>JAIUPN010000006.1 GCA_020160755.1 Pseudomonadota bacterium
GTTCGCGCCACCCGACAACCGCACAAGGCCCGACAAATCTCCCGCGCCCCCAACTCGCGCCATCAACGCTGACAGCAGTTCAGGAAAAAACGTCATGCATCCCCCTGCCGCGCGCGCATTTCGCCCAACTCGTATTTCCGGAACATTCCCCGCACTTGCCGCATCCCCAGCCGAACCAATTTCCTTAGTATGCTAACTATATCGAGGGACGCACGCGCGGGCAAGCGAAGAGATGGCAACGCCGATCCACGATCGGGCAGCGAGCCCTCGCGGCACGATCGGAGGCGCGGGCAAGATTAACATGCGCCTGCCCAGCTGTCCCAGAACGGGCACCTAGAATATTAATCAAACTTTCAATTTGCTTAAATTTTCTTAACTTTTTAGGAGGTGACTCGCTGAAGAGCCAAAACGCCCGTCGCGGCGTCCACGTCTGTGAAGCGAGCCGGGGGGTTCGCCACACATGTGGTTGGGGGAAATGATGCAAATGCTTGGGGGGGGTAGACTCGGTCTGCCCGCAATTCGAACTGCGTGTATCGCTACCGGGTTGCTGGCCACAATGGCGCCCGCACAGGCTCACCCCGATTCCGTCGCGATCGATGTCACCGCAGAGATTAAGGAGCGTTGCGGCTTCACCGCCAAGGGTCCGGCGAGCGTCGATGCGCCGCGCGATCTTGAGGATGCTGCCAGCCTGTCGATCAAGGTCGGTCTCGACTGCAACACCCCCTATGCCGTGGGTGTAACGTCCGAAAATGGTGCGCTGGTCAACCTCGACGCCAGCGACGACGGCTCGGGCTACGCTTTCGGAAAGTCCTATCGCGTTGCAATTGCGCTGGAAACCGACCGCGGCATCGTCCGCAGCGAGCGGTGCCGGTCGGGCGAACTGTCGCGTGACGGCAATTGCGATTTTGCGGCCTCGCGCGCGGGCAAGGGTTTGAAGTCGGGTCGCGGGATCAGCGTCGGCCGCGACGCAATCATCACGATCGACTGGCCTGCCCAGTCGACGCTGCCGCGCCGGCTCGCCGCCGGCCGATACAAAGACACCTTGATTCTGGTGGTGGGGCCTCGCGGATAATGCGGACCCACTCCACGAAGTGCGGCGCGCGGGTCGACGCGTCGCTGACACGCCGGTCAATCCCTTCGCGGGCACCGGTGAAGCCGATGGGGCCATCTGCCGGCCTCGATTTACCCGCGTCCACATTCCTGGACGTCGCTTAACTTAAGAGGAGTTGAATATTATGAAGCGTATCATTCTCGCGGCCAGCACGGCCGTTGTTTTCGCCGCGACTGCCGGCGCTGCATCGGCCGCCGAATCGGCCACCGTTCAGATCAACGCTGAAGTCGCCAGCAAGTGCGGCGTCTCGGCAACGACCACGCAGTTCACGCTGGATGAACTCACCGGCGCTGACGCCAAGGTGCGTTCGGCCGTTACCGACGAAATCGCAGCGAAGCTGAACAGCGCGAAGATCATCCCCTTCTGCAACAAGGCGGGGAGCCAGGTTGAAGTGAAGCGCGGCGTCCTGTCGCGCGTCGGCAACACCGGCACCGGCACGACGACCGGCGGCTATGCCCAGCATGTCCGCTACAACCTCGACACCTCGATCGCCGGCCTGGCGCTCGACTCGACGTCGACCGCCGGTGCCTCGAACGTCGCCCAGCCCTTCGGCGGCCACACGAGCGCCAGCGACGCCAACACGCACATCAAGTTCGTGAAGGCCTCGGCACAGGGCGACCCCGTCGCGTCGTCGAACGGTTCGACCCCGACCGCAACCGACTGGTCGTCGCTGACCGATCGTCGGCTGATCGCCGGCACCTACACCGGTTTCGTCACCATCGAACTGACGCCCGCGTCGTAACAATTTTCCGGAGGCGGGGTTCGCTCCGCCTCCGGATTCTTGCCTGAACCCAAGATCATGACCATCACCCTTCCGCGTCTCTCGCGCTCATGGATGGCCCCTGCCGTGGCCGTCGTCCTGCTCCTGGCGCTGATCGCGCCGGTCGTAGCGATCAACGTGCAGCCCGTTATCGTCGACCTGCATTCGGCAGGCCGCCGGGCGTCGGCGGTCATCAGCCTGCAGAATACCTTTCCCGACGCGGTTCCGATCGAACTGACCGCGCACCCCATTCGGATCGTGAATGGCGAGTTGCAGGAGTTCGAGGAGGAAGAGGCCGAAGACCTGCTGATCTTTCCGGCCCAGGCCACGGTTGCGAGCGGCAGCACGCAGGCGTTCCGCGTCCAGTGGGTCGGCGAACCCGACCTCAAGGAAAGCAAACATTTCTATGTGACGGCGGCGCAGCTTCCCGTCGCGCTGGCCGAGGGCCAGAATGCCGTTCAGGTGCTGCACCGGTTCAAGATCCTCGTCAGCGTCGGCGCCGCAGGGGCCACCTCGACGCTGGAAGTGACCGAAGCCCGTATCGACGTCGATGCGAACGGCAAGCCGCGCCCCGTCCTGACCGTCAGGAACGACGGCACCACCTATGGCTATGTCAGCCAGCGCCGCATGACGATCGTCCAGCGCGACGCCAGCGGTGCGGAAATCTTCCGCCAGACCTTCGAACCCGACGAGATCGGCCAGCGCATGGGCATGGGGCTCGTCCCGTCGGGCCAGAGCCGGAACCTCGCCGTCAATGTCGAACTGCCGAAGGCAGAGGGAAGCCTGTCGATCGAACTGGCGCTGGCCGGAAGCAACTGAAGACCGTGCGCCGTTCCCGTTCCAGCCTGATTGCCTTGGGAGGGCTCATATTGTCCCATCCCGCGTCGGGGATGGCGACCGGGGAGATGGCGCCGGCGACGCCCGCCAGCCCCGCCGGCGGCGTCCCGCTGGCCGTTGCCGCCGCAGCCCAGCAACCGGCACAGCGGCTGAACCCGACGGGGCGCGACATCCCGATGGGCGGGCCGCTGATGGACAATGGGTTTGTCCTTGGCGACATCTCCTACACGCTGACCACCGACGACCGGATCCTCGTCGACACGAAGATGCTGTTGCCGATGCTGCAGCGCGTGCTGACCGCAGACACCCTCCAGAAACTGGCGGCGGCCATCGGCGACCGCTACAGCATTTCGACGGCTGAGCTCGCCGATTTCGGCCTTCGCCTCACCTATGATCCGTCAAATTTCGGGCTACGGCTCGATGTCGAACCAGATATGCGCCCCCGACAGATGATCAGCGTGTCGGGCGGGATCGATCCCCTGTCGGGTCCGATCGTGCCCGCGGCGAATTTTTCAGCCTATGTGACGGCAGCAATCAATTCCGACTATGTCCACAAGGGCAGCGACACCGGGTTTTCGACACCCAATATCATCCTCGACAGTGCGGCGCGCCTCGGCGGCTTCGTCCTCGAAAATGAGGCGAATATCCAACGACGGTTCCGGCGCGAAGGCACCCGCCTCGTCTATGACGACCTCCGCCGCACGGCACGTTACACCGCGGGCGACCTGCAACCGGTCTCGCGCGGATTTTCGGGCGCTTCGCCAATGGCGGGCGCGTCGATCGTGCGCGTCTATGCCGACCTCGAACCGCAGCGAAATATCCAGCCGCGCGGGCAGCGTTCGTTCACTCTGACCCGCCCGTCGACGATCGAAACGATCGTCAACGGGCAAACGGTGCAACAGACGCGCCTGAACCCCGGTACATACGACATCGGCGATTTCCCCTTCGCGCAAGGGTCGAACGACGTCCGGCTGATCATTCGCGACGACACGGGGCGCGAAGAGGTCGTGTCCTTCTCGTTAAACTTCGACCGCACCCTGCTCGCCGCCGGCTTGACCGAGTTCGGCGTCTATGCGGGCGTCGAAGCGCCATTCAGCCTGAACGGGCGCCGCTACAGCGACAGGCCGGTCTTTTCTGGCTTTTACCGCCGCGGCCTGACCGACGAACTCACCGCGGGCGGCAATTTCCAGCTGACCAACAAAGGCGGCGTCGCGGGCGCCGAGATCGTGTGGGCTGCGCCGCTCGGAACGCTGGGGTTCAACCTCGCCGGTTCCAAAAACGAAGCGACCGGCAGCGGCTATGCCTTCAACGCCGGCTATGAATTCACGCAGCTGGGGTCGAACAACAATGCGCGGTCGCTCACCGCGACCTTCCAGACGATCAGCAAGAAGTTCGCGACCCCGGGCGCGATCATCGCGAACAACCCGTTCGCTTATGAATTCGGCGCGACCTTTTCGCAGTCGTTCGGCCCCGAACATTATGTCACCGCCGATGCCTTTTATTCGGTGGGCCGCGGTAACAACCCCAATCAATCGTCGTTTCGCGCGACGCATGGCTGGCGTCCCAACCAGCGGCTGCTGCTCACGACCGAAGCGTCGTACGAGGACCGCCAGCAGCGGTCGGGTTTCGGTGTCCGCTTTTCGCTCACCTATCGTTTCGATCGCAAGTCGAGCGCGACGGCGGATGTCGATACGCGCCGCGAGCGCGCCCGACTGAGCTATCAGCGGTCGAGCGGCACCGGCGTCGGATCCTATAACGGATCGGTCAGCATCGACCGGGTGGAAGATTCGGTGGGTGCCAACGCGAACTTCAGCATGATCGCCAACCGCGCCGAATTCGGCGCCGCGCACCTCACATCCTTCTCGAACAGCGGGCGGATCACCGATCAGCGCACGTCGCTTCGCAGCGCCTTCTCGCTCGCTTACGCCGACGGCACCGTCGCGCTGTCGCGCCCGATCTACGACAGTTTCGCAATCCTCAAGACCCATGACACGCTGGGCAAGACGCCGGTGTATATCGACCGGCGCAAGGACGAATATGTCGCGCGTTCGGGCGCGTTCGGCGGCGCCGTGATGCCCGAATTGAGCGCGCATACCCCGCGACTGCTCAGCTATGATGTCCCCGAAGCCCCGGCCGGTTACGACGTGGGATCGGGCGTGCTGCAATTCCAGCCGCCCTATCGGTCGGGCTATGTGATCGAAGTCGGGTCGGATTATTTCATCAGCTATATGGGCCAGTTGCTCGACGGCCGCGGTGAACCCGTCAGCCTGGTCGCGGGCTATGCCTATGAGGACGCGCTGCCCGATCGCGCACCGATCCGCATGTTCACCAACCGGTCGGGCCGTTTCGCGATCCAGGGACTTCGCCCCGGCCGCTGGCGTATCGAAATGCCCACGTCGAACGGCACCGCGATCTATCGTATCGAAATTCCCGCAGCCAGCACCGGAATGGAACGCGGCGGCGTCCTGGAACCTGAGGAACGGAAATGAAAACGCCAGCAATGATCCTGATCGCGGCGGCCGCCTGTACGGTGCCGCAGGCCGCATTTGCCGGTTGCGCCGATTTTCGCGCGTCGTCGAGCGAACTCAGCCTTCAGTATGACCCGTTCAGCCCCGCTGGCGTCGAGCGGACCTTCACGCTGCGCACCCGCCGCCTCGATCCCGATGTCACCGCGGTGCGCGTCGTCATCGCCGATCCGGGCAGCATCGAGCGCGGCGCGGCGCTCGGCCTCGACAATGCGGTGCGATACGACATTCGCTGGACGCGCGACAGCGGGCGGATCGTCTTCGTTTCGGGCGCCGAACAGCCCAATGCGACGAACGGGGCGCTGATCCAGTTCGGCCCCTCGCGTTCGGGCGACAGCGTCAACGAAAGCTTCCGCATCCGGGTTCCTGCGGGGCAGGCTATCGGCGCCGGCGACTATTACCAGCCGCTCGAACTGCGCTTCATATGCTATACCGGCCGCGACGAGGTCGACCGCAGCATCCAGACCGGATCGCAGGTCGCCGTCAATTTGCGGGTGCCGGAGCGGATTTCGACCTTTGTCGGCTCACCCGGGACCCGGCGCGGACGGATCGATTTCGGCGAGATCGATGCCCTCGGCGGAAACCAGATTCGCGGCCTGACCGTGACGGCGCAATCGACGATTCCCTATGACATTCGCGTCGATACCGAACGCGGCGCGCTGAAGCGATCGGACCGCGACGACGCGGAAGTTCCCTACAGCCTGAAATTGTCCGGCTTTCCGGTGTCTGACCGGTCGCGCCTCGTTTGCGACCGCACCCCGGCGCCGGGTGGGCGCGCGCATAACCTTCAGGTCGAACTCAACGGCGACGATTTGCGCAAAGCCCCCGCGGGCGCCTATCGCGATATCGTCACGCTGACCTTTTCGCCGCGCCTCGGTTTGGCGGGCGGCGAAGGATGCTCCGCCACGCGAGGCTGACCGCCCCGCGTCGCCGGCCTTTAGAAAACGGGGCCTTTGGGCTGGGCGTCGATGCTCAGCGCGATGCTGTCGTCGGGCATATCGTTTTCGGACAGGACCAGCCGGAGCGGCCGTTCGCGAAACTCCGCCGATGCGGCGTCGACGATGACCGTGTGCGTCGCCGTGGCGGAAATCGGGACCCGCGCACTGCCGATCTCGACCCAGGCATCGGTCAGCCCGGCCGGGTGGTTCAGCGTCACCGTATAGCCCGCCATGCTGTTGCAAAGCTCGGTCATGACGCCAAGATTGTTGGCGCCCGCCTGGAACGGCAGCGCGGTGTTCGAGGCGACGCTGACCTGACATACCGTCGGCACGCGCGCGAAAAACGAGATGGAAGCTCCGTCGGACGCCGCAGCGGGGGTTGCCCCTGCTGCGATCGCAACGAGCACCGCGGCGCCCCGATTAAATCCTGCCTTTGGCATAGCTAGCCTCCTGTTTCAGGAGACGCTCTAGACCGACCGTCTAAAGTTGTGTTTAATCGCCATGGTTAAATATCTTAACCTTGCCGGGCAAGCCGAAACACGGGGAATTACTCCCTATATTTCTATCATTATTCGTATCTTGTCCGGCGTCGTTCCGACGACCCGCGCGATTTGTTCGCGGCTTCGGGCGAGCAGATCTTCCAGCATCTCGGGAACATCGGGACCGAAAAGTTCGGACATCGGAATGCCCAGCGCATTCGCCAGCCCCTTCATCCGGGCGTCGCGCGGGCGCGCCTTGCCGGTTTCCCACGCGCAGATCGCGGGCATGCTGACGCCGAGCTGCGCCGCCATCTGGCCCTGCGTCAGCCCCCTCGCCTTGCGCAATTGTTTCAGGCGGTGGCCGAAATCTTCCGCCGACGGCGAAGCCGGCTGCCGGTCGGGCGAGGCAATATCGCGGCTGACGGTGCTGCGTAGTTCCACCGCGCTCAGCGCGCCGGCAGACAGCATGACGTCGAATTCGCAACCGTAAAGCCGGCCGCTGGCCCACACGACCCGCGCCGCCGTCGTTCCCGCATGGGGCAGCTCGATGGCGATTTCCTCGCCCGGCGCCAGCGCGACCTGGCTTTCGAGCAGCAGGCCCGACACCGATATATTGTGGATGAGGACCTCGGTCGCGCCGCGCGCGGAGCTGATACCCTGCGTCTGGAATCGCAGGTTTCGTCGCGCGCTCCGGCGCTTTCCTCCCTGCTGTTCCTGGTCGTCAAGATATGCGGATATGACCATTGTGCGCTTCCAAATAGGCACTTAGTCAACCGCCATCAGTTAACAGACCGTTATTGCGAAAGGCAGCGGATGCTGCCGCGCCATCATAAAGGCGGCGACGCGCCGCTTCAATGCGGTGCACGATCATCCCGTCGCGCAGCGCGGGCGGCAAGGCGTACGAAGAACTGCCTGCCGATCGTTTCAGGCCGGGTAGCCGGCTCGCCCGTTGTTCTGGCTTACTCTCCGGGTTCGGTCGTCGGCACCGATGCGCGAAGCTGCCGGCTATAGAGCCATCCGATCCCGATCAGGCTGAAACCGAGCGCAACGAACGAACCGATCCGGAGCAATCCTTCGAGCCCCGATGCGTCGAAGACGAACACCTTGCCGACCGCACCCAGCATCAACACGAGCGACGCGATCCGCCAGTCGCGGCGATGCCCCCGAATTCCCCACAAAAGGAAACCGATCGCAAGCAGCAGGATGAGAAGCGAACGCAGGATATTCTCCGACGGCGCGACGCCGGGTTCGACGAGCAGGCTGCCGTGGAAAAGCTGGCGCAAGCTGGCCCAGACAAAGGTCGTGACGAGCAGCATCGTCAGCAACTGGGCGCCGCGATCGAGCAGCGCAGGCGCAGGCGCGAAGGCAATGCCCGTCAGCCGCAAACCGAGCCACGGCAGCAGGAAGAGCGGTACGAGCAGGTTGACGAGCGGCCAGCCGCCGACCGCCTGTTCCGCCCACAGCGGGTTGTGGAGAATCAGGCCGTAGAAGAGGGCATGTGCCGTCCCGGCGACAATCAGCGCGCGCGCGCCAGTGACGATACCCCGCCGCCAAAGCAGCCAGCCGAGGCCGATCAACAGCACCTCCCAGACGAGGCGCTGCACGATACCGGTCGTCGCAAAATCGCCGCCGTCGAGCGCGGCAAAGCCGAGGCGATAGAGCGAGTGGACCGCGACCACCCCGATCGCCCCGGCGATCGCCATCCCCCCGACCAGAAGCCAGCGCGGCAATTTTTCGCGAAGGAGCCAGAGCGGCGCGCCGCACAGCAGTGCGGGAAGCGCGAGGCGGCGGATCAATTCGCCCGCAGAGAGCGCCGCACCGTCGATCACCATCGGCGCACCGGCGAGCGACAAGATCGCCCTGCTCGCCCAGATCGCGACGGGCAACGCTGCCCAGCCGAGCGTGATCGCTGCAAAAACGCCCGCCCCGGTACCGAGCCGGCCGAGACCGAGGCGCGGCGCCGCGAGCAACAACGCAGCGGCACCCAGCGCTGGTACGAAGACAAGCAGTGATGCGGGAAGCAGTTGGGCCGCGGCGCCATAAGCGAGTGCCGCCGCAAATCCCTGCCCCAGCCGAAGCACGACGGGCCGTTCGGCGCGGAGCGCGAAGACCAGCGCACCGAGCGCGAGCGCCGCCCAGCGCAAGAAAGCTTCCGCAGCACCCGCCTCCGTCCCGAAGGCAAGGCGCGGCAATTCATCAAGTGCGCGCGGCGTCGCGACCAACGCGGCGAGCGCGACGCCTAAAAAGCCCATCGCGATCCATTCGATCCGGCGATCGCCCGCCGCTTTGCCGAACGGCAACAGCGCCACCGCAACGACGGCAATGGCGACCGCTGCCAGCCAGAACGGCAGAAGCAGCGCGAGCGCGAGCGCGGCGAGCGCCGCCGCGGTTCCGGTCAACCATGCGAAACGGCTGTCGGCGGCGCGGCCCTCGGCGCGCCAGCCGCGCGCCAGTCCGGTCGCCGGGAGCACCGCGCCGGCGAGCGCGACGAGTGCAAGCGAACCATCGCGCATGTCCCATAGCTGCCACTTGGCAAGCAGCGGCAACGCGATCGCGAGGAAGCAGAGCTCCAACGCGCGGCGCATCGCGCCCAGCGGGGTCCACAGCCGCGCGAGCAACGGCAGGGCGTGGATCAGCGTCAGCGAAATGCCGATGAGCGTCAGCCAGAAGAGCGTCGGGTCGGGCCACAACGCGATCAGGAGAGCGGACAGCGCGAGGCTGATTGTCGGAACGATCGCCAGCTTCGCCTCGCGCCAGGCGAGCCACTGCCCGGCAGCGGCGAGCAGCGCGAACAGCCCCCAGTGAAGCGGCGAGAAGCCCGCATAGGCCACAAGCAGCGCAAGTTGCAGCGCGCCGACGATCGCCGCCGCCGCGCGCAGCAGCGCCGCGCGCGGGCCTTCATAGGCGAAGAGCGGAATGGCAATGCCGAGCAGCAGGACATAGCCGCCGATGGACAACGAACCGAGCGTATCGAGTGCGCCGCCGACGAAGATCATCCACACGCTCCACCCCGCGCCGCCCGCGAGCGCGGCGAGCGCGAGCCAGGGCCAGCGGCGCATCCGCGCGACACCGGTGAGCGCCCCGATCGTCAGCGCAAGATAGACAGCGATGAGCGGGACATTGGGCTCGAGCGCCCCGACGAGCGCCGGCGCCGCGAGGCCACCCGCGAGCCCGAGGAGCGCGCTGGGCGGGCCGAACCGCAGCGACAGGGCCAGCGCCGCGGCGGTGACGAGCGCCAGTCCGAAAAAGGCGAGCAGCGGGCCGATCAACCCATAGGCGTTCGCTGCGACCATGATCGCGGCATAAAGCGTCGCGATGCCGGCGCCCGACAGCGCTTGCGGCACGCGGAGGTCGCGGACCCGCGCTTCGTTGCGCCAGGCATATTCGGCGCCACCGACAAGGCCGAGGCCGAAGAGGATGCCGGCAATCACCTGCACCCCCGGCGTGAAGACGCGGGCAAAAAGACCGAGGTCGATCGCATAACGGACGATGAGGACGCCGGCGATCGCCAGCGTGATGCCGCCGGCCCAGATCGGCAGCGTCTTGCCGAACAGATCCTCGAACCGCGCCGACAGATTGGCGGGGGCGGCGGCCTTCGCCGGAGCGGCGGGCGTTTTCGGCGCAGGCGCCGGCGGCGGCGATGGCCGGGCTTCGATCCCGGCCGGCGCAGACGCTGTCTGGCCTTGCTTCTGCGTCATCGCGGGCAATGGCGCGCTGTCCCTCGCTGCCGCGCGCGTCGCTTTCGGCGGCGTCGTCTCGCTTTGGGGTTCGGCGACTGGCCTGGCCTCGACGACCGGCGCCTTCCGGGTGGCTTGCGCCGCGCCGAACTGACCAACGGCGTCGGCGAGGGTCTTTTCGGCGCGTTTCAGCCGGGCCCGCGTATCCGACAGCAGCACGCCGAGGATGACGATAGCGAGGAACGCAAAAAGCTCGAACACCTATGCTGCTCCGGAGTCCGACAGGATCATTGGTCCCCGACTTGTTCCGAGCGGTGTGCTTTGCATTCCCATTCCCTCAAGGCCGAAGCGACCTTTAGATTCACCGCCAGCATATGCCCGAAGTCGCGCCGTGCAATAGCGCACGCCAAAAGCCACGCGCAGGCAGGGTCAAACGGGCGGCTTCGCGTTCGGTTGCGCACCCGCGCCCGATCGGCGCGCGGCTATGTCAGTATCGGCCCGAAAGCAGGGCGCCGCCGCCGGGGATCTCGGTCGAAAGGCCGAGCCGCGCCAGCATCTGGTGCGCGGTGCATATCGCCGCCGACACGACGGGAATGCCGATTGCATCCTCGATCTTCTGGACCGACGGCAGCGACGGCATCTGGACGCATGCCGAAAGGACGAGCGCGTCGATGCCGGTCAGGTCGAGCCTTTTGTAATGGTCGAGCAGGTTCGCCGGGTCTTGCGCCGCGACCTCCAGATTGTCAGGAATTTCGAGAGCTAGCCAGTCGCTTACCTCGACACCTTCATTCCGGATGTAGGAAACGACCATCTGCGTCAGTGGCTTCATATACGGCGCGACGAGCGCGATGCGTTTCGCCTGCAGCGTCTTCAGTCCCTCGACCAGCGCACCCGCGCTGGTGACGACGGGTGCGGCATGGCCGTTCTCGACCGTGCGCTGGTGCAGCCGCGCCTCGGACACGCGGTGATAGCCCTCGCCCATGCTCATGATCGCGACGAGGCAGGCATAGCCGAGCACGTCGACTGCGGCGTCGGACAGTTCGAGCGCGCAGCGATCGGAGTCGGCGTCCATCGCCGCCAGCTCCTCCTTCGTCACCTTCTTCATCCGCATCCGCGACGAGTGGAAGGTGAAGCGTTCGGGCGCGATGCCCTCGCGAGCACGGAGCAGCGCGGGGATTTCGGTTTCCATCGTGACGTTCGAGCTGGGCACGATCTGCCCGATACGGATGGGTCGTGTCATATCGCGCACCTCAGACCGCGACGATCGGATTGCGCAGCGTGCCGATACCCTCAACGGTGCATTCGACGACGTCGCCCGGCCACATGAATTCCTGTGGGTTACGCCCCGCGCCGACGCCCGCCGGGGTGCCGGTGGCGATGATGTCGCCGGGTTCCAGCGTCATCACGCTGGAAATATCGGCGATGAGCTGCGGTACGTTGAACAACATGAAGCGCGTGTTGCTCTTCTGCTTTTCGACCCCGTTCACATGGGTCAGGATATTGAGGTTGTGCGGATCGCCGATCTCGTCGGCGGTGACGATGCACGGCCCCATCGGCGCGAAGCTGTCCTGCCCCTTCGACACGATCCATTGCCCCGCGCGGCGGCAATCGCGCGCCGACACGTCGTTGATCACGGTATAGCCGAACACATGGTTCAGCGCATCGCCCTCGGCGACATGGCGCGCGGTGCTGCCGATAATCACCGCGAGCTCGGTTTCCCAGTCGAGCTGCTGCGTCACCTTCGCATTGTGGCGGATCGGGTCGTTCCAAGCGACGACTGCGGTCGGCGGCTTCGAAAAGATCACCGGCTGCTGCGGCAGCTCGTTCGACGTGTCGAGTGAGCGTGCCGATTCAGCGACATGCTCGGTATAGTTGAGGCCGATCCCGAAGATGTTCTTGCGCGGGCGCGGGATCGGCGCAAGCAGGGTCACATTGCCCTCGGGCAGCGAGGTGCCGACGAGATCCGCGGCGGTAGCCGCGGTGACGGCTTCCTTGAGGAAGCGGAGCGCAACGGGGCCCAAGTCGATGAAATCGAGCATCGTCGACGGCAGATCGTGGCCGATCGCATCGCCGAAATATTCGACGTCGATCACGAGTCCGTCGTGGAGAAGGCCGAGCCGCGGTTCGGTCTCGACGGTGCGATAGGTGACGAAGCGCATTTTCTGTCCTGTCTCAAAAATCAGGCGGGCTGGTGACCGCCATGGTCGGAATAGGGTTCCTCGATCCGGACGCCGAGCGCCTCCATCACGGGGAAATCGTTGAACGAGAAGAGGAAGGCCTCTTCGGACGGATCGAGATTGACATGTTCGTGCCACACCCACGCGGGCACGCAGAAAATGTCATGCGTCCCCCAATCGAACCGCTCGCCGCCGATGATCGAATAACCGCGCCCGCTCGCCACATTATAGACGACGTTTCCGGTGTGGCGGTGTGCCTTGCCGCGGAAGCCGGGTTTGAGCATCTGCATATGCGCGCCCATCGTCTGAAGCGCCCAGCCGCCCGTCAGCGGGTTCGAATAGCGCACCATATGCCCGTCGAACGGCGTGCCGTCGGACACTTTGGCGAGGTTCCACAGCGCATCGCGCGTCGCTTCCCAGCGATAGACCATCACCGGCGAATAGGGCTTTTCCCACGCGGGCACGCCTTCGGGCCGCAGCCCCGCACCACCATAGCTCAGCGGCAGGTCGTCGGCGGGGAATGCCGCCGTTTGCGCGGGCTGGTCGTACACCGCGTAGAAATTGGTCTCGAGGCTGTTCATCAGCGGAATGTCGAGCCCGTCCTGCCAGATCGACACCTCGCCTTCGGCGACGACGCCATGGTCGTGCCAGGCGCCGTTGGGGGTCAGCACATAATCATTGGCGCCCAAGGTGATGTGGTGCCCGTCGACGACCGTATAAGCGCCCTTCCCTTCCATGATGAAGCGGTGCGCCGAGGCGGTATGCCGGTGCGCGGGAGTGATCTCGCCGGGGCGCATCGCCTGCATCCCGCTGAACAGCCAGCCGCACACCGCGACATTCTCGCGTCCCGCGTCGCTGTCGTTGAGCAAAGTCACGACGCGGCGCCCCGCTTCCTCGGGCTTCACCAGATCGAGTGCGCGCAGGCACATGTCGCGCATGTCGGCGTAGCGCCAGAGCGTCGGGCGATAGCGCGTTTCGGGCTCCCACGGCTCGATCGCATTGGCGCGCTTCCAGAAGGCGCCGGCGTTGCGTCTGGCGAGTTCCTCGTAGAACGCTTCGAGTTCGGGCGTATCGGTCACGCGCGCGCGTCCGAGCACATCGTCGCGCGGGTCGATGATCGTGCTGTTGCCTGCCATCATGACGTCTCCTCGTCGGGGTCGACGGGCTGCGGCGCGTCGACAAACAGGGCCGACGCGCGGGGAGTCCGGTCGACCGTCAGGTTGAAGATGTCGAAGCGGTTATAGCCGCCGATGATGTCGTGCATCAGCTTGGGGCGGATGCATTCGCCAAGGTCGATATCGGCGTAGACGATACCCTCTTCGTCGATCAGCGCCTCACCGACCAGATTGCCATGCGGGTCGATCACGCCCGAAAAGGCGCTGTTCGGGCGCGACAACAGGTCGCGGTTCTGCGGACGCCCTTCGGACATCGCTGCGATGATCTCGTCGCTCACCGCCGAACAGGCGACAATCGTGAACACCTTGCCCTCGAAGCTGTGTGCTGTCGCGCGAATCTTGATCGCCTCGGCCATATTGTACGACGCGGGTGCGACGGGCAGCGCGATATAATTGGCGACATGGACGAGCTCGCCCTGCGACAGCAGCGCGAAGCGCGCGAGCGTGTTGGTATTCTCGCCGCACGCGAGCGTGCCGAGCGGCCCGACCGGCGTGTCGTAGACGCGGATCGAGCTGCCATCGCCGCCGGCCCAGGTCAGCTTTTCGGCCCAGGTCGGCACGAGCTTGCGGTGGCGCCCAAGCAAGCTGCCATCAGCGCCGATAATGAGGTTGGTGTTGTAGAGCGTGCCGACGCTGACCGGATCGCGCTCGTTGATCCCGATGACGACGGTGCAACCATGGTCGCGCGCCGCGGCGCACAGCGCGGCGACCTCGGAGCCGTCCACCGGCACCGACGCGCGATAGAGGCGCTCGTGCCATTCGGCCCCCTCGATCGGCGTCATCAGCCAGTTCCAGTAGGGATAGGCGGAAACGAATACCTCGGGGAAGGCGACGAGCTGCGCGCCATTCCCCGCCGCCTCGGCGATCAACGCGCATGCCTTGTCGACCGTGCGCGCAGTGTCGAGAAAGACCGGCGCGGCCTGCACCGCGGCAACGCGCGACCTGGGCAGGAAGGGTGCCGACACGTCGCTCATGTTACCGCTGCCCGCTGATGATATTGCGGCTTGTCCCACGCGCGCGTCGCGCAAACCGTTTCGAGCCGCCGGGCGGTTTCGACGATGTCGCTGTAACGCAGGTAAAGCGGCGTCAGCCCGAACCGCAAAATGTCGGGCGCACGGAAGTCCGCAATGACGTCAAATTCCTTGAGCGCCTGGACGATCTCGTACCCCTGCGGATGCGCATAAGCCACCTGGCTGCCGCGTGTCGCATGGTCCTGCGTCGTCACGAGTTCGAAGCCATAGGCGTCGCACAAAGGCCGCATATGCTCGATGAAGAGGTCGCCGAGCGCGAGCGACTTGCGGCGAATTTCGGTCATGTCGGCTTCGAGCATCAGGTCGACGCCGACCTCGAGCGCGGACAGGCCGAGCACTGGCGGGGTACCGCACTGGAAGCGTTCGATCCCCGCGGCGGGGTCATAATCTTCCTCGAATTCGAACGGTCGTGCGTGGCCGAACCAGCCCGACAGCACGGGCGTGGCGGCATGATGCCGCGCGGCGGCGAACAGGTAGGCGGGCGCGCCGGGGCCGCCGTTGAGGAATTTGTATCCGCAGCCGATCGCGAAATCGGCGTTGGCGCCGTTGAGGTCGACCGGGATTGCGCCCGCGCTGTGGCTCAAATCCCAAACGACAAGCGCGCCGACGTCGTGCGCGCGCTTGGTGATCGCCGCCATGTCGCGGACACGCCCCGATTTGTAATGGACCTGCGTCAGCAGCAGCACCGCGACGTCTTCGTCGAGCGCATCGATGACCGCATCGGGCGCCACGGTGACCGCCTTGACCCGCCCGCCCGAAAAGGCCTCGATCCCCTGCATCATATAGACGTCGGTCGGGAAGTTTGTCGCTTCGGACAGGATCACGCTCCGTTCACGCCGCAATGAAAGTGCAGCCGTCAACGCCTTGAAGATATTTACCGAAGTCGAATCGGTTGCGACGATCTCGCCCGCGTTCGCACCGATCAGCCGCCCGATCTTGTCGCCGATACGCCGCGGCGCGGTCGACCATTCGGCGCCGAGCCACGAAGTGATCAGTCCCTCGCCCCATTCGCTGCCGACAACCTCGGCAAGCCGGTCGCCGGTCGCCCTGGGCAGCGCGCCGAGCGAATTGCCGTCGAGATAGATGAGGCCTTCGCGCAGGTGAAAGCGATCGCGGAACAGGGCGAGCGGATCGGCCGCGTCGAGCGCCGATACATCGGTGGCACATATCGTGTCGGTCATGCGATTTCCCTCAGGATGGCCCGTACCGGGCTGGCGTCGGCGCCGACGATGCGGAGCGGCAGCGCGACGAGTTCGTAGCGTCCGGGCGGCACGTCATCGAGCACCAGCCCTTCCAATATCCGCATATCGGCCGCCTTCACCGCCTGATGCGCGTCGAGCGTCTTCGACTGTTCGGGGTCGAGCGAGGCGGCGTCGGTGCCGATCAGCCGCACGCCCGTCGCGCCAAGCCGCGCGATCACATCGCTGGCAATCGCGGTGAAATCGCTGTCCCATTGCTCGTGCGGGAAGCGCTCATAGGTGCGCAGCAACACTCGCTCTGCGCCCTCGATCGCGGTCCAGTCGACATCGGCAATCTCGACCCGGCCGCGCGCATGGCGCATGTCGAGCAGCACGCACGGTCCGATATAGGCGCCCAGATCGCAGTCGGCCGACGACGCGCCGTCATTGGCATAATGCAGCGGCGCATCGCCATGCGTGCCCGCGTGCAGCGGCGTGAACATGCCGCCGACATTGACCGGACAGCCGTCGCCGATCACTGCGTGGCGATGCAGCGCAAAAGCGGGCTCGCCCGGCCACACCGGCACGCCGGCGTGGAGCGGCTGCGAAATGTCCCAGATGCGGCTCATGCGCCCTTCCCTTCGGAATAATCCCCGCCTTCGCGCGGCGCGGCCATTTCGGTCCGCATCGACCAGAGTTCGGGGAAGAAGCTGAGGCTCAGCGCCTTGACCAGATAATTGACCCCCGACGAGCCGCCCGTCCCCGGCTTGTGCCCGATCACGCGCGCGACGGTCTTCATGTGCTTGAAGCGCCATTCCTGGAAATAATATTCGAGCGCGGTGACCTTCTCGGCGAGCGTGTAGAGATCCCAATGCCGGTCGGGGTCGGTGTAGATTTTCAGCCACGCCTTCTCGACCGCTTCCGACGCTTCATAAGGCCTGGTCCAGTCGCGCTCCAGATGATCGGCGGGAATATCGAAACCGCGCCGCGCGAGCAGCCGCAGCAGCTCGTCGTAGAGCGACGGCGCCTCGAACGCCGCGCGCAGCCGCGCGGTCGCCGCCGGATCGTCCTTGTGGACGATCATCATATCCTCGCGCTTGTTGCCGAGCAGATATTCAAGCTCGCGATATTGCTGCGACTGGAACCCCGACGCGCGGCGCAGGAAGCCGCGGAAAGTCAGGAAATCGTGCGGGGTCAGCGTCGCGAGCACTTCCCAGCTGTGGATCATGTGCCGCTGGATCGTCGCGATCCGGTCGAGCCCCTTGCCCGCAATCTCCAGCCGGTCGGCCTTGATCGCGTCATGGACGATCCGCCCTTCGTGCAGGACGAGCTTGATCCACAGCTCCATCGTCTGGTGCATGATGATGAACAGCATCTCGTCGGGCTTGTCCGACACCGGCACCTGCGCCGACAGAAGCTGCGCGGTCTGCAAATGCCGCGCATAGGTGAGGCCATTGTCCCACTGGATGGTTTCGCCGTCGATCTCGGTCTCGAAAATATCGGTACCGCCGTCGCGTGTCTGCCTGATCATCGTGCCGCCTCCCGGTTTGCCGGCCCCGGTCGCGCGGGTGGCAGGTGCCCTTCATAGGCGACATCGCCGCGCGAGGCATCTCCGGGTTCGAGCGCCGGCTGGTCGGCGATCTTCCGGTAAACGCTGGCGAAGTCGGTTTCCTCCGTCGCGCGCAGCAATTCCTCGAAACCCGCGACGACGAAATAGGTCTGCTGATATTGGTCGAAATGATAGCGCGTGCGCATCACGCGTTCGATGTCGAGCCAGATGCGGCGCGGTTCGGACGAGGTCAGCGCGCAGAGCGTTTCGGCGAAGCTCGACATCAGGCCGCCGCCGAAGGCGCGCAGTTCGCCATCCTCGACGACGAGGCCGAATTCGACGGTATACAGCCACAGCCGCCCGAGAAATTCGGACGCCCCCAGCTTTTCTGCGCGCAGCCCCGCCTGTCCATAAGCGACAAGGAAGTCGGAGAAAGCTGGATCGGTGAGCATCGGGATATGGCCGAATATGTCATGAAACATGTCGGGCTCTTCGCTGTAGGCGACCTGCTCGGGCGGACGGACGAAATTGGCAGCGGGGAAGCGCTTGTTCGCCAGATGCTCGAAAAAGGGCTCGTTCGGTATCCAGCCGGGAACGGCGACGACTTCCCACCCGGTCGCCGGCTTCAGCAGCGCGTTGAGCTCCGCAAAATCGGGAACTCCCGGCTTCAGCTTGCGAAGGATATCGAGCCCGTCGAGAAACGACCGGCACGCATAGCCTTCGATGGCCGCCGACTGCTGGTCGAACAGGGTTCGCCATGTCTCATGCTGTTCGGTGGTGAACGCCCCCCAGTTCTGCGGCATCGACCAGTCGGCCGCGACACCGTCGGGCGGTGCATCGAAAATATGTGTCGCAGCCACCGGTCTCTCTCTCCAGATCTTCGGCCACGAATGTAACGCGGGGACGCGCAAACATTGTGCGGATTTCGCAGTGACAAGGCGCCGATAGCACTACTTTGTTCTGACCAATTACCAATTTGCAGGATTATGTTCTTCAGATTAGAAAAGAGAGATCGCATTATCGCGCAAACCCGATTCAGGACGGAACGCATGGACAAGCTCGACTGGAAGATCGTCGCCGCGCTCGAACGCGACGGGCGGCAATCCTACGCCGACCTTGGCGAGCAGGTGGGTCTGTCCAAGTCACCGTGCTGGTCGCGCGTAAAGAACCTCGAGGAAAGCGGCGTCATCGACGGCTATGCCGCGCGGATCGACCCGATCGCGGTCGGCCTTGCGGTACAAAGCTTCGTCGAGGTCCAGATCCGCTTCGATGCGCACACCGAATTCGAAGCCGCGGTGCTTGCGCATCCCGCCGTCGTCGAATGCCACACAACCGCGGGCGAGAGCGACTATATGCTCAAGATTTTCGCGCGGTCGGCCGATCATCTCGACGAACTGCTTCGCCACAATCTGTCGAAGCTGCCCGGTGTCCAGCGGCTGAAGACGGTGGTGTGCCTCAAGACCATCAAGCGGCACGGCCACCTCGCCGAATGGGCGCGCACGACCGAAGGCCGTGCACCGCCCTTCGCCTGACCCGGAACAGCTCCGGCCCGGACAGCGAAAACTGCCCGGACCGGCCGCGATCAGAACGCCGCGGTGACGCTGGCGACGACCGCCGCGTCGGCGATCGGGCCGCTGCCGTCGCCCCCGGTGCTGAAATTGGGCTGAAGGCGTGCAGCCTCCGCCTTGCCGATGTCGGTGTCGACGTACGAGATATTGAGCGTCAGGTTGCGCCAGGTCGCGTCCATTCCGACCGACCAGTCCCAATAACGGCCCGTAGGCGCGACGCTCGTCCCGTTGGGGCCAAGGCCGGGGTTACCGTCCGAATATCCGATATGCGCCTTTGCGATGAGCGGCGTTCCGCCGATCGCGAGCGCGCCGTCGCCCCAGAGATAGAGATTATCCTCGCTCTGCCCGCGGCTGTTCGGCGCGGCGGAGATGTTGGCCAGCGCGTGTTGCTTGGGTGCGTAGGCAGCGCCCGCGGTCAGCGTCGCGGGTCCCGTTGTGCCCGTCAGCTTGACATAGGGCTCAGCGAAATCGGATTCGTCGGCGCCGCCCGGATACATGTACCAGACGAGCCCGACGTCGAGCGTCGCATTGTCCGCGAGCGCCGCCTTGTAGCCGGCGATCAGGTCGAGCTCCATATTGGCGCCGCCAAAGGTGCCCCATCCTGCGAGGTTCGACGCCCAGACGCCGGCATAGGCGCCGCTCTCGTGAGACACGGTCAGGCCGCCCTGCACCGCCATTTCCTTGTCCGACTGCGAGACACCGCGAAAACGGTAGTCCGAGGCGAGTGTCGCCGACCCCGACAGGGTGACCGCCGGCTTGCCGGCCTCTTCCTGTGCCGCGGCGGCGGCGGGCAACAGTCCTGCCGCAAGCGCGGCGGCGGAGATGATGTTCTTCATATTATCCTCTTGAAAATGCCTCGCCGGGACGGCGGAGGCTCGCGAGGCGGCCCAACTAGATCGGCAGCGCATTGGAAATCGAGAGGGGTGGCGGCGCGATCGCATAGTGTTTTCACTATGGCCTGGTCGGCGCTCTACAGACCGCGTCCGCGCGGTGCCCGCCATAGCCGGTCCGGCGCGGGCAAGCGCCGCCAGCGCTCCGAAACTTCGACCGTCTCCCACAGGCCCGGCCCGGCGAACAGCAGCGCGCTCCCCGCGCTGCCGCAGAGGAAGGCCATCGCCGACAGCAGCATCAGCAGCGACATCGCGTCGCGCGCCGTCGCGCCCGGCGGCACCGGGTGAAGCCGGGCGGCGATCGCCCAGCAGACAGCGAGAAGGACGAGGCCGCCGGCGCGCAGACCGAGGTTGGCGGCGACCGTTTCATGCCATTTCTTCATGTCAAACCTCCACAGGAGGCCGTTCAACTATTCATGCGCGCATAGGAAATCGAGATCGGCAAATGGAGTGCCACGTTGAGATTGCATATGATCGCACGGGTCACGCCACGACGGAGTGTTGGTCAGCGCATCGCGTCGGCGACGAACGCGATCAACGCGACGGCGCCGCACATATAGATGGTGAGGATCGACGGCCCCTGCGCGCCAAGCCAGTCGACGATGCGGTCGCGCAAACGCCGCGATGCCGGTTGCCCGATATCCTTGTGACTCATGCCCGGCATTTAGGCGCGCCAGCAATTTGAATTCGAGAGCGGGACACGCCCGTTCGCATAGGAATTGCGTATGTTCGGGGCGACCGGCCCTCAGTGCGCCTCGCCGTTTTCAACGAGGCCGTCGCCGCCGAGCCGTAATCGATAACCGATGCCGAGCTCGTTGCAGATGATCCGCGGCTGCTGCGGGTCGGTTTCCAGCTTCTGGCGCAGCGTGCGGATCAAGACACGCAGATATTCGACGTGATGTTCGTGCTCGTGCGGCCAGACCTCGTTCATGATCTGGTTGTGCGTGATGACACGGCCGGGGAAACGCGCGAGTTGCGCGAGCACGGCATATTCCTTGGGGGTCAGGTGGACCTCCTTGCCGCCCTTCGTCACCGTCCGCGCGATCAAATCCATCGTGACGTCGCCTACCGACAGGCTCAGATTGCCGCCATCGCGGGTCAGCCGATTGCGCAGCGCGACGCGGACGCGCGCCAGCAACTCGTCGGTGTCGAATGGTTTTGTCAGATAATCGTCGGCACCGAGATCGAGCGCCGCCACTTTCTCTTCGGTGGCGTCGCGTGCCGAGACGACGATCAGCGTCGTATCGGAATGCTGCTTGAAAAGCGGAACGATTTCGAGCCCGTCGCGGTCGGGCAGACCGAGGTCGAGCAAGGTGATATCGGGGCGGTCCTCGCGGAGCCGCTCGAGTGCCTCGCGGGCGTTTTCGGCTTCGACGATCGCATAGTCGGCGCGCGCAAGAGCCGCGTGGATCAGCCGCCGGATGTGCAGCTCGTCGTCGACGATCAGGACCTTGTGACGCGCTTTCATGGGATGTCCTTGTCGATCGGGGTCGTGATGATCAGCGGTTCGGGGATGTTGATCGTGAAACAGGCGCCGTGCGGATCGGCATTGTTGCCCGCCTCGACCGACAGCCCCATCGCCTCGGCAAAGCCTTTGACGATCGCGAGGCCGAGGCCGGTGCCATGCTTGGCGCGGTCGCTGCCTTCGAGGCGCGTGAAGGTTTCAAAAACGCGCTTCTCGTTCCCCGGCGCGATACCCGGCCCCTGGTCGATCACCGACAGCTGGATCGCGTCGGCCGTACGCCGCGCGCGAACAACGATCGGCGTGCCGGAGTCGGCATAGCGCCCGGCATTGTCGAGCAGGTTGATCAGGCAGTGATGGAGGAGCACCGGATCGACGCGGACGAGCGGGATGTTGGGCGAGATATCGACCTTGACCTCATGGCCCGCGAGCGAGGCGCGCGTGTCATGCGCGGCGCTGGCGACGGCGTCGAACAGGTCGGTCGCCTCGACCTTCATCGGCAGCGCGCCCGCCTCGACGCGCACCATGTCGAGCAGGTTCGACACGAAGCGGTTGAGGCGCAGCGCCTCGGTCTCGATCGTTTCCGCCATCGCCGCCGAGGGGTGGCGGCGCATTTCCTGCGCAGCCGACAGGATCGTCGTAAGCGGGGTCCGAAGATCGTGGCTGACCGACGACAGCAGTGCCGAACGCAGCCGGTCGCGCTCGTCCACCTGCCGCGCGCGGAGCGAGGCCTCCTCGAGCTCCATCCGGTCGAGCGCGATCGACGCCTGATCGAGCAAGCTCATCAGCAGCGGCACCTGATCCGAGCGCACCGGCTCGCGCGCATCGTCGCGCGTCAGGCCGAGCACGCCGAGCACGCCGCGCGTCGTGCGGAGCGGGTGGAACAGCCAGTCCGACGCCGTAAGCGTCGCCGAGCCGCGCCCCGCGGGCTGTTCATTGTCCATCGCCCATTGCGCCGCGGCGCGCTCGATCTGTTCGAGCCGGTCCTCGGGCGGAACCGCGGCGCGCAGTGTAGGCCCGTCAGCCGACGGCAGCAGGATAACGGTGCGCACGTCGAGCAAGCGACCGACCTCGGCGCAAATCGCGTGCATCAGCGCGTCCTGATCGGGTGCTGCGGTGAGCTGTCGCGAAAAGCTGGCGAGCGCCGCATTCTGCCGCGCGCTCGATTGCGCGAGGTCGGCCTGCGCGCGCACGCGCGCCGCGAACTGGCTGGTAACAATGGCAACGCCGAGCAGCACGAGGATACTCACGACATTTTCCGGATTGCTGACGGTCAAGGTGCCGGTCGGCGGCAGGAAAAAGAAATTATAGGCGAGGCTCGACGCAAGCCCGGCGAACAGCCCGGCGCGGAGGCCGAAGGTCGCGGCGGCGAACATGACCGGCACGAGATAGAGCAGCGAGATATTGCCGAGATCGATAACCTCGATCAGCAGGCGCCCCAGCGCGGTCATCACGACAACCATCGCAAGCGACCAGATGTAATCCGAGGGCGCGCCCCAGCGGCCGGGAACGGCGATCGTGCTCCGCCGCGCCTTCTGCGTATCGGGTTCGCCGGGCAAGACATGCACCGCGACATCGTCGATCGTCCGCACAAGCTGGTCGACGACCGAACCGTGGCGCATCTCGAACCACCAGGGACGCGCCGATTTGCCGATCACGATCTGCGTTGCGCGCGCGTCGCGTGCGAAAGCCTGCAAGCCTTCGACGACACTCGCCGCCGGGACCGTCGCGGTCGAAGCGCCGAGGCGCGACGCGAGCGCCAGCGTATCGGCGAGCTGTTTCCGGTCATCGTCGGTCAGCGACCGGCTGCGCCGCGTCTCGATATAGACTGCGGTCCATGGCGCCTTCAGCGCGTCGGCAAGCCGCTTGCCCGCACGGACGAGCTCGGCGGCGACGGGGAGCTCGCTGACCGCGACGACGATCCGCTCGCCGACCGCGAAGCTGCCCGCGAGCGCGTGGCTGCGGACATGCTCGAGCATCTGCGCGTCGACCGCATCCGCCGCGCGGCGCAACGCCAGTTCGCGCAAGGCGGTCAGGTTCGATTTCGAAAAGAAATGACTCAGCGCGCGCGTCGCTTCCTGCGGGATATAGACCTTGCCGTCGCGCAAGCGTTCGATCAGCTCGTCGGGCGGAATATCGACCACCTCGATCTCGGCATTTTCGAGAATCGAGTCGGGAACCGTTTCGCGAACGCGGACGCGGGTGAACGACGCGACGACGTCGTTGAGGCTTTCGACATGCTGGATGTTGATCGTCGAATAGACGTCAATCCCGGCACCGAGCAGTTCCTCGACATCCTGATAGCGTTTCGGGTGGCGGCTACCCGGCGCATTGGTATGCGCCAGTTCGTCGACGAGCACGAGCTGCGGCCGCCGTTCAAGAATCGCATCGATGTCCATTTCGCCGAGACTGTGCCCCAGATGATCGACATCGCGGCGCGCGATGATCTCGTGGCCGTGGACGAGCGCCTCGGTCTCGCGCCGGCCATGCGTCTCGACCACGCCGATCACGACATCGACCCCGGCCTCGCGCCGCTGCCGCCCGTCAGTAAGCATTTCCCACGTCTTGCCGACGCCGGGCGCGGCGCCGAGAAATACCTTCAAACGGCCACGGCCTTCCTGCGCCGCCTGACGCAGGAAGGCTTCGGGGGATGGTCGATCCTTTTCTGTCACGCCGCGGGTTTAGCCCCAAAAGCATCGAGCCGTCGATTGAGCTTGAACACATTCACGCGCGGCTCGCCCAGAAAGCCGAGAAGCGGCGTGTCGATACTCTGTTCGACCAGCCCGCGCACGGCTTCCGGATCAAGACTGCGCGCCTTTGCGACGCGATCGACCTGATAGAAGGCCGCGTCGGGCGTGATATCGGGGTCGAGCCCCGAACCCGATGTCGTCACCATGTCGGCCGGCACGGCCTTGCCGGGCTGCGCGGCCTTTAGCTTCTCGACGTCGCCTTTCACGCGGTCGGCGAGCAGCTGCGACGTCGGCCCGAGGTTCGAGCCCGACGAGGCAAGACCGTCATACCCGTCACCCGCCGCCGATGGGCGGGTGTTGAAATAGCGGTCCGAAGTGAACGCCTGCCCGACGATATTCGAGCCGACTACCGTTCCGCTGTCGCGCACGAGGCTGCCGTTCGCCTGTTCCGGGAAGAGCGCCTGCCCGATGCCGGTGAGCGCCAGCGAATAGGCGAGCCCGAGCAGCGCAGCGAAAAGCAGCGTCATGACGAGCGCCGGACGCAGCGCGCTGATGAGATCCTTGTTCATTTCATTATCCTCAGACCAGACCGAGGCCGCCAACGGCCAGGTCGATGAGTTTGATCCCGATGAAGGGTGCGACAAGACCGCCGAGGCCATAGACGGCAAGGTTACGCGCCAGCAGCGGCCCCGCGCCCATCGGACGATAGGTCACGCCCCTGAGCGCGAGCGGCACGAGCAGCGGAATGATCAGCGCGTTGAAGATGATCGCCGACAGGATCGCGCTCTCGGGGCTGGTCAGTCCCATGATGTTGAGCACGCCGAGGCCGGGATAGAGCACAACGAACATCGCCGGGATGATCGCAAAATATTTGGCGACGTCGTTCGCGACCGAGAAGGTCGTGAGCGCCCCGCGCGTCATCAACAGCTGCTTGCCGAGCCCGACGACCTCGATCAGCTTCGTCGGATCGCTGTCGAGGTCGACCATATTGCCCGCCTCGCGCGCTGCCTGCGTCCCGGTGTTCATCGCGACACCGACGTCAGCCTGCGCGAGCGCCGGGGCGTCGTTGGTCCCGTCGCCGCACATCGCGACAAGCCGCCCGCCCTGCTGCTCCTTGCGGATCAGCTCGAGCTTGTCCTCGGGCGTCGCCTGCGCGAGGAAATCGTCGACCCCGGCCTCGGCCGCGATTGCCGCCGCGGTGAGCGGATTGTCGCCGGTGATCATCACCGTGCGGATGCCCATCTGACGAAGTTCGCCGAAGCGTTCGCGGATGCCCGCCTTGACGATATCCTTGAGGAAGATCGCGCCGAGCAATTGCCCATCCTTCGCCACGGCGAGCGGCGTTCCGCCCGCGCGTGCGATCTCGTCGGTGATACGGCGCAGTTCGGTCGCGGCGGCGGTCGCCCCCGCGCCCGGATTGGCCTTGAGAACAGAGTCCACCGCGCCTTTCTGGATCACGCTGTCACCCAGCTTGATGCCCGAGATGCGCGTTTGCGCGGTGAAGGGGATGATTTCGGCGCCGTTTGGCAATTCAGTCATCGTCTGGCCGAATTTCTCGCGCGCCAGCGTCACGATCGAGCGGCCTTCGGGGGTTTCGTCGGCGAGGCTCGCGAGCAGCGCCGCCTCCGCAAGAGCGGCCATCGACTGGCCGCCGACCGGACGGAATTCGGTCGCCTGCCGGTCGCCGACAGTGATCGTGCCGGTCTTGTCGAGCAGCAGGACATCGACGTCGCCCGCGGCCTCGACCGCGCGGCCCGATTTGGCGAGCACGTTGAAGCGCACGAGGCGGTCCATGCCCGCGATACCGATCGCCGAAAGCAGCGCCGCGATCGTCGTCGGGATGAGCGTGATCAGCAACGCCGCGAGGATCGCGACGGGGATGCCGCCGCCCGCATAGCTCGCAAAGGCCGGGATCGTGCCGACCGCGATCAGGAAGATGATCGTCAGGCCGACGAGCAGCAGGGTCAGCGCGATCTCGTTCGGCGTCTTCTGCCGCTCGGCGCCTTCGACGAGCGCGATCATCCGGTCGAGGAAGCCCTGCCCCGGGTTCACCGTCACCTGGACGCGGATTTCGTCGGAGATGACGCGCGTACCCGCGGTGACGGCGCTGCGGTCGCCGCCCGCCTCGCGGATCACCGGTGCGCTTTCACCCGTGATCGCCGCTTCGTTCACCGACGCGACACCCGCGACCACCTCGCCGTCCGAAGGGATCAGGTCGCCGGTTTCGACAAGTACGATGTCGCCGACCTTGAGCGCGCTGGCAGGCACATTTTCCCATGCCTTTCCGTCGCCCTTCAGCCGCTTCGCGGTCAGTTCGGCCTTGGCCGCGCGCAGCGAGGCCGCCTGCGCCTTGCCGCGCCCTTCGGCGAGCGCTTCGGCGAAGGTGCCGAAAAGCACCGTGAGCCAGAGCCAGATGACGAGTTGCAGCTTGAAGCCGGTCTCGAGACTATCCTGACCGACGACGAGCAACAGCGTCAGCAAGGTCGCTACGATGGCGGTGGTGAACATCACCGGGTTACGGATCAGCTCCTTCGGATTGAGTTTGCGGAAGGCGTCGCCGATCGCCGGAACGATCAGGTCTGCCGTGAACAGGGACTTGGTTTCAGACCGAGCCATTTGCGTGATTCCTTAGAAAAGCTGGCCGTTGATCATCGCGAGATGATCGGCGATCGGACCGAGCGCGAGGCTGGGCAGGAAGGTCAGGCCGCCGACGATCAGCACGATACCGATGAGAAGGCCCGTCCACAGCAGCCCGGTCGTCGGGAAGCTGCCCGCCGTGGCCGGCGTATATTTCTTCGCCGCCAGACCGCCGGCGATCGCCAGCATGGGCACGATGATGAAGAAACGGCCGATCCACATCGCGACGCCCAGCATGCCGTTATAGAAGGGCGTGTTGGCGGTGAGGCCCGCAAAGGCCGACCCGTTGTTCGCGACCGCGCTGGTGAAGGCGTAGAGGATTTCCGAAAAGCCGTGCGGCCCCTTGTTGAGCGGACCCGCCAGCCCGGCCGCGGTGACCGACGCAATCGCCGTGAAGCCGAGAATGATCAGCGGCAGGACGGCGATCGCGAGCACCGCGAGCTTGACCTCGCGCGCCTCGATTTTCTTGCCGACATATTCGGGCGTCCGCCCGACCATCAGCCCGGCGACGAAAATCGCGAGGATCGCAAAGAGCAGGAAGCCATAGATGCCCGCGCCGACGCCGCCGATCACGACTTCACCAAGCTGCATGTTGAACAGCGGGATCAGGCCGCCGAGCGCGGTAAAGCTGTCGTGCATGCCGTTGACCGCGCCGCACGACGCAGCGGTGGTGACGACCGCGAACAGCGCCGTTTGTGCGATGCCGAAGCGGACCTCCTTGCCTTCCATATTTCCGCCCGCCGCGCCGAGCTGATGGAGGATCGGATTGCCGGCCGCTTCCTGCCAGTAGGTGATTGCCGCGCCCGCGACGAACAAGGTCATCATCGCCGCGAGGATCGCCCAGCCCTGCCGCTGGTTGCCGACCGCCCGCCCGAAGGTCCACGTCAGCCCGACGCCGATTGCAAAGATCGAGAGCATCTGGACGAGGTTGGTGAGCGCGGTCGGATTTTCGAACGGATGCGCCGAGTTGACGTTGAAGAAGCCGCCACCGTTGGTGCCGAGCATCTTGATCGCTTCCTGGCTGGCGACGGGACCGAGCGCGAGGGTCTGCCTGGCGCCTTCGAGCGTCGTCACGTCGACCGACCCCGCCAGCGTCTGCGGCACGCCGCTCGCGATATAGAAAATCGCGATGGCGACGCAGAGCGGCAGCAGCAGATAGAGCGTCACGCGCGTCATGTCGGCCCAGAAATTGCCGATCGTCTTCATCTCGCGCCGCGCAAAACCACGGAACAGCGCGAAAGCCAGCGCGATACCCGTCGCTGCCGAGAGGAAGTTGTGGATCGTGAGGCCGAGCATCTGGCTGAGGTTCGACATCGTCGATTCGCCGCCGTAGCTCTGCCAGTTGGTGTTCGCGGTGAAGCTGATCGCGGTATTGAACGCGAGGTCCGCGCTGGTGCCATCAAATCCGAGCGGATTGAGCGGCAGTACGCCCTGCAGGCGCAGGACCGCATAAGTGAACAGCAGCAGCGCCGCGTTGAAGATCAGCATATGGACCGCGTAGCGGCGCCACCCCTGTTCTTCGGCGGGGTCGATGCCCGACAAGCGGTAAAAGCCCGTTTCGACCGGACCAAGCACGCGGTGGAGCGGCGTGCGGCGCCCTTCGTAGAGCGCAAAGAGCCACCGGCCCATCGGCTTGCAGAGCAAAAGCAGAATGCCGACGAATGCGGCGATCAAAAGCCATCCCTGAAAGGTCATGGCGCGCCTCCTTCAGAAGCGTTCGGGCCGCGCGAGCACGGCCACGAGATAGAAAAGAAGACCGAGCGCGGTCGCGCCTGCGAGCCAAAGGTCGAGAGTCATGGGCGCCATCCCCTCACGCGTCGTCGCACAGGCGCGCATAGCCGAGGCTTGCAACGACGAGACCGAGGATGATGCCGACCCAGAGAAGATCCTGCATGATATTGCTCCAGCAAGACGCCGCCCACGGGACGCGGGCCGAGTCGTCTGCGGACCGTCAAATAGGAGAGGCCGGCGTTTGAATTCGAGAGCCGGAAAAGCGCAGGCGCATAGTATTTGCGTATGAATTTCCCGGTGCGGCGCGGTGCAGCGCATTCCGGAACGACCAACCCGTAGCGGCATCCGGCCCGATCAGGATGTCGAGATCGTCGTCACCGCCCCGCCCCGACCAGGCGCGTCAGTCGGCCCAGCCCCGATCGCGCGCCGTGCGCTCGGCCTCGGCGTCGAAAGGGTCGCCCGCCATCAGCGCGGCCACATCGGTCGCGAGGGCGCCTGACGAGGCCTGACGATAATCCGAACCCGCCTGTCCCGTCATCGTGCGTTCGAGCGACCAGCCGCCCGCGTTGCGGCACCCGATACCCGACAGGGTGCGACCCTCGAAGCTACGGCAATAGCGGCCAGCGCGGTCGCGAAAGCTGAGCCCGATCCGCACCGCCCCGCCCTGCGGCTGGTTCGAGGCGAGCTGCGTGTCGAGCGCCTCGGCAAGCGCTCCCGAGGCCGCGAGCGTCCCGTTCGCGCTGGTCACATCGGCCGCCGGCCGCCAGGGCTGCATCCCGATCGTGAGTCCGAATATCAGCGACGCGGCGATTGCGCCCCAATGCATGGGGGCGAAACGGCGGAGTTTCGCCTCGCGCCGATCGGCAAGGCTGGTGTCGACCGCATCACCGGCAAGCAGCGCGCGAAGCCGATCGGGTACCGCCTCCGCGGCGACCGGCGCATAATGGGCCGCGAGCTGCGCCTTCAACGCGCGGTGGCGCGTAATCTCGGCCGCCAGCGCGGCGTCGCTTTCGGCCTCGCGCTCGACCCGGCGCGCGGTCAGGTCGTCGAGTTCGCCGTCGACAAAGGCGGCGACGGTCGCCGGATCGAAACTCATGCCGCCTCTCCCAGCCAGTGCATCAAGGTTTCCCGCCCGCGCGCGAGGCGCGAGGTGATGGTACCGATCGGCACCTCCAATATTTCGGCCGCCTCGCGATAGGCGTAGCCTTCAACGAGGACGAGCATCACCACCTCGCGCTGTTCGTCGGGCAGGCGTGCCATCGCGCCGTCGACATCGCCGCGCAGCGCGCCGGCCTCGACCTCCGCCGCACCTTCGCCGACGACCTGCGTGACGGCGTCGTCGATCGGCGCATGGACGCCGCGCCGGCCGGCGGCACGGCGCTCGTCGATCCAGATATTGCGGGTAATGCGGTACATCCAGCTATCCAGTCTCGTTCCGGGTTGCCATTGATCCTGCGACTTCAGCGCCCGTTCGATCGCCGCCTGGCACAGGTCGTCGGCGTCGCTGGCGTCGCGCGCCAACCCGCGCGCAAAACGGCGCAGACGGGGCAGCAGTTCGACCAGTTCCTCTTCGAAGCGCATCTTCGCCTTTTCCAGGTGTTCGCAGGAAGAAACGACAGCCTTCTATCGTTTCTTCCCTATCCTGCTAAATTTTTTCCGGGATAGGTCGGCCCGCCCGGGCGTTGTGAGAGATGAGATGAAATTCCGCACCACTCTGCTGTCGCTTGTCTGCCTTCTCCTCGGCGGGATCGGCGGGCATGTGGCCGCGCAGATCGCGTTGCCGCCGGTCCAGCTTCCCGACGCGGCGCGCACGCTTCCCGCCCTGCCCGACCTCGACGCCGGCCCGTTGATATCGGTCGGCGACCGGCTCACGCAGGTCAGGCTCGACCGCATCAACGCACTGGTGCGCGGCAATCGCGACGATATTGAGCTCGACGATCGCGGGGAGCCCGCAGTGCGCGGGATACTGGTCGCGAGCGGCGTCGATCCGGCGATGATTGCGCTCGCCGCAGGCAAAGGTTTCGAGCTGCTCGACCGTGAGCGCATCGAGGGGCTGAAGCTCGATATCGCGCGCTTTCGGGTGCCCGAAGGACACAGCCTCGGCCGCGCGCGCAAGCAGCTCGCCAAACTCCTCCCGGATGCCGAGGTCGATGTCGACAATATCTATTTCGCCAGCGGACCGGGCGGCGCCGTTCCGCACGCCGCGCTTGCCACTGCGGCGGACGAAGGCACGGCAAGGCTCGGCCTGATCGACGGCGGCGTCGCGGCGCACCCATCGGTCGCGGGACGCGTCGAACAGCGCGGTTTCGCCAAAGGCGCGCCGTCGGCCAGCCGCCATGGCACAGCGGTCGCGTCGCTGCTCGTCGGCAGCGGTTCCATACAGGGCGCCGCGACCGGGCAGCGGCTGCTCGCCGCCGATGTCTATGGCACCGATACCGCCGGCGGCAGCGCCAGCGCCATCGCGCGCGCGCTCGGATGGCTCGCGCAAAGCGGCGCCGCGGTGACGACAATCAGCCTCGTCGGCCCCGACAACAAGCTGCTCGCCGCCGCGGTCGCGCGGGCACAACAGCGCGGGATGCTGATCGTCGCAGCGGTCGGCAACGATGGCCCTGCCGCACCGCCTGCCTACCCCGCATCCTATCGCGGCGTATTCGCGGTGACCGGCGTCGACCGCAAGGATCGCGCACTTCCCGAGGCGGGCCGCGCACTCCATGTCGATTTCGCCGCTCCCGGAGATGGCGTGCTCGCCGCGACCGGAACAGCCAGCACCGACCGGCTGCGCGGAACGTCCTTTGCGGCACCGCTGGTCGCCGGACGGCTCGCCCTGCGCTACCCCGCGCCCGCAATCGACCGCATCGGCCCTGCCGTCATCGCACTCGTGATGGAAGCCCGCGACCTCGGCAAGAAAGGCCGCGACAAAGTCTATGGCCACGGGCTGATCTGCGGCACTTGCGGCGCCCGCTGAATTTTTCCCGGAATAAATTCAAACGCGCCGTCGTTCTCTTCACAGGCCCAGCCCCTCCGGGCCAAGAATTTGAGGAGAAGGACAATGGCACATCGCATTTTCATTCCGGCATTGGCGCTCGCGGCGTCGGCCATGGCGTTTTCGGCACCCGTTTCGGCGCAACTGCTGGGCGGCAGCGGCGGGCTTGGTGGCGGCCTCGGTGGTGGTCTGGGCGGCACACTCGGCAATCCTGCCGGTCCCATCGGCGGCACGCTTGGTTCGGCCGGCGAGCTGACCGGCTCGGGCCGCGGCGATGCAAATATCGACCGGCGCTCGGGTCGCGTACAGGGAAAGGGCGACGCCGACGCGAACGGCAAGGGTTCGGCAAACGGCGGCGGCAATCTGCTCCGCAATAATATCGGCGGCGACACCAATGGCTCGGGCAGCGCATCGGGCAGCGGCAGCCTCGATGCGCAGGCGGTCGGCACCGATTTTGTCGGCAGCACCGCAAGCGGTGCGCTCGGCGCCGCAAGGGGCACTGCTTCGACCGCCACCGACACGGCACGCGGTGCGGTCGGGACTGTCCGCGACCGGACGGGGCCCGCACTGTCGAACGTCTCGGGCAGCGCGAGTGGCGCCGGCTCGGTCGCGGGCAGCTTCCAGGGCGGTCTCGGCCAACTCGCGGCGGCCGGCAGCGGCGCGGCGAACGGCGCCGGTATGTTCGCGGTCGAGCCCGGCATGGCTGTCACCGACGCACGCGGCAAGGTGATCGGTTATGTGCACGAGCTGCGCCAGACCGGCCGCGGCGTCGTCGAGGCGGTGACCGTCGAGGTCGGCAATCGCGTCGCGACGCTTCCCGCCGCCAGCTTTGCGGGTTCGGGCGACGTGCTCGTCACAGGGATGACGAAGGGTCAGCTCAAGGACACGGCTAAACAGCAGGAAGAAGCAAACAGCCAGCCTGCCAGCGAACCGGCGCCGCAGGCTGCGCAACAGGGCAACCGCGCCGAACGCGGCAACACCCGCAACGACTAGATTGGATCGGATCCCGAAAGGGGAATGCGCCGGCCTTCGCGCCGGCGCCTTTTTTGCACCCGCCTGCGACAGGGCGAGCGCCGTGAGCTGTGCTTTGCCGGTTCCAAGCGAAACTATGCTTGACGATTACAACTCAACCAATCAAGTTGAATTACCGGCCCGATCCCGACCGGAGTGCTTTCGGGGTCCGCGGCTTTTGACCGGGAAGCAGCTTGCTCCGCGTTACCAACAGCTAAAGCGCGCGATGCTCAGGCGACAGCGCCAGGTATCGTGTTCCCCTCTGCGAAGCATGAGGTGATACGATGCACATACCCCCGCCGCGATAGGGTCCTGCCCAAACAACCGCCCCGGCGTCGCCATCGCGCGATCGCCCATATTTTGCGCCGCGCGTCGGCGCCTGCCTCCGGATACGCCCTCGCCGGTATCGGGAACGACAAGGCTGTGTTGCAATGACTTATCTTCGCCCATCGCTGCGGGTTTTCACCCTAAGCGCCCTTCTTTTCCTGACCGCTTGCGGCGGCGCACCCGATAACGGCAAGACGCTCAGGATCGGCGACCAGCTCCATGCGCTCAAATCCTCGCTCGACGTGTCGGGCGAAGGACGGCCGACCGGTTATACGATCGAATGGGCCAATTTCGTCGGCGGACCGCCGATTATCGCTGCGCAGACGGGCGGATCACTCGACGTCGGCTGGATGGCCGAAACCCCGCTGATCTTTGCGCAGGCCGCGGGCAGCCCGGTCAAGGTCGTCGCGGTGAGCAAGACGGTCGAGGGCGGCGGCTCGCCCTATGCGCTGGTCGTCAAGCCGGACTCGCCCATTCGCAGCATCGCCGACCTCAAGGGCAAGTCGGTGTCGTTCATGAAGGGCACGGTGCTGCATTATTTCGTTGCGCGCCTGCTCGACAAGCAGGGGCTGTCGTTGAAGGATATCAAGACGGTGCAGGCAACGGGCTTCGGCACCGGGCTGCTCGACAAGGGATCTGCCGACGCGATCACCATCGGCGAGCCCTGGCTGACGCAGGCGCTCGATGCCGGAAAGGTACGGATTCTTGCCAGCGGCGCACCGCCCAATACGCCGGGCTTCTTCTACCTCGTCGCATCCGACGCGGCGCTCGCCGACCCGGCGAAGGCGAAAGCGATCGGCGACCTCGTCGCGCGCGCGGCGCGGGCGACGCGCTGGCAGCGCGAAAACCCCGCGCAGGCAGCCCCTGCACTCGCCAAGCGCTATAATGTCGATGCCGCGATCGCGGAAAAGATCATCACGCGCGCGCCCGCGAGCTACGCGCCGATCAGCGACGCGATCATCGCGGCGCATCAGGATGAAGCCGATCTGTTCTTCAAGGAAGGGCTGATCCGCAAGAAACTCGATGCATCGCAAATCTTCGACAAGCGCTACGACGATATCGTCGCAGCGCAGGAGGTGGCGAAGTGAACGCGTCGACCCCGATCGCGCGCGCGGGAGACCCCGGGCGGCTGGTCCAGCCGGTCGTCCGCAAGGCGGGCAATCGTTCCGAGCGCTTCGCCTTCGCGCGCCGCGCGACCGGCCCGCTGATCGTCGTCGCGCTGTGGGCGATTTCGACGAGCGCGGGGTGGATCGATCCATCGATCCTCCCCTCACCCGCGGGGATCGTCACGGGATGGCAACAACTCTGGACCGAACAGGCGCTCGCATCGCAGATCGGTACCTCGCTCACGCGCGCTCTTGTCGGCGGCGCAGTCGGTATCGTCTTCGGGTTGATCCTCGGCACGATCGCGGGCCTGTCGAAGCTGGGCGAGGAATTGTTCGACGCGCTGCTCCAGATGCTGCGCACCATTCCCTTCCTCGCGCTCGTCCCGCTGTTCATCGTCTGGTTCGGGGTCGGCGAGGCGCCCAAATTGCTGCTCATCGCGCTCGCGACGATGTTCCCGATGTATCTCAACACCTATGCCGGGGTGCGCAACGTCGACCGCAAGGTGATCGAGGCAATGCGCAGTTTCGGCCTCGGCGGGCGCCGCCTGATCCTCGAGGTCGTACTGCCGCTCGCGCTGCCCCAGATTTTCACCGGGCTGCGCTTTGCGCTCGGCGTCTCCGTGCTCGTGCTGATCGCCGCCGAGCAGATCAATGCGTCGGCCGGGCTCGGATATCTGCTCAACAGCGCGCAAATGTATCAGCAGGTCGACGTCATCCTGATCTGTATCGCCATCTACGCCGTCCTCGGCCTCAGCGCCGACCTGATCGTCCGCACGCTCGAACGGCTGCTCATGCCGTGGCGCGCGGGCATTGCCATCCGATAGGAGCACTCCGATGACCGCCGTCCTTTCGATCGATTTCGCCGCCGCCGCCCGCGTGCCCGAGCCCGATTTCGCGCTCCCCCCCGTCGCGGTCGAAGTCAGCGAGGTCAGCCGCACCTTTTCAGGCAACGCCGTCCTCGACTACCTCGATCTTACGATCCACAGCGGCGAGTTCGTTGCGCTGCTCGGCGCGTCGGGTAGCGGCAAGACGACCTTGCTCCGCATCCTCGCCGGGCTCGATGCCCCCGATGGAGGCGAAGCGTGGGTGCCGGAAGCGCGTACCGTGGTGTTTCAGGAACCGCGCCTCGTCCAGTCGAAGAGCGTGTGGAAGAATGTCGTGATCGGCCTGTCGGGCAAAGATGCGTCGCGCGAGCGCGCTGTGGCGGCACTCGCCGAGGTCGGGCTCGATCATCGCACCGATGCCTGGCCCGCAACCCTGTCGGGCGGCGAGGCACAGCGCGCGGCGCTCGCGCGCGCGCTGGTGCGTGAACCGCGGCTGCTGCTGCTCGACGAGCCTTTCGCGGCGCTCGACGCGCTGACGCGGCTCAAGATGCAGCGGCTGATCGGCGAGCTCTGTCACGTGCACGGCCCCGCGACCTTGCTCGTCACCCACGACGTCGAGGAAGCGATCCTGCTCGCCGACCGCATCCTTGTGCTCAAGGAGGGGCGCATCGGTTTCGACACGCGTGTCCGGCTGTCGCATCCGCGCCGCGCCGGCGGCGAGGACTTCGACGCGCTGCGCGACACATTGCTTGCCGAACTGGGCGTGCCGCAGGACGGGTAAAAGCGTCAGGCGGCCCGGTTCGCGACGAGGTCGTCGACCACCGCCGGGTCGGCCAACGTCGACGTATCGCCGAGCGACGAGATATCGCCCTCGGCGATCTTGCGCAGGATGCGGCGCATGATCTTGCCCGAGCGGGTTTTCGGCAGGCCGGGTGCGAACTGCACCGCGTCGGGAGTCGCGATCGGACCGATCTCGCTCCGCACCCATTTTACCAGCTCGCCGCGCAGCGCGTCATCGGCCGCGCAGCCGGCGTTGAGCGTGACATAGGCGTAGATGCCCTGCCCCTTCACCTCGTGCGGCATACCGACCACCGCGGCCTCGGCGACTTTCGGATGCAGCACCAGTGCGCTCTCGACCTCGGCGGTACCCATGCGGTGCCCGCTGACGTTGATGACGTCATCGACCCTGCCGGTGATCCAGTAATAGCCGTCTTCGTCGCGGCGGCAGCCGTCGCCGGTGAAATATTTGCCCGGATAGGTGGTAAAATAGGTCTGGAAGAAGCGCGCATGATCGCCCCACACGCTGCGCATCTGTCCCGGCCAGCTCCGCACGATCACGAGATTGCCTTCGACGGCACCGTCGAGGACAGCCCCTTCGCCATCGACAAGCTGCGGAGCAACGCCGGGCAGAGGCCGCGTAGCGCTGCCGGGTTTGAGCGCGGTCGCACCGGGCAAGGGCGCAATCATCGCACCGCCGGTTTCGGTCTGCCACCAGGTGTCGACAATCGGGCAGCGCCCCTCGCCAACTACCGCATGATACCAGCGCCACGCCTCCGGATTGATCGGTTCACCGACCGTGCCGAGCAATTTCAGCGATTTGCGTGAAGTCCTTGCAACAAAATCATCGCCATCCTTCATCAACGCGCGGAGCGCTGTGGGGGCGGTGAAGAGGGTGTGGACCGCATGCCGGTCGACCACTTGCCAGATACGGCTGGCGTCGGGCCAGTTGGGCAGGCCTTCATACATCAGCGTCGTCGCGCCGTTCGCCAGCGGGCCATAGAGGATATAGCTGTGCCCCGTCACCCAGCCGATATCGGCGGCGCACCACCACACGTCGCCCGGCTGATAGTCGAAGCAGAGTTCATGCGTGAGGCTGGCCCACAACAGGTAGCCGCCGCTGCTGTGCAGCACGCCCTTCGGCTTGCCGGTCGAACCCGAGGTGTAGAGAATGAACAGCGGATCCTCGGCGTTCATTTCCGCGGGCGGGCAATCGACGGCGACGCCCGCCGCCGCGTCATGATACCAGAGGTCGCGGCCTGCGGTCATCGCAACCGCACCGCCGGTCGCGCGGACGACGATCACCTTTTCGAGCGCGGGCGCGCGCTTCGCCGCCTCGTCGACATTGGCCTTGAGCGCGATGCGCTTGCCGCCGCGCCGTCCCTCGTCGGCAGTGATCACCACCCGGCTGTCGCAGTCGGTGATGCGTCCGGCGAGCGCTTCGGGAGAGAAGCCCCCGAAGACCACCGAATGGATCGCCCCGATCCGCGCGCACGCAAGCATCGCGAACGCCGCCTCGGGGATCATCGGCATATAGATGGTGACCCGGTCTCCCTTGCCCACGCCTTGCGCCTTCAGGACATTGGCGAAGCGGCAGACCTCGCGGTGGAGTTCGCGGAAGGTGATGCGGCGCGCCTCTTCGGCCGGGTCGTCGGGTTCCCAGATGATCGCGACATCGTCGGCGCGGTCAGCAAGATGGCGATCGATGCAATTGGCCGCGACGTTGAGTGTGCCATCGGCGAACCATTCGATACGAAAGTCGCCTTCGCCGAAAGACCAGTCGCCCGCCGTAACCGGCGCCGCCATCCAGTCGAGCCGCCGCGCCTGTTCCAGCCAGAAAGCCTCCGGCGTCGCGAGCGACATGTCGTACATCGCGGCACAGGCCGCTTCGCCAAGCGCCCGCTCTTTCCACTCGGCCGGAACCGGATATGTTTCGGACACGCCCCGCTCCTCCGTCATTGGCCGCGGATCGGCAGCACCGGCGCTTTCGCGGCAGGGAGCGCGACCTTGAGCTCGCCGGCCAGCGTCGGCGCGATCTGCCGCATGTCGATCAGGCCCAGATTCCTGCCCGCGGCGATCCCCGGACCCGTGATGAAGAAGGACGAGTGCATGTCGGGGCGCACGGTGCGCGTCGAGAAGGCGCCATGCGCGCCGCCCTTGGATTCCTTGACCAGCGGCCCCGCCATCGCATTGCCCATCCGGTACCCGGGCTTGAATGCCACGACATATTCAGCCGCGGGGGGAAGGCCGCGATTGGCATATTCATCGCGCACGTAAATGCGCTCGATTCCGTTCGCCGGATCGGCCGCCAGCTTTTGCAGATATTCGGCGACGCGCGCCTTCGTCTTCTGGTCCTTGCGGTCCTGAAGCACGATCATCGCCGACCCGCCGACGTACCAGACGAAGGCCTTCCACGCGGTGACCTCCTGCTCGTCGCCCTTGCCCGCCAGCTTGATAAAGCCCGCGTCGACGAAAGCGGCGTTGAGGTTCACCTGGTGCGTCACCTTGTCGAAACCGTGATCGGACACGACCGCGACGACGCCGCCGGGATGCGTCTTCCGATAGGCGGCGACGACACGCCCGACGGCGGTGTCGATCCGTTCGAGCGCCGCGTTGCCCTCGGCGCTGAACGGACCATACTCATGTTGCTGATGGTCGAGCCATACAAAGTGGACGGTCAGCAATTCCGGATTTTTCTGCTCGATCAGCGCGATCGCATCGTCGGCGATCTTCGCATCATCCTCGTCATTCCCGTCGACAAGATTGAAATCGATATCGGTGGCCTTCTTTGTGACCGGCCAGAAGATGCTGCCGGTTTTCAGGCCCGCCACCTTTGCCGCGCCCCACAGCGTCGTCGCCCGGATCTGATCATAGCTGCTGTAGCTTTTGGGCAGCTTCGCGGTCGGTGCGAAGGGGCGGTTGTTGTAAATGCCATGCTCGGCGGGCAGCACACCCGTAACCAAGGTCGTGTGGTTCGGGTTGGTCACCGTGGGATTCACGTTGACCACCCCTTGCGCATAGCTTCCTTCTTTCAGAAAGCTACGCAGCACGGGAATTGTCAGCCCGTATTTGCCGGCTTCGAGCACCGCGTCGGGCCGGAGGCCGTCGATCGAAATCATCAGCACCGGGTGACGGCCGGACGCTTCGGCGGCGGGGGTCGCCGGGTTCGTCTCACCCGCCGCGCTAACCGGCAGCCCCCCCACCAGGACAAGCGCGATCGAAAACTGGATTGTCCGCCAAAATTTCATGACTGGCTCCGCAAGTGGGTGGTGGGGCTGGATCGGCTGCGACCGCGTCAGAACCGGTGTTCGAGCTTCAGCTTGAACTGGCGACCGCGCGGATTGACCGTGCCCACAAAATAGCCTTCATCCTCGTCCGCGACGGGCGGGTCGGCGTCGAAGACATTGTTAACGCCGAAGGTCACGCGCGTGTCGTTGCCGGGCCCGAAAGCGTAAGTGACGCGCGCATTATGCAGGATCGCGGGCTTCACGCGCAGATAGAAGCGCTTGATGCCATTATCGTCGAAGGTCATGATGCTCTTGGGCCGACCCAGCGCTTCATAGATCGCCTCGGTGGTCGAGGCAGAGGTGTCGGCATAGGGGCCGTAGTAGCTGGTGAACCAGCCGGCCGACCAGCCGTCGCTCTTCCAGTTGACCGACAGATTGCCCTTCCATTTTGCACGCTTGTTCTTGCCGAGTTCGTCGTTGACGATGCCGTCGTCGGCCAGTTCCTCGTCGCGCTTCAGATAGTGCGTCGCTTCGGCCTTCAGCGTGAACTGGCCGAGCCCGAAGTCGGGCACACGATATTGCAGCGCAAGGTCGAGCCCCGCGAGCTTGCGCGAACCGAGGTTGATATAGTCGTTGATCAGGCTGGTGATTTCACCGACGACGGCGCGCTTCGTCGCGTTGGTCGGCTGCGCGGCGTTATACGCGTTGAAGGTCGCGATATCGACCGCCGTGGGGGCGCGGCGGGTGACGCGGCTGTTACCCGCATAGTTGGCGGTCCCCGACCCGAGGTCGATCTGGTCGGCCGTCTTGCCGGACGCGAGCGCCGCCTGCGTGGCAAGGTCGAGCAGCAGCTCGTCAGTCGCGAGCACTTCGGTATTGCCAAGCGCGGTGATCGCGTCGCGCTGGTTAAGGCGCCAATAGTCCGCGGTGAACGACAGGCCGCGAATGCCGGGCACTTCCATCGCGATGCCCGCCCCGAAGTTTCGCGCCCTTTCGGGATTGAGCCGGTCGTTACCCTGACGGAAGGTACGGCGCGGCGCACTGTCGTCGGCGGCCGAACCCGTGACGTCGCGGCGATAGGGATCGGCGGTATAGTTCACGCGCAGAAGCGGCGTGGTGTTCGTCTGCGCGAGGTTCGGCGCGCGAAACGATTCATTGTAGGATGCCCGCAGCTTCAGCCAGCGCGCGGGCGCCCACAGGATGCTGTATTTGGGCGTCGTGCTCGATCCGTGGATCGAAAAGCGCTCGTGACGCACCGCGGCGCCGAGTTCGAGATGTTCGAACAGGAAGAAACGGTTGTCCTCGGTCACCAACGGCAGCGCGACTTCGGCATAGGCGGCCTGCACATTCTGCTTCGCGTCGATGTCCGAATTGGGACTCATCGCGATGAAGTCGTTGTCATTCTCGCGCAGGTAGGGAAAATCATTCCCCGATCCTGGCGGATTGAGGCCCGCGAACGGCGCCTTCCATGCATGATAGCTTTCCCAGCGCGCCTCGGCGCCCGCCGCGACCTGGATGGGCCCGCCGCCGAAAGGAAGCTTCCAAAGCTCGCCGCCGATCTTCGCGTCCCACACAATGATTTGCGTTTTGCCGTACCGGTTGTCGGTATCATACATCGGTTCGGTAACCGTGGTCGGGTTCACATAGGGCTGGTCGACGACGACACGGTTGCTCACCACCTTGAACGTCACGGGGAACGGGTTGTAGGCACTGCCGTCGGTACGCGCGAGCGCCCGGCGAAGGAGCGATTCACGGAAGATGTTCGACTCGGTCTCGTGGCTGTAGGCGCCCGAGACGAGCAGGCCGCTTTCCCACGACCAGCTGTCGCCGAACTTGCCGCGCGCGCCTGCCATCGCGCGGTAGAAGGTCGAATCGACCTCGATATAGCGATCCTTGGTGCCCGGCGGAATCAGGCCCGACACGATCGTGACGTCGGCCGGGGTGCCCAGGATACGCGCGGTGCCGTCGGCGTTGGGTAGGCCCTGCGGATGATAGAAGCGCGTACCGAACGGATTATAGGGGTTCGACGCCGGGACATAGAGGCCCGGTTCGTTGACGTTCTGCATATTCGCCGCTTCGCGCTGGCTGTTCGCGTGCGAGCCCGAAAAGAGGACGTCGCCAAAGACGGTGAAACTGTCGTTGAATTCATGTTCGATGAACATCGCGAGATTGAGGCGCTTCAGGCCTGGGACGAGCGTGCGGTGCGGCAAGCGGTTGTCATAATATTCGTCTTCGGGATTCCCGAGATTGCGCGAGGGCGTGGTCTGCTTGAAATTCACCGCACCATCGGCGCCCGGATAAAGGAAGAAGGTGCCATCGGCCGCGACGGTCGCGACGCCGCCCGTCGGTGCGGTCGAGGTCGAAATGCCGCGGTTTCCGTCGGGGCGCCCGCCGTTGAAGGTCAGGAAGTCCGACTGGATGAAACCGCGGCGGAACTGGCCATAGTGGGTGATCGTGCTGCCGTTATCGAGGTCGTTGTCGAGCGAGAAGTTCGCGCCCGTCGCCGGATTGACGATCGGAAGGCCATCCCACGGCGCCGGCAATTTGCGCGTACGCCTGAGGTCGGATTGCGAACCCCATTTGCGATCGCCGAACAACAGGTCGTTGCGCCGGAAATAGTCGGCCGAAATGCCGATCGACGTCTGGCCGAACTGAAAGGTCTTCGCCGCCGTGACGCGGAACTCTTCAGCCCCGCCATGCTGCGTGATCGCGCTTTCCATCGTGATGCGCCCGCGATCCTTTGTCGGCGAGATGATGTTGTTGATCACCCCGGCCGCCGCGTCGGCACCATAGATTGCCGACGCGCCGTCGCGCAATACTTCGACGCGCGAGATGAGCGCCGTCGGAACGACATTGGCGTTGGGCGAGAGCGACGGCACCCCCTGATCGGTGCCCGAGATCGGATGCGGCGCCATGCGGCGGCCGTTGATGAGCAGCAGGGTGCTACCCGCGCCGATGCCGCGAAGGTCGGGGGACGACACGTCGCCGCGCGCACCCTGCGAGGCGATCGTGCCCTCGTTGATTTCGGGCGGCGATGCCGAAGGCAGTGTTTCGTACAGGTCGGCGCCGGTCGATCCGCCGCGCAGGTCGATTTCCGACTGGTCGATGACCGTGACCGGCAGCGCGGTTTCGGCGCGCCGGATATTGGTGCCGGTCACGACGATTTCCTTCGTCGGCGCATCGGCTTCAGCTTCTTCGGATGCCGCGTCGGCGGGCAATGCCGCATCCTGCGCGCGGGCGCCGGCCACTGTGGCAAGCGCGAACACCATCGCCGTGCCGCATAGAATCGAATGACGAGCTTTCATGTTTCCCTCCGCATTAAGCAAAAATCGCAGTCTGGGTAGGCAGCGGCCGCTCATTGGCGCGGCCGCCTGATCTTTCGGGGGCGCGGAACTTTGCCGGACCGCGCCCGTCAGGCGCGCTTCATCGCCGGATGAACAACGCGACCGTAGCGCTGGCGGCACTCGCCCCTGCGACGATCAGGAACACCAGCGACGTGTCGTGATGCGTATCCATGAAGCCGCCGATCAGCGGTTCGCCAAGCCCGGCGAACAGATAGGCGAAGAAGTTCATGATCCCGATCGCGGTCCCTGCCCTTTTGTGCCCGACGAGGTCTGGGCACAGCGCCCAGAAAGAGGACTGGGGGCCGTAGACGAAGAAACCGCAAAGGAAGAGCGTGGCGAGGCCGAGATACACGTCGCTGGCCGGGATCGTGTACATGAACAGCGAGGTGACGGTAGCGAGCACCATGTAGAGGACGATCGCGAGATAGCGTTTCGACCCGAAGACATTGTCCGAAACCCAACCGTTGGTCGCAGCACCGATCGCCATCCCGACGGGCAGCGCGACGCTGATCCACTGGGGATCGATGAAGCTGTCGGGCGCAGCCGCCCCGTCCCCGGCGCCGCCGAGAAAGTGGACGGGGACCCAGACCAGCAAACCGTAGCGCGCCGAATTCTGGAACCCGATAGCGAGGCCGCCGAGCAGCAGCCGCCAGTTGGAAAGCACCGCCTTGTAGCGCGCCCACGAACTCTCATCGTCGGCGACATCGGGAGCCGTGTCCTCGTCGTCGACATCGTCGTGCGGCGACTGGAAGCCAAGGTCTTCGGGACGTTCGCGTGCAATCAGGTAGAAAGCGATGCCCCCGACCAGCATCAGCAGCACGGGCAGGCGGAAAATCCAGCGCCAGTCGAGCTGCAACGTGTGCACGACGACGATCGACGTGACGAAGGAGAGCACCGACGCCATACCGGCGGCGAACACATAAAAACCGAACACCTTGCCGCGTTCGTGCTTGCCGAACCAGTTCGACAGCAGCCGGCTGCCGGGCGCCCAGCCCATCGCCTGAAAATAGCCGTTCAATCCCCACAATGCGCCAAGGCTGAGCACGCCGGTTGCGAAGCTTGCGGCCCAGTTGGTTATGCACGAGAGGATCGCACCCGCGCTCATCACGCGGCGGCCGCCGAACTTGTCGCCGATATTGCCGTTGATCGCCTGCCCGATCGCATAGCACCACAGCAGTGCCGCACTGACCCAGCCGAGCGTTTCTTTCGACACGCCGAATTCCGCTTGAATGCCCGGAATAGCAAAGCCGAACGTCTGGCGACCAGTGTAAAAGAACAGATAGCAGAACATCGCTGCAAAAAGCATACGATGCTGCGCTTTCCGAAATAGCATACTGCTATCTGTTAAGTTACGGAGATCCGTAACACCTTTTTGAACTACGTTCATTTGCATCTGTCCCATGGATAGGCACTTTGTGTGCTCTCTCTATTTAGTGATTCTTATGCATATTTTATGACAGCATATTAAATATTCCAGGGAAGCGACCATGTCCGGACGTTGGTGAAGCCCTTCATCGCCTCGACGACGCCTTCCTTGTCGCCGAGCCCCGAATCCTTGATCCCGCCAAAGGGCGACATTTCGATCCGGTAGCCGGGGACTTCCCAGACATTGACCGTCCCGACCTCGAGCTCGGCGACGAAGCGCGTGATATAATCGAGGCGGTTGGTGCAGACGCCGGACGACAGGCCATAGGCGGTCGAATTCGAAATCCGGATCACCTCCGAAATATCGTCGGGGCAGCGGACGATCGGGATCACCGGGCCGAAGGTTTCCTCGAACACCAGCTCGCAATCGGCCGGCACATGATCGACGACGGTCGGCGCGAACAACGCCCCGCGCCGCGGCGCACCGTGCAGGATCTCCGCGCCGCGCCCGACCGCATCGTTGACGCGGTTTTCAAAGAGGATCGCCGACCGTTCGTTGATGACCGTGCCGACGTCGGTCGACGGATCCATCGGGTCGCCGCTCTTCAGCCGCTTCGCCTTTTCGGCGACGAGTTTCGCGAAATCGTCGGCGACGCTGTTGACCACCAGAATTCGCTTCACTGCAGTACAGCGCTGGCCCGAATTCTTCGTCGCTCCGGCAACCGCCAGCTCGGCCGCCTTGTCGAGATCGGCGTCTTCCATCACGATCAGCGGATCGTTGCCACCAAGCTCAAGCACCTTGCGCTTATAGCCCGCGGTGTTCGCGATGTGCTTGCCGACGCGGACCGAACCGGTGAAGGTTACGAGGTCCGCGTCGGGATCGGTGATCATCGCGTCGCCCATTGTCGACGGATTGCCCGTGATCACCGACAGCATCTCGGGCGGCAGCCCTGCCTCGTACAGTACGTCGGCGAGCGCGAGCGCGGTGAGCGGGGTCAGTTCGGTCGGTTTGAGCACGACGCGATTGTTCGTCGCGATCGCCGGCGCCAGCTTGTGGCTGACCATGTTGAGCGGATGGTTGAACGGCGTGATCGCCGAGACGACGCCGAGCAGCGGCACGCGCGTCGTGAAGATCTTGCGCTCCTTGCCCATCGGCGAGATATCGCAGGCGTAAATTTCGCCATCATCCTTGATGGTGAGCTGCGCCGCGAACGACCAGACGTCATAGGCGCGGCTCGCTTCGTAGAGCCCGTCTTTCCAGCACAATCCGGTCTCGGCGACGATCAGCCGCGCGAACTTCTCCTTGCGATCGCGCAGCAGTTCGGCGGTGCGCTGCAAAATCTGCTGGCGCTCGTAGCGGCTCAGCGCCGGCTTGAACGCCTTCGCCGCGCGAAACGCCTCGCGGACATGCTCGGCCCGCGCCGCTGGAACCGTGCCGGTCAGCGTGTTGTCATAAGGATTGCGGACCTCGATGACCTCGTCGGTCTGGACGAGCTTGCCGGCGATGCGCATCGATTCGAGGCGGACAGGCTGGCTGGGGCTGGTGTGGATGTTCATCTCAGCGCACCAGGTTCAGCGCCATGTCGAACGCGTCGAAATTGCGCAGGACGCGGTCGGACCGCACCTCCGTCGGACGGTTCGAGATCAGCGGCACGGTCTGCTCGGTCAGCCCGCCATGACTGCGTAGCGGTTCGGTCAGGCCCGAAAAATCGTGCCGCGCAGCGGTAGTGCCGAGCACCTTGTGGCGATCACAGATGACGACGACATCGCCGATGCGGTCGATCGGCAGCTCGAAGCGCTCGCCCGCTTCCGCGGCCGCAATAGCAACCGTCACGCCATCGATCGCACCGGCGGCGTCGATTACCGACTGGACCTTGCCGGCATCGACATAGACCGTCGCGAACGAGCCGAGCGCGCCGTGGTGTGCAACATAGGGATCGGTGATCGGCAGGATCACCCGCGCCGTCCCCGCGCCGAGTTCGGCGTCGAGCACGTCCTGAAGATAGATGACATCGGGCTGCTGCTCGCTGTCATGCTTGTCGTTCATGCCATGGTCGGCGGTGATGACGATCGTGCAGCCGGCGGCGTCAAGCTGCCCGACATAGCGGTCGAACATCGCGTAGAAATCATTCGCGGCTTTCGCGCCCGGCGCCGCCTTGTGCTGCACATAGTCGGTCGTCGAAAGATACATGAGGTCGGGACGGAAGCTGTCGAGCAGCTTGACGCCCGCCTCGAAGATGAACTCCGAAAGGTCGGCCGAATAGACATTCGGGAGCGGCAGACCGACGAAATCGAGCACATTCTCGATGCCGTTTTCGGCCTTCGTCGCCTGGTCGGCCTTTTCCGACGAGAAAGCGATCGCGGTTCCGCTCGCAAAGTCCAGCCCCTTGCCGAGAAGCGTGCGCAGCTTGTCCTTGGCGGTCACCACCGCAATCTTCATCCCGGCCTGTTGGGCGGTCGCGAAGATGGTTGGCACGCGCAGGAATTTCGCGTCGTTCATCATCACTTCGACGCCCGCCTCGCGGTCGTAGAAGAAGTTGCCCGAAATACCGTGCACTGCCGGCGGCCGGCCGGTGACGATCGACAGATTGTTCGGATTGGTGAAGGTCGGGACCACCGACAGCGCGGTCCGGTTCGTTCCCGTCTTGAGGATGCGGTCGAGGTTTGGCGCCACCCCCGCCTCGATTGCCGCCTCGATATAGCCGGGCTCGGAGCCGTCGAGGCAGATGACGACGACGGGCCGGTCAGGATGCGCGTAAGCGCGGCCATTGACGACAAGGTCGGCGGGGTTGGCAGGCATGTTCACAAAGTTTCTCCTCAGGCCGCGCTGGACAAAAAGGCATCGCGGGTGCCGATAAAATTGCGCCCTCGCTCGCCGTCGAGGGCATCGTCGATCGCCGCGAGCCAATTCTCGCGCGTGACGCCATAATCGGTCGCGTCGGTCGACACGCCGAGGCCGGTCAGGAAGGCATCGAGCCGGTCGGCGCCCGCGGCGAGGTCGTCGCCAAAGATTCGCGCCAGCGCCTGATCGCAGGCGGCGTTCTGCCCGATCACGCTGCGCATGACGGCGGGCAGCATGAACGAACAGGCAATCCCGTGGACGGTGCCGTGGTGCAGCGTCAGATAATAGGACAGCGAATGCGCGAGCGCCGTCTTGGTGTTCGAAAAAGCAAGTCCCGCAAACAGGCTGGCGCGTGCGACACGTGTCCGCAGCTCGAGATTGCCGAGGTCGTCGACAAGGCGCGGCAGCGCATCGAGCAGTTCGCTCGCGGCGAAAATCGCGTGGTTGGCCGAGACCGGGTTGGCGTTGACGTTCCAGATGCTTTCAAGAGCATGGGACAGCGTATCGAGGCCCGTCGCCAGCGTCAGCCCGCGCGGCACGCCCAGCGAGGTCGAGGGATCGATGATCGCATGTTCGGGATAAAGGTCGGGCCGGTTCAGCGAATATTTCTTGCGCGCATCGGTGTCCCAGATCGTCGCCCACGAGGTGACCTCGCTACCGGTGCCGAAGGTCGTCGGCACCGCAATGATCGGCATCGCCTTCACCGCATCGACGCCCTGGCGGCCTTCGAGAAAATTCTGGACGTTGGCGAAATCGCCGTTCGAGACGGCGAGCGCCTTGGCCGAATCGATCACCGATCCGCCGCCGAATGCGACGATGACTTCGGGGGCCCGCGCGGCGGCGCCAAAGGTGCGGCACAGGCCGCGCAGTCCGTTGAAGCTGGGGTTCGGCTCGACCTCGCGGGCCACGACCGCAGGGGCGCCGACACGCGCCGAAATCGCCGCAACGATATCGTCGAAATAGGGATGATCATTATAGGTGACGAGGGCGTAGCTGCGACCCGCAACCTTGTCGCCGACCGCCGCAACGGCGTCCTCGCAAAACGTCACCTCGACGGGATTCCCATATTTCCACGAATTCGACATCGGCGCTTTCGTCCTCCCTTTGCTCTTGTTGGGAGCCTTGAAGCCGATGCGCGTCCAACTATCCAATTGATAGTTTTCTCCACATCTATATAAAAAATCTATGAGATATACACAGCTCCGATCCTTCCACGCAGTCGCCGAAACCGAGAGCGTCACCGCCGCGGCGAACCGGCTGAACATCAGCCAGCCGACGCTCACCACGCAAATCCGCCAGCTGGAGGAGGAATATGCGGTCGAATTGTTCGTGCGCGCCGGGCGGCGGATGCGGCTGACCGATGCCGGGCGCGAGCTTCAGCAGATCACGCGGCGCATGATCGCCGACGAAGCCGACGCGCGGGCCTTCCTGACCGAAAGCCGCGAACTGCGTACAGGCCACCTCCGCGTCGGCGCCGTGGGGCCCTTTCATGTGACCGAAATGCTCGTCGCCTTTCACGCCCGCTACCCCGGGATCGAAATCTCGGTGTCGATCGGCAACTCGAACGTCGTGCTGCGCAACTTGCTCGAATTCGAATCGGACGTGGCCGTGCTGGCCTATGTCGAGAATGACGAACGGCTATGGTTCTCGCAGTATAGCGAAAGCCCGATCGTCGCGTTCGGGCGGCGCGACCATCCGCTGTTCGCACCGGACCGCGACCATATCCGCATTGCCGAACTCGACGGCCAGCCGATGGTCGCGCGCGAACATGGATCGAACACCCGCCGCGCCAGCGATGAGGCGATGACGAAGGCGAATGTACGGCCGAAGATCGTGATGGAAATCGGCAGCCGCGAAGCGGTGCGCGAGGCGGTCGCGAGCGGCGTCGGTTTCGGCTTCGTCTCCAGCGCCGAATATATCGCCGACGATCGCATCCGCAGCCTGCCCGTCGTCGATGCCGAAATCTTCAACTACGCCCATATCGTGTGCCGGCAGGACCGGCTGCAATCGCGCCTGATCTCGGCCTTTCTGGAGGTGACGAGCGCCCTGCCTCCGGCGGCGCATTAGGGTCCTGACCCTGGCCGCTGGCGCTACCCGTCGCGGTCGAGCCGGGCGTCCGCCAGTTCGGGAAAGGCCTTGCTGACCTTGCCGATAAGATAATCGCCAAAAGCCGCCGCCTCACCATCCGCCGCGGGTCAGGCAGGCAGCGGCGCGTCACGGGCCTCCCGCTCACCAGTTCAGCCCGACGCGCGCGTAGAGGTAGCGCCCGTTAAAGCCGAACGGCGAATAATAGGGGAAGCCAACGACGCCCGTCGTGTTGAGCGCGGCAGGCGTCGCGTCGGGATAGACATCGAACAAATTGCTCGCCCCGATCGCGAATTGAGCCCCCTTCACCGGCGCGTAGCGCAGCTCGAGGTCGGTGACGACATGCTTGCCGGTCAGAATATCGGCCGAGCCGTTCGCCGCCGTCCCCGGCTGGTTCACTCCGCCATAGTAGGTCGCGCGCAAGGTCGCGCCGAGCGCGTCGCCCGACCAGTCGATCGCGCCCGTCACCTTCTCGCGCGGGGTGCCCTCTTCGATCGACGCGACGCGGTTGCGACCGAGCAGCGGCGGCGCGGGGTTGAGCACCGCCGTCGAGGTCGGAATGCGCAGCACGTCGACGTCGTTGAAATTGGCAGCAAGGGTGAAATCGAACGCCCCCAGCGTATCGGTTCGCGCCTTGTAGTTGGCGACAATGTCGACGCCGCGGGTGCGGGTCTTGAGGCCGTTGATGAAGAAACGCGCGGCGGGCACGTTGAACGGCGCGAGAATCGCCGCGACCTGCGGGCTGAAGCTTGCCTGGATGTTCTCCGAGAGCGCGAGCTGGTCGCGGATCCTGATCTGATACGCATCGACGGTCAGGCTGAAACCGCCCGCGCGGATCACCGTGCCGACCGAGAAGTTCGTCGATTTTTCGGGTTCGAGCGGCAGCCCGCCGAGCGCGGCCGCGACGGGGCTGACCGAAGGGAACTGGCCGGTCAGAACCGGTGCGCCATTTTGCACGACCGAAGCGATCGAGGTGAAATATTGCTGCTGGAGCGACGGCGCGCGGAAGCCCGTCGACGCGGTTCCGCGCAGCGCCAGCCAGTCCGCCGCATCGAAGCGCAGCGAGACCTTGCCGTTCGCGGTCGATCCGAAGTCCGAATAATCCTCGACACGTCCGGCGAGACCGAGAAGGAGTGACGGCGTGAGCTTTGCTTCGACGTCGAGATAGGCACTGGCGTTACGGCGACTTTTCTCGATCGCATTCAACGGCGAGAAACCGCCGAAACCCTGCGCGCCGGGCGCCTGTCCGGGGATCGCGCCCGTCGGCGGATAATCATAGGAGGCGCGCTCGCCCGCGGTGATTTTGTACCCCTCGCGGCGCCCCTCGACCCCGAAAGCGACGTTCAGTTCTTCGAAGACGTCGAAGCGGCGCGACACGTCGAGCCCGAGCACCCACTGGTCATAGGCGACCGCACCGTCATAGAAATCGGTCGGCGACGAATTGCCATAGCTGTAGTTCGCCGAATTGAGCGTGCGAAACTCGATGCGGTTGCGCCCATAGCTGAGGTTGAGGTCGACATTCCATTCGCCGACATCCCCGCGCAGCCCGACCGCGGAGTTGAGGTCGCGCGATTTGGTGTTGATCAGCGGCAGGAAACCATCAGGCCAGATCAGCGATACGGCGGCCGCAGCGGCGGGAAGCCGCGGGAAGGCTGCGCTCTTGCTGTCGCGGTTCTGATAGCCTGCCCAGCCGTAAAGCTCGATCCCCTCGGCGACCGGCGTCCCCGCGTTGACCCACAGCGAATATTGTTCGACCTCGGGATCGCCGAAGCGCCCGGTGATCCGCGAGGGCGTGACGCGCGGATCGAAATCGGCGCGATTGGTCGGCTTGCGGTCGACATATTCGCCCGAGATCGTCACATAGCCTTCGTCGCCGAGCGCGATCCCCTGCCAGCCCGACACGGTCAGGACGGGTTCGCCTGTCTTGCTGCGGTTGCCGCGCGCGGTGTCGATGTCGGTGTTGTAAAAGCCGTAGGTGGCAGAGACACCGCCGCCTTCGCGCGCTTCGCGCAGGCGGACGTTGACGACCCCCGCGATGGCGTCCGAACCATATTGCGCCGCGGCGCCGTCACGCAGCACCTCGATCCGGTCGAGCGCGACGGTGGGGATGGTGTTGAGATCGACCGCCGCCGAGCCGCGGCCAACGCTGCCGTTGACGTTGAGCAGCGCCGAGCTGTGCCCCCGTGTGCCATTTATCAGCACGAGTGTCTGGTCGGGCGCCAGACCGCGCAAGGTAGCGGGGCGGATCGCGTCGGTTCCGTCGACCGCCGACGGACGCTTGAAATCGATCGAGGGCGCAACCGTCGCAAGCGCCTGACCGAGTTCGGTCGACCCCTGCCGCCGCAGCGTCTCGCCGCCGAGCACATCGACCGGTGCCGGCGAATCGAGCCGCGACCGCCCCGCGGCGCGCGTGCCGGTCACGATGATTTCATCGCCCTGCGCGGCCTCGTCGGCGGCCGGAATGTCGGCGCCGTGCGCATAGGCCGGCGCCGCGGCGAAGGCGGCGATGGCAAAGAGGCTGGTGGTGACGATGGGGAAACGCTGCATTGGGGGAGTCCTTCCGGATTATTGTCTGTTATCGTATCGAAAATGGGGGTCGGCGCGTTCGATTACAGGCCGAGCCGCTGCCAGAATTCCTGCGCGCTCACGCGCCGCGGGTCGGCGGGAATCGGCGACCAGGACGGATGGGGAAGCCGCTGGGCGGCGGCTACATTATGATGCCGTGGGTTTTCCGGGCGCCGGACTCTCATATCGTATCTCCTTTCACAGAAGCACGAATCCGACACGCGTCAGGGCTTCGTGCGCTTTAGCCGTTGGTGACGCGGAGCAAGCTGACAGCCATCAAAAGCCGCGAGGCCCGAAGGCCTGCAATTTGTCTACTCATTTGATTGATATATGTCGCGCCAAGCTTTCTTGGCATCGCGAAAGGAAATATTTTGGGCAGCCCCCAAGAGGTCTTTATGCTCCGACGTCGGCCGCCAGCGCATCGCGAAAGCGCGCCAGCCGCGCGACCGCCTCGTCGAGCGTCGCATGATCCTTCGCAAAACAGAGCCGCAGGATATGCTGCGGCCCCTTGCCCTCGAACAGGGCCGACACAGGGATCGAGGCGACCCCTGCCTCACGCACCGCGCGCTCGCTGAATGTCCGGTCGTCGAGCGCAATGCCCGATGCCGCCAGATCGATGCACAGGAACCAGGTCGCTTCGCTCAGCAGGACAACGAAACCGGCGCCGGACAGGCCATGCGCCAGCCGCTCGCGCGCCGACTCCCATGCGGCGCGCTGCGGCGCGAACCAGCTGTCGGGCCGATCGAGCCCCTCGGCGACCGCCCATTGCAGCGCCGGCGGTGTCGTGAAGGTCAGGAACTGGTGCGCGCGCCCGATCGTGCGCGCGAGCTCGGGCGCGGCACACAGCCAGCCGGTCTTCCATCCCGTCAGCCCGAAAATCTTGCCCGCGGACCCGATCTTCACCACGCGCGCTTCCATCCCGGGCTGCGTCCACAGGGATCGATGCGGCGCGCCATCGAACCGCACATCTTCCCAGACCTCGTCGCAGATCGCGATCAGGTCGTGCCGTCGACAGGCGTCGGCGATCAGCGCGCGTTCGGCGTCGCTCGCGACCTTACCCACGGGATTGAGCGGATCGTTCAACATCAACAGCCGCGTGCGTGGGGTGATCGCGCGTTCGAGCGCGTCCGCCTCGTAGCGCCAGTGGGGCGGTTGCAACCCGACCGACACCGGAATGCCGCCAGCACGGCGGATCATCGGCGCATAGCTGTCATAGGCTGGCTGGAACAGGATGACCTCGTCGCCCGGCCGGACTAGCGCGAGCAGCGACGCGGCGAGCGCCTCGGTCGCGCCCGACGTCACGATCACCTGTTCGCGCAGGATGCTCAGCCCCTGCCGCCGCGCATAGAAGCGGCCAATCGCGTCGCGCAGTTCGGCGAGGCCGAATGCAGGCGGATATTGATTCGACTTGTCGCGCAGCGCACGCGCCGCGGCCTCGACCATGTCGGGCGATGGCGGCTCGTCGGGGAAACCCTGCCCCAGGTTGATCGCGCCATGCGCCATCGCCAGCCCCGACATATGCTCGAAAATCGTCGGAGCCATCGCATCATAGACGGGGTGCACGCGGCTCATTCGGGTCTCCGGCAAAAAGCTCCTGCCCGCTTGTCGCGCATCGGGGTCCTCGCTGTAAAGCGCGCGCCGCGCAGCTTCCCTTCGGCGCCCCTGCTGCTATGCACCAACGATCACGCCGCCTGCCGACTTCAGGAGAACGCCTTGCGGCATCTCGCCCGCTTCGACCTCAACCTGCTCCGGATCTTCGACGCGATCTTCGCGAAGGGCGGGGTCTCGGCAGCGGGGCGGCACCTGAACCTGTCGCAACCCGCGATCAGCCATGCGCTCGCCAAGCTGCGCGATATCTTCAGCGATCCGCTTTTCGTGCGACAGGGCAATCGCCTCGTCCCGACCTCCGCGGCGCGCGCGATCGCGGGCCCGGTGCGCGAGGCGCTGCGCGGGCTCGATGTCGCGCTTGACGCGGCGACCGCGTTCGATCCCGCCGAGGCGACTCGCGAGTTCCGCATCGGCGTACGCCTGTCGGGCGAAATGCCGCGCTTCTCTTCGCTCGTGTCGCGGGTACGGGCCGAAGCCCCGCATGTCGCGCTCGCCAGCGTCACCTTCCGACGCCGCGACCTGGTGTCAATGCTCGCGAACGGCGATCTCGACCTCGCGCTCGATGTCGCGCTGCCCGCCGACGACCGGCTCTGCCGCCACTATCTCGGCACCGAACCGCTCGTGGTCGTCGCGCGCAAGGGGCATCCGCGCGTCGACGGCGCGATCGATCTCGATACCTATCTGGCGCTCGACCATATCATCGCGACGGCGCGGCCCTATGGTCCCGGCATCGAGGACATGGCGCTTGACCAGATGGGCATGACGCGGCGCGTCGCGGTCCGGTGCCAGCATGCGATCACCGCTTGGCAGATCGTCGCCACCTCGGACATGCTCTTCGCGCTCCCCAGATCGCACGCGGCCGTCCTCGACGCGATGTGGCCGATGCAGCTCATCGACCTGCCGCTGCCGGTCGAACCGGGCGGAAGTTATCTTTACTGGCATCAGGCGGCGCAGGCCGATCCCGGCCTCGGCTGGCTGCGCGCGATCATCGTCGACGAACTCGCGGCAACGGCCTAGTCATTCTCCGAACGAATAACGACTATTCGATCCTATCATTTTCTTAAATGACATGACGCGCTTAGTGTCCGTGATGAAAATCCACTGGAGACCTGCCCATGACCGAAATCGAACTTCAGGCCGAACTCAACGACCTCCGCATGTCGAAGGAGGCGCAGCCGCTGTTCGAAGCGGTGAAACGCCATATCGCCGAGAATGTCGATCCGATCACCGAGGAGTTTTTCCGGCTCGGCGAAGGCCGCGCCGATCGCTGGAGCTGGGCGCCGGGGCAGCTTGAACTGCTCGAAGGCGCGAAGAACAAGGCCAAGGCCGCGGGCCTGTGGAACTTCTTCCTGCCGCACGGCGACACGGGGACGCCGCTTTCCAATCTCGACTATGCCTATATCGCCGCCGAGCTCGGCAAGTCGCCGCTCGCCTCGGAATCGCTCAACTGCTCGGCGCCCGACACGGGCAATATGGAAGTGCTCGAAATGGTCGGCACGCCCGACCAGAAGGAACGCTGGCTGAGGCCGCTCCTCAACGGCGAAATCCGCTCGGCCTATGTGATGACCGAGCCCGGCGTCGCCTCGTCCGACGCGAGCAATCTCGAAACGAGCGCCGTGCTCGACGGCGACGAATGGGTCATCAACGGCGAGAAATATTTCATCAGCGGCGCCGGCGATCCGCGCTGCAAGATCCTGATCTGCATGTTGAAAACCAATCCCGATGCGTCACGCAAGGGGCAGCATTCGCAAATCCTCGTGCCGATGGACACGCCGGGGGTGCAGGTACTGGGGCCGATGCGCGTGTTCGGCGCCGACCATGCGCCGCAAGGCCATATGCACATGCGCTTCGACAATGTCCGCGTGCCGCGCGAGAATATCCTGCTCGGCGAAGGGCGCGGGTTCGAGATTTCGCAGATGCGCCTCGGGCCGGGCCGCATCCATCACTGTATGCGCACGATCGGCAAGGCCGAGGTCGCGCTCGACCTGATGGTGAAGCGCGGCAATTCGCGCACCGCCTTCGGCAAGCCGCTGTCGCAGCTCGGCAAGAATCTCGAAGTCATCGCGCGCGCACGCGTCGAGATCGAGGCGATGCGGCTGATCGTGCTCAAGGCGGCAAAGGCGATGGACCTGCTCGGCAACCGCGAGGCGCGCGTCTGGGTGAGCATGGCCAAGGCGATGGTTCCCGAACGCGCCTGCCAGATCATCGATCAGGCGATCCAGATCCACGGCGCGACCGGCATCTCGCACTGGACGCCGCTCGCCGAGCTCTACGCCGACGTGCGTCACCTGCGCTTCGCCGATGGCCCCGACGAGGTTCACTATATGGTAGTCGGCCGCGACGAACTCGCCCGGCACTGACAGTGGGGCGGCGCCGTAAAGGCGCCGCCTTACAGCCGGTCCATGCGAAGCCAGCGCGTGTCGCCGATCCAGGCTTTCGACAGCGCCTTGTTCGCAGCGGCGGCTTCGAGCCTGTGCCCCTGCGCGGCTTCGCTGCGGCCGAGCCCGTACAGCGCCCAGCCGTTGTTCGGCGTTTGCGCGAGCGCGCTGCGGAATGCATCGCTCGCTTCGGCGTGGCGCCCCGCGCGAAACAGCGCTGCGCCGAGCGACTGCTTCACCGGATAATACCAGTAAGCGGGCTCTTGATAGGGAATGCTCCCCTCGATTTCCGCCGCGCGCCGATAGAAGGTGATCGCTTCGTCCAGACGCCCCTGCGCAGCCGCGAACCGGCCGCGCGCCACGAGTTCGGCAAGCATCAGCAAGTCCGCGGCGGGCACGCCCTGGTCGATCATGCCCTTCAGCACGCCCGATGTCCGGAGACTTTCCATCGCGGCCATTTCGCGGTCGAACCCGGCGCGGTCGCGAAGGGCCGCATAGGCGACGCCGCGCGCATAGTGGCGCATCCCGGCCGCATAAGGCAGCCGCGGGTCGGCCGCGGGCATCGCCAATATCGCCTTCGGCCCGGCGAACTGCGCCATCGCCATATAGGGCGCGGCATCGATCGCCTGTATCCACGCCAGTCGCGCCGAGGTTTCGGGATCGAGCACGGTCCGCAGGCGCTGCGCCTCGCGGACCGCGGTGCGCAGGTCGCCCGCCATTTGCGCCGAGGTCACGATGAAATGGATATTGTGCGGATAATAGCCGTAGCGCACGAGGCCATTGTCGCCCGCGCTGCGGATATAGGCCTCGTCGGCCCGCGCCGCCGCAATATTGGCGCGGATGGAGTCAGCGTGCCGGCCCCGGAGTTGATAGATATGGCCGGGCATGTGGACGAGGTGCGCGGCACTGGGGGCCAACGGGTTTGCGAGCCGATCGGCCGCAGCCTCGGCGCGCTTGGGGTCGCTCGCCTCGAGCAGGTGGATATAGAGATGGTTCGCCTGCACATGGCCGGGATTGCGGCGCAGCACCGTTTCGACGAGGCGCACGGCTTCGCCGCTGCGGCCGACGGGCGTCTTCTTGTCGGCCTCCCAATAATTCCAAGGGCTGGTATCCATCGCCGCCTCGGCCGCGAGAACCGCGACATCGTCGTCGCCCGGAAAACGGCGCGCGACGTCGAGCATCGCATCGGCATAGCTCGCATCGAGCGCAGCGCGGTCCGCCTTCGCATCGCGCGAATAGCGCTGCGCCACGGCCTCAATCAACGCACGCTCCATCGATGTCGCCGCGCTGCGCAGCGCCATCGCGCGGTCCATCGCATCGAGCGCCGCGCCATGGTCGCGATCGTCCATCGGCGCGTTGATGTTCGGGCCGAGCGCCACGGCCTCGCCCCACCAGCACATCGCGCAGTCGGGATCGAGACGTTGCGCCTCGCGGAACGATCGCACCGCGCCGGCGTGGTTAAAGCCATAGGTCAGGATCAGCCCTTGGCTGAAATAGCGCCGCGCCTGCGGCGCGCGCGTCGAAACCGGGAACGGCGACGCGGCGAGATCGGGATAGAGCGGGATCGTTTTCCCCGCGCTGGCCGGCGCAGCGATGGCGGAGGCAATCAGCAGCTCGTTAGCGAGCGCCGATCCTGCGCGCCGCACCCCGCACGACAGCGAGGCCAGCCGGCTGGGATCGAGCGCATCGAGCGCCGCCGCCGAAAAGCCGGGCAAGGGCGAGAAGCTGGCGAGAGAAAAACCGACGCCAATGATCGCGGCGAGCTTTAACGGACGATGCATCACAATCCCCCTCTTCCTGCGAAGGCGAACCAGAAACAAGCTTCCGACCTATCACAAAAGTAGAATATTCCCAAGTTCCGGGGGTGATTTCAGATTTCTGATTAAATTCCGAAGGATATACTGTGGGTATGCAAGAATCGATACCAACTGTTCACTTGCCTTGGCCGGGATCTTCAGTGAACGCGCGCCATCTCGTCGGCTCGCAGGGTCAGCACGCGTGCACGGTTGCGCGTGACGGCGATGGTGTGTTCGAACTGGGCCGATAGTTTCCCGTCGGCCGTGACGACGGTCCAGCCGTCCGCCAGGGTCCGGACCGATCGCCTCCCCTGATTGAGCATCGGTTCGATCGTGAACACCATGCCCTCACGCAGAACCAGCCCGGTTCCGGGCCGGCCATAATGCAGGATTTGCGGCTCTTCGTGCATCTCGCGCCCGATGCCATGCCCGCAATATTCGCGGACGATCGAATAGCCATGTCGTTTGGCGTGGCGCTCGATGGCATGACCGATGTCGCCGAGCCTCGCCCCCGGGCGTACCGCAGCGATGCCCTTCCACATCGCGTCACAGGTGACCGAGACCAGCCGCCGCGCCGCTGGCGCGACATCGCCGATCAGGTAGGTCTTGCTGGAATCGGCGATATAGCCGCCCTTTTCCAGCGTGATGTCGAAGTTGACGATATCGCCGTTCCGCAAAATGTCGGTTTCGGACGGCACGCCGTGACACACGACGTCGTTCCGCGAACAGTTGAGGACATATTCATAACCATATTGCCCCTTGCTCGCGGGGCGTGCGGCAAGGCGACGCACGATCAGATCGTCAACCATGTCGTTCACCGCCATCGTCGAAAGACCGGCGAGCGCGACGGTGTCGAGATGTCCGAAGACCGACGCCAGCAGGCGCCCGGCCTCCGCCATCAGCTCGATTTCGTGCGGGGATTTCGTCACGTCCCCGCTCGCACATCATCGGCGCGGACCGCTTCGCGCAGTTCGCGCGACGCGACCTCATAGAATGTCAGTCCGGGCTCCAGCTCGCAGAGCATACCGATCCGGATCCAGAACGCCGCCTGCGCATTGATCGAACGCCCCGACACCTTGCACGCCTTGCGCAGCTGATCGTGCAGATCGTCGTCGATATTTACGATTCCCATGGATTCACCCTGAATATATGCAACATATATGTTTCATATATTCAGGGTCGTGGGAGTCGTCAATCGGCGGTCACCTCGATCTCGCGCACCTGCCGGATATCGGCCGAGGACGAGCCCGCCATGATCCGGTAGCGGCCCGGCACGACGCGCCATGCGCCGCTGTCCGCATCGAACCGCGAAAAGGCGCGCGGGTCGAGCGTGACCGAGACGGTCTTACGTGCCTTTGGCGCCAGATCGACCTTGGCAAAGCCGCGCAGCGCGATCGGCGGGTCGTCTGCCGCCGGAGCAAGCGGCGCCACATAGAATTGCACAACTTCCTTGCCCGCGACCGCGCCGTCGTTGCGCAGCGTGACGCGCACCGGCACCGCTGCACTGCCCTTGATGCGCGCCGGACCCGACAGCCCCGAATAGGTGAAGCGCGTGTAGCTGAGCCCGTGACCGAACGGGAAAAGCGGCTTCACACCGCGCGCCGCATAGCCGCGATAACCGACGAGCAAGCCTTCCGAATAGGGCGTCTTCGCGCCCTTGAGGTTGATGGTGTCGTCCTCGGTCCGCGCCGGGAAGGTAACGGGCAGCTTGCCCGACGGATTGACCTTGCCGGTCAGGATATTCGCGAGCGCCGCAGCACCGCCCTCGCCCGGCAGCCACATGTCGACGATCGCCGGTGCCTTGTCTGCCCAGGGCATCGTCATCGCGGCGCCGGCGTTGACGACGACCGCGGTCTTGGGGTTGGCGGCGATCACCGCCTCGACGAGCTTGTTCTGGTCGCCCGGCAGGTCGAGCGAGGTGCGGTCATACCCCTCGCCTTCGGTCGTCGACGAAGAGCCGACGAAGACCACCGCGGCATCGGCGCCGCGCGCCGCCGCGACCGCCTCGTCGAACGAGGGCAGCGGTTCGCGGATACCGAAGCTCAGATATTCATACGGTGTCTGGCCGGTGACATAATCGATGCGGATCGGGTAGCTGCGACCTGCTTCGAGTGCGACCGCGACCGTCCGCCGCGGGATCGGGAAGCCGAGCACATCGCGGATGTCGGGCTTCGACGCGCTCGCCTTGTTGAGCACGGTCTTGCCGTCGAGCGTGATCGTCGCATTGCCGGTGCCGCGGGTACTGAATTCATAGGTGCCGCTCTTTTCGGGCCAGAACTGCCCTTCCCAACGGAAAGCGGCGTAACCGGTGACCTGCGGCCCCGCGATGTTGCCGCTGATCCGTTTGAGGAAAGTCGTGGCGGTTTCGCGCTTCACGGGTTCGCCGCTCATATCGGCCGTGGCATAATAGGTCGCGGCGAGCCCGGTGACGCCACGATCGGTTCCGGGGCTGAACAATTTGGGATTGGCGCCCGGCGGCGTTTCTTCATTGTCGACACCGCGTGCGTGGATGATCTTCACGCCGGGCAGCGCCGCCTTGAGCGCGGCGAGAGGCGTGCTTGTCTCGAACGGCACGACCGCCGAACTGCCGTCACCCTGGATGCGCACGACATCGGCATTGGGGCCGATCACCGCGAGCGATTTGATCGACGACGGCAGCGGCAACACGCCGCTGTTCCTGAGGAGGACGATCGCTTCCTCGGCCGCGCTCTGCGCGAGCGCGGCGTTGCGCGGGGTCGTTTCGGCGATCGGGCGTACGACGCCGCGTTCGATTGCGCCGCTGCGCACGATCAGCCGCACCATGCGGCGGGCATTGTCGTCGAGCTGCGCGGTCGTGACCTTGCCCTCGTCGACCGCTTTCCTGAGCTTGGGCCCGAAATGGTTCGGCGGCCCCGGCATTTCGAGATCCATGCCGGCGTTCACGGTGGTCGCGGTCGAGTGGACCGCACCCCAGTCGGACACGACGAAACCCTTGTATCCCCACTCACCCTTGAGCAGGTCGGTCAGCAGCCAGCGGTTCTCGGCGGCGTGCGTGCCGTTGATCTTGTTGTACGATGCCATAACCGACCAGGGATCTCCCTGTTTGATCACCGTCTCGAACGCCGGGAGATAGATTTCGCGCAGCGTCCGCGGATCGACGACCGAGTCGACGATGAAGCGGTTGGTTTCCTGATTGTTCGCGGCGAAATGCTTGAGCGAGACGCCGATGCCCGCGCCCTGCGCGCCCTTCACATAGCCAAGTCCGATCTGGCCCGCGAGATACGGATCTTCCGAATAGGTTTCGAAATTGCGGCCCCAGCGCGGGGTGCGCACAATGTTGACCGTCGGCGCCAGGAGAACGTCGGCACCATGCGCGAGCGTTTCTTTGCCGATCGCTGCACCGACCTTCGCGGTCAGGTCGGGATTCCACGTCGCCGCCATCGCGACGCCGACGGGAAACACCGTTGCGGGTTTGCCGTCGGGCGACCGCACGCCGGTCGGCCCGTCGGTCATGCGGATCGAGGGGATGCCGAGCCGTTCAATCGGGTTCAACGTCATCGACGATTCTCCCGCGAGCAGCAGGATCTTCTCGTCGAGCGTCAGCCGCCCCATCAGGTCGTCGACGCGCGCTTCGAGCGGCGCCGACTTGTCCTTGTAGATCATATCCTTCGCCTGAGCGCCGGACAGCGCCACCGTGGAAGACAGCAAGCTTGCCGCCAGATAGGCTGTCCGGCTCTTCATCACTTGATCTCCGCCAGGTCCTTGGCGGTCGCGGCCAGCATCTCGTCGGTGATCTTGCCGTTCGAATAGGGCTGAAGCTGCGTCAGGCTGATCGCCTTGAACATCTCATATTCGGGGAGCGCGATCATGCCGGGGAAATGCTTTTCGATCACCGCCTTGCCCTTTTCGTCGGCGACGATGTCCTGCAGCGGGGTGTCGAGGTTATATTTGGCATCGGCGGCGGGCGCAGCTGGCGCAGGTGCGGGCGCGGCGGGCGCAGGCGTGCCTTGGGCGAAAGCGGGCGCGGCGGCCATCAGCGCCGCAACAAACATGGCAGTTTTCATGATATGTCTTCCTTTCCGAGATCGGCGACCATCGCTTCTCTGATCAGATATTTCTGCACCTTCCCCGTCACCGTCGTGGGGAAGGCGTTCACAATGCGCACATAGCGCGGGACTTTATAGTGGGCGATTTGCCCGCGGCAGAATTCGCGCATGTCGTCGGCGCTCGCATCCGTGCCGGGCTTCAAACGCACCCACGCGCACAGTTCCTCGCCCATGCGCTCGTCGGGAATGCCGACCACCGCGACATCTTCGACCGCGGGATGGCGATAGAGATAATCCTCGACCTCGCGCGGATAGATATTCTCTCCGCCGCGGATCACCATGTCCTTGAGGCGTCCGACGATATTGCCATAGCCTTCGGCGTCGATCGTCGCGAGGTCGCCCGAGTGCATCCAGCCGTCCTCGTCGATCGAGTCCGCGGTGCGCTCGGGTTCGTCCCAATAGCCGATCATCACCGAATAACCGCGTGTGCAGAGCTCGCCGGGTTCGCCCGACGGGACGATCTTGCCATCGATATCGACGATCTTGCATTCGAGATGCGGCTGCACCCGGCCGATCGAACCGACGCGGCGCTCGAAGGGATCGTCGGGCGCGGTCTGGAAACTCACCGGGCTGGTTTCGGTCATCCCGTAAGCGATCGTCACGTCGCGCATATTGAGCCGTTCGACGACCTGCCGCATCAGCGGTTCGGGACAGATGGCGCCCGCCATGCAGCCGGTGCGCAGCGACGACACGTCGAAGCGGTCGAAATCGGGATGCGCGAGCACCGCGATGAACATCGTCGGCACGCCATAGAGCGAAGTGCACCGCTCGACCTCAACCGCGCGCAGAACCGCTTCGGGGTCGAAGCCTTCGGACGGATAGATCATCGCCGCGCCATGGGTGATGCTGGCCAGATTGCCCATCACCATGCCGAAGCAATGGTAGAGCGGCACGGGGATGCAGATGCGGTCGCCCTCCTCCAGCCCCTGCGTCCGTCCGACGAAATAGCCGTTGTTGAGGATGTTGCGGTGGCTGAGCGTCGCACCCTTGGGCAGGCCGGTGGTGCCGCTGGTGAACTGGATGTTGATCGCATCCTTCGGGTCGAGCGTCGGGCCGATGGCGGCGAGGCGCTCGCGATCGCTATCGGTCGCGCGTGCAGCCGCATCGTCGAAGCCGAGCCAGCCGGGGCGCGTCTGCTCGCCGATCAGGATCAGCGAACGCAGCGTCGGCAGGCGAGCGGCATGAAGCTCGCCGGGCGCGCTCGCAGCGACTTCGGGCGCGAGCTCCTCGATCATCGCCGGATAGTCGCTCGTCTTGAAGCGGCTCGCGGCGACGAGCGCCGACAGGCCGACCTTGTTGATCGTATATTCGACCTCGGACAGGCGATAGGCGGGATTGATCGTGACGAGGATCAGCCCGGCGCGCGCCGCGGCGAACTGGGTCAGCGTCCATTCGACGCAATTGGGCGCCCAGATCCCGATGCGGTCGCCGGGATTGAGGCCAAGCGCGAGCAGCCCCGCGGCGAAAGCGTCGGACCGTTCGAGCAGCTCGGCGAAATTCCAGCTTATGCCCTGCCCGACCGAGACGAGCGCGTCGCGCGTCCCCCAGCGCCCGGCGGCGAGCGCGAGCGCGGCGCCGATCGTGTGCTCGATCAGCGGCGGTTCGCTGGCTCCATGAACATGGCTCGTCATTTTCCGGGTGCCTCGCAGGTAAAGCTCGCCGCATCGTCGGTCGAACCCTTATTGTCCCATTTCGCGACCTTGGGAAATGCACAGAGCGGCCGCGTCCGCCCGGCTTTGGCGGGCAAGCCGATATAGGCGAACAGGTCGTTGTCGAACTTGGTCGCAATGATGCGTTCGGGCGCGGGTCCGCCCTGCCGCCAGCCGTCGAGCGCCGCCAGCGGATCGAAATTGTTCGGCCCCGGTCCCGCCAGGCAATGCGACATGCCGGGCACCATGAACAGGCGCACCGAGGTCGATGCGGCCCTCGGATTCGCGGCAACGAGGCGCTCATAATAATCGACGGTGTTTTGCGCCGGGATGCCCGCGTCGTTCCAGCCATGATAAAGGATCAGCTTGCCGCCGCGCTTGTAAAAGGCGCCGAGGTTCGTGCTGTCGGCATCGAGATCGCCGCCGACGCGCACCTTCGCCAGCGCATAGTCGCGCTCGAGGTTGAAGTCGGAGAGCTGCCAGTCGGGGTTGGCGTGGACGAAATAGCGGAAGAAAGAGGTGCCGAACTTCACATGCTGCGAGGTCTTGCCGGTCAGCCACTGCGACCAGGTGCCCGCCTCGGCCTCGGCGCCGGGTGCGAAGCCGGGGTAGAAGCTCTTGCCGTCGGCGGTCTTCGGACCTTCGTAGAACAGCTTTGCGGTCGCAACCTCGCCGGGAGTCAGGCAGTCGGCGCCCTCGCCGCCCTTGCACGCCAGTCTGGCGGGATCGAAATGGCACGCGCGCGGATCGTCGATTACGCCATCCTTCACACCGTCGAGGGCGTCGCACTGGCCGAGCGATGCGGCCTGAAGCAATTTCAGTTTCGCCATCGACAGGTCGCCGCCGGGCTTGTTCGCCGCGACGGCATTGTTGGTGAAGGCGCTCGCCATACGCGTCCACGGCATCGCAGGCGCGCCCGCGATGATCGCGTCATAATCGGCCGGATAACGCTGCGCGAGGGTCAGCGCCTGCCGTCCGCCATCCGAACAGCCATGGAAATAGCTCGCGGCGAGCGGGTTTTCGTAAAAGGCGGCGATCACCTGCTTGGCCGTCTCGGCGCCGACATGATTGGCGCGCCAGCCATAGTCGCGGATCTTTTCAGGCGCGTTCAGCGCCCAGCTCGCGTCGACATCGGCTTCGCTGACATGCCCCATGTCGGTGCCGACCGCAGCATAACCCTTTTGCACCGCGCCGCGCATCAGCAGCGACGGCAGCAGCATGTTCGCGCCGAAGCCGCCATTGCCCGCGCCGAGCAGCTTGCCGTTCCAGCCGGCGCGTTCGGGCAGCCAGACCTCGACCTTGATCGACGATCCCGGCACGGGCGATAGCGTCGCCTGCACGCGGCAGAAAGCGGCGGGTGCGGGAAGACCGGGCTTGCCTGCTTCGAGATTGACCATCGCCCCGCCCGAAAGCGAGGTTGCGGCGGCGATTTTGCCGCCCTTCAGCGCCATGCCGGTCAAGGCTTCGCAGCTCCCGACCTTTTGTACGGCGGGTGTGGGCGCGGGCGCCGGCTCATTCGCGGTGCACCCCGCGAGCAGTGATCCGCCGGCGAGCAGGAGGAGTGAGGCGCCTCTCATTTACCGACCAGTCCCTGACCGCGCATCCACTGGGCCATCGCGTCGGTCCATGCGTCGCTCGGTTTGCCGCTCTTCTTCATACCGAAACCATGACCTCCACTTTCATAGGTAACGATCGTGCTGCTCACCCCGGCGCTTTTCCATGCCGCAGCAAGGCGGACGCTGTCGGCATACGCCAGCTTGTCGTCCTTCGCCGCCGCGACGAACAGCGGCGGTGCCTTCTTCGGCACCGCGATCGTGTCGGGCAAAAGGCCCGGATAGATGGCGATCGCGAAATCGGGGCGGCTCGCGGGCTTGTTCGCCGCGAGCGTCCAAACCGTCACCGCGCCGCCAGCCGAAAAACCCATCAGCCCGACACGGTTCGCCTTGATGCCATAGCGGCCCGCATTCTTGCGAACCCACCTTACCGCATGCTCGCCATCGGCAGTCGCCAGCGGGCGCAGCGGTTCGACCGCGGTGCGCAAGGAAGGAAGATTGGCGAGATAGCGCATCATCTGGAGCGGAAAATCGGCGCCGGTTTCGAGCAGCCGATATTTGAGCACGAAGGCGGTGACGCCCTGACTGTTCAGCCATTTGGCGACCGCCTCGCCCTCATTGTCGATCGACAGCATGTGAAAGCCGCCGCCAGGCGCGACGATCACCGCGGTGCCGTTGGGCTTGTCGGCGACATAAGGCGTCAGCGTCGCGTCGGACACGTTGCGCACGATCGTCCCGAACGGCCCGGTTTCGCGCACCTCCTTCGAGGTCGCAGGCACGGGATCGGACGACAGGCGGATCGCCTCCCACGCACAGGCGGGGATTGCGACAATGGCGAGCGCACCGGCGACGATGGCGGAGAGGCGCATGGTCATGGCTTTCATCATTTTTCGTTCCGTGCGGCGGCGATGGCAGAGAGCGCCGGTGTGGTTGCAGGCGCCATCGCGGTTGCGGCAATGCCCATCGACAAGAGCTGCGGCACAGCCGGATCGAGCCGCGACCAGACGGGTAAGCCGCTGCCATTCGGATCGCCGGTCTTCGCGAAATTGGTCCAGTAATCGACGAGTTGCCTCGCCGCAGCGCGATCGGCGGCGGTGGCATCGGCCGGCAGGTTACCGAACTGGAAGGCGACGTCCGACGCATGGACCGCGCCGAGATCGGGCTTGCGCTGCCCCTCGGCGACATAGCCGAAGCGATAGAGGAAGGTCGGCGCCCCGGCACGCGCCTGCGACAGCCCGAACGCCAGCGCAGGTTCGGCGAAGATCGCATCGCCGCCAAGCCGCCGATTGGCCTCGTCTTCGCTGGCATAGGCCGCCTTCACACCCGCGGCGGCAGAGCCCAGCGCCTTTTCGACGGGGCCGTTGACCATCGCGCGGAACGGCGCGGGGATGAAGCCGAGTTCGTCGTCGTTGCTGCCGATGATATAGGGAATGCGCGCCTGCTTGCCCTCGGCGAAGATCGTGTCGGCATTCGCGGGAACGATCGTCCCGTCGGTCATCGGTCCCGAATAGCGATCGTCTTCCTTGTTCATCAGCGCGAGACCGCCCAGTATCTTGTCGGCGGGAAGCGCGCGCAAGGCTGCCGCATCGGCGGCACCCGCACGCGCGGCGAACGCCTGTCCCTTTGCCTGCGCATCAGCCAGCGTCGGCCAGTCGTCGCGGCCGCCGCCCGAGGCGACGATGGCGCGGGCGAACAGTCCCTTCGCGGCGGGCGACGCCATCAGCCGCGACACCGACTCCCCGCCCGCGCTTTCGCCAAAGATCGTGACCTTCGCCGGATCGCCGCCGAAGGATGCGATGTTACGCTGGACCCATTTGAGCGCCGCGATCTGGTCCATCAGCCCCCAGTTGCCGTCCTTGCCCAGCGCCGGGTGCGCAAAGAAGCCGAAGCGACCGAGGCGGTAGTTGAAGCTGACGACCACGACATCGCGCCGCGCGAGCGCTGCACCGTCGGTTTCGGGCAAGGTGCCCGATCCGCCGACAAAGCCGCCGCCGTGAATCCACACCATGACGGGCAGTTTCGCGCCCTTGGCGGGCTTCGGCGCCCAGACGTTGAGCGTCAGGCAATCCTCGCTCATCGGCCGCGATCCAGGCTGGATGCCGGGCAGCGGGTTTTGCATGCAGTCGGGGCCATAAGTCGTAGCATCGCGCGGCGCGTTCCATGGCGAAACGGGCGCCGGGGTGCTCCAGCGCAGCGCGCCGATGGGCGGCGCGGCATAGGGGATGCCCTTGAACGATGCGACGCCTTCGGCCATCGCGCCCGAGACTGCGCCGCTGTCGACCGTCACCTGCTGCGCCGCGACCGGCGACGCCAAAAGTGCAGCGGAAACCAATATGCCGCGGATCATTGCTTGCCTCCGGTGGTGAAGATGAAACGGCCGGGGCCGGTGCGATAGACGGAATAGCCCTTGTCTTCGCGGATCGAGCTGGCGCCTGCAGCCGGGGTCACGGCGCCGAAACGCGTCGGCACCCAGATTTCGCCTGTCGTGTTCGGCGGCACTTCTGCGGTCAGCGTCAGCCTGCCCGCGTCGACCTTCCAGCCCGAGAAGGCCCGGCCGTGAACCGTCTCCATCGCGGCCTCGGCGCTCGCAAGACCATCGGGGATCGCTGGCTTGACCTGCACAACCTTATACCCCGGCGCGCCCGGGCGAAGTCCGGCGAGCCGCTGACGCATCCAGTCGGAAATCGATGCGAAGTAGTGATGGTCGCGCGAACGGCTGTTCAGGCTCCACGTCTCGAACATCGTCTTGTGGCCGTTGGCGATCCACCAACCCCAACTGGGCTCGTCGGTACGCGTCGCGACGCGATAGGCGAGATCGGCGTAGCCATAATCGCTCAATATTTCGAGCAGGTAGCGCGCACCATAGACGCCGGTGCGCAGCCCTTGTTCCTCGACATCGTTTGCGATGGCCCTCGCGACATCCTTCTCGCGGCCTTCCGGCACCATGCCGAACACCAGCGGCAGGATATTCTGTACCTGCATCGGCCGACCGACCGCGCCCTTGCTGTCGATGGTGCGATACCAGCCCATGGCGCCGTTCCAGTAGCGTGCATTATAGGCCGCGCGGATATCCTCGGCGAGCTTGGCATAGCGCGCCGCATCATCGGGCTTGCCGACGATCGCGGATGATTTGGCAAGCAGGTCAGCCTGATGGAAGAAATAGGCCGTCGTCACCGCGTCGATCCCGCCGCCGCGCGCATTGCTGTAATCCATCCCGCCCGCCGACGCCCATTCGGACAGCCCCGCCGAACGCTGGTAATCGGGCGCCTTGATGAAGGTCGCGGTATAATCGACCAGCCGCCGCTGCATATCGTGATTGTCGGCAAGGATGCGCGTGTCGCCGGTGGTCGTGTACAATTCCCACGGCAGGATCATCGCCGCCGCATCCCACGGCGTCGTCGGCCCCCAGATCACATTCCAGCCCGGCGTATTTTCATAACCGTAGAAGGGCGTCGTCGGCGCGATTTCGGGCAGCTCGCCCTTGTCCGACTGGCCGTCGCGGAAATCAGCGAGCCACTTGGTCCAGACGCGCGCGATGTCGAGGCTGCGCGCCGCGGCACCCGCCGACGCCTGTGCATCGCCCGTCCAGCCGTTCTTTTCATAGGTCGGCGTATCGGTCTGGAAACCGTGGAGATTGTTGAGGATCGACGCGATCGCGGCAAAATCGATCTGGTTCAGCAGCGGATCGGCGCTAGTGAAGCTGCCGGTCCGTGCGACCGCCGAATGGACGATGCGCGCGGTCAGTGCGCCCGCGGGCGGCGTGCCGGGGAAACCATCGATCTGCACATAGCGGAATCCGCGATAACCGAAGCGCGGTTCCCATTGCTCGGTGCCCTTCCCCGCGAGCGTATAGCGGTCGGTCTGGAGCTGCGCATCGATCAAGCCGGCGGCAGGCACCACCTTGCCGTCGTCGGCGACGCGCTCGCTCGCGACCATCGACACGGTGACCCCGCGCGGGCCGCTGACCTTGAGCACCGGCCAGCCCGCAACGATGCGGCCGAAATCATAGACGTGGACGCCCGGCGCGACCTCCTTCACCGTGATCGGCGCGATATCTTCGACGGGCTCGATCGCTTCCGAATTGGCCGCCACAAGCTGTCCCGCCGGCCCCGTTACCACGGGAACCGCCGACCACTTGCGGTCGCGGAAACCCGCACGATCCCAGCCCGCCGGCACCAGCCGCGCGTCGAAACGCTCGCCGCGATGCACCGAGTCATTCAGCGTCGGTCCGGACAACGTGCGCCAGCTTCCATCGGTCGCGACCGTTTCGCGCGTGCCATCGGCGTAGGTGACTTCGAGCTGCGCTTTCAGCGCGGGTTCGGCGTGCCATGGCGCCGCGTGGAAATACCATTCGTTCGGATCGGTCAGCCCATACCATCCACGTCCGAGTTCGGCGCCGAGCACATTCTCGCCGCGGCGCAGCAGGCTCGTGACGTCCATGACATAACCGAGCACGCGCTTGTCATAGGCGGTGAACCCGGCACCGAGCGACGAACCGACGATGGTCCCGTTGACCGACAGGCGCGGCATACCGGCGCCCGCATAATAAAGGCGCGCACTGGCCACCGGCCTGGCGAGCCGGAAGGCGCGGCGAACGAGCGGCGCGGGCGCCTCGATCGGCAGCACGAGATCGACCCCCGGAACACCGCTCGCCACGATCAGTCCGTCCTTCGCCACGCTGCCGCCGGTGAACGGGTTGTCGCCGCCCGCAAAATCGAACGCGACGGCAGGGCTCTGCGTGCCCGATACGCTGACCTTGTGCACAATCGCGGCCGCGGACTCCTTGCCCGCGAAGCCGATCGTGCCATGCGCGTGCGCGTCATTGTCGATCGTCGCAACGACCACGCCGTCGATGCGCGTGACGATCCGGCCGCCCTTCGCTTCGATCGAGAGCTTGATGCGTCGCCTTTTCAGCGATGTGGGCAATTTGACCTGCCCCAGCCGCTCCATCTTGATCGCTGAACTGGTGCCGCCCGGATAGCGGCGGACGGTCTGGATCAGCTCGGGCCCGTTCTTGTCGTCGGCGAGCGTCCAGACATAGGCGTCACCATAGGTCTTGCCGTTGGGGAGCGCGCGGAACAAAATGTCGACGCTCTTGCCGGTCAGCGTCAGGTCGGCGTCGAGCGTGAGGTCTCCCCAGTCATGGTCGCGCCGTGCGGGCCCCGAAATCCATTTCGCCTGCCAGTCCGACGCGCCAAGCAGCCCCATTTCCCAGGATGCGGGCGCGCTCCAGCCGGTGGCATTGCCGCCTTCGTCCCACACCTGTACCTGCCACCAATAGCGCTGGCGCGACGCGAGCGCCGGCCCCGCATAGGCGATCTGGACATTGTCGGCCGAGGCGACCTTGCCGCTGTCCCAGAGCGGCGCGCGTTCGAGGTCAGCCTCCGACGTTGCGACGCGGATACGGTATGCGCTTTGCCGTGCCACCGGCGATCGCCAGGCAAGACGCGGCATCGCCGTGTCGAGCCCCAGCGGCGCTACGGCATATTCGGTCCGCAGCTCCGCCGGGGCCGCATCCGCGGCCCGTACAGGCGAGGTTGCCATGCCGACGGCGGCGAGCGCACCCCAGAACAGGCCTCGCAAGCTTCCGATCAGCGGCAACCCAACCTCCCGTCAGAATTTGGTGCGAATACCGAAAGATACCAAGCGGCCAAGCGTGCTGCCATTGGTATATCCCGATGCACTATTCAGATAGGGCGGATCCTGGTCAAAGACATTGTCGACGTTCAAGGTCAGCAGCGTATTCGCGAGCATGTCGCCGAGATCATAGCTGAAGAAGAGATCGACGGTGTCGAACGCCGAGATGCGCGTCTGCGGCGGCAGCCCGATGATCGGATAACCGCTGCGATGGTTGAGCGTCGCACGCGCGGTGAAGTCGCCGACCGTCGCGCCGAGTCCCGCAGTGAACAGGAAGCGGCCCGTCCCGTTCTTCAGATCGTCGTTGACCGGACCGCCTTGCACCACCTGCGTCTCGCGGTTGAGAAGGTAGCTGCCCGTGAAGTTCGCGCTCACCGAACCGAAGCCGGTCGGGCGATTATAGGCGAGATTGAAGTCGATCCCGTCGACCTTCACCGCGCCGAGGTTCGCGCGCTGCGCGAGGAACAGCACATAGGGCGAGCTGATCGCGAACAGTGTCGCGAGGTTCGGCACGCCATCGACACGGAGGTTCCCTGCCGCCGCCTGCGCCTGCGCGAGCGTCGGGTTGAGGATGTAGAAATCCGAATAAGCCGGCGTCGTGAACAAGAGCGGCGAGGTGAAGGGCGGGACCGCGATCGCATCCTTGAACTTCACGTTGAAATAGGTCGCGCTGGCGACGAAGCCTTCGAGCGCCGCGGGCTTGAGGTCGAAGCCGAGCGACCAGGTATCGGCCTTTTCCGGCTTCAGATTGGCATTGCCACCGGCGATCGCGATCGTCGGGCGCAGCGCGTCGAACGGCGAGCTGTTCGGCGCGCGGAACGGGCTGAATGGCAGAACCTGCACGCGCGCATCGACCGAATTGCCGAGGTCGGCAAGGCTTGGCGCGTGGAACGACGTGCCGTAATTGCCGCGGATCGTCAGCGCCTCGAACGGACGCCAGGTCACGCCGATCTTGGGGTTGGTCGTGCTGCCGACATCGCTGTAGTCGTCGTAGCGGACCGAACCCGACAGCTCGAGGCTGTAGAAACCGGGCGTGCGGTTGTCGGCACCGAAGATCGGGATCAGCAATTCACCGAACAAGGATTTGACGTTACGCGCGGTATAAGCGTTCGAACCAGTGACCGCAGCTTCGGGACCGCTGCCAGTGAACGAGCGGATATTCTCGTAATGATATTCGCCGCCGACCGCGAGGCGGATGTCACCGCCGGGCAGGTTGGTGAGGGGGCCGTCGAGCACGAAGCGCCCTTCGGCGAGTTCCTGCGTCGCCTCGCCATAGTTGACGAAATCGTCGATCGCCGCGAGCACCGCGGGCGATGTTGCTGACAGATTATAGGGGTTGAGCGCGATTGCGGTCGAGGTGCCCGCGAGCGCGATCGTCGCGAGGGTCGAATTGAACGACCGTTCGGTCGATTCATTCTCGCTGCGGCCGAAATTGGCCATGGTGCGCAGCTGCCAGCCACCGCCAAGTTCGAAGTCGAAGCTGGGGGTGATGCCATAGGAGGTGAAGCGCGACGGGCTGTCGTTGCTCGGTCCAAAGACATCGTCGAACGCGAAGGAAACCGTGTGCGCCAGCTCGGCACCGATCGGGCGGAAGAAGGGATTCGCGGCGGTGATCGTTCCGCTCGCGCTGCTCTGCGCGCTGCGATGCAGCGTATCGCGTTTCGACCAATAGGCCGACAGCTTGAACGCGACCGAATCGCTGAGGTCCTGCGTCAGGCCCGCGAAGACGCTGTGGCGTTCCTCGCGCGGATAGATGGCCGCATAGTCGGTCTGGTCACAGCGATTGACCCCCGGCGTCCGGCCCGGAAGCGCATAGGTCGTCGTCCCTACGGTAATGTTGGCGAGCGCACATGCGGTGCTACGGAAATCGCCGCCGCCGCGGTCGGTCTGGTTTGCCGTGGCATAGTCGCGGTCGAGCCCGATCAGGTCGTCGTGCCAGGCGTAGGAATAGGACACGAAGGCCGAACCGGTCCCCCAGTCCTTGCCCGCGATGACACTGGCGTCGATCGTCTGGTAATTTTTGGCGAAGCCATAGCGCGCGTTCACGCCGATGCCGTCGTAACGATCGCGCGTGATGAAGTTGATCACGCCGCCGATCGCGTCGGAGCCATAGATCGACGACCCGCCGTCGGGGATGACGTCGACGCGCTTGATGACGTCGGGCGGGATGACCGAGGGGTCGAAGCTCGTCTGCAAAATGCCGGCGCCGACCATCCGGTGGCCGTCGACGAGCACGAGCGTGGTCGAACCGCCGCTCGCGCCGAGATTACGGATATTGGGGCGCACGATCGGATTGCCGAAATTGCCGAGCCCCGCGGGGATCGTCCCGAAATTGCCGACCTGCGGGATCGAGGCGAGCAGGTCGTTCGCCGACGCCGCGCCCGAGGCGACAACATCGGCCTCGCTGACCGCGACAACATTGGTACCGACCGGCGCGACACCGCGCAGCAAGGTACCCGTGACGACAATGTCCGCATCATTCGGCGCCTCGGAATCGGCCTCTTGCGCATATGCGCCGCTCGCGCCAAGCAGCGCGCCCGCGCATGCCAGCACCGAAATGCCGCGTCGCCACGCGCCGCGCCGCGCAACCATATCCAGCCCTGCAGTCGTCATCGCCTTCATCGCATCCTCCCTGCACTCGCCTTCGCGAGTTGTCCCTTTGACGGAGGCGCCTGTCCGGCAGATTTGCTCCTCCGATGCCACGCCTCGCTGAGCGTTTCTGCATCAATGCTCATTATTTGTCTTTATCAATCACGTCAACGATCAAATTCAATCATTCGAGCCCGAACAGCACGGCGCACTGCGGTTTTGGTTTGAAGGTTCCGGAAAATTCAGGCGATAATGACGCGGATACCGGCGGCTTCCATCATCGCGACATGGCGCGGCTCGATTCCGGCGTCGGTGACGACGATGTCGATCTCGTCGAGCGCACAGACAACATTGCCCGAGGGACCCGAGAATTTCGAACTGTCGACGAGCACGATGATCTCGTCGGCACGCTCGATCAGCCGGCGCTCGGCGGCAACGAGGATCACGTCGGCCTGCATCAACCCGGCAGGCCCCATCGACGCCGCGCCCATGAACAGCTTCGGCGCATGAAAACGCGGCATACCGTCGTCGCCGGCCGCCGACAGCACGATATTCTGCTCGCGAAAGACCTGCCCCGATGGAATGAGAATCCGCGTTGTCGGCTGCGGTAACAGCGCGCTGACGATATGGAGCGAGTTGGTCAGGACCTGCAGGCCTAGCCCGTCGAGGTGCGGACACATCTGCAGCGTCGTTGAGCCGCCATCGATCATGACGCCTTCGCCGGGAATGCAGAACCCTGCCGCGGCGCGCCCGATCGCTTCCTTGGCGGCGCGGTTGCGCCCGATATTTTCGTGGAAGGGGACCCCCGACAGGCCGTCTTCGGACGCGGTCGGTGCGCCGCCGCCGCCGACACGCTTTGCCCCGCCGCGCACGCGCGTGATGACGCCCGCTTCCTCCAGCCGGTCGAGATCGCGGCGGATGGTTGCGGGCGACGCGGCAACGCGGCTTTCGAGGTCGCGGAACGAAACGAAACCGCTTTCGCCCAGGCTATCGAGGATCATTCTTTCGCGTTCGGCTGCGTGCATCGGGGTCCCTGTCTGATCGCGTCTATTTGACGGGAGCTGCGCCGAGTTGCAATCGAATGATTAGACGATTCCCGCCGCAGCTCCGGCCGCGCGCCGTTCCTGCGCCTTACGGTCGCGCCATCCGCTCGCCCGATAGGCGGCGATGGCGTCGATCGCCCCACCCGCTTCGGCGCGCGCCGCCGCGAGGATCGGGGAGACATCGGTGCGGTATGCCGTGCGCAGTGCCTGGAACGCCATCATCGTGTCATTGGCTTCCTGCGCCGCGAGCAATGCCTCGCGGTCGACGAGCAGCGCCTTCGCATAAGCGGCAACAATCGCCTCGGCCGACGAAAGCATCGATTCGATCGGGTCGGTCACATTGTGCGACTGGTCGATCATATAGGCGGGGCGGAAATCGCCACGCGGATGCAGCTCGGCCTCGATCAGCTCGTTGAAGACGAGGAAGAGCTGATGCGGGTTGATCGATCCGCTGTCGAGATCGTCGTCGCCGTACTTGCTGTCGTTGAAGTGAAATCCGCCAAGCTTCCCGAAGCGGTGGAGCCGCGCGACAATCTGTTCGATATTCACATTCGGCGCATGGTGGCCAAGGTCGACGAGGCACTTCGCCTTCTCACCAAGCTCCTGCGCAACGAGGATCGAGCTGCCCCAGTCGGAAATCACGGTCGAGTAGAAAGCGGGCTCGAACATCTTGTGCTCGATCAGCATCCGCCAGTCGCCGGGCAGCGCCGCATAAACCTCCGCCGCGGCATCGAGATAGCGGTCGAGCGAACGCCCCAGATCCTGCTGCCCCGGGAAGTTGGTGCCGTCGCCGACCCAGACGGTGAGGTCGGTGACGCCGAGCTGTCGCCCGATCTCGATGCATTCGATGTTGTGTGCGACCGCCTGCTCGCGCACCTCGGCGCGCGTCGAGGAGAGCGAGCCGGTGGCATAGCTCACCGCCTGCCCCGGCTGGTCCTGAAATGTGTTGCTGTTGACCGCGTCGAAGCCGAGGCCGAGCGCCGCAGCTTCCTCCCGCAAAGCCCGATAGTCACTGACCTTGTCCCACGGGAAATGCGGGCTGACGCGCGGGGTCGCGCGGCCCAGCTGCTGGATGACCGCGCAATCCTCGAGCTTCTCATGGATATTCGTGGGCTCGCCGGCGATCGGGAATTTGGCGAAACGCGTGCCGCCGCGCCCCGCACCCCAGCTCGGGACTGCGACCGAGAAACCCGCGACCTTCGCCTTCACGCCATCGATGTCGATCCCGCGCCGGCCAAGCTGGCGGCCGAGGCTGCCATAATCATCGTCGAGCGCGCCGGTCAGACCGGCGTTCAGCCGCTCGATATCATCCTGTGCGAGCGGCAGGTCGCCAGCCATAAAACTCTCCGTACCTTAGCGTGTGAATGCCTGCGCGTTGCCCGCGTCGACGTTGATCATGTTGCCGGTCGACTTTGCCGACATATCGCAGCTGAGGAAATAGACCGCTTCGGCGACATCCTCGGGCAGCACGTCGCGCTTCAGCATCGACCGGTTGCGATAATGTTCCTCAAGCTCGCGGCCCGAATCGATACCATGTGCACCGGCGCGTTCTCGGCGCCAGTCGCCGTCCCAGATGCGCGACCCCTTGATCACCGCATCGGGATTGACCGTGTTCACGCGGATACCGAAGGGCGCGCCTTCGAGCGCGAGGCAACGCGCGAGATGCAGCGCCGCCGCTTTCGCCGAAGCGTAGGCAGAGGCATTGGTCGCCGCAGCAAGGCCGTTCTTCGAGCCGATGAAGACGATCGAACCGCCATCCTGCGCCTTCATCAGCGGGAAGGCCGCACGCGCGGTGAGGAAATAGCCCTGCGCAAGCACATCGTAATTGCGCTGCCACAGCTCGAGCGTCGTGTCCTCGATCGGCGCCGACGAGGCAATGCCGGCGTTGGCGACGAGAATGTCCAGCCCGCCGAATTCGCGCGCGCACGCGGAAAAAGCCGCGGCAACCTGTGCTTCGTCGGTCACGTCGCACACCGCCGAACGGATGCGATCACGGCCAAAGCGGCTTTCGAGTTCCTCCGCAGCTTTCAAGAGCGCATCGGCGTCGCGGTCGACGAGCAGCACGCACGCGTCATCGGCGGCGAGGCGCTCGGCAGTCGCAGCGCCGATACCGCCCGCGCCGCCGGTAACGAGCGCGATGCGCCCCGCAAGCGGCTTCGGCTTCGGCATACGCTGGAGCTTCGCCTCTTCGAGCAGCCAATATTCGATGTCGAACGCTTCCTGTTCGTCGAGGCCGACATAGGCGCCGATCGCCTCGGCCCCGCGCATCACGTTGATCGCATTGGCGTAGAATTCGCCTGCGAGGCGCGCGGTCGTCTTGTCGCCGGCAAAGGTCATGCGGCCGATGCCGGGAACGAGTACCACCACCGGATTGGGATCGCGCATCGCGGGCGAATTGGGCCGCGCGCACCGCTCGTAATAGGCGGCATAACCGGCGCGATACGCCTCAATCCGTTCAGCGAGATAGGCGGCGTCCTCGATCCGCGCCGGATCGAGCACGAGCGGCGCGATCTTGGTACGCAGAAAATGGTCGGGACACGAGGTGCCAATCGCGGCGAGCTTAGCAAAATCGTGGCTGCCGTTGAATTCGAGCGTTTCGGCATCGTCGGCGAAGTGGCCGACGCGCCGCCCGCCCATCAGCCCGCGGAGCAGCGGCATCAGCTTCGCCGCGGCGCCCGCTCGTTCGGCAGCGGGCCGCGACGCGACAATCTCACCGCCAAACGCCGGCCCTTCAGCCAGCTTCGCGTTCAGATAATTTGCCGCGTCGGCGATCAGCGCAATGGTATTGTCATAGCAGCCTCTGGCGCTGTCACCCCAGCAGATGATGCCGTGTCCCGCGAGCATCACCCCGCGAAGGCCCGGATGGGCAGCCACATAATCACGGAGCTTGAGCCCGAGGTCGAAGCCAGGACGCTGCCATGGCAACCAGCCGACCGCCCCACCCCAGATTGCCTGCGTTGCCGCCTCACCTTCGCTCGACGCGGCAAGCGCGATGATCGCGTCGGGGTGGACATGGTCGACGTGCGCGAAAGGCAGATAGCTATGGAGCGGCGTGTCGATCGACGCCGCACGCGGATTGAGCGCGAAGGTGCAGTGCGGCAGATAGCCGACCATCTCGTCCTCATGCGCGAGCCCGCGGTAGAGCTTTTCGAGTCCGAGCAGCTTGCCTTGATAGAGCGTCGAAAAGCCATCGAGCTCCATCGAACCGATGTCGCCGCCCGACCCCTTGACCCACAGGACCTGCACGGTTTCACCGGTCAGCGGATCGCGCGCGTCGAGCTTGGCCGAGGTATTGCCGCCGCCGAAATTGGTGACGGTGAGATCGGAACCGAGGCGGTTCGAGCGATAGAGGAGCAGATCTTCGGGCGACTTGCCCCGCGCCTCTTCGTCCGACCAGCGATTCGCCGGGATGGCGAAAAGCAGCGCGGTGATCGCGCGGGATTCAGACGTGGTATCCAGAAGATCGGGCATGAAAGAAACTCGTTGCTTCGACTATGTGGGGTTATCTATCGAAATCGCTGGCGCTCCGCAATCAGTTTCGATAAAGTTCGATCAAATTCGGTCTTAACGAAGCAAGAGGGAGAGGGATGAAGGGTCGCGCAACCATAGTCCTCGACGTAGGAAAAACCTTGGCAAAGCTCAGCCTTTGGTCATCCGGGGGCGCGCTGATCGAACGGCGCGTGCGGCCCAACGAGCGCATCAAGGTCGGCGCCTATGTCGCGCTCGATACCACGGGTATCGAAGGCTGGGTTGTCGAGGTGCTGCGCTATTTCGCGACGCTCGCCGACGTCGGCGCTGTCGTTCCGGTCGGCCATGGCGCCGGGGCCGCGATCATCCGGGACGGTCGCCTGGCCTGCCCGCCGCTCGACTATGAAGAGGCAATGCCGCCAGCGCTCCGCGCGGCCTATGACGCCGAGCGCGATCCGTTCGCGCGCACCGGTTCGCCGGCGCTACCCGACGGCCTCAATCTCGGTGCACAGATATTCCGCCTTGAAGCGCTTGAACCGGCGCTGGCCGAAGGCACGCAGATACTGCCGTGGACACAATATTGGAGCTGGTTACTGAGCGGGGTGGCAACATCCGAGGTGACAAGCCTCGGCTGTCATACCGACCTGTGGAACCCGCTCGCGGGAACGCCGTCAGAGCTTGCCGAACGGCGCGGATGGGCAAGGCGGCTCGCGCCGTTACGCGCCGCAGGCGACATATTGGGCACGCTCCGGCCTGAATGGGTATTCCGCACCGGCCTGCCCGCCGACACCGAAGTGCATTGCGGCTTGCACGATTCGAACGCAGCCTTGCTCGCGGCGCGCGGCTTCGCCGAAATCGCCGACCATGAATCGACCGTTCTCTCGACCGGGACCTGGTTCGTCGCGATGCGTTCGCCCGAAGATGCCACATTGATGGATACAAGCGGCCTCGACGAAACGCGCGACTGCCTGATCAACGTCGATGCTTTTGGCAAGCCGATCCCGTCAGCGCGTTTCATGGGCGGGCGCGAGATCGAGATGCTGATCGGCCTCGATACGCGGCAAAGCAACATCGCGCCCGACCAGCCCGCGCTGCTCGCCGCGCTTCCGGAAGCGCTGGCTGGCGGCGCGATGGTGCTGCCCAGCTTCGCACCCGGCTTTGGGCCCTTCCCTCTCGGTCGCGGGCGCTGGATCGAGGAACCCGCGGACCACGCCGCGCGCCGCGCCGCGGTGTCGCTCTATGCGGCGCTGGTTACCGATGCGTCGCTCGACCTGATCGGTACGCGCGAACGGCTGCTGATCGAAGGACGCTTCGCCGAAGGTCAGGTCTTCGTGCGCGCGCTCGCGGCGCTGCGCCCCGACCTGCGTGTCTATGTCGGCAAGGCGCACAATGACGTGTCCTATGGTGCGCTGCGTATGATCGACGCTGCCCTGCCTCCTGCCGAACCCCTCGAACTGGTCGAACCGCTCGGCGTCGACCTCGCGCCCTATCGCGATCGCTGGCGGCGCGAAGCCGCACGGGTGGAAGAAGCCGCGTGAAAGCTGCATCGATCGGCGATTATCGCGAGGCCGCGCGGCGTCGCCTGCCCCACTTCCTCTTCGAATATTTCGACGGCGGCTCCTATGCCGAGCGCACTTTGCGCGCCAACATCGACGATCTGCAGGATATTTCGCTGCGCCAGCGTGTGCTGAACGACGTCTCGGCAATCGACCTGTCGACGACGCTGTTCGGCGAGCAGGTGTCGATGCCGGTCGCGCTCGGTCCGATCGGACTTGCCGGGATGGCCGCACGCCGCGGCGAGGTACAGGCGGCACGCGCCGCCGCCGCAAAGGGCGTGCCTTTCACCCTCTCGACCGTGTCGGCCTGCTCGCTTGCCGAGGTCGCGCGCGGCTCACCGACGCCCTTCTGGTTCCAGCTCTATATGGTGCGCGACCGCGGCTTCATGCGGGCACTGCTCGAGGAAGCAAGCGCTGCCCATTGTCCGGTGCTGGTGTTCACCGTCGACATGCCGCTTCCCGGCGCGCGCTATCGCGACGTCCGGTCGGGGCTGTCGGGCGCAGCGGGCTTGCGCGGGCAGGCGCGCCGCGTCGGCCAGGCGATTACGCGCCCGGGCTGGGCATGGGACGTCGGCCTCCATGGCCGCCCCCACCAGCTCGGCAATGTCGCGCCTTTGCTCGGCCCCAAATCGGGGCTCGAGGATTTCCTCGGCTGGATGAAGGATAATTTCGATCCCGCCGTGACATGGGCCGACCTCGACTTCGTTCGCGCGCACTGGAAGGGGCCGATCGTCATCAAGGGCATATTGGATGCCGACGATACGCGCCGAGCGACCGAAGCAGGCGTCGACGGCATCATCGTGTCGAACCATGGCGGGCGCCAGCTCGACGGGGTGCCGTCGGTCGCACGCGCCTTGCCCGCGATCGCCGATGCGGTCGGCGATCGGCTCTCCGTCCTCGCCGATGGCGGGGTGCGATCGGGGCTCGACGTCGTGCGAATGCTCGCGCTGGGCGCGCGGGGAGTGCTGCTCGGCCGCGCGTGGGCGTTCGCGCTCGCTGCCGACGGCGAACGCGGCGTACGCCATGTGCTCGACCTGATCGAGGCCGAAATGCGCGTCGCGATGGCGCTTACCGGCGTGACCGGGGTGGACAGGATCGGGCCGGAGACATTAGCCGCCTGACGGTTATTTGGGGAGACAAAGGATGGATGCGAACCCGCTGCTTGGCGTGTTCTTTCACTGGCTGGGCGGGTTGTCGTCGGCGAGCTTCTATGTGCCGTACAAGCGCATCCGCGCCTGGTCGTGGGAGATTTTCTGGATCACCGGCGGCATCTTTTCCTGGCTCCTCGCGCCATGGCTGTTCGCGTCGATCCAGACGCACGACCTGCTCGGCGTTTTGAGCCGCACGCCGGGCGACATCTGGTTCTGGTGCTGGTTCTGGGGCGCGATGTGGGGGCTTGGCGGGCTGACCTTCGGGCTCACGATGCGCTACCTCGGGCTGTCGCTCGGTATGGCGGTCGCGCTGGGCCTCACGACCGTCATCGGCACGATGGGACCGCCGATCTTTCGCGGCACATTGGGCGAGCTGTTCTCGACGACGAGCGGGCAGACGGTATTCCTCGGCATTGCGATCACCCTCATCGGTATCGTCATCGTCGCGCAGGCCGGACGGCGCAAGGAACGCGAGATGGGCGCGGCGATCGCCGAGGCTGACACGTCCGAATTCAACCTGCGCAAGGGACTCGCGATCGCGGTCTTCTCCGGCATCATGTCGGGCTGTTTCGCCTGGGGCCTCGACGCCGGCGCGCCGATCCGCGAGCTGACGCTGGCCGCCGGAACCGATCCGTTGTGGCAGGGGCTTCCCGTTCTCTGCGTTGTCCTGCTTGGCGGGCTGACGACCAACCTCATCTGGTGCGCGATCCTGATCGCGCGCAACCGCAGCGCGCGTCAGTTCGTCGGCGAGGCCGCGCCCGGCGCGACCGAAAAGCCGCCGCTTGCGCTCAACTACGGCCTCGCCGCACTTGGCGGCACACTCTGGTATTTCCAGTTCTTCTTCTACACGATGGGCGAAAGCCAGATGGGGCGCTTCGGCTTTTCAAGCTGGACGCTGCACATGGCGAGCATCATCCTCTTCTCGACGCTGTGGGGCTTCGCGCTCAAAGAATGGGCGCCCGCGGGCCAGCGCACGCGCGCACTCGTATGGCTCGGTATCGCGGTGCTGATGGCGTCGACCGTCGTGATCGGCCTTGGCAACAGCCTGGCTTGAGGGTTTTCAGGCAGGCGTGGCGGCGAGTTCGCCGCGCGCCTGCCTAAACACCTCGATGCTGCCCCAGATTGCGAGACCGGCCATGATCGCCGCGACGGCAAGGTCGGGCCAGCTTTGCCCCGTGCCGAACACGCCGAGCGCCGCGCCCATCACCGCGATATTGCCGATCGCGTCGTTGCGCGAACAGATCCACACCGAGCGCATGTTCGCGTCGCCCGTGCGGTAACGATAGAGCATCAGCGCGACCGCGACATTGGCGGCGAGCGCGAGCGCACCGATCAGCCCCATCGTTTCGGCATGCGGCGCCGACCCGCTGACAAAACCCCAGACCGCCGATCCGAACACCCACAGGCCAAAGACAAGCATCGTGCCCGCCTTCAGCAAGGCGGCGCGCGCACGCCACGCCAGCGCCATCCCCGCGACGCCAAGGCTGATCGCATAATTGGCGCTGTCGCCGAGGAAATCGAGCGCGTCGGCCTGCAACGCACGCGAATCCGCCGCCACGCCCGCTACGATCTCGACCCCGAACATCGCCGCATTGATCAGCAGCGCGATCCACAGGATACGCCGCCACTTGGGGTCATTGAGCGCGGTCTTACCGCTTTTTCCGGCACAGCATTGATCGGCCATCGCCGAAATCTCCTGTTATCTTCGAGTCGGCACCCTATATGCACCCTGTAGCAACTACAGGGTCAAGCGATGAAAATCGGCGAACTGTCGCGGGCGACCGGGACCAATATCGAAACCATCCGCTATTATGAGCGCATCGGGCTGCTTCCCGCACCCGATCGCACCGCGGCAAATTATCGCAGCTATGGCGATGCGCATCGTTCGCGGCTGAGTTTCGTGCGTCATTCGCGCGACCTCGGTTTCACGATTGAGGAAATCCGATCGCTGCTCGACCTGTCGGACGATCCCGCGCGCGACTGCGGCGAGGCCGACCGCATCGCCACCGCTCATCTCGAACAGGTCCAGGCGAAGATCGCGCAGCTCACCCTGCTCCGCGACGAACTGGCGCGGATCGTCGGGCGCTGCCGCGGCGGGGTCGCCGCCGATTGCCGCGTGATCGAAGCGCTTGGCGATCATCGCCACTGCGAAAGCCCGCACTGACGCACCCTATGCCCTTCGTGCCCGCTTGATGCGCTCCTGCCCTGACATCTTTCGATCCCCCCGCCAAAAAGAAGGGCGCATTTTGCCTTCATGGCCGTTTTAGGTAGGAACACGGATCAGGAGGAGCGGGGTGGCAGCGGAATCTGTCTCCGAACTGGAACGGCTTACCCGGAAATTCCGGCCGCCGCTGATCGCCTTTTTTTCGCGTCGGGTCGCTGGTCTCGCTGAGGCCGAGGATATGACCCAGGAGGTTTTCGTACGGCTGATGCGAACGCAACCAAACATCGAAGAGACGAGTGCCGCCTATATCTTCCGGATCGCCGCGAATCTCGTCACCGATCGTGCGCGCCACGACCTTGTGCGCCGGCATTTCTCCGATGCCGCACGTAGCGACGGCAGCGCCGGCATCGATCCCCTCGATCCTTTCCGGATCGCATCGGCGCGCGAAAGCATTTCGATCCTCTGGGCCGCGATCCAGGCTCTGCCTGAACCCACGCAGCAGATATTCATTCTGTACCGCGTCGAGGATATTCCCAAGCAGACGATCGCCGACAATTTCGGATTTCACCTGCGAACGGTCGACAAGCATATCTCGCGCGCACTCGTTTTCCTGGCTCGTCGAATGAGGCAGCAGGCATGACCCCGCAGAACGACAACGACGGCTTTGCCGATCAGGAGGAACGGGCAGCCGCCTGGTGCCTGCGGATTGCCGAGCGGCCGCTTACATCCGCCGAGCAGGCCGATTTCGACGAATGGCTCGCGGCTGACGAACGTCACGGCCAATATTTCGAACAGATGGTCGCGGCGTGGCAATGCACCGATGCGATCGCCGAGTTGCCGGGCTTCCTGTCGCTCCGCGCCAAGGCGCTGACGACGATGGAAAACGCCCGGAGCCACAATGAGCGATCTTCGCGAAGCCTGACCCGTCGCCATGCTTTCGGGGCACTGACCGCGTTCGCGCTGACCGCGGGTGCCGGCGCCTGGTACTGGGCCGAAAGCCCTGACGTTTATGCGACGACCGTTGGCGAACGGCGGATCGTCCGGCTCGATGACGGGTCCAGCGTTTCGCTCGATGCCGCCAGCCGGATGCTGGTATCTTTCACCGAAGAACGGCGTTCGATCACACTCGAACGCGGCCGGGCCAAGTTCGACGTCGCGAAAGATCCGCTTCGACCGTTTACCGTGACCGCCGGTTCGCAGTCGGTGGTGGCTGTCGGTACGAGTTTCAGCGTCGAGCTGTTGAAAGATCAGCTGAGGGTCCTGCTTTTCGAAGGGCAGGTCGCGGTCGTTCCGCGTGCCGCGGCGGCGGGTGCCATTAAAGCGGGGCGGCCGGTGACGCATACGACGAAGCAATTGTTACCCGGACAGGAACTGGTGGCCGACCTTTCGTCGGGCGCGGCCGAAGTGCTGCCCGTCGAGGCGGATCGTTCGCTCGCATGGGAAGGAGGCCGGGTCGATTTCGTCGACATGCCGCTCGCTGATGCGGTCGAGCGGATCAATCGTTATGCCGCGTCGCCGATCGTCATCGGCGACGCGGCGGCTGGCCGTCATCTCGTCAACGGCGTGTTCGACGCGGGCGACACCGACAGCTTCGTCAAGGGCGTAACGTCGCTCTATCCCCTGGCTGCGCACGAAGAGGGCGGCCAGATCACTATCAAAACTGTAAATTCCGGCATCGCCGAAGAAAAAGATCGACCCTAGATAAAATCAGGGGCGTAAATCGGCGGCTGGTTCGTCTTTATGACAGAGGGGCAATAATATCGACCCCTCGCATAGAGGGAGAGGATATGTCCAAACGTCGTTATTTGTTGTCGAGTCTTGCGCTCGGCGCGCTGGTGGCTACGTCGGCGCCGGCGCAGGCCGAAGCGCGCCAGATCCAGCAATATGATATTCCGGCGCAGGAACTGGGCGGCGCGCTGCGCGCTTTCGCGCGCACGTCGGGGGTACAGGTGATTTTCGATGGCAAGGCGGTGCGCGGCAAGCGCAGCGAAGCGCTTCGATATCGCGCGGGCGCCGAGGAGGCGCTTCGCGAGCTGCTTCGCGGGACAGGGCTGACCTATCGTCGCAACGGAAAGATTTTCGTTATCAGCCCGGCGCGGAAGATTGCGCAGGCTGACATGGCAAGCGCCGTTTCGACGGCCGCTCCAGCGGCGCCGGCGCAGGAGATCAGCGACGCGAGCGAAATCATCGTGACCGCGCAGAAGAAAGAAGAAAAGATCATCGACGTGCCGATCGCGATGACCGCGCTGTCGGGCGATGCACTGAACGACCAGAAGATCGAGGGCGGATCGGAACTGCTCCGCGCTGTTCCGAACGTGAGCTTCTCGAAAAGCAATTTTTCGATGTATAATTTCTCGATCCGCGGGATCGGGACGAAAGCCATTTCGGCATCCAGCGATCCTGCCGTCGCGGTGAGCTTCAACAATACGCCCCTCGCACGCAATCGCCTGTTCGAATCGGAATTTTTCGACATGCAGCGGATCGAGGTGCTGCGGGGACCGCAAGGTACACTGTATGGCCGCAACGCCACGGCGGGCGTGGTGAATCTGATCACCGCCCTCCCCGAAGCCGATTTTGGTGGAGAGGTGAAGGGCGAAGTCGGCAGCTTCAAGACACGTCGCCTGAGCGGGATGCTCAACGTGCCGATCACCGACACGCTGGGTGTCCGGGTCGCCGGCGCGTGGACCAAACGCGACGGGTTCGATTATAACAGCTTCACCCAGAAGCGCGTGAATGACCGGGATCTCTGGTCGACCCGTGCCACCGTCGAGTGGAAACCCACCGACAATTTCAGCGCCAACATGATCTGGCAGCGCTTCGAAGAAGACGACAATCGCTCGCGTACGGGCAAGCAGCTGTGCACACGCGACCCCGGCCCGGAACGCATCGGAAATATTGCCATAACAAATCTCGATGTGCGCGGCCGCCTGAGTCAGGGCTGTTTGCCGGGGTCCCTGTACAAGGACGAGGCCTATGGGACGCCGAACGGGCGCTCTCTGGCCTATATGATCGCAGCCAACAGTTTCGTATATCTGGGCCTGAAGCCCCGGACATTCGAATTTGTTCCTGTCGTCAAGACGCTGGACCCCTTTCAGAATGTCGAGCAGTCCCGGAATCTGAGAGAAATATCCACGTCATATGACCCCGTATTTCGGGCGAAGAATGACGTTCTTCAGCTGAACATGAAATTTTCCAATGACAGCGGATTGGAATTTCATTCTCAGACCGCATACAGCAAAGATAATTATTTCTCTACTCAGGATTACAACAGAACCGTATCAGCGCCCGCTTTTAACGACTCTCTGGCCCCTCTGAGCGATTTTCTGGGCTCTTTTGCTGGCCGCCTCATCGACACGACACTCTATCCTGGCCCCACCCCCGGCGGCATTCTTTGCGATCCGCAAATCGGCTGCTCCGATCGGGTGATGTCGGTAGACTTGAGCCGGTCGAAAAACAGGCAATGGTATCAGGAATTCCGGGTTCAATCCGATTTTGACGGCAGGCTGAACTTCAATATCGGCGCAAACTATCTGGATTTCAAAACAGAAGATAAATATTACGTATTCAACAACGTCTTCACGCTTCTTGCAAAATATATGTATGGGGACCCGGCTCAGAGCCCGCCTCCTCTAAGCGGACCGACGTCCTTGAAGTCCTGCCCTGCCGGATATGAGATCAAGGAATGCGTGTACGTTGAAACCAATTCGATAGATAACATTCAAGACGTAGGTCACAATTACTTCCTGAGCAATAACAGAGTCAGGACGAAATCTCTGGCTATATATTCCGAGGCCTATTTAGAGCTGAACGATGATTTGAAATTTACCGCGGGGTTGCGGTACACGCGGGACAGGAAGACATCGTCGCAGATTCCCAGCCAGCTTTTGCTGGGCGGTGGCGCGGAAACGCCTGTTTTCAACCGGGGCGGCGCGACCGGCGGCAAGGTCAATTCGGGTTATCCGGCGCTCGACGATATCAGGCAAAGCTGGGGCGCCCTGACGGGCCGGGCCGTCCTCGACTGGAAGCCGGATCTCGGTTTTACCGACGATACCCTGATCTATTTGAGCTATGCTCGCGGATATAAGGGAGGCGGCACCAATCCACCGCGCGTGGACTTGAATCCGGCGGTCGTGCAGTACCTTCCCCTGGAAGAAGAGTTCAAACCGGAATATCTCAATGCATTTGAGATCGGGACGAAGAACTCGTTCGCGAACGGGAAGTTTCAACTCAACGCGACGGCTTTCTTCTACGACTATAAGAACTACCAGATATCGCAAATCATCGACCGGATTTCATTCAACGAGAATTTCGGCGCGACGAGCCATGGGCTTGAGCTCGAAGCTGCGTGGAAGCCGTCGAGATCGTTCAGGATGAACGCAAATCTCGGTTATTTGAAAACAAGGTTGAAGGACGGGAGTGAGTCCATCGATGTCATGGATAGAACGCTCGGGAATCCGGACTGGGTATTGTTGCGTCCCTGGTTGCAGGCGCCGTCCAACTGCATCGCACCGCGCGTGTTTGTAGAAAAAATTCTGCAAAGAAATCCGGCGAATGTGAACATCCTGGCTCTGTCCGCGCTGTGCGCCGGATCGACCAGGTTCGGGAGCTTCAATCCCGCATTTCCTGGGCAGGTCGCCTACAATCAGCAATATGGATTCACCTGGGACCCCCTCGCTCCGTACAATCCCGACACGATCGGCCTCAACATCGCCAATGGTGGAAGCGGCGCTCCGAACGGTGGGCGAGGATTCTCCAAGGATGTTTCCGGAAACGAGCTCCCCAATGCACCGCGCTTCACCTTCAATGTGGGCGCAGAATATACCTTCTTCATCGAGGGAGGTGATTGGGAGCTGACCCTGCGCGGCGATTACTATCGGCAATCGAAGAGCTTCGCGCGCATTTACAACTCGGCCTATGATCGGCTCAAGGCGTGGGACAACAGCAATCTGGCGATGACACTTACCCGTCCCGACGACGGCTTTGCGATGCAATTCTACGTCAAAAACCTGTTCAACAAGACTCCGATAACCGACTTTTTCACAAACTCGGATGACACCGGGCTGAGCTCCAATGTTTTCACGCTGGATCCCCGAATATTTGGATTCTCTGTTTCAAAGAAATGGTAGAAAGGAGAGTGTATAATACATAATTATTTCACATAAAATTTAAGAACTTCTCTAATCTTTAACAAATTGGGAGAGTTTTATGAAACGCTATATTTCTGGAATTTTGGCAAGCGCGGCACTGGTCATTTCGGGTACGGCGCACGCTGAAACATATACGTCGACTGCAACCCATTCCTGGTCGGGCGTGGTTCTTGTTCAGAAGACCCCGTCCCCCGCGTTTCCGTGCACCGCGACGGTGAGCGGGACCCCGGCAACCACGAGCGGCCCGCTGACCAATCTGACGGTCAGCTTCGTGCAGTTTGGCCCCACTCCCGCCGGCCTGTGTGAAGCGATCACGGTGCTGGACGGGCCTTCCGGCTCGCCGGATCTGTCGAGCCTCTATGTCTGGAATACGGGACCGACACAGCTCGCCATCAATGGCGTGTACGTCCACACCCCGACCCCGGGGGACTGTTCGGGTAATATTGTTGCTGCCTACGACAGCAGCGGGAACCTGACCGTCAATTCTTCGCTTCCTGGCGGCAGTGGAACTGATCCTTGCACTTTCGCCGGAACATTGACGCAGACGGCCGGTGGTCTCGTTACGAATCCCTGATCTTTCGTCTTCTTGCTTCTCTCTGCCACCCATGTGCTTTTTGTGGTGGCAACCCTAACTTGGGGCGCCTTGCCGGGTGCCCCTTTTTAGACCCATTCTCGAGCTTCCCACATATCCCTGCATCGTGCAGTTCTACGGTTCCGGAACATATGGGATGCGAAATGCCTGTGCAAGATCATGATTCAGGCTTGGCATAGCATATCGATCCTACTCGCTCTGCCTGTCGGGCTGCCGGCGCTCGCGCAAGCCGAAACGGACAAGGGGGGCGCTGCGGTGGCGGCTTTCTCCGAAGGGATTGCCCTGCCGCGCGTTGTTGCTCCGGTCGACGATCCCGACGAGATCGTCGTCACCGCCGATCGCCGCGGCGAGGCGAAGGTTCCGGCCGAAAGCGAGTTCGGCGAGGACGAGATCGCGGCGCAAGGCGCCGACAGCATTCAGGACCTGCTCACCCGCCTGGCCCCCTTCATCGACGGCAGCGGCGAAGAGCCCGTCATCCTGATCAACGGCAAGCCCGCGGGTTTCGACCGTTCGATCCTCACCTATCCCCCCGAAGCGCTCGACCGGCTCACCGTGCTCAAGCCCGAGGCGGCGGCGCATTATGGCGAGCCGGCGGGCAAGCGCGTCGTCAATCTGGTGCTCAAGAAGAATTTCTCGATGCTCAATGCCGACACCAGCTTCGATTTTGCCACCGCCGGGGGCCAATATGGCGGCACATTATCGGCCCGGCGGACCGCGATCAGCGGCGACACGCGCTGGAACGCGCAGGCGCGGGTCGGCGCCGACAGCGCGTTTCGCAAAACCGCGCGCAATATTCCGCCGCAGGAGGGTGTATTCGACGGCGTCGGCTTCGTCTCCGGCGTCGATGGCGGCGAAATCGATCCCGCACTCAGCGTCGCCGCGGGTCGCCCCGTAACGGTGGCCGCCATCCCGGCGGGGGCGCTGGCCGGAGTGCCCGGCCTCGACGATTTCGCCGCAACCGCGGATGCACGCCACCCGGTCGATCCCAACCGCTTCGAGACGCTGCAATCATCGCGGCGCACCGCCGGGCTGGGCATCGGGATGACGCGCCCGCTGGGCAATTTTTCCGTCGCGCTGAGCCTCAGCGCGAACCGGAACAGCAGCGAAGGCGAGCGCGGCCTGCCGATGGCCTCCGTCGCCCTCCCCGCCGGCCATCCCCGATCGCCCTTTGCGAACGACGTCGTGCTGACACGGCCGTTTGCGGGTGAGCGCGCACTGCGCACCGACAATGACTCGACCTCGCTCGGCGCATCGCTGACGCTCAATGGCAATATCGGCGGCTGGCAGACCAGCGTGGCGGCGAGCTATTCGCGCAATCGGGCCGAGAATTTCCTCGAAAACGGGATCGATATCGCGCGCGTCCAGCGGCTGATCGACGACCTCGATCCGGGCTTCAACCCCTATGGCCTATGGGACGAAGGCCTGATGATTGCGACGCGCAACCGGACGAAGAACGACAATCTCAGCGCCCGGCTCAATGTGCGAAAGGCCGTCGTCGACCTGCCCGCCGGGCCGCTCGTCTGGAACCTGACTGCCAATACGGGCCGCAACAGCACGCAAAGCCGGCAACACGACGCGTCGGGGAATCTGATCGCGGCAAACAGCCGGACGCGCAGCCAGTCGAGCGGCCAGATGTCGCTCAGCGTGCCGGTCTCGCGCGCCGGCGCTGCCCGCTTCGGCTGGCTGGGCGACCTGACCGTCGATCTCTCCGCGAGCGCGCAGACGATGACGAACAGCCGGCTGAAAAAGGGGTTTGCAGGCAGCGTCAGCTGGTCGCCATGGCCGATCGTCCAGCTTCGCGGAGCGATCGACTTTGCCGAAAACCCGCCCTCGTTCGACCAGCTCGATGCGCCGGTTGTCACCACGGTCAACCGCGTTTTCGACTATTTGCGTCAGGAGATCGCCGAGCCGGTCTGGACCACCGGCGGCAACCCCGACCTCGAAGGCGGCCGCCGGCAAAGCCTGACGCTCTCCGCGACGGTTCGGCCACTCGGAGATCAGGTGCTGACGATCAATCTGGGCTATCGCCAGTCGGTCGCGAAGGGCGGCGTGGCCGGGTTTCCCGAGCTGACGCCGGCGATCGAGGCGGCCTTTCCCGAACGGGTGACGCGCGATACGAACGGGCGGCTGGTCGCGGTCGACGCCCGCGCGATCAACCTCGCGCGCGAGACCGACAGTTCGCTGTCGACCGGCATCACGCTTCGTCTTCCCGGGCAGCGCCCGGCGGGGCGCGCGACGGCCGCCGACCCGCTCCAATTCTCCCTCTCGCTCACCCACAACATGCGGTTGAAAAACGAACTGCTGACCCGCCCCGGCATGCCCGCGATCGACCAGCTTCGCGCGGGCGGGCAATCGCGCCACAGCCTGTCGTTTCAGGCGTCGGCAGGCAAAAGGGGGATCGGGGCGAATCTGAGCGGCAGTTGGAGCAGTCCCGGACGGCTGCGGGGAGCCGACGAGATCTTCATCTTCAAGCCACCGGTGACGCTCGGCGCTTCGGCCTTCGTCGAGCTCGACCATTTGTTCGAAAGCCCCGGCAAAAAGGGCATATTGAACGATCTCAGGCTGTCGGTGGATATCGACGACCTCCTCGACGGCTATCGCCGCGTGACGCGCGAGGACGGGACGGTGCCCGCGAGATACAGCCGCCACGAAATCGACCCGCTCGGGCGCAAGGTCCGGCTGACGCTACGCAAGAAATTCTGACATTGTCCCGTTGAGCCCAGCGCCGGTGAAACCGCTTTTGCGCGAACGATCTTGTTCTGGATCAGGGAAATAAGGTGGGACGATTCTGTTGCCCGGCTCGTCCCCAGCCGCTGGTATCCGATTCTGTTGCCCGGTTCGGTCCGAACCGCGTTCTATTTGAATAACCTTAGGCCGTGAGGCTTATCGGTTACGCAGCCAGAGCGAGTGCTTCGTTATCGTTAGCACTTATAGTTTTGAGCCTTGAACGGGTTACTCAGCCCGGAAGAAAATATCGCCTTTGAACACACGTCGATCCTGGTTCGGCCCCGTCAGAAGCCCGCGCGCCCATCGAAGAAACGCGGGTTTGTGGTGGAGCCGCCGGGTACTGCCCCCGGGTCCGCTGTGTCTATTCCACGACACCATTTATCCTCATAGCCGGCCGAAACCGGCACGACCGATATAGGAGCCCCGCCCGCCGATGAAAAGGGCGGGCGTGCATTTCATCGCGGATCCATCACGGCTTCCTTTTCAGCTCGTCACGGATTTCGGTGAGGATATCGATCTCGGTCGGCCCCGCTTCGGCGGGCTTGATGAACTTGCTCGCCTGCCGCACCAGCAGGAACACGACGAACGCGAGCAGCACGAAATTGATCACCGCGGTCACAAAGCTGCCCAGCGCCATAACATTCGCGCCCGATGCTTTCGCGGCCGCCAGCGTCATACCTTCGGTCACCTTGTCGCCACCCGACAGCACGAGATATTTGTTGGTGAAATCGACCCCGCCGCCGGTGATCAAGCCGATGAAGGGCATCAGCACATCGTCGGTGAGCGATTTGACGATCGTCCCGAACGCCGCGCCGATGATGACGCCGACCGCCAGCCCCATCACATTGCCCTGGTTCAGGAATGCCTTGAAATCTTTGAACATGTACCAACCCCTTTGGTCTCTGCATCTGCCGGTCCAACGTGCCTTACGCGATTATCGGCGTCAATGATTGCGGGGAACGGGGCGTCTTACTATATTAAACCAGTTGGCGCGGCAAAGTGCCGCGCGGAGGGAGTCCGAAGACCATGACCATGCGTTCCGCCCGCCTGCTGATCGTGCCGCTCGCCGCCGTGTCGCTGTCCGCGTGCGGCATCAACAGCGTTCCCACCAAGGAAGAGGCCGCGAAGGCCAAGTGGGCGAATGTCGAAGCCGCCTACCAGCGCCGCGCCGACCTGATCCCGAACCTCGTCGAAACCGCCAAGGGCGCGTCGAAGATCGAGCAGTCGACGCTCGAAGGCGTCATCCAGGCACGCGCCTCGGCGACGCAGGTCAAGCTCAGCACCGACGACCTCAACGATCCGGCGAAGGTGCAGGCGTTCCAGCAGGCGCAGGGCAATGTGTCGGGCGCGCTCGGCCGCCTGCTCGTCACCGTCGAACAATATCCCGACCTCAAGAGTCAGGCGCGCTTCGCCGACCTGATGACCCAGCTCGAAGGTACCGAGAACCGCATCAACGTGACGGTTCAGGACTATAATGGCGCGGTCCAGGATTATAATACGACGATCCGTACCTTCCCCGACATCATCGGGGCGAAGATCGTACATGGTGCCAAGCCGATGACGCCGTATCGCGCCGTGACTCCCAACGCCAATCAGGCGCCGAAGGTCGACTTCGGGCAATAAGAGTGCGCTGCGCCGTCCTTGCCGCGCCGCTTGCGATCCTGTTGATCGCGAGCGGTTGCAAGGGAGCACCCCCGTCGTCGGCGCCGACCCAAGCGATCGCGGGCTGCGCTGGCGCTCCCGACATCGCATTGCAGGGACGCGTCACCGATGCGGCCGATATTCTGCCCGATACTGCCGAAGCGCGCCTGTCCGGCCGGCTTGCACAATATGAGGGGCGGACGGGGCATCAGATGGTCGTCGTGACGGCGTCAAGCCTGAACGGCCTCGATGTTGCGGCGGTCGGCGACTGTCTCGGCAATCGTTGGGGCATCGGCGACAAGGATCGCAACGATGGCGTCCTGATCCTCGTCGCGCCCAACGAACGGCGGGCGCGTATTTCGACCGGGACCGGACTGGAAACCATGCTCACCGACGAGGAAGCAAAGGCTGCGATCGACCTGATGACACCACATTTCAGATCGAACGATTTCGCTGGCGGCCTGTCAGTCGCCGTCGATGCCATCGCCGCGCAAACCGGAGATTCCCGATGAAGTCGCTAGTGCTAGGATGGGCGCTTGGGTTCGCGCTTGTTGCGTCCCCGGCCGCGGCGCAGACCTTCCCGAAGCTCGCGGGCAGTCCGGTCGTCGACCAGGCCGATATCATCCCCGCGGCCGAAGAAGCCGCGCTCAACACGCAATTGCTCGAACTCCAGCAAAAGACCGGGCACCAGCTTGTCGTCGCGACGGTGAGCGACCTCGAAGGAAACGACATTGCCGACTACGGCTACCGCCTCGGCCGCGAATGGCAGATCGGCGACAAGGAAAAGGACGACGGCGTCGTCTTCCTGATCGCGCCGAACGAGCGGCGAATGAACATCTCGGTCGGCTACGGGCTCGAACCGGTTCTGACCGACGCACTGTCGGGCCGCATCATCCGCGACGTCGTCACCCCCAAATTCAAAGCGGGAGACATGCCCGGCGGCATTCAGGACGGCGTCAACGCGATCGCCGAGCAGATCCAGCTCACCCCCGAGGAAGCCGCCACACGTGCCGCCGCCGCCGACAAGGCCGAACGCGACCGCGCCGACGACGGCGACTGGGGCGGCCTGTTCTTCATCGGTTTCATCGTCTTTTTCTTCTTCATCCTGCCGATGCTCACCAGCCTCGGACGGCGCGGCAAGAAGCGGCGCAAGCATAGCCCGTGGGGCGCTCCGATCATCATCTGGGGCGACGACGACTGGGGCGGAGGCAGCGGCGGCTCATCGTGGGGCGGCGGCGGTTCGAGTTGGGGCGGCGGCAGCGGAGGCGGCGGCTTCGGCGGCTTCTCGGGCGGTGGCGGCTCCTTCGGGGGCGGCGGCGCCTCGGGCGGCTGGTAGGAGATCGCGGCCATGAAAGTCAGTCACGTCAGCGAAGCCGACCATGATCTCGTCACCGCAGCGGTCGCCGAGGCCGAGGCGCGTACCAGCGGCGAAATCGTCGCGGTCGTCGCGGCGAAATCGAACGACTATGACGATGTCGCGCTAGTCTGGGCGAGCATCATCGCCTTCCTCGCCATGTCGGTGATCGCGCTGTTCCCCGAATTCTATCGCGGCCTGTACGACCGGTTGACCGGCGGCTGGGGGCATGAGCTCTCCGCCAATCAATGGCTTGGGACGGTGATTGCGATCGGCGTGCTCAAATGGATCGGCATGTGGCTGATCCTGCTATGGCGGCCGCTGCGAATGGCGCTGACCCCGCGCGCGATCAAGGCGCAGCGCGTGCGCGCCCGTGCGATCGACCTGTTCAAGGTCGGGACCGAAGGGAAGACCACCGGCCGCACCGGCGTCCTCCTTTATCTCAGCCTGAAGGAACACCGCGCCGACATCGTCGCCGACGAAGCAATCGCCGCGAAGGTCACGCCCGAGGTCTGGGGCGATGCGATGGCGGCGCTGATCGAACGCGTGCGCGCGGGCCAGCCTGGCGAAGGCATGGCGGAGGCGGTGCGCCAGATGGGCATCGTGCTTGCCGAACATTTCCCGCGCGGCAGCGAAAACCCGAACGAACTCCCCGACCGCCTGATCGAGCTTTAAAAGGACAAGATATGAGTCGTCCCGGCCCCGACACCCCCATCGAAACGCGGTGGGAAGGCCGCTTCATCACGGTCAGGCAGCAGGGCAATTGGGAATATGTCTCGCGCTCGCGCGGGATCCACGCCGCGGTGATCCTCGCGATCGACGACAGCGATGATGGCCGCCACGTCATCCTCGTCGAACAATATCGTGTGCCGCTGAAGGCCCGGTGCCTCGAACTTCCCGCCGGGCTGGTCGGCGACGATACCGCGGGCGAAGCGTCGGAGATCGCAGCACAGCGCGAGCTGGAGGAGGAAACGGGCTATCACGCCAACCGTTGGCGCACTGTCGGCGAATTCTACAGCTCGCCGGGGATGGTGAGCGAGAGCTTTACCCTGCTGATCGCGACGGACCTGACGAAGGTTGGCGAAGGCGGTGGAGTCGATGGCGAAGACATTATCGTCCACCGCGTCCCGCTCGCCGGGATCGCGGAGTTCGTCGCTGCGAAACGCGGCGAAGGCTGCGGGATCGACGTGCGCGTCGCTATGCTGCTGGCGAGCGGATTGCTCGCCGGGAGCTGATTTACCGCGCGCCGAAACGCCAGCGAAGCAGCGGGCGGGCGAGAAGCAGGCCCGCAAGAAAGCCGCCGACATGCGCCCAGATAGCGATCGCGCCGAAACCGCCGCCGCCAGCAAACCCGATCAGGAGCTGGAGACCGATCCACGCCGCGGCAAGCCACAGCGCGCGCACCCAGTGGCCGGGGATCGGGCCGATAGCGGACGCCTGCGAACGGCTGAAGATGAGTGCGAAGACGGCGATCAACGCCGAAATCGCACCGCTGGCACCGATCATCGGCACCGCCGACTGCGGATCGGCAAGGAATTGCGCCAGCGCACCGCCATAGGCACCGGCGAGGAGCAGCACCGCCATCGCTTTCGACCCGAGCGGCGCTTCGAGCTGACGGCCGACGAACAGCAGCACCACGACATTAAAGACGATGTGCAGCACCCCGCCGTGCAGGAAGGCCGAAGACAGCGGCGTCAGCGCGAACGGCACCATCGCGCCGGGCGGCAGGATCAGTCCGGACCCGAAGCGGGCGGGAATAAAGCCCGCACGCACGATCGCGTCGACCTGGAATCCGGTGATCCAGAGCAACACGAAGATGACCACGCAGCCGAGCGCATAACCCGTTATCAGCGGCGCTTCCTGCGGCTTCATCGCGGGCCGGCCATCAAATGAATTCGATTTTCGTCACCAGATAATATTTATCGCCCGCCGGCACGGTGACTTCGATCTCGTCGTCGACGCGGCGGCCGATCAGCGCGCGGCCGAGCGGCGAATTATAGCTGATCTTGCCATCCTTGGCGTCGGCCTCGGCCTGACCCACAATCTGGTAACGCACCGGCTTCTCGTCTTCGTCGGCAAGCGTGACGGTCGCACCGAACACGATGCGGTCGCCCGACAGCGTCGTCGGATCGATAACCTGCGCGCGCGAGAGCTTGTCTTCGAGGTCGCCGATCGTCGCTTCGACCTGGCCCTGACGCTCTTTCGCGGCGTGATATTCGGCATTTTCCGAAAGGTCGCCATGCGCGCGCGCTTCCTCGATCGCATCGACGATCAACGGTCGCTCGGCTTTGAGTGCCGTGAGCTGCGTGCTCAGCTTCTCATAGCCTTCTGCCAGCATCGGCACCTTTTCAACGCTTGCCATTATCCTGTTGTCCTTCGTCAATAATCCAGCGCCAGCGAAACTTCGCCGGGCGGCTACGCCGCTGTTTCCGTCAATGTCGGGGGGTGGAGCGGTGGTTCAATAATAGTCCTGAAGCGGCTTCACTTCAAGAGAGTGCGCACGGAGCGCCCCGATCGCCTGCGTCGCTGCCTCGCTTGCGGCAGCCGTCGTATAATAGGCGATATCGGCCGCCAGCGCCGACGCGCGGATCGATTGCGAGTCCTGCAACGACTGCCATCCCTCGGTCGTGTTGAAGATCAGTTGCACATCGCCGTCCTTGATCCGGTCGACGATATGCGGACGTCCTTCGGCAACCTTGTTGACGCGTTCGACCTCGATCCCCTGCCCCGCCAGATAGTCGGCGGTGCCGCCGGTCGCGATCACCTTCCAGCCCCAAGCCGTGAGCTGGCGGACCGCATCGAGGATGCGCGGTTTGTCGCTGTCCTTGACCGACACAAAGACACGTCCGTCGGTCGGCAGGCGGTCGCCCGCGCCGAGCTGCGCCTTGGCAAAGGCGAGATTGAAATTGCGGTCGATTCCCATCACTTCGCCGGTGGACTTCATCTCGGGCGACAGCACCGGGTCGGTGCCGGGGAAGCGCGCGAAGGGAAAAACCGCTTCCTTGACCGCGACATGCGCGATGTCGCGGTTAATCTTCGGAAGGTCCGCAAGCATTTCGCCCGCCATCACGCGCGCGGCGATCTTGGCGATCGGCGAACCCACCGCCTTGGCGACAAAGGGCACCGTGCGGCTGGCGCGCGGGTTGACCTCGATCAGATAGACTTCGTCGCCCTTGACCGCGAACTGGATATTCATCAGGCCGCGAACCTCGAGCGCGCGTGCGAGCGCCTCGGTCTGGCGCTCGATTTCGGCGACGATGTTGGCCGACAGGCTGTACGGCGGGATCGAGCAGGCGCTGTCGCCCGAATGGACCCCGGCTTCCTCGATATGCTGAAGCACGCCTGCAACAACGACATCGGTCCCGTCGCACAAGGCGTCGACATCGACCTCGATCGCGTCGCGCAGGTAGCGGTCGATGAGCACCGGGGAATCGCCCGACACCTGCACCGCAGTCTCGATATAATTTTCGAGCTGTGCCTGATCGTCGACGATTTCCATCGCGCGGCCGCCGAGCACATAAGAGGGGCGCGTCAGCACCGGGTAACCGATGCGTGCCGCGACCGCGACGGCTTCTTCGCGGCTGCGCGCGATGCCGTTCTCGGGTTGCTTCAGGCCGAGCTTGTTGACGAGCGCCGCGAAACGCTCGCGGTCTTCGGCGAGGTCGATCGCGTCGGGCGAGGTGCCGAGGATCGGAATGCCCGCCTCTGCCAGCGCCTGCGCGAGCTTGAGCGGCGTCTGGCCGCCGAACTGGACGATGACCCCAACGAGCGTGCCGTTCTGCTGCTCGACGTGCAGGATTTCGAGCACATCCTCTGCCGTGAGCGGTTCGAAATAGAGGCGATCCGACGTGTCATAATCGGTGCTCACCGTCTCCGGGTTACAGTTGATCATGATCGTTTCATAGCCCGCCTCTTCCAATGCGAAGCAGGCGTGGCAGCAGCAATAGTCGAACTCGATCCCCTGCCCGATCCGGTTCGGACCACCGCCAAGGATAACGACCTTCTGGCGGTCGCTCGGGTTCGCCTCATTCTCGGGCTCGCCGAAGGTCGGGGCTTCGTAGGTCGAATAAAGATAGGGCGTCTTCGCAGCGAATTCGGCGGCGCAGGTGTCGATCGTCTTGAACACGGGACGGACGCCAAGCTTGTGGCGCAGCGCGCGCACTTCGGCCTCGGTGACGCCGCCGGTCATCGCCTTCACCGCCTCGTGGATCAGGCCCGAACCGCGCGCGGTCGCGCGGCGCGTGCCGGGGTGTAGGTTCGCCGACTGGAGCGCGAGATAGGCAAGGCGCTTGTCCGAAAAGCCCATGGCTTTCAATTTACGCAGCCCTTCGGCATCGCGCGGCAGGCCGTTGGCGCAGACTTCTTCCTCGGCGGCGGCGATCTCGGCGATGCGTTCGAGGAACCACATGTCGTAGCCCGCGACGCGGTTGATCTCGGCGAGCGGCAGGCCTTCGCGGATCGCCTGCGCGGCGTTGAGCAGCCGGTCGGGGGTGCGCTGCGCCAGTTCGTTGCGGAGCTGGTCGTGCGTCGCGCCCTTGAGGCGGTCGACGAAGTTGAAGCCCGAAAGCCCCGTCTCCAGCCCGCGCAGCGCTTTCTGCAAACTCTCGTGGATCGTCCGGCCGATCGCCATCACCTCGCCGACCGACTTCATCGCGGTCGACAGCGTCGCCTCGGCACCCTTGAACTTTTCAAAGGCGAAGCGCGGGATCTTGGTCACAACGTAATCGATGGTCGGCTCGAACGACGCGGGGGTGACACCGGTGATGTCGTTCATGATCTCGTCGAGCGTGTAGCCGACAGCGAGCTTCGCCGCGACCTTGGCGATCGGGAAACCCGTCGCCTTCGACGCGAGCGCCGACGAACGCGACACGCGCGGGTTCATCTCGATCACGATCAGGCGGCCGTCCTTGGGATTGACCGCGAACTGCACGTTCGACCCGCCCGTTTCGACGCCGATTTCACGCAGCACCGCGATGCTCGCGTTGCGCATGATCTGATATTCCTTGTCGGTCAGCGTCAGCGCCGGAGCGACGGTGATGCTGTCGCCGGTATGCACGCCCATCGGATCGACATTTTCGATCGAGCAGATGATGATGCAATTGTCCTTGCGGTCGCGCACCACCTCCATCTCATATTCTTTCCAGCCGAGGAGCGATTCCTCGATCAGGACCTCGGTGGTGGGCGAGGCGATCAGGCCGCCGCGGACGATATGCTCGAATTCCTCGCGGTTATACGCGATGCCCCCGCCGGTCCCGCCCATGGTGAACGACGGACGGATGATCGACGGCAGGCCGGTGCGTTCGAGCACCGCGAACGCCTCGTCGAGCGTGTGCGCGATGCCCGAGCGCGCGCTTTCCAGCCCGATCTTGTCCATCGCGTCGCGGAACTTGATCCGGTCCTCGGCCTTGTCGATCGCCTCGGCATCGGCGCCGATCATCTCGACGCCATATTTCTCCAGCGTCCCGTCGTTGAACAAAGCCAGCGCGGTGTTGAGCGCGGTCTGTCCGCCCATCGTCGGCAGCACCGCATCGGGGCGCTCCTTCGCGATGATCTTCGCGACAATCTCGGGCGTGATCGGCTCCACGTACGTCGCGTCGGCGAGGTCGGGATCGGTCATGATCGTCGCCGGGTTGGAGTTGACGAGGACGATGCGATAGCCCTCCTCCTTCAGCGCCTTGATCGCCTGCGTCCCCGAATAGTCGAACTCGCACGCCTGACCGATAACGATCGGGCCGGCGCCGATGACGAGGATGGATTGGATGTCGGTTCTTTTGGGCATTATTCTGCTTCTCTTGCCTTCATTTTCCAGGTTGTGGCGATCACGCCAGCTTGTTCCGTCTGCTCACGAAGGCAGTCTTGCTGATCCTGTGAGACGTCGCCAAGGCCAATGACCCAGTCTGTCTCACCCTGCTCTTTTCCGCGCTCAACTTTGGCATCCGTGATCTGACAGGCTGCGAGAAACTCTCGAGCCTGCTGCTCAGTCGCACTCGGACTGTGTCCTTCATCGCCTAGCGGATAGAGGCCACAAGCTGACAGTGGAAAAACCAGCGCCATTGCCATGAGCGCTGCTTGTCTCACTTCAGCCCACCCACAAACTTCTCGAACAGATAGAAGCTGTCCTGCGGCCCCGGGCTCGCCTCGGGGTGATATTGCACGCTGAACGCGTTCTTGCCCGTGATCGCGATGCCGCAGTTCGATCCGTCGAACAGGCTCTTGTGCGTCTCGACCACGCCCGCCGGCAGAGTCGCGGCGTCCACTGCGAAGCCATGGTTCATGCTGGTGATCTCGACGACGCCATCTTCCGCGCGCTGCACCGGATGGTTCGCGCCGCGATGGCCCTGATGCATCTTCACCGTCTTCGCGCCCGCCGCGATGCCGAGCATCTGGTGGCCGAGGCAGATGCCGAAGATCGGCACGTCGCGTTCGAGCAGCCCCTGAATCACCGGCACCGCATAGTCGCCCGTCGCCGCGGGGTCGCCGGGGCCGTTCGACAGGAACACGCCCGCGGGCTGATGCCCCAGCACTTCGTCGAGGCTCGCGGTCGCAGGGACCACGGTGACGCGCGCGCCGGCCTTTACGAGGTTGCGGAAGATATTGTCCTTCGCGCCATAATCGATCGCGACGACATGCGGACGCTCGCCGCCGCCCTCGGTCGCATAGCCGTGTCCGAGCGTCCACGCGCCGCCGGTCCAGTCGCCGGTGTCGGTACGGCTGACCGTCTTCGCAAGGTCCATGCCCTCAAGCCCCGCCCAGCCGCGTGCCATCGCAAGCAGCTCGTCCACGTCGAACTTGCCGTCGGGGCTGTGCGCGATCACGCCGTTCGGCGCGCCCGCATCGCGGATGCGGCGGGTGAGCGCGCGCGTGTCGATGCCCGCGAGCCCGATCACGCCCTGTTCGGTCATCCATTCGGGCAAGGTCTGGACGCTGCGGAAGTTGCTGGGCTGCGTCGGCAGCTCGCGCGTGATCGCACCGAGCGCACCATGCACGCCGCGTTCCATATCCTCGGGGTTCGCGCCGACATTGCCGATGTGCGGGAAGGTAAAGGTGACGATTTGTCCCGCATAGCTCGGGTCGGTCAGGATTTCCTGATAGCCCGTCATCGACGTGTTGAAACAAATCTCGCCTACCGCGGCGCCGCTCGCGCCGTAACCCACGCCCCACAGGATCGTGCCATCGGCAAGGACGAGGACGCCGGTGGCGCCCGAAGGCTGGGCCGCAGGCGCGGCAGAGGGGTTGGCAGGTGCCATTCAACATGCTCCGGACGGGGGGCTAAACGGCCGACCAAGTAGGAGGCAAAAAAGTGATTCACAAGCTATCGGATTCGGAATCTTGCCGCTAGAGAGGGCCTTTCCGAAATTTGCAGCGCATGGGGACACGCATGATTCGTGACGACATCAAGGCTGCGCAGGTTGCCGCGATGAAAGCCGGCGACAAGGCGCGGCTCGGCACCATCCGGCTGATGCTGGCCAAGATCAAGGACAAGGACATCGAGCTGCGCACCGGCACCGCGCCGGCCGACGACGATGTGCTCGTCACCGACGTGCTCCAGAAAATGGTCAAGCAGCGCCGCGAATCGATCACCATGTTCGAACAGGGCGGCCGCCAGGAGCTCGCCGACATCGAAGCGAGCGAAGTCGCGGTGATCGAGGATTTCCTCCCCGCGCAGCTCAGCGACGACGAAGCGACCGCCGCGATCAAGGCGATCGTGGTCGAGCTCGGCGCGGCGAGCCTCAAGGACATGGGCAAGGTGATGGCTGCGGTGAAGGACCGCCTCGGCTCGCAGCTCGATATGAGCAAGGCGAGCGGGTGGGTGAAAGCGGGGCTCTCCTGAGACACGCCCTCCCCGCCTGCTTGCGGGCGGGTGCTGGCAGAGGCATATCGACGATATGACCCTCACCCCGCAATGGCTGGACGAATTGCGTTCGCGCATCACACTGTCGACGCTCATCGGGCGGACGGTGAAGGTCACACGCGCCGGTCGCGAGTATAAGGCCTGCTGCCCCTTCCATAACGAGAAGACGCCCAGCTTCACGATCAACGACGAGAAGGGTTTCTACCACTGTTTCGGTTGCTCGGCGCATGGCGACGCGATCCGCTGGATGACCGACCAGCGCGGGCTGTCGTTCATGGACGCCGTGAAGGAACTCGCCGCCGAGGCCGGGATGGAGGTCCCCGCCGCCGATCCACGCGCGGCGAAGAAGGCCGAGGAGGCGGCGAGCCTGCGCGATGTCGTGCAGGCCGCGGCCGACTGGTTCACGCAGCAGCTCGGCAGCAGCAACGGCGCCCCGGCGCGCGAATATCTGGCGAAGCGCGGCATTTCGGAGGGCACGCGCAAGGCGTTCGGCTTCGGCCTCGCCCCCGAGAGCCGCAGCGCACTGAAAGAGGCGCTCAAGAAATTCCCGACCGCGATGCTGGTGGAATCGGGGATGCTGATCGCGGTCGACGACAAGGAACCCTACGACCGCTTTCGCGGGCGCCTGATGATCCCGATCCGCGACGCACGCGGGCGCGTGATCGCCTTTGGCGGGCGGATTTTGGGCGACGGCGAGCCCAAATATCTGAACTCGCCCGACACGCCGCTCTTCGACAAGGGGCGCGTCCTCTATAATCTCGACAAGGCGTCACCCGCGTCGCGGCAGACGAACCGGATCATCGTCGTCGAAGGCTATATGGATGTCATCGCGCTCGCCGAGGCGGGGATCGCCGATGCGGTCGCGCCGCTCGGCACCGCGCTGACCGAGGCTCAGCTCGGGCTGATCTGGCGGATGGTACCGGTGCCGGTGCTCTGCTTCGACGGCGATGCCGCGGGACAGAAGGCCGCGATGCGCGCCGCGATGCGCGCCCTCCCCCTGCTCCGCCCCGGCTTCAGCCTGGCCTTCGCGACGCTGCCCGCCGGTCAGGACCCGGACGACATCGCGCGCGCGCGCGGCGCCGCGGGCTTCAACGCGATCCTCGAAGAGACGCAGCCGCTCGTCGAGCGCCTCTGGGCGCATGAGGTCGCGGCGGGGCCGCTTGCGACCCCCGAAGAACGCGCTGCGCTCAAAACCCGCCTGCTCGCCCACGCCGACGCGATCGAGGATGCCGACGTCCGCCACCATTATCGCGAAGCGTTCCGCGAGCGGCTCGATACGCTGTTCGCGCGCAAGCAGCCCGAGCGTGCGCAGCGCCAGCCGTGGACACCGAACCCGCCGCGTGGAGGCGGCAATCGCCGCTTCGGCCCCGATCCGCGATTGCAACCTCCGGCCGACGAGACGCGTTCCATCGGGCAGGCCGGAATTTCGGCGCCTTATGTCGCGGCACTGATCGGCGGACTGCTGCGCTTTCCCGAAGCGCTGCGGCGCAACGAGGAGGCGCTGACGCGGCTCCCGGTAAGCGATTCCGGCGACGCCGAACTGCTCGGCCTAATGCTTGACAGCGCAATGCGTCAGGAAGGGCTTGATTGCGAGGGGTTGCTTGCCATATTGGAGCCAATGAAAGTGTATAATAGGGCGACGACATTGCTCAGAGCCGACGGAATGCACTTCTCGTTCAATCGCAGGCTTGAAGGCGAAGAGGTTGATGCAGCACGGGAAACCGCACTGCGCGACCTTGACGAATATATCGGCGTGCTGGTCACCCAGCCCGAAATCCGTACCCGGCTTGCCGAAGCCACCGCGGATTTTCAGCGCACGATGGACGACGAAGGCCTGGCGCGTCAGCAAAAGCTGCGCGCGATGGACGAGGAACTGACCCGCCGACTGGCCGCGCTGTCCGAGAGCAGCAGCCAGTGAAGACAACTTATTGCCCCTAGGCAGGAACAAATATGGCCACCAAAAGCACCGCCGCCGACACCGATACCGACGCTCCGCTGATCGACCTCAACGAGGCCGACGTCAAAAAGCTGATCGCGCGCGGCAAGAAGCGCGGCTACCTGACCTATGACGAGCTGAATGCGGCGCTGCCGCAGGACGAGATGTCGTCCGAGCAGATCGAGGATATCATGTCGGCCATCTCCGACATGGGCATCAACATCGTCGAAAGCGACGAGGATGTGCAGGAAGAGGCCGACCAGGAAGCCGACGACGATGTCGATGTCAGCGCCGGCACGGGTTCGGTGTCGAACCCCGCGATCGAAAAGAAGAAGGAAACGGTCGATCGCACCGACGATCCCGTGCGCATGTATCTGCGCGAAATGGGCGCGGTCGAGCTGCTCAGCCGCGAAGGCGAAATCGCGATCGCGAAACGCATCGAGGCGGGCCGCGACACGATGATCCTCGGCCTGTGCGAAAGTCCGCTGACCTTCAACGCGATCATCGACTGGTCCACCGCCCTCAACAATGGCGACATGCAGCTGCGCGAGATCGTCGATCTCGAAGCGATGCTGTCGAAGGACCCGGCGCCCGAAAACCTCGACGAGGAAGGCGGCGAAGACGATGGCGAGATCAGCGAGAAGACCGCCGGCGTATCGTTCAAGGACGAGGACGAGGTCGAGGAAGAACCCTCGGCCGACGGCGATGACGAGGATGGCGAGGGATCGTCGGGCAAGCGCGAGAATTTCGAGGAAGACGAGGAAGACAACACGCTCAGCCTCGCGGCGATGGAAGAGCTGCTGAAGCCCGACGCGCTCGAAAAATTCGCGAACATCACCAAGAGCTTCAAGGCCTTTTCGAAGCTGCAGGACGCACGCCTTGAATCGCTCTCGGGCGGCGAGGAATTCCCCGCAGCGTCGGAGAAGAAGTACCACAAACTGCGCGAGGAGCTCACCGCACAGGTCGAAAGCGTGCAGTTTCACGGCACCAAAATCGAATATCTGGTCGACCAGCTCTACAGCTACAACCGCCGCCTGACCGCTCTCGGCGGCCAGATGCTGCGCCTTGCCGAGCGCCACAAGGTGCCGCGCAAGTCGTTCCTCGACAATTATGTCGGGCGCGAGCTGGAAGAGAACTGGCTCGATGGCGTCAGCGGTATCGACAAGAAGTGGGCCGCGTTCGCCGAGAACGAAGCCGGCGCGGTCGACCGCATCCGCATCGAGATCAGCGAAATCGCGCAAGCCGCGGGCATGAGCCTGACCGAATTCCGCCGCGTCGTGAACATGGTCCAGAAGGGCGAGCGCGAAGCGCGAATCGCCAAGAAGGAAATGGTCGAGGCGAACCTGCGCCTCGTGATCTCGATCGCGAAAAAGTACACGAACCGCGGCCTGCAGTTCCTCGACCTTATTCAGGAAGGCAATATCGGCCTGATGAAGGCGGTCGACAAGTTCGAGTATCGCCGCGGCTACAAGTTCAGCACCTATGCGACCTGGTGGATCCGCCAGGCGATCACCCGCTCGATCGCCGATCAGGCGCGCACGATCCGTATCCCGGTGCACATGATCGAGACGATCAACAAGCTCGTGCGTTGCAGCCGCCAGTTCCTTCACGAAAGCGGCCGCGAGCCGACGCCCGAGGAAATGGCCGAGCGTCTGTCGATGCCGCTCGAGAAGGTCCGCAAGGTGATGAAGATCGCCAAGGAGCCGATCTCCCTCGAAACGCCGATCGGCGACGAGGAAGACAGCCACCTCGGCGATTTCATCGAGGACAAGAACGCCGTCATCCCGGTCGACGCCGCGGTGCAGTCGAACCTTAAGGAAACGGTCACCCGTGTCCTCGCATCGCTCACCCCGCGTGAAGAACGCGTGCTGCGTATGCGCTTCGGCATCGGGATGAACACCGACCACACGCTCGAAGAAGTCGGCCAGCAGTTCAGCGTGACGCGCGAACGTATTCGCCAGATCGAGGCGAAGGCGCTCCGCAAGCTGAAGCACCCCTCGCGCAGCCGCAAGATGCGCAGCTTCCTCGACCAGTAAGCCCTTCGGGTCTTCCGGACATCAGACACCCCGCCCTGACCGGCGGGGTGTTTTGTTTTGCGCTTTCGATCAAAGCGTTGCCCGAATGCTGCACCGCACAATTATTTGCCCCACCTTCTTTAAATCTTCACATCGTTGTCCCAGATAGCCCTCGTCATCGGTGCGGCAGCCTTCATGATCGGTTCAGGCGCCACCCGCCAGATGGCGAATATTCCCACTCGATGGGAACGAATTCAGGATCAAGGGCAGGCCGCAAAGCGCGGTCAAAACGAAAAAGCCCGGAATTTGGCGAGACTGCACAAACTGGCACGGCCTTTGCGATGCATTCGGCATCGGCGCGGGGCAGTGCTCGCAGCCCAAGGGAAAGACAAAAAAATGGACAACGAAACCACCAACCTCTTCCGCCGCCGCGACACCTTTTTCGGTATCTGCGAGGCTGTGGGCCAGGATTTCGGCTTCAACCCGCTGTATCTCCGCCTGGCATTCATCGCCCCGCTCTTCTTCTTCCCCATCCAGACTTTCGCAGCCTATTTCGGCCTCGGCATCGTGGTGCTCGCATCGCGCCTGATCTTCCCGGCGAAAACCGCCGCGACCGCCCAACCAGTGCTGAGCGCGACCGAAAATTCCGCACCGCAGGCCGACAAGGCCGAAGACCTCGCGCTCGCAGCATAACCGGGACCGGCAGGACACCCTTTCCCTGAAGGTCCTGCCATCCCCCCGCCCTTTTGGCGCCCCGGCGTCAGGAAGGGGTCGGCAAGCTCTCCCCGGTGCTTGCCGGCCCCTATGCTTTCCCCCTCCACTGTCCCTGACTGGAACAGGATGCGGTGCAAATCGGCCGCCGCTTATAAACGCGACGTTTACGACGTTGCCCTATGACTGATCGCTGCAATTCCATCGGCTTGGGTCTCGCACGACCCGCCGCAGCGAGGATCAAGCGTTGAGCCCATCGACCCAGCCCAAGGCACAGACGCGCGGCGTCGCCGAACTGCTCGACTCGCTGGTTGCCAGCGACGGCACGGGCGCTCACCCGCACGTTCGTTCGGGCGCGCTGTCGAGCGGGCCCGAAGCGATGCGCAACCTTGCCGACGCCGTCCATTTCCTCTGCCTGCTCCACGGCCGTTATCCGGGCGTGATCGATAATGCCGCACGCAAGGCGGTCGACCCCGCTTCGCGCCAGTGGATGGACGAGGCGGCCGGAGCCTTCGCCGAGGAACGCGCCTTCCTGTCGAAGATCGCTTCGGCGGTCGGCCCCGTGCCGAGCACGCAGGGTCAGGCGCAATGCGAGGCAGCGGTCGCGGCGCAGCGCAAGGCGATCGACATGCTAGCCGAATCGGACCGCCAGGGCTGCGCCGTCGGCGCCGCGATCGCACTGACGCTCGACTGGCGGACGATCCGCGTCCTGCTCGATATCAGCGCGCAGCGACTCGACCTGACACCCCCGACCTGCACCCTGCCCGACCTCCGCGAAACCGCGCGGCTCGCCGCGACCGTCGCCGATACGCCCGCGGTCGAACGCGCGATGGTGTTCGGCGCGCAGCAGCTCATCGCGCAGCACGGCGGCCTGTGGGACCTGATGGCGGCGCGCGCCGCCAGCCGCACGCACCCCTGACTTCCCGTCAGCGGAGGGACATCGCTCCCTTCGGCTTGCACCCTCCCCCCGCTATCGCTATGCCCGCTTGACGTTCACGTTAAGGGAAAGAGCCGATGCGTTTCGAAGGCACCAGCGCCTATATCGCCACCGACGACCTGAAGGTCGCGGTCAACGCCGCAACGCTGCTGCGCCGCCCGCTGCTCGTGAAGGGCGAACCCGGCACCGGCAAGACCGTGCTGGCCGAGGAAATCGCCAAAGCCTTCGACGCGCCGCTCATCACCTGGAACATCAAATCGACCACCAAGGCGCAACAGGGCCTCTACGAATATGATGCGGTTGCGCGCCTGCGTGACGGCCAGCTGGGCGAAGAGCGCGTCCACGACATCCGCAACTATATCCGCAAGGGCAAGTTGTGGGAGGCGTTCACCTCGCCCAAGCTCCCCGTGCTGCTGATCGACGAAATCGACAAGGCCGACATCGAATTCCCGAACGACCTGCTTCAGGAACTCGATCGCATGGCGTTCCACGTCTACGAGACCGACGAGACGGTGACTGCGAAGGAGCGCCCGATCGTCGTCATCACCTCGAACAATGAAAAGGAACTGCCCGACGCCTTTCTGCGCCGCTGTTTCTTCCACTATATCAAATTCCCCGACCGCGACACGATGGCCGAAATCGTCGAGGTCCACTTTCCGGGCATCCAGAAGACGCTCGTCAGCCGCGCGATGGACATCTTCTACGAAGTGCGCGACGTCCCGGGGCTCAAGAAGAAGCCGTCGACGAGCGAGCTGATCGACTGGCTCAAGCTGCTCCTCAATGAGGATATGCCGCTCGAGGTCCTGCAAAACCGCGACGTCGGCAAGGCGATCCCGCCGCTCCATGGCGCCCTGCTCAAGAATGAGCAGGATGTGATGCTGTTCGAAAAGCTCGCCTTCATGGCGCGGCGTCAGGGGTAGATCCGTGTCCGCGACGGGCCAATGCCTTTGCGGCGTGGTGAAAATCGCAGTCGAGGGCGATGCCCTTGGCGCGCGAACATGCTGGTGCCGGACATGCCAGAAATTCGGCGGCGGCAACGGGACGACCAACGCCTTCTTCCGCGATGAAGCCGTCACGACCGATGGCGAACTGAGTTGGTATGAAAATGTCGCGGATAGCGGCAATGTCACGCGGCGTGCCTTTTGCGCCGAATGCGGATCACATGTCTTTACCATGGGGTCGGGCGCACCGGGGTTCCGCGGCGTGCGCGTCAGCATGTTCGACGACAGCAACGCCTTTCCGCCGCAAGCCGTCATCTGGACCGACAGCGCGCCCGGCTGGGCCGCTCTGGACCCGGCGCTGCCGCATTTCCCAAAGGCTCCGCCTCCGCCGCCGCAACAGGATCGTTAGCCCCGACGACGAACGCCGATGGGCATTTCGACCTCGCTCGATGCAAACGGAATACGGCTTATAGCTGGTACGCCACCTCGACGTCGCCCCAGCGGCGGCCGTTGATCACCGCGGGCATATAGACGTTGCGCACGGTCACATAATTGATGCCGTCGCCTTCCTGGCGATAGACCGTCATGAAGAAGGGCGCGGTGCTGCGTTTCGCCGCAGCGTCGGTCGCATCATAGAGGATGCGGCCGTTGCGGCAGTGCGCGGTGTCATGCTCAAGGTCGCCGGTCGGGGCACGCGAGCAATCGCTGATATGCGTCGGCAGGAAGCCGTTCATGTCGCCCGCCGAGGACATTTTGATCTCCGGATGCTGGGCGACGATGCGATCGAACAGCGGGCGCCAGTGCATGTCGGCCCAGTCGCATAATGTGGTGCGGAAGCGTTCGGGGTTCGAACCCGGCACGCGGACATAGTCCGTATCGAAAATCTGCTCCATCGACAGCTCGCCGTGCGCGACGGCGCGTTCGGCCAGCCCGACAAATTCGTCGCGCACGCGCGCGGCCAGTTCGACGATCGCCGAATCCTGCGGGCTGACGCCCGCCGAAATGACCGCGTTGAACATGCGGTTCGACACATGCTCCATCGACAGGATCGAATCGCGCGTGCCGACGAGCGTCGAACTATTGTCGCGCACCGAGGTCACGACGCTGTCGAGCGCCTCGCGAACCTTGGCGCCGTTCGCATGGACCATCGCGCTCGACTGCGCGATGCGGTCGCTCTGGTCGTCGAGCAGCGCGACGAGGTGCGTCGCGTCGTGGAGCGCGTCGGTGATCGTTTCGAACTGCGCCTCGGCGCGGCTCGACTGTTCGACCCCCGACTGAATCTCGGCGACCAGTCCGCTCGCCTCGGTCGCAAGGCTGCCGATGCTGCGACGGATTTCATCGGTCGCGCCGCGGGTATTCTGCGCCAGCTTCTTCACTTCGGCGGCGACGACGGCAAAAGTGCGGCCGGCGTCGCCCGCGCGCTCGGCCTCGATCGCCGCATTGAGCGCGAGCATGTTGGTCGTCTTGGCAATCGACTCGATCGACTGGCTGACCTGCTGCACCTGCTCCATCACCGCGGCAAAATTGGTCACATGCGCGCCGAGCCGCGCGATCAGGTCGATCACCGAACGGAACTCGCTAACTGCAGCGTTGACGCGCTCGGCACCACTGTCGAGCTGTTCGCACGCGCGCGCGGAGAGCAATTTCGCCTCGTCGGTCGAATCGGCAATCTGGCGCTGATCGGCCTCGAGGCTCACGACATATTCTTCGAGCCGGCCGAGTTCGCCGATCTGCCGGTCCATCTGGTCGGTCGCGCGCTTGATCCGCCCCGCGGCATCGCTGCACCCAACGGCCAGCTCGCCGCAGTCGCTCGCAACCGACTGGTCGAGGATCGGCGCCGCCGGATTGATCGGATCATATTTCATTGGTTTGCCCGCGTCCCTGAATGATCGAGGAGATATGCCGGACATTGGTTAACGGCGCGTCAATATCGCGGCCCGGTCGCGGGCGTCGAAGGCACATTGCACGCCCGCCGCCAACGCGTTACGCCTTCGGGCAGACGATCGATGCAGCGGGGGAGATATCATGCGTCCTTGGCCGGTTCTGGCGGCGGTCGCCGCTACATTCGCGCTGCCCGCCGGAGCACAGGAAATGGTCGGCGGCCATCGCATCATCCGCACCGCGGACCCCGCGATCTGGTCGGGCAGCGAAACGAGCGGGCCGATCACCCATATCGCGACAGGCACGGCCTTTCCCGAGAGCATCGACGGATTTCAGCGCACCAGCCTGATGGCGGTGAACAATGGCAATGATGTCATGCTGCATTACCGGCTGAAGCGCGACCCCGCGTCGATCGAGGTATCGACGTTTCTGTTCCAGCGCGGCGCGCTTGCCGAACATCGGCTGAAGGGCGCGATCACCTCGCTGGGCTTTGGCCGCAAGGAGATGACCTTCCTGTGGGCCGACGGCCCCTTCGACATCGACGCGCCGCAAAAGCTTCGCGGTTACAAGGCGACCTACAAGGTGGGCATCGGCGCCGACACCCTGCTCGAATATCTCTATTTCATCGAATTGGGGACATGGACCGCGAAAGTTCGCGCGACGCTGCCTGCGTCGAAGGAACCCGCCGAGGAAGGGCAGATCGACGCCTTCGTCCGCGCGCTCCCCTGGGCGTCGATTTTGGCCGCCAACGGCGCTTGTGCCGGCTCGGCGTGCGATGGCGAGCGCGCGATGCCGTTCAACAATCATATGGCCGAGATGTTCCTGACAAAGATCGTTGCGAGCGGTCAGGGCAAGGCGTTGCTGGGCGACGCGGCGGAGCCCGTCTATGCGCGCGAAGCGGGCGGCAAACGCTGGACGCTTTACCCGCTCGACGACAAGATAGCGCCGTTGTTCGCGGAGGCGTTCGGCCGGATTTCCGCGCGCGCGCCGCTCTACAGCCTGTCGTGGTCGGCGAAGAATGAAAGCGGCGTTACCCGCTTCTTTGCCGGAAAGCCGAGCGAAGAAGCCTTTGCCGCAACGGTAGACGGCCTCGTCGCGCATCCCGAAACATCGGCTTTCATCGCACCGGCCGATGCGGCCGCCTACGCACCCGATTGACGTTCGGGTCGATAGTCATCAACCGGACCCGCTTTACGTTCACGTAAAGTGATTGCACGCGCGGCGCGAACGCGATACGCCTGCCCCATGTTTTTCGGCTTTCTCGACGAGCTTCGCGCCGCGGGCATCCCCGCCAGCCTGAAAGAGCATCTGATGCTGCTGGAGGCGCTCGACCGCGAGGTAATCGACCGTAGCCCGGAGCAATTCTATTACCTGTCCCGCGCGATTTACGTGAAGGACGAGGGTCTGCTCGACCGCTTCGACCAGGTGTTCAACAAGGTCTTCAAGGGCGTCATCTCCGACTATGGCCAGAACCCCGTCGACGTCCCCGCCGACTGGCTGAAAGCCGTCGCCGAAAAATTCCTGACGCCCGAGGAAATGGCCGCGATCGAATCGCTCGGCGACTGGGACAAGATCATGGAGACGCTGAAGGAGCGGCTCGAGGAACAGCAAAAGCGCCACGAGGGCGGCAGCAAGTGGATCGGCACCGGCGGCACCTCGCCCTTCGGCAATTCGGGCTATAACCCCGAGGGCGTGCGCATCGGCGGCGAGAGCAAGCACAAGAGGGCTTTGAAGGTCTGGGAAAAACGCGAGTTCCAGAATCTCGACAACACCAAGGAACTCGGCACCCGCAACATCAAGATCGCGCTCCGCCGCCTGCGCAAATTCGCGCGCGAGGGCGCGGCCGACGAGCTCGACATTCCCGGCACGATCGACGGGACCGCGCGGCAAGGCTGGCTCGACATCAAGATGCGCCCCGAACGGCGCAATGCGGTCAAGCTGCTGCTTTTCCTCGATGTCGGCGGGTCGATGGACCCGTTCATCAAGCTGTGCGAGGAACTCTTCAGCGCGGCGACGACCGAGTTCAAGAATCTCGAATTCTTCTATTTCCACAATTGCCCGTACGAAGGCGTGTGGAAAGACAACAAGCGCCGCTGGTCCGAACGCCATCAGATGTGGGACATTCTCCACAAATATGGCCATGATTACAAAGTGATCTTCGTCGGCGACGCGTCGATGTCGGCCTATGAAATCACCCATCCGGGCGGCAGCGTCGAACATTTCAACGAAGAGTCCGGCGCGGTCTGGCTTCAGCGGATCACGCATGTCTATCCCGCCGCGGTGTGGCTCAATCCGGTGCCCGAGGCGCATTGGGGCTACACCCAGTCGGTGAAGCTGATCAAACAGCTGATGAACGACCGCATGTACCCGCTCAGCCTCGCCGGGCTGGACGATGCGATGCGCGAGCTGACGCGAAAGCATTGACGCGGCGTGGGCGGGGTGTAGGGGCGCGAAGATGATCGACCTCCCCCTCGTCACTATCCTGTTGCTCACCGGCTTCATCAACCTGATCGGTGCGCTCGCCTATGCTGCGCGTATCGCCGGCGTCCGCACACGGCGCATCGCGATGTCGTTCGCACTGTTCAACATCCTCGTGCTCTTCTCGCGCACGTCGAACAGCTTCCTCGGCCCCTTCCTCGCCAAGCGGATCGAGACGCGCATCCACGACGGCAGCGGCGCCTCGCTGTTCATCGACATGCAGCTGGTGCTCGCCGCGGCGAGCGTCGCGACCTTGATCGGCATTCTGCTCGTGCCCACGGGGCAGCGCATGTTCGCGGCGGCGATCGGCTGGTACCAGAACAACCGCTCGACGACGAAGCTCGCGCTGAAGGCCGTGAGCCCCAGCGGTCTGCGCACATTGGGCCGCTCGCTCACGATTCCGAGTCTGTCGCATCTCAAAAGCTGGAAGATGCCGAAGGGAATCGGCTGGGGCGTGCTGATCGCGAACTGCCTCGCGCAATCGCTGCTCGCCGTCGGTGTCGTCGCATCGCTCTACGCCGGCTATCTCGCCCCCGAATTCCGTGTCACCGCGTCGCAGCTATCGGCGCTGATCAACGGTTTCGCGACGATACTCCTGTTTGCCTTCATCGACCCGCAACTGTCGGTGATGACCGACGATGCGGTCGAGGGCAAAGTCGACGAGGCCGATTTCCGCCGCGCGATCACCTTCATTTCGCTGAGCCGCCTCGCGGGCACCGTGCTCGCGCAGGCGCTGCTGCTGCCCGCCGCGATGCTGATCGCTTACGTCGCCGTCTATGTCTGAAGCCGGAGGCGGCCATAGCCGCTTCCACGCCGTCCGTGCGCGGCTGGAGGCGATGGCGTTCACGCCGGGGCCGCGTGGCTGGTTTCTCGAATTTCTCGTCTTCGGGTTCAAGCAGGGATGGGCGTGCCTGTTCGGCGCACTCATGCTCGTGCTGCTGCTCGGCACGCATCTCTTCTGGCCTGACGATGCGCCGCTCCACCGCTATGACGCGATCACGATCGGCGCGGTGCTGATCCAGCTCGGGATGCTCGCCTTCCGGCTCGAAACGCCGAAGGAAGCGCTCGTCATCCTGATCTTCCATATCGTCGGCACGGTGATGGAATTGTTCAAGACCGCCGCGGGATCGTGGCAATATCCCGAGGCGAGCCTGCTCCACATCGGCGCGGTGCCACTCTTTTCGGGTTTTATGTATGCAGCGGTGGGCAGCTATATCGCCCGCGTGTGGCGCATCTTCGATTTTCGCTACACGGGCTATCCGCCCGCCTGGACGAGTTATGTTCTTGCCGCCGCCATCTACGTCAATTTCTTCGCGCACCACTGGCTTCCCGACATCCGCTGGTTCCTTTTCGCGGCGACGGCGCTGCTCTTCTGGCGCTGCCGGGTGTGGTTCCGCCCGCTGCACGTCCACCGCCATATGCCCCTGCTCGTCGGCTGGGGCCTCGTCGCGTTGTTCATCTGGTTCGCCGAGAATATCGGCACCTTCGCGCGCGCGTGGACTTATCCGAGCCAGAACGACGGCTGGCACATGGTCGGCCTCGAAAAGCTCGGCAGCTGGTATTTGCTGATGATCATTTCGTTCGTGCTGGTGAGTCTCGTCCAGCGGCCGAAGGCGAGATTGCCGATGGGAGATGGAAGCCAATGAAGCTCTTGTCCTGTTTGTTCGCCGAACCGGCCGGCATCACGCGACACAGGAGGCGGGTGGCTGTCCCGATGCACTGGCTCAAAGGCGAACGATGATGAGCGATGGAACGATACTCGGGAGGCGGACTTTGCTGGCCGGATCCGCTGCGCTGATCGCCGTCGGCCCGGTGTCGGCTCGTGCCCGGACGGACGCCCGAAGTTCAGAGGCAAATGACGCATGGATACCTTCCGGCGAGCTGGTTCGCGATCTGCCGCGCCTGATGCGGATCGCCGGAGTGCCCGGCGCCGCCATCGCGGTGGTGGATCGCGGGAAGCTCGTTTGGAGCGAGAGCTTCGGCGTGAAAAACATTCTCACCCGCGACCCGGTGCGAGAGGACACGTTGTTCGAGGCCGCCTCGATGACCAAGCCGGTCTTCGCCTATGCCGTGATGCGGCTGGTCGACGAGAAGCGCCTCGACCTCGACAGGCCGCTCGCCCTGTATCGCCGGCCGGCGAATTTGGGCACCGACCCGAATCTGGAGCGCATCACGGCCCGGCATGTGCTGGAGCATTCGACGGGCTTGCCCAACTGGGCTTCCGGACCACTCGTCACGACTAGCGCGCCCGGATCGCGTTACACTTATTCCGGCGAAGCCTTCATCTGGCTCCAGCTGGTCGTCGAGACGATCATGGGAATGGGCCTCGGCAGCGTGATGCAGGCGAAACTGTTCGGCCCGGCCGGAATGACCCGCAGCAGCTTCGGATGGGACGAGGAGATCGCGAGGTCGGCGGTCTTCGGTCATTCCGAACCTCCGGAAGGCGAGCAGACGCTCCCGCCCCAACCGACGCGCGAGCTCGGCGACCGGCTGCTTCGGGTCGCTGCGAAGCGGCGCAAGCCGATCGCGTCCTGGACCTACGAAGATTCGGTCGAAGCGATGCGCGAGACCGATCCGGCGACGCCGCCATCGACCCACGACCTCCTCGTCAATTCGGCGGGAGGACTGCTGATGACCGCGTCCGACTATGCGAAGTTCATGGCACTCATGATGGACCGGCCAAAACGGGCGGCGTGGGAGATCAGCGATGCGACCCGTCAGGCGATGCTCACCCCCCGGCTAGAGGTGCGCGGGCGCGACATTTCGCGGGGGCTGGGCTGGGAACTCGAACAATCCCCGGCAGGCCCGCTGTTCCAGCACAGCGGCAGCAATTACGGGATCTTCAAAACGCTGGGCGTCGGCGATGCCAGGCGTGGACGGGCGATCGTCGTCTTCACCAATGCCACGAACGGAAATGCCCTCGCGGCCCGGATCGTGCGCGAAGCGACGGGGATCGACCGGCTGAAATCGCTGATCTGATCACCGCCGACGCCGGATCGTGCGGATAGGCGACAAGAAGGTGGACGCCAGCACGGTGTCGCCAGCACCTCTAACCCCTCGCTTGCGGAGAGAAGAAACCTAGGCGAACGGCTTGTCGATCGACGGCGGCGGTTCGCTGAACCATTTCGCGCCGCTGTCGGTCATGTAGAAACAATCCTCGAGCCTTATGCCGAACTCGCCGGGGATATAGATGCCGGGTTCGTTCGAGAAACACATGCCGGGCGCGAGCCTGGTCGTTTCGCCGCGCACGAGGTTGACCGGCTCGTGCCCGTCGAGCCCGATGCCGTGGCCGGTGCGGTGCGAGGTGCCCGGAAGCTTGTAGCCGGGACCCCAGCCGAGGCTCTCGTAATAGGCGCGCACAGCGTCATCGACCTGGCCCGCGGGTGTGCCGAGCTTGGCCGCGGCGAAAGCGACGTCCTGCCCCTTGCGCATCTGGTCCCATACCTGCCGCTGGCGCGCGCTCGCCTTGCCGTAAACGAAACTGCGCGAGATGTCGGATTGATAGCCATGGACGGTGGCGCCGCAGTCCATCAGCACGACCTCGCCGTTCTTCACCGCCTGCGGCTTGCCCGACCCGTGCGGATAGGCACTCGCCTCGCCGAGCAGGATCAGCTCGAACTCGCTCTTGCCGCCAAGCGCGATGGTCGCGGCCTTCATGATCGCCCCGATGTCGGACGGCGTCATCCCCGCCTCGACCCGCGGCGCGGTGTGGCGATAGGCGGCGAGCGTGATGTCGGCGGCGATCTGCATCAGTGCGATTTCGGCAGGCGACTTGTGCATGCGGCAGCCGCGCACGACGGGCGCGCCGTTGACGACGGTCGCCTGCGGCATCGCTTTTTCGAGGCCGTCGACCGCGAAATAGCGCACCGTCTCCTCGACCCCGATCCGGCCCTTCGCCAGCCCGCGCTTGCCGAGCCAGGCAGCGACCGCCGCGAGCGGGTTTTCATCCTCGTTCCACGTCAGCACGTCGGCATCGACGCCCAGACTCTCGCGCACCGACGGTTCCTCGAAGAAGGGCGTGACGACCGCGAACTCGCCCTCGCGCGTCAGTACCGCGGCGGTCAACCGTTCGCTCCGCGACCAGCGCACCCCGGTGAAATAGATCAGGCTCGATCCCGGCTCGATCAGCAGCGCGCCAATATCGTTCGCGCGCATCAGCTCCTTCGCCTTGGCGATCCGCGCCATGCGCTCGGCCTTGCCGATCGGCACCGCCTTGGCAGCGAGATTGGGGAGCGCCGCGGTGTCGGCCGCGAACACCGGCGCGTACAACGTCGCTGCCAACCCGCCGATTGCCGCGGTGCCGAGAAACTGTCGTCGCTGCATCTTCTTTCCCCCTCGTCAGTAGATCAGCAGATCGGCGATTTCCTCACGCCACCCCGCCTCGTCCGGCAAGGCAAGCGCATCGAGGTCGCTTGCCGTCGCGCCCGCATCGTCGACCCATTCGCGCAGGCCCGGACCGCCATTGATCACATCGATCGCGAGCACATCGTCGGTGTACTCATATTTGAAATCCTTGCCGCGCCAGATCGGATAGTCCGGATAGAGGCTGCGGATCGCCTTGAAGCCCAATGCCTGCACGCGCCACGGCTGGAACGCATCGTCGTCGTACCACGACCCGTCGGCATGGATATGGACGCCGCTGTTGAGCTGGCCGACATGCTTGTGAAAGGTCGGCTGGAACCAGATGTCGCGCAGCTTGCACCCGCCGAGCCATTGCGGCGCCAGCCGCTGCATCTCGGCGATCACCGCCTTGGCGTCGATGTCGGGCGCGCCGAAGATTTCGAGCGGGCGCGTGGTGCCCCTGCCCTCGCTCAAGGTCGCGCCTTCGACCATCACGGTGCCGGCATAGGCGCGCGCCATATTGACGTTGGCGGCGTTCGGGCTGGGGTTGATCCACACGCGGCCCTCCGGCCAACCGAAGCCCGGGCCTTTCGGATCCCACCCCTCCATTTCAATGACGCGATAGTCGACGTCGAGGTTGAAGTGGCGGATGAACCAATGCCCGATCTCGCCCATCGTGAGGCCATGGCGCATCACCATTGGCCCCGCGCCGACGAAGCTTTCCCAGCCGGGCAGAAGCCGCGTGCCCTCGACCGGGCGCCCCGCAGGGTTCGGCCGGTCGAGCACCCACACCGCCTTGCCATGCTGCGCCGCGGCTTCGAGGATGTAGAGCAAGGTCGTCACATAAGTGTAGATGCGGCAGCCGAGATCCTGCAGGTCGACGAGCATCACGTCGAACGTATGCATCGACTGACCCGACGGACGGCGCACCTCGCCATAGAGGCTGAACACCGGCATGCCATAGGTCGGATCGGTGAAGTCGGGCGACTCCATCATATTGTCCTGAAGGTCGCCGCGGACGCCATGCTGCGGCCCGAACACCGCGGTGATGTCGAGCCCCGCCGCGACGAGCGCGTCGACGCTGTGCGTCAGGTCGGCGGTGACCGACGCCGGGTGCGCGAGCAGCGCGACGCGCTGGCCTTCGAGCGGTTTGCAAAGTGCCGGATCGGCGAGCAGGCGGTCGATACCGAAGTGAACTGTCATGCCGCGTCGGGTGCCCCAAGCGTGAGTGCAAAGCAATCGGGATGATGGAAGTCGGGCTTGCCCGGCGGGTGCGCGAGCGCCCAATAGCTTTTGGTGCCGTCGAGCTCCTCGATCACCGCCGACAGCGCGAGTTTCGCGCCATTGTCGGGGAAAATCCCGGGTTCGACACGCAGTGCATAGCTTTGATCGCCCTTTTCCGCCGCCATTTCCCACGGCGCGAGGTCGTCGGTGCGGAGCAACGAGCGATAATCGTCGAACTGGTAACAGGCCCAGCGGCCGTCGGGCGAATAGTTGAACTCGGTATAATCGGGTTGGCCATCTTCGGTCAGGAACGCCTCGAAACAGGTGCTTTCCCAGAGGCCGTCGGTGGCACTGTCGGCAATCACGAGTTCGCCCTGCCCGTCGGGCAGCACCAGCCCCGCAATCGCGCCGTCGACGATGAAGCGCAGCGCAAAGCCGTCCTCGAACGACAGGCTGACCTCGACCCCAACCGCCCGCACGGCCTTGCCCGGTGTAGCGGGGTGGCAGATCAGTTCCTTGCGCATGCTATCCAAATATCAAACCCCATGCTAAGCGCCCGCCCGCTATGACCAGTTACAAATCCGACCTGCTGCGCCTGCTCGACGAGCGAGGCTATATCCATCAGACGACCGACGCGGAAGGGCTCGATGCGCTCGCGGCGAAACAGGTCGTCCCCGGATATATCGGTTTCGACGCAACCGCGCCCAGCCTGCATGTCGGCAGCCTCGTCCAGATCATGATGCTGCGCCGCCTGCAACAGACGGGGCACAAACCCGTCGTGCTGATGGGCGGCGGGACGACCCGGATTGGCGATCCGACCGGGCGCGACGAAAGCCGCAAGATGCTTTCGGACGAGACGATTGCGGCCAACATCGCGTCGATCTTCAGCATCTTTCAGCAGTTCCTTACCTTCGGCGACGGCCCGACCGATGCCGTGATGGTCGACAACCAGGACTGGCTCGGCCAGCTCGGCTATATCGAGTTGCTGCAGGAAGTCGGCACGCACTTCACGATCAACCGCATGATGACCTTCGATTCAGTCAAGCTGCGGCTCGAGCGCGAGCAGCCGATGACCTTTCTCGAATTCAACTACATGATCCTCCAGGGCTACGACTTCCGCCACCTTTCGAAGGCGATGGACGTCCGTCTGCAGATGGGTGGATCGGACCAGTGGGGCAATATCGTCAACGGTATGGAGCTGGGTCGCCGCATGGACGGCGCCGATCTCTATGGCCTCACGACTCCGCTGCTGACCACCGCCGCGGGGGCCAAAATGGGCAAAACCGCTGCGGGCGCGGTCTGGCTTAATCCCGAGCAACTGTCCCATTTTGACTATTGGCAATATTGGCGCAACTGCGACGACCGCGACGTCGGCAAGTTCCTGAAGCTGTTCACCGACCTGCCGATGGACGAGATCGCGCGGCTCGAAGCGCTCGAAGGCGCGGAGATCAACGCGGCGAAGAAGATCCTCGCTGATGCGGCGACCGCGATGTGTCGCGGCGAAGACGCCGCGCGCACCGCTTCGGACACCGCCGCGCAAACCTTTGAAAAGGGACAGATCGGCGGCGACCTTCCGCAGGCCGTCGCCCCCGCCGAGGGGATCAGCGTCGTCGATGCGCTGCGCGAACTGGGTTTCGCCAGCTCGAACAAGGAAGCGCGCCGCAAGCTCGACGAGGGCGCGGTCAAGGTCGACGGCGCCGTCGTTCGCGATCCGCAGCACCTGATATTGCCCGCCGCAAACCCCGTTCCGCTGAGCCTCGGGTCAAAAAAACATGGCCTTGTGACCCGCTAGGGCGCAGACCAGCGTTTACGACTTCTTCAGCAATCGGGTGGATCGTCATGACCAAATCAACAAGGTCCACAAAAATGCGCAAGATCGACACCAGCAAGGCCCATTATGTCGGCCTCGACCAGCGGATCGCTCCGCGTAGCGACGTCTATTGCCGCCTGCCCTTCGTCATGCCCGACGGGCGACAGGAAATGTGCACCTGCGTCAACATCAGCGCCGACGGCATGTTGATGCGCTTCGAACGTGGGCTGGAGATCGGCGACCTCGTCGTGCTCCGTATGCCGATCATCGGTCGCACCTCGGCGAAAGTCGTCTGGTCGCTTGCCGGCAAGACGGGTTTGCAGTTCGAAAAATCAATCTCGGTCGAAGACTATCTGCCGATGATCCGCGCCATGGGCGCCCGCGGCGACGTAAACTGAAACCCGCGCCCGCGGCGACGTGAACTAACCACTCCTGAGCAGCGGCACCGCCGCATCGCGTTCGAACAGGTACAGACAGAGCCGCACCGCCTCCGCCCGCGCGCCGTCCATCCCTCCATCGCGCTCGACGAACAGCCGCGCATCGTCATGCGCGACCGGCAGCAGGCGCACGAGCTGTTCGGGGGTCGCGAGCCGGTAATCGGCATCGCCCGACTGCTTCAGCCCGAGCAGTTCGCCGCCGCCGCGCAGTTCGAGATCCTTCTCGGCGATCACGAAACCGTCGTTCGTATCGCGCATCAGCGCGAGCCGCTCGCGCGCGGTTTCGGAGAGATTTTGCGAGCGGAGCAGCAGACAGACCGACTTCGCCGCGCCGCGACCGACGCGGCCGCGCAGCTGGTGAAGCTGGGCGAGTCCGAAGTTTTCGGCATGTTCGACGATCATCAGGCTGGCGGCAGGGACATCGACCCCGACCTCGATCACCGTCGTAGCAACGAGCACGCCGATTTCGCCCGCCTGGAAGCGCGCCATGACGGCATCCTTTTCGGGACCTTTCATCCGCCCGTGCACCAGCCCGACACGGTTTTCGCCCAACCGCGCGCGGAGCAACGCAGCGCGATCTTCGGCTGCGGCGAGTTCGCTTCCTTCGCTTTCGGCGACGAGCGGGCACACCCAATAGGCCTGCGCGCCCGTCGCGAGGTGCCGGTCGAGCGAGTCCACGACATCGTCGAGCCGGTCGAGCGAGATGACACGCGTATCGACCGGGGTCCGCCCGGGCGGCATCTCGTCGATCTGCGACACATCCATCTCGCCATGATTGGCGAGTTGCAGCGTGCGCGGGATCGGCGTCGCCGTCATCACGAGCAGGTGCGGCGGACGCGCGGCTTTTTGGGTGAGCATCAACCGCTGCGCGACGCCGAAGCGATGCTGTTCGTCGACGACGACGAGCGCAAGATCCTTGTACGTTACCGCCTGCTGGAAAATCGCGTGGGTGCCGACGAGGATATCGATGCTGCCATCGGCAAGCCCCATCAACGTCGATTCGCGCGTCTTGCCCTTGTCGCGGCCGGTGAGGATCGCGAGGTTGACCGGCAGGCCGCCGAGCATCCGCTGTAGTGTCGCATAATGCTGCCGCGCCAGAATTTCGGTCGGCGCGAGCAGCGCCGCCTGCGTCCCCGCCTCGACCGCCGCCAGCATCGCACGGAGCGCGACGAGCGTCTTGCCCGACCCGACATCGCCCTGCAGCATCCGCAGCATCGGTGTGTCCTGCGCCATGTCGCCCGCGATCTCGCGTCCGACGCGCTCCTGCGCCCCGGTCAGCCCGAAGGGCAGCTTGAGCGCATCGGTGAGCCGACCGTCGCCGACGATCGTCCTGCCCTTGCGTGTGCGGAGGCCCTGCCGGATCAGCATCAGCGCGACCTGGCTTGCGAAAATCTCGTCATAGGCAAGCCGGTCGCGCGCCGGCTCATCGCGCGGGCTCGCGTGCGCACGCGCCATCGCCTCGCTCCATGCGGGCCAGTTCCGGTTTGCGAGCAAAGGCGCGTCGATCCACTCGGCAAGCCGGGGCCGCCGTTCGAGCGCGACCTGCCCAAGCTGCGACAGCCGCGCGTTGGTGAGGCCCTCGGTCAGCGGATATACGGGCTCATGCTCGGCGATCCCCGCCTCATCGCCCGGCTCGACGACCTGATCGGGATGCACGATCTGGCGCATGTCGCCATACAGATCGAGGCGGCCCGATACCCGGCGCTTCTCGCCGAGCGGGAACAGCTTGCGCGCGAGCCCCGACGTCCGTCCGAAATAGACAAGCCGGACATGATCGCCCGCATCGTCGAACGCCTCGACGCCGAACGGAGCGCGGGGAGACCGGCCGGGGCGGTAATCCTGTGCGGTCAGTTCGACGATGATCGTCTGCCCGGCCTGCGCCTGTTCGAGCCGGTCGACGGGAAAGCGCGAGATCAATCCCGTCGGCAAATGGAACAGCACATCGACCACACGTTCGAGCCCCAGCCGCGTCAGCGGCTTGGCAAGCTGCGGCCCGACACCCTTGAGGTCGGTCAGCGCAGCAAAGAGCGGATTGAGTATCTCGGGTCGCATGACTATCTGGGCTGACTATAGAGATTGTTCCCCGTGCGCCACACCCTGCCGCATGGGCTGTCAGGATTCTTCCCGTGCCGCACACCGACCGCCTCAAACGCCTGAAATTCCGTGCCTGGCACCGCGGCACGCGCGAGGCCGACTATATGATCGGCGGCTTCTTCGACCGCTATTCGCACGCGTGGAGCGAGGAAGAGATCGCCTGGTACGAGATCGTCGTCGAAGAGGATGACGTCGACATCATGGCGTGGGCACTCGGCACCGGCGAGCCGCCCTCGCATCTCGATCGCCCCGACATGATCGCCGCGATGCGCCGGCTGGATTATATCCCGCTGCCATGACCCGAAGCGCCGCCGACATTTTTGCTGCGATCGGATCGGCGTCGGCGCCGTTGACGCTGGCGCGTACCGTCGACGGTTTCCTGCCGCTGCTGCTCGCCGACCTCGCGCGCGCCAGCGACAAGCGCCTCGTCTATGTCGCGACCGACGATACGGCGATGCAGGCGATCGCCGATGCCGCGCCCTTCTTTGCGCCCGACCTCGTCGTCCATCGCTTCCCCGCGTGGGACTGCCTGCCCTATGACCGCGCCGGACCATCAATGCGCGTCAGCGCCGATCGGCTCGCCACGCTGTCGGCGTTGCAGATCGCTCCGCAACGCGGCGAACTAATCCTGACCACCGTCGCCGCGATCACGCAGCGCACGCTGACACCGTTCCGTATCCGCCAGCTCGCGACGACGCTCGCCGCGGGGCAGCGGATCGACCGCGACGCGCTCGCCGAACTGCTCGTCGCAAACGGCTTCAGCCGCGTCGACACCGTCGCCGATCAGGGCGAGTTCGCGGTACGCGGCGGCATCCTCGACCTGTTCCCCGCGGGCGAAGAAACCGGCCTGCGCGTCGATTTCTTCGGCGACGAGATCGAGAGTATCCGCCGTTTCGATCCCGCCGACCAGCGCAGCCTTGGCCCTGCCAAGGCTCTTCAACTGCTTCCCGCGTCCGAAACCCTGCTCGACGAGGCGACGATCAAGCGCTTCCGCTCGGCCTATCGCGACCTGTTCGGCGCGCAGGCGACGGGCGATCCGCTCTATCAGGCGGTCAGCGACGGACGGCGACAGGCAGGCATGGACCATTGGCTGCCGTTGTTCGAGGAACGGCTCGCAACGCTGTTCGATCATATCGATCCCGCGACCCCGGTGCTCCGCGGCCATCGCACCGAGGCGACCGCCGAAACGCGCTTTGCCGCGATTGCCGACTATCACGCGAACCGTGTTGCCGCCGAACGCGATTCGCCCGGCAGCTATCGCCCGCTCGCGCCCGAGACGCTGTACCTGACCGAGGAGGAATGGGTTGGAGCAGCGAAAGCGCGCCCGATCCATATCGCCACGCCGTTCGATGTCCCGCCCGCCGCGACGGTCGTCGATCTCGAAACCTTCGCCGCGCGCGACTTCACCCCCGAACGCACCGCCGACCTCAACGTCTATGACAAAGTCGCCGACCACCTCAGCGATGAGCGGCGCAAGGGACGGCGCACGATCATCGCCAGCTATTCGGGCGGCGCGCGTGATCGCCTGTCGGGGCTGCTGCGCGACCATGGCGTTACCTCGCTCGCCCCCGCCGATAGCTGGCAGGATGCGCTCGGCACCGCCTCGGCGGAAAGCGGCGGCGCGACCGCGATGGTCGTCCTCCCTCTCGACCATGGTTTCGCGAGCGACGCGATCAGCCTGCTCACCGAACAGGACATCCTCGGCGAGCGCCTCGTCCGCCGCCAGAAGCGCCGGAAGAGCGCCGACGCCTTCCTCGCCGAACTCGCGACGCTCAGCGTCGGCGATCTCGTCGTCCATCTCGACCACGGCATCGGGCGATATGAGGGGCTGACCCAGATTCCCGTCGGGAGCAGCCCGCACGATTGCGTCGCGCTTACCTACGCCGGCGGCGACAAGCTCTACGTTCCGGTCGAGAATCTCGACGTCCTCTCGCGCTACGGCGGCGAGAGCGACGGTGTCGGGCTCGACAAGCTCGGCGGCGAAGCCTGGCAACGGCGCAAGGCGCGGATGAAGGAGCGCATCCGCGAGATTGCGGGCGAGCTGCTCGCAACCGCGGCGCAGCGCGCGCTGCGTTCGGGCGAATTGCTCGCGCAGGATGCCGCATACCCCGCTTTTGCCGACCGCTTCCCCTATCAGGAAACCGACGATCAGGACCGGGCGATCGGCGACGTCCTTGCCGATATGGCGTCGGGTCGCCCGATGGACCGCCTTGTCTGCGGCGACGTCGGTTTCGGCAAAACCGAGGTCGCTCTGCGTGCCGCCTTCGTCGCGGCGATGGCGGGCGTGCAGGTCGCGGTGGTCGTGCCGACGACTTTGCTCGCACGCCAGCACTACACGAATTTTGTCGAACGCTTCAAAGGCTTCCCGATCAATATCGGCCGCCTCTCGCGCCTCGTTCCGGCGAGCGAAGCGCAAAAGACGCGCGATGGCTTGTCCGCCGGGACGATCGACATCGTCGTCGGCACCCACGCCGTGATCGCGAAATCGGTCGAGTTCAAGAATCTCGGCCTCGTCATCGTCGACGAGGAACAGCGTTTCGGCGTCGTCCACAAGGAACGGCTGAAGCAGCTCAAGACCGACGTCCATGTCCTGACACTGACCGCGACCCCGATCCCGCGCACGTTGCAAATGGCGATGTCGGGGCTGCGCGAACTCAGCGTGATCCAGACCCCGCCGGTCGACCGGCTCGCGGTACGCACCTATGTCGCGCCTTGGGATCCCGTGGTGATCCGCGAGGCGTTGCTACGCGAGCATGATCGCGGCGGGCAGAGCTTCTTCGTCACCCCGCGGATCAAGGATCTTCCCGATATCGAGGAATTCCTGCGCACGCGCGTGCCCGAGATCAAATATGTCGTCGCGCACGGCCAGATGGCGCCGGGTGAGGTCGAGGAGCGGATGAGCGCCTTCTACGACCGCAAATATGATGTGCTCGTCTCGACCACCATCGTCGAAAGCGGCCTCGACATTCCGAGCGCGAACACGCTGATCGTCCACCGCGCCGACCGCTTCGGCCTTGCCCAGCTCTATCAGCTCCGCGGGCGGGTCGGGCGCTCGAAGACGCGCGCCTACGCCTATCTGACGACGCTCGAAGGCGGCGCGATTACCGATACCGCCGAAAAACGGCTCAAGCTGCTCGGCGATCTCGATACGCTCGGCGCAGGGTTCCAGCTTGCGAGCCACGACCTCGATATTCGCGGCGCGGGCAACCTCGTGGGCGACGAACAGTCGGGGCATATCCGCGAGGTCGGCTTCGAACTTTACCAGTCGATGCTCGAAGAGGCGATTTTGGTCGCCAAGGCCGAGGGCGCGGGCAAGCTCCCGCCGCGCGAAGCGCTGTCGCCCACGATCACCGTCGACGCGCCGATCCTGATCCCCGAGGATTATGTCCCCGACCTGCCGCTGCGCATGGCGCTCTATCGCCGCCTCAACGACGCACAGGATCGCCCGGCGCTCGACGCCTTCGCGGCCGAGATGATCGACCGCTTCGGCCCGCTGCCGGCCGAGACCGCGAACCTTGTCCAGCTGATGGAAATCAAGGCGAACGCGAAGCTCGCGGGCATTGCGAAGCTCGACGTCGGGACCAAGGGCGCGCTCGTCAGCTTCCACGGCGACCAGTTCGCCAACGTCCCCGGCCTCATCGCCTATGTCGAGCGGCTGAAGGGTCGCGCGCGTATCCGCCCCGACAACAAGCTGTCGATCAGCGGCGACTGGATGAGCACCGGCGCGCGCCTCAACGGGGCGCTGCAGCTATCGAAGGGATTGGGCAAGCTGGCGAGGCAGGCCGGCTAGCCGCCGCGTCCAACGCGTCCTGCGCACGGCCGTCCTCCGAGGCTTGCCCCGCCCCCTCCCTGTCCCTAAATCTCCATTATGACCACCCCGCCGATCACCGAACTCACCACGCGCGCGCGCGACGTGTTCCGGCTGGTCGTCGATGCCTATCTCGAGACCGGCCAGCCGGTGGGTTCGCGCACGCTGTCGAAGCTCGCGGCGCTCAACCTGTCGCCCGCGTCGATCCGCAACGTCATGCAGGATCTTGAGGAATATGGCCTGCTGGCGAGCCCGCACACCAGCGCGGGCCGCCTCCCGACCGAACAGGGCCTCCGCCTCTTCGTCGACGGGATGATGCAGGTTGCCGAACCCTCGGCCGAAGACCGCGCGCAGATCGAAGCGAGCCTGTCCGACGCCGGGCCGATCGAAAGCGCGCTCGCGCAGGCGACCTCGGCGCTGTCGGGGCTGTCGGCGTGCGCGGGTCTCGTCCTCGTCCCCAAGCATGAACGCGTGCTCAAACAGCTCGCTTTCGTGCCGCTGTCGGCGAACCAGTCGCTCGTCGTGCTCGTCGCGGGTGACGGAGCGGTCGAGAATCGCGTCATCGACATTCCGCCGGGGCTCAACCCCTCGGCGCTCGTCGAGGCGGGCAATTATATCTCGGCGACGCTCAGCGGGCTGACGCTGACCGAAGCGATGGCGCGCGTGCGGCGTGAGATCGAGGCCGAACGGATCGCGATCGACCGCGCCGCGCAGGATCTGGTCAGTCGCGGCCTTGCCATCTGGTCGTCGGACGGCGCCGACCGTCCGGTGCTGATCGTACGCGGTCAGGCGAACCTGCTCGACGAGAGCGCGGTCGGCGACCTCGACCGCGTGCGGCAATTGCTTGACGAACTCGAAACCAAGCAGGAAATTGCCGGGCTGCTCGACAGCGCGCGCGAGGGGGCCGCGACGCGGATTTTCATCGGGTCGGAGAATAAATTATTCTCGCTTTCGGGATCGTCCGTGATAGCGGCGCCCTACCGCGGATCGGACGGGCGCGTCGTTGGCGTGGTCGGGGTTATCGGCCCGACGCGCTTGAACTATGCCCGCATCGTTCCCATGGTGGATTTCACCGCACAATCGCTCTCCAGACTGATACGATAGGTTTATGACGAACATTGAAAACGACACGCCGGTCGACGACGGCGCGAACCCCGAAGTTGAAACCGCCGAAGCGACGAACCCCGCCGACGGCGCGAATGACGAGCTGGCACAGCTTGCAGAACAGGTCGCCGCGCTCCAGCAGGAGCTGCTCTATGCGCGCGCCGAGACGCAGAATGTCACGCGCCGCAAGGACAAGGAAATCGCCGACGCGCACGCCTATGCCGCGACCAAATTCGCGCGCGATATCCTGTCGGTCGCCGACAATCTCGGCCGCGCGCTCGCAGCACTCAGCGACGAACAGCGCGCCGACGAGGGCATCAAGCCGCTGATCACCGGCCTCGAAGCCACCGAGCGCGAATTGCTCAGCGTCTTCGAACGCAACGGCATCACGCGCATCGCGGCGATCGGCCTGCCGCTCGACCCGAACCAGCATCAGGCGATGCTCGAAATCCCGAGCGACAAGACGCCGGGCACGATCGTGCAGGAAATGCAGGCGGGCTATATGCTGAAGGACCGCTTGCTGCGCCCCGCGATGGTGGGGGTAGCCAAGGCGGGCTGACCACCGAAGCGATATCGCAGACAAAAAGAAACCCCGGTGAAAGCCGGGGTTTCTTTTTGTCGCTTGTCTGTCGGTCAGGCCGCCTTGCGGAGCTTCGCGAGCTTCTTCAGCACCATTTCGCGCTTCAGCCGCGACAGATGGTCGATGAAGAGAATGCCTTCGAGATGGTCGTGCTCGTGCTGGATGCACGTCGCCATCAGGCCGGTCATGCGTTCCTGATGATGCTTGCCGTCCTCGTCCTGCCAGTCAACGGTGACCTCGGCGGGGCGCGTGACATCGGCATACTGCTCGGGGACCGACAGGCAGCCCTCCTGATAGACGCTATGCTCCTCGCTCTCGTCCGAAAAGACGGGATTGATGAAGACGCGCGGCTCGCGGATCACCTTCTTGCCCTCTTCGTCGTCGGGATCGGGTTCCTGCAGGTCGATGACGAGGATGCGCTTCGGCACGCCGACCTGGATCGCCGCCAGCCCGATGCCGGGAGCGTCGTACATCGTCTCGAACATGTCGGCGACCAGCGTCTTCAGCTCGGCGTCGAACTTTTCGACGGGCTTCGAAATGACGCGCAGCCGGGGGTCCGGGGTCTCTATGATAGGGAGTAAGGCCATGGCGTGCAGGTATGAACTCGAATGCCCGACGTCAACCCACCGGACGCCTTGCCCGCAGCGCCTGCGCCAGCGTCCCCTCGTCGAGATAGTCAAGCTCACCGCCGACAGGCAAGCCATGCGCGAGCTGGGTCAGCCGCACGGGATAACCCTCGAGCCGCTCGGCCAGATAATGCGCCGTCGTCTGCCCTTCCAGCGTCGCGTTCATTGCCAGCACGACCTCGTCGATGCCGCCTGCGGCGACACGCGCGACGAGCGCGTCGATGCTGAGATCCTGCGGGCGAATGCCTTCCAGTGCCGAGAGCCGCCCGCCGAGGACATGATATTTGCCGGGGAAGAGCCGCGACTTGTCCAGCGCCCAGAGGTCGGAGACTTCCTCGACGACGCACAAGGATCGCGCGTCGCGGCGCGGGTCGGCGCAGATCGCGCATGGGTCCTGCGTGTCGACATTGCCGCAAATCCCGCAGGTAACGAGCCGTTCGGACACGGTCTGGAGCGCCGCGAGCAGCGGCACAAACGCGCTTTCGCGCTTCTTCATCAGGTGCAGCACCGCGCGCCGCGCCGAACGCGGGCCGAGGCCCGGCAGGCGGGCGAGTTGCTGGACGAGCGCTTCAATCTCTTGCGATGCCATGACGGATGGTCTTAAGCGGCGCGCGAGAAATGACAATGCGCATCGCCTTTATGGGAACGCCGCCCTTTGCGGTGCCGACGCTCGCCGCGCTCCACGCGGCGGGCCACGAGATCGTGGCCGTCTATACGCAGCCGCCGCGCCCGGCGCAGCGCGGCAAGAAATTGCAGAAGAGCCCGGTGCAGGTCTGGGCCGAGGAACATGGCCTGCCGGTCCGCACGCCGAAGAGCCTGAAGAATGAGGAGGCGCAGGCAGAGTTCGCCGCGCTCGACCTCGATGTCGCGGTGGTCGCGGCCTACGGCCTGATCCTGCCGCAGGCGGTGCTCGACGCCCCGCGCGAGGGCTGCCTCAACGTCCATGGCTCGATCCTGCCGCGCTGGCGCGGCGCCGCCCCGGTGCAGCGCGCGATCCTCGCGGGCGATACCGAAACGGGCGTGACGATCATGCAGATGGATATCGGCCTCGACACCGGCGCGATGCGGCTGATCGAAACGACGCCGGCGACGCGCAAAAGCGCGGGAATCCTGACCCATGAACTCGCCGAAATGGGCGCGCTGATGATGCGGCGCGTGCTGAGCGATCTCCACGCCTTCCCGCCGACGCCGCAGCCCGACGAAGGCGTCACTTACGCCGCCAAGATCGACAAGAGCGAGGCCCGGCTCGATTTCCTGACCAGCGCGGTGCAGGTCGAGCGGCAGGTCCGCGCGTTCAACCCGGTGCCGGGTGCGTTCTTCGAACTCGAAGGCGAGCGCTACAAGATCCTCGCCGCCGACGTCGTCCATCCGTCGGACACGGTCGCGGGCGCAGCACCGGGCATGACCCTCGACGAGTGCCTGACCATCGCCTGCAACCCCGGTGCGATCCGCGCAACGCGCGTCCAGCGGGCCGGGAAGCCGCCGATGGACGCTGCCGAGCTGCTGCGCGGGCGCGCGATCCCGGCGGGCACGCGGCTCGCATGACCCGCTTCGCGCTCACCATCGAATATGACGGCCGCCCGTTCATGGGCTGGCAGCGGCAGGCGCACGGCCCCAGCGTGCAGCAAGCGATCGAGGAAGCGATCCACCGCTTCACCGCCGAAGAGGTACAAGTGTTCAGCGCGGGACGCACCGACGCCGGGGTCCACGCCATCGCGATGCGCGCGCATGTCGACATCGAAAAGCCGCTCACCCCGTTCAAGTTGACCGAGGCGCTCAATGCACAACTCCGCCCCGCGCCGGTCGCTGTGGTGGCGTGCGAGATCGTCCCCGACGACTGGCATGCGCGCTTCGCCTGCATCGGCCGGTCGTACGAGTATCGCATCGTCAACCGCCGCGCGCCGCTGACGTGGGACAAGGGCCTGTCCTGGCAGGTCGCCCGCCCGCTCGATGCCGATGCGATGCACACGGCGGCGCAGCAGCTGATCGGCCTCCACGATTTCACGACCTTCCGCTCGGCGCATTGCCAGTCGCAAAGCCCGGTCAAGACGCTCGATAAATTGTCGGTCAGTCGCCACGGCGAGGAGTTGATCGTCGAAGCGGCAGCGCGCAGCTTCCTCCACCATCAGGTGCGCTCGATGGTCGGCTGTCTTGCGCTGGTGGGTTATGGGAAATGGTCGGGGCGCGATCTGAAAGCAGCGCTCGACGCCGCTGATCGCAACGCATTGGGACTGAATGCACCGCCCGACGGGCTCTATTTCGTGAGCGCGACCTATCCGTAGGATATCCTGCTTCTCGTCACCCCGGACCTGATCCGGGGTCCACGACTTCAGCGGATGCCGGATCAAGCCGGCATGACGAAGGTGCAGAATCGAAAAGGGCGGCCCTACCAGACCGCCCTTTCCTTCATCGCAGTGGACGCGATTACACCTTTTCGGCGTAGTAAAGCGGCGCATGCTCGTTGAGGATCTGGAGGATCTTCGCCTGCGCGGTCTTTTCGTCGCTTTCTTCCATCGCGCCGAGTTCGCGCGCGAGGCGGCTCGACGCCGCTTCGAAGATCTGGCGCTCCGAATAGCTCTGCTCGGGCTGATCGTCGGCGCGGAACAGGTCGCGGGTCACTTCGGCGATCGACACGAGATCGCCCGAGTTGATCTTCGCTTCATATTCCTGCGCGCGGCGCGACCACATGGTGCGCTTCACCTTCGGCTTGGTGGTCAGGACCTGCAGCGCTTCCTTCAGCGTCTTGTCCGACGACAGCTTGCGCATGCCCACGCCTTCGGCCTTGTTCGTCGGCACGCGAAGCGTCATTTTTTCCTTTTCGAAGCGCAGGACATACAGTTCGAGCTGCATCCCGGCGATCTCCGACCGCTGCAACTCGATGACGCGCCCCACGCCATGTTTGGGATAAACGACATAATCACCGACTTCGAACAAGAGCGTGTTCACGGACATGCAAATTCCTTTTCTTGTGCCTTGACCCCGATCTGAAAGTGCGACAACACCGGCGCATCCCGCCCTCTCGCGGAGGGGGATTTGCATTCGGGCGGCGCTAGCCAGTCAGAGTGGCAAGGGATATGGCTCCATCGGAACGCCGGAAAGCGCCCCAGCCCAGTGACGGGAAGAGGCAGAGTGTCGGCGCGTTGATATTTATTATAACAGATTCGCAATAAAATTGCCACCCCTGCGCGGAAATCCGCGGCCGGGCGCCTTGACGCGTTCCAAACGACGTTTCACGCTGGGACAAAAGCACAGATGGGGATGACGATATGAAGGATCAAGTCTGGTGGATTACCGGGGCTTCGTCGGGAATCGGCGCGGCGCTGGCGCGGGCGCTGGCGGCGCGCGGGGCAAAACTGATCCTGTCGGGGCGCAATGTCGAGGCGCTCGAAGCGGTCGCCGCCGACTGCCCGACCGAAACGCTCGTCCTGCCGTTCGAGGCGACCGATTATGACGCTCTTCCCGTCATCGCCGGCCAGGCGTGGAGCTGGCGAGGCCGCATCGACGGGCTCGTCAACAACGCCGGCATTTCGCAGCGCAGCCTTGCGATCGAAACGGGTTTCGCGGTCTATCAGCAGATCATCGCGGTCGACCTGCTCGCACCGATCGCGCTGACGCAGCAAATCCTGCCGCGCATGGTGGGCGCGGGCGGCGGCCAGGTCATCGCCATATCGAGTGTCGCGGGCATCGCCGGGGTGCCGCTACGCAGCGCCTATTCGGCGGCGAAGCACGGCGTCATCGGCTATCACGACGCGGTGCGGGCGGAGAATGAGCATCTGGGGCTGAAAGTACTCGTCGTCGCGCCCGGATCGGTGCGCACCAATGTCAGCCGCAACGCGCTCAACGCCGACGGCAGCGTGCGCGGGGAAAGCGACGCTGCGATCGACAATGGCCTGTCGCCCGACGACGCGGCGGCGCAGATGCTCGCCGCGGTCGATGCCGGGACGCGCGAACTCGTGGTTGCCGAGGGCGCCGAAGCGGCGATCGCCGCGCTACGCCGCAACGACCCCGACGCCCTGTTCGACCGGATGAGCGCGATGGTGCAGGCAGGCTATGCGCAGCAGATGAAGGCGTCGGCGGCATAACCTGACCCCGTCGGTCTGCGCTATTTCACCTCCGCAGTCACCACGACCGGCAGCGCCTTGTCGGGATCGCTCGCGATGTAGGCGGGGTTGAAACGCTCGAGCCATTTCTCGGACTCGACCAGCCACTCGATGTGCAATTCCTCGTACGGCAGGTTGTGCGTTCCCTTGGGCTGTTCGACGTAACGGAAGTCGGTCCCTTCCTTCTTGCCAGCGCCCTTCAGTCGCGACACCAGCGCCCGTGACTGTTCGATCGGAATACGTTCGTCGCGCACCCCCGCAACGATCAGGATCGGCGACCATGGGGCATCGGTATGGCGCGCCGAGGATATTGCCGTGAGATCGTCGGCAGTCGCCTGGTAACTGGCGCCGAAACTGCCGAAGGTGCTGATGTCGAACTGCTTCATCATCGGAAAATCATAGACCCCGGCCCCGGCGATGGCGCATTTCCACACCCCCGGATCGCGCTGCGCCCCGCGCGCGCTGGCATAGCCGCCATAGGACCACCCCATGACGCAGGCGCGATTCTTGTCGACCAGCCCCTGCCCCGCAAACCAGCTCACCGCGTCGTTCAGATCGGCCTGCATCCGGTTGCCATAGCCGTTGGGTTTGCGCCCTTCGAGGACGAAATCCTTCCCATATCCGCCCGAGCCGCGATAATTGGGCTGGATCACGACATAGCCCAGCTCGGCGATCGCCTGATGCCAGGGAAAAACGCCGAACTCCTCCTGATCGCGAACGCCGAAGGGGCCGCCATGCGGCATGACAACGACGGGAAGTCCGGCGCGATGCTTGCGGTGGCGTGGATAGGTGACCACGGCAGGGATTTCCATGCCGTCAGACGCCTTGTAGCGGATCGTTTCGGTCGGATTCAGTTCAGCGTCGTGCAGGACGGGGTGAAACCAGCCGAGCAACCGCAAGCTCCCCGTCTCGGTATCGTACAGATAATAGCCACCGGGTGCGTTGGGCTTCGCGATGAACAGGATCAGCCGGGTGTAATCCTTGTTTGCCGAGCGAATCCGGCTGTTGCCCTCGCCGAAGTCTTCATCGAAGAATTTCTGTATCTCTGCCAGCCGGGGATCGAGCCACTTCACCCGCTCGCGCGTGTCGGTGTAATTGACGCCCAACAGGGCATCGCCGCTCCAATTCTCGATCGGGCCATCGACATCGTGGCCCGGCACCTCGAAGATCGGTTTCCCGGCGATCTCCATCGTCTGCATGTTGACCTTGTAGATTTTGCGGAACCCGTCCTTGTTGCTGCTGACGACCGCCATGTCGGGTTCTTTAAGGAAGATATCGGGGACTATCTGGCTGCCGGTGAAGGTCGGGTCCTTTTCGTTCACGACGGTCTTCAGCGTCGCGCGGTCGTCCGGCCGGTACATGACGCGCAGCTTGCCATTGTCATCATCGCCGGTGGTGGCACGGATCGTTCCCGTCCCGTCGGCAATCCATTGGCTGACGAAAACATTGGGACGCATCACCGATTTGAACTCGCCAGTACGAACCATGACATTGATGACCTCGGGCCGGAATTCGCGCTGCTGGTTCCGAAAGGCGCCACGCTGGATCATCACCGTCTCCGCCGCATGATCGACATGCACGATGTTGCCGCCATCGACGGTCGTGCCCTCCCATGCCAGGGGCGTCAACTTGCCGCTTTCCAGATCATAGGCCACCAGCCGTCGCAACTCGGCGCGCTGTCCGAAGATATTCTCGCGCGACAGCACGGTGAACACGATGGTCCGGTTCCCCACCCAGCGCCAGCTGCCGACGGTGCGATCGCCCGTTTCCCGATACTCCTCGGCCCTGACAAAGAATGTCGGTTTGGCCCCCGGCGTACCGAGGTCGATGACGCCCAGATTGTCGACACCGTTAACGCTCATCATCACGGCAATCTTGCTGCCATCGGGCGATAGCTGCGGATCGCGCATGAAGGGGCGTTTGCCAAAGGCCGCAGTCGCGACGCGGCCCTTCTGTACCGCCGCGACGACCTCCCCCGGTGCCGCCAGAGCCGGCGCCGAAACCAGCAGAACGCCGGACAAAATTCCGCAAACCATCCAATTTCGGACCATCATCGCCTCCCCCAATCCGGCGCGCCGACAAGGCGCCGAAAATGTCCCCCGGTCAGGCCGATGCCTACCCGTTGGACAGCCTATGGCTGCGGCAGGGCAATAGCAATATCGCGTATCCGAGGTTCGCGACGGACGGCGTCGGGACACGAAAAAGCCCCGCCGGATCGCTCCGGCGGGGCTTTCTTTCGCCCGCAGGCAGTGCGGCCTAAGCCGCGCCGTGCGCCAGAGCTGCGAGGAGCAGGATCGCCACGATGTTGGTGATCTTGATCATCGGGTTGACCGCCGGGCCCGCAGTATCCTTGTACGGATCGCCGACGGTATCGCCGGTCACTGCGGCCTTGTGGGCGTCGCTGCCCTTGCCGCCATGATTGCCGTCCTCGATGTACTTTTTCGCATTGTCCCATGCGCCGCCGCCCGAGGTCATCGAGATGGCGACGAACAGGCCGCCGACGATGACGCCGAGCAGAAGCGCCCCGAGTGCTTCCAGCGCCGCCGCCGGGCCCGCAACCGCGCGGATCACGAAGAAGACGACGATCGGTGCGAGCACGGGGAGCAACGACGGGACGATCATTTCCTTGATCGCCGCCTTCGTCACCAGATCGACCGTGCGCGCATAATCGGGCTTCGATTCATAGGTCATGATGCCCGGATTATTTTTGAACTGCTCACGTACATCCTTGACGACTTCGCCCGCCGCGCGGCCGACCGCGGTCATGCCGAACGCACCGAAAAGATACGGCAACAGCGCGCCGAGCAGCAGCCCGACGATGACATAGGGCGACGACAGCGAGAAGGTCAGCGGCTCGGTCAAGCCGAGCTTCGCCGAATATTCGGTGATGTCGGCCGTATACGTACCGAACAGCACCAGCGCCGCCAGACCCGCCGACCCGATGGCATAGCCCTTCGTCACTGCCTTGGTCGTGTTGCCGACGGCGTCGAGCAGATCGGTCTTTTCGCGAACGCTGTCATCGAGGCCCGCCATTTCGGCGATACCGCCGGCGTTGTCGGTGACAGGGCCATAGGCATCGAGCGCGACGACCATGCCGGCAAGCGCGAGCATCGCGGTTGCCGCAAAGGCGATGCCGACGATCCCCGCAGTCTGGAACGCGACGACGATGCCGACACAGATCACCAGCGTCGGCAGCGCCGTCGATTCAAGGCTGATAGCAAGGCCCTGGATGACGTTGGTGCCGTGGCCCGTTTCCGATGCCTTGGCGATCGAACGCACCGGGCGATAGTTGGTGCCGGTATAATATTCGGTGATCCAGATGATCAGCCCGGTGATGACGAGGCCGAGCAGCGAGCAATAGAAAAGGTCGCTACCGTTGAACGTCGTACCCGTGATGTCGGTCGTCATGTCGCCCTTCAGCACATAGCTGGTCGAGAACCAGATCGCCGGGATCGAGAGAACCGCGGTGACGAGGAAACCCTTGTACATCGCACCCATGACATTCTTGCCGCCGCCGAGGCGCACAAAATAAGTGCCGATGATCGAGGTGACGATACAGACGCCGCCCATCAGGAGCGGCAGGCTCATCAGCGGAAGGAGCATGTCGCCCGTGCCCTTCAAGAGCAGCGCGATCAGCACCATCGTCGCGCCGACGGTGACGACATAGGTTTCGAACAGATCGGCGGCCATGCCGGCGCAGTCGCCGACATTGTCGCCGACGTTATCGGCGATCACCGCGGGATTGCGCGGATCGTCCTCGGGGATTCCGGCCTCGACCTTGCCGACAAGGTCGGCGCCGACGTCGGCCGCCTTGGTGAAGATGCCGCCGCCGAGACGCGCGAAGATCGAGATCAGCGAGGCGCCAAAGGCGAGCGCGACGAGCGCGTCGACCACGGTGCGATCGTCACCACCGACGGTGTAGCCGCCGGGCCCGATCAGATACCAGAAGAAGACCGAGATCGCGAGGAGCGCGAGCCCCGCCACGAGCAGGCCGGTGATCGCGCCGGCGCGGAAGGCCATGGTCAGGCCCGCCTGCAATCCGGTCTGCGCGGCCGCCGCGGTGCGGACATTGGCTTTCACCGAAATGTTCATGCCGACAAAACCCGCGACGCCCGACAGGACGGCGCCGATGACAAAGCCGGTCGCCGAAATGGGGCCAAGAAAGACCCCCACGAGGACAGCGACGACGACGCCGACGATGGCGATGGTGCGATATTGGCGGCCGAGATAGGCCTTGGCGCCTTCCTGAATGGCGGCGGCAATTTCCTGCATCTTCTCATTACCCGCCGATGCGCTGAGCACCTGCCGCGAGGTAATAAATCCATAGAGTACGGCCACCAGGCCGCACGCTATCGCGATCAAAACCGGATTCATGCGTGTTGCTTCCTTCCCCATGAGAAGGGCGACGCAGAAGATAGCAGTCGAGCACGTCCGACTTATTGATGCCGGTTCGCTCTCTCCCCTGATGCGACCGCCCCAAATTTGGACGCCGAGTTATGGGAAGAAAGAAAGCCAAGGGCAACCCCGGTTATTCGGCCGTTTCACGTGACTTCCGCCCGGCGCCCATACCGCGCGCCTCATCCAGCGCCTTTCGCGCGTCGATAGCAGAATCGGTGTCCGGGTCCAGCGCCAGCGCTCGCTCGAGCAACTCAATCGCCCGCGCGGCATCGGGCGCGATGCCCTTTCCCGTCTGATAGGCCCGCCCGAGCGTGAAGCAGCTTTCGGGCTCGCCGAACTGGCACGCCCGGTCGAACAATTCGAGCGCCCGCTGGCGGTCCCGGCGAACGCCGCGCCCGTCGTTCACCAGCATCGCCAGATTGCCGCACGCAGCCGCCTCGTCGACCCCGCAGCTTTGCTGGAACAGCGCAAAGGCCTGCTTATAGTCCTGCGGCATGCCCAGGCCGTCGCGGTGGAGCACGCCCAGATTATAGCAGGCATGCTGGTCGTCGGCGTCGCAGGCGCGCCTGAAAAGACGCGCCGCCTGCCGCTGGTTCGGCGCGACGCCCTTGCCGAGCGAATAGGAGGCGCCAAGGTTCGCACATCCCGACATGTCATCCATGTCGCAGGCCTGTTTGAACAGCTGCACGGCGCGCTTCGGATCCTTGGGAACGCCCTCGCCGCCGATATAGGCCAGACCAAGGTTCGAGCATGCGGTCGCCTCGCCGCCATGGCAGGCAAAGGCGTAATAGGCGGCCGCGCGTTCGTGCGAGAGGGCAACGCCATTCCCACGGCTATAGGCATAGCCGGCCATGGCGCATCCGGTCATGTTGCCCAGCTGGCAAGCGCGTGCGAAAAGCGGCGTGGCAAGCGTATCGTCGGGGGGAACGCCGTCGCCTTCGTGATGAAAATAGGCGAGCCGGGTACAGGCTTCGGCGTCGCCCGCCTCGCAATCAGCGGCAGCGACCGCGCGATCGTCAGCAGCGTCATCTTTGTCGGGCGCCTCGATCGGATCGACCGTCTGCACGCGTGCCGTCTCGGCCGGCTCCGCCCACGCGGGGTCGGTCATGCCGGCAAGTGCGGCGAGGCAGATCGCCACCATCGTTCGGGCAAGGGCACAGGGCCGGCTCTTTCGGTCGATCATCGCCGCACCTGTGCCCGCCATCCAGCAGAATATAAAGAGAATTTTCTGTTACACCGCTTCCGTCAAACTCCCTGTGAGAACACCACCGGCGCAAATCGACGGTCAGTGCATGAAGCCGAGACTGGCTGGCGGCGCGATACGCTGCGCGCGATGCGTCAACACGATCCCCTCGCCCACACCGGCATGGCCGAGCGGGGTGACGGCAATATTCAGCCCTGTCGCAATCTCGCGTATGGCCCCCGCTTCGCCCGGGTCGGCGGCGAACAGCAACTGATAATCATCGCCCGCGGTCGCCGCCGCGAGCCGCGTGTCGAGTACATCGGGCCGCACCGCGAGCAACGCCGCCGATAGCGGGATCGCCTCCAGCATGAGGCCCAGCTCGCACCCGCTGGCCTCCGCCATGCGCTGCGCGTCGATCAGCAGGCCATCGGACACGTCCATCATCGCGTGCACGTGCGGCGCGACAGCCTGGCCAAAGGTCAGCTGCGGCTGCGGCCGCTTGTAGGCCGCAAGGCAGGTCTCGTTCGGATCGACCTGCCCCAGCCGCATCGCAAGGCCAAGGCCCGCATTGCCGATCGTGCCCGTGACCCATAGCTGGTCGCCCGGCCGCGCCCCGCCGCGCGTCGGTGCGCCGCCCGGCGGGGCGCGGCCGATCGCGGTCAGCCCGAAACTGCGCGGCGCCCCTGCGGGCGGGCGCACGGTATCGCCGCCGAGCAAGAGGACACCGAACCGGCGCAGCACAAGGTCGAGCCCCTCGGCAAAGGCGGCGTCCCATTGTCCGTCACCGAGGCTGTAGCCGACGAGCACGCCGACGGGCGCCGCGCCCTTTGCCGCGAGGTCGGACAGATTCACCGCGACGAGTTTCCACGCGACGTCCTGCGGCGTGTCGTCGGGAAGGAAATGGATGCCCTCGACGATCATGTCGTGGGTGAGGACCAGCCCCTCCCACTCCGCCGCGTCATCGGCAAGCCCGCGCGCGGCGGGGTCGGTCGCAATGCTGCGCAGACGGGCGATGAAATCGGCTTCGCTCATACTCAAATCGTAGCGAATACCGTTACGGTATAAAAGATACCGAACCATGCGCCCCTGCGAAGATGGGGGCCCAGAGCGCATTTGCGCAACGGTTGGACTTACTTCCGCACATCCTTGCCGATCGCATCGAGCAAGCCATTCGCGAACCCGGCCTCGCGCGCGTCGAAGAACGCCTTGGCGACATCGACATATTCGCTGACCACCGCGCCGACCGGCACGTCGCTGCGCGCCATCAGCTCGTACGACCCCGCACGCAGAATCGCCTTCATCGTACGGTCGAGCCGCTCCATCGACCAGCCGCTCGCGAGCCGGGCGACAATCGCCGCGTCGATCTCTTCCGCGCGCGCCAGCGTCCCCTTCACGATGTCGTCGAAAAAGGCGGTGTCAGCATCGGCATATTCCGCGTCCTCGATCGTCGCGCCGATACGGTGCTGGTGGAATTCGTGGATCAGCTTGGCGACGGGCGTCGCCTCCATTTCGTGCTGATAGAGCGCCTGGACAGCGGCGAGACGGGCGGCGGAGCGGGACTGGGTGCGTTTGTTCATGGCTTTTCTACTTTAGACGGTTCTGGACGCTGAGCGCGTGCGCGGGAAGCCCCTCGGCGCCGGCGAGCGCGACCGCCGCCGGACCGATGGCCGCAAGGCTCGCGTCATCGAGAGCGAGGAAACTGGTGCGCTTCATGAAGTCGGTGACCGACAGCCCGCTCGAAAAGCGCGCGCGGCGTCCGGTGGGGAGGACATGGTTGGGGCCGGCGACATAATCGCCGATCGCTTCGGGGGTCTGACGGCCGAGGAAGACCGAGCCGGCGTGGCGCACTTTGGCGAACAACGTGTCGGCTTCGGCGGGATCGACCGCGAGTTCGAGATGTTCGGGGGCGAGCCGATCGCAGAGCGGGATTGCTTCGGCCAGCGTCGGCACGACGATCACCGCGCCGTTGTCGGCCCAGCTTGCCTGCATCGTCGGCGCGGTGCTCAGCGTCGGAATGACATGCGCCACCGCCGCAGCGACCGCATCGGCGAAATCGCCGTCGTCGGTGAACAGGATCGACTGGCTGGTCGGATCGTGCTCGGCTTGACTGAGCAGGTCGGCGGCGATGATATGCGGTTCATTCTTGCCGTCCGCGACGACGACGATCTCGCTCGGCCCCGCAACCATGTCGATACCGACAACGCCGTAAAGCTGGCGCTTCGCTTCGGCGACCCACGCGTTTCCGGGACCGGTGACGACATCGACCGGCGCGATGCGGCTGGTGCCATAGGCGAGTGCGGCGACCGCCTGTGCGCCGCCGACGCGCCAGATTTCGTCGACCCCGCCGATATGCGCCGCAGCCATTACGACCGGGTTGGTTTCGCCGCCCGGCGTCGGGGTCATCATCACGATGCGCTCGACCCCCGCGACCTTCGCGGGGATGATGTTCATCAGCACCGAAGAGGGATAAGCCGCGCGTCCGCCGGGGACATAGACCCCCGCCGCGTCGACTCCCCGCCAGCGCGCGCCGAGCCGCGCGCCCGTATCGTCGCGATAGTCGCGATCCTCGGGAAGCTGTGCGGCATGATAGGCGCGGATGCGGCCCGCTGCGAGGTTGAGGGCGTCGCGCAGCTCGGGCGCCAGCGCCGCATAAGCCGCCGCGCATTCGTCCTTCGAGATGCTCCAGCCGCTGGCGCCCAAATCGAAGCGGTCGAACTTCGCGGTATAGTCGGCGAGTGCCGCGTCGCCTTCGGCCTTTACCCGCGCAATGATCGCGGCGACGTCGGCAGCGACGTCGAACGCGCTCTCGCGCCGATCATTGACCAGCGCGTCGAACTCGGCCGCGAAGCCGGGTTCGGAAGCGTCAAGCCGCCGCATCGCCGACCGCCTGACGGAATTTCTCGACGAGCGCCGGCACTTCGGCCGAGCGCAGCTTGAACGCGGCGCGGTTGACGATCAGCCGCGCCGACACCTCGCTGATAATCGTCTGTTCGGCGAGCGCATTCTCGACGAGCGTCCGCCCGGTCGAGACCAGGTCGACGATGTGCGAGGCGAGTCCAAGCTTCGGGGCGATCTCCATCGCGCCATTGAGCTTGATGCACTCGGCCTGGATACCCTGCGCCTCGAACCAGCGGCGCGTCGTTCCGGGATATTTGGTCGCGACGCGAATATGGCTTTCACCGAGCCCCGGCGGCGCGCTGCCCTCCGGCCCGGCGAGCGACAGGCGGCAATGGCCGATTCCCAGATCGACGGGGGCATAAAGCTCCGAATAGTCGAACTCGTCGACGACGTCCGACCCCACGATGCCGAGCTGCGCCGCGCCATGTGCGACAAAGGTCGCGACGTCGAACGCGCGCACGCGGATCAGCGAGATATGCGGCTGGTTGGTCGCGAACACCAGCGCGCGGCTCTTCTTGTCGAAGAAATCCGCCGCGGGCTCGATACCGACGCGCGCAAGCAGCGGCAGCGCCTCGTCGAGGATGCGCCCTTTCGGGATGGCAAAGATGATCGGTTCGGGCATAAGCTTGCGCGCCCATAAGCGGCGAGAGGAAAAAGGGCAATGAGCGAGCGTTACAAGCCGATCGACATGGCCGAAACCGGGCCCGGGGCCGTCCGCACCGCCTTTGCCAATCAGGTCGCCTATTGCCGCGCCAACGATGCGCGCGTCACCGCGCGCATCGTTGGCGCGCTGGACACACTGCTCGACAATCCGGCGACCGAATTTGCGCGGCGCATCGCGGGCTGGCAGGGTGCGCCGCTCGCCGACGCGCTGCCACTCCGCGCCGCGGGCGGCCTTCATGCGCTGCACCTGTCGGGAATCGCCGACGAACTCGCGCCGATCTATGCCGACGCCGAGGACATCAACGACGCCGCGATCGTCGCGGGCGCCGTCCGCCGGCACGAGGCGGCGCTGCTCCCTTGGCTCGACGGCCCGCCGCAGACGAACGAGGCGGGGCGCTCGTCGAACTTCATCGCCGCGATGCTGTGGCTCGCCGACCGGGGACTACCGCCGCTGTTCGACTGCCTCGAAATCGGGTCGAGCGCGGGGATCAACCTGATGATCGACCGCTATCATTACGACCTTGCCGGGGTCCATATCGGACCGCGGCCCGGCGCGATGGCCTTCGCCCCCGAATGGCGCGGCGACCATCCGCCGCAGCACGACATTGGCTTTGCCGGGCTCAAGGGCTGCGACGTCGCGCCCGTCGACCTCACCGACCCGGCGCAGGCGCTGCGGCTAAAGGCCTATATCTGGCCTGAGCATCATATCCGCTTTGCGCGCATGGAGGCCGCGATCGCCGCCGCAACCGCGGAGCCGCCGCAGCTGATCCGCGCCAATGCTGCCGACTTCATCGAGACCGAACTCGCGCGGCCGCAGGCGGATGGGACGACGCGTGTGCTGATGCACTCGATCGTCTGGCAATATGTCCCCGCCGATCAGCAGGCCCGGGTCACCGCTGCGATCGAAGCCGCGGGGGCGCGGGCGACTGCCGAAAAACCGCTCGCATGGATCGCGCTCGAAGCCAATCGCACCGTGCATCATCACGAACTGGTCGTGCGATACTGGCCGGGCGGCGCGGCGCCGCGGATGCTGGGCCGCTCCCACGCCCATGGCGCGTGGGTCGAATGGCTGGGCTCATGACAGTAGCGCCCTCCCCCCGGCCTGGAGACCGATCGATGCGCCCCGCGATCGCCCTGTACGCAATCGCCGCTTTTCTCTGCTCATCCCAGCAGGCTTCGGCGGCGCCGACCGCGTCCGAGGTGCCGTGGAGCGCTCCGGCAACAACCGTCGTCATGACCGAGGACCGCCGCTTCACCAGCGCCGGCGCCGAGCTTTCGGGACAGCTTTACCTGCCACGCAGCACCAAGCCGGTCGCCGCGATCGTGGTCACGCACAGCGCATCCTCGCCGCTCGGCGGCGCGTCGCTCTACGATCATCTGAAAACGGCGTTGCCCGCGCTGGGGATCGCCGTCTTCACCTATGACCGGCGCGGCTCGGGGCGATCGGGGACAAAAGACGCAGGCGGCAATTTTGCGACCCTCGCCGACGACGCGATCGCCGCGGTAAACAGCCTGAAGGCCGATCCCCGCATCGATCCCAGGCGTATCGGTACGTGGGGGCTGAGCCAGGGCGGATGGATTTCGCCGCTCGCCGCGTCGCGCAGCCCCGACATTGCTTTCGTGATTTCGGTGTCCGCGCCCGTCGTCACCGCCGACGTCCAGATGATCTTCTCATCGACCAATCATCTGCGCGCCAATGGCTATGCCGAGACCGATATCGATCAGATGGTCGCAACCCGGAAAGCGGTCGACGACTATATGCGCGGCACGGCGAGCAAGGACGCCGCCCAGCGAATGATCGACAGCGCCAAAACGAAGCCATGGTTCAAATATCTTTATATGGGCGAGACGGTGCGCGACCGGGAGGTATCAGGATGGCGCAAGGAGATCGAGAATGATCCGCTGACCAATTTGACCGCCGTCACCGTACCGATGCTCGTCCTCTACGGTACAAACGACGCGGTCGTGCCGGTCACCAGGTCGGTCGAGCGTCTGAGAACCGTCGCTCCGCGCATGCCCGGGCTGACGGTCCATGTCGTCGCGGGCGCCGATCACGCGATGCAGATGTCGGCCGACGAAAAGATTACGCTCGATCCGAAAAATGACGGGACCGAGCAGGCCGACTCACCCGAATATCTCGCCGTCCTTGCAAGCTGGCTCACCGCCCGGGGACTGGTCACGAATTGACGGACCCCGCACGGCGGGCGAGCCGGTTACAGCCGCGACTCCAGCCGCGCGAGCAGCTGCTGCACGGGCGTGACGGCCGGCGCCTCCCACCCCGCCTCGATCGTAGCGATGCGTTCGAACAGCCGCTCGCTGGCGGCGACGATCCGGCAGACCGGGTCTTCGAAACCCGCGCACACATTCCAGTCGGCCAAAACCGGCTCGCCGATCCGCGCCGCGCTGTCGTGCGGACCCGCGCCGGGATCGCCCGCGAACATCGCGCGGCGGTGGAGCAGCCAGGCGATGATGTGCATCAGCCGCGTCGTCGTCTTCAGCGATTCGCATGCAAGGCCGATCTGCGACAGCGCGTCGCCACCGAGCGCCCCCAGATCGCGCTGCGCAGCAAAGGCGGCGTGCGCCTCGTCGGCCAGCACCATCGCCTCGACATAGAGATTTTCGACCTGTGCCCGCTGCACGGGCATGTCGATTGCCGCCATATTCGTTCGCCCGCCGACCATGAAGGCGGGGATGCCATGTCCCCGGCCAGCTCGGCAATGGCGGTAACCATGAAATCTCGTCATCCGGCCGTCCCGTTTTGATTCAGGCGATCGGAACCGATCCTAAGCGATGATGTCGGGGAGCAGCTGATCCTCGCACCAGGCGATCTCGTCGCGCAGACGCAGTTTGCGCTTCTTGAGCCGCGCGAGCTGCAGCTGGTCAGGAATCGCCGCGGCGCCGAGCGCAATGATTGCCGCGTCGAGATCGCGATGCTCGACGCGAAGCAGTTCCAGGCGCTGGGTAATTTCCTCCGGGTTCACGCGGCCTCCCTGCCACGTTCACCACTGGTCCGCAACGGGGACCGCTTGACCGAATCGTCACGACATCGCGGCCGTTTCATGTTTTACTTCGCCCTGCCCATCGAGTCGAAAAGGAGAATGCCAATGAGCACGTCGCACCTTTCCACCCTGAAGTCCCGCCACGCGGACCTCGATGCGAAAATTGCGAATGAAGAGCGACGCCCAGCCCCCGACACGGGAATGCTCGCACAGCTCAAGAAGCAGAAACTGAAACTCAAGGAAGAGATGCTCGCGATCGCCTGATCGCCAGCGCTATCGCCCCGCTGATGCCACCCTGTGAAGGACGCATCAGCGCCGGCGGTAGAGGGGCCCCTTTTCGAGGCCCGTGCGCCGCAGATGCGGCGGCAAATCGGACTGCGAAACTACCTGACGACGAACGGCCTGCGGATCGACCGGGCGGTCGAACGCGATTCCGAATTTGCCTTCCCCGGCCCAGATAACCCGACCCGAAACCGGCCCGACATTGCGCAGGTCGACCTCGACCGCCGCGCCCTGCGCGACATTCACTTTGCCTTCGGCAAGCATCCCGCCGGGCGACAGGTTGCGTACGCGCACGGTAACCGGATCGGCGCCCGGCAGAATCAGGCTGGCTTGCAGGAACAGGCTGTCGCGATCGGCCCCGCGCGACAGCGCCGCGACTTCCTCGTCTACCGATGCCGGTCGTTGCGAATCCATTTGCGCCCCATTCCTCATGTCATTGAGGCGGCGAATCTAGGGTGGGGTCGTTGCAGAATCGTAAATGGGGCGCTGTGTGCCCTCGCGATCAATCCTCGCGCGAAATCCGTTCGTTGCGCTCGTGACGCTCCTGCGCCTCCAGCGTCATCGTCGCGATCGGGCGCGCCTGCAGGCGCGCCAGCGAAATCGGCTCGCCGGTCACCGCGCAATAGCCATATTCGCCCTCGTCGATGCGGCGGATCGCCGAATCGATCTTGGCGATCAGCTTGCGCTGGCGATCGCGCGTGCGAAGCTCGATGGCCCAGTCGGTTTCGCTCGACGCGCGATCGGCGAGGTCGGGTTCGCGCAGCGGGCCGTCCTGAAGATGCGCCAGCGTCGATTCGGATTCAGACAGGATCGATTTTTTCCATGCGAGGAGCAGACCGCGGAAATAATCCTGCTGCCGCTCGTTCATGAACGCTTCGTCGTCACTGGGGACGTAATCCGAATCGAGATTGGATTTGGCTTCGCGAAGCGCGTCAGCGCCAACGTCGGCAATCTTGGTCGGCATGAGGGGCTCTCGCGTCCTTTCCTGTCACCCCGCGGACCGCCGAGCGGTGCGGGGAGTGGCGCGCCTATAACCAGCCGCTGGCAACGATACAAGCGCCGAAGCAGCGGATAGCGACGACCCGTGAAGCGAGGATGAACCGACGCGGGGGCTTGCACGATTCTGCGACCCGATCGCGATCGGGCGGCGCCCTCCCTCCGGCGGCGATTTAGGCCCGAAGGTTAACCAATTGCATAGAATTGTTGCAGAATCCGTTCTGTTTTGGGACAGATGCAGTGATTATTGTTGATTCCGCGTCATGTTTCCCGCTCTCGGACAGGCAAACGCGGTTAACGCAATTGCCGCGTTCACAAAGCTTTGGCCTTTTCGGTTATAGCGAAGGTGAAATCGGGTGTCGGCTGGTGGCGCTTCGCACCTGCAACGGGTAAAGAAAGAGAAACCTATGTCTGTCCGAATGGCCCTTGCCAAGCTTTGCGCCTGCACCTGCGGCGGCGCAATCATCGGTAGCGGCGCGATGCAGATCGCCGACGTTCCGAAGGCGCGCGCGCAGACGGTCCAATCGTGCAAGCCCTGCGTGGGCAAGAAGGTCGTGCGCAAGCGCCATGCGGCGCGCAAGCCGGTCAAGCGGGTGCGCCGCGTCGTCACGACGAAGCGCGTGATTCGCACCGCGACCCCACAGACGCAGGTGGTCACGCAGACGATTCCCCTGCCCCCGATCCCCTACGCACCCTTTCCGCGCGGCGGCTTTGAAGGCGGCGGCAGCGGTGGCGGCGTTACCGTCATCGGCGGCGGCTTCGGCGGCGGTTTCGGTGGCGGCTTCTTCGGAGGTTTCTTCGGCGGCAGCTCGGGCGGCGGCAGCAGCGGCAGCATCGTCGTCACCTCGACCACGACCGGCGGCGTGTCGACTTCGAGCAGCACCTCCTCGGGTGTCTCGACCTCGACTGGCGGCGTGTCGACGTCCACTGGCGGCGTCTCGACCTCAACCGGCAGCGTCAGCACCTCGACCGGCAGCGTTTCAACGACCACGTCCACGGGCGGCGTGTCGACCTCGACCGGTAGCGTCAGCACATCGACCTCGTCGGGTAATGTCTCGACGTCGACCGGTAGCGTCAGCACTTCCTCGTCGAGCAGCAGCTCGTCGTCGAGCTCGTCCTCCTCTTCTTCGTCTTCGTCGTCGAGCTCCTCTTCTTCGGGTGGCTCGTCAAAGGGCAGCTCGGGCTGGGGTGGCTCGTCGCACGGCAGCTCGTCGCACGGCAGTTCGGGCGGATCGAGCAGCAGCTCGTCCTCGAGTTCTTCGTCCTCGTCATCCTCGTCGAGCAGCAGCACCTCGAGCGGCGCGACCGGCAGCACCAGCAGCTTCGGTTCGACCGGCAGCACCAGTTCCTCATCCTCGTCGAGCAGTTCGTCGTCGAGTTCGTCCTCGTCATCGAGCTCGGGCGGCAGCACCAGCAGCTCGTCGGGCGATCCGACCCCTGTTCCGGCGCCGCCGATGATGCTATTGTTCGGCGCAGCAGCAGCCGCGCTCGTCGCGCGCCGCCGCGCGGCGAACCGCAACGACGACGACGCCAACGCGGCTTAAGAGAGATCCACTGGCGGTTTGGGGGGCTAACCCGGACCACCGAACTAAGGGCCGCCCTTCGGGGCGGCCCTTTTTTATGCGGGAAGAGCACGCCGAACGCGCCAGCTGGACCGCGTCACAACGGCCGAAGCGGCACGACGGACTTGCGCGGCGCGGGCGGCAACGCCATAGCGCCGCCATGCACGATATCCGCCTGATCCGGGAAAATCCCGAAGCATTCGACGCCGGCCTCGCGCGCCGCGGCCTCGAACCCCTGTCCGCCCGGATCGTGGCGGCCGACGCGTCGCTGCGCGCCCTGCAGACCGGGATTCAGGGGTCGCTCGCGCGCCGCAACGAGGCGTCGAAGCTGATCGGCCAGGCGATGGCGCAGGGCGACAAGGACAGGGCTGAGGCGCTGAAGGCCGAGGTCGCCGACCTCAAGACCGCGCTTCCCGCGAAGGAAGACGCCGAACGCGAACAGCTTGCTGCGCTGCAGGACATGCTCGCGGCGATCCCGAACATCCCGCTCGATGACGTCCCCACGGGTGAGGACGAGGCAGGCAATGTCGAGATCGCACGCTGGGGCACCCCGCGAACCTTCGATTTCGCGCCGCAGGAACATGCCGACTTCGCCCCCGCGCTGGGCCTCGATTTCGAAACCGCGGCCAAGATGTCGGGCGCCCGCTTCGCCTTCCTGAAGGGCCAGATGGCGCGGCTCGAACGCGCGCTTGGCCAGTTCATGATCGACAAGCAGACGATCGAGGCGGGTTACACCGAATGTGCAACGCCCCTGATGGTGCGCGACGAGGCCGCTTATGGCACGACGCAGCTTCCGAAATTCCGCGAAGATCTGTTCCAGACCACCGACGGCCGCTGGCTGATCTCGACCTCCGAGATGAGCCTGACCAATGCGGTACGCGAGGAAATCCTGCCCGAGGCCGATCTGCCGATCCGCATGACCGCGCTCACCCCGTGCTTCCGCTCCGAAGCCGGTTCGGCGGGGCGCGACACGCGCGGCTATATCCGCCAGCACCAGTTCTGGAAGGTCGAGCTCGTCTCGATCGTCCGTCCCGAAGACAGCGACGCCGAGCTGGAGCGCAAGACGCGTGCGGCCGAAACGATCCTCGAAGCGCTCGAACTGCCGTACCGCAAGATGCTGCTGTGCAGCGGCGACATGGGCTTTGCGGCGCGCAAGACCTATGACCTCGAGGTCTGGTTGCCGGGGCAAAATGCCTATCGCGAGATTTCGAGCTGCTCGAACTGCGGCGATTTCCAGGCGCGGCGCATGAATACGCGCTTCCGCCGCGAAGATGTGAAGGGCAACGAATTCGTCCACACGCTCAACGGATCGGGCCTGGCGGTCGGGCGCACGCTCGTCGCGGTGCTCGAAAATTACCAGCAGGCCGATGGCAGCGTCATCATTCCGGCGGCGCTGCTTCCCTATATGGGCGGCATCACGAAACTGGAGCCGATCGCCTGATGCGCATCCTCCTCACCAACGACGACGGCTATCACGCGCCCGGTATGGCGGTGCTCGAAGCAATCGCGCGCCAGCTTTCGGACGACATCTGGGTCTGCGCGCCCGCCGAGGAACAGTCGGGCGCCGGCCACTCGCTCACCCTCTCGCGCCCCGTGCGCATCCGTCAGCACGCCGATCGGCGCTGGTCGTGCAGCGGCACCCCGACCGATTCGGTCATGATGGCGATCGGCAAGTTGATGCCCGAAAAGCCCGATCTGATCCTGTCGGGGGTCAATCGCGGCGCCAACCTTGGCGACGACATCACCTATTCAGGCACCGTCTCGGCGGCGATCGAAGGCGCGCTCGCAGGCATCCGCTCGATCGCGCTCAGCCAGGTTTATGCGAAGGAAGGCATGGGCGACAGCGTGCCATTCGAGGCCGCCGAGCAATGGGGTGCCGAGGTGCTTCGTCCGCTGCTGGATCATGACATGCCGCCGCGCACGCTGATCAACGTCAACTTCCCCGCGATCCCCGCGGCCGAGGTAAAGGGCATCCGCGTCACCCGTCAGGGCTTCCACGATTATGGCCGCGGTTCGATCGTCGAGGGAACCGACCCGCGCGGTTATCGCTATTACTGGTTCGGCCTCCACGGCATCGAACACAGTCCTGGCCACGACAGCGACCTCGAGGCGATCGACGACAATTATATCTCGGTCACCCCGCTCCAGCTCGACCTGACCCACGACGCCTCGCTTGCCGCGCTGCGCGGCGCGTATGGCGGCTAGCGTTACGGGCGCGGCTTTGGCACAAGGGTCGCGATGAGCAAGCGGCCCAACCCTAGGCTCCATATCCAGAGCGGCCTCCACCTGCTGAAGCGTGCGAGCAAATGGCCGATCTGGGCCGACGTCATCACGCGCCTCAGCGTCGCCTTCTTCCTGATCGCGATCGTCGTGCTTGTTCACTGGATCGACCGCGCGGGGCTGAAAGACAGCCACGACGGCCACATCAGCTTCCTCGACGTCGTCTATTTCACGATGATCTCGGTCACCACGACGGGCTTTGGCGACATCGCGCCGGTATCCGACAGGTCACGGCTGATCGAGGCGGTGATCGTCACCCCGATCCGCATCATGGTGCTCTTCATCTTCGTCGGCACCGCCTATAATTTTGTCCTCAAACGCACATGGGAAAAATGGCGCATGGCCCGCATCCAGGCAAAGCTCACCAACCATATCGTCGTTCTCGGATTCGGCATCAGCGGCAGCGAAGCGGTGAAGGAACTGATCGCGCGCGGCACCGATCCCGGCTGTATCGTGGTCATAGACCAATCCGCATCGCGGATCGCGGAGGCCGAGGCGGCGGGCTGCAACGTACTTCAGGGTGATGCCTCAAACGACGACACATTGATCGACGTTCACATCGCAAAGGCGCAATCGGTGCTGGTGTCGGCGGGGCGAGACGACACGTCAATCCTCATGGTCCTCACCGTCCGGCACCTGTCGCCACAGGTGCCGATCAGCGTCGTGATCCGCGCCCAGGATAATGAACTGCTGGCGCGTCAGGCGGGCGCGAACAATGTCATCAACCCGGTCAGCTTCACCGGCCTGCTGCTCGCAGGATCGGCACAAGGCGCCCATGTCGCCGACTATATGGCCGATCTCGCCGGCATCGGCGGCCGTGTCCAGTTGCGCGAACGACCGGTCAGCGGCGAGGAAATCGGCCGCAGCCTCGACCAGCTCGCGAGCGGCGGCCGGGGGCTGCGCATCTATCGCCGCGGCAAACCCTATGGCTTTTGGGAACCCGAGACGCAGCGGCTGGAGGCGGGCGACGATATCGTCGAAGTCATCCGCTGCGAGGAATGCGAAGCGAGCGTTCCCGGCGCTTAAGCGCGCCAGTAGAGCCAGCCCGCCCAAAGCCAGCCGATGATCAGCAGACTGCCGCCGATCGGCGTAACCGCACCCAGCCAGCGCGGCCCGCCGAGCGCCATCGCATAGAGCGTGACCGCGAACAGCGCCGCACCGGCCAGCAGCATGATCGCCGGTCCGCGGGCGAACCCCATGATCGCAAGCGCCGCGACCGCGTGAACCAGCTGGTAGAGCCCGCCGGTGCGCAGCCATTCGGCCTCCTGCGGCCCCGACGCGCCATGCGCCCCGAACGCGCCCGCTGCCACGGCCATCGCCGCCGAAACCGCCGCAAACGCCCCGATCGCCATCGCCTTTATCCTTTCGTCGAAACCGCACGCTCCATGCCCCGACGCACCGCACGTGACAAGGGCCGCAAAATCGACTAAAGGCGCCGCCAATCATGACAGTCAAAACGCTCCCCACCCAGCCGAAGGTCGGCATGGTCTCGCTCGGCTGCCCCAAGGCGCTCGTCGACAGCGAACGGATTCTGACCAAGCTCCGCGCCGACGGCTACGGCCTGTCACCCGATTATGCGGGCGCCGACGTCGTGCTCGTCAACACCTGCGGCTTCCTCGACTCGGCGAAAGAAGAAAGCCTCGAGGCGATCGGCGAAGCGATGGCCGAGAACGGCCGCGTCATCGTCACCGGCTGCATGGGCAATGAGGCCGAGGTCATTCGCGCGCGCTTCCCCAACGTACTCGCGGTCACCGGCGCGCATCAGTATGAGCAGGTCGTCGACGCGGTCCACGACGCTGCACCGCCGACGCAGGGCCCGTTCGTCGACCTCGTCCCCGAGGGCGGGCTGAAGCTCACGCCGCGCCACTACAGCTATCTGAAGATCAGCGAAGGCTGCAACCACAGCTGCTCCTTCTGCATCATCCCCGATCTGCGCGGTAAACTCGTCAGCCGCCGTATCGACGCGGTGCTGCGCGAGGCCGAAAAGCTCGTCGCCGCAGGAACCAAGGAACTGCTGGTGATCAGCCAGGACACCTCGGCTTATGGCGTCGATACGCGCCACGATCCGCGCGAGTGGAAGGGCCGCGAAGTCCGCGCCCATATGACCGACCTCGCGCGCGAACTCGGCCAGCTCCGGACCAGCGAAGGCCGCGCTCCGTGGGTGCGCCTTCACTATGTCTATCCCTATCCGCACGTCGACGCGGTGATCCCGCTGATGGCCGAAGGGCTTCTGACCCCCTATCTCGACATTCCCTTCCAGCACGCGGCGCCGAGCGTCCTCAAGCGCATGAAGCGCCCCGCGAATGAAGCGAAGGTGCTCGAACGGCTCAAGAACTGGCGCGCGATTGCGCCTGACATCTCGATCCGCTCGAGCTTCGTCGTCGGCTTCCCCGGCGAGACCGAGGCCGATTTCCAGTATCTGCTCGACTGGCTCGACGAAGCGCAGCTCGACCGCGTCGGAGCCTTCCGTTTCGAACCCGTCGCGGGCGCGCAGGCGAACGCACTCGACGATCAGGTGCCCGAAGAGGTCAAGGAAGAACGCTACCAGCGCATCATGGCCAAGACCGCCGCGATCAGCGCCGCGAAGCTCGAAGCCAAGATCGGCCGCACCCTCCCTGTCATCATCGACGAAGTTGGCGAGGCGGACGAGGACGGCAGCATCGGCGCGACCGGCCGCTCGCAGGCTGATGCGCCCGAGATCGACGGTCACGTCTATCTCCGCGACGTCGCCGCGACGCTGAAAGCCGGCGATATTGTCGATGTCGCGATCGAGGACGCCGACGAGCATGACCTGTTCGGGGTGGTCGCGGGCTAAGGCATAATATTGGAACGGCTTTTACTATTCGATGTTAGGTAGAATGCATCGAACAGGGGCTGTACCATGCGCGCCAAGGCATTTGTTGCACTGCTATTGATGGGCTCGCTCGCCGCCTGCGACCGCAAGACCGACATCGAGGCGCCGCCGCGGGCGACCGATGAGGCGCCCTCCCCCTCGCAGAAATCGCTGATCGCGGTGCCGATCAACGCCAACACCGCCTCGCTCAAGCAGGCGCTCGAACGCGCGGTTCCGAAGACGCTGTGGACGATCAACCGCCACGAGCGTGCGTGCGTGAAGCCGCAGCAAGTCAAGGTCTTCGGCAAGAAGGTCAAGGTCACCCCGCCGATCGCGTGCACGATCGTCGGGCAGGTCACGCGTGGGCCGCTTCGGCTGCGTGGTGAGGGCGCCGAGATCGTCGTCGATGTACCATTGAACGCCCGGATCGCCGCGCGCGACGTCGGCGGGGTGCTGAAGGGCGAAACCGCAACCGGCGCCGCGATGGCGCACGCGCGCATCCGCGTCGGACTCACCCCCGACTGGCGCACGCAGGGCAAGGCACGCATCACCTATGGCTGGACCAGGGCACCGGGGATCGACTTCCTCGGCAAACGGATCACCTTCACCGACGAGGCCGACGCCAAGCTGAAGCCGGTCGTAGCAGGCATCGAACGCGAGGTAACCCGCGAGATCGCCAAACTCGACATCCGGAAACAGGCCGCCGATATCTGGCGGCAAAGCTTCACCGCGCTCGAACTCAACCGCGAAAACCCGCCGGTGTGGATGCGCGTCACGCCGCAGCGTATCCTGTACGGCGGCTACCGCATCGACGGGCAACGCATGAACCTCAACCTGGGGATGGAGGCGATCACCGAAACCTTCGTCTCAGGCCGCCCGACCGATCCCGCACCGACCCCGCTGCCGCGGCTCGTCCGCGAAACGCCGAAGCCGCATCTCGACGTGCGCGTGCCGGTGATCGCCGACTATGCGCAGCTCCAGCCCGTCGTCGATCGCACGCTCGCCAAACGGTCGAAGCGGCCGTTCGCGCTGCCGAAACTCGGTCCGATGATGGTGACGTTCGGCAAATCGACCATCTATGCCGCCGCGGGCGGCCGGGTCGCGGTCGGGGTCGACGTCGAAGCGAAACTGGAAATGCGGTCGGGCGAACCGACGCGCGGCCGCATCTGGATGACCGCGGTCCCGGCGAACAAGCCGGGTTCGGCCGAGGTCCATTTTGCCGACCTCGTCATCAACGGCGATACCGACGGCGTGGGCGGCGACCTGCTCATCCTGCTCGGACAGAGCGAGGGGTTCGCCCCGCTGATCGCCGAGGCGCTGACGCAGAATTTCACGAAAGATCTGGACGAGCTGCAGGTCAAGATACGCCGCGCGGTCGACCAGCGGCGCGAGGGCGCCTTCGTGATCCGTACCCGCGTCGACAGCTTCGAGACGGGCGAAATCAAGGCCTATGGCAACGGGCTTTACCTGCCCGTGCGGATGGTCGGCGGGGCGAGCGTCGATTATCGTCCGGCGAAATGATCAGAACAGCCGCGTGATCCCGTAAAAGGCCGCCGCGACGACCGCGCTCGCCGGGATGGTGATGAACCACGCCGCGACGACATTGCCCGCCACGCCCCAGCGCACCGCGCTGGCGCGGCGCGCGACGCCGGCGCCGATGATGCTGCCCGTGATCGTGTGCGTCGTCGACACCGGGATGCCGAGCAGGCTGGCGGTGAAGACCATGATCGAACCGCCGGTCGACGCTGCGAAGCCCTGATGATGCGACAATTTGGTGATGCGCCCGCCCATCGTCTCGATGATCTTCCACCCACCCGACAGCGTGCCGAGCGCGATCGCGACATAGCAGCTGAACGCCACCCAGTGCGGGATATGGAATTCGCCGCCGAGATAGCCCGTCGAATAGAGGAGGACGGTGATGATCCCCATCGTCTTTTGCGCGTCGTTCAGCCCGTGGCTGATCGAATAGGCGGCAGACGACAGAAGGTGCAGGCGGCGGAAGGTCGTTTCGGCAAATTTCGCCGTCGCGCGGCGCAGCGCCCAGCTGCTGAGCAGCATCACGAGCATCGCAAGCAGCATACCGAGCAAAGGCGACAGGAAGATCGCGATGACGGTCTTGTTGAGCCCGGTCCACTCGATCCCTTCGAACCCGGCGTGCGCCACGCCCGCACCGACGATCCCGCCGACCAGCGCATGGCTCGACGACGACGGAATGCCCTTGAGCCAGGTCACGACGTTCCAGAACATCGCGCCGACGAGCGCGCCGAACACCACCGCCGGGGTCACGAGATCCTTGTCGATGATCCCCTTGCCGATCGTCTCAGCAACCTTGTGCAGTTCGGGGAAGATGACCGACAGGAAATAGGCCGCAAAGTTGAAGAAGGCGGCGAAGAGCACCGCCTGTACCGGCCGCAGCAGCCGCGTCGCGACGACGGTTGCAATGCTGTTGGCGGCGTCGTGCAGGCCATTGAGAAAATCGAACGCCAGCGCGAGGATGACGAGGCCGACGAGGAGCGGGAACGCGAGTTCGTGCATGGTGGGCGCCCCCGCTTATGCGTGGTCGATGACCAGGCCGTCGATTTCGTTCGCGACATCCTCGAAGCTGTCGGTGACGCGTTCGAGATGGCGGAAGAGTTCGCGCGTGATCAGGAAGCGGGTCGGGTTCGACTCGCCATGCTCGCGGAACAGACGCTTGAGCCCGGCGGCGTGAATCTCGTCGGCATGGCCTTCCATCCGTACCAGCCGCTCGGTCAGTTCGTGGAGGCGCGGGCCGTTGGCGCCGATGTTGCGGAGCAGCGGCAGCGCTTCGGCGGTCAGCCGCGCGGCGTCTACGATGATCCCCGCGATGTCGCGCATCTCGGGTTCGAATTCGGTGACGTCGTACAGGTCGACCGCGCCCGCAGTTTTCTGCATCTCGTCGATCGCATCGTCCATCGAGGCGATCAGGTCGGTAATCGCGCTGCGGTCGAACGGGGTCAGAAAGGTGCGGCGGACGGTCTGGAGAACTTCGCGGGTGATCGCGTCGGCATCATGCTCGCGCTCGATGATTTCCTGGACATGGTCGGCCATACCCTCACCGCCCTGCAACATGCGCGACAAGGCGTTCGCCCCGGCGACAAGCGTTGCGGCGTGGCTTTCGAACAATTCAAAGAAATTTCCCTGTCGCGGCAGCAAACGCTGAAACCATGCGAACATCCAGCTAACCCCTGTCTTGTCTGCTACATTTTCGACGACCCCGCGCGGCTGGGCGACGGCGCGGAAACCGCCATCGCCGAACGAGCGGATCAGCGCCTGCAAATCGGGTTCTTCGACCGCCGACGCAGCGTCGCGGAACGAGAACCATTTGCGGTCGCGTTCGTCCATTTCCTTCCAGTCTTCGAGCTCGTTCGTCACCGCGAGCGGGAAGACTTCGACATTATACATGATCGACGCGCCGTTAGCGCGGCGCTTGCGATATTCATAGCTGCCGATCGGCGTCGGGCACACGGCGCCGATCACCCCCGCCTCTTCCTCGGCTTCGACCGCGGCGGCGGCGTGGCGCGTCATGCCGGTCAGCGGATTGCCCTTCGGCACCACCCAGCGCTTCGTTTCGCGCGAGGTGATCAGCAGGATCTCTGTCGGTCCGTCCTGTGCGGGTCCGCCGAATCGATAGGGAAGGACGGCGATCTGACGCATGAGGTTTCATCCTTTCCGCTGAATTTCGGGCGCGCAAGGCCATGGGTGACAAAGTGGTTACGCCCCTATGACAATAATGTGACAGCGACAAGGACGCTTCATCGCCGCCCCGCTTTCCGTAAACGTCAATTCGATTGCAAAATGAAACGCGGTGCGTAATCTACCCGTCAAACATAGTTGGGAGACAGGATGATGGCAGGCACGGCGACGATGGAACGCCACGCGGATGCGAACGCCGCACCGGTCGATCAGGATGTGCTGATCGTCGGCGCGGGTATTTCCGGAATCGGCATGGCGGTGCATCTCCAGATGAATTGCCCCGACCGCAGCTTCGCGCTCGTCGAGCGCCGCGAACAACTTGGCGGCACGTGGGATCTCTTCCGCTACCCCGGCATCCGCTCGGACAGCGACATGCACACGCTCGGCTTTGTGTTCGAGCCATGGAAGCATGAAAAGTCGATCGCCGACGGGCCGTCGATCCTCGAATATCTTAACCGCATCGTCGACGAACGCCACATTCGCGAGCGGATCCGCCTCGGCAGCAAGGTCGTGGGCGCCGACTGGGACAGCCCCACGGCGCGGTGGACCGTGACGATGGAGGACAGCAAGGGCACGCAGTCGACCACGACCGCGCGCTGGCTTTACCTCGGTTCGGGATATTACGACTATGACGAGCCGTTCGACGCACAATTCGCGGGCCGCGAGGATTTTCAGGGCCAGATCATCCACCCGCAATTCTGGCCGAAGGACCTCGATTACAAGGACAAGAAGGTCGTCGTGATCGGGTCGGGCGCGACCGCGGTCACGATCGTCCCGTCGATGAAGGAAGCCGCGCACGTCACGATGCTCCAGCGCACGCCGACCTGGTATTTCATCCGGCCGGCCAAGGACGGTCTCGCGAACTTCCTCCGCAAGTTCCTGCCCGAGGAGCTTGCGTACAAAATCACGCGCTTCAAGAATGTCCGGCTACAGGACCTCGCCTTCCGCCGCGCGCGCGAAAAGCCAGAGAAGGTCAAGGAATTCCTGACCAAGAAGCTGCAGGCGAGCCTTGGCGACCGCTACGACGCCGAAGCCTTCACCCCGCCCTATAACCCGTGGGACCAGCGCCTCTGCCTCGTCCCGGACGCCGATTTCTTCGAGGCGATGAAGGCCGACAAGGCGTCGGTGGTGACCGATCATATCGAAAAGTTCGACGCGACAGGCATCCAGCTCAAATCAGGCAAGCATCTCGACGCCGACATCATCGTCACGGCGACAGGGCTCAAGCTCGCGGTCGCCGGCAAGATCCCGGTGCGCGTCGACGGCGCGCCCGTCGATTGGCACGATCATTTCTATTACAAGGCCTGCATGTTCTCGAACGTCCCGAACTTCTCGGCGGTGTTCGGTTATCTCAACGCGAGCTGGACGCTGCGCGCCGACATCGTGTCCGAATATGTCTGCCGCGTGCTCAACCATATGCGCGATACGGGGACCAGCGTCGCGACCCCCGCGCTCGCCGATCCGTCGAGCCTCGAGGAAGAGAATGTCTTCGACTTCTCGTCGGGCTACATCCAGCGTTCGCTGCACATCATGCCCAAGAGCACGGTCGCGCTGCCCTGGCGGCTCAGCCAGAATTATGTGCAGGACCGGATCGACATGCGCACCGGCGCGATCGCCGACGGCGTGCTGAGCTTTACCAATGCGCAAGCGAAAGCAGCGGCGCCATCGGCGGAACTCGAAGCCGCGGAGTAGCCGCCGGCGGGCGTGCTCGGCTATTCTCTTCCTCCGCTTCCGTTGATGGGGAGGAAGTCGCGGGCATATTCGTCCTTCAACGCGCGGACGAGCGCGCCGGTCACCGGCACGTTGATCTTGTAACTGCCCTCGGCAAAGGGGCCGACCTCGTAAGGCGCGATCGCGATCGTCATCCGGTCGAGATAACGTCCGTCGGACGAGCCGAGCCACACCGTCTGCGCCGAAGCGGGCGGGCATTTGGCAAAGACACTGTCGGGCGCCTCGTCGGCGACGATGCCCTTCGCCGCCTTCGCGCGTTTGATGCCGGCGCAAAACTGATTCTTGATCGCCGCGTCGAACGCCTCGCCGCTCGTAAACAGGTCGAGCGGCTTAAGCCGCTTGCGCCGGTTGCGGTCCCAAAGCAGCGTATCGAAATTCGTCATTCCGTGCGCGCCGCCGGTATAGGTCTCTATCTCGGACGACAGGCTGAGGAACCGCGGCGTGCTGGTCACCCTTTGCCATGTCTGGCGATGACTATGCGCGCGATAGGGATAATCGCCTTTCTCGGCCGCAGCCTTGTCGCGCCGCGCGGCAGCGACCAACGCCTCGCGCTTCGTCGCCCGGTCGCTGTCGAGCCATGCGGCCAGTTCGGGGATCGCCGCCGCATCGCGCGGATAGGAATAGGCAAACTCGATCAGCTCGCCCTTTTCCTCGACGCTCGAGGCAGGAGCATTTTTCGCGGCGATATCGGCGGGCCCGTGCGGCGGTGCCCCCGGGACGACCGCCGCTGCGGCTTTCTCCGCGGGCGTCGGCTTGTCTTCGGAACAGGACGCCAACAGCAAGGCGGTGGCGAGGATCGGAATGGCGGTGCGCCGGGAATTTGAAGTCGTCATGCAGGCATAACGCCGGGAATCGACAAAATATCCCAAGCGGCCTAGCACGGCCGCATGACCGACTATTCCGACTTGATCCAGCCCGACAAGGGACAGGATGCGCGCACGATCCATCTCGTCGACAAGCAGGGCTATGACGCATGGCTGAAGGGCCGCAGCGCACGCGAACGCGCGCACCTCGCCGCGGTCGGTTTCAAACCCGATGCCTTCGTCCACGCGATCCTGCCCGGCGACGATCCCGAAAAATGGGCCGTCGTGACGACGGTCGCCAAGGTCGACAGCCTGTCGGCCTGGTGCCTCGCAAAGCTGGGCCAGATCCTTCCCGAAGGCCGCTATCGCCTCGAAGGCCGGCAGCCCGGCAAGGCGCTGTTCGGCTGGATGAGCGCGCAGTATCGTTTCGACACCTATAAATCGAACCCGCCCACCAAGGGGCCGCGCGTCCTGTTGACCAGCGACGTCGGCGCAATCGCCCCGCTGGTCGCCGAAATGCGCGCGGTCGCGCTCGTCCGCGACCTCGTCAACACGCCGGCCGCCGACATGGGGCCTGCGGCGATCGAGAAAGCCGCCGAGCGCATCGCGAAGGCGCATGGCGGCAAGCTCACCGTCACCAAGGGCGAAGCGCTCGAACAGGGCTATCCGATGATTCACGCGGTCGGCCGCGCGGCTGCGAAGCATCACGCGCCGCGATTGATCGAGATCGCGTGGGGCAAGGAGGATCATCCCCGCGTCGCGCTCGTCGGCAAGGGGATCAGCTTCGACAGCGGCGGCCTCGACATCAAGCCCGCAGCAGGAATGCGGCTGATGAAGAAGGATATGGGCGGCGCCGCGCATGTCCTCGCGCTCGCCGAGCTGGTGATGGCGAGCGGGCTGCCCGTCCGCCTCCACTGCCTCGTTGCCGCCGCCGAAAATGCCATCTCTGCCGACGCATTCCGTCCGGGCGACGTGCTCAAGAGCCGCCTCGGCCTGACGGTCGAGATCGGCAACACCGACGCCGAGGGTCGGCTGGTGCTGGGCGATGCGCTCGCCAGAGCCGGCGAGGACAAGCCCGAACTGATCGTCGATTTCGCGACGCTGACGGGCGCTGCACGCGTCGCGCTCGGCCCCGATCTGCCGCCGCTTTTCGCCAACGACGATGCGCTCGCCGACGCGATGCTGGCGGGCGGGATCGATCGCGACGACCCCTTGTGGCGGATGCCGCTGTGGGATGGCTATGCCGACCTGCTCGAAACCGACATCGCCGACCTGGGCAACGCGGGCAGTTCGCCCTTCGCCGGGACGATCACCGCGGCATTGTTCCTGAAGCGCTTCGTGCCGGAGGGCGCGCTCTGGGCGCATATCGACACCTTCGCCTGGCGGCCCGCGGCCAAGCATGGGCGCCCGAAAGGCGGCGCGGCGCTGGGGCTTCGCGCCGCATGGGCGATGCTTCAGTCGCGCTACGACCGGCGCGGGAAAACTGAACATTCTTGATAAAGCAGGGTCTGCTGGTCTAATGGCGCGCGATTGTCCGCAGTGCGCGGACATCGGGTTTACACAGGACGGCCAGTGACAGCAAAAAGCGGTGAAAATTCAGGGGCCAATCGCGTACGCATGGGGCGCCCCGGCGCCGCCGGCGCGGGCCGCGATCGCTTTGGCCTGACGGGTACGTCGCAGGCGTTCGACCCGCGCGTCGTCGCGATCCGCCCCGACCTTGCCGATATCGCCGTCGCCGGCACGCATTTCGCGCCGCATTATGCCGCACCGATGATGCGCAGCGGCGTGCTGCCTGCTGCATCGCTACGCGCCTCGCCGTCGGTCGATGCCGACCAGACGAGCGAATTGCTGTTCGGCGAAGGCTTTGCGCTGCTCGACCTGACCGGTGGCTGGGCGTGGGGCTATTGCCTCGCCGACCATTATGTCGGCTATCTTGCCGCCGAGGCGCTCGCCGCGCCGATCGCGCCGACGCACCGTGTCACGATGATCGAGGCGATGCTCCACAGCGCGCCCGACGCAGCGAGCGGCGGCCCTGCCGTCCTGCCGCGCGGTGCGCTGGTGATGGGCGAGCCCGAGGGCGAATGGCTCGCAACGTCGCACGGCTATCTGCCGCTCGCGGCGCTTGCCGAAGTCGGCACACACGGCGACGATCCCGCGGGACTTGCCGAAGAAATGATCGGCACCCCCTATGCGTGGGGCGGCCGCACCGCGAAGGGCATCGATTGTTCGGGCCTCGTCCAGCTCGCATGGGCCGGAGCGGGTGTCCAGTTGCCGCGCGACAGCGACCTCCAGCTTGCGGCGCTCGGCGCCGACAAGGATGTGGATCCGGCGGCGCTCGCACGCGGCGATCTCGTCTTCTTCCCCGGCCATGTCGGCATCATGGCCGACGACCGCCATATCATCCATGCCAGCCGACGATGGATGGCGGTGAAGGCCGAGCCGCTGGCCGACGTCATCGCGCGTTCGGCTGCAAAGGATCATGATCCGCCGGTGAGCGGATATAAAAGACTGCGATAACATTATGACGAAAACGGTTTTCATCGACGGCGCGGCGGGTACGACGGGCCTCGAAATCGCCGAGCGCCTTGCGGGGCGGAACGAATTCACGCTGATCACGCTCGACGACGCGCGCCGCAAGGATGCCGCCGCGCGGCGCGAGGCGCTGAACGACGCCGATTTCGTGATCCTCTGCCTTCCCGACGATGCGGCGCGCGAAGCTGTCGCGATGATCGGCAATGACCGCACGCGCGTCATCGACGCGTCGACGGCGCATCGCGTCGCGCCGGGCTGGGTCTATGGCTTCCCCGAAGTCAGCGGGCACGATGCCGTTGCCGCTGCCGCGCGCGTGTCGAACCCCGGCTGCTATTCGACGGGTTTTATCGCGCTCGTCGCACCGCTCGTGCAGGCCGGCCTGCTTCCTGCCGACTGGCCCTATATTTGCCACGCGGTCAGCGGCTATTCGGGCGGCGGCAAGGCGCTGATCGAACGCTTCGAAGCGGATACCGACATCGCATGGCGCGGCTATGCGCTCGCGCTCGGCCACAAGCATGTGCCCGAAATGCAGGCGCGGTGCGGCCTGTCGATCGGCCCGCTCTTTTCGCCAGCGGTGATCGCCGCGCACCGCGGGATGGTGGTCGAGGTTCCGTTGCCGCTGAATGCCATGCCCGGCGCCGCATCGTCCGACGCGCTGCGCGCGGCGCTTGCGGATTTCTATGGCGCGAGCCCGATCGTCGTTATGGGCGAGGCACCGGTGGACGGCGAGATGCTGCTTCGCGCCTCGGATGCGGGCGACGACCGGATCGAACTGTTCGTCTTTGCCAATGGCGATGCCAGCCAGGCGCGCCTCGTCGCGCGGCTCGACAATCTGGGCAAGGGTGCCAGCGGCGCCTGCGTCCAGAACCTCAACATCATGGCGGGGTTGCCCGAAACGGCGGGATTGCGGCTGTAACGCCTAGTGCACGGTGTCGAGGACATCCTCGACCGCCAGATAGGTGATCAGCCGCTCGATCTGGCGCCAGCGGGCGAAATGGATGTGATTGCCGAGCACGCGATATTGCTCGGCGCGCGCTGCCGCGGCGAAACCCGCTTCCTCGCCATGCATGTTGATCAGCGCATGGGCATCCTCGACCGCAGCGCGATCGGTCAGAAAAGGGGCTGGCAGGTGCATCGAATTCCTGGTCCATTAGGTGGACGGTCGTTTTACGCCCCGCCCCTCACCGCGCCGTTCCCAACCGTGATGAACAATCGGGTAAGGTTAATCGAACGACGGCTGCGGTTAACCCTGCCGCCCGCGCGCAACCCCCTTTGACGCCGCGCGCCGCCCGTGTAGACAGGGCCCATGCGCAAGATCCTGAAATATGCCGCCCTCGCCCTGCTGCTGCTGCTGATCGCCGGCGGCATCACATTCTATGTCATGTCGCGCCCCGACGTGGCGCGTTTCTCGACCGCCGAACTCAGCGGCCGGGTACCCGTGATGGCGTCGCAGCGCACCGAGAGCTTCCCGACGGTCAACGTCCCCGAAGCGACGAGTTGGCCCGCCGGACAGGCGCCACGCGCCGCGCAAGGCCTCGCGGTGGCGCGCTTCGCCGAAGGGCTCGATCACCCGCGCACCATCCTCGTCCTGCCGAACGGCGACGTGCTGGTCGCGGAATCGCAGAGTCCGCCGCGCAAGGACGGCGGCGTGCAAGGCGCGGTGATGAAGAATCTGATGGGCAAGGGCGGCGCAGGCCGCAAGCCGTCGGCGAACCGCATCACGCTGCTCCGCGACGCCGATGGCGACGGCAAGGCCGAAGTGAAGACCGCCTATATCACGGGGCTCAATTCGCCTTACGGCATGGCGCTGGTCGGCAGTACTCTCTATGTCGCGAACACCGACGCCCTGCTCGCCTTCCCCTATGTGGCGGGCGAGACGAAGATGGCCGGCAAGGGCGCGAAAATCGTCGACCTGCCCGCGAAGGGCACCAACCGCCACTGGACCAAGAGCCTCGCCGCCGCACCCAATGGCTGGCTCTATATCGGCGTCGGTGCCGATTCCAATATCGGCGAAGCGGGCATGAACCGCGAATTCCGCCGCGCCAGCGTGCTCGAGGTGCGGCCCGAAAATGGATATATGCGCACCTTCGCCGCGGGGATCCGCAACCCCGTCGGGCTCGGCTTCTACCCCGGAACCGACCGGCTGTGGACCGTGGTCAACGAACGCGACATGCTCGGCAGCGACCTTGTCCCCGACTATCTGACTGACATCACCGAAGGCGACTTCTACGGCTGGCCCTGGTACTATTGGGGCGGCTACATCGATCCGCGCGTCGAGCCGGAGGCCGAGGATCGGCGCCAATATGTCAAGCGCCCCGAATATGGCCTCGGCGCCCACACAGCGCCGCTGGGCATGACGTTCACGCAGGGCCTCGACCTCGGCGAGCGCTGGGCGAACGGCGTGCTCGTCGCGCGCCACGGGTCGTGGAACCGCGAGCCCGCCACGGGCTATGACGTGGTGTTCGTGAAGTTCGGCGCGAACGGCAAGCCCGCCGAGGCACTGCCCGTCACCCTGCTCGACCAGTTCCTCGGCAAGGACGGCAAGACCACCCGCGGCCGCCCGGCCGACGTCAAGGTCGCAAAGGATGGCAGCGCGCTGGTCGCCGACGACACCGGCGGAGTGATCTGGCGGGTCGCGAAGGCCGGATAAGAAAAGGCCCCGCAATCGCGGGGCCTTTTTCGTTTCAGTCTTTAGCGGGTCGTCAGACCCGCATCGGCATCAGCACATAGAGCGCCGGGCTCTTTTCGCTTTCGCGGATCAGCGTCGGCGCGTTCGCGTCGGCGAGGTGGAGTTCGACCGTGTCGCCGTCGACCTGCCCGAGGATATCGCTGAGGTAGCGGGCGTTGAAACCGATCTCCATCGTGTCGCTGTCATAGGCGGCGGCGACCTCTTCGGCGGCGGTACCGTTTTCTGGGCTGGTCACGCTGAGCGTGATGCGGTCCTTGTCGAGCCCGACCTTGACCGCGCGGGTCTTTTCGCTGGCGATCGTCGAGACGCGGTCGACGCCCTGATAGAGGCTCTTCGGATCGACCTTGAGCAGCTTGTCGTTCGCGGTCGGGATGACGCGGCTGTAATCGGGGAAGGTCCCGTCGATCAGCTTCGAGGTCAGGATCGCATTGCCGAGCTGGAAGCGGACCTTCGACGCCGACAGGCTGATTTCGACATTGCCCTCGGCCTCGTCGAGCAGCTTGCGGATTTCGGTGACGCATTTACGCGGCACGATGACGTCGGGCATCGACGCGGCGCCATCGGGGCGCGTGACGGTGTAGCGCGCGAGGCGGTGGCCGTCGGTCGCCGCGGCCTTCAGCACCGGGCCCGACGCATCTTCGGCAACGTGCAGGAAGATGCCGTTGAGGTAATAGCGCGTTTCCTCGGTCGAGATCGCGAAGCGCGTCTTGTCGATGATCTGGATCAGCTCGGCGACGGGCAGCTCGAAATTGGTCGGCAGGTCACCCTCGGCGATCACCGGGAAATCGTCGCGCGGCAGCGTCGGCAGGTTGAAGTTCGAGCGGCCGGCCTTGACCTGCATCTTGCCTTCGGCGGCGGCGAGACTGACCTCGGCGCCCTCGGGCAGCTTGCGGGCGATTTCGAACAGCGTGTGCGCCGACACGGTGGTGGTGCCCGGCGTTTCGACCTTCGCCGCGATCGTTTCGACGACCTGCAGGTCGAGGTCGGTCGCCATCAGCTTGAGCTGGCCCGACGCGTCGGCTTCGATCAACACGTTCGACAGGATCGGGATGGTATTGCGCCGTTCGACCACCGACTGGACGTGGCCGAGGCTCTTCAACAACACTGCGCGTTCGATCGTCGCTTTCATTCTAGTCCGCCATCCTGCGTGTTTCTCGGGAAAAGTCCCTGAGGGACAGAGCATCGGAGGCGATTCGCACCCCGATTCCGGCCCCTGAAAATGTCCACCTTCCTTAACGCACGGGACGATGCGTGCAAGCCATGCTTGCAAAGCATCCCCAATCGCGCGAACGAGGCGCGATGCGGCGCTGGGCCTCCCTATTCATCATGTTGGCGGCGATGCCCGCCGCAGCGCTTGCCGCGGGGCCCACCCCGCTCGGTATTTTCGATGGCTGGGGCGCGTTCCGCGATCCCAAAGCCCCGCGCTGCTACGCCCTCGCCGCGCCGTCGGCGACGATCGGCACCCCGCAGGTCAAGGCCTATGCCAGCATCGGATATTGGCCGAAGTCGCGCATTCGCGGGCAATTTTACGTTCGCCTGTCCAAAGAGCGCGCGTCCGGCCGCGAGCTGCGCCTGACGATCGGCAGCCGCCGCTTCATCCTCACCGGCAACGGCGCGCACGGCTGGGCAAGCGATCCGCGGATGGACGCCGCCATCGTCGCCGCAATGCGATCGGCACCGAGCATGAGCGTCGAAAGCGGCACCGCTGCCGGCGGCGCGATCGCCGATACCTATCGCCTGCGCGGCGCCGCGACCGCGATCGACGCGGCGGCGCTGGGATGCGCGAAGCTTCGGTAAGCCGCTTTGAAGAAGTGGCGGATTTCTAAGCAACTTCACCCGCAAATCGTTTTCCGTCGCGCGCATCAAGGCGCGAGGAAGAGTGCCTGTACCCGTCAGGAGGAAAGCTGTGTCGCGGCCCATCGCAGGGCAAGCTAAACGGGTGCAATATTGCAGGGCAGCGATTTCGGAATGGACCTGACGCGATGAAGACAATCGGCCTGATCGGGGGTTTGAGCTGGGAAAGCTCGGCGCAATATTACCGGCTGCTCAACGAAGGCGTGCGGGCACGGCTGGGCGGGCTGCATTCGGCACGCATCCTTCTGTTGTCGCTCGATTTCGCGCCCATCGCCGGGCTGCAGGCGAGCGGCGACTGGGACGTACTCGATCGCCAGATGGCGGACGCCGCGCGATCGCTGACGGCCGGGGGCGCCGAGCTGCTGCTGATCTGCGCGAATACGATGCATCTCTGCGCCGAGGCGGTCGAGGCAGCGAGCCCGGCGGCGCTGCTCCACATCGCCGACCCTGCCATCGCAGCCATCAAGGCGGCGGGCTTTTCGCGCGTCGGGCTGCTCGGCACCGCGTTCACGATGGAAAAGCCCTTCTATACCGCGCGCATGGCCGCGGCGGGGATCGAGGCGATCATTCCCGGCGACGCCGATCGCAGGATCGTCCACAGCATCATCTATGACGAGCTGGTGCGGGGCGTGATCCGCGACGCATCGCGCGCCGAATACCGGCGAATCATCGCCGCGCTGATTGCGGGCGGCGCCGAGGCGATCGTCCTTGGCTGCACCGAAATCATGCTGCTCGTCGGCGAAGCCGATAGCGCGGTGCCGCTGTTCGACACGCTGGCGCTGCACGTCGAGGCGGCGGTCGAGGCGGCGCTCGCCTAACCGCGAGCGAGCTTCGTCAGCTCGGCGGCGAGGAAGTCGAGAACGAGGCGCACGCGCGGGACATGGCGCAGCCGCTCGTGGGTCAGCAGCCACAGCCCCGTGGTGTCCTCGGTCTTGGGCGGGATGCAGCGGATCAGGTCGGGTTCGCGGTCGGCGATAAAGGCGGGCAGGATCGTCAGCCCCATGCCCGAACGCACCCCCGCGAGCAGCCCCGATCCCGAGTCATATTGCATCACGACCGATTCCTCGAGTCCGTGCTGGCGCAGCCACGCCTGATAAGGTTCCCAGACCCCACCGCCGCCGCCGATGAAGGGGTGGGTAGCGAGTTCCGCGCGGCCGTGCGGGATGCCGTGCAGATCGGCGTAGGCGCGGCTGCTATAGACGGTCCAGGGATTATCGGCGATGCGCCGCCCGACGAGCCCCGCGCCCGCAGGCTGCTTGCTGCTGCGGATCGCGATGTCCGCGGCGCCCGCGGCGAGGTCGCGCGGTTCGTCCGACGTATCGAGATGGATATGGATCCCCGGATGCGCGGCGCGAAGGTCGCGCAGGATCGGCGGCAGGACGGTGACCGCGAAGATTTCCATCGTCGTCAGGCTGACCGTGCCGCCCGCATCGCGCGAGCGCGCGCCCGCCGCGTCGCCGAAGCGGTCGGCGGCATCGCGCACCGCAACGGCGCTCGCCACCATCGCTTCGCCCACCGGGGTCAGCGCGTAACCCGCCTGCCGCCGCTCGAACAGGTTAAGCCCCGTCGCTTCCTCGAGCGCGGCGATGCGCCGCGCGACGGTCGTCTGGCTGACGCGCATGGACTGCGCCGCCGACAGCGTGCTGCCGGTCTCGGCAACGGCCAGAAAGGCCTTGAGGTCGTTCCAATCATACATGCCGTCTTGTGGGACATAATCGCCCCGCCCTCATTCTGCAATTTTGCAGAATGAGGGCGCAACATCGTTGCTCCCGCCGCTCCGGGCGATCGATTATTTCTGTCTTACCGGCTTCCTCCCCTCCTCTTCAGCCGGCCGATGGAGACTCAAGATGCAAAAGCTTCTGATCCTCGCCGCCCTCGCTGCCGTATCGATCGGCCAGCCCGTATCGGCACAAACCGCCCCCGCGAACCCGAGCGTCGCGGTGGCGCACAAAGACCTCGACCTGCGGACTGCGGCCGGCACCAAGGCGCTCGACCGCCGCATCTGGCGCGCCGTCGTCGAGGTATGCGGCACCGCGCCCGATTTCGACATCGCGGGCAAGAATGACGTACGGCAATGCCGCCGCGACACAAAGCGCGTCGCGTCGGCGCAAGCCGATGTGGTCGTCGCCGATGCCTCGCGCGGCGAGCCGATCCAGGTCAGTTCGATCCGCAACTGATTGGCGGACCCCAGTTGCAGGGCCCGTCCAAGCCGGGGCCATGATTCGGGCACGATCGTGGTCCCGGCTTGCTATGGATTTCGCGGCGCCGAATGCGGACATGCCGTCATTCAGGAAATCACGGTTTGGGGGTGCACTTCCCTATCGTCCGCAACCGGTCGATTACCGCCAACGCAGGAGTTCGTTTCCTTTCGCGGGGACAATCAGACGCCGCAGATCAGTTCGCTCTGCCCGCGCGACTTGGCGCCGCCATCGGTCGGGCGGATCGTCGTCGCGACGGCAACATCGTCGTCGGCCGCAAAATCGCCATTCTTGTCGACCTTGAAGCCCATCCGCCGGAAAGCGGCCTGGACTTTGCTTGCCGGGTCGCCGAACGCAACGCCCTGCCACTCATAGCCGACGATCACCGCCGTCACACGCAAGTCGCGAAATCTTTTGTCGACCGGGAAGTCATATTCTTCCGCGGTTTCTTCGACATTCTGTGCATCGCGTGCTTTGCGCGCCTTTTCGAAATAGGGCTCGAGCTCCGGGCCGAGTTCGCAGGTACGCGCGTCGAACTGGACAAGCGTGTTGGCCACCGCGCCTTTCGCTGCCGACGGTTCGGTCGCACAGGCCGAAGAGACCGGCATATAGCCGACGCCGCCGTCCGGCAGCCCGACTTCGGTAAAGCCGTCGGCAGTGGCGCCGACCAGCCGGACTGCAGCGCCCGGCTTCAGGACCATTTTGGAGGCCGCACCCGATGTGGCGCTTTCCAGCACCGTGCACTGCGCGGTCGTGATGCGGTCGCTGCCGTCGAGGCTTGCCAGCGCGGGCGGAGCCGATTTCGCAAGATTGGCGAGGCTGACGAAGCCGCTGCTGCCCTCAAGTTTGAGCCATTGCTTGCCGCGCTCGTCCGTAACGAGCTTACCTGTCGCCTTTTCCCCGCGCTTCAGCGACCCGATGATTTTCGATCCCTGAAGCGACGCCCGGTCGCGCAAATTGGCCTCTGCCACGGCATAGAGCGTTGCCGTCTCTGCCCTGGCACGGTCCTCGCCCGCGTCGGCGGTTTCGACGGTGTCGGCCTTGTCTGCGGAGCTTGAGAGGCCCAGCCAGGCGCCACCCCCGATCGCGACGGCCAGCAGCGCCGCGCCGCCGAGCAGCAGGCCGGTCCGACGCGGTGCCGGCGCGTCGCCTCCGGCGTCCATGTCCATGGCGGGCGACGGTGCCGGGGTGATGTTGGGTGAGGCGACGGGGTCGGCGATACTTTCCGCACCGGAAACCGCCGCGCCGCATGACGCGCAGAAGCGCGCCTCGGGTGAAAGCGCCGATCCGCATTCGGAACAAAAATTCGCCATTCCTTCTAGTCCTTTGATTCGTTGACGTGTTTCTCGCGGGCTCCGGTTAGCCAGCAATTGTGTGCCGTCGATGTGATCGACCGCACATTGATCGAATAATCAATGAAATTCGTATGATAGACGCGCAGCTTCGGCGCTTCTCGCAAATTTGCGGGGTACGTCCCGCAAAGCGACTTGCGCACGCGTAAACGGCGTCATCCCTGTAGCAAGGCCTCCGCGTAACGCATCGCCTGGTGACGTTCATATATAGGCCCGCAGCCGATCGCGCGCCGACAGCCCGAAAGGTCGAGCTTACGCCAGCGCGTCGAACGCCATCCGCGCCCTTGCCACCTTTTCCAGATTGGCTTCGGCCCAGACCCAGACGCCGCAGAAGGCTTCGCCGAGGCTGTGGCCAAGATCGGTCAGGCAATATTCGACCTTGGGCGGGACGACCGGGTGGACTGTCCGCACGAGCAGTCCGTCGCGCTCCATCGCGCGCAGTGTCTGCGTCAGCATCTTCTGGCTGATGCCGGGAACGCGCCGTCCCAATTCGGTGAAACGGCAGGTTCCGTGATCCTCCAGCTCCTCGAGAACGAGGAGAGTCCATTTGTCCGCGACCCGCCCGATGAGTTCGTTGACGAGCGTTTCGACGCGTGGATCGACCGGCGCATTCGGGTCGTAGGACATATTTTTGACGTTCGACATGACGGAAAATCCAAATCTCTCTTCTGGGTACCTATGGCACTTTCGAGTGCCTACTTTCTTTTGGAGAGTATAGGGATATTCAGGCCTCCTCACCACCCCGAAGGAGGCAATCGATGAAAACCACAGGCAACACCATCCTCGTTACCGGCGGCGGTTCGGGCATCGGACTGGCGCTCGCGCAGCGCTGGCACGACGCCGGCAACACGGTCATCATAACCGGACGCAACGCCGACAAGCTGGCGGCAGCGACGATCGGCCGCCCGAACATGCACGCGGTGTCGCTCGACGTTACCGACCCGGATGCGATCGCGGCCTTTGCTGCTGCGGTGGTGGAGCGCTTCCCCTCGCTCAATATACTGGTCAACAACGCCGGCATCATGAACACCGAGGATGTAAGTGCAAAGCGCGACCTGACGCAGGCCGAGGCGACGGTCGTCACCAACATCCTCGGCCCGATCCGGCTGATCGACGCGCTCGTCGATCATCTGGCGGCGCAGACGGACAGCGCGATCGTCAATGTGACGTCGGGGCTGGCGTTCGTGCCCTTTCCCAAGGCGCCGACCTATTCGGCGACCAAGGCGGCGATGCACAGTTACTCGGTCGCGCTGCGCATCCAGCTCGAAGGCAAGGTCGAGGTCATCGAACTCGCCCCGCCCGCGGTACGCACCGACCTGACACCCGGCCAGTCGACGCGCGAGGGCTATATGCCGCTCGACGACTTCGCCGACGAGGTAATGACGTTGTTCGCGCAACAACCGACGCCGCCGGAAATCCTAGTGCAGAATGTTCTGCCGCTACGCAACGCCGAGGCGAACGGGACGGTGCAGCAGGTGCTCGCCATGCTGAAGTCGCTGTAACGGGCACGAAAAGGCCGTTTGCTGCCGGGGCTGGCGCAAACGGCGCTTTGCCACTATATGGCCGCGCATCATGCAGATTCCCGGCCATATCGACCCCGTCACGACGGGCACCGTTCCCTTGCGCGGCGGCAACCGCATCGACCTTGTCGGGCTGACGCGCGACGCGATCGGCGGGGTGCTGGTCGAGGCGGGGCTCGACGCCAAGGGTGCGAAGCTGCGCGCCAAGCAGATCTGGCACTGGATCTATCACCGCGGCGTCACCGATTTCGAGGCGATGACCGACATCGCCAAAACGATGCGCCCCTGGTTGACCGACCGTTTCATCATCGGCCGCCCGACGGTGCGCGAGGCGCAGGTGTCGAGCGACGGCACGCGCAAATGGCTGCTCGCCGCTGCCGACGGGCAGGAATATGAAATGGTCTTCATCCCCGACGCCGATCGGGGAACGCTGTGCGTGTCGAGCCAGGTCGGCTGCACGCTCAATTGCCGCTTCTGCCACACCGGGACGATGCGCCTCGTCCGCAACCTCGCCGCGGGCGAGATCGTCGGACAGGTGCTGCTCGCGCGCGACGCCCTCGGCGAATGGCCGAAGGGCACGATGGCGGGCTTCGGCCCCGATCCCGAGGATGACGACGCCGACGAAGAGGCGGGGCATTACACCGCCGATGGGCGGATGCTCACCAACATCGTGATGATGGGCATGGGCGAACCGCTGTATAATTTCGACGAGGTCAAGGGCGCGCTCAAGATCGTCATGGACGGCGACGGACTGGCGCTGTCGAAGCGGCGGATCACCCTGTCGACAAGCGGCGTCGTGCCGATGATGGCGCGCGCCGGCGAAGAGATCGGCGTCAACCTCGCGGTCTCGCTCCACGCGGTGTCGAAGGAAGTGCGCGACGAGATCGTGCCGCTCAACCGCAAATATGGCATCGAGGAACTGCTGCAGGCGTGCGCCGACTATCCCGGCGCGAACAACGCGCGACGCATCACGTTCGAATATGTGATGCTGAAGGACAAGAATGACAGCGACGCCGATGCGCGCGAACTTGTCCGCCTCATCAAACACTACGGCCTGCCCGCAAAGGTCAATCTGATCCCCTTTAATCCCTGGCCCGGCGCGCCCTATGAATGTTCGTCGCCCGAGCGCGTGCGCGCGTTCAGCAGCCTGATTTTCAAGGCCGGGATTTCGGCGCCGGTGCGCACCCCGCGCGGGCGCGACATCATGGCCGCGTGCGGGCAGCTCAAGAGCGCCGCGACCAAACCGACGCGCGCCGAACTCGACCGCATCGCCGAGGAAAAGCAGGCCGCGCTCGGCTGATAATCGCGCGCGCCGCGCCGATTCGTCCCCTTCCCCATCGCGAATTTCCCGTCCGCAAGGCCTGTCGGGGCCCGGCGCATACCTATGCCGTGTTGCAAAAACAACACAGGTAAGAAAATTGTCACATTCTGAATGATCCGTTCATTGCAGCGACAGCCGCGAACCCCAATTTGAGGACAGGTCGCGACCCAAAGGGCGTGTCCGAACTTGAAAGAAGGAATAACAAAATGAAGAAATTCGCAGTTGCAGCCGCTCTCCTGACGGCCATCGTTGCAACCCCCGCTATGGCACAGGGCGAAGGTCGCGTCGAAGTACGCGGCGGCTATGTCACGGGCAGCGGCCTCGACGACGCCACGCTTGGCGCCGCGGCCGGCTATGATTTCGACCTCGGCTCGACGGCATTCGCCGGCGCCGAAATCGCAGGCGACAAGGTGCTGATCGACGGCGCCAAGGTCCAGTTCTCGTCGGGTGCCCGCCTCGGTGCCAAGGTCGGCGCCAACGGCAAGGCCTATGTCAACGGCGGCTACACCTTCGGCCAGATCGACGATCCCTATGTCGGTGCCGGTTACCAGCACAAGCTGGGCCAGAACCTGTACGCCAAGGCCGAATATCGCCACCAGTTCATCGAGAACTTCAGCGACTTCGACACCTTCGCGGTCGGCGTCGGCTTCGCTTTCTGATCTTTCGGACAGCGATGAAACAGGAAGGGGCGGCCCAATGGGTCGCCCCTTTTCTTTTGCGTGCGATCCGGCCACGGTAAGCCAATGACGGCATGGGCATATATCGGCGCGGCGCTCGCCGAAATCGCAGGCTGCTTCGCTTTCTGGGCGTGGCTGCGGATGGACAAGCCGGTGTGGTGGCTCGCCCCCGGAATGGCGTCGCTGGCGCTGTTCGCTTACCTGCTCACGCTCGTCGATGCCGAACATGCCGGGCGCACCTACGCGGCCTATGGCGGCGTCTATATCGCGGCCGCGCTGGTGTGGCTGTGGGCGGTCGAGGGTGCGAAGCCCGACCGCTGGGACCTGATCGGCGCCGCCGTGTGCCTCGGCGGGGCGGCGATCATCCTGTTCGGGCCGCGCGCGAGCTAGCCCGTATTGGGCAGCGCCTGCTCGACGAGCGGCGCCAGCCCCTCGGCGACGACCTTCACCCCCCTGGCATTGGGATGCATATTGTCGCCGAGCATAAGCGCCTTGTCGGTGACGACATTGTCGAGGATGAAGGGATAGAAGCTCGCGCCATATTTCGACGCGAGTTCGGGATAGATGGGGTTGAACTTCTTCGCATAGTCGCTGCCCAGATTGGGCGCGGCCATCATGCCGGTCAGCAGCACCGGGATTTCGCGCCTTTTCAGTTCGGCGAGCATCGCGTCGAGATTGGCGCGCGTCTGGTCGGGGCCGATGCCGCGCAGCATGTCGTTGCCGCCGAGCCCGAGGATGACGAGCGCGGGCTTCGCCTTTGCATTGTCGAGCACATAGGTCAGCCGCTGGCGCCCCGCAGCGGTCGTATCACCCGAAACCCCCGCATTCTGGACGCGCGCGGCGACGCCATCGTCGGTGAGCGCGGCCTGCAATTGCGGCGCGAGCCCTTCCTTTGGGCCGAGCTGGTAACCGGCATAGAGGCTGTCGCCGAACGCGATGACCAGCGGCGCGTTGGCGGGGATCGCGGGCGCGGCTTTCGCGACCGCCTTGTCGTTAGTCGAAGCCGACGGGTTCTCCGCCGATCCACATGCGGCGAGCGGTTGGCAAAGCGCGATTGCGCAACCATATATTAGGAAAGAGCGCCATCCGGCCGTTCTCATTTCAAAGGGTCCTCTCTTGCCCGACGCCCAACGACAATCGCCGAACGTGGCGATCGCCGCCCGCAATGTGACGCTCACGCTCGGAAGCGACAAGGCCCCGGTTGAAATTTTGCGCGGCGTCGACCTCGAGGTCGAAGCTGGAACCTCGGTCGCGCTGCTCGGCCCGTCGGGGTCGGGCAAAAGCTCGCTGATGGCGGTGCTCGCCGGTCTGGAGCGCGCGAATGACGGCAGCATCAATGTCGCCGGACTCGATTTCGCGACGATGGACGAGGACGACCTCGCCCGCGCGCGCCGCGGCCGGATCGGCATCGTGTTGCAGGCGTTCCACCTGCTCCCGACTATGACCGCGCTCGAGAATGTCGCGGTGCCGCTCGAACTCGCAGGGATAGCCGACCCGTTCGGCCGCGCCGCCGCCGAGCTCGAAGCCGTCGGGCTCGGCCATCGCCTGACCCATTATCCCGCGCAACTTTCGGGCGGCGAGCAGCAGCGCGTCGCGATCGCGCGCGCGATGGCGAGTTCGCCCGCGATCATCTTTGCCGACGAGCCGACGGGCAATCTCGACACCGCGACCGGCCATGCGATCATCGACCTGATCTTCGCGCGCCGTGCCGCCCTCGGCGCGACCCTGCTGATCATCACCCACGATCCCGAACTCGCCGAGCATTGCGACCGCGTCGTCGTGATGCACGACGGCAAGATCGAAGAGCGGGCTGCTTAAGTGCTCCCGCTCACCACGCTCTGGCGGATCGCGCGCCGCGACCTCGCGACGCGCATCCGCGGTCTGCGCCTCCTCGCGGTCTGCCTGTTCCTCGGCGTGGCGACGCTCGCGGCGATCGGCAGCCTGACGAGCGGCATCACCTCCGAGCTCGAGGTCCGCGGGCAGACGATCCTCGGCGGCGACGTCGAATTCAGCCTGCCGCAACGCGAAGCAACCGCCGACGAAATGGCGGGCTTTCGCCGCGTCGGCGTCCCGTCAGCGACGGTGCGGATGCGCGCGATGGCGAATGCGCCGGGCGGCGATGCGCTGCTGTCCGAATTGAAGGCGGTCGACGCCGTCTATCCACTCTACGGCACGATGCGGCTGGAAAGCGGCGCGCGCAAAGGCCCGCCGCCACCCGGCTGCATCTGGATCGGCAAGGATCTCGCGTCGCGGCTCGACCTGAAGGTCGGCGGCGGGGTCGAGTTCGGCGACAAGATGTTCCGCATCGACGGCATCATCGCCGAAGAACCCGACCGGCTCGGCGAAGGCTTCACCCTCGGTCCCGTCGCGATCATCGGCCTCGCCGACCTGCCCGCGACGCAGCTCGTCCAGCCGGGCAGTCTCTACGAGAGCAAATATCGCGTCCGCCTGCCCGATGGCGCCAATCCCGAAGCGGTCGGCAAGGCGCTGACCGCCGAATTCCCCGGCGCGGGCTGGGACATCACCGACAGCAGCAACGGCGCGCCGGGAACGCGGCGTTTCATCGAGCGGATGGGGCAATTCCTGTCGCTGGTCGGGCTCGCCGCGCTCGTCATCGCGGGCATCGGGGTCGGCAACGGCGTCGCGAGCTATCTTGCGGGCAAGCGTCCCGGCCTCGCGACGCTGAAGGTGCTCGGCGCCGACAGCGCCGCGGTGCTGCGCATCTATGGCTTGCAGATACTGGCGGTCGCCGCGGTGTCGATCCTCGCCGGGCTGGCCGTCGGCGCGATTGCGCCGCTCGCGATCAGCGCCATCGCCGGCGACGTGCTGCCGGTGCGGCCGGGGTTCGCACTCTACCCCTTGCCGCTCGGCGTCAGCGCGGCCTATGGCCTGCTCATCGCCATCGCCTTTGCGCTGCCGCCGCTCGCGGCGACGAAACATGTGCCCGCGGCGGGTCTCTACCGCGCGACGGTCGACCGCGCAGCGCGGATCGACCGGCCGACGCTGATCGCCGTCGCCGCCGCTTTCCTCGCGATCGTCGCGCTAGCGGTCGGCACCGCGCGCGAGCCCTTGTTCGCATTGGGCTTCATCGGCGCAGCGATCGGACTGCTGCTGATCCTTGTCGGGCTCGGCTGGCTGGTGCGCCGCACCGCGAGCCGCCTGCCGCGGCTGAAACGTCCATTGTTCCGCCTCGCTCTCGCGAACCTGCATCGGCCGGGCGCGGCGACGGGCGCGCTCGTCGTCGCGCTCGGGCTAGGCCTGACGCTCTTCGTCACGCTCGCCGCGATCCAGACGAGCATCACCGCCGAGATTGCGCGCACCGTGCCGCAGCGGGCGCCGAGCTTCTTCGTGCTCGACGTGCCGCGCGATGCGACGGCGCAATTCCGTTCGATGGTGACCGGCGCGGCCCCCGACGCGCAGATCAACATGATCCCGGCGCTGCGCGGCAGCGTCACCGAATTTCGCGGGCGACGCGTCGACGAGCTTGCCGAGCTGCCCGAAAACGCCTGGGTGCTGCGCGGCGACCGCGGGCTGACCTATAGCCCCGTCCTGCCGAACGGCAGCGAACTGGTCAGCGGAAAATGGTGGGCGGCCGGCTATAAGGGCCCGCCGCTGGTCAGCGTCGAGGAGGAGGTCGCGGCATCGCTGGGGCTGAAGATCGGCGACACGCTCAGCGTCAATGTGCTAGGGGTCGAGGTGCAGGCGAAGGTCGCATCGACGCGCACCGTGAGCTGGGACAATTTCGGGCTCAACTATGTGCTCGTCTTCTCGCCCGGCACCTTCGACGCCGCGCCGCACAATATGGTCGCCACGGTCGCCGTCGGGCCGCAGGCCGAAGCCGAACTCGCGCGCAGCATCCCGCGCGCCTTCCCGTCGGCGTCGCTGATCGCGGTGCGCGACGTGGTGTCGCAGGTGACGACTTTGCTCACGCAGATGAGCCAGGCGATCGCCGCGGCCGCGAGCATCGCGATCCTTGCGGGTATCGCGGTGCTGATCGGCGCGATCGCCGCGAGCCGCGAGCGGCGCGTCTACGACAGCGTGATCCTGAAGCTGCTCGGCGCGACGCGGGGGCAGATATTGGGGGCTCAGGCGATAGAATATGCCGTGCTCGCGGCGATCCTCGCGGTGCTCGCGCTCGGGCTCGGGCTGATCGCGGCGCGCTATGTTGTCGTCAGCCTGTTCGACTTCACCTTCGCACCCGACCCGCTGATCGTCGGCGCGACGTTGATCGGCGGCGCGGGCCTCGCCTTCCTGATCGGGATCGCGGGAAGCTGGCCTTTGCTGTCGGCCAAGCCCGCGCAGGCGCTGCGGAGTCTCTAGTTCAGGAGGCGGATGACCGCCGACACCGCCGCGACGCCGAGCACGACCGCGACCATCGCCTGCCAGATGTGCGGCGGCACGCGGCCGAAAGCGCGCGCGCCGAAATAATTGCCGAACCACATCGGCACGAACAGGACGACCGCGAGCAGGAAAAGCCGCCAGGTCGCAATCCCGACCCAGAGCGCGGCGAGCGTCCCCGCGATCGCGGTGCCGAAGAAGATGAGCAGCATCGACGCGCGCGCGATCTTGGGTTCGAGGTGACGGCGCAGGTAAAAGGGCACCACCGGCGGCCCCGGCATCGCGGCGAAGCCGGTGAGGATGCCCGACGAAATGCCCGTGACCGCAACAGCCGTGCGCCCGGGGCTATGCCCCTCCGGCTGCTTGGGGAGCAGCACCGCAACGAATGTCCCGACCGCGACGAGCGTGATCAACAACCGCGCGACATCGGGCGTCGTCGCGTCGAGCGCGACCATCCCGACGGGCGTCGTCGCCATCGCGAGCAGCGCGATCGGCACCGCGGTCGCGCGGTCGGCGTCGGCCATGATGATGCGGATGCCGACCGGCCCGATCAGCAATTGCAACAGGATGCCGAGCACCACCGCCTCGCCGGGTGCGATGATCAGTCCGAGCAGCGGCACAAGAATGATCGCCATGCCGAAGCCGGTAAGCCCGCGCACATAGGCAGCGCCAAAGGTCATCGCCGCCGCGCCCGCAATAGTGAGCGGCGCGAGGCCGACGAGGGTCTGAAGGCTGGTCATCGGGAAGCGGCTTTCGGAGTGAGAGTGACCAGCCATGCGTCGGGCGGGGTGTTGAAACGAAGCGGCAGCAGACTGGTCCCGAGCCCGGCGCCGACGAAGACGCGTTGCCCCCTGTCGTCGATGTCGCCGCACGCGAAGCGGTCGCCGTAGCGCGAGACATAGGTCAGCGCGCCGATGAAGGGGAAACGGATCTGGCCGCAATGCGTGTGCCCCGCGAAGACCGCTGCGACGGGACGCGGCAGATCAGGGACGATGTCGGGGCTGTGCGTCAGCAGCAACGGCACGCCCGGACCCAGCCGATCCATCGCGGCGAGCGTCGCCGGCACATCGTCATGCCCCGAATAGTCGTCGTCGACCCCGCCGACAACCAGCGGGCCAAGCTTGACAGCTTCATTCTGGAGGACGCGAAGACCGCGCTTTTCGAGCTCGCCGCGCAGCGCGTCGGGCTTGAACCAATGGTCGTGATTACCCGGCGCGACGACGACACCCAATGACGCGCGCAGGCCGCCTAGCGGCGCGACCACCTCGGCGGGCGTGTAGATATGCGTCGCGCCGCGCCGTTCGCTGACGAGATCGCCCGCGATCAGTATGAGATCAGGTTTCAGACGGTTAAGCTCGCCGATGATCCTTACGAGCCGCGCGGGCGGCATGTCAGGGCCCGCAACGTGGATGTCCGACAGCAGCAGGATTTTGAGCGGCGGCTGCCCCGCCGACCAGCCGTCGACCTCGACCGCCGCTTTACGGATCACCGGATCGTGCGTCGCGTTCCGATAGCCCTTGCCGAGAAGCGCCGCGCCGACGATCGCCAGCAACAGCAGCGAGCGCAACCATCGGCGCGGGCGACGCTTCTCGGCCGCAATCAACTGCGCAAATCGGGCGGGGTCGCCTCACCCTTGAGCATCGCGATCGCTTCGGCGAGCGGCATGATCCGCTGGCCGTCCTGCCCGAGGGTGCGGATCGCGACGGTGCCTTCCTCGGCCTCGCGATTGCCGACGACGAGCAGGTAGGGGACCTTGGCGAGGCTGTGTTCGCGGACCTTGTAGTTGATCTTCTCGTTGCGCACGTCGCTTTCGGCACGGATGCCCGCCGCGACGAGCTGTGCCACCGCGTCCTTCGCATAATCGTCGGCGTCCGAAACGATCGTCGCGACGACCGCCTGCACCGGCGCGAGCCAGGTCGGGAAACGGCCCGCGAAATGCTCGATCAATATGCCTATGAAGCGCTCGTACGTACCGAGGATCGCGCGGTGGAGCATCACCGGACGGTGGCGCTCGCCATCCTCGCCGATGTAGCTTGCATCGAGGCGTTCGGGCATCACGCGGTCGGACTGGATCGTTCCGCACTGCCAGGTGCGTCCGATCGCGTCGGTCAGGTGGAATTCGAGCTTGGGTGCATAGAATGCCCCCTCGCCCGGCAATTCTTCCCAGCCATAATCATCGCTGGCCATGCCGGCGCGTTCGACGGCTTCGCGAAGCTCAGCCTCGGCCTTGTCCCACATCTCTTCGGTGCCGAAGCGCATGTCCGGGCGCAATGCGAGCTTCACCGCATATTTCTCGAAGCCGAGCTGCTTGTAGACGCGGTCGAGCAGCGCGCAGAAATCGCGCACTTCCTCGACGATCTGGTCCTCGCGGCAGAAGATATGGCCGTCGTCCTGCGTGAACTGGCGCACGCGCATGATGCCGTGCAGCGCGCCGTGCGGCTCGTTGCGGTGACAGCAGCCCATTTCGGCCATGCGCAGCGGCAGATCGCGATACGACTTCATCCCCTGACGGAAGATGAGGACGTGCGCGGGGCAGTTCATCGGCTTCAGCGCCATCCACTCGGCGTCGTCGGAGACGATCGGGCCTTCATCCTCGATGTTCGGCACCTCGTCGGGGATGACGAACATATTCTCGCGATATTTGCCCCAGTGGCCCGACTGCTCCCACTGCCTGGCGTCCATCACCTGCGGGGTCTTGACCTCCTGATAGCCCGAGCCATCGATCGCGCGGCGCATATAGGCCTCGAGCTCGCGATAGATGCGGTAGCCCTTCGGGTGCCAGAAGACGCTGCCGTGCGCCTCTTCCTGCAGATGGAACAGGTCCATCTCGCGGCCGATCTTGCGGTGGTCGCGCTTCGCGGCCTCCTCCAACCGGACGAGATGCTCGGCGAGCTGCTTCTTGTTGAGCCAGCCGGTGCCGTAGATGCGGCTGAGCTGCGCATTTTTCTGGTCGCCGCGCCAATAGGCGCCCGACACCCGCGTCAGCTTGAACGCGGCGGGGTCGAGTTTGCCCGTCGAGGCGAGGTGCGGGCCGCGGCACATGTCCATCCAGCCTTCGCCCGAACGATAGACGGTCAGTTCCTCGCCCTGCGGCAATTCGGCAGCCCACTCGGCCTTGAAGGTCTCGCCCTCGGCGGCCCATTTGGCGATCAGCTTGTCGCGCTCCCAAACCTCGCGCGTCAGCGGCAGATCGGCGGCGATGATCTTGCGCATCTCCTCCTCGATCAGCGGCAATTCGTCGTCGCGGAACGGGCCATGCTCCGCGGTCGGCGCGAAGTCGTAATAGAAGCCGTCGCCCGTCGACGGGCCGAAGGTGATCTGCGTCCCCGGGAAGAGGTTCTGCACCGCCTCGGCGAGGACATGCGCATAATCGTGGCGGAAGAGTTCGAGCGCGTCGGCCTCGTCGCGGCTCGTCACCAGCGACAGGTTGGTGTCTTCCTCCAGCGGACGCATGATATCGCGCAGTTCGCCGTCGATCTTTGCGGCGAGCGCGGCCTTGGCAAGGCCCGGTCCGATATCGGCCGCGATCTGCGCCGCGGTAGTGCCGCGCACGACTTCACGGGCAGAGCCATCGGGAAGGGTGACGCGGATCATCTGGGACATCGAAAAATCGGCCTTTCTGGCGGGGTAAAACTGCGCCCCTTTGCCAGTATGCGATATGGGCGGCAAGGGGCGGATTCACAATCGGGGTTGCAATGATACAATGTATCATTATCTGACGTCGGAACCCCTCCCGCGAAAGAAGCCCCATGTGCCTCCCCGCCGCGCGCCCGCGCTTTGCCGACCTGACGGGGATCGTCCTGTCCTTCGCCTGTTTGATCCATTGCCTTGCCCTGCCTCTGCTCCTCCTTCTCGCGCCCGCGCTCAGCCGCTGGATCGCGCTGCCCGAGGGCGTTCATGCGGCGATCCTGCTGCTGGCGCTGCCCGCGGCGGCGATCGCGATGAAGGATGGTTGGCGCCGGCACCGGCGGCTGGCGCCCGCGGCGCTCGCGATTATGGGGTTGGGCCTGCTCGCTCTGGGCCTGTCGGCGCATGAGGGCTGGATCGCCGCCGCCGATCCCGATGCCGCCGACCGCTTGCTGACCTCGGTCGGCGCGCTGACGCTGGCCGCCGCGCATCTCGTCAACTGGCGCTGGCGTCATCGCGGCGGCGGACATAAGCTGCCGGCATGACCGACGCCCCCAGCCACCATATCGCCGCGATCCTGCCATGCAGCGACCTCGACGCCAGCACCGCCTTTTACGAACGGCTCGGCCTGTTGGTCGTCAGCGACTATGGCACATACCGCCTGCTCGAAGACGGTAAGGGCTGGCGGCTTCATCTGACCAATGAATCGGGGCCGACCTGGCCCGAACGCGATCAGAACCCGTTCGGACTCTATCTCTACTCCGAGCGCGTCGACGAGCTGGCCGAAGGTGTGCGCGATGCGATCCTCGGCCATGAAAAGGCGCCGATGCACAAGCCATGGGGCATGTACGAATTCGCGCTGTCCGATCCCGACGAAACGCTCGTCCGCATCGGTTGGCCGAGCGAGCTGATCGGCTGAATCGCATCCCACAGCGACAGCAAGCTTGTCATTGTGAAAAGCTTGCTTGACACAGAACGAGCAACAAAGTAAAGGACACTTGTCAATTTATGGAGGGTCCTTGACATGGCAACATATAAAAGTCCTGCGATCCGGCGCTATATGATCCGCCTTGCGGTGTTGATGAGCCTCTATGTCGTCCTGATCTTTGCGGCCGGCTGGGCATTCCGGCACAACGACATTGCAGGTATTCCGGCCTTCGCCCTCGCGATCACACCCGCTTTGCCGATCATCGGCGTATTCTGGGCCGTCATGCGCCTGCTGGTCGAGGAAAGCGACGAGTTCATCCGCATGCTCCAGGTGCGCCAGTGTCTTTTCGCCACCGGCTTTTGCCTGACGGTCATGACGATCTGGGAATTCCTGCAGAATTACGACCTCGTTCCAGCAGGCAACGGCGGCTTCGGCGCGGCCTTTTTCTGGTTCGTCGGGCTGGGTCTCGGCGCGGTCTATAACAGGGTAACGATCGGCACGATGGGTAGCTGTACGTGAAAAATCGCCTGAAGGTCCTGCGTGCCGAGCGCGACTGGAGCCAGAGCGACCTTGCCGATCATCTGCAGGTGTCGCGCCAGTCGGTCAACGCGATCGAAACGGGGAAATATGACCCGTCGCTGCCGCTCGCCTTTCGCATCGCCGATGTCTTTGGCCTGCCGATCGAGGACATCTTCCTGCGCGAACGATAATCGGACGAACCGGCGCGCCGGTCTTGCGGCAACGGACCTCGCCCGCTAGGGCGGCGGCAGCCGGAAAGGAGCCGTCACCATGTTCAAGCGCCTGTTCGTCGACCATCCGAAGAGCGTCGATGAAAATTACATCGAGCATTTCGGCGTCGCGTCGAAATTCGGCGTCACGATGATCTATGGCGGCCTCTGCGCGCTCGTCCATGCGGTCGTTCCCGGCTGGTGCATCACCACGGGCAGCGACACGATCCAGCGGCTGAACCATATCATGGTCGAAAAGCGGCGCGCCAAGGGACAGGCCGTAATGCAGATGAGCACGATCGACTGGGTCATCTGATCCCGGTGGACACCGTCCCCGATTATCTCGACCGTCCGGGCCGCCCGCGGCTCGCCTGTCGCCATACGCCGGGCACCGGCCCGACGATCGTCTTCCTGCCCGGCTATATGTCCGACATGGCGGGCGGCAAGGCGACCGCGCTGTTCGACTGGGCGATTGCCGAGGGTCACGCCTGCCTGCTGCTCGACTATGCCGGATGCGGGCTGTCGGATGGATTGTTCGCCGACCAGACCTTGCTCGACTGGCGCGGCGATGTGCTCGACCTGATCGATGCGAAGGCCGAGGGGCCGGTCGTCATCGTCGGATCGTCGATGGGCGGCTGGCTGATGCTGCTTACAGCACTGGCACTGGCGCAGCGCGACGGGCCGGGCCGGGTGGCGGGGCTCGTCGGGATCGCCGCGGCGCCCGATTTCACCGACTGGGGTTTCAGCGACGCCGAGAAAGCGATCATCCTCGCCGAGGGCGCGCTGGTTGAGGAAACGCCGTACAGCGACCAGCCTTATGTGACGACGCGCGGCTTCTTCCAGTCGGGCGAAGCGAACCGCCTGCTCGATACCGGAATCGCCCTTACCTGCCCCGTCCGCCTGCTCCACGGCGAAGAAGATGGCGATGTGCCGTCCGATATCAGCCTGCGCCTGTCGGCGGCGCTGGCGAGCGAGGATGTACAGGTCACGCTGGTGAAGGGCGGCGACCACCGCCTGTCGCGCGACACCGACATCGCGCTGCTGATCGACACCGTCGCGCGTGTCGCGACAAATTAGCACCGTCGCGCGGCTCGCAACCAACTAGAGGAACATCATGGCTCGCAGCGATTTCAAATTCAGCGTCAAAAAGCGCGTCCGTTATGCCGAGATCGATGCGCAGGCGGTGGTGTTCAACAGCCGCTACCTCGAATATTTCGATATCGGGATCACCGAATATTGGCGCGCCGCGGGGGTCTATGACCGCTGGCCCGCCAATAGCAGCCCCGAATTCCACGTCGCGCGCGCCGAGGTCGACTATAAGGTTCCGATCCTGCTCGACGAAGAGATCGACATTTGCGTGCGCGCCGCGCGCGTCGGCAAAAGCTCGATGACCTTCCTGTTCGAACTGCACGGCGCGGGGAAAGACGACCTGCGCGCCAGCGGACAGCTCATCAACGTCCATGTCGCCGAGGCGCAGGGCGCACCGGCGCCGGTCCCGGACGAATTCCTATTCCTGTTCGAAGCGTTTGAAGGACGCGCCCTTCGCGCCTAATATAGGCGGATGATCAAATATCTTCACACAATGATCCGCGTGTCGGATCCCGATGCCACCGTCGACTTCTTCAAGCTGATCGGGCTGGAAGAAACGCGCCGTTTCGACAGCGAGCAGGGGCGCTTCACGCTGATCTTCCTCGCCGCGCCCGGACAGGCCGACCTGGCCGAAGTCGAGCTGACCTATAACTGGCCCCCCACCGACGGCAGCGCGCCCGAGGAATATTCGGGCGGGCGCAATTTCGGTCATCTCGCGTACCGCGTCGACGATATCTATGCGACGTGCCAGCGGCTGATGGACGCCGGGGTGACGATCAACCGCCCGCCGCGCGACGGCCATATGGCGTTCGTGCGCTCGCCCGACGGCATTTCGGTCGAACTGCTGCAGGAAGGCCATCTGCCGTCGCAGGAACCCTGGGCCTCGATGCCCAACACCGGCGCCTGGTAGGAGTTGCGCGATGCCGGGCCTGTTGATCAACATCGACGTGCCCGACATCGCCGCCGCCGAGCGTTTCTATACGCGTGCGCTGGGGCTGACCCCGGCCCGGCGGCTCGGCGACGATATCGTCGAGCTGACCGGGTGCGAAGCGCCCATCTATTTGATCGCAAAACCCGCGGGCTCGGCGATCGGCCCGGGAGGCGGCGACTTTCGCCGCTACAACCGGCACTGGACGCCGGTGCATCCCGACTTTTCGGTCACCAGCCTCGACACGGCGATCGCGCAGGCTGTCGCCGCGGGCGCGGTGCAGGAGGGCGAGACATTGGACCTCGCCTATGGCAGACAGGCGATGTTCGCCGACCCGTTCGGCAATGGATTCTGCCTGATCGAGTTCAATGAAACCGGCTATGATGCCATTGCAAGCTAAACGGGCCGGCCAAGGCCCCGGCGCCTCCGCTCCGTCTTGAAGGGGCGAGACGCTGGAAAGGAGATATTATGGCTGCGCTGGACATCGTCCGTATTCCCGTTCTCAGCGATAATTATGTCTGGCTGGTCCATGACCCCGAAAGCGGCGCGACGATGGTTGTCGACCCTGCGGTCGCCGAGCCCGTGCTCGAAGCCGCCGCCGCGCGCGGCTGGACGATCACCGATATCTGGAACACCCACTGGCACCCCGACCACACCGGGGGCAATGCCGCGATCAAGGACGCGACCGGCTGCACGATCACCGGCCCTGCGGCCGAGTTCGCGCGCATCCCGACGCTCGATGTGCAGGTAAAGGGCGGCGATACGGTGCAGCTCGGCGCGCATCTCGCCGACGTCTGGGACGTCCCCGCACATACAGCGGGGCATATCGCCTATCATTTCGCGCAGGACGCCGCGATCTTCGTCGGTGACACGATGTTCGCGATGGGCTGCGGCCGCCTGTTCGAAGGCACCCCCGAACAGATGTTCGCGAACATGCAGAAGCTCGGCACGCTCGACGATGCGACGCGCGTTTACTGCGCGCACGAATATACGCTGTCGAACGCCCGCTTCGCCGTGACCGTCGACCCATGGAACGATGCGCTCGCGGCGCGGCTGGCGGCCGTCGAGGCGGCGCGCGCGGCAGGCGAAGCGACGGTGCCGACAAGCATCGGCGAGGAACGCGCGACCAACCCCTTTCTCCGCGCGCCGAACGCGGCCGAACTCGGCCGTATCCGCGCGCTCAAGGATGCGGCATAATGCCGCTTCAGCGCCCATTCATCTGTCCCGGCCATATTGGCCGATCGCAAGGAGCATTTTCATGGCGAAGCTGAACCTGATGGCCGTCGCGCTGTTGACCGCGGCCGTGCCGCTGGTCGCCGGCTGCGCGCCCGCCGGATCGGGTGAGCCCGGCGCGGCGGCGCTGACCCCGAAACAGGCCGAACTGCTCGACAAGCACCTCGCGGGCAAAGTCCCTGGCGAGCCGCTCAAATGCCTGCCCAATTATCGCAGCAACGACACGATCCGCGTGTCGGACAATATCCTGCTGTACCGGTCGGGCGGCAATCTGGTTTACCGCAACGACCTTCGGAACAGTTGCCCGGGCCTTGCACGCGACAGCGACATCATGGTGGTACGTCAGTTCGGGTCGTCGACCTGCGCCGGCGATTTCTTCCATCTGGTCGACCGGTCGAGCGGCATTCGCGGACCGACATGCGTGTTCGGTGAATTCGTCCCCTATCGCAAACCGGCGGGGGACAAAGGCTGAACCTTGGGTTCAGTCGCAGGCGGGGTCCGGTTTGCGCCGAGCTCTTCGGGTCGCACCCCCGCCTGCTCTGACGATCACGCCTTATACAGCGCGGCGATCTTGTCCTCGTAAACCTGCCGCAGGATATGACGGCGGATCTTCATCGATGGCGTCATCTGCTCATTCTCGATCGTGAAGGGCTCATCGGCAAAGTCGAATTTGCGGACCTTTTCGATCACCGAAAGCTGGCCGTTGACGCGGTCGACCGCGGCGCGGAGCGCGGCGCGGAATTTCTCATGCTCGCGCAGCCGCTCAAGATCCTTGGGCAGGCCTTCGGCCTCGGCCCATTCAGCCATCCATTCGGGATCGGGGACAAGAATGCCGACAAGATGCGGGCGCTTGTCGCCATAGACCATAGCCTGCAGGATTTCGGGCTGGAGCGTCAGCATACCCTCGACGCGCTGCGGCGAGACATTGTCGCCCTTGTCGTTGACGATCAGGTCCTTCTTGCGGTCGGTGATGACGATGCGGCCCTTGTCGTCGATATGGCCGATATCGCCGGTGTGCAGCCAGCCATCAACCAGCACGCGCTCGGTCTCGGCCTTGTTGCGCCAATAGCCCTTCATGACGAGTTCGCCGCGCACGAGGATTTCACCATCGTCGGCGATTCTGACCTCGGTGTTCATCAGCGGCGGGCCGACGGTATCCATCTTGATCCCGGCGCTGGGGCGGTTGCAGCTGATCACCGGCCCCGCCTCGGTCTGGCCATAGCCTTGCAGCAGGGTCAGCCCGATCGAGTGGAAAAAGACCCCGATTTCGGGATTGAGCGGCGCGCCGCCCGACACGAGCGCCTTCATCCGGCCGCCGAAGCGCTTGCCGATCTTGGGGCGGAACAATTTGTCGAGGATGAGGTCGACAGGGCGGTCGAGCACGCCCATCCGCCGCTCATAATCCTTTTCGCCGACGCGCAGCGCCTGCCGCAGCATCCAGTTCGCAAGCTTGCCCTGTTTTTCGACCGACTTGATCATCCGCGCGCGGATCACCTCGAACAGCCGCGGCACAACCACCATGATCGTCGGGCGCGTTTCCTCAATGTTCGAGACGAGCTTTTCGAGCCCCTCGCTGTAATAGATTTGCGCGCCCACCATGATCGGCAGGAACTGGCCGCCCGAATGTTCATAGGCGTGGCTCAATGGCAGGAACGACAGGAACACCTCTTCGTCGCCGATACCGAAATCATTGACGAGCACTTCCGCCGCGCCCGCGGCATTGTGCAGGATCGCGCCATGATGCTGCATCACGCCGCGCGGCGCGCCGCCGGTGCCGCTGGTGTAGATGAGGCAGGCCGTATCCTCGCGCTTCATCGCGTCGCCGCGCGCCTTTGTTTCCTCCAGCCAGGTCTCGCCGCCCTGCACGAGCGGATCCCAGTCGTGGACCGCAACCTCGCCCTGCTGGCCGACGCGCAGGCTTTCCATGCTGATCACGATATGCGCCTCGGACCGCATCACCGCAGGCATCAGCGTGCGCGCGAGCTTCGCGGTCGACACGATCACGGCCTTGGCGCCGCTGTTGTCGAGGATGTGCTGATGATCGCGTTCGGTGTTGGTCGTATAGGTCGGGACGGTGATGCAGCCCGCGGCCATGATACCGAGGTCGGCGATGCACCATTCGGGCCGGTTCTCGCTGACCAGAACCACCCGGTCGCCGTCCTTGAGCCCCAGCTCGCGCAAATTATGCGCGAGCGCCGCCACCTGATTGGCGACCTGCCGCCAGCTCAGCGGATGCCAGGCGCGGTCGGCCTTGCGCCACAGGAAGGGATCTTCGCCGCCGCGCCCCGCACGGTCGAAGAACATCGCGACCAGACTCGAAAAATGGTCGAGATGGGGATTTGCCAGCTTCATTCTGCCTCTCTCCAGGGAGATTTATTGCTTCTGCTTTGTTATCGTTGATTAATTTTGCGCCGGCGCGCCGTCGATCGACGAGCTTCCGGGACCGCGCGGATCGGCGGCGCCGCGCCAGCCGGCGGTGGTGTGCTCGACCGCGTTCAGCTTCGATCCGAGGCTCGTCGCGGTGAAGCTGTAGCCGAAAGGCTTCATCTTGGCGGCGATCGCCTTGCCCGCGTCATTATTCTCGATCAGCACGCCGCCCTTCCCGAAGAAAAGATTCGGCAGCTCCATCGCCTGTTTCGCGTCGAGCCCCCAGTCGAGCACACCGACGAGCACCTTGGTCACATGCATGATGATGCGCTTGCCGCCCGCCGAGCCGACCGCGAGAACGACCTTGCCGTCGGGACCGTAGACGACCGTCGGCGACATCGAGGAGAGCGGACGCTTGCCCGCTTCGACACGGTTCGCCGTCGGCACTCCGCCCTCGGTCGGCGCGAGGTCGAAGTCGGTGAGTTCGTTGTTGAGGAAATAGCCGTTCGCCATCAGCTGGCTGCCGAAGATGCTTTCGATCGTCGAGGTCATCGACACGAGGTTTCCGTCCTTGTCGACCGTCACGAAATGCGTCGTCCCCTGCTCCTCGACCGGTGGCGCGGCGGCGCGCGGCTTCGCGCCCGGCGGGGTGCCGGGTTCATATTTGCCCGCGGCGCCAAAGGGCGAAATGAGCTGGCGGCGCTCGGCGAGATAGCTTTTGTCGAGCAGGCCTTTTACCGGCACGTCGACGAAATCGCCGTCACCGAGATAGGCGGCGCGGTCGGCGTAGGAGAGCTGCATCGCTTCCGAGAGCAAGTGCCAGCTCATCGGATTGTCCTTGCCCATCGTCTTCATGTCCCAGCCCTCGATCATGCCGAGGATGCCGAAGACGGTGGTCGCGCCCGACGACGGCGGCCCCATGCCGCACACCTTGTAGATGCGGTAGGTGGTGCAGACTGCGGGGCGTTCCTTCGCCTTGTAGGCCGCGATATCCTTTACCGTGAGCTGGCTCGGATGGCGCGGTGCCTTCGCGACGGCATCGCTGATCGCCCTGGCATTGGCGCCGGTGTAGAATGCCTCGGGCCCGCGCGCCGCGATGTCGCGGAGCAGCTTGGCATAGGCGGGGTTTTTGATCCGCGTGCCGACCGGCGCGGGCTTGCCGTCGACATAATAGATCGCCTGCGGAGCGGGAAATTCCTTCCACATCGGCTCGAACTGGACGAGCCAGGTGTTGAGCGCAGGGGTGACGATAAAGCCTTCTTCAGCGAGCTTGATCGCGGGCTGGAACAGCGCCTTCCACTCGAGCTTGCCCCATTTCTTGTGCGCCATTTCCATCAGGCGCACATTGCCGGGGACGCCGACCGACAACCCGCCGGGAATAACGTCCATATAGCCGCGCGCCTTGCCGTCGGGGCCGAGGAAACGCTCGGGCCTCGCCGCCGCGGGCGCCATTTCGCGGCCGTCGATCGTCGAGATGCTGCCGTCGCTGGCATTATGATGAACCATGAAGCCGCCGCCGCCGATGCCGCTCGACTGCGGTTCGACGAGGGTCAACACCGCGACCATCGCGATCGCGGCGTCGGCGGCGGTGCCGCCTTGATGCAAAATCTCGCGCCCCGCCTCGGTCGCGCGCGGATCGGCGGATGAGGTCACGCCCTGCGCGAGCACGGGTGCGCTGACGGTAACGGAAAGGAGGGCGGCGAGCGGGAGGAGTCTTTTCAACATGCGCGCGACATTGGCGTGGGGTTGGGGTCAACGCAACCCTTGTTCCCCTCCGCGTGCGCGAGCGAGGCGAACCGCTTATTCCGTCCCCACCGCGTCCGACACACGGGCAAAACCGTCACGCACCGCCAGCTTTTCGAGGCCATGCGCAATCCGGGCTGCGAGGCCGGGGCCTTCATAGACCATCGCCGAATAAATCTGGACCAGACTGGCACCTGCGCGAATGCGCTCCCATGCCTGTTCGGGTGACGCGACCCCGCCCGCCGCGACGAGCGGGAGCTTGCCGCCGCTCGCACTATGGAAATCCCTGACCCGCTGGAGCGCCAGTCCCGCGAGCGGCGCTCCCGAAAGCCCCCCCGCTTCGCCGGCGTAGCGCGACGCAAGCGCGGGGCGCACGATCGTGGTGTTCGAGACGATGACCGCCGCCAGCCCCTTGTCAAACGCGACAGCGACGATGTCGTCGATGTCGGCGGGTTCTAGATCGGGGGCGACCTTCAGGAAAACCGGCTTCGCCGCGCCCGCAGGCTGCGCCGCCGCAACACCGTCGAGCAATGCCTCGAGCGATCCCTTGTCCTGAAGCGCGCGCAGACCCGGCGTGTTCGGCGAACTGATGTTCACCGTCAGATAGTCGGCGAGCGGCGCCATCGCCGCGGTGCCCCTTGCATAGTCAGCGATGCGGTCGGCGCTGTCCTTGTTTGCGCCGATGTTGATGCCGAGCGGCACCGGCAGGCCATAGCGGCGCAGGCACCGGATGCGTTCGGCCGCCTTCTCCTGCCCGCCGTTGTTGAAGCCCATGCGGTTGATCACCGCCTGATCCTCGACGAGGCGGAACAGGCGCGGGCGCGGATTGCCCTCCTGCGGCAGCGGAGTCAGCGTGCCGACCTCGACGAAGCCGAAACCGAAATGCGGCATCACATGCGCGACGCGCGCGTCCTTGTCGAAACCGGGCGCGAGCCCGACCGGGTTCGGGAACTTCAATCCCGCGAGTTCGGTCGCAAGGGCGGGGCTGGTCAGCGCTTGGCGTGCGCGCGGCAGCGGCTGGAGCGCGCTGAGCGTCAGATTATGCGCGGCCTCGCCATCGGTGGCGTGGACGATCGGGCGGACGAGCGCATAGGCGCTATCGGTGAGCGAGGCGAGGAGCGACATGGACCCGCCATTGCGCGCACGGTGACGCTATGGCAAGTCCCCTGCACATCGGAAAAACCGGGAGAAATTCGTGTCGCACCTGAAGATTATCGCTCGCCTGTCCACCGGCCTCGCGCTGTTCGCCGTGGCGGGCTGCGCCCCGGCCGCGGTACAGGAAGCGCCCGCCATCGTCGCCCCCGTTCCCGATGCCGCGCCCGCGGGCGCAAACCTTGCGCAATTCTTTGAAAATTATGACGCGGCGCAGCTCTCGTTGAGCCCGCAGGGCAAAGCGTATCGCGGGATTCGCGACGCCGACTATGGCAAGTGGAACGACGTCAGCGACGAAGCCGCGGTCGCGTCGCACAAGCTGCAACAGGCGACGGCCGAGGCAATGCGCGGCAGCTTCGATCCGAAGGCGATGTCCGCCGACGATGCCCTGTCGTTCGAACTGTTCAACGCGCAGGCCGCCCGCGCAGAGCGCCTCTTTCCCTATCGCGATCATGGCTATGTCTTCGACCAGATGAACGGCGCGCAGAGCCAGCTTCCCGCCTTCCTCATCAACATCCACCGCGTTGCGAACGTCTCCGAAGCCGAAGCCTACATCGAGCGCATCCGCGGCCTTGGCCCCGTGCTCGACGCGCTGTCGGCGCAATCAGCCGAACGCGCGACGAAAGGCGTCCAGCCGCCGAAATGGGTCTATGCCTATCTGATTTCCGACATCGGGAACTTGCAGAAGCCCGACAATGCGGTGGTCGAGGATATCGCAGCGAAGGTCGGCAAGCTCGACATCGATCCCGCCGAAAAGGCGCGGTTGATCGCGTCGGCCAAGACGGCGTGGCGCGAAAGCGCCGGCCCCGCCTATGGCCGCCTGCTGACCGAAATGAAGCGCCAGCAAGCGATCGCGCCGACACAGGACGGCCTGTGGCGCCTGCCCGACGGCAAAGCCTATTATGAGGCGCTGCTCGCCAACTACACGACGACCAGCATGACCGCGGCGCAGATCCATGACCTCGGCCTCGCCGAAGTCGCGCGCATCCATGGCGAGATGAAAAAGATCATGGCGAAGGTCGGCTTCAAGGGCACGCTCCAGCAATTCTTCGTCCATCTGCGCGCCAGCCCGCAATATTATTACACGACCCGCGAGGCCTATCTGGCCGAGGTCGACGCGAAGGTGAAGGCGATGGAGGCGCGCCTGCCCGCCTTCTTCAACACGCTGCCGAAGGCGCATCTGCAGGTGAAGGCGGTCGAGGCGTTCCGCGAGAAATCGGCGGGCAAGGCATTTTACCAGTCGCCGTCGCCCGACGGGTCGCGGCCGGGCACCTATTATGTGAACCTCTATGACCTGCGCGACATGTCGAAGACCGAACTCGAAGCGCTTGCCTATCACGAGGGCGTTCCGGGGCATCACCTGCAGCGCGCGGTGCAGACCGAGCTGACCGGGTTGCCGCCCTTCCGCCGCTTCGGTGGCTTCACCGCCTATACCGAAGGCTGGGGCCTCTATACCGAGGAACTCGGCAAGGACATGGGCTTCTATACCGATCCCTACAGCGATTTCGGCCGGCTGGGCATGGAGCTGTGGCGCGCGTGCCGGCTCGTCGTCGATACGGGCATCCACGACAAGCGCTGGACCCGCGAACAGGCGATCCAGTATTTGAAGACCAACACCCCCAACCCCGATGGCGACATCGAAAAGGCGATCGAGCGCTATATCGTCTATCCGGGGCAGGCGACCGCCTATCTGATCGGCAAGCTCAAGATCATGGAACTGCGCGGCCGCGCGCAGGCGGCACTGGGTGACAAGTTCGATTTCCGTACCTTCCACGACGTCATACTCGAATCGGGACCGGTGCCGCTCGACGTCCTCGAACGGCGCGTCAATGTGTGGATCGCGGCGCAGAAAGGTTAAGGAACTGACGATTGGCGCTTGACGCGCGGGGCTGAAACGCAAATGGTTTGACCCAGAAAATAAGGCGGCCGGATCACGGTTGCCAAAGGTCTGGGTCTTCATGTCGGATATTCCTTCCTCGCCTGGGGGCGTGGACGGCAGCGCGCCGTTCGAACTGCACTATTTCCCGCCCGATCCCGATCTGGCGGAAATGGTGTCGAGCTTCTATTTCGCGCGTATCAACATGCCGCGTTTCGACGAATATGAACGCGCCGACCGCCCGCAGTTCCGCTTCGTCACCGCCGCCGACGGCGAATATGTCTTCGCCGACGATCACCGCGCGACGGTCTGCAAGGCCAATATCGTCGGACCGACGAGCGGGCGCGTGCGCGCGATCAGCCATTGCCCGACCCAGATGTTCGGATTCGGCATGTTGCCCGCGGGCTGGGCGGCGCTGATGGGCGACGATGCCGACAAGCTGACCGACCGCGCGATGAACGCCGCCGACCTGTTCGGCCCCTGGATCGACGAGGTCGCCGCCGCGCTGGAAACGGCGACGAACGTCGAGGACAAGCTGGTCATCGGCAATAATTTCGCGCGTGAGGTGCTGACGCGAGGCGAGACCGCACCGATGTGGTTCATCCGCACCGTCGACGGATGGCTCACCGAATCACCCTCGCCGCAGGTTCCCGAACTGGTCGAGGCGACGGGCATGTCGATCCGCTCGGTCGAGCGGATGACCAAGCATTATTACGGCCTGTCGCCGCGAATGCTCGCGCGCAAATATCGGGCGGTGCGCGCAGCATCGGCGCTCGCACGCGGCGAAGGGCTGGACTCCGCACAGCTCGGCGATGCCTTTTACGATCAGTCGCACCTGATCCGTGAGATCAAGCGCTTTGCCGGAGCCACCCCCGGTCAGCTCGGCAAGCCCACCAGCTATACCGAAGCGACGACCAAGGGCCGCAAGCAACTCGCCGGCAAGGTCAGCCCGCTCGTCTCCGAGACCTGAGCGACCGTTAACCTTCGAAAATTATCTGTCCCGTCGTTTTGGCGTTTTCATCCAATCACGAATCATCGCGCGGGCATAATCCCCCGTTGCGACCCAGAAGAGCTCATCCTCTGACGAGGACTTGAGACCTTCATCTTGGCACTCATTTGGCTTCGGCCGGATGGGTGCCTTTTTTTTGGGCGCAACTTTTCTATCATCGCGCACATCCGCGATTGCTTGCGCTCGCGGGACCGCGCGCCTATGTAAGTGGAGTGATTTACTCCAGTTAAGAATCGTTCGCAACTGCGACGGAAAAGAACATGCGCCTGTCCAACCTTGCCGACTATGCCGTGGTGCTGATGAGTGCCGCCGCCCGCCAGTGCGGATCGGTGCCGATTCACGCGGGTATGCTGGCCGAGCAGACGGGCATTCCGGGACCGACGGCGCAGAAGCTGGTGAGCAGCCTTGCGCGCGCCGGGCTGCTCGTCGCCTCGCGCGGCAGCGGCGGCGGGGTGCGGCTTGCCCGGCCCGCGGCGGCGATCAACGTCGCCGAGATCATCGAAGCGGTCGAGGGACCGATCGCGCTGACCGCCTGCGTCGCCGAAGGGCGCCACGACTGTTCGCTCGAGGGCAGCTGCAAGGTGCAGCCGCATTGGGGCGTCGTGAACGGCGCGGTGCGCGGCGCGCTGGCGGAGATCAGCCTCGCGAGCCTGTCCGTCGCACCGAAAACTCCCTTTCCGCTTCCGGCATTGGCCGGCGACGAGATCAGATTATGACCGACAACACCGAACTTCCCGTCAAGGATCAGGCCGCGCACGACGCCGCCGCAAAGGTCGCCGATTATGAACATGGCTGGTCCTCCGCCATCGAGACCGACTTCGCGCCCAAAGGGCTGACCGAGGATACGGTCCGTTTCATCAGCGCGAAGAAGAACGAGCCCGAATGGATGCTCGACTGGCGGCTGAAGGCATTCCGCCACTGGCAGACGATGGAGACGCCCGACTGGGCGAAGCTCAACGTGCCGCCGATCGACTATCAGGACGCCTATTATTACGCGGCGCCCAAGGCGAAGCCGAAGCTCTCCAGCCTCGACGAAGTCGATCCCGAAATCCTCGAAGTCTATAAGAAGCTCGGCATCCCGATCGAGGAGCAGAAAGTGCTCGCGGGCGTCGAGGGCGCGCGCAAGGTCGCGGTCGATGCGGTGTTCGACAGCGTCAGCGTCGCGACGACCTTTCGCGAGGAATTGAAGCGCGCGGGCGTGATCTTCCTGTCGATCAGCGAGGCGATCCGCGAATATCCCGAGCTGGTGAAGAAATGGCTCGGCAAGGTCGTGCCGATGCACGACAATTATTTCGCGACGCTCAATTGCGCGGTCTTCTCCGACGGCACCTTCGTCTACGTGCCCGAGGGCGTGCGCTGTCCGATGGAGCTCAGCACCTATTTCCGCATCAATGCCGAAAATACGGGGCAGTTCGAACGCACGCTGATCATCGCCGACAAGGGTGCGTATGTCAGCTACCTCGAAGGCTGCACCGCGCCGATGCGCGACGAGAACCAGCTCCACGCCGCGGTGGTCGAACTGGTCGCGCTCGACGATGCCGAGATCAAATATTCGACCGTCCAGAACTGGTACCCCGGCAATGCCGAGGGTCTCGGCGGCATCTATAATTTCGTGACCAAGCGCGCGCTCTGCCAGGGCAAGCGCAGCAAGGTGTCGTGGACGCAGGTCGAGACCGGCTCTGCCATCACGTGGAAATATCCGAGCTGCGTGCTCAACGGCGACGACAGCGTCGGCGAATTTTATTCGGTCGCGGTGACCAACAATTACCAGCAGGCCGACACCGGCACCAAGATGATCCACAATGGTAAGCGCACGCGCTCGACCATCGTCAGCAAGGGGATCAGCGCGGGCAAGTCGAACAACACCTATCGCGGTATCGTCCGCGTCGCGCCGAATGCCGAGGGCGTACGCAACTTCACCCAGTGCGACAGCCTGCTTTTGGGCAGCACGTGCGGCGCGCATACCGTGCCGTATATCGAAGTCCGCAACCCGACCGCGACCGTCGAGCATGAAGCGACGACGAGCAAGATCAGCGACGACCAGTTGTTTTACGCCATGCAGCGCGGGCTGGGGCAGGAAGAGGCGGTGGCGCTGATCGTCAACGGCTTTGCCAAGGAAGTGCTGCAGCAGCTGCCGATGGAATTTGCGGTTGAGGCGCAGAAGTTGCTGGGAATCAGCCTTGAGGGGTCGGTCGGCTAATGGAGTGGATCGCAATCGGCCTTCTCTATCTGATGATGCAGCCTTCGGCTTGGCTATTCGGCCTTGTTTTCGCGGCGGTCGGGCTTCGATTCCAACGCCCGCTGTGGGGACTCATCGGCATGCTCATCGTGACGATATCATATCGATACTTGACCACTGGCAAACCGGACAGCCTGGAAGGGCTGCTTTGGTATGCCTCACCATATCTAGTCATCTATCTGATCGTGTTTGGCATTCTCCGCCTAATTCTCGGCAATCAAACAAAAAGAAGCCCCAATGCTCAAAATTGAAAACCTCCACGCCACTGTCGCCGACAAGCCGATCCTGAAGGGCCTGTCGCTCGCCATCAATGCGGGCGAAATCCATGCGATCATGGGGCCGAATGGCGCGGGCAAGTCGACGCTGTCCTATGTGCTCGGCGGACGCCCCGGTTACGAGGTCACCGAAGGGTCGGTGAGCTTCACGCCCGACGTGATCCCCGGCGAAAGCCGGGGTCCAGACGGGGCGTTGGAAATGGGCCCCGGCTTGCGCCGGGGTACAGGAACCACCGAAACGCTCGACCTCCTCGCGCTCGATCCGCACGAGCGCGCCGCAGCGGGACTGTTCCTCGGCTTCCAGTATCCGGTCGAAATCCCGGGCGTGTCGAACGTCCAGTTCCTCCGCGAAAGCCTCAACGCCCAGCGCAAGGCGCGCGGGCAGGAACCGCTGTCGGGCGGCGACTTCCTGAAGCTCGCGCGCGAGAAGGCGGGGCTGCTCAAGCTCGACATGGACATGCTCAAGCGCCCGGTGAACGTCGGCTTTTCGGGCGGCGAGAAAAAGCGCAACGAGATGGTGCAGATGGGCATCCTCGACCCCAAGCTGGCGATCCTCGACGAGACCGACTCGGGGCTCGACATCGACGCGCTGCGCGTCGTCGGCGACGGGATCAATACGATCATGCGCCGCCCCGACAAGGCGGTGCTGCTGATCACCCATTATCAGCGCCTGCTCGACTATGTGCAGCCCGATTTCGTCCACGTCCTCGCGGCAGGGCGGATCGTCAAATCGGGCGGCCCCGAACTCGCGCTCGAACTCGAACGCGAAGGTTATGCGGAGATCGCGGCTTGAGCGTGAGCGCCCTTCCCTCGCGGCGCGACGAAGCGTGGCGCTATAGCGATATCGATGCGGTGACTGCGGCGTGGCCGCTGCCCGCGCCCGAGAGCATCATCGTGCCCGCGGGCGGCGACTTCCGCCGCGCGATCGTGCAGGATTCGGGTGCAATCCATCAAATCGAAATGAGCGTCGGCAAGGGTGCCGTTGCTTCGTTGCACGTCCTTAACATCGGTGGTGCCTATGGCCGCATCGAACTCGCCGTCACGCTGCACGAAGGCGCCGATTTCCACCTCGGCGCGGCGCAGATCGGCGGCGGTCAGCAGAATCTGGAGATCGTCACCACGGTCACCCACGCCGAACCCGGCGCGGCGTCGCGGCAGGTCGTGCGGTCGGTGCTCGGCGGCACCGCGACGGGCACCTATCTCGGCAAGGTCGCCGTCGCGCGCGATGCGCAGCAGACCGACAGCGAACAGGATGTGAAGGCGATGCTGCTCGACCGCAGCGCGGCCGCGAACGCCAAGCCCGAACTCGAAATCTTCGCCGACGATGTGAAGTGCGCGCATGGCTGCGCGATCGGCGAACTCGACGCGATGGCGCTTTATTATCTGCAATCGCGCGGGCTGCCGCCGGGCGAGGCGAAGAAGCTGATGCTGCAGGCGTTCGTTGCCGGCGTGTTCGACGGCGCCGAGGATGAGGAAAAGCTGCAGGCGCTCGCGCTGGCGAAGCTGGGAGAGCTGGTGTGACGACCACAACCGCGCTCCGCACCTTCCCCGACGTCCGCGCCGACTTCCCCGGCCTGACGCCCGGCTGGCACTATCTCGACACCGCAGCGACCGCGCAGAAGCCGCAGGCGGTGATCGACGCGACGGTCAATGCGATGGGCCGCGATTATGCGACCGTCCACCGCGGCGTCTATGCGCGCTCGGCCGACATGACGCTCGCTTATGAAGCGGCGCGGCGGCGGATTGCGGCGTTTATCGGCGCGCGCGACACCGAGATCGTCTTTGTCCGCGGCGCGACCGAGGCGATCAATCTGGTCGCATACAGCCATCCCCGCAAAGGCCGCGTGCTGCTGTCGATGCTCGAGCATCACAGCAATATCGTGCCCTGGCAGCTTGCGGGGTGGGAGGTCGACGTCTGTCCGCTGACCGCCGACGGGTGCATCGATCTCGACGCCGCCGAAAAGCTGCTGACCCCCGAACATAATATGGTCGCCTTCGCGCATGTCTCGAACGTGCTCGGCAGCCCGCTCGACGTCGTGCGCGCCGCAGACCTCGCGCACCGCGTCGGCGCCGAGCTGTTGATCGACGGCTGTCAGGCCGTGCCGCGCCTGCCCGTCGACGTCGCGGCGCTCGGCTGCGACTATTATGCTTTCTCGGGGCACAAGCTTTACGGCCCGACCGGCGTCGGCGTGTTGTGGAGCGACAAGCTCGACGCGCTCCCGCCCTGGCAGGGCGGCGGGTCGATGATCGACCGCGTGACCTTCGCGAAGACGACCTACGCCCCCGCCCCCACCCGTTTCGAGGCGGGTACGCCCGCGATCATCGAGGCGCTGGGGCTCGCGGCGGCAGTCGATTATGTCGAGGCGATCGGGATCGATGCGATCCTCGCGCATGAGGTCGCACTGGTGACGTCTTTACGCGAACAGCTTTCGCGCAAGAACAGCATCACGCTGTTCGGCCCTGAAAACAGCGCCGGAATCGTGAGTTTTGCGATGGCGGGGGTTCATCCACACGACATCGGCACTATCTTGGATGAAAGCAGGGTCGCGATCCGCGCCGGGCACCATTGCGCACAGCCGCTGATGGAGCATCTGGGCGTCGCCGCGACCGCACGCGCGAGTTTTGGCGTTTACAGCAATGACGACGATGTGGCGGCGCTGATCGACGGCCTCGCCCGCGTCGAGAGGATTTTCGGATGAGCGAGGACCGGATGAGCGAGACCAGAATTCGGGTCGAAGAAGTGGAAAGCGTCGAGGCCCCGCCGAAGGCGCGCGTCAAGGACGCGGAAAGCGCGCCCGAGAAGCTCGAACGCAAGCGCGACTATCTGGAGGGCTTCCTTGCCGCCAAGCCCGCTGCCGTCGATCCGGCTGCGGTCGGAGGCGATCTCTACGAAGCCGTCGTCAATGCGCTGAAGGACATCTTCGACCCCGAAATCCCGGTGAACATTTACGATCTCGGCCTGATCTACAATGTCGAGATCGACGAAGGGCATGTCGTCGTGACGATGACGCTGACGACGCCGCATTGCCCGGTCGCGGAATCGATGCCCGCCGAGGTCGAACTGCGCGTCGGCGCGGTGCCCGGCGTCGGCGATGCCGAAGTCAACCTCGTCTGGGATCCGCCGTGGTCGCCGCAGAATATGAGCGACGAAGCGCGGCTCGAACTGGGAATGCTGTGATGACCGAAACGAAGACCCGCACGCGCCCCGCCGCCGTCACGCTGACCCCGAATGCCGAGGAACGTGTTGCGAAGCTGATGGCGTCGGCGCCCGAGGGCGCGATCGGCGTCCGTCTGTCGACCCCGCGCCGCGGCTGTTCGGGGCTGGCCTATTCGGTCGATTATGTCACCGAAGAGCAGAAATTCGACGAGAAGATCGAGACGCCCGGCGGCGTCTTCTACATCGACGGTGCGTCGGTGCTGTACCTGATCGGCAGCGTCATGGACTGGGTCGAGGATGATTTCGCCGCGGGCTTTGTATTCGAGAATCCGAACGCCAAGGGTGCGTGCGGCTGCGGCGAGAGCTTCACCGTCTAAAGCGCGCTTTTCTGCGCGCAATCTGCTATAACGCCCCTGTTGAAGCAGGGGCTTTGCCATGGTTCGTGCCTTCTATCTGGCCTATGCGGCCTTGTGCTACGCGATATTCTTCGCGACATTCCTGTATCTTATCGCCTTCGTCGGCAATCTGCCCTTCGTCCAGCCGACGGTCGATTTCGCCCGCGAAGCGCCGCCGGGGCGAACGATACTGATCGATGCCGCGCTGATTCTGCTGTTCGGCGCCCAGCATAGCGTGATGGCGCGGCCCGCATTCAAGGCGGCGTGGACACGCATCGTCCCCGCTCCGATCGAACGCAGCACCTATGTGCTGTTCGCAAGCGCGGCGCTCGTCATCCTCATGCTGTTCTGGCACGAATTGGCGGCGCCGGTCTGGACCGTCACCAATCCCGTCGGCGCCGCGCTGCTGTGGGCGCTGTTCGGTCTCGGCTGGCTGATCGTGCTGACGAGCACTTTCCTGATCAATCATTTCGAACTGTTCGGGTTGCAACAGGCGTGGTTCGCGCTGCGCGAAAGGGCGGCCGCGCCGCCGGTGCTGCGCCAGCCCTTCTTTTACCGGTTCGTCCGCCACCCGCTCTATGCCGGCTTTTTCATCGCCTTCTGGGCGACGCCGGTCATGACCGTCGGGCATCTCCTGCTCGCCGCGGGCATGTCGATCTATATGCTGATCGCGATCCGGCTCGAGGAACGCGATCTGATCGATGTCTTCGGCGAAGCCTATGCCGGCTACCGCAGGCGCGTCGGGATGCTCGTCCCCCGCGTTGGCCGCCGCTAGTGGCAGACCGTCCAGCCCGCCGTCCGCGCCGCCATGTCGAGGTGGAAATGGTCGGCGTGGGCGCGGTTATAGTCGGGTGACAGGGTCGTACTGAACAGCCCGCATGTCCCGTCGCGGACCGCGTGCAGGAATTCGCTCCGCTTGTCCCCCGGCGACCAGTCGTTGATCAGCGTGATGCGCGTGCCATCGGCGAGGACGAAGGCCGAGATGTCGATCGCGTTCGCGGTCGAATGCTGGCTCTGCGCCTGCTCGCCCGCAATCTTGCGGCAATTATAGCTGCCGAGATTTTCGAGTTCGACGACCTTTTGCCCGAAATATCTGCGCGCCAGCGGCTGGACCACATCGCGGTTCCACAGCGCCATCGCGGCGGTGACGGCACAGCCCGGCGCGGCGCCCGCGGGCCGCATCGTCGGTACGAAGCGGTCGCCGGTCAGGATCATGCGCTGGCTCGCGCGGCACGCTCCGGTGCCGATCGCGGGACGCCGGAGATAGCCCGCGCCCGCGCGATCGAACGCGGCGAAGCAGGCGCTGTCGTTACGCGCGAGCGCCGCGAGCTTGCGGTGCGTCGCCCAGCCCTGCGGCTGTGCGAGTTCGAAACGCGCCGCCGGATTATGCTCGGGATGGTCGCGCACCCACTGCATGGCAAGGACCGCACCGAGGGTGACCAGCAGCGCGGCGGCGAACCAGATCAGATAGGGGCGGAGGCTTGGCACGGCGCCTTAGTGGCGCGCGAAGCCCGTTCGCACAAGTCGCCACCCTTGAAATACGGTCAGGCGGACCGCGCCGCGCCGTGGTCGCGGTGCCCGTCGGCGCCCGCCCCTTCGCCTTCGAGCGCACCAAGCCGGCCCTCGGCGCGCGCCTTGCGGCCATAGACGGCTTCGAACAGCGGCCCCGCCATCACCGTCGTGATGATCGCCATCAACACCATCATCGAGAACAATGTCGGCCCGATGATGCCCTTTTGCAGCCCGATGTTGATGATGATGAGTTCCATCAGCCCGCGCGCATTCATCAGCGCGCCGATGCCGAGCGCGGTGCGGTTGTCCTCGCCCGCGAGCCGCGCCGCAAGCCAGCAGGCGCCGAACTTCGCCGCGATCGAGACGAGCAGAATACCAAGCGCGAGCGCGAGCAAGGTCAGGCTGTTCACCGTATCGAGCCGGGTGTTGAGCCCCGAGTAAGTGAAGAAGACCGGCACAAGCAGGATCGTGATCGGCCCGACCTTGCGCTGGATCTCTTCGGTCAGCTTGCCGCGCGGCATGCAGACGCCGAGGATGAAGCCACCGAACACCGCATGGATGCCCGCCGCGTCCATGACGAAGGCAGAGAGCGCGAAGAGCATGAGGACGATCGAGAGGGTGGTGTCGCTCATTTCGCCGCGTGCCTCGACGATGCGGCCGAGCGGCTCGAGCAACCGGCGTCCGACAAGGAACATGAAGAGCGCGAAGGACAGCCCGCCGATGATCGCGATCAGCGCGATACCGGGACCGCCGCCAAAGGTCGCGAGCACGATCGCCAGCACGCACCACGACACCGCGTCGTCGAACGCGCCCGCGGTCAGCGTCAGCGTGCCGAGCGCGGTATTGGCAAGGCCGCGCTCATTGATAATGCGCGCGAGCATCGGGAACGCGGTGAGCGCGATGCACGCGCCCATGAACAGGGTCGCGCTGCCCTGGCTCAACCCCTCGGTAAACAGGCCGGGGACATCGAGCAGAAAGGGCGTGATCAGCGCCGCGAACAGGAAGGGCGCGACGATGCCCGCGGCGGACACGCCCATCGCGCTCTTCGCCTTCGACTGAAAATGATCGAGCCGCAGCGTCGTGCCGACGAGGAACATGTAGAGCCCGACGCCGACCTGCGCGCAGACATAGAGGACGTTGCGCGTTTCCTTCGGAAACAGCGCCGCCTGAAATTCGGGGAAAAGGAGGCCGAAGAGCGACGGGCCGAGGAGGACGCCCGCGATCATCTCGCCCACCACCTGCGGCTGGCCGAGGAACGTCCTCGCGGCCCAGCCGACCGCGCGGCACACGAGCAGGATGACCGCGATCTGGAGGAAGAAATGGATGCTGAAATCGGTTGGCGTATAACTGGCCGCCGCGTTGACCGCCGGGCCGTGCGCGCCGAGCACATCGCCGATAGCGCGCATCAGTTCACCGAACATGTCCGACACCAATTTCGCTCTCCCCCTTCTGGCGAAGCCGTGACTCCTATCGACGCCGATTTGCCAGCTTCCCGTGGAGACGAGGCCATGAAGCACGGGCAAGTGCAATACCGCATCGGGAATGGGGCCGGGTACGAATCGCGATTCTCGCGCCGGCCCCTATTTTGTTGCCGGCCGGTCGCGGCGTAGCAACCGAAACCATGACGCGGCTCTGCACCGGGCGGCTCTTGCATCTGCGTGCCGACCAACTAGGGGAGCAAACCCGTTCTTCTCGCTGGGAATATTCATGCGTACCACGCGTATCTTGTCGCTTTTCGCTGCCGCATCAGTCCTCCCGGCTTCCGCGTCCGCGCAGCCGGCGATGCCGCAACCGCTTTCCGCCGAGATATTGGCGGACGCGCCCGACAAACCGAAGGCCGACTGGCTGCGGGCGCACATCGTCGCGCAGGGAAAGGTCACGGGCGGCATAACCTTCACTTTTCCGAATGCCTTTTATCGCAATCGCCTGATCCTGCTCGGTGAAAGCCACGGCGCCGCTGCGCCACAAAAGCTTGATCTCGAACTGTTGACGCACCTCAACCAGCGGATCGGGCTGGTCGATTATCTCGCCGAGATCGATCCGGTGCAGGCCGACTATTTCAACCGCTATCTCGAAACCGGCGACGAGGCGCTGCTGAAGCGTGTCTTCGACTATTGGACGAAGAGCGGCGCCCAATGGGGCAATCGGGCCTTTGAGGACAAGGTTCGCGCGATCCGGCGGCTGAACGCCACCCTTCCCGCAGCCCGGCGTATCCGCTTCGTCGGCATCGATTCGGTGCAGGATTGGAAACTCGTCGCTGAATGGATCGCGGGGTCGCGCGACCAGCCGGCCGGGTCTTTCGCCGCCAAAGCGGCGAGCGACCGCGCATCCGCCGCGCTGGCGGCGCTGGGGGACAAGCCGGGTGATGTTGCCGTAGAACTTCGCGCGACATTGGCCGACATCGCTGCGGGCCAGAATCGCGAGACGGTGATCTTCAACAATTACACGCGCGCAGTCCGCGGCGGAAAACTTGGCAACCGGCCCGCCTATGGCCTGTGGGGACTATTTCATGTGATGCAGGCAGGCGTGAACAAGACGCAACCCTTTGCCGCACTGGTAGCCGCCTCCGACCTGCCCGCCGCAGGCAAGACCGCCAGCATCGCCATGTTCTCGCTCGATAGCGCCGTCCAGATACCCGTTCCCTTTCCGGACGGCGTCAAGCGGCTGCGGTTGACCAACTTCAATATCGACGGCCCCTTCGTGATGGTGAATGGCGCGGCGACCTTGCGTGCCGCCTCCGAGCCCGCCACCGTCACCCTGTTCGATACGGGCGCTCGCGGCTCGCCGATCGCCGCCACCGATTTCGGTCAAATCACGACATCGGTCGGTCAGAGCTTCGTCCCCGACGAGCCCGGCCCGCGGGCACACCGATTGATGCAATATGTCGGTGTGTTCCGCGATTCCGATTGGGCGCCCCCCCGCGAATAGCGTCCGGTCAGTTCCACAAGGTCGATGACGAGGAGGGATTACAGCGGGACGAAGCTCACCGTCAGCCCGTCCTTCGGACGCGGGATCGGCAGCACCTGCCATTCGGGCGCATAACCCTCCGCCACGACGATGCGGTGCGTTGTGATGACATGGTGGAAAAAGATCTTCGCCTGCATGTAAGCGAAGTGCAGCCCGAGGCACATATGCGCGCCGCCGCCGAAGGGCACCCACGCATATTTATGCCGCTCGCGCGCGACCTCGGGCGAAAAACGCATCGGGTCGAACTTGTGCGGTTCGGGCCAATGCTCCTCCATCATATGCGTATAGGCGGGGCTGACGCCGACCGACGTCCCCGCGGGGATGCGGTAGCCGCCATATTCGAAATCCTTGAGCGCACGGCGCGGGAAGCTCGGCACCGGGGGCACGAGCCGCAGCGCTTCCTTGAACGCCCATTCGGTCATTTCGAGCTGGCCGAGGCTGTTGTGCCCGACCCCCTCGCCCGCGGGCGCGACGGCGAGCATCTCTTCGCGCAGCCGGTCCTGCCATTCGGGGTTGCGTGCAAGTTCCCACACCAGCGTCGTGATCGAGCTGGTGATCGTGTCGTGCGCCGCCATCATCAGGAAGTTCATATGGTCGACGATCGCCTCGACCGACATGTAATTGCCGTCGTCGTCGCGCGTCCGGCAAATCTGGCTGAACATGTCCTCGCCCGTGCCGTCGCGGCGTTCGGGGACCATCTTGCCGAAATAGTCGACCAGATAGGCGCGCCCTTTTGCGCCGCGCCCCATCGCGGTGAAGGGCAAAGGCACGCGCACCACGCCGATCGACGCCTGCACCATGTCGACGAACGCCTTGTTGACCTTGTCCGCCTCCGGACCCCAGGGAATGCCGAGGAAGCTGGTCGCAGCAAGATCGAGCGTGAGTTCCTTGATCGCCGGATAGAATTTGAAGGTCTTTCCGCTCCATTGGCCGATGCGGTCCCGGATCCCCTCGTTCAGCGATTCGGCATAGTGGCGCATCGGTTCGGGCTTGAACGCGACCGAGAGTATCTTGCGATCGGCACGATGCTTTTCGAAATCCATCAGCATCAGCCCGCGCGGGAAGAGCAGGTTGAGCACCGGCCCCCAGCCCTGTTCGGACGAGAAGATCTTCTCGCGGTCGAACATGACGAGCTCGTTCGCCTCGGGCCCGTGCAGCGCGACGCTGCGCCCGCCGAAGCTGTTGTTGCGATAGACGCGGCCATATTTGGCGACCATGCGGTTCGCAAAGGCCGGATAGTCGCGAAGCTGGTCGAGCGTATTGCCGAGCACCGGCATGCCATCCTCACCCGGGATATGGTCGATCGCGCTGTCGGCGTTACGCGGCAGCCAGTGCCGCGTGTCGGGGCCAAAGCGCTTTTCGGACCATTGGCCGGGCGCAGGCTGGATATTCGTCGGCGCGTTCATCGGGTCGAATCCTCATCCATTATCGTTGGCGCCATGGGTAACGAACTACTGACACTGATGCAAGTAACGCGTCCGGCGGCGCTTTTCACCATTCACCGCAAATTCAACTCGACTCGTGCAGTTCGATAACCAAGGTGACGGGTCGCATCCGTTGGACCCTAAAGGACAAGGCTATGGCGAAGAGTTTCAGGCGGCCCCTCTCCATCGCGATCTGCGCCCTCGCGACGACGACGCTCGGCGGCTGCTATTATGGCGATGTCTATGGCGCGAGCTATGCGTCGGGCGGCGATTGCGCCGCGCGCTATGGCGACGCCTATTATGACTATGACGGTTATGCCTATGACGACGGCTATGGCTACGACTGCTATGATGCGTCGGATTATGGCAGCGGCTTTGCCCAGATCGGCTTCGGCGGCGGCTGGTACGACAGCTATTATTACCCCGGTTACGGCATGTGGATGTTCGACAATTACCGGAACCGCTATCCGCTGCGCGACCGCTATCTGAACTATTGGGGCGGGCGCCGCGCCTGGTGGAAACATCATGGCGGGCGGCACGACGGGAATCCGGGACGCCCCGGCGGATGGAACCGTGGCGACGGCGACGGTCGTCCGGGCGATGGCCGCCCCGGCCGCCCCGGTGGCTGGAGCCGCCCCGACCGCGACAATGACGGCCCGCGCGGCACGCGTCCGGGTCGCGGTCCCGGCGACGGCGCGACCGGCACGCCGCCGGTCACCGGCAATCCGGAGCGCCCCGACCGCGGCGATCGTCCGGGCCGTGGCGGCTGGAACCGTGGCGATCGAGACCATGACGGCCCGCGCAGCACGTGGCCCGGCCGCAATCCGGCCAATCCGGGCACGCCGCCCGCCACGGGCAACCCCGGCCGTCCCGACTGGAGCGGAGGGCGCCCGGGTCGCCCCGACCGCGAACCGGGTGCCGGCCGTTCGCGCCAGATCCGCGATGTCATCGCGCCGCGCGACGGCGGAGCAAACCGCCCCCCGCGTGCGGAACGGCCCGCGCCGGCCTATCGCTCGCCCGCGCCGCAACCGGCGCCGGTGGTGCGCAGCGCCCCCGAACCGCGGCCGGCTCCGGCAGCGGGGCGCGCGCACAGCGATCGCGGTAACGACGCCCGGCCCGACTAGGATATCAGGCCGGCGGCGCCGCCCGCGCCGCCGGCTTGTCCTTTACCCCCGCCGACACGATGGTCGCGGCGACCAGATCGCCGATGACGTTCAGCGTCGTCCGGCACATATCGAGAAAACGGTCGACGCCGAGGATCAGCCCGATGCCTTCGGGCGGCACCCCGACCGAAGCGAGGATCAGCGCGATCACCGGCAGCGACCCTGCGGGCACACCGGCGGTCCCGATCCCGCCCAATATGCAGACGAGCATCACGACGATCTGCTGCTGTAGCGTCAGATCGATGCCGAAAAATTGCGCGAGGAAGATCACCGTCACCCCCTCGAACATCGCGGTGCCATTCTGGTTCGCGGTCGCGCCGATCGTCAGCACGAAACGCGCGACCTTGTCGGGCAGCCGCAGCCGGTCGTGCGCGACGCGCAGCGCCGTGGGCAGCGTCGCGTTCGACGAGGCGGTCGCAAAGGCCATGACGAACGCTTCCTGCGTCTCGCGAAAGAAGGCGGCCGGCGACTTGCCCGCGAGCGCCTTCAGCAGCACCGGAAAGACCAGGAACATCTGAAGCGCGAGCGCGAGCAGCACCACGCCGACAAAGGCCGACAGGCGGATGATCAGGTCCCAGCCGAACTGCGCCGCGAGGTTGAACATGAAACAGAAGACTGCGATAGGCGCGAGCTGGATGACGAGGCCGATCAGCTTCATCACGACCTCGAACACCCCTTCGACCACCGTCTTCAGCGCTTCGGTCTGCGGAGTGCGCACGAGCATCAACCCGATGCCGAAAAAGAGCGCGAAGAACATCACCGCGAGCACGTCGTTCGCGCCCATCGCGGCGAAGATATTGTCGGGGACGATCGCGACGACCGCGTCCATCCCCGTCTTCGCCTCGCCCGCGCGGTCGGAGATCGCCTGCGCGCCCGCCGCGCCCTCGGCCATCAGCGACCGCGCGAGCGCGGGATCGACCCCGGCGCCGGGCTGGAGCAGATTGACAAGGACGAGGCTGATGACGACCGAGATCGTCGACACGGCGACTGTATAGACGAGCGTGCGGACGCCCACCGATTTCAGCGCGCGCATCTCGCCCATTTCGGCGACCCCGACGATCAGCGCCGACACGAGCAGCGGGATCACGAGCATGAACAGCAGGCGCAGGAATATCTGCCCCAGCGGCCCGGTCACATAGGCAGTGACCGTCGCCACCCACGGCGCATCGGGGGCGCCATAGTGGACGGCGAGCCCGATGATGAGGCCCGCAAGAAAGCCGACGAGCATTCGCCAGCGCAGCCGCCGGGCGCGCGCGTCATCGCGCTCCGCCCGGTCGGTCGCCGCTGCATTGGCCATGGTTCAGCTCCTTGCTCGCCCCCATGGAGCGGCTCGAAGCTCGCGCGTTACGCGTTGTCGGCCGCCGGCTTAATTTCCCCTGCGTCATCACTATCACGAAGATCGAGCCCGCGGGTTCCATGATGCGGCGTATGCGATGGTGCATGCGGCCGTTCGAGATTGGCGGGTTCGGGCGCTTCGAGCATGCCTTCCCATTTGGTGATCACGCTCGTCGCCACGGCGTTGCCGACGACATTGGTCGCGGTGCGGCCCATGTCGAGGAACTGGTCGATCGCGAAAATCAGCGCGACACCCTCGACCGGCAGGTCGAACATCGCGAGCGTCGCGGTGATCACGACGAGGCTGGCGCGCGGCACCGCGGCGATCCCCTTCGACGAAACCATCAAGGTCAGCAGGATCAGGACCTGCTGCGTGATCGACAGTTCGATCCCGTAAGCCTGTGCGATGAAGATCGTCGCGAAGCTCGCATACATCATCGATCCGTCGAGATTGAAGCTGTAGCCGAGCGGCAGCACGAAGCCCGAAATACGGCGCGGCACGCCGAAACGATCGAGCTGTTCGAACAGCTTGGGCATCGCTGCCTCCGACGAAGCAGTCGAAAATGCGATCAGGAGCGGCTGGCGAATATAGCGGATCAGCGAGAAGATCCGGCGACCGAGGAAGATCGCGCCCGCGCCGAGCAAGATGACCCAGAGCACGACGAGCGAAAGATAGAATTCGGAGACCAGCTCGGCATAAGTGCCGAGGATCCCGAGGCCATATTTCGCGACAACCCCGGCCAGCGCACCGAACACCGCGATCGGTGCAAGGCGCATCACATAGCCGGTGATCTGAAGCATCAGTTCGGCGAGCGCTTCGGCGCCGCGCAGCAACGGCTTCCCCTTTTCGCCGATGGCCGTGAGGCCGACGCCCGCGAACAACGCGAAAACGAGGATCTGGAGAACATTGTTGTCCGCCATCGCCTGAAAGATATTCTTCGGGAAGACATGCTCGATAAACTCGAACAGATCGAGCTTTTTGACCTCGCCGACCTCGGCGATCGAGTGCGCCCCGACGGTGAGGTTAAGTCCTGCACCGGGCTGGAAAAAATTGACCATGATCAGGCCAAGGCTGATCGAAATCAGGCTGGCGAGGATAAACCAGGCGATCGCGCGCGTTCCGATGCGGCCGAGCGCCGAGCTGTCGCCCATATGCCCGATGCCCGCGACCAGCGTGCCCAGAATGAGCGGTGCGACGACCAGTTTGATCAGGTTGAGAAAGATCGTCGAAAGCGTGCTGAAGCTGCGCAGCCAGTAAGTGAAGGCTTCGCTGTCGGCGGGGACATATATCCGCACCAGATAGCCGGTGACGACCCCCAGGATCATCCCGATCAGAATATACAACGTCAGGCGGTGCCCCATAATTTACTCCCTGTTCCGCCTTGGGCGGATCTTTATGCGAGCGGGGGTAACAGGGTGATGCGCCGCGGGCAATCGCTGCCGGGCCTGTCGCGCGATCAAGGCGTCCAAAAAGCGAGCGCGGCGCAGCCCGCGATGCCGGTCAGGATATTGAGCGGAACGCCGATGCGCACGAAATCCATGAAGCGGTAATCGCCCGCGGCATAGACGAGCGTGTTCGTCTGATAACCCACCGGGGTCGCGAAACAGGCCGATGCGCCGAGCATCAGCGCGATCAGCAGCGGCTGCGGCGCGACGCCGGTCGCCTGGGCAATTCCGATCACCAGCGGCCCCATCAGCGCCGCGACGGCATTGTTGCTAAGCAGTTCGGAAAGCAGCAGCGCCGAAAAATAGACGATCGCGATCACGGCCCATGGCGGCGCGCCCGCGAGGACCGGGTCGAGTGCGCCGACCATCAGCGCGACCGACCCCGATTGTTCGAGCGCCGCACCGACCGCGAGCATCGCGAAGATCAGGATCAGCACGTCGCCGTCGATACTGCCCCACGCCTCCGACGCGTCGATGCACCGCGTCAGCAGCACGATCGCGACACCGATGAACGCCGCGATGCCGATCGACATCACCCCCGTCGCCGACAGGAACACCGCGCTCGCCATTACGAGCATCGCGATCCACGCCCGGCGGCGGCGAAAAGCGGTCGCCGATGCCATCGCAACGCCGATCAGTCCGGTATTGTCGCGAAGCTGCGCGATATTTGCCTCGTCGGCGTCGACCAGCAACCGATCGGCGGCGCGAATGCGGTTTTCGGACAGGGTGGGTCCGGGAAGATGACGAAAGCGCGTGACGCCGAGGATGCGGACACGCTGGCGCTGGAGGAAGGGGATTTCGGCGAGCGGGCGGTCGATCGAGCGGTGGCTGGGCGATACGGTGACTTCGACGACGGTCGATCCGGCGTCGGGGCTTTCGCCGATACCGATCGCAAAGCGCTTTTCGCTGCGGATCGTCATCAGCGTCGCCCCGTCGAGTCGCGCGACAACCCGGTTACCCGCGGCAAGCCGGTGATTTTGCGCATCGCTGCCCGTGATCAGGCGCCCGCCGGCGATCACCCCGACGACCTGCGACGGTGCGATGCCGAGACTGGCGGCGTCGAGCGACATGTCGATGGCGGGATCGTCGGCACCGAGGCCGAGCTCGGTCAGGTAAAGCTGCTCCGCCCCGTCGGCCTTTTCGGCGATCCGCGGATAGTCCGACGGCAGGAAGCGGGCCATGATCAGGAGGCCGACAACCCCCGCCGCCGCGACCGCGAGGCCATAGGGGGTGATGCTGAACAGCCCGAAGCGTTCGATCCCTGCCTGTTCGGCGATCCCCGCAACGACGAGGTTGGTCGAGGTGCCGATGAGGGTCAGGCAACCGCCCAGCACTGCGATCACCGACAGCGGCATCAGCAATTTCTTGGGCGACACGCCAAGCGCCTCGGCGAGCCGGAAGCAGACGGGCATCATCACGACGACGAAGGGCGTGCTGTTGATGAAGCCCGAAACGAGCAGCCCGCCGCCGAAGACCTCGAGCACCGCGAGCCGCGGGTGCCGTTTGGCGCGATCGACGACATAATTGCCGACCTTGTCGATCACCCCGGTCCGGATCAGCGCACCCGACAGGATGAACATCGCGCCGACGGTCAAAGGTGCGCTGTTCGAGAAAACGGCAAAAGCGCCCTTTTCGTCGAGCAGACCAAGCGCGAGCATCGTCCCCGCCCCGGCCACCGCGACGACCGAGGGCGAGAAGCGTTCCCAGACAAAGGCCGCGAACATGCCTGCGAGCACGAACAGGCCGATAACCGCCTGATGTTCCGCGATAAATGCGGCGACGGCCTCCACTAACCCATCAGCCGTTTTGCGCCCTGTGCAGCAATTTATGGTCGGCGAGGACGAGCGCCATCATCGCCTCGACCACCGGCGCACCGCGGATACCCACGCACGGGTCGTGGCGCCCCTTGGTGACGATATCGGTCGCCTCGCCCGCCTTGTTGACGGTCGGCACGGGGGTGAGAATCGAACTCGTGGGCTTGAAAGCGACGCGCACGACAACGGGCTGGCCGGTCGAGATACCGCCTGCGATCCCGCCGGCGTTGTTCGACAGGAAATCAGGGCGATTGCTGCCGTCGGCTGCCGGACGCATCGGGTCGGCATTTTCCTCGCCGCGCAGGCGCGCCGCTTGAAAACCTGCGCCGATCTCGACGCCCTTCACCGCATTGATGCCCATCATCGCGGCGGCAAGATCGCTATCGAGCTTGGCGTAAATAGGTGCCCCCCAGCCGGCGGGGACGCCGCTGGCGGCGCATTCGATCACCGCGCCCAGCGAACTGCCCGACTTGCGCGCGGCGTCCATCAGCCCTTCCCAGCGCTGCGCCGCGGCGGGATCGGGACAGAAGAACGGGTTGCGGTCAATTTCGTCGAGGTCGAAGTTCGCGGGATCGATCGCGTCGCCGCCGATTTCGGCGACCCAGGCATGGATCTGCACCTCCGGGATCACCAGCCGCGCAACGCCGCCGGCCGCGACGCGCGCCGCGGTCTCACGCGCGCTCGACCGGCCGCCGCCGCGATAGTCGCGAATGCCGTATTTCGCGTCATAGGCGTAGTCGGCGTGGCCGGGGCGGTAGGCCTGCGCGATCTCGCCATAATCCTTCGACCTCTGGTCGACATTCTCGATCATCAGGCTGATCGGCGTGCCCGTCGTCTTGCCCTCGAATGTGCCCGACAGGATGCGGACCTGATCGGGTTCCTGCCGCTGCGTCGTGTGGCGCGACTGGCCGGGGCGGCGCTTGTCGAGGAAAGGCTGGATGTCGGCTTCGGACAGCGACAGGCGCGGCGGGCAGCCGTCGACGACGGCGCCGAGCGCGGGGCCGTGGCTTTCCCCCCACGTCGTGAAGCGAAGAACGCGTCCGAAGCTGTTGAAACTCATCGTCCTATCCCATCCGGCCAAATGCGGGAGCATAATCCGCGCGTCCGCCTAGCGGCCAGGGCGCGTCCGAGTCCAGCATCATCGCCATGAAATGCGGCCCCGCAAAGGGCGAAGCGAAGCGCGCGGCGAGGCCCGGCGAATAGCCGAAACGCGGGTAATAGCCCTCATGGCCGAGAACGAAACTCGCCGCGACGCCTTGTTCTCGTAAAGCGCCGAGCCCCGCGCGGATCAGCGCGTCGCCAATGCCCTGCCCCTGACTGCCGGGTGCGACCGAAACGGGCGCGAGGCCCGCAGCCGAAAGTGCGGTGCCGTCGGCTTCGACGTCCATCCGGCTGAACAGGACATGCCCGACGACGACGCCATCGCGTTCGGCGACAAGCGACACCAGCGCATCGCCGTCCGCTTCGATCATGCGCACCAGTTCGGCTTCGCCCTGATGGCCGAAATCCGTCCCGGCGAAGGCCGCGCGAATGACGCTGTCGACAACCTCCGCATCCGCCGCCGTCGCGGGACGGATGACGAGATCATCAGACAAGCGAGATGTCCGGGGCGTCTTCCTGCTTCATTCCGACGGTATGATAACCGGCATCGACATGATGCGTTTCGCCGGTGACGCCCGACGACAGATCGCTCAGGAGGTAGAGCGCCGAGCCACCGACATCGTCGATCGTGACGTTGCGGCGCAGCGGCGCATTATGCTCGTTCCATTTCAGGATCAGGCGGAAATCGCCGATGCCCGACGCGGCGAGCGTTTTGATCGGGCCGGCCGAGATCGCGTTCACGCGCACGCCCTGCGGGCCGTAATCATTGGCGAGATATTTGACGCTGGTTTCGAGCGCCGACTTCGCAACGCCCATGACGTTGTAATGCGGGATCACCTTCTCGGCGCCATAATAGCTGAGGGTCAGCAGCGAGCCGCCGCCGTTGCCCGTTTCGGGATCGAACGGCGTCATCATCGCCGCGGCGCGCTTCGCGACCGCGGTGAAGCTGTAGACGCTGATGTTCATCGTCATCAGGAAGTCGTCGAGCGTGACGTCGGCATAATGGCCGCGCAGCGCTTCCTTGTTCGTATAACCGATCGCGTGGACGACGAAATCGATCGTCGGCCAGCGCGCCGAAAGCGTCGCAAACGCCGCATCGAGATTGTCCATGTCGGCGACATCGCAATCGATCAGGAAATCGCAGCCGAGTTCGTCGGCGAGCGGCTTCACCCGCTTCAGCATCACATCGCCCTGATACGAAATCGCGAGCTCGGCGCCGTGCGCGTGGAGCGCCTTGGCAATGCCCCACGCAAGCGACTTGTCGTTCGCGAGGCCCATGATCAACCCGCGCTTGCCCTTCATCAGACCCGTCATTTTTCTACTCCAGCCTTTTTGGCTTCAATAACCACATCGTCGACGCGCCCAATAGCGTCGTGGCCCAAATCCTCAACCTCTACCAAAGCGGCATTGAGTTCGGCGCCCATCACCATACCCAATCCCACAAGGTAGAAAAAGAAGAGCGCGACCATGACACCCGCGAGGCTGCCGTAAGTTGCGTCGTAGCTGAGCAGGCTGGCCAGCAAGGGCGGCAGCGCGAGCGTTACGCCGATCCACCAGAGGGTCGTGAACAGCGCGCCGGGCCATTTGGGGAATTGCCGCCGCCGGTATTTCGACGGCGTCAGGCTGTAAAACAGCATATAGATGGCGAGGAACAGGCCAAGCCCCGACACACCGCGCGAAATCGCGACGACGCCGACCGACTGATATCGTTCGGGGAGTACGCGCGTGACGAACTGTTCGACCCCGACGATCAGCACCTGCATGCTGAACGACAGCAGCATCAGCACGACGGCGCCGGTGATGATGCCGATCGACAGCAGCCGGTAATGGAAGAATCCCTTGGAAAAATGCGTGCCATAAGCGCGGCGGAGGATGTCGCGCACGGTCTCGATCAGGCTGCCGACGGTCCAGAGCGCGACGAGCGCGCCGAGCCACAGGAAGATGCCCGTGCGCGCCGTCATCACCTCGCGGATCGGTCCCGACAGCGCCTTGGCGACCGTCGGCGGCATCGTCGAGAAAACCGCTTCGATCGCCGCCTCACCCCCGACGCTGCCGCCGAAAAGCGACAGCGCCGCGGCGAGCAAAATGAAGAAGGGGAACAGCGCGATCAGCGCCAGATAGGCGAGATTGCCCGCGTGGATGAAGCCGTCGGTGTAGGTGCCGACGACGACGCGGCGCGCAATGCGCCAGGCGCGTGTGCCCGGCCCGAGCTGCTCGCGGCTGCGGTCGATGACCCCCTGCGCCCGCGCGCGCAGCTTGATGCGTTTCGCGCGCTCGGCGCGCGCTTCGGGCGAGTGCGGCGAATGGCCCTCGGCCAGAAATTCCTTGCCGACCTCGTCGGCAACCTCGCGCTCGAGCGCGGCGACGATCCTTTTCTCGCTGGCGTCAGCCACGCATCACACGCCAAGCTCCGCCCGCACGGCGCGGTCGTCGGTCCATTCGCTGAGCAGCGTCACCAGCGCATCGTCGTCGGCGGGCAGGTCGACCATCAGCCGCACGAGCTGGTCGCCGCGGCCGCCGCCTTTCTGGCTGAATCCCTTGCCCTTGAGGCGCATCACCTTGCCCGACGACGATCCCGCGGGGATCGACAGCATCACCGGCCCGTCGACGGTCGGCACCTTGATCTTCGCGCCCTTGACCGCCTCGTTCAGCGTCACCGGCAGGTCGAGACGGATGTTCGCGCCGTCGCGTTCGTAAAAGGGGTGATCCTTGACCGTGATCGTCACGATACCGTCGCCGTTGCCACCCGGCCCCGGCTGCCCCTTGCCGGCAAGGCGCATCTGCGTGCCGGTTTCGACCCCGGCGGGCAGTTTCAGGTCGATCGTGCCGCCATCGGCCAGCGTGATCCGCTGCGGCGCCTGCGTCGCGGCGTCGATGAACGATACCGACAGACGATAAGCGACATTGGCGCCCTTCTGCGGCGGCGCGCTGCGACCGCCGAAGCCGCCGAACGGGCCGCCCGCGTTGCCGCCGCCGCGACCGCCGAACAATCCTTCGAAAATGTCGCCGAAATCGGCGCTTTCGTTCCCGAAGCCGCTGAAGCCGCCAGGGCCGGTACGCTGGTCGCCGCGGAATCCGCCTCCGCCGCCATAGCCGAAGGGCATGGCGGGATTGCCCTCACCGTCGATCTCGCCGCGATCGAACTGCGCGCGCTTCGTCTTGTCCGACAGGATGTCATACGCCTTGGTCACGTCGGAGAATTTCTCCGACGCCTTCGGGTTGTCCTTGTTCTTGTCGGGGTGCAGTTCCTTGGCGAGCTTGCGATACGCGGACTTGATCTCCGCTTCGCTTGCACTCTTCGCAACGCCCAGGGTGGAATAGGGATCGGCCATTTTGCTCCTGTAGCCCGATAAGTGACTGGCCGTGAAGGCCCGATTGCGCCTCGATGTGGGAATGCGCCGCAAGCGGATCAAGTTTCGCATATGCGCTCGACCATGCGCGCGCGGCGCATTATGACCGCGCGCATGACGGACGATCCCTTTGCCCTGTTCGACAGCTGGTTCGCCGAAGCGCGCGCCAGCGAACCCAACGACTCCAACGCGATGGCGCTCGCGACGACGACGCCCGACGGCCACCCGTCGCTGCGCATGGTGTTGCTGAAGGGGCATGGGCCCGACGGATTCATCTTCTACACCAACCTCGACAGCCGCAAGGGCGGCGAGCTTGCGACGAACCCGCATGTCGCGTTGCTGTTTCACTGGAAATCGCTGCGGCGGCAGATTCGCATCGAAGGCGCGGTGACGCCGGTCGACGACGCGACCGCCGACGCCTATTTCGCGACGCGCAGCCGCGACAGCCAGCTTGGCGCGTGGGCGAGCAACCAGTCGCGCCCGCTCGACAGCCGTGAGACGTTCGAGACGCGCTTCGAAGAGATGCAGGCGCGGTTCGAGGGCAAGGACGTGCCGCGCCCGCCGCGCTGGTCGGGATGGCGCGCGACGCCCTCTGCCATCGAATTCTGGCAGGATCGCGCGCATCGGCTGCACGAGCGCACCCGCTTCGTGCGGACCGGCGACGGGTGGACCAGCGGGTTGCTCTACCCATGAGCGCGCCGCGCCGCCTTCCGATCAGCCAGGTCGACGCCTTTGCCGACCGCCCGTTCACCGGCAATCCGGCTGCGGTGATGCCGCTCGAAGAATGGCTTCCCGATGCGGTGCTACAGGCGATCGCGGCCGAGAATAATCTCGCCGAGACCGCCTTCCTGATCCCCGACGAGAGCGGCGAAGCCGATTATGAGCTGCGTTGGTTCACGCCGGGGGTCGAGGTCGCCCTGTGTGGCCACGCGACGCTCGCGAGCGGGCACGTGCTGCTGTCGGCCGCCCAGTGGCGCAATGACATGACGTTCCGCACGCGCAAGGCGGGGATTTTGCGCGTCGCACGAAACGGCGAGGACGAGGGCTACAAGATGGCGCTGCCCGCATACCCGCCCGCGGCGAAGGCGATGCCCGATATCGTCCGCGCGATGGGCGGCGATGTCGTCGAAACGCTGTGGCACGAGGGCGGTTATGCGTTGATCGTCTACCCCGACGCGGCGAGCGTCCGCGCGCTCGAACCCGACCTTCGCGCGCTCAAGAAGGGGGGCGATATATTATATATCGCAACCGCGCGGGGCGCGGGCGACCCATCGGGGGCCGACGTCGTGAGCCGCGCCTTCGCGCCCGGCGCCGGGATCGACGAGGATCCGGTGACCGGATCGGCGCACAGCGTGCTGACGCCCTATTGGACGACGCGGCTGGGGCGCGACCATTTCGCCGCCTATCAGGCGAGCGCACGCGGCGGCCATGTCGGCTGCCGCCTCGACGGCGCCATGGTCGAGCTCACCGGCACGTGCGTCACGACGCTGGTCGGCGATTTCCTGCTCTGAAGTTTGGCGCGGTACCGGCCCGCTATTTCAAAGCGCTTCGGTCAGGTCGGCGAGATGCCGGCGCAAGGCGGGGAACTGCTCGTCGGTCGTCACGCCGAGCCGCACGATCGTCACCCGCTGCGACGGCGAGACGATGATATATTGCCCCTGATGACCGATGCAGGCGAACAGGTCGTTGGGGCCGCGGTCGGGCCATAGAGCCGGGGTCACCCCGGCAGGCCGTTTGCGATTGAGCCAGATATGCCCGCCATAGCCCGCGTCGTTCTTCGAAGGGGTGAGCATGAAGCGCATCCAGGTTTCGGGGAGCAGCCGCTGGCCGTTCACGACGCCATGGTTGCGCAGGAATTCGCCGAACCTGGCATAGTCGCGCGCGGTCGCGTGCATGATCGACCCGCCGATCATCGTGCCGCGTGCGTCATATTCGGGCGTCAGGCTGGTCATCCCCAGCGGCTCAATCAGCCGCCCGCCGATGAAATCGCGCATCGCATCGCGGCGCGCGTCGGGGTTCCGCGACGGAGTCAGCGTGTCGGCGATGATGTCGGCGAGGATCACGCTGGTCGCCGAGCTGTAGTTGAACACCTCGTCGGGCTGCGCCGCCGCGGGCTTCGCTTCGGCAAAGCCCGCCATGTCGCCCGCGCCGCCACCGAAAAGCATCGCGACCGTATCGCCCTGCCAGACCGGATCGCCGGTCTCGACATGCTCGAGCCCCGACGACATGTGGAGCAGGCTTCGGAGCGTGATCGCGCCGCGCGGATCGCCGCTGCGCTGCCACGCCTCGACCGGCGCGGGACCGTCAAGCGACAATTGCCCGTCGGCGACGAGGAAGCCGGTGAGCACCGCGGTGATGCTTTTTGCCATCGACCAGCTGATGAGTTTCGATTCGGGGCCGAACCCGGCGGCGTAGCGTTCGTAGATCGGCTCGCCATCGCGCAGCACATAGAGCGCGCGCGTCTGCCCCACATCGTCGGCGTCGGTGAAGAGTGCATCGGCGCGCGCGCGGACCGCAGCGGGCAAGGCTGGAAGCGGCTGCGGCGTATCGACCGCCGCGACGCCGTCGAGCGACGCCCCGAATTTCGGCGCAGGCGCGACGGGCGCCATATTGCCCTGCCCCGCCGCCTGCGTCAGCGACCAGGCGCCGAGCATCGCGAGGGCCGCACTTGCCAGCAGCCGTTTTTTCGTGATCATGGCTCGGGTGAATAACATCAATCAGACCGGGCCGACAACGGGTGAGACGCCGCCGCACGCCGCGCCGCCGCCCGCCGACCCGATCCCCGCCACGAGGCCGCCGAAAGCGGCCCGCTCGAGCGGCTGCCTGCCATGGGCGATCGGGCTCGCTGTGCTGCTTGCGGTCTTCGCGATCTGGAAATTCCCGGCGTTCAAGGCGCAGGCCGAACTGGGTTCGGCCTATGCCGCGCGCGTCGGCTGTTCGTGCCGCTATGTCCAGGGCCGCAGCCTCGAAAGCTGCCAAAGCGATTTCGAGCCCGGCATGGACATGGTGTCGCTCAGCGAGGACCCCGCAACGAAAACGATCACCGGCAGCGTCCCGCTGCTCGCGTCGCGCAGCGCGCGCCACGCGGGCGCCAGCGGCTGCCTGCTCCGCCCCGACAATTAACGCCGCAAACGGAGCGCGACGAGTGCCAGCGCCGCGGGCGCACCGAAGACAAGCAGCCAGATCGTCGCTTCCTCCGCCCAGCCATATCCGGCATGGAGGACGCCAACGAGCAGGTTGCCGATCGACGCCACCAGCCAAAGCACGAGGAAGAGGCGCGTCGCCAGGGCGCCGTCCCTGATCGCCAGGCGCAGCACGACCAGCAACGCCAGCCCGGCGAGAAGCATGATCACCGTGTGCGACATCCTATTCCACTCCTTCCACGGATAGCGCCGCCGACCGATGGCGCCGCCGCCACTCGCCGGGCGACATGCCGATCTTGCGGCGAAAGATCGCGCAAAGATGGGCGTGGCTGGAAAAGCCGGTCGCGAAGGCGATTTCGGCGATCGTCAGCGGCCGGTTCATCAGGAACCAGCAGGCATGACGCAGCCGCTGGCGCAGCACATATTGCGCCGGCGTGCGCCCGGTCGCGCGCGTAAAGTGGACGATCAGGCTGTTCACCGACATCCCGACCTCGGCCGCCATATCCTCGACCGTCAGCTGCAGCTCGAGCTGCGTCTGGATGAATGCCATCAGGTCGTTGATGCGCTGGACAATGGCGGGAGAGTCGGGGCGGCCCGCCATCGCCGCGAGCGTCTCGTCAAGGGTTGCCAGCAGCGGGTCGGCCGCCGCCGCATCGCCCGCGAACAGCGCGCGGACAAGCGCCGCGAGCGCCATGTCGTGATACGCCGCCAGCGCGCGCGTGCCCGGAGCGACCGTCAGCTTCGCCGCCGGGATCTCGACCTCGATCGTGCGAACCGCGCCCCCCTTTGCCGCAGCGCGATAACGACGGCCGGCCGGCACCAGCCACATTTCGCCGGGCAGCGGATCGCCGAGCGACGTTCGCTGATCGTCCTGCCAGGTTTCGAGCCAGTGGTAGCTTCCCGCCTCATACAGGATCAGCGCATGGACATCGCGTTCGATCGTCCAGCTCGACGGGCCATCGATCCGGTCAACGATCGAGGCGACCCTGAGTCCTCCCACTTCCATTACTTGAGTATGGCAAGAATGGGAAAATGTGAAAGCCTGCTATATTTGCCAATTCTATGGTTAAATCGCGCCAACCAATACTTCGCCCGACTTGGTCGGGTGGAGGAAAAACGAGCGCGAACAAGATTATTTCGCGTGCCCCAGACACGTCGACACAGACCCCCCCCAGGCGGGCGACACGATTGTCGCCCGCCGCCTTTTTTCCGGCAAATATAGCACCCTAATTCAGGTCACGGCGAGGAACTCGTCCATCGCCAGATTGACCGCATCGGGTGCGTCCCACGGCACGAAATGGCCGCAGTCGGGCACCTCGACGATCGTCACGCCGGGAACCAGCTCTTCCATCCCGTCGAGATTGCACGGCGGCAGCGCGACATCGTCGAGCGCCCAGATCACCAGCGTCGGGATGTCGAGCTTCGGGAACGGCACCGCCGGCGGTTCGGCATAGGGTTCGTCCATCGCGGGCACATCGATCGTCGAACCGCGATACCAGTTGATCATCGCGCGGCAGGCGTCGCGATCCTCCCAATCCTTGAGCAGCCGGCCGATCTCGTCGGCGGGCTGGAGTCCGCCGCTCGGCACCCGCCCGGCAAAAGCATGGGCAAGGATGCCAGCAATGCCGTGCTCTTCGATGATCGCGTCGTTCGCGGGGTCGCGGAAGGTGCGGATATACTGACTCGCGGCGCGCTGGTCGGCGTCGGTCGCGAGCAGACGCTGAAAGATGCCGGGATGCGGCGCGTTCGCAATGACGGCGCGGGTCACACGGCCCGCCCACTCCGGGTGCAGCCCGCCCGGCTGGCCGCCGAGCGCGACGCCCCATGCGATCGCGCCACCCCAGTCGTGCCCGACGACCGTGAATTCACCGACGCCAAGCGCATCGGCGAGCGCGAAGATATCGGCGATCAGCTTGTCGGGCGTGTAGGATTCGATGTCCTGCGGCTTCGACGATCCGCGATAGCCACGCTGGTCGGGCGCGATGCAGCGGAAGCGCGTTGCGAAATGCGGCAATTGATGGCGCCAGGTGCGGTGCGATTCGGGAAAGCCGTGGAGAAACATCAGAACCGGCGCGCCCCGCGGCCCGATATCGACGACGTCGAGTTCGACCCCGGTAGAAAGCTTCACACGCTGCTGCTCGAAATCGCCGATCATCGACACCGCTCCTTTGGTTTCTTTTCGAAACCAATCTGGCGGGGATCATCGCGGCTGGCAAGCTGAGATGACGGGGTATCGGATGAAGGAGACCCCGAAGGCCGGAATGTCGGCTTTGGGGTGGGAAGCAGCCGTTCGCTCACTCTCTTTCGTCATCCCGGACTTGATCCGGGATCCATAGCCGGCACCGTCGTCGTGGACCCCGGATCAAGTCCGGGGTGACGATGATAGATAGGGCAGCTTCCGGTCGCAACGGCCATCTAAGGATAGCTAACCGTCTTCGGCACTTCGGGAATCGGGATAAACTCGTCGCTGTCGCCGGGGACGAGCGGGAATTTGCGGTCTTTCCACTCCTGCTTCGCCTCGTTGATGCGGTCGCGCGACGAGCTGACGAAATTCCACCAGACATGGCGCGGCGTCGTGAACGCCTCGCCGCCCAGCAGCATCACGCGCGCGTCGGTTTCGGCGCGCAGCGTCATCGCCTGCCCCGGTTTCAGGATGTAGAGGCTGTACCGGTCGAGCGCCTCGCCATCGAGGCTCGCATCGCCGAGCGCCACCAGCACCGCGCGCTCGTCGGCCTCGGCATCGATCGGGATCGTCGCCCCGGCGTTCATCAATATATCGGCATAGATGGTCGCGCTGTGCTGCGTCGTCGGCGCGGTCGCGCCCCACAGGCTGCCCATGATCACCCGCGCCGAAACATGGCCGTCCTCGACCAGCGGCAGGGCGCCCGCCGCGACATGCTCGAACGCGGGATCGATCTCTTCCTTGCCGTCGGGCAGCGCGAGCCAGGTCTGCATCCCCGAAATGCCTGACCCGGTCGCGCGTTCGCCCTGCGGCGTACGCTCCGAATGGACGATCCCGCGCCCTGCGGTCATCAGGTTGCACGCGCCCGGACGGATCGTCGCATAGGTGCCGAGGCTGTCGCGATGATCGATCGCACCCTCGAACAAATAGGTCAGCGTCGACAGGTTGATATGCGGGTGCGGCCGCACGTCCATGCCCTGCCCGATGTCGAAATGCGCGGGGCCGAACTGATCGACGAAGATGAACGGGCCGACCATCGTCCGTGCCTTGTTGGGCAAGGTGCGGCGCACGTCGAACGCGCCGATGTCATGGGTCGAAGGGGTGATGATGGTGAACATCAGCCAAGCCTTTCCAGCGTCTTGCGGGTCTTGTCGGTTTCGACATTGCCGGTGTTGCGCGTCGTGCCGGGTTCGAGCAGGACGACATGGCATTCGCCGTCCAGCGCCTCCGGACAATGTTCGACGCCGTGCGGGACGATGATGAACTCGCCGGGCCCGACAATCTCGTCGCGGTCGCGAAACGCCATCTTCATCCGGCCGGCGACGACGAGAAAGAGTTCATCCTCGACATCATGATGATGCCAGTCGAACTTGCCGTCGAGCTTGACCAGCTTCACCTGAAAATCGTTGATGTCGCCCGCGACCCGCGGATTCCAGTGATCGCCGATGGTCGCAAAGGCGGCTGCAAGATTGACCTTGGATGCCATGTCATCCCTCTCCTTCATGGAGCTTCGTCATTTCGACGGCGCGATCGACGCCGCGACGGCTCGCAATTCTCGCAGCATCGCACCGAAACCGAGCCCTCCATCCGACGGGCTGCCGATATCGATGCTGGCCACGCGGCCATTGATCCAGGTCGTGCAGCTCACCATTCGTAACGCCCCGACCGCGTTGCCCGCCAGTGCAATCTTCATGGTTCGCGCCTGATAAACGCAAAGATCGTCGCGCCCCAAATGGACCGCCGATATCTGTGCGTCGATCTTCTTGCCCGTAGCGCCTTCCATCCGGCTCTCGACCCGATCGGCAAAAGCCTCGGACTCCTGCTGGCCGACATAGGCCGTGCTTCCCATCTGCTTTGCCGCCGCGTCCAGATAGGCTCCGCGAGAGGGGGCGCCGGGATCGAAATTCTTCAGATATTTGAGGTGGATGAAACGGAGGTTCCCGCCACCTTCGTTCGCGGTTTGGCAATTCTGGATATAGGCAAGGTTGGCCACGATAACGCCGGCGGCACTCGACTGATCGCCGCGTGCGCCCACCGGCAGTTGCTGCGGAACGCAATAGCCGCTCGGAAGGGGCATCACATAGTTGCGACCGCTGATATCGAATGCCAACGCTGCCGCTTCGGGGGGCTGCGAAACGGGCGCCTCCGAAAACAGGGCCAGCGCGGCGAGCGCGAACATGGTCACCCTTCTCCCGGCGCCGTCGCCTTGATTGCGAGCGCATGGACGCGCTGCCCCGGCAGGTCGCCGAGCGCCTTGTTCACCGCACGCTGGCGCGCGACGCGATTCTGGCCGGCAAATCCCGCCCATTCGATCGTCAGGCTGAAATGCGACTCGCCGCTGCCGTCGTCGCCCATATGGCCGTGGTGGCTGGCGCTGTCGTTGTTCACGACAAAATTTGCGTCGGGAAAGGCTGCGCCGAGCAGGCTTTCCATCTCTTGCTGTACGGGGCCTTTGCTGCTCATGGGTTGACCATAAGCGCTTCGTCGCCAAATTATAAGACCTCCATCATCGCTCGAAAGTCCTTTGTGCCTTCTTCCGCACGCCCTTCCCGTTTTCATGGCCGCGTCCCCCGCGAAGCCCCCTGCGCCGCGCCCGGGTGCCGTGAACCCGGCGAATTCCGTGCGCCGATGGCATGGACGCGATCGCCCGACGGTCCGCCGCAATATCGCTGGCTGTGCCTCGATCATGTCCGCGAATTCAATGCGGGCTATAATTTCTTCGAGGGCATGACCGCCGACCAGATCATGGAGGCGCAATCGCCGACCGCCGGCTGGGAAACCGAGAGCCGCACCTTCCGCCCCGCGGGCAGCGCCGACCTGCCGCCGCGCTGGGCCGATTTCAGGGACCCGATCGACGCATTGGGCGCACGCTTTCGCCAGCGGATGGACGAGGCGCGGCGCGAGACCGCCAACCCCGGCCTGTCGCGCGAGGAACATGCCGCGATGCAATTGCTCGCGCTGCCCGCCGACGCCGACCGCGCGGCGCTGCGGCGGCGCTACAGCGAACTCGTCCGCAAATATCATCCCGACCGGAATGGCGGCGACCGCAGCTTCGAAGCGAGACTCGGCGAAGTCGTTGCGGCATATCAGTTGCTGAGAAAGACGAAGGCGTTCGCATAGGAGAGGCGCGATGACCGACCTGAACGAAGCACGGATCGAAGTGGTGCGCCGGCACATGGCGCTCGAAATCACGCACGACTGGGAGGGCGTTCTCGCGACCTTCGACCACCCGCGGTACGAATTGATGGGTCCCGGCACGATCTTCGACGGCGAGGCGGCGGTGCGATCCTATTTCGCCGCCTCGCGCGAGCCCTTTCCCGATCAGGCGAACGAGGTCATCGCGATCGCCGCCGATGAGGGCACGAACACGGTGCTCGTCGAATTCTGGCTGACCGGCACGCATCTTGGCCCGCTGAAGCTCGGCCTCAGGACGATCGAGCCGACCGGCAAGGCGTTCCGCATTCGTATGGCCGCCAGTTTCGAATTTGCTCCCGGCAGCGACAAGATCGTCTGCGAACGTCCCTATTACGACCAGTCGGCGGTGATGAAGGCGCTCGGCCTCCTCTAGAACATCGCCACGAAAGGCGTTGCAAGCCGCAACCCATGACGATACCGCGACGACGAAGCGCCGCCGCGCGGCGACTCTCCCCGTTTGCTTGCTGGACTTTGCCATGACCGATATTCCGAACAGCCTTCCCGATCACCACGGCTCGACGCTGCTTGCGGCGCCCGATACCGAGGTCGACGCACGCGAGGTGTTCGGGGTCAATATCGACATGAAGGTCCCGGCGTTCAGCGAGGCCGACGAACGCGTCCCCGACCTCGACCCCGCCTATGTCTTCGACGGCGACACGACGCTCGCGATCCTCGCGGGCTTCAAATACAACCGCCGCGTGATGGTGCAGGGCTATCACGGCACCGGCAAGTCGACGCATATCGAACAGGTCGCGGCGCGGCTCAAATGGCCGTGCATCCGCGTCAACCTCGACGCGCATATCAGCCGTATCGACCTTGTCGGCCGCGACGCGATCGTGCTGCGCGACGGTCAGCAGGTCACCGAATTCCGCGAAGGCCTGCTCCCCTGGGCGCTGCAGACCCCCACGGCACTGGTCTTCGACGAATATGACGCCGGCCGCCCCGATGTGATGTTCGTGATCCAGCGCGTGCTCGAAACCGAGGGCAAGCTGACGCTGCTCGACCAGAACCGCGTGATCCGTCCCAACCCGCATTTCCGCCTCTTCTCGACCGCGAACACCGTCGGGCTCGGCGATACGAGCGGGCTGTATCACGGCACCCAGCAGATCAATCAGGGCCAGATGGACCGCTGGAACATCGTCGTCACGCTGAACTATCTGCCCGCGGCGACCGAAAGCGCGATCATCCTCGCCAAGGTGCCGAACACCGACGAGACGACCGTCGCCAATATGGTCAAGGTCGCGGACCTGACGCGTCAGGGCTTCATCAACGGCGATATCTCGACCGTGATGTCGCCGCGCACGGTCATCAGCTGGGCGCAGAATACAGCGATCTTCAACAATATCGGCTTTGCGTTCCGTCTCTCGTTCCTCAACAAATGCGACGAGGCCGAGCGGATGATCGTCGCCGAATATTATCAGCGCGTGTTCGGCGAGGATTTGCCCGAGAGCGTCGTCGGCAAATAAGCGATCGGCGCGCGGCGCGTCCGCCGGATCGATTTCTCCCTTTCAAAGCCCGCCATCCTCTGCCAGCGTCGGCGAATGTGTCAGGCTTTTCAAAGGTGAAACCGCCGTGCGAATGACCCGCCTGCTCGCCGCTCTTGTCCTTGCCCCGCTGTCGGGATGCAGCATCGCGGCGGTCGACTATGGCAAGGTTCGCCATGCCGAATATGTCGCCGATCCGCGCTGCACCGCGCAGGCGGGTGCCGTCGTCGACGGCGAGGCGCTGCCCTATTTCTTCGCGACGAGCCGCCTGCCCGACTGCCGGACGAGCGAGATCGAGCTGCTCCATCACCGCGGCGACCAGATGCGCTACGGCCGTTTCAATGCGCCGCGCGAAGTCGAGGTTGGCAAGAAAAAGAAGCTGCTGGCCCCGATCGCCTTCCAGACTTCGGCCGACTGGTGGCGCGCCCTGCAGGCCGAAACCGACCGCAAGCAGGGCCGCGTGCTGCTCTATATCCACGGCTACCGCGAGAATTTCTCGACGACGTCGAAGGACGCGACACAGATCGCGCGAATGACCGGCTTCGACGGCCCGATCATCGAATATAGCTGGCCGTCGCAGGGCAAGGTCCTGAGCTATGTCGTCGACGAGACGAACATGTATCACGACGTCCGAAATTTCCGCGACTTCCTGAAGTCGCTCGCCGAACAGAGCTGGGTGAAGGAGATCGTCGTCGTCTCGCACTCGCTCGGCGCGCGGCTCGTCATTCCGGCGATCTCCTATGTCGATCGCACGTCGAGCAACGCCGACAGCAGCAATATCTCGAACGTCATCCTCGCCTCACCCGACATCGACCGCGAGACGTTCGAACGCGATATCGAGGAAGAGGTCCTCTCGGCACGACGCGTCGCCAACAATCGGCGGATCACCGTCTATACCTCGCGTGCCGACAAGGCGCTCGCCGCGTCGCGCGCGATCCACGGCTATCCGCGGCTCGGCTCGCCCTATTGCTTCAATCCGTTCGAGGCGGCCGACCTCAAAGCCCAGGGGCTGCCCGAGCGTTGCTACCCGGTCTCGCGCGCCGGGCTGACGGTGATCGACACCACCGACGTGTCGCGCGGATCGACGGGGCACAGTAATTTCCTGCGCAGCGGCGTGGTGTGCTGGGACTTTATCGATGTCGTCGCGAACAAGCGCACACGGCCCGAACGCGTCGCAACGCCATGGGCGCACGTGTTCCGCCTGCTTCCCGATCCCGTGATACCCAAGAATGGCGACGATGCGATCTGTCAGCGGACGCCCGAGGTCGAAGAACCGCAGTGAGGGCCTAGAAGCCGCACATGATCGCAAAATTGGTGAGCCAGACGACCGGTCCCTCGCCGGTCCACAGCCACAGACCACCCGCCGCGATCAGGGCAAAGAGCACGAGCGCGATCCAGTCCTGCCGCGCGAGCCTCACGCCGTTTGCAGCCGTTTGACCGGCGCGTCAGCGATCGGCAGGTGGACGAGCCCCGCGAACAGCCCGAGCGCGATCGAAAAGCCCCATGCGATGTTGTAGCTGCCCGTCGCGTCGAAGATCAGCCCCGCCGTGTACGCGCCGAAGAAGCTGCCGAGCTGGTGGCTCAGGAACACGATGCCGTAGAGCATAGAGAGATAGCGGATGCCGAAGATGCGTCCGACGATCCCGCTGGTCAGCGGCACGGTGCCGAGCCAGAGGAAACCCATCGCGCCCGCAAAGACGAGCGCGCTCGCATGGCTCAAAGGCAAAAAGAGGAAGAGCGCAATCACCGCCGAACGCGCGGTGTAAAGTGCCGACAGCACATATTTCTGGCGCAGCAGATCGCCCGCCCGACCGAACACGTATGAGCCGAGAATGTTGAACAGCCCGACGAGCGCGAGCACCTGCGCGCCGATCCCGATCCCCAGCCCCTTGTCGTCGAGATAGGCGGGCAAGTGCGTCGCAATGAAGGCGATGTGGAACCCGCAAACGAAGAAGCCGGCGTTGAGCAGCCAGTAACCGCGATGGACCGCCGCCTCGCGCAGCGCATCGCGCGCGGTCTGCTCCTCGACCGCAAGCGTCCCCGGCGTGTCGGTGCGCCCCGCGACGCCGATTGCGAGCAGACCGCATAGCGCCACAAGCCCCGCCATGATCCACAAGGTCTCATGATAGCCGATATCGCCGAGCAGCATCGAAGCCAGCGGGACGACGAGGAATTGCCCGAGCGACCCGCCCGCGGTGACGATCCCGAACGCGCTGCTGCGCTTTTCGGGGCTGACGACGCGCCCCACCGCGCCGAGCACGACGACAAAGGTTGTCGCCGACTGCGCCATGCCGATCAGCAGGCCGAAGCTGACATGCAGACCGATCGCGTCGGTGGCGAACGCCGCGCCGATCAGGCCGAGCGCATAGAGGAGCGCGCCCGCCAGCACGACGCGCCCCGCGCCATGCTTGTCGGCGAGCGCGCCGACGAAAGGCTGAACGAGGCCGAACAAGAGATTCTGGAGCGCCATCGCGAGCCCGAAGTCGGAGCGCCTGATGCCGATATCGACGCTCATCTGCGGCAGGAACAGGCCGAACGACTGGCGCACGCCCATCGCCAGCGTGACGATGAACGCCGCGCAGACGATGACGACCCAGGGGCGTTTCATGGGGGAGAGTGCGGGGGAGGACATAAGGCGCGGATGCTCCTCCCTTCCGTTTGCGTCAAGCGAGCTTAGCTACGGCGCCACCTACTCTCTCTTTCGTCGCCCCGAACTTGATCCCGGGTGACGATGAAAGGGATTTCCTTCGACCCCAAAAGCCGGTTAGAGCCGACTCGAAATGTCTGCCCAATCTCCCCTCGACGACTTCAAGGCCGCGCTGTCGAGCGTCGCGCGCGCGGTGACCCGCGATGCCGAGGTCGAGGTCGGCTTTACCGCCGACGCGCCGGCGCAGGTCGGCAAGGCGATCAAGGTGCCGACCCCGTCGCGCACCCTGCCCGCCGACCAGGTTGCCGAGGCGCGCGGCTTTGCCGACTCCTATGCTTTGCGGATGAAGCATCACAGCGAGAAACTGCACGCTTCCGCGCGTCCCGCCGAGCCGATCGCCGCCGCCGCGTTCGACGCGATGGAGCGCGCGCGGATCGAGGCGCTCGGCGCGCGCCACATGAACGGGATGCGCAGCAACCTGTCAGCGAGCCTCGCGATGCGCATGCGCAGCGACCCGATCAGCCGCGCGCAAGGCCGCGAGGATGTGCCGATTTCGAGCGCGCTCGAACTGATGCTGCGCGAGGCATTGACGGGCGAGCAGGCGCCGCAGGGGACCGAGACGGGCCTGTCGCTGGTGCGCGAATGGATCACGGGCGAAGCGGGCGGCGATTTGACCGCGCTGTCGATGCTGCTCGACGATCAGGCCGCCTTTGCCGAGACCGCGAAACTCGCGCTGCGTCACCTCGACCTGATCCAGAGCGACGAGCCGCTCGAGGAAGGCGCCGAGGACGGCGGCGAGCAGGACGAGACCGAAGCCGAGGAAAGTCAGGAAGAGCAGGAAAGCGAAGACGGCGGCACCGGCGAAAGCCAGGTCGACGCCCGCGCCGAAATGGCGGGCGATCAGGCCGACGACGGCGACAGCGATCCCGATGCGCAGGAAATGGAAGCCGACGGCGAACCCGAAATGGGCGGCGAAGGCGACGAGGGCATGCTGCCCGTACGCCCCAACCGCCTGCCGAGCGACATTCCCGATTTCAACTATCTGCGCTTCACCGAAAAGCATGACGAGATCATTCTCGCGACCGAGCTGTGCGATGCCGACGAACTGACGCGGCTGCGCGCCTATCTCGACCAGCAGATGGCGCATTTGCAGGGCGCGGTGACCAAACTCGCTAACCGCCTCCAGCGCCGGTTGATGGCACAGCAGAACCGCGCGTGGGATTTCGATCAGGAAGAAGGCCAGCTCGACGCCGCGCGGCTCGCGCGCGTCATCGTCTCGCCGGGGCAATCGCTAAGCTACAAGATCGAGCGCGATACCGATTTCCGCGACACCGTCGTGACCTTGCTGATCGACAATAGTGGCTCGATGCGGGGGCGGCCGATCAGCATCGCGGCGATCAGCGCCGACATCCTCGCGCGCACGCTCGAACGCTGCGGCGTGAAGACCGAAATTCTGGGCTTTACCACGCGGACGTGGAAGGGCGGGCAGAGCCGCGAGGACTGGCTCGCCGCGGGGCGCCCCGCGCACCCCGGCCGCCTCAACGACCTCCGCCACATTATCTACAAGCCCGCCGACGAACCCTATCGCCGCGCGCGCAAGTCGCTCGGGTTGATGATGCGCGAAGGCTTGCTCAAGGAAAATATCGACGGCGAGGCGCTGATGTGGGCGCACCAGCGCATCATCGGCCGCCCCGAAGAGCGCAAGATATTGATGGTGATTTCGGACGGCGCGCCGGTCGACGACAGCACATTGTCGGTGAACCATGGCGCCTATCTCGACCAGCATCTGCGGCAGGTGATCGAGTGGATCGAGAACCGCTCGCCCGTCGAATTGTGCGCAATCGGCATCGGCCATGACGTCACGCGCTATTACAGCCGCGCGGTGACGATCATGGACGCCGAACAATTGGGCGGGACCATGGTCGAACAGCTCGCGGGCCTGTTCGACATCGATTGACCGGATAGCAAAAGGGGAACGGCCATGCCGTTCCCCTTCGCGTTTCTCCAGGCCATGCGGCCAGCGCTTATTTCGTCTTGCCCGTCCACGCTTCGGGATCGAAGCCCTCGAGCGTGTCGCCCTTTGCCCCGGCGGCAATCTCTTCGGCGGTCAGGAACTTGATCGCGACGCCGCCAGCCTTGGTGCTGCCCCAGCTCATCGCCGTGATCCGGCTGTCGCCATATTTTGCGCCGATCACGGCATCGGCACCCAGCTTTTCGCCGCGTTCCCAGATCTCGTTGTAGATTTTCTGCTGCGATGCTTCCTTGCTGAAAATCGTCGCCTTGCGCACCCCAGCGGTCACCACGCCGATGATCTTGTACGGCTTGTCGGTGATGTCATGGGGAAAGACGGGCACGCCCATTTCCTCATTGACCATCACATAGGTGGCGTCCTTCTTCTTCGCCATGGCGGGCGTGGAAACCGCCATGGCGGCGATGCTTATGGCAGTGACTATCTGGATGAATTTCATTGTCTGCTCCCCCTTGTTGATCCGTAACAATTCCCTCTCCTTTTCAACCGGGTCAACAAGATTCTGGCTTGGCAACTTCGCCTATTCATGGCCTACATCGCGCGGGGTTGCAGGGGGCAGGAAATGGCGTTGATATTGGGCGCAGCGATGGCTGTTCTACTTTCGGGAACGACGCAATCGGGGACGATCGTCGAACCGGCGGCAGCGCCGGGTTCCGTGTTGGCGACAGCGACTGAACCGGCGGTTGCGACACTCGTCCTCAAGCGTGACACGCCCATCCATTTCATGGTGATCTCGGAAGTCACGACGAAGACCCACACTCCCGGACACCGCTTCAGATTGCGCGTCGACAAACCTGTTTTCGTCGACGGTGTCCTCGCGCTTCCGGTCGGGACGATCGCGTGGGGCGAAGTGCTCGCGGCAAAGAAGAGCGGCAATGTCGGCAAGTCGGGATCGCTGGAGGCGCGGCTCCTTTATGTCGACGTCAATGGATATCGCGTGCCGATCAGCGGCACCAACACCGCCAAGGGCGCGGGCGGCGGCGCCGAAACGGCGCTCGGCGTCCTCGCGCTGGGGCCGTTCGGCCTGCTCGCCAAGGGCAATAATGCGAAGATCAAGGCGGGCGAATTGATGACCGGCTTCGTCGAACAGGACACCGAGATTCCACGTCCGCAAGCGGCGGCGCCATGATGAGAGGCCGCGCGCTTCTTGCTGCGACCGTGCTGATGCTGGCCTGCCCGGCTGCCGGCGGAGAGCCCGCTGCCGCGAGTGGCGCTGCGGCACCGGCGGCGCAGCTGTTGCTGCCGACGGGGACGCGGATCGACCTGATCACGCGCGATGCCGTGTCGACGAAGAAGAATGAAAAGGGCGACCTGCTTTACCTGAAGGTCGCGACGCCCGTGACCGTGGACGGCGTGATCGCGATCCCCGCCGGCACCATCGTCGTCGCGCAGCTGACGCGTGCCGAAAAGCGCGGCGCTTTCGGGCGATCGGGCAAGCTCGACGTCCAGTTGCTCTATGCCGAGCTTCCCGGCGGCCCCCTGCGCGTCAGCGGCACATTGGAGGCGCGCGGCAAGAAGGATGCGGGCGATGGCGCCGCGACCGCCGCGGCCTTCCTCGTCCTGCCTTTTCTTTCTACGGGCCGCAGCGCCGAAATCCCCGCGGGGTCGGAGGTTTCCGCCCGGCTCGACCGCGATCTGCGGGTCCACCCGCGATAATCGCAGCCCGGAATCGCCTCTTCTGCACGCAGGGTGACAAGCCCTTTGCCCCTCGTTACAACCCCTTCCCGATGCAGCAGGGACTCGCGGCCTGACGACGAGAGCCGCTGTATCGACATATGTGCTGAGGGGTCGCCGGCATGACTTGGGGCCGCACCAATGGGGTGCGTGGCTGAGGGGGCGACTGACACATGAAAAAAGCATCCGACCTGTTCATCGAATGTCTTGAGGAAGAAGGCGTCGAGTATATTTTCGGGGTTCCGGGCGAGGAGAATCTCGATTTCCTCGATAGCCTGTCGCGCTCGAAGAAGATCAAGCTGATCCTGACCCGCCACGAACAGGGCGCGGGCTTTATGGCCGCCACTTATGGTCGCCACACCGGCAAGACCGGCGTCTGCCTTGCGACGCTCGGCCCCGGCGCGACCAACTTCGTGACGGCGGCGGCCTATGCGCAATTGGGCGGGATGCCGATGATGATGATCACCGGCCAAAAGCCGATCAAGAAGTCGAAGCAGGGGCGTTTCCAGATCCTCGACGTCGTCGCGATGATGGGGCCGATCACCAAATATACGCACCAGATGGCGTCGTCGGACAATATCCCGAGCCGCGTGCGCGAAGCCTTCCGCCTCGCCGAGGAGGAAAAGCCGGGCGCGGTGCATATCGAATTGCCCGAAGATATCGCCGACGAGCATACCGACAGCCTGCCGCTGAAGCGCAGCCATTCGCGCCGCCCGACCGCCGACGTCAAATCGATCCGCGAGGCGGTCAAGGCGCTGGAAGAAGCGACCTCACCCGTCCTCGTCATCGGCGCGGGCGCGAACCGCACGATGACCAGCCGCATGCTGTTGCAGTTCATCGAAAAGACCGGCATCCCCTTCCTCACGACGCAGCTCGGCAAGGGCGTGATCGACGAGCGTCACCCGAAATTCCTGGGTTGCGCGGCGCTGTCGGCGGGAGACTTCGTCCACCGTGCGGTCGAGGCGTCAGACTGTATCGTCAACCTCGGCCACGATGTGATCGAAAAGCCGCCCTTCTTCATGCAGCGCGGCGGCCCCACGGTGATCCATGTGTCGACCAAGACCGCCGAGGTCGATCCGGTCTATTTCCCCGACATCGAGGTGATCGGCGATATCGCCAACGCGGTGTGGCAGATGAAGGAAGACATCGTCCCCAACGGCGGGTGGAAGTTCGACCATCTGCTCGCCTATCGCAAGGCCGAGGTCGAGCATACCGCGCCGCTGGCGAAGGATGAGCGTTTTCCGATCTTCCCGCCGCACCTCGTCCAGTCGGTGCGCGATGCGATGCCCGACGACGGGATCATCTGCCTCGACAATGGCGTCTACAAGATCTGGTTCGCACGCGGCTATACCGCGTGCAAGCCGAACACCGTGCTGCTCGACAATGCGCTCGCGACGATGGGCGCGGGCCTGCCGTCGGCGATGATGTCGGCGATGGTCTATCCGGGGCGCAAGGTCATGGCGATCTGCGGCGACGGCGGCTTCATGATGAACAGCCAGGAAATGGAGACCGCGGTGCGCCTCGGCCTCAACATCACCGTGCTGATTCTGAACGACAACAGCTATGGCATGATCCGCTGGAAACAGGCGAATATGGGCTTCAAGGATTGGGGGCTGACCTATGGCAACCCCGACTTCGTCAAATATGCCGAAGCCTACGGCGCGCACGGTCACCGCGTCGAGAGCGCGGCGCATCTGAAGGAACTTCTCGCCCATACGCGCGATACGCCGGGTGTGCATCTGATCGACTGCCCGGTCGATTATTCGGAGAATGACCAGATCCTCAACATCGACATCAAGAAGCTGTCGAAGGAACTTTAATCTGGTGCATGGTGCCCCGGCGAAAGCCGGGGTCCCGAGCGGTCAACCCGGCCGTCGCGCATTTTAGCCCTGGGTCCCGGCTTTCGCCGGGATACGGAGAAACGCCGCATGAAACTCGAAACCGTCTACCCGCTCTACCTCAACAACAAGGCCGTGCAGCCGAACACCGACCTTGAGGTGATCGACAAGTTCACCGGCGAAGTCGCGTTCCGCACCGCGCTGGCGACGCCGGACATTATCGACGAGGCGATTGCGGGCGCGGTGCGCGCCGCCGAGCCGATGGCACGGCTCGCGAGTTTCGAGAAGCGCGATGTGCTGTTGCACTGTGTGGCGCGTTTTCAGGAGCGGTTCGACGAACTTGCCTATGCGCTGTGCGTCGAGGCGGGCAAGCCGATCGCCGACAGCGAAGGCGAGGTCACGCGCCTGATCGACACCTTTCGCATCGCCGCCGAGGAAGCGACGCGCAACTATGGCGAGGTCCAGCCGCTCGACATCTCGGCGCGCGCCAAGGGCTATATGGGGATGTGGAAGCGCGTGCCGATCGGGCCGTGCAGCTTCATCTCGCCGTTCAACTTCCCGCTCAACCTCGCCGCGCACAAGATCGCGCCCGCGATCGCAATCGGTTGCCCGTTCGTGATGAAGCCTGCGTCGCTTACCCCGCTCGGCGCAATCATCATGGGCGAGGTGCTCGCCGAGTGCGATATCCTGCCCGAGGGCGCGTTCAGCATCCTGCCCGCAACGCGCGCCGGCGCCGACCTGTTCACCACCGACGAGCGGTTGAAACTGCTGTCCTTCACCGGCTCGCCCGGCGTCGGCTGGGATCTGAAGGCCAAGGCGGGAAAGAAGAAGGTCGTGCTCGAACTCGGCGGCAACGCCGCGGTCGTCGTCGACAAGGACGCCGACCTCGACCATGCGCTCGCGCGGATTGTCTTCGGCGGCTATTACCAGTCGGGACAAAGCTGCATCCATGTGCAGCGCGTAATCATCCACGAAGATATCTACGACCGCTTCCGCGACATGCTCGCCGCGAAGGTCAAGACGCTGAAATCGGGCGACCCGAAGCGGCGCGACACCTTCATCGGCCCGATGATCTCGGTGAAGGAAGCGCAGCGACTGAAGGGCTGGATCGACGATGCGGTCGCCGCGGGCGCGACGCTGCTCGCGGGCGGCGGGTGCGAAGGCAATATGCTCGAAGCCGCGCTGCTCGAAAACGTCCCGCGCGACACCGACGTCGTGCGCGAGGAGGCCTTCGGCCCCGTCGTCATCCTGTCGAAATTCGCGAAATGGGACGAGGCGCTCGCCGAGGTCAACGACAGCAAGTTCGGGCTGCAGGCCGGCCTGTTCACCAGCGACATCCACAAGGTGCTCGATGCGTGGGATCATCTCGACGTCGGCGGTGTCGTCGTCAACGACGTGTCGTCCTATCGCGTCGACAATATGCCTTATGGCGGCGTGAAGGACAGCGGCCTCGGCCGCGAGGGCGTACGCTTCGCGATCGAGGATATGAGCGAAATCAGGAATTTGGTGATCCGTCGAACCTGATTGGATCATGGTTAACCAGATATGTGTCAAATAGGCAACGTCACACAAGCGACGCCGAACTTTCTTCAAACTGTCGCGAGTTTGAATCGCACACTGTAACATTTCGCGTGTCTACGCCGGGAGCAGCTAAAGGCTGTTTCCGGAGTGTGACATGGCATCGATTTCGACCCTGCCGATCCCCGCCCGCTTTCCCGACCCCTTCACCACCGATCCGCACGTTCCCGAACGGCTGATCGGCGAGCGGCGGAGCTATCGCAGCGTGTGGGTCAGCGACATCCACCTCGGCACGCGCGGCTGCAACGCCGCGATGCTGATCGACTTCTTCGACCATGTCGATTGCGAGACGCTCTATCTTGTCGGCGACATCATCGACGGCTGGCGGCTCAAGAAACGCCATTTCTGGCCGCCCGAACATAATGACGTCGTGTGGCGGGTGCTGAAGCGCGCGAAGCGCGGCACGCGCGTCGTCTATGTCCCCGGCAACCATGACGAGATGGTGAAGCCCTTTGACGGCTTCGATTTCGGCGGGGTCGAAATCCGGCGCGAGGCGATCCACGAGACCGCCGACGGGCGCAAACTGCTCGTCGTCCACGGCGACGAGTTCGACGCGGTGATGCTTGCGCACCGCTGGCTCGCCTTCGTCGGCGACGCCGCCTACACCGCGCTGATGAAGTGCAACGTCGTGGTCAACGCGGTGCGCAGCAAATTCGGCCTGCCCTATTGGTCGCTGTCGATGGTCGCCAAGCACAAGGTCAAGAACGCGGTCCAGTTCATCGGCCGCTATGAAGAAGTCGTCGCGCACGCCGCGCGCTCGCGCGGGGTCGACGGCGTCGTCTGCGGCCACATCCACAGCGCCGAGATGCGCGAGATCGAGGGCACCGAATATTATAATGACGGCGACTGGGTCGAAGGATGCACCGCGCTGGTCGAACATCATGACGGCACGATGGAAATCCTCCACTGGGCCGAAGAGGTCGCGAGCCGTATCGCGCCGACACCGTTGAAACTGCCCGCCCCGGCGCGCGCTGCATAAATGAGGATCCTCATCGTCACCGACGCATGGGAGCCGCAGGTCAACGGCGTCGTCCGCACATTGCAGGCGACGATCGGCGAATTGCGCGCCAGCGGGCATGACGTCGGGGTCGTCTCGCCCGACCTGTTCCGCTCGATCCCCTGCCCCTCCTATCCCGAAATCCGGCTCGCCTTTGCCGGATGGCGCAAGGTCGGGCGGCATATCCGCGCCTTTGCCCCGCAGGCGATCCATATCTCGACGGAGGGACCGCTCGGACTGGCGGCGCGGCGTTGGTGCCTGAAGAACGGATTTCCCTTCACCACAGCCTATCACACGCGCTTTCCCGAATATGTCGCGGCGCGTTTCCCGATCTCGCCCGATGTCGTCTGGCGTTTCATCCGCTGGTTTCACCGTCCGGCGCGGCACATCATGGTCGCGACGCGCAGTCTCGCGCGCGAACTGGCCGAACAGGGCCTCGGCCAGACGATGATGTGGGAACGCGGGGTCGACCACGAGCTGTTCCGCCCCGACCGTGCAGCCCACCCGGCCTATGACGGGCTGCCGCGACCGATCCAGCTCTATGTCGGCCGGGTCGCGGTCGAGAAGAATGTCGGCGCGTTCCTCGGCTGCGACCGGCCCGGCACCAAAGTCATCGTCGGCGATGGCCCGGCGCTCGCCGAATTGAAGGCGCGGCACCCGCAGGCGCTGTTTCTCGGCAAGCTCGGCGGCGAAACGCTCGCCGCGGCCTATGCCGGCGCCGACGTTTTCGTCTTCCCGAGCCGCACCGACACCTTCGGCCTCGTGGTGATCGAGGCGCTCAGTTGCGGGACGCCCGTCGCGGCCTTTCCGGTGCCGGGTCCCGGCGATATCGTGACCGACGGCGCCGGGGCGCTCGACGACGACCTCGGCCGCGCGATCGACGTCGCGCTGACGTGCGACCGCGCCGACGCTGCGGCGCTTGGTGCGCGCTACAGCTGGTCGAGCTGCACCGCGCAGTTCGCGAAGGCGCTGACCTTCGTCCCGTCGGAGCCCGCGCCCGACGCGCCGCTCGGCGCGACGGGACTGACCGCCTAGAAGGTCTTGCGCCACTCCAGCTCGATATAACGGCCGAGGGGGTCGATATAGCCGGGCTGGTAGTTGAGCGGCACGACGCCGTTCGCATTGGTGATCTTGCGCTGCGCGTCGAAGATGTTGTCGACCGCGAGCCGCACGCGCGATCCTTTCAGGAAAGGCAGCTTCTCGGTCAGCTTCGGCTTCTGGTTCAGGTCGACGAAGAAGCGCAGGTTAAAGGTCGCGAGGTCGCCGAACTTCAGGTCGCCCGCGGTGCTGCCGGTCACCGTGCTGCCGCTGTCATATTTGGCGCTGAGCCGCACACCCATGCCCTTGTTGAACAGCCCGCCGTCGAGTTCGAACAGATGCCGGTTACTACCACCGTTGCTGCCGGTCGCCGATCCGTTCAGCAGGTCGAGTTCGGGCACGCCCGGACGGATCAGCACCGTGTCGGTCAGCTTGATCGTATGATAGAGCGACACCTGCCAGCGCCCGCCCTGCGGCCCGCCGAACATGCCGCCGGGACCACCCGGACCGCGGCCGCCGCCGCCCATGCGCGGACCACCGCCACCACCGCGCGGACGATCGGCGCCGCCGCCTTCGCGACCACCCGGCCGTGCGCCTTCGGCGCCCGGCGCGCCGCCGGGGCCGCCCGCGCCGGCACCGCGCTGTTGCTGCTGGCCAAAGCTCTTGCCGAAATTGAGGCCCCAGCGGATCTGCGAATTTTCGGCACGGTCGAAATTGACCGGCCGCTGGTCGATCGCGAGCAGCACGCCGTTCGGATCGCGTATCACGCGGTCGGGGAACGCCGCCTCGATCTCGGGCGTCAGCAACGGGAAGCTGTTCGCCGTGTCATAGCTTTTGTTGCTGTTATAATTGATCGAGACATTCAGCCCCTCGACCATCGGCGGCGACCAGTTGAGCCCGAGCTTCAGGTCGCGGCGCTGTTCGGCGAGCAGGAAGGGATTGCCGCCCGTCGTCGTCGTGATCTGGACCGTCTGCCCGGTCCGGATGTCGTAATAGGTGACGCCGTCGGTCACCAGCGGCGCCGCGCCAAGCTGCTGGATGCCGGGGGCGGCCTCGTCCTGATTGAAGCTCGCGATCAGCGACAGATTGTCGGTCACACCCCAGTTGAGATTGGCTCCCCAGCTCTTGAGCGCGGCAAAATCGCTGGGATTCTGGACCTGTCCGCTCAGCGTCAGCGACACGCGGCCGATGTTGCCGACCTGATATTCGGGGTCGAGCAGCGGCACGGTAAGCGAACCGAAAACCCCCGGAAGGTCGCGGGCGAGATCGGTGTTGGCGATGCCATTGCTATTTTCGGACCGGCTGTCGAAACGCAGCCCCGAATAGCTGCCGGTCATCGACAGGCGGATCGGCCCTGCCCAACCTTCGGTCACCGTGCCCGACAGGTTGGCGTTGCCGCCGAAGGTCTGCTGGCTGCTGTCGAACCGGTCGCGCGCGCCGCTGATGCGGTCGGTGAAGGTCAGTTGATCGGCGTCGGCATAATTGCCCGACACCGACCAGCGCCAGTCGCCGAGCATGCCGTTGACGCTCGCGGTGGTGGTGAGGTTGCGGCTGCGGCTGTCGCGTTCGAGCGGATCGGAAACCCCGCCCACGCCGGGGCCCAGCAGCGAGAGGCTGTCGGTCTGATCGAAGCGCACGTTGATCGATGCGTCGGTCACCTTGTTCAGGCTGCGCTGGATCGTCGCGTCGATCAGATATTGGTCGGATGCCGACAGCAGGCTGCGCGCGGGCGCCTCGGCCGCCTGCGCGGGATCGTCATAGACAAGGTCCCGCTCGCTTTCGAGCAGCATCGTCTTATGTTCCCAGCCGGCGTTGACGTTCAGCCGGCCGTTTTCGCCGATCATCAGGAAGCTCGGCTCGATCTCGCTCTGGAAACGGCCGCCCTGCGTCGGAATGCCGCCCTCGCCCTCGACCGCGATCTGGCGGAAATTGGGCTTGAGAACCATGTTCACGACGCGTTCGTCGGCCGAATAGCCATATTGCAGCGCGACCTCTTCGGGGAACACTTCGACCTTCGCGATCGCTTCGGGCGGCAGGTTGCGCACTTCGCCAAAACCCCCGATGCGGCGGCCGTTGACGAGGATGATCGGCCGGCCGCCGCCGCGCCCGCGGCCCGAGCGCGTCTGGGGCGCGAGCGCGTCGAGCAGTTCGGACACGTTCGACACGCCATAGCTCGCGATCGCCGCCTCATCGAGTTCGGCTTCGGCCTTGATGTCGGTGTCGAGCTGCCCCGCAAGGCGCGGTGCGGTAACGATGATCTCGTCCTCGCTATAATCGTCATAGGCGTCCTCGACCGTTTCGGGCGCGGCGGGGACGGATTCGGCCGGCTGTTCGGCGACTGCGGCAGCCACCGGTTGACCGATCGGCGCTTCGGCCCACGCCGGCAGCGCGAACGAGGCGCCCGCCGCCAGCAGGGCGGCCCGTGCGGAAACCGAAAGACGGATGTTCTTCATGGGGGAGAGCCTTTGTTTCTTTTCTATGTTCGTTTTTTCTTGGCATGACAGCGCTTAACGCCCGCTGACGCCGTTCTTTGTTCGGCGTTCATTTATGTCGCAATTGTCGCAACAATGTGTCGGGGCCATCGCTGTTCGACGGGCGGCGCATATCGACCGCTGGACAGCATGGGCCTTCGCCCTTATCGGCCAGCCATGCCGACTCCAGACTCTTCCGCTCCGCCCGAATCCATCCTGATCATCGACTTCGGATCGCAGGTGACGCAGCTCATCGCCCGCCGCGTCCGCGAAGCCGGCGTCTATAGCGAGATCGTCCCGTTCAACGCCGCCGAGGCCGCACTCGAACGGATGCAGCCGAAGGGCGTGATCCTGTCGGGCTCACCCGCCTCGGTCCCCGCCGACGGCAGCCCGCGCGCGCCGCAATCGGTCTTCGACAGCGGTCTGCCGATCCTCGGCATCTGTTACGGCCAGCAGGTGATGAGCCAGCAGCTCGGCGGACAGGTCGAACCCGGCGGCGCCGATGGCGAGCGCGACGGCGAATTCGGCCGCGCCTTCCTGACCGTCACCGAACCCTGCGTGCTGTTCGACGGGCTGTGGGAAGTCGGCGAGCGCCATCAGGTGTGGATGAGCCACGGCGACCGCGTCACAGAGTTCGCTCCCGGCTTCCGCATCGTCGCGATCAGCGACGGCGCGCCGTTCGCGCTGATCGCCAACGACGAGCGCCGCTATTACGGCACGCAGTTCCACCCCGAAGTCGTCCACACCCCCGACGGAGCGAAGCTGATCGCGAACTTCGTCCGCCACGTCTGCGGCTGTTCGGGCGACTGGACGATGGCCGAGTTCCGCGCCACCAAGATCGCCGAAATCCGCGCGCAAGTCGGCGACCAGCGCGTGCTGTGCGGCCTGTCGGGCGGCGTCGACAGCGCGGTCGCCGCGGTGCTGATCCACGAGGCGATCGGCGAACAGCTCACCTGCGTCTTCGTCGACCACGGCCTCCTCCGCATGAACGAGCGCGAGCAGGTCGAGCGCCTGTTCCGCGACCATTACAACATCCCACTCGTCGTCGTCGATGCCGAGGAACGCTTCATGGGCGGCCTCGCCGGGGTCACCGACCCCGAGAAGAAGCGCAAGTTCATCGGCGCCGAATTTATCAACGTGTTCGAGGAAGAAGCGAAGAAGATCGGCGGCGCCGATTTCCTCGCGCAGGGCACGCTCTACCCAGACGTGATTGAATCGGTTTCGTTCACCGGCGGACCGAGCGTGACGATCAAGAGCCACCACAATGTCGGCGGCCTTCCCGAGCGCATGAACATGAAGCTTGTCGAACCGCTACGCGAATTGTTCAAGGACGAAGTCCGCCTGCTCGGCAAGGAGCTCGGCCTGCCCGACATCTTCGTCGGCCGCCACCCCTTCCCCGGCCCCGGCCTCGCGATCCGCATCCCGGGCGAGGTCAGCAAGGACCGCTGCGATATCCTCCGCAAGGCCGACGCGGTCTATCTGGAAGAAATCCGCAACGCCGGCCTTTACGACGCGATCTGGCAGGCGTTCGCCGTGCTGCTTCCCGTCAAGACCGTCGGCGTGATGGGCGACGGGCGCACCTATGACCATGTCTGCGCGCTTCGCGCCGTAACCTCGACCGACGGAATGACCGCCGACATTTACCCGTTCGACGCCAGCTTCCTCAGCCGCTGCGCAACGCGCATCATCAACGAGGTGCAGGGCATCAACCGCGTGGTGTACGACTATACGTCGAAGCCGCCGGGCACGATCGAGTGGGAATGATTTTCGCTACTCCAGCGTGGCCGGGAGTGCGAAATATTGCGACATAAGCCACTGAAATGAAATAACTTTCATTCAACGACATTCGGCTACAATCGGTGGGCAGCGTTCGGAATTCGCGGATGTTCTGACGGTATCGCCTGCTCTTGCCACTCTCAAAATCGCTCGTTACCGTCAGGGTCACAACAGCCCCTGACGGTCAATTTTTCTTACTAACAATCGGAAAAGCCTGTGCTTTTTCGAGGTGGAGAGGTGCGTTTCGGGCTGACGGTCAAAATGAAAGGAGTATGTGGCAATGCTGACTGATGCAGCCCTTAAAAGCCTGAAACCCAAAGACAAACCCTACAAGGTGACCGACCGCGACGGCATGTATGTTCGGGTCGGGACGAACGGCACAATTTCATTCCGTTACGACTATCGGATGCACGGACGGCGCGAGACAGTGACCTTCGGGAAATACTGTGCTTCCGGTCTCTCGCTTGCTCGCGCCAGGGAGAAGTGCATCGACGCCAAGCGAATGGTCCAGGAGGGACTTTCGCCCGCCATCGAGAAACAGCGGGACAAACGTAGGATCAAAGAAGCAAAGAGCTTCGGCGAGTTCGGCGAGAAATGGCTGACCGTTGGGCCGATGGCGGACAGCACGCGCGCCATGCGCCGCTCGATCTTTGAGCGCGAATTGGTGCCAAACTGGCGCAACCGGCTGCTGGCCGAGATAACGCCCGGCGACCTGCGCGCGCACTGCCTTGCGATCGTTGATCGAGGTGCACCAGCCACTGCGATCCATGTTCGCGACATCGTGAAGCAGATCTACGGCTTCGCAATCCTGCATGGCGAGAAGATCGCCAACCCGGCTGATGAGGTTGGTCCATCGTCGATCGCAACGTTTGTCCCCAAGGACCGCTCGTTGACGCCGTCTGAAATCCGGGTGCTGTTTCGGTGCATCGAGAAGGTTGCAACGCTGCCGACCATCAGGCTCGGCATGAAGTTCTTTCTGCTGTCGATGGTCCGCAAGAGCGAGTTGCAGGATGCGGTCTGGGCCGAGGTTGATTTCGAGAACGCGGTCTGGTCGATTCCCAAAGAACGGATGAAACGATCAAAGGCCCATAACGTCTATCTGTCACAGCAAATGCTCGACATCCTGATCGCGCTCAAAACCTGCGCGGGCAATTCGCGATACTTGCTGCCATCGCGCTACGATGCTGATGCCCCGATGTCGCGCGCGACCTTTAATCGGGTGACCTACTCGGTCGTCGATCAAGCGCGGAAGGACGGGCTGCCGCTTGAGCCGTTCACGGTCCACGATCTACGCCGCACCGGCTCGACGCTGCTTAACGAGCTCGGCTTCAACAGCGATTGGATCGAAAAGTGTCTGGCGCATGAAGATGGCCGTTCGTCGCGCGGCATCTATAACAAGGCGGAGTACGAGTTGCAGCGTCGCCACATGATGCAGGAATGGTCAAACACGATCGATGCCTGGATTGCGGGTCAAAAATATGCGCCCGCTGTTTTGCCAGCTACTGCACCAGTGCTGGAACTCGATCCGAGCCTCTGACCGGCCGTGAACGGCGCTGTCGCACATCGACTTGTCGGCCGCGTTCGATCGGACAGGTCCGCCGCGATGCCAGCCAGTCTTCGACTTCGGACAGATCCCACACCACGCAGCGCGGTGACAGGGCGAAGCGGCGGGGGAACTCGCCGCGTTGCTCCATGCCGAAGATCGTGCTGTCCGCCAGCGGCACCATTTCCTTCAGCTGATGGCGCCGGATAGTACGGGTGATGGTTCGACCGTGTTCGTTAGCCATTGCATGCGTCCTTGCGCTTCCTCCGAAATGTGATCGAAAGCGCGTCTGAAGCATCGAATAAAGTGCATTCTGAACCGAAGGTAGGTTGGCGCAGGATTGGCTGGATACGGCGTCAGACCAAAGCCAGGACGTATGTTGCTAAACCGAGAGTGTGGTGCTGTTCGGGGCCCGATTGTGCGGTTGACGACCATTTCCGGGTCTAGTGAAAATGGCCGTCAGAGCGCAGTTCTCTGCCAGATTTTGAGAGGGCGCAATCGATCCAATGCAATATCTTGTAACGTCGATCGGCGGCGCATCTCGGAAAGCCACGGTGAATTTTTCACGTACCCAGCACTGCGACTTCAGGCTGTATAGGCGACGTAAATGCCATTAACCCAAGCGATAACGAAGATCAGCGCGATCACATAGTCTTCTAGATATAGGCCCCGGACTACCGACAATCTGTCTTGGCGTATGGTAGGGTCAAACATCAGCGTGGTCATCTGGTTGTCGCTGGGCTCGGCTGTGCATCCACACTCTGCACCCGCACATAGCGAAGAACTACAAGCGTCGTTAGCGCGCGCTTCAAGCAATCCGTGCCTCCCAGCGAGTGGGCCGCCAGCTTATTGGGCTGACGGCCCTGCGACCCGAAGGACGTTGCAATAGGGCAATGCAATCGATTTCCTTCGAAGAAAAATGGCTAGCACGACCCGACGATTCGTTTCGTAAATTGTTGTAATCAGAAGTTGGAAACGCACGGTGGCCAAAACCGCCGTTTGAAAGGGCAGTTTTGATCGCGCATGGATCCCATTTAGAGCCGTCCCAAGTTCTACCAGTCTTGTTTAGAACTTGCCCAGCAGATTGATGAACACTCCCTTGCTTGTGTAGCTTTGATCGGTCAGGTCATCTGAGAAGTCTGAGACACTGTAGCCGATACCAACCTTCACGTTGTTGCCGAGGTGGCGATAGATCGCAGCAAGGCCGCCCCAACGGGCATCGCCTGCAAGATCGCTGCTCAAATAGTGCCCTTCCACGACCAGATCCCATTGCTGAACAGGGCGCCAGTCAAGCCTGAGCACGCCGAGGTGGGTGTTGCTGGTCACGAACGTGTCTGAGGTCCGATCAAGCGACACCTGGCCTTGGCGGTAGCCATATTTGGCGCCGACGGTCAGACTGTCGCTGAGATCGTAGTTGACGTCGATCATCCCGATCTGGCTGCGCTGCTTGGGACTGCCAGTTTCCCCGCCGCCAGTAATCTGTCCAACTGGCCCCATGTCCTGGAAGTAGCTGTAGCGTGCCAGTACGTTGAGCCGGTCATTGGTGACAGGCCGATAGGCGAACCCGATCGTGCCTTCGACATAGTCGGCAGCGCGCACGCTCGGCCCGTCGTTATCGGCAATGGCGAAGTTAAGCCGGCCGAGCGCCCGCCAATCAGGGTTGAGCTGGACCGAAGCGGTGTTTCGGAACAGCCAGACAGTCTGGTCGCGACCACCGCCGCGCTCAAAGCGGGCTTCGACGTTCGATCCAAACTGGACATCCTTTGTGGTATAGCCGAAGCCGAAGGTCCCTGCGGTCCTGCGGAACACACCGGTGGTAGCATCGTCGATCTGGCCGTTCTCGAACGACGCGCTGAACGACAGCTTTTCATTAGGATCGAACTTCATCCCAAGGCTGCGCATCGTGCTGGGCCCGGTGCCGCCATAGCCGATACGATTTTCGCCAAATACGCTGAGCGACGAACCGAACCGGTGTCGTGCACCGACAGTCAGAGTGCCCGAGTTCGAGCGGGTGAAGATGTTCACCGGCTCCAGCCCGGTCGTGCTCCGGTCGGCCAGCAGCGAGTAGCCGATGTAGGCTTCCGAGCCCTGGCCGTAGCGGCGGTTGAGCTGGATATCGGCGCCAAGCCCGCCGTCACCTTCCGAAACTTCGGCCGTCAGAGACATGCGATCAGTAATCTCGGCCTTGCCGCCGATCCCGACGCGGTTGTTGCGGTTGCGACCAGCATCGCTTTCGAGCGTGGCCTGCCCAAACCCGTAAAGCGACCAGTTGCGGCCTTCCGGGCTGTAACCGAGCTGGACCGCAGCGTCGGTTCGAGTGCCGGTCTCGATGCTGTTATACAGCAAGCCTGGAACCTGCTGATCGCGGCGAAGCCCCAGCTTAAGGTCGATATCGCTCCCAAGGTCCTGCTCAAGATCGAAGCTAGCAGTGCGGCGGGCACCGGCCGAGGCGGAGTCGAGCGTCTCGTACTTTGCAGAAACGCGGGTGCTGTCGCCGATCGGCAACGCGAGGGCTGCGCCCCAACGGACCGTGTCGCTCGGCGTGAGCTGTGAGCTGGCAGCGAATCCTGCTTCGCGGCTCTCATAGAACGCCGAGAGAGTTCCGCGATCACCGGTCTGCCCTTGCAGTTCGGCAAAATTGACGGCGCCTTCGAGCTTCCAGGCGCGCGCAGTGCGACCGGCAACTCCCGGCGTTGCAATGTCGGTGAAGGACAGCCCGCCGTCGACCGAATTGGCCTGGCCGAAGGCTGGACCGTCGGTCTGCGCGATCTCGCCCTTGAGATAGGTGCCGGCGGTCAGCCGCAGCATCGCATCCGCACCAAGCAGGGTCTGGTCGGCAGTATCGGTCGTCTCGCGCTGGGCCGAGACTCCAACCCGAAGTGTGTCGCCGAGCCACGCCGAACCGCGCCCACCAAGGGTGTAGCCATCGAGACTACCGACTGGCGGGGTGTATTCGTAACGGACCACGAGCACGGGCACGTTCCCGGTAGAACTGGATTCGCGCACCGTTCCGCTGGTAGCGACAGTAGAAGCCAAGGGGCGCAACAGCGTGACGCGGCCCTGGAAATAGTCGATGTCGTAGTCTTCCTGAGGCCGCAGCTCGCGGGTTTCGAGCACGAGTCCGGTGTCGCGGTCGCGAACTTCAACGCGCAGGCGCTCCGAGCCGACGGTCAGATCCTGACGCTTGAGAAAATAGAGCGACCCGCCCGTTCCGCGGAACTCGTCACGGCCGGGAACGGTGCCCGGATCCGAGGCGAAGGCGGTGAACTGCAACTGGCGTTCGCCGAAGCTGGTGGTCGCCTCGCTCTTGTGGTCGAACGCAATCCCGAACAGTCCGCGGTCAAGCGGCGCGAGTTCGGCCTGGTTCAAATCGACGACATAATTGCCAACCATCAGGCTGGTGTCAGCATGCTGTAGCCGCAGATAGAACTGCCCCTGAGTCGGCGCATCTTCGACCAGCGTGCTGTCGTCGCCGTAGGTGGTGTAATACTCGTTCGACCCCATCCGGCGCAGCAATTGGCGCGGATCCTTGCGGTCCAAGTTGTTGAACATGTCACCAAGCAGCGTTTCGCCGGTGTCAAGTGACGCGGTCAGTTTCCAGCCATCGCCGAAGGTGCCTTTCGTATAGAACGCCGCGCGCGAGGTGAGCGAATTGCCATCGGCGAGCGGATCGCCCGAGACTTCAACCGCTGACCCGCTTCCGTTCATCGACCGGAAGGTGAGGTCACCCTGACCGACGAAGAACCAGTCGCTGCGCGGCACCGCCACATCGCGTGAGGTCGCAAAGGTGGTCTGGCCATCGCGTTCGATGGTAACCCGCACGTCCTTGCTGTCCCGGTCAACAAGCTGCTGAGTGATGAACTTGCCGTCGGGATTGACCGGGACCAGCTGGCCGCTGACGCGGATCATGTCTTTCGAGGGGTCGGCAACCCCGCTCACCGTCACTGTGGCGGTGCGGCTCATCGGGATATTGCGGATTTGCGCTTCATCGACCACGCCAAAGGTCGGACGTGCGTTGGGTGCGCCGTCGATGCGGACGGGTTCGGGAACCAGTGTCAGTTCCTCGGGCTTGGATTCGTCGAACCGACCGCGATCATCATAGACCCGAAAAGTGTAGAACAAGTCGCGCGGCGCATCGGCGGCCGGCTGCCACTGCGCAAAGCCGTTCGCATCGATCGCGACGACTGCGAGCGGCGGTGAATCGGTTACAACTCCGCCTGCAAAGATCCGCACTTCGCCCTTGGCTACATAAGAGGGATAGTTGGTGTAGGTCTGGAACTGGGCCGGGCTGCCCACGACCACGGTGCGTTCGCTGCCGATCAGCCCGATCGACATGACGGGTTCAGCGGCGTGACCATCGGCGCGTACTTCGAGCGCGTGGTCGGGAGCTACTGGCTGCCCTTCGGGTTCAGTGCGAATTTCGAAACCCGATGCCGGGGCAACGCTGGTGGTCACGGTCTGCGGCGGCGGAGGCGAAGCATTCCAGGTGTCCTTGGCGACCACCCCGGCACTGCGCGCACCGCAAGACGAGGTGATGGCCAGTTTTAGCCCTGCGCAGGCCTCTGGCTGCAGCAAGCTCGCGGTAAAGCGTCCTTCGGCATCGAGCGGGACGATCTGACCTTCGATAGTCAGGATTGCGGAGGCATCGGCGACTTTGCCATAAGCCATGATCGGCTGGGCCTGCACCAGGTCGATACCGCGATGGCTCGCCGAGTCAGTCACGCCAAATGCCGGACGACTGGCGCTGGCTGGGGTAACAAGCGCACCGGGTTCGGCGATGTTCAGCGGCTGCGGCGCGGTCTCATCGAAATTGCCCTCGGCATCGTAGACACGGTAGACATATTGCATGTCTGAAGCAGCGTAGGTTGTCGGAGTCCAGCGGGCGGCCCCGCTCGCGCCTACCGGCACAATGGCATGCGGGGTTTGGGTAGGCGACACTGCTGCGTCGAAGATGCGGATTTCGCCGCGCTCGAGCGCCGCCGGATAATTCGAGTAACCGATGAAAGTCGCTTCTGCACCGCGAACGACGGTCAGCTCATGACCGACAAGCCCGGTGGACAGGATCGGACTGCGCCCATCCTCCAGTCGGTCGATGGCAAATTCATCGAGTCCGGCCGGCATGGCCGTTTTTGTTGGGGACAAAATCGTCCGTTTGCTCTCGGCGGCGGCAGGGGCGACCCCCAAAGCTTGTGCGCTCTGCACGGCCTTGGCATAGTCTGCAAAGCCTAGCTCGGCCGCTTGCGCCGTGGCAGGAACAAACCCGGCAGCGGCGATGACCGACATGCTGGCCAGAAGCCGTGCGCGGCGCGGACGCTGTGACATGGACATAGCGTTCCGCTGGTTGGTTGGCTTTTTCATTGCGATTACTCCCGGCCCGGCGTGCCAGTGGCACGGCTGACATTGGCCTCGATGATGGGCTTGGCTTCCTTCCAGTCGGCGGCAAACAGTGCTTCGACAGCAGTCTTCGTTGCAGCCGCGCGGCGCTCGGCGAGGGTCCAATCCTCACCGACCCCGGCTTGGTAGTTGATCTGGATGACCAGCCGCTTGGCGTCCTCGGGCCGCAACGAGGCGAGCCGCTGGGCAAATTCCGGACGAAGGGTTGTGGACCCAGGCAGGAAGGCCCGAGTGTCAAGATCAAGCCCGACAGTGGCAGCGCGCTGCACCCCGAAGTTGAGCTCGCTGATCTTGCCGCGGGTGAGGCGGATCGACTGCGGGTTGTCAGACGTCGGCCAGTACCCTTGCGCAACGGTCCGCACATCGAGCTTGAGCACGAAATTCGAACCGATCTGGGCATCCGGCACCGCCGCGCAGGCGATATGGTAGCGGCCGAATTGATCGGTGGTGATCAGCTCGCCGTTGACGGTAGCGAGACGCGCGCCCGGAATGCCGGGTTCGCCCTCGTCCTGATAACCATCGCCGTCGCGGTCTTCGAAGACCTTGCCGATCACTTCTGAGCAATCGAACACCGCGCTCGGCACGATCGAAACCACCGCCTGGCCGCGATTCGAGATTTCCGAGCCGTCGGTCCCGTTTTGAGCAAGGCCGTTGTTAACCCGGTCGCCGGTGGTAACGCCTGCACCGACCACAACGGTCAGCTTGTAAGTCACCGTGCCGTTGGCGGGGATGACCTGACGGGTCCAACGCAGCTCGCGGTCGTTCACTTGCGGTTCTGCCGCAGTACCGTTGATCGAGGCTGTCCCGGTGACATATTTGAAGCCGGGCGGGAGAAGGTCGATCACATCGACACCGGCGCGCTGTGCCGATTCGGCGTTGCGCACGGTGATTGTGTAGGGAACCAGATCGCCGACGCTCGCCGTGCGCTTGATGCTGGTCTTGGAAACGACCAACGGGCTGCGCGAGGTGAACGGATCGATCGGAATGTGGTTGAAGATGACGTCAGGATCGCCCTGCGCGAGCCGGAACGACTGATACCAGCGTACTGTCTCGCCATTGGCAGGCGCGTTCGAACTGCTGCCGATCATCACCGGAGCGGACAATCCGGTCGGATCAAAAGCATCGATTTCGGCCGGAAGGACGGTTGAGGGAGCCGAATAGCCAGTCGGCGCAGCAATCGAGATCGTGTAGACGGTTTCTGCCGTCGGACACAGCGGTGAGGCGCCGGGAATGATGTCGAAGCGGTAGTTACCGTTCGCATCGGTCGATTGGGTTTGCTGACTGGCCGACAAGAAGCACACCGCTGGGAGCGCCGAGCCATTTGCGCCAAGCAGTGTGACAACTGCATTACGGACCGGCGCACGGGTAATCGAATCGTAGACCACGCCGGATGGATCGAGCGGCAGGTTCTGGTCGATCACAACGGTATTGTCGGCGAGCGTAACGCTTGAGAGGACCCGATAGACGACATTGTTGTCGGGATTGGTGAAGCGGATCGAATAGCCTGGTCCGCTCAGCAGACCGTCGATGCGGTAGTTGCCTTGGGCATCCGACCGGGCCGTCCCGACCACCACACCATCGCGGATGACTTCGACAATCCAGCCCACTCGCCGGGTTTCGCCCGAATCGAGCTGCTGGTTGCCGTTTCGATCATCGTAGACTGTACCGGTCACCGAACTGAGTGCGGGCTCCACCACGATCGTCACGGTCGATTGGGCACAGTTGGTCGGGTTCAGTTTCTCGCAAATCTGGTAGCCGATCGTATAGGTGCCGGCGGGCACCGAAGGAGCGACGCTGACATTGCCGGTGGCAGAATCGAGCGCCACCCCCGGATTACTGGCGGGGGCGGTAACGGTGATCGTGACGTTGCCCGGGGTCGGCGCGACCCCGTTCAAGGCATCGTTGCTGAGGATATTGCCAGCGTTGGCGTTGCCAATGCCGCTGCGCAGATTGCCGTAGTTGTCGTCGCTTGCCGAAATGGCGGGCGCGGTCACCACGACGGTGACGACTGCATCGGCACAATTGGCCGGGTTGTTGTTCTCGCAGATGCGGTAGTTTATGGTGTAAGTGCCAGCGGGCGTGCCAGCCGGGACGTCGACCAGACCAGTCGCCAGGTCGAGCACCGGGATCGGAGCGCCGTTGATCGACGCGGCGCCTGCGGTGACCGTCGCGGTGATTGCGGAGACCACAACAGGTGCGCCGTTCAGAGTGTCGTTGGCGAAAGCGTTGACGATGTCGTCCGCACCGTTGGCGCCATTGACCGCTGCAGGCGCATCGTTGCTGGCGGCAATCGCCGGGGGCGTGACGACGACGTTGACGGTCGCGGCGGCGCAATTGGCCGGGTTGAGCGTTTCGCAGATCTGGTAGGAAATACTGTATGTGCCAGCGGGTACGCCGGGCGCGACGCTGACATTGCCTGTGGCGATATCGAGCGTGACGCCGGGGTTGCTGGCAGGCGTGGTGACACTGATGGTCACGTTGCCAGGCGTTGGCGCCGCACCGTTGAGGGCGTCGTTGGTGAGGATATTGGCGATGTTGGGCGCACCGTTGGCACCGTTGACCGGCCCGGCGGTGTCATTGGTCGCCGCGATCGGCGCGGCGGAAACCACGATCGTCACAACCGCATCGGCGCAGTTGGTCGGATTATTGTTTTCGCAAATACGGTAGCCGATCGAATAGATGCCAGCCGGCGTGCCGGCTGGAACATCGACCAGCCCGGTGACCGGATCGAGCACGGGTATGGGCCCGCCGTTGATCGGTGTGGCAGGGCTGGTTACCGTCGCGGTGATCGCGGAAAGTACAACCGGCGCTCCATTGAGCGTATCATTGGCAAAAGCGTTGATCACGTCATTGCCGCCATTTGTGCCATTCACTGCGGGCGGCGCGTCGTTGGTGGCGACGATGGCGGGTGCAGCGACAACAATGGTCGCGGTCGCGGTCGCGCAATTGGTCGGATTGGCGGTTTCGCAAATTTGATATGTGATGGTATAGGTGCCTGCCGGGACCCCCGCTGCGACGCTGATCGCGCCGGTAGCGACATCGAGCGAGACACCCGGGTTACTCGCGGGCGTGACGACCGAGATCGTCACGCTGGCGGGCGTCGGAGCCGTCCCATTGGCGCTGTCATTGGCCAGAACGTTGAGGACATTGGCTGCCCCGTTCGCGCCATTGACCGGTCCTGCATTGTCGGCATTGGCTGCCAGCACTGCGAGGAGCGCGTCGTTATCGACCGCCTGATTGTTGGTCGTGACTGTCTCGAACGTGCCTGAGCCGACTGTCACCCGCGCGGTGTTCACCGCTACCTGTGCCAGCACTGCGGCTGGACAGGCGACGACGAGGATTGGGCCGGCCGTGGAGAGCAGGCGACCAAGTCGCCTGCGCACCCGTTCAGAGCCATTTTTGGAAGTCGGCTTAGGCATGATTAGTTGACCTGGCAGGAGTAGGTGATCGTGACCGACTGGCCATTACCCATGGTTCCGAGCGTGATCCCGGGGCCAATGAGATCGGCAATGGTGTAGCTGCCAACCGGAGCCCCTGGACCGGAGAAGGTGAGCACGTTACCAGCAGGGCAAGTCAGCCCGGCCCCTGGCGTGTCAGTCACGACAGCGCCGGTAGCGGCATCCGGACCATTGTTGGTGACGGTGAGCGTGTAGGTTGTTGTGCTTCCCGAGAACACGCTGGTGGTCCCGTTGCTCTTGGTGATTACCAGATCGACCGAAGGGTTCACCGTGACCGTTGCGGTATTGGTAGCGCAGTTGGTCGGGTTGAGCTGTTCGCAGATCTGGTAGGTGATCGTGTAGGTGCCCGCAGGTGTTCCGGCCGGGACCGAGACCTGGCCGGTGGCCGGGTTGAGGGTCGGGACTGGCGCACCAGGGCTTGCCGGGGTGGCGGGCGTGGTCACCGAGAGGTTGACCTGGGCCAGCGTGACCGGGTTGCCGTTGAGGGTATCGCCATTGAGCACGTCGAGGACATTGCCTGCACCGGCGGCACCGTTGATGCCCGAGACCGCATCCGGATCGGCGGTGATCGCAGCGGCCACCACCGTGACCGAGATGGTCGCGGTCCGGCAATTGCTCGGGTTGAGTGCCTCGCAGATGGTATAGTCGAACGTGTAGGTGCCAGCTGGCGTGCCAGCGGCCACATCGACGTTGCCGGTCGAGGTGTTGAAGGTCAGGCCGGCCGGGACCGACGAGCCTGCGGCAACCGCGAGGGTGGCATTGGTCGGCGAGGCAGCGGCCCCGGCAACCGTATCCGAAGTGAACGCGTTGACCACTGCGGTGGCGCCAGCCAGGCCGTTGATGCCGGTCGCGCTGTCGTTGGTCGCCACGATCGGCGCAGCATCGACGGTGACCGTGACCGTGTTGGTAGCGCAGTTGGTCGGGTTGAGCTGTTCGCAGATCTGGTAGGTGATCGTATAGGTGCCCGCCGGAGTGTTGGGCGGAACCGAGACCTGACCGGTCGCGACGTCGAGCGTCGGCACCGGAGCACCCGGGCTGGCCGGAGTGGCCGGAGTGGTGACCGAGATGTTGACCTGGCCAGGCGTGACCTGCACCCCGTTGAGCGTATCGCCATCGAGCACGTTGACCACGTTGGGCTGCCCGGTTCCACCGGGGACCCCAGACACGCTGTCTGGGTCGGCAACGATCGCGGCGGCGACCACCGTGACCGAGATCGTCGCGGTCTGGCAGTTGCTCGGGTTGAGCGCTTCGCAGATGGTGTAGTCGAAGCTGTAGGTTCCAGCAGGCGTGCCCGCCGCCACATCGACGTTGCCGGTCGCGGCATTGAAGGTCAGACCGGCCGGGACCGACGATCCGGCGGCCACCGAAAGCACAGCGTTCGACGGCGACGCTGCGATCCCGTTGATCGTGTCGGAGGTGAACGCGTTGACCACCGCAGTGGCACCGGCCAGGCCGTTGATGCCCGAGGCACTGTCGTTGGTGGCAACAATCGGCGAGGGTGCAACCGTGACCGTCGCGGTGTTGGTGGCGCAGTTGGTCGGGTTGAGCTGCTCGCAGATCTGGTAGGTGATGGTGTAGGTACCAGCAGGCGTTCCGGCCGGGACCGAGACCTGGCCGGTGGCCGGGTCGAGGGTCGGCACGGGTGCACCCGGGCTTGCCGGGGTGGCGGGCGTGGTGACCGTCAGGTTGACCTGCGCCAGCGTGACCTGGGTGCCGTTGAGGGTATCCCCAGCGATCACGTCGAGCACGTTGCTCGCGCCGGTTGCGCCGTTGACCCCGGCGACCGAGTCCGCGTCGGCAGCGATCGGTGCAGCCACCACGGTGACCGAGATCGTCGCGGTCTGGCAGTTGGTCGGGTTAAGCGCCTCGCAGATCTGATAGTTGAAGGTGTAGGTCCCCGCCGGAGTACCAGCGGCAACGCTGACGCTGCCGGTGGCGGTATCGAAGGTGAGACCCGCAGGGACACTCGATCCGGAGGCGACCGAAAGCACCGCGTTCGATGGCGAAGCCGCGACCCCGTTGATCGTGTCAGACGTGAACGCGTTCACAACACCCGTCGCACCAGCGTAGCCGTTGATCCCCGTCGCACTGTCGTTCGTCGCAACGATCGGGGAAGCATCGACCGTGACCGTTGCGGTATTGGTAGCGCAGTTGGTCGGGTTGAGCTGTTCGCAGATCTGGTAGGTGATCGTGTAGGTGCCCGCAGGTGTTCCGGCCGGGACCGAGACCTGGCCGGTGGCCGGGTTGAGGGTCGGGACTGGCGCACCAGGGCTTGCCGGGGTGGCGGGCGTGGTCACCGAGAGGTTGACCTGGGCCAGCGTGACCGGGTTGCCGTTGAGGGTATCGCCATTGAGCACGTCGAGGACATTGCCTGCACCGGCGGCACCGTTGATGCCCGAGACCGCATCCGGATCGGCGGTGATCGCAGCGGCCACCACCGTGACCGAGATGGTCGCGGTCCGGCAATTGCTCGGGTTGAGTGCCTCGCAGATGGTATAGTCGAACGTGTAGGTGCCAGCTGGCGTGCCAGCGGCCACATCGACGTTGCCGGTCGAGGTGTTGAAGGTCAGGCCGGCCGGGACCGACGAGCCTGCGGCAACCGCGAGGGTGGCATTGGTCGGCGAGGCAGCGGCCCCGGCAACCGTATCCGAAGTGAACGCGTTGACCACTGCGGTGGCGCCAGCCAGGCCGTTGATGCCGGTCGCGCTGTCGTTGGTCGCCACGATCGGCGCAGCATCGACGGTGACCGTGACCGTGTTGGTAGCGCAGTTGGTCGGGTTGAGCTGTTCGCAGATCTGGTAGGTGATCGTATAGGTGCCCGCCGGAGTGTTGGGCGGAACCGAGACCTGACCGGTCGCGACGTCGAGCGTCGGCACCGGAGCACCCGGGCTGGCCGGAGTGGCCGGAGTGGTGACCGAGATGTTGACCTGGCCAGGCGTGACCTGCACCCCGTTGAGCGTATCGCCATCGAGCACGTTGACCACGTTGGGCTGCCCGGTTCCACCGGGGACCCCAGACACGCTGTCTGGGTCGGCAACGATCGCGGCGGCGACCACCGTGACCGAGATCGTCGCGGTCTGGCAGTTGCTCGGGTTGAGCGCTTCGCAGATGGTGTAGTCGAAGCTGTAGGTTCCAGCAGGCGTGCCCGCCGCCACATCGACGTTGCCGGTCGCGGCATTGAAGGTCAGACCGGCCGGGACCGACGATCCGGCGGCCACCGAAAGCACAGCGTTCGACGGCGACGCTGCGATCCCGTTGATCGTGTCGGAGGTGAACGCGTTGACCACCGCAGTGGCACCGGCCAGGCCGTTGATGCCCGAGGCACTGTCGTTGGTGGCAACAATCGGCGAGGGTGCAACCGTGACCGTCGCGGTGTTGGTGGCGCAGTTGGTCGGGTTGAGCTGCTCGCAGATCTGGTAGGTGATGGTGTAGGTACCAGCAGGCGTTCCGGCCGGGACCGAGACCTGGCCGGTGGCCGGGTCGAGGGTCGGCACGGGTGCACCCGGGCTTGCCGGGGTGGCGGGCGTGGTGACCGTCAGGTTGACCTGCGCCAGCGTGACCTGGGTGCCGTTGAGGGTATCCCCAGCGATCACGTCGAGCACGTTGCTCGCGCCGGTTGCGCCGTTGACCCCGGCGACCGAGTCCGCGTCGGCAGCGATCGGTGCAGCCACCACGGTGACCGAGATCGTCGCGGTCTGGCAGTTGGTCGGGTTAAGCGCCTCGCAGATCTGATAGTTGAAGGTGTAGGTCCCCGCCGGAGTACCAGCGGCAACGCTGACGCTGCCGGTGGCGGTATCGAAGGTGAGACCCGCAGGGACACTCGATCCGGAGGCGACCGAAAGCACCGCGTTCGATGGCGAAGCCGCGACCCCGTTGATCGTGTCAGACGTGAACGCGTTCACAACACCCGTCGCACCAGCGTAGCCGTTGATCCCCGTCGCACTGTCGTTGGAGGCAACAACCACCGCCAGCACGGTATCCGTGTCGGTGGCTTCGTTGTTGGTCGTGTTGCTTTCAAACGTGTTGGCCGGAGCAGCAACACGTGCTGTATTAACCGCGGTCTGGGCCATGGCAGCGCCAGGCACAGAAATCGCGATGATGGTTCCTGCGGTCGAGAGCAGCTGGACGAGGGACTTCCGGACCTTTCCGGGGGGAAGCGTGACGATGGTATTTTTCATGATTAGTTCCCCTGGCAGGTAAAGGTGAGCGTGGCCGTCTGGCCGCTATCGAGAGTTCCAAGCGCGATGCCTTGGCCGGTAAGATTGGCGATTGTTTTGCCGCCTGCTGGCGAAGCGCCAGCCGGCGATCCGCTGGCCGCAATTGCGACCGGGTTGGTCGGACGGCAGGACTGCCCCCGGCCCACCGAGTCAGTGACGATGACGCCGTTCACGGTTTCCGGTCCGGTATTCGTGACCGAGATCGTGAATCCGCTGGCCGTCCGCTCCTTGACGACAGTGATGTCGGTCGAAGGCTTGCGGCTTTCGTCTGGTATCGAAACCGAAACGGTGTCGAGCGCGGTTTGGGCAGCCGAAATGCTGGGCGTCGCGGCAGCAGGCAGCACGCATGCCAAAGCACTGGCGCGAAGGATAAAATCGATTGCGCGATCAGTCTTGCGCGGATGTTTGTGGGTGGTCATGTCAGTTCACCTGGCAGGAATATGTGAGAGTGGCCGATTGGCCGGTGTTGAGGGTTCCGAGCGTGATTCCGGCCCCGGTCAGATTGGCGATCGAGAAGCTGCCGCCTGGCACGCCGCTTCCGGTGATGGTCACCGGGTTTGATGCCGGGCAGGTCAGGCCCGCGCCAACCACGTCGGTGACCACAGCGCCGGTCACTGGGTCGGGCCCGGTGTTGGTCACAACCACCGTGTAGGTTACCGTGTTGCCTGATGTGAGGGTGCTCACACCGTTGGATTTGGTGACCTGCAAATCGGCAGTTCCCTGAACGGTAACAGTAGCCGTAGCGCTGTCGTTAGTGTCGCCGGTGAAATAATCGACCGCGCTCGCCGAGTTCGGGATCGCGGTTCCGCCCGCCGTTCCCGCGTTGATTGTCTGCTGGAAGGTAAAAGTCTGTGTGCCGTTGAACGGCAAGGCGGCAGGGCAAGTGATGGTCCCTGCAGAATATGTGCAGGCTCCGGCCGGTCCCGATGACGTGAAACTGGTCGGTGCTGACGTATTCGTGGTCGGCGCGGCATCGGTCACGATCAGCGGATTGGCGACGGTCGCATCGGGCCCGAACATGTCGCCGGGTCCGATGTTGGTCACCGCGACAGTCCAAGTGATCACCGATCCCGCTGGAAGGAAAGTCGAAGAGCTCGTCTTGGTTACGCGTAGGTCATAAGGAACGACGCTGGTTGCGGCTGAAGCCGAGCGATTGGCAGTGACGCCGATAATGTCAGCCGTGCCGCTCGTGGATGAGCGATCTGTTACCGATGCCTGGTTGGTGATGCTCGCAGCGGGAATGGCATTGTTGAACACCTGATCGTAAACGATCGTCAGGGTCTCGCCGGAATTCAGGCCGCGCGTACCGCCCGAAGGAGCGCCTGGCGCGGACGGCGCACTGTAAGCGCGCGAGCAGACGGTACTGGCGGGCATCGTGCCGCCAACGGTTACGCCTGTGCAGGTTACCGCGCCGCTCGCCAGGTTGGGATCGGTCGATCCCGCCGTGGTCGAAACCGACACAACTTGGAAAACTGAGCCCCCGCCATTCGGAAGGGTGTCCGTCAGCGTTACCAGATCGCCTTTGGTCATTGGGTCCGGGCCATCGTTTCGAACGGTGATCGTCCAACGCACCGCTTGGCCGGCGTTCACAGAAGGGGCGGAGGCCGCCTTGGTGACCGACAAGGTGTAAACACACGGAACCCAATCGATCGTAACAAAGCCAGTAGGGCCGGCAACCGCGCCGCTAGCAGGAGCTGGGCCAGCGGCCCCGGTCACCGCAGTGGGTGCTGCAGCGGAAACTGTAGGTGAAGACGCGCGAACGAAGCTGGAACCGCCGCCGCCGCCGGCTCCGGTAACAGTTGAGTTGACAGTCGAGGCACCGCCACCGCCGCCGGTGTATCCACCGCCGCCGCCACCGCCAGTATCGGTCGTTGCATCGACACCGCCATTTCCGCCCGTGCCTGTTCCTATGCCGCCGCCGACGAAGCCGTTGCGAGCAGCAACTCCAGAGTGCACACCGCCTGCACCGCCAGCAGCAGTTTGACCTCCTTGCCCCCCGCCTACTGTTGGTGTCGGAGTGGTGCTATCAAAGCCAACTGTGCCTGTAGTGCCAGGAGCAACCGTTCCAGGAGCAATACCGGTAAAGCCGCCACCGCCGCCATTGGCCAACGTGGTCGCACCGTGTGAGGCACCGCCGCCGCCGCCGCCGCCAGCTTCAACCAGCTTCAAACCGGCCACAGAAATTGACGAGCTACCACCGCCGCCGCCGCCGCGGTGCAAGGTTCCCGTCGCGGTGCCGCCACTGCCGCCGTTCGCTGTACCAGTGCCATTGTTCGGCGCAGTCAGCGAGGTCGTTCCTAGAGCGCCACCACTTGCAACTGCCCCGGTTACGGCCTGACCGGGCAGGACACTAAAGCGAGCATTGATTACTGCGCCCGCACCACCGCGGCCGCCGTTGGTAGCGGCGACACCCCGTGAAGCGCCTGCTCCCCCTCGGGTGCTGGTAATCGCCGAGCATGTGCCATCCGGAACGGTCGTTGAAACCGCGCCAGCGGTAGTTTGCGAGAAACTCGCCGCGTTTCCGGCCGGATTGGCCTGAGCCGGCGTGCTCGCCAGCGCGGTCGCCAGAGCAAGCACGGCAACGCCACTGCGCTTTAGTGGCGACGCGCGCCATGCGTCATTGCGTTCGGTGGCTTGCGTGATTGGCATTTGATGGACCCGTTGCTGTTTTCAACGAGGTCCAAATGCCACCAAGATGGTAAACAAACACTTGCGCAAACGTAAAACGTTGTAAGGAATCTCGACATTTACGGGTACGCGATCCGCGAACAGCGACTCGCCTGATTCCCTAAGCCCCGGATTTCCGACTCGGAGTTACCCAAACGTGATGAAGGGCAGATAAATGCTTAGACATGTAAAATTCCGTAATTTGGCTCGAGATCACCACATTCTGGACTGCGAGAGAGTCACCTGAGGCCATTTGTCGCCACATTATGGCATACAGTTCGGCTAAATTGGCTTGGCGCGACGAGCAAGGCCATGTCCATCTCAGGCGGGCACACCGACTTAGGGTTCCTCGCCTTGCTTGGCGCGGCGCACAGAAATAAACGAAAGTGACCCTTGGACAGCCACGCTGCGGTGAGAGACCGTTGAATTACAAGCCCTTCCCCAAAAAGCCTGTAAATTGTTGTAAAATGTCCTTTGACAAGAAGATCACGTCAACATTCTTGCGTAAGAGAGCGGAAATGAAAAACCGGGTTGGACTTGGAAATTTGAATGCGGATCGCGATTGCAGATGATGACAAGGAGGCGCTGGACTACGCGCTAGGTGTGCTTGAGCGAGCAGGGCACACCTGTGTCGGCTTCCCGCGCGGCCACGCGGTCGTGTCGGCACTCAAGAAAGAGACCTTTGATCTGCTGCTATTGGATTGGAACATGCCGGGGTTCTCGGCAATCGACGTGATCACCTGGGCGAAACAAAACTTGAAGCAGGTGCCGCGGATTATCGTACTGACCTCGCGCGACGATGAAAAAGACATCGTTCACGCGCTTGATACAGGGGCAGACGATTTCATTTCAAAGCCGGGGAGCGAAGAAGTGATCCGTGCTCGGGTGGCTGCGGCACTACGCAGAAGCCAGGACGACCAGCGCGGTTCGCGGCTTGAACAACACAGCCGTTACTCGTTCGACAGGCTCGACCAGACCGTGGGTTTTGACGACAAGGTCGTGCGTTTGACAGCCAAAGAATTCGAGCTCGCCTTGTTATTCTTCGAGAATTTGCAACGCCCGTTGTCGCGCGGATACATTCTGGAAAAGATCTGGAACAACGCTGTTGATCTTTCGACGCGCACGCTCGACATGCACGTCTCCAAAGTGCGCACCAAGCTGGATTTGCGCCCCGAAAACGGCCATCGTCTACAAACGATCTTTGGATACGGTTACAGGTTGGATACCTACGCGAACGAATGACCCTAAGACTCAGCCTTGCCTTCTTGCTGTTGATCGCACCCTCGGTGTCGATCACCCCGCTTTCGGCGCAGGAGCTGTCACGCGACAAAGACGAAATCATCTACACGATCCGCGACGGTGATACGCTGATCGGGCTCGGGCAAAAATATTTCGTCTCACCAACGGCTTACCAGCAAGTCGAACGCGCCAACGGACTGACCAATGCCAATCGGCTGAGAGTCGGTTCCAAAATCCGTATCCCAACAAACTTGCTCAAGTTTTCCCGGCTGTCGGCAACGGTCATCTCGGTGCGCGGAGCCGCGAGCGTGATACGGGCGGGACGCTCAATCCCGCTGGAATTGCGCGGCAAGGTTGCTGAAGGCGATATCGTGGAAACCGGGGTGGACGGCTATCTGACGTTGCAACTGGAAGGCGGCTCGCGAATGGCCCTGCCCTCGAACGCGCGGGTTCGGGTGGTCAGGCTGCGAACTTACCTCTTGACGCGCGGGACCGATACCGATTTCGCGATCGAGCGGGGACGGACCGAGACCACGGTCGTGCCGCTGCGCGATAATCGCAGCCGGTTCAGAATGCGGACGCCGGTCGCGATCTCAGCAGTACGCGGCACGGTTTTCAGGATTGGCTATGACGGCCCTGATGCCTCGCTGACCGAAGTTGTCGAAGGCAATGTCGTAGTCAACCTCGATGGCCGCACAGCTACCACCGCTCTGCCCGGTGGGTTTGGCGCAGCCGCCAGTTCAAGCGGACGGGTGAACAAAGAAGAACTCCTGCCGCCGCCAGCTTTTGCCCGGCCCGGAGAAGTGCAGTCGCAAAGCTCGGTCGGGTTCGTATTGATCCCGTCAGAAGGTGCCGTCGGCTACCATGTCGAAGTTGCCAAGGATGCTGCTTTCGTCGAAATCGTGAAAGGCGCGCGCTCTTCAACCCCGCTGGTCGATCTGGGCGCCCTGCCCGATGGGACTTATTGGGTTCGGGCCATGGCAATCGCGCCAAGTGGGCTCGAAGGGTTGCCCCAAAAACAGCAGTTTTCGCGGAAGCTGCAGTCGTTGCGATCAAGTCCGACGAATGGAGCCAATGGCTCTACAAAATTCCAATGGGACTTGGGTGACGGGACACTGGTCCGCTTCCAACTGTTCGATGGCAGCGGGTCACAGGTTCCATTGATTGACGAACCTAGCTTATCGGTGAAAGAGCTCTCGGTGAGCGGACTTGCCCGAGGAACCTATTCGTGGCGCATCGGCCAGGTGCGCAGCGGACAAGGGCGCTATATTGAAGTCTGGACACCACTTGAGCAGCTCGTCATCGACAAGTGAACGAGCACCATGGCTTAACAGACTGGTCTTTGAATGGATCGTCGTGTTGTTGCTGGGCTTGTCGGCCACTGTCTATGCGGCGCATTCGCGCGCGGGGCAGGAAGTCGGTGCATGGCTATTCGACCGCACGGCGATCTGGCTAGCACCGGAACCCGACCCCCGGATTCTGCTGGTTCAAATCGATGAAGAAAGTCTGGCCGAGCTTGGGCGTTGGCCGTGGCCAAGATCGATCCATGCGCGTCTGATTGATCAGCTCACCGAAGGCGGAGTTGCTCAGGTTGGGTACGACGTGCTGTTCGTTGAACCGTCTACGGCCGACCAGGACGCAGAGTTGGCTGCCGCGCTTGCGCGCTCAAAACGGGTAGTCCTACCGACCTATGTCACCGCCGCCGACATAAATGGCGGCCCCCTCGACGTGCAATTGCCGCTGCAAAGCTTGCGCGACGTTTCCCCGCAAGCCGGCCACGTCAACGTGGTGTTCGATGCTGACGGCCAAGTCCGGCACGCCGATCTCAGTATCGAGAACGGTCCGCAAACCTTTCCGCACTTGATGAAAGTCCTAGCCGAAAATGCCGGTGTCGAGGTCCCGCTCGAGCGTCAGGAAATGACTATCCCGTTCAATCCAGCAGGGTCCTTCTCAGCAGTGTCCGCAGTTAGCATAGTTCGGGGCGAAGTGCCGCGAGGCCTGCTCAAGGACCGGATTGTGTTGGTCGGCGCGACTGCCCAAGGGAATGGCGATATTCCCTCGGTGCCGGGTTCTGCCGGGAGTGTGATGCCAGGGGTAGAAGTCCAGGCAAATATGCTGAGCGCGATGCTGCAAGGGGTATGGCTGCGCGATGCCGCCCCGTTGACCGCCTCTCTGTTCGCGGCTGCAATAGTGTTATTGTTGATGGCCGCGTACTGGTGGCTTCCGCCAGATCGCGCCTTGTTGCTGTCGGCGATGGCAGCGCTCCTCGGTGTGGCCACATCGGTCGCGGTTCTGGCTGGGTTGCAAATTTGGCTGACCCCGGCTCCTTTGCTTCTTGGACTGATGCTCGTCTATCCAATGTGGAGTTGGCGCAGGCTTAGCGCGCTCGATCGGTTTGTTCAGAGACAGGTGGTCTGGCTTGGCGACGATCTCGATACAGCGAGGACGGATCACAGCGGTCGGTTCGGTCTCGATACGATTGCCAATGCCAGCGCGAGACTGCGCGATCTAATCGGAGAACTCGGCGAGCGCCGACGCTTCGTGCAGGAAGTCATCGAGAGCGCGCCCGATGCAATGTGTGTCGTGAACAACGAAGGCAAAGTCGTCATGGCAAACAGCCGCGCTAAAGGCATCTTCGGCGCGGAAGTTGAAGGCCGTAGCGTTGAGAGCTGCCTGGAAGAGATCGCGATAAGCAGTGACGGAGCAACGGACGAGTTCGATCTGGTCGATGGCCGAACCATGCTTGTTCGTGAAGTTGGTCTGGGATCACCCACAGCGAGCCAAAGCACGGTCTTGAGAATGGCCGATATAAGCGATCGCCGCGCCAGCGAACGTGAACGCAACGAGTTTCTCGAATTTCTTTCGCATGACATGCGCGCGCCGCTCGCGCGAATTCTTGGCGTCTTGGAGACTGCACGCAAAAATCCCGCTAAAGACATTCCGCTCGAACGGATTGCCGATCACACCAGAACATCGCTCAAACTCGCAGACGATTTCGTGCAGCTTGCCAGACTTGCTGCGCTTACGCCGGAGAAGTCGTTGATTGACCTGCGGGCGATTGCTGACGAAGCTGTCGATCGGGTTTATGATGCCGCGAGAAGCCAGCAGGTGCGTGTAACTGTTGAAGGACTTGATGAACCGCCGTTAATAGTGGGAGATCCATCACTGTTGATGCGGGCAATCGCCAATCTGCTCGACAATGCGATCAAGTACAGCCCCAAATCGGGGGTAGTCCGCTGCTCGATCCAGCTGAAAGAGCGGACGAAAGTCGATACCGGCGACTACCTAGAATGCGCGATCGCCGATCAGGGTCCTGGCATTCCGCCCGAGCGGTTAGCGATGCTGTTCGCCCGGTTTGGGCCCAACGATCCATCCAGAGAGCTAAGTGCTGGTCTTGGCCTGGCGTTCGTCAAACGTGCGGTCGACCTGATGGGAGGTTCGATAGCGTTGGAACCAGAAACCAAAGGCACGACATTCCTGCTCGCTTTCCCGGTGGTGGCCAGTCCTGAGTCAACCGATCCGGCGTAACGACTTCATCGCTGCGGCGGCAAGGATGTGCAGATCGTTTGAGCTCGGCTCGCCGCATCCGACATCTTCGGCAACGCCGCGATAAACCACCTTGGCCACGTCGAGCTCGACAATCGAAATGGTTAGCCTCGTAATGCGATTGTCACAGATCGACAGCGGCCGGGACCTGCTTCGTCCTTCGGTGGCCTCCGAGCCTGCGGGTCCACGCGGGGTGCTGAATGCGACGTCGGTATCGCGGCGCGCGATGCCTACTTCAACACCCAAGTTGGACTTTGGATCAATGCGGTAGCCCTGAACTGTCAGCAATTGGCGGACGGCAGCAGTTGCATCACGCGCCAACGCCGTCGTCGCACCGTCTTCGATCAGTCGCACTGGCTGCTCCGGCGACAGGCTTCCACTTGTTGATGTGACGGGCGCAGGAATAATCGCACAACCTGCGACGAAGCAGGCCAGGCTCGCGACGAATGCAATTTTGCTTACGTGGATCACTCGATGACCGTGCGTGTCTAGGAGCGCATTGTTTACATCGGAGTTCAGCAGCGCACAATCTTTAGCCGCAATCTGCACGAAATGCCGAGTCTCAGTAGCGCATTGAGATCATTAGCCGACCAATCACACGCCTTGAACCCGGCCTGCCGGCGAGGAGTGACTGTCGGTTGCTATCCCTGCGGATTGCCGAATCCGGTATACGCTTGACGCTGAGATACCCAGCTTTCTGGCCAAAGCGCGTCCTGATAACCGAGCAGATTTGTCTGCGCGACCGTCGAGGATCATTTGGATTAGACTGGCAATAACAGGATCGCCAATTTTTCGCGGTGCTCCCGCCCGAGGTTCATTGCGAAGTCCGGCAAGGCCTTGTGCAACAAATCGCAAACGCCACTTACTCGCCGTGTGCAGGTTGCATCCCAGTTGTCGGGCAATCTGTCTGTTCGACTGGCCTTGTGCTGCGAGCAGGACGATTTGCGCTCGCTTCGTTAGGTACCAGTTCATTTCATCAGCGCGAGCGAGCCTTTCCAGCTCTTGAAGCTCACAACTCGTCAAGGAGATCGGAACTGCTGACCTGCTCATTGCTATGAGTTCTCACCGGGGCGGTGATATCCATTTCAAAAAAATAGACCATCCCGAATGCGCGCAAATACAATATTTTACTCTTTGTTCGCCGTAGGGTCTTAAATCTGGTCGATCTTTGGCCAAATTAACCACGGTCGTTAGCGTCAACATGCGCCTTTCTATGCGAGCTACGACGCTGAAAGGTGAATGCGTCTATGCACATCGCTGCCCCTCCTGACCCTACCCGGTGGCGCACCGGGTCAGGCCTGATGCTGGTGCGAACCGCGACCTGCGTTGTCGCGGGAATCGTGGGTTCCAGCATTTTTGCCGCATTCGCGGATGGGGGCCAAATCACCGTCGGCGTAATGATCCGGCAGATGCTCGCGATCGTCATGCTTCTTACGGCATCGATCTGGCTGGCGCGGCGCGAGGATGAGCAGAACAGCGACCGCGCCGAACGTATCCTTGCGTTCATCAGCCTTGATGCTTTGACCGGGATTCTCAACCGCTCATTCTTTGTGGACCGAATTCGGGCTGAAGATGAAGGCGGCGCTTTGCTGATAATCGATGCGGACCGCTTCAAGGCGATCAATGACAGTTATGGACACTATTCCGGAGACATCGCCCTCGTCCGGATCGCCAACGCAATTGACGCGTCAACTCCGAAGCCGGGTTTTGTCGGCCGGTTGGGGGGCGAAGAATTTGGCGTCTTCATCCCCAAAATCGCTCTATCCCAGGCGCGCAATATTGCCGAAAGCATCCGCAAGTCAGTCGAGGTATTGGATTTTTCTGTTGCGGGCACTGCCGTCCCGCTCAGCGTGAGCGTGGGCGTGAGTCTGCACAAAGCCGTCGACCCGGTTCGGGTGGCCTTCACACAGGCCGATGAGAACCTCTATGCAGCCAAGCGCGGCGGGCGCAATCGCGTGGCAATCGCGCCCACGCCAGTACACGAGCTGCAAAGGCGGATAGGCATTGCCAGGTGATAGTGAACACTTTGTAACCTCTCGTAAAACAACGTAATATGTTGCAACGCCTTGATTTGTGAATCGCACGTTCATGTAGACTGACCCAAAATCGTAACCTCGAAATTGGGAGATCCGTGATGGCAATTCGACAGCACTTACTATTTTCGTTGATCGGCGCTGCAGCCTGCGCGATCGCGGCACCGGCCCTGGCGCAAGGCGTTGGTCCCGGCTCAATCGACGGCGTGTTGGGCAGTGCGCGGGGTGCTGCGGCACCCAAGCCGCCCAGCACCGGTCTGTTCAGTTCGATCTTTGGATGCTCAGCGTCGGGTTCCAAGCAAGAGATTGGAGCTACGGTGGGAGGCGTTGCCGGAGGATTTCTCGGAAATCGCGTTGCCGGCGACGGCAAGCGCACGATCGGCACCGTCGTGGGTGCTGCGGTTGGGGCAGCAGCGGGTTCGGCTCTCGGATGCAAGTTGCAGCGCAATGATCAGGCCAAGGCCGAAGCTGCGTTGGCGCGCTCGGCAGAAACCGGTCAGGCGCAAAGCTGGTCCAATTCGTCAACTGGCTCATCGGGCTCGACCCAGATTGTCACGAGCCCGTCGCGCGGATTGGCAGGATTGGCTTTGGCACCGGGGGTAGAGCCGATTGCCGATTACCAACGCATCGACGGCTACTATACAGCTACTACTAGAGCGAACGTCCGCAGCGCGCCAGGTACGGATGGTGTAATTATGGGCCAGCTGACGCCGAACGAGCACCTGTGGGTGCCTGCATCTGCGGCGTCAGGAGACTGGCTCCTCGTCTCCAGGAATGGTGTGGGTCAGGGTTACGTCTCATCTGCCCTCCTGACGCCCGAGAAATCGACGACTGCAGAGTGCAAAATCGTCCGGCAAACGCTTACGGTTGGCGGGCAAAACGAGGTGCAGGATCTGCGCGCCTGCCCTAACCCTGCAGGAGGCTGGGCTTTCACTCCGGCTGCAGGCTGAAAGCCAGGGCACTGAGTTACTTTACAACAAGTTACCGATTGGAAGGGGCTTGTTAGGCTGCACCGACTATCCAAGCGGTGCGAGCAATCTCCCTTCCTCGCGAAAGTCCCTTGAGGGCCGTGTTGAAAATCCCGCAGCACGGCCCTCAACACTTTTTTCCGACCAACTTGCGGGAACATGTGCAATCTGCATAGTGCAATGCTGGGAACCTGTTCCTCAAAACAACAATTTATGGTTAGATTCAACCTAACCAAAATCCAGCCATGAGGCGCACGATCCTGCGCGGAACATCATTTATCACCGCTACCCTTTTCGGGCTGTCTGCTCCAGGTACAGCCACGGCGCTGCCAAGCATTTGTTGCGTGTTCACCGAACCATTCATAGCAATTTCAGTCTTTCCCGGCGGCCTCACAGTGGCGCGCCCGGATCAACAAGATCTTTCTATTAATCCGCGGCTAGCAGGAACAGCAAAAGAACCGACCACTCATTTCGATCTCGGTGGACATCGCGGCAAATTGCAAGTTTTGACTCGGCCAGCAAGCGACGGCATGAGCGATTTCCAGATGCCTCTGACTGGCTTGCTTAGCGGACTTGATTCATTGCAGGATCAACAGGGAGCTTGCCTGCGCTTCCCTGATGGAACCTCACCGCTTAGAGTAAGGGTAGCAACGCCCGATAGCAGGTCGAATGTTCGAAGTGCAGGCAGCCACCGTGCGCCGATCCTTGGTCAAATTGGACCACGTGGTTGGTTTTGGGCATTCCCAGAACAAGTCCGTAACGGATGGGTTCGGGGCGCATTCGCGCGCTACCCCGAAGGGCAGAAGGGCGAAGTGGCAGTTGTCGAGGGTTGGGTTCACTCGCGCTATTTAGGACCACCTCCATCGATTAAAGGCTGGATTTCGGCGCGATAAGAGATGGTCTTGTCCTCGGCGCGGCGATCCGGATGAATTTGATCCTCCCTTGTTGAATTCGCAAGTCCGAGTCTCGGGACGGCGGCCCAACTTTTGTTGCCTTTCAGGAAGTGCCAAATTCCACGCAGGCGAAAGAACTGTAGCATTTGGCGATAGCCGAAATTTTCGATAATTGACGCCGCCGCAAGGCGCGCAAAGTCGCGGGTCGTAGCTGTTGGACGAAGCTGCCACTCCTCTAAGAGCAGACTGCCAGCACTTATGATTGTTCCGAACACGCAAGTGAGGAGGAAAAACAGGATCGCTACCTTTGGGTCCAGCACGCCTAAAACGAGGCCAATTGGGATAAGAAAATAGCCTAAAAGCTCCAGAACTGGCCCGGCAAGGTCTTCGAGCGCCAAAAGCGGGAATGCGACCAATCCGAGCCGACCATAACGGGGATTTAAGAGCATGGTGCGGTGTGTGAGCAGCGTTTCGATCGCGCCTTGTTGCCAGCGTGTGCGCTGATTGCGTAGGCCGGCAATCGTGGTGGGCACCTCGGTCCAGCAGCAAACTTCGGGCAGAAATGCGACACGGTACGGTCGCCCCTGTTCGCACATCAATCGCTGCATCCGCACGAGAACTTCCAGATCTTCACCGACCGTGTCGTGTTTGTAACGTAAGCGTGGCCTGAAGGCCGCAGCTACGCGGCCTGAGCGACCTGCTGTTGTTCGTCAGGCTGCCAGTTCCACGGC
>JAIUPN010000007.1 GCA_020160755.1 Pseudomonadota bacterium
GGGTCTAGCAGGACTGGCCCATTTTTAATCCGGTGCTACCGGCCGATCCGTGGCCCCTTTTATTCCCGGTGTTCTCAATCAGGCGCCGGGCGGTTTCATCACCGGTTCGGCGGGCAACAACAACGCGCTGCGCGGCCTCTATTTCGGCGAGAACGGGCAGGTCAACCAGTTCAACTATGGCTCGTTCAACTCGCCGGCGCTGAACAGCGGCTCCGCGGTAACGCGCACGGTCGGCGGCGACTGGCGCCTCAACGATTCGGGCCGCCGCATCGGCCTCGCCCCGAAGGACGATCGCTGGGGCGTCTTTGGCCGCCTGAGCTACGAAGTCGCCGACGGCGTCGAGATCTTCGCCGAGGGGTCGTACAACAAGCAGGAAGTCTTCTTCAACGCGGGGCCGAACCTTGGTTCGGCCACGCTCGGCACGGTCGGCTGTACGGTCGTCCCCGTCCCTACGACCTGCAACGCCTTCGCGCTGCAAACGCTGGGTGCCGCGCGTCTCGCGGGCGTCAACAGCATCAGCATCACGACGACCGCGGCGGACCTGCCGTTCCGCGGCATCAACAACAAGCGCGCGGTGCAGCGTTATGTCGTCGGCGCCGAGGGCGAGTTCGACGCGTTCGGCAAGGCTGCACGCTGGGACGTCTATGGCCAATATGGCCGCTCGGACCTGCGCGAACAGCTGCGCAACATCATGCACGTTGCGCGGATGACGGCGGCGTCGGACGCCGCCTTTGCGCCGGCCGGCAATGCGGGCGGCTATGCTGCGGGTTCGATCCAGTGCCTGATCAACGTCGATGCCAGCACCACCAACAACGATCCGAATTGCGTGCCGCTCAATCGCCTCGGCATCGGCGTCGCCAATCCGGCGGCGATCGACTATGTGCTGGGCGATCCGTATCGCAAGCAGGTGCTGGAACAGTTCGTCACCGGCGCCAACCTGTCGCTGACGCCCTTCGCCACCTGGGCCGGCGACGTCAGCATCGCGATCGGCGCCGAATACCGCAAGGAAAAGATCCGCGGCAGCGTTCCGCAGGAATTCCAGCCGATCGCGACGGTCGACGGCACCGGGCGGCCCGGCTTCCGCAACGCCTGGTCGGTCGGCAACTACCTGCCGTTCAAGGGCAGCTATAATGTGAAGGAAGCCTATCTCGAGACCGTGGTCCCGCTGGGCTTTGGGCTCGAGTTCAACGGCGCGGTGCGCGCGACCGATTATTCGACCTCGGGCTATGTCACCACCTGGAAACTCGGCGCGACCTGGGCGCCGATCGAGGATATCCGTTTCCGCGTAACGCGGTCGCGCGATATCCGCGCGCCGAACCTGAACGAGCTGTTCCAGGCCGGCACCGCCAACAGCGATTCGGTACGCAATCCCAAATTCGTTGCGGGCAATCCGGCCAGCGGACCGCAATTCTTCCCCTATTCGGGCCTGACCACGGGCAACCCCGATCTGAAACCCGAAAAGGCCGATTCGTGGAATATCGGCGCGGTGATCACGCCGCGCTTCCTGCCGGGCTTCTCGGCATCGGTCGATTATTTCCGCATCGACCTGGAAGATGCGATCGACACGATCACCGCGCAGGAAATCGTCAATCGCTGCGACGAGGGACGGCAGGAATATTGCGCCGCGATCACCGAAGATCCGGCGCGCGCACAGCCCGGCCCGCCGCGCGTGCCGTACCTGCTGATTCGCAGCCAACCGTTCAACTTCGTCCAAAAGCTGGTGCGCGGTATCGACTTCGACGCCGCCTATCGCCTGCCGGTCGGCGGGGACAGCAGCGTCACGCTGCGCGGCACCGCGACGCGCTATATCGAGAATCTCTCGGACACCGGCATCACCGGCGTCACGCCGGTCAACACCGTCGGCGCGAACGGCGGGCAGGCCAGCACGCCGAAGTGGATTTTCCGCACCAGCCTCAATTACGAGACGCCGACCTTCTCGGGCACCGTCGTCGGCCGCGGGGTCAGCTCGGGCAAATATCTGGCCAATGCGATCGAATGCACGACCGGCTGCCCGACCTCGACCAGCCAGGCGCCGACCTATGACAACAACCACGTCAAGGGGACGTTCTACGTCGACCTCAACCTGACCCAGAAAGTCGCCGTCAAGAGCGGCTCGGAGGCGGAGATCTTCTTCAACGTCACAAATTTGTTCGACGCCGATCCGTTGTTGCTGCCCGAAACCGGCCTCGCCGCGAACAGCACCTTCTCGGACCTGCTCGGCCGCACCTTCCGCGTCGGCGTGCGCTTCAAGATGAAGTGACGCGCCGCTGACAGGGCCTCGCTGCGGCGTTGACGTGCAACGCCGCAGCGGGTCGTCCCGGAGCGCGCCCTATCGGGCCGCCGCGAGCCGTATCGCCGCACCGCCGCCCGGAGCGAGCCACAGCCTGTAGGTATCGCCCTTCTTCACCTTGATCGTCTCATAGGCGATGCGGTGCCGCGCTTCGGTCAGATAGGTCGCGCCCTCGCCGTCCTTGTAGATCGTCGCGCTATAGGTCTTGCCCGGTTCGAGGAAATCGAAGCCGAGCGTCAGCGTCCGCGCGGTGCCGTCGTTGACCCCGCCGACATACCAGTCGGCGCTCGCGCGATCCTTGCGCGCGAAAATCGCATAATCGCCGACCGCGCCCGCGATCAACTTGCTCTCGGCCCAGTCGGCGGGAACCTGCTTGATGAACTCCAGCTCGCGCGGATATTTTTCCAGCGTCTCGGGAAAATCGGCCGCCATCTGGATCGGCGAATAGATCGCGAGGTAGAGACCCAGCTGCTTCGCGAGCGTCGAGGCGAGCGGCGCCTTGTTCGCGCCCTCAAGGCTCAACACGCCGGGGGTGAAATCCATCGGCCCCGACAGCATCCGCGTGTAGACGAGCGTCGGCTCATGCTCCGGGCCGTTCGCGAAGGCGCCCCACGCATTATATTCCATCCCGCGCGCGCCCTCGCGCGCGACCCAGTTCGGATAGGTTCGGCGCAGCCCCGTGTCCTTGACGGGCTCGTGCGCGTTGACCGCGACATGATATTTCGCCGCGGTCTCGACCACCTTCAGATGATGCTGCACCTGACGCTGGCCGTCGTGCCATTCCATCCGCGTCTCGCCCGGCACATCGCCCGGCGCGATAATCCCGCCCGCATCGGCGACATAGCCGGTCTTGACCGTCCCGACGCCGAGCTGACCATAGAGCTTCATCGCATCGTCGAGCTGCGCTTCATAAACCGCGATATTGCCGCCGGTTTCATGATGCCCGATCAGCTGGACGCGCTTTTTGCGCGCGTAATCGGTGACCGCCTTCAGGTCGAAATCGGGGGTCGCCTCGGTGAAGCTATATTCGTCGCCATGACCGAACCAGTTGCCGTTCCAGCCCTTGTTCCAGCCTTCGACCAGCACCCCGCCGAAGCCGTGCTTCGCCGCGAAATCGATCGTCGCTTTTGTGCGTTCGGTCGTCGCACCATGCTTCGGTCCCTCGGCCCAGCTCCAGTCGCCGCGGATCATGCCCCACCAGATGCCGACATATTTCATCGGCTTGAACCAGCTGACATCGCCGAGCTTGTTCGGTTCGTTGAGGTTCAGTTCAAGGTCGCTTTCGACCAGTCCCGCCGCGTCGTCGGCGATGCGGATCGTACGCCACGGCGTCGCGAATGGCAGGTCGCGCACGACGCGCGGCCCACGCGACGAGGGCGACAGCGTCGCGCGGAATTTCTGCCCCTCGGCGCGCTTCAGCCACATGCCCGAATAATCGACGAGCGCCGCCTCGTGGAACGCGAGGTGCGTGCCGTCGTCGAGCCGCATCGTGATCGGCGTGTGCGCGGTCGCTACCGCGTCGATCGGCGTTTCCTGATAGACCTGCTCATACCGGTTCCATTCGCCGCCGGGGATCCACCAGGCGGTGCCCTTCGGCGCGATATCGAACTCGGTGAATTCGTCGGCGATCTTCGCCGTCTTCAGTCCCGGCTGCTCGGGCAGTTCGTAACGAAAGCCGATGCCGTCGTCGAACAGGCGGAAGCGGACGTTCATCAGATGCCCGCCCCAGCTTTCGTTCTGGCGGAAACGGACGAGCAGCTCGTTATGATGGTCGCGCACGAAGCGGCGCTCGCCCCACGGCAGTTCCCACCGCGCGTCGCCCTTCGCGCGCTCGACGCTTTCGATCGCGAAACCGCGCTGGAGCCCGATGCGGTCGGTCAGGATGAAACCGAGCTTCGACGGCGCAATCAGCAGCTTGCCCTTGCGCGACAGCGACCACACCGGCCGCTGATCATTGTCGGTCGCGACGGTGAGCGTGATCGACCCGTCGGGCGAGGTCGCGGTCGGCGATGCCTCCTGCGCCGCGGCGGGGGCCGCGACGGCGGCGGCGAGGAGCAGCAGGTTACGCATCGTTCGTTTCTTTCATATCGAGCCACAGCGCGCCCGCCGGCGGCAATTGTTCCATGTCGGCACCGTTCACCGTCAGCATCGCCGCACCGCCGGTCGTGTGCGCGGCGACCGCTACCGGTGCCGCGCCGAAATTGAAGAGGCAGCGAATATGCTGGCCGCCCGTCACCCGGTCGAAGCCGAGCAGATCGCCCTCGGTCACCCAGCGCGCGTTCGCGCCCTGCCGCAGCGCCGGTTTCGCATTGCGGAGCGCAATCAGGCGCCGCGTGAGCGCGAGCATCGATTGCGGATCGGCGTCCTGCCGGTCGACCGCGAGCGCGGCGTGATCGGCGCCGAGCGGCAGCCAGGGCGCAGCGTCGGAGAAGCCCGCATGAAGCGCGTCGCCGACCCACGGCAGCGGCGTGCGCGCGCCGTCGCGCGACAGCGTCAGCGGCCAGTTCTTGAGCGCTTCGGGATCCTTGACCAGCTCGAACGGAATATCGACCTGCCCCAGCCCCAGCTCCTCGCCATTATAGAGGATGATGCTGCCGCGCAGCGCGCAGAGCAGCGCCATCTTCATCCGCGCGAAGGCTTGGCGGTCGACGCCCTCGGGCGTCCAGCGCGACACCGCGCGCGGCGCGTCGTGATTCTCGAACGCCCAGCTCGGCCAGCCAATGCCCGGCGCGTCGGGCCAGGCATCGGCCGCCTCGCGCACCAGCTTCGGTGTCAGACGGTCGGCGTAGAGGAAATTGAAGCCATAGGCGCTGTTGAGCCGCGCTTCCCCTTCGGTGAAGCTCTTCATTTCGCGCAGCGCATCGTCGCCGCCGACTTCGGCGACGGTGAAGCGGCCGGGATAGCGATCAGTCAACGCGCGGATGCGTTCGAGGAACAGCGGGATGTCGGGGTGCGACTGGTTATGGATTTTCTGCTGGAAGTCGAACGGCCGCGTGCGCACCTTGTTCGACGGCGGCGCGGGCGGATTATCGCGCAGTTCGGGATCGTGCATCGAGAAGTTGATCGCGTCGATGCGGAAACCATCGACCCCGCGGTCGAGCCAGAAACGCACGACGCCGAGCAGCGCGTCCTGCACCTCGGAGTTATGGACGTTGAGCTGCGGCTGAGAGCCCAGGAAATTGTGCATATAATATTGCCCGCGCCGCGCATCCCACGTCCACGCCGGACCGCCGAACACCGATTGCCAGTTGGTCGGTGGCGATCCGTCGGGCTTCGCATCGGCCCAGACATACCAGTCCGCCTTGTCGCCATGCTTGCCCGCGCGGCTTTCGGCGAACCACGGATGCTGGTCGGAGGTGTGCGCAAAGACGAGGTCGGTCGTGACCTTCAGTCCCAGCCTGTGAGCTTTTTCAACCAGCGCGTCGAAATCGGCGAGCGTCCCGAAGATCGGGTCGACCCCGCAATAGTCGGCGATGTCGTAGCCGAAATCGTCCATCGGCGACGGATAGAAGGGCGAGAGCCAGATCGCATCGACACCGAGCGAGGCGATATGGTCGAGCCGCGCGGTAATGCCGGCAAGGTCGCCGATGCCATCGCCGTTCGAATCGGCGAAGCTGCGCGGGTAGATCTGATAGATCGCCGCGCCTTTCCACCACGGCACGTCGGCGCCGGTTGCGGTCTGGTCCTGAACGAGGGGGAAGGTCGTGGTCACGCGTGCTTTCGCTTATTCGCTGGCCTGGCAGATGGCGGTGCCAAAGGCGGGGAGAGAAAGGTGGATGCTGCCCGGCGCGGCAGGCCTTGCCGGGCAATCGCCATGGAGTGCGGTAAAGCCCGCGCTTTTCATATCGATGGCAATGCTGGCCGACAGCGGCGCCGCCGACGTATTGAACGCCAGCAGCACTTCGCGTCCGGTGTCGGGGTCGAAACGCGACACGGCGAGCAGGCCGGGCTTGTCGGAGAAGGCGCGAACCGTCGTGGTGCCGCGCATCAGCGCCGGGGTCTTCCGCCGGATTGCGGACAGCGCCGCGATATGGCGATAGAGCGGATGCGCAGGATCGAAATTGGCGCTCGCGGTGGTCGCGTCGCTGCCGATCAGCTCGTTGTCGTTATAGGCTGCGACCTGCGATGCGAACATGTCCTCGCGCGCGAGCTGGTCCTTGTCGTCCGAGACGAACCCCTGTTCGTCGCCATAATAGATCGTCGGCACGCCGCGCAGCGTCAGCAGCATCGAATGGCCGAGCATCACCCGATGAAGCAGTTCGGGTTCGCTCGCCCCCAGGTTCGCCTGTTTAACAAACATCGCGAAGCGGCCCATATCATGGTTGCCGAGGAAGGTCGGAAGGCCGAGCGCCGCCCCCGCTCCGCCCTTGTAGAGCGCGTCGCCGTCGAACAGCCGCGCGAACTGGTCGGTGCCCTTCGTCCCGCTCACCGCGTCGATCGCCGCGCGGGCAGCCCCGCCGCGTGCGTGTACCAGGCGAGCGCACCCGGATCGACCGCATCGACAAAGACTTCGCCGAAGATATGAAAATTCGGAATGCCGCGCGCCTTCGCGCGCGCCTGCATCGCGGGCACGAACGCCTGCCAGAATTCGGGGTTCACATGTTTCGCGGTGTCGATGCGGAAACCGTCGATCCCGAATTCGTCGATCCAGCGGCCGTAGATGTCGATGAAGCCCTGCACGACGCGCGGATTCTCGGCCGCCAGATCGTCGAGCCCGGCGAAGTCGCCATAGAGCGACGATTCACCGACCCAGTCGCTGTTGCCGCGATTATGATAGTAGATCGGGTCGTTGAGCCACGCGGGAACCTTCACCCGCTCCTCGCCCTTCGGCACGACGGGGGTATAAGCGAAAGCCGGATCGGTCAGCTTCCTCCAGTTCCCGACATCGGCGACATGGTCGCCCGCGAAACCGTCGTTGATCGGCGCACCCGTCACCCCGCCGCGGCGCGAAGCGGGATAATCGGCGAGGCTGCGATAACGGAAGCCTTCCGTCGCGCCTTCCTTGTAGGTGATGACGTCGGCGGTGTGGTTGGCGATGATGTCCATATAGACCTTCATCCCCCGCGCGTGCGCCGCATCGACGAACGCCTTGAATTCCGCATTGGTGCCGAAATGCGGGTCGACAGCCGTGAAGTCGGTCACCCAATAGCCGTGATAGCCTGCGCTTTCGTCGCCCTTCGCCCCCTGCACCGGCTTGTTCTTGAAGATCGGCGCGAACCAGATCGCGGTGACCCCCAACCCCTCGATATAGTCGAGCCGCTTCGTGAGGCCCGCGAGATCGCCGCCGTGAAAAAAGCCCTTGGCCGTGGGGTCATAGCCTGTGGCGAGCCGGTCGCCCTTCAGCCCGCCCTTGTCGTTCCCCGGATCGCCATTCTCGAAACGGTCGGGAAGGACGAAATAGATCACCTCGTCTTCGGGCGACCGCTGGCGGTAATCGCCGGCCGGCGCCGCGCCGCCAAGGGTCAGTGCGAGAATCGATGCCAAAAGGCTCATGCGGGCACTCCTGCCGCGCAATGCTGCGCGATAAAATCCTCGTGGGCGGGCAGCTGCGACGCCGTGCGCGCGACGATCGTTTCGACGTCGGCGAAAAAGCCCGTCAGTTCGTCGCGGGTGAGCTGGTCGGCCATCGGATGATAGCCCTGCGGCGCGATATTCTGGCCGGTCAGGACCTGAAACCAGCCGATTTCGACGAACAGCTCGTCGGCTTCGCGAACGATCTGGCCCTGACTGCGGAACAGCGCGATCTTGCGCGCCAGCGTTTCGGGGATCGTCATCTCGCGGCAACGAATCCAGAAGGGTGAGTCGGTCCGCTCGTTCGCGTGATAGTGGAGGATGACGAAGTCGCGGATGCGTTCATAGTCGAACCGGACGCGGGCGTTGTAGGCGTCGATATTGGCGGCATCGAAATCGCGATCCGGAAAATGCGCGAGCAGCTTCGCAATGCCGTTCTGGATCAGGTGGATGCTCGTCGATTCGAGCGGCTCGAGGAACCCCGAGGCGAGCCCGAGCGCGACGACATTGCGGTTCCACGCCTTCTTGCGCATCCCCGTGCGGAAACGCAGCGTCCGCGGCTCGGCGAGCGGGCGGCCCTCGACATTTGCCAGCAGCACCGCGGTCGCCTCGTCCTCGCTGAGGAAGTCACTGCAAAAGACATGGCCGTTGCCCGTCCGGTGCTGGAGCGGGATGCGCCATTGCCAGCCGGCTTTATGCGCGATCGCCTGCGTATAGGGCCGCGCCGCGCCGGCATTTTCGCTCGGCAGCGCGATCGCGCGGTCGCAGGGAAGCCAGTGCGTCCAGTCCTCGAAGCCGGTTTCGAGCGCATCCTCGATCAGCAACGCGCGAAAGCCCGAGCAGTCGATGAAAAGCTCGCCTTCGATCACGGAGCCATTTTCCAGCACGACGGCTTCGACATGGCCGCTTTCGCCATTGCGGCGGACGCCGGCGATCTTGCCCTCGGTGCGCTCGACGCCCGCGCCTTCGGCGATCCGCCGGAGATAGGCGGCATAGAGGGCAGCGTCGAAATGAAAGGCATAGGCGATGCCGTCGAGGCTGGTGTTCGGAATCTGCGGCAACCGCGCGAAGCGGTTGTGGCGCCCCGCACTTTCGTTCAGCGAATAGTCGCCGAGCCGCCCCGCAACGCCTTCGTTCCGGCCGCGAAGCCAATATTGCTGGAACGGCAGCATGCCGAGGCTCTGCCCGATCTGCCCGAAGGCGTGCATGTAGACGTCGCCGATCCGGCCCCAGTCGTGGAACTGGATGCCGAGCTTGAACGTGCCGCGCGTTTCGCGAAGGAACTCATTCTCGTCGATGCCGACCAGCGCGTTGAACAGGCGGATCGCGGGAATCGTCGCTTCGCCGACCCCGACCGTGCCGATCTCGTCGCTCTCGACCAGCCGGACCTGAAGGTTGTCCATCGTCCGCGACAGCGCCGCGGCGGTCATCCAGCCCGCGGTTCCGCCGCCGACGATGACGACCTTCGTGATGCGACTGTCGCCCACCCTGTTCACTCCCCTTTTGTCCGGCGCCGGTGGTGGCGGGCGGACCGGACTCGCCGGCCCGCCCGCCCGTCAGGTCAGAACTTGTAAGTGATACCCGCCATGAAGTTGCGACCATAATTCTGATAGTCGCGGATCTGGCGCGGGTCGTTGTTGTAATAGGTCACGAAAGGCTCGTTCGTGAGGTTCGACGCCTGAAGCAGGATGCCCAGCCCTTCGAGCGCGCCGCTCTGGAACGTATAGCCGACCTGCGCATCGACCACGAACTCGCTCTTCGCCATGAACATGTCGCGCGCGAGGCTGATCGTCGAAACCTCGGCGAGGAATTTCGAGCGATAGCGCCCCGAAGCACGCACCTGGAAACCGTCCTTTTCGAAATAGGCGGTTCCGTTGACGACCCATTTCGACAGGCCGGGCATCGAAATCGGCTTCTCGGTGCCCTCGCGCACGCGGCTCTTGGTATAGGAGGCGCTTCCGAGCACGCCGAAGCCGTCGAGCGCCTGGGCCAGATTGGCGAACGGGAAGGAGAAGGACGCTTCGGCGCCATAGACGCGGCCGGCGTTGCCGTTCAGCCACTGCTTGCTGAGGCCGGAGCGCGTCCCGACCGCTCCGCCGTCGGGAACCTCGAAGTCGGTGAAGTCGAACGGATTGACCTGACGATAGATGTAATTTTCGAGATATTTGTAGAAGCCGCCGATCGAGACATAGCCGCCCTGCCCGAAATATTTCTCCAGCCCGACGTCGACCGTGTCGGCCATCAGCGGACGCAGCTTCGCATTGCCGAGGTCGAGCGACCAGGGCGAGGCGTTGACGTCGGTGTTGTTGCGCTTCGACGTGTCGAAGTTGACCCCGCCACCTGGCTTCAACTGATCCATGCGCGCCCGCGCCAGCATCCGCGCCGCGCCGAAGCGCAGGAAGGTGTTGTCGGCAAACTCGACCGACAGGTTCAGGCTGGGCAGGATGTCGGTATATTTGTCGCCGTCGACGACCGGCGTCGACTGCGTCACTCCGCCGACGACCTGCGCATAGAAGCTCGACCCCGTCTGGTCCGAATGCACGATCTGGACGCCGACATTGCCGCGGATCGGCGTGCTGCCCGCGTCGGCGTCGAAATTCGCCTGCACGAAGCCGGTCAGCACCTTTTCGCGGATCGTATAATCGTTGAAGACACGCGCCGGATCGAAGCCCGCGCCGTCGGTGAGCTTGTAGTTTCCGTCATTGTAGAAACGCCAGCTGTCGAACGCGACCATCCCGGGGATACCAATGAAATCGAGCGACACCGGGTCGTAGAGATAATCGGCGGGTACTGCGGTATTCGCCGGGTAGTTCTTGCTCGTCAGCACGAAGCCGCGGTCGTCGAGGCTCTTCTTGCGGTCCGAATAATTGGCGCCGACGCGCACGCTGCTGAGCACCCCGTCGAGTTCCTGCGTCGCTTGCAGGCGCAGCGATTTCAGCTGGTCCTTGACGCGCGGGGTGTTGACGAAGCCGTCCTGGCAGTTTGGGACCGCGCCGCCGCAGCTGTTCCAGCCCTGCGGATCGGTGATCACGAACAGATTGGGATCGGAATAGTCGAGCGACGGGTCGAACATGATCCCACCCTTCGGACGCATCTCGAACCCCAGCGCGGTCTCGCGCGCACCGACACCCTGCCCGCGGCCGGTGCCGAGGTAGATTTCGAGATTTTCCTCGGTCTTCTTGATCCGCGAATAGCCAAGATCGAGTTCGAGCGTCAGTTTCTCATTGGGCTTGAACTGCGCGTTCCAGCCGCCCGCGACGATCGTCGAGTTGCGATGGACGACGTCGTTGCGCATCACCGCCTCGGTCCCCGTCCAGACGCCCTTGGTCACCAGACCGTCTTCGATGGTGAAACCGGGCTGGAGGGTCGAATTGCCCCAGAAGAGCGGGAACTCGATGCCGCGCAGCCGCTGCTCGTCCTTGAACTTCGACCAGTAACCGTCGATCGTCGTGTGGAATTTGTCGCTCGGCTCCCATTCGACAACCGCCATCACGCCGTCGCGCTTCAGCTCGTTCGATTTCACATAAGGCTTGGCGCCGCCGATGATGAACGCGGTGTCCGTGCCGTTACTCGCCTCGGGATAGCCCCATGCGTTGAAGCGTTCTTCGGCGGTCGGCGACTGCATCCGCGCATAGCCGATCGCCCAGCCGAGCGTGCCGTCGGCATTCTGGTCGATATAGGAAATATTGGCGCGGTAGCCCTTGTTCGAAATGTCGGGGTTGAGCTTGCCGAGGTCGTTGACCTCGAAGCGCGCACCGGCCGCAATCGTCCGCTTGCCATAGGCGAGCGGCCGCACCGTGCGCATATCGATCGTGCCGCCGAGCGCCTGCCCGATCAGCGACGCGTCGGGGGTCTTGTAGACGATGGCACCGTTGAGCAGCTCGGACGGATATTGATCGAGCTCGACGCCGCGATTGTTGCTCGCCGAAACCTGTTCGCGGCCGTTGAGCAGCGTCGTGGTAAAATCGGGAGCGAGGCCACGGATCGACACGACATTGGCGCGCCCGTCGAGACGCTGCGTCGCGAGGCCCGGCAGGCGCGACAGCGATTCGGCGATCGACAGGTCGGGCAGCTTGCCGATGTCTTCGGCCGAAACGACCTCGACGATCGAGGTGTTCGTCTTTTTCGCCTGGACCGAATTGTTGATCGCGCCGCGAATGCCGCTGACAACGATTTCGCCTTCGGCGGGTGCTTCGTCCACGGGGGCCATGCCGGCGTCCTGCGCCATCGCGGCGCCGGGTATGAAAGCGGTCAAGGCAAGGCCGAGCGCGATGGCGCTGGCATCGCGGCGAAACTTGGTCGGCATGGTCATGTGTGGCTCCCCTGGCACGGACGGGCGGTCGTGACCCGTGCACCGGGAGGGGGACGCTGGGCGTCCGTCAGGTTCCTCTCCGACACGTGGGCTTTCCCATCTTGAGCCTCGCAATTGAAGCCAATCACGACGCGCCGCCATAGGGTATACGTATACGCATAATATGCAGCGCGATGCAGCGCGCCCGAAATATCGTGCTTTTGCGCGCGCCGACGCGGCATTGGCGCCCATGCAAATTCTTGGCATCGACGGGACCAATCGCTAGGCTCGCGGCAAGGCAGCGGCCAGCGATAAGGCCGCCGTGACCGGGAGACGAGCATGGGGCGCCAGCCCTCCGCCAAGCCGACGAGCTTCGACATCGCCTATCTGGCGGGTGTCTCGCAGCCGACCGTGTCGCGCGCGCTGCGCGGCAGCAGGTCGGTGAGCGCGGCGACGCGCGCGAACATCGAACGCATCGCGCGCGAACTCAATTACACCGTCGACAAAAACGCCTCGAGCCTGCGCTCGCAGCGCACGCACACGCTCGCCCTGCTCTTCTTCGAGGATCCGACTCCCGATCAGTCGATGATCAACCCCTTCTTCCTGTCGATGCTCGGATCGATCACGCGCCAGTGCGCGCTGCGCGGCTATGACCTGCTCATCAGTTTCCAGCAGATGCACAATGACTGGCACGTCGCCTATCAGGACAGCCACCGCTCTGACGGCATCATCCTGCTCGGTTATGGCGATTACCAGCTCTACCGCTCAAAGCTCGAGCATCTGGTCGAAATGGACACGAAGTTCGTGCGCTGGGGATCGGTGTCGGACGACAACATCGGGCTGACCGTCGGGTCGGACAATGTCGGCGCAGGGATGCAGGCGGGCCGGCACCTCCTTGAAATCGGGCGGCGCACCATCGCCTTCCTCGGCGACGCGTCGGACCATGCGCCCGAATTCCAGGATCGCTACGCCGGGCTGTGCCGCGCGATGGAGGCGGCGGGGCTGTCGCCCGATCCCGCGTTGCAGCGCGACGCCGTATCGTCCGAGGAATCGGGCCACGCCGCGGCGCGCGCGCTGCTCGCGAGCGGACGGCCTTTCGACGCCATTTTTGCCGCGAGCGACCTGATCGCGATCGGCGCGATGCGCGCGCTGACCGAGGCGGGGCTTCGCCTGCCGCACGATGTTGCGATCATCGGTTTCGACGATATCCCGGCCGCCAACCTGACCTCGCCGACGCTGACCACGGTGATGCAGGACATGAAGAGCGCGGGCGAACTGCTGGTCGATGCGCTCCTCCGCCGCCTCGACGACCTGCCCGTCGAGCGCGCCGTCCTGCCGACGCGGCTGATCAAACGGCAAAGCACCGCGGTCTGATCCACACGGCGAACGTATTCGTATACGCACCCGCCGCGCGGCTTGCCCTCGCTCCCCCGCGCTGCAATCGTCGCGGCGCGCGAGCCGCACCAGCGGCCACCGGGGAGAGCGACATGGAAAAGCCGAGGCAGGGCTTTCGGGGCCTGTGGAACATCAGCTTCGGCTTTCTGGGAATCCAGATCGGCTTCGCGCTGCAGAATGCGAATATGAGCCGCATCTTCCAGACGCTCGGCGCCGAACTCGAAATGCTGCCCGCCCTCTGGATCGCCGCGCCGCTCACCGGCCTGCTCGTCCAGCCGATCATCGGTCATATGTCCGACCGCACCTGGCTCGGACGGCTCGGGCGCCGCCGCCCCTATTTCCTCGCCGGCGCGATCCTCGCCGCGCTCGCGCTGTTCGTCATGCCCGAATCCTCAGTGCTTTGGTTCTCGGTGCTGATGCTCTGGGTGCTCGACGCGTCGATCAATGTCTCGATGGAGCCATTTCGCGCCTTTGTCGGCGACATGCTGCGCCGCGACCAGCACAGCATCGGCTATGCGGTGCAGACCTTCTTCATCGGCGTCGGCGCGGTCGTGGGATCGGCCTTCCCCTGGCTGCTCGACCAGTTCGGCGTCGCCAACACCGCGCCGCCGGGCGAAATCCCCGACACGGTGCGCTACAGCTTCTGGGCCGGCGGCGGCGCGTTCTTCCTCTCGGTGCTGTGGACGGTGCTGACGACGCGCGAATATTCGCCCGACGAGATGGCGCGCTTTACCGACGCCGAACCCGCCGACGCAGCCGGCGACACGCCCGGCCCTCTTGCCGCGCGCCGCTACACCGGGAGCATATTGTGGATCGCCGCGGGCCTCGCCGTCGCGTTCGGCGTCGCGCGGTTCGCGCTCGAAAAGGAAATGTACCTGCTCGCCGCGCTGCTCATCGCCTTTGGCGCGGCGAATGCTGCCGCGATCGCGCTCGCGCGGGCCGGGCGCGGCAACAATATGCTCGCGCATATCGTCGGCGATTTCGCCGGGATGCCCCCGGTGATGAAGAAACTCGCGCTGGTCCAGTTCTTCAGCTGGTCGGCGCTGTTCATCATGTGGATCAACACCACCCCCGTCGTCGCGCAATATATGTTCGGCAGCAGCGATCCCGCATCGCCAGCCTATCAGGCGGGGGGAAACTGGGTCGGCGTCCTGTTCGCCGCCTATAACGCCGTCGCGGCGATCGCCGCGCTCACCCTCCTGCCATGGCTGTCGCGGCGCGTCGGGCAGGCGCGCACGCACATGATCTGCCTGCTGATCGGCGCGGCCGGGTTCGCCAGCTTCCTCGTGCTGCGCGACCCGCAGGCGCTGCTCGTCGCCGAGGTGGCAATCGGTATCGCCTGGGCCTCGATCCTCGCCATGCCCTATGCGATCCTTGCCTCGAACCTGCCGCAGGCGAAGCTCGGCATCTATATGGGGCTGTTCAACATCTTCGTCGTCGTGCCGCAGCTGCTGGTCGCCACGGTCATGGGACAGGTGATGAAAGCGCTCTTCCCCGGCGAGCCGGTTTATACGATGGGCTTCGCGGCGGCGGCATGGGTGATCGCTGCCATCGCGATGCTGCGCATCGTCCCGATGGTCCCGCACGCGAGCGGCGTCACGGCCCCGCGTTGAATTCTGCCACCAGATCGAAACGGTCGCCGCGGAACAATTGCCGGACATGCGTGACAACGCGGCCCGCGCGCCAGGTCGTGCGGTCGAGTTCGAGGCACGCCGCACCGGTTCCGATCCCCAGCAGCGCCGCTTCCTTACGCGCCGGGTTCACCGCGCGAATGACGTGCCGCGCCTGCGTCCAGGGAATATGGCCGAGCAGCCAGGTTCCCGGCGCCTCCTTCGCAAAGTCAGCGTCCGCCGCCGCGGGCACTTCGCCGAGCGCGATGAACCGCCGTTCGAGCGCGAAGGGTTCGCCCGCAGCCCGGTGCACACCCTCAATCCGCAGCGCGGGTCCGGCAAGCAGATCGTCACCCGCGTCGGCGGTTTCGAGCGACGCCAGTTCCCAGTGATAGGCCTCGCCGCGCGCCGCGATCAGCTCGGCAAGGTCGGGAACCGTCATTACCGCCGAATGGACGGGCGGATGCGCAACGAAAGTCCCCGCCTTGCGGCGGCGTTCGACGAGCCCCGACGCGGCGAGTTCGCCCAGCGCCTTGCTCACCGTCGCACGCGCGCAACCATAGCGCGCCGCGAGTTCCTGCTCGGTCGGCACGCGATCGCCGGGACGCCACTCGCCCGACTGGATCGAGGCGGCGATCTCTTCGCGGATGCGCCGCGCGGGGTTCACGCCAGTAACCGCGCAACGCACGCACGATAGGCGGCGGCGATGGGTTCGGCCTCGATATGACGGCCCTTCTCGACGCGCTTGACGCCCGCGCGCCACACGCCGTCGATCGCCCCGGCACGCGCCGCGAAAATCCAGCGGTCGAGCAAGGTCGCATCGTCGGTACCGGCAAAGGCGGGGTGATCGAGGTCGAGCGACACGATGTCGGCGGCATGGCCCACGGCAAGACCCGCGGACACACCGAGCGCCTGCGCGCCCCCCGCCACCGCATGTCCGAACAGGTTCGTCCCGACGAACGGCGCATCTTCGCGCGCCAGCAACGCGCGTGCGCGCTGCGCTAACCGCTGCGAATATTCGAGCGCGCGCAGCTCCTGCGCCGCATCGACGAGGATGTTGCTGTCGGTGCCGATCCCGAAGCGCCCGCCCGCGGCGAGATAGTCGACTGCGGGGAAGATGCCGTCGCCCAGATTGCCTTCGGTGATCGGGCACAGCCCCGCGACCGCGCCGCTCTCGGCGAGCCGCACCACTTCGCGCTCATCGAGATGCGTCGAATGGATCAGGCACCAGCGTTCGTCGGCCCCGGCGTTGTCGAGCAGCCATTCGACCGGGCGCGCACCGCTCCACGCAACGCAGTCGGCGACCTCCTTCACCTGCTCGGCGGCGTGGATGTGCACCGGCCCCGTCGGCGACATGGTCAGCAATGCGGTCAGTTCTTCGGGCGTCACGGCGCGCAGCGAATGCGGCGCGACCCCTATATTGGCGTCGCCCGACAGCTTCGACCGCGAAGCGCCGAGAAGCCGGGCAAAGCCGTCAATGTCGTTGAGGAACCGCCGCTGCCCGGGGCTCGGCGGCGCCGCATCGAAATTGCCGTGCGCATAGAAAACGGGAAGCAGGGTCAGCCCGATCCCCGTCGCCGCGCTCGCCTCGGCAATCGCCCCCGCCATCTCGGCCGGGTCGGCATAGGCGGCGCCCGCCGGATCGTGATGCAGATAGTGAAACTCGCCGACGCGCGTGAAGCCCGTTTCGAGCATCTCGGCATAGGCCTGCGCGGTGATCGCCGCGACATCCTCGGGCGTCAGCCGGTCGAGGAAGCGGTACATGATCTCGCGCCAGCTCCAGAAATTATCGTCGGGGCGGCTGCGGCGCTCCGAAAGCCCCGCCATCCCGCGCTGGAAGCCGTGGCTGTGGACGTTGCACAGTCCCGGCAGGCCGACGCGGTGGCGATCGTCGCCCTCCGCCGCCTCGACGCCAACCTCGACCTTCGCAATCCGGCCGTCGGCGATGCGCAGGCGCACGTCCTTTTTCCAATCGTTGCGAAGCCACGCACGTTCGAACCAGAGAGAAGTCATCGTCCGTCCTCATATTATGTCTAGACATAATGGCGCATTCGAACGATGCTGTCCAGATGGAGCAGCTCTGGATCAACGCCCGACTCGCAACGATGGCCGACGACGCGCTCGGCCTGATCGACGATGGCGTCGTGGCGGCCGCGAAAGGCCGGATCGTGTACGCGGGGCCGGCCCACGGCGCCCCGGCGACCGCAGAGCATGTCGTCGATTGCGAAGGCCGGCTGATCACCCCCGGCCTGATCGACTGCCACACCCACCTCGTCCACGGCGGCAACCGCGCGAACGAATGGGCGATGCGCCTCGAAGGTGCGACCTACGAAGAGATTGCGCGCGCGGGTGGCGGCATCGTCTCGACAATGCGCGCGACGCGCGAGGCGAGCGAGGCGGAGCTCGTCGCAAGCGCCCTGCCCCGCCTCGACGCGCTGATCGCCGAGGGCGTCACGACGATCGAGATCAAATCGGGTTACGGCCTGTCAACCGGCGACGAGCTCAAGATGCTGCGCGCCGCGCGCGCGCTCGGCGAGCATCGCAACATCCGCGTCGAACCGACCTTCCTCGGCGCGCACGCTTTGCCTCCCGAATATAAGCACGACAGCGACGCCTATATCGACCTTGTCGTGGGCGAGATGATCCCCGCTGCGGCGCCGCTCGCAACCGCGGTCGACGCCTTTTGCGAAGGCATCGGTTTCTCGCCCGCGCAATGCACCCGCGTGATCGAGGCGGCCAAGGCGCACGGCCTCGCGGTCAAGCTCCACGCCGAACAATTGTCGGCGCTCCACGGCAGCGCGCTCGCCGCGCGATATGGCGCGCTCTCGGCCGACCATCTCGAACATGCGACCGACGACGACATCCGCGCGATGGCGGCGGCGGGTACCGTCGCGGTGCTGCTTCCCGGCGCCTATTATTTCATGCGCGAGACCAAATTGCCCCCGATCGAGGCGATGCGCCGCCATGGCACGCGCATCGCACTCGCGACCGACAACAACCCCGGCACCTCGCCGACGACCTCGCTGCTGCTCATGCTCAACATGGGTGCGACGCTGTTCGGACTGACCGTCATCGAAGCGCTGCGTGGCGTCACGGTCCACGCCGCCGCCGCGCTCGGCCTCTCCGCCGAGGTCGGCACGCTCGAGCCCGGCAAGGCGTGCGACCTCGCGATCTGGGACGTCACCGATCCCGCCGAGCTCGTCTACCGCATCGGCTTCAACCCGCTTCACCAACGCATCAAGGACGGACAATGATCATCACCCCCGGCGCTATGACGCTCGCCGACTGGCGCGAAATCTATGAAGGCGCGGGCGCCGAACTGAGCGCCGATGCGTGGGAGGCGATCGATGCGAGCGCGGCCGCGGTGGCGCGGATCGTCGCGAAGGGCGCCCCCGTCTATGGCATCAACACCGGCTTCGGAAAGCTCGCGAGCGTCCGCATCGCCGACGACGAGCTGTCGACGCTTCAGCGCAATATCGTGCTCAGCCACGCCGCAGGCACCGGCGCGCCGTCGCCCGCCCCGATCGTGCGGCTGATGATGGCGCTCAAGCTCGCGAGCTTCGGCATGGGCGCGTCGGGCGTGCGGCGCGAGACGGTCGCGATGATCGAAGCGATGCTCGAACAGGGCCTCACCCCCGTCGTCCCGTCGCAGGGCTCGGTCGGCGCGAGCGGCGACCTCGCGCCGCTGTCGCACATGGCCGCGGCGATGATCGGCGTCGGCGCGATCGAGGTCGGCGGCAAGGTCCTGCCCGCCGCCGATGCGCTCGCACAGGCCGGCCTCGTCCCGCTCGATCTCGGCCCGAAAGAAGGGCTCGCGCTGCTCAACGGCACCCAATTCTCGACCGCCAACGCGCTTGCCGGCCTGTTCCGCGCCGAAACCATCTTCCGCTCGGCGCTCATCACCGGCGCGCTCTCGACCGAAGCCGCGAAGGGCTCCGACGCGCCCTTCGACGCGCGCATCCACGCGCTGCGCGGCCATGCCGGACAGCGCGAGGTCGGCGACACGCTGCGCACCCTGATGGCGGGGTCGGCGATCCGCGCCTCGCACGCCGTCGACGACCCGCGCGTGCAGGACCCCTACTGCCTCCGCTGCCAGCCGCAGGTGATGGGCGCCGCGCTCGACCTGCTCCGGCAGGCCGGAACGACGCTCGGCATCGAGGCGAATGGCGTCTCCGACAATCCGCTGATCTTCGCCGATACCGACGAAGCGCTGTCGGGCGGCAATTTTCATGCCGAGCCCGTCGCCTTCGCCGCCGACATGATCGCGATGGCGCTGTGCGAGATCGGTTCGATCTCGGAGCGCCGCATCGCGATGCTCGTCGACCCCGCGCTCTCGGGCCTCCCCGCCTTCCTCACCCCGCGCCCCGGCCTCAATTCGGGCTTCATGATCCCGCAGGTCACCGCCGCCGCGCTGGTCAGCGAGAACAAGCAGCGCGCCTATCCCGCCAGCGTCGATTCGATCCCGACCTCGGCCAATCAGGAAGATCATGTCTCGATGGCCGCGCACGGCGCGCGCCGTCTGCTCGACATGGCCGACAATGCCAGCGCGGTGATCGGGATTGAGCTGCTCGCCGCATGTCAGGGCATCGACTTCCACGCGCCGCTGAAATCGAGCGACGCGCTCGAAGCCGCGCACCGGCATCTGCGCACCGCGGTACCGACGCTCGAAGACGACCGGCATTTCCATCCCGACATGGAAGCCGCGACCGCGTTGATCCGCACGGGCAGCCTCGTCGTGGCGGTTCCCGCCAAATTGCCGGGGCTCGCCTGATGGGCTGGCTGCGCGTCCATCGCGGCGACGCGCCGCTCATCCTCGCCTTCCCGCACGGCGGCACCGAGCTCGCCGGGCTCGACGACCAGTTCGTCTCGCCCTGGCGCGCGCAGCTCGACACCGACTGGTGGATTGCCGAGCTTTACGCCTTCGCCGCCGACATGGGCGCAACGCTGGTCGCGACCGACATTTCGCGCAGCGTGATCGACATGAACCGCGATCCGTCGGGCGTGTCGCTTTATCCCGGACAGGCGACGACCGAGCTGTGCCCGACGACCACCTTCGACGGCGAGCCGCTCTATCGTTTCGACGCGCCGGACGAGGCCGAGATCATGCAGCGGCTGAACTCCTATCACCGGCCCTATCACGACACGCTGACAACCGAACTCGACCGACTGAAAGCCGCGCACGGCCGCGTCGTCCTCTATGACGCGCACTCGATCCGCAGCCATGTGCCGCGATTGTTCGATGGCGAGCTGCCGCAGTTCAACATCGGCAGCAACGACGCCACGACCTGCGCGCCCGAACTCGAAACAATGATCGCGAACATCTGCGCGGCGAGCGGCCACAGCCATGTCGTCAACGGCCGCTTCAAGGGCGGCTGGACGACGCGCCATTACGGCCGCCCGGAGGAGGGCGTACACGCGATCCAGATGGAACTCGCGCAGCGTGGCTACATGACCGAATCCGCCGCGCTGACCGAAACCGCCCCCCTCGACCCCAATCCCGCGATCCGACCCGTACTGGAGCAAGTGATCGCCGCGACCCTCGACTTTGCGAAAGGAAATTCATGACCACCCGCCCCCAGAATCATAGACTGGATAACAGCCGCGTGATCCGCCCGGCGACCGGCACCGAGATCAGCGCGAAAAGCTGGCTCACCGAAGCGCCGATGCGGATGCTGATGAACAATCTTCACCCCGACGTCGCCGAGGCGCCGCACGAGCTCGTCGTCTATGGCGGCATCGGCCGCGCCGCGCGCGACTGGGAAAGCTATGACAAGATCGTCGAAACGCTGAAGCGGCTCGAAGGCGACGAAACCCTCCTCATCCAGTCGGGCAAGCCCGTCGGCGTGTTCCGCACGCACGAAAATGCGCCGCGCGTGTTGCTCGCCAATTCGAACCTCGTCCCCGAATGGGCGAACTGGGATCATTTCCACGAGCTCGATAAAAAGGGCCTGATGATGTACGGCCAGATGACCGCCGGGAGCTGGATCTACATCGGCAGCCAGGGCATCGTTCAGGGCACCTACGAAACCTTCGTCGAAATGGGCCGCCAGCATTATGGCGGCAGCCTTGCGGGCAAGTGGCTGCTCACCGCCGGCCTCGGCGGCATGGGCGGCGCGCAGCCGCTTGCCGCGGTGATGGCGGGCGCATCGTGCCTCGCGATCGAATGCCAGCCGAGCCGCATCGAGATGCGCCTGCGCACCGGCTATCTCGACAAGCAGGCCTCGTCCATCGACGAGGCGATCGCGATGATCGAGGCGAGCCATGCCGAGGGCAAGCCGGTGTCGGTCGGCCTGCTCGGCAATGCCGCCGAGATCCTGCCCGAGATGGTCCGCCGCGGCATCCGCCCCGACCTGCTCACCGACCAGACCTCGGCGCACGATCCGGTCAACGGCTATCTCCCTGCGGGCTGGACGCTGGACCAGTGGTTTTCGAAGCGCGAAAGCGATCCCGCTGCTGTCTCCAAGGCCGCGAAGGCGTCGATGGCGGTGCATGTACAGGCGATGCTCGACCTGCAGGCCGCCGGCGTGCCGACGACCGACTATGGCAACAACATCCGCCAGATGGCGAAGGACGAAGGCGTCGAAAATGCGTTCGACTTCCCCGGTTTCGTTCCCGCCTATGTCCGCCCGCTCTTCTGCCGCGGCATCGGCCCCTTCCGCTGGGCCGCGCTGTCGGGCGATCCCGAAGACATCTACAAGACCGATGCGAAGGTGAAGGAGCTGCTCCCCGACAACAAGCATCTCCACAACTGGCTCGACATGGCGCGCGAGAAGATTCAGTTTCAGGGCCTGCCCGCGCGCATCTGCTGGGTCGGGCTCGGCGACCGCCACCGCCTCGGCCTCGCGTTCAACGAAATGGTGGCGTCGGGTGAACTCAAGGCCCCGGTCGTCATCGGCCGCGACCATCTCGACTCGGGATCGGTCGCGTCGCCCAACCGCGAGACCGAAGCGATGCGCGACGGATCGGACGCGGTGTCTGACTGGCCGCTGCTCAACGCCCTCCTCAACACCGCATCGGGCGCGACGTGGGTGTCGCTCCACCATGGCGGCGGGGTCGGCATGGGCTATTCGCAGCACAGCGGCATGGTAATCGTCGCCGACGGCACCCCCGAAGCGGCGAAGCGGCTCGAGCGCGTGTTGTGGAACGACCCCGGCACCGGGGTGATGCGCCACGCCGACGCGGGTTACGACATCGCGATCGACTGCGCGCGCGAGAAGGGGCTCGACCTGCCCAGCATCTGACGCTTGTTTCAGTTGCACCCAAACAGCTTCGCATTCTAAGGCTCTCCCCGACGATCAGGGGAGAGCCGAACGCCGATGTCCGAAGCCCAGCCGCAGAGCCATCCCGAAATCCGCGAGGCGGTGCGCCGCCTGTGCGCCGGCTTTCCCGGCGAATATTGGCAGCGGCTCGACCGCGACCGCATCTATCCAACCGAGTTCGTCCGCACGCTGACCGAAGCGGGCTTCCTCTCGGTCCTGATTCCCGAAACCTATGGCGGCTCGGGCCTTGGTCTTGGCGCCGCAACTGCCGTGCTCGAGGAAATCCACCGGTCGGGTTGCAACGGCGGCGCCTGCCATGCGCAGATGTACACAATGGGCACCTTGCTCAAGCACGGGTCGGAGGCGCAGAAACAGGCTTATCTGCCCGCGATCGCGCGCGGCGATCTTCGCCTGCAGGCTTTCGGCGTCACCGAGCCGACCGCGGGCACCGATACGACGCGCATCCGCACTTTCGCGAAGCGTGTCGGCGACAAATATGTCGTCAACGGGCAAAAGATCTGGATCAGCCGCGCCGAGCATTCGGACCTGATGGTCCTCCTCTGCCGCACCACCCCGCGCGAGGAATGCGCGAAGCCCTCCGACGGGATGAGTGTCCTCCTTGTCGATATGCGCGAGGCTGAGGGCAACGGCCTGACGATCCGCCCCGTCCGCACGATGCTCAACCATGCGACGACCGAACTCTTCTTCGACGACCTCGAAGTCCCCGCCGCCAACCTGATCGGCGAGGAGGGCAAGGGCTTTCGCTACATCCTTTCGGGCATGAACGCCGAGCGCATCCTGATCGCGTCCGAATGCATCGGCGACGGGCGCTTCTTCATCGACCGCGCCACCGCTTATGCGAAGGATCGCTCGGTTTTCGGCCGCGCGATCGGCGAAAATCAGGGCATCCAGTTCCCGATCGCGCGGGCATATGTCCAGATCGCCGCCGCCGCCGAAATGGTCGACAAGGCGGCACGCCTGTTCGACGCCGGGCAGGATGGCGGGACCGAGGCGAATATGGCGAAGATGCTCGCGTCGGAGGCGAGCTGGTACGCCGCCGACATGTGCGTCCAGACGCACGGCGGCTTCGGCTTTGCCGAGGAATATGACATCGAACGCAAGTTCCGCGAGACGCGGCTCTATCAGGTCGCGCCGATCAGCACGAATTTGATCCTCAGCCACGTCGCGACCCACGCGCTCGGCCTGCCCAAGAGCTTTTGATGGACGATTATTCCGCCTGGGTCGGCCGCAGCGAAACGCGCGAGGATATCGCCACCATCGCGCCGCTCCGCGGCCTCGCCGCATTGCTCGACCATGGCGCAGTTCCCGACATCGTCCCGCCGCTCGGCCACTGGCTCTACTTCCTGCCCGACGCGCGCCAGTCGGTGATCGGCGAGGACGGCCACCCGCGACGCGACGGGCACGGTCTGCTCCCGCCCGTGCCGCTGCCTCGCCGGATGTGGGCGGGAAGCCGTATCGAATATCTGTCGCCGATCGCGGCCGGCGCTGCGCTAAGGCGCGTCACCATGATCGACGCGATCAAGCCCAAACGCGGCGCGAGCGGCGACCTGCTGTTCGTCACGCTGCGCCACGATATCGCGGCGGACGGGATCGCCGCGATCCGCGAAGAGCAGGACATCGTCTTTCGCGCGCCCGCCGCCGCATCGCCGCCGCCGCCTCCCATACCGGTGGTCGCGCCCACGGAGCCCGAACCCGGCGACGCGACGCGCAGCATCGTCCCCGATCCGGTCATGCTGTTCCGCTACTCGGCGCTCACCTTCAACGCGCATCGCATCCATTACGACCGCGACTATGCACGGGGCGTCGAGGGTTATGCGGGACTCGTCGTCCACGGCCCGCTGATCGCGACGCTGCTGATGGACCATTTCCTGCGCACCGCGCCCGGCGCCGCGCCGCGCCATTTCAGCTTCCGCGCCGAAGCGCCGCTGATCGACGGCGCTCCCTTTGACCTGTGCCTCGCGCACGAGGACGCAGGGGCCCGGCTGTGGGCGCGCGATGCGGCAGGCCGGGCGACGATGCGCGCCAATGTGACGGTCTGACGACGCCCGAAACCACCCACCGATATCATCTGGGTATTTCTCCACCGCCGACATTGCCAATTCGCAAAGCGGTTCGCACCGCGGCGGATCATGATCGCCTTGTTCGCACCGATGCGGACGGAGTCGGGGAGGATCCGCATCAGCCATGCCATTCGGCATCGCGAGCCGTCCCCATTTTGAGAGGAAGTAGTCATGATCAAGAAAGTCATGCTCGCGGTGTCGGCAATCGCACTCGCCGCAACGGCAGCTCCGGCGATTGCACAAACGCAATCCAACAATGACGCCAACAACAATGGGGCGTCGGGGAACCACAGCGACAATGACACCGTCGTTGTGAACGACCTGATCGACCTGTTTGTCCAGGACAATGCCGCCGACAGCTATTCGGACGACGACCAGGACAATGACGGCAACGGCTCGTTCAACGGCAACACGCTCGTCGTTGCGAACCAGTCGCTGAGCGCGACGAACACCAACAAATATATGGACGAACTCGTCGACCTCGATGGCGAAGACCGCAGTGAAACCCCCGTCGGCTACAACAGCGGCAACAACTCGGTGCGCGGCAACGCATTTGCAGCTTATGCCGGCATCCTGAACGCCGCCTGGAACACGGGCATCAACGCCAACACCCAGGCAGCGACCAACATCGCGGCACAAGGCACCGTCAGCTTCGGCGAATGCTGCGGCAGCAGCGGCGGTGGCGGCGACGGCGGCGACTGATCACGTCCCCCCGGATGGTCGGCGTGCCTGCCCTCAGGGCGCCGGCCATCACCCTTTTGAAGTTTTCAGGAGTATTCCTGTCATGAAACCCGCGATGCTTCCGGCTCTGCTGATCCTGGCAAGCTTTTCCGCCCCCGTTTTCGCGCAACCAGTCGGCCCCGAAGGCGCGGCGCCCGCCACCAGCCCCATGCTGTCCTATGCGGTTCCGGTTGATGCGGCCCCGGTCATCCCGATGCCCCACGTTCGCAAATCGCCGATATTGAACGACGGCGAGCTCGATACGCAGCGCGGCGGCCAGTCGCTGGTCATCACGAACCAGACGATGGATTCGATCGTCAGCGGCAATATCCTCAAGGGCGACTATACCGCGGGCGCGGTCACACTCAGCGATTTCGCCCTGTCCAATTTCAACGGTGTCGGCAACCTGCTGATCAACACCGGCGCGCAGGTCAGTGCCCAGAGCGGCATGAACCTGACGATCAACCTCGGCGACTGACGTCGCCATGCGGCCCATGCGCGCCTTGATCGCGGGCATGTTGTGCGCCCTCGCGGCGGCGCCTGCGGCCGCCGAGGTCCGGCTCACCGGGCCCGAGACCGGCGGCAGCTACCAGCTTCAGGTCATGACCTGGTGGGACATTCCCTTCCGGTCGGTCATCCGCCAGCGCTACGATTTCAGCTGCGGATCCGCGGCGATCGCGACGCTCCTGACCTATCATTATGGTGAACCGACGTCGGAAACGATGCCCTTCCGCGCGATGTGGGAAAAGGGCGACCGCGAGGCGATCCGCAAGGTCGGCTTCTCGATGCTCGACATGAAAACCTATCTCGCCTCGCGCGGCTATCGCGCCGAGGGCTTCCGGCTCACCATCGACCAGCTCAAGCAGGTGAAGCGCCCGACGATCGTGCTGATGGACCTTAAGGGCTTCAAGCATTTCGTTGTGATCAAGGGGGTCGACAAGGACCGCGTGCTCACCGGCGATTCGGTTCTCGGCCTCAACCAATATTCGCTCAAGGATTTCGAGGAGCATTGGAACGGCATCGCGCTCGCGATCGTCGAAGGCGGCCAGAAACGCCCGGCGTTCAACCTCGCCGGCGACTGGGGCCCCTGGTCGCAGGCGCCGCTCGAAAAGGATGGCTCGCTGCATGTCTCGATCGGCGATCTGACGACCAACCTCCCTCCCCAATATCAGCTGACGCCGCAAATCCTGCTCGATGTGCGCGTTGGAACCGTGAAATGAGACCCGCCATGTCCCCTCGCCTCCTCCTGCTTGCTTTGGCCCCGTCGCTGCTTGCTGCGGGCGAGCCTGCGGCGGCCGATCCGCCGGCCGCCGATCCGCTGGCCGATGCCGCAACGGTGTCCGACGAAGTGCTCGCCACGCAGCGCGGCGGCTTCGCCTTCCAGGGAATGGTCATCGCGTTCGGCGCCGATATCCGCAGCTTTGTGAATGACGAGCTCGCGCTGCGCACGATCATCAGCTGGACGCCGGAGGGATCGACGATCGAACGCTTCGTTTCGCCGGCGCTGACCGCGGTGGATGCGGCACAGATCCAGGGCGGCATTCTGACGAGCGGCGGGATCACCATGCGCGTCGGCGACGAGTCGGTGTTCCTTGCGAACAACGGCCAGACCGCGCTGATCCAGAAGACCGACGCGATCCAGAATGTGCTGATTAACACCGCAAGCAACGTGTCGCTGAACCAGCAGGTCGACGCGGTGCTCGACCTCAGCGGCTATGAGGGCTTCCGCGATGCGCTGGCAACGACCCGGATGAGCGATGCGATCGGCGCAGTGATGGGTGCCCAAACGGTCGGCGCGCTCGGCAACTGAACGACCCCCCGCCCCCGTTTCGACGGGGACGGTCCAACTGGCCCCGCCTTTCGGCGGGGCTTTTCTTCACAAACCGGGTCCGGACGCGGGACTGTGTGGGCCGTGGGACTATAGTTTCCCGCCGAAGGGCATGCGCAACGTGATCGACACGTCGGGCGCATCCTCGGTCACGCCGATCTCGAAGCCGAGGTTCACCACGTCGCGCTCGGTCAGGCGGTACGACATGCCGAAATTGAGCGAACCGACGTGGAGATAGTTCGACTTCTGGATCGTATCGCCGATCTCCGACCGGGTCGGGAAGATATAATTGTGGCGATAGCCGAGCGAGAAGGAAAAGCGCGGATTGAGCGCAAAGCCGAAGCCGACGTTGGCCGAAACCGCATCGCCAGGATCGACGCGGCCGACCATTACTTCGCCAACGAGTTTGTTCACGTCGCGGGGGATGTGGTAAAGATAGGCGACGCCGCCATAGATGACCGCGGGGTCCGACGGCATCAGGAAGTTGAGCCCCGGCTGGACCGCCCAGAAGCCCGACCCGGTCGCCAGTCCCGTCGCGACGCCGAATTCGTCATAGCCAATGTCGAACGGCCCCTTGCCGGTGTCCGATTTGACGCGCAGCGACCCGACGAAAATCGGCTTTTGCCCGACCGGACGGTTGAACTGGTAACGCAGCGACAATTCGGCATCGCCGACCCCGTCCTCGCGCAGCGCGATCGACCGGACGATCCCCTCGTCGCGCTGCTGGACGACCTCGATGCGGTCGTTGCGATAAAGATAGGGGACGCGAACCTCGACTTCGAGCCGGTCCGAAATCCCGTATCGCAGCGAACCCGTCCCGACCAACGTGTCGCGGTCGGCATCGGTCGCCTCGATCAGCCCGATCTGGATTCCGGGGATCAATTCGATCCCGCGAAACACCAGTCGATTGGTCGACGAGCGCGTATATTCGATCGACGGTTCGAAAATGAGATGGCCGGCGCGCGTCAGCACGCCTTGTCCTTCGGGAACCGCCGCGACGCGTTCGGCGGTCGACTCGCTCGGCGGCGGCGCCTCGCCGACGGGCGCGTCGGGCAGCGCGACGGCCGTGCTGCCCGGACCCGGAAGCGCCGGACCGGCTCCGACACCCTGCCCCATGCCGGTCCCGCGAAACATGTCGAGCGGCGCCTCGGCAAGCGCAAGGGACGAGAGCCGGTCGATCTGCGCCTGCTGGGTGATGAGCTGGCCCTGCATTTTCACAATATGTTGCCGCTGCTCGGCGAGCATGACGTTCTGCTGATCGATCAGCGCGCGCTGTTCGGCGATGATCCGGCGCTGCGCCTCGATCTCGCTTTCGACGCGCGCGGCCGGTTGACCTTCGGCGATGCCGCCCGGCCCCGCTACCGCCGCCGCTCTCCACGTCGTCGCCGCATCGAGGAAGGGGAGCGCCTCGCACAGGCATTCGAGCGCCAGCGCGTCCTGGGCCCTTGCCTGAGGGACGATGAAAATGGCCGAGAGGCCGACGGCGGCTGCGCCCAGATGGCGCAGTCTGGTGGGGGGTGAGAAAATGATCATAGCCCTGCTCCCGGCCCGGCGAACGCGCCGCGTTGGCGCATCACCGCGATATTGTCGATCGCCGCACCAATCTCTTCGCCAGCGATGGCGCGCAGTCCCTCGATATCGACGAGGCGGCACAATTGGGGGCCTTCGAGTTCGATCAGGCCCTGACGTACAAAGCCCGAAATCGTCCGGCTGACGGTATGGATGGTCAGGCCCAGATGGTCGGCAATATCGCTGCGTGTCATCGGCAGGGGAATGCTGCCGAACGCCGACGACCGCTTGGCCGCAATCAGCAGGAAGGCGGCGACGCGCTCGTTGGCGTTACGGCGCCCGAGCAGAAAGATGCACTGATTCGCGCTGTCGAGCGCCCGTTCGAGCGCGCGGCTCTGCCCCGACGCGGCGGGCTCGGCGTTCGACACCGGGCGGCGCGTCAGGATCGTGTTGGTGACCGCTTCGGCCGCTGCGTCGCGGTTGCCGTAGCCGACGCCGAAGACATCGCCCTGATAGAAGAAGCCCGTTAGCTGGCGGTGCCCGTCGAGATGGAAATGGCACGTGCGGACGGTGCCCGATACGACTTCGAACCAGCAATCCCCTGGATCGCCTTGAGAGAATATGATCTCTCCCTTTCGGAATTTCAGGATGGTGTCCTGGGGGATCCCCCCGCGGTGAAATTCTGCCAGACCTTGCACGCCACGTCTCCAACTGAATTGGTACTGCGGCGACCCCATTTGCGAGTCTCATGTGCCTTTGGGCATCGTGAATCCATCCGAAGAAAGACGTAGGAATTCGCGTGCCCAATTAACCTAGCAAAAATCACTACGTATTATTCCTTAGGAACTGTTTGGAATATAGTATTTGATTTCAATATCATAATCGAATTGACATCAACAATGTCGCTAAATTTTCCGTCAAGCCGAGTTAATTGCTAAACAGGACGCAAAAGGATATTATGCAAACAGAGCAGGTGGGGTAGCGGCATTGCCGCGCGTTAAAGCTGCTTGTCGGTCGCTATTGTCCACGCCTTGGGTGTCAGGGGATTGCGCCGTGCATCGAAACGCCTTGAATGTTGAACCGCATCTGACCTTTCGCGAACATCAAATCCTCGAGCTGGTCGCCGTGGGGTGGTCGGCCAAACAGATCGCGCTCGAAATCAGTATCGCGCCACGCACCGTGGAGCGGCACATCGAAAATGTCCGCCTGAAACTGAACGCTCGAAACCGGGCGCATCTGATCACGCAGGCGATGCACCTCGGCCTGCTCGTCATCGAAACCCCGGCACCCGACGAACCGACCCTCTTCGAATTCAAATGATCGATGGCGCGCCCGGCAGGAATATGACGGGCAGTCAAATCATCGGGAAACTTCAGTCCCGTTACCTGCCTGAACCGGAATTCGGCGCTATTGCGGCGCCCCCGTCAGCAAGGTCGCGCGAAGCCGGTCGATCGCGGCATCATCCAGACCAAGCCCCTCGCGAACATAGCGGTCGAACGAGCCATAGCGTTTATCGACTTCGGCAAAGGCCGCTTCGATATAGGCGGCACGCACGGTCAAGACCGGCTCGAGATTTTCGCGCGCGACAGGCGTCGGCAATCGGCCGAGCATAGCGATCGTCGCCTCGTTCTTGACGCGCAGATAGTCGTTGCTGGCAAGGTAATCGGCCATCACCGTTTCGCGCGGCACGCCGAGCAGGGTCAGAATCACCGCACTAGCCCAGCCCGTGCGGTCCTTGCCCGACGTACAATGATACAGCATCGGCCCGGCGCCTTCGGCGCCGATGCGGGAGAGCAGCGTGTGATAGGCGCTGCGCGCGCTGTTCAGGGAGACGAAATCGCGGTTGGCCTCGGCCAGCATCTCCGCGCCCTTGCCCGCGGCGATCGTCGCCATCGCCTGACGCATGTCGCCGCCGACGCTGCCCTTGCTGTCCGCGACGACGTCGAGCAGGAGATGCTCGGCGCCGGCGGGCAGGCGATCGGGCTCATGACTGCGTTCGCTTGCCGTGCGCAGGTCGGCGACAAGCGCGAGGCCCAGATCGCCCATGGCGCCGAGGTCGCTGTCGCTGAGGCGGTCGAGCTGATCCGAACGGTAGATCATTCCCATCCTGACCCAGCGGCCGTCGGTCGTCCGGTAACCGCCGACGTCGCGCAAATTGGGGATTGTCTTGAGATGAAGTCCGCGATCCGCGATGACCAGCGGCGCGCCATGATCGGGAACGAGCGCAAAAAACCAGCGCTTGCCGGGAACAAGGCCCGAAATCCGGAGGCTGCCCGTCGCATCCCCCTGTCCCACTGGTTTCGTCCGGTCGCTCACCGCGGAATCGGTGCCCGCATATACCCGGACCTGCCCCGCGCCGGGCGCGGACCAGTTGATCGTGCCGTCCGCCGACACGCTGGCGGCCGTGAAGGGAATGACGCCTGACTGTTCGGCAACCGCGCTGGCGACCGGCCGCTTGTCGATCGTCGTACAGGCCGGCAGCGTCAGGACCAATGTCGCCGCAAGCGTGGCCCGCCACATCAGGTGATCGCGATTCCTCATTTTCAGGCTCCTTCCAGCGCTCAACCGCGCTGCGACGAGATATTGCCGCCGTCGACGACGAGTTCGGCGGCGGTGATGTAGCTCGCTTCATTCGAGAGCAGGAAGCGGACGGCGCGGCCGATCTCCTCGGGCACACCGATGCGTTCGAGCAGGATGCGCTTTTCGAAAAAGCCCTCGGGCAAATTGTCGACAGCGGGCTTCATCATCGGGGTCATGATCTGGCCGGGCGATACCGAATTGATCCGGATCTTGTCGCGCGCCAGCCGGTCGGCGAGCGAGCGGACGAGCGAGAGCATGCCGCCCTTCGCCGCGCTGTAGATGGGGTTCATCGCGTTGCCGAGCGTTGCGTTGATCGACGTGATGGCAACCACCGCCGACCCCGGATTGGCGGCGAAGTCGCCGTGGAGCTGCTGCGTCAGCAGCGCGAGTGGACGCAGATGCGTGTTGATGCCCGCCGCCCAGCTTTCGGGCGTGATGCCTTCGAGCGAGGCGGTGTCGACGATGCCCGCGGCGTGGACCAGCCCGCCCAGCGCGCCGAGCGCATTGCGGCTGGCGGTGATCGCGGCCGGATAGGCCTCCAGATCGGTCAGGTCGACGCCGATGCCGATGGCCTTTGCGCCTAATTCCTGCGCGATCGCCGCTGCCTCAGCCTCGGCCTTGCCGGCATTGATATCCCAGAGCGCGACCGCCCGGCCGACCGCCGCCAGCGCGCGCGCCGAAGCGAGCCCGATCCCGGACGCCCCCCCGGTGACGATGACAGCGGTCCCGGGCGCGCCGGGGGCGGGCGAAAGATCAGTGAAACTCATTGCGAAACAATCTCCATGTACGGGCTATTTTTGTCCCGGGTGCCGATGCCCGCGTCAGCGAGCCTTGACGACCGGTGACGGCCCCTGCTTTCCGAAAAAACCGTCGAGCTTCAAATTGCTGACGCGCGGCGCGCCGTCGGCGACCGAAACCCACATGACATGATCGACCACCGCGGGATCGTCGGTCGCGCCGCCGGGCATGCCGCCCGTCGTGCCGAGCTGGACATAATCCTGCCCCCCGCGCTCCTCATAGGCATATTTGTGATAATGACCCGCCAGCACTGTGTAGGGGCGTCCCTTCAGCATTGTCTCGATCTCGCGAAATGCGGGCGAATCCACTTTCCATGCGGGCCGGTGCATCAGCACGAAGGTCCAGCGTGCCTTCGGGTTCTTCGCCAGCGCCTCGCGCACCATCTTGACCTGATCGGCGCTGAACGCGACATTCTCCGAACCCCGGATCTTGCCCGCCAGCTCAGCCAGCTTCGGGTCGCCCGCAAACAGCGCCTCGGCCTTCGCGGGCTCGCCCTGGAGCGCCTCGAACACCGTCTTCATCGCCTCGCCGCCATATTGCTGAAACAGCGCCATGCGCGCGATCCTGGGCTGGGGCGGATCCTCGGTATTGAGGACGAGGAACAGCGCCCCCTTGTAGGTGAAGCTGTAATAATCGGCGCCCAGACGCTTGCGCCATTCGCTCCGCTGCACCTCGTTGGTCAGGTCGTGATTGCCCGGCACATAGAAGAAAGGGACGCTCAGCCGGTTGATCGCGGCATTGACCTCGTCCCATTCGTTGCCGAGCTGCGCCCGGTCCTCGCTATTGCCCTCGATCAGGTCGCCGATGTTGATGACGAAATCGGGATGCAGCGCCTCGACCTTGTCCATCGCATCCTCGAACACCCCGGGGCGGTGCTTGCCGGTGCGGTCGCCGATGACGACGAAACGGAACTCATCGGCACCGCCCGCGAAATCCTTTTGCGTGCGCGCGACGTCGGGCGTGCCTGCGCGAAAGTCCTTCACCCCCTGCCCGGCGCCGATGGCGACGCCGGGCAGCGAGAGAACGAGCACGCCGCCGAGCAGCATGGCAGCATATCGCATCGCGAATCCCCTTTAGAATTCGATGCTCAGGTCGACGCCATAGGTGCGCGGTTCGCCAAACAGCGCGCCGGGGCGGCCGATGTTGAACTGGGTGACATAATATTCCTCGTCGGTCAGGTTGCGGCCCCACAGGCTGACGCGAAGGCCATCCACCCCCGGGATGTCGGCCAGCGTCAGCCGCGCGTTGAGCAGGCCATAGTCGCCGACGATATATTTGCCGCTCGAGATGCTCGAACTGACAAACTTGTCGCTCTGCATCGTGTAGTTCACATTGGTCGAAAATGTGCCAACCGGCGTCGGCGGCAGGTCATAGTTGGCGTCGAACGCAACCGTGTGTTTCGGCGCGTTCGAGAAGCGGAAATTGGCCGAAATGTCGGCGCCCGTCGCGTCGACAACCTCGTCATATCGGGCGTCGAGATAGCCGTAGTTGATCGTGAAACGCAGCGCGCGAACGGGCGCGAGCGTCAGATCGGCCTCGATGCCCTTCACCGTCGCCTTGCCTGCGTTGAGCACGTCGGTGATCCGGACATTGGTCGGATCGGACTGCACGTTGATCTGGATATCCTTGTACTTCGACTGGAAAGCCGCGACGTTGAAGCGCAGCTTGTTGTCGAGGAACTGGCTCTTCATGCCGAGTTCGTAGGACCAGAGCGTTTCCGAATCGAACCCCTGGTTGAAGCGCGCGATCGAGCTGGCGCGGGTATTGTAGCCGCCGGACTTATAGCCCTTCACCACCTTGCCATAGACATGCACATTTTCGGCGACATCGTAAGCGAGAATGACGCTGGGGCTGAAATCCTTGAACTTGCGGCTGCCGTCGCCGACGCCGGGCACAGGCACGATCGGCCCTTCATTGACCTGGGTCGAGCGCGCGAGCGTCGCTTCGCGCTTGTCCCAGCTCTGGCGCGCACCGATCGTCAGGTGAAGACGCCGGTCGAGCCATTCGGGGCTATAGGTCGCCTGACCGAACAGCGCCCAGGACTCGTTCTCGATCGTCGTGGTCGTGAAGCTGCGCGTCCGCGTCGGCGGGCTGAAGCTGTTGCTGAAATTGTCGCCTTCCTCGGAGAACCAATAGCCCCCAACGACATATTCGAGCTGGCGATCGAGCGCGTCGCCGACAAATTGCAGCTCCTGGCTCCACTGATCCTGCGTGGCGCGGCTGCTGTTTTTCTGAAGCGGCGTCGCGCCGAGCACGCCCGTCAGATAATCCTGATTCTGGAAGTTATCGAGCTTGCGATACCCCGTGATCGAGCGGATGGTGAGCGAGTCGGTGGCGTTCCATTCACCGATCAGGCTGTGCCCCTCCGACGTCACATCATTGGCGAGCAGGTCGCGGACCAGCGGGCTGCCTGCCTTGGGGCGCGGCACCGTCAGCGGATGCAGCGGTGAGAAGGCGACGTAGATCGGCGTGTCCTGAATCTCCGAACGGTCATAGCTGTAGCGCAGGCTGAATGTGTCGGCGGGTTGCCACAACACATCGGCGCGCATCGCCTGGCGATCCTTGTCGCCCCAGCGCTTCACCCCGGTGCCGGGGTTCTTCACAAAGCCGTCCTGCTGGATGTTCGCATAGGAAAAGCGCGCCGCAAGCGTGCTGCCGATCGGCACATTGACCGCGGCCTTGAAGCGGCGATTGTCATAATTGCCGAGCGTCACCTGCCCCTTGAAGCCGAAATCACCGAGTTCGGGCTTTTTTGTGATGAAGTTGATCGCGCCGCCCGTCGCGTTGCGGCCGTAAAGCGTGCCCTGCGGCCCGCGCAGCACCTCGACGCGCTCAAGCTCGGCAACTTCGAGCGCCTGCCCCTGGCTGCGCGCGACATAGACGCCATCCATATAGACCGCGACGCCGGCATCCTGCGTGATCTGGTCGTCGCTGAGGCCGACGCCGCGCATGAAAATCTGCGTGGTCGCGGCGCTGTTGGGGTGCGGGGTAAGCTGGAGGTTGGGGACATTGGCGCGCAGGTCGGTGAGCCCGCTGATGCCCCGGGTCTCCAGATCGCCGGCAGTGAAGGCGGCGATCGAGATCGGGGTGTCCTGAAGCGATTCTTCACGCTTTTGTGCGGTGACGACGATTTCACCAAGGCCCGACGCCTCGTCGGATGTAGCTTCGGCGCTCTGCGCCAAAGCCGGATGCGCCGCGGTCATCGCGAGCGTGCAAAGCAGCAGACGGACCCGCGGCCCGGAAACCTTGTTCATCGTAATCCCCTCCATCGAACATTCGGGCGAATCTTCGCCTCGACTTATGATTCTACCTTCATGTAGGTAGATTTCTACCGTCATGAAGGTAGATTGCAAGCGCGATTTGATTGCGCCAAAAGGGCGGGCGCCCGCGGGCGCCGATACGGAAGGTTTTTGAGCATTGAACGTGAAGCCCATCAGACACGCGCGCGGCGAGGCGACGCGCCAGGCAATTCTCGAGGCGGCCGAGACCGTTTTCGCCGAAGTCGGCTTCACCACGGCGCGCCTCGAAGACGTCGCCGCGGCCGTCGGAATCCGCCGCCCGTCGATCGTCTATTATTTCTCCAACAAGCAGGAGCTTTATGACGCGGTCGAGGAGGATATTTTCGCCTCGATGCACCGCGAAGCTCTCGCCGGCATCGCGCAGCACGACAAGCCGATCGACAAGTTGCTCGCGCTGTTCGACGGATGGCTCGACTTCCTCGTCGCGCGGCCATCCGCAGCACGGATCATCCAGCGCCTTGTCGCTGACATCTCACCGCGTCGCGGCGACCCCACGCAATTCTCGAACATACTTCTGCGCGATGTCGAGGTCGTAGTGAACGAAGGCGTCGCCGTCGGCGACTTTCGCCCGCTGCCGCCGATGCACGTCGTCAACGCGGTTGGATCGAGCTCGCTCTTCTATGTGTGCAACAGCAAGCAGCTCGGTTCGAACCGCAGCTATGACGCCGCCGACCCCGCGGAACTCAAAAGCTTTCGCGCGCTGCTTCATTTGCTGACGCGTGCTGCCGTGGCGCCGGAGCAAGCCGGCTAACGGCCGCCACCCACGCCTCAATCGGCTTGCGCGAGGCTGAGAAAGACCGGCCGCTCACCGCCGCCATGTACGGCAATCTTTGCGCCGCTGACATAGGCGGCATCGCCCGACGCCAGGAAGCTGACGACCCCCGCGATGTCCGTCCCGCGCGCCATGCGACCGAGCGGCAGCATTGCGTCGATGCGCTTCATTCCAGCCTCGCCGCCATAATGGTCGACTGCGGCTTCGGTGGCGACCAGCCCGACAATGACCGCGTTCACGCGCACCTTCGGTCCCCATTCCATCGCGAGCGATTCGGTGAGGCTCAGCAGCCCCGCCTTGGCCGCGCCATAGACGGCCGTGCCGGGCGAAGGCCGCGCGCCTGAAACGCTGGCGATATTGACGATGCTGCCGCCATCGTCCTGCGTCTGCATGATGCGGTTGACCGCCTGCGCGACATGGAGCGGCGCAAGCAGGTTGAGCGCGACGACGCGTTCGGAAAAGCGCGGCGAAGCCGAAGCGGCATCGGCTTCGGGCGAGCCCCCGGCATTGTTCACGGCGAGGTCGAGCCGGCCGTGGCGTTCGAAAATACGGTCGATCATCGCGTTGACCTCGTCCGCCGAACGCACGTCGCACGCCTCGAACTCCGCCAGTGCATCGAGATGGCGCGGCAGGTCCTCGGGGGCATTGCGGCCGCAGATCACGACGCGCATACCGTCTTCCAGCAACCGCTCCGCAATCGCGCGGCCGATACCGCGGCTGCCGCCGGTCACGAGCGCCACGCGCTGTCTTTCGTCCGCCATATCGACCTCCATTTCTTGTCCGCCTCTCTCTTATCGGGCGGCGTGAAAGTCTCTCTCCATATGGTGGTATCGGGCGATCGGCCAGCGCGCCTATCCATCTTGCAACATCGCGGGCGCCCTGATGCCCGGTGCCTGTGGCTGGAGAGTGGATTGAACAAGCAATTGACCATCGAAGAGTTCGTCGCCTCGCTGAAGAGCGGGATGACGATCGGGATTGCCGGCTGGGGTCCGCGCCGCAAGCCGATGGCGCTGGTGCGCGCGATCCTGCGTTCGGACCTGACAGACCTGACGATCGTCGCCTATGGCGGCCCCGAAGTCGGGATGCTCTGCGCCGCAGGCAAGGTGAAGAAGCTGATCTTCGGCTTCGTCTCGATGGACGCGATCCCGCTCGAGCCTTATTTTCGCAAGGCCCGCGAGGCGGGGACGCTCGACATTCTCGAACTCGACGAAGGCATGTTGCAATGGGGCCTCAAGGCCGCGGCGTTCCGCCTGCCCTTCTTGCCCACGCATGTCGGCCTCGGCACCGATGTGATGACGCACGGCGGCTTCAAGACCGTCCAGTCGCCCTATGACGATGGCGAAGTGCTGCTCGCGATGCCCGCGCTCAAACTCGACGCGGCGCTGCTCCACGTCCACCGCGCCGACAAGCTCGGCAACATCCAGGCGCTTGGCCCCGACACCTATTATGACGAATGGTTCGCGCGCGCCGCCGACAAGACCTTCGTTTCGGCCGAAGAGGTCGTCGACCGGATGGACCACAGCTATCCCGAGGATGCGCGCGCGAACATCGTCGAGCGCTGCTTCGTCCATGGCGTGGTGGAAGCGCCGCTCGGCGCGCATCCGACCTCGATGCCGCCGTCCTACGGCTGGGACATGAAGCATCTGAAGGCCTACGCCGACAGCGCGCGCGAGGACGGCGGCTGGGACCGCTATCTTGCCGACACTATCGGCGCCGACGAGGCGGGCTATCTTGATCGCGTTGGCGGCAAGGACGCCGTCGCCGCCCTCCCCCTTCCCATTTTCTGAGGCGGCCGACACCATGACCACCGCACCCGAATTCACCCTTTGCGAACAGCTCATCGTCGCGGCGTCCGAGGCGTGGCGCAGCAACGGCGAACTCGTCGCGACCGGCATCGGCCCCGCGCCGCGCCTCGCGGCCGGCCTCGCCAAGCTGACACACACGCCCGAACTGATGATGACCGACGGCGAAGCCTTTCTGGTCGAAGACCCGGTGCCGCTCGGCCCGCGCGGTTATGACGACCGCAAGGCCGCAGGCTACCTGCCCTTCTCGCGCTTTTTCGACGCCGCGGTCTGGTCGGGCAAGCGCCACGCGATGGTGACGCCAAGCCAGATCGACCGTTTCGGCCAGACGAACATCTCCTACCTCGGCGGCACCTACGACCAGCCGAAGGTGCAGATGCTCGGCGCGCGCGGTTTTCCGGGCAACAGCATCTGCCACATCAATTCGATGTTCGTGCCGGCGCATTCGAAGCGCGTCTTCGTCGAAGGCGAAGTCGATATGGTGTCGAGCGTCGGCTACAACCCGGCGCGCCGCACCCCCGGCGTCAATTTCAGCCGCGTCGACCTGCGGCTGATCGTCACCGACCTGTGCGTCATGGATTTCGGCGCCGCAGACAATGCGATCCGCGTCGTGATGTTGCACCCCGGCGTGACCTTCGACCAGGTGCAGGAAGCGACCGGCTTCGCACTCGAAGCCGCAGGCGAAATCAAGACGACCCCCGCCCCGACCGCCGAGCAGCTCGCGATCATCGCGCGGCTCGATCCGCATGGTCTGCGCGCGGGCGTGATCAAGGACAATCCCGCGGGCAAGAGGAGCTGAGCCATGAGCGATCAGAATGACGGACTGGTCCCGCCGGTCGACGAAACCCCGGTTTACGAGACCGACACGCCGGTCCTTTACGAAGCGGCCGACGGCATTGCGTGGGTGACGCTCAACCGCCCGCAATATCACAATGTCCAGAACAGCCAGATGACGTACGCGCTCGATGACGCCTTCTTCCGCGCGGTCGATGACGATGCGGTCAAGGTCATCGTCCTGAAATCGGACGCCAAGCATTTCAGCGCCGGGCACGACATCGGCACGCCGGGGCGCGACTTTCATTCGCGCGTCGACCGCCGGCTGATGTGGTACGATCATTCGACGAAGGCGGGCGCCGAAAAGGCCTATGCCCGCGAGCATGAACAATATCTCGGCATGTGCAAACGGTGGCGCGACATTCCCAAGCCAACCATCGCGCAGGTCCATGGCGGCTGCATCGCCGGCGGGCTGATGCTCGCATGGGTGTGCGATCTGATCATCGCCTCCGACGACGCCTTTTTTCAGGATCCGGTGCTGCAGATGGGCTTTCCGGGGCTCGAATATTTTGCGCATTGCCACGAACTCAACGTCCGGCTGGCGAAGGAATTCCTGTTCCTCGGCGAACGGATGAGCGCCGAGCGCGCGCGCGAAGCCGGGATGGTCAACCGCGTCGTGCCGCGCGCCGACCTCGCGGACGAGGTGAAGCGCGTCGCCGAACGGATCGCGACGCAGCCGCGCCTCGCGCTGCAACTCGCCAAGCAGGCGTGCAACCATATGGAGACGCTGGCGGGCAAGAACGCCGGGATCGACGCGGCGTTCGGCTATCATCATTTCGCCCACGCCAACAACAGCCTCGTCAAGGGCGACTATATCGCCGGGTTCGACGGCAAGAAGATGGCCGAAGCGAACAAGAAGGACGCCGGGAACAGCTGATGGCCGACCCGCTCGCCACTATATTGACCGAACGGCTCGGCTGCCGGCTTCCGGTGATCCAGACCGCGATGGGCTGGATCGCAACGCCGGGGCTCGTGATCGCGTCGAGCGAGGCGGGCGCGTTCGGCTTCCTCGCGGGCGCGGTGATGCAGCCTGCCGAGCTCGAAGCCGCGATCCTCGCGGTCAAGGCGGGCACGAAGCAGCCCTTCGGCGTCAATTTTCATATGTTCCAGCCCGGCGCGGGCGAGATCGTCGAGATCATCCTGAAGCATCGAGACCAGATACGCGCGGTCAGCTTCGGACGCGGCCCCGATGCCAGGATGATCGGTCGCTTCAAGGATGCGGGTATCCTGTGCGTACCCACCGTCGGCGCGGTCAAGCATGCGCAGAAGATGGTGCAGCTCGGCGTCGACATGGTCACGGTGCAGGGCGGCGAAGGCGGCGGGCACACCGGATCGGTCGCCTCTACAATATTGCTGCCGCAGGTGCTCGACGCGGTGAAGGTGCCGGTGATCGCCGCGGGCGGCTTCGGCGACGGGCGTGGGCTCGCAGCCGCGCTGGCATTCGGCGCGGTCGGCATCGCGATGGGCACGCGTTTCCTGATGACGCGCGAAAGCCCGATCCCCGAGCTGACCAAGGCGCGCTATGTGAAGGCGGGCACCGACGATATCCTCGTGTCGACCAAGGTCGACGGCCTGCCGCAGCGGATGATCAAGAATGCGCTGCTGAACCGCATCGAACGCTCGAACGGGCTCGGCATCTGGCGCCGCGCGATCGAGAGCGGGCTTCAGATGAAGCGCCAGACCGGCGCCTCGTTCGGCGAACTGTTCCGCGCCGCGAAAGGCATGACCAGTCACGGCGGGCTTACCCTGCCGCAAGCGATGATGGCCGCCTCCGCGCCGATGCTGATCCAGAAGGCGGTCGTCGAAGGCGATCCCGACCACGGGCTGATGGCGACGGGGCTCGTCGCGGGACGGCTCGACGATCTGCCAAGCTGCGCCGAACTTCTTGGCGATATCGAGCGCGACGCGCGCGCGCGGATCGCCGCGCTTTCCTCTTCACCGCCAACGGGGGCCTGACCCATGCCGATCCATACCGAGATCAAGGACCGCATCGCCGAGATCGTCTTCGACGTTCCGCCGGTCAACGCGTTCGACAGCGAAACGTGGAACAGCCTGCCCGCGATCATCCGTGAGGCGGGCAGCAATCCCGAGGTCAATGTCGTGCTGATCCGCGCTGCCGAGAGCGCGCGCGGCTTCTGCGGCGGCGTCGACATCAAGGAAATGCAGGCGCATCCCGAGCGCATCACCCTGCTCAATCGCGGCAATTACCTGACCTTCAAGGCGGTACGCGACTGCGAAGTGCCCGTCGTCGTCGCGGTGCATAAATTCGTGATCGGCGGCGGCATCGGCATCTGCGGCGCGAGCGACACGATCATCGCCGCCGACGATGCTTTCTTCTCGCTGCCCGAGGTCGATCGCGGCGCTATGGGAGGCGCCTCGCACCTCTCGCGCATGCTGCCGCTGCACAAGGTGCGCGCGGCCTTCTTCACCGGCGGCAATATCCCGGTCGAGGAAGCGTACCGGCTCGGCGCGGTCGAGAAAGTCGTGCCGCGCGAGGCACTCGTCGAGGAAGCGCGCGCCTTTGCCGCGATCATCGCGGGCAAGTCACGCAAGGCGCTGGTGATCGCGAAGGAGGCGCTGAACGGGCTCGAAGCGCGCGACGTCGATCGCGGCTATCGCTGGGAACAGGGCTTCACGCTCGAAATGTACATGCACGAAGACAGCCAGAAATCGCGCGACGCGTTCGTCGAGACGGGCAAGGCGGCCGAATTCTGATGGATCTCGTTTACACCCCCGAACAACAGGATTTCCGCGCCGAAGTGCGCGCGTGGATGGAAGCGAACGTCCCCAAGGAACCGCTCGTCACTTTGGAGCGCGAGGACGGCTATCACCAGCATGTCGAATGGGAGCGGAAGCTCGCGAGCGGCAACTGGGGCATGGTGACCTGGCCCGAAGCCTATGGCGGGCGCGGGCTCGACCTGATCCAGTGGTTGATCTTCGAGGAGGAATATTATCGCGCTGGTGCGCCGCTACGCGTCAACCAGAACGGCATCTTCCTGCTCGGCCCGACCGTCATGGAATTCGGCACCGACGAGCAGAAGGCGCGTTTCCTCACCCCGATGGCGAAGGGCGAGGTGATCTGGGCGCAGGCCTGGTCCGAACCCAATGCCGGGTCGGATATGGCGGCGATCACGTCGAAAGCGATCCGCGACGGCGATCATTATGTCATCACCGGCCAGAAGACATGGTCGAGCCGCGCGAGCTTTGCCGACTGGGGCTTCGGCCTGTTCCGCACCGACCCTGAGTCAAAGCGGCATAAGGGGCTCAGCTTCATCCTGTTCGATTTGAACGCCCCCGGCGTCACGCGCCGCCCGATCCGCCAGCTCCACGGCGATCCGGGCTTTGCCGAGCTCTTCTTTGACGAGGTGCGCGTTCCCGTCGAAAACCGCATCGCGGGCGAAGGCGAAGGCTGGAACGTCGCGATGGCGACCGCGGGCTTCGAGCGCGGGCTGATGCTGCGCTCCCCCGCGCGCTTTCAGGCGGCGGCCGAACGCCTCGTGAAACTGTTCCGCCAGCATGAAGCCAAGACCGCACCCGCCGCACGCGAGCAGGTGATGCAGGCGTGGATGGACGCGCAGGCCTATGCCTACAACACCTATGCCGTTGCCTCGAAGATCATGGCGGGCGGGCATATCGGCGCCGAGGCAAGCCTCAACAAGATTTTCTGGTCCGAACTCGACCGCGCCGCACATCGCACCGCGATGCAGCTCCTCGGCGCGTCGGCAGAGCTGCGTCACCTCGACGGCGGCGCGCTCAACATGTGGCTCGAAGGCTATATCTTCTCGCTCTCGGGCCCGATCTACGCCGGGTCGAACGAGATCCAGCGCAACATCATCGCCGAGCGCCTGCTCGGCCTGCCGAGGTAAGCGGGCATGGATTTCACGATCACCGAAGATCAGGCGACGCTGACGCAGGGCGTGCGCGACTATCTGGCGGGCGTGCACACGCCCGAACTGCTGCGCGCGCTCGACGCCAGCGACAGCCGGCGCTCCGATGCCGTGTGGCAGGGGCTCACCGAAATGGGGCTGCCCGGCCTGCTGGTGCCCGAAGCGCAAGACGGGCTCGGCCTGTCGCTGCTCGATGCGGTGCTGATCGCCGCCGAACTCGGCCGCGCCGGGGTTGCCGAGCCGCTCGCCGACACCGCACTCGTCGCCGCGCCGCTACTCGCGAAGGCGGGCGGGCAGGATGCGCTGCTCGCCGCAATCGCGGCGGGCAAGGCGAAGGTCGCGCTCCAGCACCCGGTCAATCCGTGGGTCGCCGACCTCGATGGCGCGAGCCATATCTTGTCGGTCAAGGACGAAGCGCTGCTGCTCGCCGACCATGGCGGCACCGCCGAATTGCTCGATAGCGTCGACCCGCTCCGCCGCCTCTATGCACCCGTCGCGCCGACGGGGACCGAAGTCGGTTCGGCCGACACTCTCCTCGACCATGCCGCGCTGATCGCCTCGGCACAGCTCGTCGGCATTGCCGATGCGATGCTCGAACAGGCGACCGACTATGCGAAGAACCGCAGCCAGTTCGGCCAGCCAATCGGCAGTTTTCAGGCGATCAAGCACCACCTCGCGACCGCGGTGGTCAAAATCGAATTCGCCAAGCCGGTGATCCAGCGCGCCGCTGTCGCGTTGCAGAAAAACGCCGCCAGCGCATCGGTCCACGTCAGCCACGCCAAGATCGCCGCCGCCGACGCCGCATGGGCGATGAGCGAGACCGCGATCCAGACCCACGGCGCGATGGGCTATACCTACGAAGTCGACCTGCATTTCTGGATGAAGCGCGCGTGGGCGCTGTCCAGCGCATGGGGCGACCGCGCCTTCCATCTCGCGCGCATCGACGCCGCCGTCATCGGCGGCGCGCTGCCGATCGGCCCCGGCCACAGCTTCGCATAAGGAACAAGAACATGGCTGAAGCCTATATCATCGACGCCGTCCGCACCCCCATCGGGCGCAAGAAGGGCAGCCTCGCCGCCGTCCACCCCGCCGACCTCGCCGCGCACCCGATCAGGGCATTGGTCGAGCGCACCGGCATCGACGCGGGTCTCGTCGACGATGTCGTCTGGGGCTGCTGCGACACGATCGGGCCGCAGGCGGGCGACATCGGCCGCACCGCATGGCTCGTCGCTGGGCTTCCCGAACATGTCCCCGGCACCACGATCGACCGCCAGTGCGGATCGTCGCAGCAGGCGGTGCATTTCGCCGCGCAGGGCGTGATGAGCGGGACGCAGGATCTGGTCGTTGCGGGCGGCAGTCAGGCGATGAACGCGATCCCGATTTCTGCCGCAATGTATGCGGGGCAGGCCTATGGCTTCAACAGCCCGTTCATCGGGGCGAAGGGCTGGGACGCACGCTACGGCACCGAGGAAATCAACCAGATCAAGTCGGCCGAGATGATCGCCGATAAATGGCAGATCAGCCGCGAAGCGATGGAGGCGTTCGCGTCGGAATCGCACCGCCGCGCGCAGGCCGCGATCGACAATGGCTGGTTCAAGGCCGAGATCGCGCCCTTCGAAGGGCTGGAGCAGGACGAAACCGTCCGCCCCCAGACGACCCCCGAAGGACTCGCGACGCTGAAGACCGTCAACGAAGGCGGCGTGATTACTGCGGGCATCGCCAGCCAGAATTGCGACGGCGCCGCAGCGATCCTGATCGCGAGCGAAGCCGCGGTGAAAGCGCACGGACTGAAACCCCGCGCGCGCATCCATCACCTGTCGGTCCGCGCCGACAATCCCGTGTGGATGCTCACCGGCCCGATCCCCGCAACGAAATATGCGCTCGAAAAGGCGGGCATGACGGTGGGCGACATCGACCTGTTCGAATGCAACGAGGCTTTCGCTTCGATCCCGATGGCGTGGATGCAGGAACTCGGCGTGCCGCACGAGAAGGTCAATGTGCAGGGCGGCGCGATCGCGCTCGGCCACCCGATCGGCGCCACCGGCGCGCGCCTCATGACGACATTGCTCGGTGCGCTCGAGCGTACCGGCGGCCGCTACGGCCTCCAGACCATGTGCGAAGGCGGCGGCCAGGCCAACGTCACCATCATCGAAAGGCTGTGAGCAACATGGGCATCTGCGACGGACGGACCGTCATCATCACCGGCGCGGCGCGCGGTCTCGGGCGCTCCTATGCGCTCGCCTTCGCCGCCGAGGGCGCCAATGTCGTTGTCAACGACATCGGCACCAGTCTCGCTGGCGAGGGCCGTGACACCTCGGCCGCCGACACCGTCGTCGCCGAGATCGAGGCGGCGGGCGGCAACGCCATCGCCAATTATGAGGACATCACCGATTGGGATGCCGCCAAGCGTATCGTCGATGCCGCGGTCGCGGCGTTCGGCGACCTGCATGTCGTCGTCAACAATGCCGGGATCGTGCGCGACCGCATGTTCGTCTCCGCCACGCCCGAGGAATGGGACGCGACGATGCACGTCCACCTGCGCGGCCATTTCTGCGTCAGCCGCCACGCGGTCGACTATTGGCGCGCTAGCCAAAAAGCGGGCCATCCCGTCGACGCGCGCATTATCAACACCACCAGCGGCGCGGGCCTCCAGGGCTCGATCGCGCAGGCGGCCTATTCGACCGCAAAGGGCGGGATCGCCGCGCTGACTTTGGTACAAGCCGCTGAACTCGCGCGGTATGGCATCACCGCCAACGCCCTCGCCCCGGCCGCGCGCACGCGGATGACCGAAGGCGCCTTTGCCGACAAGATGGCCGCGGTCGAAAGCGGCTTCGACGCACAGGATCCCGACAATATCGCCCCCACGGTCGTCTGGCTCGGCTCCGAACAATCGAAGCATGTGACGGGCTGCGTCTTCGAGCTCGAAGGCGGGCGCATCACGATCGAGGATGGCTGGAAGCTCGGCCCGACGGTCGACCAGCAGCAAAAATGGGCACCCGCCGACGTTGGCGATGCGGTCGACAAACTGCTCGCCGTCCGCAGCGAACCACGCAAGGTCTGGGGCAGCTGAGATGCATTTCGCCTTCACCGACGAACAGGCAATGATTGCCGAGACGGCAAAGGCGTTCTTTGCGGAGAATGCGACGAGCGCGCGCACGCGCGCGGCGATGGCCGACACGGGTGTCGACACGCTGCTGTGGCAGGCGTTCACCAGCGAACTCGGACTCGCCGGCGTCGCGATTCCCGAGGCGCTCGGCGGGGTCGGGCTCGGGATGGTCGAACTCGCGATCTTTGCCGAGGAAGCGGGGCGGCACACCGCCGCGCTGCCACTCCTTGCCAGCCTTGCGCTTGCTGCTCCGGCGATTCTCGCCGGCGGCACCGACGAGCAAAAGGCGCGGTTCCTCCCCCGCCTCGCGTCGGGCGAGCTCGTGGCAAGTTTCGCCGCCGGGAATACGGGCGGAACGCCGGGCGCGACACTCAGCGACGGAACCCTAACCGGCGCGGCGCTCCTCGTGCCCCACGGCGCCAGCGCCGACATCTTCGTGGTTGCAGCCGACAATGGCGTCGCGATCGTCGAGCGCGGCGCGCTCGGGCTCGGCATCACCCCGCTTACCAGCATGGACCAGACGCGCCCCTATGCCCGGCTCGATTTCGGCGGGGTCGCCGTCGAAACGCTCGCCGACCCGCGCGCCGCGGTGCGTGCCGCGCTCGCCACCGGCTGGCTCGCCATCGCTGCCGATGCGCTGGGTGGCGCGCAGGCGTGCCTCGACCGGACGGTCGCCTATGCGCAGGAACGCGTCCAGTTTGGCCGGTCGATCGGCAGTTTTCAGGCGGTCAAGCACCGGCTGGCGGACATGATGATCGCGATCGAGCAGGCGCGCTCGGCGGTCTATTGGGCCGCTTGCGCGATCGACGAAGCGTCGGACGAGGCGCCGTTCGCGGTTCACGCCGCCAAGGCCTTCGCCTGCGACACCTACAGCCACTGCGCAGGCGAGATGATCCAGCTTCACGGCGGCATCGGCTTCACCTGGGAACATGACGCGCATCTCTATTTCAAGCGCGCGCGCAGCAATGCGAGCCTCCTCGGAACCCCCGACTGGCACCGTGAGCAGGTGGCGGGATTTGCCGGACTGGACGAAGCCGCATGAAGCTCGGATTTTCTCCCGAGGAAGAGGCATTCCGCGCCGAAGCCGCTGCATGGCTCAAGATCGAGCTGGAAGGCGCCTTCGCCGACGTGCGCGGGCTCACCAGCCTGACCGAAATGCCCGAACGTCGCCGCGACTGGGAACGCCGGCTGGGCGAAGCGGGCTGGAGCTGCGTCGGCTGGCCCAAGGCCTATGGCGGCCGCGACGCGACGCTCGCCGAGCAGGTGATCTTTGCCGAGGAATATGCGCGCGCGGGCGCCCCGCCCCGGCTCAACCATATCGGCATCGAGCTTGCCGGCCCAACGATCCTTGCCTTCGGTACCGACGAACAGAAGGCGCGCTTCCTGCCGAAGATAGCGAAGGGCGAGGAAATCTGGTGCCAGGGCTATTCGGAACCGGGCGCCGGCTCCGATCTCGCGAATGTCCGCACGAGGGCGTGGCGCGAGGGCGATGAATGGGTGATCGAGGGACAGAAGATCTGGACCAGTCTTGCCCAATTCTCGGACTGGATCTTTGTGATCGCGCGGACCGAGGCGGGATCGAAGGGACCGAAAGGGCTTTCCTTCCTGCTCGTTCCCGTGGACCAGAGCGGCGTCACTGTCCGCCCGATCCATCAGATCACCGGCGAAGCCGAATTCAACGAAACCTTTTTCGACGATGCGCGCACTGCGGCCGAAAGCATTCTCGGCGAACCGGGCGATGGCTGGACGGTCGCGATGGGGCTGCTCGGCTTCGAGCGCGGCGTCTCGACGCTCGCGCAGCAAATGGGCTTTCGCAACGAACTCGACGCGGTGATCGCCGCGGCGCGCGCCAATGGCGAAGCGAAAAACCCGCTGATCCGCCAGCGCATCGCCAAGGCCGAGATAGGCCTGAAACTGATGCGCTATGGTGCGCTGCGCATGCTCACCGACGCCGAGGGCGGCAAACTCAACCCCTCGGCGCTCACCTACAAGATCCAGTGGGCGACATGGCGCCGCGATCTGGGCGAACTCGCGATGGACGTTCTGGGACAGGCGGGCGAGACGGTCGCCGGGCACGAATACGCCTTTCCCGCGCTGCCCAACCTGTTCCTCTACAGCCGCGCCGACACAATTTATGGCGGCACCAACGAGATTCAGCGCAACATCATCGCCGAGCGCGCGCTCGGCCTCCCGCGCGAGCCGCGCGGCGACCTCAAATAAAGGAACGAAGCGTGGCACGACCCGCCCCCGACTACCCCATTCCCACCGGTCTGCTGAAGGGCAAGACCGTGCTGATCACCGCCGCCGCGGGCAGCGGCATCGGCGGCGCGGTCGCGCAGCGCGCGGCCGAGGAAGGCGCGACGCTCTTCCTCTCCGACATGCACGAACGCCGTCTCGGCGAGACCGCCGACCGGATCGAGGGATTGGGCTTCGCACGGCCCGGCACACTCGTCTGCGACGTTACCAATGAAGAACAGGTGCAGGCGCTCGTCGCCGCGGCGATCGCGGGCATGGGCCATATCGATGTCCTCATCAACAATGCCGGCCTCGGCGGCGCCGCGTCCGTGGTCGAGATGACCGACGACCAGTGGCACAAGGTGCTTGACGTGACGCTCACCAGCGTCTTCCGCATGACGCGCGCGATCCTGCCCCACATGTACGAGCGGCAAAAGGGCGCGATCGTCAACAATGCCTCGGTGCTCGGCTGGCGCGCGCAGAAGCTGCAGGCGCATTATGCCGCGGCCAAGGCGGGGGTGATGGCCTTCACGCGCTGTTCGGCGCTTGAGGCGGCCGAGCAAGGCGTCCGCATCAATGCGGTATCCCCCAGCCTCGCGATGCACGCCTCGCTGTCCAAGGTGACCCCGCCGGGGCTGCTCGAGGAACTGACCGAGAAGGAAGCCTTCGGTCGCTATGCCGAGCCGTGGGAGGTTGCGAACGTGATGCTCTTCCTCGCCAGCGATCTTTCCTCCTACATGACCGGCGAAGTGCTCGCCGTCTCGAGCCAGCAGGCATGAGCGCGCGCATCTTCGAAACTCCGATGGCGCTGCTCGCGGCGGTGGGGGAGAGCTTCGAGGCGACCGGGTGGGTCGCGATCGAGCAGGATCGCATCGATATGTTTGCGCAAGCCACCGACGATCACCAATGGATCCACGTCGATCCCGAACGCGCCAAGGATGGACCCTTCGGCGGCACGATCGCGCACGGCTATCTCACGATGAGCCTCGTCAACCGCTTCCTCCCCGAACTGGTCGAGGTCCGCGGCGTCTCGATGGGGGTCAATATCGGCACCGACAATCTGCGCTTCCTGAGCCCCGTCCGCGCCGGAAGCCGGATCCGGGGCAAGGGCGAGCTGGTCAAGGCCGAAGAAGCAAAGGGCGGCGTCCAGGCGGTCGTCCGCGTGACAGTGGAAATCGAGGGGTCCGAGAAGCCCGCGTGTGTGGTGGATACCATCAGCCGCTTTTACCCGGAAAATTGAGATTCTGCGCGGCGGGCTATGTCTGCTTTGGGGTGGGAAGCAGACATGCCAGCTAATTTCGCTCATCGCCACAGAAGGCTAGTACAGCTTCAACTCTAGGCAGAATTTCAGCAGATTGTGGTCGATGCCTTTCAAATTCAGAGCTTTGGATAAACCATCGACATCCTGTTCGTGGTGCCATTGCGTGAAAGTGCCGTCGGCCGACCAAGGCTCCTCAAGAAAGGTACGAGGAATAATGACATGAGCAATTTCTCGGTATCTGAATGGCTGGCCCCAAGAGCCCCCGTCAGCAACCGACATTTCATTTAGCTCTGACTCGAGAGGAAGTTCAGCGGACCAGTAAAGCGTGTCACATTCCAGCCGACCGAAAGTTGTCCAACAACACCATGAGCGCCTTCTGTGCAGCGCGTCTCCATTGCAGGATTCCGACAGAGATGACGCCGCTGGTCGGCTCAGATGACGTGTCGCTGTAAGTAGAAAATTTCTTACATCAATCATCATCGGCTCTATCGCGCTAATGGGTTGATGCCCCCTTAATGGCATGTCCGCTACTGGTCGAAACCGGCCAACGCCAATCAACTTCGCAAAAGAAATTTCTGCACCTTGCCCGCGGCGTTCATCGGCAACGCATCGAGAATCACGACCTGACGCGGCACTTTGTAATTCGCCATATTCTCGCGGCACCAGCCGACGATCTCTTCGGGGGTGGCACTCGCGCCGGGGCGCAGGACGACATAGGCCTTGGGCACCTCGCCCAGCCGTTCGTCGGGAACACCGATCACCGCCGACTGCATGACCGCCGGATTGGCCGCGAGCAGCCCTTCGATCTCGGCCGGATAGGCGTTGAAACCGCCGACGATGAAAATGTCCTTGGCGCGGTCGGTGATCTTCACATTGCCGCGCGTGTCCTGCACCGCAATGTCGCCGGTGCGCAGCCAGCCTTCGCCGTCGATCGCCGCTGCGGTCGCCGCCGGATCGTTGAAATATCCCTGCATCACATTGGGTCCGCGCACGAGCAATTCGCCCGCCTCGCCCGGCGCGACTATCTCGCCCGCCTCGTCGACGAGTTTGACCTCGATCCCCGCGAGCGGGCGGCCCGCGGTGTTGGCGACCGTCGCGGCGTCGTCGCCGGCGCCGCACATCGTCACGACGCCGCAGGTCTCGGTGAGGCCATAGGCGGTGAGCACGACATCGATGCCGAGCTTGCCGCGCATCTCCTCGATCAGGGTGACCGGCACCGACGCGGCGCCGGTGATCGATACGCGCAGCGACGAAATATCATGGTCGCGATAAGGACCCGCGAGCAGGCTCTGGAAGATCGTCGGCGGACCGGGGAGCAGCGTCACCCGTTCGCGCTCGATCCGTTCGAGCACCTTGTCGGTCTGGAACACGGCGTGGGGCAGCACCGTCACCCCGCGCATCAGCGCCACCAGCCAGCCAGCCTTGTAGCCGAAGCTGTGGAAGAAGGGGTTGATAATCAGGAAATTGTCGCCCGGCGCATAGGTCAGCGTCTCGCCATAAGCGAGATACAGGCGAACATTTTGCCCGTGCGTCGTCACGGCGCCCTTCGGATTGCCCGTAGTGCCCGAGGTGAAGAGGATGTCGCAGACGTGATCTTCGCCGAGCGCATCCATCCGCGCGCCGACCGCGGCATCGGAAAGTGCCGCGCCGCGATCGAGGAAGGTCTGCCAGGCCATGCCACCCTTGTCGCCATCCATCAGGACGATTCCGCGCAAATCGGGTAGATCCTCGTCCGCGATCAATTCCGGATAGGCGGTGCCGAGAAAATCGGAGACGGTGAACAGCAGCCTGGCGCCGCTGGTGCGCAGGATATAGCCCGCCTCGCGCCCCTTCAGCCGCGTGTTGAGCGGCACGATCGCCGCGCCCGCCGCCTGCGCGCCGATCGCCGCGATGATCCAGCCAATCGCGTTGGGCGCCCAGATTGCGACCCGGTCCCCCTGGGCGATGCCCGCCGCGATAAAGCCCTTGGCGGCCGCCCGCACCAGCGGTTCGAGATCGCGATAGCGAACCTCGGTCCCGTCCTCGCCGCGGATCGCGACGGCATCGCCATGCGCGCGCGCCGCCGCGAAGATTTTATGGGGTATCGTGAACTTGGCTTCGGCCACGGCGGATCGTCTCCTGCGCCGGGCATCCATGGACATGCCATCCATTGCCCGGTCGATTTGCTTCCCGCTGCGTTACGCGCGGGCGTGGCCGCGACAACCCCTATTCGGGGGGCGCGCGATTTGCGCACCACCCCTTGCCGCTCGGGTCCGGACAGGTCATTGCGGGATCGAGACCGACTCCCCAGCCTATCGGGTGACGGGACGCGAACAGGAAGCGAAGCCGGAATGCGGATCGGAAAACCTCTGGCCGAAGTCGATGAACTGGTGACTCTGCTTTACCGCGGGCCGCTCGAAGCGACGCCTTGGCTGGGTTTCCTCGAAGCGCTGAGCCAGCGGATGCGCTGCGCGAGCGCGGCGATCACGTTGCGCCTCAGCCGGCAGGGCACGCCGCCGCTGATCATCTGGGGGCCGCCGCCCGTGATCGACGAACGCGAGGCGCGGCGGATACACGCGGTCCATGCCGAGCTCGGCGATCTCGACCCCTTGCGCAACGCGCTGACCAAAGCCGGCGACATTTTCAGGCTGAGCGAAGTGGTCTCGCCTGAGGATCTTCGCGGCAATCGCTTCTATCGCGAGATATTGCAGCCCTATGGCATCGAATATCAGCTCGGCATGTATATTTCCGAACCCGGCGGGTGGGAGGGCAATGTCGGCCTGACCAACGGCCCCGGCGAAGAGGATTTCACCGACGATGACAAGCAGGTGCTGCTCGCGCTGCGCCCGCATCTCGAACAGTCGCTCGCGCTCTTCTCGCGCATCCGCCGCGACGAGACCGAGCTGCAGGTGATGATCGACACGCTCGACCGGCTGACGCTCTGTACCTTCATCCTCGATGGCGCGGGGCGCATCCTGCGCACCAACAGCGCCGGCCGCGCGCTGATCAAGTCGAGTACCGCGCTCCGCGCCGCCGACGACCGGCTCGTGCTCGCGAGCAAGGTGGGCAACGCGCAGCTCCAGCAACTGGTCGGCAAGGCGGTCGCGGCACGCCGCGATGGCGGCAGCTTCGCCGAAGGGCTGCGTATCGAGGCGGATATCGACCGGCATTTCGGGGTGCTCGTGCGCTCGATCGAGACGCCCTCGCGCTACAGCAACGAGGCGGGGCCCGCCGCGGTGGTCTATGTCTCGGGGCTCGACAACAACCAGCCGCTTGAAAGGCTGGTCAGCCAGATTTTCGACCTCACGCCATCCGAAGCGCATCTGGCGGCGCTGCTCGCGACCGGGCTCAGCCTCGCCGAAGCGGCGGCCAGGCTGGAGCTTACCGAAAATACCGTGCGCAGCTATTGCAAGACGGTCCTCAGCAAGACCGGGGTCAGCCGGCAGGCCGACCTCGTCCGCCTCATCCTGCGCAGCGTCGCCGTTCTCGGCTGACCCGCCCCCAAAAGGGGGTGGCGACGCGCCAGCCGAAGCCGCAATCCGGGCGTCCTATCTAGTCCAATTGAGCGATGCGCGGCCGCGGCCGGGCGATAGGGTCGATATGTACCCGCCCATTGAACGCGGCCGGATGAGGAGCAAAAGATCATGGCCGCCAATCCCGATGCCATCGCATTCCGGAGCGCGCTCGGCGCGTTCGCGACCGGGGTCACGATCGTCACGACGCGGAACGCCGCGGGCGAAGATTGCGGACTGACCGCCAACAGCTTCAACTCGGTCTCGCTCGATCCGCCGATGGTACTTTGGAGCCTCGCGCGCACGTCGAAGAGTATGGAGGCGTTTCAGGGCGCCTCGCATTTCGCGGTGCACATCCTCGCCGCCGATCAGGAGGCGCTCTCGAACGGCTTCGCCCGGCGCGGTGCGGACAAGTTCGCCGGCGCCAGGATCGAGCGCGGCGAAGGCGATGTGCCGCTGCTCACCGGCTGCTCCGCGCGCTTCCAGTGCCGCACGGCCTATCAATATGAAGGCGGCGACCACATCATCTTCGTCGGCGAGGTCATCGCTTTCGACCACGAAGATCGTGCGCCTTTGCTCTTCCACGGCGGCCGCTATGCGCTCGCCGCACGCAAGGCCGCGATGCTCACCGCCTGCGACACCGCCGTCCAGCCCGCGGGCAGCTTTGGCGAGGATTTTCTCGGCTATCTGCTCGGCCGCGCGCATTTCCAGCTCTACGGGCGGATGCAGGAAAGTTTGCGCGATCACCATCTGGACGCCACCGATCATTTCATCCTGAGCGTTCTCGGCATCAACGACGGACGCTCCATTGCCGAGATCGACGGCCTGATCGGCTATACCGGTACGCACATCACCCCCGATCGCATCGCATCGCTCGCGACGCGCGGCATCGTCCGGACCGATACGCCCGGCCGAATCTGGCTGACCGACACCGGCCGGCGCACGCTCGTCGAGCTTACCGCCGCCGCCAAGGCCGCCGAAGAGGACGCGCTGGGCGCTTTCGACGAAAATGAAACCGCGCTGCTCAAACATCTGCTGAAGCACGTCATCCGGAGCACCGACCCCGGGCTTCCCGACCCTTGGGCGGTGCAGGAGGCGCCGTAAGCCAAACGCGCAGAATGAAGGGAGCCGAGGCATGGAGAAGATACCGACAATCGCGGGCCATGGTCCGATCGCCCAGATCGCCTGGCTGACCGAAGATCTGGATCGCGCGATCGACCAATGGCGACTCCTCGCGGGCGTCGGTCCCTGGACCGTCTATCGCAACGTCACGCTCGACGGCCATTATCGCGGCGCGCCGGCAACGATCGGGATCGATGTCGGGCTCGCGTATCAAGGCGAAACCCAGATCGAGCTGATCGCTCCGCACGGCACCGGCCCCTCGCCCTATCATGACGCAGATGGCCGCGTGCGCGTGGGCATGCACCATGTCGCCTGGCTGGTGGACGACGTCGCAGCCGCGGCGAAGGATGCCGCCGCCGCGGGCCTCGTTCCGGTCTTCAGCGCCGAGAGCGGCGGCGGCGCGACGCGCGTCGCCTATCTCGAAGCGCCGGGCGAACCCGCGATCCTGCTCGAACTGATCGAGGCGACCCCGATGATCCGCAACAGCTTCGAGGCCGGAACCGCCGCCACCCGCGACTGGGACGGCAGCAACCCCGTTACCGTTTTCGACTTCGCAGCCTGAGGAAGCATCATGGAAAAGGTCATTTACGCTCTGTGGAAAAATAGCGCGGAGGAAGCCGCGCGCTTCACCGCGCGGCTGCTGGGCGACATTGCGCCGCGACTTGGAGGACTGGCGCACGCGGTGCGCGTCAATGTCCAGGACGACAGCGTCGCGAACGGCACCTCGCCCCGCATGACCTCGACCCGCCCGCAGATGGATGCGGTGGTCCAGCTCTGGCTGCCGAGCGCGAACGACCCCGAGCGCGCCGCCGTCGATGCGATCATCGCGGACGCCGCGCCGCGCCATGCCGCCTGGCTGGCGAGTGAATCCACCATTATCGCCAACACGCTGCATCCGCCCGCGCCCGGCGCGCGCACCGAAGGCTTTTCGCAGATCGTCTTTCTCGGTCTGCCGCCACGGCTGAGCTGGGACGCCTGGCGCGACGTCTGGCAGCGCCAGCATTCGGCGGTCGCGGTCGATACGCAAAGCAACTTCGAATATGTCCAGAATCTGATCGTGCGGCCGCTGAGCTATGGCGCGCCCGCCTATGTCGCGATGGTCGAGGAATGCTTCCCCGCCGCCGCGCTGACCGACGAGGCGGTCTATTTCGACGCGGTGGGAGAAGCGGCGCGGCTCGCCGAAAACCAGCGGCTGATGATGGAAAGCTGCGCGCGCTTCATCGATTTCGACCGGATCGACTGCATCCCGACCAGCCAGTTCGATATCCGGCCGTTCCAGCGCTAACCAACACGCCGCGCATCATCCGCGGCAGGAACCGAAAAGGATAGACCATGCCGAACGCCGATGAATCGCTGACCTATGTCAATCCCGACGCCATCGTCCGCTCGGAGCGCGTCGAAATCGATGCCCCCGCCGCGGTGGTGTGGGAGATACTGGTCGATCTGCCCCGCTACGGCGAATGGAACCCCTTTTGCATCGCGGCGGAATCGACGCTTGCCATGGGCGCACCCGTCAGCATGACACTCAAAAGCTATACCGAACCCGATACGGTCTTCCCCAATTGTGAATATGTCTGCGCGTTCGAGCCCGGGAAGCTGCTGTCGTGGGAACTGCCGCATGACGAAGCCTGGCCCTATCCGGCACGGCGCGACCAGATCATCGAGGCGCGGGGCGACAGTGCCTGCGCCTATCACTCGACCGACGCCTTTCTGGGGCCGAATGGCATTCATGTGATGCGTTTTGCCGGCCCGTGGGTGAAACGCGCTTTCGACGACACAGCCCAGGCACTCAAGGCGCGCGCCGAAGCGATATATCGCGACCGCACAATCGCGGATTAGTCCCCGCCGGGGCCGCTTCAGAACTGAAAACAGCGAAGCCGGGGGTCGCTCATTTGCGACCCCCGGCTTCATGAGATCATTACTTGGCGGGCTTCTAGAATTTGAAGCCCAGTTCGACGCCAAAGCTGCGCGGATCGCCGTACATGACGCCGGCGAAGCCGAGCGAACCGAAGTCGATCCCCGAGAGCAGATAATCTTCCTTGGTCAGATTTTTGCCCCACAGCGAGATCGAGGCCTTGGCACCGCCGACCGCAATATCGGCGATCGAGAGCCGCGCGCTCAGCAGCCCGACCCCGCCGTCGGAAATCTCCGCGTTGAACGGATTGACCGGGTGCCAATAGACCTTGCTGCGATAGCTCCAGTCAGCACGCGCGATGAGCTTGCCTAAATTGCCGAGTTCGGTTTCATATTGTGCGCCGACATTGGCGGTCATCGCGGCCGAATATTGGAACTTGGCAACGTCCGAAATGTCGGTGGCGCCCCCCGTCATCGGATCGACGAAGGTGAACCTTTTATATTTGCGGTCGGTATAGCCGAACGATCCATCGACGGTGAGCCCGTCGGTGATCTGTGCCTGAAGCTCGGCCTCGATACCCGTGTAGGTGGCCTTCGCGGCATTCACCGTCGTGCTGGCCGCGCCGCCGGTGCCGGCGAGGAACTGCTGAACCTGCAGATCGTCGTAGATCGCGTGAAAAGCAGCGACGTTGAAGCGGACGCGGCGATCGAACAGCTCGCTCTTGAACCCGATTTCATAGGACACGAGGTCCTCGGGATTGAAGCCATTATTGTCCGCGGCACGGGCGTTGAAACCGCCCGCCTTATAACCCGTGCTCACACGGGCATAGGTCATGATGTCGTCGCTCCAGTCATAGGAGATATTGGCAAGCCAGTTCAGACGATTGAATTTGCGCGTCAGGTCGCGCGGCGCGGTCGGCGCCGGCGCCGCCTGGGTCAGATGCTTCTTGTCCTCGGTATAGCGAATGCCGCCGGTGATACTCAACCGGCTGTCGAGCGCCGCCGGTTTCCAGGTAAGCTGGCTGAACGCCGCGACCGACCGTGAGATGTGGCGATAGGACAGCAAGGTATCGAGGTTGACGCCAAAGCTGTTGAGGTTGACCCCCGGCGCGATCGGAATCGGCACCGGCGAAGGAAGAACCAGCGTGAAGCCCTGCGGATTCACCTCGGTCGCGCGCTCGCGGAAATAATAGGCGCCGAGGACATAGTCGAACTCGTCGCCGATCGAACCGATCAGGTTGAATTCCTGGCTGAACTGCTTTTGATGCCGCTCATTACTGGTGTGGAACAGGTCGATCGGGCCAATGCCCTGCGGAATGAAGGCATTGGGCGGCACGAGGATCGCGGGGCTGACGAGGAAACCGACGAGCCCCCCATTGCCGTCGAGATCCGAGCTTTCGCTCACATTGTCCCATTTGCGATAGCCGGTGATCGAGCGAAGCGTCGCATCGCCGATCTCGAGGTTGAGCGTCAGCGAATGGCCCTGCACCTTGTCATGCGCATTGCCGTCGCGATCGAGGCGGATCTGCGACAGCCGGTCCTGCGAAACCTGCGGCGCGGTGCCGCCGAACGCGGGCGAGAAGCTCAGATACTGGAGAATGTCGGGACGGATCGCGCGCAGCTGGAAGGCGTTGGCGCGGCCGTTGCGGTCGCTGGAGTCAAAGACATAGTCGGCAGTGAAGCCGGTGCCCTTGTCAAAGCGGACGGCGGCGCGAACCGCGTCGGTGTTGCGCGCGCCCGGATCGCGCTTGTCGGAGGGTTCGAGCAGATTGTCGACGGTGCCGTTGCGCTGGCTGTGGTAATAGCCGAGCTTCAGCGCCAGACCGGTGTCGCCGAGTTCGCCCGTGTCGATCAGCGCCTTCACCATATATTCGTCGAAGCTGCCGTAGCCGACCTGCAGGCGGCCGCCGAAATCCTTCGACGGCTTGGCCGAGATCAGGTTGACCGCACCGCCCGTGGTGTTGCGGCCATAGAGCGTGCCCTGCGGCCCGCGGAGGATTTCGACGCGCTCGAGGTCCATCATGTCGAACAGCGCGCCCGCCGAACGGCCGACGATGACGCCGTCGACATACAGCCCCACCGCGGGATCGGCGGTCAGGATCGGGTCGTTATCGACGATACCGCGGATCGAAATCGACGGGTTGGCCGTCGCCGACGGCGTTTCGGTGATGATGAGGTTCGGCGCTGCGCTGCCAAGTGCGGCGACGCTGGTGATACCGCGCTGCTCGATCATCTCGGCGTTGATCGCGCTGATCGCGAGCGGGGTGTCTTGCAGGCTCTCCGCGCGCTTCTGCGCTGTGACGATGATTTCGGTCAGCCCTTCGGACGCGGCACCCTCGGCCTGCGGCGCCTGTTCGGCCTGCTGCGCTTGCGCGGCGCCGGCCATCCAGGGCGCGATCAGCGCGATGGCGGCCATCTGCGTGCGACGATGTGTGCGTGCCTTCATCAGTCCCATCCCTCCTGCTTGTCGATTATGGCGTATTATGCGCCACTTTTTATCAATTTTCACATGATGCGTAATATATGCAATACATACCTACGCAAGCAGGTAATTCAACACCCCCTTTTGGGGGTGGGGCACGCGGACAAAAAAGGGGCGGCAAAGCCGCCCCAGTTACCGCCCCTAACTCATTCAAACCCCGGGCTGTTCTTTGGGGATATGAACCCTCAGCCCGTCCAGTTCCTCGGTAATATGGATCTGGCAGCTCAGCCGGCTGCCCGCCGTTATCGCGATAGCGTCGGACAGCGCATCGAGCATGATGGCCTCATCCTCGCCCGGCGGGCCGACTCGGTCGATCCAGGCATCGTCGACATAGACGTGGCAGGTGCCGCACTGACGCACGCCACCGCACAGCGCATCGATCCCGTCGACGAGATTGCCGATGGCAAGGTGCATGACCGCCATGCCCTCGAAATTGGTGCAGGTCTTTTCGCTCCCGTCGGGCTGGACATAAGTCACGCGGGCCATCAGTTTTTGCCCTTCGCATGCGCGGGACATCCTGCCGCCGCCGCAACCGCTTCCAGATCGGCGGGCGCCTGTGCCGCGATGGTCCGCCGCTTGTAGCGCACCCGGCACGGCTGTTCGGGCCAATAGGTGCCCGCACCCGCGATCGGGCGCGGCGTGTCGATCAATTCCATGTCGTAACGCTGGAGCAGGATGGCGATCAGCGCCTTCATCTCCATCCGCGCGAAATTGACTCCGGCGCAGCGGTGCATGCCGCCGCCAAAACCGATCAGGCTGTTCGATTCGACCTTGCTGTCCGCGCGTTCGGTGTTGAACCGTTCGGGGTCATAGTCGTCGGGCCGGTCGAAAATTTCGCTCATCCGGTGGCTGACCGAGGGCGCGAGCAAGATCCAGTCGCCTTCGCGCACCTGATAGCCGTCGCGCTCGAAATCGGCGGCCGCCTTGCGGATCATCGTGAAGGCCACCGGATGCAGCCGCTCGGTCTCGCGCAGCGCGAGATCCATCTTCTGCATCGCGATCGCCTGTTCCCAGCTGAGATCGGCGCCCGAGGCCGAGCCCAAAATGGTTCCGATCTCGTCGCGCAGAACGCTCTGATAATCCCGGTTCTGGAGGATATCGATCATCGCCCAGCTGACCTGCCCCGCAGTCGTTTCATGCCCCGCCCAGACGAGGAGCAGGATCATGTGGATGATCAGCTCGTCGGGGATCGGGCGGCCGTCGGGATAGGTCGATGCCACCATGTCCTGGAAAAAGTCCGCCGGCTCGATCGGGTTGGCGCGCCGCCGCCTGATCCAGTCGCCGAGGATCCGGTGCAGCTTTTTCTTGGCGGCCTGGCTGCGGCGCATCTTCTTCGTCGGGAGCCAGAGCGGCAGGACAAATTCCATCCCGCCGGAGAAGTCGCGAAACAGTTCGAAAAATTCATGGCCCAGCTTCTGCTTGAAGTCGCGCCCCATGAAGCTGTGCGCCGCGATGTCCATGACGACCGGCCCGAGGGTCGAGATAAGGTCGAACTCGCCGCTGTCGCCGAGGCGGTGACAGAGCGCCATCGCCTCTTCGGCCATCACCGGCACATATTGCTTCATCGCCGAAGCCTTGAAGCGCGGCATGATCACCGCGCGCTGGTTCAGATACTCCTCCATCTCGGCGAAAGAATAGAAATTGGGTGAGAACATCTTGTGGAAGAAGGGCATCGATTCGCGGATCGACAACAGCTTGTCGGTTTCCTGAAAGACGAAGCGATTATTGTCGGGTCCGAGCATCACGACCATGTTCCGCCCGCCCATGCGGAAGGAATAGATCGGGCCATGTTCCTGATAGCCCCGGCGCAGCAACCCGACCGGATCCTTGAAGAAGTCTGTCAGGTGACCGAGGAACGGGACGCCGCCGCGCATCGCGGGCGGCTGCATGGCAATGGCCGACATCGAATTTCTCCCTCTCGCGCCGGCATCGGGGCCAGCTTGCAATCAGGTATCGCGCCAACGCGCCGCACCGCCGAGGGGATCGCATGATTGTAGCGAATTTCAATCCTTGAAGGATCGCCGTTCGCGACTTTCGCTGCCGAACGCGCCCGCAGTGACATCGCGGGCGACCATCGGCAGCGGGATCGGGGTCGATGCGATCAGCAAGCCGACGTTGGTCTTTACCGCAGGCGGCAGCAGGGCATCGCGGGCGATCAGGTCGCGGACTTCGCGAAACAGGCTGACGAGCCGGCGTTCGAGCAGGATGCGCGAGGCGTCGGACAGTTCGCCGATCTCGAATTCCCAGATCGAACCCTTGGCCGAGAAATCATATTGGAGAAACTCCTCCTTGACCCGCCGGTCGAAGAAGCGCCGCATCGGCCCACCGCGGCGCCAGCTGATGCTGCGCGCGGTCATCAGGCGGATGACGTTGCCCGCCAGCAGCTGGATCAATCCGATCCGTTCGAGCTTCATCAGCGCCGGGATCAGCAAGGTCTGGTCGATGCCATAGTCGCGCTCGATCCGCTCGACGGTCCAGCCGCCGGTCGCGAGGTGAAAGCAGAACAGCGCGAGCGGATCGTCGACCAGCGCCTGCTCCTGCGCATCGCTGAGCATATCGGGCATCGCGGGCTGCACCGCGTCGGCAAGCCGCGCCAGTTCGAGAAAGTTGATCCCGGCGAGTTCGCAGATTTCGTCGATCCGCGCGAGCGTGAAACTATGCTGCGCAAAGGTCCGGCGAACGCTGGCGTGGCTGATGCCGAGCGCCGCCGCGACATCGGCATAAGTCAGCCCGCGCTCCTTCAGCACGCGCTTCAGCGCCTCGACCAGATAATTGCTTTGCGTATGCAATCGCTCTGCCGCCATCATTCGCGCCGCCTTTCGTCGCGGCCACCATGCCCGCGGATCGATGCTGGCGCCATGCGATTATAGGACCGATGCTTCCATCGCGCAGAAACTGTGACAGAGCCGCGCATCGACGATGCGGTCCGGGCATTCGGGATCGAACCAGCGATCGATCCGCGCCCAATGATAGGGGTGCATCATATAGGGGCCCATCAGCCCGTCGGCGTCGGCATATTCCTGTTCCCAGACATGCGTCCAGCGGCGCGCGCCCACCGCCTCGTCGGCGCGGCTCAGCTGCCAGTTGCGGATCGCGGGGATATAGTGCGGCATCATCCGCGTTTCGGCTTCGAAGCGTTGGGTGGTTGCCGGAACGGTGTCCTCATCGACGCTGAGCAGCAGCACGCGATAGACGCCGTCCGCCAGCCCGGGATCGGACTTCCCCCCTGCCCCGCTCCGATAAGCGACGCCATCGACCGAAGCGACCGCGGGAGTGGCGAGCAGCGGGGCGAGCGCCGCGTCGAAATCGGCGCGCTGCACCGCGTCGTTGAATGCAAAATGTGCGAGGAGGTCGCCGCCGAAATGGCTGCCGGGCAGCGTCGGCGCGATCAGTGTGCGATAAGCCGCGTGCGCCACCGCTAAAGCGCGCGCCTCATCGGCCAATGTGGACAAGCACCCCGGATCGGCCAGCGTGACGAGCCGCGTCAGCTTATACATCACAGAGCCTTTCCATATCGGCAGGGTCCGAAGCGAAAAAACGGCGCCGACTGACCGCGCGCGCATCGGCATCGGCCCACCAGATGGCGACGTCGGGGTCGTTGCCGCCGACAAAGCGCATCTGCCACCACGCCCCGGCACCAGCGAGCGACCAGCGAAAGACAAGCGTGTTGGGCTGATCATCGAGCCACATCGGCGGACTGACGAGAATCTGTTCGAGCACCATCCCGCGCGCCCGCGCGCCGGGCGCATAGCGCGCCAGATAGTCTTCGAGCAGCGCTTTGCCGTCGCCGGGCTTCGCGACGATTTCGTCGATCGCATGGACCATCGGCGCCGCCGCCGTGTCGTCAGTCGTCATGGGGTGCCACCTCCAGGATGATCTTGCCGCGGACATGCTGGCCTTCGATACGGCGGTGCGCCTCGGCTGCTTCGCCGAGCGGCAGGATTTCGATCGCGGGCGGTTTCACCCCGCCCGCGGCGCAGAGCGCGGCCAATTCCTTCAGATGCTGCGGCAGGCGCATGACGGCGGTCATATTGGACAGGATGCTCACGCTGTTCGCCGCGGCATGCGCGACCTCATCGGCGCTCGCCTGCGACACCAAAGTTGCGATCTCTACATAACGTCCGCCCGGCGCGACGATGTCGGCGGCGGACGGGAGCAGGCTGCCCAGCCCGACCGCATCGAGAACCAGATCGACGCCGCCCGGCGCCCATTTGCGCACTGCCTGTGCGACATCGCCGGCGCGATAATCGATGGCATACTCGGCACCGAAACCCCTGACATAAGACATATTGCCGGGCCCGCAGGTCACCGCGACGCGGGCACCGAGCGCGCGCGCAATCTGGATGCCGATGCTGCCGACACCCCCCGCTCCGCCATTGATGAGCACGGTCTGCCCCGCCGACAATCCGCCGACGTCGGCAAGCCCGCCATAGGCCGTCGTCCCGGCCACCGGAAGCGCGGCCGCCTGCGCAAAACTCCACCCGTGCGGCAAAGGTGCAACAAAAGCCGCGTCGGCGATGCAATATTCGGCATAGGAACCATCGCGTCCCTGCCCCTGTTTCGACATGCCGAAAACGCGGTCGCCGGGACCGAATGCATCGACGCCCGCGCCGACCGCCTCGACAATGCCGGCGAAGTCGAAACCGAGCACGAAGGGGAAGTGATAGTCGATATAGGCCGACAGCTTGCCGACCCGTGTTTTCCAGTCGGCGGGATTGACCCCGGCGCAGAGGACCCGGACCAGCACTTCGCCCGCAGCGGGTTCGGGCGTGCGGATGTCACCCCACACAAGCTGTTCGGGACCACCGAACCCGTTGATCACCATCGCGCGCATGTCATTCCCCTTATCGACCGGTGGCACAGGGCCGGCCGCGCCGCACGGCCGGCCCCGCCCCGTCAGCGCCGGAAGCTGAGCGTGGCCCAGTAACGGCGCGGTTCATTAAAATAGCCCTCGACAAAGCCGAAGCTGGTCGAGGCGTCATAGCCCGCGGTCAGCACGCGCTTGTCGGTCAGATTGTCGACCGCGAGGCGAAGCGAAAGCCCCTTGGCGGGCAGCGTGAATTCGGCGCTGGCGTTCAGGATCGCATGATCGGGGGCGCGCATCAGCGGCGAATTCTCGACATCGATCCACGTGAGGCTGCGATAGGCGGCGTCGAGCCGGAAGCTCGCATCGACGCTGCCCGACAGCGCGGTCGAATAGACGATGCTGCCGCTCGCGGTGAGATCGGGCGCCTGCTTCGGATTGCGGAAGCTGACATCGGTCGGAACCCCGCCGATCACCGAAGTGTAGCGCAGATATTTCGCATCGAGATAACCGAACGACCCGCTGAGCCGCAGCTCGCGCGAGACGCGAACGTCGGCCTCCAGCTCGATCCCCTGGATCCGCGACTTGCCGGCATTGTCGGTGCGCACCACAATCAGGCCGGTGTTCGGGCTGACCGTCGAGATCAGCAATTGCTGATCCTTGTAATCGTTGCGGAAGGCCGAGAGGTTCAGCGTGACAAGCCCGCCGAGCGTGGTTTTGAGCCCCGCCTCATACGCCGTCAGATATTCGGGATCATAGGATCCGATTTCCTCGACCGAGGTCGGCCGCCCGTTGAAGCCGCCGCTGCGGAACCCCCGCGACCAGGAGACATAGCCCAGAATGTCGGGGGTGAATTTATACGAGAGCGACGCGCGCGGCGTGAACGCCTTCCAGTCCTCGCTCAGCCGGTACGAGGGCATACCCGCGAGCAGCGGCTGCTGGCTGTAGATCCGCATTGCGGACTGGTTCCAGACCTTCTTTTCCCAAGTGTAGCGCGCCCCGAGTTCGAGCGTCAGCGCATCGGTGACGTCGAAGGTGGCGTTGCCGAACAGCGCGTAGTTGGTCGTCTTCTGCCGGTTGGCGAAGTCGATGTTGAAATCGAGCGCGGTGGCGAGCGCGGGATCGAAACCCGCCGCGATCAGGCGCGGATAAAGTCCGTCGGCGACATAGAGGGTGGTATCGTCGCGCGACTTCTCGCGGAAATAATAGGCACCGAGGAGCAGCGTGCCGCGATCGAACAGGCTGGTCGCATATTGCAGCTCCTGCGAGAGCTGGCGCGCGCGCTCGTCATGGATGTCGCCCGCATAATTGACCGCTGCCGAGGCATCGCCGTCGCGACCGAAGATCGCATGGACCCAGCGATAAGCGCTGATCGACTTCAGCGTGCCAGCACCAAGATCGGCCGAGAGCGTCAGCGTCGCATTCGCCGAGTCGGTATCGTCGCGGTTGAGGAAGTCGGTGGTATCGGTGCGGTTGATGCTGCCCGGCGCGGTGCAGCACGGCGCGATGAAGCCCGATTGCAGCCCCGAGAAGAAGGTCGGAGTGAAGGACAGCATGCTGTGCGGCGTGCTGTTCTGGCGGCGGCGCAGCCCGTCGACGGTCAGCACCGCATCGATCGGCGACGCGTCATAGTGGAGCGTCAGCCGGCCCGCCTGGACATTGCGATTGCCGAGATTCTTGCCCGACGGCACTTTCTGCCAGCCCTCGCCCCATTCGCCGAGCGCCGCGACGCCGATCGACAGATTGTCCGAAAGCCCCGCCTCGACATTCGCGCGCAGCCGGAAATCGTTGAACGAACCGTAGCGGATGTCGCCTTCGAGCCGGTCACCCGTCGGCACGCGCGAGACGACGCTGATCGCGCCGCCGATCGTGTTCTTGCCGAACAGCGATCCCTGCGGCCCGCGCAGCACTTCGATCCGGTCGATGCCCAGAAGCTCGGTGGTCGCGCCAAAGCTGCGCGCGACATAGACGCCGTCGATATAGAGCGCGACCGCGGGGTCGGAGGTGATGATGAAATCATTCTCGCCGACGCCGCGGATGAAAGCGGAAACGCCGCCGCTGTTGCCGCCCTGCCCCGGGGTGAACTGGAGATTGGGCGCGACCTGACCGACGTCGGTGACCCCGTCAAAACCGCGCGAGTCGAGCTGCGCGCCGCCGATCGCGGTGATCGCGATCGGCACGTCCTGCAGCTTTTCCTCGCGTCGGCGCGCGGTGACGACGATCTCGGTGGATTCGGCTTCGCTCGCCGTGTCCTCGGCGGCGGGCGCCTGCTCCTGCGCAAGAAGCGGATGCGCCGCGACGAGCGCCGCCAGTGCAACCGAAATGCGCGCGAACTGCCTGTAATATTTCATGTTTGCCCCTCTGCGACCCGGATCGTCTCCGGAATAATGCTTCTCTTATGCATCGCAAATGACACTCTAAAGAACGCATTTCAACATCAAATAGCAATTTTGGATATATTATGCGTTTACATGACGAGACTTTTCGTCGCATTTCATGACTTTATGCCGGAATCGCCCAGCGACGCCGCGCGCCGGGCCGGTACGCAAACCGCTATTGTGCGGCGACTGCGGCCTGCGCCCTGAAATGCGGAATCACATGGGTTCCGATATTGCGGATGGTTTCGAGGATCACGTCGTGCGGCACCGCGCCCATCTGGAACAGGAAGAGGATCTCGTCGGCTCCGGCGTCGAACAGGCGCTGGACGTAGCGGATGCAGTCGTCGGGGGTGCCATAGGCGTCCTGCACTTCCTCATACGCGCCGGTATGTTCGGACCCGATGGTGATCTTTTCCTCTGAAAGATAGGCAACGACTGCCGCCTTCTCCTGCTGGAGGATCGCCGCCTGCTCGTCGCCCGACAGATCCTCGACCGTCGGCTTGGGGCCGCCCTGATACCAGTATCCCAGCGATTCGACGAAGAAGCGCTGACCGCGAAGGCCGATGCGCCGCGCCTTTTCGCGATCATCGAGCACCAGCGCCGGACACAGCGCGGCAAGATGTTCGGTCGGGCGAAAGCCGACCTGATCCTCGGCCCTGCGGTTGGCCCAGGCGGCGCGATAGATCGCATTCTTCGCGGCAATGTCGTCGGGTCCGGCGAAGCCGAGCACCAGCGCGCCGATCCCGCGCGATCCGGCGGTGGTCAGCGCGTCGGCGCGGGTGCACGCCATATAGAGCGGCGGATGCGGATCCTGATACGGCTTGGGATGGATCGGGCGGCGTGGAATCTGGATATATTCGCCATCGTGCTCGATCTCGTCCTGCACCATGATCTTGGGGATCAGGTACATCGATTCATCGATCATCGGCTGAAGCGCGCCCAGATCATAGCCGAAGGTTCCCGCCTCCTGCTGCGTGCCACCCTTGCCCATGCCGAAATGGACGCGGCCCCTGGAGAGAATGTCGAGCGTCGCGATGCGTTCAGCGACCTTGACCGGATGGTTCATCGCGGGCGGCAGACAGACGACACCGTGCCCGATTCCGAGCCGCGTCGTCTTGCCGGCAAGAAAGGCGAGGAAGGTTTCGGGCGCCGACATATGCGCATATTGGGTGAGCGCGGTGTGCTCGACCGCCCAAACGGTGTCGAAGCCCATTTCCTCGGCGAGCAGCGATTGTTCGATAATCTCGTGGAAGCAGCGTGCTTCGTTCGCGCGCGAGGTGTCGACCATCTGCGCTTCGTAAATAATCGAAAATTTCATGAGCGTCCGATCCTCTCCATTATCCCGCGCTTTTCGCGAGCATAAGGCGGCCGTTCGCGCCCGCTCCTCGTCCAATTGGATCAATTCGCCTGCCCCCGCCGGTGCTACGAAATCGGGCAACGAGCGATGGAGAGAGGATCGAGATGGGCATGTTCGAGGGCAAGGTCGCGCTGGTAACCGGCGGCGCTTCGGGAATCGGCGTCGCGGCAGCGCTGCGCTTTGCCGAAGAGGGCGCCGCCGTCGTGGTCGCCGACATCAACGAAGTCGGCGCAGAGGCGATCGCCGAAAAAGTCCGCGCCGCTGGCGGCCGCGCGCGCGCGATCCGCTGTGACGTCAGCAGCGCGGCGGACAATGCGGCGATGGTCGCTGCGGCGAAGCAGGATTTCGGACGGCTCGATGCCGCCTTCCTCAATGCCGGCGCCTATGCGCAGACCGTCTTCGAGGACACCGACGCCGCGACGCTCGACAGCATGATCGCGATCAACCTCAAAGGCGCATGGCTTGGACTGCAGGCGGTTCTGCCCGCGCTCGAATCGGGCGGTGCCGCCGTGGTAACCGCGTCGACTTCGGGAATCATCGGACTCAACGTCGCCGCGGCGTACAGCGCCGCCAAGCATGGCGTGATCGGCGCGGTGCGTTCAGCCTCGCAGAGCTTTGCGCGGCGCGGGCTCCGCGTCAATGCAATCTGCCCCGGTCCCGTCGCGACCGCGATCCTCGGCGTGACCGAACAGGCACCGATCCAGCCCGCCGACGCGCTCGCGCTCCCGGCCGATGGCCTGCTCCTGCCGCAGCATATCGCCGAACTCGCCCTGTTCCTGGCCAGTCCCCGCTCGGGCGGGATCAACGGCCAGGAAATCATCGCCGACGCGGGCTTCCTGTCCAGCTACCCGCCGATGCCCGAATGAGCCGGGCGGCGCGTCAGTCGCGCTCGACGCGGATGCGGCTGAGCCGGGTTCGGGCGATCAGCCACCGCCCGCGCGCCTTGCGATAGCAATCGTGATAATGTCCGAAACCATGGCGCGAGCGACCGGCGAGGTCGCTTCCCTCGCCCGCCCAGAAATGGTCGTCCATCGCCCAGATGCCTTCGGCGTCGCGCGCGCCGGTGAAGCGGATTTCGAAGCTGTGGAGATGATGGACCGTCGTGGCATGTTCGAGCGTCGCGGCGACTCCTGTGACAAAGGCCTCGGCACCGGTGGTCAGCAGTTTCTCGTCGGCCTCACCCGGCATTTCGCGAAAGTCGCCGATCATGTCGTCGGTGAGCAGGCTGCGCAGCAGCGCCCAGTCCTTGGTGTCGAGCGCGCGCACATAGCGCGCCTTGAGCAGCCTTATCTCCTCGATCACGGCGAGATTGACGGCTTCGGTCATCCCTTATTCTCCCGTCAGGAACGCGGCGCGATACGCCGCGAAACGCTGTTCTACGTCCGCACGGACCAGTCCGAAATCCTCAAGCGCATATTTGTGCGGCGCGCGGTCCTCGCGCTTGTTCGCTTCGATCCATTCGGCCATGCCCGCCCGCACCGCATCGGTGACATCGACCCCTGCGGCCGCAAGCACACGCACGCCCTCCCCGATCGGATCGCCCAGCAGATCGGCGTAGCGGACGTCGATGAAATTCTGCCCCGCAACCTGTCCGCGCACCACCATGAAACGGTCGAGCAGTTCGGCAAGCCGCGGCACCCAAAAGGCGGCGACGCTCGCCGGATCGACGCGGTCCGACACCATCTGGTAGAGACTGTGCTCCATGCTGCAATAGCTCGGCACCGTCGCGACCGGGTCGCGGTGCGTCATCACGATCTTGGCTTCGGGGAATATCTCGATCACCGCGTCGAGCGCGAGCAGGTGGCCCGGGGTCTTGAGCACCCATTTGGCGCCGTTGCGGCTTTGGTCCTGCCATTGCAGCGACTGGAGAATCTGTTTGAGGTCGCGATAGCATTGGATGCGATCGTTTTCGGTCAGCCAGCGCGCATAGCCGGGGACATGATAGGTGCCCTCGATCATCGTGCTCGAATAGAGCTGGCCAAGGATGATCAACTCCTCGTCGGGCTGGTCGATGCTCATCGGATGGATCGACATGAGGTCGGGAATCGTAGCGAGCATATAGTCGAGGAAGCCGCGCGCGGCTTCGCGGCGCGGTTCGGGATCGCCGCGCGCCTCGCCCGGAAAGGGGGCGTAATTCTGCGTCTCGAACCAGCGCGTTCCCGTCATCCCCGGGGCCGACGCGAGCATCCGGTGCAGCATCGTGCTGCCCGTGCGCGGCAGGCCAACGACCACAGCCGCGACCTCGACCTTCTCGTCGAGAATCTCGGGGTGGCGCTTGACGAGATCGACATGACGCAGCCGGTTGACGAGGCCATTGACGATCATCGCCGAGGCACTCGCAACGCCCGCCTCGCTGAGCCGGGCTTCGGTATTGAGCGCGGGGATCAGGGCGTCGATGTTGGCGAAGAACCAGGTGTCGCCGAAATCCGAAAGCCCCGTCTGTTCGCACGCTCGCGCCACGAGCACGTCGCGATTCGGCACCTGGCCAATTGCCTCTTTCACCGCATATCCTCTCTGCATTATGATAGCATTTTTACATATCATACACGATATTCGTATGATCTTATGCTATCATCTACGCAGAAAGAAGCAATACCCTTAGCTTCCAGAACCGCCCAATTCGGTCATTCCGGCGTGGAGCAGGTGCACAAGCTGCGACTGGCGGCGGGCGCCGGTCTTGGCGAAGATCGAGCGCAGATGCGAGCGCGCGGTGTTATGTGCGATGCCCAGCCGGTCGGCGGCCTCGACGAGCGAACCGCCCCCGGCAAGCGCCGCGGCGAGCATCGCCTCCATCCGCGTCAACTGGAACAGGTCGCGGATCGCTTCGGGATCGGGCGCCGCATCCTGCCCCGGATCGCTGATGAACAAGGCCAGCGCCGCACCCTTGCCGCCGCGCATGAAGGCCGGCGTCGTCACCGCCTTGGCGACGACGCCCAGATCGCGCCGCCCCGAGGGTCGCTCGATACGGAAACGCTGCGGCGGCGAGGCGGCGGGATCGGCCTCCGCGCTGAGCAACTTGAGCAATTTTTCGAGCGTGCGGTGCGCCGTGCCCGCCGCCAGCCGGAGCCGCCCGCCCGCCAGCGTCAGCCCGTCCTCCTCGGCCAGCAACCGCTCGGCGACCGCGTTGGTGCGGATCACCTTGCCATCATGGTCGAGAGTGATCGCCGCCACGCCCATCTGTTCGACAACGCCGCGATAGACGCCATGTTCGGCGCCCGACGCCTGCAGCCGTTCGAAGAGCTGGATCGCATGGCGCAGATGCGGAACGAGCGCCTGCAACGCATCGCGTTCGGCGGCGCCGAAATCGTGACGGCTGCGGTCGCGCGTCACGCGAAGCCGCGCCTCGAAACCGCTGTCGAAGCGCAGGTCCACCCCGAGGATCTGGTCGCCCCCCGCGGCTTCGAGAAAATCGCGCCAGAAATCGCTCGCGCGCGCCGCGCCCTGCACAAAGTCGCTGAACGACATGACCTTGCCTTCGGGCAAGCCTTTGAACGGATCACTGGCAAAGAAGCTTTCGGCATAGTCTTCGCTGGTTTGCGGATCGGCGTCGGGGGTCACGATCGTCCCGGGCTTGCGCGTGCCCGGCATCGTCAGGATCAGCGTCGCATAAGTGCCGTCGAGATAGAGCGCGAGACCGCGCAGGAAATCCTCCCACGGCGTGTCCGTCAGCAAGCCGCCGAACAGGTCGGCGAGCAGCTTCGAAAATTCCGCGGTCGGTCCGCCTGCCTTCACCATCGCACCTTCATTTCCATCCATTCCTTCACACAAGCCGGAGAGTTTTGCCATGCCTGTTGATCCCGCGCTCGCGCCGTTGCTCGATATGATGAACGCGCTGCCGCACATGAATGCGCCCTTCGACCCCGCCGCGCTGCGGCTGGCCGACGAGCAACCGATGCCCGTGCCGAAGGCCGGCGTCGCCGAGGTCCGCGACGTGACGCTCGATACCAGCGCCGGCGCCGTGAACGCGCGCCTCTATCACCCCATGCCCGGGGCGACGCTGCCGCTGCTCGTCTTCATCCACGGCGGCGGCTGGGTGTTCGGGACGCTCGACACCCATGATCCGCTGTGCCGCGCGCTCGCCGCGGCCGCCGAGATCGCGGTGCTCTCGCTCGAATATCCGCGCGCGCCCGAGCATCGCTTTCCGACCGCTCTCGACACCGTTCGTGCCGCCGTCGTGACTGCCGCCGCGGAAGCCGACACCCTTGGCGTTGACGCCGGCCGGATCGCGGTGGGCGGCGACAGCGCGGGCGGCAACCTGTCCGCCGCGCTGTGCCTCGCCACACGCGATGAGGGTGGCCCGGCGATCGCGCACCAGCTGCTCCTCTATCCCGTGGTCGACAATGATTTCACCCGCGCCTCCTATGTCGAAAACGCAACCGGCTATATGCTGAGCAGCGAAATGATGCAGTGGTTCTGGGCGCAATATCTGGGCGACGCCGGCCGCGAAGCCGGTCCCCTTGCGACCCCGATCCGCGCCGACAGCCTCGCCGACCTTCCGTCGGCGACGATCGTCACCGCCGAATTCGATCCGCTGCGCGACGAAGGCACCGCCTATGCCGAGCGGCTGAAGGCAGCGGGCGTGGCGGTGACGCACGATCATTTCCCCGGCGTGATCCACGGCTTTGCCAGTATGCTGGGTATGCTGCCGCAGGCCGATGTCGCGGTGGGAACGGCGGCCCGGGGATTGCGGGCCGCCTTCGCGATGGAAGCCGTGGCGTAACGGCGGCGGCGGGGTCTGCGCCGTCGCGTCAGACCCCGTAACCGCCCGCGACCGCAATCTGCTGCCCCGTGACATAGGCAGCTTTGGACGAGGCAAGGAAGACAGCGGCATGACCGATTTCCTCGGGACGACCCCAGCGCTTGAGCGCGAGATTCTTGTGCACCTCGGCGGTCCAGGCATCGTCGAACACCCCCTGTTTCGACAGCTCGAGGAACATGCCGGCCTCGATCACGCCGACGAGGATGGAGTTGGCGCGGATGCCATGCTTTCCCTCCTCGCGCGCGATGCCCCGGACCAGCGCCTCGTTCGCCGCCTTGGGCGCGACCGAAAGGCCGTCCTTGTCGGGCCATCGCAGGTCGCCGGCCGAGCCCAAATGGACGAACGAGCCGCCGCCATGTTCGCGCATATGCGGAATGATAAGATGCGTGGCGCCGAAAAAGCCGTGGACCTCGACGTCGATCGCGCGGCGCCATTGTTCGGGGGTCGTTTCGGCGAGGTGGACCTGCGCGACGAGCGGGCCGGCGCCCCACAGCACAGTGTGGATGCGGCCGTGCGCGGCGACGGCGCCCGCGATCGTGGCGGCCAGCGCAGCGTCATCGGTAACGTCGCACTGATGCAGACTGACCTTGCGCCCCGACGCCTCGATGCGCTCGGCCAGCGCCTCGGCCTCCGCCTGTTTCGAGCGCCATGCGATCGCGATATCGCTCCCCGCCGCAGCAAATTCGCCGGCGACAGCCGCGCCGATACCGCCGGTCGCGCCGAAAATCAGCGTCGCGCCTTCGGGAAACTGCGAACTTTCACCCATCTTCACCCTCCTTGATCCACAAAATATTGCATAATGTCGATAATAGTGAGATATGTTATCTAAATGCGATGATTTCGCAAGTTTTCAAAACGCAAAATGTCAATGCCTGATGCAATCCGGGCGTGAATGGGAGATTTCCAATGGCGACAACCGCAGACTATGGACTGGGCGACCAGGTCTTTCCTCGCGGCTGGTTCATGATCGCCGCCGCCGCCGAGCTGGAGGGGACGACCCCGCTCGCCGTCCGCTTTTTCGGACGCGATCGGGTGCTCTATCGCGGCGAGTCGGGGCAGGTCTATCTGGTCGACGCCTATTGCCCGCACATGGGCGCGCATCTGGCGAAGAACGAAACGAGCTTCGTCATCCGCGACAACGAGCATGTGCAGGGGGAGTCGATCCGTTGCCCCTATCACGGCTGGCGCTTTGGCCCCGACGGCAAGTGCAACCAGATCCCCTATTCGCCGCAGAAAATCCCGGCGGCGGCCAGGCTCGAAAACTGGCCAGTGATCGAACGCGCGGGCTGCATCTGGATGTGGCACGATCCCGAGGGGTTGGAGCCCGAATATGAGCTGCCGTCGTTCGAGGAATATGATCAGCCGCATTGGGTGAAATGGGAACTCGACCGGCTGGGCGAACTCGCCAGCCATCCGGTCGAGATCCTCGACAATATGGCCGACCGCGCCCATTTCGAGCCCGTCCACGGCAATGATGCGGTCGATGTTTTCGAAAATGATTTCGACGGCCACCGCGTCGTCCAGCGGCTGCGCGCCGGGCACCGCACGCTCCAGGGCGACGCCCCGCTCGAAACCGACACCTGGTATACCGGGCCCGGCATCCTGCAATCGCGCATGTCGGGACAATTCCCCTCGATCATCATGATCGCGCACACCCCCGTCGACGACGGGGTGGTGAAGGTGTGGCACGCGCTGCTGGTCAAGGTGCCCAATGCCGAGCCGACGGCGGACGATATCGCGATGGCGCGCGCCTACCAAGCCGCGGCCTGCGCCGCCTTTGCGCAGGATTTTGAAATCTGGTCGAACAAGAAACCGTGCATCAATCCGATGGCGGTGCAGGGCGACGGCCCGATCGGCAAATTGCGGATCTGGTATCGCCAATTCTACAACAGCCGTGCGCGCGCCGAGGAATTCCAGAAGCGCGTCAACGGCACCCACGTCACCCGCGGCACCTTGTCCGCGCCTTTCGAACAGAAGGTCGCCTGAGGGCGGCATAACAGACAGAAATCAGGAGAAAATGCGTGGCAAGACTCGCAGGTAAAGTCGCGATCGTAACGGGTGCGGCACAGGGAATGGGCGCCGCGACCGCGCGCCTCTTCGCGGCCGAGGGCGCCCGGGTGGTGCTGTGCGACGTGATCGAGGACAAGGGACAGGAAACCGCGAAGGAAATCGGCGAGAGTGCGGTGTTCGAGAAGCTCGACGTGCGGTCGGAGGCCGACTGGGAACGCGTGGTCGCCGCGACGGTCCAGCGCTTCGGCAAGCTCGACATATTGATCAACAACGCCGCGGTCGTTCATTTCAGTCCGATCGAGGCGATGCCCGCCGAGGACATCGAGCGCGTCCTCGCGATCAACGTGATGGGAACGATGCTCGGCGCCAAATATGCCGCGCGCGCGATGGCCGAGGCCGGCCGCGGCGTGATCGTCAACATCTCGTCGGTCGACGGCCTTCGCGGCTGCAACGGCCTGTCGGCCTATACCGCCAGCAAATGGGCGGTACGCGGGCTCTCGAAATCGCTCGCCTATGAACTGGGGCCGCGCGGCATTCGCGTCTGCACCGTCCATCCGGGCGGCGTGAACACGCTGATGGGTAATCCGACCGGGCTGACCGGCGACGCGCTCAACGTCGGTTACGAGCGCGTCCCGCTCCAGCGCATCGGCGAACCAGAGGAAATCGCGCGCGCGACCCTGTTCATCGCGTCGGACGAAGCGAGCTATATCAGCGGCGCCGAGCTCGCGGTCGATGGTGGCTGGTCGGCGGGCTATTACCAGCCCTTCCTGCCCGGCGCGCCGGCCAGCCTGATGGGGCAGCTCTGACAATGCTGGCGGGCAAGGTCGCGCTGATCACCGGCGGCGGCCAGGGCGTCGGACGCGGAATCGCGCTGGCGCTTGCCCGCCGCGGCGCGAAGGTCGCCCTCATAGGCCGTACGCCCGCCAAGCTCGAAGCCGTCGCGGCGGAGATCGGCAACGAGGCCGCCTGCTTCGCCGCCGACATCAAGGACGCGGCGGCGGTGACCGCTGCGGTGCACGCGGTGGCCGACCGTTTCGGCGGGATCGATATTCTCGTCAACAATGCGCAGGAAGTGCCGCTCGGGCCGCTTCTGGCGGTGGAGGATGACGCGTTCGAGGCGGGCTTCGCCTCGGGTCCGCTCGCGTCCTTCCGCCTGATGAAGGCCTGCCACCCCTGGCTCCGGGAGCGCGGCGGCGGCACGATCATCAACCTCGCCAGTTCGGCCGCAGTCCGCTGGGACATGTCGAACTATGGCGCCTATGCCGCCGTCAAGCAGGCGACACGCGCGCTGACCCGCGCGGCCGCCGCCGAATGGGGGCCGGACAATATCCGCGTGCTGGCGATCGCGCCGCACGCCAACTCCCCGGGACTGCAAGGCTGGATCGACAATAATCCCGAAGAGGCCGAGGCCTTTTTCCGCACGATTCCGCTGCACCGCGTCGGCGACTGCGAGACCGACATCGGCGAGGCGGTCGCAGCGCTGTGCGGTCCCGATTTCGGCTATCTGACCGGTGCCACCATCCCGCTCGACGGCGGGCAGGCCCATTTCGGCTGAGCGGGACAATCAATGCACGCGACCGACGACATCATCGCGATCCAGCAGTTGCTCGCCGCCTATGTCTTCGCGATCGACGCGAAGGATTATGACGCGCTCGACGCGGTGTTCGTCCCCGGCGCGACGGTCGATTATCGCGCAGCGGGCGGCGCCGCCGGCACATGGCCGACGATGAAGGCGTGGCTGAAAGGCGCGCTCGCACCCTTTCCGCTGACCCAGCACCTGATCGGACTGCCGCTGATCCGCGTCGAAGGCGACCGCGCGAGCGCGCGCACGATGCTGTTCAACCCGATGCGGTTGGCACGGCCGCAGGGCGACGATATTTTCTTCGTCGGCTGCACCTATGCCGACGACCTTGTCCGCACGCCCGACGGCTGGCGGATCGCGAAGCGGGTCGAAACGGATTTCTGGGCCAAGGACGCCCCCGCCGACCTGATCGCGGAGTCCGCATCATGACCGGCGATCCGTTCACCCCCGTGACGATCGGCCCGCTGACGCTGAAAAACCGCTTCATCCGTTCGGGCGCGAACGAGATGATGAGCAAGGCGACCTTTCCCACGCGCGCGCTCGTCGATTTCCACCGCGCCTATGCGCGCGGCGGCGTGGCGATGACGACGCTCGCCTATCTCGCGGTCTCGCCCGACGGCCGCACGCTGCCCGGCCAGGGGATGCTGAGCCGCGAGAGCGTGCCGCATTACCGCGCAGTCACCGATGCGATCCATGCCGAAGGCGCGAAGGCGTCGGCGCAGATCACCCATGGCGGCAGCTTTTGCCAGATCGACGACCTGTCGACCCCGCGCGCGATGTCGGCATCGGGCGGGATCGACAAGATGGGGGTTCTGAAGGGCCGCTTTTTCCAGCGTGCGATGACGCGCACCGATATGGAGATGGTGACCGGCGAATTCGCGCGCGCCGCAGAGCTTGCCGAACAGGCGGGTTTCGATGCGCTCGAAATCCATATGGGGCATGGCTATCTGCTCAACCAGTTCATCTCGCCGCTCTCCAATTTTCGCAAGGATGGCTATGGCGGGTCGGCCGCGAACCGCGCGCGTTTTCCCGCCGAAGTACTGGCGGCGGTCAAGCAGGCGACCGGCGGGCGGCTCGCTATCCTTGCCAAAATCAACCTGACCGATGCGGTGCCGGGCGGTGCGACGGTCGACGACGCGATTGTAACCGCCCTCGCGCTCGAAGCGGCAGGCGCCGACATGCTGGTGCTATCGGCTGGGCGCAATATCGAAAGCACATGGGCGATGTTCGGCAGCGCGCTGCCCTATGACGACCTTGCCGCGATGCAGGGCGGGCTGCTGGCGAAGCTGCAATTCGCGGTCCTGAAGCGCAGCGTGCCGAAACTGCCGCCGTTCCGCGAAAATTACCTGATGGAGTCCGCGCTCAAGCTGAAGGCCGCGCTGGGTCCGACGCCGATGAAGCTCGCCTATCTGGGGGGAATCCAGTCGCTCGCCGGGGCGCGGCAGGCGGCGGCCCAAGGGTTCGACGCGATCGCGCTGGCACGCGCGCTGATCCACGATCCGGCGCTGATCGCGAAGTGGCAAAACGGCACCACCGATGTTTCGGGCTGCACCGCATGCAACCGCTGCGTCGCCGCCATGTACGGCCCGGCGGGAACGCATTGTCCAGAGGTCGGCAACGCGCTCGACCCCGGACTGAAGGACATATTTGCGGGAGAGAAATATGCCGAGCCTGCTTGAGAACAAGGTCGTCATCATCAGCGGGGTTGGCCCCGGCATGGGGCAGGCGATGGCGCGGATCGCCGCTGCCGAGGGCGCCAAAGTCGGGCTCGGCGCACGCAACCGGGATTTCATCGATCAAGTCGCGGCCGAAATCCGCGCGAACGGCGGCGAGGCGGTCGCGGTGCCGACCGACGTGGGTGATGCGGACCAGTGCGCTGCGCTCGCGAAAGCGACTGCCGACGCGTTCGGACGAATCGACGGGTTGGTCAACACCGCCTATATCCACGGCGAATGGGTGACCGTCGACGAGGCCGATCCCGAGGATTGGGCACGGGTGTTCGACGTCAATTGCCTTGGCGCGCTCCGGATGACGCAGGCGGCATTGCCCGCGATGAAGGCAGCAGGCGGCGGCGCGGTGGTCAATGTCGCGACCATGTCGCAGGTCAATCCCTTCCCCGGCGAAGGCGGTTATGCGACCGGCAAGGGCGGGCTTACGACGATGACCAGACATATGGCCAAGGATCTTGGCCGTTACAACATCCGGGTCAACGCGACACGGATGGGCTGGATCAGCGGCAAGCCGGTCTATGACTATATCGACCGCGCGGCCGCAGGCGGGCAGGACCGCGACGCGGTGATCGGCGAGATCACCGGACGCATCCCGCTCGGCGTCATTCCGCCCGAGGAAGATTGCGCCAAGAGCGTACTCTTCTTCCTCTCCGACTATGCAAAAATGGTCACCGGCGCGACGCTCGACGTCAACGGCGGCCAGTATATGGCGCCATGACGATGACCGACGATCGCATCCTTTCGCCCGATGTCTGGCGTGATTTCTGCCGGCGGCTCGAAGCCGCGGGCGAGATCGTGACCGGCGTCGAAGCCGCCGCCAACCCGCTCGACCGCGCCGAGGGCTACCGCTATCTGACCCGGCTGCTGCGCATCGCGCTCGACATGCAGCTCGAACATGCCGACCCCGACTTCCCGAGCTTCTATGCCGCCTCGCACGAAACGGCGAAGATCGGCGCCGACAATCCCGACAATATCTATATGAACGCCACGGTGTCGGGCGCGCGGCGCTATCGCATCCGGGGCAAACGCGGCAGCGTGCCAATCCTGAGTTTTGGTACCAAGGCCAACCGCTATGCCGTCGACGGCACGATGGCCTCGACCGGCGAGCTCGATTCGGCCGACATGATGGTTGCCGGCGACGGGTCGTTCGAGATCATCGTCAGCCGCGAAAAAGCCGACGGCAACTGGTTGCCGCTCGCCGACGACAGTTCGATGGTGATCGTGCGCCAGACCTTTCTCGACCGCGCAAACGAACTGCCCGCAGCGGTGACGATCGAGGCGATCGACGGCCCCGCCCACCCCGCGCCGCTTTCCGCCGACACGCTCGCAGCGGCGCTGGAACGCACCACAGCCTTTGTTGCCGGGACGGCGCGGACCTTCGTCCAGTGGACTGAGGATTTCCGGGCAAACCAAATGAACCGGCTCGCGACGACCGACCAGACGCCCTTTTTCCGCGCGGGCGGCGATCCGACGATCTTCTACCTCCATGGCTGGTGGCAGCTCGAACCCGGCGAGATGCTGCGGATCGATACGCGCGTGCCCACATGCAGCTTCTGGAATTTCCAGCTCGACAATGTCTGGATGGAATCGCTCGATTATCGCCACCACCGCATCCATGTGAACGGGCACAGCGCGCGGCTGAATGACGACGGCACGCTGACGCTGGTCGTCGCGCCGCACGATCCGGGCTTCGGCAACTGGATCGACACCGCCGGGCACCATCAGGGCACGATGTTACTGCGCTGGATCGGCGCCACCGACCATCCCATTCCCGAAAGCAGGATAATCCCACTCGATGACCGATCTTGAACCCCGCATCGCGCGCCTCGAGGCCGAAAGCGACATCCGCCGCCTGAAAGCGCGTTACCTCAATGCCTGCGACGCCAAGGATGTGGACGCGATCCGCGCCTGCTTCACCGAGGATGCGGTGATCGATTTTCCGCCCGTCGGCGAATTCGACCTCGACGGACTGATCGGCGTGTTCACGCAGATGGCGGCGACGACGCCGATCACCGACGTGCATCAGGGGCATAATGCCGAGATCGAGGTGAATGGCGACGAAGCCAGCGCGCGCTGGAATCTGGGCTATGCGACCTATGACCCGCGCGCCAGAAGCTTCCGGCTGCTCGCCAATTTCTATCATGACCGCTATCGCCGCACCCCCGAGGGCTGGCGGATCAGCTATAGCCGCTCCGAACCGCGCGCGATCGTGGACGGCACGCTTGCCGAGGACGCGATCAAGGCTGACTGGGTAGCGGGCTAAGCCCGCTCCCAAACCATCAATCGACCAGCGCGCACCAGCGATAGTCGTGCTTGATGAAATTCTGCCCAAGGCTGTAGCGGACACGCCGGACGCCGGGGATCTTGTCGATCGTCTGGTGGAGGAAATCGGTCAGTTCGTTGCCGTTTTCGACCAGCGTCATCGCGAGCACGTCGGCGCGGCCGAGCGTCGTCGCGACAAAGCCGATCTCGGGGAGGCTCGCCAGGCTCTCCGCTACCTTCTCGATGTCCGCGGCGCTGTCCGCCTCAACCCAGAGATAGGCGAGGATCGGGTTGCGGAGCCGGTTGGCGTTGGTGACCGCGGCGACGCGGATCACCCTGTTGTCGAGCAACCGCTTCAGGCGCGAGCGGATCGTCCCTTCGGTCAGGTCGAATTCGCGGCCGATCTCGCGGTTCGACACCCGCGCATCATGACCGAGCCGTTCGATGATCTTGTGATCGAGCTCGTCGAGGCTGATCCTGGCGCTCATAGCGGTGCCCACTCCGGATTATATTTGAAAACCTTGAGCGCGAGGCTGGGGAACAGCCGCTCGACCCCGTCGATCTTGGCAATCACACCGGTCAGAAGATGCTGCATCTCCTCGAGCGTCTCGGCCACGACCTGGATTTCGAGGTCGTGCGTTCCGATCGCCACATTGACGGTGATGACGCGTTCCAGCTCGGCGATCTCGGCACCGACATCGCCCGCGGACCGGCCTTTCACCTGCACGCCGACGGGTGCCAGATAGCCAAAGCCCATCGCCGAAAGGTCGCGCATCGCGACGACGCGCACCATGCTGGCATCCTCCAGCCGGCGCAGCCGCGTGCGTACCGTCGCTTCGTTCAGCCCCATCTCGCGCGCGATGTCGCGGTTTGCGATCCGGCCGTTCTTGCGAAGCGCGGCGATGATCTGCTCGTCGACATCGTCGAGCGTCGGCAGCCCATCCCCCTGGTTCGCGTTCGCGGCCTTGCCCCGCGTCCTTTTCCCGGCCTTGGTTGCGGTGCGCAACGCCACTTCTCCCCAGCTAAACCAGCACCCTGTGCGATGGCGCGTCGACGTCATCGATATGCTTCCCACAGACCGTATCGCCGCGTCCCTGTCAACATTCATCGATTGTGGCGCAGAATATATAACGGTTTGCGTAAAGATTTTGCCTTTCAAAAACGCAATCATTATGTAGAACCATGCATGTACCGGAAAGCGCGAGTTTCCGACGCGGGCACGGCAGGAGCAACAGGCGTGGCGTTTCACGAAGTCGACATATTGGTGATCGGATCGGGCGCGGGGGCGCTCACCGCGGCCTTCACCGCCGCCGATGCCGGGGCCGACGTGCTGGTGGTCGAGAAAAGCGCGCGTTATGGCGGCACATCGGCGACGTCGGGCGGCGGCATCTGGATCCCGAACAGTGACGACGCGCGCGCCAAGGGTCATGCCGACGACCCGGACGAAGCGCTGGGCTATATCAAGGCATTGATCGGCGACGATGTGCCCGAAACCAGGCTCAGGGCCTATGTCGACAATGCGCACCGGATGCTCAGCTATCTCGAGGAAAGGTCCGAGGTCCGCTACACCGCCTATGCCTATTCCGATTATCATATGGACGTCGACGGCGCGCGCGACGGGTGGCGGACGCACGACCCGATCCCGTTGATGGCCGACAGGCTGGGCGCGGATTTCGAGCGGATGGAACCGCCGCACACGCTGACTCTGACCTTTGGCCGCTTCACCTGGACGATGGAGGAAGCCAAGCTGCTCCTGACCATGAGCCCCGGTGCCAAGCCTTTGCTGTTCAAGCTGATGCTCAAATATATGTTCGACCTGCCCTGGCGCTTCAAGACGAAGCGGTCGCGGCGGCTGACCGGCGGCAACGCGCTGATCGGACGGCTGAAGCTGTCGATCGACGAAAAGGGCGTGCCGCTGTGGCTCAATGCGCCGATGGTCGAGCTGGTCCGGGACAAGAGCGGGATCACCGGCGCGATCGTCGAGCGCGACGGCCAGCGGATCGAGGTTCGCGCGCGCCGCGGTGTGATCATTGCGAGCGGCGGCTTCGACCATGATGCCGCGCTGCGCGAGAAATATCTGCCGCAGCCGACCTCTGCCGACTGGAGCGCCGGAGTGCCGAGCAACACCGGCGACGGGCTGAAGGCCGGGCTCGCCGCGGGCGCCGCGACCGCGCTGATGGATTCGGCCTGGTGGGGTCCGGGCTTCCTGCTCGAGGGCGAGGACCGCGCCCGGATCATGTTCGTCGAGCGCGCGCTCCCCTCGTCGATCATCGTCAACCAGGCGGGCAAGCGCTATATGAACGAGGCGGCATCCTATCATGTCGCGGGGGGCGAGATGCACCGCTGCAACACCCCCGAAGCGCCCACCGCCCCCTCGTGGTTCGTGTTCGATGCGCGCTATCGCGGCAAATATATGCTGGGGCCGATGATGGCGGGCAAGCCGTCGGCCGACGGCCGCATTCCCGAAGCGATGCGCAAGATCCTCAAGAAAGCCGGAACCCTTGCCGGGCTGGCGAAGGAGATCGGCGTCGACGCCGCCGTGCTTTCCAGGGAAATTACGCGCTTCAATGCCAACGCCCTCAAGGGCGAGGATCCCGATTTTGGCCGCGGCGCCTCCGCCTATGACCGGCATTATGGCGACGCGTCGGTTACGCCGAATCCGACGCTCGCGCCTATTGCAGAGGCGCCCTTCTATGCCATCCCCATCTATCCATGCGACCTTGGCACCAACGGCGGGCTGCTCACCGACGACAACGGCCAGGTGCTAGGCGAGGACGGCAAGGTGCTGGGCGGGCTCTACGCGATCGGCAATGCTTCGGCGGCGGCGATGGGACGGACCTATCCTGGCGCGGGCGCGACGCTGGGCCCGGCGATGACCTTCGGCTGGCTCGCCGCCCGCCATGCGACGCGGGCGAACAGCTAGAGGTCAGCGCGCCAGATAGCCGCCGTCGACCGCGAGCGGGTGGCCGGTGATGAAGCTCGCCTTGTCCGAGCAGAGGAAGATCACCGCATCGGCGATTTCATGCGCTTCGCCGATGCGGTTCATCGGATGCATTTCAGCCACGAAGCGCGCCGCCGCTTCCTCCTTCACCACCGCATCGACCATCGGGGTGCGGATCGCACCGGGGCAGACGGCATTGATGCGAATGCCCTGCGCGGCGTAGCGCATCGCCGCCGAGCGCGTGAGCCCGACGACCGCATGCTTCGACCCGCAATAGCCCGCACCCCCGGCGCCCGCCATGCCCGCGATCGACGCGGTGTTGACGATCGCGCCGCGCCCCGCCTTTTCCATATGGCGGAGTTCCGCGGCCATGCAGAGCAGCAACCCGCGCTGGTTGACCGCGATGGTGCGGTCATAGGCGGCGAGATCGCCCCACGGCGTTTCCATCCCCTCGAGCGAAACCCCGGCATTGTTGAAGGCGCAATCGAGCCGTCCCCAGCCCACCACGACATCGTCGACAAAGGCGTCGACCGCGGTCGCGTCGGTGACGTCGAGCGCGCCATGATGCGCCTCGCCGCCCGCCGCCTCGATCAGCGCAGCGGTTTCGGCGGCGCTGTCGCCATTGAGATCGCCGATCGCGACCTTCGCGCCCTCGGCGGCAAAGGCCAGCGCAGCGGCGCGGCCGATGCCGCTGCCCCCGCCGGTGACGAAAGCCGTTTTTCCTTCGAACAACAGCGCCATCGCTGCCTCCTTTTGATTCAGACGATCTCGAACAGCCCCGCGGCGCCCATGCCGCCCGCGACACACATCGAGACGACAGCATAGCGCACGCCACGCCTTTTGCCCTCGATCAGCGCATGGCCGACGAGGCGCGAGCCCGTCATCCCGAACGGATGCCCGATCGCAATGCCGCCGCCGTTGACGTTGAGCTTGCCCGGATCGATGCCGAGCTTGTCGCGGCAATAAAGCGCCTGGCTGGCGAAGGCTTCGTTGATTTCCCAAAGGCCGATGTCGTCGATCTTGAGGCCTGCACGTTCGAGCAGCTTGGGAATCGCGAAGACCGGGCCGATGCCCATTTCCTCGGCCTTGCAGCCCGCGACCTGAAAGCCGCGGTAGATGCCGAGGATCGGGATGCCTTCTTTCTCGGCCATCGCGCGGTCCATGACAACCTGCGCCGAGGCGCCGTCGGACAGTTGGCTCGCATTGCCCGCGGTGATGTGCCTCCCTTCCTTGACGACCAGCCCGTCCCTGAACACCGGCTTCAGACCCGCGAGCTTTTCGGCGGTGGTGTCGCCGCGCACACCCTCGTCATGCGCCAGCGTCACCTCTTCCTTGCCGGTCTCGTTGCCTTCCTTGTCGAACAGCGCCCGGGTGACGGTGATCGGCACGATTTCGTCGGCAAAGCGGCCGGCGGCCTGCGCCGCGCCCGCGCGCTGCTGGCTGGTCGCCGCGAACGCATCCTGCGCCTCGCGGCTGACGCCATAACGGTCGGCGACGATTTCGGCGGTCTCGATCATCGCCATATAGGCATGGGGATCGGCGGCCTTGATGAACTCCGACCGGTTGCGAAAGGCCGGGGTGTGCTTGTTGAGCGTGAGCGAGATGCTCTCCATCCCGCCCGCGACCGCGACGTCGATCTCGTCGGCGATGATGCCGCGCGCGGCGAGCGCGATCGCATTCAGCCCCGACGAACATTTGCGGTCGAGGGTGAAACCCCCGGTCGAATCGGGAAGCACCGAACCATGGACCGTTAGCCGGCCGAGATTGTAGCTCTGCGTGTTCCAGTGGTTGCCGACGCCCAGATAGACGTCGTCGACGCGCGCGGGATCGATCCCGGCGCGGGCGATCGCGGCGTTGACGACATGCGCCGCCAGCACGGGCGCCTCGGTGTCGTTGAACGCGCCGCGATAGGCCTTGCCGACGCCGGTGCGTGCAGTCGCGACGATCGCTGCCTCGCGCGCCATCTCAGGCCTCGACCGCGCGCATGTTGGCGGGGCCCCAAAAGGCGCGCATCTCGGTCACCTTGCCCTCGGCGTCGAACTTGAAGGTGTCGATCACCTCGATCTCCTTTGCGCCGCCGAAATCGACGAGCACGGTGAAGGCGAAGGCGGCATAGTCGCCGCCGGTGCGCACCGGGCCGTCGAGGCGAAGCTTGGCGCCGGCCTGCATCGACATCGTATAAAAGGCGTGGATCGCGTCACGTCCCTGGTGGATCGGGGTGCCGATCGGATCCTCGACCGTCGCATCGTCGGCGTAAAGGCCGGACGCCATCGCGGCGTCGCCCTTGTCGAACGCCTCGACATAGCGCTCGACGGCGCGGACCATATCGTCATGACTGGGCATGAATATCTCTCCAATGATGCATTAAGGGGCGGGATGACGACGGCGCGTCAGCCGCCGAAATCCCAATGATGACCCCATTCATCTTCCTTGAGGCTGATTGTCGGGGTGAAGCTGGTCCAGTCGGGCTGGATGCCGCCAAAGCCATATTCGATGTCAAAGCCGCCGGGGCTGCGCATGTAGAAGCTGACCATCTTGTCGTTCATATGCTTGCCGAGGCTCGACGAGATGTGGACGTTCGCCGCCTTCGCACGGTCAAGCGCGCGCCCGACATCGTCGAGGCCGGGCACCTCGACCATCATGTGGACAAGCCCGCTCGGCACAGGGAATTCAGCGAGCGCGACCGTGTGATGGCGTGGATTGTCGCAATGGAGGAAATGCATACCCAGCCCCACGTCGGGGCCACCCGGCACATGGACGCGCATCTCGTCGCTGTCGCCGAAGCCGAGCAGATCGATATAGAAGGCGCGCGTCTCGGCGAGCTTCGCCGCGGGGAACACGACATGCCCCATCCCCATTTCGCCGGTGATGAATTCGGGGACACCGGCGGGCGAGACGAAAGGCGCGCCGTCGACGACGCGGCCCCAGCCGATTTCGAGCCGGTTGCCCGACGGGTCGGCGCAACGGACGAATTCGACGACATGGCGATCCTTCGCCTCCGCCTCCGAAGCGGGTTCGACGGCGACGCCGGCATCGCGCAGCCCCGCAATACCGCGATCGAACGCGGCCTTGTCGGGATAGACGAGACCCGCCGCGTGAAACTGCTCGGCGTCGCCCGCCCGAATCAACATGCGGAACGGACGCTCGTCCATACGCAGTCGCAGGCCGCCCTCATGGTCGGTCGCGCGCATTCCCAGCACCTGCTCGCCATAGGCGCGCCAGGCTTCGACATCGGCCGTATCGACCACGACATAGGCCAGTGACCTGATCGCCATTCACTCATCCCCTGCGGACGGGTGCTCCGGCACCCTGAATCGAGCGCAAGCTACAGGCGAAAATTCGTCATATCAAGTGCGATACGTAAAATATTGCTCTAAAATTTACGCAAGCTGTATATTTTTGTACATCGCGTTGCACATATCGTCCGTCAATCGCTCGGCCTGAAGCCCCCGACGCCCCTACGGCAAGCTCCGCTTTGCGTATTGCATCCACGCCCTCAATGCGCAGCTCACCATTTCAAACGGCCTGAAGCAGCATTTTGCACAGAATCGGGATTGACAGCTTGCGTAGTAGAATGCATCATTCTCTACGAATATGGGAACAATATCGCAATGCGGCAGTCCGCAAGCGCATAAAATGGTCGAGGAGAGCATATGGCTACCGCCCCGAAACAAGCTGGCGAATCCACCGCCCCCGCCGCCGACGAGCTGATCGCTCGCGCCCGCGCGATGATCCCGGCGCTCAAGGCGCGCGCGCGCCAGACGACACTCGACGGCAATGTCCCCGCCGAAACCGTCGCCGAGATGCAGGAAGCGGGCTTCTTCCGCATCCTGCAGCCAAAGCGCTGGGGCGGCTATGAAATGCATCCCAATGTCTTCTTCGAGGTGCAGAAGGCACTCGCCGAAGGCTGCATGTCGACGGGCTGGATCTATGGCGTGCTCGGCTGCCACCCCTATGAGCTCGCGCTCTTCCACGACGAGGCGCAGCGCGAGGTGTGGGGCGACAATGGCGGCGCGATGCTCGTCTCGTCGACCTATCAGCCGGTCGGCAAGGTCGAGAAGGTCGAGGGTGGCTTCTATCTTTCGGGCCGCTGGGGCTTTTCGTCGGGGTCGACGCATTGCGGCTGGGTGCTGCTCGGCGCGCTCAACTTCGATACCGACGGCGGCCCGCCCGACATGCGCACCTTCCTGCTCCCGCGCGGTGACTATCAGGTCATCGAGGGGACGTGGGACGTCTTCGGGCTGCAGGGCACCGGCAGCTTCGACATCCTCGTCGAACGCGTCTTCGTTCCCGAACATCGCACCCACCGCGCGAGCGACGGCTTTGCCTGCACCAATCCCGGCCAGGCCGAGAATGACGGCCCGCTCTACCGCCTGCCCTGGGCGCAGGTCTTCGTCCGCTCGGTGTCGACCGCGGCGTTCGGCGGCGCCCGCGCGGCGGTCAATGCCGCGATGGAGATCATGCAGGGCCGCATCTCGACCAACACCGGCAAGGCGTCGAAGGCCGATCCTTTGCTGCACGGCGCGATCGCCAGAGCGCATGCACAGATCCTCGAGATGGAACTGACGCACCAGACGACCTTCGACCGGCTGATGGCGAAGTCGGAGAGCGGCGAGCCGATCACGCTCGAGGAGCGCGCGCTTTATGCCTATCAGTCCTCGACCGTCGTGCGGCGGCTCGCCGAGCTGGTCGACGGCATGGTCCAGCTCCTCGGCGGCCGCGCCGTCTATATGTCGAGCGCGATCATCCAGCCGTGGCTCGACCTCAACGCCGCGCGCGCGCACGTCGCGAACGATCCCGGTAACCGCACCACCGACGTTGTGATGACGATGCTCGGCGAACCGCCCGCCTTCACATTCATGTAAGAGGAAACCGCCATGGGAGATATGAAGGAAACGACCCACCGCGTCGCGGGCGGCTATGACATCCACATCAAGGAAGCAGGCGAAGGCCCGGCGCTGGTGTTCATCCACGGCAGCGGCCCCGGCGCATCGGGACTGTCCAATTTCCGGCAGAATGTCGACGCGTTCGTCGATGCCGGTTACCGCGTCATCCTGCCCGATATGATCGGCTATGGCGCCTCATCGCAGCCCGCCGACATCGACTATACGCTGACCTTGTTCACCGACACGCTGTACGAGGCGCTGAAGGCGCACGGGATCGAGCGCGCGACGCTGATCGGCAATTCGCTGGGCGGCGGCGTCGCGATCCAGATGACGCAGGACCATCCCGAATTCACCGAGCGCCTGATCCTGATGGCACCCGGATGCATCGAGGAACTCGACGTCTATTTCGCGATGCCGGGCATTGCCGACATGCGCTCCTCGTTCGGCAGCCCCGATTTCAGTCTCGCCGACCAGCGGCGCCTCGGCGAAAATCTGGTCCATGATCCGAAACATATCACCGACGCACTCGTCGAGGAGCGTTTCGCGGTTGCGAGCCGGCAGCCCAAGGAAGTGATCACGCGGATGCGGACGCATAATGTCCGCCCGCGGCTGGGCGAGATCAAGGTCCCGATCCTGCTCTTCTGGGGCCAGAACGAACGCTTCATGCCGCTCTCGGGCATCCAGTATTTCTTCGAAGCCTGCGACGATGTGCGCTGCGTGACCTTCAACAAGGTCGGTCACTGGGTGCAGGTCGAGCGCGCGAGCGAGTTCAACCGCTATGCAATCGAGTTCCTCGATGAGCATCGCTGAAACTTACGGGCGCGAGCTTTATACGGCGCTGCGCGACCGGTGCACGGTTGAACCGCTGATCGCGCGCGATGCGTCGCTGACCATCGACGACGCCTATGCGATCAGCCTCGACTTCCTGTCGCGGCGTTTGAAGGACGGCGAACGCGTCGTCGGCAAGAAGATCGGCGTCACGTCGAAGGCGGTGCAGGACATGCTGGGGGTCCACCAGCCCGACTTCGGCTTCCTCACCGACTGGATGTATGTCGACGGCGATATCGACGTTGACGCGAAGGCGCTGATCGCCCCGCGCGCCGAGGCCGAGATCGCGTTCATCCTGAAGGACAGTCTGAACGGTCCCGGCGTCACCGCCGCCGATGTGATCGCGGCGACCGAGAGTATCGCACCCTGTTTCGAGATCGTCGACAGCCGCATCACCGACTGGAAGATCGGCATCGTCGATACGGTCGCAGACAACGCGTCGTGCGGCGTGTTCATACTCGGCGAAGCGCGGCTCGATCCACACGGGCTCGACCTGCCGAACCTGCATGTCGCGGTGGCGAAGAATGGTACGCCGCTCTCCGAAGGCTATGGTCACGCCGTGCAGGGCGATCCTGCACAGGCGGTCGCCTGGCTCGCCAACACATTGGGCGCACACGGCGTCACGCTCGACGCCGGCGACATCATCCTCTCGGGCAGCCTCGTGCCGCTCGCGCCGGCCGAGAAGGGCGACTGTTTCGAAATGATCCTCGGCGACGGCCACCGCACGCTCGGCCACTGCGTCGCGCGCTTTGTATAAGGAACACCCATGACCCGCGTGAAGGCAGCGATCATCGGTTCGGGCAATATCGGCACCGACCTGATGATCAAGATGATCAAATATCCGCAGAATATGGAACTGGTGGCGGTCGTCGGCATCGATGAGAAGTCCGAAGGCCTAGCCATGGCGCGCGAGCGCGGCGTCGCGACGACGCACGAGGGGCTCGACGGTCTCAAGGCGATGGACGTCTATCCCGAGATCGGGATCGTCTTCGATGCGACCAGCGCCTATGCGCACAAGGTGCACGACGCCGCGCTGCGCGCCGATGGCAAGCAGGTCGTCGACCTGACCCCCGCCGCGATCGGCCCCTATACGATCCCGACCGTCAACGGCGAGGACAATCTCGATGCCGGCAACGTCAATATGGTGACCTGCGGCGGACAGGCGACGATCCCGATGGTCGCGGCGGTCAGCCAGGTCGCCACCGTCCATTATGCCGAGATCGTCGCATCGGTGTCGTCGCGCTCGGCGGGCCCCGGCACCCGCGCCAATATCGACGAGTTCACCCGCACCACCGCCGGAGCCATCGAAAAGGTCGGCGGCGCGGCGCAGGGCAAGGCGATCATCATCCTCAACCCGGCCGAGCCGCCGATGATCATGCGCGACACGGTGTTCACCCTGTCCGAAGGCGCCGACGAAGAGACGATCCGCGCCAGCGTCGAGGCGATGGTGAAGAAGGTGCAGGCCTATGTTCCCGGCTACCGGCTCAAGCAGGAAGTGCAGTTCGAACGCTTCGGCGACAACAACAAGCTGAAGATCCCCGGCCGCGGCGAATTCACCGGCATCAAGACGATGATCCTGCTCGAGGTCGAGGGCGCGGGCGATTATCTGCCGCCCTATTCGGGCAATCTCGACATCATGACCGCGGCAGCCAAGGCAACGGGCGAACTGCTCGCACAGCGTATCCGCGACGGAAAGAAGGTGACGGCATGAGCGCCAAATTCAACGTCGAGGCGGGCGACAAGCTCTATATCCAGGACGTCACCCTGCGCGACGGAATGCACGCGATCCGCCATATGTACGGCATCGACGAAGTCAAGGCGATCGCCAGGGCGCTCGACGAGGCGGGGGTCGACGCGATCGAGGTCGCGCATGGCGACGGGCTCAGCGGCGCGAGCTTCAACTATGGCTTCGGCGCGCACACCGACTGGGAATGGCTCGAAGCGGTTGCGTCAGTACTGACCAAATCGGTGCTGACGACGCTGATCCTGCCCGGTGTCGGCACCGTCGAAGAACTTCGCCGCGCCTATGACCTCGGCGTCCGTTCGGTGCGCGTCGCGACGCATTGCACCGAGGCCGACGTGTCGAAACAGCATATCGGCATCGCGCGCGACCTCGGCATGGACGTCGCGGGCTTTCTGATGATGAGCCATATGATTGAGCCCGAGGCGCTCGCAGCGCAGGCAGTCCTCATGGAAAGCTATGGCGCCCAGTGCGTCTATGTCACCGACAGCGGCGGCGCGCTCGACATGGACGGCGTCAAGGCACGGCTCGAAGCCTATGACCGCGTGCTGAAACCCGAAACGCAGCGCGGCATGCACGCGCACCATAATCTGTCGCTCGGCGTCGCGAACAGCCTCGTCGCGGCGCAGCAGGGCGCGGTGCGCATCGACGCCTCGCTCACCGGCATGGGCGCGGGCGCCGGCAACGCACCGCTCGAGGTCTTCGTTGCCGCCGCCGACCGCAAGGGCTGGAACCATGGCTGCGACGTCAACATGCTGATGGACGCCGCCGAGGATCTGGTGCGTCCGCTTCAGGATCGCCCCGTCCGCGTCGACCGCGAAACGCTCGCGCTCGGTTACGCGGGGGTCTATTCCTCCTTCCTGCGCCACGCCGAAAAGGCAGCCGAAACTTACGGTCTCGACACGCGCACGATCCTCGTCGAACTCGGCCGCCGCAAGATGGTCGGCGGGCAGGAGGATATGATCGTCGACGTCGCGCTCGACATGCTGAAGGCGCGCGAGACCGCCGCATGACCGACTTCACCACCGCTCGCCCCTTCGCCCACGAACAGGTCGAGCGGTGGGATGCCGAGACCGATGTCGCGATCGTCGGCTTCGGCGCCGCGGGCGCCTGCGCGGCGATCGAGGCGGCCGAGGCCGGCGCCGCGGTGATACTGTTCGAGGCAGCGTCCGGCAGCGGCGGCGCCTCGGCGCTGTCCGGCGGCGAAATCTACCTCGGCGGCGGCGGCGGTACCGATGCGCAGCGCGCAGCGGGGTTCGAGGACAGCACGCAAGCGCTCGAAACCTACCTGACGATGGCGGGCGGTCCCGACGCCGATACGGCGAAGATCGCGCTCTATGCGCGCGAAAGCCTCGCCCATTATCAATGGCTCAAGGATCAGGGCGTGCCCTACAAGGGGACGTTCCTGCCCGGCAAGATCATCGAGCCCGCCGAGGACGACACGCTGATCTGGTCGGGCAGTGAGGCGGCGTGGCCCTTTTCCGAAACCGCAACGCCGGCGCCGCGCGGGCATACGATCCAGTTCATGGGCTGGGGCGGCGGGCGCAAGCTGATGGACATATTCGAAGCCCGCGTCCGCGCGCTCGGCGTCGACGTCCACTGCGACGCGCGCGTGCTGTCGCTGATCGCCGACGCCGGCGGCCGCGTCACCGGACTCGTCGTCCGCATCGATGGCAAGCCGCAGTTCATCCGCGCGCGCCGCGGCGTCATCCTCGCGACCGGCGGGTTCTGCATGAATCAGGAGATGCTCCGCCGCTACGCGCCGCAGACGATGCGCCTTTCCAACCCGATCGGCGAGAATGACAATGGTTCGGGCATCATGATGGGCATGGGCGTCGGCGGCGACGCGATTCACATGGACGAGTTTTTCACCACCTGCCCGTGGATCATGCCCGAGAGTCTCGTGAAGGGCATTTTCGTCAACGAGCGCGGACAGCGCTTCATCAACGAGGATTGCTATCACGGCCGGGTCAGCCGCACGATGCTCGATCAGCCGGGGGAGCGCGTCTATCTGCTCGTCGACAACGCCATTTTCGCGCGCCCGCTCGACATCGCGCGGATCGAGATCGCTGCGGTGGGCGAAAGCTGGGAAGAGGTCGAGCGCGAACTCGGCCTGCCCGGGGATACGCTCGCGGCCACCGTCCACATCTTCAACCGCTACGCCGCCGAAGGCCATGACCCGCTGTTCAACAAGGCACCCGAATGGCTGAAGGTGCTAGGCGAAGCCCCGTTCGCGGCGCTCGAACTCAACGTCGCGACGAGCTTCTTCTCCTTCTTCACGCTTGGCGGCCTCAACACCCGCCCGTCGGGCGAGGTGCTCGACCGCGCCGGCCATATCGTTCCCGGCCTCTATGCCGCGGGCCGCGCGACGTCGGGTCTCCCGCGCTGGGGGCACGGCTATAGCTCGGGGCTCAGCCTCGCCGATTGCACCTTCTTCGGAAGGATGGCAGGACGGAGCGCTGCGGCGGAGAATTAATAGACGATCGCCGGATTGGGTTCGCGCGGGCTGCCAAGCATCTCGCGGTGCGAAGGCGGCGTCTTGCCGCGGTCGGTGATGCCATAGCGGCCCGCGATCTCGGCGCCGATGACCGTGTGCCCCGACAGTTCGTCGCCCTGCGGATCGCCAGCGATCGCGTGGATGATATGCCCCGTGAACTGCGGCATCTCGGCCATCGCCATGAAGCCTTCATATTGCTCCTTATGGACTTCGGCCGCACCCAGCGCCCGTTCGGTGATCTGCGGCCCCAGCCAGATCGAGACGGTACGAACACCATGCGGCCTGAAATCGACCGCCATGTCGTGCGCGAACTTGTCGACGCCCGCTTTCTGCGCGCCATAGGCCGCGCCATGCATGTAGCAGCTCGCGCCGAAGGAAGAGGTGAAGGCGATCAACCCCGATTTCTGCTCGACCATCATCGCGGCGGCGTGCCAGCTCGCGACATAGGCCGAGCGCAATCCGACGTTGAGGATTTCGACCGCCGCAAGCTCCTTTTCCCAGAAGGGCGCCTGCGTGATGAGCTGATGATGGATATAGGTGGCGTTGTTCACAAGGATGTCGAGCCGCCCCGCATCCTTGCGGACCCGTTCGAAAAGCGCCGCGACCTGCACATCGTCGCCATGATCGCAGGCGACCGCAATGCCCTTCCCGCCCGCTGCTGTCACCGCCGCGGCGGTTTCATGGATCGTTCCCGCGAGCGGCGCGCCGTCCCACCCCGTTGCATCGCTATGATCGCTGCTGCGGCCGGTGACATAGACGGTCATGCCCTTTTCGCCGAGACCGATCGCAATGCCCTTGCCCGCACCGCGGCTGGCGCCCGTCACGACGGCGATTGCCGGATTCGTCATGTCACTCTCCCGATTGCCAATGCTCACGACCGACTCCGCCTTCAGGCTGCGACCCCGGCCTCTACCATTTCGAAATCGTCGAAGGCGGGCTTCGCCATCACCTCGGCGAAATGGCCGTAGCTCCACGGCCAGGTCATCGGCACCCCATCCTTGCCGAGATACCAGCTTGAGCAGCCCGACGCGAAGATCGTGCCCTTCGCGGCTTCGGTGCGCGCGTCGTCATAACGCGCCATCGCATCGGGCGTGACGCAGATTTCAGCGCATTCGCCGCTCGTCACCTTGTCGAGCAATTGTTCGATATAGCCCCACTGGCGCTCGGCAACGTCGATCAGCGAGAAATTGCCGACCGGCCCCGTCGGCCCGTTGAGGAAGAAGAAGTTCGGGAAATCGGGGAGTGAGATCGCGTTGTACGCGGTCGCGTGCTTCGCCCACATATCGTCGAGCGACGCGCCCGCGCGCCCGGTCACCACCGCCGGGCGGATGAAACGATCGGCGTGGAACCCCGTCGCGAGGATGATGAGGTCGAGTTCATGGAGCACGCCGTCGCTGGTGCGAATGCCTTCGGGTTCGATCCGCTCGATCCCCTCGATCACGATATCGACGTCATGCTGCTGGACGACCTGATAATAGTCGGGCGAGAAGATCAGCCGCTTGCACGCCGCGCGGTAGTTCGGGCGCAGCCTCTCACGCAGCGCCGGATCGGCGACACTCTGTTCCAGATTGTCGCGCACGATCGTCTCGATGATGTGCATCTCTTCGCTGTCGGGCTTGATGATGCCCGCGGTGAAGCGCAGCACATTCGCCTGATATTCGGGATCGTAGCGAACCGCGTCGATCAGTGCAGGATCGCGGCGGAACGCCTCGCGCTGCTCCTCGGTGTAAGGGACATTCGGCATCGGCATGATCCATTGCGGCGAGCGCTGGAAATGACCGAGCTTGCTCGCGCGCGCGGCGAGCGCCGAGACGAGCTGGACGCCCGTCGAGCCGCTGCCGACGACGCCGATGCGCTTGCCGTCGAGCGCGATTGAATCGTCCCAGCGCGCGCTGTGCGCCACGGTACCGGCGAAGTTGTCCAGCCCCTCGATCTCGGGCATGCGCGGGTGATGGAGGACGCCGGTCGCGGTGATCACGATGTCGGCCTCAACGGTCATCCCCGCCTTGGTCGTGACGGTCCAGACGCCGTCCGCGTAGGTGCAGCTATCGACCTCCTGCCCGAAATGCGCGATCTCGCGCAGGCCGAAACGGTCGGTCACATCCTCGAAATAATCCTGAATCTCGCGGCCCGGCGCCAGATAGCTGCTCCATTCGGCATTGGGCGCGAAGCTGTAGGTATAGGCGTGCGCGGGGACGTCGCAGTTGAGCCCCGGGTAGCGGTTTTCGCGCCAGGTGCCGCCGATCGTATGCGCCTTCTCCAGCAATGTGACGTTGCGGCAGCCCGCCTCGCGCAGCCGGATCGCCGCCAATATCCCTGACATGCCCCCGCCGATGACGACATATCGCAGGTCCAGATTGCGCTCCACTATCCACTCCGTTTCCGTTTCCGTTTGCTCTTGCTCCAGTCCCTACGTCCGCCGTGGGGGGTTCACATCACTCAAACGGACGAGATCGGGATTGGAGGAACAACAGCGGCCGGTTGGAAGCGGCTGGATTATCGTGCGAGGCTTTCGACAGCGCGGCGGTAGTGCGGCAGGGCCACCAGAAGCAGCGCGACGATCAGCGGCAGCACGACCGCGCCCGCGATCGCGATCGAATAGCCGAGCGCCGCCTGGTCACCGAAGCCGAAGTCGGTGATCGCGGCGATGACGCTGGCCCCCAGCCCCATCCCCACCAGATTGACGCACAAGAGCGAGATAGCCGTGACCTGTCCGCGTAGCTGATTGGGCGTCACATCCTGGATCGCCGTCAGCATCACACCTTGCGACGCCTGCCCGATCAGCGTGCCGATCGCCATCATCGTCAACGACCAAAAGGCCGTCGGCATCAGCGGCGCGATGATCAGCGGCACGCCCTTGAGCAAGGTCGCGATCAGCACGACGCGCATATTGGCGTCGGCCCGCCCGCCCTGCATCAACCGTCCTGCGAGCCAGCCACCCGCCAGCGTGCCGACGGTGCCGCAGGTCAGCATGATCATCCCGTAGGACATCCCCACCTCGGCGGGGCTCATGCCATAGCTGCGGATCAGGAAGGTCGGAAACCACAGCGCGGTGCCGATCGCCAGAAGTGCAATCAGGGCGAGCGAGCCGATCAGCGAACCGAACAGCGCCCAGCGCTCCGAAATATAGTCGAACCCTTCGCGCAGGCTGCTTTGCACCGACAGATTTGCCGCGAGTTCCTGCCGCGCCGGTTCGCGGATCGTCATCATCAGCGCGGCGACGATCAATCCGGGCGCTGCAACGCACAGGAACACCATCTGCCACGGTTCGAAACTGCCGAGCCAGGGCAATGTCGCGCCCCCGGCTTTTGTGAAACGCGCGAGCAGCCAGCCGCCAATCAGCAGCGCAAGGCCGCCACCGATCGGATAGCCGATCGCGTAGAAGCTGATCGCCAGCGCGCGGCGGCGCCGCTCGAAATAGTCGCTGATCAGCGAATAGGCGGTCGGGCTGAGCGTCGCTTCGCCGACGCCGACGCCGACGCGCGCGAGGAAGAGGCCGATGAAGCTGCTGGTAAAGCCGCAAGCGGCGGTCATCGCCGACCAGAACAGCACCCCCCAGACGATCAGCGTCGCGCGCCTTTTCGTGCGATCGACAAAGCGGCCGATGGGCAGCGCGGCGATGCTGTAAAGCAGCGAAAAGGCAAAGCCCTGGAGCAGGCTGATTTCGAAATCGCTGAGGTTCAGGTCGCGCTGGATCGGTTCGACCATCAGCGTCAGCACGCGGGCATCGATCGCGCTGAAGCAATAGCCGACGAAGAGGATCGCGACGACCAGCCAGCGGTAGACGCCGCGAGAGGGCGCAGCGCCTACCGCCGGCTCTTCGGTCACCGCGGCGGTCACCATGCCGACGGCGGATCCCGCCGCGCCAGAATCTGTTCGGTGCGCGCGGCGATCAGCACGTCATTCTCCTCGCTTTCGGGGAGCAGCCAGAACCGCCCCGCCCGGATGCCGTCGAGCGCGAAGGCCGACACCTCCGCGGGTTCGGTCAGCTTGAGCTTGAGCCCGGTCGTGCGTACCAGATCCTCCATCGTGCGATAGGCGACCTTGGTCTGCGCTTCATTCTCGACATAATCCGCGGGGCGGACCTCGCCCGATGCCATGATCGCCGTGTTGACCGTGTGCGGCCCCGGGAAGAGCGTGGCCGCGCGCAGCTTACCCCCTTCGCGCAGCAATTGCTGGTGCAGCACTTCGGAGATGCTGGTCACCGCCGCCTTGGTCGCGGCATAGATGGGGGTGTTGGGAAGCGAACGCAGCCCGCCGTTGGTCGAGCTGGTATTGACGATCACGCCCTCCTGCCCCGCCTCGATCATGCGCGGCACGAAGGCCGCGATCCCGTGGACGACGCCAAGCACATTGACATCGATGCCCCAGCGCCAGTCGCTGAGCGGCAGCGTCCAGAGCTTGCGCTGCGCCTCGCCCAGGCCGACGCCAGCGTTGTTAAACAGGATATGCACCGTGTCGAAGCGGTCGAAAACCTGATCCGCCAGCGCGCGCACCGATGCTTCCTTGGTCACGTCGCACGCGATGGCGAGCACCTGCCCCGAACCCAACGCGTCGATCTCGCCGCGCACCGCGTCGAGCCGCGCCGGATCGATATCGGCAATCACCACATGCGCGCCGGCGCGCGCGAGGTCAGCGCACAGGCATTTGCCGACCCCGCTCGCCCCGCCGGTAACCACGGCCACCCGGCCAGAAAAATCCTGCATCAGGCGGCCTTCCGTGCGCCGAGTTCGAGGCCGGTGTTGCGCGGGTCGTCGTGGCGCCCGACCCAATGCGGCGCGATCCATTCGCCGGGCACCTTGCGCAGCAGCGTGCCGCCGGTTGCTGTGCCGCCCTCGACATATTCCATGCCGACAAGGCGGCGGACGGGGATGTCGGCGAGCGGGTCGTACGCCGATTCACGCAAGGTGATCGTCCCCGTCATGGCGCGGCGCCCGCTATAGTTGCGCTGCCAGTTGAGGCGGGTGAGGAAGACGTCGCCGTCGAACTCGCCCGGCGTGTCGATCGACGGCATGCCCTTGTAGCAGAAGAGATGTTCCTCGAACGTCAGCGGCGCGTCGATCGCCTCGCCGATCGTGCCCTCGATCTCGAAATAGGCGACGCCGTGGCGCGAGCAGGTCGCGCGCAGATGGTCGCCGTTGCGCTCGAAATGCGTCTCGGCGATCTTCTTCGGCTCGCCGAAGCGTTCGCGGCCCGAGGTGACGACGGTTTCGCCCTCCATCGCCATATGGAAGCAATAGGCGCCCGGCGCGCCCTCATGGGTACAATTGACCCCGACGGTCAGCGCGCCAATCTCGACCGTGTCGGTTTCGGTCACGTGCATCGCGACATGAACCATCTGCAGCCAGATTTCCGGGCGTTCGACCGCGACAAGCGGCTGCGGCAGCAGCGCCGCGATCACTTCGGGATCGGTCTCATAGGTGGCGCGGATTCCATAGACGGTATTCTTGAGCATCCCCGGCGCGCGCGTTTCGACGGGTCCCTGGACATAACGCAATCTCGACATCGCAATTCTCCCGATGGCGCCCGCGGGCGCAATAAGCGGATCGATCCGCATGGAACGAAAATGGGCTGTTATTCGGCCGCTTCGACGAGGCGGCTTCCGTCGGGCCCGTCGGCGTAAAATTGCTCGAAATAGCGGCGGAAGCGCAGGATCGGGCCATCACCGTCGCACAGATAGGGCCGCGCACGGTGGATTTTGTTGTGCCAGATCGGAATGTCACCCTCGACGCCCTTCTGCCCGCACGTATTTTCGATCGCTGCCTCGATCGCCTTTTCCTCAGGCGAACCTGGCGCGACCTTCGGGTGGGTGAAGCAGAAGCGTAGCTCGACATCGTCGGCCTCAACCGGGGTCGCGATGACGAGCAGCGACAGCTCGACCAGCCCGCTCAGCCGCGTGAATTTCTGCCCCGCGCCGTTCTGGACTGTCTCGACCGAATAGGGGAGCTGCTTGCGCTCGCCCGTCGGCAAGTCGATCGTGCGGTGGCCGCGCGCGACGCTGCGCCGCCGCACACCCTCATAATCGGTCTCGCCCTCGGGCACTGCATCCATTGCGTGGACATAGGCGAAATGCGCGACGTCGACGCCATTTTCCGCAATTTCCTGGGGGTTGCTGGCAAAGCGCCATTCGCGCTTGACCGGTTCGGCGAAGGCCGGGTCGGTAAATTCGGGATAATCGATGACGTCGAACATCGGTGCTGCATCGTCGGGGTGATACCAGGCCCAGATGACGCCGCTGCTTTCGGTCACGGGGTAGGACTTCGCCAGCGGCTCGCGTTTCGCGCGCGGCGGAAAGGCCTTGGCATAGGGAATCTTGCTGCAGAAGCCGTCGGGGCGAAACGCCCAGTGATGGAACGGGCAGCGCAGGCTGTCGCCCTCGACCTGCCCGCCATGCCCCATATGCGCGCCAAGGTGCGGGCAATAGGCATCGAGAAGGCCCGCCTCGCCGCTCTCGTTGCGGAAGAGCACGAGGTCGCGTCCGAAATAATGGACCGGCCGGACATCGCCCACTTTCAGCTCGGCACCATAACCGACCCCGAACCAGCCATAGGGGATGGGCATCGGAAAGCGTTCAACCTGTGGCACTGTCAGTCTCCCGGATGGCCGTCCTTTCCGGGCGGCTCTTGTGGGCCAAGTGTATCGATTGCGCCGCGCGAGGTAAGACCAAAATGGCGCACAGTTTGTGCGTCGTGACGAACAATGGCCTTGGACGGAACCCGATCAGTAGCGCGCCGCCAATGAAGCCGCCATCGACGGGCGCACCTTCACGCGGCTGAATTGGCGGACCAGATAGTCGATGAAGGCGCGCGTCGCGACCGACATGATCCCCGGCGAATAGACGACCCAGCATTTGCGGTCGTAAAAGGACCATTCGGCGTCGAGCGCCAGCATCCCGCCGCTCGCGAGGTCCTGCCGCACGATGCTGACCGGCAGGCTTGCGATGCCGAGCCCCTTGCGCGCGGCGCTGCGCAGCGCGATGCCGCTGTTGCTCATCCAGCGTGGACCCACCTTGACGCTGATGTCGTCGTTGAAGCTCATCGTCGCGCTGAGATCGGTCAGGCAGTCATGCTCGAGCAGGTCCTGCGGGGTTTCGGGCCAGCCGCGCGCGGCGACATATTCGGGGGCGGCGCACAGGCAGTAGGACAGATAGCCGAAGGTGCGCGCGCGCAGGTTCGAATTGGGCAGGATGCCATAGCGGATGACGACGTCGAACCGCTCCTGCACGATCTCATTCTCGTTGAGATAGGCGATCGGCTCGATCACGATGCCCGGATGGTCGGTACTGAATTCGGCGAGCAGTGCGGACATGAAGTCCGACCCGAAGATATCGCTGAGCCCCACGCGCAGGCGCCCGACGGGCTCGGTGCTGTAACGGCCGACCTGTTTTTCGACCTCGCTGAGGCGCAGCTGAAGCTCGGCGCATTCGCGGTGGAAACTTTCGCCCGCGCCGGTCAGCGACAGACGGCGGGTGGTGCGGACGAGCAGCTGGACGCCCAGCCGCTCCTCCAGTTCGTGCACCGTCTTGCTGATATAGGATTTGGAAACCCCCAGATGATCGCCCGCGGCAGTGAAACTGCCCTGCTCGACAACCGCCAGAAATTCCTCGATTCCGCGCCAGCTCGACATCATCCCATCCCCAAAAGGCCGGGATGCTCTATCAAGCAGGCGCCCGAATGCAATTGACTACAAGCCCCTCCCCCTAAGGGGAAGGGCTCGCCTCGCTCATTCCGCCGCCTGCTTGACGAACAGTTCGCGGCGCGGGCCGATTTCGCCCGCGACCTTCCACAGCGCATCGGCATCGACGTCGTAGACATCGAGCGCGTTGATTCCGAGCATCGCCTGGATATCGTCGTCGGGCAGGCCGCCGAGGCTGACCGTCATCTTTTCGAGCGTGCTCGGCCAGGTGCCCTCGGGGTGCGGATAATCGGTGCCCCACAGGATGCGGTCGACGCCGATGTCGTAATAGGCCTGCGTCGTTTCCTCGTCGGGCAGCGCCGAACAGCCGACCCACACGTTGCGCGCGAAATACTCGCTCGGCTTCATGCTCATATTGGCATAATAATCGCCGAGCTTGCCGCTCGTGTGCTTCGCCGACGCGCGGATATCCATCAGCTGCATCACCCACGGGAACCAGAATTCGCCGCCCGCCTCGGTGAAGCAGACCTTGAGTTGCTTATATTCCTCGAACACTCCGCCGAAGGTCATCGACCAGAGCGGCCGGGTCATCCAGAAGGCGAATTCGCACAAATAGGTGCCGATCCAGCCGGGCTGCGTCGTGTCATAGGCCGGCGAGCCCCCCGAATGGAAATGCAGCGGCATGTTATAGTCCTGGAGCATCGCCCAGATCCGGTGATATTTGGTGTGGTTGTAAAGGTCGTACCCCTCGGTGATCGCGGGGAAGAACACGCCCTTCAGGCCGTTCTTGCGCGCCCATTCGATCTCCTTCGCGGTTTCATCGAGATCGTAGAGCGCCGGGATCACCGCAAGGCCGATGCGGCGGTGCGGATCGTCCTGGCAGAATTCGGCCAGCCAGCGGTTGTGCGCGCGCGCGCCCGCCCATTGCAGTTCGGCGCGTGCAGCATTGGGCCGCAGCCCGATGTCGGCGCCGAAGGGCGGCGCATTGCGTTCGGTGATGCCGTCGGGGAACAGCACCTCGGCCGCGACCCCGTCCTGATTGAGCACGCGGTTGCGGATCGTGCCGTCCCACGCGCCTTCGAGTCCGTCGCCGACGCGCGCGCGCCACTTGGTGTTGAAGTCGTCGATCAGGAAGCGCTTTTCATGCTCTTCGCGCGCCTTGATCTCGAGCTGGACGGTCTCGTCGAACTGCTGGTGATATTTCGATTCGAGATAGTCGCGATAGCGCTCGGGCGGGAGGCCGACGTGGCCGTCCGACGAAATGACAAGGTAACGATCCATATTTCCTCTCCGCTTCATTCTTTCATGCGCGCCCTGCCCGGCCACTCTTTCGGGGCGGATCGGGCGCATGACGATGGTCCGACACTATGCGCTTCGCGCGCGGGAAAAAGCGGCCCGGCGGCAACGCACTATCGCTCGTCATGAACAATGGCCGTATCGGATAGCGGCCGGGCCAGATGGTCGAGCAGCAAGGCAGCGCAGATCGCCGCCGCAATCGCGAAGGGCGCGGGCCGCCACCCCTGATAGGCCATCGACGCGAGAATCGGTGGCAGCGTGATCGACGCGCCCGCGATCAACGTGATCGCCGAGGCGATGCCGACCTGCTCCTTCGCCGATCCCGCGAGCGACGCCGCGGCGCTGAAACCCGGCCGCGCCAGCCCGTAGCCGAAGCTCGCGAGCGCGAAGCCGGCCGCCGCCGCCCAGACGCCGCCGGGCATCGCCGCAACATTACCCGCGCACGCCAGCGCCACGCCCGCGCGCATCATCGTCCGCGGCGACAGCGACAGCAGCCGCACGAGTCCCCATTGCGCGAGCAGCGCGGAAATCGCACCCGCGGTCATCGCGATGCCGATCATCTGCTGCGCGGTTGCAGCACCCGCAGGCATCCGGTCGATGATCACGAAGCCGATCGTATAGAGGTTGATCGCCTGCGCCGAGCAGAGGAGCAGCCCGAAATTGAGATGCCGCCCGATCACCCTGTGGCGCCACACGTCGGCCATGGTCGGCGCGTTCGGGTCGCTCGATGCGGTCGCGGTCACCGGCGAGGCCGCGGGAAGGAACAGCCACGACCCCGCCAGCGCCAGTGTGCCGAGCAACGCGAAGCCGAGCATCGGTCCCAGCGGCCCCAAGGGGTCGATCATCAACGTCGGCGCGATCGCGGGGCCGATGATCGTGCCGAGACTGAGCGCGCCCGCGAGGCCTGCGATCGCGTGCGTGCGCTGCGCCCCCTCGGTCCGCGCCGCGACCAGCGCCTGCGTCGCGGTCGCCGCCGCGGATCCCAGCAAGCCATAGATCGACCGCAACACGGCAAAGCAGCCGAAGGTCGCAAGCGGCGGCAGGATGGCCAGCAGGCCGAGCTCGACCGCCAGCGCGCAGCCGCCCATCGAAAGCACGAAGCCGACAAGGCCCGCGCGGATATAGAAGGCTGGCCCCGCGCGCCCGATCCGCGACACCCAGAAAGGCGAGCTGACCGCCCAGGTCAGCGCCGAGACCGAAAAGATGCCTGCGACGAGGAAATCGGGGATGCGCAGCATCCGGCCGATCGCCGGCATCACCGACACAAGGCCGATGTTACCGATGGCGGTCAGGAAGGTCACCGCCCCCAGAAAGGGCAGCACCCATCGTGACCCCATCGACGACGGGGACGAAAGCACCGGCAACGGACCGCTCGATCAGAAGCGGATGCGAAGCTCGCCGCCGAAACTGCGCGGATCGCCATATTGGCCGAGCGTCAGCACGCCGAGGTTGATCGCGCTGACCTTATATTCCTTGTCGGTCAGATTCTTGCCCCACAGCGCAAGCTCGGCCGTCGTGCCGCCGCCAAGCTCGATCCCGGCGAGCGCGATGCGCCCGTCGAGCAGCCCGTAGGACGGCATCTTCGCGAGCGGGTCGGGGGTGATCGACGAATATTGGCTGCTGCGCCAGCTATAGTTCAGGCTCGCCTCCAGCCGCCCCGGACCAACGTCGTGCCGATAGAGCGCACCGACCTGGTAGTTCCACTTCGGCACGCGCGAGAGGACATAGGTGTCGGTCACATCGGTGCCGTCGGGCAGGATGAAATCGGTGTAGCGCGCATCGACATAGCCGCCGCCGAAATTGATCGTGAAGCCATCGACCGGACGCAGCGTTCCCTCGACCTCGAAGCCGGTGAATTTCGCCTTGCCCGCGTTGATGATGTTCGTCGTGACCAGCGACGGCACGAACACCCCGGCCTGGAAATCCTTGTAGATCGAGTGATAGACGGCGGCGCTCAGGTTGAGCGCGTTGCCGAGCCCCGCATATTTCACACCCAGTTCGAACGACGTCAGCTTTTCGGGATTATAGGCCGTCATGAAAGCGGTGTTGGTCGCCGCGGTATCGTTGATGCCGCCGCTCTTGAACCCCGTCGCGACGCGCGCATAGACCGAGAAATCGGGCTGGATCTTGTAGAGGATGTTGAATTCGGGGTTGAACCGTTTCCACACGCCTGAATTTTCGAGCGGGCTTAGGTCGGTATATCCGATCCCGCCCGCGCCCGGCCGCGCTCCCGCCGCCGGCCCGCCGCTGCGCGTTACCGGATTGCCGTTCGCATCGCGCAGAAACACCCCCGAACCCGGCGCCGCAGGATTGGTGCGATAGGCCGAGTTAGAGAGCAGCAGCTCGTAGGCGTGCTTGGACTCCCGCGTGTAGCGAAGCCCGACCGACGCGGTCAGCTTCTCGTCCAGCATCTGCGGCGTCCAGGCGATCTGGCCGTAACCGGCGTAAGATTTCGAATTGCCCCCACGCTCGCTGATGTCGAAGGCGTTGCCCCCGAACTGGAAGTTCCAGCGCGGGTTATACACATCATACTCGTCGTCGAGGTAGAAGGCGCCCAGCGTGTATTTGAAGTCGCCGACGGTCCCGATCGCCTGGAATTCCTGCGTAAACTGCTTGTAATTATTGTCGAGAATGATGCGCAGCAGGTCGAGTGGGCTGCCGTCGAAATCGCTCGCCGACCGGGTCATGGCGGTCCGCCGTGCGGTGATCGATTTGAGCGTGAGGTCGCCGATACCGGGTTCCCATTCGAGCGTCAGCGCATGACCGTTGGTGCGATAGTCGCTGCGCAGCGCGCTTTGCGCCCCGATCTCGCGTGTGCGGCCGGTGACGACATAGGGCGCCATCAGCGCATTCACGAACGCGGTCGCACCCGATCCGGTGACCGCAGTCGCAGCGAGCTGGTTCGGCGTGCCCTTGCTGTCCGAAATATCATAGCTGTAAAGCGCGCTGAAGCTGCCCGACGGACGCCACAACAGGTCCGCGCGCGCCGCCCACAATTCCTCTTCGCCGAAATTATCCTTGCGCAGCGAATTGCGGTAATAGCCGCCGTCGAGCTTGGTGATCACGCCGACCTTCGCACTGAAGCCCGCCACTTCGGGCAGATCCACCGAAAGGCGCTGGTTGAACTGGCCCCAGCTTCCGGCGCCCGCGAGGAACTGCCCACCGAATTCGCCGCTCGGTTTGCGCGTGATCAGATTGACCGCGCCGCCGATCGTGTTCTTGCCGTACAAGGTGCCTTGCGGCCCGCGCAGCACCTCGACGCGTTCCAGATCGACGGTGTCGAAGGCCGCGCCGGTCGATTTTCCGATCGGCACCCCGTCGATATAGAGGCCCACGGGCTGGTCGCGCGCGAGGCTGGTGTCGGCCGACGGCGACAGGCCGCGGATCGTGATCAGCGGCCCGAAGCTGTTGCCGATCGTTTCGTTGATCTGGATGTTCGGAACGATGGTCGCGATGTCCGACACGTTGCGAACCTGCGCCCGGTCGATCGCGGCGCTGCTGACCGCGGAGACCGAAATCGGCACATCGACGAGCCGTTCTTCGCGGCGCTGCGCCGTGACGACGATCTCGCCTTCACCGGTTGCCGCCCCCTCATCCTGACTCTCGGGCACCTGTGCGAATGCCAACGAAGAACTCAGCGCCGTCGTGACCGTGACCGCCGCCAAAGCCGCTCTCAGAATTACCATGTTTGCTCCCTCGTCCCTCAACGGCTGGGTTCAACCGCCAATCTTCGGGCTTCTCGATGCTGGGCCCGATAGTTGATTGTGAGGATAACCAACGAACTACGGCGGTAAAGCGCGCCATGGTGACCACACTGTTCACCTCCATGGCGAATGCGATCATGCCCGCGCGAGCGCGCAGGCCGCTTTCACAAAGGATTTCAGTGAACTCATCGGTTCGTATGATTCTCCGATTACGCGAATGCCGGGCACGGAACCTGCGTCCCGGTATCGAGACGGCGCCTGGCCCAGCCATCGAAGAATGGTGCACCCGGCGGGATTCGAACCCACGGCCCCCAGATTAGGAATCTGATGCTCTATCCTGCTGAGCTACGGGTGCGCCGCGGTTCGTGTAGCGGCGCGGGGGGCAGAGCGTCAATCGGCGGGAATCAATTCGCCGTTTCGGGCGGAACGATCGGCACGAGAAGCGGCATCGCGGCTATCCCGTCGTCGCGCAGCGCTTGCGCTTCGTCGGGCGAAGCCTGCCCATGGATCATATCCTCGGCCGCGCGTCCTTCGTGCATCGCCCGCGCCGCGTCGGCAAAATCGCGGCCCACCCAGCGCGACTGCGGCAACATTTCGGCCTGTTTTGCGGCAATATCGGCCAGCACCCGGCGCACGAGTTCGGGCGACGGTTCGTCACCGGCGGCGGGTTTCGCCGGCGCCTGAACGGGCTGCCGCTGGTTCGACTTGGCGCCTACCCGCGGCGCCATCACCGCCTTCGTAACCGTATCGTCACCGCACACCGGACAGTTGATCAACCCCCGCGCCTGTTGTTCGGCAAAGCTGTCGCTGCTCGCAAACCAGGCTTCGAAACGGTGATCGCCGGCGGCACAACAAAGGTCGAAAACGATCAAGGTCAGCCAAGCCCCAGCATGGGATCGAGCCCGCCGCGCGCGTCGAGCGCCGCAAGGTCGTCGCTGCCGCCGACATGCTGGCCGTCGATGAATATCTGCGGGACGGTGCGCGCACCGCCGGCGCGCGCGACCATTGCGTCGAACCCGGCGCGATCCGTCGTCAGGTCGATCTCCTGATATTCCACGCCCTTGCGATCGAGCAGCGCCTTCGCGCGCGTACAATAGGGGCAAAAGAATTTGGTAAAAACTTCGATCTTGGCCATGCGGCTATCCTGTCATCTGCTGATCCGTCATATCGGAATCCAACGAAGCAAAGTCAAATATGTTGCCGGTCATCAGCGCATCGGGAACGACCCGCGCCCAGCTGATCGCCGACACGCGCGCCGCGCCGCTGCGTCCCAGCGCCCGCGCCGCCGCACGCAGCGTCGCGCCGCTGGCATGAACGTCATCGACCAGCACCAGGTGCCGCCCCGCCGCGCGCGCGCTGGCATCGGGAGCAAGCGCGAACGCGCCGGCGACGATCCGCTCGCGCTCGCGCCGCGCCTTGCCGCGCAGCGATGCGGTCGCCTTGACCCGTAACAACAGATGGTGGTCGCGCGCCGCGCCGGTCAGCCGCGCCAGTTCGTCGGCGACCAGCGCCGCCTGATTGAACCCGCGCGACCAGAGCCGCCAGCGGTGCAGCGGTACCGGCACGAGCAGCATGGACCCGGTTTCACCCAGCGCCGCGAGCTGCCGCGCCATCAACCGCGCCATCAGCCGCGCATGACCCGTCCGCCGCCCATATTTGAGCCGCAACGCCACGGTGCGCGCGACCCGGCCATAAGCGACCGCCGCGGGCGCACCCTCGAACGGCGGGGGATTCGCGAGGCACGCCCCGCAGGCGATCGGGCCGCCGGGCAAGGCTGCGGGCAACGGGATCGAACAGCGCGAACAGCATGGCCCGTCGAGGAAGTGCAGCGACGACCAGCAGCCGAGGCAGAATTGGCGGTCTTCGCCGACGATGATGCCGCAGCCGGGGCAACGCGGGGGCAGAGCATAGTCGACGATCGCGCGCACCGCCGCACGCAGTCCGCCGGACAATTTTCCGGCCGCCGCGCCTGCTTCTTCGACATCCCCCGTCGCGCTCGCCATCAGCGGCTTGTGAAGCATCGCCGGGGACGGCACAAGCGGCGCATGTCGCAGTCCCCCCGCCCGCTTTTTTCCGCCGCCCGCCACCGCGCCCAGCGCGACCGCATGGCGCGCCTGCCCGCATCGGCCAATTTCCTCGCGCCGATCATCGCCGAAACGCTGCTCGACCGGCTCGCAATGGTGACGCGCGAATTTCCGCGCACCTTGCTGATCGGCGCGCACGACAGGGCGCTTGCCGACCATTTACGCGCGATCGGCACCGAGCTGAACCTCGCCGAAGCCGCGCCGCGCCTCGCGGCCGAAACGGGCGCCGTCGCGGTCGAGGCCGACGCGATCGACCTGCCCTTCGGCAGTTTTGACCTCATCATCTGGCCGGGGGGACTCGACAGCGTGAACGACGTGCCGGGGGCGCTCGTCCGCCTCCGCGCGCTGCTCGCGCCCGACGGCCTGCTCCTCGGCGCCTTTGTCGGCGACGGCAGTCTGCCGCGGTTGCGCCGCGCGGTGATGGCCGACGGGGTGCGCTCGATCGCGCGGCTGCATCCGCAGATCGATCTCGCCGCGATGGGCAATTTGCTCCAGCGCGTCGGCTTTACCCTGCCCGTTGTCGACGTCGAGGCACTGACGGTACGCTATGGCGACTGGTTCGCGCTCGTTCGCGACCTGCGCGCCGCGGGCCTGTCGAGCCGGCTGATCCCCGCCCCGCCGCCGCTGACGCGCGAAGAAGCCGCACGGGTCGCCGCCTCCTTCGCCGCGCAGGGCGATCCCGACGGCCGCATCGGCGAGGCGTTCCGCGTCGTCTATTTCAGCGGATGGGCGCCGCATCCCGATCAGCCGCAGCCAGCGCGGCGCGGCAGCGGCACCGCTTCGCTCGCCGAAGCGCTGAAGCCGAAAACCTAGATCAACGCTTCGAGCAGACCGATCAACGGCTTGTCGGCGGGCGGCATGTCGAGGCCGTGCAACTCGACGGGGCGCACCCAGCGGAGCGCGCTGGCGTGCTGCGCCACCGGTGTCCCGCGCCATTTGCGGCACACGTAAAGTAACAGCAGCAGATGCTTGTCGCCCAGTGTGTCGCTGGCAAAGCAGGCGGGCGCAAGGCAGGCGTGATCGACGTCGATCGCCAGTTCCTCGTCGAGCTCGCGGATCAACGCCGCTTCAGGGGTTTCGCCGGGTTCGATCTTGCCGCCCGGGAATTCCCACAGCCCCGCCATCGACAGCCCCTCGGGGCGCTGCTGGACCAGCAGCCGCCCGTCGCGATCGACCAGCGCCGCGGCGACGACGATCAGCGGCGTTTTCGGCAGTTTTCCGGGGCTGGAGACGGACAAATTGTTAACCTTCCTGTGTAAAAGAGGACGCCTCGGGAACTATAGCTTTAGTCAGGGGTGGAACAATGCGAAGCTTTTACAGGCTGATGCGGTCGACCAGGGCCGCCACAGCTGTCGAATATGGGCTGATTCTGGCCCTTATCTTTCTGGCCGCCGTAACCGCTATGACCAATGTTGCCAATTCGACGGGTAATATGTGGAACAAAGTCTCAACCGCGGCGAAGACGAACCTGTAGCGCCATGCGGACTGTCCCTTTTCAGGACCGTCGCAGCATCGCTCCCATTAAGATTTTCAAAACCTATTCATCCTAAACCCCCGGATGTTGACCCAGACCAGACCGTCAACAGGGTAAGTGAAATCAGGAGACCAGTCATGAAGTTCATCAAAAAGTTCGTCCGCGACACCAAAGCCGCCACCGCCATCGAATATGGCCTCATCGCCGCTCTGATCGCCGTCGCCGGCATCACCGCGATGGGTGCCGTCGGTAACGGCGTCAGCAACACCTTCAACAAGGTTTCGGCGAAGCTCTAAGGCTTGGCCTTCGGGCGCCGCCACGGCGGCGCTCGATCACGAACAGGGGCGGTGGAGCAATCCACCGCCCTTTTTCGTTGCCCGTTACTCTTTACCGGCTGGCATAAACGACGATCTTCACCTTCTGCCCCGGAGTCAGCCGGCTCGATGCGGTCAGGCGGTTGAGAACCTGGAACCGCTCGGCCTGATAATCGCTGTATGCCATCCGCCGCGCCAGCGTCGCCATCGTATCACCGCGGCCGACGGTCACGACATCGATCCGCCGCGGCTTGATCGCCGCCGCTTCCGCCGTGCTCAGGCGCCGGACGCTGTTGAACATCGAGTTGAACACACTGCCGCCGCCCGCCTGCGTCAGCGTGACGAAGTGAAACGCGCTGCTCCGCGAAAACTCATAAGCAAAGACCGTGACGTCGACCTGCCCCGACTGGGTGTTCACCCGTGCGGTCGAATAGGACGCCGGAATGCCGTTCACCGTCGTGCGCTGGATCGCGCCGGGGCTGATCGACGCATTGCCCGCCACCGCCTTGAACGCCGCCGCGATATAGGCATTCATGTCGCCGCTGTACGGCCCGGTCGAAAACTGCGCCTGCCCGCCGTTGCCGCTGACCAGCACCGCGGCGGCCCCGTTCTGCATTCCGTAACCGTTCGGCACGGTAAAGCGCAGCCGCAGGTCGGGGTGCAGGAAGTCGCGCCCTTCGACGACGCCCTGCGCCGGATCGTCGCCATAAAGCACGCCGTCGATCGAGGCGAGGAAGGCATCGGCATTGCGGTTGCCGCCGCTTCCCCCGACACGGCTCGCCAGCGTCTCCGCATTGCGCACGCGCGAGGCGGGATCGGGGTGCGTGCTCGCCCATTCGGGGAGCGAGCGCGCATCGCCGCCCGCAAGGCGTGCGTCGAGCGTCGTCTGGTTCGCAAGGCTCGTCAGCATCGTCGACAGTGCGAGCGGGTCATAGCCCGCACTCCGCAGATATTGGACGCCGAGCTGGTCGGCCTGCAACTCCTGGCTGCGCGAAAAGCCCAGTGTCGCAAGCTGCGCGACACGCATCGAATTATTCTGGAGCAACCCGCCGAGACCGCCGAGCAAGCCGCCATTGTCGCCGATCGCGCCGCCCAGCACCGCGCCGAGCACGCCGAGGATCTGGTTGCGCGTTGCCGCCGACTGGCGCTTCTTGCTGTGCTGCGCCGCGACATGGCCGACTTCGTGCCCCAGCACGCCCGCCAGCTCGGCCTCGTCGTTCATCAGCGCCATCAACTGGCGCGTGACATAGATATAGCCGCCGGGAATCGCGAAGGCGTTGTTCACCGGCGAATTGAGCAGCGTCACGGTGAAATCGCTCGGGCTCCGCGACAGCCCCGACTGGACGGCGATATTCTGCCCGATGCGGTTCACATAGGATGCTTGCGGGCCGGCATAGGCGCCGCCGAATTCCTGGAGGAGTTGCGGGTGCGCCTCGTCGCCCTGCTTGCGTTCGGTCGGCGAGATATTCGTCTGGGTCTTGATGGCCTTCAACTGCGCATCGGCCACGCCTGTGAACGCGACACCGCCCATCGCCAGCGCTGCGGCCAATGTTCTTCCGGTCTTCCAGCTCATCGAAATGCCTCCCGTTCAACTCGTTCGGTCAGGGATATCCCCATCGCGCGACAAGGCAAGCCGCGCGTGGTCCGCGACTGCCGATTCCAGAAAAGGGAACGCGATGACCCGCGGTCGGGTTCCGCAAGGCCGCGCCTAAGCGCGTCCCATCGCAAGGAATTTTTCTTCGCGCGCGGCGAGCAATGTGTCGCGTGGCAGGCCCGACAGCGCCCCCAGTTCCTGCTCGATCGCATCGCCCAGCGACGCGATCGCGACGTCGGGCGCGCGGTGCGCGCCGCCGACGGGTTCGGGGACGATCCGGTCGATGACCTTGAGTCCGAGCAGGTCCTGCGCCGACATCTTCATCGCCGCGGCGGCATCGGCCGCCTTGTCCGATGTGCGCCACAGGATCGACGCGCATCCCTCGGGCGAAATCACCGAATAGACGGCATGTTCGAACATCAGCACGCGGTTTGCCGCGGCGAGCGCGATCGCGCCGCCCGAACCGCCCTCGCCGACCACCGCAGCGACCATCGGCACGCCGAGCGCAAGGCATTGTTCGGTCGAGCGCGCGATCGCTTCGGCCTGCCCGCGTTCTTCGGCCTGAATCCCCGGAAACGCACCCGAGGTGTCGACGAGCGTCACGACGGGCAAGCCGAACCGGTCGGCAAGCTGCATCAGGCGGATCGCCTTGCGATAGCCCTCGGGCTTCGCCATCCCGAAATTATGCTTCATGCGCGACGGAATATCGTCGCCCTTTTCGTGGCCGATCACCATCACGCGGCGGCCGCGAAAACGCGCGAGTCCGCCGAGGATCGCCTGATCGTCGCCGAAATTGCGATCACCGGCGAGTGGCATCCAGTCGTCGAACAGCCCCGCAACATAATGTTTGAAATGCGGCCGGTCGGGGTGGCGCGCGACCTGCGTCTTTTGCCAGGGCGTCAGCTTGCCATAGATTTCGCGCAGCAATTTCGAGGATTTATCCTCGAGCCGCGCAATGTCGCCGTCGATATTGAGCGACGGATCGTCACCCATTTCGCGCAGTTCGGCAATTTGGCGATCGAGCGCCGCGACCGGTTTTTCGAAGTCCAGAAAGGCTGTCATGGCGGAGAGCGCTAGGCCGAAGGCGCCTTGCCGTCAACGCCGTCCATATTCGCGAGCGGGTGACGGCGGTTGACCAGTTCGACAAGGCGGCGGCTGTCGACATGCGTGTAGATTTCGGTCGTTGCGATGTCGGCGTGCCCCAGCATCAGTTGCAGGGCGCGCAAATCCGCCCCGCCCTCCAGCAAATGGGTGGCAAAGGCATGGCGCAGCACATGCGGGCTGACCGCGGCCGGATCGACGCCTGCGCGGGCCGCGAGTTCGCGCAGCATCTGGAACAGCCGCACGCGCGACACATGCGCCTTGCCCGACGGGAACAGCCAGAGCGACCCGTCGGCGATCAGCGGCAGCCAGCGGTCGAACGCTTCGCGCGCGCGCTGTGACAAGGGCACCAGCCGCTCCTTGTCGCCCTTGCCGCGCACGATCAGATATTCGCTTGTCCCCGCGATCGCCCGGCGCGGCAGCGACACAAGTTCGCTCGCGCGCAGCCCCGATCCATAGAGCAATTCGAGCAACAGCAGCATCCGCACCGCGGCGGCAGGGGGCGCCTCGCCCGACGCCTCCTCGCCGGCCTGTTCGAACAATCGCTCGACGTCGGCATGGGTCAGGATACGCGGCAGCGGCCGCTGCGTCGCGGGGCGCGCGATATCGAGCGCCGGATTGTCGGTGCGATCGCCCTCGTCCAGCAGGAAAGCGAAGAATTGCCGTAGCGCCGACAATTTGCGGGCCGCGCTGCTCGCCGCAAGCGACTGATAATCGGCCATCAATTTTCGCAAGGCCGGAGCATCGGCTTCGCCGAGCGGGCCTTTGACCCACTCGGCCGCCTGTTCGAGATCGCGGCGATAGGCGACCAGCGTATTGCGCGACGCCCCCCGCTCGGCCGCCATCATCTCCAGAAAGCGGCCAATCAGGGCATCGTCAGACATGGTCTGACCGCAACATCAAACCCTCAGACACGCACCAGCGCTTCGGCGGCGATCATCCGCGCCTCGGACGGCAAGCCGACCTCGCGCAGCGCACGGACGATATAATAAAGATGATAGGGCGGCACCTTCGACCATTCGCCCTGCATCCCCGCCGCGGCCAGCAACGCGACCATGCCCGGTTCGCGCCGCTCGGCCGCCGCCATGATCGCGCGCGACCAGCGTGTCTGCTTGCCGAGATCGACGTCGAGGTCGCTCGCCGCCGACGAGGCGGCCCCCGCGTCGAGGCGGCCGAGTCCGGCCAGCCCTGCGAGCAGGAATTTCGAGCGCAGCGCATCGGCGCTGTCGTCGTCGCCCGCGAACTGTCCGACCGCGCCCGCGCTCATGCCCGTCAGCGGGCGCGGCGAGCCGACCGCGAGGACGCCCCACGCCCGGCTTCCGACCGAGACCGTCGGCACCCACGCAATCACATTCTCGTCATAGCCGGCCGTCAGCATCGATCCCAGCAATTGCCATGGATCACCGCCGACGTCGGTGCTCGGCGGCAGCGCCGCCGCGGCACGCGCGGTTGCGACCATCGCGGCATAGCTCTGGTTCGGCGTGCCCCCCGCGCTCCACAGCCGCTCCATCGCGGCATAGCGGTTGGCGCCGGTCGCGAGGCGGAATGCGCCGCGAAGCTGTTCGGTCTGCGCCGCCAGCGCCTCGGCGGGCTCTTCCTCGCTCGCGGCGGCGCTGAGCAACGAGACATAGGCCTCGCTCGACAGCACGCCGCGCGCAGCGGCTTCGGGCGCCGCGGCAACGCGGTTCGCCATGTCGGTCATCGGCGCAAGCACCGTCCAGCCCTTCATGTAGAAGGGAGCGGAGGTGCGCAGCGCCTCGGGCACCGGGATGGCGGTCGCGGTCGCCATGCCGAAGCGCCAGCTGGTCAGCCGGTCGACATTCGTCCACTCGATCGTCGTCGAGCGGCGCCCCGCCCCCGTCGCGCCGAGCACGCGTTCGGCCAGCAAGATGTCGAAGTTCGAGATTTTTCCGCTCGACCGCACGCGGCCGATTGCCCAGCCCGCCGGACCCGCTTCGCCCGACAGACCCGAACAGATCGCCGCCGACAGCCGCCATGCCTGTTCGTCGCCGTGCGCGAGGCCCGCGGGAACATAAGGGCACATACCCGCCGGATCGGCGTTGGCCAGATAGACCTGCTGCGCAGCGGAAACGAGGCGCGGGCTCGCGCGGTCGTAATCGACCGACTGGACGATCCGGCGCGCGGTGATCGATTCGCCCATGCGGAGGAGCAGCGACGCGCGGTCGGCGGCGAGGTCAGCGCCGTTGATCGTGTCGGGCGTATCGATCGCCGACGCGAGCGCGCGGCGGAGCAATATCTGTCCCCAGCGCGACGCGAGCTGGCCGTTTGTCTTGCGCATGATCGCGGCGGCATATTGGCCGCGCACGCCAAAGGCGTCGGGAGCGAGTCCGCCGGTTTCGGGGGTTAGCGGCCCGATGCGGGTGAGCAGGCGCCGCGCGCCCGGCGGCAGGTCATATTTCAGCCCGCCCGATGCGACCTCTTCGCCTTCCCCGGCGTCTTCGCCCTCTTCGGCCGGGGCTGCGGTCGTCGTCGTCGTGCCAGGCGTCGGGGCGACGGGCGGCGGGGTCGCGCCGTTTTTGGGCGTGGCCCCCGGTGCCGGCGTCGGGGTCGGCGCCGGCGTCGGCGACGGCCGCGGGGCGGGCGTGTCGGCGGGATTGCCGAATCCTTCGGGCAGCAGCGATTCCTGCGCGAGCGCGGGCAGAACCAGCGCAGCGGCCATCGCCGTTCCCGACAGGCCCAGCACGAGCGATAACGTCATTTTCCTCATTGCGTCGCGCTTTCGGCAATCCTGTCGGTCACGTCCACCTCAATCATCTCGGGTCCGATCGGCCATCGCATGATCGACCCGCCTTTTCCCGAACTATTCCGCGCGCGCAATATCCCATGCCCACCGTTCGTCCCGTATCGCGCAAAACCATTGTCCCGCGCGGGATGGTCGGTATAGCCGCGCGCACCATGTCGCGAAACCCGAAAAGCCCCCTCCCGGCCATCCCCGCGTCGCTCCGCGACCGGTCGATCGTGCTCGTCGGACTGATGGGGTCGGGAAAATCGACGATCGGCCGCCGCCTTGCGCAGCGGCTGGGAATGCGGTTCGCCGATGCCGACGACGAAATCGAACGCGCCGCCGACATGACGATCTCTGACATTTTCGCACGTTTCGGCGAAGCGCATTTCCGCGACGGCGAGCGCCGCGTGATCGCCCGGCTGCTCGCCGAGAAGCCGATGGTACTCGCGACCGGCGGCGGCGCCTTCATCAACGAGGAAACGCGCGCGCTGATCCTGCGGGACAGCCTTTGCATCTGGCTCGACGCCGATATCGCGACGCTGGTCGAACGCGTCGGCCGCCGCAGCCACCGCCCGCTGCTCAGGAACCGCGACCCCGGCGAGGTGCTGCGCGAACTGGCGGCGGTCCGCAATCCCGTCTATGCCGAAGCGCATCTGCGCGTCAGCTCGGCAAGCACGCCGCACGATCATACGGTGCGCGCGATCCTGGAGGCATTGTCGAAATGGAAAGCCTGACCGTCGAGCTGGGCGCTCGCAGCTACCCGATCCTGATCGGCGACGGGCTGATCCGCGACATCGGTGCGCATGTCGCACCGCTGCTGAAGCGGCCGCGCACGATGATCGTCACCGACACCCATGTCGCCGAACATTATCTGACCCCGCTCGGTACCTCGCTCGCGATGGAGAATATCTCCTTTTCCTCCTTCGTGCTCGAACCCGGCGAAGGCACCAAAAGCTGGGCCGGTCTCGCGCGCCTCACCGAATGGCTGATCGGCGAAGGCGTCGAGCGCGGCGACCATGTCATCGCGCTCGGCGGCGGCGTCATCGGCGATCTCGTCGGGTTCGCGTGCAGTATCGTCAAGCGCGGCTGCCACTTCATCCAGGTGCCGACCACCCTCCTCGCACAGGTCGACAGCAGCGTCGGCGGCAAGACCGCGATCAACGTGCCCGCGGGCAAGAATCTGATCGGCGCGTTCCACCAGCCCACGCTCGTCGTGATCGATCCGACGACGCTCGAAACGCTGCCGCGCCGCGAACTCGGCGCGGGCTATGCCGAAGTCGTCAAATATGGGCTGATCGACGACGCCGGCTTCTTCGGCTGGTGCGAAGCCAACGGCGCAGCGTTGCTCGCCGGCGATAGCGAGGCGCGGCACCGCGCCATCGCGCACAGCGTCGCCGCCAAGGCGCGCATCGTCGCCGCCGACGAGCGCGAGACGCAGGATATCCGCGCGCTGCTCAACCTCGGCCACAGCTTCGGCCATGCGCTCGAGGCCGAAACCGGCTATTCGGACCGCCTGCTCCACGGCGAGGCGGTCGCCGCGGGCATGGTACTCGCGCATCAATTTTCGGCGGCGAACGGGCTGTGCTCCGCCGACGATGCCGCGCGCGTGCGCGATCATCTCGCGAGCGTCGACCTGCCGCACAGCCTCGCCAGCGCGGGCGTCAACAGCGACGGCGCGACGCTGGCCGGCCATATGGCGCACGACAAAAAGGTGCGCGGCGGCAAGCTGCCGCTGATCCTGACGCACGGCATCGGGCAAAGCTTCGTCACCGAGGCCTATGGCCTCGACGCGGTCGCCGCTTTCCTCGACGGCTGACCCCGAAACCCTGTCCGGCCCGGACAGGGCTCCCCAATTCGGACCGCACCTATCCATCGCAATCGCTTGCATCGCCGATAAATACAATATATTGCGCAATATATTGTACGAATCGCATGACAGGCAGAAACACCGATGAAGAACAAGCGCTTGACCGTCCTTCTGACCGCCACGACCGCATGGCTGGCGACCGTCGCCGCGACGGACGAAGCTCCGCTTACCGCCGCCGACAAACGCGCCGTGGTCGAACAGCTCAACCAGACGCTGGAGGCGAACTACGTCTTTCCCGACAAGGCAAAGACGATCGCCGCGACGCTGCGCCGCCACCTCGACGCCGGCGATTATGATGCCGCGACCGACCGGCACAAACTCGCGAGCGAGTTGACCGACGATCTGGTCGAGGCGAGCAAGGACCTGCATTTCGCCGTCGGGGTCGACCCGGCGTGGGTCGCCGACTATGCCGCGCGGCAGGACCCCGCGCGCGTCGCCGCGCTGCGCGAGAGCGACCGGCAGGGCGAAGCGCGACAGAATTTCGGCTTTGCCGGCCTCCGCTATCTCGACGGCAATATCGCCTATGTCGACCTCACCCATTTCGCCGACCCCGAGCTCGCCTATGATGCGGCCGCGGCGGCGATGCGCTTTATCGAGAATGGCGACGCGGTGATTTACGACATGCGCTACAACAATGGCGGGCATCTGGAGATGGCGCAGTTGCTGGCGAGCCAGCTCTTCCGCGGCGACAAGGATCAGGAACTCTTCGACTATGACTATAATCTCGACGGCCGCAGGGTCGAACGCGGCCAGTGGGTCCTCCCCGCGCTGCCCGCGAAGCGCCTGACGGGAAAACCCGTCTATGTCCTCACCGGTTCGACCAGCTTCTCGGCAGCCGAATGGTTCGCCTACACGCTGAAGAAACTCGGTCGCGCGACGCTGGTCGGCGAACGCACCGCGGGCGGCGCGCATCCGGTCGATCGCAAGCCCGTCGGCACCGACTTTTTCCTGCAGGTTCCAATCGGCCAGATTCGCGATCCCGTTGACCGCGGCGATTTCGAGGGTCAGGGCGTCACGCCCGACCATCCGGTCGCTTCCGCCGACGCGCTCGCCGTCGCGCATCGCCTCGCGCTCGCCGACCTTGCCAAGGCGGATCCGGCCAAACGCGCCGAGGCCGACTGGCTTGCACCCGAACTCGCGGCGCGCCCCCAGCTATCCGCCGCCGCGCTCAAAGCGCTTGCCGGCCGCTACGAAGGGCGGCGCATCGATCTCGTCGGCGGCAAATTGCTCTACACCTGGCGCGAACGCTTCCGCCTGACGCTCGAACCGCTCGGCGGCGATCTGCTGGCGATCGAGGGGGTACGCGACTTCCGCTTCCGTATTGTCCGCAAAGGCGGCAAGGTCACCGCGCTCGAACGTATCGACCGCGACGGAACGACCCAAATTTATGCCCGCCTCGACTGACACCGCAGACCTCGACGACATCTCGTTCCTCGGCCGCCTCAGCGAAGCACTGAGCCAGCGGATCGAGGAACAGACGCGGCCGCTGTTCGACGATGCCGGCATCACCATCCCCGTCCGCTCCTGTTCGTTGCTCACCGCATTGGACGCGGCGGGCGAGGCCTCGGCGGCGGAACTCGCCCGCGCGCTCGGCCAGTCGCATCAGCTGGTGGTCCAGAAATGCCCCGCACTGCTTCGCCTCGGCGTCATCACGCAGCACGCCGACCCCGCCGACGCGCGGCGCAAGATTTTACGGCTGACCGACGCGGGCCGCGACCAGCTCCGTCGCATCGACGACTATAGCGCGAAGATAAGCGATGTTTATCGCACACTCTTCGAGGAGGTCGGCGACGTTCATGGCGCGATACTCAAAGCGCTGAACGCGCTCGCCGACAAGTCGCTGGCCGAACGCATCAGGGAATAATCAGAGCGTCCGGAACATCACCAGCGCATCGACAAATCCCTCGACCGGATGATCGAACGCGCCCGGCAGACGGCCGACGACCTCGAACCCCAGCGACTGCCACAACCCGACCGCGCGCACATTGCTGCTGACGACGAAATTGAACTGCATCGCGCGAAAGCCGCGCGCCTTTGCATGGTCGATCGAATGGAGGCCCATCGCGCGCGCAACGCCGCGTCCCGTTGCCGCGGTGCCGGTCATATAGCCTGCGTTGCAGACATGGCCGCCGCCGCCCGCCTGATTGGCACGGAGATAATAGGTGCCGAGAACGACACCGTCTTCCTCGGCAACGAATGTCTCCTTGTCGGCCCCGAACCAGTAAGCGAGCGCATCATCCCCGGACATATCGCGGTCGAGCGTGTAGGTTTCGCCCGCGCAGATCACCGGTTCGATGATCGCCCAGATCGCGGCGGTGTCGTCGGGCCTCGCAGGACGGATCGACAGCGCGGTCATACCGCCTCGATCGCGCGCTGCATCAGGTGCGACCCCGGCCCATAGGGGCCTTCGATGGCGGACCCGACATAGGCGAACCCCTGCGCGTGCCAATAGCTGTCGGCGCCCTGAATCGCGACCAGCCGGACGTCGCGACAGCCTTCAGCGCCGGCCTGCCGCACGACGAACGCGGTGGCCGTCGCCCCGGCGCCGGTTCCGCGCGCCGCGGGCAGCAGCGCGATGTCGTGGAGATAATAGCTGTCCGACGCCGGAATCGGCCCCAGCAAGGCGCCCAGTTTCGGCGGCGCAGCGTCGCGCGGCCAGGGATGACTGATCAGATAGCCCAGCGCCTCGCCGTCGCGCTCAAGGATCGCACAGCCGGCAGGATAATGCGCGAGGCGATCGGCGAAGGTTTCCAGCGGCTCGGCAAAATCGCCGTGCACCACGTCGGAAATACGCGCGACCACCGGCAGGTCGGCGGCGTCCATCGGCCGCCACCCCGCCGCGCCGCTCATCGCGCGTCCCCCGCGAACGGGGCGACCACCTCGGCGGTCACGCGCAGCGGCCGCCCGCTCGACTTGTCGAGCAACGCCCACACCGTCCGCGCGCGGACATGCACTTTGCCGTCGGCGCCGGTGAACTCCATGAAGCGATCGAACTTCGCTCCCTGCGGCTTGTCGGCGACCCACGTCCGCGCGGTCACCGTCTCGCCGGGGCCCAGCGCGCGCAGATAATCGATCTCATGCCGCACCACGACCCAGATATAGGCATCCTTGTGCGCCTGGGGCGCCGCGGCGTCCCAATGGCCGGTCGCGACCTGCTGGATCCACTGGACCCACACCGCATTGTTGACATGGCCCAGCTCGTCGATGCTCTCAGGCGTCGCGGTGAGCTCGAGCGTGAACTCCCTCATGCCAGCTCGACGGTGGTCACCATATAACCCGCATCGCGCAGCGAGGCGACGAGGCTGTCGAGATGCTCGCGGTCGCGCGCTTCGCATTCGATGTCGGTGATCAGCCCCTTGGCGGGCAGCGTCGTAAAGATGCGCTGGTGATAGATTTCGATGATGTTGACCTGTTTCTCGTCGAACAGCTTCATCACCTTGAACAGTGCGCCCGGCCGATCCTGCAGCCGGATGCGCAGGCGCGCGATTCGGCCCGAGCGCGCGAGGTCGCGCAGCAGCACATTCGCGAGCAGGCGCGTGTCGATATTGCCGCCGGTGAGCACCAGTCCGACCTTGCGCCCCGCAAACTCTTCGGGATGCGCAAGCATCGCCGCGAGCCCTGCGGCGCCCGCACCCTCGACCACCGTCTTCTCGATCTGGAGCAGCAGGCTGACCGCGCGTTCCAGATGGCGCTCGGCGACGAGCACGATGTCGTCGTTCAGCCCGGCGACCAGCTTGCGCGTATAGGCACCCGGCTCCTTGACCGCGATACCTTCGGCGAGCGTATCGCCTTCGCACGCCATGTCGACGCCGTTGAGCTCGGCATACATCGACGGATAAAGCTCGGCCTGCACCCCGACGAGGCGCATGTCATTCTTGATCCCGCGCGCCGCGGTGCCCATGCCCGCGAGCAGCCCGCCGCCACCGATCGGCACGATCAGCGTGTCGAGTTCGGGCACATCCTCCAGCATTTCGAGCGCCACCGTTCCCTGCCCCGCCGCGACATGCGGATGGTCGAAGGGGTGGACGAAGGTCAGGCCGCGTTCCTTTTCGAGCACGCGCGCGTGCGCATAGGCATCGTCGAAGGTCTCGCCGTGCAGCACGATCGTCGCGCCATGGCTCGCGGTTTGCGATACCTTCACCTGCGGCGTCGTGCTCGGCATCACGATCGTCACCGGAACGCCGAGGCGCTTGCCATGATAGGCGAGACCCTGCGCATGATTGCCCGCCGAGGCGGCGATCGCGCCGCGCGCCTTCGCCTCGTCGCTGAGCAGCAGCAGTGCGTTGAGGGCGCCGCGTTCCTTGTACGCGGCGGTAAATTGCAGATTCTCGAACTTCAGCCACACCTCGGCGCCGACCAGCTCGGACAAGGTCTGCGAGTGCAAGGTCGGCGTCCGCACGACCGCGCCGTTAATTCGCCCCGCCGCCGCGCGCACATCGTCCAATGTGATCGCCGGAAGATCGGCGGCGGAGGTCAGGGTGAGTTGATCGGTCATAACGATAGGCGCCCTAGCCCATCTGGCGCGCGAAGCAAACAATGCTATGGACCGCGCATGAGCGAACAAAAATTGCGCATCAGCTTCATCGGAACCGGCGTCATGGGCGGACCGATGGCGGGCCATCTCGTCAAGGCGGGGCACGCCCTCACCGTATACAACCGCACGCGCGCCAAGGCCGACGCCTGGGCCGCGCAGCACGGCGGCACCGCGGCGGCGACGCCCGCCGAAGCCGCGGCGGACGCCGATGTCGTCCTCACCTGCGTCGGCAACGACGACGATCTCGCACAGGTCACGCTCGGCCGCGACGGCGCGTTCAGGGCGATGAAAAAGGGCGCGCTGTTCATCGACCACACCACCGTCTCGGCGCGCATCGCACGCCAGCTCTCGGTCGAAGCCGACGGGCTCGGCCTGCTCTGTCTCGACGCCCCCGTTTCGGGCGGCGAGGCAGGCGCGCAGAACGGCACGCTCTCGATCATGTGCGGCGGAACGAAAGCGGCGTTCGACGCCGCGGCGCCCGTCATGCAGGCCTATGCCGCACGCATGGTCCATATCGGCGGCCCCGGCGCGGGGCAGACGACGAAGATGGTGAACCAGATCGCGATCGCCGGGGTGGTTCAGGGCCTGTCCGAAGCGCTGCGTTTCGCGCAGGCGTCAAAGCTCGACACCGACAAGGTGTTCGAGGCGGTGTCGGGCGGCGCCGCGGCGAGCTGGCAGATGCTCAATCGCTGGGGCACGATGGCCAAGGATGAATTCGACTTCGGTTTCGCGGTCGACTGGATGCGCAAGGATCTCGGCCTCGCGCTCGACGAAGCGCGCGTCAACGGCGCGACCTTGCCCGTCGCCAGCCTCGTCGACCAGTTCTACGCCGATGTGCAAAAGGCGGGCGGCGGCCGAAAGGATACGAGCTCGCTCGTGACGAGGCTCCCGAAATGAAGCGTCTGCTCCTCACCGCCCTCGCCCTCACCCTCGCCGCCCCCGCGCACGCCGACACGCTCGTCGACAATGTCAACGGCATCACGCTCGACAAGGACGGCAAGCTCGTCCGCTTCACCGGGCTGGTCATCGACACGCAGGGTAAGGTGAAGCAGCTGCTCGACCGCAAGGACAAGCGCCCCGAACGCCCCGACTTCAAGGAGGATGGCAAGGGCCGCACCCTCATCCCCGGCCTGATCGACGCGCATGGGCATGTCATGGGGCTCGGCTTCCAGCTCATGCTGCTCGACCTGTCGAACACCAACAGCCTGGCCGAGGCGCAGGCGGCGATCCGTAAATATGCCGCCGACAATCCGGAGATGCCGTGGATCATCGGATCGGGGTGGAATCAGGAGAAATGGGGCCTCGGCCGCTTCCCGACCGCCGCCGACCTCGACGCCGCGGTCCCGAACCGCCCCGTCTGGCTCGAACGCGTCGACGGCCACGCGGGCTGGGCGAACAGCGCGGCGATGGCCGCCGCAAAGATCACCCCCGCGAGCAAGTCGGCCGAAGGCGGCCGCATCGAGATGGAGGGCGGTAAGCCGAGCGGGGTCTTCGTCGACGCCGCGATGAGGCTCGTCGACAGCGCCAAGCCCAAGCCGCTCGCGCGCGACCTCGACCGCGCGCTGTATCTCGCGCAGCAGAAATTGCTCGAACAGGGGATCACGACGATCGCCGACATGGGCACCAGCATCGCCGACTGGCAGGCATTCCGCCGCGCGGGCGACAAGAAACAGCTTTCGGTGCGCATCCTCAGCTACGGCGGCGACATCGACAATATGGCGATCATCGCGGGGTCCGAACCGACGCCCTGGCTCTATGACGACCGGCTGCGCATGGTCGGTGTGAAGCTTTATCTCGACGGCGCTTTGGGGTCGCGCGGCGCGTGGCTGAAGGCGCCGTACAGCGATGCTCCGGGGCAAAAGGGCTTGCCGCTCCTTACCCCCGCGCAGCTCCGCAACAAGATGGTGCGCGCGTCGATGGACAAGTTCCAGGTCGCGATCCACGCGATCGGCGACGCCGCCAATGCCGAGGCTTTGGACGCGATCACCGACCTCACCGCCGACCTGCCCGGCGAGCGCCGCTGGCGGATCGAACATGCACAGATCATCGACCCCGTCGACATCCCGCGCTTCGGGGCGCTCAAGGTCATCGCCTCGATGCAGCCCGTCCACCAGACCAGCGATCGTGTGATGGCCGAAGCGCGGCTTGGCCCCGACCGGCTCAAGGGTGCCTATGCCTGGCGCAGCCTCGAAAAGGCGGGCGCACGCCTTGCCTTCGGGTCCGATGTGCCGGTCGAAAGCGCGAACCCCTTCCCCGGCATCGCCGCCGCCATCTCGCGCACCGATGCGAAGGGCGAACCCTTTGGCGGCTGGCGTCCCGAAGAAGCGGTCAGCCGCGAAACCGCGCTCGACGGCTTCACGCGCACGGCCGCTTTTGCAGGTTTTGCCGAGGACCGCATCGGCACGCTGATGCCCGGAATGCGCGCCGATTTCCTCATCGTCGAGGCCGACCCGATGCTCGCCAGCCCCGACGAGATCCGCCGCATGACGCCGCTCGAAACATGGGTCGGCGGTTACCGCTACTACAAGAAAGAGGCTTCGACCGGTGGCCGGTAACAGCCCCTCGCGCCGCGCGCTCCTGACCGGCCTTGCCGCGCTGCCCGTCGCGGCGGCCGCCACCGCGGCCGAGCGCAAGGAACGCAAGCCGAAGAAGCGCAAACCCGCGAAACCCAAGGTCCAGCATGTCGATGTCGCGATCATCGGCGCGGGCGTGTTCGGTGCGTGGACCGCATGGCACCTGCTCCGCGCGGGCAAGTCGGTCCGCCTCTTCGACGCCTATGGCGCGGGCCATGCGCGCGCCTCGTCGGGCGGCGAAAGCCGGGTCATCCGCATGGGCTATGGCGCCGACGCCATTTATTCCGAAATGGCGCGCGACTCGCTCAAATATTGGAAGGACCTGTCCGACAGCGCCAGCGCGCCGATCTTTCACAACACCGGCGTCTTGTGGTTCGCGCCGCAGGGCGACGCCTATACCGCGCAGTCGCTCGCGTGGTTGCAGACGAACCGCGTCGGGCACGAGCATGGCGACGTAAGCTGGCTCCAGAACAAATATCGCCAGATGCAATTTTACCAGGGCGAAACGGGCATCCTCGAAACCGAGGCGGGTGCGCTGATCGCGGGCCGCGGCGTGCAGGAACTGATCGCCGACGCGCAGATCGAGGTCGAGCGCGTCGTCATGCCCGCGCCGCTCTTCTCGAAAAAGACGAAGCGCCACACGCTGCCCGACGGCGGCACCGCCGATCATCTCGTCTATGCCGCGGGCCCGTGGATCGCCGAGCTCTTCCCGCAGCAATTGATGAACAAGATCGTCGCGACGCGGCAGGAGGTCTATCATTTCGGTGCGCCGCAGGGTGACAGCCGCTTCGCGCCGCCCGAACTGCCGGTATGGGCCGACTTCAACAACGGCCGCATCGTCTATGGCATCCCCGATCTCGAAGGCGCGGGGTTCAAGATCGCGATCGACGTCCATGGTCCGGTGATCGATCCCGACACGATGGAGCGTCAGCTCTCGCCCACCGGGATCGCCGAAGCGCGCGCCTATCTCGCGCGGCGTTTCCCCGGCCTCGCCTCCGCACCGCTGATCGGCGGGCGCGTCTGCCAATATGAGAACAGCTCGAACGGCGACTATCTGATCGACCGCTTTCCGGGACAGCAGCATGTCTGGCTCGTCGGCGGCGGATCGGGACACGGGTTCAAGAACGGACCCGCGGTTGGCAAACGCGTCGCGGCGCATATCCTCGATGCGAACCTCGCAGTCGAACCGCGCTTCAGCTTTGCAACCAAGGGCACGGTGGCAGCGCGTACTGTTTTCTGATCGGGGCCAAGCATGAAACTGACCGACTGCCACAATATCGACGATTTCCGTACGCTCGCGAAACGCCGCCTGCCCTGGCCGGTGTTCGACTATATCGACGGCGCCGCCGACGATGAGGTCACGCGCCGCCGCAACCGCGCGGCGTTCGACGACTGCGACCTCATCCCACGCGTCCTCGCGGGGGTCGAAAGCGTCGATATGAAGACGACGCTCTTCGGGCGCGAGATGGCGATGCCGCTCTTCCTCTCGCCGACCGCGCTCCAGCGCCTGTTCCACTGGCAGGGTGAGCGCGCCGTGCTCCGCGCCGCCGCGAACGCGGGCACCGTCGCGGGCATATCAAGCCTCGCGACGATCAGCCTTGCCGAGGCCGGCGCGCTCACCGATGGCCCCAAGCTGTTCCAGCTCTACGTTCATCACGACGAGGGTCTGAACAAGGCGATGCTCGACGCCGCCCGCGATGCGAAATTCGACGCCGTCGCGCTCACCGTCGACACGATCGTCGGCGGCAACCGCGAACGCTGTCTGCGCTCGGGCTTCACCTCGCCGCCGCGCTTCACCGCGGGCAACATGCTGAGCTACGCCGCCAGGCCCGGCTGGGGCCTCAACTACGTCCTCCGCGAAAAATTCAGCCTGCCCAACCTCGCGACGCACGTCTCGGAAGGGTCGAGCGTCCCCAAATCAGTCGCCGAATATTTCACCTCGATGCTCGACCAGAGCCTCGACTGGAAACGCGCCGAGGCGATCCGCAAGCAATGGAACGGTCCCTTCTGCCTCAAGGGCATCGCCGCGGTCGAGGATGCGAAGCGCGCCGCCGACATCGGCGCCACCGCGATCATGGTGTCGAACCATGGCGGGCGGCAGCTCGATGGCAGCATCTCCCCCTTCGACGCGCTCGCCGACATCGTCGACGCCGTCGGCGACAGGGTCGAAGTCATCTGCGACGGCGGCATCATGCGCGGGACGCATGTGCTCAAAGCGCTGTCGGTTGGCGCCAAGGCGTGTTCGGGCGGGCGTCTCTATCTCTATGCACTCGCTGCGGCGGGCGAAGATGGCGTCGCGCGCGCGATCGCTTTGCTCCGTGCCGAGATGGAGCGCGGCATGAAATTGATGGGGGCCAGGACCCTCGCGGATCTCGGCCCCCATAATTTGCGCTGGCGCTGACCTTCCCTTCTTTCGTCATCCCCGCGAAAGCGGGGACCCAGTTCCGACGTCGCTCAATCAGCTAAGGCCGAGCTGGGTTCCCGCTTTCGCGGGAATGACGAGTGAAGGCTAGCCGACGACAACCTCATCCTTCTTGCCGATCCCGCCCCAGTCGATGTTGCGCGTCATGTACATCACCCCGGCGAGGGCGAAGAACATCAGCACCGACCCGATGAGCAGCGCATAGGCTTCGAGATTGAGCAAGGTGTAGAGCAAGGCATAAAGCCCGATCAGCATCGCGGCGAGGAAGCGCGCGCGCTTCCAGCTCTTCAGCACCGCGGCGCTGTAGAAGGTCAAGAGCCCGATGATCGCTGCCGACGCGACCATATAGGCGGGCATGAACCCGATCACCTCGGCGAACGCGAGCAACAGCACGAAGAACAGCACCAGCGCGATGCCGGTCAGCAGATATTCGGCCGGCGCCACCCGTGCGCCCGCGATGATGTCGAACATCAAAAAGGCGACGAAGGTGAAACCGATGAACAGGAAGCCATATTTGATGCTGCGATCGACCTGGCTGTAGAGGTCGACCGGCTCGATCAGGCTGATCGCGACCGCCTTGGCGGTTCCGCCCGATGCTTCGCCCGTGCTTCCGTCGGGCGCCGCCGCGACCTCGACCGCGACGTCGGCATAAGCGTCGCGCCGGCCATAATTGGTCGTGACCGGCGGCGACAGGTCGCCGGTGAGCACCTGCGCCTGTCCCAGCGCAAGGTTCGGGATCGCATAGGTCGCGGTAAAACCGCTGCCCTTGACCTCGCGCTTCGCGGGCAGGAAGTCGCCGCCGAAGCTCGGGTTCGGCCAGCTCGACTTCACCGTCCAGCGCGTGTCGACTCCGCGCGGGATCAGCTTGAAATCGCCGAGCCCGCGCACCCCGATCCTGTAATCGACCTTCATCGGCGCCGCGGCGCTCCAGTCGACAAAGGCGAAGGTGCCCGAATTGCCTGTCGAGAGCAGCCCCTTGCCGGGCTGGAGCGCCAGCGGCGTACCGTCGACCGACAGGCTGTTGCCGTCGACCAGCCCGCGCGCGTCGCTGATGCCGAGGCGCACTTCGGCGCGGTCGAGCATCAGCGCCTCGCGCGTCACGCCATAGCGCGCGATGTCGGCGGGCAGCACGAACTCGGCGCTCCCCGCGATCTGGCTTTCATAGACGACGGTCTCGTAAATCGCCTTCTTCCGCTTTTCGGGCTTGATGACGACATCGGCGCGGTTCGATTGCGGCGACAGATAGAGGTTGCGGATCGTGTTGACGGTCCGTGTCACATCCTTGCCATTCTCCTGCACCGTCGTCGTTTCGGTGGCGCGGTACGGGATGACGATCACGGGTCCGCCGATCGTCTGCTGCCCGCCCCAGCCCTGTCCGATCGACGCCTGCGCGGTTTCGGCCTGCTGCTGGCGATCCCAGAGCAGGCCATAGATCATCAGGAGGGGGACCATCAGCGCGACTGCGATCAGCACCGCGATGACCAGCTTGACGCCAGGACTTCGCTCGCCGCGGGCGCGCGGGACGGGAGGAACGGAAACGCTTTGAGAGGCCTCGGTCATGGGGGATCAAACTCCGCTGCTTCAACTCGTCGATGAAATTGCACGCTTCATCGATGCGGTCAAGCGCGTTGCGGCGAAGCGTATGCGCGCCCCTTTCGCGCACGAAAAAGGGGGCGGCCTCCCCCGAAGCCGCCCCCTTAGCGCGTGGTCGCTGACCCGTCAGGCGATCAGAAAGAAACGCCCAGCGTAAAGACCACGGTTGGATCGTAAAGCGTATCGACGGCCTTGATGCCCGTCTTTTTGACGTCGGTGTCGATATATTGCACCGAGAAGGTCGCCGGTCCGGCCGCGAACGACGCACCGAGCGACCAGTCGAGATAATTGCCGTCGGCGGCCACGAGGCCCAGCGAGCCGTCGGTATAGCCGACACCCGCGGTCAGCGTCACCGGCGTGTTGGGAATGCCATAGCCGGCAGCGAGGTTCAGATAGATATTGTCGTCATCGCCGAGCGAGCTCTGCTTGGGCGCATAAGCGACCAGGCCGGTCACCGAGACGGGGCCGATATCGTGCGAGAGCTTGCCGATGCCTTCGAAATAATCGGTCGGCGCGCCGCCATCCTCGCTGCCCGGATAGGTGTACCAGGTCACGCCGACGTCGACCGTCGTACCCGACGCGATTTCGGTAGCAAAACCGCCGTAGACGTCGAGTTCGAACTTGCCGAAAGGCGGGCTGTCGGGAAGGCTCGATCCCCATACGCCGACATAGAAGCCGCTCTCATGGCTGAGCGTCAGCGTCGGCTGCACCGCCACCTTTTCGTTCGACAGCGAAACGCCGCGGAAACGATAGTCCGACGTGACCGAAATGCCGCCCGAAAGCGAGAACGGGCCGCTGGCTGCTTCTTCTTCCTGGGCGAAGGCGGGCGTCGACATGGCCGACGCGGCGAGCAACATGCCGAAACATGCCTTGGTAAGAAACTTCATGGGTGATCCCCCTAACCAAAAAAACGGATCGTCCCGGCCTGCCGTGCGCGTCCACGCCTCTTCGTGCGGGCTTGTGACGACGAACGCATTCGAAGTTGCCGATTTTGCTGCGACGCACAAACGAAAATTGCGTGCAGCGCCGAATCGGCGCCAGAGTGTGTCTTTCGCGCAACAGCCACCCGATCGCGCGCGGGGCTTTGCCAAGCCGCCGCCGGACGGCTAAAGAGCGGCACACCCCCTCTCTGTCGAGCAGCATCCATGAGCGATCACAATCCCGGCCTGCGCCCCTGGCGCGACATCGCACGGCGCGAATGCCGCCAGATCATGGTCGGCGCCGTCCCCGTCGGCGGCGGCGCGCCGATCAGCGTCCAGACGATGACGAATACGCTGACCAGCGATCCCGTCGCGACGATCGACCAGATCCGCCGCTGCGAGGAAGCCGGCGCCGACCTGATCCGCGTCTCGTGCCCCGACACCGATTCGACCGCGGCGCTCGGCAAGATCGTTCGCGCGTCGCGCATCCCGATCATCGCCGACATCCATTTCCACTATAAGCGCGCGCTCGAAGCCGCCGATGCGGGCGCCGCGTGCCTGCGCATCAACCCCGGCAACATCGGCAGCAGCGAGCGCGTCGGCGAGGTCGTCCGCGCGGCGAAAGCGAACGGCTGCGCGATCCGCATCGGGGTCAACGCCGGCAGCCTCGAAAAAGATCTGCTCGAAAAATATGGCGAGCCCTGCCCCGAGGCGCTCGTCGAAAGCGCGCTCGATCATATCAAGCTGCTCCAGGACCACGACTTCCACGAATATAAGGTCGCGGTGAAGGCGAGCGACGTCTTCCTCGCCGTCGCCGCCTATGCGCAGCTCGCCGACGCGGTCGACTGCCCGCTCCACCTTGGCATCACCGAAGCCGGCGGACTGATCGGCGGCACGGTGAAAAGCGCGCTCGGCATCGGCAACCTCCTCTGGGCGGGCATCGGCGATACGATCCGCGTTTCGCTCTCGGCCGAACCCGAAGAGGAAGTGCGCGTCGGCTACGAAATCCTGAAATCGCTGGGCCTGCGCACCCGCGGTGTCCGCGTCGTCTCCTGCCCCAGCTGCGCGCGGCAGGGCTTCGACGTCATCCGCACCGTACAGGCGCTCGAAGAGGCGCTCCAGCACATCAAGACCCCGATGTCGCTCTCGGTCCTCGGCTGCGTCGTCAACGGTCCCGGCGAGGCGCGCGAAACCGACATCGGCATCACCGGCGGCGGCAACGGCAAGCATATGGTGTTCCTGTCGGGCGTCACCGACCACCATGTCGAGGACGCCGACATGATCAGCCACATAGTCAAGCTCGTCGAAGCCAAGGCGGCCGAGATCGACGCGGGCAGCGCGGTGAGCATGGACACGCTGCACGGCAAGGCGGCGTGAAGACCAAGCGCGGGATCGTCGGGATCGGCGAAGCCAGGCCTGCATGAGTGTCGCGGTTTCGGCAGGGCGCTGGCTGGCCAACCTCCTCAAAGGCATTCCCGGCACCTATATCGACACCGTCCGCCTGATCCGTTCCTTCTGGTGGATCCCTCTGATCGCGGCGCTGCCCGAACTGGTCCAGCATATCGTCGAGATCCAGATCGGCATGTTCACCAGCATGACGGCCTTCAAGGCGCATTCGATGGACGTCGCGCGCCTGATCCCCGGCGGCTTCAAGGTTGCCGGCATGTGGCTGACGATATTCGTCGCGGCCGTCTACGCCTTTCGCCGACGCAATCCCGGCGCCGCATCAAGACCCTTGTGGGGACGGCTGCTCGTCGCATTCCTGATCAATCTCGTCGTCGCATTGCTTGCGTGGCCGCTCGACAAGCTCTTGTCCGAAGCCGCGTTCGACATCGCCTATGTCCTGCTCACGCTGCTGTCGCTGCCCCTTCTTGTCTATTTCTTCGGCGCGCTGTTTGCCGATGCCGGCATGACGCTGAAACAGGGCTTCGTGCGCGGATGGCCGCGGATCATCCCCATGTTTCTGTTCGCAGCGATCGTCTTCCTGCCGATCAGTCCCGTCCACCGGCTCAACCATGATTGGGCGATCGGGGCGGAGCCGCTGCGCATATGGTTGCTGATGATATGGGATTCGGCGCTGATCGGCGTGATGGCGACCGGCATGGGCGTCGGACTTGCGCGCGGATATGGGGCGCCCGTACCCCGCTGACCGGCGCTTTTACATCCCGGCCGGCAACGGCTAGCGTCGCGCGATACGCAACCGCCGGGGAACTGACCGATGCCTGCGAAACATGATGCCCTTGATCGCCTCGTCCAACTCCTGCTTCTCATCGCGGCGGTCACCACGATCGCCAACGGCATCTTCATGCTGGTGAAGCCGCTCGACTGGTATGTCTTTGTCCCGACCGTCGTCACCACCGGCCCGCCCAACGCGCATTTCATCCGCGATATCGGCCTCGCCTATATCGGATCGGGCCTGATCCTCCTCTACGCCGCCGCAGACCCCGTCTACCGCTGGCGCGCCGCGGTCGTCGGCGGCCTCTGGCTGACCTTTCACGGCCTGCTCCATATCTATGAAGTCGCGGCCGGCATCTGCGGTCCGGCGACTTTCTGGGCCGACGCCCCCGCGGTCCTCGGCCAGCCCGCGCTCGTCATCGCCGCGCTCGCACTGTTGAAGGCGCGAAAGCGGATTTGACAGCCGCGGCGGCACGCGACAGGAGGCGGGCATGACCATCGCCATCCGCCCCGCCACGCCCGCCGACCTGCCGTTGATCGCGCAGTTCATCCGCGACCTCGCCGACTATGAAAAGCTCGCGCACGAAGTCCGTTTCGACGAAGCGAAGCTCGGCGAAAAGCTCTTCGGTCCGCGACCCTATGCCGAGGTGCTGATCGGCGAAATCGACGCGACACCGCAGGGCTTCGCGCTCTTCTTCCACAATTTTTCGACCTTCGAGGGGCGTCCGGGCCTCTATCTCGAAGACCTCTTCGTCCGCCCCGAGGCGCGCGGTTCGGGGCTCGGCAAGGCGCTGCTCGCCCACCTCGCGGCGCTCTGCACCGAACGCGACTGCGCCCGGCTCGAATGGAGCGTGCTCGACTGGAACGCGCCCGCCATCGGTTTCTATCAGAGCCTCGGTGCGAAGCTGATGGACGAATGGACCGTGATGCGCGTCGATGGCGAGGCGTTGACGAAGCTGGCTGCCTCCTGATTTCGCACCCTCTAACGAGAGACGTGGCTCGTTAGACTTGATCCGGGGTCCCACTTCATCAACGTCGCAAAGCGGGACGCCGGATCAAGTCCGGCATGACGAAAGAGGGGAGCTAGCGCGCCCCGCGCGGCTTGCGCCGCTCCATCGGCCAGCTCGGCATATGCGCGTCGGACAGCGTCTTCGCTTCCGCAGGCGCCACACCCAGTTCGGTCAATGCGCGGACCAGCGCGTCGGCGGGCGCCACCGCGATGTCGGGCTGCACCCCGTCGCCTTCCCAATCCTTGCCCGTCGCAGGGTCATAAGTGCGGCCGACGGGAATGAAGGCGCCGTACCCGCCGCCCAGATCCTCGCCGGTCCCGAAATGATTGGCGCCCGCGGTCGGTGCGCCGACCAGCGTGCCGCGTCCCGTATGCTTCATCGCGAGCGAGAAATGCTCGGCCGCCGACGCGCTCGCGCCCGACGTCAGCACATAGATTTTTGCGTCGCGCAGCCGCGCGTCGGCATTCGGCGTCGCCCAATGCTCGCGCGTCACCATGCCCGCGTCACCCTTCACCACGCGCATCGAGGGCAAGCCGTCGATCGGCGAACCACCGCGCGCATCGACCGAGGCGCGCGTCGCCATCGTCACCAGCCGCGTCGGCTCGGCGAACAACCAGGGGAAGATGACATCCATCTGATCGAGCCCGCCGCCGTTGTGCGTCCGGATATCGAAGATGATCGCCTTCGCATCGGCATGGTCGGCCATGAATTTCGCGGCCGCCGACGTCACCGCTGCGTCCTGCGGAAAAAGGTTGAAGCGGACGAAGGCGATTCCCGGCGCGATCCAGCCCGCCTGTTCGACCGGCACCTTCGGCGGACGGCGGACCGGCGCGGCGCCGCCCGGCGGCGCCGCGGCCGCGTCGGGCGTCCGCAGCCGCAAATGGCCGTCGGGCGACACGGCGTGGACGTCGCGGTCGATCACCTGCCCCAGCGCATCGCCGGTCAGCGTCGCATAGCGGCCCGCCGCGATCCCCGCGCGGATCGCCGCGGCATAGCGCTTTCCGGTTTCGGGATAGACATAGTCGCGCTCGAGCAGCACCGCATATTTTTCGGCGACCGCATCGCCCTGCGCTTCATCGGCGGCAAGCGCGGCCGGCGCGACAATCAACGGAGCGGCAACGATCGTCGCGGCCATCAGCACGCCGGGCAAGACGCGTAGGGAAAGTGTCATCTTCATCTCCAATCCAACCCCGGATTGGCCATGGTGTATCACATGGGCAATACAGATCAACTACATTTGTAGTCAATCCATCAGGGCTGCGATCTTTTGCGAGCCAGCAATAGCAGAACGATACCGAAGATCGACAAAAGCACGCCATTGCGCGTCCAGACCGTATCGCCGAGCATGAAGCTGCTCGCCGGCCAGCGTATGATGTCGAGCCCCTGCAGCGCCCACAATCCGCCGACGAGGATCGCCGCAACGCCGACGATCGTCAGCATTCCCCTTAAAGCCCCCATCACGCCCTCCCCTGGTTGCGCTGCAATCCGATCAGCGGCCGCAGCCAGCCGATGTTGCGCCCGATCCGGTAGAAAAGCCAGCATCCCAGCGTCGTCGCGGCGAGCAGGATCAGGAAGGACGGCAGCGCCGCAACGCGGGCCTGAAGCAGATACCAGCCGACCACGACGATGATCGTCTGGTGGATGATGTAAAAGGGAAACACCGCCTCGGCGAGCGTCGTGCGCCAGCGATGGTCGCGGTTCCAATAATGATCGGCGATCCCGACCAGCGCCACGATCGTCGCCCAGCCCTGCACCAGATGCGCGATATCGAACGGCAGCTTGCCCCAGTCGGCGGGCTGCGCGCCGCTCAGCCACAGACACAATATCGATGCGACGCCCCCGAACGCGACGACCGCGATGGCCAGCGCGACGCGCCACCAGCGCGCCACCGCATCGAATAGCTGCGGCCGCACGCGGAGCAGCCAGCCGACAAAGAAGGGGATCAGATAGTGAAGGTGCGACGGTCCGTCGTCGAACAGCGCGTGCGTCTCCTCATGACCCGGAAAGACGGCATAGATGAGCAGCCACGCCGCGAGCGGCCAGACGAGCAGCCCGGCGGCGCCGAGCCACCGCACCGCGCCATCGGCGATCCGCGTCCGCATCGCGCCCGGCACAACCGCCAGCAAGACCGCGGCGAGCATCGTATAGACCCACAGATAGACGACGAACCACAGATGCTGCCAGGTCGGCAGAATGATCCCGCCCAGCGATCCGAAACGGAAATAGTCGCGAAGCCAGAAATGCAGGAAGCCATGGCTATAGCCATGCTGGCCGACCAGCTCGATCCACGGCTGCGGCGGGATGACGACGATGATGCCTAAAGCGAGCGGGATCAGCAGCCGCGCGCTGCGCGAGCGCGCAAAGGCGCCGCTGCCGCCGAGCTTCGCGAACAGCGCCGCACTCGCATAACCCGACACGAGGAACAGCAGCGCCAGCCGCCAGCTGTTCGTCGCGAGCATCGGCAGCTGCACCCAATCGAGCGGCTCGGCGATCTTCACGTGCCAGCCCCATGGCACGAAATACATGCCGATATGATAGAGGATCAGCAGCCCGAACGCCCCGATCCGCAGCCAGTCCATGCCGTGATGGCGTCCGCCGGTCATAAGCCTCCCCCCACTTCGTCATCCCGGACTTGATCCGGGATCCAGACAACATCGCGCAAATGGATCCCGGATCAAGTCCGGGATGACGAGGAGGGATATGCTACTTCAAAACCCGCCACGCCAGTTCCGCAAACTCGCACAGCAAAGGCCGCGTATCGCGCGGGTCGATAATATCCTCGACCCCATATTTCTCCGCGGTGCGGAACGGCGAGCGCACGCGGTTGAGCCGCTCCCTGATCGCCTCCAGATGCGCCGCCGGATCCTCGGCCGCCTCCAGCTCGCTCTTGTATGCGACCTCGACCCCGCCCTCGATCGGCAGGCTGCCCCAGTCGCCCGATGGCCAGGCAAAGCGGTATTGGAACCGCTCGGCGTTCGACATCGCGCTCCCCGCGATTCCATACGCCCGCCGCACCACGACCGACGCGAGCGGCACGGCCGCGCGGTAGATCGCGTTCATCGCCTGCACCCCGTAACGGATCGTCCCTGTCCGCTCGGCCTCGCCGCCGATCATGAACCCCGGATTGTCGACGAGGTGAACGATCGGCAACCGGAACTGGTCGGCCAGCTTCACGAAGCGCTCGGCCTTCTCGCTCGTCTTCGCGTCCCACGATCCGCCGAGATACGACGGGTCGCTCGCGAGCACCGCGACCGGATAGCCGTCGAGCCGCGCGAACGCCGTGATCACCGCGCGCCCCCAGCGCGCGCCCATTTCGAAGAAGCTGCCGGAATCGAACACTGCGCCGGTAATCCGCCGCATCGAATAGACCTGTTTCGCCTCGCGCGGCACGACCGACAGCAAGCTCTCGTCGCGCCGACCCACCGGGTCGCTGCATTCGGTCCGCAAGGCCCGGTCGTGGATCGACGAGGGAAGGTACGACAAAAACCGCCGCGCCGCCGCGAACGCCTCGGCTTCGCTAGCCACCTCGTCGTCGACGACGCCGTTGCGCGTATGCACGTCGCAGCCGCCCAGCTCCTCGCGGTCCAATGTATCGCCGATCGCCGCCGCGACCGCGGGCCCCGCTGCGAACAGCTGCGACAGCCCGCGCACCATCACGCTGTAATGGCTCGCGACGACGCGCGCCGCGCCCAGCCCCGCGGTCGGTCCCAAGGCCAGCGCCACCACCGGCACCGTATCGAGGTTCGCAATGATCTCGTCCCAGCCGGGAACGTGCGGGATGTAGGTGTAGCCCATATCCTCGAGCGTCTTGACCGACCCGCCGCCGCCGGTGCCGTCGATCATGCGGATCAGCGGCAGGCGATATTCATGCGCCATCGCCTCGCACTGGACGAACTTCCTGTGCAGCGCCGCATCGGCCGCGCCGCCGCGCACGGTGAAATCGTCGGCCGAGGCGACGACCGGGCGCCCGCCCACATTCGCACGCCCGAAGATGAAATTGCTCGCCGCCAGATCTTCCAGCTCACCGTCGGCGCCATAGCGCCCGCGCCCCGCGATCTTGCCGATCTCGCGAAAACTGCCTTCGTCGACGATCGCCGCAAGCCGCGCGCGCGCGTCCATCTTGCCGCGCCCATGCTGCCGCGCGACCTTTTCCTCGCCGCCCATCTTTTCGGCCATCGCGCGGCGCTGCCCGAGTTCGTCGATCTCTTTTTTCCAGCTCATGGGACGAAGGCTATCTTACGTTGACGGAAACGTCATGCAAAACCTATCGTCGGCACATGACGCGCCCGATCACCCTCATCCTCGCCGCGCTGCTGGCAGTCGCCCCCGCCGCAGCCAGCGAAACGCGCACCCTCCCCGGCGTCGCCGAGCCCTACAAGAGCGACGCCTTCATTGCCGACCCGATGCCCGCGATCGACGCCGCGCTCGCCAGAGCCAGACAGTCGGGCAAGCCCGTCCTCCTCGTAATGGGCACCGGCGGCTGCCACGACAGCGCCTGGCTCGCCAACCTGATCGCCACCGATCGCTTCGCCCCCGTCCGCGCGCGCTACGAGATTGTCTATGCCGACATCGGAATGCCGCATATCCGCGGCCTCGGCCGCAATCCCGAGGTCGCCAAACGCTTCCGGTTCAGGATCAAGGGCACGCCGACCGTCGCGATCCTCGACGCCGACGGCTCCGTCCTCAACCGCAAGGCGGCCCCCAAATGGCGCAATGCCGCGAGCCGCAGCGACGACGACATCTATAATGAACTGATGGGTTAGGGAGAGACATATGGCCGACGGGATTCTTGCGGGGCGCGTCGCGCTCGTCACCGGCGCCTCGCGCGGGATCGGCCGCGGCATCGCGATCGGCCTCGCCGAAGCGGGCGCCGACGTCGCGGTCAACTACACGCGCGGCGAGCAGGAGGCGGCCGAAACCGTCGCAGCGATCGAAGCGCTCGGCCGCAAGGCGAAGGCCTATCAGGCGTCGGTCACCGACGAGGCCGCCTGCGCCGCGATGGTCGCCGCGGTCGAAGCCGACTTCGGCCCCCTGTCGATCCTCATCAACAACGCCGGCATCGCCAGCCGCGGCCTCTCCGTGGCCGATACGACCCCCGAAGAGGTCGACAAGCTCTTCGCCGTCCACGCCGCCGGTCCGCACCGCCTCAGCCGCCTCGCGCTGCCCCAGCTGCGCACCCACAAGCGCAGCGACATCGTCGTAATCTCGAGCATCGCGACCTATACCCACTCGCCCAACGGCGCGCCCTACACGATGGCCAAAGCCGCGGGCGAAGCGCTCGCCTACGCGCTCGCCAAGGAAGAACTCGCCAACGGCGTCCGCGTCAACATCGTCGCCCCCGCGCTCACCGTCAGCGACATGGGCGAGAAACTGTCGCGCGCGATCACCGGCAATGCGGACATCCACCACCTCGACACCAAAATGCCCTTCGGGCGCGTCGCGGTCCCCGCCGACGTCGCCGCCGCGGTCGTCTGGTTCGTCAGCGACGCGAACAGCTATTGTTCGGGCCAGAAGCTCAACATCGATGGCGCGGGGCAGGCGACCTTCCGCTAAGGCGCAACGATGCGCCCCGATTCGCCCTCTCCCGTCGTCCCCTTCCTGATCGCGTGCGCGGGCATTGCGACCTTTTCGGCGATGGACGTGCTCATGAAGGGGCTGTCGATCGAGATCGGCGCGTATAACGCCGTGCTCTGGCGTACCGGCACCGGCACGCTCGTCGCCGGCCTCATCTATTTTGCGAGCCGCCCCAAATGGCCCGACCGGCCGGCGATGCAGATCCACGCCTGGCGATCGGTGTTCGTCGCGGGGATGGCGCTCTGCTTCTTCTGGGCGCTCGCGCGGCTGCCGATGGCGGAAGCGATCGCGCTCGCCTTCGTCGCGCCGCTGATGGCGCTCTATATGGCCGCGATCTTCCTCGGCGAAAAGATCGGTCCGCGCTCGATCGCCGCGTCGATCCTCGGCCTCGCGGGGGTAATCGTGATCGTTGCGGGGAAACTCGGCGGCAGCGACTATAGCGACGAGGCGCTGCTCGCGGTCGGCGCGGTGTTCCTCTCGGCGATCTTCTACGCCTACAACCTCATCCTCGCGCGGCGTCAGGCGAAGATGGCCGAGCCGATGGAAATCGCTTTCTTCCAGAACTTTTTCGTCGCCGCGATCCTCGCGCTTGGCGCGCCGTGGTTCCTCGCGGTCCCTGACCCGAGCCACGCGCCGCACATCCTCGGCGCCGCCATCCTCGCCACAACCTCGCTGCTGCTGCTGAGCTGGGCCTACGCCCGCGCCGAGACGCAGATTCTCGCGACGACCGAATATACCGGCTTCCTCTGGGCGATGCTGTTCGGCTGGTATTTCTATGACGAGGCGGTCACGCTGCCGACGATCGCGGGCGCGGTGCTGATCGTCGCCGCCTGCCTGATCGTCGCGCGCAAGGTCCCGCACAAGGATCCGGTGGAGCCGGCGGCCGCTTAAACCGCCGCCCTCGCCAGCCGGTCGTTGATCGCCGCGCCCAGCCCCTCGACCGGAATCGCCGCCACGGCAATCCTCGCCTTCGCGCTCGCCGCGCCCGCATGTAACGCATCGAACAGGTGCGCCGCCGCCTCGGTCAGGTCGCCCGCCGCGCTCAGATCATAATCGCCCGCGACCGCGCCGAAGCCGATCCCGAACTCATCGTCCGCAAACTCGCTTGCACCCAGCCGCACCGGCTTGCCCGGCGCATAATGGCTTGCGAGCATCCCCGGCGCGACGATCTCTGACCCTTTGACGCCCGCCACCGTCAGCCCGCTCGCATCCGCCAGCATCTCCGACGTCACCGGCCCCGGTCGCAGCACTTCGACCGCGCCATCCTGCACCCGCGCGATCGTCGATTCCACACCGGCCGTCGTCGGCCCGTCGTCGATCACCAGCGCAATCCGCCCGTCGAGGCTCGCGAGGACATGGCTTGCCTTTGTCGGGCTCACGCGCCCGCTCGCATTCGCGCTCGGCGCCGCGAGCGGCGCGCCGCTCTCTGCCAGCAAAGCCTGCATCGCGCGGTGTCCCGGAACCCGGATCGCAATCGTATCGAGCCCCGCGGTCGCAATGCTCGCGACCGGACAATCGGCGGTGCGCGGCACCACCAGCGTCAGCGGACCCGGCCAGAAACGCGCCGCCAGCGCCCGCTCGACCGCACCAAACACGCCCAGCGTCTCGGCGGCCGCCAAATCCGGCACATGCACGATCAGCGGGTTGAAATCGGGCCGCCCCTTCGCGGCATAAATGCGCGCGACCGCCTCGGCGTTGCGCGCGTCGGCGGCGAGGCCATAGACCGTCTCGGTCGGCACCGCGACCGGCTGCCCCTCCCCGACCAGCCCCCCGGCGCGCGCCATTGCCTCCGGCCCGAAGGGGCGGATATCGGTTGTCATGCGCGTTTGACCGTCAGCCATGCCGCGCTATAGCGCCCACGCAACGATATTCACCAGCAAAGTGCTCTGTCATGACCTACACGCCGCCCACCACCGAACAGCTTTTCGTCCTCGACCATATCGCGCGCGTCGACGCGATGGCGAGCCATGACAAATTCGCCGCCGCGACCCCCGACATGGTCGAGGCGATCGTCACCGGCATCGGCGATTTCGCTGCCGAGATGTACGCGCCGCTCAACCGCGTCGGCGACGTCAGCAATCCCAAATGGGACAATGGCCGGGTCACCATGCCCCCGGGCTTCAAGGAGGCGTACAGGCAGTTCGTCGAGGCGGGCTGGGGCAGCATCGACGGCCCCGGAGACTATGGCGGGCAGGACCTGCCCTTCACCCTTGCGACGGTGGTGATCGAGGCGCTCGGCAGCGCGAACATGGGCTTCACCCTTTGCCCCATCCTGACCGCGGGCGCGATCCACGCGCTGATGGCCTATGGCACCGAAGAACAGCGTCAGACCTGGCTTCCCAAGCTGGTCAACGGCGAGTGGAACGGCACGATGAACCTGACCGAGCCGTCAGCGGGCAGCGACGTCGGCGCGCTGCGCTCGACCGCCGAAAAGGTTACCGAAGGGCCGAACGCGGGCCTTTACAAGATCAAGGGCCAGAAAATCTTCATCACCTTCGGCGAGCATGACCTCACCGATAATATCGTCCACCTCGTCCTCGCCCGCACGCCGGGCGCGCCCGAGGGAACGCGCGGCATCTCGCTCTTCCTCGTCCCCAAATACCGCCTCGACGCCGCCGGAAATCCGACGATCCCGAACGGCGTCCATTGCGCCTCGATCGAGCACAAGCTCGGCATCCACGGCTCGCCGACCGCGGTCATGGTCTATGGCGAGGGCGAGGATTGCCTTGGCGAGATCGTCGGCGACGAAATGGGCGGCATGCGCGCGATGTTCGTGATGATGAACAACGCGCGCCTGATGGTCGGCTGTCAGGGCGTCCAGATCGCCGAGCGCGCGACGCAGCAGGCACAGCGCTATGCCGCCGAGCGCGTCCAGTCGTCGCTCGCGGGGTCGCCCGATCGCACCCCGGTGACGATCGCGCACCACCCCGACGTCAAGCGCATGCTGTGGCGGATGCGCGCGCAGACCGAAGCGGCGCGCGCGCTGACCTATTATGCCGCCGCGCAGATCGACTTCGGCAAGCTCGGCGACGAAGCCGCCGCGGTGCGTGCCGAGGTGCTGATCCCGCTCGTCAAGGCGCACGCGACCGACATCGGCTGCGAGGTCGCAAGCCTCGGCGTACAGGTGCATGGCGGGATGGGCTTCATCGAGGAAACCGGCGCCGCGCAGCATTATCGCGACGCGCGCATCGCCCCGATCTACGAAGGCACCAACGGCATTCAGGCCGCCGATCTGGTGGGCCGCAAGCTCGGCATGGCGGGCGGCGACGGCGTGCGCGGGCTGATCGACGATATCGCGGCGGGCGCCACCGAATCCCCCGAATTGCAACAGCTCATCGACGCATGCCGTGCGGTGACCGACTGGATGGTAACGGCCAATACCGCCGACCGGCTCGCGGGCAGCTATCCCTATCTCACCATGCTCGCCACAGCCACATGCGGATGGCTGATGGCGATCCAGCACAAGGCAGCGCGCGCCGGGCTCGACGACGGCAGCGGCGACCGCGCCTTCCTCGAAGCGAAGATCGCTTCGACGCGCTTTTACCTGCAACAGATCGTCCCCGCTGCGACCGGCCTCGCCGCCTCGGCGCTCGCGGGCGACGCGGCGCTCGAGCCCTTGCCGGCCATCGCCTGAAACGCCCGGAATCCTGCGCCTCGCGCTCGATCGCGCGGCGCAGGATTCCGGCCATGATTAACGTGATGATAACCATCTGACACTAGGCACGGACCGGCAATTGCTGGAGACGTGCGTGCCCATTCCGGTCAAAAGTCTGATGATCAGCTGGCGAACGATCGCGCTGTCGCTGCTTCTCAGCCTCGCGGCAGGGCTGACGTCGATCGCCGAACCGATCGACCGCGTGCTCGAAGCCTTCGTCGGCAGCGTCGCATGGCGGCCCGTCACGGGCGATATCGTCATGGTCGAACTCGATGCGAAGACGCTCGACGCCTCACCCAACCGCGATTATGCGCCGCGACACTATGCACAGGTCGTCGATGCCGTGAATGCTGCGGGCGCCAGGCGGCTGCTCATCGATTTCTATTTCGACCGCCGCGAAAAGGATCGCGATTTCCCGCTGCTGGTCGACGCGGTGAAGCGGATGGACGACCGCGTCGTCCTCGCCGTCCCGACGCGCACCGCGCCCGGAACCGGCGAAAATATCTCGACCTTCCCCAGCCCCGCCTTCGGCAAGGATGTGCCGATCGCCAGCATCGCGTGGGAAACCGAATTCTGGCAGCTGTGGCGCGTCCCGATCAGCTATGCGGCCGACGGCCGCGTGCTGCCGAGCTTCGCGTCGATCATCGCAGGAAAATACAGCAAGGAACCCGCCAACTTCCGGCTCGATTTTTCCTACGATCCGGCGACGATCCCGAACTACAGCGCCGCCGATGTCGTCAGCGGCAAGGTTGGTGCCCGCGAACTCGCCGGCAAGGACGTGATTTTCGCGCCGACCGCCCCCAATTTCCAGGACAGCTTCTTTCTCCCCGGCCACAACCGCCTGCCCGGGGGCTATGTCCACCTGATCGCAGCCGAAACGCTGAAGCGCGGGAATCCGGTCGATGTCGGATGGCTGCCCGCCTTCCTGCTTGCCGTCGCGGTGATGATGGCGGCGCTGCTTGCGCAGGTGAAGCGCGGCTTCATGTCGCTCGCCCTCGCAACGTCGGCGCTGCTGATCGCCGGAAAGGTCCTGCTCAGCTTCATGCTGGTCACCGTCTGGATCGGTGCGGCTCTCGTCTTCATCGCGGCGATCGGTACCAATGTATCGCGCACCCGCCGCCGCGCCTCGGCGCAGCGGGAGAACCCGGTGTCGGGCCTGCCCAATTTCGAAGCGCTGCGCACGCAGGCTGCATTCGGCAGCGCGACCGTCGTCGCCGCGAAGGTCGTCAATTTCGAGGATCTGGCCGCCTTCATCCCCGGCGATGGCATCGGCAAGCTTGTCGAACAGGTCACGCGCCGCCTCCAGCTCGCGTCGCAGGGCACGACGCTCCACCATGATCTCGACGGCACCTTCGCCTGGCTCGTCCCTTATTATCAGCACAGCCAGATCGAGGGGCAGCTCGCGGGCCTCGCCGCGCTGTTCAACGCGCCGCTGACGATTGGCGAGCTCCGCGTCGACGTGGCGATCGCTTTCGGGGTGAACGACGAATTCGAAGGGTCGAACGCGCAGCGCCTCGCCGCCGCGCTCGTCGCCGCCGAACGCGCGATCCGCACGCGCTCGCTGTGGACCAAATATACGTCGCGCCAGAAAGAGGACGCGGGCTGGCAATTGAGCTTCCATTCGCAGCTCGAAGACGCCCTCACCGGCGGCGATATCTGGGTCGCGTTCCAGCCGCAATATGAAATCGCGTCGAAAACGCTCGTCGGCGTCGAGGCGCTCGCGCGCTGGACGCACCCGACGCGCGGCCCGATCCCGCCCGACGAATTCATCGTCCAGGCCGAAAAGAGCCAGGACATCTATCGCCTCACCCTCTTCGTCATGGATCAGGCGATCCGCTCGGCGGCGCAACTGCGCGAGCGCGGAATACACATCAACATGTCGGTCAACCTGTCGGCGACCCTGCTCGATCACAGCGACCTCGTCGGCACGATCCGCGTGATGCTCACCGCGCACCACCTGCCGCCCGAGACGTTGACGATCGAGATCACCGAAACCGCGCAGATCGAAAACAGCCGGCAGGCGCGCCAGACGCTGGCCCAGCTGCGTCGCACCGGCATCCGCCTGTCGATCGACGACTATGGCACGGGCCAGTCAAACCTCGAATATCTGACCGAAATCGAGGCCGACGAAATCAAGATCGACAAGCGATTCGTGATGACGATGCGCGATTCGCAGCGGAACCTCGAAGTGGTTAAATCGACGATCGATCTGGCGCATCGTCTGGGCGCCGTGGCGGTCGCCGAAGGCATCGAGGACGCCGAAACCATGACGCTGCTTGCCAGCCTCGGCTGCGACGTCGGACAGGGCTATCATCTTGGGAAACCTCAACTGTTTTCCGAGCTCGCCGGCACGCTCACCGCCCCTCCCCGGAACCGCACCGCATAACTGCCAGTCTGGCGGCAATGATTATAGTTAAGACTCGATTTACCTTGTTAATTAAGGTATACGCTCCGTTAACTGTTCCTCGTGGGCAGTACGAACAGGAGACAAGTCATGGGTTGGTTTTGGCGATTCCTGGGCGGCGGCGGCACCGATAGCGGTGGCGGCCAAGCCTAAGCAGGAAACAGTTTCAGGAGGGGCTCCGGCATCGCCGGGGCCCTTTCTTTTTGTCCGGCTTCTTTTGCCCGGCACAGACCCGAACGAGGCGACCCGCTGCCCTTCCTGCCCCGCGACAGGCCTGGTGGCACCAATTCGCCGCGCGCTTCGGGCCGCCACAATTTTCGCCTTGTGAGGCGCGTTCCGGCGATCGCCGCCAAAACCCGCGGAATGCCTTGCCCGCCGCGTGCGGAGCGTCCATCAGCAGCGACGAGACGAATCAAATTATCGACGAGTTGAGTCGTCAATCTGTCATTTACTCTCTTGCATCGCAGCGCCGACGTGGCACTATAGGTGGTGGGTCAACCACGGGGGCACCCCAATAAATTGTATAAGGCTGCAAATGGCGGATTTCCGTCGTCCATCGCATATGGACACGGGAAAACCCTTCTTGCGCTCAAAAAAGTGCCCACGCGGACGGGTTTAGATGCTAAGACCGGGGCTTCGTCCCGAGTCGAACAAGACAGGAACAAAGCGCATTATTTGCGCGTTCAGATCGGGGGCGAATTCGATGGATTTTCGGGAAACGGAACGGGTGGAGACGAGCGACGTGGCGACGATGGAACTGGCAAAGAACGATGCTCCGGCAGCGCCCGAATCGAAGGATGATTCGGCGCCGGCGGCAAAGCTCAACGACAGCAGCGAGCCCAAGGTGCACGCGCGCCGGTTCGAGATCGTGACCGACAAGAGCCGCGACGCGCTGCTTACCGATTTCGGCAAGGAAACGCTCGAGGATCGCTACCTCCTCCCCGGCGAATCATATCAGGATCTCTTCGCGCGCGTCGCCGACGCCTATGCCGACGATCAGGATCACGCCCAGCGCCTCTACGACTATATCTCGAAGCTGTGGTTCATGCCCGCCACCCCCGTGCTGTCGAACGGCGGCACCGGCCGCGGTCTGCCGATCAGCTGCTATCTGAACTCGGTCGACGACAGCCTTGAGGGCATCGTCGGCACGTGGAACGAGAATGTCTGGCTGGCGAGCCGCGGCGGCGGCATCGGCACCTATTGGGGCGCGGTGCGCGGCATCGGCGAACCCGTCGGCCTCAACGGCAAGACCAGCGGCATCATCCCCTTCGTCCGCGTGATGGACAGCCTCACCCTCGCGATTTCGCAAGGTTCGCTCCGCCGCGGTTCGGCTGCCTGCTATCTCGACATCTCGCACCCCGAGATCGAGGAGTTCCTCGAGGTCCGCAAGCCGTCGGGCGACTTCAACCGCAAGGCGCTGAACCTCCACCACGGCGTGCTGATCACCGACGAGTTCATGGAGGCCGTCCGCGACGGCGCCGAATTCAACCTGCGCAGCCCCAAGGACCAGAGCGTCCGCGGCACCGTCGACGCGCGCGGGCTGTTCCAGAAGCTCGTCGAGACGCGCCTCGCGACGGGCGAGCCCTACATCATCTTCATCGACCAGGTGAACCGCATGATGCCGAAGCATCATCGCGACCTCGGGCTCAAGGTCACGACCTCGAACCTCTGCTCGGAAATCACGCTGCCGACCGGCCGCGACCATCTGGGTCAGGATCGCACCGCGGTCTGCTGCCTCTCGTCGCTCAACCTCGAAACCTGGGACGAGTGGAACGGCGACAAGCGCTTCATCGAAGACGTGATGCGCATGCTCGACAACGTCCTGCAGGACTATATCGACCGCGCCCCGCCCGAAATGGCGCGCGCCAAATATAGCGCGAGCCGCGAACGCTCGGTCGGCCTCGGCGTCATGGGCTTCCACAGCTTCCTTCAGGCGCGCGGCCTGCCGTTCGAGGGCGCGATGGCGAAATCGTCGAACCTTCGCGTCTTCAAGCATATCCGCGCGCAGGTCGATCAGGCGTCGATGCTGCTCGCGAACGAGCGCGGCCCCTGCCCCGACGCCGCCGATCAGGGCGTGATGGAGCGTTTCAGCTGCAAGATGGCGATCGCGCCGACCGCGTCGATCAGCATCATCTGCGGCGGCACCAGCGCGTGCATCGAGCCGATCCCGGCGAACATCTACACGCACAAGACGCTTTCGGGCAGCTTCTCGATCCGCAACCCGCACCTCGAAGCCCTCCTCGTCGACAAGGCAAAGAACAGCGACGCGGTGTGGAACTCGATCCTCGAACGCGGCGGCAGCGTCCAGCACCTCGACTTCCTGTCGCAGGACGAAAAGGACTGCTACAAGACCAGCTTCGAAATCGACCAGCGCTGGCTGCTCGAACTCTCGGCCGACCGCACGCCCTATATCGATCAGGCGCAGTCGCTGAACCTGTTCATCCCGGCGGACGTCGAGAAATGGGATCTGCTCATGCTCCACTACCGTGCGTGGGAACTCGGCATCAAATCGCTCTATTATCTCCGCTCGAAATCGGTGCAGCGCGCCGGCTTCGCGGGCGGGGTCGAGGCCGACAACACCGCCGAAGCTCCGAAGTTCGAACTGAGCGCCGAGAGCACCGACTATGACGAGTGCCTGGCCTGCCAGTGAGCCTTCGCCCCTCTCTCGTCACCCCGGACTTGATCCGGGGTCCACGCGAGGGAGAGCAACCCATCGATGGATTCCGGCCTTCGCCGGAATGACGAACAAGATTTGATCCGAGGATAAGCAGCCATGTCCCTTCTCGAAGCCCGCAAGACCTACAAGCCCTTCGAATATCCCTGGGCCTATGATTTCTGGAAACGCCAGCAGCAGATCCACTGGGTTCCCGAGGAAGTGCCGCTGGGCGAGGATTGCCGCGACTGGGCGCAGAAGATCAGCGACCATGAACGCAACCTGCTCACGCAGATTTTCCGCTTCTTCACGCAGGCCGATATCGAGGTGCAGGATTGCTACCACGACAAGTACGGCCGCGTGTTCAAGCCGACCGAGATCAAGATGATGCTGACCGCGTTCAGCAACATGGAGACCGTGCACATCGCGGCCTATTCGCACCTGCTCGACACGATCGGCATGCCCGAAAGCGAATATGGCATGTTCCTCGAATATGACGAGATGCGCGCCAAGCACGACTATATGGGCACCTTCGGCGTCGACAGCGACGAGGATATCGCGCGCACGCTCGCGATGTTCGGCGGCTTTACCGAGGGGCTCCAGCTCTTCGCCAGCTTCGCGATGCTGATGAACTTCCCGCGCTTCAACAAGATGAAGGGCATGGGCCAGATCGTCAGCTGGTCGATCCGCGACGAAAGCCTCCACTGCGAAGGCATCATCAAGCTGTTCCATACCTTTGTGAAGGAACGCGACTGCCTGACCAAGGCGGTGAAGGAAGACATCATCGACACCTGCCAGAAGACGGTGCGGCTCGAAGATGCGTTCATCGACCTCGCGTTCGAACAGGGCCCCGTCCCCGGCATGACGCCAAAGGAAATCAAGCGCTACATCCGCTACATCGCCGACTGGCGCCTCGGGCAGCTCGGCTTCCAGCCGATCTACATGATCGACGAGCACCCGCTCCCCTGGCTCGCCCCGCTGCTCAACGGCGTCGAGCACGCGAACTTCTTCGAAACGCGCGCGACCGAGTACAGCAAGGGCGCGACGCGCGGCGACTGGAACACCGTGTGGACCAGCTTCGACAGCCGCAAGAAGGCGAAGAACAGCGAAGACGCGAGCCCCGTCAACGACGCCGAAGCCGACGGCGAAGACATGTTCAAGCAAGCCGGCATCGCCGCCGAGTAAGCGACCGATAAACCCCTCCCGCCTGCGGGAGGGGTGCTATTTGTGAACCCCGGCGAACGCCGGGGCCCAGCGAGGAACAAACCACCTCGCATCAGACACCCAGACGTCAGAGGCCAACCAAATGACCGAAAAACAGAAACTCCTGATCCTCAGCCAGCCGCAGCGCGCGACCCTCGAAGGCCTGTCGAACCGCCGCCCCCAACTCCCCACCGACGCGGTCCGCGACGAACTCGCCACGCTGGGCCTCGTCGTGAAGCAGGGCGCCAAATGGGCGCTGACCCCGCAGGGCAAGAAGGTGCTGGCGGCAAGCTCGAACCGGCGCAACTCGGGCGGGTTTTCGGTTTGAGTAAACTGAAATGTATATCTCATATATATCGCAGAGTGGATCAGAACGGATTGACATCGGATGGCTTTAGAGTTTTCTCACGACTGCCCATATTGTAAAACTAATAGCATTGGCTTCACCGGTCGATATAACTGGACAATACCCGGCGTTGGGAATCAAAAATTCATACTGGCAACGTGCAACGGATGCCATGCAGGTGTCATTTTTCTATTCCGCCTGAACAACCACACGTCAGATTATGATTTTAGCAAAGCCAATGGCAACTTAGCTTCCAATGGCCTGCAAACTATGCATTCGTGGCCTCAAACTGCACACAACGACATACCCGAAGATATCCCTGTGCAATTGCTTGGTCTTTTGACTCAAGCGATCAAGTGCCTTCGTCAAGGCGCTTGGGATGCAGCCGGGATGACGTTTAGAAAAGTAATAGATGTATCGACAAAGCTTCTAGACTCGTCGTTTTCAAAAAAACCACTTGCCTATCGTATCGATGATTTAGAAAAATCGGGGAAGCTGACTGCCGATATAAAAAGTTGGGCTCATGAAATTCGGCTCGATGGCAATGATGCAGCACATGAGGACGATCCGTTTACTAGAGAGCAGGCGGAGGCCCTGCACTCATTTGTAGATGCATATCTTCGATATATCTATACTCTGCCCAAAATGGTCGAACGAAGCCGCGAAACCAGAGATTTAGCTAATGGCAAGGCCTAAGAATTACGCCCGTAATTACGGTATGGGAATTACCGTGGTGCAAAAAAATCCCCAATTAGTCGTACGCCGCATGGATGCCGGATCAAGTCCGGCATGACGATCCGAAGAGCCCCCCACTCCGACCCCATCTTCGTCACCCCGGACTTGATCCGGGGTCCATCGCTGCCCTAGCCTCCACCCCGTGCACGCCGACTTCCAGCCCTGCGCCTATATCATGGCGAGCGCACGGCACGGCACGCTCTACACCGGCGTCACCTCGCACCTGATCCAGCGCGTCCGCCAGCATCGGGGCGGCAGTTTCGGCGGCTTCACCGATCGCTATGGCGTAAAGACGCTCGTCTGGCTCGAACTCGCCGGGACGATGCACGCCGCGATCACGCGCGAGAAGCAGATCAAGAACTGGCAGCGCAAATGGAAGATCGAGCTGATCGAGGCGGCTAACCCGGATTGGCGCGACTTGGCCGAGGAATTGGGGTTGCCGCCCCTTTCCGGCGGACACCGCCCTCCCTTCCCTCGTCATGCCGGACTTGATCCGGCATCCACGACGACGGCCGCCCAATGTATCCCGGATCAAGGCGAACGAGTCACGAGCCTCGTTCGCGGGTGACGAATGGGTAATCAAGGCAGACGGCCCGTAGATCCACCGCCTGTCCCCAAAAAAACTGGGGGCAAACCCGAAAAATCATCCTCTGGGCCGCCAGCCCATATTGGGGCAGGCAGTGTCCGAACGGACTTCGATGACCGACAGGACAGGAGGATCGATGGGGATGCGCAGATTTTTCCGGCACCGCGGCTTGCTTCTGGCCGGCGCTCTATCCGTACAAAATTTGCTGGCTGGTTGCGGCGCAGCCGAGCCGGCAAAACCCCGTGATACCGCGGACTCGCGGCTTGCCGCTTCGCAGACCGTCGATGGCCGGAAGGACGGGGTGTGGCAACCTCCGCCAGGCGTGCAGCAGCTTCCCCTCTGGCCCGGCACGGCGCCGAATATGGACGATGTCGATATTCCCCCCGAATATAGCGAGACGGCGACCAATCCCGATCGGTTCGCCGGGCGGCCGGTCACGGGCGTCTTCAATGTCTCCGCCCCGACCATGACGGTTTTTCAGGCGAAAATTGCAGGCAATGGCACCGCCATGCTCGTCTTTCCGGGCGGAGGGTTTCAGAAGCTCGCGATCGATCTGGAAGGGACCGAGGTTTGCGACTGGCTGACATCCAGAGGGATCGTCTGCGTTCTCGTGAAATATCGCGTTCCGAAGAGCAACCATCACTATGACAGCGAATGTGACTGCGCCGTCACCCCCAGGCATCTTTTGGCATTGCAGGACGCCCAGCGTGCCATTCGCCTCGTGCGATCACGCGCAAAGACGCTGTCGATCGATCCGGGGAAAATCGGAGTCATTGGCTTTTCGGCGGGCGGCTATCTGGTCGCGCAGACCAGCAATATATTCGCCCCGGCGTATAAACCGGTCGACGCGATCGATCGGATCAGCAGCCGCCCCGATTTTGCCGTGGCCATGTTCCCCGGCCACCTGTGCCGCGCGGGCGGCACGCTCGATCCCGGAATCAAGGCAAGCAAAATAACCCCGCCCACCTTCCTGTTGCAGGCATGGGACGATCCTGTCGACCCGATCTGTAACAGCATCGTCTATGCACGCGCCCTCGATGCGGCCGGGGCGAAGGCCGAGGTCCATCTCTTCGCGAGGGGTGGCCATGCGTTCGCCATGCGGCCGCTGGGCCATCCAGTGGAAAAGTGGCCATCCTTGATGGAGGATTGGTTGAGAGACACAGGGATAATGTAAGCCGCATAAGGCCATGAAGAACATGGGCGGGCTTGTCGAAATGCATCCATGCTGTATCAGGCAAACAACACAGCAAGGACGCCCATGCCCCTCACCCTCCTCTTCGCCGCCGCCCTGACCGCGGCATCGCCCGCCCCCATGCCCACCGGCGAAGCGCTCACCCGCCAGATCGCCGACAATGACGCGCGCCTCTTCTGGGCGGTGTTCGAGGGTTGCGATGCAAAGGCGCTGCCCGATCTCCTCGCTCCCGACTTCCGGATGATCCACGACAAGGGCGGGCTGGTCGAGCCGAGCCGCGATGCGATGATCGCCGACGTCACCAAAAGCTGCGCCGCGCGCCAGCCCGGCGGCGCGCAGGCGGGGTATAAAAATCGCCGCCAACTCGCCCCCGGATCGCGCACGATCCGCACGATGGGCGACTGGGGCGCGCTCGAAGAGGCGGCGCATGTCTTCTTCGAATGGAACGCGAGGGACGCCCGCTGGGACATGGTCGGCGGCGCGCGCTACATGCATCTTTGGCAATGGATGCCCGCCGAGGGCCGCTTCCGCCTGTCGCAAAGCTACAGCTATGATCATGCCGGCGCGGCGCCCTATCCGCCGGCGGGCGAAACGGCGGCGAAACGCTAGTTCCACATAGGGGGCCGGGTTTCCATATCCCCGATTTTCGGGGCTGCACGCGCGGCATGACCCCGGATCAACGCGGACGCGTCACGCGCCTCGCCCGCGGGTAACGAAGCCGGGAAAGGTGCTGGCGCGTGTCGCCCCTCAATGCACCGTAACCGCCTCCAGCCGGCCACCGACGCGCGCCACCGCGAACATCACCCCGTCGCGCACCGCCTCGGGCGGGCCTTCGAGCATATAGAGTTTCACCAGCTCGCGCGTGACCTCGCTGTCGTCGTCGACGACCAGCCGCAGCGACTCGAGCCCCAGATTGCCACGCGCCACGACGACATCGCGGACCAGCGCGAGCGGCCACTGCGCGCTCGCCCCGCGATAGAGCGTCTTCCCGTCGTGACGGAGGTAATCGCCGCGCCGCCGCCACATGCCGAGGATATACGCCCACACCGTCAGCACCGCGGCGATGCCGAGCAGCAGCAGCGGCTGCCCGAAGACCATGTTCCAGAAAGCATCGAGCGGATCGCCGCTCCAGTCGAGCCGCGCTGCGAGCACGCCGAGCAGCACCGCGCAGGCGAACTGCCACCCCACGAGCGGCGCGGCGCGCAGCCGCGCGATCACCACCATATTCCGGTCCCCGCGTTCCATCGCCGCCTAGATAGGCATGGCGGCGGCGTCATGCCAGCCGTCGCCGCCGGTTCGCACACAAAAGGCGCGGCCCCCGCTCTCGCGGCTCCGGCTGGCCGTCGCGCGCCGCGCTTGCTGCGCCATGCCGCCCCGTCGACGCGACGCATGGCGGAACCTTCTCGCGCGCGAGCGGTATTGGTGCGTGGAGAGGGTCGTCGTCCATTCGGAGTGAAGAACATCGAAACGAGAACCCTGATCGCCTATGCGCTCATCGTCATACTGATCGCGGCGCTGGCCGGCGGCGTCGCTTATCTTCGCCACAACAGTCTTCACCGCAGGCTCCGCCGCGAACGCGAACGCGAAATCGCGCGCCTTGAGGAGAAAGCGCTCGATTCCTGACCGCGGGCGGTGCGCCCCGCCGCCCCGTCCGTGCGGCGGGTCGAGCGCACGGCCGCGTGCGCGATGCTATAGTGGCGGCGAAAGGAGAAAGCCCATGCAGGCCGTAACCGATGGCGACCGCCGCAAGGAGGTTCGCGCCCTCCTCAGCCAGATCCAGGCGCATCCCGAACGCGACTGGAGCGCCGAGCGCCGCCGCCTCGCGACGCTGAACAAGCTGATCGCCGGACCGCCCCGACAGCCGCCGCACTAAAGGAGCAAGCCGCTCGTCGCCCGTGCGCGGCGGTCCGTCGCATCGGCGCCCGCGCGGTGCAACAATCGGACATTGCACGGGTTTCCTCCGTCAAGGCATCGGCGCCGCCCCATCCCCCCCGGGAGCGCGCGCCGATGCCCGACCATGGAGACAGACATGCGCAACGCCCCCGCCCCGCTCGCGGCTGTCCTGCTGACGGCCGCGCCCGCCCTCTTCATCGCACCCGCCGCGCTCGCCCAGCCCGCGCCCGATGGCGGCGCCAACGTCAATCTGGTCGGTCAGGTCGGCGGGCAGGCGGGGCTCGGCACGGGTGCCGCAGTCGGCAATCTGACCGATCCCGTCGGCAGCACCGTGGGGCGCATCGATGGCGCCGTGAACGGCGCGGTCGACGCCGCCAGCCTGACCCTCGCGACGCGCGAACAGGTCCGCGCGGGCGCCGAACTCTACGACACGAGCGGCAACAGCGTCGGCACGGTGCAAAGCGTCGAGGGCGATATCGCGGTCGTGATCCGCGGCGGCAAGCTCTACAATGTGCCCATCGCCGAAATCTATCACGGCGCGGTCGGCGCCAGCCACGGCCTCGTCACCAGATTGTCGCGCGCCGAAATCACCGCGCGGACGACCGCCGAAATCGAAACGCGCTAGGCTTTTCGCCAGCCCCGTCCCGCGCTCCAACCCGGACGGGTCGGGGCGCCGTCACATGCCCGGAAATTTCGCCCCCGCGGTCACGTCGACCGCCGCGTCGCCCCCGTTCGGGATCACCGTGCGCCGTCACATGCCCGGAAATTTCGCGCCCGCGGTCACGTCGACCGCCCCGTCGCCCCCGGTCGGGATCACCGTGCGCCCGAACCAGACGAAGCGCGCGGTCGGCTGCGTCAGATCGCGGTCATAGCGCGCCTCGACCGCTGCCGGGTCATATCCCATCCAGATCAATGTCGCGGGAAAAACCTGGCTCGTCGAATGCCCGGCGCGCGGCGCCGCAGCATAGCGCGCGGTCCCGGCGTCGGACAGAAAGGCGAGCAGCGGCACGCGAAACTCGTCCGCGACCGCCTCGCTGCTGCAATGCGGCAGCGCGCCGGGGGTCAGGTTCTGCCCATGGTCGGAGGTGTAGACGATCGCCACCGCCGCGCGGTCGACCCCCGCGAGCAGCCGCTCGAAAAAGGCGCGCTTCGACCAGCCGAGCGCGGTGTCATATTGCAGCGCGACCGGGCTGTCCGCAGGGATCGCCCCCTTCGGATAATGGTCGCGATACTGGAAATGCACGCCGCGCAGCACCGCAAAAGTAAAGCTCCGCCCCGCTCCCTTCACCGCCATGTTGAGCGCGTCGGCGATCTTCAGATCGGTGTCGATCCCGCCGACCATCGGCCGGTAATCGTCGATCAGCGCGCGCTCGGGCGGCAGCATCAGATTTTGCGGCGCCCCCGACGTCTGCCCGTCGATCAGCGTCGTCGTATAACCCGCCGCCTTCGCATAGGCCCAGATCGACGGCGTCGTCCGAAGGTCGGTCGCCGCCGCAGCGCGGCGCACATCGACCCCCGAACGCAGCGCCACCTGCGCCGGTGCGCTGCAATGGCCGAGCGCCGCCGCGACGCCGAAATCATTATGCGGTACCCCCGCCAGCTTCGGCACGATCAACCGCCGGAACGGCGCTTCGGCGACGCTTTCGTCGATCACCCAGACGATATGCCGCGGTGTCGCGGCGGCGCCGCCGGGTTTCAGCGTGACCGCTGCGCGCGGCGGCGGCGGCGGCGCAGTGGCAAGGTCCCAGCCGAGCGCGTAGAGGCTGCGCTCGGCCGCCTCGGGCCAGACATTGCTATGGCGATAAACGGGCGACGGCAGGACGAGCAGCACGAGCAGCGCCGCCGCGATCCCCCGCCCCCACGGCATCGGCGCGGCGCCGCGCGCCAACCGCCGAGCCAGCGCAAACAGCAACAGCGCGGCCGCCACCTGCGCCGCGGCCCACAGGAAATCGCCGCCGAACTCCGCCGCGGCATTTCCCGCCTGCCCCGTCTCCGCAATCATCCACGCGAGCGACCCGCCATCGACAAGTTCGTCGACAAGCTGGCCGTACCCGATGTTGACGAGCATCGACGCGCCCGCGAGCGCCAGCAGCACAGCGGCCCAGCGCCGCGGAAACAGGAACAGCGCCGCGACGAAGATGGCGGCCTGAAACAGCATGAACAGAAAGGCGGTGGCCGCGCTCTGGGTATCGCCCGCGGCGACACGATAAGCGACCGCGTGGGTGAGCTGGAAGCGGTTCGCGATAGCGTAGCCGACGCCGAAAACCAGCATGGCGGCGGCCAATCGCCAGAACCGCATGCGCCCGGCGCGCGGCGCGCCCTTTCCTTCTCCCTGTCGCATCGGGCATTGCGCTAACGACAAGATGTTGAAAAATCACATATGAAAATGGCCCGCCCCGGGGGGCGGGTGCGGGCCAGTTCCGGTGCCGGCGCGCCCGATTGCGCCGCCGGCCCTCTGTTATGTCGAAATGCCGCTGCGCGCGCCTATTCGGCTTCCTCGAACAGATCGACCGCGTTCGCGGCGTTCGCCGACAGGCGAACCGTGTCGCCCTCGACCGCCGCGACAAGGCCAGCGGGAAGATAGTGATGCTTGCCGTCGACGCTGTCGGCCTTGGTCAGCTTGATGCGCTCGCCGTCGAGATGGTCGACGGTGCCGATATGGACGCCGTCGGCGCCGATGACATTCATATCTTCCTTGATCGCGCTATGGTCATGCTCAGCCATCGTCATTCTCCTTGCCGCTCCGGTGAAGAGCTTCGCCATCATACGCACAGGCGGCGAGTCGGCTCCATAGGCTTGGACGAGCCGCCCGAAAGCCGCGTCGGGTTTGCAATCGGGGTGCGCGGCGCTACCCTTCGCCCATGCGCTCGCTCCTCCCGCTCGCCGGTCTCGCGCTTCTCGCCGCGCCGCTTCCCGCCGCCGCCTGCTCGGTCGCACCGGGATACCGTGTGCCGACCAACTTCGAACTCGTCGAGCGCGCCAGCCTCATCCTGCTCGGCACCGTCACCGACGGCGATTTCGAGCCCGACAGCACGCCGCAACAGATGATCGCGGTCGAACCCGTCGCGGCATTGAAGGGCGCAATGCCCTCCGGCCCCGTCGCCCTGCCCGCGATGATCGCGACCGATGCCGAAATGCAGCTCAGCAATCCGTATGAATTGCACGAAGCGCATCCGCAGAGCTTTGCCGGCGCGTGCACCCGCTATGTCTTTCCGCGCGGATCGCGCGTGCTCTTCTTTCTCGATCGGCAGGACGGCGAATGGCGCGAAGCCGGCGGCCCCTTCAGCCGCTGGGCCGAGGATGTGCTGAGCGACGACGCGCCCTGGCTGCAGGCGGTGCGCTTCTATATCGAGGTCGCAAAGCTGCCCCCGGAGGACCGCGTCGCCGCGCTCACCGCACGCCGCGACGAACTCGCGGCGCTCGCCGACGATCCGGTCGCGCAGCTGATCGCCACCGATATCGCCCGCCAGCTTGCGGGCCCGAACGCGCCGCTGCGCGGGGAATTGCCGCCCGCCGGTCCCGATGCGACGGACGAAGACGTCAGCGCCGAGGCGGTGGAAGCGATGGCCGACGATGTCATGAAAGCGGCCGAAGCCGCGCGCGCCGCAACCGAAACCGGGGCCCGATCCATTCCGAACGGCTAGCACCAGGGGCGACGGCGTCCCTCCCACGGCCGCGCCAGCCCTTCATCGACAAGCACCGACCCGACGCTTTCGCCGCCGCGTGTCGGCACACGCAGCTTGCGCCCATAGCGATCGGCATCGCGCCCCGCGCTTTCGAGCGTGAAAGCGCCGTCGTTCAGCCATTGCTGCAGCCGGTCGGTGGCGGCCTCGCCCAGCGCGGCCTCTTGGGCACAGCGCGCCGGATGCGTTTCGGGGGTATCGATGTCGGCGATGCGATATTTCTCGCCCTGAAACCAGAAGGTGTCGCCGTCGACGACGCAGTTGGTGCCGCCGCCGCTATGGCAAAGGCCGAAGCGCGCCGACAGGGCATCGCCCGCAGCATCGCCGCGCAGGAAAGGCATGGCCGTCGTGCCCGGCGCGTCGGCGGCCAGACCGGCGGGCATTTTCTGGAACCCCGCCAGCGCCGCGACGAACGCGACCGCCATCACCGGGGTCAGCCACAGGTTCGATCCGACCATCCGCCGCGAACGCGCGGGCTTGCGGCGACGCCGCGCGCGACGGCGTTGCGGGTAGTGAAAATCGGGTCCGGCCATGTCGGCCAGCCTACCGGCAGAGCCTTAGCAAAATCCCAACGAGGCGGCACCGCTATGGCGCGCAAAGACCGTCAATCGCACCCGGTACGGCGCCGATTCCGAACAAGGAACAGGACGATTTTCTTACGGCGCGCAGCGCCGGGCCGTCGCTCCTCAGGCCGCGGCGGCGAGTATCTTGTTCTCGATCACCCGAATGAAGACCTCGGGATCCTGCGCGCCGGGAACGAGCATCCGTCCGCCGAGAATGAAGGCGGGCACGCCGGTGATATTCTGGTCGGCCCAATAGGCCTCTTCGGTGCGCACCATCTCTCCGAACTCGCCCGACGCGAGGATCGTCGCCGCGCGGGCGCGGTCGAGCCCGACCGACGCGGCGACGTCGGCGAGCACCGCGTGGTCGCTGACGTCGCGATTGTCGGTGAAATGCGCCGTGAACAGCGCCAGTTTCAGCGCGGTCTGCACCCCCGTGGGACCCGCCTGCTCGGCCTCCTCGAGCGCGCCCGCCCATGTCAGCAGGCGGTGCGCATCGAAGCTGTTGCGCATCCGGAATTCCGGCCCGCGATTGAAGGCAAAGCCGAGGTCGGCAGCCACGCCGGCGAGCCGCCCCGTGTTGGCGCGGCTTTGCTCGGCGCTGATGCCATATTTGCGCATCACATGCTCCGCGGCGTCCTCGCCTTCGGGCGGCATGTCGGGATTGAGCTCGAACGGATGCCACTGGACACGAAAATCCAGCCGCCCGTCGAAATGATCCATGACCTGCCGGAACTTCAGCCAGCCGATGATACACCAAGGGCACATCACGTCGGACACGATGTCGACGCTGAGGCGCGGCACGCGCGGTTCGGTCAAAGCCTGTCTCCTGCCGGCGCGTCTCGCCCCGCTCAATCCGGAGAGCGGCGATCCTTGCCCGTTCGCCGGTCGCCCTTGCGGCGCTCCGGTCCCTTATAATCCGGATCGTCCAAGACCCGCCGGTCGGTCGACCGTCTGTCCGAACGCGCCCGTTTGTCCTCATCGGATGCCATACGCTCTCCCCTTCCACCACAAAAGGAAACAGCGACCCGGCGCGCAATAATTCACATTATGGTTAAAAAGACAAGTTTTGGCCGGTTTTCGGGCCGACCGCCGGAGGCGCCGCAGGGTTGGAGGGCGGGCCGACGGCTGATAGGGCCGCCGCATGTCCGATCCGTCCCTGCTTTTCGCTTTTCTCGCCGCCGCCACGATCCTCACGATCACGCCCGGCGTCGATACCGCGATGGTGCTCCGCTCCGCCACGGTCGAGGGCCGGCGATCGGCCGTACTGGCCTCCTTCGGTATCGGACTTGGATGTCTCGTCTGGGGCGCAGCGGTCTCGTTCGGCCTCGGCGCCTTGCTCCATGCGTCGGAGCTTGCCTACACGGTCGTCAAGCTTGCGGGCGCCGCCTATCTCCTGTGGCTGGGGGTTCAGCTGTTACTGAAACCGCGCACGGCGATGGGCGATGCGTCCGGGCAACCCGCGGCGCGCAATGGCCGCGATGCCTTTTGGCGCGGCTTGCTGACGAACCTCCTCAATCCGAAGATCGGGGTATTCTACATCACCTTACCTGCCGCTGTTCGTGCCAAGGGGCGTCGGGGTCGCGGGCTATTCCTTTTTTCTGGCGTGCCTGCACGTCCTGCTGACGTTCGCGTGGTTCGCGGCGCTGATCGCCGCCACGGCGCCGCTCGGCCGCTTGCTGCGCCGTCCCAAAGCCGTCACCATCATGGACCGGCTGACGGGCGTCGTCTTCGTCGGCTTCGCACTGAAGCTCGCGGCGTCCCCGACGCGCTGAGCGATCGGGACGTCCCGCCCGCTATTCGGTCGGCACGGCTGCGGCGTCGACCGCTCCCACCGGCCGCGACAGCACCCACCAGCTGCCGACCATCAACAGCACGGTCAGCGCCTCGATGATCATCGCCTGCACGATCCCCGAATTGACCAGATCGCCGTTCGCCACACCGAACAGGCGGCCGGCAAGCGCGGTCCCGTAAAGCGCGGCGGGGACGAGCAGCGCGCGCAACCAGCCCGGCACCAGCGCGCCGGTCGCGGCGGCGCCCGCGGCGACAAGGAAGAAAGCCGACAGATCGGCGCGGATCGTGTTGGTCGCCACGCCCTCGACCAGAATGCCGAAGGTTTCGGCATAGCTGGCAGGATCGAACAGCCCGCGCGCGCCGACGATGAAGAAGAACAGCGCCCAGAGCAGAACGGCTCCACGCAAGACCCAATTGACCATCACTTGTCTCCCCTTGGTTGCCGGCAGGCTGCGGCATCGGGGCAGAAAGTGCAATCTATTCCGCGGCGAAGGTTTCCTCGATCCAGCCGCCGCCGAGCACGCGCGACGTGTCCGCCGCGTCGTACAGCACCGCCGCCTGCCCCGGCGCGACGCCATATTCGGGGGCCGCGAAGATCAGCCGCTCGCGATCGACACGCGCGGGGACGGGCTTTGCCATGCTGCGCACCTTTGCCAGCACGTCGCGGCCGTCGACCGCGCCGAGCCAGTTGGCTTCGCCGAGCCGCGCGCCCGACACCGCCAGCGCGCGCCGCGGACCGACGATCACCTGCTTCGCGCCCGCATCGAGCCGCACGACATACAGCGGCTCGGCCTGCCCGCCGATCTCGATCCCGCGCCGCTGGCCGACGGTATAATGGATCAGGCCCTTGTGTGCGCCGAGGATGGTGCCGTCGACATGGACGATCTCGCCCTGATCGTCGGCTTCGGGACGCAGCTTGCGGACCAGCGTCGCATAGTCGCCGTCGGGAACGAAGCAGATGTCCTGGCTGTCGGGCTTGCCCGCGACGCCGAGGCCGAGGTCGCGCGCGATCTCGCGCACCACGCTCTTCTCGAGCCCGCCGAGCGGGAAGCGCAGGAAGTCGAGCTGGTCCTGCGTCGTCGCGAACAGGAAATAGCTCTGGTCGCGCGCCGGATCGACCGCGCGGTGCAGTTCGGCGCCATCGGGTCCCGCCACACGCCGGACATAATGGCCGGTCGCGAGGCAATCGGCGCCGAGTTCCTTCGCGAGCCGGAACAGATCGGTGAACTTCACCCCCATATTGCAGCGCACGCACGGGATCGGCGTCCGGCCGGCGAGATATTCGTCGGCGAACTGGTCGATCACCGTGTCGCGGAACCGGCTTTCATGATCGTAGACGTGATGCGCGAAGCCCAGCCGGTCTGCGACCGCGCGCGCGTCGCGGATATCCTGCCCCGCGCAGCACGCACCGACGCGCTTCGCCTTGGCGCCATGGTCGTAGAGCTGGAGCGTCACCCCGATCACTTCGGCGCCCGAGCGCGCGGCGAGCGCCGCGACCACACTCGAATCGACTCCGCCCGACATCGCGACGACGATTCGCCGGTCCTTGAGCGGCGCGGCGAGCTGAAAGTCGGCCTGGGCGAGCCCGGCGGGGGAGGAAAGCAATGTTGCCATATGCCCGGCCATCTAGGGATGCGAACCCCGAAATGCCAGCTTTTCCGCGCAAAGCGTCAAGATATTGACAGGGGTTAAGCTTCGCTAACAAGCCATGAAATGGGCATTTACTGGACCTTAGGCGGTCTTCGCTAGACGAGTCTCATGAACTTCGTCCCGTCAGAACTTCCACGCATTGCCGGTGCGGCCCGGCTGTCGAAGCCCGACTTCGACATCATCATGGCCGTTTCCGGCGTGCGCCAGGCGTCGCTGCCGACCGTGCGGCTGGTGCGGGCGCAGGCGAATCGCGAATCGCATATGGCAACGCTTAACGCGCTGCGTGGAATCTTGTGCGGGGCCGTTCGCGCTGCGGAACAAAACGCGCCGCGGGCCGTTCGCTTCCTCGACCTGTCCGACGATGTGAACGCCTTGCCCGAAACTATGAACAGCCTGTTTACCAGAGGATTTCAGCCGATGTTGAGTCCCTCGGATTTAGAACGAAACGCGTCGGACCTAACCCCAGCCGACGTAGAAAATATGGAATGAATATGATCGAGAATCAGAAAATCCGGCCCGCGCAGGTCATCGGCCCTCTCGGAGAACCGCTGACGCTGGACTCGCTGCCGCCGCCGTCGACGACCCGCTGGGTCGTGCGTCGCAAGGCAGAGGTCGTCGCGGCCGTCAACGGCGGGCTGCTGTCCGTCGACGAAGCGTGCGAACGCTATGGGCTGACCCTCGAGGAGTTTGCCGGCTGGCAGCGGTCGATCGATCGCAGCGGCATGCCCGGACTGCGCGTCACGCGCATCCAGCACTATCGCGACCTCTACGAGCGCCAACAGCGCTTCTAAAGGGCCGCGGGACCGGACCAGGCACGAGAGAGGGCGCTTCGGGCGCCCTCTTTTTTTGTCCCCGGCGCGCGCGGACACCCGCCGTTTCGACCCTGCGGCGATGCCGTCACCGGCGCATTTTGACGATTTTGTTGCAACCCTCGCATTCACCCCGCGTTAAGCCCCGGAGTCAACTTTGGGAGTCACTTGATATGCGTAAGATGTTCATCACCCTCGCCGCCACTTCGGCCCTCGCGCTCGGCGCCTGCCAGAGCCCGGCCGCCGACAAGGTCGAGGATCAGGCGGAAGCCAAGGCCGACGCCATCGACGATCAGGCTGACGCGATGCCCGAGGGCCCGGCCAAGGAAGCCACCGAGGCAAAGGCCGACGCGGTGGAAGCCGCCGGCGAGGAAAAGGCCAACGCGATGGACGACAAGGGCGAAATCGCCCCGTCGGAAACCGCCCCCGCCACGGCACCGGCCGATCCCGCCAAGAAATAGGGGCTGCCTCCCCTAAAGGGCAGGGTGAAGGGCGCCGGATCGATTCCGGCGCCCTTTATCGTGCGCGCCCGCCGGTTCGCCGGCCACATTTTCGCCGGCCTGTGATCGCGATCACCGCCGTCCCGCGCGAACAGGGTTAACCCCGCATTCGGGACGGGAACACGCTTTCAGCGAACGGCTTCACGGACCACCCTCCCGTCGCCACCTGCGACCCAAGGCGGCGGGAGGGCCATGGCCGGGTCAGCCCGGCCGCTCCCCGACGGCCCCGCTCTCGCCTCCACCCCTGCCTTCGAGCGCGCGCAGAACATCCTGCACCCCTTGCGCATCGGTATCGGCGCGCAGCGCTTCGATCGCCCCGGCAACGTCGAGCCGGTATTCGGCGACCCCCGCCGACTCGCTGATCCATTCGGCGCCCATCGACTTCACCAGATTTCGCGGAGCGGCATTTTCGCACAGCATATGGACGTCGAGCGTCGCGAGCCCTTCGGCGCGGCACTGGACGAGCAGCGCCGCGGTCATCATCCGCGCCAGCCCCCGCCCATGGAAGGCGTCGAGCACCGCGACCGAAAATTCGCCCACCGGCCCGTCGTGGCAATAGCGTACCGCGTGCACCGCGCCGATCGCCGGGCGGTCGGGGCACTCGCTACAGATCGCACCCCATGCGATATGGTCGTGCCCGTCGACCTCGGCGAGCCGATGCACCACCGCCTGCGGCAGCACCGGCGCGGCGGAAAAGAAGCGCAGATAACGCGACTCGGCGGACAGTTTCGCAATCCCCTCGCGGATCAGCGCCTCGTCGTCGGGGGTGATCGTGCGAAGGACGACCGCGGTTCCGTCGTTCAGTGCGCTGTGCACTTCGATCGCGTCGATCCGCATCACTTGCCTGTCGTCCCGATCATCGCGCGGCCTCCCGGTCCGTCCACGATAGGCAAGCCGCGCGTGTCCCGCAATCCGGGCCGGCGCGGCACCGGGCAGAGCGGCCCCGGGCTACGCATTTTGCCGATCGATATCGGTGAAATGTTGAAAGCCGAACGCGGCTTAACTTGGTATTTGTTGCACATTCAGGTCTGAAAGGTTGCAGATCCATGATCCACGCTCCATTCGACGGCACCCCCGGCTTTGAAACCCTTGGCGACAAGCTCGCGCGCCTCCGCCGGGCCAAGGGGCTGAGCAAGACCGACCTCGCCGAACGGCTCGGCGTCACCGCAACCTCGATCTGCTATTGGGAACAGGGCCGCTCGCGCCCCCGGCTCGCACGTTTGCAGCAGCTGTCACAGCTCCTCGACGCCTCGCCCGCCGAATTGCTGGCGCAGGACAGCGCACCCGGCGGCGACCATCTCGCCGACCTCGTCGCGCGTATGCGCGCCGAAATCGCGCGCGCGGCGGGCACCACCCCGTCGAAGGTGCGGATCGTCATCGAAATATAGGCGCAGCGCGCGCCGCCGCCCCTCCCCCTCGTCGCCCCGGTCCTGACACGGGGTGGCGTTGGGTGCGCTTCTCCCATTTCCGGCTTTCCTACATTGTTCCCATATGGTTCGTGGAGAGAAATCCATGAACCAAAGGAGCCATATCGATGAAGCAGGAAATCCTCTCGCCCCTCCCCGCAGTCACCGAAGCGGAGGCCGATCCCACGATCGATCCCGACGCCCTCCCCGAGGAATTCGCCTTCACCCCCGTCGAACAGCGCGCCAAGCGCTGGACCGGCATCACCGCACAGAAACAGCGCCTCTTCATCGCGCATCTCGCCGCGACGGGCGCGGTGACGATGGCGGCGAAGGTCGCGGGTCACTCGTCCTCGGCCTTCTACCAGCTCCGCAAACGCGACGACGCCGGCACCTTCGCCGCGGCGTGGGACAAAGCGGTCGAAGCGGGCGCACGCCGCGTCGCCGACCTCCTGATGGAATATGCCATCTATGGCGTCCCCGAAACGCTGTCGAAGGAGGGCCGCGTCGTCCTCGAACGCCGTCGCCCGAACATCCGCGCGATGCAGCATATCGCCGCGAGCCGTTTTCCGGAGAATTTCGGTGACATCGACCCCGTCGACGGCCGCCCGGCCACCGCGATCCCGCACGCGGTCCGCCGCCTGCGCGAGAAATGGCGCGCCGAGTGGGAAGCCGAGCGGCAGGCCGAAATATTCGAGCGCAACCAGCGCGCCAACCGGCAGGAGACCGGCCTCGACGACCGCCTCCGCATCATCCGCACCGGCTTTCAGCGCAGGATCTCGCACGATCCGGTCAAGCGCGCCGCATGGGACCTGCTCACCGGACCCGGCACCGACTGGGACGCGGTGCGCAAGGAGGACGCCTACCGGAATCCGCAGAAGCATGAGTGGCACATGCACCACCCCGACATGATCGTGCCCCTCACCGCGGGCGCGGGCAATCTCGACTGGGATGCCGAGGAGGGCGGCGACCTGTCGAACCCGAACCCGCCCCCCGCCGACTACGTCCCGTGGACCGAAGGCGGCGCCGAGGACGAAATCTGGTTCGAACGCTACGAGGACCATATGGTCGAGGGCGAGGCCGGCGAAAGCGACCCTGCCCCCACCACCGGCACCGCCCGCATCGCACGCGGCGACATGCGCCTCGCCGCCCACACCCTCCGCGAACGCGCCGAAGCCTGGCAGGCCGCACGCCAGCCCGTGTACCAGCACCCCCACGGCTTCCTCGCCGACAACAGCCTGCGCGGCGGCGGCACGGGAAGCGAACGCAACAGCACCCGCCGCCGCATCGAACGCACGATCGCCGAGCTCGAACGCGAATGGAACGCCGCCTATAGCGAGGAAAGCTGGGCGGCGTGGAAGGCGGGGCGGGTGGCGGCGGGCGAGGTCAACGCCGCCGAAGCCGACGACACGAACCCGCCGCAACCGGAGGACCAAGCATGAGCCTCCTCGAAGACGCCCGCGCGGGCCGCATCGCCGCCCGCTTCGGCCGCACCGTAGCCATCGAATGGATCCAGCCGCGCGAACCCGACGGCGGCTGGATCGGCTATGCGGACTTCGAGCCCGGCGACGCGCAAATCTGCCTGTCGGTCGGCCGCCTGATCCACGACGACGACTGCGTGAAGGTGCTCGCGGGATCGGCCATGCTCGTCGGCGACGAGGGTGTGCGGATGGGCGGCATCATCGAGATCCCGGCGCGCTGCGTGGTACGGATCGTGCGGTTGGAGGAGGACAAGCCGTAACCTTTGGCCGCTTTGAGACCTTTCGCTCTTAGGCCTAAATCTGAGATGCCGGACATCGGGTACACACCCATAGCGATGACGTGAATAGATTTGCGCATCGCGTCGAGGCTATATTGTCGGCATGGGGCATCCGCGACAAGCGGAGGCCACGACCGAAAAGTGCAACGCGGCCGACTTCCTGTTTCCGGGCGAAGCCCAATATGCCGATCGCGGCTTTCCGTCAGATGATCACATAATGTTGGCGGTCGAGACGACGTGCAAGAATCGATACCAAATACCTTCTTACGCTCGAACCGCCGATTTCGCACGCGTAGACCAATGAAATGCGGTCGTACGCGCTTCAATTCGTGATCTGGCCAGCATTCATGAAAACCATCACGGCGGTCGGCAGAGCTGGCTAATGACCGTTCATGATTTTCTTGGCCTGGTCGGGAAACAACCTTTTCAGATCGGAAAGCAGTTGCGGTTTGTTCAGAGAGCTACGAGACAGTCCATCCCTAAGCGAAGGAGTAAACACTAAGATGGCTAAGCGCCTCGTAATGGATGCGATGATTTTGCGAGCCGACTTCTGGCAAAAAGGGACTAACAGCGCAGGAACCACCGCGAGCGCGCGGCCTGCCACCTCAATTACCTTCGAAAATCTGAAGTCAGATTCAGCCTTTGTTCTGTCGCTGCGCAAACCTGATTTTCAGCGTGAGACCAATCAGTGGTCGCCGGCGCAGGCGGTTACGTTCATACAGAGCTTTATCGACGGCGACCTCGTTCCTTCGGTAATCCTGTGGCAGTCGGACGAAGGTCATATTTTCGCGATCGACGGTGCACACCGGCTGAGCGCACTTCGTGCATGGATCGAGGATGACTACGGTGATGGAGCGCGTTCGATTTCCTTTTTCGCGGGCGAGATTCCAGAGGAGCAGAAAAAAACTGCGAGGGCGATGCGAACTGCAATTGAAAAGCATGTCGGTAGCTACAAGTCTCTAATGAACAAACTTGCGGCGCGCGCCGCCCAGCCCGAGATCGAGTACGACGCCAAAACGACCAAGCGATTGCGACATCTAGGATCGCGCCAACTTGACCTGCAGTGGGTGACCGGCGACGCCGAGGTTGCCGAAGCGTCTTTTTTCAAAATCAACACACAGGGTACGCCGCTCGATAAAACTGAGGAAGAGTTGCTTCGCAACCGTAGCCGGGCTCCTGCAATTGCGGCACGCTCGATCGTTCGCGCGGCCACGGGTCATAAATACTGGTCGAAGTTTGACGAGGCGACCCGCAAGCGCGTCGAAACGCTTGCATCGGAGACCAACCAGCTTCTTTTCCAGCCCGAGCTGAGCACGCCTATCACTACGATGCAGCTGCCGCTCGGAGGATCAGCTTCTACGCTAGAGGCGCTATCTTTGCTCATCCGGCTATTGTCCGTCACTGATGGAACGCAAACCCTGCGCAAGCCGTCGCTCGCCTCTGCTACGCCCGATGACGACGGCGCGCTAACCGTGCAAACCCTCCAGAACTGCATTGCCATTCTTAGGCGCATTTCTGGAAATAGCGGCGAAAGTCTTGGGCTTCACCCCGCAGTCTATTTCTATTCAGATCGAGGCAAGTACCTGCCTGATCTTTTCCTCGGCATGGTTTATTTGATCAAGGGAAAGTTGCTGAACAACGACGACGCCTTTTTCAAAAGATTCACTGAGCGGCGGGAAGATATCGAGGATTTTCTGATCAAAAATAAGCCGCTGATTTCACAGATTCTACAGCAGATTAGTAGCAGGGTCCGTACTGAACGCGTCGCGGATATTCTCGACTATCTGGTGCGCACTAGTGGCAGCGATTTGACCATTGACGGCGTGGCAGCCGCTGCGCGCCTCAAAGGTAGCATCGTTGATCTTCGCGAGAAGGTGGAAGGGAAGACCTTCAGCGAGGCCTCGAAGTCAGCGATCGTGATCCGCCAGTCGCTTTCTACCGCAATGAAATGCCCTATATGCAAGGGCCGCCTTGAACCTGCACTCTCGTTGAGTTTCGACCATGTCGTACGCCGGGAAGATGGTGGGATGGGGGACTCAGAGAATGGTCAGATCAGCCATCCCTATTGCAACACGGGTTTCAAGAACTAGGAAATCGTTCCAGTTCATTGACCAATGGCGCCGGCGCTGAAAATGGCGGCGAGCGCTCAGTAGAACGCGCGCGAACAATGACCGCTTTCGGACGCAAGCAAATCTGGGTCGCAACCCCGACATCAGCCGCAACGCTGCCTCCTAAGCATCATCCCCCATTCGCAGCGCGGCAATAAATGCCTCCTGCGGAATGTTCACATTGCCATATTCCCGCATCCGCTTTTTGCCTTCCTTCTGCTTTTCCAGCAGCTTCTTCTTGCGGGTCGCGTCGCCGCCGTAGCATTTGGCGGTCACGTCCTTGCGCAGCGCGGCGATCGTTTCGCGGGCGATCACCTTGCCGCCGATCGCGGCCTGGATCGGGATCTTGAACATGTGGCGCGGGATCAGGTCCTTCAGCCGCTCGCACATGCCGCGGCCGCGGCTTTCGGCGCTGCCGCGGTGGACGATCATGCTCAGCGCGTCGACCGGCTCGTTGTTGACGAGAATACTCATCTTGACGAGGTCGCCGGGGCGGTGGCCGATCTGGTGATAGTCGAACGACGCATAACCGCGGCTGATGCTCTTCAGCCGGTCGTAGAAATCGAACACCACTTCGTTGAGCGGCAGTTCATAGGTGATCTGCGCGCGGCCGCCCACGTAAGTGAGGTTCTTCTGCACCCCGCGGCGGTCCTGACACAGCTTCAGGATCGGGCCGAGATAATCGTCGGGCACGTAAATCACCGCCTCGATCCACGGCTCCTCGATCTCGTCGATGCGGTTCGGGTCGGGCATGTCGGCGGGGTTGTGGAGCTCGATCTCCTTCGCCGCCTCATTCTTCGTGTGGCCGAGCTTCAGCTTGTACACCACCGACGGCGCGGTGGTGATCAGGTCGAGGTCATATTCGCGCGTCAGCCGCTCCTGAATGATCTCGAGGTGGAGCAGGCCGAGGAAACCGCAGCGGAAGCCGAAGCCGAGCGCGGCCGAGCTTTCCATCTCGAACGAGAAGCTCGCGTCGTTGAGGCGGAGCTTCTGGATGCTTTCGCGCAATTTCTCGAAGTCGTTCGCGTCGGTCGGGAACAGGCCGCAGAAGACGACCGGCTGGACTTCCTTGAACCCCGGCAGCGGGTTCGCGGCGGGCTTCTTCGCGTCGGTCACCGTGTCGCCGACGCGCGCCTGCGCGACGTCCTTGATCTGCGCGGTGATGAAGCCGATCTCGCCCGCGCCGATCTCGCTCAATTCCTCGCGCTTCGGCGTGAAGCAGCCGACGCGGTCGATCAGGTGGGTGGTGCCCGCCTGCATGAACTTGATCTGCTGTCCTTTTTTCAGGATCCCGTCGACGACGCGGACGAGGATGACGACGCCGAGATAGGGGTCGTACCAGCTGTCGACGAGCATCGCGAGCAGCGGCGCCGCGGCGTCGCCCTTCGGTGGCGGGATCTTGGTGACGATCGCCTCGAGACATTCCTCGATGCCGATGCCCGACTTGGCCGACGCGAGCACCGCGTCGTCGGCGGGCAGGCCGATGATGTCCTCGATCTCGGCCTTCACCTTGTCGACGTCGGCCGCGGGCAGGTCGATCTTGTTGATCACCGGCACGATCTCGTGATCATGCTCGATCGACTGATAGACGTTCGCGAGCGTCTGCGCCTCGACCCCCTGCGCCGCGTCGACGACGAGCAGCGCACCCTCGCACGCAGCAAGGCTCCGCGACACTTCATAGGCGAAATCGACGTGGCCGGGCGTGTCCATCAGGTTCAGCTCGTAGGTCTCGCCGTCATGCGCCTTATACTTCAGGCGCACCGTCTGCGCCTTGATCGTGATCCCGCGCTCCTTCTCGATGTCCATATTATCAAGGACTTGCGCCGACATCTCGCGCGCGGTCAGCCCGCCGGTGAACTGGATCAACCGGTCGGCGAGCGTCGACTTGCCATGGTCGATGTGCGCGATGATGGAGAAGTTGCGGATATGCGAAAGCGGAGTTGTCATGGCGGCCCGTTAGCAGCGGAAAGCCGCGCTGTCAGCAAGCTTGACTATGCATCAGCCAGCGCGTGCAATCGTCGCGGACGCGAGCGTCGATATCGCCGCTCCCGCGTTCGAGGACCGGAACCGGATCGGCAGCGATGGCCGCCAGCGCTCCGATCGCGTTCGCCCGCACGCGCGGTACCGGATGCGCCTTGGCGAACTCTTCCGCTATATCCCGGCCATTCTCTGTCAGATGCACGGCACAACGCAGCAGCATTTCGCCGCTGGTCAGCGTCGGGCGGCGCGCGATCGTGCCCCACTTTCCAGTGTCCGCATCGAGATCGACGATATACTGGTCGCGCCAAGGGATATGTTCGCCCTCGTCCATGATGTTCAGGCTGACCGAGAGGCTTTCAGGGGGAAGCTGACTGTGGATGTCGCGGTGCGCGCGATAAAGCATCATCTTGCCTTCGGTGAGGCTGCTGCGCTCGACGAACGTCAGGTCGAGCGGCTCGCCGAGACGGCCATCGACGCTTTCGGGGTCGTGCTCATAATAGTCGCTGACATAGCCGGGACCGGAATAGCCTGCGGTGAGGAAGCTGAAATTATGGTCGTGCGGCAGGCCGTAGGCGAAGGCCGCGGGGCCGCTCGTGGCATAGGCGGCGTCGCGCACCGACGGCCACAAATTGGCGCGAAGGTAGAAGCCGCGCGCGCTGCGATGGAGGAGGAAGACCTGCGCCGAATAAAGGTTGAGGGCGAGCTGTTCAGTATAGCTCGCCTTGAGCGCGGCGGTGACGCTGTCGGCGAGAAAATCGCGGTTCCGCGCGAGCCCCGCGAGGAGCGCCGCGCAGTGCGCGATGCTGTCCTCGTCGGTCAGGTCGACGCCGCTTTCGTCGAGCCGCGCGGTGACTTCGGCGAGGTCGAGCACGGCACCGTCGGGCGGGTCGATCAGGCGCGGCACGGAGACGGATCGAGGGCGCGGGGTGCCGATATCGGGGTGGAGGGCGCCGGGCTTGTGCAGGGCCCCGGCCCTCCACCCCCCTCCCGCCCCGTCTCACCGGAAGGCAGGGAGAAGAGCGCGTGCGTCGCGGCGGCGGCGCGGCGTACTTCGGGATGCGGATCGGTCGCGGCCATCGCGGCGAGCAGCGGACGCGCAGTGGCCGAATCGAGCGCGACGAGTTCGCGCATCGCATTCCAGCGCGCTGCGAAATCCCCGGCTTTCGTCGCGGCGGCGAAGAGCGGCGCGGCGTCCACCCGGCCGAACTGGCGCAGCAGGGCGAGCGCCATCGCGCGGAAGCTGCTGTCGCGGCGCGAGGCGCTGACATGCGTAAGGCAGCCGCTTGCGATATCATAGGCGCGGATAGGTAGGCACGACGGCGGCTGGACCGCCAGTTCAAGGAGCAGCACGTCGCCGCAGGCGCGCGCGCACCCATTCTCAAGCGTGAAGCTCTGGCGCGCAGTGTCGAGGCGCAATATCTCGCCCTTGCGGAGCAGGCGCGGGGCGTCGCTGCGACACGATGCGGCGGCCGCCGCTGTGAAGCCCCCGCCTTCCTCGACGGCACTGACCGCGACCTCGTGCAGACGGATCGACGCACCGCCATCGGCGAGAATATGGAGCGCGGCGCGGCCGGGGACAAAGACGGCGGCGGCCGATGCGGGTGCCGTTGCCGCGACCGGGCGGAGTTGGAGCGTCAGGCGGACCGCGCCGCGGTCGGCGAGGACGAGCCCGCCCGCGCCGCCGTCACCGCCCCCGACGAGCCGCAGCGGCGGACGGGCGAAGGGGTCGGCGGCGAGCAGCGCGAGCGCAGCATCGAGGCGGCCGCAAAGCCATTGCGTGTCCGACAGCCAGGGCAGGAGGCGCGAGACCGCGACGTCGGGCGGCGCCCCGGCGAGCGCATCGATCGCGGCGACGAGGCCGCCGGGGGCGATATCTGCGGCCCTCCACGCCGTATCGAGGTCGCCAGCCGCCTGTCGCATCGCCAGGCGGCGCGCAGCGTCGGCGCGAGGAAAATGATCGTGGCGGGAGGATGCTAGCGTCATCGCACAAGCACAGCGGGACGCGCACCACCGGCCGGCGGCGCGCATCCCGCCGCCGCTCAGTCGTAGATGATCAGCGCGATGGTGACGGCAAGCTCGAACACCGACGGTCCCGACGATGCGCTTTCGCCGACGAACGAGCCGAACAGCCCGACCGCGGTGTCGAGCAACGGCAACGCGTCGATATCGATCGATGGCAATTCCATATTCTCATCCCCTATCTTCGGCAGCGCGACCCGGCCGCCAGTGACAGAGCTAGAAAGCCGCGAGCGCGGCGCCCAGTTAACTTATCGTAATCGCTGCGCTGTCGCTGGTCGAAGCGCTGTTGCCGCGGCGCGCGGCGCGGATAGGATGCGCGATCGAAACCGGGAGACCTGTCCATGCGCCAAGCCATTGTCGCCGCCCTTTTCGCCCTGTCGCTTGCCGCTCCCGCCGCGGCCGAAACCCTGCTCGTCGGCAACAAGGGCGAAGACACGCTGAGCGTCGTCGCGCTGGCCTCGGGCGAGGAACTCGCGCGCCTGCCGACCGGCAAGATGCCGCACGAGATCGCGATTTCACCCGATGGCAAGCAGGCGGCGGTCGTCGCCTATGGCAGCACGACGATCGATGTGTTCGACATCGCACGCCGGACCAGATTGCGCACGATCGATCTCAGCCCCAACCAGCGGCCGCATGGCCTCGTGTGGCTGTCCGACGGACGGCTCGTCGCGACGACCGAGGGCAGCGATTCGGTTGCGGTGGTTGCGCCGGGCGACAAGCTGACCTCGATTTCGACGGGGCAGAAAGGCACGCACATGATCGTCGTCGCGCCGGATGGCCGCACCGCCTACACCGCCAATATCGGATCGGGGACGGTAAGCGTACTCGACCTGAGGACGGGGAAGAAGCGGCGCGACCTCGCCGTCGGCGGCAAACCCGAGGGGATCGCGCTGACAAAAGGCGGGCGCGAACTGTGGGTCGGCGACCTCAACGCGCCGCGCGTGTCGATCTGGGATACGAAGACCGGCAAGAAAGTTGCCGAACAGCCGGTCGACCCGGTCGCGATCCGCGTGCTGGCGAGCCCCAACGGCAGGCTGGTCGCAACGAGCAATATCGCGGCGGGGACGATCAGCCTGTTCGACGCCGGAACGCGCGCATTGCTCAAAACGATCAAGGTGTCGGGCGAAGAGGCGAAGGGGCAGGTCACCTTGCTGTTCAGCGCCGATTCAAAGCGGCTCTATGCCGCCGAGACGGGGCATGACAAGGTCGCGGAAATCGACGTCGCGAGCGGTAACGTGCTGCGCCGGATCGCGGCGGGGAAGAATGGCGACGGGCTGGCGATCGCGCCCTAGGGTCAGGCCCTAGCGGGGGACTTTCCCGGTTTTGATATAGCTTTCCTGATCGGCGGCGAACGCACGCCGGCCGTTCGCAATATTGCCGTCGATTTCTGCGGCTGCAGCCGTTTCCGAACGGCCGCTTGCCATGGCGACCTTGACCGCGACGCGGCGGAAACGCACTTCCTGCTCCATGCAGCTTTTCGCAAAGCCTTCCTTGAACTTCGCCGGATCCATCTTCGTCGTCATGCCCATCTGAACGCTCGCGCGGAGGCACGCGGTGAAGGCGGTGGTGGCAGTTTCGAACTCGGCGCGATCACTCTCTGCGAGCTGCGCTACGGCGGCGGTGCTTGCAGCAACGGCGATCAGGCAGCTCAATGAAATTGCACGTAACATTTTCATCTCCCAAGGCATTGTCCGTGCCTTACGTCGCTCTCAGGGGGCAAGCCATAGCGAAAGCCCGGACAGCGGGGCGGAGGGTGGCGCATCCGCGACGTGCCGAACCGCGTCGGCGCGGGCGCGGTCGAGGATCGCGGCGGGGACGGTCGCGGGATGGAAAATATGATCGGCCTCTCCCAGCAGGCGCGCGGCGCGCAAGGTAAGGTCGTCGGGGTCGGGGCTGGTCAGGTGGATCGTTTCGAGGCGCGAGGGCCGGGTTGGGGCGTTGCCCGCGAGCCATATTTCGAGCTTGTCCGCAGCGTCATTGTCGAGCGGGTCGAGCGCACCGCCGCTCGCCAGCGCGGCGTCGATCACGCGGCGGCGGTCGGCGGCGGCGGGCCAGCGCGCCTTGAGGGCATCGCGCGCCGCATGAAGCGCCAACGCAAGCGCGCCGAGGCGCGGAGGAAGCAGCGCCTCGATCCGCTGGCGCACCGCCTTGGCGAGCCCGGCCGACGCACCACCGGTGCCGATGGCGATCGTGACGGGCGCGCGGTCGACGATTGCCGGGGTCGTGAAATCGCACAGACCGGGGCGATCGACGACGTTGACGAGCAGGCCGTGGCCGCGGAGCGCTTCCACGGCGGCGCGCGCTTCGTGCTCATCGTCCAGCGCGACGAAGGCGATCGCCGCGCCTTCCTCCCACGCCGGAACGATGCGAGCGCCCGCGCGCGCGATCAGCCGCGCCTTGGCATCGGCCGCCTCCCCCTCCCCGACCAGCACGACCGTGCGGCCGCGCAGGTTGAGGAAGAGGGGCAGCTGTTCCATCGTCAGTCGATCCAGTCGGGCACGCGCTCGGCGGCCATGATCGTGCCCGCGGTGATGCGATCGGCGACGACGGCATAGCGGTCGCCGTCGACGAGCACCTCGGGAACGAGGCTGCGGCTGTTATAGGTCGACGCCATCGTCGCGCCATAGGCGCCCGCGCTGCAGAAAACCGCGAGGTCACCTGGTTCGACCTTGTCGATCAGCCTGTCGCGCGCAAAGGTGTCGCCGGTTTCGCAGACCGGGCCGACGATCGACGCGGTCATCGTCTCGCCCGACGGCTTTACCGCTACGAAATCGTGCCAGGCGTCATAGAGCGCGGGTCTGGCAAGGTCGTTCATCGCCGCGTCGACGATGACGAAGGGATGCGTTGCGCCGGGTTTCACCCACAGTGTCTCGGTCAGCAACACCCCCGAATTGCCCGCAATGACGCGGCCGGGCTCGAACATCAGCGTGACGTCCCAGTCGCGCGTTACCCGCGCGACCATCGCGCCATAATCGGCGGGCGACGGCGGAATGATATTGTCACCCGCCCGATACGGCACGCCAAGGCCGCCGCCGAGGTCGACATGGGTGATGCTGTGCCCCGCGGCGCGCAGGTCGGCGACGAGCTCGCCCACGCGCTTGAACGCCGCCTCGAACGGGGCGAGGCTGGTGAGCTGGCTGCCGATATGGACCGCGATGCCGCGCATGTTGAGCCCCGGCAGCGCCGACAGCCGGGCAAAGATTTCGGGCGCAACGTCGATGCCGACGCCGAACTTGTTCTCGGCCTTGCCGGTCGAGATTTTGGCGTGCGTCCCCGCATCGACGTCTGGATTGACGCGCAGCACCGCGGGCGCGGTCATTTCCTTTGCGAGCGCGATCTCCGCGAGTGCGACACCCTCGGGCTCATGCTCGATGTTGAACTGGCCGATGCCGCGATCGAGCCCCAGCGCCAGCTCGGCGCGCGTCTTGCCAACGCCCGAGAAAACGATGTCCTCGGCCGCCATTCCCGCCGCGAGCGCGCGTTCGAGCTCGCCGCCCGACACCACGTCGGCGCCATAGCCCTGCCGCGCGAGGACACGCAGCACGCCCAGGTTGGGGTTGCTCTTGATCGCAAAGGCGAGGTGCTTCTTCGGCACGTCCTTCAACCCGTCGCGAAACGCCTGTGCATGACGCTCCAGCGTCGCGCGCGAATAGACATAGACGGGGGTGCCGATTTCTTCGGCGATACGCGGCAAGGGAATGTCTTCGGCGTGCATCACGCCGTCACGAATTTCAAAATGATTCATTGGTATAGTCCTGAAGCTCAGCCCGGAGGCGGCAGATCAAAATCGTCGGGTTCGCGTTGTTCGGACCGTTTGAGAAGTTCGTCGCTGCGCGCTGGCCGGGCCTGCGCGTCAGGCGTCGTAAGCTCCTCCGTCGTCGGGGCGCGTGTGGCGCCAACGGGAATCGCCGCGGCGGGCTGGCCTGCCACGGGCTTCAGATCTTCCTTGCTGCCGCACGCGCCGAGCAGCGCGGTTGCAGCGAGCGTCATGGTGATGAGGCGCCTGGTCGCCATCAAATCACTCCTTCGAGCGCCGCGCGGGCCGCAGCGATGGCCTGCCTTACCCGCTCGGGCGCCGTACCGCCATAGCTCAAGCGGCTGGCGACCGATGCCTCGACCGTCAGCGCCGCGAGCACCTCGGGCGTGACCGCGGCATGGATCGCGGCGGCGTCGCCCGCGGGAAGCGCCGACAGCTCGATGCCCAGCTCCTCGGCGCGCTTGACGCACGAACCGACGACATGATGCGCCTCGCGGAACGGCAGTCCCGCTTCGCGCACCAGCCAGTCGGCAAGATCGGTCGCGGTCGAATAACCCGACGCGGCGAGAGCGCGCATCCGGTCGGTGCGGAAGGTCAGTGTTTCGATCATTCCGGTCATCGCCGCGAGCGACAGCGCGAGTGCGTCGAAGGCGCCAAAGACGGTTTCCTTGTCGTCCTGCAGATCCTTGGAATAAGTGAGCGGCAGACCCTTCACGATCACAGCGAGCCGCTGGAAGGCGCCGAGCAGCAGGCCGGCGCGCCCGCGCACCAGTTCGGCGGCGTCGGGGTTGCGCTTTTGCGGCATGATCGAGCTGCCCGTCGACCAGGCGTCGGGCAGGCTGATGAAACCGAAAGGCTGGCTGGCCCAGATCACGATTTCTTCGGCGAGGCGCGACAAATGGATCGCCGAGATCGATGCGGATGCGCAGAATTCGAGCGCGAAATCGCGGTCGGAAACGGCGTCGATGCTGTTCGCCATCGGGCAGTCGAAGCCGAGCGCGGCGGCGGTCGCATGGCGATCGACAGGGAACCCCGTCCCCGCCAGCGCCGCAGCGCCGAGCGGCGATTCGTTGAGACGGCGGCGCGCATCGGCAAAGCGCGACCGGTCGCGGCCGAACATCTCGACATAGGCGAGGAGGTGGTGGCCGAGTGTCACCGGCTGCGCGACCTGAAGGTGCGTGAAGCCCGGCATGATGCTGTCCGCATGTTCGTCGGCGCGCACGAGCAGCGCGGTCTGGATTGCCTGCAATCCCGCGTCGATGCGTTCGCATGCGGTGCGCACCCACAGGCGGAAATCGGTCGCGACCTGATCGTTGCGCGAGCGTGCGGTGTGGAGCCGCCCGGCGGCTTCGCCGACCAGCTCCTTCAGCCGCGATTCGACGGTCATGTGGATGTCTTCGAGCGCGAGGTCGACGGGTACGCCGTTCGCCGCAAACTCCTCGGCGATCTGGGCCAGCCCGCGGTCGATCGCCACGGCGTCGTCGGCGCCGATGATTCCCGCGGCGCCGAGCATCGCGGCGTGCGCACGGCTCGCCACGATATCTTCTTCCCACAGACGCTTGTCGATCGGGATCGAGGCGTTAATCTCTTGCATGATTGCAGCGGGTCCGCCACCGAAGCGGCCGCCCCACATGCTGTTGCTATCCGGAGTATTCGCCATCCGCCGCGTTCCAAGCCCGTATCTTGCGATCCTCGCCGTGCTTCTGGCCGGATCAATCGCGGGCTGCGATAGGGAAAAGCAGGCGGGCGGGCAAGCGGGGCAAGGCCAAGCAAATGTTTCGGCGGGCCAAGCGAAGGGCGTCGGCCATTTCCAGCATCAGGTTGACCGAAGCCAGAAGGGCAAGATGGCACCGTCGGCCAGCTTCCGCGGCCCCGACGATGCGCCGGTCACGCTGGCGGCGTTCCGCGGGCGCCCGCTCCTCGTCAACCTGTGGGCGACATGGTGTGCGCCGTGCGTCGCCGAAATGCCGACACTCGACGCGCTTGCGGTGAAGAGCGGCGAGCAGATGGCGGTGATCGCGGTCGCGCAGGATTTGCAGGGCGCCGAAATTGTCGATCCGTGGTTCCAGAAGGCGGGGCTGAAGGCACTGCAACCCTATGTCGACCCCGAAAACGGTCTGCTCGACGCCGCGAACAGCGCGCTGCCGACGAGCATCTATTATGACGCCGAAGGCCGCGAGATCTGGCGCGTCGTCGGCGCAATCGACTGGCAGGGCAAGGAAGCGCAGGCTCTGCTCGCCGAGGCCAAATCCTGAAACGAGAAAAGGACGGGCGCCCCATGACGCCCGCCCTTCCCTGCGACCCGGAGAGGGCTCCGGGAAACTGGAAAAAGACTATCCGCCGACCGTCACGCGGCCGCTGCGATAGCCCTTCTTGCGCATTTCCTTCACATAATCCTTGTCGGCGTCGACCACCTCGGTCTCCCATTCGTCCCACGCGTCCCAGCGGTCCTCGCGGTCGGTCGCGTGGCGAAGGTCGCTGCGCAGTTCCTTCTCCGCCTCCAGAATGTCGGCCTTGTAATTATACCATTGCTGGTTGACGACGCCCGCGATCGGCGACGTGCGGATATGCGGCGCCTCGAATCCCGGAGGCATCGCGCCGTAAGGAACGGCGGCCACAGCGGCCGTGGCAGGGAGAGCCACTATAATAGCGAGGGTGGTCCATTTTTTCATCGTCCATCTCCTGATTGCCCACCCGTTCGGGGCGGTCAGGGGAGTCAACGAAGCAAGCGCCGCTTTTCTTCCCGGCTGATCGCCGAAATGACACGGGTCGCGGCGGAATCGCTCAGCCGGGGTGCGCTTCGTCGCCGACGGCGGAGCGAAGCAGGCCGCGAAACACGTCCTGTGCGCTGCGTTTTCCCTGCGTCACATCATAAACGTCACGCGCGATCGGCATGTCGAGGCCGTGCTTTTCGGCGAGCGCGATCACGGTCGGCGCGCTCTTCACCCCCTCGGCGACCATGTTCATCCCTGCGATGATCTCGTCGATCGAGCGCCCCTTGCCGAGTTCGACCCCGACATGGCGGTTGCGCGACAAGGGACTGGTGCAGGTCGCGATCAGGTCGCCCATCCCGGTGAGGCCCGCGAAGGTTTCCGCGCGGCCGCCCATCGCTACGCCGAGCCGGGTGATTTCCGAAAGCCCGCGCGTCATCAGCGCAGAGCGCGTGTTGTCGCCCGCGCCGAGCCCGTCGCCCATGCCGACCGCGATCGCGATGATATTCTTGAGCACCCCGCCCAGCTCGCAGCCCAGCAGGTCGGTGTTGGTGTAAACGCGGAACAGCCCCGAGTGGAACACCGGCTGAAGCGCGCGAACCACAATCTCGTCCTCCATCGACAGGACGCTCGCGGCCGCCTGCCCCGTCATGATCTCGCGCGCGAGGTTGGGGCCGGTGAGCACGCCGACGGGGTGGCCCGGAAGCACCTCCTCGATCAGCTCGGTCATCCGCTTGCCCGACGCCAGTTCGAGCCCCTTGGTCAGGCTGATCACCGGTACCCATGGACGCAGATGATGGCGTGCCTCCTCGAGTACCGCGCGGAAGCTGTGCGAGGGGACGCCCATCACGAGCACATCGGCGCCCGCGACGACTTCGCCCATATCGTTCGTGGCGCGGAGGATCGGCGGCAGCGCGATGCCGGGCAGATATTTGCGGTTCTCGTGGTGCGTGTTGATGTCGTCGACGGTTTCGGCATCGCGCGCCCACAGCGTGATCGGCGCGTTGCGCGACACCACCGAGGCTACCGTCGTCCCCCAACTGCCCCCACCGAGCAGCCCCACTTTCAACCGCATTGGCCTCTCCCGCTATTTTCCTGAGAGACTGACGGCAGTTTCAGTACTTGGCAAGGAAGCCCTTCATCACCGCCGCGGTCGCCTTCGGATCCTCGATCATCGGGACGTGCCCGACATGCTCGAAGATATGCGAGACGCTGCCGGCAATGCCCGCTTCGAGCACGGGAACGCAGCTCACGTCGAGCAGCTGGTCATGGCGGCCCCAGATGATCAGCGTCCGCACCTTTACCTCACCGAGCCGGTCGTTAAGCGGATGGTCGCGGCCCTCGGTGGCAATCACCCAGAAAATCCTGTCGAGCTGGTCGCGATATTTGAGCGCATCGGCGTAAAAGACCGGCTTCAACCGCGCGGGAATATAGGGCGGTTTGTGGACGACCATCGCCACCAGCCGGTCGGCATCCTCCAGACCGGCGAGGACGAGCGGGTTATAATCCTCGTTCGCAGCCTGTTTCTGAAGCGCGCTTTCGTTCGCGCCATTGACCCCGGCATTGTCGAGCAGAATCAGGCTGGCGAGCGCATCGGGATAGTCGATCGCATAGCGCAGCGCGATCCACCCGCCCATGCTGTTGCCGGCGAGGTGCGGACGCTGAAGCCCGAGCGCGTCGGCGAACGCCTTGAGCCGCGCGGTTTGCGCCTGAAGGTCATAGGCAAGATCGGGGTTGCGCTCATTCTCGCCGAACCCCGGCAGGTCGGGGGCAATGACATGATAATCGCGCGTCAGATACGGCGCGATCATCGACCAGTTATCCTTGTCGCCGGCGAAGCCATGGACGAGCAGCAGCAGCGGCTTCGACGGGTCGCCGCCTTCGAGATAGGGCCAGCTGCGGCCGTCGACGGTGATGCTCTTCTGAACCATCCCGCCGCGGCGGCGAAGCAAGGCGCGTCCGAGCGCAACCAGGCGGCCCGGGAAGAGGAAATACATCAGCGCGAGCGCGATCAGCGGCGCAAAAAGGAGGACGAGAAGGATTCTCATACCGCGCCCGTCGCTTTCACATGCGCGTCGAACCAGCCGACGAGGTCATCGAGCACCGCATCGCGTTCGGGCTCGTTATAGATTTCGTGGAACAGGCCGGGATAGATTTCGAGCCGCTTGTCGGTCGACGCGACATTGGCAAACAGGTAGCGCGAGCCTGCGGGCGCGGTGAGCCGGTCGGCCTCGCCGTGCTGGATCAGAATCGGCAGCTTGATCTTCGGCGCGTCGGCCTGTGCGACCGCCATCGCGTCCATGAACTCCTTGCCCAGCCGCGCGCCGATCTTGCCTTCATAGACGAGCGGGTCGGCGCGATAGGCGGCGACGACCTGTGGATCGCGGCTCACCCCGTTGGAATCGAGCGACAGCACCCCGAGGCGCGGGAAGAAGCGCGAGAGGAAGCGGCTGATCCACACGGTGAAGCGCGACGGCGGTTCGGCGGGCAGGATCGCGGGGCCGGAAAGGGCCGCCGCGACGAACGCCTGCTGGCGCTCGACGAGGAACAGGGTCGCGATCAGCCCGCCCATGCTGTGCCCGAACAGCAACCGCGGCGCGTCGCCGTGATTGATCTCGACGAGGGTCAGCAATTCACTCATTCCGTCGAGAAAGGTCGAAAAGCGCGGAACGAAACCGCCCTCGCCGTCCGAATTGCCATGGCCCCAATGGTCGACGGCGTAGATGGCATAACCCGCGTCGGTCAGACGTTTCGCGACATATTCGTAGCGCCCGGCATGTTCGGCATAGCCATGCGCGAGCAGCACTACGGCGCGCGGCCGTCCTTCGGGCAGCCAGTGGGTGACATGCAGCTTCGCACCCGCCCCCGCGGATTCGGCGGGCAGGATCACCGCGCCGGCCGCCATGCTCAGCGCACCGCTTTCTGAAGCGCGGCGCTGCGGTGGCCGGGGCCATCGTCGCCCGCCTTGTCGATCTTTGCCAGGATCGCTTCGAGCGCGCGGCTGATCGCGGTCTGGGTACGAACCATCTCGACCTTGGGCCAGGCGGTGCGTTCGCCGGTGTCGATCAGCTCGTCGATGTCCTCCTGCGCGAGGTCGGACAGGATCTTCGTCGGCGACCAGAATTTCGGCGGGCGGATGATGTTGATGTCGCCCGTATATTCCTGGTTGATCACCGACCTCGCCATGTTCGCGAGGCTGTTGAGCGGCGGCACCCATTCGAGCGGTTTCTGGAAGATCACCATATTGGCGTTGAGCCACGCCTTGAAGGTCGTCATCGACGCGTGCTGGATCGCCTCGATCGGCGCCATCTGCTTGCGCGTATCGGTCGCAAAGGGCAGCGCGATCGGGTTCGCCTGGCTGACGATATGATGGTTCACCCCGTACAGCCGTTCGAGCCGCTTGGTCGGGATGTCGTGCGTTACCGATCCGTCGACCCAGCGCCGGTCGGGCTGATACGGAACGCGCGCGCCGCTGTCGTCGCGCGCCATCAGCATCACCGGCGGAAAGACGCCAGGCACCGCGCACGACGCGAGCACCGCCTCGCGGATCAGCACGTTCGGCGCGGTAATCGCGTTGAGCAGGCGCCCGTTCTGGTGTTTTTCGGCGGGCGCGACCGAGACGTTGAGGTGACGGCCGCTGACCTCATACGCCTCCTGAAAGGTCAGATCCGGGATCAGGTCGGCGAGACGCTCGCGCACCTCATCGGGCGCGAGCCGCCGCCGTTCGGGATCGCGCGCGGGATTGGCGAGGCGTTCGCTGGCGAGGAAGGCGCCGATGTCGACATTCTTGCGCGTACAGACGACTGCCGCGACGATCGACCCGCCGCTCGCGCCCGACATGATCGCGGGCAATACGCCTTCTTCCCACAAGGCCTTCACGACGCCGATGTGGAAGAACAGGAAGCTGCCCGAGCCCGAGAGCAGCAGCGCCGAGCGGCCATAGCAATGCTGCGCGCGGCGGAAGAAGTCGCGCTTTTCCTCGCGCGTGATGCTGCGCGCTGCGGCGATCTTGTCGAGCGACGCGACGACCTCGGCGACATAATCCTCGATCAGCTTTTTCGTGCCGAAGCGCGCCTTTTGATAGAGCCGCTCGTGCCCCATGCCGTCGATATTGCCGTGGATGCCTTCGTTAAGCACGAAGAGCAGCCCCTTGACGTCACCCGCCGCCGATAGCTTGCGCAGCTTTTCGAGCCGCGCGCGGATCGCCTTGTAATCGAAATGCTTGCTTTCATCGGCGTCGCGCCATGCCTGCAGTCCCGACTTCCTGTCATGTTCATGCGCCGCTTTCGACCAAGCGGTATAATCGGGCGCGGTCACCAGATCGCGGTCGGCGCTGAGCGTCGGGGTGAAGAGCATTCGGTAATCCTGCGAGAGCATCGTTATTTTTTCGGATTCTTGCCGGTTGCGTTGCCTTTGGCAACCGGTTTCACCCTGTCCTTCGCAGCAGGTTTCGGCGCGGCCTTTGCTTTCGTCTTCGGCTTGGGCGCCGCTTTCGGCTTTGCCGTAACGGCTATTGGCTTTTGGGGCGTCGGCGTGGCCTTCATCAGGTCCGCGAAACTTTCATCGATACATTCGCGAAAAAAGGCGATGTCGGGCATCACCGCGCGTTCGGAAATGAGCGAGAAGGCGATGCGGCCGTTGTAGCTGGGGGTCGCAACGAACAGCCCCATATTGTTCGCGAGCGGCGCCATGCCGTGCTGCTGCACAAGCTGCGCACCCGCGAGATAGAGCGGCACCTGCGCGCCGGGCACGTTCGAGATGAAGAGGTTCGTGCCGCGCACCGCGAAGCGTTCGCTGGTGACGAGCCGTGCGACCGCCGCCATCGTCGCGCCGGGAATATGCTGCGACAGGTCGGTCATGATCCGTGCGCTGACCCCCGCCTTCGCTTCCTTCGCCTCGACCGTGTAATCGCGGACCGCCGCGAGCCGTTCGAGCGGATCGGCGATGTCGGTGCGCACCGGCACGCTCATCGCCGACACCTGATTGCCCGGCTTCGACGCCTTCCCGCCCTTCCCGCGCAAATTGATCGGCGCCACCGCGACGAGGCTGTCCTGCGGTAGCTCCTTATGTTTCTGGAGATATTTGCGCAGTGCCCCTCCCACGGTCGTCAGCACGACATCGTTGACCGTCGCGCCGGGTACCTTCTTCCGGATTTCGGCCACGTCAGCCAGCGCGACGGTCGTCGCATCGAACATCTTGTGCGGGCCAACCGGCACGTTGAAGCGCGTTTCGGGCACGCCCGCCGTCATGCCGCCCTCGGCAATCGATTTCCGCGCCGACGAAATGATCGCGGGCGACATTTTCATCAGCGCGTTCATGAACTTGACCGGCGATTGCATCGACGCCGACCAGGCGCGCGACAGCGTTTCGGCGCTCGACGGCGCCTTGCCCAGTTCCTCGACCGGCGGCGGTTCGGGAATCGCGGGCGTGCCCTTTGCATCGATATCGCTCATCGCGATGAAAGCGTGCGCGCCCGATGCACCGTCGACCGCGGCGTGGTGGACGCGGTGGAGCATCGCGAAACTGCCCTTGGGGATACCTGGAATCCGGTCGAGCCCTTCGATGATATAAATGTCCCAGAGCGGCCGGTTCATATCCATCGGCTTCGAGAACCAGCGCGCGACCGCGATGCAGAATTGCCGCCAGTCGCCGGGTTCGGGCAAGCGCGCATGGCTCATATGCGCCTCGATATCGAAATGCTCGTCCTCGACCCAATAGGGATGGTCCATGTCGAACGGCAGACGGTGGAGCCGGCGCTTGAACAAAGGCGACGTATCGACACGGCTTTCGACGTGGCGGATGATATCCTTGAAGCGCACGAACCCGCCCGGCGCGGTCGAGGGGTCGTAGATATAGACCCCCATGATGTGCGTGAGGTTGTTCGCGGTCTGCGTATAGAGGAACTGGGCGTCCTGCGCGCTGAGCTGTTTGAGCATCTATCCTCCTGAACCCGGCAAACGGTCGGCAAGCGCCACCGTCGAAAGCCGCATCGTTTCCATGACATTGGCGAGGCCGCGCAGTTCCATCAGCAGCGCGCGGCGCGCGGCGAGGTTGACCGGGGTCGCCTCCCCGGTCAGCCCCATATGGCGCATTAGCGACAGGCCGTTGGCGAAGAGCAGCTTGCCGATCGCGGCCTCGCTACTGATCCGGCGGAGCAACCACGCCTGTTTGCCCTCGGTGAGCGCGGCATCGAGCAGCACCTGTTCGTCGACGAGATCGCCCGGCTTCGCGCGCGCGAGTTGCTCGGCAACGACCGAATAGGCCTCGGCGAACGGCAGCAGGATCGCGTGACCGACGACCGGCTGACAACGGCGCAGGAGCTGCGCAATGCCGCGGTCGCCGCTCGCGAGCCGCCGGTCCCACACGGGATCGATGCGCGCAAGTTCGGCCTCGATCGCGGCACGATGCTCGTCGCGTGGCGGATAGAAGAATTCGAATTTGAACAGGTCGCGCAGGCGATCGATCTTCGCCCAGAAGGCCGCGGTCGCATCGCCGCTGTCGGCGTCGCGCAATTCAAAGAACGCAAGTTCGATCATCGCGCGATCGAGGAAATGATGCGCGATGATGTTGCGATAGTAGCTCGCCATCGGATGTTTGGCGGGGTCGATCGAATAGACATTCTCGCTGCCCGCTTCGTAACGCGTCAGAAGCCCGCTCTCGACCAGCGTGTCGACAGTGGTCGAAAGCGCGCTATCATCGCCGCTTTCGAGCTCGCTGCTGAGACGGATATCGCGCGCCCGCGCCCAGTCGGTCACCGCGCCGATCGCGCCGAGCAGTTCGGCCGAGGTTGCGCCGCGCGGCGCCATGCCGAGCAGGATCAGGCACATCACCGAGGTGACGGTCAGCGGGGTGACGCGGTTGGCCTCGACCGCGACCGCGAAGGCGATTGTTTCGAGCGCGCGCTTGTCGTCGGGACCGGGCGCCTCCCCGATCACGACAGGGTTGCCAATATCGAGCCGGATGCGCCCCGACGGCGCCTTCAGGCTCTTCATATAGCCGAGGAACCACGACAGGCTTTCGGGCTTCTTGTTCCGCCCCGTCTGTTCGGCGGCATATTCCTCGACGTCGCGGATCAGGTCGAAGCTGGTCACGAAGGGCACGAAATGCACATCCTTCGTCCCCGTCGCATGGGCGGCATCGAGGACATATTTCATCAGGCCATATTTGGGCGGCATCAGCTTGCCGAGGCGCGAGCGCGTCCCCTCGAACGCCCAGCTCAAGGGGAAGCGCTTCGCGAGCAGCCAGGCGATATAGTGGCGCAGCACCAGCTTGTAGACCGGCTGGTCCTGAAAGCTCCGCCGGATGAAGATCATCCCCGAACGGCGGAAGAATTCGCCCATGATCGCGAAGTCGAGGTTCGCGCCGCCGAAGCTGTGCAGCATCGGCATGTCATTCTCATAGGTCAGCCGGCTGGGCGTCGCGCCGTCGATATAGGTTTTGTGCGTGAAAAGGATCGCGGTCGGATGCTCGCGCAGGATCGAGCGCAGCCTTGCGAGTTCTGCGGCATCGACCTCCATCTCGGGCGCGTAGCCACCGAACATCATCCGGTCGAGCCGCGCGCGCAAGTCCAGGAACAGCGCGCTGGGCCGCGCGATGACCTCCTTCATCAACGGCCGCGCTTCACGGAAGAGCTCCGCGACGGGCCGGCCGGTCGCCTCGGACAGCTCAGCGAGCGCGGCGCGGAACTTGGGACTGGTGCGCAGCCCATCGGCAACGAAGCGCGGCACCTTGTAGCGCGTCCCGCGAATGCCGCGCTCTGCGACATCGAGCGCAAGCCCCGCCTGCCGTGCGACAAAACCCGCAAATTCGGGGCTATCGGTTCCTTCGCCATCGCCGCCGCCGGTCTGCGCGCAATAACGGGTGCGCAGCGTGTCGAGCGTCGCCGCCTCACCCACCAATATCTGCGCGCGGCGGCGGTCGCGGAGCAGGATCAGCCGCGAGCGGAGCGGGCCGGGATGGCGCGGGTCGCCGAAGAGGATATGGCGAAATTTAAGCGCACGGTCGCGCTCGAACCCCGGAATACGCCACGCGACGCGCAGCGGTACGACCTGCCGCGACGGCGACCCGTCGAGCCGCGCGCGCAGCATGTCGAGCGGCAGCGCATGATCGTCATCCTCGATCGCGAGGCTCGCCCATTGCGGCTCGTTATCGCCTGATGTCGCATGGACCCAGTCGAGCAGCAAGCGACGCTCGACCCCGTTGCGCGCATCGATGATATAGAGCCGGTCGGCCGCGTCCTCCGCCACGATCGGGGTGCGGGGCGTTCCGTCGGCCACCGCTTAGCCAGTCTTTCCCTTGGCGGCCGCGGGCTTTTTGGCGGGGGCCTTTTTCTTCGTGGCGGGTTTTTTCGCAGCTGCCTTTTTCGGCCTGGCCTTTTCGGCCTTGACCTCAGGCGGAGCTGCCTCGGCCGCGGGCTCCTTCGCCACCGACTCCGCGACGCTTTCTTCGGGCTGGCCCAGCGTCCGCAGAAACATATTCCGCACGTCGCGCACGTGGTTGTTGATCGTCCGCGGGCTCCATTTCGACGTATCGACCGGCGGCAGCACGGTGACGCGCACCGTCGCGGGGCGCATCACAAACTCGTTCTTCGGCGCAACGTCGGTCGCATTATGGATCACGATCGGGACGATGGGAACGCCCGCCTGCATCGCCAGATGGAACGCGCCCTTTTTGAAGGGTTCAAGCTTTGGGGTTAGGCTGCGCGTACCCTCGGGCGAGATGCAGATCGACTTGCCCTCGACCCTGATCGCGTCGACCAGCGGCTCCATCGCCTTGATCGCGCTCTTGCCGTCGGCGCGGTCGACGAAGACGGTGCCCCCCCATTCCATCAGCTTGCCGAGGATGGGGATGTCCTTGATCTCTTTCTTGCCCACCCCGCCCATGTCGCGGCGGATGAGTTTGGCGAGGATCATCACGTCGGCCTTGCTCTGGTGGTTGAAGATGAAGACGCACGGGCGCGACGACCAGAGATTCTTCTCGTCCTCGACCTCCAGTTCGACCCCGGTGATCGCGGTCGCGAAGTCGCCGAACAGGCCGATCGAGAAATTCGCCGCCTCGCGCTGCGAACGCGTCAGCGCCCAGATCGGCAGGCCCGCAGCAAAAGCGCCGACGAGCGAGCCGGTCGCATAGATGGTGCGCGTATAGTCGACCCACGACGGCGTGCCGCGGCTGCCGAAGCGCTGGACAGGCCAGCCATTTTCCTCGGCGATCGCCTTCAGTTTGAGGTTCGGGTTCAGCGGGCGCGGCTTGCCGACGCGCTCGAGCAGTTCGATATCGTCGTCACTGTCCGAATAAAAAAAGCTCTGGTCGAGATCGAGACCATATTCGGCCGCGAGCTCTTCGGCCGCGAGCACCTTGCCCTCGCCGAAGCAAAGGGGGCGGATGATCTCGCCGGTAAAGACGCCATCCTCGATCTCGTAGGCCGAGCATTTGATATCCTCGATGCCGAGGTCGCGCGCGGTGGGCTCGATCTGATAGATCGTCGCTGACGAGATGATCGCGACGCGGTGGCCCTTCGCCTGATGCGCCTCGATGATCGCGCGCGTTTCGGGATAAATCTTCCGCGCGATATGTTTTTTGTAAAGTTCCTCGCCGAACTCGATGAAGCTTTCCTCGTCGACGCCCTTCATGAATTTTGCGGCGCCCGACATCAGCCCCGAGAAACCGATGGTGCCAAGGCTATGTTGCGCGATGACCTGCGCGGTCTCGGCAATCTCTTCCATCGACATTTCGCGGCGCTGGAATTTCTCGCGCAGCATCGCGGTCGCCGAATAGCCCGAGATGATCGTTCCGTCGAAATCGAAGAGCGCGGCGATATGCGGTCCGGGTTCGGACGCCAGAACTTCTTCCAAATGCGGCTGCGGTCTCGGCACGCACATCTCCCCACCAAGCGGCTATATTGCCGCCTTTCTCTGCACGATGGCAGTAAAGATGACGTTTATCAATGCGCCCAATTCGCCGTCCCCGTCAGGACGCGAGCGCCGCCGCTTCGCGTGCCAGCGCTTCGATCCGCGCCGGATCGATCGGGCCCGACGGGACGACCCAGCTGCCGCCGACGCACAGCACCGGATCGAGCGCGAGCCATTCGGGCGCCGTCGCGGCGCTGATGCCGCCGGTCGGGCAGAAATTGATCCCGCCGAACGGCCCGGTCAGCGCCTTCAGCGCTGCGATGCCCCCGCTCGTCGCGGCGGGAAAGAATTTGAAGCTGTCGAGCCCGATATCGAGTCCCGCCATGATGTTCGTCGCATTGGCGACGCCGGGCAGGAAAGGAATGCCCGCGGTAATCGCGGCCTGCCCGAGGCTGTCGGTCAGGCCGGGCGAGACGATGAATTCGCTGCCCGCGTCGAGCGCATCCTCCAGCATCCGGGGATTGAGCACTGTACCCGCGCCGACCACCGCGCCCGGCACCTTTTTCATCGCCCGGATCGCGTCGAGCGCGGCAGGGGTGCGCATCGTCACTTCGAGCACCTTGAGCCCGCCGGCGACGAGCGCCTCGGCCATCGGCACCGCATCCTCGACGCGGTCGATGACGATCACCGGGATGACCGGCGCCAAACGCATGATCTGCTCGATACCGCTGTCGGACATTCTCTACTCCATTCAAAATTCTGGCGTCGCTTGCCTGCGGGGCAAACGGATCGGGGTCAGATGACTGCTTCCATCGCGGCGAGCATCGCCGATCCGCCCTTTTCGGCTTCGTCGGCATGATGGCGGAACAGCGCGAACAGCTCGCGGCCGACGCCGACCGCGGGCGGCGGCGGAACTGCGGCGGTGCGCGCGGCCCAGATCGCGGGGTCGACGAGCGCGAGCACTTCGCCCTTGCGCGCACAGACGCGGACGATATCGCCATCGACGAGGAAGGCGAGCGGACCGCTGACGCCGTCGGTGCCGGGCAGCGCTTCGGGCGACAAATGGATCACCGCGGGCACCTTGCCGCTCGCGCCCGACATGCGGCCATCGGTGAGCAGCGCGACGCGGAAGCCACGATCCTGCAGCACACCAAGCGCAGGGGTCAGCTTGTGAAGTTCGGGCATGCCGTTGGCGCGCGGCCCCTGAAAGCGCACGACAACGATGACGTCGCGTTCGAGTTCGCCCGCCTTGAATGCTGCCAGCACCGCGTCCTGCGTGTCGAAGATCCGGCACGGCGCTTCGATCGTCCAGCGATCCTCGGCAACCGCGCTGGTCTTGATGATCGCGCGGCCGAGGTTGCCCGCAAGCAGGCGCATCCCGCCGTCGGGAGAAAAAGGCGTGGCGACGGGGCGCAGCATCGCGTCGTCGCGGCTCGTTTCGGGCGCCGCCTGCCAGCGCAGTTTGTCGTCCACAAGCACCGGCTCCGACGCATAGTCCGCCATCGTCCCGCCGACGGTCAGCACATCGCCGTGCAGCAGTCCGGCGCCGAGCAACTCGCGCACGACATAGCCGATGCCGCCCGCCGCGTGGAAATTGTTCACATCGCCCGCACCGTTCGGATAGACGCGCGCCAGCAGCGGCACCACGTGGCTCAGCTCGTCGAAATCCTGCCAGTCGATGACGATCCCCGCCGCGCGCGCGATTGCGGGCAGGTGGATCGCATGGTTGGTCGAGCCGCCGGTGGCGAGCAGCCCGATCGCGGCGTTGACGATCGCCTTCTCGTCGATGCAGCGCGACAGCGGACGATAATCGTCACCGTCCCAGCCGATCGCGGCGACGCGGTGCGCCGCGGCGCGCGTCAGTTCCTGCCGCAATTTGGTGCCGGGGTTGGCAAAGGCGCTGCCGGGGACGTGCAGCCCCATCAGTTCCATCATCATCTGGTTCGAATTCGCGGTGCCATAGAAGGTGCAGGTGCCCGCGCCATGATAAGAGGCCGCCTCGGCCTCGAGCAGTTCGTCGCGGGTCGCCTTGCCCTCGGCATAGAGCTGGCGGACGCGCTGCTTTTCCTTGTTCGCGAGCCCAGACGGCATCGGCCCCGCAGGGACGAGAATCTGCGGCAGGTGACCGAAGCGCAGCGCCCCGATCAGCAGACCGGGGACGATCTTGTCGCAGATGCCGAGGTGCAACGCGCCCTCGAACATCGCATGGCTGAGTGCGATCACCGTGCCCTGCGCGATATTGTCGCGGCTGAACAATGACAGGTCCATGCCCGCCTGCCCCTGCGTCACCCCGTCGCACATCGCGGGCACGCCGCCCGCGACCTGCGCGGTCGCGCCGACTTCGCGCGCGAAGAGTTTGATCTGTTCGGGGTAGCGGCCATAGGGCTGATGCGCCGAGAGCATGTCGTTGAACGCGGTGACGATACCGATGTTCATCGCGGCGCCGGTGCGGATCACCGCCTTGTCGTCGCCTGCCGCCGCAAAGCCGTGCGCGAGATTTCCGCACGACAGGTTGCCGCGATTGGTGCCGGCGTCGCGCTGACGATCCATCAGGTCCAGATAGGCGGCGCGGCGCGGCGCGCTGCGTTCGACAATCCGGTCGGTAACCTTGGCGATTACGGGGCTCAGATCAGTCATGCCAGCTCGCTCCGTCGCGCTCGATCAGCGCGATTGCGCTCGACGGGCCCCAGCTTCCCGCGGTGTAGTTCTGCGGCGCCATGTCGACTTCGGCCCACGCGTCGCGGATCGAATCGATCCACTGCCACTGCGCCTCGACCTCGTCGCGGCGCACGAACAAAGTCTGGTCGCCTTCGATGAAGTCGAGCAGCAGGCGTTCGTACGCGATACGCCGCCGCTCGCCGGCGAAGCTGTGCGAGAGCGAGACGTCCATCGTCACCTCTTTGAGCTTCACCCCGTCGCGGTCGAGTCCCGGCTGCTTCGCCATCACCTTGACCCGGATATTTTCCTCGGGCTGCAGGTTGATGATCATGCTGTTCGCATCGAGCTTGCCCGCACCGACGCGCGCGAAGATATTGTGCGGCACCGGCTTGAACTGGATCAGCACCTCCGATTTGCGCTCGGGCATCCGCTTGCCGGTGCGCAGGTAAAAGGGCACGCCCTTCCAGCGCCAATTGTCGATATAGGCCTTCAGCGCGACGAAGGTTTCGGTGTTCGACGGGTTGCCGAGTTCGTCGGCGTAACCCGCGACCGCGCCGCCGTTAACCGCGCCGCTGGTGTATTGGCCCTTGACGCTGTGCGCCTTCACGTCGGCCGCGGTCATCTTGCGCAGGCTGCGCAGCAGCTTGACCTTTTCGTCGCGCACCGCAGTCGACGAGACGCTCGCTGGTGGCTCCATCGCAATGATCGCGAGCAGCTGGAGCATATGGTTCTGCACCATGTCCTTTAGCGCGCCGACGCCGTCATAATAGGAAACGCGGCCTTCGAGCCCGACGGTTTCGGCGACGGTGATCTGGATATGGTCGATCGCCTGCGCATTCCACAGCGGCTCGAAGAGCATGTTGGCAAAGCGCAGCGCGAGCAGATTCTGGACCGTTTCCTTGCCGAGATAATGGTCGATGCGGAAGACGCGGTCCTCGGCAAAGGCATCGCCGACCTGCGCGTTGACGTCGCGCGACGAGGCAAGGTCATGGCCAATCGGCTTTTCCATCGCGATGCGGCATTCGGCGCATGCGATCCCGGCCGCCTTCAACCCTTGCGCGATCGGACCGAACATCGACGGCGGGGTCGAAAGATAGACGCCGACCGGGCGCCGCATCCGTTCGCCGAGCAACGCCGCGAGTTCGTCGTAACCCGTGCCGGCGCCGGCATCGATCGCGCAATAATCGATGCGGTCGAGGAACGCCGCGACCCCGGCATCGTCGATGCGGTCGGCGGGCAGATGCTCGGCCAGCGCCGCGCGCACCTGCGACTGGAAGGTCGCACGGTCCATCGTCGACCGACCCGACCCGATGATCGTCAGCGCGTCGGCAAGCAGGCCGTCAAGGTGGAGATTGTAGAGCGAGGGAAAGAGCATGCGCTGCGCAAGGTCGCCCGTTGCGCCGAACAGCACCAGTGTTTCGACTTTCACGCTCACGCTCGTCCCCTTGGATATCCGCCGTCAGAAGTGGAGGATGCGCCGCGCGAATGCAACGCGCATACGTAAGCCGCATACGATGTCTTGCCATTGGCAAGCGTGGCCGACTTGGCTTAGGAAACCGCACCATGAACGACGTCCCTCCGCCCTATGATGCCATCGTCGTCGGCGGCGGCGTCAACGGCGCGGGGGTCGCGCGCGACGCCGCCGGACGCGGCGCGCGGGTGCTGCTGCTCGAGGCGGGCGACCTGGCGCAAGGCACCTCGTCGAAATCTACCAAACTGATCCACGGCGGGCTGCGCTACCTCGAACATTATGAATTCGGCCTCGTGCGCGAGGCACTGAAGGAACGCGAAATATTGTGGGGCATCGCGCCGCACATCATCCGGCCGCTGCGCTTCGTCCTGCCCTATCGCGACGGACTGCGGCCGCGCTGGCTGCTCCGGCTCGGCCTGTTCCTCTACGACCAGATCGGCGGGCGCAAAAAGCTGCCCGCGACGCGCTCGATCGACCTCAGACGCCACCCCGCGGGCGCGCCGCTCCAGCCGCAATATGTCCACGGCTTCGAATATTCGGACGGCTGGGTCGACGACGCGCGGCTCGTCGCGCTCAACGCGCGCGACGCCGCGGATCGCGGCGCGCGGGTGCGCACGCGCACGCGCGCCGAAATGCTGCGCTGCGAGGACGGGCTGTGGATCGTCGACGCGCGCGACGATCAGGGTCATCAATATCGTTTCACCGGGCGCAGCGTCGTGAACGCGGCGGGCCCCGCGGTGCTCGACCTGCTGAAGCGCGCCGATGCCGAGCCCGATCACCGGATGCGACTGGTGCGCGGATCGCATATCGTCGTGCGCAGGCTTTTCGAGCATGACTATGCCTATTTCTTCCAGCTTCCCGACGGCCGCATCTTTTTTGCCATCCCCTATGAGCGCGACTTCACGCTGATCGGGACGACCGACCAGGACCATGACGGCCCGGCGAGCGAAGCGAAGGCGAGCGACGAGGAAATCGCCTATCTGTGCGAAGGCGCGAGCCTCTACTTCCGCACGCCCGTCACCCCCGCCGACGTCGTCTGGACCTATTCGGGTGTCCGGCCGTTGATCGAGGACGGATCGGGCCGCCCCGAGGCCGCGACACGCGGATATCGCATCGACCTCGACATGGCCGAAGGCGCGCCCCTGCTCACCATCTATGGCGGCAAGATCACCAGCTACCGCCATGTCGCCGAGGCCGCGGTCGACGAACTTGCAGACCATATCCCCGCGCTCGCCCGCAAGCACTGGACCGGCAAAGCGCCGCTGCCCGGCGGCGACTTTCCGGTCACGGGCGCCGCCGCGCTCAAGGCCGAATACAAGCTCGCCCACCCCTTCCTGACCGCCGCGACGGTCGATCGCATTGTCAAGGCCTATGGCACCGACGCGCGGCGCTGGCTGGGCGAGGCAACCGGCTGGGACGCGCTTGGCGGCGAAATCGCGCATGGGCTGAGCGTCGCCGAACTGCGCTGGATGGCAATGCGCGAATGGGCGCGCACAACCGACGATGTCCTCTGGCGGCGCAGCAAGCTGGGGCTGCATTTCACTTCCGCGGAAATCGAACGTCTTTCAGACTATGTCGAACGCTTTGCCGCCGAAGCGCGGCAGGCCGATGCCGAGTTTTTCGGCGATACGCTGAAGAACTGATCGACATCGAAGGTCGACGGCTCCGCCCGTCGGCACCGGCGGAACCATCGCATCAGGCCACGAGCGCGAGCGCGTCGGCGCCTGCGGGAAAATGCGGCTGTCCCGTCTGGTCATGCACCGCCTGCCACACGGCCTTGGCGACGTCGGCCTCGGTCGTGCTCAGCTCGGGCTCGGCCATCGCGGCGAGGATCGGCGCGGCGTAGCTGCCATAAGGTTCGGGCAGAACGTCTTCGAGGCGGATATCGGTGTTCTGCGCGAAGGCAGTCGTCGGGCCATAGCCGGGCTCGACGAGCTTCATCGCGATACCATGCGGCAGCAATTCATGCGCGAGCGAACGGGTGAAGCCCTGAATGGCGGTCTTGCTGCCCGTATAGGCGGCGGCGAGCGGGAAGGATGCCAACGTCGCGCTGGACGTGACATTGACGATGACGCCTGCGCCGCGCTCGCGGAACTGCGGGATCACGGCCTGCGTCATCGCGATCGTGCCCAGCGTGTTGGTTTCATAAACGTCGCGGATCTTCTGCATCGGCGAGTGTTCGAGCGCACCGAACAGGCCGATGCCAGCATTATTGACGAGTACGTCGATCGGCCCGGCCAGTTCGAGCGCGACTGCAATGCTGTCTTCGTCGGTGACGTCGAGTGCGAGGACGCGCAATGTTTCTGATGTTGCGAAGGGTGCCGCGGAGGGGTTGCGCATCGTGGCGATGACGCTCCAGCCGTTTGCGTGGAAATGGCGGGCGGTTTCAAGACCATAGCCCGACGAGCAGCCGGTGATGAGGATGGTTTGCATGGACGCTTCCTTTTTCGAAGTTGGTGGAAAGCGTCTAGCCAATGCCATCAGGACTATCTATAATTTGAAATCCGATATTCATTACACATAGTCCTGATATGCCCGATCCCTTGTCCGATCTCATCGCGCTGCTTCGTCCGCGCACCGTCTTTTCCAAGGGGATCAGTGGCGCCGGCGCCTGGGCGGTGCGTTATGGCGATTTCGGCCATCCGGGTTTCTGCACCGTGATCGAGGGGCAGTGCAAGCTCGCGGTCGATGGTGCGGCGGCGGTGACGCTCAAGGCGGGAGATTTCGTCTTCCTTCCCGCCACGCCGGGATTCACCATGTCGGGTTTGGAGCCTGCGGCGCCCGTCTTCATAGATCCGCACGCCGCCGCCGGGGTAGCCCGGGAGGTGCGCCACGGGCGGCAGGAGGGCGACGCCGATGTGCGGATGCTCGGCGGCTATTTCGTCTTCGATTCGCCAGACGCCAGCCTGCTCGTGTCGCAACTCCCCGCGCTGATCCATTTGCGCGGCGCCGAAAGGCTGACGACGCTGGTGCGGCTGGTACGCGAGGAGGCGGGCGCGGAGCGGCCGGGCTGCGACCTGATCCTGTCGCGGCTGGTCGAGGTGCTGATCGTCGAGGCGTTGCGCTCGGTCGAGGGCGACGATGCGCCGCCGGGGCTGCTGCGCGGGCTTGGCGATCCGCGGCTCGCGGCGGCGATCCGGCGGATCCACGGCGAGCCCGCACATCCGTGGACCGTCGCCGAACTCGCGAAGGAGGCCGCGCTGTCGCGCTCGGCCTTCTTCGACCGCTTCGCGCGGACTATGGGCGTGCCGCCGATGGAGTATCTGCAAGGCTGGCGGATGAGCCTCGCCAAGGATTTGCTGCGCAGCAAGGCGGGCGGGCTCGCCGAGATCGCCGAACGCGTCGGCTATGGATCGGCGAGTGCGTTCAGCACCGCCTTTGCGCGCCACGTCGGGCAACCGCCGAAACGCTATGCGATGTCCGCCTAGTCGGCGCCGAACTGTTCGGCGAGTTTTGCGCGCCGCACTTTCCATGTTTCGGCGAGCACGGGCACGTCGCGCAGGGCGCGGAGGTCGGCGGGGCGATCCTTCGCCTCGCCGCCAATCAGCAGGGCGAACAGCGATGCCAGCGACCATTCGGGCCAGGGCCGGTCGACAAGGTCGAGCGTGTCGCCCGCACGCACTTCGCCGGGTTCGAGCACGCGGTAATACCAGCCCGTGCGCCGCGTCTTCACAACCTGCGCCATCACGCCCCTGGCCTGAAAGCGATGGTCGAGCTTCCAACACGGCTGGCGCGCCTGCGACACTTCGACGAGCGCGGTGCCGAGGCGGAAGCGGTCGCCGAGGAATACATTTTCCTCGTCGAGCCCGGATGTGGAGATATTTTCCCCGAACGCGCCCGGCGCATCGAGCAAGGGGGTGTCGCCCAGATATTCGCGCCACCAGTCATAGTGGTCGGCGGGGTAATGGTGGATCGCCTTGTCGACGCCGCCATGCACCGTCCGGTCGGCTTGTTCATCGCCAGAGAGACCCATCGCACCCACCGCGACTGCGCACGCCACCGGCAGCTTGCCGATGGCGCTGGGTTCGTCGCCTCTAAAGGGCCGTGCCTTGCCAAGGAGGACAGCGAGAATCGGCGTTTCCATGCCGCCGATTGCATAGACCCCGCCGACGAAATGGCAATCGTCAGACCTGCGCGAGCGCCGGAGATTTCGGCGTCCGCGATGCCAGCACGATCACGAGGCCAGCAACCGCCATCACCGCGCCCGCAATCGACACCGCCGGAAAACCGAGGCCGAGGCCGATCACCCCGCCGCCGACCGCAGCCCCGATCGCATTGCCGAGGTTGAACGCGCCGATATTAACTGCCGAGGCAAGGTTCGGCGCATCGGAGGCCGCCTCCATCACGCGCATCTGGAGCGGCGGGACGATGGCGAAGGTCGCGACGCCCCACAGGAAGATCGTGACTGCCGCCGCGATGGGCGAAACCATCGTCACCGCGAACACCAGCAACATCGCCGCAAGCCCGCTGAGCGAGACGATCAGCGTGCGGTCGATCGAGCGGTCGGCAAAGACGCCGCCGAGCCAATTGCCGGCGGTGAGCCCGAGGCCGTAGATCACCAGCATCGCGGTCACGAACAAGGTCCCCGCCCCCGTCGCTTCGGTCAGGATCGGCGCAATGTAGGTGAAGACGGTGAACATCGCCGCCGAACCGATCGCGGTGAGCGCGAGCGCCACAAGCACCTCGCGGCGCTTCAACACGCCCAGCTCGGCGAGCATATTGCCGCCCTCGGCGCGCGGAATATCGGGCAGCGCGAAACGGAGCGCCGCCATGGTGATCAGGCCCCAGATCGCGATCGCGCCGAACGCGGTGCGCCAGCCGAACGTCTCGCCGACCCACGGCGCGAGCGGCACGCCGACGACATTGGCAAGCGTCAGCCCCATGAACATCGCCGCGACCGCACTCGCGCGCTTTTCGGGCGCGACGAGGCTGGCCGCAACGACCGAACCGACGCCGAAAAAGGCGCCGTGGTTGAGCGAAGTGATCACGCGCGCGACCATCAAGGTCGAATAATCGCCCGCAATCGCCGACAGGAAATTGCCGAGCGTGAAGATCGCCATCAGGCCGATCAGCAAGGTCCGCCGGTTCATCCGCGCAGTGGTGAGCGTCATCAGCGGCGCGCCGAGCATGACGCCGAGCGCATAGGCCGACACGAGCAGCCCGGCGGCGGGGATCGAAACCTCCAACCCCTCGGCCATATCGGGGAGCAAGCCCATCGGCGCGAATTCGGTGATGCCGATGCCGAAGGCGCCCGTCGCGAGCGCGAGCAGCGGGAAGTTGATTTTCATCGCGGAACTCCTGTCAGACGAGCGGCGGGTTGAGGCGCGCGAAGCCCGCCTGTTGCCGGTACGGCGTGTGCGGATAGGGCGGCAGGACGTCGCTCGCGGCGTCGAGCGCTGCGACCTGGTCTGCGGTCAGTTCCCAGCCGACCGCGCCGAGATTCTGGCGCAGCTGCTCTTCGCTCCGCGCGCCGATGATCACCGACGATACAGTCGGTCGCCGGAGCAGCCAGTTGATCGCGACCTGCGGCACCGCCTTGCCGGTTTCGGCGGCGACAAGCTCGAGCGCGTCGATCACGCGGTAGAGCAGATCTTCGGCGACCGGCGGTGCGAACTGTTCGGTTTCGTGCAGACGGCTGCCCGCAGGAACCGGGCGGTCACGGCCGATCTTGCCGGTCAGGCGGCCCCAGCCGAGCGGGCTCCAGACGAGCGCGCCGATACCCTGATCGGCGGCGAGCGGCATCAGATCGGCTTCATAGGCGCGCCCGATCAGCGAATAATAGACCTGATGCGCGACGAAACGCGGCGCGTCGAGCCGGTCGGCGGCCGCCTGCGCCTTCATGAGCTGCCAGCCGGGATAGTTGGAGACGCCGGCGTAGCGGAGCTTGCCCGCAGCGATCAGCGTAGCGAGCGTATCCATCAGCTCGTCGACCGGGGTCGAGGCGTCGAACGCGTGGAGTTGGAGCAGGTCGATATGGTCGGTGCCGAGCCGGCGCAATGCATCCTCGACCGCGCCGATCAACCGGCTGCGCGAGGCGCCCCAGTCCTGCGGCCCGTCGCCCATCGGCAGCCCGGTCTTGGTCGAGATCAGCACCGCATTGCGGCGGCCCTTGATCGCTTCGCCCAAAATCTCCTCCGACGCGCCGTTCGAATAGACGTCGGCGGTGTCGAACAGCGTCACGCCGGCGTCGAGGCTGATGTCGATCAGACGCCGCGCTTCGGCCGCATCGCTCGTGCCCCACGCGCTGAACAGCGGCCCCTGCCCGCCGAAGGTCCCGGTTCCGAAGCTCAGCGCGGGAACGCGCAGCCCCGACGATCCCAATTGACGATATTCCATGATCCACCCTTTCGATTACGTGTCGAATGCATAGATGGACGCACGCATTCGGCCGGTGTAGCGTCGTGTGAAGCGAAAGATTTTTGAAATGAACGCAAAGATGGATGGAAGCGGCGACCGCGCGCGATCGATGGAAGTCTTTGCCGCGACGATCGCTGAGGGCAGTTTCTCGGCCGCCGGGCGCTGTCTGGGCCTGACGCCGTCGGCGGTCAGCCGGACAATCGACCGGATCGAGGCGCGGCTGGGCGTCCGCCTGTTGCTGCGTTCGACGCGCGCGCTGACGCTGACCCCCGAGGGCGAGGCCTATCTGCGCGCGGCGCGGCGCATCCTCGCCGACCTCGGCGATGCCGAGCAGGCGATCGCCGATCAGGGCGCGCCGCGCGGACGGCTGCGCGTCAGCGCGGCGCAGGCGCATGGGCGGCTGACTATCGTGCCGCTGATCGGCGAGTTCGTGAAGCTCTATCCGCACATCCTCGTCGACATCAGCCTTGCCGACCGTCTGGTCGATATCGCGGCGGGACAGGCCGACGTCGCGATCCGCTTCGGCCCGCTCGCCGACAGCCCGCTCACCGCGCGCAAGCTCGGCGAAAGCCGCCGCGTCATCGTCGCCTCGCGCACCTATCTGGCCGCGCACGGAACGCCGCACCGCCCCGAGGACCTGCACGACCATAATTGCCTGAATTTCAATTTCCGCCGCGCCGAGCCGGTCTGGCCGTTCCGCGACGGAACGCGCGACTATGCACTGTCGGTGCAGGGCAATATCGAAGCAAACAACGGCGAGACGCTGGGGCAACTTGCCGCCGCGGGGGTCGGCATCGCGCGCGTCGGCGCGTTCAGCATCGCCGACCAGATCGAAAGCGGCGCATTGGTGCCGATATTGGAGGATTATAATCCGGGCGACATCGAGGCGATCCACGCGGTGTTCGCGGGCGGCGCCAATACGCCCGCGCGCGTGCGGGTGTTCGTCGATTTCCTTGTCGAGCGGCTGGGGCGTTGGGGGGGGGGTGAGAGATGGTCGGGAAGCGAACTGATTGCGGACGTCGAGGATCGATGAAATAATGCGCTCGAAAGAGGGGGCTGCGTGGATTGGGAAAGTCAATTTCAGCGCTGGGCGAAGGCCGAGGATGATAACCCTTTCGATGACCGTCCAGCGAGGATGATCGTCATTGAGACGCGTAAAGCCGCCCGAAACGGTGCCTCACTGGATATCTCGGAGGGCTGGCGTTGGGTCGAAGAGGCTCTGGAGGATTCCGACCGACGGACCTTCGTCCATGCTGTTTTCCACAGGCAAGCCGCGCCGAAACATCTCGCAGCTGTATTTTTGCAGAAGGGCGTGAACGAACGGAATCCGAGCGCAAACCGCTTTTTCGTGGAGCCTGCCGTTAGAGCGATGGGAGCCCGGCGTGTTATGGAGCAGCTTACAAAGCTACTCTTGAACGCATCGGAGAATGAGCAGGGAGGAGCAGTAAGCGCGGCGTACTGGGTTCGAGGCGACGACGGAGAACAACGCTACCGAGATGCACGCCAGCGTTTCAGGGACGCGATGCTTCAGAAGTTCGTGGATACCGACAGCACATATGTTCGTCAGCGCATCATCCCAATGTTGTCGCTAGATGAGAGCGACTATTCCTCTGATGCTTCGGCACTCATAACCGAAGCGATACATATCGCTCGAAATCATCCAGATGATTATATTCGGCACCGGATCGAAATTCAGCTTGGTTCGGCTGGACCGTTCCGTGCCCTCCCCGCCTAGAGACATCCGACCACTTCCACGCCTATGGCCTATCGTGCAACCATGACCGGCGACAAGATCGACCTCCCCGTCCGCCGCCTGGGCCTTGGCGAACCCGGCGACGCCGAGCTGACGCGCAGCATCGCGGTCGAAGCGCCGGTGTCGGTCGAGGTCGGCGGCATCGGCTATGCGGTGATGATGGCGACCCCGACCGACCTCGAAGATTATGCGCTGGGTTTTGCGCTCGGCGAGGGGCTGGTCGATACGGCGGAGCAGATCGCGCGCGTCGACGTTCACCCGATCGAAGGCGGCTGGGCGCTGCGCATCTGGTTGCCCCCCGAGCGCAACGCCGTCGCGCTCGAACGCGCGCGCAAGCGGGTGAGCGAGGGCAGCTGCGGGCTGTGCGGGATCGAGAATATCGAGGAGGTGCTGCGGCCCCTGCCCGCCGTCACCGCGCGCATCGCGACTGATCGCACCGCCATCGCCGCGGCGCTCGCGGCACTCTCCGGCCACCAGCTGCTCGGCCGCGCAACCGGAGCGGTCCACGCCGCCGCCTTCTGTTCGCCCGATGGCGAAATCCTGTTCGTGCGCGAGGACGTCGGGCGGCACAATGCGCTCGACAAGCTGATCGGCGCGCTGGCGCGGGCGGGTGTCGATCCGGGGACGGGCTTTATCCTGCTGTCGGCGCGGTGCAGTTACGAACTCGTTGAAAAGACGGTGCGCGCGGGGTGCCCGATGCTCGTTACCATATCGGCGCCGACCAGCCTCGCCGCCGATCGCGCGACGGCGGCCGGACTGACGCTGGTCGCGCTGGCGCGGGCCGATGCGGCGCTGATCGTCAGCGACCCGCACGCGATGATCGGATGAGGACGCTCGGCGCGGTGCTCGCCGGTGGACGGTCGAGCCGCTTCGGGTCGGACAAGGCGCTCGCGACGCTGGACGGGCAGACGCTGCTCGATCATGCGATGGCGGCTCTCCGCCCGCATTGCGATCTGGTAATCGTCGTCGGCCGCGGCGAAGTTGCCGACTGGCCCCGCCCCGACATGGGGCCGCTCGGCGGCATCGCCGGTGCCCTCATCGACGCAGCGAACGCGGGTTTCGATCGGGTGCTGACCGCGCCCGTCGACTGCGTGCGCCTGCCCGATAATCTTCGCGCGCTGCTCGAACCGGCGCCCGCATTTCTGGAAACGCAGCCGGTGATCGGCCTGTGGCCCGCCACGGCGCTGAACGAACTCAGGACCATGCTCGAGGATGGAAGCGATCTCGCCGTCAAAGCCTATGCCCGGCGGATCGGCGCACGCGCGGTGCACAGCGATTTCGTGCCGCCGAACGTCAACAGCCTTGCCGACCTCGACCGCCTCGGCAGATCATGATCCACCGATGGCGTTCACGGTGAACGCCAAAATGCCCATGTTGAAGATGAACGCCGCCAGGCAGTGGCCGAGCACGACGCGGCGCATATGCGGACCCGATATGGTGACGTCCGACGTCTGGAAGGTCATGCCGAGCGTGAAGGCGAAATAGAGGAAGTCCCAGTAACCGGGCTCATGCACCCCCGGGACCTCGATCCCGCGCTGGTCGCGACCGTCCTTTTGCAGGTAATAGAGATGCGCATAATGGAGCGTGAACACCATATTCGCGAACAGCCACGCTAATGCGAGCGTCGCGATGATCAATATGACGTCGCAGCGATCAAGCTGACCCGGACCGGCGATCAACGTCCCCACCGCAAACAGGATGACGAGCGACAGCAGCACCGAAATCGCGAGCAGGCCGAGGCGATTCGCGTCATTCTCCGCGGCGCGGCGGCGCATCTGCACGGCGTCGGCACGCAGCAGCGGAGCGAGCGAGCAGAGGAAGATGAAGGCGGCGACATCGAAACCGGAGAGGAACGCCGTGCGCGGATCGATTCCCGACGCCATCATCGCCCCCGCCGCCGCGACCAGCACAAGCGGAAAGATCAGGAAACGAACCGGCGCGATGTGCCTGCCGACGGACACCGGCGCGTCAGCCCACGACCGCGACGACGCGCACGGGAATCGATTTCGCCGCGGGGCAGCCGCTGACCTTGTCATAATGCGCAAGCGGCAGCAGCGGATTGAGTTCGGGATAATAGCCCGCCACCGAACCGCGCGACATCGGATAATCGATGATCGTCAGCCCCTCGACACGCCGGGTGACGCCATCGTCGCTCAGCGTTTCGAGCGCGATCTTCGTGCCCGCCGCCAACCCGCGCGCCGCGATATCGTCGGCGTTCATGAACAGGATCATCCGGTCGTTGTACACGCCGCGATAGCGGTCGTTGTAGCTGTAGATCGTCGTGTTGAACTGATCGTGCGAACGCACCGTCGCAAGCCGCAGCATGTCGGGATCGTCGACCGGGGCGTTGACCGCAAGCCCCGGCAGGACGAGGAAATTCGCCTTGCCGTTCGGCGTCGCCCACGCGCGGCGGCGCGGCGGGATGTCGAGATGAAAGCCCAATGGCGCCTTGATGCGTTCCGAAAAGCCTTCGTAAAGTGCGGGATAGACCTCGGCGATCTTGTCGCGGATCAGGCTGTAATCGTCGATATAGCGGGCCCAACCCGTCTTGCTGTCGGGCAGCGCCGCCATCGCGATGCGACAGACGATCTCGGTCTCGGACATCAGATGCTCGCTCGCGGGGTCGAGCACGCCGCGCGAGGCGGTGACGTTCGACATCGAATCCTCGATCGTGACGAACTGCTCGCCCGCTGCGGTTTCGATGCGTTCGGAGCGCGCGACAACCGGCAGGATCAGCGCATCCTTGCCATGCACCAGATGCCCGCGGTTGAGCTTGGTGGCGATCCCGACGGTCAGGTTCAGCTTTCGCATCGCGGCATAGGCGCGGTCGGTATCGGGCACGGCACGGACGAAATTGCCGCCGAGGCCGACAAAGACCTTCGCCGTGCCCGCCATCATCGCCTCGACCGATTCGATGCTGTGGTGGCCGTGGTCGCGCGGCGGTTCGAACCCGAAGACGTCGCGCACCCGGTCGAGATAGGCCTGGCCCGGCTTTTCGTCGATCCCGACGGTGCGGTCACCCTGCACGTTCGAATGACCACGGATCGGCGAGATGCCCGCGCCGGGCTTGCCGTAATTGCCCTTGAGGAGCAGCAGGTTCGCGATCTGCTGGACGAGCTGCGACCCCTGCTGATGCTGGGTCACCCCCATGCCGTAACAGACGATCGTCGCGTTCGAACGGATGTAGATTTCGGCGCAGCGGCGGATCTGCGTCTCGTCGATTCCCGCAGCCGCCACGATCGCGCCCCAGTCCTGCGCCTCGATATCGGCCTTCAGCGCATCGAAACCCGACGTATGTTCGGCGATGAACGCATGGTCGAGCACCGACTCGCCCGCGGCTTCGCGCTCGAACAGGACCTTCATCATGCCCTTCAAGAGCGCGAGGTCGCCGCCGACCTTGATATGCACGAATTCACTGGTGATATCGGTCGACCCGAAGGTCGCCATCTGGACGATGTCCTGCGGCTCGGTGAACTGGATCAGCGCGCGCTCGGGCATCGGGTTGACCGCGACGATCGGCACCCCGCGCTTTCGCGCCTCGACGAGCGGGGTCATCATACGCGGCGCGTTGGTCCCGGCATTGTGGCCGATCAGGAAGATCGCCTCGGCATGTTCGAAATCGTCGAGGATCACCGTACCCTTGCCGACGCCGATCGACGGCGGCAGCCCGCGGCTCGTCGGTTCGTGGCACATGTTCGAACAGTCAGGAAAATTGTTCGTGCCATATTCGCGCACGAAGATCGAATAGAGAAAGGCCGTTTCGTTCGCCGTGCGGCCCGACGTGTAGAATTCGGCCTGATGCGGGCTTTCGAGCGCGCGGAGATGGTCGCCGATCAGCGCAAAGGCATCGTCCCAGCTCACCGGCACATAATGGTCAGTCGCGGCGTCGTAGCGCATCGGCTCGGTGAGCCGCCCCTGCATTTCGAGCCAGTAGTCCGACTGTTCCATCAGCTCGGTCACGCTGTGCTGCGCAAAGAATTCGCGCGTGACGCGGAACTTCGTCGCCTCGTGCGCGAGCGCCTTCGCGCCATTTTCGCAGAATTCGAGCTTCTTCGTGCACGTCGCGTCGGGAAAAGCGCAGCTCGGGCATTTGAACCCGCCCGGCTGGTTCATCGACAGGAGCGCACGCGACCCCTTGGTGACGACGCTCTGTTCGAGCAGGACCTTCGCGGTCGCAGCCGCGGCGCCCCAGCCGCCTGCGGGGCTGTTGTAGGTCCGGTACCGGGGTTTTTCGTTCGCCATCGTTCTCGGCTAGCTGACCTTCGCGGTCGGCATGAGCCATGCCGACCCTCTGCCGTTCAGCTTGTACACGAAACCCTCGCCGCTACGCAGCGCATTGCGCAGCCCCTTCACCAGCGGGCCGATCGACACGTTCAGTTCGGCCGAGAACATCAGCATATAGTCGCCGTCGACGGTGAGCTCCTTGCTGCCGTCGAGCTCGACGATGTCGATCTCCTCGACCGGGACCGGCGCCTCGACCGCAAAAACGCCCGCGCCCGCCATCTTGGGTTGCACAAGGCCGTTACCGCCGAGCACCCCGGCAACCGTGTTATGCCGGTGCGTGGTCAGCGCGATCCCCGACGAACAGGCATAAAAGGCCTTGTCGTCGAGCAGCAGCGCGTCACCGTCGATCGCGCCGATAATGAAATTACGCCGCCCGGGCTCGGTCCAGATCGTCCCGTGACCAGAAAACTTCGTTGCGAAAGCCGACTCGCCTGTCCCCGCCGATGCGAGCGCGCGACTCAGGAAACCGCGATCCTCATGCTGCTGGACGGTCGATTCGATCTTGCCGTGCATATATTGGAGCGCGCCGGGCTCGAGCAGGATCGCGCCGCCGGTCAGCGTGATGCAGAGCTGAAAGATATCGGTGGCTTCGGCGACATAGTGGAAACCGCCCTCGGCGGTCGGAATACCGCGCGTAATCAGCCGCTTTTCGACGAAGCGGTATTTTTCGATCCGCACCCCGGCCGCCTCGACGCTTTCTTCGAGCCTGCGAAATTCGCTCATCTGAGAAACCCCTGTCCTGTTACCTGAACGGCCCGTCACCTGAACGGATTATCATCGTCCGAATAGCGTTCGTTGATGAATTGCATATTGTTGGTGAAGGCGTTGATGTCGTGCTGTGCGAGGTCGCGCAGCATCGCGTCGACGCGCTCCTGGAGCCGGTCGAGGCTCGCGCCGAGCAGGAAGCTCGCCGATTTTCCGGTCTTGCGAAAAATCTCGCCGCGGTGGCTGGCGGGGACGTCGATATAGCTCTGAACGAGCTGGGGCAGGTGGACGTCGCGCATCTGGCCGGTGTCGACGCGGCTGAAGCTCGGTACCTGTTCGCGTTCCATCGCCTTTTCGACCGCCTCGATCGATTCGAGGATATGGGCGATCTTGGCCTGCGCGCTGTCGGGAATCCGGTCGTCCTTATAGTCGAAGGCCTTCGGCGGCGGCGGCGCGGCCGGCGGCGGCGCGGCGCGCTCATTCTCCTGCGCTGCCCCCTCCCCGCCGAAAAGGCGGCCGAGCCGTCGAAGCATGCTCATACCGTTCCTGTTCCCACCTCTTCCATAGTCGCAGTCCCTTCCATAGCCTTGCGCCGCGGGCTTTCCAAGGACGGCCGGACCTAAAGCGAACCAAGCGCCGACTGTTGCTGACTGTCGAGCGCGTCGACCGACGCCGTGACGTCGGCGATGGCTGACCGTAGCGCCGCGACCTGTTGCGATGCCTCGGCGCTGTCGAGCGCGACGCGCGCATTGCCACGCGCCGACGCGCCGCTCGCGCCTTCGCTGAGCGCCGTCGCCGCCGTCGTGACCCCGCCGATGCGATCGAGGACGATGCGCTGGTTGGCGAGCGTCTGCGCAGCGACGATGGCGGTCTGGAGCGCCGCGATCGTGGTCGCCGAAGCCCGGTCGATGCCCTTCACCAGTTCGAGGTTGTTGGTGAGGACGATGCCGAGCATCGCATAGCTCTGCTGCGACACCGCCATCTGGGTGAGCAGGTCGCCGTGCCGCTGGCGCACCTCGAACAAGGCGGTCGAGCGAAGGCGCCCGGCCTTCGCCGGATCGCTCGCGTCGAGCTGCCCCGCGAGCCGTTCGAAACGCTCGTCGAGGCTGGCGCACAGCCCGATGGCCTCGGCAAGGCGCGCCAGCATCGGCCAGACCGTCTTGCGACAGGCGGTGACCGCAATATTGTCCTGAAGCAGCGTGTCGCGGCTCGTCGCCATCGTCGAAAGCGCGGTTTCGATCTCGACCTCGGCGTCGCGATAGCGGTCGAAATAGCTCGCCAGCACATCGCCGCGCGGAAACAGGCCGAGAAATTTGCGCGGGCGAAGCAGATCGTCGCCCGCGCCGGGGTTGAGCCGTTCGAGCACCGCGCGGAGCCGCGCGAGCTGGGCGTGGACCGCCGACACCGCCCCCTCACGGCTACCGCCACGCGCCATTGCCAGCCGCGCCTGATCGGACAGTGCCCGCACCTCGTCGGCGCCGACCGTGGAAATCCGTGCCGCCATCCGGTCGAATTCGGGGCTTTGGGTCTCGATCGCGACGAAGGCGCCCGCATATTCGCGCGCCACCGCCTTGATCCGCGCGGCGGTCGCCTCGCTGAGCGCAAACTCGCCCGCCGGATCCTGCGCCGGGCCGCCCGGTGCCGGGGGTTCGAGTTCGAGTCCGTTCATCGAAGCGGCCCTGCGATCATGCGACCTTGATGCCCGATTGCTGGTCGGGTCCGGCGACGCCGTGCGTCTGCGCGCGCTTCACGACCATCCCCGCCCAGGGGGCGTGCGTCGCGGGTTCGCACATGCTGCCGTTGCGCCCGAACACCGCGGGCGCCTCATGGCTCAATATCGCGCGCGCCTCGGCCATTTCCTGGACGTCGGGGCGATAGACCGAATGGATGATCGCAATCTGGTCGGGGTGAATCGCCGTCTTGGTCAGCAGCCCGTGTTCGATATCCTGTTCGACCTCGCGGCGCAGCACGTCGGGCGAGTTGAAATGCTCGAAGACCGGCGCCGCGACCGAAAAGCCGTTCGGGATGAAAGTACCGGCGATGTCGCGAATGACGCTGCCCAGCGGACCGTCATAGGCGGTGCGGTACCGCGAACGGCGGATGCCGAGCAGCCCGAGGATGTCGTTCCCGCCGATGCGCACCGCCGACACGCGTTCGGCATAGGGCTTGAGCTGGTCGCAGAGGCGCGCGAGCGCCATCCGGTCGAACGCATCCTCGCCCTCGATCGTCGGCATGATGCGATGGTCCTCGTGCATCAGTGCGGTGAGCCACACCGGCAGCGACTGTGTGGTCACCTTGGGCAGCACGAAACCGTCGATACGGTCGATGCCCTTCATCTTGAGCAATTGGGTGAGCATCCGGAAATCGCGCGGCCGGACATAGACCGACAGCGTCGGCGATTTGGGGACCAGCGCCTTGAGCAGCGCCGCCAGATCGTCGAGCGCGGCGTCGACCTGATCGTCGCGAACCGAATCCTCGAGGCACACGACCATCGAGCGCAGATCGTCGATCGCGCCATAGGCCATGGTTCGCGCCGCGGGGTTTGTTGCCGGCACATACAGGGTGGCACCCAGCTCGACTGCGTTCATTGCTGGTCTCCTCCCAGATCCTTGATAATGGTCATCGCCCTATAGCTCCGCAAGTTTCTTTCCACGACCGGCACCCCCGCGGCGTCGGCCAGCAACTCGATATGCGCGATGTCGGGATCGCCGCGCCGCTGGACATAGACGCGGTCGGGAACACGGCGCAGGATCGCGCGCGTTGCCTCGGCGATCCCCGGCTTGATGCGGTTGCGATCGCTTACCCCGCATTCGGCGGCGACCTCCGCGATCGTCGCCTGTGCCGCGACCCGTATTTCGGCCGCCATTGCGGCGGACCATGGCGGGGTTTCCGGTTGCCAGTCGCCCGCGCCATCGATCGCCTCGATATAGGCGCAGCTGAGGTCGCTGGCGGCATATTCGGTCATGGCAAGGCACGCGTGGAAATCGTCGGGGCCGACGAGCGCGTCGCTCAGAACCGACCGGCTGACGAGCCCCGACACGATGCCGTTCAGAAGCCCGCCGGGAATGACATAATCGTCGAAGGTCGCGGCGAGGTCGGCGCACCCCGCGGGGTCGGCGACCACCGCAAGGAAAGGCGCGAAGCCGCTCGCCCCCGACGCAAGCGCGCGGTCGAGTTCGCCGCGGATCGCGCCCTTGCCGGTCCAGCCGTCGACGAACACCGCGTTCGCGGTGCCGTGCCGCTGCGCGATATAGGCGAGCGCATTTTCGTCGATCCCGCGGCCGCGGATGATGCTGACCGAATAATGCCAGGCCTCGATCCCGATCCGGCGCAGCGCGCGCTTGAGCAGGATGCCGATCGGGGTCCCGGCGCGAGCGAGCGAGACGATGACACAGCGCGCTGCGGTTTGCGGGCGGTCGGCGATTGCGCGCGCGAGGCGCTCGACGTCGAGGCGGACGCGCGCAGCATTCGCCGCGAGCGCCATGTCGTAAAGGCGCAGATAGCGCGCGTCGGGCAGCGGCTCCGCCGACAGCATCTCCGAATAATGGCGTGCGCCCGACTGGATCAGCCGTTCCTTTTCGGCGATGTCGGTCGGCTCGATCCGCGCCGGGTTGAGCAGGAAGATGACATCGTCGGGGTCGTAGGATCCTGAAAAATTCCAGTTTCCTTCGCCGTCGCGATACGCGTCTCCGATGTGCGCTGTCGTCGCCATTCAGTCGATCCAGCCGTTGCCAAGGGCGATATGCGACCAGAGCTGCGTGCGCGTGGGCACCGCCGCGAAATCGCACAGGTCCATGAAGCCGACGTCGGACACGCTGTCGCCGATCCCGATGACCGGCTGGTCGGGACGCGCGGCGCGGATGCGGTCGATCATGTAGCGCGCGGCGTGACGCTTGCTGAGCCAGGGCGGCAGATAGGCGAGATTGTTGCCGTTGCGGTGACAGCGCCAGCCGGCCGGCACCTGCGGCGCGAGTTCCTGTTCGAGCACCGCCAGTTCGTCCGCGTCATGCGCGTTGCTCTTGACGACGATATAGAGCGTCAGGCCGTTTTCCTCGACCGCCCAGTGGCGAAAACGCTCGGCGCACAGCGCATCGGTGAGCGCGCGATAGACCTCGCCGACCGGCGCGGCGCGGCGCGATTCTTCTTCGAGAAGCTCGTGCCATTCGCGATCGAGCGCGCCGCCAGCGTCCAATATGCAGCCGCCGTTAGAACAGATCGCCGGCGCCTGCCCGATCGTCACCCGCGCGAGCACGTCGCGCCCGCGCGCGGTCACCGGGATGACCGTCCCCGTTTCGAGCCAGCGCAGGAAGTGCTGCTGCATCGGCGTCGCGAAGCCGCTCGGGCTGCCGTCGAGCAGACTGCTCATCTGCCGCAAGCCCTCGGCCCCCGGCGGGCATTTGGGCAATGTCTGGAACAGCGTGTCGTCGAGGTCGGTGAGGATGACGGGGTTCATTGTCCTCCCCCCGCCGGATAGCGGCACACCATGACATCGACGGGAACCGATGACCCAAGCGCCGCCAGCGCCGCCAGCGCCTCGGCCTGCTGGTCTGCCGGCACTTCGCTGACGATCACCACGCGGTCGGGCGCGTGGCCGAGCATGTTGTAGAGGAAACAGGGCGCGCCGCTGCCATAGCTGTCGCGGAAGGTCGACTTGCTCGCCATCGCACCGCCAAGCAGCGCCGGGCTGCGCGTGATGCACTGGACCGCGGCGATGCCGCCCTGCGTTTCGATTTCCTCGGCGACGAGCAGCGCTTCATAGCTGTGCTCGCCCTCGCCGAGCACCAGCACGCGTTCGCCGGGCGCAGCCGTCAGCGCTGCGCGCTGCGCGCTCTCGGGACGCAGGAGGCCGGTTCGGCTGTTCATCCCCGCATCGGGCGCCGCGCCCGGCGCGTTGCTGCCCGCCGCCAGTTCGGCGGGAGGCGCGGCCGCCGCAGCCGACCAGCGCATCCGGCCGCTGACGATCGCGCGCGCCGTCGCGGGACGCGGCATCGCAGCCAGATAGCCGCCGTCGCTCCAGTCGGTGATGCAGCAGGTTTCGATCCGTTCGAGCCGCGGCATCGCATCGAGCAATGCCGTCGCCGCCGCGACGAAGGTCGCGCCGGTCGAACATTCGTCATCGACGATCACCAGAGACCGCGCTTCGGTGACCTTCGCGTGGATCGCCGGATCGGCGATCTGGACGAGGTGCGAGGTCGCGTGGCTGTGCCCTTCCTCGAAGCGCGCGACGATCTCGGCCCTCGCGACCCGCTGCCGCGACGATTGCAGATAGACGGCCTCGGCGCCGGGATGCCGTGCCTGCCATGCCGCGAAGCAACCCTGCCCCAGCGCCGTCGCGGTTTCGGCCATGCCGAGGAAAACGATCGGGCCCGGCAAATCGCTACCCACGCGTGCAGCGAGTCCGTCCATCGTCGCACGCATATCCGCAGGCCGCGCCGGCAAGTGGCGGCCAAGCACGCGCGAGACAATCAGGAAGCCGCGACGCGGATTGGCGCGCGCCGCGACGTCGCAAAAGGCGTCGACATCCGTATCGCCATCGACGAACAGATCGAGCGTGCCGGTCGACAGTTCCACCGTCATGGCCGGCCCCGCGTGCGTAACGTGCATAAAATACTCATGTCCAAGGGATGGTCGACGGACCGCAAACGACGGGACGGCGTGCGGCAACGACGATTTGTGCGAGCGCGCTTTTAGGCGCTGACGATAATGCTGACAACCGAATCGCGCAGCCGTTGCACGACGTTGCGCCGGTTGTTGTCGGTCGACATCGACACCGGTGTTCCTTCGACGCCGGACGCCGCCAGCATTTCGTGAACAAGGCCGACCTTGATGCCGAAATTGACATTCTCGCTGATCGCACCGCGATCGCGCAGATTGCCGTGCGCGAGCGACGAGGAGGTGATCCCGACGAGGTTGCCATATTCGTCGAGGATCGCGCCGCCCGACGATCCCGACCCGATCGGCGCGGTGAACTGGAAGCGCGCGACGTCGCCTTCCCAGCCCTTCAGCCCCGACACATTGCCCGTCGACACCTTCAGGTCGGCGCCGAGCAGATCCATCAACGGGTAACCCGCGGCGAGCACCGCCTCGCCCAGCCAGATCGCGGCGCTGTTGCGCAACGGAAGCGGCGTGCCCTGAACCTCGCCCTGCAGGATCGCGAGGTCGTGCAGCGGGTCGACCGCGAGCATCGTCAGCGCCTGTTTGCCGCGACCGAGCCTGAAATCGTTGCCGCCCTCGATGACATGCGCGTTGGTCACGATGATGCCGGGCGCGACCAGAACGCCGCTACCCGAACCGAGCGAGGTTCCGGGCGGGGCGCTCCGGCGCTCGCCGCGATCGCCGCCCTCCCAGCGTTCGCGGCCGCCGTCGGCCTGGCTGCGCCCCGGAATCGCATCGACGCGAAAATTGCGCGCGCGGGCGAAGGCCTCGATCCCGAAGGTATAGCCTTCGTTGGCGACCTTCACCCGCCGTCCGCCGTCGCGCATATAGGCTTCGGCGATGATCACCGCCGCGAGCTGGTCGAACGGCTTGGGGAACTCATAGCTGGTGCCGCCGAAATCGACGGTGACGGGATAGCAGTCGTTGACGAACCCGCCGGTCCGGTCGTCGGAGATATAGAGCAATATCTCGGCCTGTTCGCCGAGGTCGGCCATCGTCGACAGCCGCCATTCGTCCGCCGCGCCGCCGCGCTCAAGCGGCTGGAACTGCCCCTCGCGCGAGACCGCGACGACGGTGATGCGATCGGCGTTGCGACCGCCGATCCGGATCGTGCAGGCATCGTTGGTGCCAACGGAAAGGCGTTCGCCCGGCTGCGCACTCTTCATCGCCACTCCCCCTCCGCCATCATGCCGCGACCGGCTGGACGACGGTTGAAAATGCCACCTCGGTGTCGATCGCCGAGCGGTCGATCGTGTCGGCCGACAACCGCCCGGTCAGCAGTCCCGCCCAGTCGGCGACCAGCCGGCACCCGACCTGATCGGCATAGACCACGCCGCCGGCAGGACGCGCGTTGATTTCGAGCAGCTTCCAGCTCCCGTCGATCGCGCGGCGGAACTGCGCGTTGACAAGGCCGTGCAGTGCGAAGCGCCCGACAATCGACGCAACGACGGGTTCGAGCGGATGACGCGTGGCGATATGCTGGCGGCTCGTCCCGAGCTTGGTGCGCGCGGCATATTTCAGCAACCGGCCTCTGTCGGCCAATATGTCGAACGAGATTTCGGGACCGGGAAGATAGGCCATCGCGACGATCTCGTCGATCGGGCCGTGCCGCTCCTGTTCGCGCAGCGCCGCCAGATAGTGATCGGGGCGAATCCGGCGCCGTTCGGAATCCTGAAGATGCGCCATCGGCGACACGTCCATCAGGCGCCAGAAGCCGAGGCCGTTGACGCCCTGCCGCGGCTTGACGCACGGCCCCGCGTCGTCGCCGGCATCGGGCCAGTCGGCGAGCAGCGCCGCAAGCGCGTCACCTGTCGCCACCCGATAGGTCGGAAGATGATAATCCTCGCCCGCCAGCGACGCCGCGAAGGCATATTTGTCGTCGAGCAATTCGAGCGTCGGCACGTCCGCGGGCAGATGGACGCGGCACGGCAGGTCGGCGGCGGCGATCAGCTTGCGCCGCCGGGTGGGAATGAAGATGTCGATCGCGTGGCGGTCGATCGTCTCGCGCACCCAGTCCAGATAGGTTTCGGGATCGCCCGCCGCATCATCCGTGCCGCCGTCGATCCATGTCGCGGTCGGCCCCGGATAATGGGCGCTCATCGGCGAGACGCTGACATAGACTTCGAGCGACGGGTCGGCGCTGCGCATCAGCCCCGCGATCGGGGCGAGCGAAAATCCGCGATTGAACCAGATCCGCACCGGCAGCGTCATCGCCGAACGATCATGACACCCGGCGCGCCATCAGCCGAGATTGACGCCGAGGCTGCCTGCGAGACCCGACAGGCCGCTGGCCCAGCCTTCGCCGATCGCCTTGACCTTGATGTCCCCTTGCGGGCCGCGATACAGTTCGACGAAGATCAGCGACGTGTTGGTGCTGCCGTCTTCCGAAAGGTCGTAGCGGGCCAGCTCCTTGCCGTCGGCATCGTTGAGCACGCGCGCATAGGCGTTCGAAACCGATCCGAAATTCTGGCGGCGCTCCTGCCCCTCGTGGATCGTGACCGCGACGACGACCTTCTTCACATCGGCGCCGAGCCGGCCGAAGTCGACCTTGATCGTTTCGTCGTCGCCCGCGCCGTCGCCAGTGCGGTTGTCGCCGCCATAAACGACCGATCCGTCGGGCGAAGCCTTGTTGTTATAGAAGATGAAATGCGCGTCGCTCAGCACCTTGTCATTGCTGCCGACGACGAACGCCGACGCATCGAGGTCGAACGCGGCGCCGTCGGTCTGGCGCACGTCCCAGCCCAGCCCGACCGTCACCGACGACAGGCCGGGGGCTTCCTTGCTCAGCGAAACATTGCCGCCCTTGCTCAACGACACTGCCATGTCCGCTTCCTTTCCAAATACTGCGGCTTCGGTCCCGGCAACGATGCCCGACCGAAGCCGCTATCTTTCAAATCAACCGATATTGACGCCGAAGTGGGTCGCGAGCGGGCCGAGGCCGCCCTTGAAGCCCTGACCCACCGCGCGGAATTTCCACTCGCCCGCATTGCGATAGACTTCGCCGAGGATCATCGCGGTTTCGACCGATGCGTCTTCGGACAGGTCGTAGCGGACGATTTCGTTCCCGGACTTGGCGTCGACGATGCGGATGAACGCGTTCGACACCTGACCGAAGCTCTGTCCGCGCGATTCGCCGTCGTGGATGGTCACCGCAACGGCGACCTTTTCGACCTCGGCCGGGGTCTTCGACAGCACGATCTTGATCTGCTCGTCGTCGCCGTCACCCTCGCCGGTGCGGTTGTCGCCCTGATGGATCACGGCGCCGCCGACATCCTTGTTGTTATAGAAACAGAAGTCGCCGTCCGAACGCACCTTGCCGTCGCCCTTCAGCAGGAACGCCGACGCGTCGAGGTCGAAATCCTGTCCGTCGGTCGCGCGGACGTCCCAGCCAAGGCCGACGATGATTTCGTCGAGGCCGGGCGATTCCTTCGACAGGCTGACGTTGCCGCCCTTGGAGAGTGAGATTGCCATCGAATTTGTCCTTTCTGATTCCGATCGGGTGCGCCCGGATCACCGGGGCACCGTTACGTTGGGATTGTTTCAGGCCGCGGCGGCTTCGCCCTCGCCACCCGGATTGGCCTTGTTCCAGCGCACCGACGACCAGAAGGCGATGCCGATCAGCACCGCGCCGATCAGGCCCGTGACCACTTCCGGAATATGCTGGAAGGTGTTGATATACATGATCACCGCGAGCGCGAGGATGGCGTAGAAGGCGCCATGCTCAAGGTAGCGATATTCGGACATCGTGCCCTTGCGCACGAGGAAGATCGTCATCGAACGCACGAACATCGCGCCGATACCGAGGCCGATGGCGATGATGATGAGGTTGTTGGTGAGCGCGAAGGCACCGATGACGCCGTCGAACGAGAAGCTGGCGTCGAGCACTTCGAGGTAGAGGAAGGCGCCGAAGCCGGCTTTTGCCACCTGACCCGTCGTCGGCGTCGGGGGTTCGAGCACATGGTTGACGATCTCGACGACGATGAAGGTCAGGAGGCCGCCGATCGCCGCGATGATGAAGGTCAGCGCATCGGCGTCGGACAGCATCGTCGAGGTCAGCCAGGTGCCGAGCAGCACCAGCCCGATCGCCACCGCATCGATATCGGCGACTTTCGCAAGCGGCCGCTCGATCGCCGCGATCCAGTCGACCTCCTTGTCGGAGTCGAAGAAATATTTGAGGCCGACCATGCCGAGGAAGGCGCCGCCGAAGCCCATCAGCCCGATATGCGCATCGCTGACGATCGCCTGATATTGTTTGGGTTCGTTAAGCGCGAGCTTGAACGCCTCGATCGGGCCGAGACCGGCGGCGACCATCACGATCACGAGCGGGAACACGATACGCATCCCGAAGACCGCGATCGCGATACCCCAGGTGAGGAAGCGCTGCTGCCACACCGGGTCCATGTCCTTGAGCACCGAGGCGTTGACCGCGGCGTTGTCGAACGACAGCGACACTTCGAGCACCGACAGCACGACGCAGATCCAGATGATCCCGAGCACGCCGTCGATCGTTCCGGTGAGTTCCCAGCCGTACCAGGCCCCCAGTGCGAGCGCGACCACCGAAAAGAGCAGCGAGCCGCCAAAATGTTTCAACATCTACCTAAGTCCCCTTTCCGCATATTGCGGATTCGTAACCGTCAATCTTTCGATCCCGCCGCCCAGCGCAGGAAGATTCCGACGTCGTCGGCATATTCCTTCTGGTCGCGGTAATAACGCATGTGCCGCTGCATCCGCAGGCTGCCACCCTCGTTCTCGAGAAGCGCTATACCGCAAAGCCGGCAATTGTCGCGCCCTTCGTCGAGGCGGACCTCGATCTCGGGCTGCCCGGGAACGGTCATCCGCACCACGCCATCGGTCTTCGTCCAGTTCGGAACCCCGTCATAGATGAGCGCGAACACCGCGATGCGTTTGATCTGGTCGAAATAGCGCCCGTTGACGCGGATCGTCTCGCCCGCCGACACGGCGCCGGTGCGGTCGTCGCCCGACAGCTGGATAAACGGCTCGCGCTCATAGTCGCCGAACGAGCGGCCCAGCGCCTGGATCACGCCCTTGTAGCCGTCCTGCAGTTCGAACAGCACGCCAAGGTCGAGATCGATATTCTTCGCCCCGCCGCCGAAGAAGCCGCGCTTCTGTTCGGCCTGGCTCCAGTTGAGGTTGAGTATGATCTCTCCGAACGTCGCGCCCGTTTTCTTGAGACTGACGCTCGGGCTCGATTTTTCGAGGGTGATCTTCTTGAGGCTGACGGGCGCCGACGAGGCCGGAGCGGGTGCAGGCGTCGGTGCCGGCGCCGGTGCTGGTGCTGGCGTCGGGGCGGGAGCCGGCGCGTCGGCGACCTCGCCTCCGAAATGCCCGATCAGGCTCGCCAGTCCGCCGGCGAAGCCGGCGGCGATCGTGCCGCACTTCCAGCCCGAACTGTGGCGATACAGTTCGACCATCATCACCGCCTTTTCATCGGTGAGATGCTCCGCGACGTTGAATTCGGCCTTGCCCCCGTCGATCGACACCAGCAGCGGCCGCGCCTCGGCAATCGGGCGGCTGTCGTGCGTCGCGGTAAAGACGATGCGGTCGATACTCGCGGGCAGCGCGTCGAGATCGAGCGCGAATACCGCCTTGTCCGACGATACGGTCAGGCCGATCGCGCCTTCGGGCGACCGCGGGTTCGAGAAAAGCACGACATAGCGGTCGTCGCCGATCTTGCGCGCGGCATCGAGCCCGAAGGCGGCGATGTCGACCCCGGCCATCCCGAAGGATACCGCCACCTCGCAGCGCCCGCCGATTCCGAGATCGCTCAGGCCGCGCTTTTCACCCTTTTGCAATTGCATGCATATTCCCCACTGGCTTCGCGGCCGTCAGGGCCGCAAAGGGACGCCGGTTGTTCGAGAAGGATCAGATCAGGCGGCGCGACTGGTCGACCAGTTGCTGGACGTGCACGCCCGCGGCACGCTCGCCGATCGCCTTGTACACCCATTCTCCGCCGCTGCGCTTGAGCGACGCGAGGATCAGGCCGGTGTAGGAGCCGCTTTCGCTGATGTCGTAGCGCGCGAGTTCGCGGTTGGTCGACAGGTCGATGACGCGGCCGAACGCATTGGCGACCTTGTCGAAGGTCTGACCGCGGAAGCTGGTCACCGTCAGCACCAGCGTCTCCACATTCGCGGGCAGGCGCGTCAGGTCGACCGAGATCGTCTCGTCGTCGCCGTCGCCTTCGCCGGTCAGATTGTCGCCGCTGTGGCGGATCGAGCCGTCATCGCTGGTCAGTTTCTGGAACCATACCGTGTCGACGACGTTGCCCGCCGCGTCGAAGACGAGGCACGATGCGTCGAGGTCGATGTCGGCATTGCCGCCCGACAGCTTCGCAAAGAATCCGGTTGCCTGGACCATATCCCAGCCCACGCCCAGCGCGATCCGCGTCAACCCGCCAGCACCGGCCTCCTTGGCCAGGCTGACGCTCGAATTCTTGTTCAGCGAAATAGCCACGAGCTTCATCCTCCTCCGACAATCATGAAATATGCCGTAACTGATATAAATTGGCTGGCAGCCTGTCCATATCTTTGCATTGTGGGTTCATAAGAAAAAATGAATGAAATAATTCTGCAATTCAAACCCTTAGAATAGTATGTTTGTAAATCGGTGATGGATGACAGGACCAGCGCGTTTCCGGGCCGCCCGACGGCGCGGTCTCTTCGATTAACGAAGCTATTCGTGACGGATAGGGCGCGGCGCACCGCGACCGAACGACGTTTTTCTGCGAAGATGTTGGCGCGCCCGGCAGGATTCGAACCTGCGACCACCCGCTTAGAAGGCGGGTGCTCTATCCAGCTGAGCTACGGGCGCGCAGCGCATTTGCGTCGCGGCGCGAATAGCGCGGTTTGCGGAGGCTGCAAAGCAGGTTAAGCAGCGGTCGATGTCCGATTCCGCCGCGCCCCCTGCCAAACCCGCCCCCATCAGCGCGGCCAAGATCCATCATTTTCGTTATTATGACCTTGTCATGGCGGCGTTCGTCGCGGTCCTGCTGCTCAGCAACATCATCGGCGCGTCGAAATTGTCGACGGTCGGCAGCCTGACTTTCGGCGCCGGCATCCTGTTCTTCCCGATCAGCTATGTCATCGGCGACGTGCTGACCGAAGTCTATGGCTATGCCCGCGCGCGCCGCGTGATCTGGGCGGGGTTCGGCGCGCTGCTGTTCATGGCGGTGATGAGCTGGGTCGTGCTCGCGATGCCGCCCGCGCAGGACTGGTGGTGCGGCGGCGCCGACACGCTGACGCTGAAGGAGGGCGCGGCGAGCGGGACCGGCGCGGTATGCCAGGCCAGCTATGAAAGCGTGTTCGGCAGCGCCTGGCGGATCGTCGTCGCTTCGATGGCTGCCTTCTGGGCCGGCGAGTTCGTGAACTCCTATGTCCTCGCGCGGATGAAGATCGCGACCGGAGGGCGCTTCCTGTGGATGCGCACGATCGGATCGACGATCGTCGGACAGGGGGTCGACAGTCTGATCTTTTACCCCATCGCCTTCCTCGGCATCTGGGAAACCGAGCAGGTGCTGCTGGTCCTCACGACGAACTGGGCGATGAAGGTCGCGTGGGAAGCCGCGTTGACGCCGGCAACCTATGTGGTGGTGGGCGCGTTGAAGCGGCGCGAAGGCGTCGACGTGTTCGACGAAGGCACCGACTTCAACCCCTTCGGCGCCAAGATATAGACCCTAGCCTCCCCGGGAACTGGATTGTTATGACATTGCTTGAAATTGCCTCGCTGTTCGAGGCGCGCAAGGTGTCGGTCATCGAGGCGACGGGCCTCGATAAGGACGCGTTGCACATCTATTTCGGACTGACCCTGTTCCTCGTGGTCCGTTTCCTGTGGCGCCGGCGCGGCGGATGGGTGATCGCATGGCTGGCCGTGCTCGCCATGGCGTGCGGCGGCGAATGGCTCGACCTCAACGCCGAAATCAGCCGGTCGGCGATCCAGCCCGACGCGGCGCACTGGCACGATATCTGGAACACGATGTTCTGGCCGACGGTGCTGCTGCTCGTCGGACGCTGGATGCAACCGCAGCAGGAAGCGCCGGACGAACCCGCCGAAACCTTGTCAGGCGAGTACGCCGAGCGCCGCCTCGAACAGGCGTAGCCCGTCGGTTCCGCCGTGCGCGCGGTCGATCGCGCGTTCGGGGTGCGGCATCATGCCGAGCACATTGCCCGCGTCATTGAGAACGCCCGCGATGTCGCGCGCCGACCCGTTGACCGCATCGGCATAACGGAACGCGACGCGCCCCTCGCCCTCGATCCGGTCGAGCGTTTCGGCGTCGGCGAAATAATTGCCGTCATGGTGCGCGACGGGAATATCGATCTGCTCGCCCGCATTGTAGCTGGCGGTGAACAGCGACTGGCTGTTCTCGACCGTGAGCGGTACGGTGCGGCACACGAAATTGAGCCCTGCGTTACGCATCAGCGCGCCCGGCAGCAATTGCGCCTCGGTCAGCACCTGAAAGCCGTTGCACACGCCAAGCACGGGAACGCCGCGCCCCGCGGCATCGGAGACCGCGCGCAGGATCGGCGAACGCGCCGCCATCGCGCCCGATCGCAGATAGTCACCATAGGAGAAGCCGCCCGGCAGCGCGATGAAGTCGACGCCGCCCGGCAGTTCGGTTTCGCGGTGCCACACCATTGCGGGTGCGCGGCCGGCGACCGTTTCGAGCGCGACCGCCATGTCGCGGTCGCAGTTCGAACCCGGAAAGACGATGACGGCGGTCTTCATGGCAGCGGCTCCCCTTACGGACGTTCGATGCGGTAGTTTTCGATCACCGTGTTGGCGAGCAGCTTCGCGCACATGGCGTCGAGGTCGGCATCGCTCGTGCCATCGGCGACGTCCAGCTCGATGAACCGGCCGGCGCGGACGTCCGCGACGCCGCCGAAACCCAGCCCTTCGAGCGCATGATGGATCGCCTTGCCCTGCGGGTCGAGAACCCCCGGCTTGAGCGTCACATAGACATTCACTTTCATGGGGCGGGCCTTTGCAAGAGGAGTGCGGGGAAGATGGGCGCGCCTATGCCCGCGAATCACTTTTCGGGCAAGGCTGGCCGCGCGAAAAATATGGCTGTTCGGATTGCGAACCAGTCGCATCTTTCCTGTTGCGAATCCCTCGCACTATCCCTACATCGGCCTTGTTGAGAAGGATTCGCACATGGTCGTCTGTGTCTGCAACGCAATAAGGGAAAGCCAGCTGCGCGATGTCGCGCGGAGTGGCCAATTGCGGTGCGCCAAGGCTGCCTATGCGCAACTGGGTCGCAAACCCAAGTGCGGACAGTGCCTGTCATTCGCTCGCAATATCATCAGCGACGTCGCCGCGACCGCCTGATTTTTCTTGGTTTTCCGCCATTTTTGACCTTGGCCTGATGGGGCCAGGGCGCCTATAATGCGCCCACTCCATTCCAAGACAAAAATGACAGGACAGACACCATGAAGGGCGACGAAAAAGTCATCGATTTCCTCAACGAGGCGCTCAAGAACGAGCTGACCGCGATCAACCAGTACTGGCTGCACTATCGCATGCTCGACAATTGGGGCGTCGCGCGCCTCGCGCATTTCGAGCGCGAAGAGTCGATCGACGAGATGAAGCACGCCGACAAGCTGGCCGACCGCGTCCTCTTCCTCGGCGGCCTCCCCAACTTCCAGCTGCTCGGGCGCCTGCGCGTCGGCGAGACGGTCGAGGAGATCCTCAAGGCGGACCTTGCGATCGAGGAAGAGGCGATCCCGCTGCTCCGCGACGCGATCGCGCATTGTGAAAGCGTGCGCGACTATGTCAGCCGCGACCTGTTCGCCGCCATCCTCGAAAGCGAAGAGCATCATGTCGACGAGCTCGAAAAGCAGTTCGAGATGATCGAGCGCATGGGCATCGAAAATTATATCCAGCTCCAGTCGAAGCCTGTCAGCGACGATTGAGTGATTCGGCGGCGCGGGGCCGCGCACACACCCTAAACCGTTGATAAGAGAGGCGCTTTCGGGCGCCTCTTTTTTCGCTTGTATTTGCGAATAATTCTCAATAGCAAGATGAGGCAGTCCCCTCCTGCCGGCCGCTGCAACTTGTAGTTGCGCTTAAAGCGGCCGGCATCTTTTTCCCAAAAGACGGACGGAAAGACTGCGCGGACCGGGAGAAAACACCTCATGCAAAGCAGCGAGCTGATCCGCCAGTTGACCGAGCAGCCGCTGGTGCGCGACCTTTCGGTCGAAGCCGCGCAGGCGGTTCTCGCGCTGCGTTACTGCATCCTCTGCCGCCGCAGCGAGCGCGATCCGATACCCGAACTCGAACGCCGCTGGGGCAATATCCTCGCCGCGCGGCGTTACCGGCTGGTGGTCGAGGCGATCGGCCATGTCTGGCCCGAACCCTTTGCCGTCGCCCCGCCGTGCTGCCCGCGCGTGAGCTTCGACGAGGCGCTGCTCGCCGCGATCGTCGGCGCCGCCTCGCACCGCGACCGCGTGCAGTTCGACTGGCTGACCGCCGAGATGCTCGGCGGCGACGCGCGCGAGATGCTGTTCGTCGCGCTCGAGAATTTCATCCGCGCCCGCGCGCCGGGGCGGGTTTAGAACGACGGCGGCTTTGGGGTGGTGAGCTGACATCGTGTGCGAATGTTGTATGATTGCCCGATGGCAGCCCATGACGAATACGAAACCTATCA
>JAIUPN010000008.1 GCA_020160755.1 Pseudomonadota bacterium
CAGGTCGAGCCGCGACAGCTGCGCCGCCAGGGTCCCGCCTTTGCCGATCCGGGTCTCCTCTTCGAGGCGTGTCACCAGTACAGGTGACGGTTTTCTGCCCGTCGGTGGATGTCGTGCAGGCCGCCTGCGCCGGCTGCACCAGAATAAGGCTTCCGCAAAGCGCCGAGGCGCACAAAAGGGTACGTTTCATGAGTCAAAATCTCCCTGCCCGGCAAAAGCCGGTTCATTGAACCTGGTGGTGAGGATGGTTGTGCGCCCGCCGCTTTCAGCGCGGGCGAACAGGGCTGTAAGAGCCGTGGTTATCGATCAGGCGAGGTCAGCGGTTTCGGCCTCCCTGAACTGTTCGAGCAGTGCCCGATCGTCACGCAGCGATCCGACCGGCGACAGGTCGAACACCGGGCTTCGGCGCATCGCGCGTTCATGCCGGTGGACTCGTTCGACGAGATCGGTTGCCGGGGAGCCAAGCGACTTCCAATCGGCCGCGAGTTCGTCGAGATCAAAGCTGTTCATGAGCCAATTCTGTCCTCTGCATGGACTTTGCGTGATTGAAGCGAACACCGACATTGGCGACGCTGATTTCGTGGCGGCCGGTTGGCGGATGGTGATGCCGGTCGGCAACGGGGAAAGTCGTGAACAGCTTCCGCAATTTCGTGATCGGCAGACTGATGCAGTTGGCGAAGCGTGAATGGCGGACCGTGAAGAAGCGACGAGAGCCACCATGCACGAGAACCCGGTCCGTCATCGCGCAGGCAGAGATCTGATGCATGGCGCGCGCATAGCGCCGCTGTGCGCAAAACTGCTGCGACGCGCGCAACAGCTTTCAGCATAAAGCGATCTGGAGCAGCCGGACCGTTCGCCCCGGCAAACCCCGCCAGATCGCTCGGGCTAGTCTTTCAATACTGTTCGCGCCGCCGGCAAATATGTCCTGCTGACGGGGACGGCTGTGTCATCCAGAAGCCGGGCGATCGCTCGTCCGGGCGTTCGCTCCAGTTGGCGAACACCATCTTTGGCTACCCACCAGCTACGGTGCACGCGAAGACCCAGCCGGGGATCGATGATCGCCGCCGCATCCGCCAGCCGCATCAGGACCAGCGCCGAACCATGGCGCGTGTGGACGCGCACATAGTGGTCCTCGGCTTCGAGCGCGAGTATGTCACCGCGCAACGCGGCCGGCAGCTTCGACAGGAATTCGGCCGGATATTCCGGAGCGGAGGCTGGCTGCCCGACGGGTGCGGTCGCCGCAACCGGGTCGTCCGGAGCCATGATGCGGGCGATCAGCAGCTGGACCAGTGCTACATAGGGGAACAAGCCGAGCAGTTGCACGGGCGTGAACACTCTGCCTGGTCGGACCACCCCCATGGCCCAAGCCACAAAAAAGGTCATGGGCACCGCCGATATTGCTGCCACCGCAAAATACCGTGCCGCCGTCCGCCTGCGCGGCGAGGTGGACGGAAGGACCCGCTCCGCGGCCGCCGCGGTTCCAAAGCCGGCGATGGCGATGATCATCCAGAAAGGATAGCGAACGGCCGGCTCGAGAACGCTTTGCGATCCGAATGGCCCCGTCACGCCAAGCAGCGCGCCGAACGCAACCGCGCTCAGCGGCACCCGCCACTTCCTCAACATCCGCCATTCACGCATCGCCAACTGCATCAGCCCACCCGTCACGAAACGGCGGACGCTATTCACGATTTCGCCCCTTGTCGACAGGGATCACGATCCGCCAACCGGCCGGCACAAAATGTTGACATGGAGAAAGCAATGAAACGAATTATCACTGGCATGACATTGGCATTGGCAGCCGTTCCGGCGGCAGCAAGCGAGTCCGTAAACATGCGTTTCGAATGCGGCGCCGGCGCCGCCACGGTGGGCGGCGAGGCCCCGAACCTCCACGGCAACTGGGATTTCCTGATGGATGCCGGGGGAGAACCCAGTTTCGGGCTGATGTCGATCGGCTTCGTCGGTGGCGACTACGGCGGATCGCTGACACCAGTGAGGACCGCGCCCGTTGTCCTGCGCAGTATCACATTGACCGGCAACCGCATCCACATGGTTGTAGCCTCCCGCGAAGGCGATGTTCTGTTCGACGGCACGCTCTCCGCCAACGGTAACCGGATGTGCGGAACCGTTACCTATTACGACGGCGGTACTCTTCCGATGGTAGTACAGAAGCGGCCTTCAACTTATCGGTCACAGCCTCAGGCGCAGCGGGTGCGGTAATCGGCCGAACGGGCGGGGTGGTAGCAAGCGAGACCGCGATCATCCGCTTTGAATGCCGCGAGGCCGATCGGCGCCGTCGTGAACGGACGGACCCGAACGAAACAGGATGCGGCGTGCCGGCCGCATGCTACAACTGGTCAGGAAAACGAACCCGGCCAAGGGAGTGACGCCATATGCACAGCCCCGATCGCATCGAAACCGAGGCCTCCGGCGGTTGCCAGTGCGGCGCGGTGCGATGGCATGTGACCGCGGTGCTCGACACGTCGCATATCTGTCATTGCCGGATGTGCCAGAAGGCAGCGGGCAATTTCTTCATCGCGCTGATCGGGGTGCCGCGCGACGCGATCCGCTGGACGCGCGGCACCCCGGCCGTCTTCAACAGTTCGGACAAGGCCGCACGCGGTTTCTGCCGCGACTGCGGCACCCCGCTCACTTATGATTATCGCGAAAGCCGGCACATCAATCTGACGACCGGATCATTCGACGAACCGGCACGCTTCGCGCCGAAGATGCAGTTCGGCGTCGAAGGCCGCCTGACGGTTTTTGCCGGGCTGCCGATCCAGGCCGAAGGCACAACCGAAGAGACAATGAGCAGTCTCGTCGGCGCGATCCGGGCGAGCAACCACCAGCACCCCGACCACGACACCGATATCTGGCCCGAATAGGCGTCCCGCGCGTCAGTTCACCGTAAGCCCCGCGATCGCCGCGCTGGGGGTCAGGCCGAAGAAGTGGCGGAAGGCGCGCGAAAGATGCGCCGTATCGGCGAAGCCCGCATCCATCGCCGCCGTCCGGACCAGTGCGCCCTCGGCCATCTGCTGCGTCGCATATTGCAGCGCGGACCAGAGTTTGAACACGCGAAAGCCCTGCCCCGTCGCGGCCTTGAAAAGACGCAATGCCTGCGTGCGCTCCATGCCGAGGCGCCGCGCCAGCTCGCCCTGCGGCATCCGCCACATCGGGTCGGCATGGATCGCGGCCACCGCCGCGGCGACCGCTGGCAGGATCGCCCCGGCAGCAGGGGCGAGCCGGTCACGCAGCGCGGCGATCGCCGAAGCGTCACCCTGCATCGCATCCTGCGCCGCATAGGCGAGCTTGCCCGACAAGGCCTGCCCCAGCGGCGCGTCGAAGGGAAAGGCAAGCCCGTTGAGGTAGAGGACGTCGGCGCCGCGCTCGGCAAAGTCGACCGCGTGGATAATTCCGGGCCGGACAAGCACGACATCGCCCTCGACGCACAGCCCGTCGCGCTCCAGTCGCAGCGGCCCGGTGCGGCCGACGAGCACCGCCGTCACAGGATTGGCATGTGCCGCCAGCCTGCGGGTTCCGACCGGGAAGCAGGAATTGAGAAAGGGCAAAACCGGGTCGGGCATGGCCGCGACTATCCTGCGCACGCGCGGTCCGCGCAAGCCCTGCTATCGCACGATCCCCGCCCTTGCAAAGGCGGCGGCCATCTGCCGCGCGTCGGGATAGACATGCTTGCTCACGACCAGCCCGTCGGCATCGACCTTCACGACGTCGAGCATCTCGACATGCGCGACAAAGTGGCTGTTGTCGGGAAGCGCGAGCGAGAGGACCATCGTCCAGTCGAAGACCCAATAGTCGTGACCGTACAGCCGCCGGCCCATCAACTGCGAGAAATCATAGGTGGCGAACAGCGTGCGGCAATGCGCGCGGAGCGCATCGCGACCCACGACCGGAGCCGACCCGTCGTGAAGCTGGAAGATCGTATCCTCCGAATGCAGCGACGCGATGAGTTCGACATCCTTCGTTTCCCATCCGACATGATAGCGGTCGAACAGCACTTCGGTCGGCAGAGTCTTCTCAAGCTGTGCTGTGGTCATCGACTTTCTCCCTTACTGTGCGACGAACCTACGCGCCACACGCCCGCACGCGTTGAACAAACGTGCATTGCGTCCGGCCGCGATATCGGGTGTGAGAAGCCCGACAGAATCGGAGCGAACGCATGACCCCCACCGCCACCATCCTCCTCCTCGGTTCGGGCGAGCTCGGCCGCGAATTCGTAATTTCGGCCAAGCGGCTCGGCGCCCGCGTGCTCGCGTGCGACAGCTATGAAGGCGCGCCCGCGATGCAGGTCGCCGACGAATATGAGGTCTTCTCGATGCTCGACGGCGACGCGCTGCGCGCCGCGATCGCCAGACACCGCCCCGATCATATCGTTCCCGAGGTCGAGGCGATCCGCACCGAAATCCTTGCCGAGGTCGAGGCCGAAGGCTTCCACGTCGTCCCGTCGGCGCGCGCCGCGCAGCTGACGATGAACCGCGACGCGATCCGCGACCTCGCGGCGAGCGAACTCGGCCTGAAGACTTCGACCTTCGAATATGCGACGAGCCGCGAGGAACTGACCGCAGCCGCCGAACGCATCGGCTTCCCGCTCGTCGTGAAGCCCGTGATGTCCTCGTCGGGCAAGGGGCAAAGCACGGTCAGGGATGCCGCCGGTGTCGACGCCGCGTGGGACTATGCTGCCGCCGGGATGCGCGGCGACCGGCTGCGCGTCATCGCCGAGGCGTTCATCGACTTCGATTATGAAATTACCTTGCTGACCGTCCGCCACAAGGATGGCGTCGCCTTCTGCCCGCCGATCGGCCACCGCCAGGAACGCGGCGATTACCGCGAAAGCTGGCAGCCCGCGGCGATGTCGGATGCGGCGCTCGCCGCGGCGCAGGCGATGGCGACGAAGGTCGTCGATGCGCTCGGCGGCCACGGCATCTTCGGGGTCGAATATTTCGTGAAGGGCGACGAGGTCATCTTCTCCGAACTCTCGCCCCGCCCCCACGACACCGGAATGGTGACGCTGATTTCTCAGTCGCTGTCCGAATTCGACCTCCACGCCCGCGCGATCCTTGGCCTGCCGATCCCGGAGATCGCGGTTCCCGACGCGAGCGCGAGCGCGGTGCTGCTGGCCGACCGCGACGCATCGGACTTTGCGATCACCGGCCTCGCCGATGCGCTTGCCGCGCCGAACGCCGAAACCTCGGTCGATGCGCGCATCTTCGGCAAGCCGGTCACGCGGCCGTATCGTCGCATGGGCGTTGCGTTGGCGAAGGTTGCAGGCGGCACAACCGACGAGGCCCGCGCCGCGGCAGTCTCCGCAGCGGCGAAACTCGTGATCGACTATCGCTAGCCCGCACCTCCCCTGCTACATCCCCGCCATGTCCGATAAGAATCATCTCTATCTGGTCGATGGCTCCAGCTACATCTTCCGCGCCTATCACCGCCTGCCGCCGCTGACGAACCCCAAGGGCGTGCCCGTCGGCGCGGTCTATGGCTACACGACGATGCTGTGGAAGCTCGCGAAGGACCTGCACGACGCCGACGGTCCGACGCATCTTGCCGTGATCCTCGATCATAGCAGCCAGTCGTTTCGTAACGAGATTTACGACCAGTACAAGGCGAACCGGCCCGAGCCGCCCGAGGATTTGCGCCCGCAATTCCCGCTGATCCGCGATGCGACGCGCGCCTTCTCGCTGCCGTGCATCGAGATGGAAGGGTTCGAGGCCGACGACCTGATCGCGTCCTATGCCGAAGCCGCGGTACGCGAAGGCTGGGACGTCACAATCGTGTCGTCGGACAAGGATCTGATGCAGCTGATCCGCGAACCCGCGGAAGGGCCTCACGTCGACATGCTCGACACGATGAAGAATGTCCGGCTGGGGGTCGAAGCGGTGAACGAGAAGTTCGGCGTCACGCCGGATCTCGTCGGCGACGTGCTCGCGTTGATGGGCGACAGCGTCGACAATGTGCCCGGCGTGCGCGGGGTCGGGCCGAAGACCGCGACCAAGCTGATCCAGGAATATGGCAATCTCACCGCCGCGCTCGACGGTGCCGAGACGATGAAGCCGTCGAAGTTGCGCGAAAACCTGATCGAGCATCGCCCGATGGCCGAATTGTCGCGCATCCTCGTCGACCTGAAACGCGACGTCGCGCTGCCCGACGCGCTCGACACGCTGAAGCTCGGCGCGATCCCGCCCGAACCCTTGAAGCTGTTCCTGGATGAACATGGCTTCCGTTCGCTGTCGGCCAAGCTCGACCTCGGCGCCACGCCGGGCGGCCCACCGACCTTCCCGCGCGCGAACGCCGCGCCGGTTGCCGCGCCCGCCGGGCCGTCGACCCCGACGCTGCCGGCGATGCCGCCCATCGACCGGTCGGTCTATGAGTGCGTCACCACGATCGAAGCACTCGACCGCTGGATCGCCGAAGCGCGCGCCGCGCATGTCGTGGCGGTCGATACCGAAACCGCGAGCCTCGACAGCGTCACCGGCCGCCTCGTCGGGGTCAGCATGGCGACCGCGCCGGGCCGCGCCTGCTATATCCCGCTCGGCCATGGCGGCACCGACATGTTCGCCGAAAAGCCCGACCAGATCGCTATGGACGTCGCGCTTTCACGCCTCGGCGCGCTGTTCGCCGACGATGCGGTGCTGAAGATTGGACACAATCTCAAATATGACATCGGCGTGCTGGCGCAGCATGGCGTGACCATCGCTCCCTATGACGACACGCTGGTGATGAGCTTCGCGCTCGACGCGGGCAAGCATCAGCACGGGCTCGACGAGCTGGCGAAGCTCCACCTCGACCACATCTGCCTGACCTTCAAGGAAATGTGCGGGACGGGCAAATCGCAGATCAGCTTCGCCGAAGTGCAATTGGACCGCGCGACCGAATATGCCGCCGAGGACGCCGAAGTCGCGCTGCGCCTGTGGAAGATGCTCAAGCTGCGCCTGCCGATCGAGGGCGGGACGCGCGTCTATGAAATGGTCGACCGTCCGCTCGCATCGATCGTCGAGGGGATGGAGCGCGCCGGGATTATGGTCGACCGCGAATATCTCGCGCGCCTGTCGGGCGAGTTCGCAACCGAGATGCTGCGGATCGAGGGCGAGGTTCACGAGCTTGCCGGTCAGCCTTTCGCGATTGGCAGCCCGAAGCAGCTTGGCGAAATCCTGTTCGACAAGCTGGGCCTGAAGGGCGGACGCAAAGGCAAGTCGGGCGACTGGTCGACCGACCAGAGCGAGCTCGAACGCCTCGAACGCGACGGCGTGCCGATCGCGCGCAAGATTTTGGAATGGCGTCAGCTTGCGAAGCTGAAATCGACCTATACCGACGCGCTGCAACAACAGATCAACGCCACGACCGGGCGCGTCCACACCAGCTACAGCCTCGTCGGCGCGCAGACCGGGCGGCTGTCGTCGACCGATCCGAACCTCCAGAACATCCCGATCCGCACCGAAACCGGCCGCCAGATCCGCGACGCCTTTATCGCGGCGCCCGGCCATGTGCTGATCGCGGCCGACTATAGCCAGATCGAGCTGCGGCTCGCCGCGCATATGGCCGACGTTCCCGAACTCAAGGAAGCCTTTGCGCAGGGGCAGGACATCCACAGCGCGACCGCGATCGAATTGTTCGGCGAAAGCAATCGCGACACGCGTGGCAAAGCGAAGACAGTCAATTTCTCGATCCTCTACGGGATTTCGCGATGGGGCCTCGCGGGGCGCCTCGAGATCACCCCCGACGAAGCACAGGCGCTGATCGCGCGCTATTTCGAACGCTTTCCGGGGATTTCAGACTATATCACCGACACACTCGAAAGCGCCCGCGCCAAGGGATATACCGAGACGCTGTTCGGCCGCAAAACCTGGTTCCCGCGCATCAAGGCGGCAAACCAGAACGAGCGCGCGGGTAGCGAGCGCGCGGCGATCAACGCCCCGATCCAGGGCACGAGCGCCGACCTGATCAAGCGCGCGATGGCGCGGATGCCGAAGGCGCTCTCCGACGCAGGGCTCTCCGACGTCAGGATGCTCCTCCAGGTCCACGACGAACTCGTGTTCGAGGCGCCCGAAGACAAGGCCGAAGCCGCGGGCGCGGTGATCCGCGCGGTGATGTCGGGCGCCGCCGAACCGGTGCTGACACTATCGGTCCCGCTCGAAGTCGAAATCGGCATCGGCAAGAGCTGGGGCGAGGCGCATTGATCGCGGCGCTGCTGTTCGTCGCGGCGCTCGCCGCCGATCCCCTCATCGCGCCGCCTCAGGCGACCGCTGCGTTTCCGGCGCTGCCTGCACCGATTGCCGAAACCGACGTGCGCGAATTCGCCGCGATCGCCGGGCGCAAGGTGGCCGGGCGCCCGGTCGGCGGTCCCTATGTCAATGCCGACAAGGTGCTGCTGATCGCGCGCGACGACAAAGGCTTTCCGGTGATCGCGGCGAGTATCGGCTTCCCTTCGCGTCAGTCGCTTCCTCCACCGCCCAAGGGTACGTTGGCGATCGTCCGGCTGCACCAGCGGTCCGAAACGACCGTCCCCGGGCCGACCCCCGATGACCTCGCATTCGTCGCCGCGAACAAGCTACCGCTGTTCGTGATCGGCGAATGGGCGCGCCCCGCGCCGATGTGGGAAGTCGCGTGGATCGACGACGCCGTGCGGTACCGCAACATCGGCGAGGTCGGCGAAATCGGCCCCTGGCAGGACTGATCGTCGTACCCACGCGGCGCGCGACCGCCCTGCCCTTTCGCAAATCAGACTTTGCCTCTATGACGCCGCGATGACATCCGGCCGGCACTTTTGTGACAGTCGGCAGCAAAGGGTCCTCATGAGCAAGTTCGAACCCGTCGCCAAGGCGCCGGTCCGCATTCAGCAGAATATCCTTGCGCGCAGCGAGCGCCGTCTTCTCAATTGGTTATGCGCACGCCTTCCCGGCTGGGTGACACCCGACCAGCTCACCACGCTGGGCTTTGCCGGCGCCGTGCTGGTGGCGGCGGGCTATGTGCTCAGCTGGTTCGACAGTGAATGGCTCAGCCTCTCGCTCGTCGGCTATATCGTCAACTGGTTCGGCGATTCGCTCGACGGCAGCCTTGCGCGCTGGCGCGGTATCGAGCGGCCCAATTATGGCTATTTCGTCGATCACAGCGTCGATGCGCTAGCGACATTGCTGATGATCAGCGCGATCGGGATGAGCCCCTATATGCGGCTCGACGTCGCGCTGATGGCGGTGATCGGCTATTTCCTGCTGTCGATCCATACCTTCATCGCCGCGAAGGTCGTCGGCGAATTCCGCCTGTCCTATATGGCCGGAGGCCCGACCGAGCTGCGCCTGATGCTGATGGCGATGACGATCGCGATGCCGATCATCGGCGGCGGCGATATCCACGGCACCAATTTCTCGGTCTTCGACCTGTTCGCACTCGTCGTCTCGAGCATCCTTGTGACGCTGTTCATCGTCCAGACGTCGGCGACCGCGCGGATGCTGCGTCGCCGCGGCGGCTAGCCGTTAACTGCGAACCCGCGCCTGCGGATAGGTGCCGAGCAGGCGCAGCGATTTGGTCTGGAAATCGAGTTCTTCGAGCGCGCGGTCGATCCGTTCGTCGCCCGGCGCGCCGACAATATCGCAATAGAATTGCGTCGCGGCAAAGCTGTCGCCGGCCTGGTAGCTTTCGAGCTTCGTCATGTTGACCCCGTTGGTCGCGAAGCCGCCGAGCGCCTTGTAGAGCGCCGCGGGGATGTTCTTCACCTCGAACATGAAGGTCGTCATCAGCGGCCCTTCGACGCCCGCGAAATCGGTCAGCGGCTGGCGCGCGAGCACGACGAAGCGCGTCGTATTATGGTCGGCATCTTCCATCCCGGTGCCATGGAGCGTGAGCCCGTAGAGTTCGGCCGCATGCGGCGGCGCCAGCGCGGCCAGCCCCACCTCGTCGCTATCTGCGACCCACGCCGCGGCACCCGCGGTGTCGCTGTGCGCGACGGGTGCGATGCCGTTGGCGCGCAGCCAGTGGCGGCACTGGCCGAGCGCCTGTTCATGGCTCATCGCGCGCGTCACGGGCCCGAGGTCGCGGCTCATCAGGCCATAACGGATCGGCAGGAAATGCTCGCCGACGATCGACAGGCCAGATTCGGGGAGCAGGAAGTGGATGTCGGCAACGCGGCCGTGCAGGCTGTTCTCGATCGGGATGATCGCGCGGTCGACGCGGCCGTCGCGCACGGCATCGATCGCGTCCTGAAACGCATAGCAGGGCATCGGCAGCGAGCTCGGATCATATTCGCGCGCCGCAAGATCGCTGTTCGCGCCGGGGGCGCCCTGAAACGCCAGTCCGCGCGCCGGCTCGACGAGCGCCGCCGCCCGCATATCGTCGACCAGATGCTGTGCCGAAGCCGAATAACTGCCCATGATTGCCTTCCCACACTTGAACCGCGGCGCATAGCGACCCCGCCCCCCACGTGCAACCGGCGCGCTCGGCGGTCCCTCACGCAATTTCATCCTCTTGCGCCGCCGTCGCCGCGCCAGTAAGGGAGCGTCCAAATCAAATATGCGCCCGGCAAGCGGGCGTCAGCTAACGGGGCTGCTACGCATGGACAATCGCAACAATACTATTGCCGGATGGGTGCTGTTCGCCGGCATTTGCGCGCTGGGCCTGACGGTCGGGTCGAGCATGTTGTTCGCCAGCCACAATCCTGAAAAGCCCGGTTATCCGATCGAAGACGCCGATGGCGGCGCCGGTGGCGGCGAATCGGCCGTGCCGCTCCCCAACCTGCTCGCTGCCGCCGATCCGGCGAAGGGCGAAGCGGTGTTCGCAAAATGCGCCGCGTGCCACACGATCGCATCGGGCGGCGCCAACGGCATCGGCCCGAATCTGTTCGGCACGATGGGCGAGGAAATCGGCCACGGCAAGCATGGCTTCGCCTTCTCGGCCGCGCTTGCCGGAATGGGCGGCAGCTGGGACTTCGAAAAGATGAACGCGTGGCTGACCAGCCCGCGCAAATTTGCCCCGGGCACCAAAATGTCTTTCGCGGGCCTGTCGAGCCCCGAAGATCGCGCCAATCTGATCGTCTATCTGAACGCGCAGGGTTCGAACCTGCCGCTGCCCGCCGCCGAGGCTACAGCCGCACCGGCCGACGGCGCCGCGCCCGCGGAAACCGCAGCGGCGACCCCCGCGGCCGAAGGTGCAGCAGCACCGGCCGCCGACGCCGCGGCAGCGCCCGCCCCGGCCGAAGCCAAGAAATAATGCGGCTCACGCCCGTCCTTCTGGCGGGCGCGCTGACGCTCGCCGGGTGCGGCAAGAGCGAGCCTCCCGCCGAGGCGCCTGCGACGGGCGAAACCGGCGTCGAGGCACCCGCACCTGCCGTCGCACCGACCGCCGCGATGGGCGAGCAAATCTTCCGGCGCTGCGTCGCCTGTCACACGATCGACAAGGGTGGATCCAATGGCATCGGCCCCAACCTGCACGGCGTTGTCGGCGCCGCGGTCGCGTCAAAGCCCGATTTTTCCTATTCGGGCGCGATGAAAGCGAAAGGCGGCGTCTGGAACGAAGCCGCGCTCGACACCTATCTCAAGGCGCCGATGAAAGCGGTGCCGGGCACGCGCATGGCCTTTGCCGGCGTGATCGACGACGCCGACCGCAAGGCGCTGATCCTCTTCCTGGCAGAACAGTCGAAGTGACCTGAAAATCCTGCCTGTGACGAAGTCATGGGGAGGTGGCAGCGCCCTTCCTCCCCGCCGCGGCGCGGCAGGGAGGATCAGGAATCTCAATGATGCTCGATATTCGCGTAGAAATCGGTGACGATCTTCCACGCCTCGTCGGCGGTCTCGACGAATTTGAACAGGTCGAGGTCGCGCGCGCTCACCACGCCCTCTTCGACCAGCGCCTCGAAATTGACGACGCGTTGCCAGAATTCCTTGCCGAACAGCACAATCGGGATCGGCTTGATCTTGCCCGTCTGGATCAGCGTGAGCAGTTCGAACATCTCGTCGAACGTCCCGAAACCGCCGGGGAAGACCGCGACCGCGCGCGCGCGCAACAGGAAGTGCATCTTGCGGAGCGCGAAATAGTGGAACTGGAAACTGAGCGAAGGGGTGACGAAGCGGTTCGGCGCCTGTTCGTGCGGCAGCACGATGTTCAGCCCGACCGATTCGCGGCCTTCGTCATCGGCGCCGCGGTTCGCGGCTTCCATGATCGACGGCCCGCCGCCCGAGCAGACGACGAAATGACGACAGCCCTTGTCGTCGCACGGATATTGGCTCGCCAGCCGCGCGAGCGCGCGCGCCTCGTCATAATATTTCGCCTTGTCTTTCAGACGGCGCGCGATGTTGCGCTGCACATCGTCGGTCGCCGCCGTTTCCAGCGCGTCGGCCTGTGACGGTTCGGGGATGCGCGCCGAGCCATAGATGACCAGCGTCGATTCGATGCCGGCTTCGTCGAGCAACAATTCGGGCTTCAGCAGTTCGAGCTGGAAGCGAACAGGACGCAAGTCCTCGCGCAGCAGGAAATCCTTGTCCTGGAACGCCAGCTTGTAGGCGGGATGTGCCGTCTGCGGGGTGGTGGTCGCCTGTTTGGCGAACTGCGCGTCGTCCTTGGCTTTGTGGAAACGCGAACGATGGGGTTGTTTATCTTCTGCCATTAGCGGACGGCTAGCCGCTTAGCGTGACTTTGCCAAGACGGAGGGTGCTCAGCGGCAGTAGCCGTTGCCGCTCATATCGAAATGGAAATGATTATAATGCGCCGCGTTGTAGTCGGGACCGAGCACCGTACCGAAGCGGCGGCAGCCCGACTTGTGCAGCGCGCGGAGGAAATCCTGCGACGATTTGTCGCCGGTCCAGCCGCCGTCGAGCATGACGCGCCGGCCGTCGGCGAGCAGAAAGCCCGATACGTCGATCGCATTCGAAAAGGCGTGCTGCGACATTCGGCCCGACCGGCCGCCATAGATGTTGCGGCAGCTGTAAGTGCCGAAGGTCTCGATCTTCACGACTTCCTGCCCCAGATATTTCCGCGCCGCAGGTTTGACCGCATATTGCACCCAGGCCGCAAAATTCTTCGCGAGCGGACAGGTCATCGCGCCGAGCCCCGACACCGGGGTGCCGATGTCGAGCAGCTTCACCGAATCGATCGAGGTGCAGCCGCCGCCATGATCCTGGTTCGGCAGCGGGGTGAAGCGCACACCTGCCTGCTTGAGGTCGAACGCGCATTGTTGTGCTTCGGCGCTGGTGAAGGACGGGGTACCGACCACCTGCGGGCGGTTCGGCTTGGTCGTCGTCGATTGTTTGCCGCCGCCATTCTTCATTACGTCGGGAGCGCCGAAACAGGCGGATAGTGCCAGCGCCGCGGTGGCGGCGATCAGGATCCGGGGCTTCAAGAAAGTCGGGATCGGCATGGCGTCAAATTACCGACGAAATGGTTAACAAGCCGTATACCTTTTCCTCCACTCGTCGAAAATTTCGCGCGGCCCGTGCAATTTGTTTGACAGTTGCGCGCCCGACCCTAAACGCGGCGCCGGGCCACGCGGTCCCAACGCCGCGCGAGCTCTCTGCAAGGAGAGACTATGATGAGTGAAGTGACGACGCCACAGGTGCGCCCGACGCGCCCCTATTTTTCTTCCGGTCCCTGCGCAAAGCCGCCGGGCTGGGATGCCTCCAAAATCGCAACCGAATCGCTGGGCCGCTCGCACCGCGCCAAGATCGGCAAGACGCGCCTCCAATATTGCATCGACCTGATGCGCGAGATGCTGCAGCTTCCCGATACGCACCGCATCGGCATCGTTCCGGGATCCGACACCGGCGCCTTTGAAATGGCGATGTGGACGATGCTCGGCGCCAAGCCCGTCACGACGCTCGCGTGGGAGAGCTTCGGCGAGGGCTGGGTCACCGATGCCGCCAAGCAGCTCAAGCTCGACCCCACCGTCATCCGCGCCGATTACGGCCAGCTTCCCGACCTCGCGCAGGTCGACTGGTCGAACGATGTCCTGTTCACCTGGAACGGCACGACCAGCGGCGTCCGCGTCCCCGACGGCGACTGGATCCCGGCCGATCGCGAAGGGCTGTCCTTCGCCGACTCGACCTCGGCGGTGTTCGCCTACGACCTGCCGTGGGACAAGATCGACGTCGCAACCTTCAGCTGGCAGAAAGTGCTCGGCGGCGAAGGTGGTCATGGCGTGCTGATTCTCGGCCCGCGCGCCGTCGAACGCCTCGAAACCTACACCCCCGCATGGCCGTTGCCGAAAGTGTTCCGCCTCGTTTCGAAGGGCGCGCTCGCCGAGGGCGTCTTCAAGGGCGAGACGATCAACACGCCGTCGATGCTCGCGGTCGAGGACGCGATCTTCGCGCTCGAATGGGCGAAGTCGCTCGGCGGCCTCGACGGCCTGAAAGCCCGCAGCGATGCGAACGCCGCGACGCTCGACAAGATCGTCGAAGACCGCGAATGGCTGAGCCACCTCGCCGCCGACCCTGCCAGCCGCTCGAAGACCTCGGTCTGCCTGTCGGTTGCGGGCGCCGACGAGGGCTTCATCAAGAAGTTCGCGGGGCTGCTCGAAGCCGAAGGCGCAGCCTATGACATCGCGGGCTACCGCGACGCGCCTCCGGGCCTTCGCATCTGGTGCGGCGCGACCGTCGACACCGCCGATGTGGAAGCACTCGGCCCGTGGCTCGACTGGGCCTACGCGAGCCTTTCGGCCTGACCTTTGTGTTCCCCGGCGCACGCCGGGGCCATTTCCCCATTCCGCCACAGATCCCGGCTTTCGCCGGGATACGGAGACATAAAATGACCGCTCCCAAAGTTCTCATTTCCGACAAGATGGATCCCAAAGCCGCCGCGATCTTCAAAGAACGCGGCATCGACGTCGACGTCATCACCGGCAAGACCAAGGACGAGCTGATCGCGATGATCGGCGACTATGACGGCCTCGCGATCCGCTCGGCCACGAAGGTGACCGCCGACGTGCTCGCCGCCGCGACGAACCTCAAGGTCGTCGGCCGCGCCGGCATCGGCGTCGACAATGTCGACATTCCGGAGGCGTCGAAGAAGGGCGTCATCGTGATGAACACGCCGTTCGGCAACAGCATCACCACCGCCGAACATGCCATCGCGATGATGTTCGCCCTCGCGCGCCAGATTCCCGAAGCCAATGCCGGCACGCAGGCGGGCAAATGGCCGAAGAACGACTTCATGGGCGTCGAGCTCACCTCGAAGACGCTCGGCCTGATCGGCTGCGGCAACATCGGCAGCATCGTCGCCGAGCGCGCGCTGGGCCTGCGCATGAAGGTCGTCGCGTTCGACCCCTTCCTTACGCCTGAGCGCGCCATCGAGCTCGGCGTCGAAAAGGCCGATCTCGACACACTGCTCGCCAAGGCCGATTTCATCACGCTGCACACGCCGCTCACCGACCAGACGCGCAACATCCTGTCGGCCGAGAATATCGCCAAGGCGAAGAAGGGCGTGCGCATCATCAACTGCGCGCGCGGCGGCCTGATCGACGAGGCGGCGCTGAAGGACGCACTCGAAAGCGGCCATGTCGCGGGCGCGGCGCTCGACGTGTTTCAGACCGAGCCCCCGGCCGCCGATCACCCGCTCTTCAGCGCGCCGAACTTCATCTGCACCCCGCACCTCGGCGCATCGACCGACGAGGCGCAGGTCAATGTCGCCATCCAGGTGGCCGAGCAGCTTTCGGATTATCTGCTTACCGGCGGCATCACCAACGCGCTCAACGTCCCCAGCCTGTCGGCCGAGGAAGCGCCGAAGCTGCGCCCCTATATGAGCCTTGCCGAAAAGCTCGGCAGCCTCGTCGGCCAGCTCGCGCATGACAACCTCACGACGATCTCGGTCGAGGTCGAGGGCGCCGCCGCCGAGCTCAACCTGAAGCCGATCACCGCCGCGGTGCTCACCGGCCTCATGCGCCGCTATTCGGACAGCGTGAACATGGTCAACGCCCCGCATCTGGCACGCGAACGCGGGCTCGATGTCCGCGAAGTGCGCCACGACCGTGACGGCGACTATCACACGCTCGTCCGCGTCACCGTCGCGACCAGCGACGGCGACCGTTCGGTCGCGGGCACGCTGTTCAGCAACGGCGACCCGCGCCTCGTCGAAATGTTCGGGATCAAGGTCGAGGCCGATCTCGACGGCCACATGCTCTACATCGTCAACGAGGACGCGCCCGGCTTCATCGGCCGCATCGGCACCGCGCTCGGCGAAGCCGGGCTCAACATCGGCACCTTCCACCTCGGCCGCCGCGCCGCGGGCGGCGAAGCCGTGCTGCTGCTCAGCCTCGATTCGCCGATGCCCGAACCTTTGCTGTGGCAGCTCTGCCAGCTTCCCGGCGTGAAGACGGTGAAGGGTTTGAAGTTCTGATCATCCGGCGGGAGCGGTTGAAACGCTCCCGCCACCCGCCTAAGGCCGCACGCATGACCAAGGCCCCTGCCCTGCTGCCCGAAGGGCTGCGCGATCGCCTCCCCCGACAGGCGGAGGCCGCGTCGCGCGTCACCCGCGCGCTCGTCGATGCGATGCGCGCGCATGGCTATGGCCGCGTGTCGCCGCCGCTCGCCGAGTTCCGCGAGACGCTGGGCGGCGACGACGATCGCTCCTCGCGCGACCTCCTCCGCTTCACCGATCCGGTGTCGCAGCGCACGCTGGCGCTGCGCCCCGACATCACGCGGCAGGTCGGGCGCATCGCGACATCGCTGCTTGCCAAGGCGCCGCGCCCGCTGCGCCTCTGCTATGCCGGTCAGGTGGTGAAGCTGCGCGCGAGCCAGCTCCGCCCCGCACGCGAGATGCTGCAGGTCGGCGCCGAACTGATCGGCAGCGACGGCGTCGCCGCGGCACGCGAGATCGTCAGCGTCGCGATCGACGCACTCGAAGCCGCCGGAATCGGCCCCGTTACGATCGACTTCACCCTGCCCGACGTCGTCGACCTGCTTGCGAACGGCCCCCTGCCCGTCGATACCGATATTCAGCAATTGCGCGACGAACTCGACGCCAAAGATGCCGGCGCACTGACGCGTATCGGCGCCGCCGCCTATCTGCCCTTGCTTCGCGCCACCGGCCCCTTCGATCAGGCCATTGCCGATTTGCGCGCATTCGATACGACCGGCGTCCTTGCTACGCGCATCGACGCGCTCGAAGCCATCGCGGCACCCATTCGCGATCGCGTGACGCTGACGCTCGACCCGACCGAGCGCCACGGCTTTGCCTATCAAAGCTGGTTCGGTTTCCAGATTTTCGTTCCGGGGCAAGGCGACGCGGTGGGCCGCGGCGGCGGCTATTCGATCCCCGTCGGCGAGCAGGAAGAATCGGCCGTCGGCTTCTCGCTCTATCCCGATCCGCTGATCGACGCCGGGCTTGGCGCCGAAGACGACGCCGACCGCCGCATCTTCCTGCCGCTCGGCCACGACCCCGCGCTCGCCGCGAGCCTGCGCGCCGACGACTGGCAGACGGTCGCGGCGCTGTCCGAAAGCGACGATGCCCGTGCACTCGGCTGCGGGTTCATTCTCGGCCCCGACGGGCCGGTCGAAGCCTAAAAGTCCGATACGCCGAAGCGCGGGATTCCCTGGTTGACCCCGGGCGGGTCGAGCACGGTCACGTCCAGTTCGACCGGTTCGCCGATCCAGTGCGCCAGCGTCGTATGATCGGCGAGATCATCGTCGGTCAGCGGATGCACCAGCGCGCGGAGCCCCGTCGCCTCGATCATCGCGACCACCGCCGGTACCGCAGCACCCAGAAAATGCACCTCATATTGCGCAATCGGATGCGGCCCCGCCGCCCCGTCGGTTATCTCACCGACGAACAGGATCGCGGGATCGGTGCCGAACGCATCGCGCAGCGCGGCCGCAGCGGGCCGCTCTGCGGGATCACAATAGATATGGGCGTGATAGGGGGCGTCGGGATTTGCCATACCCGGCATCTAGCGTAGTCGTCAGCGCGCGAACACCCGTTTCAGCCAGGAATCGACCGTCGCGGTCGGTGCATAGGTCGGATCGCCAAGGCGTCGGTTGATCTCGGCATGACCCTGCATACCCTCACCGGGGAAGCTGCCGCGTTCGACCCGGCTTCCCCCGGCCGTCAGTGCCTTGTCGAGCGCTTCGGCCTGCCGCACGCCGTCGGGGCGCTGGACATAAAGGAGCAGAAACTGCGGCGCGTTCGGGGCCGCCGCCTGCAAGGTCGGCGACAGCATTTTCTGCCGCACCGGATCGTTGCCGAACGTCTGCTTGTAGGTTGCCTGCATGATCGGCGGCCCGTCCTTCATCTGGGCTGGCACATCATAGGCCGCGCCATCGATCGGGATCACGCCCGCGATATCGGCGAAGCCCAGTCCCGCCCCGCGCAGATAGCGCTCGTCGGTCCCCACGATCGCGACCAGATGCGCGCCCGCGCTATGGCCCATAATCACGATCCGTCGCCGATCGATACCGAGGTTGTTCGCGCGATCGATCAGTGCCCTGACCGCCATCGCGACATCGGCCGCTTGCTCTTCGACCGTCGCATCGGGAACGAGGCGATAGTTGATCGACGCAAAGGCATAGCCTTCGCCCGTATAGTGAACCGGCTTGAACGGCCCGGTCGCGTTATCCTTGCTGCCGCGCTTCCAGCCTCCGCCGTGTACGAAAACGACGAGCGGCGCCGGCGCCTTCCTGTCCTTTGCGCGCCACATATCGAGGTTTTGCAGCGTGTTGCTGCCATAGGAAATCGTCTCGCTGCCCTGCGCCTTGGGGCCGTCGTCGGCCCCCATGCGTTCGGCGAGGCGCTCGCGCAGCCGGTCGCGCAGCTTCTCGCGCGCGTCGGCGAAGGGCGCCGGTACCGTCACACTCGCGACCGCGAAGGCGGCTACTATCGCATATCCAAAGCAGTTCCGTTTCGTCATGGCGCGTCTCCGCTGTCCCGGCGGTGCCGTTCTCGGCGGCAAATGTCGCAAAATCATCCCGCTTTGGGTTGCCTCTCCGGCCAAATCCGCTAAGGCCGCGCCGGGCCAAATGGCCCCGTTCAGCAGGACAGCATCATGGCAAATGTTACCGTCATCGGGTCGCAATGGGGCGACGAGGGCAAGGGCAAGATCGTCGACTGGCTCGCCAGCCGCGCCGATGCCGTGGTCCGCTTCCAGGGCGGTCACAACGCCGGCCATACGCTCGTCGTCGGCGAGCAGGTCTACAAGCTGTCGTTGCTTCCGTCGGGCATCGTCACCGGCACGCTGTCGATCATCGGCAACGGCGTCGTGCTCGACCCGTGGGCGCTGCGCGACGAGATCGCCAAGCTGCGCGGCCAGGGCGTCGCCATCAATCCCGAGAATTTCGCGATCGCCGACAATTGCGCGCTGATCCTCCCCTTCCACCGCGACCTCGACGCGCTGCGCGAAACCGCGGCGGGCGCGGGCAAGATCGGCACCACCGGGCGCGGTATCGGCCCCGCCTATGAGGACAAGGTCGGCCGCCGGGCGATCCGCGTCTGCGACCTTGCGCATCTCGACAAGCTCGAGCCGCAGCTCGACCGCCTGACCGCGCACCACGACGCGCTGCGCGCTGGTTTCGGCGAACCGCCGATCGACCGCGAACGGCTGATCGCCGACCTTCGCGAAATCGCCGACTATGTGCTCGAATATGCGCAGCCCGTCTGGAAGCGCCTGAAGAAGGTCCGCAAGGCGGGCGCGCGCATCCTGTTCGAGGGTGCACAGGGCGTGCTGCTCGACGTCGATCACGGCACCTATCCCTTCGTCACCAGCTCGAACACCGTCAGCGGCACCGCGGCGTCGGGTTCGGGCCTCGGCCCCTCGGCGGTCGGCTTCGTGCTCGGTATCGCCAAGGCCTATACGACGCGCGTCGGCAGCGGCCCCTTCCCGACCGAGCTGGAGGACGAGATCGGCCAGAAACTGGGCGAACGCGGGCATGAATTCGGCACGGTCACCGGGCGCAAGCGCCGCTGCGGCTGGTTCGACGCGGTGCTCGTGCGCCAGAGCTGCGCCGTATCGGGCGTCACCGGCATCGCGCTGACCAAGCTCGACGTGCTCGACGGCTTCGACACGATCCGCATCTGCACCGGCTATCGTCTGCGCGGCAAGATTCTCGACTATTTCCCCGCCCACTCTGCCGATCAGGCCGAGGTCGAGCCGATTTACGAGGAAATGGACGGCTGGCAGGAAACGACCGCCGGCGCGCGCAGCTATGCCGACCTGCCCGCACAGGCGATCAAATATATCCAGCGCGTGCAGGAACTGATCGAAACCCCGATCGCGCTCGTGTCGACGAGCCCCGAGCGCGAGGACACGATCCTGATCCGCGATCCGTTCAGCGACTGACGGCGGCGACGTCGCGGATCGCCGCGACGAAGCCTGCCGGGTCATCCTCCTGAATGAAATGCCCGCCCTTTAGCGTGCGGTGCGCAATGCCGCGCGTCCCCGGAACGCGCGCGGTGAACAGCGCATCGCCGCCGCGGGTGATCGGATCGCCGTCGGAGAAGCAGCAGAGGAACGGCTTGCCGAACGACTCCAGCGCCGCCCATGCGCGTTTCTGGTCGGGCACCGCGACATTGTCGCCGAGCGGCACCAACGAGGGATAGACGCGCGCGGCGACCTTTGACGCGCGCGTCGGAAAGGGGGCGTCATAGGCCGCGATCTCGTCGGCGCCGAGCGCGCGTTTCGTCCCCGCCTTGACGATCTTGCCAATCGGAAAGACCGGGCTGTAGCGCGAGAAGGCCCGCCAGATGGCAAAGGCGCGCGGCGCGGGCTGGCCTTCGGGCAGGCCACCGTTCGACAGCGCGACCCCGGCGAACCGTTCGGGCATTTCGGCGACGAGCCGCAGGCCGATCAGCGATCCCCAATCCTGACACGCAAGGATCATGTTCCTAAGGTCGAGGGCCTCGATCCACTGGCGCATCCACGCGACCTGCGCGGCATAGCTGTAGGCGCCGCGATCGAGCGGCTTGTCCGACCGGCCGAAACCGATGAGATCGGGCGCGACGACGCGAAAGCCTGCCGCCGCTGCCGGGCCGATCATGTGGCGGTACAGATAGCACCAGGTCGGCTCGCCGTGCAGCATCAGTACCGGCTGCGCGGTGCGCTCGCCCTCGTCGACGTAATGGACACGAAGCCCGCCTGCGATTTCCAGATAGTTCGGCGCATAAGGCCAGTCGGGCAGCGCGGCAAAGCGCGCATCCGGTGTGCGGTAATTGGTCATGATGTCGATCCCCCCGGCGCCACCTTAACCGACACCGCTGCACTGGCAACCACTTGCCGGACAGCATCAAAACCGTCAGGATCGCCCGATGCGTTCCTGCATCCTCTCCGCCTGCCTGCTGCTTGGTGCATGCGGCACCGCCAGTTCGCAGCCGGCGCTGCCCGCGGGGACCAAGGTCGATCGCCTGCTTGTCGACAAGAGCGACCGGGTACTGATCGCCTTTGCCGGAAACCGCGAGGTCGTGCGCTATACGGGCATCCGCTTCGGCGACGCGCCGACGGGGCACAAGCAGTTCGAGGGCGACGAGCGCACGCCGGAGGGGCGCTACACGATCAACGGGCGCAATCCCGCGAGCGCCTATCACCTGTCGCTGCGCATCTCCTACCCCAATGCCGCCGACCGCGCTTATGCCAAGGCCAGGGGCCGTTCACCCGGCGGCGACATCTTCATCCATGGCCAGCCGAACGCCTGGCCCGGCCCCGCCATCGCGCACGACTGGACCGATGGCTGTATCGCGCTATCGAACGCCGAGATAAAGCAGCTGTGGGACATCGTTCCCGACGGCATCCCGATCACCATCCGACCCTAGGACCCCGCCATGCCCCGCCATATCCTCGTTTTCTACGGCAGCTATCGTCGCGACCGGCAGGGCATCAAGCTCGCACGCTGGATCGTCGAGGCGCTGAACGCCCGCGGCGACAGTGCCGAACTGATCGACGCAAAGGCCATTGACCTGCCGATGCTCGACCGCCGGTTCAGCGATTATGCGCCGGGCGAGGCGCCCGCCGCGATGGCCGAACTCGCCGCGAAGATCGCCGCCGCCGATGGCTATGTCTTCGTCACCGGCGAGTATAATGGCGGGCTCCAGCCGGGTCTCAAGAATCTCGTCGACCATTATCTCGACGGCTTCGCGTGGCGCCCCGCCGCGATCGCTTCCTATTCGGCTGGTCCGTTCGCCGGGGTCCGCTCGGCGACGGCATGGCGCACGACGCTCGGCGCGATGGGCATGATCGTCACCTCGACCCCGCTCGGCCTTGCCCGCATCGGCGGCGCTTTCGATGCCGACGGCAATCCCGCGGGCGAGGACGGCACGCGGATCGCGCGCGCCTTCCCGCGCTTTGCCGACGATCTCGGCTGGTGGATCGACGCCGCCAACGCGCAGCGCGCGGCGCAGGCCCCGCCCTTCTAGCCCGATTTAAGCTCGGCTTTCAGCCGCAGGCTCGCACGCCAGAAGAAGAATGCGGGGATGAGGCCCAGCCAGGCCGCGCCATAGAGCACCCAGCGCACACTTTCCTGCCCGGCGAGCGGCTGGAGCGCATCGGACAGCACCCCGAACAGGAACGGCCCCAGCCCGAGCCCGATCAGATTCTGCCCGAACAGCATGATCGACGCCGCGACGGCGCGCGCGCGCGGCTGGACCAGCCCCTGCACGCAGCCATAGGCGGGACCGTAATAGGCTGCGTTGAGCATCGTCGGCAGGACGAGCAGCGCGACCGCGACCCGCCAATCCTCCGTCAGATAGCCGAGGAACAGCACCGGCGCGGCGACCGCCATGCCATAGGCGGGAAAGGTCAGAATGTGCCGTTTGTCGCGCGCGCCGAATTTATCGGCGAGCTTGCCGCCTAGCCATGTGCCAGCCACGCCAGCCAGCCCGAGCACAACCGCCATCGACAGCCCCGCCTCGGTCGTCGAGAGGCCGTGGCTGCGGATGAAGAAGCTGATCGTCCACAGCCCCTTGCCGTAACCGAGGAAGGCGGTAACCGACGCCGCGATCAGGATATAGACGAAGGCGCGCGATGCGAAGATTTCGCGCATCGCCTCTCCCGTCGACAGCGGCACCGTCGCCGCCGCTGCCGCCGCGGCTTCGGCGGTCCGGCTGTGCCGCGGCTCGCGCATCACGAACAGAACGACGAGCGCGAGCAGCAATCCCGGCAAGCCGACGAGCATCAGCGCGACGCGCCATCCGTAGAGATCGTTGACGATACCGCCGATGATCAGCCCGAGCAGCGACCCGATCGGCACGCCGAGCCCGTAAAAGGCGATCGCCGATGAGCGTTTCTCCGGGGCTACGCTGTCCGAAATCAGCGAGTGCGCCGCGGGTGTGCAGCCCGCTTCGCCAACGCCGACGCCGATCCGCGCAAAGAGCAGCTGGACGAAATTCTGCGCCAGCCCGCACACCGCGGTCATCGCCGACCAGATGGCGAGCGCGAGCGAGATGAGGCGAACGCGGTTCGTCCCCTCCTTGTCTGCATAGCGCGCGATCGGGATGCCGAGCAAAGCATAGAAGACCGCAAAGGCCGGCCCCGCGAGCAGGCCCAGCTCGGTATCCGAAAGCCCCAGATCGGCCTTGATCGGTTCGGCGAGGATGTTGACGATCTGCCGGTCGAGGAAGTTGAAGATATAGACGATCAGCAGGATCCACAGCATCGTCCGCGTTTGCGCGGACACGCCGGTGGCCGGTGAGGCGATGCCCTGCGACAAGGCAGCTTTATCGGTCATTTTTATCTCCCGCCGCCATCGGAGCAACCCGAAGGGGCGGAGTCAACGCTATTGCGGCGCTTCGAAAATGCCCGCTTGCAATTGCCGCTACGGCTGCCAGCCTGCGGTCCATGCAAAAATTTTCGCTGCTCGCTGCTTCTGCCCTGCTCGCGATCGCCCCGGCCGCCGCGATGCCGCCACCGCTTCCCGAGGTCGAGGGCAAGGACGCCGCGACGCTGCAGGACGAAATGACGGCCCGACGGATCAATAGCGACGTCATCGCCGCCACCTATCTTGAGCGCATCCGCCGGCTCGATGATGATGGGCCGAAACTGGATGCGGTGATCGCCACCTCGCCCGACGCGACAAGCCGGGCCTTCGATCTCGATCAGGAACGCCGGGCGGGGCGTGTGCGGGGAGCTCTCCATGGCATCCCCATTTTGCTCAAGGACAATATCGAGGCGGCCGGGCCGCTTCCCACGACCGCCGGCTCGCTCGCGCTGAAGGACAATGTGACGGGCCGCGACGCACCGCTCGTCGCGCGACTGCGCGATGCCGGCGCGATCATCTTCGGCAAGACGAACCTCAGCGAATGGGCGAACATCCGGTCGGACAATTCGACGAGCGGGTGGAGCGCTGTCGGCGGGCTGACGAAGAATCCGCATTCGCTCGATCGCAACAGCTGTGGCTCGTCGTCGGGCAGCGCCGCGGCGGTCGCCGCCAGCCTCGCGCCGCTCGCGATCGGCACCGAAACCGACGGCTCGATCACCTGCCCCGCCGGGGTCAACGGGATCGTCGGCTTCAAGCCGACGGTGGGCCTCGTCAGCCGCACACATATCGTCCCGATCAGCCACAGTCAGGACACCGCGGGACCGATGACGCTGACCGTCCGCGACGCCGCCGCAGTGATGAACGTGATCGCGGGCAGCGATCCCGCCGACCCCGCGACCGCCGAAGCCGATGCGCGCAAGACCGACTATGCCGCCGCGCTGTCGCCGGGCGCGCTGAAGGGCAAACGCATCGGGGTGATGCGCGACCGTGTCGGCGACCGCGCCGATGTTGCGGCGCTGTTCGACGCCGCGCTCAGGCAGATGGCAGGGCTGGGCGCGACGCTGGTCGAGATTCCCGACAGCCGGAAAGGCAGTGAGGGGCTTGGTGCCGCCGAGTTCGAAATATTGCTCACCGAACTCAAGGCCGACATGGCCGCCTGGCTCGGCACCCTGCCGAACGCGAACGCGCCGAAGTCGCTGGCCGACCTCATCGCCTTCAACAAGGCGAATCCCGCAGAGCTGAAATGGTTTGACCAGTCGCTGTTCGAGATGGCCGAAAACAAGGGCGGGCTCGACAGCCCCGCCTATCTGGCCGCGCGCGAAAAGGCGGCCCGGCTCGCCGGCCCCGAGGGTATCGACCGGTTGCTGAAAACCCATGAGGTCGACCTGCTCGTCGGGGTCACCAACGGCCCCGCCTGGATCAGCGACCTTGCCAGGGGCGATAGTTATAACAGCCCCGGCACCAGCCAGCTTCCCGCCGTTGCCGGCTATCCGCACCTGACGGTGCCGATGGGCGCGGTGGAAGGGCTGCCGATCGGCATCTCGTTCATCGGCACCAAATGGAGCGACGCCGACGTGCTGGCGGCGGGCTATGCCTATGAGCAGGCGAGCAAGAAGCGGGTTACGCCAACGTATCGGACCGGCGTCGCGCCCTGACCCTTATGCCGGTTTTTTGAACCGCATCATGAAGCGGTCGGTCTTGCCGCGGATCGCGGGGTCGAACACATTCTTGCTGTGATCGTCCGCCGCGATGCGAAGCGCATCGCTGTCGCCGTCGAAAACGAAGCCCGCGCGCTCCATGTCTGCGCGCACTTTCGCGGGATCGATGCGGTGCAGTTTTTCGACGAGCTCACGCGTGTCGCCCGCGGGGCCGACATGATCGACGACGATCACCGATCCCCCCGGCCGCACCGCGCCGAACCAGTTCGCCACCATCGCATCGACATCGACGCGCGGAAATTCGAACTTCTCGCTCTGCCAATAAAGATCATGATAGACGAGGTGGGTGAAGATCATGTCGACGCTTTTCGGCGCCAGCATGATCGTGTTTACCGGCCGGACCATCGGCGCCATGTTCGGATAGGCCTTGGCGATCGTCGCCCAGGTTTCCGCCTTGTGGAACCGCGGCGGGTTCATCGGGATCACCGTGCCTTTGGGTCCGACGAGATCGGCGAGCATTTCGCTGTAATAGCCATTGCCCGCGAGCAGATCGGCGACGGTCGACCCACGCTTCACCTGCGCAAAGGCGAGCACGTCGGCGGGATGGCGCCCTTCGTCGAGCTTGCGGTTTTCGGCGAGGCGACTTTTGTCGGCAACCGCGGTCGCGACCGCCTTGTCGGGCGCGGCGGCTGCCGCGGGTACGGTCAGCAAAAGGGCCGCCCCGAACAGCGGCGTCAGCAATCGATATTTGCTCAAGATATCTCTCCCCGGTTTCAGCGCCATCTGAAACCGCGGATAACGGATCGCCAGCGGCGTTCGACCAGCCGTCGTCGCACGGCGATCAGCGCTGGTCGCGGCGGCGCTTCCAGCCCATTTCTTCGAGTTCGAGCAATTCCATCGGTACGTGAATGGCGCGCACCGCAAGCCGGACCTCGACGAGGAACAGGATCAGCGAGACGAGCAGCAGCAGCATCGCCGCAGCAAAGGCCCACGACGCCGCGACCCCCAGGTTGATCCCCGTGAACGCCTGCGTGAACAGCAGCGCGACGAGCACGCACACGACGATCCCGCACGCCACAGCGGAGAGGATCGAATTGTTGATGATCCCCATTCGCCGGTCGGCGATGCGCAGTTCGGCGACGATGCGCTCATGCTCGAGGCCTTCGGTCTCCGCCCAGCGTTCCATCAGGTTGCGCGACCGGTCGACGACGCGCGCGAGCCGGCCGGCAATGACATTGAGCAGGCTGCCGGTCGCCACCAGCAGAAACACCGGCGTGACCGACAACTGGATTGTTTGCGCGATCGCGCTCGCGTCGAGGGTCATTATCCCCCGCTGCCCGCCGCGACCGACGGGGTGTTCACACCGTGCATGGCGAGGAACTTGCGAACATTGCGCGCCGCCTGACGGATGCGCTGTTCATTCTCGACCATCGCGATGCGGACATAGCCTTCGCCGTCCTCGCCATAACCGACGCCCGGCGCGACCGCGACCTTGGCATGGGTGAGCAACTGCTTCGAAAATTCGAGGCTGCCCATTTCCTTGAGCGCGGGGGGCAGCGGCGCCCAGGCGAACATCGACGCCTTCGGGCTCGGGATGTCCCAGCCGGCGCGGCCAAAGCTCTCGACCATCACGTCGCGGCGCTTCTGATAGAGTTCGCGGTTCTTTGCGACGATGTCCTGCGGGCCGTTCAGCGCCGCGCAAGCGGCCGCCTGAATCGGGGTAAAGGCGCCATAGTCGAGGTACGACTTCACGCGCGTCATCGCCGCGATCAGCCTTTTGTTGCCGACCGCAAAGCCCATGCGCCAGCCCGCCATCGAATAGGTTTTCGACATCGAGGTAAATTCGATCGCGACATCCTTCGCGCCCGGCACCTGCAGGATCGAGGGGGTCGGGTTGCCGTCGTAGTAAAGCTCGGAATAGGCGAGGTCCGAAAGCACCCAGACCTTGTTCTCCTTCGCCCAGGCGACGAGGCGTTCGTAGAAAGCGAGGTCGACGGCTTCGGCGGTCGGGTTCGACGGATAGTTGACGACGAGGATCGACGGACGCGGCACGGTGAAGGCCATCGCGCGGTCGAGCGCGCGCCAGTAGTTCTCGTCGGGCGTCGTCGGCACGCTGCGGATCGTCGCCCCGGCGATGATGAAGCCGAAGGTGTGGATCGGATAGCTCGGGTTCGGCGCGAGCACGACGTCGCCGGGGCCAGTGATCGCGGTCGCGAGGCTGGCGAGCCCTTCTTTCGACCCCATCGTCACCACGACTTCGCTTTCGGGGTCGAGTTCGACGTTGAAGCGGCGCGCGTAATAATTGGCCTGCGCGCGGCGAAGGCCCGGAATGCCCTTCGACTGCGAATAGCCGTGCGCGTCGGGTTTCATGGCGACTTCGCACAATTTCTCGATCACATGCGCGGGCGGCGGCAGATCGGGGTTGCCCATCCCCAGGTCGATGATGTCCTCTCCCGCGGCGCGGGCGGCCGCACGCATCGCATTCACTTCGGCGATGACGTAGGGCGGCAGGCGCTTGATGCGATAGAATTCATCTTCGGACATGGGAAACTAGAACAACTCCTTTGCGTTACTTGCTGGATTGACGCGCGCGGCAACCTCGCCAGCGGCATCGCGGCTTGTTATAGGCATAATATCCGCACTGACCAGCAGGAACGAGCATGAACGACACGGGCAAGGACGACACGATCGAAACGCCGAATCCTTTCATGCCATCCCCCGACGACATGCAGCATTGGGCGAGCGTGATCGGCCGCGCGCAGCAGATGATGCTCGAATATGCGCTGGGCCAGGCGAACGACGGCAACGCCAGTGCCGCGGCGCTGTTCGACCCCTCCAAATGGCTCGACAATCCGGCGACGAAGCTGTGGACCGAACAGTCGTCGAAAATGTGGGAACAGGGCGTCGCCTTCTGGACCTCGCTCGCCAGCATCGGCCAGCCGATCGCGCCCGACGCGCCGCCCGAAGGTGCGAAGGACCGCCGCTTCACCGATGCCGAATGGACCGCCAATCCGGTCTTCGCGATGATCCGTCAGACCTATGGCCTGCTCGCCGAACAGATGCTCGCGACGACGCGCCAGTTCGAGGGGCTCGACCCCGCCGCGCGCGCGAAGATGGAGTTCGCCGCGAAGGCGATGGCCGACGCGATGGCGCCGACCAATCTGGCGCTCACCAATCCCGAAGTGATCAAGCGCGCGGTCGAAACGCGCGGCGAAAGCCTGCTCAAGGGGTTGAAGCACATGCTCACCGACCTGTCGCGCGGGCAATTGAGCCATGTCGACCCCGACGCGTTCGAGGTCGGGGTCAATATCGCGACGACGCCCGGCAAGGTGATCCACGAGACCGACCTCTACCAGCTCATCCATTACACACCGACGACGAAGGAGGTCTTCACCGTCCCGCTCGTCATCTTCCCGCCGTGGATCAACCGCTTCTACATCCTCGACCTCAACCCCGCGAAAAGCTTCGTCGCGTGGGCGGTCGAACAGGGACTCAGCGTGTTCGTCGTGTCGTGGAAGTCGGCCGACGCATCGATGAGCGAGACCGTCTGGGACGATTATGTCGCGGCGCAGGTCGACGCGATCGACACGGTGCGCGAAACGCTGGACGTCCCGCACGTCCACACGATCGGCTATTGCGTCGCGGGCACCACGCTTGCGGCAACGCTCGCGATGCTATCGGCGCGCGGCGAGGCCGACAAGGTCAAGTCGGTGACCTTCTTCACCGCGCAGGTCGATTTCGAACAGGCGGGCGACCTCAAGCTGTTCGTCGACGACGGCTATCTGGCGCTGCTTCAGCAGCTCTCGGCGCCGGGCTTCCTCGACGGCCGCTATATGGCCGCGACCTTCAACAGCCTGCGCGGGCGCGACCTGATCTGGAATTATGTCGTCAGCAATTACCTGCTCGGCAACGACTATCCGCCCTTCGACCTCCTCTACTGGAATGGCGACACGACGAACCTCCCCGCGAAATGGCACCGGCAATATCTGGTCGACCTTTATCGCGACAATCGCATGGTGATCCCGAACAGCCTGTCGGTGATGGGAACGCCGATCGACCTCAGGAAGATCGAAACCCCCGCTTTCATCCAGGCGGGGCGCGAGGATCATATCGCGCCGCTCGTCAGCGTCTGGCGGCTGATGGACCATCTGTCGGGGCCGAAGACCTTCCTGCTCGCGGGTTCGGGGCATATCGCGGGGGTGGTCAACCCGCCCGCCGCGGGCAAATATCAATATTGGACGGGCGACAGCAGCGCCGCGACGCTCGACGATTTTGTCGCGGGCGCCAGCGAGACCAAGGGCAGCTGGTGGCCACACTGGATCGGCTGGATTTCGGAACAGGAAAGCGCAAAAACCGCCGTCAAGGGCGCGCGCATCCCCGGAAAAGGCGCCAAAAAGGCGATCGAGGACGCACCGGGCCGCTATGTCAAACAGCGGTAATATCTAGCGAATATCCTCGCCATCGAGGCGCGGCGGGAAATATTTTGTGCAGTGCACAAAAAATCTCTTGAAATCGCCGCGTCGCTCCTATATTGTGCACTGCAACATAAAGGAGTTGTCCCTATGGCTACCAAGATGGATAGTGCCGAAAAGGCTTTCGAAGCCGCGACGCTGGAAACCCCCGCAAAGCCGGTGGCGACTCCTGCTGCCCCGGTTCAGGCTGCTGCACCCGCAGTCGCTCCCGCCGCGGCCCCTGCCACGATCAAGACGGTGAAGGCAAAAGCCAAGCCGGCCGCGAAAAAGGCTGCTGCCCCCAAGGCCGCCGCCAAGAAGGTCGCTCCCAAGAAGGCGGCCGTGAAAATTGCATCCAAGCCCCTCGCTTCCAAGTCTCTCAAGGCCGCGCCGAAGCCGGTTGCCGCCGTCACCAAAGGATTCAAGACCATGAACGACACCGTCAAGAAGTTCGCCGACGAAGCGAAGACCCGTACCGAAGCCCTGACCGCCGATTTCAACGCGAAGGCCAAGGAAGCTTTCTCGAAGTCGAGCAAGCTCGCCGAAGAAGCCGTCGAATTCAACAAGGCGAACGTCGAAGCGCTCGTCGAAGCCGGCAAGATCGCTGCCAAGGGCATCGAAACGCTCGGCCAGGAAGGCGTGACCTATGCTCGCAAGAGCTTTGAAGACACGACCGCCGCGCTGAAGGGCTACACCGCCGTCAAGACCCCGGCCGACTTCTTCAAGCTCTATGCCGAAAACAGCAAGAAGGCGTTCGACGCCGCTGTTGCGCAGACCTCGAAGACCAGCGAACTCGTCGTCAAGCTGACGAACGACAGCTTCGCGCCGATCTCGAACCGCGTTTCGGTCATCACCTCGAAGATGAAGGCCGCCTAAGGCGCTTTCACCTTCCGTTGGCGCGGGCACCTTCCCCCTCCCTCCCCGCCTGCGCCGACACCCCAAGGCCGCTCGCTTCTTCAGGAAGCGGGCGGCTCTTGTTTTTGCGGGCCCCAACTCGCCGTGCTGGCGAACAAGAGGTTAAAATCCGCGCGCGCGCCCCTTGCGCTTCGACCGCGGCTTGCGATATTCCTGACCATGATGTTTCGAGTTTCCACCCTGTTTCCGCTCCGCGCGATGGCGGAGCCCAACAATGTCCGCGCAATGGCGGACAAGGACGATGGCGCGCCGGGCAGCCCCGGCGTCGGTATCGCGACGCGCACCCGCGCCAAGGCCAAAAAGCCCTCGATGTACAAGGTGCTGCTGCTCAATGACGATTATACGCCGATGGAATTCGTCGTGATGGTCCTCCAGCGCTTCTTCAACATGGATATCGAGCAGGCGACACAGGTGATGCTGCACGTCCACCAGCAGGGCGTCGGCGTGTGCGGCGTCTTCAGCTATGAGGTCGCCGAGACCAAGGTGAATCAGGTGATGGACGCCGCGCGGCAGAACCAGCACCCGCTGCAGTGCACGCTGGAAAAGGCCTGACGCCTATTCGGCTGCGGGCTTCTGCGCCGCGGCGAGCAATTCCGGCAATTCCGGGAACAACCGGCGATACAGGACGTCGGAAGCTGTGGTGTCGAGCAAGCGGATGTCAGCACCGACAAGCATACGTCCAAAATTCTGCCCGGCCGGACTGGAAATGAAAGCGCGTGTATCGGCCAGGTCGGTAGCCGACATTAGTTGACGATAAAGATTGGCCAGAGCCGCCCGTATATTGGACCGCTCCTCCAACCAGACAGCGTCCACCCTGGCCAGAATGGCGAGATGAAATGCGCGGCCAACCGCAGGGTCGCGCATTTCGGGATGCGCCGTCGCCAGCCACCCCCTCGCCTGGCTGGAAACGGCGAAACCGGTTCGATCCTGTAATTCTCTTTCGTCCAAGCCGACCAGTTCATCGGCCAGCGCATCGGCTTCGATAACCGCCGCCGGATCGGGCGTCGGCGGTGGCGGCGGGATCGCATGCGCCGACATGGCGAAAGCGAAGAGCGCGACAAGACTGACGAGTGATCGGCCGCGCATATTGGTCCCCCTTCATATCGAGCGGATAACGTATCAGAACGCGCCCCGTGGTCTACCCCGACCGGGCCGCCTGCTCGGCCTTCAGCGCGGGCGACGGCTCGCCCTTCAGATCGCCATAGCCCAGCGCCGCGCCGCACCCCGGACAGACCGTCGCCGTCCCGACATCGGTCCCGCACGCGCGATGGATATAGCGCATCGCCGGCCCGCCGCCGGTCTCGCCCTCGGCATAGGCCCAGCGCTCGGCCCAGCCGCGCATCGCATAGAGCACGCCGAACAAATCCTTGCCCTTGTCGGTCAGCCGGTATTCGCGGCGCGGCGGCTTGTCCTGATAGGCGTGGCGTTCGACGACGCCCTCCTTCTCCAGCAATTTGAGCCGTGCCGACACGAGTTGCGGCCCAAGCCCCGTGTTCGCCGCGATCGCCTCGAACCGCCGCCGCCCGAAGAACAGGTCGCGCAGGATCAACAGCACGGCGCGGTCACCGAGCAGTTCGGCCGACCGCCCGACGGGGCAGTAGGTATCCGAAAGATCCGTGCGCCTGGGCATGTCGCGTCCTTAGCCTCCTTCGACGGGGAACAGAAATCACTTGTCACTATGATTATCATAGTTACGATGCACAGCAAGAGGAGAGTCGCATGTCCAATCCTGCCGCCGTCATTATCGGAGCCGGCGATGCCACCGGCGGAGCGATCGCCCGCGCTTTCGCTGCCGAGGGGCTGACCGCCTGCGTCAACCGCCGCGCACGCAACGCCGACCAGCTCGAAGCGCTCGCGCAGTCGATCCGCGACGACGGCCATCGCGCGCGCGCCTTTCCCGGCGACGCGCGCGTCGAGGACGAAATGATCGCGCTGTTCGACGGGGTCGAGGCCGAGGTCGGCCCGGTCGAGGTCGCGGTGTTCAATATCGGGGCCAATGTGAACTTCCCGATCGCCGAAACGACGGTGCGCGTTTACACCAAGGTCTGGGAGATGGCGTGCCTCGGCGGCTTCCTGATGGGGCGCGAGGCGGCGAAGCGCATGAGCCCACGCGGCCGCGGCACGATCATCTTCACCGGCGCGACCGCTAGCCTTCGCGGCGGATCGGGTTTCTCGGCCTTTTCGGGTGCCAAGGGCGCGCTGCGGATGCTCGCGCAGTCGATGGCGCGCGAACTGGGGCCGCAGGGCATCCATGTTGCGCACACGATCATCGACGGCGCGATCGACACCGACTTCATCAAGGGCCGCCATCCCGATTTCGACCATGCGAAGGCACAGGATCTGATCCTGAACCCCGACGCCATCGCCGCCAATTATGTCATGCTCCACAAACAGCCGAAAAGCGCGTGGACCCACGAACTCGACCTCCGTCCCTGGGGAGAAAAATGGTGACCAAAAGCCTCGAACTCATCTTCGATTTCGGCAGCCCGAACGCCTATCTGTGCATGAAGGCGCTCCCCGAGCTGCTCGACCGCACCGGCGCCGACCTGATCATCACGCCATGCCTGCTTGGCGGCATCTTCAAGGCGACGGGCAACAAGGCGCCGATGATCCAGTACGCCGACGCACCCGCGAAGCTCGCCTATGAAAATCTCGAAATGCGGCGCTTCATCGAAAGGCACGGCCTCGCCAAATTCCGCCTCAACCCGCATTTCCCGGTCAACACGCTGGCGATCATGCGCGGCGCGATCGTCGCGGCAGACGAAGGCACGCTCGACGACTATGTCGACGCGGTGAACCGCGCGATGTGGGAAGAGGGGCTGCAGATGGACGATCCCGAAGTCATCGCGACCTTCCTGTCGGCGAACGGCTTCGACGGCCCCGCGCTGCTCGCGCGAACGCAGGAGCCCGGGATCAAGGCGAAGCTGGTCCAGAACACCGAAGCTGCAGTCGCGCGCGGGGTGTTCGGGATTCCGACCTTTTTCGTCGGCAGCGAGATGTTCTTCGGCAAGGATCGCCTTGCCCAGGTCGAGGAAGCGCTCGGCTGACGGGTCAGTTTGCCGCGGGGCGCCCCGCGACCCAGATTCCCGCCAGCACCAGCGCCAGCCCGGCGACATGGAACAGGTGCAGCGTTTCGCCGAGGAACAGCATCGCAAGCCCCGCGCCCATCAGAGGCATCACATTCATAAATTGCGCGGTCGCCGCCGATCCGATCAGCTCGACCCCGCGATTGAAGAAGAGATAGGCAAGAAACGACGGGAAGATCGACACATAGGCGATCGCCAGCGCGCTGCCCGTTTCCGGCACGATCCGCCGCCCCGATGCGAGCTCCATCAGATAGACCGGGGCGATCACGACCAGCCCGACCATGATCGACGCCGCGAGGAAGCTCAGCGGATGCACCGGTGGCCGTTTGCGCAGCAACACCGAATAGAGCGCCCAGAGCAAGACCGCGAAGGCGATGATCGCATCGCCGGCATTCAACCGCAGCGCGAGAAGCAGCGCGAGATCGCCGCGCGCGATCACGATCAGCACGCCCGCAAGCGACACCAGCACCCCCGCGACCTGCCGCGCGCTCGTCCGGTCGCGCATCACCAGCCCGCCGAGCATCAGGATCAGCGCGGGCTGCGCCGACTGGATGAGCATCGAATTGAGCGCGGTCGTCGTCTGCAACCCGCTATAGAGCAGGGTGTTGAAGGCGCCGATGCCGAGCGCGCCGAGGATCGCCATGACCGGCCAGTGCTGACGCAGCACGGGCCAGTCGCGCTTCAGATGCGGCCAGGCGAGCGGCAGCAGCAGCGCGAGCGCGAAGGTCCAGCGCCAGAAGGACAGCGCGGCGGGCGGCACCAGCTCGCGCGCGGCGCGCCCGACGATCGAATTGCCCGCCCAGAACAGCGCGGTCATCGAGAGCAACGGATAGGCCCGCGACCAGAGCGCCGCAGCCGGGCCGTCGTTTCGCATGATATTTCCGGCTCCCGCTGCGTCCCCGACCGTCCGTCATCCCGGCGCAGGCGGGGATGACGGGTCGGGATTAGCCCGACCTCAGGTAAAGTCGAGCTGGATGATGTCGCTGGGGGTCGCGCGGCAATACATCTCGACCTGCTTCGCGCCGTCGGGATAGGTCGCGGTCATCGTCGCGCGGATGCGCCAGCCGCCATTGCCCTGTTCGAGCGAGACCAGCTTGTCGTACGACAACCGCGTCCCGCCGGTGATGCCGATCTGGCGCGCCGCATCGTTCATGCAATTCTGCACCGATGGCCGCGCTGCGCTCGGCAGGCCGCTGAGGTTGGCGCTCAGCGTGGCCGGCCCCTTCGGCGGATGCGTCACCGCCGCTTCCTCCGTCCCGTCGGGCTTCTTCTTTTTCTTGCTCGTAAGCAGCGCGAGCAACCCGCCCGCGACGACGATGCCGCCGATGATCAGCCCGGTGCTCGGCCCTTTGTCCTTGTCCTTCGGGGGCTGCACACCGCGATAGCCATAGCCGAATTCGGCGCGGCACCCCTTGTCGACCCAGATATAATCCTCGGTATAGCCCCATTGGCGCCCGGCATTGCACTTGCCGGCGATCTTGCGCGTGAGCTCGACGCGGTTGTTCGTCCGGACATTGCACTGCTGATAACGATAGCTCCACGATTCGCAGTTCATTATGCCGGCAAAATCGTCGACCGGCTGCGGCAACGGGGTTGGATATCCGCCGTCGTTGGCATAGCCATAGCCGAATTCGGCGCGGCACCCGCCGGTCACCCAGATATGGTCGGCGCCATATCCCCAGCCGCGCCCGCGCGCGCAATCGCCGCCGAGAATGCGCTGGATTTCGACGCGATTGTCGGTCCGCACATAGCAGCGCTGCTCGCGATTGCCGCGCGATTCGCAGCGGATCGTTCCCGCATAGCCGGTATCAGGCCTCGGTGGCTGGATCTGGGGTCCGCCGGTCGGCGGCCAGGGCCGCGTCTGCGCGGCGACCGGAAGCGCCAACTGCGTTCCGACCAGCGAGAGCGACGTGATAATCGCGACGACAGGATTCCGCATGTCTTTCCCCTTTTTCGACAAATGCTTTTCCGTAAAACGCAGCCCTTATGCATTCCGTCTAAGCCGCCATGGTTTCACATTTCTGGCACCAACGCCACGAAGAAAGCAGGCGGCGCAAATGATGACTTAACCAGTCACCGGGCTTTCCTTGCCGCCTTTGATCGATTAGCTTTCGCGCCGGGTCGCGCCACCGCAACAGGGAGAGCCGGCACATGACGACATCGATCATCGACGGACGCGTCGAATCCGCCGAACTGCGGCGCGCGCGCGGCGGCTTGTCCGTCTTTCGGACCATCACCTTCCAGCCCGACCGCGGGCCGACGCGCACCATCCGGAACGCCGTCGTGAAACAGAATGTCGCCGACGAGTTGATCCCGGGCACGCGAGGCCGCTTCTATCTCTACAACACGTTCGACCAGAAGGGCGTTCACGGCGTCCGGACCCCGGACGGCCGCGAGACCTATGGCTTTGCCACGAACAACCAGAAGCTTTTCCTGCTGACGGGCGTCATTTCCGTCGTGTGGATCGCACTGCGGATCGCCGTCGACGGCGACGTCCCGGTGCTCGGCATATTGCTGCTCATCCTCGGCATTGTCGGCTATATCTTCATGGGCAAGGGCGAACGCGAGGCCGAGGCGCAGTTCGACGGCGACCGCGGCCATCGTTCCACATAGCCAGTCGGCTTGCGCGGTATCGCGCATGCGCTAAAGACAGCCGATGGATCAAATCGTCATTCGCGGCGGCCAGCGACTCAAGGGCCGTATTCCCATCTCCGGCGCCAAGAATGCGGCGCTCACCTTGCTGCCCTGCGCGCTGCTCACCGACGAGCCGCTGACGCTGCGCAACCTGCCGCGACTCGCCGACGTCGACGGCTTCGGGCACCTGCTCAACCAGCTCGGCTGTTCGACGACGATCGAAGGCTCGCGCCCCGAGGATTTCGGCCGCGTGATGACCGCGCGCACGACGACGCTGACCTCGACGGTCGCGCCCTATGACATCGTCCGCAAGATGCGCGCGTCGATCCTCGTGCTCGGCCCGCTGCTCGCACGCGCGGGCGAAGCGACGGTGTCGCTGCCCGGCGGCTGTGCGATCGGCAACCGCCCGATCGACCTCCACCTCAAAGCGCTCGAAGCCTTCGGCGCCGAAATCGAGCTCGCGTCGGGCTATGTGAAGGCCAGCGCGCCCGGCGGCGGGCGCCTGCCCGGCGGCAAGTTCACCTTCCCCGTCGTGTCGGTCGGTGCGACCGAAAATGCGCTGATGGCCGCGGTGCTTGCCAAGGGCACCTGCGTCCTCGAAAATGCGGCGCGCGAGCCCGAGATCGTTGACCTGTGCAACTGCCTCGTCGCGATGGGCGCGCATATCGACGGCATCGGCACTGAGACGCTGACTATCGAAGGCGTCGACCGCCTGCACGGCGCGACCTATCGCGTGATGGCCGACCGCATCGAAGCGGGCAGCTATGCCTGCGCCGCCGTCATTACCGAAGGCGATGTCGAACTGGTCGGCGCCAAGGCTGACGAGATGGAAGCGACGCTCGCCGCGCTCCGCCAGGCTGGGGCGACGGTCGAGGAGACCAAGGGCGGCATCCGCGTCGCGATGTCGGGCCGCGCCGAACCCGTCACCCTGTCGACCGCGCCGTACCCCGGATTCGCGACCGACATGCAGGCGCAGTTCATGGCGATGGCAACGCTCGGCAAGGGCGCGTCGCTGTTCACCGAAACCATTTTCGAGAACCGCTATATGCACGTCCCCGAACTCGCGCGCATGGGCTGCGACATCGATGTCCGCGGGCGCAGCGCAGTGGTGCGCGGGGTCGATCACCTCGTCGGCGCTCCGGTGATGGCGACCGACCTTCGCGCGTCGATGAGCCTGATCATCGCCGGCCTCGCGGCGCAGGGCACGACCGAGGTCAACCGCGTCTATCACCTCGACCGCGGTTACGAGCGGCTCGAAGAGAAGCTGCAGGCGGTCGGCGCCGATATCGAACGGATCAGCGCGGGGTAAGCCGCTCCGCGCGGCCATAGGGGCCGCGCACGTCGCGCTTGATCCAGTCGGCGAGCAATTTCAGATAGCCGTCGGTGATGCGCGTGACCTGACGCTCCCCGCTGGCGTCGGTGGTGAACTCCCACATGCCATGATCGGTCCGGGGAAAGAGATAGACGTCGACCGGCTTGCCTTGCTTCGCCAGCCCGAGCAGCGCGCCGCGCGTCGTCTCGATCGGCGCCTCGCGATCCTCGCCAGCGAGCACCCAGAGCAGCGGCGCGTCGAGCTTCTTGAGCGCCGCGACCGCGTCATAGTCCCAGATCAATTCGAGATTGTCGACGCGCGCGCGGCCGATCCGGCGGAGATCGTCGCTCGGCATCCGCGCGATCGCGCCGCTATATTCGCCCTCGATCTTCGCGGCCCACGGCTTGTCCTTCATCTCGGCGCGCACGGCGTCGAGCTTGTCATAGCCGGTGCGGAAATCGGAAAGCAGTAGCGCCGCAGTCGCCTGCGACAGGCGATTGACGAGCGCGACCGCATCGTCCCCCAGCCCCGCCGCGCGAACCTCTGATACCATCTGCTCGCGGTCTTCCTCGATCGGGGAGGCAACGAGCCCGAAACCGATGGCGACAAAATCAGCCTTCGTCCGCGTCGCCGCGAGCGGCGCAACCCAGCCCCCCTGACTGCCGCCGAAGAAGCCCGCGCGGCCATGACGCCCCGCGGCCATGCCGCGCGCCTGCCCCAGCGCATTCGCCGCATCCTCGGCGAGCAGTTCGAAATTCTGCGTATATTCGCCGTCGGACCCGCCGGTGCCGCGCTTGTCATAGACGAAGACCGAGATTCCCTGCGCCGCCATCGCATAGCCATAGACGCCGCCGATCGGCGAGGTGCGTTCGGAACCGTGCACCATGACGACAAGCGGACGCCCGGCATCGACGCCCGGCGGCTCGATCAGCACCCCGGTCATTTTTGTGCCGACGCTGTCGAACGTCGCCGGCGTCTCGCGAAAGGCGATCGGCGTCCAGTGCTTGCCACCGACAACGACATGGCCGGTTCCGCACGTTAGCGGCACGCCGGCATCGGTGGTCGCGCCGCGGCGGCCGTCGCGAAACAGATAGCGCAGGCCGGGAGCCGCCACCGCCGGTGACTTCACGAGCACGACGAAATCGCCGTCGGGGGCCGCGTAGGTTCCGGGCGCACAGACGGTCTGCGCGAGGGCCGGTGTTGCAGGAAGAGCGAGGAGAAGAGCGATGCCGCCGAGAAAATGTTTCATGTTGCTGTGTTATATGAACAACACAGCAATGGCAACTAGCTTTCAGGATCGACCGGCACCGACACCATATTGCCGCTGACCGACGGCCGTTCGGGTCGTTTCGCGACCGCGATCACCAGCCCGACCAGCGCGACGATACCGCCCGCTATCGACAGCGTCGCCCAGCGATAGCCCTCGAACGCGGTCGAAAAGCCCATCGCAATGATCGGGATCAGCACGCTCGACCAGGCCGCCTGCCCCGGCCCTACCGCGCGGATGATGTTGAAATAGAGCGGGAACGTCACCGCACTGGCGATAACGCCGAGGTAGAGCACGCCGCCGATGTAGGTCGCGGTTGGCTCGATCACCGGCGGTCCGGTGGTGATCCATGCATAGCTGCCGTCGGCCAGCGCGCCGAAGAGCATCGCCCAGGCGATCATCACCACCATCGACTGCGCCCGCGCGAGGCGCGTTCCCTGCATCACATTGGCGGTCGAAGCGCTCATCACCCCGGCGAGGGTCAGCGCGGTGCCGAGCAGCACTTCGCCCGCGCCCACCGCGGCGGCGCGATATTCGTGAAGGATCATCAGTCCGACGCCGACGATCGCAATCCCCGCCCCCGCGAGGAAGCGCGCTTCGAGCGGGGTCTTGAGGAATGCGCGCCCGAGCAGGGTATTGGGCACGATCAGCAGCGCGAACAGCACCGCGACAAGGCCCGAGGTGATATGCTGCTCGGCGCGGTAGACGAAATTGAAGTTGAAGGAGAACTGCGCGATCCCGAGCACGAGCGCAAAAAGCATCGCGCGCGGTGCGAGCAGCAGCGACTCACGACGCATCGCGGCAAAGGCGAACATCGCGATCGCCGCGACCGCAAAGCGATAGGTCACCGACCAGCTGGGCGGCACGACGCCGAGTTGCCCGGTGATGACAATCCAGGTCGATCCCCAGATCAGCGTCACCAGCATGAAGGGCAAGAGGACGCGCGGACTGAGGAGCGTGAGTGGCTGCTCGCTGCTCACAATGCGCCGATCGCGGCCGCCAGCGGTGCGACCGCCTCCGCATCCTGATCCCAGCTGACGACGAGGCGCGCCGCGCCCTCGCCCCAGTCGTAGAAATCGAATCCGGCGCCGCGCAGCTTCGCGGCTTCCTCGGCGGTCAGGCGCACGAACAGCTCATTCGCTTCGACCGGGTGCATCAACCGGCCACCGCACGCCGCCGCGAGCTTTGCCGCGCCCGCATTGGCCGCGCGCGCATTGGTGAGCCACAAATCATCCGTCAGCATCGCGCGGATCTGCGCCGCGACGAAGCGCCCCTTGCTGAGCAGATGCCCGCCGCGCTTCTTGAGCTCGCGGACCCCGGCCCCGCCACTGCCGCCGAAGAAAACGATCGCTTCGGCCATCATCGCGCCATTTTTGGTGAAACCGAACGACAGCGCATCGACCCCGGCGCGCCAGGTCACATCGGCGGGCGCACAGCCGAGGAAGGCGACGGCGTTGGCAAAGCGCGCGCCGTCCATATGGAGCTTCATAGCCGCGCCCTTCGCGATCTCGCTGATCGCGCCGATTTCCTGCGGGCGCCAGGCAAGGCCATATTCGGTCGCGTTGGTAATGCTGACCGCCGCGGGCTGGACCTGATGCACGTCGCTGCGGATCCCGGCGATGCGGGCCCTCAGCGCTTCGGTATCGATCTTCGCGCCGCGTCCGGGGAGCGGCATCAGCTTGGCGCCGCCCGAATAAAAGGTCGGCGCGCCGCATTCGTCGACCTCGATATGCGCTTCCTCATAGCAGAGGATACCCTGCCAGGGGCGCACGAAATGCGCGAGAATGATGCTGTTCGCCGCGGTTCCGGTCGGGATCCAGACGACCTCGCAATCCGTCTCGAACAGCTCCGAAAAGGCCGCGTCGAGCGACTGGCTGAGCGCATCGCCGTCATAGGCGGTGTCGACATGGTTGGCGGCTGCCAACGCGTCCATCACCACGGGGTGGACGGTTGCGGCATTGTCGGAGAAAAAGCGGGTCGCAGTCATGGACCGCGCCTTAGCGCAGGTGCAGGCCGCTGCTAAGCCTTCATTTTTGCTGTGGCCCGCCGGATACGTCTGCGACGTCGTCGGTCCCCGGTACGTGGCTGTAACCGATCAGCGATCGTCAAAACGGTATAATTTGCGCCGGAAGGTTCGCGAGCGCCGGACCAGATAGCGGCCGGGCATGATCAGGCGACTGCGAACGCCATGGTGGTCGATCCACAAGCCGGTACGCGGAATGACGATACGGCAGGGCTGCCATTCATAGTCCGCAGCGGGAAAGGCGTCGTCGTTCGGCATGGGACATCACGAAGCCTAGCGCCGCACGACCACCCCTTTCTTTCATATTTTCATCGATTTGGCAGGGAGCCAGCGCGCTCAGATTCCAAGACCGTCAGAGCAGTCGAACATCGAAGCAAGCTTTCCCCGGAAACTGGAGGTGTCAGAACCCACATCGACCAGTATCGCATCGCCGGTGGCCGTGGCGTCGAGGCGCTCGTGAAGTGCGATCGTCAGCGAGTCTTCGCTGAAGAGATCGCCGACGAAGCGATTGTGCGCCACGAAGCGAAGTCGCTGCGGCGAGGATTCGATCACGACCGCGCGCCACGCGGGGCCATAGCTCGACTTCGCCCACAGCTTCGCGCCGACCGGCAGCGCGCGCGTCGGCTTGCCGGTGACGACCGCGACATTGATCATCGTGCGATCGGCTTCGTTGAAAGCCTGCCGGATCTCGATCGAGCCGGTGCCGAAGCGCCCGATACATTCACCCGCGGTGCGGTTCGCATAGCCAAGGTCGGCGTAGCTGGCGTCGTTGAACGCGGGCGTCAGGCTGGCGGCCGCCAGCAAAAGGGAGAACATCGATCAGGCTCCTGTTGCGGCCGGATCCGTGCCCGGCCGCCTTACTGACCCTGTTTCGCGAGCAATTTCAAGCGCAAGGCGTTCAATTTGATGAAGCCCGCCGCATCCTTCTGGTCATAAGCGCCGGCATCGTCCTCGAAGGTGACATGGCGTTCGCTGTAGAGGCTGAGCGGCGACTTGCGGCCGACGACGCTGGCGTTGCCCTTGTAGAGCTTGAGGCGGACAGTGCCGGTGACGTTGGCCTGGCTGTGGTCGATCGCGGCCTGCAGCATCTCGCGCTCGGGCGCGAACCAGAAGCCGTTGTAGATGAGCTCGGCATATTTCGGCATCAGCTCGTCCTTGAGGTGCGCGGCGCCGCGGTCGAGGGTGATGCTTTCGATGCCGCGGTGCGCGCGGGCATAGATTTCGCCGCCCGGCGTTTCGTACATGCCGCGCGACTTCATGCCGACGAAGCGGTTCTCGACGAGGTCGAGACGGCCGATGCCATGCTTGCGGCCGAGGTCGTTCAATGCCGCGAGCAAGGTCGCGGGCGACAGCGCCTGACCGTTCAGCGCGACGCCGTCGCCGCGCTCGAAATCGATCGTGATATATTCGGGGGTGTCGGGGGCATCCTCGGGGTTCACCGTGCGCGAATAGACATAGTCCGGGGTCTCTTCCCACGGATCCTCGAGCACCTTGCCCTCCGACGAGGTGTGGAGCAGGTTCGCGTCGGTCGAGAAGGGGCTTTCGCCGCGCTTGTCCTTCGGCACCGGGATCTGGTTCTTTTCGGCAAAGTCGATCAGCGCGGTGCGGCTGGTCAGATCCCATTCGCGCCAGGGCGCGATGACCTTGATGTCAGGATTGAGCGCATAGGCGCTGAGTTCGAAACGAACCTGATCATTGCCCTTGCCCGTCGCACCGTGCGCGACCGCGTCGGCGCCGACTTCCCTGGCGATCTCGATCAGACGCTTCGAAATCAGCGGGCGCGCGATCGAGGTGCCGAGCAGATAATCGCCCTCGTAGCGCGCATTGGCGCGCATCATCGGGAAGACGAAGTCGCGGACAAATTCCTCGCGCACATCGTCGATATAGATATGCTCGGGCTTCACGCCCATCAGTTCGGCCTTGGCGCGCGCGGGCTCGATCTCTTCGCCCTGCCCGAGGTCGGCGGTAAAGGTGACGACCTCGCAGCCATAGGTGACCTGCAGCCACTTCAGGATGACGCTGGTATCGAGGCCGCCCGAATAGGCGAGGACGACGCGCTTGAAGGACTCGGACATGATGGCACCTTTGGCGAGGGAAAGACGCGGGCGCGGCTAGCAGTCCGCCGCCAAAGGTGCAACCGGCTTGGCCGTTTCAGCCCACGCGCGTCCAGTCCATGAACCAGCTGTCGTCCCATGTCTTGCCGCCGTCGCGCGAGGTGCCCTGGAACCAGCGGCAACTTCTCGGCGTGATCCGGTCCCATACGCCGCGATAGAGTTCAGCGCCTTGCGCGCCCTCCCCCTCGGACAGGAAGGTACCCGCGCCATCCTCGAACACCCCAAGCTGCCCCGGCACCGCGACGACACCCGATTTCGCGTTGACCCAATGGTCGGACCAGATCTTCTTCTCGACGTCGAGCAGGCGGAGGCCCATCCCCGAAAAGCCCCGCGCCGGAATGCGCAGTTCCTCGACGCTGGCGATTCCGCCGAGAATGCCGACGACGGTCGCCTCGCCGGGGAATTCGATCCACTTTTCGCCTTCGCGAAACCGGTTGTGAATCCGCCATTCGCCGGTGAGGAAATCGAAATCGCCGGGCTTGCCGACGGGGGCGGGATTGATCGCGGCCGAAACGGCGGCGGGGACGAGGCTGGACATGAGGGCTCCTGTGCTAAACGCGATGATGGTGCGGCGGTCGATGTCGGTCATGGGTCGCTCCCTTGGTGACCCGGTCCTGCTACGCCGCGCATCCTGACATTTGCTGTCAGTTATCTTCTGCTACAGCGAAAAAATGCGTGCGAGCCGCCTCCTCTCGATCCTGATCCTGCTGCAGCTGCGCCAGCGGCTCACCGCCGCCGATCTCGCCGCCGAATTCGAGGTGTCCGAACGCACCATCTATCGCGACATCGACGCGCTGTCGGCGGCGGGCGTACCCGTCTACGGCGACCGCGGCCCGGGCGGCGGATTCCAGTTGCTCGACGGCTATCGCACGCGGCTGACCGGCCTGTCGGCGGGCGAGGCGGAGGTCGCGACGATGATCGGCCTGCCCGGTCCCGCCGCCGAACTCGGGCTCGGCGCAGCGACCAGCGCAGCACGCGGCAAGCTGCTCGCCGCAATTCCGGGCGGCGGCGGGGTGGTCGCCGACCGGATGGCGGCGCGCTTCCACCTCGATCCCGTCAATTGGTACCGGAGCCGCGAAAGCCTCCCCGCGCTCCCGGCGATCGCCCGCGCGGTGCTCGATCAGCGCCAGCTCGCGATGCGTTACGAAAGCTGGCAGGGGCTGCGCGACTGGACGGTCGAGCCGCTCGGCCTCGTGATGAAGGCGGGCACCTGGTACCTCGCGGCCCGCGGCGCCCAAAAGATACGGGTCTTTCGCGTTTCGAACATCCACGCACCCGAAGCCCGCGACGCGACGTTCGACTGGCCGAAGGATTTCCACCTGCCGACATGGTGGCAGGCCGAACAGGCCCGTTTCGAGGCCGAACTGTTCGCGACCGCCGCAACCGTCCGCGCCTCGCCCGAGGGCTGCAAGCGGCTCGCGCAACAATCGCCGCGCGGTGCGGAGGCGGTTGCGACCGCAGGCGCGCGCGACGGAAACGGCTGGTGCGAAATGACCCTGATGGTCGAGGACAGCGACCATGGCGCGCGCGAGATGATAGCGCTCGGCGCCGAGGTCGAAGTGATCGCACCTGACAGTTTTCGCGGCCGTATCGGCACGCTCGCGCGCGCGATTGCGGTCCTGCACCGCTGATTGATTCGCCCCGCCGGCACGTTATTCTGACGGCAGGGAGAGCGTCATGGCCAGCGACGAAATCAAGACCAAAGCGACCGGAGCCGGGGTCGGCGATTTCATCGCCGCGGTCCCCGACGCGCGCCGCCGGGACGAAGCCGCGCTGATCGACGCGATGCATCGCCGCGTCACCGGTCTCGACCCGAAAATGTGGGGGCCGTCGATCATCGGTTATGGCAGCTATGACTATGTCTATGACAGCGGCCGGTCGGGAACGATGTGCCGTGCCGGGTTCAGCCCGCGCAAGGCCGCGATGACGCTCTATCTGATGGGCCATTATCTCGACCGTCAGCCCGAAGCCGACGCGCTGCTCGCGAGGCTCGGCAAATACAGGAACGGCAAGTCGTGCCTTTACATCAACAAGCTTGCCGACGTGGACTTGGAAGTGCTCGAACAGCTCATCGTGCTGAGCTGGGATGTCATGAACGAAAGATACCCCGGCTGAGGCACGCTACGGCAGAACCTGCCTCAGATCGTTGAGGCTGCGCACAGCGCGCGGGCGGTTCGCCTTGCTCGACATCACGACGCTGCCGATCAACAACAAGGCGCTGAAACCCCAGAGGATGCCGGCAAAAATCCTGTCCTGCGTTTCGATCGGCCGGAGAAGGCCTTGCAGCGTGTCATAGCCGACATAGCTCAGGAACCCGGCCAGCACGACCATCAGCAGCGCATATAGTGCCGATTCCCAGCCTTGCAGCCCGCGCTCGACGCGGTCGAAACGCCCGATCCGTTTCATCTCTTCTGCGAGGTGCACGACAAGGCGGCCGTAAATCAGCGTTCCGCCCGACATCGGGCGCAGGACCAGCTTTCGTTCGCCGTCGCGCCAGATCATGCAGCGATGGAAATCGCGCGCGCGGGTTTTGCCCTGATCGACCGCAGCACGAATGCAACGAATGTCCGCGAGCGGAATTTCGGCGCGGCCGCGCCGCGAACCGGTCAGGATCAACAGCGGCGCCGCGTCGCCGACAATCCGTGCCTCGACCCGTAGCCCTTTCAGCCCCGCGCGGCGCAGCGACCAGCAATTGCCCAGCGGGTAGATGCTGAACTCGTCGCGTTTGTCCCAGTCGGCGTCGTCCATTCGCCCCCTCCTTCACGGCCCGCGCCCTGACCGAACTCCGCCGCGCCCGCTATGCCGGCCGTCACACGCCGCGTGCGCCGAATGCGCGCTCGGCGTCCGCAAGATAGTCGCGTGTCAGCGGCAGCGCATGGCGGCTGCGCGCGAACTGGATCTGGTAATTGCCCATCCCGCCGCTTTCGAACGCCGACGTCGCGCCCGCGAGGTAGAAGGTCCACATGCGAAAGAAGCGCTCGCCCATCATCCGGGTGATCTCCGCCTCATGCGCAAAAGTCCGGGCGTACCATTGACGCAAGGTCAGCGCATAATGGAGGCGCCATGTCTCGACGTCGGTGGCGATCAGCCGGCTCTTCTCGCTCGCCGCCAGCGTCTCGCTGAGCGCGGGGATATAGCCGCCGGGAAAGATATATTTGCGCGTGAAGGCGTCGGTCGACCCCGGCCTCCCGAAACGCCCGATCGTATGGAGCAGCATCACCCCGTCGGCGGTCATCAGGTTGGCGCAGGCGCGAAAGAAGGTCTCAAAATTGGGCGCACCGACATGCTCGAACATGCCGACCGACACGATGCGGTCGAAGCCCCCCACCTCGCGCGCGGCGAGGTCGCGATAGTCGATCAGCTCGAAAGTCACGCGGTCGGCGACCCCCGCCGCTGCGGCGCGCTCGCGCGCCAGCGCGAGTTGCTGCTCGGACAGCGTGATCCCCAGCACCTCGACCTTTTCGAGTTTCGCGAGCGTGATCGCCATCCCGCCCCAGCCGCAGCCGATGTCGAGAATGCGCTGCCCCGGAGCGAGCGCCAGTTTCGCGGCGATATGCACCTTCTTCGCCACCTGCGCTTCCTCCAGCGTCATCCCCGGCCGCGACCAGTAAGCGCAGCTATATTGCATGTCGGCGTCGAGGAAGAGGCGGTAGAGGTCGTTGCCGATGTCGTAATGATGCCGGACGTTGGCGCGCGACCGGCGCTGGCGGTTGATCGAGCCGATCCGCGTCTTCGCCCATTCGGCGCGCCGTCCCAGCCATGTCTTGTCGTGCAGCCGCGCCCCGCGATCCCACGGCGTGTTCATGCGGATGAGGCCGATGAGGTCCATAATGTCCCCCTCGGCCAGCTCCATCTCGCCATCCATGAACGCCTCGGCGGCGCCGAGGCGCGGGTCGAGGACGATGCGGCGCATTCCCCGGCGGCTGGTGAAGCGGATGGTGACGTCGGGGAAACCGGCCGCCGGATGCCCGAACTCTTCGCGCGAACCATCGGGCGCGACGACGGCCAGCCGTCCCTGATGAATGATCCGGGAGAGAAACGGACGCAAGATCGACATTTTACGAACCGAACAACCGGCACGCGAAAAGGTTGCGATCAGATGCCCGCATACCATTCATAATCGATGCGATCCTCCCAATAACCGCCCTTGCCCGCGCCGATCGCATCGAGGCTGGCGACCGCCTCTATATTGGTAAGATATTTGGCGTGCTTGTAGCCGAGCTGGCGCTCGATCCGTAGGCGCAGCGGCGCACCGTTCGCGATCGGCAGCACCGCATTGTTGAGCGCCCACGCCATGATCGTCTGCGGGTGCAGCGCGTCGACCATGTCGCAGCTTTCATAATAAAGAGCGTCGCCGATCCGGTCGGCACAGCGAAAAACGATGTAGCGCGCGCTGTCCTTCACCCCCGCCGCGGCGAGAATGCGGCGGAGCTGCGGCCCGGTCCATTGCCCGATCGCGCTCCATCCCTCGACACAATCGTGCCGTGTGATCTGGGTGCGTTGCGGCATCGCGCGAATGTCGGCCAGCGACAGCGACAGCGGCCGTGCGACAAGGCCGGTCACCTTGACACGCCAGTCGGCAAAGCCGCTCGCCGCGTGCGCCGCATAGGCGGCGCCGGGCGGCAGCTTCGTCCCGTTCGAGCGAAAGGTCGGCGACAGGTCGGCGCGCGTGAATTCGCGCGCAAGGGCATCGCGGTCCATCAGCACGCGCTGGCTCGCGCGGTTCATCTCCTCGCCCATCGTCAGGATCTTGCGCACCGCCGGCGCCTCGTTGATCGCGTCGCAGCCGGACAGCAGCGGCAGCGCCCCGGCGGCAGCGACCAGTCCGCCGGCGCGGGCGATCAACCGGCGGCGCGGAAGGATGAGTTCGCTCATCGTCCGGCACTCGGTTCGGGCGGAAGGCGGAACCAGCCGGTGATCATCGAGCGGACCTCGTTCACCGGCCCGGCGAGCAGCACCATGGCGAGATGGACAACAAAGAAAGCGACCAGCGCCCAGGCGGCGAGGAAATGGATCGAGCGCGCCGACTGGCGCCCGCCGAACAGATCGAGCAACCAGGGCGCCGACGCGTTCATCCCCGGCGACATGGTGAGGCCGGTCGCAATCATCAGCGGCAGCAGGACAAAGATGACGCCGATGTAGCTCAGCTTCTGAAGGATATGATAGCGCGCCGCGGCTGCGCCCTTCGGAAACCGCAGCCGCGCATGATCCTTCACATCGCGCCAGATATGGCGCGGTGCCCATTCGGCGCGGCGGACATACAGATCGCGTTTCAAATGCCCGCAGAGCAGGCTCCACAGCATGTAGAGCGTCAGGCTGATCGCGAGCACCCATGCGAACAGGAGGTGCCAGCGGCGCCCGTCGGCGAGGCTGTAGGTCGTCGGAATCGTCGCCCAGCCGGGAAACGCCCATGTTTGCTCGACACCCTCGGCATCGGTCCAGCGACCGAGCACACCGGTCGTCTCGATCCGCGTTTCGCCGATGCGCACGAAGCCCGTTTTCGGCGTCGAGCCCACCGCGAGCCAGGCATAATCGGGGTTCGCGCCATATTGCCCCCAATAGAGGCGCGGGTGCGCGTTGAAGATCATCAACCCGCTCATCAGCAGGATCAGCAGGGTCAGGGCATTGACCCAGTGCCAGATGCGCGCCGGCAACCGGTGGCGATAGACGCGGATCGGCGATGCGCCTTCCGAAGGAGCGACGGGAGTTTCAGCCTTGGCCATGGTCCCGGTTCGCTCCTTCGCCCCGTCCGGTTACGCGACGACCTTTGCCGCATATTCCTCGCGATACTGGCTCCGCAAGCTGACCTTGTCGATCTTTTCGCTGCCGAGCTTGGGCAGCGCATCGTTCGACATCCAGATCTGGCACGGGACCTTGTAGGGCGCGAGCCGCGCGGCAAGGAACGCGATCAGATCGTCGGCGGTCACGCTGCTGCCCGGCTTCATCCATGCGACCGCGCCGACGCATTCGCCGAGCCGCTCGTCGGGCAGGCCGAACACCGCGCATTCGTTCGTGTCGGGATGCTCGTAGATCGCCGCTTCGACTTCCTGGCAGCTGATATTCTCGCCGCCGCGGATGATGATGTCCTTCTTGCGGTCGACGATGAACAGATAGCCGTCCTCGTCGAGATAGCCGAGGTCGCCCGAACGGAAATAGCCATTGTCGAAGAACGCCGCCTTCGTCGCCGCCTCATTGTTCCAATAGCCTTCGAAATTGCACACCGAACGGATGCACACTTCGCCGACCCCGCCCTGCGCTACCGGATTGCCGTCGTCGTCGAGGATCGCGAGATCGACGAGCGGCTTCGACGCCGGGCCGGTCGACATCGGCTTGGCGAGGTAATTTTCGTTGATGATACCGCAGCCGACCGCGTTGGTTTCGGTGAGGCCATAGCCGAGCAGCGGCTTGCCCTCGCCCATCTCGGTCGCGAGGCGCTTCACATGCTCGGGCGGACGCGGCGCGCCGCCGCCGGCGTAGCTCTTGCACGTCGACAGGTCGTAATTCTGGCGGTTCGGGTGGACGAGAATTTCATAGCTCATCAGCGGCACGCCGACGAAATAATTGACCTGCTCGTCCTGAATCAGCCGCATCGCCTCTTCGGCATTCCATTTCGGCATCAGCACCAGTTTGCGGCCGAGCGCGAAGCTTTGCAGGAACACCGGAACTTCGGCGGTGACGTGGAACAGCGGGGTGCAGATCAAGGTCGCGGGCTGGATGTCCGACATTTGCCCGTCTTCGGTCAGCAGATGCACGATGCTCGCGGTCTGGGTGACATAGTTGAAGATCGCCTGGCAGATCGCTTCGTGGCGCGAATAGGCACCCTTCGACTGGCCAGTCGAACCCGAAGTGAAAAGGATGGTCGCGAGGTCCTGTCCCGTGAGGCGCGGAAGTTCGGTCTCCGCACTACCGCCCGCGCCGGTGATCGGCGCAATCGCGCGATCGATCGGCTGCGCGATGTCGAGCGTGATGACCTTCGCGCCGTGCTGCACCCCCGGCTCTTCGAGCCGCGCCGCGCGCTGGACGTCGGCGATGACAAGCCTGGCCTCGGCGTCGTCGATCCCCGCGGCCAGCTCGCCGCCCTGCCACCAGCCGTTGAGCAGGGTGGCGCAGCCACCAGCCATCAGGATGCCGATATAGGTGACGCACCAGGCATTGGCGTTGCGCATCGCGAGCCCGACGCGGTCGCCGCGCTGGACGCCGTGACCTTCGATCAGCCCCGCCGCGACCTGCCGCGCCGCGCCATAGACCTGCTTGAACGACAGCCGCTCGTCGCCTTCGACGAGGAAGGTCGCATCGCCATGCATCGCCGCAAAAAATGCGACATAATCGGAAAGATTGGTCGGCGCGTTGGTGATGAAGGGCAACTGCTGACCGAAGCGTTCGACGGACCCGAGCTGGATCGGCCCACCCGGACCGGTGATCAGATTAAACGCGGCTTCCAGGCGCAAATCGAGCGCTGATGGCATCTTGCATCTCTCCTCTTGGTCTCGCTCGCCTAACCCCTTATGGGGAGGCCTCTCCTGGGGAAGGACCGCGCGACTATATGTTTCTTTTTGCAACCTTAGCCGAAGCAACGCAATATGTGAACTTCCACGATCTCATGGGTGAGAACTCCGAGATCGCGTTCAGCGTCTTCGGGCTGCCGATCCGCTGGTATGCGCTCGCCTATCTCGCGGGAATTTTCGTCGGTTACTGGTATTTGCTGAAGCTGATCGCGCAGCCGGGTGCCCCGATGGCGCGGCGCCATGCCGACGACATGATCTTCTATGCGATGCTCGGGATCATCCTCGGCGGCCGCCTTGGCTATGTGCTCTTCTATAACCTCGGCAACTATCTCAATAAGCCGCTCGAAATCTTCAAACTGTGGGACGGCGGCATGTCGCTCCACGGCGGCGTGATCGGCGTGCTGATCGCGATCTGGTATGTGACGAAGAAGGAAAAACTCAGCTTCCTGCGCTTTTGCGATTATGTCGCGTGCGTCGTCCCCTTCGGCCTTTTCTTCGGGCGCCTCGCCAATTTCGTGAACGGCGAGCTGTGGGGCCGCGTGACGACCGTACCCTGGGCGATCATCTTTCCCGATAGCGGATCGGACCTGCCGCGCCACCCTAGTCAGCTTTACGAAGCCGGGCTCGAAGGCCTGTTGATGATGGCGATCCTCGCCTTTTTCTTCTGGCGCACCGACGCGCGCTACAAGCCCGGTTTCCTGTTCGGCATGGCAGCGATCATCTACGGTCTCAGCCGCTTTGCGGTCGAGTTCGTGCGCGAACCCGATGTCCAGCTCGGCACGCTGTCGTGGGGGCTGACGATGGGCCAGACGCTCACCGTGCCGATGCTGCTGATCGGCGTCTGGCTCGTCGCCACCGCGAAGGGCCGCCGCAAGCGGATCGAGCCGGTGGCCGGACTCGACAGCGTTGCGTGACGGATTGCCGAACCCCGAGCAGCTGATAAGCGAAATCGCGACGGCGCGGGCGACGACGATCGCCGATTATATGGCGGCGGCGAACGGCCATTATTACGCGACGCGCGACCCGCTCGGCGCCGCAGGCGATTTTACGACGGCGCCCGAAATCAGCCAGATGTTCGGCGAGATGGTCGGCGTCTGGATCGCCGACCTGTGGTCGCGCGCGGGCAGCCCGGCGTTTCGTTACGTCGAGCTCGGCCCCGGCCGCGGCACACTCGCTGCGGATGCGCTGCGGGTTATGGCGCGCTTCGGTTGCACGCCCGCCGGCATCGACCTCGTCGAAACGAGCCCGACGCTGCGTGCCGCCCAGCTTGCGCGCATACCCAACGCCGAACATCATGACGAGATCGACGCGCTGCCCGACGACGCGCCGCTGATCATCGTCGCGAACGAATTTTTCGACGCGCTGCCGATCCATCAATATGTGCGCACCATCGATGGCTGGCGCGAGCGGATGGTCGAACGCCAGGGCGGCGCACTGGCGCCGGTCGCGAACGACACCCCCGCCGACGACGCCGTACCGGCCGTTCTGCGTGACAAGCCCGAAGGGACGATCGTCGAAACCGCGCCGGTCGCGGCGGCGATCATGCAGCGCTGCGCCTTCCGTCTCGCGCGGCAGGGGGGCGCGATGCTCGCGATCGACTATGGTTATGGCGGCCCCGCCGCGGGCGACACGTTGCAGGCAGTGAAGGCGCACCGGTTCGTCGATCCCTTTGCCAACCCCGGCGAGGTCGACCTGACCGCGCATGTCGATTTCACCGCGCTAGCCGCATCGGCGCGATCCGCCGCCGTACCGGCGAGCCCGCTGACGACGCAGGGCGACTGGCTGCAACGGCTCGGTGTCGACGCGCGGTTGCAATCGCTCGCCGCCGCCGCACCGGCCCGCGCCGACGAACTGAAGGGGCAGCGCGACCGTCTGGTCGAGCCCCGCGAGATGGGCGATTTGTTCAAGGTGATGGCCTTCACCGCGCCGGGCTGGCCCGCACCCGCAGGATTTACAGGAGACACCGCATGACCGCCGTCCAACTGGCCACGCCGGACGATGCCGAGGCGATCGCCGCCTTTGCCGAAGAGTCCTTCACGCATACCTTCGGTCATATCTATGATCCGGCCGATCTTGCGCTTTTCCTGTCGAGCTGGAACCCGCCCGACCGCGTGCGCGCGCAGATCACAAGCGACGATCATGACATCGCACTGGTGCGCGGCGACGCGGGCGCGATCCTTGGCTATATCAAGATGGGCCCGCTCGACTTCGACCTGCCCGAGGACCAGCCGACCGACAATGCCGCCGAACTGCACCAGCTCTACGTCGCCGAAGCCGCGAAGGGCACCGGCGTCGCGGCGGCGCTGATGGACTGGGGTATCGGCTGGGCGCGCGAGCGCGCCGCCATCCTCTATCTCTCGGTCTTTACCGAAAACGACCGCGCGCAGGCCTTTTATCGCCGCTATGGCTTCACCGACGTCGGCCGCAACGCCTTTCGCGTCGGCAACCATATCGACGAGGATCGTTTCTTCAGGCTCGACCTGTGACGGCGCCGTTCGTCACCGCACCGTCGCTGGACGGCATCGCGCACGGCTTCTTCGGTCGCCGCGGCGGCGTGTCGGCGGGCGAACTTGCCTCGCTCAACTGCGGTCTCGGCTCGAATGACGACCCCGCGCTGATTGCTGAAAACCGGCGGCGCGTCGCCGATGCGGTGCTTCCGGGCGCGGCGCTGACCGGCGTTTATCAGGTCCATGGCCATCGCTGTGTCATCGTCGATCGCGACACCGACCTGGGCGCGCGGCCGGAGGCCGACGCACTCGCGACGCGGACGCCGGGCACCTTGCTCGGCATCTTGACCGCCGATTGCGTGCCGGTCCTGTTCGCCGATGCCGAAGCCGGCGTCGTCGGCGCGGCCCATGCGGGCTGGAAGGGCGCGCTTGCCGGGGTCACCGACGCGACGCTCGACGCGATGGAAAGCCTTGGCGCGCGCCGCACCGATATCGCCGTCGCGATCGGCCCGTGCATCGCCCGCGCCTCCTACGAAGTCGACGAGGCGTTCGTCGAGCGCTTCCTCGCGGACGATCCCGCGAACGAGCGCTTCTTCGCCGCGGGCAAGCCCGGCCACGCGATGTTCGACATCGCCGCCTATGTCGCCGCACGGCTCGCCGCGGCGGGCGTGACGCGAATTGCCATCGGCGGGCAGGACACCTATGCCGAGGGGCAAGACTATTTCAGCTATCGCCGCGCGTGCCACAAAGGAGAAAATTCCTATGGCCGCCAATTGTCGGTGATCGGCCTCAAATAGCGCACAAAAGGGGGACGGAATGAAGGCGCTCGCGATACCGCGCAAACGGCTGGTTTCGATTGTCGGCGGATCGATGGGCAACCTCGTCGAATGGTACGACTGGTTCGCCTATGCCGCCTTCGCCATCTATTTCGCTCCGGTCTTTTTCCCGCAGGCCGACCCGACCGCACAGCTTCTGAACTCGGCGGCGATCTTTGCCGTCGGCTTCGTGATGCGCCCGATCGGCGCGTGGGTGATGGGACGCTTCGCCGACACGCGCGGGCGCAAGGCGGGGCTGTCGCTGTCGGTCGCGCTGATGTTCAGCGGATCGATGCTGATCGCGGTCGCGCCGACCTACGCGGCCGCCGGGCTGCTCGGCCCCGCGACCTTGCTCATCGCGCGCATGTTGCAGGGCCTGTCACTCGGCGGCGAATATGGTGCGAGCGCGACCTATCTGTCCGAAATGGCGCCCAGGGAGAATCGCGGCTTCTGGGCGAGCTTCCAATATATGACGCTGTGCGGCGGCCAGCTTTGCGCGATCTTTGTCGCGGTGGTGCTGCAATTCTTCCTGACCGAGGCCGAACTCACCGCATGGGGGTGGCGCATTCCCTTCGTGATCGGCGCGCTGCTCGCGCTCGGCGTCTATCTGCTTCGCCGCAATCTTGCCGAAACGCCGTCGTTCGAGAATCAGGCGGTCGACCGCCCGGTATCGACCGCCAAACTGTTGTGGCAAGAGCATCGCCGCGAAAGCATTCTCGTCGGCATGTTGTCGGCGGGCGGCGGGCTCGCGGCCTATACCTACACCAGCTACATGCAGAAATTCCTGTTCAATACGGTGGGCTTCGACAAGGCGACCGCGACCTATATCATCGCCGCCGCGCTGCTGTGGTTCACCGCGATGCAGCCGGTGTTCGGCGCGCTTGCCGACCGGTTCGGACGCAAGCCGATGCTGCTGCTGTTCGGGATCGGCGGCGCGATTGTCGCGGTGCCGACCTTCATGACGCTGGAGACCGTCACCTCGCCCTATGTCGCCACCCTGCTCATCATGATCCCGCTCACGCTGCAAAGCGGCTACAGCGCGAACAATGCGCTGGTGAAGGCCGAACTCTTCCCCGCGCATATTCGCGGGCTCGGCGTCGCGCTGCCCTACGCGATCGGCAACGCGATTTTCGCGGGCACGCTCGAAATGGTCGCGCTGGCGCTGAAGGACGCGGGGATCGAGCGCGTTTTCTATTTCTACGTCGCGTTCGTCATCGCGATGGCCGGTGTCGCGACGCTGTTGCTTCCCGAAACGAAAGAGCGCAGCCTGATTACCGAGGATTAGGGTCGGCATGTCGCGCAATATAGTTTCAAACGAAACCGGCGTGCTGTAGAGGGCCCCAACACCTCAAGGAGCATCCCCATGGCCATGCGCGGCAAACCCAAGAACAACACCCGGAAAATCGGCGATCGCGACCTCAGCCCCGCCACGCTGATGATGGGACTCGGCTATGACCCGACGCTGTCCGAAGGTTCGCTGAAGCCGCCGATCTTCCTTACCTCGACCTTCGCGTTCGAAAGCGCGGCGGCGGGCAAGCGCTTTTTCGAACATATCACCGGCAAGCGCGAGGGCCCCGCCGACGGCCTCGTCTATTCGCGCTTCAACGGCCCGAACCAGGAAATTCTGGAGGACCGCCTCGCGGTCTGGGACGGCGCCGACGACAGCCTCGTCTTTTCGAGCGGTATGTCGGCGATCGCGACCCTGCTCCTCGCGCTCGTCGGGCAGAATGACGTGATCGTCCACTCTGGCCCGCTCTATGCCGCGACCGAAACGCTGATCGCGCGCATCCTGTCGCGCTTCGGCGTCAGCTTCGTCGACTTCCCCGCGGGCGCGACGCGCGAGGAAATCGATGCCATTCTCGTCCGCGCGCAGGCGCTTGCCGACGAAAAGGGCGGCAAGGTCGCGCTGGTCTATCTCGAAAGTCCGGCGAACCCGACCAACGCGCTCGTCGATGTCGAAGCGGTCCGCGCTGCACGCGACGCCGCCTTCCCCGGCGAGCAAAAACCTGCGATCGCGATCGACAACACTTTCCTCGGCCCGCTGTGGCAAAAGCCGCTCCGCCAGGGCGCCGAACTGATCGTCTACAGCCTGACCAAATATGCCGGCGGGCATTCGGATCTCGTCGCGGGCGGCGTGTCGGGTGACCAGCACCTGCTCAACCTGATCCGCCCGATGCGCAACACGATCGGCACGATCTGCGACCCCAATACCGCGTGGATGCTGCTCCGCAGCCTCGAAACGCTCGAACTGCGGATGAGCCGCGCGGGCGAGAATGCCCTCAAGGTCTGCACTTTCCTTCGTGATCATCCCAAGGTCGACGGACTCGGCTATCTCGGCTTCATCAGCGATCCGCGCCAGAAGGACATCTTCGACCGCCATTGCACGGGCGCCGGGTCGACCTTCTCGCTGTTCATCAAGGGCGGCGAGGAAGAGAGCTTCCGCTTCCTCGACGCGCTGAAGATCGCCAAGCTCGCGGTCAGCCTCGGCGGCACCGAGACGCTGGCAAGCCATCCGGCGGCGATGACACACCTGTCGGTCCCCGAAGAGCGCAAGAAGGCGCTCGGCATCACCGACAATCTCGTCCGCGTATCGATCGGTATCGAAGATCCCGACGATCTGATCGCCGACTTCGCGCAGGCGCTCGACGCGGTCTAACGACTGCGGCGCGCGCGCCAGTCGACGACCTGCCACCCCATCTTTGGCGCGAGCAGCTTCAGCTTGCGCGATGGGGTGGTGGCGACCGCCTCGTCGGCAAAATGCAGCATCGGATGGTCGGAGACATGGTCCGAATAGGCGCGGATATGCGTGCTATCGCGCGTAATATCATTCGCCGTCATCCAGCCGTCGATCCGCACGAACTTCGCCTCGCCATAGCAATTGTCGCCCGCGAGGCGCGCATGGATATGATCGGCGCCATCGGGTTCGTCGAGCTGCGTTGCGAGCACATCGTCCATGCCGAGCCGTTCCGCGATCGCGTCGACATAGAGGTGAAAGGATGCGGTCGCGAGGAGCAGCCGGTATCCCGCTTCGCGGTCGGCGGCGATCTGTTCGAGCGCGGCGGGATGCAGCCCGCGCGCCACCACCTTGTCGGCATAGCTTTCGGCCAGCGGCGCGATTTCGGTCCGGCGGAAGCGCTTGCCGACGAGCAGCCTCAGGTTGATCGCCTTCAACCGCGACCGGTCGATCAGGCGCAGCGAATAAGCCGCACCGGCAAGTCCAACGAGCGGTAAAAGCAGCAATCGCCATTGCTGGCGCCGCCGCGCAACATGCATGAGGAAACCGCTGTAAGTCCCTGAACGCGTTATTGTCCGGTCCATGTCGTACATGGCGACGCGATGAACATAGTCGGGGATCGTCGTGGCGAGCGGCTCTTCCATGTCCCACCCATAGTGTGACCGCGCGACGTGGCCAAGACCCGCGATATCGGCCCATGGATTCGCTTGCCGTCACGGGGCAAATAATACAATGTCCTCCGCACGATGGTGGCCCGGGCGGATTTCGAACATAGCGACGGTGCCGACGGCGCCGAAGTTCGCTTCACCGGCCGACTGACGCTGGCGCGTCTGGGCGATGTCCCCGCGCGGCTCGACGCCCTCGGTCCGATCGCGACGCTCGACCTGTCGGCCCTCGAACGCATCGATACGGTGGGCGCGTGGATCGTGACGCGCACCGTCAATGAACATGGCTCCAGGGTCATCGGCGCGAGCGACGAGGCGCAGCGCCTGCTGGACGCGCTGGCGAGCGACAAGAGCGAATATCGCGTCCACCGCGACCGCCGCCCGATGTGGGCACGCATGCTCGAACAGGTCGGCACCGCCAGCGTCGCGATCTGGCACGAATTGCTTGGTATTGTGGGATTTTTCGGCGCGATGATCGTCGCGCTCGGCATCCAGATTCGCGCGCGCCGCCGCCTCCGCTGGAACGCGGTCGTCACGCGATTCCAGGCGGTCGGCGTCGACGCGCTCCCGATCATCGGCCTGATGAGTTTCCTGATCGGGATCGTCATCGCGCAGCAGGGCGCGGTGCAGCTCGAACAATTCGGGCTGGAGGTGTTCACGATCAACCTCGTCGGCCGCGCCTCGATCCGCGAACTCGGATTGCTGATGACCGCCATCATGGTCGCCGGCCGCTCGGGGTCTGCCTTTGCGGCGCAGATCGGCACGATGAAGCTGACCGAAGAGGTCGATGCGATGCGCACGATCGGCGTGTCGCCGATGGAGGCGATCGTGCTGCCGCGCGTCGCCGCATCGACGATCACCATGCCGCTGCTCGGTTTCTACGCCAGCCTGTGCGCGATCGCCGGCGGCGGCGTCTTCTGCTGGATCGGGCTCGACATCCCGCCGCTCACCTATATCCAGCGGCTGCGCGAAATCATCCCGATGACCGATTTCTGGATCATGCTGATCAAGGCGCCCGTGTTCGGCATCCTGATCGGCGTGACCGGATGTTACGAAGGCATGCAGGTTCGCCAGAACGCCGAAGAAGTCGGCAAGCGGACGACGTCGGCGGTGGTCGCCGCGATCTTCCTCGTCATCGTCCTCGACGCGATGTTCGCCGTCTTCTTCTCGTCGCTGGGATGGAATTGATGAGCGAAGAAATCGAACAGGAAATCAAGGAAGAGCTCGCCGCAGCCGATGCGGTGCGACCCGAAAAGTTCGACGAGGCGATCTGCATTCGCGGCCTTCGCAACCAGTTCGGCGACGCGGTGATCCACGACGGCCTCGACCTCACCGTCCGTTCGGGCGAGATCCTCGGCGTCGTCGGCGGATCGGGCACCGGCAAGTCGGTGCTGATGCGCTCGATCATCGGGCTCCAGACACCCGCCGCGGGCGAGATCGAAGTCTATGGCAAAACGCTCGACACGATCGCCGACGAAGAGGAATCGCGCGACCTGCGCCGGCGCTGGGGCGTGATGTTCCAGGGCGGTGCGCTCTTCTCGACGCTGAGCGTCGCCGAAAATATCCAGGTTCCCCTGCGCGAATATTATCCGCGGCTCGACCAGCGTCTGCTCGACGAGATCGCGGCATACAAGGTCCAGATGGTCGGCCTGCCGTCCGATGCGGGCCCCAAATATCCGGCGGAGCTGTCGGGCGGGATGGTGAAACGCGCCGGGCTTGCGCGCGCGCTCGCGCTCGACCCCGCGCTGCTCTTTCTCGACGAACCGACCGCGGGGCTCGATCCGATCGGCGCCGCCAAGTTCGACGAACTGCTGCGCGGACTCGCCGACACGATGGGGCTGACCGTTTTCCTGATCACCCACGACCTCGATACGCTCTATGCTACGTGCGACCGCGTCGCGGTGCTCGCCGAAAAGAAGGTGATCGCGGTCGGCACGATCCCCGAATTGCTTGCCACCGAGCATCCGTGGATACAGGATTATTTCAACGGACCCCGCGGGCGCGCGGCTGCAAACTGCAATATCGCGCTGGAGCGGCAGGATAGGAAAAGCTGATGGAAACACGGTCGAACAATGTGCTCGTCGGCGCTTTCGTCCTCTTCTTCACTGCGGCGCTCGCCTTTTTCGTCGTCTGGCTGGCGAACGACAGCGGCGGCGAAAAGCGCGAGTATGACATCTTCTTCAAACAGTCGGTCGACGGGCTGAACAAGGGCGCGCAGGTGCAATTTTCGGGCGTGCCCTCGGGGCAGGTCCGCGAGATCGCGCTGTGGCCCGACGATCCGCAGTTCGTGCGCGTGCGCATCGAGGTGAACGAGGGCGTGCCCGTGTTGCAAGGGACGACGGCGGCGCTCGAGGGCGTCGGCTTCACCGGCGTGTCGCAAATCTCGCTCGACGGCGCGGTCAAGGGCGCGCCGCCGATCGCCGACAAGGGCCCCGCGGGCAAGCCGGTCATCCCGACCCGCGTCGGCGGGCTCGGCGAATTGCTCAACACCGCACCGCAATTGCTCCAGCGCCTGTCGACGCTGAGCGAGCGCCTCGCCGAACTGGCCGACGACGAGAATCAGGCGAGCATCCGCGGCATCCTCAACAATGTCGAGGCATCGACCGCGATTCTCGCCCGCAACGGTCCGGCGATCGAAAAGGCACTGGCGGACACGCGCATCGCGATCCAGCAGACGGGGGTTGCCGCCGAGCAGATCGGTAATCTGGCCGCATCGGCGCAAGGTACGATCGACCGCAATGTCGATCCGGCAATGGCGAATCTGCGCGACACGCTGAAATCCGCGAACGCGTCGATGGCGACGCTGGAATCGGCCATCTCCGACGCGCGACCGGGTCTCAAGACCTTCAGCGAAACGACGATTCCCGAAGCCAATGCGCTGATCCGCGACCTGCGCCGCACTTCCGCCTCGCTGTCCAGCCTGACCGACAAGCTCGATCAGCAGGGTGCCGGCGCCGTGCTCGGCGGCAGCCAGCTGCCCGATTACAAGAAATGAGGATTTACGCCATGATCCGCCGCCTCCGCGCACCGCTGCTCGCCACTGCCGCCGCCGTTTCGTTGTCGGCGTGCATCGGCCTCGGCGGCAAGACCCCACCCTTCCTGCTGACGCTCGACGCCGACGCGGCGCCCGCCGCCGGGGGAGCGCGCACGGCAGCCGAATCGGCGACGCTGACGATCCTGATCCCGACCGCGCCGCAAAAACTGCGCACGACACGGATCCCGGTGCAGCAGGACGAAGCGAGCGTCGCTTATGTCAAGGACGCGCAGTGGGTCGAAGCGCCATCGCGCCTGTTCCAGCGGCTCGTGTCCGAAACGGTGTCGGCGCGCACATCGCGCGTCGTGCTCGACGAGGGGCAATATCTGACCGCACCGGGTGAGCAACTCGCGGGCCAGCTGATGGAGTTCGGCGTCGACGCGCGCACGAACGAAGCGGTCGTCGTTTATCAGGCGATGCTGGTCGCAGCGGGCGGCAAAGCTGTGACGCAGCGCCGGTTCGAGGCGCGCGAGGCGATCGGCGGCAAGGTCGAGGCGAAACCCGTCGGCGAGGCGCTGACCCGCGCCGCAAACAAGGTCGCAAGCGACGTCACCGGATGGCTGGGCGGCTAACCCCACCCCTCACCGCGGTTGCCATTTCAGCCGCCGCCCCTTAAAGGCCGCGGCATATCACCCATCGATGCGCCGCCTCTTCCGGGTTTCCGGCAGCGCACTTCCTTTCGAGCCCGCCGACTTGAAAGGACCGTCTTATGGCGTGGGTTATCCTCGCGATCGCCGTTGTTACCGAAATCATCTGGGCGCTCAGCCTGAAATGGGCTGCCACGATGGGGACATGGCAAGCCTCGATCGTTCCCGTTTCGCTGAGCTTCCTCAACATGGCGCTGCTGGCCTTTGCGATGCGCGGCATCTCCGCCGGGACCGCCTATGCGATCTGGACCGGGCTCGGCGCGGTCGGCGTGATCATCGGCGGCATCTTCTGGTTCGGCGAGAAGGTGAACGCCGTCCAGATCGGCTTCATGACGCTGATCGTTATCGGCGTCGCCGGAACCAAGCTGTTTTCGACGACCTGACGCGCCTTACCCGAGCAGGCTCTTCGACGCCTGCTCGGTTACGTCGCGCGACAGGCCGGGCTGCGCCAGAATGCGTGCCAGTTCGGCCTTCATCATCGCGGCGCGCGCTTCGTCGAAACGCTTCCAGCGGCCGAGCGGGGGGATCATCCTCGCCGCGGTCTGCGGGTTCTTCGGATCGAGCGCGATGACAAGGTCGGCGATCAGCCGGTAACCCGCGCCGTCGGCGCGGTGGAACGCCGCCTGATTGCCCGTGAGCGCGCCATAGAGCGAGCGCACGCGGTTGGGGTTGGCGAGCGTGAAATCCGCGTGCTGCGCCAGCTCCTTCACCGCATCGGCGGTATCAGGACGCAGCGACCATGCCTGCACCTGGAACCATTTGTCGAGCACGAGCGGATTGTCGCGATAGCGCTGATAAAAGATGTCGAGCGCGGCCACGCGTTCGTCGCTGTCGCCGTGCGCGAGCGTCGCCAGCGCCGCCTGTCGTTCGGTCATGCCGTCGGCGTCGGAGAAGATCCCGAACGCCAGCGCGGGCACATCGCCCGCCCCGGTCGCCGCGAGATAGGCGAGCGCGACGCCGCGCAGGCGACGGCCGCCTTTTGCGCTCCGCGACAGATCGGTCGCGGGCGGCACGTGCCCGGCAAGGATCGAACGCCACTCGGCATCGAGCGCGACGCCGATCGCCGCCTGCAATGCAAGCCGCTCGCGGCGGATCGCGTCGGGGTCGACGGTCACCATCTGGTCGCCGATAAAGGCTTCGCTCGGCAGCAGCACCGCCTCGGCGACGAACGCGGGGTCGCTGTCACGGCCTGCCAGCGTCTGCGCCACCGCTTCGATCACCGCGCCATTGTCGGCGATCTTGCCCGAAACCGCCCCGACGAGTGTGTCGAGCATCAGTTGCTGCAACGCTTCATAGCGCGCGAAGGGGTCGTCGTCGTGCGCGGCAAGCCAGGCCAGCTCGCCCTCCTCGCGCGCGAAATCGACGATCACCGGCGCCGAGAAGCCGCGGTTGATCGAAAGCATCGGCCGGCGGCGATAGCGGCCGAGCGGCACCGCCATTTCGGCGCCGTCCAGCAGCACGAGCTGCTCGGCCTCTTCGCCGTGGCCGCCGTCAAGATCATAGGCCTTGATGCGCAGCGGGACGAGCATCGGCGCCTTGTCGGGTTGGCCCGGCGTCGGCGGTACGGTCTGCGTCAGGTGGAGCGTACGCTCGCCCGTCGCCGCGTCGGTATCGATCCGCGCGGTGATACGCGGGGTACCCGCCTGACTATACCACAGGCGGAACTGCGTCAGGTCGATGCCCGCGCCGTCCTCGATCGCGCGGACGAAATCCTCGCACGTCGCCGCCTCGCCATCGTGGCGATCGAAATAAAGGTCGGTGCCTTTGCGAAAACGGTCGGGGCCGACCATCGTCGCCATCATGCGAATAATCTCGGCGCCCTTGTTATAGATGGTCGCGGTGTAGAAATTCGAGATTTCCTGAAAACTGTCGGGGCGGATCGGGTGTGCGAGCGGCCCGGCATCTTCCGGAAACTGCGCGGCGCGAAGCAGGCGGACGTCCTCGATCCGCTTGACCGGAGGCGAGCCCATGTCGGCGGAGAAATTCTGGTCGCGAAAGACGGTGAAACCTTCCTTCAGGCTGAGCTGGAACCAGTCGCGGCAGGTGACGCGATTGCCCGACCAGTTGTGGAAATATTCGTGCGCGACGACGCCCTCGACCCCGTCATAATCGACGTCGGTCGCGGTGTCGGGGTCGGCGAGAATGTAGCGCGTGTTGAAGACGTTGAGCCCCTTATTCTCCATCGCCCCCATGTTGAAATCGCTGACCGCGACAATGTTGAACAGGTCGAGGTCATATTCGCGGCCATAGACACGCTCGTCCCATGCCATGCTGTCCTTCAGCGCCTGCATCGCATGGCCGGTACGCCCCTCGTCGCCGGCACGGACCCAGATGCCCAGTTCGATCTCGCGCCCCGACATCGTCGTGAAGCTGTCCTTGTTGGCGACAAGATCACCAGCGACGAGCGCGAACAGATAGGAGGGCTTGGGCCAGGGGTCTTCCCACAGCGCCCAGTGCGTGCCGCCCGCCCCTTCGCCCTGCTCGACACAATTGCCGTTCGACAGCAGGATCGGGAACTGCCCCTTGTCGCCTTCCATCCGTACCTTATAGCGGCTCAGCACGTCGGGCCGGTCGGGGTGGAAGGTGATCCGGCGGAAGCCCTCGGCCTCGCACTGGGTGCAGAGCATGTCGTTCGATGCGTAAAGGCCCATCAACTGCGTGTTCGTCGCCGGGTTGATGACCGTATCGACCTCGACGATCGCTGCGGTCCGCTCGCCGAGGTCTACGACGAGATCGCTGCCGTCCACGCGCCAGTCGTTCCACACCTCGCCGTCGACGCGCACCGCCGCCGGGGTCAGTCCATCGCCGCGCAGCATCAGCGGCACCGCCGCATCGGCAGCGCGCACCACCGAGAGCGCCGCGCCAACCTTCGTTTCATCGATACCCAGCGCGAAATCGAGCGCGATGTCGGGAACCTGCCATTCGGGCGGACGATAATCGCCGCGATGGATGGTCACGGGAACGGCGGGCGTTGAAGTGGCGTCGGTCATGCGATCGATCTAGGCACAGCGCCGCCGACGCGCAATAAGGCGCGCGATGGGACAGATGCTGATTTTCGGAATGGGCTATGCAGCGAGCCACCTCGCCGACCGCCTCACCGCGCGTGGCTGGGAGGTCGCGGGAACGACACGGGACGGCCGCACGGGCAGCATCGCCTTTGCCGATGACCTCTCGGTGCTCGCAGCGTTGCGCAGCGCCACGCATATCCTGTCGTCGGTGCCGCCCGCCGACGGTGCCGATCCGGTACTCGCGCGTTACGGCGATGCGATCGCCCTCGCTCCCGCCACATGGACAGGCTATTTCTCATCGACGGGCGTCTATGGCGACGCGGAAGGCGCGTGGGTCGACGAAAGCGCGCCGGTCAAAGGCCGCCGCCCCGACCGCAACGCCGCCGACGCCGCTTGGGAATGCCTGCGCGGCGATATTCGCATCTTCCGCCTCCCCGGCATCTATGGCCCGGGCCGGTCGATCCTCGATCGCATATCCGAGGGCCGCGCGCACCGGATCGACCTGGCCGGACAGGTCTTCAGCCGCGTCCATGTCGATGACATCGCGGGCGGCGTCATCGCCTCGTTCCGGGGTCCGGCAGGGGTCTACAATCTCGCCGACGACGAGCCCTGCCATCAGAACCGGCTCGTCGAATGGGGCTGCGCGATGCTCGGCGCCCCGCTGCCGCCGCTCCAGTCGCTCGACGAAGCGGGCCTCTCGCCCGCGGCGCGTGCCTTCTATGCCGAGAACCGCCGCGTCGCGAACGGCAAGGCGAAACGCCTGCTCGGCTGGAACCCGCGCTATCCGGGTTTTCGCGAGGGGTTGGCGGCGAGCGGCTAGATCAGAACATCGACGGTGTGGATCAGCACGCCGACGAGGCCGCCGACGAGCGTGCCGTTGATGCGGATATATTGCAGGTCGTCGCCGACCGCATTTTCGAGCCGGTCGGTGATCGTCTTCGCGTCCCAGCCGCGGATCGTGTCCGAGACGAGCTTGAGCGCGGTCTCGCCATAGCTGTCGACGACGCCGACGACCGCGCGGCGCGCGTAGCGATTGAGCGTGCGCTTGATCCCCGCATCCTCGCCCAGCATCGCACCGAACTGGGTGACGAGTTCGCCGATCCGGCCTGCGAGCATCGTGTCGGGGTTGCGCGCGGCCTTCAGCAGCGCGGTGCGCCCCTGTTCCCACAATCCGTCGAGCCAGCGCTTCACCGCCTTATTCTCGAGCAGCTCGTCGCGAACCTTCGCAACCTTCGCCTTCACCTCGGGATCGTGCTGAAGGTCGAGCGCCATCTTGGCGAGTCCTTCCTCGACACGGATGCGCAGCGGGTGCGTCTCGTCGACCGCCATTTCGCTGAGCAGCTTCGACAGCCCCGCGACGATGCGGTTCGAAATGCTTTCGTCGAGCCCGGTGAAGCGGACGATCGCGTTGCTATTGTCGTGCACCATCTGGTGGATCAGATGCTCGTTGAGCTCGAGCGTCTTCGATCCCCATTTGACCATCGCGTCGAGCAACGGCTGGTGCCGCCCCTCGGCGAGCGCCGCTTGCAGCGCCTGCCCGAGCAGCGGTGCCACGTCGAGTTCGCGCAGGCGGTCGGCGATCGCCGACTTGACCATGCCGCCGAGCCGCTGCTGGTCGAGCGCGCCGAGCCCGTCGGCGATGATCCGCGACGCGCCGAGCCGCAGCCGCCCGCCGCCCTCGCCGGGTTCGGACAGGAATTTGCCGACCGCACCCGCGACGTCGACCGTCTGCATCTTGCGCGCGATCAGACGCGGCAGCAGAAAATTGGTGAGCAGGAAGCGCGCGAGCGTATCGCCGATGCGGTTCTTGTTGCGCGGGACGATCGCCGTATGGGGGATGGGCAGCCCCATCGGGTGGCGGAACAGCGCGGTAACCGCAAACCAGTCGGCCAGCCCGCCGACCATCGCCGCCTCGGCAAAGGCGCGGACGAAGCCGACCGCCGGATGGACGTCCTGAAAATATTTCGCGCCGAGGAAGACGAACGCCATGACGATGAGCATACCCGTCGCGACGACGCGGATATTCATCCCGCCCGTCGGAACGGCGACGCCCACCCCCCGGTTCATAGAAGGAGGGTGGGCGCGCCCAATATCGTCAGTTTGCGGCGAAACGCTGTCCGTCATAATCATCAAATGGCGAAGCGCCGCAAAAGTTGCAACCTGCGCGGTATCCCGTCACTCGGCTGGCTGCGACGCGATCTGCCCGTGCGGCTTGCTATCGTCACCCTTCCTGTAGGTGAGCAGGTTGCGCGAGAAGAAGCGGCCGAGGCGCTTTTCGATGCTGTCGGCAAGGCTGAAGCCCGCCGGGACGATCAGCAAGGTCAGCAGCGTCGACAGGATCAGGCCGCCGATCACGACGACCCCCATGGGCGCGCGCCATGCGCCGTCACCCGACAGCGACAGCGCGGTCGGCACCATGCCCGCGACCATCGCGACGGTCGTCATCACGATCGGCTGCGCGCGCTTGCGCCCGGCGTCGAGCAACGCCTCCATCTTCCCGACGCCATGATCCATCTCCTCGATCGCGAAATCGACGAGCAGGATCGAGTTTTTGGCGACGATGCCGAGCAGCATCAGGAGGCCGATGTAGACGGGCATCGAGATTTCCATGCCGGTGACCGCAAGACCGAGCAAACCGCCGAGCGGTGCGAGCAGCAGCGACGACATGTTGACCAGCGGCGACACGAAGCGACGATAGAGCAGCACGAGCGTCGAGAAGACCAGCATCAGCCCCGACACGACCGCGATCATGAAGTTGGTGATCAGCTCGGCCTGCCACTTGGCGTCGCCCTGCACGACCTTGCGGATACCCTGCGGCATATTCTTGACCGCGGGCAGCGCATCGATCTTTTTCTGCGCTTCGCCGGTAACGAGGCCCGGCGCCAGATCGGCACCGATGACGATGCGCCGCGTCTGGTTGTAACGGCGAAGCTCGGTCGGTCCGGCGCCGAAGCCGATTTCGGCGACCGATTTCAGCGGCACCGTGGTCCCGCGCGAGGTCGGCACCGGCAGATTCTCGATCGTCGCGAGGCTGCGGCGCGAATCTTCGGACAGCAGCACGCGGATCGGGATCTGGCGATCGGAGAGCGAGAATTTTGCCGCATTCTGATCGATGTCGCCGAGCGTCGCGATGCGGATCGTCTGGCTGAGCGATGCGGTCGTCACGCCGAGCTCGGCGGCGAGATCCATCCGCGGGTTGACGATGATTTCGGGGCGGGGAATGTCGCCCTCGATCCGCGGCGCGCGCAGCTCCTTCACCTTGCCCATCTGATCGACGATCAGGCGCGCGTGCTTTTCGAGCGCGACGGGGTCGTCGCCGCCGATCACCATCGTGATGTCGCGACCGGAGAAGCCACCCGACTGGCTCTGGAACGACACGCGCGCATCGGGGATGGCGGCCAGCTTCGGTTGCAGGCTGCGTTCCCAGTCTACGCTGCTCATCGGACGCTCTTTCTTGAGCGTGATGAAGGCGTTCCCGCCGCCAACATTGACGTCGTAGAATGCCGTTTGGACGACCGGGCTGTTGTCGAGGATCGCGCCGATCTGCCGCACGATCGCCTCACTCTGCGCCAGCGTCGAGCCCGGCGGCAGTTCATATTTGACCTGGCTGTAATCGCTGTTGATCGTCGGCTGGAACTGCTGCGGCAGGATCATGAACAACAGAATACTCGACGCGAAAGCGAGGAAGCCGATACCGACGATCCACACGCGGTGGTCGAACAGGCGGGCGTAAGCGCGTTGGGCAACATATTTTGACCATTTCGTGAATGCATATTGCCGTAGCCCGGCCAACCACGCCAGACCTCCAACAAGAGCGACCACCGCCGTGGCGACGACGTATGTCACAAAAAGCTGGAAGGGCGTCAAAAGCAAAAAATACATCGCGGGATTTGGGGCGTCGCCGGACGTCACCGGCTGAAAGAACATCAAAATACGGCCGACAAGCCACAAGCCGCAGACGACCAAAGGAACCGCCACGAAGCTCCACTGCGTCGGCACCTCTTCGTAACGCGCCTTGACCGCCTTCTGCTTCGAACTGTCGAGCGTCCACGCCAGCACCTTTTCATAGCGGTCGACCCACGGTCCCGACGCATGGTCCTGCTCACCCTGTGCCGACAGAAAATAGGCGGCAATCATCGGCGTTATCATGCGCGCGACCGCCAGGCTGACGAGCACCGCAAAGACGACGGTCATGCCGAACTGGATGAAGAACTGGCCTGAAACGCCCGGCATCAGGGCGACGGGCAGGAAGACCGCAACGATGGACATCGTCGTGGCGACGACCGCGAGCCCGATTTCGTCGGCAGCATCGATCGACGCCTGATAGGCGGTCTTGCCCATGCGCATATGTCTGACGATATTCTCGATCTCGACGATCGCATCGTCGACAAGCACGCCGGCAACAAGACTCAAGGCAAGCAGCGACAGGCCGTTCAGCGAAAAGCCCATCAGGTCCATGAACCAGAAGGTCGGGATCGCCGACAGCGGGATCGCCAGCGCGCTGATCAGCGTCGCGCGCCAGTCGCGCAGGAACAGGAAAACGACGACGACCGCGAGCACCGCGCCCTCGATCATCGCGGCCATCGAGCTGCGATATTGTTCCTTGGTATATTCGGTGCGCGTGAAGAGGATCTTGAAGTCGACCTTGGGGTTGTTCTTCTTGATCTCCGCGAGCTTCTTCATCGTCTCGTCGTGGATCGTGACGTCCGACGCGCCCTTCGCCTTCTCGATCGAGAAGCTGAGCACCTGCCGCCCCTTGATCTTCGCAAGGTTGCGCTGTTCGGCATAGCCGTCGGTCACCTTCGCGATATCCGACAGGCGAATGGTGCGGCCGTTGCCGATCGACAGGCGCGTTTCGCCGAGCTGGAACGCGTTCGCCGCGTTGCCGAGCACGCGCACAGCCTGTTCGGACCCTGCGATTTCGGTGCGCCCGCCCGCGGCGTTGACGTTCGTCTGCCGCAGCTGCTGGTTCACCTGACTGGCGGTCAGGCCATAGCTTTGCATCCGCGCGGGATCGAGGATCACGCGGATTTCGCGATCGACCCCGCCCGAGCGGCGGACCTGGCTCATGCCCGGAATCGAGAGCAGTTCCTTGGCGACGCTGTTGTCGACGAACCACGATAGCTGTTCGAGCGTCATGTCCGACGCCTCGACCGCGAAATAGGTGATCGGGCCGCCCGCGATATCGACGCGCACGACCTGCGGCTCGAGAATACCGTCGGGCAGGTCGCTGCGGATCTGCGAAATCGCCTGATTGACGTCGTTGTAGGCGCGGTCGATCGGGGTGCCGATCGCGAACTGCACCATCGTGCGGCTGTTGCCTTCGCCGACATAGGACGACATTTCGTCGACGCCGCTGACGCCGCGAACCGCCGCCTCGACGCGCTGGGTCACCTGCGTTTCAAGCTCCGACGGCGCCGCGCCGGGCTGCGCGACGATCACCTGTACCGCGGGGAATTCGATGTCCGGATTGTCGTTGACGTCCATCCGGTTGAAGCTGACGATACCCGCCAGCAACAGCAGCACGAACATGACGATCGGCGGCACCGGATTGCGGATGCACCAGGCGGAGATGTTGCGGAAGCTCATGATTCAGACGCCTTTGTGCGGGCCCGGCCCGGAAAGATTATTGCGACGATTTCTGGACCACCGGCTTCACCTTGTCGCCGGGGTTGAGGAAGGCGCCCGCGAGCACCACGACGCGTTCGGTGCCGTTGAGCCCCGATGCGATCGACACGCCATCGTCGGTCACGGTGCCAACCTTGACCAGGCGGCGCTGGATCTGGTTCTCGTTATCGACGATCAGCACGAAATTGCCTTCGGGACCGCTCTGCACCGCGCTTTCGGGAAGCATCGGGGCCTCTTCGGTACCCGCCACGAGGCGCGCGTCGGCGAAGCCGCCGGGACGCAGCGCCGCGCTGTACGGAAGCGCGATGCGCACCATGCCCTGCCGCGTGTCGGGATTGACCACCGGCGACACCTGCCACACCGGCCCCGTGATCTGCACATTGGTCCCGACGGGGTTCACCGTCGCGCGCGTGCCGACGCGGACGCGCTGCAGATCGGCCTCGGCCATCTGCGCCATCATTTCCATCTCGCCGCCGCGCGCCATACGGAACAGCACGCCGCTGCCCGCACCGACGATCTGGCCGGTCTCGACCTGGCGCGTCAGCACCAGGCCCGCCGCCGGGGCGACGATGTTGAGGCGGCCGTTGCGCGCCTGCGCCTCGGCATATTGCGCCTGCGCGACGCGAACGCGCGCGTTGGCGGCGTCGCGGGTTGCGCGCTTGCGGTCCATGTCGGCTTTCGAAATGAAGCCGCGCGACACCAGCGCATCGGCGCGGGTGAGCTCGGCCTGCGCCAGGTCGGCATCGGCCTGCGCGACGCGGATCGAGGCGGCAAGGCTGGCCGCCTGCTGCGCCTGGACCGAGCGGTCGATGATCGCGAGCGGCTGTCCGGCGTTGACCCACTGGCCGGGCTCGACGAGCACGCGGACGACCTGACCGCCTTCGCCGACGACGCCGACGGGCATTTCGCGGCGCGCCGCGATCGTGCCGTTGGTCGAGATCGTCGCTTCGACCGACTGGCGGCCGGGGATGACGACCGTGATGTTGGGAATGCTGGCCGCGCCGGGGCCGCCCGCAGCGCCTTCGCCGCCGGCTGCGCCGCCCTTGCTCGAGCTGAAGGCGTACCATGTCGCGGCGAGCGCAAGCGCGATCAGCACCAGCGCGACGATCAGCCGCGTCCGGTTGCGGCGGCTGTCCGCCTCTTCGTAATAGCTCTGCGTGCCCGCCAGGCTGTCCATCGAATCCACTTTCCGCTCGTAGTTCACGCCGATTCCCTCCCTGACTTGCGCGGCTTCCGGTACGGCGGGCACGGCAGCGCCCATCCCCCCTTCACCCCGCACGACAGGATCGATCCTGCACGAGGTGTATTACCTAATTAAATCACCACTGGCAAGAGGCGAAACTTCGCCCTCTCCCCGCGCCCCGGACGGCGGGCCATAGGCGCATCTACGTGCGATTTCCAGTGGTTACGGGCATGAAAAAGGGCGGCGCGCGCGAGGCGGCCACCCTTTGTCTTTACGCCGATCCCGGAGAACCGGCTGTCAGGTCGCGGCGGTCAGCGAACGCGGCCGCGCCGGACGAGGTTGACGATCCCGAGCAGAACCACCGCACCGATGAACGCGGTCAGCAGGGTCATCGGGTCGAATGCATCGCCGCGCAAATGACCCCCGCCAAGAAAGCGGCCGAACAGGAAGCGGCCGAGGATCGAACCGATACAGCCGACGATGATGTTGAGGAAGATACCTTGCTGCGCATCGGTACGCATGACGATGCTCGCCAACCAGCCGATAACGCCGCCCATGATGATTGCGATAATGAAATCCATGACATTGACCCCCTACGATCGTTGTTGGCGCCTGACCCTGCAGGCATCACATTGGTAACTCAAATATTTGATATCGCCTAGCGGAATGGCGGCGGTGCCATGACGCCTCGCCGCCGCCCGGTTCAGCGGACGCTGCCGCGCCGGATCAGGTTGATGATACCCAGCAGCACGACTGCGCCGATAAAGGCCCAGAGCAGACCGACCGGACTGAAGGTATCGAGGCTGGCCCCCATACCGAAAAAGCTGCCGAGGAAATTGCCGAGAAATGCGCCGACGATCCCGACGACGACGTTGAGGATTATCCCCTGCTGCGCATCGGTGCGCATGACGATGCTGGCGAGCCAGCCGATGATCCCGCCGACGATCAAAGTGATGATCAAACCCATGATTTTCCCTTCCCTGAAGCGGCCGGGCAAACGCCAACACCCGGCGACCATGCGAACGTCCGGTCGCGCCCGGACATCGTTTCAACGATGACAGAGGAATGCGGCCAGGGAGCGAAAGGTTCCCGGCCGGCCCGCGTGGGCTCGGCCGGGAAAGTGGGATCGGTTCCTGTTCGGGAACGTCTCCGGGTCGCAATTTCCGGATTAAGCAGCCGCGTTTGACGCTGTTGTGACGAAGCGCACAGCCGCGAAAATAAATGGACAAAGGGGGAATGTGGCGGCGGGCGCGGTCAGCACACCGTGCGCTGTGTCGACCATGCGCGTGCAATCGAAATGTCGAACGCGCACGCGAAATGGGGGCCAGCATCGCTGCCAACCCCCACTATCCGGCTTTGCCCCACGTACCTCGCTCCACCTCATCCCGTTCCGCTTTTCTTGCGATCAGCGGCCCGCAAAACGATGCGTCGCGGCGCACGCCGGAACAATCCGGCGACGGTTTGGTCGGCCCCCTTTCGGGGGCCGGCCGCACCTGGAAAGCCCTTCATCATCTCTTCCTGCGTCTGCCGAAGCAGTCGCGGTCCAAGCGATGGACTGCATTTCCTGTACCCGATCGGGTCCGTATCAACTCGTGGGAATCGCTACGTTCCGTGACCAGGCTATCGGTCGATTTCCTCGTCAATCCGTCCGTTCTCTTCTGGCTAGTCTTGCAACTACCCTTGATGTCCCGGTGGTTTGTCGTCTCTGTCGTCCGATGATTTGAAGCTGACACGAAGCTTCGGACCCGCCAACAAAAAAGCAGCGAAAAGCGGCCGCGCACCGTCCCCGCTTGTGGATAAGTCCGGCATTAGCAACAAGCAGATTCGCCGCAGCATTTTTGTAACAGCAGCGCAGCATTTTCGGATTCGGTTCGCGGCCCGAATCGCGCCCGCCGACCTGACCGCGAGTCGCGACTCGACGTCCGGGACTCCAAAAAAAAGCGGGGCCCGCGGGCCCCGCTCCCTTGTCACAAGCGCCGAAGGGCGATCAACCCTTCACGGTCACCTCGACCCGGCGCGCTGCCGAATTGTCGGTGCCCGTCGTCGTCGCCTCGGCAGGTTTTTCCAGAACCACCCGGTCGGCCGCGAAGCCGAGCTTCTCAAGCGCCGCCTTGACGCTCTGCGCACGATTCTTCGACAGTTCGGCGTTGGCCGCTGCATTGCCCGTCGGGTCGTTATAGCCGGAGACCGCCAGCGTCGCGGCCGGATTGGCGTCGAAATAGGCCTTTACCGAGGATGCTGCGGTTGTCAGGTCGTTCGACACCTCCGATTTGCCCGTGTCGAAATAGACGGTGAGCATCGGCTTGCCCTCGCGATCCGCCGCGACGACACCCGCGCCGGCGGGGATCGCCGCTGCGCTCGCCGTGCCGGTCGCGCCGGTCGTATCGACGGTGCCATCGCCCGGCGCCACAGTCTCGCTGATCGCCGTGTCGTCGGTGGCCGGCGCCACGGCGGTGTCCTGTTTCGAGCAATAGCGCAGGCCGAAAAAGAGCAGCGCGGCGAGGACGAGGGCGAGAAGCAGCCAGCCGAGCCACCCCATGCCGCCGCCACTGTCGCCGCTGCTGCCGATATCGCCGGTACCACCCGAATAGGCCTGTTGCGGACTGGCCGCAGGAGGAGCCGGATCCACCGGCGTTGCTGCGGGCGGCGACGTTGCCGCAGCGGGCGCGGCCGCGGAAGCCCCCGCGAGGCCCGCTGCGGCAAGCGGGGCGGCGGATGCGCTCGGATCCTCCTTGGGAGCATCGCCATCCACGCCGCCGACCGCAGCCATGGCTGCGGCCGCGCCGGCGCCGCCGACCGCTCCGGCCGCACCACCGAAGAGGGTGAGCAGGCCGAAATGCCGCGCGAGGAGATAGTAGACGGTGACGCGGTTCCTCGTCCGGTCGCCCTTCATCTGTTCGCCGACGTTCGCGATCGCCGCGTCGAGCGTCGCATCGTCGTCGGTCAGCCCCAGCTTCTTCTTGAGGAAATTTTCGCGAACACGGTCGGTTTCCTTCTTGTCGGTAAAGGAGACAAGCGAGGAATCACGATTTCGAAGTGCTATGCCCAGATATTTGACGATCGCCGACACCACCGCCTCGTCGGCGTCCGCGACATATTTCCTGACATCCGCCAGCCAATCTTCTGCCATGCGATTATCCTCCTGCCAGACGCAAGAATTCGCCGTCAGACGCTCGCACGGAAGGCGAGACTCGCGCCTTAGGAGTTGGAACCTATATCATTTTCCGCGAAAGCAACATCGCGGCCGGATATCGGTGCTATCGCTTGCCGAGATCGCCCTTGCCCACGGTGCCCGATGCCATCTCCAGCATCCGGTCGAGGCTCTTGCGCGCGGCGAGGCGGAGCCCCTCCTCCATCTCGATCTGCGGCTTCAGGTCGCGCAGCGCGATGTAGAGCTTCTCCATCGTGTTGAGCGCCATGTACGGGCAAATGTTGCAGTTGCAGTTGCCGTCGGCCCCCGGCGCGCCAATGAAGTGCTTCTCGGGCAGCGCGAGTTCCATCTGGTGGATGATGTGCGGCTCGGTCGCGACGATCAGCGTGTCGCCGGGGAAGGACTTGGCGAATTGCAGGATGCCGCTGGTCGACCCGACATAATCGGCATGGTCGACGATATGCGGCGGACATTCGGGGTGCGCCGCAACGGGGGCGCCGGGATGCTGCGCCTTCAGTTTGATCAGCTCGGTCTCGCTGAACGCCTCGTGCACGATGCACACGCCCGGCCACAGCAGCATCTCGCGCCCGAACTTGCGATTGAGATAGCCGCCGAGATGACGGTCGGGGCCGAAGATGATCGGCTGATCTTCCGGGATCTGGCTGATGATCGTCTCGGCGCTCGACGAGGTGACGATGATGTCGCTGAGCGCCTTCACCGCCGCCGAGCAATTGATGTAGGTCAGCGCGATATGGTTCGGATGCGCCTCGCGGAACCGCTTGAACTGTTCGGGCGGGCAACTGTCCTCAAGGCTGCAACCCGCATCCATGTCGGGGAGGATCACGGTCTTTTCGGGACTGAGGATCTTCGCGGTCTCGGCCATGAACTTGACGCCGCAAAAAGCGATGACCTCGGCGTCGGTGTCGGCCGCCTTGCGCGACAGTTCGAGCGAATCGCCGACGAAATCGGCCAGATCCTGAATCTCCGGCTTCTGGTAATAATGCGCGAGGATGACGGCGTTGCGTTCCTTGCGCAGGCGCTCGATTTCGGCGCGCAGGTCGAGGCCTGAGAGATTCTCGCGAACGGGAGCAGTCATGGCGTTTCCTTATATGGCTTTTGCCTTGGCGCACCCCCTACACCGCTGCCCGCGGGAGGGCAATTCGGCTATTGGCCGGCGAGCCGCTCCGCGAGCGCGATGACAGGGGGCGTCATCGCCAACAGCGATATGGCGACGCGCGTCGCGATGACAACCGCGCCGATCGCCCATGTCGCCGGATGCACTGCGCCGCGTGTCCGGCGATCATAGGCCGCGACGATCGCGACCGCCGCGAGCTGGCACAGCGCGACCGCCGGCTCGGCCCAGGGCCCCATCAACGGAATCGGGAGCAGTCGTCCCAGCGCGGGTTCGAGGATCACGATCGTCGCCCCGATCATCAGCCGCCGGTGCCAGTCGGTCGCGCCGCGCCGCCGGATCGCCCACGCGACCATCGCGCCGAAGACGAGCGACTCCGTCACGGTGAGCACGAGAAAATAAGGCGGCGTGAAAAAGGGCGGGAAGCGGTTCAGCACCAGCGACGCGATGCCGGTGAAGATGCCGAGACAGGTGATGAAGATCGCAAGCAGCCCGCCGATCCGCCCAAGCTGGCGATGCCGCACCAGATTGCCCTGCGAAACGAGCGTCGGCTGCGCGATCAGCAGCGCGAGCCAGGCGATCATCGCCACCCCGTGGACATGGACCCAAAAGGGCGCCGCGACCGGATCGACGAAACCCCGCAGCGCGAATTGCAGGAAACCGAAGACGATGAAGATCGCGAGGCCGATCGCCATGCGATGCCAGAAAAGTTCGGCGCGCGCGACGCCTCCCGCTGTCGTAGCCATGCCCTGTTCCCCTGCCCCGAAAACGGGCGGAGACTAGCGCAGCCGCGAAAGCGCGGGAAGCCGGGATTTACCCAGTCGGCGCGTCGGCAAAGCGCGCGGTGACCTTCGCATCGATCCCCGCGGCCTTCAGCGGCATGGCGAAGCTCTGCTCGACCGCGGTGCGCGCCGCACCCTGTGCGAGGCGCATCGGCGTCGCGCCCTTCGCCTGCGCGATCAGTTCCTCCTGCGCGCGCTTGCGGTTGGCGGCATCGAGCGTGCGTTCGGCATCGGTCAGGGTCAGCAATATCTCGCCGTCGCGATATTCGCTGATCGCATCGATATCGATTTCGGGTCCCGCGAGCCGCAGCGGCGGCAAGGTCACGGTCAGCGCACTGGTCGCCGCATCCCAGTCGAGGTCCGATTGTTTGAGCTTGCCGAGGTCGAGTTCGTAGCGGACCGTACCCGGCATGATCAGCGTCTTCTTCGCGCTGAGCCCCATCCGGCTCTGCGTCGAGGTCACCACCGCGACATAGCGCGCGGTAAAGGGCACCAGCACATTTTGTTCCTGCAGGCCCTGCAGACTCGCGGCGACGACGGTTTCGGGATCATAACCCTTTTGCCAGTCCTGCCATGCCGCGACCGCCCACCAGACGGCGACGAGCAGCAACGCCGCGGCGGCGAGCAGGACGAGACGGGGAGCAAGGCGAGCGGGAGAGGTGGTCATGGCGTCGTATAATCCGAACAATCGGGCGCCGGCCGGTCCATTTCATAGCGCGACGTCGCGGGGTTATAGCGCAGCGTGCGTTCATAGCTGCACTCGGGGTCTTTCGCGTGGACGAGGTCCGCCGCCTTGAGCCGCAGACCGCCATTGTCCTGCGACCGGCGCGCGGTGCGCGGATAGGCGGTCGCCACCGCGCGATAGGTCAGCGCGGGGAACTCGCCTGCCTCGGCGGGCCCGGCGGACAGCGTGCCGGTGAAATTATACTCGTCGTGGCACGCCTCGCGCCGATCCTTCATCGCCTGTTCCGAGAAACAGGCGCGGATCATCAACGAGCTGTCCCACACGACATCTAGCACCTCGTCGCCGACGCGCATGTTCGACGGCGTCGTGTCGAGACGCAGCAGGCGCAACCGGCTGCCGTTACCGCCGCCGCCCGAATACATCGCCGTTTGGCTGGTCACGACGCCCATCAGATATTGGCGCGCATCGGCGGGCGCGTCATCGCGCGGCGGCACGGCGATCAGATACGGCCAGAGGTTAAGCGACTGACCGTCGTCGCGGCTGTACGGGAGCGGCAGATCGCTCGCATCGCCGTTCGTCGGCGCGGTCAGGACGAGCGCGCCATCGGCCTCGCCCGCTTTTGCCGGCGCGGGCAGGTCGAGGCACAGGCTCTTGTCGGGAAGGCATTTCCGGTCGCCCTCGCCCGCCACCAGCGCGATGACGACGGGATCGGACGCGGCTGCGGGCTGCGCGGCGGCGATCAAAAGCGGGAGCAGCATCAGGCCAGCGTCCATTCGTCGTTCTGCGCCCGAACGGCGCCGCGCGTCTGGAGGTCGATCAGATGCGCGAGCACCGAGCGGCCCGCGGCGCCATTGAGCCGCGGGTCGAGCCCCTTGTACATATGCTTCACCATCTCGGGGATGACGCGTGTTCCCTTTTCGAGTTCGCGCAAGATCTGCCGCTCGCGCTGCTTGCGGTGGCCGAGCATCCCGCGCACGAGCTGCCGCGGCTTGGTCACCGCGGGACCGTGCGCCGGATAATAGACGCGGTCCTCGCGATCATAGAGTTTCGAGAGGCTGGCCATATAGGCGGCCATGTCGCCGTCGGGCGGACTGACGACGCTGGTCGACCACGCCATGACATGATCACCGGTGAACAGCGCGCCGCTTTCGACGAGCCCGAAGCAGAGATGGTTCGACGTATGCCCGGGGGTCGCGACCGCCTCGAGCGTCCAGCCGTCGCCCGAAATCCGCTCGCCGTCGGCGAGGACGCGGTCGGGGGCATAATCGGGATCGAAGGCCGAATCGGCGCGCGGGCCGTCGTCGGACAGCGCCAGCGGCGCGCAGCCGATGATCGGGGCGCCGGTTGCTGCTTTCAGCGGCGCGGCGGCGGGCGAATGGTCGCGGTGGGTGTGGGTGCAGAGGATCGCGGCGACGCGCTGGCCATCGACGGCGCGCAGGATCGCATCGACATGCCCTGTGCCGTTGATGTCGGCAGGATCGCCGATGCTGAGGCCCGACCCGGTCGGACCGGGGTCGATCACCGCGACGTCGCTGCCGGCGCCGACGATCCACGTCTGGGTGCCGGTGAAGGTATAAGGCGACGGGTTCGGCGCGAGCACACGGCGCACCAGCGGCTCATGCTGCTCGCACTCGCCGGCGCGGATGCTGTCGGGCCAGGGCTTTTCTTCGCTCATGCCGCCCATGTGGCATCGCAAGGGGCGAAGGAAAAGACATGCGCGTCAAAAAGAGGGGACGTGAAAAAGGGAGCGACATACGTCACTCCCTTTCCCCGCCCCTGCCGCCGGCCCCACCGGGGAGCAAAGACCGGCGTCGAAGCTGTTCGGGCTAGTTGCCCGATTTCTCCATTTCGGCGATCGCCTTGTCGAGGTCGGCGGCGACCTTCGTCCGCATGTCGTCGGACAGGGTCCGCGCACGTTCGCCTTCGGCGAAGGCTTCGCGCGCCTTCTTGAGCGCCGACAACCGCGCGGCCCTGGCTTCGGGCCCGTCGCTGCACGCGAACATCATGACGTGACTGCGCTTGTTGCCGTCGCTTTCGTCGCGGTTGACGATCGGCACGTTTTGCTTGCTGCCGCATTGGCCCATGACGAACGCCTTGCCGTCCATCGTCCATGCGCGAACGGGCATGGGCGGGATCGGGGGCATCGGCGGCATCGGCGCCATGGCAGTGCGAAGGCGTTCCCGGCGCTTGGCTTCGAGCTTGTCGGCGATCGCCTCGGCACGCTTGCCGGTGACGCCCTGTTCCTTGAGCGTCGCGATGACATCGTCGCGCGACAGGCCGCCGTGCGAACGGATTTCGATGCGGCGCATCTTGTCCTTGCCGTCGGCGGGGGCGAACATCACCGTGGGCGCCTTGCCTTCGCCCTCGCCGTCGCGGCGGATGACGATGCGGTGCACTTCGCGCTTTTTCTTGCCGTCGTCGTCGGTCGCGGTGTCGTCACGATGTTCGGTGAAGACCATCACGCCGGGCGCGTCGGGCGCGTCGGGCGCTTCGAGCGCCGCGGGCGGCGGCGGTGCGTCGGGAGCAGGCGGCGGCGCGGGAACGTCGGCCGTCTGGGCCCTTGCCACCACGATCCCCGCGGGGACGAGCGTCGCGGTCGCGCCAAGCACCGCGAGCGTCGCGCTGCCAATCAGCAACCGGCCGACCAGCCCGCGCTTTTTCGAAATATCCTGCCTCGTCAACATAGTGAGCCTCTCCTGCAGATTATCGTGGACCGCCATCGGCGCGGCGAGCGACAGGCGCGGGCCGACCGCCGCCTTGACGATCGCGGTTGCATAGCGCGCGGTCCGCTCGCCCCGTTCGTCCTGATCGGCCATCGTCAGCACGCGCGCGTCGCACGCGGCCTCCTGGTCGAAACGAAAGGCGCGGATGGCGCGCCAGGCAAAGGGATTGAACCATTGCGCGGCGAGCAGCACGAGCGCCGCGCTGTTCGCCCACAGATCGCCGTGGCGGTGGTGCGACAGCTCATGGTCGATCGCCAGCGCGCGCTCTTCGGCGACATAACGCGCGAAGAAATCGTGCGGCACGGCGACATAGCGCCGCCACAGCCCGAACGCGACCGGACCGTCGACGGCATCGGACATGACGAGCCGGATGGTCCCGATCGGTTCGAGTTCGACCGCCTCGCCCAGCACTTCGCGGCGAAAACGCTGATGCGACACGAACGCGGCGATGAGTACGGCCGCCATGCCCGCCGCCCACAGGGCAAAGAAGACCGGGGTCAGTTCGGCGAGCGACCAGAGCGGTTCGGCCGCCGCCGCGGGCGCCGCAACCGGCAGCCCCTCCGGCACCATCACGACGGCTTCGGTCATCGGCGCGGGCATGACCACGACGGGATCGGCGAAAGGCAAGGGCGGCAGTGCGAGCCGCAGCGCGGGCACCGCCCACAGGACATAGGTCAGCCGCGGACCAAAATGGCGCGCAAAGGGCTTGCGAATGATCAGGACTAGAAGGACGAGGAGGCCCGTGGTGACGAGCGTATCGGCCCATGCCTGAAGCAGCATGGCGGCGCTCATGATTTGAGCTTTTTCAGCAGCGCCTCGATCTCGGCGATGTCGATGTCGGTCAGCGCCTCGCGGTCGGCGAGGTGTGCGATCAGCGGGCTGACGCGGCCACCGAACAGGCGGTCGACGAAGCGCTGCGATTCCTCGCCGACGGCGTCGGCGCGCTCGACCGCGGGGCTATAGAGGTAGCGCCGGCCATCGGCTTCGGCGGTCACTGCGCCCTTCTGGACCAGCCGCGCGAGCAGCGTCTTCACCGTCGCCTGCGTCCAGCCGTTGACCTTGCCGATGCGCGAGGTCAGGTCGGCGGCGGTCTGCGGGGCTTCGTCCCACAGCGCCGACAGCACCTGCATCTCCGACTCGCTTGCTCGTTCTGCCATGCGAACCCCTCCCATTGGCATCGCCTGTATGTGATACGACTACAAATGTAGTCAATGGGCTGAACGCTTGCTGAACGAAGCTGAACGACAAAGTGTCGGAATTTTTGACAATGCGCACGTGCGGTAAGAAATTGCTAACCAGCGTCTCGCGCCGAAAACGCCGCGGGCGCCAGATTGGCACGGCAATTGTATATCATATAATGTTCCCGAGTGTTCCGCTCAATGGAGCGGTGGGGGGCATCAGTCTGGTCCCTGATGCCCTCTGCCCCCACCCGGGAAATCCCCACTTACCCCCGATGCTGACGGGGGGCGGAGCGGCCGAAAGGCCCCGCCCCCCGAAGGCTTTTCTGTAAATCGCCCATAGGCAGTCTCACCGCTTTCGGCTGTTTTCGGACGGCACACCCCAACTTCGAACCCAAAAAAGCCCGCCGGAACGCTCGTCCCGGCGGGCCTTCATTCGATATCGGGCTGCGCTTATTCGGCGCGCGTCGGAACCCCGTTCATCAGCTGGTGCAGTTCGCCCGCTTCCCACATTTCCATCATAATGTCGCTGCCGCCGATGAATTGGCCCTTCACGTAAAGCTGGGGGATCGTCGGCCAGTCGGAAAATTCCTTGATGCCCTGGCGGACTTCCATGTCCTGGAGCACGTCGACGGTGCCATATTCAATGCCGAGGCGGTCGAGCATCGCGATCGCGCGCGAGGAAAAGCCGCACTGCGGGAACAGCGGCGTGCCCTTCATGAACAGCAGCACGGGGTTCTCCGCAACCAGCTTGGCGATGCGGTCGTGGGTGGTGGGATCGGTCATGGTCAGTCTCCGGGCAGGCGCGCCGTCGCGCCGCAAATATATATGGTCCCTATGAAGGGACGGCGGTGGTCAATTGCAAGGCATGAAGTTCGCCGCCCATGCGTCCGCCGAGCGCGGCGTAGACCGCCTTGTGCTGCGCGACGCGGGTCAGGCCGCGAAAGGCGGCGCTGACGACATGCGCCGCATAATGATCATTGTCGCCGGCAAGGTCGGTGATCGTCACCTCGGCATCGGGAAAGGCCCCGACGATCATCGCCCGCAAATCTTCCTCGCGCATACCCATCTGGATCGCCTCAGTTCTGGCTGTCCATGAACTGACGCCGCGCTTCGGCGGTCTTGTCGTTCAGCACCGCGCGGATTTCGGCGTCGCTGATCTCGACCTGCGCGGCCGTCAGGTCACCCGCGAGCTTGCGGATGACGTCTTCGTCGCCCGCTTCCTCGAAATCGGCCTGTACCACCGCCTTGGCATAAGCGTCGGTTTCCTCGGGCGTCAGCCCCATGCGTTCGGCCGCCCATTCGCCGACCAGCCGGTTGCGGCGCGCGGTGATCCGGAACTGCACCTCCTGGTCGCGTGCGAATTTCGCTTCATGGGCCCGTTCACGATCGTCAAATACGCTCATCTTGTCCTCACCGGTTAAGCTGTCCCTCGCAGATAGGTGGCCCGCCCCACCGGCGCAAGCCGCCTGTGCGGCAGATCACTTCCCTTTTTCAGACGAAGGGGTTAGGGTCGAAGCCAAGGGAATGGGTCGTACCGCAGCAACAAAGACTGCACCTTGCCGGACACGCGTCGGCACGGGGCCTTTACGCATGTGTTTGGGGGATTTGGTGATGACCGTTCGACGTCCGCATTTTGTGCCGGCTCTGGCGCTGCTGGCTCTTGCCGCGCCCGGAACCGCGCTCGCGCAGGGCACCGATCCGACGCTTCGCGACAGTTTTTCGATCGGCAGCGAGGGCGGCTCGCTGTGCGAGGTGCAGGCCACCGTCCGCGACGGCGTCGTCAAGGGCATGTTCGACCGCGCGTGGACGATCATCTGCCGCGATGCGAGCCAGCCCGTCGGTTATGTCCGCCTGCTGCGCGCCAGCCCCGACGAGGCGCGGGCGCGAATCGAACGGGGACGCGCCGGCACGATCACCTGCGCCGCAGGGGGTGCCTGTACCGTCCGGGACAGCAATGTCGAATGGACGACCCGGATCGAGAGCGACGGCGGCAACGTCTATAGCGTCGAGGGTTTCGCGGCCTATGGCGACGCGCTGAACATCGCGCTCGAATCGGTGCGCCAGCACAAGATCGTCCCGGGCGTCATCAAGGTCGCGACGACATCGGTCGGCGGCAACGACGGCTTTGCCCGCACGCTTGCCGGAGCGATCGACGTCGACAAGGCGCTGGCCGAGGGATACCGCCGCAACCACAGCGGCGACTATGCCGAAGCCGCCGAATTTTTCGAGGCGCTGTCGCGCCGCACGCTCGAGGAGCAGGCGGCGGCCGATATCGACCCGACCGAGTTCACGCTGAACCGTGCGCTGCAACGCTCGAACCTCGGCGAATTTGCCGAAGCCGAGCGGCTGTTCGCCGAGGTCGAGGCCATTCCGACCGGCGATCCCGTCCAGATCCGCCTGCGCCGCAACTTCCGCGCGATCAACGCGCTGAACCAGCGCGATTATGACGGCGCCGCGAACCTGCTGCGGCAACCGGTCGCGCCGCTGGCGGGCGGCGTGACGGTCGCGGGTGGCGCGGTGACGCTGACCCCCGAAATCGTCGCGGGCGTGAACAGCGGCGCCAACGCCCGCGCGGTCCGCCAGACGGGCGACCGCGAGCGGCTTGCGCCCGCCGAACGCGCGCAGATCATCGATGCGCAGGCGATCCACCTGCTCGGCACCGTCGAACGGCTCCGCGGCAATGCAGAAGCCGCCAAATCGGCGCAGCTCAAGGGCCTGTCCGACGCACTTGCGGTCCGGCAGGGCCGCGTGACCTCGATCATCCGCCTGCGTTCGCAGATGCTCGGCGAACTGGCGCTCGCCGAAGAAGCGTTGGGTGATAATGGCGCCGCCGACGCGCGCTTTCGCGAATCGGTCGATGCGCTTGCCATCGAATATCCCGAAACCAACGCGCTCGCCTCGGCGCGCGCGCGCTACGCGGCTTTCCTGACCCGCCACGGACAGGACGACAAGGCGATCGGCATCTATCGCGAGGTCGTCGCCGCGCTCGCGGGGTCGCAGCGTTCGACCACCGGCATGGCCAATATGATGGCGCCTTATTACCGGCTGCTCGCCAGCCGCTCGGCGACCGACGCGACCGCGGCCGGCGAATTTTTCGTCGCCAGCCAGCTTCAGGTGCGCCCCGGGGTCGCCGACACGCAGGCGGTGCTGGCGCGCGAATTGTCGAGCGGCAACGGCGACGGCGCGCGGCTGTTCCGTCAGGCGACGACGCTGAACCGCGACATCGAACGCGCGCGGATCGAGGATGCGCGCCTTTCGCAGCTTCCCGAATCGCCCGAAATCAACGCGCTGCGCGCCGACATCAAGACCCAGCTCGACAATCTGGCATTCCAGCAGGCCGAAACCGTCGTCGCGCTGTCGGCGTTCCCGCAATATCGCGTCGTCGCGCAGGGCAAGCTCGACCTTCCCGAATTGCAGAAGGTGCTGCGGTCCGACGAGGCCTATCTGAAGATGCTCGTCGTCGGCGACGCGGTCTATGCGATGCTGATCGAACCGGGCAGCGCGCAGCTCTGGAAGTCGGACATCAGTGCGTCCGGCCTCGACACCGCGGTCGATACGATCCGCTCGACCATCTCGATCGTCGAGAGCGGGCGCCGCGTCACCTATCCCTTCGACGCAGCAACGGCGTACAAGCTTTACGGCCAGCTGTTCGGCCCGGTTGCGGCGCGGCTGCCGACGGTGCCGCACCTCATCTTCGAGCCCGACGGCGCGATGCTGCGGCTACCGATCAACCTGCTCGTCACCGCCGACACCGGCCTTGCCGCTTATGAACAGCGGGTGCTCGACCCCAATGCCGACCCGTTCGACATGCGCCAGATCGCCTGGCTTGGGCGCACGACACGGCCGAGCACCGCGGTCTCGACGCTGGGTTTCCGCAATGCGCGGCAAGCCGCACCGTCGAAGGCGGCGAAACAGTATTTCGGCCTCGGCGAGAATCTGCCGGTGAATGGCAAGCTGCTGCCGTCGACCGGCACCCGCGGCGGGATCGCGGGCGGGGTCGATGGCGATTGCCTGTGGGACGTCGCGCAATGGTCGCGCCCGATCTCGGCCGACGAGCTGGTGACCGCACGCAATGCGATGGGCCGGTCGGCGGGCACGCTGCTCACGGGCGGCGCCTTCACCGACACCGCGGTGAAGAACCGCACCGACCTTGGCGATTATCGCATCATCCATTTCGCAACGCACGGCCTCGTCACCGCGCCGCGTCCCGCCTGCCCCGCGCGCCCCGCGCTCGTCACCTCCTTCGGCGGCGGCGATTCGGACGGGCTGTTGACCTTCCAGGAAATTTTCGACCTCAAGATCGACGCCGATCTCGTCATCCTGTCGGCGTGCGACACCGCGGGCGCGGCTTCGGTTTCGGCGACGCGCGAAGCCGGACTGTCCAGCGGCGGCGGCAACGCCCTCGACGGGCTGGTGCGCAGCTTCATCGGCGCCGGCGGCCGGTCGGTGATCGCGAGCCACTGGCCCGCGCCCGACGACTTCGACGCGACCAGGCGGCTGATCGGCGGATTGTTCGCCGCCCAGCAAGGGACGAGCGTCGCCGACGCTTTGTGGGGGACGCAGATACGCCTGATGGACGACAAGCAGACGTCGCACCCTTATTATTGGGCGGGCTTTGCGATCATCGGCGATGGCGCCCAGCCGCTGCTCCACGGCGCCACGGCAACCGCAGCGACCGCCCGCCCCGGGGAGGCCGCCGGCCGCGCCGCCCGCTGACCCGATGAACGCACCCGAAGCCATCACTCCCGCGGCGGACACGGCCGCGCCGGACGGCCAGCGGGCCGCCGTGCCGCTGCGCAAGCGCGTGCGCCGGCTGGTCATGCAGCTCGGCCCGTCGCGGATGGCGGCGACGATCGTCTTCCTTGTGATAGCCATGCTGATCGCGCGCTTCAGCTGGCAGATGCCGCTGATCGATGCCGCCGAGCGCGCGCTCTATGACGCGCGTGCAACACTGATGGCGCCGCATGTCGAACAGGACAAGCGCATCACCCTCGTCACCTATAATGACGAAACCTTGTTCAACACCGGCATCCGCTCGCCGCTCGACCGCACCCTGCTTGCCCGCGCGCTCGGCAACCTCGACCAGATGGGTGCCAAGGCAATCGGGATCGATATCGCATTCGACTCGCCGCGCCCCGACGACGATGTGCTGAAGGCGCAATTGCGCTCGATGCAGACCCCGACCTGGCTCGCCTATGCCGAGCAGGCGAGCAACCCGAACACGATCTTTTACGAACAGCAGAAATATCTCGAAGCCTATATCGCCGACGTCGCAACCGCGAAGACGAAGCCGACAAGCGTCCTGTTCCGTACCGACGACGACAGCGTGATCCGCCGCTGGCCCGACCGGCCGAAGAATCTGCCGCCCCTCATGTCAAACGCCCTCGCCCCGGTCGATCCGGCCTATGCGAACTACCAGGGCAATATCCGCTTCCTTGTCCCGGCGCGGGCGGCCAAGGGGCAGGAAGAGCCGGTCTTTGCCAACATCCCGATCGACACTTTCGCGATGCCGATGGATGCCGATATGCGCGCAGGCTTTTCCGAGCTGGTCAAGGGCCGCTATATCCTGATCGGCGGCGACATCATCGACAACGACCAGTTCAACACGCCATTGAGCCGCTTTGTCGACCCGATCACCGGACAGCATGAAACGATGATCGGGCTCGAAGTCCACGCCCATATGCTGGCGCAGCAACTCGACAATGCCTGGTCGCGCCCGCTCGCGGGGCCGGCGCTCTGGGTGCTTGCGATCCTGATCGTGCTGGCGGGCGGGCTTACCAGCCTCATCGATTTGCGCGCGCGCTGGGTCGCGCTCGCTTTCCTCGGTCAGATGGCCTTTTTCGTCGCCTTTCCTTTCTGGTTGCAGGGCCGCGGCATCGACACGATGACGCTGCCGACCTTCGGCTGGGCGATCGGCTGGCTGTTCGGCTATGCCGCGGTCGGCACCGCCGCACGCACGATCGGGTCGCGCCAGCGCGCCTTCGCGCAATCGGCGCTCGGCAAATATCTGCCCGCCGACGTCGCGGCGCAGATCATGCGCGACCCCGACCAGCTCTCGCTCCACGGCGAAAGGCGCAACATCTTTTGCGTCTTCACCGACCTTGAAGGCTTTACGAAGCTGAGCCACGCGGTCACACCGGAAACCGTCGCGCGGTTGCTCAACGAATATCTTGACCGGCTGTCCGACATCGTGCTCGAACATGGCGGGACGATCGACAAGTTTGTGGGCGATGCGATCGTCGCTTTCTGGGGTGCGCCGCTGAGCCGCCCCGACGACGGACCGCGCGCCGCCGCCGCCGCACTCGCCATGTATCAGGCGGGCGAGAAATATCGCGTCGACCTGGCCGCCGAAGACGTCCCGCCGATCGGCATGACGCGCGTGGGCTTGCACGTCGGCGACGCGATCGTCGGCAATTTCGGCGGCGAGGGACGCATCCAGTACACGGCGCTCGGCGACAGCATGAACACCGCGTCGCGGCTGGAGGCGGCGAACAAGAGCCTGAAGACCGGCGTCCTGATCTCGGCCGAGGCGGCCACGCGATCGGGCCGTGACGATCTGGTACCGATGGGCCGCGTGACGCTGCGCGGCCGCGCGCAACCCGTCGATGTCTTCACTCCGCGCCCCGATCTCGCCCCCGACCAGCGCGCGCGGGTCGCGGCGCTGGTTGCCGCGCACATCGCAGGCGACAAAAAAACCTATGTGACCTGTGCCACAGCAATACAGGCGGATTTCGGTCAGGATGCAGCCATCATGTTTCTGATAGAACGTCTGAACGAGACCAAAGAGGGAGAAAGCTATGTCCTTTCCTGACTTCCGGATGCGCCGCCTCGGCCTCACCGCCGCTGCCGCCATCGCCGCGGTGGCGGTTGCCGGCACCGCCGCCGCGCAATCGATGGTCGTCCGCTCGACCGGGCCATCGGCAGCCAAATACCCGACCGGTGCCAAGCTGAAACCCGCCGACAAGCTGACCCTCGTCGCGGGCGACAAGGTCGTGCTGATGCAGGCGGGCAAGACCCGGACCCTGTCCGGCCCTGGCACCTTCGGCGCCACCGGCACGGTGCAGGCCAGCCAGTCGCTGGGCGGGAACGTCACGCGAATGCTGGCCAAGGGACCGACGATGCGGTCGCGCGGGGGGTTCACTCGCGGCGATCTGCCGGCACCGGCACCGGCCGACGTGCGCGCGCCCAATTTGTGGCTGCTCGACTATCGCGAAGCCGGAACCTTCTGCGTCGCCGATCCGGCAACCCTGATGCTGTGGCGCCCCGATATGGAAGGCGACACCGCGCTGGAGATCGACAGTGCGGGCAAAAAGACGACCGTGGCGATCGTCGACGGCGCGAATTTCCGCAAATGGCCCACCGATGTGCTGCCGGTGCAATATGGTACCGATTATCGCCTGTCGGGGGGCGGTCTCGCGCGGCCGGTGACGGTGCGCTTCACGTCCGTGGGGAGTGTTCCCGACACGGTCGAGGGATCGATCGAAATGTTGATGGCCAAGGGTTGCTCGCCGCAGCTCAACCGGCTGGTCGACACGATGTCGGAGGCCGAAGGCGGCTGAACACCGTGGATGGGGCGGCCATTGTAACCGCCCTATCCATCTGATAATCATCCAAGGAAATTCCGTCAGTCGCGCGGCGGTAACATTTCCTTGGGTCGCAATTCGCGTCGCCGGTTCGCCGGCGAAGCAATGGAGTTGGCGTGTAGCGACTGTCGCGGCGCGCCCGTACGCAAGGGGTGGTGATGGCCGTGTCGGGGGATATGGGGAATAACGGGGTCAACGTGCGCAAAGGCGCCGTGATCCACAAGGCGCTGGCCGGTTCGGCGATGCTGATCGCTGCGGCCTTGCCCGTCACGGCGCTGGCGCAGGCAACGCCGCAGATTCCGACACGCGAGGAAATCCAGCGGCCGACATTGCCCCCCGCGGCGCAGCCGAGCGAACAGATCGTCGCGATCGACGACGAGGTAGAACGCGCACCCTGCCCGCTCGCCAATCCCGAATTCGCCAATGTCCGCTTCACCTTGCGCGGGGTCGAATTTTCCAGCGTCGAAGGCATCGACAATGGCATGCTCGCGCCGAGCTGGTCCGACCGTATCGGCCAGGAACTGCCGATTTCCGCAGTGTGCGACATTCGCGACCGCGCGGCAACGATGCTGCGGTCCAAAGGCTATCTGGCCGCGGTCCGCGTACCGCCGCAGACAATCGGCGACGGTGTCGTCAAGCTCGACATCCTCGCGGCGCGGATGGCACGCATCGAGGTGCGCGGCGACGCCGGGGCCAACGAAAAACTGCTCCAGCGCTATTTGTCGCGGCTCGACGACCAGCCCGTGTTCAACATCGTCGACGCCGAACGCTATCTGTTGCTCGCACGCGATATTCCGGGGATGGACGCGCGCCTGACGCTGCGCCCCGGCGCGGTCCCCGGCGAAGTCGTCGGCGAAGTCACCGTCACCCGCACGCCCTTCATGTTCGACTTCAACGCCCAGAATTTCGGCTCACGCGACGTCGGCCGCTGGGGCGGGATCGCTCGCGCGCGTTTTGCGGGCCTGACGGGCATGGGCGACCTCACCACCGCCAGCTTTTACGCGACCCCCGATTTCGACGAGCAAAAGGTCGTTCAGGTCGCGCATGAATTCCGCGTCGGCGGCGAAGGGCTGCGCTTCGGCGCGAGCTATACCTATGCCTGGACGCGCCCCGACATCACCGGCCTTCCGGTCAAGTCCGATACGCAGATCGTCAGCCTGTTCGCCGCCTATCCGCTCGTCCTGACGCAGGCGCACCGCGTGACGATCGGCGGCGGGCTCGATTTCATCGATCAGGATATCAGCCTGACCGGCGTGCCGATCAACGAAGACCGGCTGCGGGTCTTTAATATTCGCGCCGACGCGAGCTGGATCGATCCGACGTCGATCGCCGGGCGCGGCGGCTATGGCCCCGCCGAACCGCGCTGGTCGCTCTCGACATCGTTCGAAGCGCGGCAGGGGATCAGCTTCCTCGGCGCGAGCGACGATTGCGGCCCTGGCGGCACAGCCTGTTTCCTGCCCGGCGCGGTGCCGCTGACCCGCGTCGAAGGCAAGCCCGACGCCTTCCTGATCCGTGCGAACGCGCTCGCCGAATGGCGCCCGACGAAATTGTTCACCCTGTCGGCCGCACCCCGCGCCCAATGGGCGAGCGACCCGCTGCTCGCTTATGAGGAATTTTCGGGCGGCAATTTCACCGTCGGACGCGGCTTCGACCCCGGCACGGTGATCGGCGACAGCGGCGTCGCGGTGGCGCTCGAGGCGCGCTACGGCTCGTTCGTCCCGGCCAACACCGAAAGCTTCGCGTTCCAGCCCTTCGTCTTTTTCGACGCGGCGTGGGTGTGGAACAAGGATAGCGCATTCGACGGCCTCAACCCGCAGAAACTTTATTCGGCGGGCGGCGGGATACGCGCCGCCTATGGCGATCTCGCGCGGCTCGACGTCACGATGGCCGTGCCGCTCAATCGCGGCGGCTTCCTGACCGAAAAGCCCGATCCGCGGCTGCTCGTTTCACTGACCACCCAGTTCGGCGTGAGAGCGCGCTGACCATGACTTCTGCATCGAGGACAAACGCCATGCGTGCCACCGCCACTCCCGCGCCGATCCACACCGGCAAGCGGCGCCTGCTCACGAGCTGCGCGGTCGCGGCCGGAATGATGGCCTTGGCCTGTGGCGGCCCCGCGCTGGCGCAGGTGGCGGGTACCGGCACTTTTACAACCGGTGGAGGTACGGCGAACGGCGGCGGCGGGACCACGACGACGACGACCGTGACCCAGTTGCAAAATGTGATCGACTGGGTGCCCACCGACCCCTTGCCAACCGGCGGCGACATCAACCTTTTGCCGGCCGGTTCGACGTGGAACTTCGTCGGCACCGGCGACTATACGGTCCTCAACCGCTTCGTGAACAGCGGCGGTGGATCGCTGAGCCGCCAGATCGCGCTCAACGGCACGGTCAACAGTTATGTCGGATCGACCACCGGGCCGCGCGGCGGCAATATCTGGTTCTATAACGCCGGCGGCATCCTGATCGGTGCGACCGGCGTCATCAATGTCGGCAGCCTCGTCCTGACCACCAACAACATCTCCACGAGCGGCACGACGATCAGTTTCAACGGGACGGCGGGCAGCACGTCGGCGATCACCGTCAACGGCGCGATCAACGCGAACAAGGTCGGCAACCCCGGCGGCAGCTATGTCGCGCTCGTCGCACCGCGCGTCGTCCAGGCCGGTGCCGTCCGCGTCGATGGCTCGGCCGCCTATGTCGCCGCCGAACAGGTCGACATCCGCATCAACAGCGGCCTGTTCGACATCAACGTCATCCGGGGGGTCGAGGGCGGTAACGTAATCACGCACACGGGGACGACGACCGGTCCGGGGCATCAGGACGGCGACACCGACCAGAACCGCATCTATATGGTCGCCATTCCCAAAAATGACGCGGTCACGATGCTGGTATCGGGCACGATCGGCTATGACGATGCGGTCTCGGCCACGGAGGTCGACGGCGGGGTACGCCTCTCGGCGGGTTATAATGTCATCGGCGGTGAACTCGCGGCGACGCCGGTCAATGCGACAGCGGCCAACATTACCGCAGGCGACACGCGGTTCCTCAGCGGCACGATCGCACGCGCCAGCAACGTGTTTGCCGCGCAGCCGACGCAGCCCCTTCCGGGGTCACCGCCGCCGATGTCGTCGGCGGGCCAGTTCTTTGTCGAAGGCAGCGGCACCTTCATCGGCGACGCCAGCTCGACGGTTTCGATCGGCGCCAACCAGTCGGGCGGCGCCACCGGAACCTTCAATGTGCAGTCGGGCGGCCGGGGCGGCACGCCGGGCGTTGCCGCGGTCAACGTCACCGGCGGCACGCTTTCAGCGCCGGGTGGAATCGCGATCCGGGCCACGGGCACCCCCGACGCCGTGACCGGCAACAGCCAAGGCGGCACCGCAAGCCTGACGATCACCGGCGGCAGCGTCACGTCGTCGGGCGTGACGGTCGAGGCGAACGGCACCTCCGACGAGGGATCGAGCGGCACCACCGGCGACGGACGCGGCGGCAATGCCAGCATCTCCGTCAGCAACAGCGGCAGTTCGCTGACCGCGGGCAACATCTTCATCAACGCCATCGGGCGCGGCGACAACAGCTTCGTCAGCGGGCCGCCGGCAACCAACGGCGACGGGATCGGCGGGACGGCCAGCCTGACCGTGTCGAACGGCGGAGCCGTCGGTCCCGCGAGCCTGCTTTCGGTCGATGCGCGAGGCATCGGCGGTATCGGCCTCACGCAATCGGGCGACGGCACCGGCGGCACCGCGCGTATTTCGGTGTCGGGCCCCGGATCCTTCCTGTCGACGACGCAAAGCTTCGTCCAGGCCGGCGGCGACGGCGGCGGGAGCATCGCGGGCTTTGCGACGAGCCAGAATGGCGGCGACGGGACGGGCGGCACCGCCGAAGTGCTGATCGACACCGGCGCATCGTCGACCGTTTCGCTCGGCGCGCTCGGCGCGAGCGCACTCGGCCGCGGCGGCAATGCCGGCGGCAGCGAGAATGCGAGCGGCGGCAACGCGTTGGGCGGCACGGCACAATTGATCGTGGACGGCGGCGTCAACGCCCAGTTCACGGCGATCACGCTCAACGCGTCGGCGCTGGCGGGCAACGGAACGAGTCCCAGCGGAACCACCGGGCAATCGGGCAACGCGCGCGCGAACAATGTCACGCTGACCGCGACGGGCGGTTCGACCATCGGCAGCAGCAGTTTCGTCAATCTGTTTGCGGTCGGCATGGGCACCGCCGGCGAGAATTTCGGAACGGGAACCGGCGGCAATGTCGGGGTCAACGCGACCGCGGGCGGGACGATCACCACCGCCAACCGGCTCACCGTCCAGGCGATGGGCGGAAACTCCTCCTTTGCGATGGCCCAAAGCGGCGGCAACGGCGTCGGCGGCAATGTCGATTTCCTCGCCGATAGCGGAACGATCGTCGCCGAAGTCTATGACGTCAATGCCAGCGCCAGCACGGTCAACGTCACCGGCACCGGCGGCACTGCACGCGGCGGGACGATTGACCTGCTTGCCCGCAATGGCGGCGAGCTCCGCGCAACGCTCGATGCCACCAACCTGTTCAACGCCAGCGCGGCGTCGGGTAGCAGCGCCGCAGGCACGGCCGCGAACGGCGGGACGATCCAGTTGATCGCCAATGGCGGCCACCTCAACCTCGGCATCGGCGCCGACCTTTCGGCCACCGGCACGTCGGGTGGCGCGGTGACGGCGGGCGCGACGGCGACGGGCACCGGCGGGTCGATCCTGATCCAGACCGCCGCGGCGGCGGGCAGCGAAATCGATTATGGCAGCCTTTTTGTCACGACCGACGGCCGTACATCGGTGGAGTTCGAGGTTCCGGGGGGCCCGATCGATACCAGCGGGAACGGCCTCGGCGGTGCGATCACCCTCGATGTTCAGGGTGGCACCCTGTCGGGCGGCTTGATCGAATTGTCGGCGAGCGGCTACGGCAGCGGCGGCTCCGCGAACGGTACGGGCGGCACCGCAACCTTCACCCAGACGGGCGGCGACATCTCGATCAGCGACATGTCGGTCAGCGCCGACGGATTCGGAGGCGTTGCACAGGGCGTGTCGGGTATCGGCCGCGGCGGTATCGCGACGATCGACCTGTCGGGCGGAACGATCACTGCCGCCGACATCATCGCATCGGCGAGCGGCGAAGGCCGTTCGGGCCTGGACGGCGACGATCAGGATCCGGCCAATATCACCACGGGCGGCACCGGCGGCGCGGGCATCGGCGGCAATGCGGTCATCAACATCGGCGGCACCGCCATCGTCGATGCGAGCGTCATTGGGGCCTATGCCAATGGCACCGGCGGCACCGGCGGCGCCTTCAACAATTTCTCCAGCTTCGGCGGTTCGCCCGGCACTCCGGGCAACGGCGGCGACGGGACCGGCGGCACCGCGAGCGTCAACCTTGCGGGCGGTTCGGTCACTGCGAGCAGCGTGATCGCCGATGCATCGGGCATCGGCGGACAAGGCGGCTCTTCCTTCTTTTCGAGCAGTTCGGGCGGTGCGACGGGCGTCGGCGTCGGCGGCACGGGCGGCACCGGCCGGGGCGGAGGCGCGACGATCGGCCTCGCGGCGACATCGGGCGCGATCGCGAGCCTCAACGCCGTTTCGCAGGGTATCGGCGGCCTTGGCGGTACGCACAATGTCGGCGGCGCGGGCGGCGACGGCTATGGTGGTATCGCGCAGGCGATTATCGACGACTTCGATGCCGGCACGCTCCAGATCGCGCTCGATTCGACGGCGGCGGGCGGCAATGGCGCCAACGGTCGCGACGGACGCGGCGGCAACGGTGGCAATGCCTTTGGCGGAACGTCGAGCGTCCTCGCCGACGGCGCCAATGCGATTGTCGAGACCACGCAGGCCAATTTCGTCACCGGCGCGACCGGCGGCAATGGCGGCAACGGCAATCTGGGCTTCGGTTCTTCAGCGGCGGTCGCGCCTTCGGGTGGCAACGGCGGCAGCGCGCAGGGCGGCGCGATCGAGGTCATCGCGCGCGATGGCGCGGCGATGACGCTCGGCCTGCTCGCGGGCGACACCGTCGAAATCGGCAGCACCGGCGTCGGCGGCAACGGCGGCAACGGCAGCGCTGCCGATTTCGGCACCGGCAATATCGGCGGCGACGGCGGCATCGGCGGCGGCGGGGTCGGCGGGTCGGTACGCCTGATTGCCGACGGCGGCATGATCACGACAGCCGGCGAGCCGGTGGAAATCAACGTCAGCGGCCAATCGGGAGCCGGCGGCACTGGTGGCCTCGCGGGCGGCGGCGGCAGCCTGCCCGGCGCGAACGGCGGCTTTGCCGGCACCGTAGGCGGCCGCGTCAATATCGACGCGCGGACGACCGGCGCGGGGGCCGGGCTGATCGACCTTGGCAACACCAATATCCTTGCGAGCGGCGACACGGCGGGCCGTGTCGAAATTCGCAGCGACAGCCGGGTCAACTTCGCCAGCCTCGACGTCGAGGTGCTCGGCCTTGCCGATCCGACGAACAACGACACCGACACAGCGTCGACGGGCATCTTCCTTGGCGCCAACGGCGGGGCGATCGAAACCGGGAGCCTGTCGCTCATCACCGACGGTTCAATCGGCCTTTATGCGCAAGGGGCCGGACGCGTGATCGTCGGCGAGACGGCGCAGCTTCGCGCACGCGATCAGGTCGACATCCGCCATGATCAGCGCGGCGCCAATGCCGCACCGACGCTGGAGACCACCGGCGACCTGTTCATCGTCGCGGGAACCAGCATCAGCGGCGCGCCGGGCAGCCTGCTCGCCGCGGGCGGCACGCTCTCGCTGACCGGCGAAGGCCCCGGCGCGACGATCGGCGTCGACCGCCTCGACGCCACCGATATCACGATCACCGGCAGCGGCGCCGCGAGCGTCGAGCACGCCGAGGCGGTCAATGATTTCACCGCGAGCGCCGGCAGCTTCCGCACCGGGCTCAATTCGATCATCACCGGCGGCGATATCACGATCACCTCGCCGGGTGCGGTCGATCTGGGCAATTCGAGCGCGGGCGGCTTCGTGCAGGTCACGGGCCAGTCGATCGTCTTCAACAATGTCGACGCGGGCCTGAACGTGAACCTGTTCGCCGATGGAACGGCGGCGGGCGCCGAAGGAATCCGCGGCGGGTCGATCGACGCGGGCGGCGACACCACGCTCTTCGGCAACAGCATCGCGCTGACCGGCACGGTCACGGGCACCGGGTCCTTCTTCGCGTTCGGTACCGGCGGCGCAGTGGCGGTGAACAACGCCAACGTCGACGGCACCATCTCGATCTTCTCGGCCGCCGATCTGACCGGCACCTATGTCGCTGGCGGCAATATCTTCCTGAACTCGAACGCCAATATCAACGCATCGGCGCGGGCCAACGGCGGTTATGTCGATGGCAACGGCATCTTGGCGGAGGGCAATCTGTTCGTCGTCGCGGCGGGCAATGCAACGCTGACGAACAGTTCGGCGGGGCGCATGTTCGGCGTCAGCGCTGGTGCGGCCGCGTCGGTGAACGGCGGCACGGCGGGCGAGGATATCCTGGTCCTTGCCGGCACGGCCGCGAACCTGACCAATGTCACCGGCGGCGACGACATCACCGTTCGCGCGCCGGGCAACATCACCGCGCTCAACGTCCGCACGACCGGCGCTGGCGCCGACACGCATATCCTCGACTTTTCCACGGTATCGGGCAGCCCCACCTTCACGATCGGGACGGGCGAGGGAACGCAGGGCATCAACGGCGCCGATATCGTGATGGCGTCGACGGCCGGCGCGATCGACGCGACCACCCTGTCGGCGGGCGACGACATCCTGCTCAACGCCGCGGGCAGCCTCGCGGTCAACGGCGCCACGACGCTGGGGCTCGGCACGACGGGCGGCGACAGCAGCATCCGCACGCAAGGCGGCGCGACGACGCTTTCCGGGCTCGATGCGTTCAGCGACGTCGTCGTCGACGCGGCGGGGCTGGCGAACCTGACCGGCCTGGTCGCGGCGGATCGCGACATCATCATCAACGCGCAGGACGTCCGCCTCGCGACGCTGACCGGAACCGGCGGTGCCGCAACGCCGACGGTGCAGGCCGGCGGCAATGTCGCGATCAATTCCTCCGCGGGCATTGCGGGCGGCGGCGTCCGCGCGGCCGGCGACGCGGCGCTGACTGCTGCGACGGCGATCGGCCTCACCGCGGTCGAGGGTCAGAATGTGGCGCTCATCGGCGGCGGCGGCATCGACGTGAACGCGGTTACGGCGCTCGGCACGACGCTCCTCGACAGCGCCGGCGGCAATATCCGCATCGGCACCCTCGCCGCCACGGGCGCCATCGACGCCAGCGCCCAAGCGATCCGCATCGAAAGCGGCGGTGCCATGAATTTCGCGGCGCTCACCACCGATTCCGGTGATGCCTATGTCCGCTCGACCGGCAATCTCTCGGTCGCCAATGCCAATGTCGCGGGCACGGCCGACCTGCGGACGCAGGCGGCGACAATGAACGTCGGCAACCTGACCGCAGCCAATGCCGTGCTCGAAAACACGAGCGGGTCGCTCGATCTCGGCGGCGTGACCGTGACGGGAACGCTCGGCGCCACGGCACGCACGGCGCTGGGCGTGACCGGCGTCGTCACGGGCCGGTCGATCTCGCTCGCATCGGCCGCGATCAATATCGGCTCGGCCGCCCGTGTCGGCACTGCCGGGGTGACCCAGCAACTGTCGGTCACCAACAACAACAACGCCAACCAGACCTTCATCGGCGGCACCGGCTCGCCCGGCGCCTATCACCTCAGCGCCGACGAGATGACGCGCCTCTACGGCACGCAGATCGATATTGTCGCACCCGAAGTCGCCGCGGCGGGCGGCACCTCGGTCGGATCGGCCGCCCCGCCCGACGTCGTCGTCGATGGCTTCACCATGACCGGCGGCGCGTCGAACTCGAACCTCGGCGCGAACGGCGCGCTGACGATCCGCACGCCGGGCAAGATGCGCGTGATCGGCAGCGTCCAGCTCACCGGGCTGACCGACGCCAACGCGCTGAACCTGCGCGCCGACGACGCGCTCGAAGTGATCCTCGGGCAAGGCAGCGTCCGGCTGGTCAACGGCACGGCGCCGGCGGGCCAGCTCAACATGGCGTCCGCCGACATCATCGTCGCGACGCAGGCGGCGATCACCGCCGTCGGCGCCGCCACGACCATCGATGCGATCAACACGCGGCTGGGCGAGAATGACGGCGTCGTCCTCGACGAAGGGGCGCTCTTTGCGCGCGGCATCCGCGCCAATGTGGCGGGCGGTTTCTATGTCCAGAACAGCGGCGCGGGCACGCAAACGGCGCAGCGCCGCGGGCTGACCTTCGGCGCCGGCGGGCTCGACGTGACGACGCAGGGAGAGTCGCGCATCGTCATCAATGGCGTGCACCTCGGGCCGAACGGCCAGGTCACCGGGTTCGATACGATCGGGCTGCTGACCATCGGCGGGGTGGCGCCGGTCGTCGGAACCTATGACCGGCGATCGACCTTCAACGGCTGCTTCATCGCCAGTACGGCCACATGCACGACCGTGGCCTTCGACGTCGAGAATAGTTTCCCGGTGCAGGACATCATCGAGGAGGAAACCGAAAGCGATGACAGCGCCGAGGGTCAGAGCCTGCCCGTCCCGCTGATCACGATGCGCGAGCTCGATCCGCTGACCGGCGAGCCGCTGCTCGACGACCCGGTGACCGGCGCGGGCAACGACGATCTGTGGACCGCGCCGACCGGGCAGTAACGAGCGTTTCGGTTGACGGATTGCCTTGGCGCAAGGCATGGGCGGCGGGATGACCGACGCCCATGCCTCCCCGCTCAAGCTGTTCAACAGCCTGACGCGCAGTCTGGAAGAGTTCCAGCCCGTCCACCCCGGTGAGGCGCGGGTCTATAGCTGCGGACCGACGGTCTACAACTATCCTCACATCGGCAATATGCGCGCCTATGTCTTTGCCGACACGCTCGGCCGCACGCTGTCGTACAAGGGATACAAGCTCACCCACGTCATCAACATCACCGACGTCGGCCACCTGACCGACGACGCCGATGCAGGCGAGGACAAGCTGGAAAAGGCGGCGGCCGAGCGCGCCCAATCGATCTGGGACATCGCGCGCCATTACACCGAGGCCTATTGGGCCGATATCAAGGCGCTGAACATCCGCCAGCCCGCGCACTGGTCGATCGCGACAGATTATGTTCCTGCGATGATCGACTTTGCGAAGACCATCGCCGACAAACATTGCTACGAACTCGACGGCGGCCTCTATTTCGATACCACGACGGTGGCCGATTACGGCCGCCTCGCGCGCCACGGCACCGATGAGGGCGAAAGCCGGATCGATCCCGTCGACGGCAAGCGGCACCCCGCCGACTTCGCGATCTGGCGCAAGACGCCTGCGGGCGAGACGCGTCAGATGGAGTGGGATTCGCCGTGGGGCCGCGGTGCGCCGGGCTGGCATCTCGAATGCTCGGTGATGTCCGAAGCCCTGCTCGGCTTTCCCTTCGATATCCACACCGGCGGGATCGACCACCGCGAAATCCACCATCCGAACGAGATTGCGCAGAACCAGGCGCACAGCTGCTCGACCGACAGCGGCGCGCGGATGTGGATGCACAATAATTTCCTCGTCGAACGCTCGGGCAAGATGTCGAAGTCGAGCGGCGAGTTTTTGCGCGTCCAGCTCCTCATCGACAAAGGCTACCACCCGCTCGCCTATCGCCTGATGTGCCTGCAGGCGCATTATCGCAGCGAGCTGGAGTTTTCGTGGGAAGGCCTGGGCGCCGCGCTGACGCGATTGAAGCGGCTGGTGATGGCCGCAGCGCCTGTCCGCGATGCGGAAGCGACCGAACCGGCCGACCGCCGCCTCACCGACCTGCTCGCGAAATTCGACGCGGCGATGTCCGACGACCTCAATACAGCGGTCGCGCTGACCTTGCTCGAAGAGGCCGCCGCGATGAAGAAGGTCGATGCGGGCCAGAAGCACGCGGCGCTCGCGGCGATGGACGCGGTGCTGGGCCTCGATCTCCTTACCATCGAGCGCGCCGATCTGCGCGTGCGTCCCAAGACGGCGGCGATCGGCGAGGAAGACATCGAAGCCATCCTCACCCGCCGTAAGGAAGCCCGCGACGCCAAGGACTTCGCCGCATCCGATGCGCTCCGCGACGAGCTGATCGCGGCGGGGGTCGAGGTGATGGACGGCGACCCGCTCGGCTGGGACTGGCGCCTCTCCAATTAGAGGCTTGCCGCGGCGTCGCGGGCTGCTAGCCTCGTTGCATGTCGCAACTGATCTGCTGGCTGCTTGTCGGCCTTGTCCACCTGATCCCGGCGCTGGCGCTGTTCCGGCCGGCGCTGATCACGCGGCTCTATGGCGTCCGGCCCGACAGCCCGCTGTTCCTGCTCATGCACCACCGCGCGGCGCTGTTCTTCGCGGTGCTCGTCGCCTGTGTGTGGGCGGCGTTCGACCCCGGCGGACGCAAGCTCGCGACATTGCTTGCCGCAATCTCGATGCTCAGCTTTCTCTTTCTCTATCAGTCATATGGCCGCCCCGCCCAGCTCGGCACCATCGCGCTCGTCGACCTGATCGGCCTCGCCCCGCTGGCCTGGGCGGGCTGGCACGCCTTCCAGCAGTAGGAACATCATGACCAAGACCGTCACCGTCCTTTCGGGCCTGATCCGCCCGCTCGTCGAAAACCGCCTGCCCGACTGGGTCGAGCCGCGCTTCTTTGCGTCGAAGGAGGAGGCGCTCATACTCGCGCCCGCGGCCGAGATCGGCTGGTTCGACATGTACGACAAGAAAGACATGGCGGCGATCATTACCGCGGCGACGCAGCTCAAATGGCTGAACTCGATCTACGCCGGGGTCGACGGCATGCCGCTCGACCTGCTCCACCAGCGCGGCACGGTGGTGACCAATGGCGCGGGGATCAACGCGATCACCATTGCCGAATATGTCGTGATGGGGATGCTGACCGTCGCCAAGGGGTATCGCGACGTGGTGCGCGCACAGGAGCGCCGCGAATGGCTGATGGACTCACCCGGCAAGGTCGAGCTGTTCGGGTCGAAGGCGCTGCTGCTCGGCTATGGCGCGATCGGCAAGCTGATCGAAGAGCGGCTGAAGGCCTTTGCGGTCGATGTCACCATCGTGCGCCGGTCGCCGGGACCGAATACGCTCACGCCCGATCAATGGCGGGCGCAGCTCGGCGAATTCGACTGGGTGATCCTCGCGGTGCCCGCGACGCCCGAAACCGACGGTATGATCGGCGCGGCGGAACTCGCGGCGATGAAGCCGACCGCGACGCTCATCAACATCGCGCGCGGCAGCGTCGTCGATCAGGACGCGCTCGTCGCAGCGCTCGATAGCCAGCAGATCGCGTCGGCCTTCCTCGACGTGACGACCCCCGAACCGCTCCCGTCGGACGACCCGCTGTGGAGCCTCGACAATGCGCATATCACGATGCACCTGTCAGGCCGCGCGCAGGACAAGATGTTCATCCGGTCGGCGCAGCGCTTCCTCGAAAATCTCGATCGCTGGAAAACGGGCGAAGCCGTCGAGCCGCGGGTGGACCTGACGCTGGGTTACTAGCCCGGCCGCTCGGCCTTCAGTTCGCGCACCAGCGGCTGTAGCCGCTCGTCATATTTGGCGAGCATCGTGTGCGCGCCTGCGTGGTCGTAGAAGCTGACGAGTTCGCGCCCGTTCCAGCGGTGAAGCGCATAGGCGGGATCTTCGGCGACGATCATCGGCCGGTCGTCGGGTTTGTTCTCGTCGATCGGGCGAAGGTCGAGCGAGACTTGCGGCGCAGTCGACGAGCAGATCGCGATCGTGCGCCCTTCCCAGGCGACGGTCACGCTGCGATGCAGATGCCCGCAGATCAGCCCGCGGACCTGCGGATGCCGCCGCACGACATCGGTGAAGGTCGCGACCCACGGTTCGTCGGGGTCGGTGTTCATCCACTCGATCCCGCTTTCGACCGGGGGGTGGTGCATGACGATATAGGTCGGCTTGGCGGTGTCCTTCGCCAGCTCGGCATCGAGCCAGGCGGCGCGCGCCTCGCAAAAGGCGCCGCCGTGGCGCCCCTCCTCGAGCGTGTCGACCGTCACCAGCCGCAATTCGGGCAGGTCGATCGCATATTGGACAAAGCCGTTGCCGTCATCGAAACCCGGAAAGCGCGCGTGGAAATTATCGCGCAAATCATGGTTTCCGACGCTCGGCCAGACGGGAAAGGGGCAACGCGAAAAGGCAGTCACAAGGCGGCGATAGCTGTCGTCGTCGCCGCGGTCGGTGATGTCGCCGGTCGCGAGCAGCAGATCGGGGCGGTTCGGCCCTTCGATCAGCACGTCGAGCACCTCGTCGAGGCGCTTGCGGTTATATTCGGCCGGATTGTCCGGATCGAACCCGATATGGATATCTGTGATCTGTGCGATCAGCATATCCGTCCCCCGTTCCGGCCGGCTGGTCCCGACCCATAAAACCTCACCCGCCCCGCCTTGCCCCGTGCAAGGGAGGTGTGCGCCACGTCACATCGTAAAGGCCCCGCCCCCCGGTTCCTGTGATCATGCTCACACCATAGCTAGCAGCAAGAGGTTTATTTGTGATTGCGGCGGTGTTTTTCTTGGCTCTGCGCGGCGGCATCCACGGCTTGCCGCCGTCCGAATGATATTCGTGGCACATCGCGCAGGGTGATTCGGTCGCGGTTTCGACCTTCACCACCCGCGCACCGCCCTCGCCGACATGGCAGTCGCGGCACTGGCGCAGGCCGGGAACGAGCAGGTCGCTCGACGCTTTCGACGCGGGCGCGGCGGTGTGGCAATCGGCGCAGTCGGTTTCCTTGTGCGCATCATGATCGAACCAGCCCTTTTGCAGGTATCGCGGAGTCTGGTCGACCGCCGCGACGCGCCAGTTGTTGCCCGCTGTGGGGGCAAAAATGGTGTGGCAGTCATAGCAGGCCCCACCCTTCGAGAAGACCGCGCGCACCGCGTCCTGCGCGCGCGACGGCCGCGCCGCGACTTCGTTGAAGTAGATATTGTAGACCTGCCCCTCGGCATAGGCGCCGGGGCGCCGCCGCTGCATCCCGCCGAGTTGCAGCGGCCGCGCGGGCGGGGTCGAGCGATAATAGGCGGTGAGGTCGGCGACGACCTGATCAGGCTCGCCGTGACGCAGCGTGCGCGTCACCCCGCCGACGGTCTCGAACGCGAGGCTGTGACACATCGCGCAGTCACGTTCCATTTCGACCGGCTTGACACGCACCCCGTCGGCCTCGACGCGATGGCAGTTCGCACATTCGAGTTTCTTGCCGAAATCATAGCGGCCACGGAAGCTCGCCGCCATGCGCGCGACCCCGCCGGTCGCCTGCAAATGCATGTCGTGCGGGAACTTCAGCCCGTTGTAATCGACCGTCCCCTTCGCCAGCGTCGTGCGCACCGGCTTCGCCCCCGGCGCCGACCGCACGAGCGGACGAAACTCAGGGTGGCTCTTGCCGAAATCGGCGGCGTCGGCAAGCGTCGTCGGATGGCCGGCGGTCTTGAGCCGCGCCGACATGCCGTCGTGGCAATCGGCGCAGAATTTCTGCAGCGTCGCGGGCATCGGTCCCGAACCCTCATGCTCGGTGTGACATTCGACGCAGCGGCCCTGCGGCCGGTTGAACGTGTCGGCAAAGCCCTTGAGGATCCGTTCGCCGACGCCCGGCGGATGCCGCGCGGCGAGCAGCATCGCGGTCGGCGCATTGGCATGCGCCATGCTCATCGCCTTATGCTCGCCGGTATGGCAGCCGACGCAGGCCTTATCGGTCACCGCGACAAAGGGTTCGACATGGCACGACTGGCAGTCGTTCTTCAGGCTCGCGTGCGCGCTCGACAGCGGGCCCGACAGCCAGGCGCTGTCGGCATGATAGCCATCGGGGCGCTCGTTGACATTCTTGTAGCTATACCACGCCCAGATCGGCCCGATCAGGAAGGCGAGCAACATCAGCACGCCGAACACCCATGCCCCCATCCGTTTGCCGGGCATGACGCCCTGCAACGAAAAGGCCTTCGCCTCGTCGACGTCCTTCGACGATTGCGACAGCTCGTCGATGCGCTCGACGAGCAGGATGATATTGTCGCCCTCGCGCGCGATCGTCAGCCGGTGCCCGCCGAAGCGCAGTTCGCCGCCCGCGCCGCTGTCGATATCGACGATCGTTTCGCTGCGCCCGTTGAGGTCGAAACCCAGCCCCTCGTTCGCCGCGACGCGCACGGTGCGTCCATCGGCGCTGCTGATCGTCGCATGATGCGGGTTCACCGCCAGATCGGCGACGTGGATTATATTGCTGCCTTCGCGGCCAAGCGTGATCGTGTCGCCCGGCAACGCCTGATCGCGGATGATCTGTTTGCCCGTCTTCGTCGTCGAGATGCGGCGCAGGATGAAGCTCATGGTCCCCTCCCCGCCTTACCAGTAGAAAAAGACGCTGATGATGTGCGCCGACAGCGCCGCGATCAGCGCAAAGGTCAGCGGCACATGCACGTAGAGCCAGATTTCGAGCAGCGCGCGGATACGAAGATGCCGGCGCAGCCGCGTCAGCGCGGCCTCCTTCTGCTTGAGCAGCCCGACGACCTTTTCGCGCGCCTCGCGGTCGCTGCCGTTCGAGACCGCCAGCGCGCGCAGCGCCGCCGCGGTCGCGCAATCCGGATAGCGGCCCGACAATCGCGCCGCGATGCCGCCCGCGAAGGGATCTTCGTCGAGCGCGGCGAGCACCGGCGCCGTATCGGCGGGCGTCAGCGGCTGCGCGGCGCTGTGCAGCTGGCGGTCGAAGGCACGGATCGCTTCGAGCATCTGCATCTGCGTCATCTCGTCGCGGTTGTTCGACAGCGCCGCGGGCAAGGTCGCATAAGCGATCACGCCATAAAGCCCCGACAGGATCACGAGCATCATCAGGGCCCATGCGAGCGTATGGACGTTCCATCCAAGCTGGAACCCGGTGTGCCATGTGCCGATGATGATCAGGCTGAGCCCGAGATAGACATGCGCCGAGGTCCACGCCTTCAGCGACCAGGCGTCGCTCGTCATCTTGCGCTTGCGATAGCCCAATGCGGTCAGCCACAGGATCAGCGCCGCGCCGATCGTGCCGAGCGTATAGCCGTACCAGCTGCCGCCATTATGCCGCGGCGTCACGTCGACCAGCGCATAGCTGACGATGATCAGCAGGCAGAGCGCGCCCGAAATCTTTGCCCAGCGGAAACCCGCGTAACGGAGGAAGCCCTCATGCCTGCGTTCGCGGACGCGCTCGGTCTGGGTCGCCTTCGACCGGCGGCGCTGAAAAAGGCTCGCCATCAGCCGGCGTCCTCTTCGAGACGCGCGATCGACAGGAATTCCTCGGGCGACACGCGGATCGCGGCGCCGGTCGGGCACGCCCGCACGCACGCGGGGCCGCCTGAAATGCCCTTGCACATGTCGCATTTGACCGCGATCTTCTTGGGCTTCTCATCGCCCAATTTCTTCTTGGTCCATTTGGGCGACGGCTCGCCCGGCCCGGGACCGAAACCCGTAAGCAGCCAGCGCAGCAGGCTCGGCTTTTCGGGCGGCGCGGCTTCCATGCGGATCACGCCATAGGGGCAGTTGCGCATGCAATTGCCGCAGCCGATACAGCCCGGTTCCATGAACACTTCGCCGTCGGGGCCGCGGTGGATCACGTTCGGCGGACAGTCGGCCATGCAGTGCGGATGCTCGCAGTGGCGGCAGCTTGTCGGCACGTGCAGATGCGCAAAGGTCTTGCCCGCCTCGCGGTCGAGCCGCGACAGCCCCTCGTGGCTGTCGGCGCACGCCTTTTCGCAATTGTCGCAGCCGACGCACAGATTCTCGTCGATCAAGAGCGCGTCGGTCGCCTCGCCGAGCCCTTCCTTCATGATGAAGGTCGCGGTGTCCGAATAAAGGTCGACCGCGCTCGAATAGCTTGCCTTGCGCGATTCGATGAAGCTGTTCATCGCCGCGCGTTCGGCAACCGCGGCCTCGGTGGCCTCGCGGACCTGCGGCCGTTTGGCGAGCATCGCCTTGAACGCATCGCCCTTCAGGCGGATGACCTCGCTCGCGACCGCCGCCTTGACCGTGGCGTTGCGCGGCGCGCCGCTGAGCACCGCCATTTCGCCGAAAAAGCTGCCCGCGGGCAGGTAACGCAGGAAGATCGGCTTGCCGCCGATATCCTTCTCGACCACCATCGACCCCGAGCGGATAACATAGACGTCGTCGCCCTCATCCCCCTCGGCGAGGACCACCTTGCCTGCAGCGACGCGCTCGATCGCGGGATCTTCGACGATCGGCTGGAGATCCTCGACGGTCAAGCCGCCCTTGAAAATCTGCAGAAGCTGGCGTTCGAGCGAGATGCGATTGATCGCGCGCTTTGCGCCCGGAACCGCGGCCATCAGCTTGAGCGCGGCGGTGCGCGACACTTCGACGAAGATCCCATCCTCGCCCGCGCGGATCGTCGCGCCGCGCTTGCGGCCCGAGATCAGGCCAACTTCGCCGAAGATCGATCCCTGCTCGATCGGAACGGTGAAATCGGGACCGACCTCGACGAGCGCATGGCCGTCGGCGATGGCGAAGAGCGACGAACCCGGCTCGCCCTTTTCGAACACAACATCGCCCTTGTTATAGAAGGCGACCTTTGAATCGAGCATGAACTCGCGCATCTGAAGCGGCGAGACGTCGGCGAAAATGCTGACGCGGGTGCGGAGGAAGTCGAGCCATTCGCTGACCGATTTCTGCTGCGGCAGCCCCGCAAAGATCGCCGCCAGATCCTTTTCGTCGGCGGGGGTCAGCGCCGTGTTGCCGTTCAGGAACTCGACGACGTCATAGCCCTGATTCATGCAATGCTTGATCAGCGGATAGCCCGCGAGCGCGCCGATGACATAGAGGCCCGGCACCGTCGTCTCGAACGTCGGCGACAATTTCGGAAAGGCCTCGCGGTCAGGGCCGGTGAACTCGATCCCCATCGATTCGACGAAGCCCCGCGGCGCGACTGAACCGAGGCGCGCGACGATCACGTCGCATTCGATCTTTTCCTCGCCCGTCGGGGTTTCGAGCGTCAGCCAGCCCGGTTCGACCTTCTTCGGCTGCGTCTCGGTGCGGATCGACATGAAGCCATTCTCGCCGGCCTCGGTCATATCGGCGACATTCTTCGCCTTGGCGCGTGCGAAATCCTTCGAGCGGTTGAGGATGGTGACGGTGTTTTCGAGCGCCTCCTCGGCGACCCCCAGCGCATTTTCGATGCCCGCGTCGCCCGACCCGACGACGGTGATATGCTTGTCCTTGAAATCTTCGGGATCGTCGACCTGATAAATGATGTGCGGCAGGTCGGCGCCCTCGCAGCGCATCCGGTTCGGATTGCCCTGCGTGCCGATCGCCAGCACGATATTTTCGGCCGTATAGACGTCGCCCCTGGCCGTCTTGATCGCGAACGCCCCCTTCGCGCCGGTCACCTCCGCGACCTCGGCATGATAGGCCACCTGCACCTTGTTGTTCGCGGCGTCCTCATCCCAATTGCCGAGAATATATTCGCGCGCACCCTCGGCAAAGCGGCAGTCGGATCGCAGGTCGAGCCGTTCGGGCGTCGCGAGAACGCGCTTGCCCTTTTGATATTTGAAGATGGTGTCCGACAGGTGGTCGGTCTTTTCGAGCAGGATATGGCTGAGGCCAAGCTGCGCGGCGCGCGACGCGGCGCTGAGTCCCGCGGGCCCCGACCCGATGATCGCAACCTTGACCGGCTCGCTCATGCGCGCGCCACCGCGCGGCAAAAGCCGCGTCTGCCGTCGCTGACCGTGATGCTGAACGCGCGCACGGGCATCCTTTCCCCCTGTCGCCAGCCCCCCGGCGAATTCATAACGGATGCGACCCGGACTTATGTCCCCGGCGCAAAGCTATGCCCTTGAAAGCGAGGAAAGGTCAACCGGTGGCGGCGAGAATCTGGCCGTTGCGAGACGTTCGCAATTAGACGGAATGGCGCGGGCTGGCGCCTCTTTCGCTAGCGCGAAGGGCGCACCTGATTGTCGACACCCTGAACCGAAATGCGCGGCTTGCCATTGCCGCGAACCCGCCAGCTCACGACATTATCGACACCCGAAACACGCAGGTCGGCGCCGGGCGGCAAAATTATGCTGATCTGGTTGTCGACGCCATTGACCGTCAGGCCGGGGCAATCGCCGACGAAGTTGATACGATTTCCCGAACCCGACACCTCGGCCGGACGTCCTTCGCAATCGACCTGATGCGTCTGGTCGACGCCGTTGATCGACGCGCCATCGCGCGTTCCCGTGCCTTGACGTGGCTGCGCCGCCAGCGGCGTGGCAGCAAGGGCGAGACCGGCAGCGAAGGCAGGAGCCAGGAATTTTACAGCGCCACGAGTTTGGAACAAGGTCGTCTCCTTTGTTCCCCGCCTCGAAAATCCCCTTACGGTTCAATGACCTGCAAAAAGTGCCGCGTCAACCAGTCAACGCCGGCGAGCTGTCAGGCGAGCTCGAACATTGCGGCAATGCGCTCGGACTGGGTCGGTTCGAAGCGCGACCAGCCATCGGGGCCGAGCCGTTCGAGCGGGCGAAAGCGCGCCTTGTAGGCCATGCGCGCCGACCCTTCGATCCAGTAGCCAAGATAGACGTAAGGAAGTCCGGCGCGCGCGGCGCGCTGGACATGATCGGCGATGATATAGGTGCCGAGCCCCTCGCGCAGCGGGTGCGCCGCATCGAAGAAGCTGTAGATCATCGACAGCCCGTCGCCCTGCCGGTCGGTCAGGCAGCAGCCAACGAGGCGGCCCTTGGCGCCATCGGCCGCCGGCTCGCGATATTCGATCATATAGGAGTCGACCGGGGTCTGTTCGACCATATCGGCGAAATCCTGCTCATCCATGTCGGCCATCCCGCCGTTCGGATGGCGCGACCCCAGATAGGAGCGAAGCAGCGCATATTGTTCTTCGGTCGCCCACGGTTTGCACGCGGTGGCGACGAGGTCGCCGTTGCGCCGGATATTGCGCTTCTGCGAGTTGCTCGGCGTAAACTCGCCCGCGCAGACACGCACCGACACGCACGCCGAACAATCGGCGCAGCTCGGACGATAGGCGACCGACTGGCTGCGGCGGAACCCGATGCGGCCGAGCGCGTCGTTCAGCTCGTTCGCCGTGTTGCCGCTGAGCTCGGTGAACACCTTGCGCTCGGTCTTGCCCGCCAGATAGGGACAAGGCGCCGGGCTGGTGACAAAAAAGCGTGGAAAACGGAACGGTGCGGACACGCGGAAACAACCTCCGGACTGGCGATGCGGAGCCCCCCGACGCGGGTCCGACGCGTTACTTGCACCAACTATGCCGCGCGGCGTCAATGGTGCAAAGCGCATTTACCATTTTAGGACGTCCCGTTCTGAATCAACCCCGAAATTTTGTGAATCAGCCGGTAACTCTTGTGCCGATTTGAATCGCTTAGCTGTATCCGCGCAGCTCGTCGCCGGTCAGCGTCGCCACGTGCAGCACGTTGGTCGATCCCGGGGTGCCGAACGGGACCCCCGCCATCATGACGAGCTTCGCGCCCGCCTTGCAGATGCCGTGGCGCAGCGCCATGCGCTTGCCCTTGGCGATCATCTCCTCGAAGCTGCCGATATCCTTGGTCGGAACGGCATGCGCGCCCCAGAGCAGGCCCATGCGCCGCGCCGCTTCCTTCTTGGGCGTCAGGACAAGCAAAGGCGCGCCCGGCCGCTCGCGCGCAACGCGGCGCGCGGTCGATCCCGATGCGGTGAAACAGATGATCGCGTCAGCCGCGATCGTCTGGATAATCGTACCGGCCGCCTCGGCGAGCGCATCGGCGGTTGTTGCATCAGGCGCGGTCTCGGTAAAATGCAGGCGGCGGAAATAATCCGGATCACTTTCGACCGAACGCGCGATCGAATCCATCATCGTCACTGCCTCAACCGGGAAAGCACCCGCCGCGGTTTCAGCCGACAACATGATCGCATCAGCGCCGTCATAGACCGCGGTCGCGACGTCGGACACTTCGGCGCGCGTCGGCGAGGGCGAGACGATCATCGATTCGAGCATCTGCGTCGCGACGACGACGGGCTTGCCCATCCGGCGCGCGGTCGCGACGATCTTTTTCTGGAGGGGCGGCACCGCTTCGGGCGGCAGTTCGACGCCGAGATCCCCGCGCGCGACCATCGCCGCGTCGGCGAGTTCGAGAATTTCCTCGATCCGCTGCACCCCCGACGGCTTTTCGAATTTGACGAGCAACGCCGCCTTGCCGCCGATCAGCGTCCGCGCCTCGGCGACGTCCTCGGGACGCTGCACGAACGACAGTGCGATCCAGTCGACATGCTGTTCGAGCGCGAAGGTCAGGTCCTTGCGGTCCTTTTCGGTGAGCGCCGCGAGCGGCACGACGACGTCGGGGACGTTGACGCCCTTGCGGTCCGAAATCTTGCCGCCGACCTCGACCACCGTTTCGATCCGGTCGGACGTCACGCTCTTCACGCGCAGCACCAGCTTGCCGTCGTCGATCAGCAGGCGCGTGCCGGCTTCGAGCGCCGCGAACAGTTCGGGGTGCGGCAGGTAAACGCGCGTCGCATCGCCCGGCGTCTTGTCGGTATCGAGGGTAAAGCTCTTGCCGTTCACCAACTCGGCGGGGCCATCCTTGAAGGTGCCGACGCGCAGCTTCGGCCCCTGCAGGTCGACGAGGATCGTCGTCGGGCGGCCGGTGTCCTTTTCGAGCGCGCGGATCGCGGCGATCACCTTAGCGTGGCCGGCGTGGTCGCCGTGGCTCATATTGACGCGAAAGGCGTCGGCACCGGCGCGGTGCAGTTCGGCAATCATCGCGGGATTGGCGCTTGCGGGACCGAGGGTCGCCAGGATGCGAACCTTGCGCTGGCGGGGAATGAAGGTCTGAACCACAAATGCTCCGATGACGTGGGGGTAGGTGAAGGTCGGGGACGCTAGGGCAATGCCGTCTTGATGCGATGAAGGCAACAACCGTATAGCTATTCAATCAAAGGGAGTAGCCATGTCCTGCAGCGACGATCAGCCGAATTCAAACGATGCGCTCGACACCCTCGACGATGCCGTCGCCGCCGCAGCGTTCCGCCGCCTCGTCCGCCTGCTCCAGCATCGCAGCGACGCCGCCAATATCGACCTGATGGGGCTCGCCGGATTTTGCCGCAACTGCCTCGGTGACTGGATCGCCGAGGCCGGGGGCATGGACAAGGAAGCCGGGCGCGCGATCGTCCACGGCATGCCGACCGCCGACTGGAAATCGCGCTTCCATATCGCCGCGACCCCCGAACAGCTCGCGCGGATGGAAGAAAGCATGGCCAAGAATCCCTGACGCCGCTAATCGGGCGCCGAGGCGATTCTCGCCACGCAATCATCCCATCCGAGCGGAGTATAATATGAGCGAAGCCACCGTATCCGACGAACAACTGCGCCTTTTCATCGAGCGCATCGAGCGGCTGGAAGAAGAGAAGAAGGGCATCGCCGACGACATCCGCGACACCTATAACGAATCGAAATCGCAGGGTTACGACCCGAAAATCATGCGCCAGATCGTTCGCCTGCGGAAACTGCCGGTGCACGACCGCAAGGAAATGGAAGCGATTCTCGACGTCTATAAATCGGCGCTCGGAATCGACTGACACAAACCCCGCCAAGCCACAGGAGAGTGACGATGTTCAGCACCACCACCAACAATGTCGAAGGCCGTCCGGTCCGCGAATATCTGGGCATCGTCACCGGCGAGGTGATCGTCGGCGCAAACCTGTTCCGCGACCTGTTCGCGTCGATCACCGACATCGTCGGCGGCCGCTCGGGCAAATATGAGGATGTCCTCGCCCGCGCGCGCAAGGAAGCAATCGCCGAGATGGAAGCCGAAGCGGCGCGCCTCGGCGGCAATGCGGTGATCGGCGTCGATCTCGATTATGAAGTACTCGGCCAGAACGGGTCGATGCTGATGGTCAGCGCGTCGGGAACCGCCGTGGTTGTCTGAAACCGCGCTTCGCGCTAGTGGCGGCGCCACATTCATTTCATCGATCGGGAACCACAAGTGGCCGGCCATAGTAAATTCAAGAACATCATGCACCGCAAGGGTGCGCAGGACAAAAAGCGCAGCAGCCTCTTTTCGAAGCTGAGCCGCGAAATCACCGTTGCGGCGAAGATGGGTCTGCCCGATCCCGACGCCAACGCGCGTCTGCGCGCCGCGGTGAACGCGGCCAAGGCGCAGTCGATGCCGAAGGACAATATCCAGCGCGCGATCGACAAGGCCGCGGGCAACGACGGCGATAATTACGAAGAAATCCGCTATGAAGGCTATGGCCCCGGCGGCGTATCGCTGATCGTCGAGGCGCTGACCGACAATCGCAACCGCACCGCGACCAACGTCCGCACCGCGTTCAGCAAGAATGGCGGCAACCTCGGCACTTCGGGCAGCGTGTCCCATGGCTTCGACCGTCTCGGCATGATCAGCTATGGCGCGGGTGCCGGCGATGCCGACACCGTGTTCGAAGCCGCGCTCGATGCCGGTGCCGACGATGTCGAATCGTCGGAGGACGGCCACGACATCTGGACCAGCGTCGACAGCCTGCACGAAGTCGCCAAGGCGCTCGAGGCCAAGCTCGGCGATGCCGAAGGCGTGAAGCTCGCGTGGCGCCCGACGCTCAAGAGCGAAGTCGCCGACGAGGCGCTCGCGCAGACCTTGTTCAAGCTGATCGACACGCTCGACGACGACGACGATGTCCAGACCGTGTGGGGCAATTACGAAATCCCCGATGCGGTGATGGAGAAGCTCGGCTGATCATCCTCGGTCTCGACCCCTCGCTCAGCTGTACCGGCTGGGGCGTCATCCGCGTCGAGGGTAGCCGGATCAGCCACATCGCCAACGGGCAGGTGAAAACCGACGCGAAAGCGTCCCTGCCCGACCGGCTCGCTTATCTCGACACGGTGCTGGCGGCGGTGATCGCCGATCATGCCCCGGCCTGTGCTGCGGTCGAGGAGATCTTCGTCAACGACAATCCGCAATCGACGCTGAAGCTCGCGCACGCGCGCGGCGTCGTGCTGCTCGGCTGCGCGCGCGGCGGACTTACGGTCACCGAATATGCCCCGCGGCTGGTCAAGAAGGCGATCGTCGGCACCGGCGGCGCAGCCAAGGAACAGGTGCAGGCGATGCTGCGCGTGCTGCTCCCCGGTGCAAAGGTGACGGGCGCCGATGCCGCCGATGCGCTCGCGGTCGCAATCTGCCACGCGAACCATCGCCCGCGACACTGACCGTCGTCACCCCGGACTTGATCCGGGGTCTTACAGCGGCGCCGCCAGGATGCCGGATCGAGCCGGCCGTGACGGGCGAGGGAAATTGATTCCCTTTTCGTTCTCCCCGCGCTAGCACCGAAACATGATCGCAAAACTCACCGGACGGCTCGATTCAAGCGGCGCAGGCCATGCGGTGGTCGACGTCGGCGGCGTCGGTTATCTGGTCGAGGCGTCGGCGCGGACATTGGACGCGCTCGGCCCGGTCGGCGGCGATGTCACCATCCACACCGAAATGCTCGTCGGCGAGGATTTCCTGCGCCTGCTCGGCTTCGCCAAGGCGGAGGAACGCGACTGGTTCCGCCTGCTCACCAGCGTGCAGGGCGTCGGCGCCAAGGTCGCGCTCGCGATCCTCTCGGCGCTCGAACTCGGCGATCTGCAACGCGCGCTCGCGAGCGGCGACAGCGCGATGATCGCGCGCGCGAACGGCGTCGGGCCGAAGCTCGCGCAGCGGATCACGCATGAGCTGAAGGACAAGGCGGGCGCGCTGGGCGGGATCGCAGGTTCGAGTCCCACCCTGTCCGCCACGCCCGGTCCGCTCGGCGACGCCGTCACCGCGCTCACCGGCCTCGGCTTCAAACCGGGTGAGGCAAGCGCGGCTGTCGCGGCCGCGAGCGAGGAACTGGGCACAGGTGCGAGCCTCGACGCGCTGGTCCGCGTGGCGCTCAAAAAGGCGGCGAAGTGACCGAGCGCGTCCGCCACGCCTCCTGCCGTTGCGGCGAGATCCGCGTCGCGTGCACCGGTGAGCCGATCCGCACGTCTGTCTGCCATTGTCACGAGTGCAAGGCGCGGAGCGGGAGCGCCTTTGCCGCGCAGGTCCGCTTTCCGGCCGGGCAGGTTCGCATCGCGGGCGAAGCGAAGGCGAAGATGTGGCAGTACACCGGCGACAGCGGCAACATCGCCGACTTCTTCTTTTGCGGCACCTGCGGTTCGGGCGTCTGGTATCGGGCGCGGCCCTATCATGAGGCCTATGCGATACCGCTCGGCAATTTCGAGCCCGGCCACGGCTTCGTGCCCGACTATTCGGTTTACGAGGAGCGCAAGGAGCCTTGGGTTTCGATCGCCGGCGAGGCAATAGAACATTATGACTGAGCCCGCCCTCACCACCCCGATCCGTACGCCCGAGGATGCCGACGCCGCTTTGCGGCCGAAGTCGCTCGCCGAATTCGTCGGACAGGCGGCGGCGCGCGAGAATCTCCGCATCTTTATCGAGGCCGCGAAGACGCGGGCCGATGCGCTCGACCATGTGCTTTTTTACGGCCCGCCGGGGCTGGGCAAGACGACGCTGGCACAGATCGTCGCGAAGGAACTCGGCGTCGGTTTCCGTTCGACCAGCGGCCCGGTGATCGCGAAAGCGGGCGACCTTGCCGCGCTGCTCACCAATCTCGAAGACGGCGACGTCCTGTTCATCGACGAGATCCACCGGCTGTCGCCCGCGGTCGAGGAAATCCTTTACCCCGCGATGGAAGACCGCGCGCTCGACATCATGATCGGCGAGGGGCCGTCGGCTCGGTCGGTGCGCATCGACCTGCCCAAATTCACCCTTGTCGGCGCGACGACGCGGCAGGGTCTGCTGACGACGCCGCTGCGCGACCGGTTCGGCATTCCGGTGCGGCTCAATTTCTACACCCATGGCGAGCTCGAACAGGTGATCGCGCGCGCCGCGCGGCTGCTCGCATTGCCGATCGCGTCCGACGGCGCGCTCGAAATCGCGAAACGCTCGCGCGGGACGCCGCGTATCGCCGGGCGTTTGCTGCGCCGCGTGCGCGATTTCGCGACCGTCGCGGGACACGCGATCGTCGATGCGAAGGCGGCCGACGCCGCGCTCAACCGGCTTGAAGTCGACGCGCTCGGCCTCGACGCTATGGACCGCCGATATCTCACGATGATCGCCGACATCTATCGCGGCGGGCCGGTCGGGGTCGAAACGCTGGCGGCCGGATTGTCCGAACCACGCGACACGATCGAGGATGTGATCGAACCCTATCTGCTCCAGGTCGGGTTGATCGCACGCACCGCGCGCGGCCGTATGCTCAACGCCAGCGCGTGGAAGCATCTGGGGCTCAATCCGCCCGCCGGGTCGCAGGACGGACTTTTCGATCAGACAAAATAGGCGGATTTCCGCGGCTTTCATTCCACCAACCGGCCCCGATCTGCGACGAACCGTTGGTTAGGGGTTTGCGACGAGTCGAAGGCCCGCTATCGATCAGGGCCATGGTAAACGCCCCGCCCCCCTTCATCCCCGGCGCCTTCGTCGGGGCTGAGCATCATTTCCGGGCGCGCGTCTATTTCGAGGACACCGATCTTTCGGGCATCGTCTATCACGCCAATTACCTGCGCTACATGGAGCGCGCGCGGTCCGACATGCTGCGTATCGCGGGCATCGACCAGCGCGCGGCGATGGAGGGCGGCGAAGGCAGCTGGGCGGTCACCGACCTCACCATAAAATACCGCAGCCCGGCGAAGCTCGACGACGACCTGCTCGTCGTCAGCACCGTCGAGGCGGTGCGCGGCGCGAGCGTGATCATATCGCAGCGCATCCTTCGCGGAACTGACACGTTAAGCGGCGAGACATTGACGAGCGGGCAAGTCACCGCTGCCTTCCTGTCGCCCGAGGGCCGGCCGCGCCGCCAGCCCGCGGGGTGGGCCGACCGATTTACCGCCATCATGAATGGAGAGACTTTCCCTTGCTAGACAATATCAAGCTGGCCGCCGACGCGGCGACGCTGTCCCCCGTCGCGCTGTTCATCCAGGCCGATATCATCGTGAAAGCGGTGATGATCGGCCTCCTCGCCGCCTCCGTCTATGTCTGGGCGGTGATCTTCACCCACGGCCGCGGGGTGAGCAAGATGATGGGCGCGTCCGAACGCTTCGAGCGCGATTTCTGGCGCGCCGACAATATCGACAAATTCTTCGACAAGAACAGCGGCGAGGAGCTCCCCAGCGCCAAGGTTCTTGCCGCCGGGATCAGCGAATGGCGCCGGTCGACCAAGGGCAAGATCGTCGACCGCGAAGGCACGCGCGAACGGCTCGGCATCGCGATGAACAGCGCGGTAGCAGGTGAAGTCGACCGGCTCGCCGACAAGATCGGGACGCTGGCAACCATCGGATCGGTCGCGCCTTTTGTCGGCCTGTTCGGCACGGTCTGGGGCATCATGCGCGCGTTCACCGAGATCGCGGCGCAGAACAAGAGCAGCCTCGATGTCGTTGCTCCGGGGATCGCCGAAGCGCTGTTCGCGACCGCGATCGGCCTGTTTGCCGCTATCCCTGCAGTGATCGCCTACAACGCTTTCTCACAGCGGCTGAACCGGCTCGAATCGCGGCTCGGCCGCTTCGCCGACGGGCTGCACGCGACCTTCAGCCGCGAGCTCGAGGTCGAAGCCTGATGGCGATGACCGGTCCCTCGGGCGGTGTCGGCGGACGGCGCGGCCGCGGCGCGCGGCGCGCGCCGATGGCCGAAATCAACGTCACGCCGCTCGTCGACGTGATGCTCGTGCTCCTGATCATCTTCATGATCACGGCCCCTCTGCTCGCATCTGCGGTGCCGATCGATCTTCCCGAAAGCCGGGCGAAGCCGGTCGAGACCGAAGATCAGGAACCGGTGCAGCTATCGATCAACGGCGACGACACGCTCTATATCGGCGAAGAGGTTGTGCCCGAAGCCGAACTCCCTGCTCGCCTCGATGTGATCGCGCGCGAAAATGAAGGCAAGGACAAGCCGCGCCAGATCATGCTGCGCGCCGACAAGGGGCTCGATTACGGGCGCGTGATGCGCGTGATGGGCGAGCTCAATCGCGCCGGCCTGACGCGCATTTCGCTGGTGACGACGGGTTCGGAAGGCGCCGCCGAGACCGCCCCCGCCGCGGTCACCGACGGTTCAGAAACGCAGCCCTAGGTTGAGACGATGGCCGAACAACGGGCAGTGAGGGGGAATGAAAGACGCGGGCTCGCCATCGCGGTGGTGGCGCATGTCCTCATCATCGGCCTGCTCTCGCTTCAATGGACCCCGGGCGACCGCCGTTTCGACAACCCCCCGATGGAGGTCGACCTGATCGCCGAAACCGCGGTCCAATCGACCGCGCCGGTGATCAGCGAGACCCCGCCCGCCGCGCGGCTCGGCGAAGAGGAAGAGGTCGACATCGCGGCGCCCGAACCGATGCCGGCGCCGCCGCTGCCCGAACCCGTCGTGCGGCCGACCCCTGCGCCGACGCCGAAACAGGTGGCGCGGCCGAAAGCGGCTCCGCCTAAGCAGCCCCCCGCCGCGCAGAAGGCGCAGCCGAAGGCCGCTCCGAAAGCCCCGCCCGCAAAGGACCGCCCCACCCGCCCGACCGGTCGCCTCGACGGCATCGCCGAAGGGCTTTCGCGATCGCAGCCCAAATCGCCCGCAAGCAAGGGCGCGCCCGCGGCGGCGACCGCCGCCGAGGTCCGCCGCTCGATCGATGTCAGTATCAAGGCGAAAGTCGGCCCGCGCTGGAACGGCTGCCGCATCTCGGGCGTCGACGTCGACCAGCTCAAGACCGTGGTGAAGTTCAGATTGACCCAGTCGGGTGCGCTCGCGGGCTTCACCAGCGTTGATACGACGGGCGAAAACGACAGCAACAAGTTCCAGGTCCAGCGCCACCAGGAATGCGCCAAACGCGCGGTCGAACTGGCCGCACCCTTCGACCTGCCCGAAGAGAATTACAGCTTCTGGCAGAATTACACGCTCGATTTCATCAAGAGGTAAGAGAAATGCTCCTCCGCCCGATCAGCCTTTCGCTCGCCCTGCTGCTCACCGCGGCACCGGTTGCCGCGCAGACAAACCCGACGCCCCCCGCGGTCACCCAGGCCGAACCGCGCGAGACGATCGAAGGCACGCTGTCGCAGGACCGCACCGTCATCGCGATTCCCGCGCTCGCGACGGCATCGGCGCAGACGGTTGCGGGCCTCCGCACCGACAGCCTCGGCCGCCAGATCGCCGAAGTGATCGCCGCGGACCTTGAACGCAGCGGTCTTTACGATCCGATGGGGCCCAGCGGGATTCCCGCGATCGGCCGCGCCGAGGTACAGGCACCGCGCTTTGCCGAATGGCAGTCGCGCAACGCCGAAAATGTCGTCCACGGCTTCGTCGATGCAAACGGAACCGGCGGACTCGTCGTCGGCTGCTATCTCTATGACACGGCGCTCGGTAGCGAGCTGGTCCGCAAGGGTTTCGAGATCCAGCCGGGCGACTGGCGCCGCGCCGCGCACAAATGCGCCGACGCCATCTATTCGCGCCTGTCGGGCGAAGCGCCCTTCTTCGACAGCCGCGTCGCCTATATCGCCGAAAGCGGCCCCAAGGGGAACCGCATCAAGCGGCTTGCCATCATGGACAGCGACGGCGGCAATCACCGATTCATCACCAACGGTCAGGCACTCGCGATTTCTCCGCGTTTTTCGCCCGATTACAAGAAGATCGTCTACGTCTCCTATCTGAACAACCGCGTCCGTGTGTTCATCTATGACGTGACGTCGGGATCGCAGAAGCTGGTGACCGAAAGCGGGAACGCGACCTTCGCGCCGCGCTGGTCGCCCGATGGCACCCAGATCCTCTACTCGATGGCCGTGAATGGCAACACCGACATCTATCGCATCTCGGCGAATGGCGGCACCCCCGTGCGGCTCACGAACACGCCGGGCATCGACGTCGGGGGCAGCTTCTCGCCCGATGGCAAGAAGATCGTGTTCGAAAGCGATCGGTCGGGCGGCCAGCAAGTCTATACGATGAACATCGACGGGTCGAACCAGCAGCGCATCAGCTTTGGCGGCGGCCGCGCCGCGACGCCCGAATGGTCACCGCGCGGCGACCTGATCGCCTTCACCCGCATGGGCGGCGGCGAATTCCGCATCGGCGTGATGACCCCGTCGGGCGGCGGCGTGCGGATGCTGACCAACAGCTGGCAGGACGAAGCGCCGACATGGTCGCCGAACGGCCGCGTGCTGCAATTCTTCCGTACCTCGCCGGGCCGCGATGGCAAATCGAGCCTGTGGCAGGTCGACCTGACGGGCGTGAACATGCGCCGACTGCCGACCCCGCAAGACGGGTCGGACCCCAGCTGGGGCCCGGTACTTCCCTGAGGAAAACCGGAACCAAAGGGACGCGGTCGGGTTCAACTATCGCGTCCTGAACGGGCCAATTCGGCCGCACGAATGATTTTCAACAACAAGAGGACAGAAACATGACGATACGCAAAAGCACCGCGATGATCGCGGCGATCACCATGCTTGCTGTTGGCGCCTGCGCGAAAAAGGCCCCTGACACGCTTCCCCCCGCCCCCGAAGGCACCGGAACCGACACGGGTGCCGGCACCGGTACCGGCGTCGTCCCCGGTTCGCAGGAGGACTTCCTCGCGAGCGTCGGCGCCATGGGCGATCGCGTTTTCTTCGATTATGACCAGTATAATGTCGACGCACAGGATCAGGCGACGTTGCAGACCCAGTCGCAGTGGCTGCAGCGCAATCCCGCCGTCCGCGTCACGCTCGAAGGCCATGCCGACGAACGCGGCACCCGCGATTACAACATCGCGCTCGGCGAACGCCGCGCCAACGCCGCGAAAAATTATCTCGCGTCGCTCGGCGTCGATCCGTCGCGAATCCAGGTCATCAGCTATGGCAAGGAACGCCCGGCCGAACTCGGCTCGACCGAGGAAGCCTATGCCAAAAACCGCCGCGCGGTGACCGTCGTTATCGGAAGGTAGTTTCTCCGACTGACGTCGGAGAAGCGGCACCGGCCCTCTCCCCCACCCGGCCTCCCTAACGATAGTAGCCTATGGGAGGCCGGGTGGGGGAGAGGGCCGGTGCCGCCGCGTTTCAGCGCAGCTGAAACTGAATGAACAGCGGCCACAGCGGCACCGTCGCGAAAGCAGCGGCGCACGCAAAGACACCGAAGGGGACCCGCCGCGCGCTGAGCGGCTGGTCCCCTTTTCGTTGCGCGATCAGCGCCCAGACGATCCCGCCCAAGCTGGCGAGCAGCAGCAGCAAGGGGAGCGCCTGCCAGCCGAGCCAGGCGCCGACCGCCGCGACGAGCTTGGGGTCGCCGCCGCCCATGCCCTCGGTACCGCGCGTGCGGCGATAAGCCCATGCGACCAGCGCGAGCACGGCGCCGCCCACGAGCGCCCCGATCCAGCGATCGGGCAGCGTGGTGCCGAGCATCGGCCCCGCAAGCAGCAGGCCGACGACCGCTAGCAGCGCGTTGAGACGGTCAGGAAGCCAGAAATGGCGCGCATCGAGGAGCGCGAGCGGCAGCAAAAGCCAACCGAACAGCGCCCAGAGCCATCCCGCGATGCCGGGCATGGCTGCAAGAGCGGCAACACCGATCAGCGCGGCCCCCAGCTCTACCCGCCAGTGGAAGGGGTCGATCGGCGCGCCGCACGTCCGGCATCGTCCGCGCGACGCGAGCGCGGAGAGCAGCGGCACGAGATCGGTCGCGGCCAGCGAGCGTCCACAGCCGTCGCATTGCGAGCGCCCCAGTACCGAGCGCCCCGCCGGCCAGCGCAGCACCAAAGTCGCGATAAAACTGCCGAGAAGCAGCCCGATCAGCCCGGCAAAGGCGACGCCCATGCCGAAGGGCAAGGCATCAAGAAAGGTCACGTCAGAAGCGGCCCGAGGTCGCCAGCACGAACCCGTTCGCACCTGCCTTGAAGCCGAGCGCCGCGAGCGCCGCCGCCATCGCCGGGTCCCGGTCGACATTGATCGCAAACTGCGCGCGGTAGGCTCCTTTGCCGTCGAACGACAGCGTCAGCCGTTCCATCCCCGACTGGCTGGCGAGCGCCGCCTGCGCCCGCCCCTTCGCACAGGTAAGCGGTCCCGACAGGCCGCGCGAGAGGTCAAGACCCGCGATCGGCGCGGTGACCGCAAGCTGGATACGCCCCGCGGCGCTGGCGCATTGGCCTGCACCGTCGAACCGCACCGTCGCGCCCTCGAAGCGAATGGTGTCGACGGGGATCATTCCGAGTCCGCCCGACATCGACGTCGTGCCGCTGACCGCGGACACGCCGCGCGGATCGCTGCCATGCAGCCGCCCCGCGAGAGCGCCGAGCCGTTCGTCGGCGCGCGAAAAAGCGAGTTCGACCCCGCCGCCGAGCAGCGCGAGCGGCGACAGGCTGGCGCGCACCGTCCCGAGCGGCAGCGCGCCGAGCCGCGCTTCGACGAGTTCGCCCGACCAGATCGAGCCGCGCACCTCGCGCGCGGTGATGCCCGCGTCAGTCGCACCCGACAGGCCAAGCGCGAGCCGCATCGGGAAAGTCGCGATGACAAGAACCAGCGCAAACAGCAGCGCGGCGATGCCCCAACGCCGGCGCACGCTCATCGGCCGCCCTTCCGGAGTTCGGCGGTCAGCCCGACGGTACCGTCGGCCGCCGGAGTGATTGTCAGCTGGTCGACGACGAAGCCTTGCCCCTCAAGCGAGGCGAGCCAGTCGGTGAGCACCGGCGCCCTGGCCGTCGCGATCGCAATCGTCGCCTGTCCGGCGCCGCGCGCTTCGTTGCGGTCGAGCGTCAGCCCGATCTCGCCCGCCGATTGCGCCAGATACTGGTCGATCGCGACCGCATCGACCGTCGCGGCGACCGACTTTTCCGGACGCTGCGCGAGCAATTGCACTTTTGCGGCGACCCGGCCTTCGCGTTCGATCGCGGCGCGATGCCCGCTTTCCAGATCGCCGAAGGCCGCCACCGCCGGGCGCCCGAGGCCCCAGACCAGCACGCCGAGCGCAAGCACGCCCGCGATGCCGACGAGCCAGCGTTCGCGCGGCGACAGGCCGATCCACCAGTTTTGCAATCGCTCGGTCATGGCACCGCCCGGATCGTGATGTTCGCCATCTGCTGGCCGTCGCTGCCCGCCATCGGCTGCGCGGTGACGCGATAGCCGCGTGCCTGCAGCGCGAGCAGCACCTTGTTGATATCCTCGACGCGCGGCGCGGCGAGCGTCGTCGTCAGCGTCCCGTCGGTGCGGTGCGACAGCGTCTTGAGCGACACGCCGGGCGTATCGTTCATCGCATCGTAAAGCGCCGACGCGGGGACCGAGAAAGCGAGCGGTCCGCCGCCCGCCGCGGCAAGGCGGCGATCGAGCTCGGCTTCGGCCGCGGTCGCATCCGCAGCGGTCACGCCCGCCTTTTTCGCCATGGCAACGACCTGATCGTCTGCGCGGGCCGTGTCGGATGCGAGGCGGATGGCATAGACGATCGGGATCAGCAGGCTGACCACCAGCAGCGCGAGCGCCAGACGCTTCGCCAGCCGCAGCATCGCCGGATCGACCGACCAGCTGCGTTTGGGTTTCCACCCCCCGCTGAGCAGGTCGAGCGGCGGAGCGGCAAGCGTCAGCAACAAGGCTTCGCGCATCCGGTCGGGGTCGAGCGGCGCGACGGGGCGCCCTCCCGCGATCAGCGGATCGAGCTCGGGATCGGAGAGCCATGCGTGGTCGGCGGCGCGGACGATTTCTTCTCGCCCCACCTCGGCCTTCCACAGCGTATCGGGTTCGGGCGGTGGTACGGCCGCCGCCGCGGGGACGATGGCAAAGGGAGCCAGATCGCGCGCCTTCAGCCAACCGGTCCATGCGGCCATCGCGGCGTGGCTGGTAACCGCAACCGGGACCGCCTGCCCCGCCTCGGCCGGCTGGCCCGCAACGACATGGAGCAAGGATGCATCGCCGAGGCTTGCCTTCAGCGCGTCGATGCGCGCCGCAGCAGCAGCCTGCGCCGGGGCGGCGTCGGGATAATGATGCCAGCGAAGCGGCACGTCGGCGGCGGGCGCCAGCGCGATCAGCCGGTCCTCTGGGCTGTCGTCGCGCGGCTTTTCCCACGCATCGACCCATCCATCGTCCTGCCCGCTATCGACGATGACGCCATCGTCGACGCGCAGCCACGCGGGCTGCGGCGCATTATCTTCGCCAAGCGTCGCCACCGGAGGCAGCCAGAGAACCAGCGTGCGCGGCATTTAGTCGCTCTCGCCCCAGTCGCGGCGCACGATCACCGGCGGCGCCAGCCCGGCGGATGGCGCCCCGCCATTGGCATCGATCAGCGAAACTGCGGTCAAGAAACCGTCCCCCATCGTCACATTCGTCGTCAGCGCCAGCCAGCGGCTGGTCACCCCTGCCTGTTCGGCGACATCGTCCTGCGGCTTTCGCCCTTCGAACGGACCCGCCTCCCAGAATCGCACGCTGCTGCCATAGCCGCCGGCAGGCCGCGCCGCCAGCGCCGCCCGCGCATCGGCGAGCGTGATTTCGCCCGGCAGCAGCATCGCCACCAGCGGCGCCTGTTCGGGCGCGAGCGTGTTGACGTTCAGCCGCACCGGCTCGGTCGCAGGCAGCACGCAAACCCACGGCTTGAGCCGCGCGTAGATTTTCGGGGTCACCCCGCGCACCGCGCGCAGCTCGCTGACATCGGCCATCTTGCGGTTCGCGGGCAAATAGGCGCCCTGCATCGCGCGATAGGCATTGTCCTCGGCGCCGAGCGGGCCTTCGTTGCTGTCGCTGTCGATCCAGTCAGCCGCCGCGCCCGCAATCGCCTGCGCCTGCCCCGGTTCGATTCCGAGCAGGGTCATCAATTCACCGAACTGGCGCATCGATCCCGAACGCTGGCTGAAGCGCCCCGGCACCGTTTCGGCGACGAGGCTGTTGAGGTTGAAACAATTATTGGCGTCGGTCAGCTTGGCGCGCCCTTCGCCGCCGGGCAGCGGCAGCGTGAAATCGCGGCCCAGCCAGTTGCCAGCCAAGGTCAGCTTCGCGGGATCGCGGCCGACCAGATCGGCAACGCGGCGCAGCGCAATCTGTTCGGCGGCGAAAGTGTAGGCGCGCCCCTGATCGACCGTCGCCGCGCTGCCCGCGATCCGCGTTGCGAGCGTCAGCCGGTCGAGCGCGGTGGCGGCGATCACCGCCATCACTGCGACGAGCAGCAGCACGCTAAGCAACGCCGCCCCGCGTTCATCCCTTGACCACCGCCTCATGGCACCGGCGCCCCTGCGGCGGGCGGCGGCGGGGGCAAGGCCGGCGCGGTCAGGAACAGCATCGTCAGCGCCTCGCGTCCGGTGCGGCCCAGCCGCACCTCGACCGCGCGCGGCAGGCGGTCGCCGGGCTCCGAGCTCCAGCTCTCGCCCCAATTCCCCCGCTCGTCGCGATATCGCACCGTGACGCCGGAAACATCGCCGATCAGCCGGTCGCCCTCGCCGAGCGCGGTGCCGTCGAGCATCGGCTGCGTCGCGCGGCGCCATTCGTCGCCGACGCGCGCATAGGCGACGCGCTCGACACTCGGGCGCGGGCTTCCATCGAGCGAACCCGCGCCGCTGTGGACAAAGGCAAATCCGGTGGGCGAACCGACGAAAGCCGGAACCGCTTCGCCCGCCGGCCCGCGCGTCGAGCGCTGGACCGCCTGCGCAAGGTCGTTCGCCATTACGGCGCGGAGCCGGTTGATGCCGCCCATCGCCTTCAGCCGTTCCTGCACCGCGTCCTGCGTGTCGACACTGCTGCGTAGCAGGCCGACGCCCATCGCCGCGATCGCCGCGAAGATCGAAAGCGCGACGAGCATCTCGACAAGGGTAAAGCCGCGTTCGCCCTTCATCGCGACGGCCGGATGATCGTCAGCGCCGCCTGCCCGCGCCCGGCCTCGGGCCGAACGAGCAGGTCGATGCGCAGCAGGGCGTCGTCGGCGGTCTTCGCGACGCGTTGTTCGACGCGCCAGTTGCGCCCGGCGTTGGCAACGCCGATCGCGCTGTTGCCGATCGTCGGCGGCGCCGGGTCGGTCCACAGCTCGACCGCGCGGTTCTGCGCGACGATTCCCGCCATCGTGCTTTCGTCGAGGTCGCCCGCGGTGCGCACCGCATAGGCGTCGAGCCGAACGAGCGCGAGCGCGGCGATGCTGATGACGCTCAACGCCACGAGCATTTCGAGCAAGGTGAAGCCGCGCTCACTTCCCACGACTGACCTCTCCCGTCGCCGAGACGCGCACGATCTCGCGCGCGTCGCCGCCGGTGAGCACGACCGCCTGCGGCGTCGGGCTGGTGCCGACGCGGTCGAACAGGATGCGCGCCGCGCCCTGTCCGTTGGCCGCCACAAAACGCACGTCACCGGGCCAGCTCCGCTGTTCGAAGGCACGGCCGGGAAGCGGTTGCCATTCGCCCGACACCCGCCGTTCGAAACCATAGCCCGATGGCGCGAAATGGACCGCGACGCTGCGCCCCTCGATCACCGCCACGTCGCGCGCGGCGGCAAGCCGCGCAGCGAGCCGGTCGGCTTCGCTGCGCACGCTGCGTTCTTCGCCAGGGATGGTAAGCACGACGGCGGTCGCGGCGAGCGCCATGATCGCGAGCACGACCATCAGTTCGACGAGGGTAAAGCCGTTGGCGTGGGGACGCGCGCGCGTCTCAGCCGTCGCTGCGAATATCCGCATTGTCGTCGGTCCCGCCGGGGGCGCCATCGGCACCGAGCGACCAGACGTCGAACGCCTTCCCGTTCGGCCCCGGCGCCTGATAATTATAGGGCCGCCCCCACGGATCGGCGGGCAGTTTCTTGATATAGCCGCCGCGGCGATAGCGTTCGGGCTGCGCGAGCGACGGCGGCGGCGTGCTGAGCGCGTTCAGCCCGTCGGTCGAGGCGGGATAGGTCAGATTGTCGAGGCGATATTGTTCGAGCGCGGTTTCGAGCGTCGCGATATCGGCCTTGGCCTTGGTCACCATCGCACGGTCCTGGCTGGGCAGGACGTTGATCATCACCACCGTCGCGAGCAGTCCGATGATGAAGATCACCACCATCAATTCGGTCAGGGTAAAGCCACGTTCGCCCTTCCTGCGGCGGCGCTGGACCGGGGGCCGGCCCTCGCCGGAAAAGGAGGTATCGAGCATCAGGCGAAGGAATAGCTGCATCAGCGACATTTTCATAGTCCGGCTAGGTTCTGCAACTGAAGGATCGGAAGCAGGATGGCGAGGATGATAAGGGCTACGCACGACCCCATAACGACAATTATGACAGGTTCGAGAAGCGCCATCGACGCGGCCGTAAAGCGGTCGAATTCGCGCTCGAGATAGTCGGCGGCGCGTTCGAGCATCTGCTCGAGCCGTCCGGCACTTTCGCCGCTGGCGGTCATATAGACGAGCAACGGCGGAAAGACCCCGGCGTCGCGGAGTGCCGCCGACAGGCTGCCGCCCGCGCGGACCTGATCGACGATCGTCGCGGTCGCGCCCGCAAGCGCCGCGTTCCTAATCGTCGGGAGCGTCAGGCGCAGCCCCTCGACGAGCGGCAGGCGGCTCGACACCATCGTCGACAAGGTACGCGCAAAACGCGCGGCATAGAGATCGCGGAGCAGGCGCCCGAAGAGCGGCAGGCGCAGCAGCCGCGCATCGACGCGCGCCTTGAACGCGGGGCGGCGCATCGCACTCACCCAGCCGAAGCTCGCGGCGGCGATCAGCAGCGCGATCAGCCACCACCAGTTCGCGGCAAAGCCGGAAATAGCGATCACCGCGCGCGTCAGAAAGGGAAGCTGCTGCCCGACGTCGGTGAATTGTTCGACGACGCGCGGGACGACGAAGATCATCAGCGCGGCGACGACCCCGATCGCGACGATCGCGAGAACGACCGGATAGGCGAGCGCCGCGATCAGCTTGCCGCGCACCTCGGCCTGCCGTTCGAGCAAGTCGGCGAGGCGCGCGAGGATCGTCGTCAGGCTGCCCGTCGTTTCCCCCGCCGCGACCATCGCGCGATAGAGCGGCGGGAAGCTCGCCGGCTGGCGCGCCATCGCGTCGGCGAGGCGGCGGCCTTCGAGCAATCCGGCGTGGACGTCGCCGATGACCGCTCGTGCACTCTCGGCCTCGCTCTGGCGTGTGAGCGTGCGCAGCGCCTCTTCGAGCGGCGCGACCTCGGCGAGCGTCGCGAGCTGGCGCGTGAAGAGCGCGAGGTCCTTGCTCGACAATCTATTACGGCGGAAAGCGAACAGCGAACGGCCGGCGGGCTTCGTCCCCGCCACCTCGACCGCGACGATATGGAATTTGCGCCGCATCAGGTCGGCGCGCGCCGCATCGTCGTTCGCGGCGGTCAACCGGCCTTTTCGCTCGCGGCCCTGGCTGTCGATCGCCACATAGCGATAATCAGGCATCGACATCCTCGCGCCGCGCGATGCGGATCGCCTCCTCGGCGGTCGTCAGCCCCTTCGCCACCATCGTGCGCGCCGCCGACGCGAGCGTGGGCGATTTCAGGAAGGCGTGCTTCGCGATCATCGCCTCGTCACCGCCATTGTAGATATAGCGGCGCACGGTCTCGTCGACCTTGATCGCCTCGAACACACCAATGCGCCCGCGGAACCCGCTTTGACCGCAGTGATCGCAGCCCTTGGGACGCCAGATCACCGTGCCGATGTCGAGGCCGAGCATCGCCGCGACGCTGTTATCCGCCTGCACCGGCTCGCGGCAATGGTCGCACAGCTTGCGCACCAGCCGCTGTGCGAGCACCGCACGCAGCGTCGAGGCGAGCAGGAAAGGCTCGACCTTCAGATCCTTGAGACGCGTGATCGCGCCCACCGCATCGTTGGTGTGGACGGTCGAAAGCACAAGATGCCCCGTCAGCGACGCCTGCACGGCGATATCGGCGGTTTCGCGGTCGCGGATTTCGCCGACCATCACGACGTCGGGGTCCTGACGCAGGATCGCGCGCAGACCCGCGGCGAAATCCAGCCCGACCTTGCTGTTCACCTGCGTCTGACCGACACCATCGACGGCATATTCGACCGGATCTTCGACGGTCAGGATATTGCGCCGACCGTCGTTGAGCTGCTTGAGCGCGGCGTAAAGCGTCGTCGTCTTACCCGACCCGGTCGGGCCGGTGACGAGGATGATGCCATTGGGTTCGGCGAGCGCCTCGCGCAAAATCTGGTCGGCGGCGCCCGACAGGCCGAGAACGTCGAAGTCGATCCCAGCGGCGTCCTTGTCGAGGATACGCATCACGACGCGTTCGCCCGCGCGGCTGGGCAATGTCGAGACGCGGACGTCGACCGCCTTGCCCGCCAGCGTCAGCCCGATACGCCCGTCCTGCGGCACGCGGCGTTCGGCGATGTCGAGGCGCGCCATGACCTTGATACGGCTGACGACGACGGGGGCGACATGCGGCGGCATCCGCAGATGTTCGCGCAGCACGCCGTCGGTGCGCATCCGCACGACGAGACCGCTTTCATAAGGTTCGATATGGATGTCGCTGACCCCCTGCCGCACCGCTTCGGCGATGATCGCGTTGATCAGGCGGATCGCGGGGGCGTCGTCGGCGCTGTCGAGCAGATCCTCGGCGCTCGGCAGGCTGAAGTCGATGTCGCTGCCGTCGAGCGAACCCGCCATCGCGGCGGCCGAGCTGTCGACGGCATAATGATCCGACAGCAGCCGGTCGAAATCGGCGGCATCGGCGGTCGCGACGCGCAGCGGCTGCGCGAGGTAGCGCTTGACCTCGATCAGCACCGCGGGATCGCTGCCCTCGCGCAGGGTCGCCAGCCAGACGCCGTTTTCGCCGGGCGCGATGACGACGCCATGCGCGCGGGCAAAGCCGTAAGGAATATCAACCGGCGCCGGGGGAGGCGCCGCCGGTTCGATGTCGGTCACGGATAATCTCCGGCGGGAGGAGCGGGCGCCTGTGAAATCGAGGGCGGGACGTCGGTCGAAATGACGCTGCCATCGGGACCGCGCAGTTCGGGGAGGTTCACCGGGCCGACGGTGACGTCGGTGGAGGTCGCCGCGCTCGGCACCGGCGGCACCGCACCCAGATAGTCGCGTACCAGCGTGTCGATCGCGGGTTCTTCGCCCGGATTGCGCTGGAGCTGGAAGTCGCGGACATAGCCGTAGCGGCGCGCGGTCAGCGCCGCATTGTCTTCGCGATTGCGCAGGATCGTCGGACGGATGAAGACCATCAAATTGGTCTTAGAGCGCGTCCTGCTGCGCGATTTGAACAGTTCGCCGAGCAAGGGAATGTCGCTCAATAGCGGGATGCGTTCGATCGTCTTGCGCTCGTCGTCGTTGAGCAGCCCACCGATCGCGAGTATCTCGCCATCATCGACGGTCAGCACCGTTTCGAACGCGCGCTTGTTGAGGATGAGGTCGCTGTTGCGCGACGAGACGGGGCCCGCGACGCTCGACACTTCCTGCCGCAGGAACATCTTCACTTCGCCCGCGCCGTTCACCTGCGGGGTCACTTCCAGCTTGATCCCGACCTCTTCGCGCTGGACGGTGCGGAAGGCATTTTCGAAATTGTCGCCCAGCTTCTCCCCCGTCGTGATCGGAACATCCTGACCGACGAGGAATTTCGCGGCCTGATTGTCGAGCGTCACGATATGCGGGGTCGCGAGCAGGTTCGAGGTGGTGTCCGATTTCACCGCGTTGATGATCGCGCCAAAGATCGTGTTCTTGCCGATGTCGCCCGCGAAACCCGCGAAGCCGCCCGTTGCAGTCAGAAGCGACGCGGCCGCGGCTTCCTGCAGACTGTTGCCGAGCGAGCTGTTCGTTTGCGTGACCGTCGTGTTGCCGTTGACCGTCGTCGTCTCCTGCGACAGCCGGTTCGCGGCATAGGCGCCGCCGAGCGTCAGGATGTTGGGCGATGCATTGCTATAGCTCGTTGCGACGAACGGGATATTCTTGCCGCCGAGCAGGAACTGGACGCCGAGGCGCTTCGCCGCATCGTCGCCGATTTCGACGACGATCGCTTCGACGAGCACCTGTTGCCGGCGGCTGTCGAGTTGGCGGATCAACTCGCCGAGCATCCGCTGCACTTCGCTGTTCGCCGCGACGATGATCGCGTTGGCGCCCTCATAGCGCGTGACGATCGCGGGACCGCGGGTCGAGATGCTGCCGCTTCCGCCGCCGCCCACCGATGCCGCGGCTGCCGGAGCGGCGGCCGCTGCCATCGGCGCGCCACCGCCGCTGGACGACGAGGACGAGGTGGACGCCGGCGGCAGACCCGCCTTCTGTGCCGGGTCGCTGCCGCCGCCGATCAGTTGCTGCAACGTCGGGAGCAGCGTTTCGGCGTTCGCATGTTCGAGCCAGTAGACGCGCAGTTCGGTGCCGCCCGCCGCCTTGGCGTCGAGATCGTTCGCCATCGAGACGAAGCGCGCGACCATCGCCTGATCGCCGCGCAGCGCAATCGCATTGCTGCTGTCAATCGGCACGATCGCGAGCGGCGCCCGCGCGCCCTCGCCCGCCGCGGGGACAAGCGCGGTGAGCGCGGCGGCGATCTCGCGCGCACCGGCGTTCTTCAGCGTGACGATCTGGCTGGTCGAGCTGTCGCGGTCGATGCTCGACGCGAGCGCGCGGATGCGGCGGATATTGTCGGCGAAGTCGGCCACGACGAGGCTGTTGGCGTTGCGGTTCGCCGTCAGCGAGCCCTGCGCGCTGACGAGCGGGCGCAGCGTTTCGACCGCCGCGACCGCGTCGATGTGCCTCAGGCGGATGATTTCGGTGACGAACTGGTTCTGTGCCGCACCGCCGCTGCCGATCCGGCCGGGCTGCGCCGCGGCGCCGTCGATCGGCTGGACGCGATAACTGCCGTTCGGACCCGGCACCGCGACAAGGCCGTTCGAGCGCAGGGTCGCGAGGAAAATCTCGAAATATTCGCTGCGCGACAGCGGCCGGTCGGTGACGACCGACACCTTGCCGTTGACGCGGCCGTCGATAACGAAAGTGCGCCCGGTGATCCGCGCCGCATCCTGAATGAAGGCGCGGATATCGGCGTCGCGGACGTTGAGCGTATATTGGGCGAATGCGGGACCGGGCGTGGAAGAAATCAGCGCGGCGGCGAGCATCAGGGACAGTTTGAAACGCATAAGACCTATTGCTTCGACAGGAAGATGGCGACGGGAACGACGCTGGCGCCGCGTTCGACTTCGAGTGCGACGCGCGCACCCGGGGTAAGCTGGTTGGCGAGCGCGGCAGCGTCGCTCGCCGATCCGATCGGGCGGCCGCCGACCGAGCGGATGACGTCGCCGGGGCGCAGACCCGCCGCGCGGAAGGCCGCTCCGTCGCCTTGCGGCTGAACGACGATCCCGGTCACGCGGCCGTCTTCGGTACGCGGAGCAAAACCGACGCCCGCCTTGATCGCGGCGGGGGTCATTTCGCCGCTCGCGCTCGCACCGGCCGGGGTCGCCCCGATTTCGGGGGTCGGCGCGGGCAACGGCGTCGCGGGATTGGCGACGGGCGCCGCACCGCTCTGATCGAGGAACAGGCTTTCGCGGGCGCCGCCGCGGTCGAGCAGCACATGATCGAAGGCGACACCGGCAAGCTTGAGCCCCGGCGCGATCTCGTCGCCGACCGCATAGCTGGTCTGAATCCCGTCCTCGCCCGCGATGATCGCCGAGCCGCCACCGGTCGCCTCGTTGAGGTTGACGCCAAACAGAGTGAGTCCCGCGGAAGTGACGGTCGCCGAAGCGGTTCCCTGCGCATTGCCGCGGAAAAAGGGATCGAGGCTGGAAAAAAGCGCGCGCCGCTCGGCGGGGGAGGCGATCACCGCCGCCTGCGGCTGCCATGCGCCGAGCGGCGACAGCGGCGTGAACAGGGTCCAGAACAGGCGGACGCATTGCCAGACCAGCAGCGCGCCGAGCAGGCCCGCGAGCAGCATCGGCCAGATTTCACGTGGGGCCCGCCGCCCGGCGCGCAGCCAGGCAGGCAGCGCACGCGGCAGCCGAACGGCCGATCCGGACATCAGCGTCGCCATTATTCTTCCCTGTCCCCCAACTGAAAGGCCGTGCCTGCGAATCGCCTAGGGGCGATTGGTGACAATCAGTTGACCGGAAGATTACAGTTTTTTGACGGTCGAGCGAGTCCGCAGCGACGGCCCGAAGCGATCCTCCCCGCCGTGGCGGGGAGGATACAGGCCTCAGAATTTGAGCGACGCGCTGAGCGAAAAGGTGCGGCCCAGCTTGTAGCGGTTGAAATAGATCTTGTTGTCGCCCGACGTCTGGACTTCCTGATATTTGCGCCCGGTCAGATTGCGCGCCTCGAACTTCAGCTCGATTTCCTTGTTGAGCAGGGTCAGCCCCTGACGCGCGACGAAATCGAGCTGGATGCCGGGTTTTTCGAGCAGGTCGGGCTGCCCCGACGGACCGCGACTGGTGACGCGCGGGCTGGCATAGGTGATGAGCAGCGTCTGCTGCGACAGCTTGTCCTGATCTTCGAGCCCGATCTGGACATTGACCAGATGGTCCGACTGACCCGTGAGCGGCGAACCGTCGAAGAAATAATTGCTCGCGTCCTGCACCACGCCGTTGATGACGGTGGTGTCGCCCGCACCGACTTTGATGTCCGACTTGGTGAAGGTGTAATTCCCGATCAGCACGAGACGGCGGCTGGCCCAGAAGGCCGAGTCCGACAGCGTGTCGAGCGCGAAATATTTCTGCGCTTCCAGCTCGACGCCGTAGAGCGTCGCCTTCGGCGCGTTGGCATAGCTGGTGTTGATCGACGAATCCGAGATCGAGGTATAGGCTTCGATCGGCTTGTCGATCGATTTGTAGAAACCGGCGGCGGTGAAACGCTGGTCCTTGGCAAAATACCATTCGTACCGCAGTTCGGCATTCCACAGTTCGCTATCGCTGAGCGAGGGGTTGCCGCGGAACAGGCGGTTCGATTCGGGGTCCTGATAGATTTGTGCGACCAGTTCGCGGAATTGCGGGCGCGCGATCGTCTTCGACCCGTTGAAGCGCACCTGCATATCGGGCGCAACTTCCCAGGTCAGCGTAACCGCGGGCAGCCAGTAGTTATTGTTGAGGTCGGTCGAGACGATCGAGCTGCCGCCCGTTCCGAAAAGGTCGACCGGAACGACGGTCTGCTTGCCTTCCTCATACCGCACACCGGCGTTGATGTTGACCCCCGACATCAGTTCGGCCTGCACCTGTGCATAGCCCGCGTGTGTCCTGAGCCCCGCGTCGAACGCCGCGGTGCCGTCCTGCGCCGATGTTTCGATCAGGCCGATATCATAGAGCTGAATCGTAGCGTCGGAGAGCAGATAGTCCGGGCGCAGCTGCGTCACCGCGACGGGCAGACCCGATGCGCGAAACTGGAACGCGCGGCGGACGGAGGTACGTTTCGTATCGCTATAGGCATAGCCGACCGTCGCCGTGATGCGCGAGGCGAGCTCGTACGACAGGTCGACGCCGCCCGACCACAGATCCTCGTTGAGATCCGAGAAGGCGATTGTCGCGTCACCGCGGTTGCCGCCAAGATCGTTCACGAATTTGTTGCCCGTGGGATCCTGCGTCGTCGGCAGATTGGTGCGGACATAGGTAAAGCCGCGCTCATAGGGCGCTTCGCGCTGCGAATTGGCATAGGCGCCGCGCAGGTCGAGCTTCAGGCGGTCGAAATGAAATTCGCCGACGAACTGCGTGTTGATCAGCTGCCGCTCGTACCAGGCGGTGTCCTGCTTCATGATATCGCGGCCGACCTGGTTCGCGTCGGTGCCGACCGCCAGACGTGCCTGCTTCAACGTGTCGCGGATATAGAGGTTGGTCCAGCGCAGCTTGTGCTCGCCGATTTCAAGACCGAAACCGAGCAGGCCGTTCACCACGACGCGATTGTCGGTCACGACGCGGTTGTAGCTGGTCTGCGGGTCGCCCGACAGATCCTGCTCGACCGACGTCTGTTGCAGCGTGTCGCGGGTGCGCCACTTGTTGCTGATCCCCGCGGTCGCGATGATGCCGAGTTCGCCGCCGGCAAACTGGATCGTCGTACCGCCCGTGATGCCGGCCGACCAGTTGACCGGGATGTGGTTATTCTGTTGCAGCAACGTGGTTTCGGCGTTCACCAGCTCCATCTGGATCGCCTTGAGGTCGTCCTTCGTGAAGTCGGCCCCCTCCAGAATCGGCTTGCCGCTCGCGAACGCGGCCTTCAGCAACGGCGGCACATCGCGTGTCCCGTCGTCGAAGCCCGTCCAGTCGGTGTCGCTGCCATAATAGGTATAGCCGAGCTGGTTCGTCGTTTCGCTGTCCCATCCGATGCCGCCGCTGAGCGTCAGGAAAGGTTCGCGCGGGATCGCCTTCGTCGTGAGGTTGATCACGCCGCCGCCGAATTCGCCCGGAAAATTCGCCGAATAGCTCTTCTGGACAAGGGTCGAATCGATGACGTTCGAGGGGAAGATATCGAGCGGAACGACGCGCTTCAGCGGCTCGGGGCTCGGCAGCGGCGAACCGTTGAGGAGCGCGAGCGAATAGCGGTCGCCAAGCCCGCGGACATAGACGAAACCACCACCGACGACCGAAAGGCCGGTGACGCGCTGGAGCGAACCCGAAATGTCGCCTTCGCCGGTGCGCGCGATGTCCGCGGACGACAGCACCGAGACGACTTCGGGCGTCGCGCGGACGACGTTCGGGGTAAAGCGGCCGGTGACGACGATTTCCTGATCGGCGCCGCCGGGGATCGAAACGTCGGCCTCTTCATCCGCGGGCGCAGCCGGTTCGTCGGCCGGCGCGGGCGCGGCGGTCGCGGGTTCGGTGCCGGCATCCTGCGCGAGCGCCGCGGGTGCGACGAGCGCGGAACTGAGAAGAAGCAGGCTGGCGAAGATCGGCCGCTTGGTCATGGTAAAAGTCCCCAAGGAATATGCAGGAAGGGAGCGGGCCAGCCCGGTCGGCGTGCCCGCTCCCCAATTGGATCGCGAGCGATCAGGTCGTCGGAATGGCGCTGCAGCTCTTGCTCGACGTGCCGAAGTTCGCGGTCGTCGAGTTGCAGGTCCAACCCTGGTACCAGCTGTCGTTGGCGTCGCGGACGGCGCCGACATAGGCGGTGGTGTCGAAGAAGGCGTTCAGCGTCTTCGCATTGAAGGGCGTGAAGCCGGTTTCGGTCGCACCATTGATGAACAGGCTGGTGAGCGACGGCACATAGTTCGAACGGTTGTTCGTGCCGCCTTCGAAGATCGCCTGGACCTGCGCGTCGGTGACGCCGCTGGTGCCGCGGAACGGCGAGGCGTTGCACTGCATCGACACCGACTGGAAGACCGGCGGGCCGGCTTCGTCGAGGGCGGGGTTCGCCGCCTGCGTCGTCGTCGCGCTGTTGAGGCCGAGGCAGCGGAAGCCCGGAGCCACGATCAGGCCATTGGCGAAGGTATAGTCGGCACCGCCGCGGACGAGGATCGATACGCCGTTACCCGCCGCATTGTTGCGATGGATATAGGTGAAGTTCGAAATCGCGACGCGCTGGCGCGGCGACGTGTCTTCGTTGCCGTTCGAGTCGATTTCCATCATCGAGTCGCCGACCAGACCGTCCGCACGCTGTACGCCGATGACGTACTGGATGTTGCCCTGATATCCGACGTCGGTATCGAGACCGTCATCCTCGGCACCGGTGATCACCAGATGCTTCATGTTCACGCGGCCGCCGAACACTTCGATGCCGTCGTCCGAGCTGTTGTGTACCTGGATATGATCGAGCTGCGTGCCCGAGCCCGTGCCCGACGGCGTAAGCCCCTGCAGCTCCTTGTCGGCGCTGAGGATGAAGCCCGAATAGCGGATCTGGACATAGGACATGCGGCCCGAATTGTCCGCCGGCTGCGCACCGCCATATTTGGCGCCCGAGGTGCCTTCGGTGTCGCGTTCGCACGCCGCGCTACCCGGCGTCGCGGCCGGCGCGTCGCAATCGGTGACTGGTGCACGCCCAAGCAGCACGACACCGCCCCACAGCTGCGAGGTCTGATCGCCTGCCGAACCCACGACGTTGCCGCGGCCGGTGAAGATGATCGGCTGGGTCGGCGTACCGACGGCATCGATGCGGTTGCCGCGGTTGACGGTGAGGAAGGACACGCCCGTTGCGCCGAAGATGGTAACGCCCGGATCGATCGTCAGCGTGACGACATTGTTCGTGCTCGCCGCGCCCTGATCGGTGCCGACATCGACGCGGCCGGGAAGCGAATAAATGACGCCCGCCACCTTCGGAATCGCGGTCGTCGCGGTGAAACGCGTCGGGAAACCGCAGTTGCGCCATTCGCCGCCGGGGCCGGTAATGGTGCCGAGGTTCGAAAGCTGGTCGGGGCCGGCAATGCTCGGGCAGTTCGCGGCCGGGGTTACGGTCGCCGGCGGGGTCGGGGTAGGCGTGGGGGTCGGCGTCGGGGTGGGGGTCGGCGTCGGGATAACGATCACGCCTTCACCCGGCGACGCGACGCCGTCGGCACCGCACGCCGCAAGAATGGAACAGGCCACGCCGCTGAGCATGACCAAACGAATGCGTGCGAAAGCCGCCATGAAAATCTCCGTTCCCGGTGTGCGCCCCCCGATCGTCGAGCGGCGCCCCTGATGAAAAACACGCCGCGAACGAGATGAGATATGCTGGCTCGCCCCCGGTGACGCCGCCACTAGGGTGATTCGATGACGGTCTGACGCCAGAGCCATGACAATTGGGTGACTCTTTCGAGTCGGTTCGATGACATCGGCGCCAGCGGCAGCCCCGCTTGTTTGCGTCGGTGAAAATAAATCCGGCGAAGCTCGCTTGCATCACCCGGAAAGCTTTGCTAGGCGCCCGCTCCTACCTGGTGCCGGCCCGTCCGGACCATCATGATGTGCGGTCGTGGCGGAACTGGTAGACGCGCAACGTTGAGGTCGTTGTGGCCGAAAGGCCGTGGAAGTTCGAGTCTTCTCGACCGCACCATCATCGCCGAACTATGGCGTGAAATCAGGTATTTAGCGAAAACATCTAGTTTCGCGGTCCACCTTTTGCGGGATTAAGCGGACGTGCGAACGTCGCTTCCTTGTCTAGATCGTTTAAATCTCTGGATTTTTCCGCTCGGGAAGAATTGCGGATTACAAAGCAACTGGCTGCGATTGACCGATAGCCGCCGGCCCTGTTCGGCGCCCGGGGATGTCGGCTCACGCCTCATTCATGGTCACCTTGACCAGAGAATCTTCGCCGTGAAGTGGACATAGTCGACCTCCGGTTTTGCAAATATTGTGGATCGATAGCGGAGGAAATCCGTGCAGACGGTTCCGCCAACGAACCCGTCAGGGCTGCCGCACGAACCATATGTTGCGAGCGCCGTTCATCCACGCCGCGAATCCGTCGATCTTGCCATCAGGCGCGCGCGAGAAGACGAAACTGCTCATGCCACGCAGCCGCACCGTGAAGCCGTCGGCGAAACGCGGCGTCAGGGGCCATTCGACTGCAAAGGGTTGACGCATCACCAGACCATCACCCTTCCGAACAACCGAAATACGTCTGTCCAGCTCAGCGCTGTAATAGGTTCCGACATAGGTATCGAGCGCGACGGGGTCGGCTTTGGCAGGTGCAACCGCCACGAAGCGCTGACTAAGTCCATCGGTGCCCAGAGTGAGTTCGACAGCCTTCCCCTCCTCCCGGGCAAACTGCGCCACACCCCCGTCCGCGCGCCGGAATCTGCCCTTGTCCATGGGAGTCAGCCGCTGCGCCGCCCCTCGCTGGAGCATGAGCTGCCCGTCGACGACCGTTGTCGCCACGAGTTCGCCAGTCACGGGATCGCGAAACAACCCTTGGTATTGAGCCAGGTCCAGGTCGGCGGGGCTAATCGGCGAAGTCGTGGGCGACGGCGCCGAAGCCACAGGCTTTCTCTCGATATAACCGGTAGCGCGGAGTGCCTGCTCGGCAATGCCCTCGCCAAGCTTCACCGGATCGACATCGCCATTGTTGCATAGGAGCACAACCGAGACGCGCTTCGCGGGATAGCGGCCGATCCAGGCCTTATATCCGGCAGTAGAGCCGCTATGCCCGATCAGGCGCAACCCGTGCGCGTGGGCAATCTCAAGGCCAAGGCCGTATTCGACCGGTGTGCCGTTCCGCAATTTGCCCGGTGTCTGCAGGGCCGTCACCAGCGCCTCGCCGCCGGGCAGATCGGAAGGGTGGTCGAGAAAGGCGTTCCAGCGCAGCAGATCCGCGATCGTGGTAAGTAGCCCGCCATTTCCATAGACGTTGGTGAAGGGCATATTGGCGATGAAGCCTTCGCTGCCCGAAGCATAGGCCATGGCGCGTCCCGGCACGACCGTACGGAAATCCTCCCGCCACCAGCTGTGGTTCATGCCCAGCGGCTGGAACAGGCGCTGCTCAGTGAAGCGTTGCAGGCTCGTGCCGCTCGCGCGTTCGATGATGATCGCCGCGAGCGCGTAGTTTGTATTGGTGTAGAGAAACTCTGCGCCGGGCGTGAAGTTCAGACCCTTCTGCCGTGAGGCCAGGTCGAGGATCATGCTCAAACTATGGACCTGGACGCCCGGGCCGTTGCCGGTCAGAGCGAGCAGGCTCCACTGCTCACGCAACCCGCTGCTGTGGGTCAGCAGGTGGCGGATCGTGATCGGCACGCCATAATCCGGCATCTCCGGCAAATACCGCCTGATATCATCTTCCAATGTCAGCTTGCCGTCCTGAACCAGCAGCAGGATCGCAGCGGCGGTGAATTGCTTGGCCAGCGAGCCGGTTTCGAAAACCGTGTCGCCCGTGATCGGTACGGGGTGTTCGAGATCGGCCAGTCCATAGCCGCGTATCACCGGCGCGGTTCCGGCGATCGACACGCCTGCCGCGCAGCCGGGAGCCGTCGGTGCGATCGATGCAAAGACTGCGTCGAGGTCGACTTTGGACCGATCTTGCTGATCTGCGGCGTGTAGAAGATCCCCGCTCTCAAAAGGAGCGGCCACCGCCACATTGGCGGAAATTCCGGACAGAACGGCGACGGCAACGAGACGCATTGAACGCATTGGACTCTCCGATGACTTGCAATCGCTCAAGCGCAGATCGAATGGCTGCCCAACAGCGGATCGGTGAATGCCCCTCAGCTTCGGTGAACGGTCACCATGAAACCTGAGCGGATCGGCCCGAGCTTAGGCCGCCGCCGCGACGGGGCACACGTCCAAAGCCTCACGCAAGGCAGGCAGACGGGAGCGGCTGACCGGTAGCGGCGCCCCGTCACTCAAATGCAGCCGCCAGCGGCCACCGTCACGTTCCAGCCGTTGTACCCGGGACAGGTTTGCGATCACGGATCGATGGATGCGCAGGAAGCTTGCCGGTAGCTGGCTCGCAAGCCCGTCGAGGCGCGCCGCGTGCAGCAGGCTGCGGCCGCCAACCAGCCGCAGTTCAACATAGTCGTCGGCGCCCACCACGGCCAGAATCTCCGCAATCGGAACCAGTTCGACACCACGCGCTGAAGCCACCGTCAGGCGGTCAGGCTGGCTGGCCGCATGTGTCAGGGCGGCTTCGCGGCTGCGATTGTCGCGACCGAGGCGCACGACCTCGACCATCAGCAACGGCAACACCAATCCCGCAGCGAGCAGGAAGTAGGAGAGATCGGTGAACCATTCGGGAAGGCCAAGAGCCAGCGCGAGGAACAATAGGAGATAGGCAAGGGTCGGCCGCGCGCCAGGAAGCCGCCGCCGCACCGCTGCCGCAGCCGGCAGGGCGGCAAATGCACCTCCCAAGATGAGTGCCCACATCGTCTTCACTTCGAAGCTCGGCAACAGGGCGGTAGCACCCACCAGACCGGAGGAAAGGCCGGTGATGATGATACTGCGCGTTCCAGGCAGGAAGCGAATGGACACGTAGCGCACCAGCAGGATCGCGAAGACTGCGGCCAAGGCCCAGATGGCGCCCATCCGCCAAGCGTGCAAAGGATAGGAATAGTCGAACAGCGTCCGCACGCTCTCGACAATGGCCTGCAGCATCGCAACGCCCGCCATCGCAGCCAGGATCAGACTGGTCCTGGTGCGGCGCATGGCGTGGATGACGCCGAAGCCGAATGCTGCGGCCAGCAATGTGCCGGCTGCAAGAAAGGTGACAGCCAGAGGCGCGATGCGCTGCGGATACGGATAGGGCAATACGGCAACGGCACTCATCGGTCGCGCGAAACGCAGGCCACCGTGAAAAGACGACAGGCGCAGCACCAGCACGTTCTCGCCGCGTTGCCAGACGGCCTCGCTGATCGGGAGGATCGCCCGGTAACGCCCGGGCGCTTCTTCCCGTGCCGTGGCGCCGGGACGGCCGTTCGCGCCGAGGCGCAGGCCGTTGAGCCACGCTTCCGATGAAGCGACGCCTGCCACATAAAGGACGCGCGGGCGAGCATCCGCCGGGGCCCGGACGATGGACCGGATCCAGATCTCCCGCCCTTGCGGATCGATGAGATCGGCAATCGACCGGCAATCGCTGAGCACCGGACCGGCCGGACCAACGACGCCATGACAGGCTTGCCAAGAGCTATCCTGGGCATAGGCCGGGGACGTGAATCCTGTCAGGAGGAAGATGAGAAACAGGATTCGCCACATGCGTGCCCTCTAGGCTGCAGTTCGCCGAGCAGCGAGAGTATTTCGCGCCGGCAGGATGCCATCAAAAACACCCAAAAGGGTGAGGGACGGGTCAGGGTATCGCCTCGAACGGCACCGGACCCCGGCGGATTTCATTTTAAAGTTATAGCCGAAAAAGCTAGTTTTTTCTGGCGCTTCCGCAGATTCCCCCGGACGTCGCCGGCTGCGCGGGCGCGCGCGTCGCGCTGCCCGAACGCGACTATCCACCTGCTCTCGCCGAGCTCGACCGGATCGCGCCGCAAGCAAAGCGGCTCGGTCGCGAGGCGTCGCTCGTCACAATCGATCTCTTGCGAGCCCGGATCGACGAGTCCCGCGTCCGATCCGATCGGGCGACCGAACATCTTCGCGCAGCGTTGCTTCGCGGCGCCCAGCTGGGCCTTGTCTGCACGGTTGTCGACGGGGGGCAACAGGTGCTGCACCTCCTCCATCGCCTGCTGTCCACGGGCAGGCCCGACGCGGAACTCGCAAGCTATATCCAGCAGCTCATTGAGCACTTTCCCGGGAGCGCCGATGCCGATAGCCCGAGGCCGGCGGCGGGTACATCGGTGCGGACTCCCCGCGAAGCGGAAATTGTGCGCCTGGTCGCGGCGAGCACGTCGAATCAGCAGATCGCTCGCGATCGGCATCACGCTCGAAACCGTCAAATGGAACCTCAAGAATGTCTTCCAGAAGCTCGGCGTCCCAGACCGATACCAAGCGGTGGCATCGGCCCGCTGCAATAGCTTGATCGATTGACCGGCGAATAGCTTCCGGATCGCGCCGTCCACGCTCCAGGAGCCCCATATTTTCGATCCGATATCTGCCTGGGCTTCAGCGGTCGTTTGGCTCCAACCTTTCTTCCTGCATTCCACGCGGGACGCGGAGGCAAATAGTCGAACTCCGATCTTCCCATGATCGTTCTCCTGCGGCCAAGATGGCCTTCGAAGAAACGCTCAGGGCACCCGAGTTACCGGGTTTGCTCACACAAGATAATTACGCGATTTTAGGCTGCTCTCTTATAAAAGCACTTCAATGAGAAACCCACTGGTCGATTTGTGCGCTGCAGCGTAAAGGCGCGACCATGAGGATCGCGATCATCGACACCAGCGCAGGGCGAGCGGCCGTCATATCCGACGGTCTGCGCGAAGCGGGCCTCGACGATCTCGTACTGGTCGATACAACCAGACCGCTTGTTGCTCAAATCGAGGCAGCGACGCCCGACGTCGTGCTGATCAACCTCGAAAACCCGAGCCGCGACTTGCTCGAGGACTTCTTCGCCATGTCGCGAGCACTCGATCGTCCAATCGCGATGTTCGTCGACCAGAGCGACGCCGAGGCCACCGGCGCAGCGATCGATGCCGGGGTGTCGGCCTATGTTGTGGATGGCCTGTCGAAGCAGCGGATCAAGCCCGTCGTCGACCTCGCTATCCGGCGCTTCCAGGCCTTTTCGCGGCTCCAGCGCGAACTCGACGACGCCAAGAACGCACTCGCCGAACGCGCGGTGATCGACAAGGCGAAGGCGATCCTGATGAAGCGGCGTCAGATCGACGAGCCCGCCGCCTATGCGTTGCTCCGCGGGCAGGCGATGCGCACCAACCGCCGGATTTCGGAGATTGCCGAAGCGATCGTCACCAGTGAAGCGCTGATGGGAGACATGGAATGACCGGCGAGCGCTTCCGTATCGGCTTTCTGCCGCTCGTCGACGCGGCGTTGCCAGTTCTCGCCCACGAACTCGGATTCGCCGCAGCAGAAGGCGTCACCATCGCCCTTGTCCGCGACATGACATGGGCGACCGTTCGCGACCGGCTGCTCTATGGCCACACCGACGCTGCCCATATGATCGCCCCGCTCGCAATCGCGACGACCCTCGGCAAGGACCGCCCCGCCGTGCCGCTCGCGGTGCCCTTCGTTCTGGGTCTCAACGGCAATGCTGTCACCTTCTCGGCCAGGCTGGCGGCAGAGACCGGCCTGACCGACGCGTTGGGTGACCCGGTCCGGATCGGCGCGGCGCTGAAGCGGGTGGCGGACGCACGGGTCGCGGCGCGCAAGCCGCTGCGCTTTGGCGTTGTCCATCGCTATTCGAGCCACAATTACATGCTGCGCTACTGGCTCGCAGGTGTCGGCATTCGTCCCGATCAGGATATCGACATCGTCGTCACCAGCCCGCCGTTTGCCGCCGACGCACTTGCCGCTGGTGAAGTCGACGGCATTTGCGTCGGCGAACCGTGGAACTCGATCGCGGTCGATCGCGGTGTCGGACATATAGCATTGGCGACGGCTCAGATCTGGCGCCGCGGCGTCGAGAAGGTACTCGCGATGCGCGAAACTATTCTCGACGAACGCCGCGACGCAGTCGAAGCGCTGGTCCGCGCGCTGCATGCAGCAGCAGCGCATTTCGTCGAACCCGGCGCGGCCGAGGAAAGCGCCGACATATTGGCGCGGCCCGAATATCTCGACGCGCCGCGCGATGCGGTGCTGCGCGCCATCACCGACCGCATCCGGCTTGTCCCCGACGGCGAGCCGATCCACTATCCCGATTTCATGTTCCAGTATCGCGAGGCGGCCAATTTTCCTTGGCGCAGCCAGGCCGCGTGGCTTTATTCGCAGATGGTGCGCTGGGACTATATGAGGTTCGACGACGCCGAAGCCGCGGCGGCCGGCAATGTCTTCCGTCCCGACGTCTACCGCGCCGCACTTGCAGGTTCGGGCGCGCCGCTGCCCGGCGCCAGCTCGAAGCTCGAAGGCGGGCTCGACGAACCCATCGGCGCGGGCTCGACGCAGGGCCGCCTGACGCTCGGCAGCGACCGCTTTTTCGACGGCCGCGCCTTCGATCCCGACGATATCGAAGCCTATCTCGCTGAACTTCCCTAGCTTTCCACTTTATGCTGCACTTGCGAAATAAGCCCTTGCGGCCAACCCGCGAATCAGGCAGCTTAAACACACTCGGCAAGGCTGCCGGGGCAGGATAAGGCGGCGCCGGTTCCAACGAGGGGATCGAACCGCAGGCGGACGGGGAGCCATTCCCCGCAATCCCAACAGGCAATGAAGCCGTCAGGATGCGCCCGCATGGCCGCCGTCCTGGCGGCTTTTTTATTGCCCGTCACACGAAGGGGACGGACGATGACGACTGCAACCACAGGGGCCATGGCATCCAAATCGAGCTTCTGGGCGAGCGGGCACTGGCCGACGCTGATCGCCGCCTTTCTCTATTTCGATCTCGCTTTCATGGTCTGGGTGATCCTCGGTCCGCTCGCGCCCTCGATTTCGGAGGATCTTGGCCTGAGCCCCGCGCAAAAGGGGCTGATGGTTGCGGTCCCGACGCTCGCTGGCGCGGTGCTGCGCGTCGTCAACGGCCTGCTCGTAGACCGCATCGGGCCGAAGCGCTCGGGCGCGATCAGCCAGATTATCGTCATCGCCGGACTGTTCGCGGCCTGGTTCTTCGGCGTCCACAGCTTCGCGGGCACGCTCGCGCTCGGCGTGATCCTCGGCTTCGCAGGCGCCAGCTTCGCGATCGCCCTGCCGCTCGCGAGCCGCTGGTATCCGCCCGAGCATCAGGGCAAGGCGATGGGCCTCGCGGGCATGGGCAATTCCGGTACCGTGCTCGCTGCGCTCTTCGCCCCCGGCCTCGCCAAGATGTTCGGCTGGAACGCCGTGCTTGGGCTCGCCTGCATCCCTCTGACGATCGTCTTCTTCATTTATCTCGCGATGGCGAAGGACGCGCCCAATGCGCCCGTGCCGAAGAAGCTGGTCGACTATTTTCAACCGCTCAAGACTGCCGATGCCTGGTGGCTGATGGCCTTTTACTCGGTGACGTTCGGCGGTTTCGTCGGGCTCGCCGCCTCGCTCCCGATCTATTTCACCGACCAGTTCCACCTCACCCCGGTGATGGCGGGCTATTGCACCGCGGCCTGCGTCTTCGCCGGATCGCTGGTGCGCCCGATGGGCGGTGCCCTCGCGGACAGGATCGGTGGCGTCAAGGCGCTGATGGCGGTGTTCGTCGTCGCGGCCCTTGCTCTCGCGGGCGTACCGCAGGCCGATACCTTGCCCGCCGCGCTCGGCCTGTTCGTCGTTGCGATGCTCGCGCTCGGTACCGGCAACGGTTCGGTCTTTCAGCTCGTCCCGCAGCGTTTCTCGGCCGAGATCGGCGTGATGACCGGGCTTGTCGGCATGGCGGGCGGCGTTGGCGGCTTCTACCTCGCCTCCTCGCTCGGCTTCGCCAAGCAGTGGACGGGCAGCTTCGCACCGGGCTTCTACATCTTCGCGGTGCTGGCGGTCGTGGCTTTGGTCGGGCTGATCTTTGTGAAGAGCCAGTGGCGCAGGGCCTGGGGCGCGGCCGAAGGCGTGCGGATCTAACCATGACCCGCACCCTTGTGATCTTGCTGGCGCTCGCGCCGGCCGGGGTGGCGCACGCCCGGGACGTCACCCTCAAGCAGCTCGGCGAAGCCCGGCTTCGCTACGAACAGGTCGACCAAGATGGCCTCGCCGCCGATGCCGACGCTCTGACCCTGCGCCTCCGCGCCGGGGTCGAGGCGAAGACAGGCCGCTGGTCGGCGCTCGTCGAAGGTCAGGGCACGCTGGCGGTTGTCGACGATTATTTCGACGGCCTCCACGGCGCCGCAACACGGCCGATCGTCGCCGATCCCCAGAATATTGCGCTTGCCCGCGCCCAGCTTCGCTACGCCTCGCCGACCTTCGCAGTCACCGCGGGACGCCAGCGGATTGCGCTCGATGACGAACGCTTCGTCGGCGCCGTGCCCTTCCGCCAGAACGGGCAAAGCTTCGACGCCGTGCGCGCCGAAATCACGCCGGCCAAGGGCGTCAAGGCCGACCTCACCTATGCGTGGAGCGTGCGCACCATCTGGGGCATCGACGGCGCCGGTGCGCGGCAACAGGCGGTGTCGGGCGACAATGTCTTCGGCAATGTCAGCGTCGCAACGCCGGTCGGCAAGGTCGCGGCCTTCGCCTATCTCGTCGATCAGGACGAAGCCGCGATGCAGGGCTTTCGCATGTCGAGCCAGAGCTATGGCGCGCGGCTCGACGGCAGCCGAACGCTCGGCAAGGCCAAGGTCGCGTATCAGCTGAGCTATGCGCGCCAGTCAGACTGGCATCGCAACACCAATGACTATTCCGCTGATTATTGGCTCGCCGATGTCGCGGTCGATCTTGGCGGCCCCCGGGTCGGCGTTGGGTATGAGATACTCGGCGCCGACAACGGAGCAGCCCTCACCAGCTTCCAGACTCCGCTAGCGACCGGGTTCAAATTTCAGGGCTGGGCCGACAAATTTCTCGTCACCCCGCCCGACGGCGTCCGCGACCTCTATGCGAGCGCGGGCTGGGGCTGGAAGGCGATCGGGCCACTGAAAACCGTGACATTGCAGGCAGTGTATCACGACTATCGCAGCGACCGCGCCTCGCGATCTTATGGCGACGAGATCGACCTGCTCGCGAGCGCCAGGCTCGGCAAATGCACCGCCTCGGCGCGCTACGCGAACTACGACGCCGACGGCTTCGCCACCGACACCCATAAATTCTGGCTGCAACTGGATTGGACGCTCTGATGGAACATCGCCCCCTCAAGGCCGAAACCGACGCCCGCGAGCATCTCGTCGTCATCGGCAACGGCATGGCCGGCTGCCGCGCGGTCGAGGAACTGATCGCGCGCGATTCGAACCGCTACCGCGTGACGATCTTCGGCGCCGAGCCGCGGGTAAATTACAACCGCATCATGCTCTCCCCCGTCCTCGCGGGCGAGAAGAGCTTCGACGACATCGTCATCAACGATGCGGGCTGGTATGCCGGCAATGGCATCGCGCTGATCGCAGGCGATCCGGTCGCGGCGATCGACCGCGCTGCGAAGACGGTGACGACGCGGAGCGGTGCCATCGAAAGCTATGACCGGCTGCTGATCGCTACCGGCTCCGACCCCTTCATCATCCCGGTGCCGGGAAAGGATTTGCCCGGCGTCATCGCTTTCCGCGACATGGACGATGTCGACACGATGCTCGCCGCCGCCGACGCGGGCGGCGACGCGGTGGTGATCGGCGGCGGCCTGCTCGGGCTCGAGGCGGCGCACGGCCTCAGCTTGCGCGGCATGAAGGTAACGGTGATCCACCTGATGCCGACGCTGATGGAGCGCCAGCTCGACGAAGCGGCGGGCTGGTTGCTCAAGAATGCGCTCGAGGCGCGCGGCCAGACGATCCTGACCGGCGCCGACACCGCCGAGATCGTCGGCAATGGCAAGGTCGAGGGGGTGAAGCTCAAGGACGGGACGCTGATCCCCGCCGGCCTCGTCGTGATGGCGGTCGGCATCCGCCCCTCGGTCGCCCTCGCCCGCGACGCGGGACTTGCGGTCGGGCGCGGCATCCAGGTCGACGACCATATGGTGACGAGCGACCCCGCAGTGCTCGCGGTCGGTGAATGCGTCGAGCATGACGGACAGGTTTACGGCCTCGTCGCGCCGCTCTGGGACATGTGCCGCAGCCTCGCCGACGGGCTGGTCGAACAGCCGACCGGCTATCGCGGCTCGGTCACCTCGACCAAGCTCAAGGTATCCGGCATCGACGTCTTTTCGGCGGGCGATTTCTCGGGCGGCGACGGCTGCGAGGATATCGTGCTGCGCGACGCCAGCCGCGGCGTCTACAAGCGGGTGATCGTCAAGGACGACCGCATCGTCGGCGCCGTCCTCTATGGCGACACCGCCGACGGCGGCTGGTATTTCGACCTGCTCAAGAAACAGGAGGATGTCTCTCAGCTCCGCGACCTGCTGATCTTCGGCCAGGCCTTCGCCGCCGGAGGCGGCGCGGCGGACCCTAAGGCGGCCGTTGCGGCGCTTTCCGACGATGCGGAAATATGCGGCTGCAACGGCGTTACCAAGGGCCAGGTCGTCTCGTGCATCGCGAAGGGATCGCACAGCCTCGACGCGGTGCGCGGTACCTGCAAGGCGTCGGCCAGCTGCGGCAGCTGCACCGGCCTCGTCGAAAATATCCTCACGCTGACCTTGGGCGACGAGGTCAAAGCCGGGCCGAAAACGATGTGCAAATGCACCAGCTTCGGCCACGACGACGTCCGCCGCGAGATCGTCGCGCAGGCGATGCGCTCGATCCCCGAGGTGATGCAGAAACTGCACTGGACCACCCCCGACGGCTGCTCGTCGTGCCGCCCGGCGCTCAACTATTATCTGCTCTGCGCGCTGCCCGGCGACTATGTCGACGACCAGCAGAGCCGCTTCGTCAACGAGCGGATGCACGCCAATATCCAGAAGGATGGCACTTACTCGGTCGTCCCGCGCATGTGGGGCGGGCTCACCAACCCAACCGAACTGCGCGCGATCGCCGACGTCGTCGAAAAATATAGCGCCCCGATGGTCAAGGTCACCGGCGGCCAGCGGCTCGACATCTTCGGGATCAAGAAGGAAGATTTGCCCGCAGTATGGGCCGACCTCAATGCCGCCGGCATGGTCTCGGGCCACGCCTATGGCAAGGCGCTGCGCACGGTGAAAACCTGCGTCGGCTCCGAATGGTGCCGCTTCGGCACGCAGGATTCGACCGGGCTCGGCGTCAAGGTCGAACGGATGAGCTGGGGCAGCTGGATGCCGCACAAATTCAAGATCGCGGTGTCGGGCTGCCCGCGCAACTGCGCCGAGGCGACGATCAAGGATTTCGGAATCGTCTGCGTCGACAGCGGCTACGAACTCCACGTCGGCGGTAACGGCGGCATCCAAGTCCGCGCCACCGACCTGCTCTGCAAGGTCGCGACCGAGCAGGAGGCGATGGACCATTGCGCCGCCTTCATCCAGCTCTACCGCGAAGAGGCGCGCTACCTCGAGCGTACCGCACCGTGGATCGAACGTGTCGGGCTCGAGCATATCAAGGCGCGTATCGTCGATGACGAGCCAGGGCGCGAGGCGCTGCGCGCGCGCTTCCTCTATTCGCAGAGCTTTTCGCAGGACGACCCCTGGGCGCAGCGCGCCGAGGGCGCCGAGGCCGAACATCATGCGCCGATGGCGCGCTTCACCCCGCAAAAGGAACTCGCATGACCACCGCAGAATGGCTCGATATCGGCTGGGTCGACCAGATCCCGGTGCGCGGCAGCCGCACGGTGCAGGTCGAGGGCGGCGACGATATTGCGGTGTTCCGCACCGCCGAGGGAAAGATATTCGCGCTGCTCGACCGCTGCCCGCACAAGCATGGCCGCCTTTCGCAGGGCATCGTCCACGGCGGCGCGGTCGCCTGCCCGCTGCACAATTGGCGGATCAGCCTGTCAACCGGCGAAGCGCTCGGCGAGGACAAGGGCTGCACCCCGACCGTGCCGGTCAAGATCGACGGCGGCCGCGTCCTCATCTGCCGCGCCAGCACGCTGAAGGCTGCCGCCTGATGACTGAGGCGGTCCGCACCACCTGCGCCTATTGCGGCGTCGGCTGCGGCATCCGCGCGACAGTAACGGGCGAACGCAGCGTCGAGATTGCGGGCGATCCCGATCATCCCGCCAATCGCGGCCGCCTCTGCTCGAAGGGCACACACCTCGGTGAAACGGTCGGCCTCGAAGGCCGCCTGCTTGCGCCCATGATTGGCAGCAAGCGCGCCAGCTGGGACAAGGCACTCGAGCTCGTCGCAAAGCGGTTCAAGGAGACCATAGCGCGCCACGGCCCGGACAGCGTCGCCTTCTACGTCTCGGGCCAGCTTCTCACCGAAGATTATTATGTTGCGAACAAGCTGATGAAAGGTTTCATCGGCACCGCGAACATCGACACCAATTCGCGCCTCTGCATGTCGAGCGCGGTCGCCGGCCATATGCGCGCCTTTGGCGAGGACGTCGTTCCCGCGACCTATGACGACCTCGACGCCGCCGACATGTTCGTCCTCGTCGGATCGAACACCGCCTGGTGCCACCCGATCGTCTATCAGCGCATCCGCGCGCGCTGCGAGGCGGGCGCGAAGCTGGTCGTCGTCGACCCGCGCCGCACCGAAACCGCCGAAGAGGCCGACCTGCATCTGCCGATCCGCCCCGGCAGCGACGTCGCGCTGATGAACGGCCTGCTCCAGCATTGCCGCGAAGCGGGCGTCGTCGACGAAGAGTATCTGGCCGCGCATGTCGCAGTGCCCACCGAATTCTGGGACCAGCTTGGAGAGGGGAGCGATCTGTGGTCGGTGGCGCGCACGTGCGACGTGCCTGCCGCCGACCTCAGACGCTTCTATGAGCTGTTCGCCGCAACCCCGCGCACCGTCACCCTGTTCAGCCAGGGGATCAACCAGTCGACCGCGGGTACCGATCAGGTCAATGCGATCACCAACGTCCATCTGGCGACGGGCCGGATCGGCAAGCCCGGCGCCGCGCCCTTTTCGATCACAGGCCAGCCCAATGCGATGGGCGGGCGCGAGGTCGGCGGGCTCGCCTCGACGCTCGCCGCCCACATGGACTTCGCGCCCGAGAACCGCGCGCGCGTCCAACGCTTCTGGGCCGCGCCGACGATGGCCGAAAAGCCGGGACTGAAGGCCGTCGGCATGTTCCGCGCGATCGGCGAGGGACGGATCAAGGCGCTATGGGTGATGGCGACCAACCCCGCCGTGTCGATGCCCGACGGCAATGCGGTGCGCGAAGCGCTGAAGACATGCCCCTTCGTCGTCGTCAGCGATGTGATCGAAAAGACCGACACCGCCGCCTTCGCGCATGTCCGCCTGCCTGCCGCGGCATGGGGCGAGAAGGACGGCACCGTCACCAACAGCGACCGTATGATCAGCCGCCAGCGCGCGCTCTTTCCGCTTCCCGGCGAATCGATGCCCGACTGGTGGATCGTCAAGGAAGTCGGCCGACGGATGGGCTGGAAGAACGCCTTCGCCTACGACCGCGCCGCCGACATCTGGCGCGAGCACTGCCGCCTGTCGAATTACGACAATAGTGGCGAACGTATTTTCGCGCTGCCGGGCGTGGCGCAGGGCGGCAATGCCGCCTATGACGACATGCAGTCGTTTCGCTGGGGCGGAGACCATCCCTTCGCCGACGGCCGCTTCTCCACCGAAGATGGCCGCGCGCGCCTCGTTCCCGTCGCGCAAAAACCCCTGCCCGACCCGCTCGCCAAATGGCCTCTGACGCTCAACACCGGCCGCTACCGCGACCAATGGCATACCATGACGCGCACCGGCCTTGCCCCGAAACTGGCGCGTCACCGCGAGGAGCCGTTCGTCGAGGTCCACCCCGACGACGGCGCCCGCCTCGGCCTGACCGACGGCGGCCTCGCGCGCGTCGAAACGCCGCAGGGCGACAGCCTCTACCGCGTCGCCTTCCAGTCCGGTCAGCGCGTCGGCGAACTGTTCGTGCCGATCCACTGGACCGACCGCACGTCGAGCGGCGGGCGCACCGGGCTGCTGCCCCGCCCGCTCGTCGATCCCGTGTCGGGCCAGCCCGGGTTCAAGCGCACGCCGGCTTCGATCGCCGCGGTGACGCCCAAATGGCGCGGCTTCCTGCTCCTCGCGCGCGAGCTCGCCGACACCCCGCGCTGCCTGTGGGCGACGCGCGTCGCGGTCCCCTCGGGGGTGCTGTGGGAACTCGCGGGCAATGGCGATCTCAAGACGATCGAGGCGCTGCTGCCCCGGGGCGAGCGCATTGAGGCGCAGGACGCCGCGCGCGGCACGCGCCGCATCGCCATCGTCGCGGATGGCCGCCTCATAGGCGCGCTCTTCGTCACCGAGAGCGGCGAACTGCCCCCGCGCGACTGGCTGACCGCGCAGCTGGCGGCGCCCGACGTCGCCCCCACCTTGCTTGCCGGCCGCGCGCCCGGGGTGCAGGCCGACCGCGGCCCGATCATCTGCGTCTGCTTCGACATCGGGCTCAAGACCATCGTCGCCGCGATCCGCGACCAGGGCCTCGCCGACACCGCCGCCATCGGCACCGCGATCGGCGCCGGCACCAATTGCGGCTCGTGCCGCCCCGCGCTCGCGCGCATCCTGACCGAGGAGAAAAGCGATGCAGCCTGACGATTTCGTGCCCGGCACCGTCTGGCTGGTCGGCGCCGGCCCCGGCGACCCAGAGCTTATGACGATGAAGGCGGTGCGATTGATCGAGCGCGCCGACGTCGTCTTTTACGACGCGCTTGTCGGCAACGGCGTGCTCGCGCTGATCCCGTCCGGGACCGACAAGGTCAGCGTCGGCAAACGGTCGGGCCGCCACTCGAAGGACCAGCGCACCATCGATGCGATGCTGGTCGACGCCGCTGCAGCCGGCAAGCGCGTGGTACGGCTGAAAGGCGGCGACCCGTCGATCTTCGGCCGCTCGACCGAGGAACTGACCGCGCTGCGCGCGGCGGGGCACCAAGTCCAGATCTGCCCGGGCATCACCACCGCCTGCGCCGCCGCAGCGTCGGCCGGCATCTCGCTGACGCTCCGCGGCGTCGCCCGAGACGTCCGCTTCGTCACCGCTCACAGCAAGCGCGGGGCTGCGCTCGACATCAACTGGGCCTCGCTCGCGGGCGGCGGTTCGACCATCGCCTTCTATATGGGGCGCGATGCGGCGGGCGAGATCATGCGCGAGCTGATGCGCGCTGGTATGAGCGGCGACGTTCCGGTGCTGATCGCCTGCGACGTCAGCGGCTTCAACGAGCGCCGGCTGGCAACGCGGCTCGATCTGCTCGAGCTCGCGACGCGGTCGTTCGCGGCAGACGCGCCAACGCTGATCCTCGTTGGCGAGGCTGTCGACGAAGGCACTCCCGCGCTGACGACTTCAAGAGCGCAAGCGAGACAGGCGCATGGGTAAGCTTGCTCCCATCCCGACTTCCGGCGCCTGTGCCGCTTCGATCGATTTCGACGGCGCCCTGGCGATCCTCGCCGCTCATGCCCGTCCCCCCGGCAAGGAAAGCGTCGCGTTGGCCGATGCAGGCGGGCGCTATCTCGCTGCACCGGTGCTTGCCCGGATCGACGCGCCGCGTCGCGACTGCGCGGCCATGGACGGCTATGCGGTGCGCGACGCCGACCTGAAAGGCGGCACCACAGTCTTGCGATCGAGGGGCACGAGCTACGCGGGCGGCACCGAACCGGGTGCAATCTCGGTGGGAGAAACCTGGCGTGTGATGACGGGCGCGCCCCTGCCCCATGGTAGCGACCGCGTGGTGATGATCGAACATTGCCGACATCGTAGCGAGCTCGTGGTGCTCGACGCTCCGCCGCGCGGCAAGCTGCACGTGCGGAAGGCCGGATCTGATTTCCTCGCAGGTGACGAGCTTCTCGCTGCGGGCACGAGGATGACGCCGGCGCGGCTGGTCGTGGCAGCCGCCGCCGACCGCGCCGAAGTCGAAGTATGGCGCACTCCTCGTATCCTGCTGGTCGCGACCGGCGACGAAATCCTCGCGCCGGGCTGTGCATCCCGCATGCCGCACGCGACCCCGGACAGTCTCAGCGTCGCAATCGAGCAACTGTGCGCGTTGGCAGGTGCGGACGTGGTCGCGTGTCTGCGACTTCCCGACAATGAGCAGGCGATTGCCGAAGCGCAGCAAGAGGCCTTCGCCGACGTAGTCGTCGTCATCGGCGGCGCCTCGAGCGGCGATCGCGATTTCGGGCGGTCGGCCTTCGCATCGCTCGGGCTGGAAGTCGCTTTTGCCGACGTCGCCATCAAACCCGGCAAGCCGGTCTGGTATGGCCGGCTGGGGCAAACCCACGTTCTCGGGCTACCGGGAAATCCGACGGCGGCCTTTACCGTCGCCTCGCTCTTCCTCGCCCCGCTGATCGCGGGCCTGTCCGGAGGGGCAGCATCGGACGCGCTGCCCTGGCAGCTCAGGCACACGACGAGGCCGATCCCCGCAAATGGACCGCGCGAGGCATTTCTCTGCGCATCGCTATCCTACGAGGGCGCCGCCGTTTGCGATCGCCAGGATGCGTCGGGGCAGGCTATGCTCGGTGTCGCCGATTGCCTCGTGCGCCGCCCTGCCGACGCTCCCGCGGCAAATACAGGCGAACTCGTACCGGTGTTGCTGCTGTGCTGATGGGCCTGCTGCTCGAGCGATTGTGCACCCGAGAAGCCCCGGATCGTCCGGCAAGGCCAGCGAAACCTGCCAGCGTCAAAGCGACGCTCGCAGCCATAGGGCAAAAGATCGAAAGCTGCGGCGGAGCGACACTGTCCACGTCGGAGAGCAAAATCTGGAACACGGCGGTGGTGATCTCATACATGGCGCCTGCATCGGGAGATCATGCGCCCGCAAATGCCAAGATTCTCAGTTGGGCAGCCGCCCGCACCGGTTTCGAGGATATGGGCCTGCCGGGCGCAGCGACATTCGTGACATGCTTGGTCACCGAACTCGCTTTTCGGGCAGAGATGGATCCTCGTGATCGTCGTGGCGAAGCAGACTCCCTCGTCAGGCTTGCGACTTTGAAGCGCCAGTTCTCAGCCATCGAGGAGCAGCACGATCTCTGGGAATTGCTAAGAAGGTTGATCAAGCGAACCGCTCGCTAGCTTCGCGCTTTCGGCAAAAAATGCACCCGCCGAACGAATCCAGCGGGCGCAAGATGAAGATTTCCGTCCCCTTTCGGGGAAGAGCTCTTCTGGGTCGCGTGGCGCAATTAGCGCGACGTCCCGATTCTCGATTGTATGGAAGCGCCAAAACGCCCGCTAGTTTCGTGGCGTTGAGCGACGGAAAGCAACTGCGCTTTGGCCGGTTGGGGACAGTCCGCTGTTGAGCAGCAACGATCAACAGCGGACCTTGCTTGCGGCTCGCAGACTTTAGCTTGGCCTAATCAATATAGAGCTGTGCACGCTCGCTCGCATAAGCATGATAGCTGTCTTTTATAAGCGCCTGATTGAGCAGCATCGTCGCTAGCAGACGATCCTCGCCGGGACGATAGACGCGGGTTTTGACCCACAGGCTCTCGGTGCGGCGGCTGCCGCTCATCGCGACGGCCTCGCGTTCGATCTCTTCGTCGGTCCAGAAATCATGCTCGACAAAAAAGGACGGCGCGTCCCGGCTCATCAAACAGAGCCGGCGACTGCATTTTCCGAACCAGCCTTCCTCGACATAGGCCGCGAAAATATCCGAAACCCGTTCAGAGCCGTCCAGTTCAGCGCCTTGCGCGCGGAGAACAACAGACCTCCATCGGAATTCGCAAGCGCGGCGACTTCGTCCAGAACGGACGGCCAGGTCTCCGGAACCACCGAACATTCGTAAATGCGGTCAACAAGGTCTTCGGCTATTTACACCCCCGTTTCCACGTAACGCGTGGAAAAATGAGAGGCAAGCGCGGCGCTTGGCCAAGGCTCCGAACGGGAACCCAAGTCAGCGAACGACAATCTTCTTTCGGTTTGACGTCGAGCTACTAAAGATGCAGCTCACTCGTCGCAGAAGGATCCTCAGACATGCGATTTGCTACCGCTCGCGCCGCTGCTTCATTCTTGGCCCTGTCGGCACCGTGGCTGATTGCAACGTCTCAGGCGCAAACGTCAGAATATCGCGTTTACATGCAGGATCGCGATATCGGACATCTGACCATCGATCGCGACGACAATAAGGCCAGTATCGACTACGACTATAAACAGAATGGTCGCGGACCCACGATCAAAGAGGACGTGATACTCGACGGCAAGGGCGCTCCGGTCGGCTGGCAAATTTCTGGAAGCACCACGTTTGGCAACACGGTGCAAGAAAGCTTCTCGCGCAAGGCCAGCGAACTGCAATGGACCGACCTGGCGGGACCAGGCAAGTTGAAGGGCAAGGATTTGCCCGCCTATTATGTTACGCAAAATGGTTCGCCTTTCGATGTCGCGATACTCGCAAAGGCTCTGCTGGCGGACCCTGACCATGCGATGTCCGTTGCCCCCGCGGGCACCGCCACGCTCGCCGAGCGCGACCGCCGCACCATTCCGGCCGGCAAAGATTCGCTCGAAGCGATAACCTACGAGCTATCCGGGCTATCGACGACGCCGACCTATATCACGCTCGATGCAGCGGGCGATCTCGTCGCTCTGCCTTCGCCCGGGTTCATCATCCTGCGCAAAGGGCTGGGCGCGGACGCGTCGAAGATCCTCCAGGACTTGTCAGAGCAGCTCGCCTCGCAGCGGCTCGCCCGACTGCAGACCGAAGCAGCGCATCGCTTCGACGGGCCTGTGCGCATTCGGAATGTCCGGATATTCGACCCGGTCGCCAAGGCAATGAGCGAGCCGCGCGATGTCGTGTTTTCCGGGAACCGGATCAGCGAAATCGTTGCGATCGGCAGCACCGCGACGGCAGGCGAAACGCAAATCGATGGCGCCGGCGGTTCGCTCATCCCCGGACTTTATGAAATGCACGCGCATCTTGGCCCGGAAGACGCGCTGATGAACGTGCTTGCCGGAGTGACATCGGTTCGCGACATGGGCAACGACAACGCGGTGCTCGACCAGCTCATTGCCCGCATCCAAAGCGGTGAAGTCGCCGGTCCCCGCGTAACGCGGAGCGGGTTCATCGAGGGAGAAAGCGACTTCAGCTCCGCAACCGGCCGTCTGGCCCGCAACGAGAATGAGGCGATCGAGCACGTCCGCTGGTATGCCGCGCGGGGCTATTGGCAAGCCAAGCTCTACAATTCGATGAAACCCGAATGGGCGCCTGCGGTTGTGAAAGAAGCCCACCGACTGGGGCTGCGGGTTGCTGGTCATATCCCGGCATTTTCGGATGCCGATGCGATGATCGCGGCCGGCTTCGACGAGATCACGCATGTGAATCAGTTGATGCTGGGCTGGGTACTCAAGCCCGGCGAAGACACGCGCACTTTGTTCCGTTTCAAAGCGATGCAGCGTTTTCCCGACATTGACCTCTCCTCACCAAAGGCGACGAAGACACTTGACGCCATGGTTGCACGCCGCGTGACACATGAACCCACGATCGGGATCCACGAACTCGGACTTACCGCGATCGACGGCAAACCCAATCCCGGCGCGCTGGACTATTTCGACCATATGCCGCCGGCCGAACAAAGGCGGCTGAAGCAGGCGCTCTTCGGCGCTGCAGATCCGGCTGAGCGCGCACGCTATGTGGCAGCCTACGCGAAGATTCTGGCAACGCTCACCGAAATGAACAGGCGGGGGATCATGCTCATCCCCGGAACCGATACCGGCGGCGCCTTCACGCTGCATCGCGAACTGGAACTGTTCACGAAGCTGGGCATGAGCAACGCCGATGTTCTGGCGCGGGACACGCTCGAAATGGCCCGATATCTCGGGCAGGATCAGTCGCTCGGCTCAATCGAGCGCGGCAAATTTGCCGATTTCCTGCTGGTTCCCGGCGATCCGGTGAAGGACATAAAAGCCATCAAGACGATCTCGATGGTGGTCAAGGACGGCGCGGTATATTTCCCCGACGAAGTGTACGCGAAGATCGGCATTAAGCCGTTCGCAAGCCCCCTGAAAGTTACCCCCGCTAAATAGCGCCGGGCATTCGACGGAATCGCGGCACCCCCTGCCCGCAAATGGCCGTTAGCGGTCAGACCGCTTGTTGGCTCAGGAGATCGTAAGCAGTCTTCAATGGTGGAAGACGGGCAGCCCTTCGAGAACGCCTATTCGCGTGCAAATTTGTCGCCACCGAGTTCCAGTGTGGCGATCTCTCCATCCGGAGCGAAGGTGAACCCGACGGGGGTCTGACCGGTTATACTCATCTGGCCAGGACTATCCCACTGCGCCTTGAACATATCGTTGCGATCATGGTTGAGCACCGCCGTCGCCTGCGGACGTGCGAGCTTGAGCTTGCCGTCGGCCAGCGTGATCGCGATCCGACCGAGCAGGTCGCTCGAGTAGGTGCCGACATAACGATCGAGCGGCAGCCGCGCGGGCGCAGCCGCCACTGAACCCGACGTCGCAGCTGCCTTTTCACGCGCAATCCGGACCGCGTCATCGCTCTCCTGCTTCATGACGGCGCTGTGATCGGTCGCAGGGCCGCCGAGGAAGGCATCCAGCACTCGCAGCTCGACGGCCGTAGCCAGCTTTGTCCGCAGGCCGTTGGTCAGCACAACCACGCCGAGCTTCCTTTCAGGTATCATCGCGACCATGCTCTGCATCCCGTCGATCGCCCCGGAATGCTGGACAATCTTTTGACCGCGATATTCCTGAACGCCCCAGCCAAGACCGTATTCACTGAACTTGAAGAGCGGGTCGGTTCCTCCGCGCGGGACGATCTGACCGCTATGCATTTCCGCCAGCGTCGTCGAAGCAATCAGCCGCTTGCCCTCGAACGTGCCGCCGCCCAGTTGCAGGCGCAGCCACTGCGCCATGTCGCGAGCGCTGGAGTTGATCACTCCGGCGCCGCCGACATTGTCGATCATGCGATATTCGACCGGTATCATCTTGCCGTCCAGCAGCGCATGCGGAGTGGCGACATTGGTCAGCCCTTTGAGAGCGGTGACACTGGTGCTGGTGCGCCGCATGCCCAGCGGCTCGAAGATGCGGCGGGTGACGAACTGGTCAAAGCCGGTGCCGCTCACCGTGGTGACTATCTCGCCCGCAACGATGAACATCTCATTCTGATACTGAAACTGGTTGCGGAAACCGAGCGTCTCGGTCTGAAAGCGTAGCCGCCGGACGATTTCCTGACGGTCGAACCCCGATCCATACCAGAGCCCGCCGTTGGTAACGACGCCGGTGCGATGCGACAGCAGGTCGCGTACAGTCGCATGGCGGGTGACATAGGGGTCGTGAAGCTCGAACGACGGCATATAGTCGTGCACCGCGCCGTCCCATTCGATCTTCTTCTCATCGACCAGCATGCCGAGCGCCGCGGAGGTGAAAGCCTTGGTCGCGGATCCGATCGCAAAGACGGTATCGGCATCGACCTTGCCGGGCTTGCCGTCCTCGCGGACACCGAAGCCTCTGGAATATATAATTTTGTCATCTTTGACGATCGCGATGGACAGGCCCGGCACCTGCCATGCCTGCCGGGCGCCCTCGATATATGCGTCGAGCCCACCGAGCGCTTCTGCTGTCGTGGGCGATGTCACCGGTGCCGAAATGGGCGTCTCGGCCGCGGCCGGAGCGACTGCCTGACCGGCGAGCAGGGCCAGACTCGCGCCGGACACGAGGAAATATCTCAATCGCATATTTGAGACCACGCGGTATGCCCCTCCCCTGGGAACTGGAATTTTCCAATTTGAGAATATTTTCTAATATGAGCATAATTGCGCCGAACAGAAATTGTCAACCGCCTTCCGTCCGGTCGTTCGGTAGTCGCGCCGGTGTGCCAAAGTGTGCAAAAGAGTGACTGGATCTTCTGCGGACCGACAGGAGCGGTTCGCCGGAGAGCCTCACGACTTCTGGTATGGAAATGGCGAAAGCGGACATTCGCAGTCGCCTGGCGCCTGTGACGAGTTGGCCGGGGCGCGAGCCCGAAGCATGTCGGCGGCCCCGTTTCGGCGCACTACCGCAATGTCCGTTCGCGTTGACAGCCCCTCAGAACAGCAGCTGCGTAAGGGCCCAAATGAGGCCGAGCGACAACCCGACAAGCCCGAGCGTCGCCATTGTCCGTAAGATCTTCTGCATGTCGATCGCCCGGCTGCCGAAAATCAAACCCAACGGAATCGCGAGCAGCGGATAGGTGGCAAACACGAAAGCGCCCATGATCGGGTAACGCAGCCAGTCGCTCGCCGGCAAATAATCGGCGGCAAATCCTTGTTCGACCGGCAAAAAGGCTATGGCCACGAAAATTGCGATGAACAGTTCAAAGCCGATCGCCTGCTTCACCCGGTTGCCGCGGCTATGCTTCCCCGCGAACAGGGCGAATGGAGCGGCGACCAGAAGCGGTCGCACGAAAGATGCCGTGTTGCCAATGGGGGGATCGGCAAGGAGGATCGCCGCCCCGGACCAGCATAGTCCGAAACCCGAAAAGGCGACGACGAACATGGTGGTGCAGCCCTCCATCCCTCTGTTCGGGCGCTGCCTGGCTTCATAAAAGCCGTAAAGAGACATGCACGCGACCAGCAACCAGCCGACGAGCGGGAGCGGCATTGCGAGGAGAAATGGTGTCACGATTAGCGCCAACGCCGCCGCGATCGCGGCAGGCAAGCCGATGATAAACCCGACCCCGACCAACGCCTCGACCGGGTTCGGGATCCTGGCCTCATGGCCCAGCAACCTGCCGATAATTGGCGCGCTGGTCATGACAACAAGCGCGAAAGCGAGCAGTACGAGGTAAGCGTAGGCGACGACCTGCGCCGCCACCCTCGCGTCGTTCAGGATCTCTATCATCAGGTATGGCGCATCCCGAGACCGTTTCCTTCAATACCCCTTGCCCACATCGGACGATGTAGATCATCCGGTCTTAATATTCTGGCTCTCGGGACAAGCCAGCCATGTCGCGCGATGAACTGGACGAGCCGCCCGCTTTCGTCAGCCCGCCGCTGCCCGCGATGGTGCCCCCAAAGCTCTGGTTTCCGCTGGCGCGGTTTCGCGCACTGCCGTCGCGAGGAGAGCGGCGCCCGCTGCGCTGCCGATGAAGGAACGACGGTTCAGTATCTCAGGCCTTTGGCGCCTGGTCATAGACGAGGCGGAAGCCGACATTGCTCGTGCCGAGGCCGGGATCGCGGCCCTGCCGCGACGCGGGGCGATAGCGCTGGCAATAGTTGGGCGCGCATAAATAGCTGCCTCCCTTCACCGTCCGCGACGGCATTCCGGGGTTCAGCGGGTCATAGGCGCTATTCTCGTCGGGGCCCTTGGGGTTGTCCTTGTCGTCGGGATTGTGGCCGGGCTTGAAGAAGTCGGTGGTCACTTCCCACACATTGCCGACCATGTCGTAAAGCCCGTTCGCGTTGGGCTTGTAGCAGCCGACGGGCGATACGCCCTTGAACCCGTCAGTTTCGGCGTTGTAATTCGGGAAGGCGCCCTGCCAGCTGTTCGCTTCCTCCGGCTGGACATTCTTCGATCGCTTGCCCGCGCTCGCCGCATATTCCCATTCGGCCTCGGTCGGGATGCGTCCCCCCGCCCATTTGGCATAAGCGACCATATCGTCCCACGCGAGGTGGACGACCGGCTCGTTTGCGACCATGTCGGCGCCGGTCGGGCCATAGGGCTTTTTCCAGTTCGCGCCGGGAACATATTTCCACCAATCGGAATAATTGTTCGACGGGAAATCGGGCGGAGTGAACACCGCCGACCCCGCCTTCAGCATATCGGCCGGGATCTGCTCGACGGGCACCTGGAACTGCTTCGGATCGACGGGCCTTTCGGCGACGGTGACATAGCCGGTCGCCTTGACGAAATCGGCGAACTGGCGGTTCGTGACCTCGTGCGGGTCGATCCAGAAGCCGGCAACGGTCGTTTCGCGGACCGGGCCTTCCTCGGCATAGACATCGTCTTCGCCCATCGCGAAGGTGCCGCCCGCAAGCTTGACGGGCGCATCCCCGATCGCGGGGCACTTGCGCGGCGTCGCCGCGGCAGCCGCGGTCTCCTTGGCGGCGTCCCCGTCGCTGCACGCCGACACAAGGCCCAGAAGCGCCACACCGAGAATCGGAAACAGGGTCGAACGGGTCATCATCTTCTCCACGCGGGCCGTGGTAACGGCCATCAGGTTACCGGGGCTGAACGCCATCCGGCGTCGGGTCAATGGGCAAGTGCGGGCGTCCCCTGGACGGCGGCAAGCGGCTCTGCGCGCCCGGCGGCGACCGCGAAGAGCATGAGCAGCGCATAACTGGCTGCCAACCGCTCGATCCTCGATTTGGGTCGGCCTATCGAACCGGGCGGGATGGTGTCAGCCTGTCGAAATGGGCCAGTCCATCGAATGCCTGCCGAGGCTGGATCACATTTTCGGTGTCGTAGTTCACGCTGATCGACTGATCGCGGGAAAGCGAGGCCGGCGCGCCGGATCGAAAATCGATCACGAAATGCGGCACGCCTGCCGATGCGAGAAGGACATCGAGGGTCCCCGGCCTGATAGCCTTTCCGCCGCCGCCTTCGGCGGAACTGGCCCCGATTATCAGCAGACCGCGGCCGAGATCCCGGCGCAAATGAACGCCCATCGCTGCGGGTGGCCGCGAATAGATGGACCAGATCCCGCCGCGCGTCCGTGCGTTCATGACGTGCCCGTTGTGCGCAAACAGCAGCATACGCCCGTCGGCGCCGCCGCGATCGAGCGCCCAGCGCGCATTTTCGGCCATGGCGGCGTCGCGCGCCGCGTCGGCGCGATAGTCGCCCGGCCGCAAGGCGCCGTCGGCGGCGGGCGCGCGTGACACATCGAAAAGGGCCTGGAGCTGGCGGGCCGCGACGATATCTTGCCGGGCCCAGGCATAGTCCGCTGGCGACGTCGCCTCGATCAAGGCGGCGCGATTTGCATCGAAGAATTGAAGCGTGTCCGCGATGGACCGACGCAAACGCACGCGCTTCCGGCCGTCGAGACCCCGATAGCCCGGCACCGAAAAATGATCGAGGAAGGGGGCGACCGACTTGCGAACCGGCCCCGACGTTACGGGCGCCGCGCGCGCCAGATACGCGATACCATTGTCGAGGGTGATCCGCCCGCGCGCCCACGCCCCGTCCGCGTCGCCGCCGCTCATATCGATGCCGTAAAAGGCAATCTTGCGTTTGTGACGAGGGTCCAGATTATAGGCGCGGATCCATTCGAGCAGCTCGACATTCTCCGGAAAGCGCCCGAATCCCCAGCTCAGCCCGGTGCGCGCCAGATCGTGCACGTCCCCCGGTCCGCCCGCCGCATAATCGTGCAGACGCCGCGATTCATGCAGGCCCGATTCGATCGCTATGGCCGTGAATCCCCGCTCCTCGACGAGGTAACGAAAGAGGCAGTTGCGAAGCGCCAGCGGTTCGTGCGCGCCGTGCACCGGTTCGCCAAGCGCGACCAGACGCACGTCGCCGATCATTTTCGCCATCGCGCCATAATCGGTGCGCGACGAAATCGTCTGGCACGCGGGCAGGGCGATCGCATGGGTCTGCGCCCAGACGGCAGAGGCCTCGTCGGGCGGCGTGGCGGCAGCGGCGGGCACCGTCCAGAGCAGCGCCGAGAGCGCCAGCCCGATCCTGCCAAACCCGGTCATGGCAGGTCGATACGATAGAGCGCCGCACCGCTGAAGACGAGACGCTGGGCCTTGCCCTCGACGATCGTGTCGAAGCGGAGCCACTCGGGCGCATAAACCGGCTTTTCGAAACGGAACCCCCCGGCGCCATCCGCGACGAGCGGCGTGGCGAGCGCCGAGTCCGCATAGGACATGACCAGCGCCGCGCCGCGCGTATAGATGCGCACGCTCGGCCCCTCTTCGCCATGCGCGGCATAGCGCCCGACCAGCGCGCGATAGGCTGGCGGCGGCGCAGCGGGCAAGGCGAGGCCTTCGCGCACATAGGTCGCATCGCCGTCCGATACCTCCGACACTGCGCCCGGCGCATCGCGAAAGAACAGGAAAGTGCGCGGCCCCTTGGGCGTGATATACGCGCCCCATCCCTCGCGGCCGATCCGCGCGAGCGTCAGCATCTCGCCCCCTTCGTCAAGCAGCAGCTCCCCGGCCGCCCCGGTCCGGAACCGAAGCGCCTTGCCATTGGCCCCGATGAAACTGCCGGCGAAACTCGCGGGACCGCGCCACGACAGGTCGGGCTGTGGCACCGGCGGGGTTCCGAAGAGCCGGGCCACGATGCGCTCGCGAAGCGCCCGGTCCGCAGGTCCGTTGCCGAGAATGACGATGCCGAGACCCTGTCCGAGGTGAACCGAGAAATAGGCCTGGAAACCCGCGATCGAACCGGTGTGGAAAAGCATCTCGCCCTTGTCGGCGATGTCGAAGCCATAGCCGTAATCGTCGCGGACCGGCGTAGCGATCCGCGCGAAGGCGCTTTCGGAAAGCATCCGGCCTTTGGCTGTCTTGCCGCGTGCAAGCAGCATCCGTGCATAGGCCGTCATATCGGGAGCGGTCGAAACGATCGCGCCGTCGGCGGCGACATGGTCGAACCAGGGCGCGGCCGCCAGCCGACCGTCGGGGGTCCGCTCGTAACTGTTGGCCATTCGGCCCCGCAGCCGCTCGTCGATCTGCGGTACGGTCGCCGCCATGCCGAGCGGATCGAGGATGCGGCGCTGAAGCACCAGCGGGAACGGCCGCCGGTCGATCGCTTCGGCCGCATAACCGAGCAGTTGATAGCCCGAGTTCGAATACCAGAAATGGTCGCCGGGTGCGTAATGCGGCTCGAAATCCTGGAGCGCGGTCGCAAGAAAACGCATCGACGCAGCGTAGGCGAGATAATTGGGCAGCCCCGAGCTATGCGACATCAGCGCGTGCCCCGTGATCGGCGCATGGCTGCTCCGCGGCTGGAATTCCGGCACATATTGCGCGATAGGCGCGTCGGGGTCGAACGCCCCTTCGTCGGCCATCTGCATCAGTGCGACGGCGGCGAAGGATTTCGAGATCGACCCGATTGCGAAGCGCGTGTCCTGCGTGGCGGCGATACGCCGGTCGATGTCGGCATAGCCGTGCGTGGCGACCATCAGTGTGCGATCGCGATCGGTCACGGCCACGACCAGCGCCGTCTCGCCCGCCGCGCCTTCGACCATCGTGCGAATATCGGCGAGCGCCGCAGCGCGCGTCGTATCGCCCTCTCCCGCCGCCGCCGCGAAGTCAGCGAAGCCGATCGCAAAGGCGAACAGGATGAGCAGGCGGATCATGCGAGACAAGCCTCGACCAGCCGGTCGAACGCCGGGCCGCGGCGCATCGGATCGGCGACCGGAATACCCCATTCGATCGTCAGCGCCGCAATCGCCCGTTCGGCGTCTTCGTCCGACAGTCCCGCCGTATTGAGCGACACGCCCGCGCAGCGAACGCCGGGGCTGGTGAGCTGAGCCTGCTGCACGGTGACTTCGATTGCGCGGCCAATCGACGGCAGTGCGAATTCCGGCAAGCCGACGATCCGGTCGCGGCCGTGCGCGTGACACAGCACCAGAACGTCGGGCTGCGAACCATGGAGGAGCCCCAGCGAGACGCCGGCATAGGAGGGATGGAAGAGCGATCCCTGTCCCTCGATCACGTCCCAATGCGCGGGATCGGCATCGGGGCTGAGCATTTCGGCCGCGCCCGCAACGAAATCGCTGACCACCGCGTCGATGGGAATGCCCCGTCCCGCAATCATGATACCGGTCTGGCCGGTGGCGCGAAAATCGGCGGCGAGCCCGCGTGCGCGAAAGGCCTCTGCAAGCGCCAGCGCGGTGTATTTTTTCCCCAGCGCGCAGTCGGTACCGACCGTCAGCAGGCGCCGGCCGCTCCGCCGCCGCCCGCTGGCGATCGGCAGTCCCGGCGGCGGCGTGCGAACGTCGATCAGGCGGCGGCCATGCGCCTGCGCCGCCTGCCGAAGCGGCACGATATCGCCGAGACGGTCGTGCGCGCCGCTGATGATATCGAGCCCGGCTTCAAGGGCGTCGAGCAGATCGGGAATCCAGCTCTCGCGGATCGCGCCGCCGATCGACGCTGCGGAAAGGACAAGCGCGCGGGCTCCCGCCGCATAGGCCTCACGCGGGGTCATCGCGGGCAGGTCGAGCGTCGCCGCGGCTCCCGGACATTTATGCTCGGCAACGCACAGGTCCGGTGCCCAGTCGCGCAGCCCCCGCCCCGTCTTCAGGAAGGTCGTATCCGCCGCATCGCCCAGAAACAGCAGATAGGGCTTGGGCAAATCGAGCCTCGCGATTTCGGCGTCCGACGCCGACGACGGATGATCGAGAACAACAGTCATGATTTGAGCTTCGAAGAAACGGGACGCCCCGGACTGACACCGTCGACCAGCTTGCCGCGGTCGACGACGAACACACCGTTCACCATCACATAGTGGAACCCGTCCGAGTAGCGGGCGGCGTCGCCATAGGTCGCGCGCGTACCGACCGTTCGCGGGTCGAAAAGCACGATATCGGCGTCCATGCCGGGTTGCAGCCTGCCCTTGCGCGTCATGGCGGGAACGAAGGCTTCGAGCCGCTGCGCGGGCATCAGGGTGATCCTGCGCAGGGCTTCGGAAAGGTCGATCGTCTTTGTCTCGCGGACATAATGGCCGAGGAGGCGCGCAAAGGTGCCCGCCGAGCGCGGATGGCCGTTCGCCCCCTCGATCCGGCCGCCGTCGCTCGCGACTATCACCGACGGATCGCGCAGCAGCGCGGCGATGGTCGCCTCGCTGTTCATGTGCATGATGACCCCGTCGTCGCCGGTCCCTGCCCGCAGCGCATCGAACGCGGCCTGCGTCAGCCTTTTGCCCGTGCTGCGCGATTGCAGGTCGCCGACCGTGACGCCCCAGCGTCTCTCCCAGCCCGGATCGAAGAAATGGCTGCGCACCGCATCGACCGATCCGCCCCAGGGATAGGTTTCGGTGGTAATGTCGATGCCGCGCCGGCGCGCATTGGCGATCAGCGCGGCCATGAAGGGCGCATCGCGCATCGCCATGCTGTTGATATGCGCGACATGGACACAAGCGCCCGTCGCAGCGGCATTGGCGACGCTCTCCTGCACCGCCTCGAACGCGCTGTCGGGCTCGACGAGGCTGCCATGACGGATGTGGGTGAAGAGGCAGGTCGCCGAACGCGCGGCAGCGGCGGTCACGCCCAGCATCTCGCGGCGCGAGATACCGGGCGCATATTGCGTCCCGCTACCGATCCCGATCGCCCCTTCGCCCAGCCCCTGTTCGAGCAGCGCCGAGAGCCGCGAAGACGCCGCATCGGACAGCGGCTCGTCAGCCTCTCTCGCGCCGAATTTCTCCATCGGATCGCGGAGCGCAGCGAGGCCCGCCGCGCCCTCTCCCTTCTGGATGAAATAACGCACCGCCGTGTGCCCGACGCTGGTGCCATAGTTCAGCAGTTCGCGCCCCTGCTTCGCCTGATACCAGGCCGAAACAGGCCATGTTCCGATTTCGAGCTCGAGCCGCGTCGCCACGCCGTCCTTCGCCTGATAGCCCGCCGCCTCGCGCGTCGTCGCGTGCGAGTGGATATCGATGAAGCCCGGCGCCGCGACCAGCCCGCGCGCATCGATCGTCCGGCGTCCCTTGAGCGGCGCTGCGCTGACCGCAACGATCCGATCGCCATCGACCGCGATGTTGCGGACGGCGTCGAGTCCGGTCTCGGGGTCGATCGCGCGCGCTCCGGCATAGACGATGTCATGGATGACGACCGCTTGCGACCCGCGGGCGAAAAGCTGCGCCGGCACGGCAACGGCCGTCAGGAACAGCACCGCGCCCCGCACCCGCCGTCCGATCGCCAATCGCTGCTTCCCCTCGCTCATATGCCGCTCAAGCGATCAGAAAGTGGCGCGCAGCGACACCGTCACGCTCCGCGGCTCGCCGACGACATTGCCGTAATACAGCGTCTGATAGTTGTTCACGAAATAATGTTTGTCGAAGATATTCTTGATGTTGACCTGCACGCGGAAGCGATCGAAATCATAGCCCGCCGATGCGTCGGCCAGCACATAGGACGGCAAATCGCGGGTCGCCCGGTCGATGTCGGTTTTCACCGAGTCGACATAGCGGATACCCCCGCCAACGAAGGCGCTGCCGAATTCATAGCTCGTGTGGAGGCTGGCTGTGCTCTTCGGCAGGAAGGTGACGGTCTTGCCGATCAGCGTCGCGTCATCATCCTTGCGGATCGTCGGGTCGAGAAGGGCGAGGCCGGCGTTGACCTGCCAGCCTTTCGCGATCTCGCCGACCGCTTGCAATTCAAGTCCGCGATGCCGGACCTCGCCGACCGCGACGTAGCGGTCGATCAGGTCGATCGTCTGGTCGTAGCGTGCCTGATTGGCTTGCCGGACGTCGAAGATCGCGCCGGTGAGCAGAAGGCGCCGGTCGGGCGACACATATTTGACGCCAATCTCATATTGCTCGCCCGACAGCGGAGCCAGCACGTCGCCGACCGCATCGATGAAGAGCTGCGGCTGGAAGGATTCGCTGTACGAGGCATAAATGTTGAGCCCCCGCACCGGCTCCAGCGTCGCCGCGAGGCGCAGGCTCGTCTGGCTGTCGCCGCTGAAATCCTGCCAGCCGCCGGTTCCCGACTGCTTGCTGACGTCGGGCTTGGCCCACGAGATGCCGCCGAGCAGGGTCAGCGGCTCGGCAACCTTGATGCTGGCCTGACTGGAGAGCGTGAAGTAGCGGAGCCGGCGATTGAGGCTGTAGTCGAAGATGCCCGGATAGGTCCGGGTGTTGAACAGCGCCTCGATCGCATCGACGCCGTCGAAGATGTTGGCGACATCGCCCTGCGGCATATCGGGGATCGTCCCCGCCTGCTTCGTGTCATAATGCTGGTAATTGGCGGCAACGGTGATGAAGCTGTCGGCAAGGCCGAGATCATCGAGCTTGTACACGCCCGACAGTCCGGCGCTGAACGCTTCGGTCACACTCTTCGTGATCCTGTTCACCGCGAGGAAGAAGTCGCCGTTCGTTTCGAGGCCGAATCCGAATCCGCTTTCGCCGGTCGTGTTCGAACGCAGATAATTGGCCTTCAGGCTGAACGACAAGGCATCCGACGCCTCCCAGTCCAGCCCGCCGTTCACCCGCGCCACCGGCGTCGCCAGCTCGAAATCCCCCGAACCGATGAAGAAGGACCGACCGACCGGCGCCGGCGATCCGTCGGGCAGCGTCGGGATGCCGTCGAACGACGTGCGGCGGTAGCGCTCGTATCCGCCGTGGAGATAGGCCTTCAGGCCCGGCGACAGGTCCGCGTCGATACCGGCGTATAGAACCGTCTTCGCCGACGCTCCCCGCTGCATGAAGCTGTCGCCCTCCTCGTGGGCGGCGATGCCGATCGCATGAACCGTGCCCGCGGCGTTCAGCGCGCCGGCCACCTGCCCTTCGATCCGCCAGCGCCCCCACGAGCCGCCGAGCAATTCGATATGCGACCGCGTACCCGCGTTCGCGCCCTTCGTGACCTGATTGATGATCCCGCCGGGATTGGCGGCGCCATAAACGACCGAGGTCGGCCCCTTGACGATTTCGAGCCGTTCGAGCGTGGCAAAGTCGGGCTCAAAATCGAGCGTACCGACGTTCAGGCCATCGATCGCATTGCCCGCCGCAAAACCGCGCAGCTTGACGATCGACGACGTCCCGCCCGGGTTGCCGTCGAATAGCGCACCGGGCGTGTATTGCGCGACATCGCCCAGCGTCCGGGCGTCGGTCGCGTCCAGAAAATCTTCGCTGACCAGACTGATCGACTGCGGCACATCCTCGATCGCCACGGGAAGGCCCGTGGTGCCGCTCGTATCCTCGCTGAGATAGCGATAACCGCTGACGACGATCGCATCGCCGTCCGACTCATTATTGGCCTCCTGCGCACTCGCAGCCGACGATGCAGCGATGACAGCGGCAAAAGCACTGCCTGAAAAAAGCAGATGGAACGCGCCGCTTCTATGTCGGCAACTGATTTCGGAAGCTTGTCGGTTCAACGTCATCGCACACCCCTCGATTGGCTATGGCCCGCCGGCTCTCGGTTCGCTTTCGCGTTCGCAAGGCCGGATAACGACAGAATTAAGTCCCATTGACATATTTCTGTCAATTGATAGTTTTGCTATAATTTCTGACAGAATCTAGCGGTTTGAGACGAGAGGGAAATATGACGACCGGAAACCAGGAACAGGCTTCGAAGGGGCCGGTCGCGGATGCGCCGGCGATCCCCAATGTCCCGCTGCTCCAGCGGTTGCAGGCCGATCTGGAGAGCTATTCCGCCGCCGACCGCGCCATCGTGACCTATATCCTCCGTCACTATGCGACGCTTGCCTTCGAGACCGCGATGACCCTCGCCGAGAAGGTCGGGGTCAGCGAAATCACGATTGGCCGCTTCACGCGCAAGCTCGGCTACCGCAACTTCAAGGCGATGAAGAACGAGCTCAAGGACAGCAGCGAGGAAGGCTTTCCCTGGCTGGTCGGCGAGCAGCTCCAGCATTTCGTCGAAGCGTCGGGCCTTCCCGACGAGGCCGACGGGTCGATGCAACGCGAGGTCAAGTCGCTGCTCGAAGTCTATCGTCTGGCCGAAACACCGCAATGGGCGGCCGCGGTCGAGCTGCTCGCAAAGTCGCGGACGGTTCAAATCGCGGGCTTCCAGACCGAGCGCGGTATCGCGATGCTGCTCGCCAACCATCTGCAATTCATGCGCGACCGCGTCCGCCTCGTCGATTTGACCGCGGGCAATTATGCCGACGTATTCGCGACCGATGAGGATGAGGATGAAGATCGCTGCCTCGTCGTCATCGATATCCGCCGCTATTCACGCCAATCCTATCTGATCGCCGAGCAGGCGAGCCAGCACGGCATCCCGCTGATCATCCTCACCGACCTGTTTTGCGATTGGGCGCCGCGCTTTACCCCGCACGTCCTCGCCGTACCGACCCAAACGGGCATGTTCTGGAGCTCGCCAGTCGCGCTCGTCTGCGCCGTGAACCTGATGGTGAACAGCGTGATCAGGCAGATCGGGACGAAGGTCGAAACGCGCCTTGAAAAGCTGACGCGCCTGCATCAGACCTTCACCGGCTATGCTGGCCATCAACCGCCACGTCCGAAGATGTCGGCCTGATGACTCCATGGATATGACAGTTTTTTGTCTTATAAAATCATAGACAGAAAAATCTCTCCAGATTAGCCGATCGGCATGTCGGCGGCATGGCTTCTCGATTCGCTTGATCCCGGCCCGGCGACCGCGGGGCGGTTCCTCGTGGCAGATTTCAAGCGGGCAATAGCGTTGACAGCCATTTTCGCGGCGCCTAGGGGCCGCGCAACATCAAGAGCCGGGACGACGCCCGGCACCAACCTGCTCCCGAGCAAGGTGGTACTCCGCTATCAGCGGGGGATGTGGCCGGACCGGCAACAAACGGGACCTCAAGCCGCACGGGCGTCGAACCGATTCTTCCATCTCGAAGAAAGGGTTTCGACATGACGGACAATCAGCAGCAGTTCGCGAGTGACAATTATGCCGGTATTTGCCCGGAGGCGTGGGCCGCAATGGCGGCCGCGAACAGCGCCTCGGCGCCGGCCTATGGCGACGACGAGTGGACCCAGCGCGCAGCCGATGCCTTCCGGTCGCTGTTCGATACGCAGTGCGAGGTGTTCTTTGCCTTTAACGGCACGGCGGCCAATTCGCTGGCGCTCGCCGCGCTCTGCCAATCCTATCACAGCGTCATCTGTTCGTCCTCGTCGCACGTCGAGACCGACGAATGCGGCGCGCCCGAATTCTTCTCCAACGGGTCCAAGCTGCTTGCCGCCCAAACCGACAACGGCAAACTGACGCCGGAGGCGATCCGCGCGCTCGCGACCAGTCGGTCGGATATCCATTTCCCCAAGCCTCGTGTCGTGACGATCACCCAGCCGACCGAGACCGGGCAGGTCTATTCCATCGAAGAAATCCGGGCGATTTCCGCAACGTGCCGCGAACTCGGCCTCAAGCTGCATATGGACGGAGCGCGCTTCGCGCACGCCTGCGCCACGCTCGGCTGCGCGCCCGCCGATCTGACATGGCGCGCCGGTGTCGACGTGTTGTGCTTCGGCGGCACCAAAAACGGCATGGCGGCGGGCGAAGCGATCGTCTTCTTCGATACCGCCCTCGCCACCGACTTCGACTATCGCTGCAAGCAGGCGGGCCAGCTCGCGTCGAAGATGCGTTTTCTCGCGGCGCCATGGACCGGCTTGTTCGAAAGCGGCGCCTGGCTTCGCAATGCCCGGCACGCCAATAGCTGCGCCGTGCGGCTGGCCGGGGCGATCGAGGATATTCCGGGCGTCCGTCTCGCCTTTCCGGTCGAATCCAATTCCGTGTTCCTTCACGCGTCCGATACGCTCCTGGCAGGGCTGGCCGGACGCGGTTGGCGTTTCTACACCTTCATCGGCGGCAGCGCGCGCTTCATGTTCGCGTGGGATGCGATCGAAGACCGGGTCGATCAGCTGGCCCATGACATCCGATTGCTCGCTACCGGGTTCGAGAGTGGAATCGGGCAGGCAAAAGAAGCGGCGTTGGACAATTGTGCCGACGCCCCTATCAGCCCGGCATGACGCATGCGTCGATAGTCAAATGGAGCAGGTTTTCATGCCGGTCGAGATCGATCCCTTTCACGCCATCGCCATAAGCCGTCTCGCGCATCAGCTGCGAGCCGAGGGACGGTCGGTGATTCATATGGAGTTCGGCCAGCCCTCGACCGGCGCTCCGGCAGCAGCGATCGAGGCCGCGCACGACATCCTCGATGCCGATGGCATGGGCTATTGGGAAAGCCCGGGGCTCAAGGCGCGTATCGCGGCCCATTATGGCGAAGCCTATGGGGTTTCGGTCAACCCGGAACAGATCATCCTCACGTGCGGCGCTTCGCCCGCCTTCGTCCTGGCGCTCTCCTGCCTGTTTTCGCCCGGCGCGCGGGTCGCCCTGGCGCGACCGGGCTATGTTGCCTACAGAAACACGCTCAAGGCGCTGCACCTCGAACCGGTCGAACTGGCCTGCGGCGAAGCCGAACGGTTCCAGATCACCGCCGACGCGGTCGAGCGCCTCGAACCCGCGCCGGATGGGCTGATCGTCGCAAGCCCGGCCAACCCTACCGGCACGATCATCCCGCCGGACGAACTCCGCGCCCTCGCCGAGGTCTGCAAGCGCCGCGGCATCGCGCTCGTCTCGGACGAAATCTATCACGGGCTGAGCTATACGCTTCCTGCCGAATCCATGCTGCAACACGCGCCGGACGCGCTGGTCGTCAACAGCTTCTCCAAATATTTCAGCATGGCGGGCTGGCGCCTTGGATGGCTCGTCGTTCCCGAAAGCCTGATCGGTGCCGCCCGCGCCCGAATGGGCAATCTGTTTCTGACGCCGCCCTCACTGGCCCAACATGCCGGCCTGATCGCGTTTGACTGCCGCGACGAACTCGAAGGCCATATCTTGACCTATGCGCGCAATCGCGAACTCCTGCTCAAGGCCCTTACGGACATGGGTCTCCGGCGGATCGCGCCCCCCGACGGGGCTTTCTATATCTATGCGGATGTCGGCCATCTTACGAATGACAGCCTCTCCTTCTGCGAAGCCTTGTTGCGCGATACGGGCGTCGCCCTCGCTCCGGGGCTCGATTTCGATCCGGTCGACGGCAACAGTTTCATACGCCTCAGCTTCGCCGTCTCCACCGATCTGGTCGAAGAGGCGATCCGGCGGATCGAACCATGGTTGGCCGCCAAGGCGATCGCCGGAAACGGCTGAATATCGTATAATGTGACTGCTGGCGGGTACTCAGCCACTGCCGGCGCGGTCGGCAATTTCCTCCCGCGTCCGATGGAGCTAGAGTCGGCGATGGAACCTGCATCGGTGAGGAGATCGTCAGTTGAGTATCGCGAGCATTGCCCTGCCCCGCATCTTTCGCATCGGCGGCGGCGCGTCGAGGCAATTGCCCGAGGTGCTCGGCGTGCTCGGGCTGTCGCGGCCGCTGATCGTCACCGATGGCTGGCTGGTGAGCAGCGGGCGGGTCGCCGAACTGACGGACGGCCTGACGGCGGCGGGGATTGCGGCGCGCGTGTTCGCCGATACGGTGCCCGACCCGACGGTCGCGTCGATCGACGCGGGCGTCGCGTTCCTTCAGGACGGCGAGCATGACTGCGTCGTCGGCTTCGGCGGTGGCAGTCCGCTGGACAGCGCCAAAGCGATTGCGCTGCTCGGAAAGCTGGGCGGGGCGATGGCCGACTACAAGGCGCCGCATGTGCAGGATACGCCCGGCCTGCCGGTCATAGCGATCCCGACGACCGCGGGAACGGGGTCGGAGGCGACGCGCTTCACGATCATCACCGACGAGACGACCGACGAGAAGATGTTGTGCCCCGGCCTCGCCTATCTGCCCGTCGCAGCGCTCGTCGACTATGAACTGACCTTCACCAAGCCGGTGCGACTGACTGCCGACACCGGGATCGATTCGCTGACGCACGCGATCGAGGCTTATGTATCGAAGCGCGCGAACCCGTTCAGCGACGGTATGGCGCTGCTCGCGATGCGCGCGATCGCGCCCAATCTGCGCCGCGTGTGCCGCAACCCGATGGATGCTGCGGCGCGCGAGGCGATGATGCTGGGCGCGACGCAGGCGGGGATCGCCTTCTCGAACAGCTCGGTCGCGCTCGTGCACGGGATGAGCCGGCCGATCGGCGCGCATTTCCATGTCCCGCACGGGCTGTCGAACGCGATGCTGCTGCCTGCGGTAACGGCATGGTCGGCGCCCGCGGCACTGCATCGCTATGCCGATTGCGCAAAGGCGATGGGGGTCGCGGACGAGACCGAGGGCGACCAGTCGGCGGTGGCGCGCCTGCTCGACGAACTGGCGGCGCTCAACCGCGAGCTTGCAGTGCCGGGGCCGGCGGCATGGGGGATCGACGCGGCGCGCTGGGACGCGCTGGTCCCGACGATGTGCGCGCAGGCGGCGGCGTCTGGCTCACCCGCGAACAATCCGCGGGTGCCCGATCCCGAAGAGATGGCGATGCTCTATGCACAGGTCTGGGCGGGGTAAGGCGCGCGCGATATGGACATCAGACGCTATGAGACTTCCGACTTCGACGGGGTGAAATCGCTTTGGGACGAGGCGTTCCCGAACGATCCGCCATGGAATCGCGCCGAAGCCGCGATACCCGCCAAGCTGGCGTTCCAGCCCGAACTATTCTTTGTCGCCGTCGAGGGCGGGCAGGTCGCCGGATCGGCCATGGCGGGCTATGACGGGCATCGCGGCTGGCTCTATTCGGTCGCGGTCCGCAGCGATGCAAAGCGCGCGGGCATCGGCCGGGCGCTGGTCCGACACGCCGAAGAGGCGTTGCAGGCGCTTGGATGCGCAAAGGTCAATTTGCAGATCCGGGCGGCAAACGCGGAGGTTGTCCAGTTCTACGAACGGCTGGGATATGCTGCGGAGGATCGGATCAGCCTCGGCCGGCGTCTTTCGGTGTCGGGCGAATAGCCACAGCGGACAAGGAAGCGCTCGCGCGGCGCATATGTGCATCTTTTTCGGCCGCCGTTCATCACCCCGCAATCCACGCCCTGCTTAAGCGCGCTCGCCCCGTCCCCTCTCTCCTACGTCTCAAACGTGGGGCGGGGCATCCTCGCAAAGCAAGCGCCGCGAGCGCAGCCCGCCGGCTACGGCAGTTTCTCGCCCATCGACAGCTGCAGCACCGCATACCATTCGGCGCGCGTCCAGCGCGGCATGAAGGCCTGCGGGATCTCCCTGATGCGCTCGATAGTCTGCGTCCCGACGATCGGGATCGGGCGCGCCGGATGCGCCATCACCCAGCTACAGGTCGCCGCGGCGCGCGAGACGCCATAGTCGGCGGCCTTCGCATCGAGCAGCCCGGCGATGGCCCATGTGCGCTTGTCGGCCGGATCGCCGAGCCGGCCGCCGCCGAGCGGCGACCAGGCGAGGAAGGCCATGCCCTCCGCCATCGACTGGTCGAAGATTCCGTCGAAAAGCGGGGCGAGGTGGAGCGGCGAAAACTCGCTCTGGTGGCTTGCCACCGGGACGGGCAGGAATCTGGCGAGCGCGGCGGTTTGCGCCGCGGTGAAATTCGAAACGCCGATCGCGCCGATCTTGCCCGCGCGGTGCGCCTCTTCGAGTGCGCGCGCGATTTCCTGCGGGTGGGTGAGCAGGTCGGGGCGATGGACCTGCCATAGCTCGACATGGTCGGTGCGCAGGCGCCGGAGCGAATTGTCGATCGCCGACGCCAGATAGGGCATGCTGCTGTCATAGGGCACCCCGGGAATGATCCCGCCCTTGGTCGCGAGCACCATCTGTCCGCGCAACCCCGGCGCTTCGGCAAACACCTCGCCGAGCAAGGCCTCCGCCGAACCGAAACCGCCGGGCGTATCGGCGCCATAGATATCGGCGGTGTCGAAGAGGGTCACCCCCGCCTCGAATGCCGCATCGATCCGCGCGCGCGCCGTCGCGACATTGGTGCGGGCAAACCGCCACATGCCCCACGCGATGGGGGAAATCTCATGGCCGGCAAGGGTCACATTGGCGGGCGCGGGAAGATGGTCCGTCATCGATCAGAGGCCAAGCAGCTTGCGTGCGTTACCCGACCGGATCTTCGCGCGCTCTTCCTCGGTCAGGTCGAGTTTCGCAAAGGCCTCGAGCGTCTTCGCCAGCGAGATTTGCGGGAAGTCCGACGCGATCAGCACATGATCGACGCCGACGTTGCGGATCGTCCACACAAATTCGGCCTCGATCGGAGAATCCGCCGCGAGGATCACGCTCCCCGAAATGTCGAAATAGATATTGTCGGCGAAAAGATTTTCGGCGGTGCGCGCAAGCGCGAGGATATTCCAGAAGCGGAAACCAAGTCCGCCCATATGGCCGAAGATGAACTTCGTCTTCGGCGCGGCGAGCGCGAGGTTGAAGAGTTTCTCGTTGTCGCTCGGCACGATGCTCGCATTATCCATCACGACGACCAGCCCCTTTTCGCCGGCACGCTTCACGAGCGTCAGCACGCGCGGGTCGGCGGCGTCGAATTTCTGCGTGTGCGGATGGATCTTGAGCAGCCGCACTCCGCGCGCGGCGACACGATCGACCTCGGCGAGCGCGGCGTCGCCGTCATAGGGGTGGACCGTCGCGATCGCGATCATGTCCGGGTTCTTCGCGGCGAGCGCGATCAGCGCATCGTTGCGCCGCGCTATATCGTCGGGATTGCCCGCGAGCGCCTGATTCGGGCCGCCGAACCACATCGCGCCGAACGCATCGACCGATTGGCCGGCCGCTTTGAGCTGCGCCCGGTACTCGGCGATCGACGCCTCGCCCTTGTGGAGGTGGACATGGGTATCGACGACAGCGTCCTGCGCGAGGGCGGGAGCCGAAAGCGTCAGCAGTGTGATGAGGAGCGGCAGGGCTCGCATGGCGTCTCCGATGCGCGAGGAGGGGATAAACCCGACCTGCCACAAAGCGACGCTGCGGCCAATTACCTCGACGGCGGACGGAGTGCGGGAAGAGCATCCTGCCCCGCCCGCACCATCATGTCCCTCAGAGCGCCGAACCGCCGAGCTTGTAGGTCAGCTGCAGGAAGACGCTGCGGCCGATGCTGTCGAACCAGCTGGTGTTGTAATAGGGATAGCTCGACCAGGTCGGATCCTTCACCGGCATCTTGTCGAAGAGGTTCCGCACCGTCAGCGACCCGCGCATATGATCGGTGAAATCATATTGCAGCGTCGCGTTGAACAGATAGCTGGCCTTGATGAAGGCATCCTCGTCATAATTGGGCAGCTTGCCGAGGCGCGTGCCCGACAAGGTGAACTGCACGCCGTCCGACGCCCAGGTGATGCTGCCGTTCGATTTGTCGCGCGGCGTGTAATAGCCGCTGTCCGCGGCCAGTTTGTTTTCGACCGGATCGCCCGTGTACTGGACCAGCGTGTGCTTGAACACATGGCTGTGCGCGAGCGACAGGGTGAAGTCGCCGAAGCTGGTCGGCAACGTGCCGCGGAAGGCGACGTCGATGCCGCTGGTCTTTTCGCGCGCGACGTTGATCGGGTTGATCGAAATCGACTCGATCTGGTTTACGAGCGCGCCGCTGGCGAAGCGCTTGATGCGGGCAAGCGCCGCCTGACAGGTCGGCGAATTCGGATCGAGGACCGTCCTGTTTGCGCGGTCGGGGCGGCAATCGGCCTCGTCGCGCGTCAGCTCGCTGGCGCGCAGGTCGTTGACCTGGTTGTCGAGCGACACCCGGAAATAGTCGACCGACAGGCTGATCCGGTTCGAGGGCGCGAAGACGAGGCCCGCGGTCAGCGTCTTGCCGGTTTCGGCCTTGAGGTCGCGGTTGCCGCTGCGCTGCGCGACGATATCGACGTCATAATCCTCGCAATCGCTGATCCCGGCGCCGGGAATATCCTGCCGGCAGGTGTAATAGTCGATCACGCTGCTTTCGACATTGCCCGGGCCGGTGAACAGATAGTGAAGGTCGGGCGCGCGGAAGGCGGTGCCATAGGCAGCCCGGAACAGCAGGCTGTTCGTCGGGCGCACCTCGATGCCGCCATTATAGGTGAATTTGTCGGCGTTCCGCCCGGCGTAGCCGAAACGGTCGTAACGGCCGGCGCCGGTCAGCGTGACGAAATCGAGCACCGGCACGCGGACTTCGCCGCCGATCGCGGCATGGCTGCGCTTGCCCGACCCGTCGCTGTCCTTCCAGCTGTAATAATAATCGGTGAGCGCGAGCGGATCGGGGCGGAGATTATAGCCCTGCTTGCCATATTCGGCGACGAGCGCGATGCCGACCGGCCCTGCGGGCAGCTGGAACAATTCGCCGTTGGTCAGCGTCGCCTGCGCATTGCTGGTCCAGCTGTACGGACGATAGACGGTGTCCGCCGAGATGCTGTCATATTCAGCGGGGGTCAGTTTGCGATAGAGGTTGGCGGGGTTGGCGTTGAACGACGGATAATCGTCGTCGCCGAGCCCGTTCTGCGCACCGAGGAAAAAGGCCTTCGCCTTGCTGTTGATGATCTGCGGCCAGCGGACGATCGACTGGTAACGGCTGTAGTTGAACGACGCCTCGTAATTCCACGCATTGCCGAAATTGCCGCGGATGCCGGGCGTGATGCTGTAGGTCGTCTGTTTGGTGCGCTGCATTTCGAACCCGCCGGTTTCCTCCGGCGTGAACTGGCGGCCCCAGTCCTCGATCTGCCCCGTAAAGCTGTTGTAGAAATAATTGTCCGAGCTGCTCGACGTCTGCTCGAAGGCCCAGCTCGTTGTGTCGTACATCAGCCGGACCTTGCTGATCCCGAGCTGCGCGTCGACAAACAGCTTTGCATTGTCCGACAGTTCGTAGGTCGCCGAGGCGAAGCTGTTGAAGCCCTTGCGGCCCGAAATGATCGTCCCGTAACCGATCGATTCCTTGCTGCCGCAGAAATCGCCGTAACGCGGGCGGTTATAGAGCGCGACCGTTCCGAAATTGAGGCTCGACAGCCGCTCGCACGTCCCGGCGTCGGGCGTGATATAATCGTCGTTATAGTCGGCGCGGTAGAAGGTCCGCCGCGCGCTTGCCGTCGAAGCGACCGGGCTGTCTTCGGTGCTGTCCTGAATCTTGCGCTGGAAACCCCAGAGCGGCCGCTGGTCGAGATATTCGATCCCGCCGACGATGCTGAAACGATCGGTCGACCAGCCGCCCGTCGCGGTCACGCGGTGCGACAGACCGCCGCCGTGCTGCGTGCGGCCATGGCGATAGTCGAGCGTGATGCCGTCGAGCTTTTCCTTCATCTTGAAGTTGACGACCCCTGCGATCGCGTCCGAACCATAGATGGCCGAGGCCGCGCCGCTCAGGATTTCGACCTTGTCGATCAGGCTGACGGGGATGTTCGAGATGTCTGTGAAGTTGCTGCGCCCGATATAGGGGAGCGGAAAGTCGGCGATGCGGCGGCCGTTGACCAGCACGAGCGTGTGATTGGGGCCGAGGCCGCGCAGGTCGACCTGTTGCGCGCCGGGGGTGAAATCGGCGCTGCTCCCCGACTGCGGGCTTTGCGTCTCGCCGCTGTTCTGCGTCATCGCCGCGAGCAGTTCGGGAACGCTGGTATAACCGTTGGCGCGGATCGTGTCGGAATCGATCGTCGTGACGGGCGACGGGCCCTGGTCCTTGATCGTCGGGATACGCGATCCGGTGACGATGATTTCCTGTTCGCTGCCTTCGGCGGCATCCTGCGCATAGGCCGGTGCGGCCAGCGCCGGCACGCAAACGCCCAGCCCGAGGGCAATCCGAAACGCCCGCTTCCCGAAATTCGTCATCTATCAACCCCTTGTTTCTATCGCAGAGCGACTCGTTTCCAAGCGCCGCCCCACCGGATATTTCAGCCTATCGACCAGAAAACGTCGATAATTTCAATCATAATGGTGAAATGGGAAATCATATTGTCTTTTGGTGCTGTCATTATGTAACATCGCCCCTTCAGGGGTCGCGAAAAGGAAGACAGATGCTGCGTTCGATCGTGCGAGGATTTTGGCTGCTGCTCGCGGCAACGGGTCTCTGCCTCGCGCCCGCCGGGGCGAAGGAAGCAAAGGACAAGCCCACCGAACATTATGTCTTCGGCAAATTGAACACGCCGACGCCGGGGCCAGTATCGGGCGGGCTGCTGTTGATGGGCGGCGGCGACCGCAATATCGATGCGATGAAATGGTTCTTCGGCAAAGCCGGGAACGGCCATATCGTCGTGATCAGCGCATCCTATGGAAAGGAAATCGGCCAGGAATTCTTCCACGATATCGGCGGCATCCAGTCGACCGAAATCTTCGTTTTCCACGCCCGGTCGCAGGCGACGAACAAGAAGATCCTCGACCGGCTGAAAAAGGCCGACGGCATCTTCATCGCAGGCGGCGATCAGGCACGTTACGTCCGCTACTGGCGCGGGACGCCGGTCGGCGACATCCTCAACGCGCATGTCGCGGCGGGCAAGCCGCTGGCGGGTACCAGCGCCGGCCTCGCGATTCAGGGCGAGAAGCTTTACGGCGCGATGGACGACGGCAGCATCAAAAGCCCCGAAGCGCTGGCCGATCCGTTCGGCCCCGCCAATACGATCGAGGGCGATTTCCTGCATTTCGCGCTGCTGAAAGGCATCGTCACCGACACGCATTTCAAAGAGCGCGAGCGGCTCGGCCGCCTGTTCGCTTTCGTCGCGAAGGCGCAGGTCGGGCGCGCAGCCGACCAGCCCGCGATGCTCGGCCTCGGCGTCGACGAAAGCGCGGCGCTCGCGGTCGAACCCGACGGCCGGGCGCGCATCTATGCCACCGAACCCGACGGCTATGCGTGGGTCGTCGACGGCACCGGCCTCCGCAATCTGTCGCAGCGCGGCCCGCTCGACGCGCCGCGCGTCAAGGTAACGGGGGTCGGCCCCGGTTCGGTTCTCCACCTCCCTTCAGGTCAGGTCGACGCGCCGGTGTTCGTGCACAACTACGCCGTACGCGCGGGCGAGATCGTCGAGGTTCCGCGCTGGTCGCTCGCGATCCACGGCGGTGCGGGGGTGATCGAGCGCGGCTCGCTCTCCCCTGAAAAGGAGAAGGCCTATCGCGCCGGGCTCGACGAAGCGCTGCGCACGGGCAGCGCGGTGCTCGACAAGGGCGGCGCGGCGCTCGATGCCGTGGCCGCGGCGGTGCGCGTGCTCGAGGACAATCCCCTGTTCAACGCCGGGCGCGGCGCGGTGTTCACCGCCGAGGGCAAAAATGAACTCGACGCCGCGATCATGGATGGCAAAACGCTCAAGGCCGGGGCGGTCGCAGGCGTGACGCGCACGCGCCACCCGATCGACCTCGCCCGCGCGGTGATGGACAAGAGCCCCCACGTCATGCTCGCGCGCGACGGCGCCGACCGTTTTTCGGTCGAGCGCGGACTCGAACAGGTCGACCCGAGCTGGTTCCGCACCGAGGAACGCTGGCAGGGGCTGCTGCGCTGGCGCGAAAAGCAGGTGTCGGCGGTCGACCCGACGCATTTGTTCGGCACCGTTGGCGCGGTCGCGCTCGACGCCGAAGGCAATCTGGCGGCTGCAACCTCGACCGGCGGAATGACCGGAAAACGCTGGGGCCGGATCGGCGATTCGCCGATCATCGGCGCGGGCACCTATGCCAAGAATGGCCAGTGCGCCGTGTCGGCGACGGGATCGGGCGAATATTTCATCCGTGAGAGTGCGGCACGGCAAGTGTGCGACCGCGTCGCGTGGAAGGGCGAGAGCCTGAAGGACGCCGCGCAGGGGGCAATCATGGCGGTGGGCGCGATCGGCGGCGACGGCGGACTGATCGCGATGGGTCCCGACGGCCGCCCCGCCTTTGCCATCAACGACCTCGGCATGTACCGTGGCCGGATGAGCGCCGGAGGGACTCCCCAAGTCGCGATCTTCGCCGACGAAAAGCTGGCCGACTGATGGCGCAATCGGGCGTCAATCTCGACGAGATCGACGAACGCCTGCTCACCCTGCTGCGCGACGACGCACGGCAGACGATCGCGCAGCTCGCCAAGGAACTCGGCATTTCGCGCGGCGCGATCTATTCGCGCCTCGCGCGTCTGGAGGAAGAGAAGGTCGTAGCGGGCTATACGGTGCGGCTCGGCAACGCCTTCGCCGCAAGCCGCGTGCGCGCGCATATGATGATCAAGACACTGCCGCGCTTTCACCGCGAGGTCGAGCAGGCACTCGCAGCCTTCTCGCTGGTACAGGCGATCCATGCGATCAGCGGCGAGTATGACATCATCGCGATGCTCGAGGCCGAGGATGGGGCGCAGCTCAACGAATTGATCGACGAGATCGGTTTGCTCGACGGGGTCGAGCGCACGACGACCTCGGTGATCCTCGCGACCAAGGTAGAGCGCTAGGACGCGAGCGCAATCCGGCGGCGCAGCAGGAACAGCCCCGCCGCGAGGAACGCGGTCGGCACCAGCATCAGCGTGAAGGCGGTCTGACCATCGAGATGGGCGAAGATCGCCCCGGTGATGATCGATCCGGTAGTGCCGCCGAGCGCCGAGAAGACGACGACGAGCCCCATCAGCGGCGGGTGCTGGCGATTGGGCATGGCGCTGAGCATCACCGAGATGATTGTCGGATAGACCGGCGCCAGCGCGATGCCGATCAGTGGAAAGAGGAAGGCCGCGACCGGCGCGTCGCCCCAGCTGTGGATCGCCCCGGGCGCGAGGCCGTCGGCGAGCGGCAGCACGAGGACAATCAGCGCCGCAAGCGCCGCGAGACAGACGTTGAGCACCGGATACCAGTCGAAACGCGCCATCACCGCGCCCGCACCGAAGCGCCCGATCGCGAGGCAGGCGGCGAACAGGCTCGCCGCCTGAACGCTCATCTGCGCAGGCAGATGCAGCACCTCGTTGTTGAAGGTCGGGAGCCAGCTCTGGATCCCCTGCTCGATCAGCACGAACAGGAAGGCGCAGGCGACGAAGACCAGCACCAGCGGCAGCGCCGCGAGTTTGAGCATCGCGACGAACGGCGGCCCCTCGTCTGCCGCCGCTTCTTCGCCCTCGTGCGCGCGATACTCGTCGACCCGCGCTGTCAGCAACAGCGCGAGCGCCAGCGCGGTGATGGCGCCGAGGACCCAATAGGCGTTCAGCCAGCGCAGCCCCGTCGGGTCGATGAAGGCGCTGAACACCCAGTAAGAGGAAAGGACGCCGACCATAAACATACCCTCGATCAGGCTGGTCAGGCTGGCGTGTTTTCGCGGGCTGTCGGTGACGAGGCCGATCATCGAATAGACGACGACCTTGGCGACCGCGAAAGCGGCCCCGACCATCGCGAAATGGAACTGCGCGGCGCCGAAGCTGCCGATCAGCGGCATGACGATACAGCCGGCGATCGCGAGCAGCAGCGCCCCGATCAGCGCGTTGCGGAGGCCGAGGCGCGGCAGGTAAATCGCGGTCAGGAACGATACGACCGCGATCGTGATGTCCTTGAAGCCTTCGAGCGTGCTCGCCTCGGGCTTGGTCACGCCAAAGCTCGAAATCGACTGGAGAATCACCGTCCCGACGCTGTTGAGCAGCATCGCGAAGGCGACGTAGGTCAGGATCAGTGCTGCGATCAGTCGAGTGCGCGCCATCAGCCGTCCTTAGCAGAAAAAAGAGGGGTGGCCGCGAAGAGGCCGCGGCCACCCAAGGGGGGATGTCCCTTTAGAATTTATACCCGGCGCTGAAGCGGAACGACCGGCCGAGGATCGGACGGGCGTTGACGACTTCGCCCCCCGCCTGCCCCAGCGTGCGTGGATCGCCTTCGGTCAGCCCGACCTTGTCGGTCAGATTGTCGGCGGTTACCGCAAAGGTCAGCGCCTTGTTGACGTCGACCGTTACCCCCGCATCGATCTTGAAATAATGCGGCAGCGACTGGGTGTTCGCGGTGTCGGAGAAGCGGTCGCCGACATAGCTGAAGGTCGAATAGAGCGACACCTTGCTGTCGTCGCCGAACTCGATGTCGTACGACGGCGTCACGCGCCATTGCCACTTCGGCTGGCGTTGCACGCGGTTGCCGCTGAGGTCGATCGTCCCGCCGCCCGCGAAGAAATCGCGGTACTTCGCATCGAGCCAGGTGCCCGAGAAGGCGATGGCGAAATTGTCGATCGGACGGATCTGGCCTTCGAGTTCGATCCCCGTACTGCGCGCGCCGCCGATGTCGGCGACGGGCGCGCCGTTCTGGATCACCGTCGTCACCAGCCCCTTGAACTTGGTGTGGAACAGGGTGGCATAGAGCGAGACGAGGTCGGTGCGGACCTTTACCCCGCCCTCGAAATTGTCGACGCGCGGCGACACGAAAATCCCGTCGCGCAGATTGTCGAAGAAGGGATTGGTGTTGCCGCGGTTGTAGCGGACATAGGCGCCGACCGACGACGAGAAGTCATAGTTGAGGCCGGCGGTCCATGACCAGGCCCCCTTCTTGTACGCGATGTTGCGGAAGGTGCCGTTGAGCACCGCGGTGCCATTGTTGTAGAGCGTGTTCGGGTTGTTATCCGGGTCGACCGAGCTGTTATTCTCGATCGTGCCCGTCGCCTTGTAATTCTGGTAACGGATGCCCGCGTCGAAGCGCAGGTCGGGCGTAATCTGAAATTCGTCGACCGCATAGAAGGCATATTCGCGGCCGTCATAGGCGGCGTTGACGTTGAAGAACGAGCCTTGCGTAAAGCCGTTGTTCGTTGCGATCTGGCCGTTGGCGAGCGTCAGGTTCAGCAGGCGGCCATGGTTTTCGGCGGTCAGCAGATGGACGTTGCCGAGGTTCCACTGATCGTCCGACGAAAAGTCCGAATAATAGGCGCCGACGGTGAACTTGTTGTTCCCGCTTTCCCACTCGACCGCGAGGTCGTTGGTGAAATCCTCGATCTGCTTGCGCACGATCCACGTACCCGCACGGATCACCTGCGTCGTGCCGGCGACGGCCTGCCCGCCGTTGACATAGGTCAGGCTGCCTACCGTGCTGCCGAGCGATGCGGCATAGGCGTTCGCGGTCGTCGCGGTGCTCGCCGGAACGAGGCCCGTCGTGTCGGCATCGCCCTTGAGATAGCTCGCGCGGTAACGCAGCTGCAGCCCGTCGCCGACTTCGTAATCGAAATTGGTGCCGAGGTTGATCAGCTTTGCACCGCGGCCGTCGGCAAGATCGGTGCGCGTGCCGTCGGGCAGCACCGCGAGCCGCGTTTCGGGGCCCGCAAGCACCCCGGTGCCGGGATCGATATTGCCGAACTGGCGCACCTTGTTGCCGTCGCGGATCACCGGGATCGGCAGCAGCCACTGGCCGCGATCGTTGAGGTAGCGCGCGAAGACGAGGATCGAGCCCTTGTCGAAATCGTGGCGGATATTGCCCGTGATCTGGCCGCCCTTTTCGGCGGTGAAGCCGGGGCCACGAATGCCCTCGCCGCTCGAATAATAGCCGCCGACCATGAAGCTCGTATTCTCGCCGAGCGGACCCGACAGCAGCATGTCGCCGCGCAGGTCGCCATAATCGGTGATGCTCGCCTTCACGAGGCCTTCGAAATCGCGCCCGCCTTCCTTCTGGACGAAGTTGACGGTCAGGCCGGGCTGGCCGTTGCCGAACAGCGCGCCGGTGCCGCCGCGAACCGCCTCGACGCGCTCGATCGTCTCGTCGATGCGGATCAGCTGGGTGTTTTCGAGGAACGACAGCGTCGGCGGCGAGAAGAAGGGCACGCCCTGCACCGTCAGCGTGACGAATTCGGCGTCACCGCCCGACGGATAGCCGCGCACGAAGATGTTCGCGCCATTCTGCCCGCCCGAGCTTTCGGCCGACACGCCCGGGATGACCTTGAACAGGTCAGCGGTGCTGTTCGGCGCGGCGCGATCGATCGCGTCCGAATTGATGCTGGTGATCGCGAACGCCGCGTCCTGACGGTTGATCCCGCCGCCGGCGGTGCCCGTGACGATGATTTCCTCGTTCGCGGGCGCCGCGTCGTCGGGTTGAGGCGCTTCCTGGGCGAAGGCCGTGGCCGGGAGCGCGATCAGCGCAATCGACGACAGCAGATAGGTCCTTTTCAACATGGCAATTCCTCCACGGTTCCTGTTCTGGTTGATCGGCGTCTGCGCGGGGCCGCTTCCTGTTCTGTCGACAGGATCTGGCCGAGCGTGAGATCGCCGATGGCGGGGACGTTGAGGTCGGCATCGGGCAGCGCCTCTTCTGACCCGATACCAATGGCCACCATGCCCGCCGCATGGATGGCCGAAATTCCTGCCTGTGCATCTTCGATGCCGATGCACAGCTCCGGCGTCAGACCCATGCCGGCGGCACAGGCCAGAAAAATGTCGGGCGCGGGCTTGCCGTGGGCGACGGCACCCGCGTCGGCAATAAAGTCGAACTGGTCGGCAATACCGAGCAGCCGCACGACGTCGCCGGCGTTGCGGCTCGCCGACGCAAGCCCGATCTGGAGCCCCGCAGCGCGCAGTTCGGCAAACAGGCGGGTGACGCCCGCAAAAAGATTGGCGGGAGAATAGGCGGCCAGCCGGGCGCGGTAGAGGCCGTTCTTTTCCGCCAGCATCGCGTCGAACCGGTCCGCGTCGACCGCGGTTCCGGCATGATCGAGGATCAGCCGCAGCGACCCCGCGCGGTCGACTCCCTTCAACCGTTCGTTGACCGCGCGGTCGAACGCGAAACCATGGGTGTCGGCGAGCGCCTGCCACGCCTCATAATGATCCTCGGCGGTGTCGGTGAGCACGCCGTCGAGGTCGAAGATGACGCCCTTGAGCGTCGGCCGCGGCGCGGTGACCGGCTCCGGCCCGATGTGTAGTGCGCGGCCGTGGTCGACGATGTCGAGCGGCGCGCCCGACAGCAGGCGATAGGCGCAGCCCGCGGTATCGACCGCAAGCTCGATCACGCTGCCGCGCCATTGCAGGCGGAAGCGATAGCCGTTCCACGCGGACGGAAGTTGCGGCCGGAACGACGGCACCGGACCGTCGAGGCGCAAGCCGCCCCAGCCTTCGGCGAGGACAAGCCAGCTCCCCGCGAGCGCCGCCATATGGAGGCCGTGCGAGGTGTTGCCGTGCCGGTCCTCGAGATCGACGAAGGCGCATTCGCCGAGGAAATCGAGCGCCGCCGCTTCGTCGCCGAGCCGCGCCGCGATGATCGCGAAGGACACCGACGACAGCGTCGAATCATGCGTCGTGACGCGGGCATAATAGTCGAAATTGCGCCGCTGCCGCGACAGCGGCATGTCGACCAGATCCATCGCCATCGCCTGGACGACATTGCCCTGCTTCGCGACCTGATGGCGGAAGAGGATCATCGGGTGATAGCGCATCAGCAGTGGGCCATGGCCGTCGCGCGACGCGACGCCCGGCAGTTCCGGGCGGCCGAGAAACGCATCGTCCTGCGGATTGACGCCGAGCACCGGATCGACCGGCAGCCACATCGCATCAGCGGCCCTCTGCCAATCGACGATTTCGTTGTCGTCGAGGCCGATCGCACTGGCGAGTGCCGCCAGATCGCCGCGGGCGCGCAACCAGTCCGCCGTCTCGGCCGCATAGGCCAAATGGCGGCGCGCGATGGCGTTGGTATAGAAATCATTGTCAACCAGCGCCGAATATTCGTCGGGCCCGGTCACGCCATAGAGGCAGAAAGCGCCGCCGCGCCGCGCGTCGAATGCCCCGACCTCCATCCACATCCGCGCGGTTTCGAACAGCATTTCGGCGGCTTCGGCGCGAAAATCCTCGTCGCCCGTCGCCGCGACATAAAGCGCGAGCGCATAAGCGATGTCGCCATTGATATGATATTGCGCCGACCCCGTCGGATAGTGCGACGAGCATTCGTCGCCCGCGATGGTCCGCCAGGGGTAAAGCGCGCCGCGCACATGGCCGAGCGCGCGCGCGTGGGCGCGCGCGCGATCGAGCTTGCCGATGCGATAGGCCAGCAGCGTGCGCGCCTTGTCCGGAGCCTGCAACGCGAGAACCGGCAGCATGAAGGTTTCGGCGTCCCAGAAATAATGGCCTTCATAGCCTTCGCCGGTGAGGCCTTTGGCGCCGATGCTGTGGTTCGGATCGCGGCTTGCCGACTGGTGGAGCTGGAACAGGTCGAAGCGCAGCGCCCGCGTCAGGCTGTCGTCGCCGTCGATCGCGAAGGCCGCACTGTCCCACAGCGCCTCGACCGCCGCGCGCTGACCGGCGGCAATCGCGTCGAAATCGGCCGCCGTATCGTCGAATATCGCGAGATCGACCGGGCGACCGCGGGCGGATGCCAGCGCGACCACCCGGTCGATCGTCAGGATGCTGCCGGCGACCAGCGCGCCGCGCACGACATGCCCCGCGCCCTCTGCCGCCACGGTGGCGGCGGGGGCGACGACATGCTGGCTATAGGCGAGCTCGACGGCATCCTGCGCGAACCGGGTGACCGTGGACGGGTCGCCCGGCAGGGGGGATATGATGGTCCAGACCGGGCGCAACCGGGCCGAGATGCGCGGATCGTCGGCGTCGGTGCCGCCAGCGCCCGCGCCTTCGGTCCCATAGGTCAGCCGCACCTCGACCGTGCCGCCGAAGTCGACCGGCAGGATGCGGATCCGCGACGCGACACAGGCGCCGCCGCCCAGCGGGACAATGCGGTCGACCGCAATTTCGATCGTACGGCCGCCGGCAAGCCGCCAGCGCGAGAGACGGCGAAGCTGGCCGGTCGCGAAATCGAGCGCGCTTTCGGTATCGACGAGCTCGGCGGCGCCAAAATCGACGGGCTGGCCGTCGATATGCAGGCGCAGCAGCACGGGGCTGGGGCACGGTACACGCGTATCGGTCGCGGTCGCATAGCCCGGAAAGCTCTCATGATAGGCGATCGGCCGGCTGACATAGGCATCGGGTAGATAAGCGCATGGCCGGTCGGCGCGTTCGTCGATTACCCCTTCGACACCGACCAGCCCGTTGGCGAGCGCAAAGAGCGCCGCTGCCTGCGCGCCGGTCGCGGCATCGCCCTGGCGGACAAGCCGCATCGCTTCGGAAGGATTTTCGATTGTCGCCACGCACCCTCACCCACGGCGAAGGCTGCTTGGCCCTTCGCTCTGCGGCCCGGTTTCCCGCAAAATGGTATCGATGTCAAGATATCGATACCATTTTGCGGGAAAGGGCTGGAAGGAAACGAGAAACGGTCCTGCCTGCTAGCTGTCGCGGACGATCAGCGCGACCGGCATCGCGCGCGATTCGACCGCTTTTCCGGCGACAAGGTCGAGCACCTTTTGCGCGAGCAATTCGCCGCCGACCCCCCAGTCCTGCCGGATGCTCGTCAGCCGCGGCGAAAACAGCGCGGCGCCCGGCGAATCGTCGAAGCCGACCACCGACACATCGTCCGGCACGCGGTGCCCCCTCGCCTGCAACGCCTCGATCGCGCCCATCGCGATCGCGTCGCTGCTGGCGAATATGCCGTCGAAGCCGGGTTCACTCCCGCCCAGCAGCGGCGCGACCGCTTCGCGGCCCGCAGCGAGGGTAAAGGCGCAGGGAATGTTGGCGACGAGCGCAGCGTTCGAACCGCCGAGCCCGGCATGGAAACCATTGAGGCGGTCCTCCGCCTCGCCATGCCCTGCATCGCCGAGGAACAGCAGCCGCCGCCGCCCGCGCCCGAGCAGATATTCGGCGGCGAGGCGACCGCCTTCGCGGTTATCGCTGCCGACGACGATCCGTTCGGGCGGACCATGTTCAGCGCCCCAGACCACATAAGGCAGCCCGGTCGCCTCGATCACCGCCGCCGCGTCGTCGTGCACCCCCTGCCCCAGCAGGATCACCCCGTCGGCCGAGGGCGGCGCTTCGGAAAACAGGTCGATGGTGGTGAGCACCATATTCTGCCCCGCCGCGGTCAGCTTCTGCAGGATGCCGCCGAGCAGCAGCAGGGGATAGGGCTCGCTCATCAGGCGTTCGTGCGAGGGCGTCATTTCGATGACGACCGCGATCGTGCGCGTGCGCTGCTGCCGCAAATTGCGCGCCGAGACGTTGAGCCGGTAGCCCATGCGCTCTGCGGTTTCGCGGATCAGCGTCCGCGTGCTTTCCTTGACCGTCGACTGGTTCGACAGCGCGCGCGAGACGGTGATTTTCGCAATGCCGAGTTCCTTCGCGACGTCCGCCATCGTCGGGCGCGCATTGCCGCCGCCATTGGAACCCGTTCCACTTGCCATCCCCGCCCCTTACCGCGCGGTGGCGGCGTTTCACAAGCCGCCTGCGTCAGTTGGTCCAGTAGATATAGTCCTGCCCGTCCTTCCACGGCGCGTCGAGCGGCACGTCGATGCGCACCGGGCCTTCGACGAGGCCGGGCCAGATCGGTTTCGCCATGTCCTTGTTCTGCGCCTCGATCATCGCGCGCAGCGCAGCGACGCGCTGCGGGTCGCTCGCGGCGAGGTCGTGGCGCTCGGTCGGGTCGGCGGCAAGGTTGTAGAGGCGCACTTTTTCGGGGCGCCTGGTCACCTGCAATTTCCAGTCGCCCGCGCGCACCGCGCGATAATCGCCAGAGCGCCAGAACATCGCAGAGCGCTCCGCCGGGCCGGCGAGGATATTTTCGCTGTCGATCGTCCGGTCTTCCGGCAGCTTCGCTCCCGCCGCGGCGGCGATGGTCGAGAAGATGTCGAGATGGCCCGTGACGTCGGCGCGGCTTGTCCCCGCCGCGATCCCGCCGGGCCAGCGCATGAACAGCGGGGTCCGGATTCCGCCTTCGAAGAAGGTCGCCTTCCAGCCGCGGAAGGGCGCGTTCAGATCGGGCATCCCGTTGTACCAGGCCCCGCCATTGTCGCTGGTGAAGATGACGAGCGTGTTGTCGTCGATCCCCGTCTGTTTGAGCTTCGCCATCACATCGCCGATGCGCCGGTCGAGCTGCGCGATCATCGCGCCATAGACGCGCGTCTTGTGATCCTTGATCTGCGGATATCGGGCATAGTCGGCCTGGGTCGCCTGAAGCGGCGTGTGCGGCGCGTTGAACGCGAGATACATGAAGAATGGACGGTTCTTGTTCGCCTCGATCGCCTTGATCGCCTCGTCGGCGAAATAGTCGGTCATATGCCCCTTGGGGTGGAAACGCTTGCTGCCGTTGAAGGTCACCGCGTGGCGAAGATTCGCCCAGATGAAGCGGTCGATCGGGTCCCACGCCAGCTTGGCGTTGACGCTGTCCGGATCATCTTCGGGCAGGAACATTGCGGCGCCGGCGAGGATGGCGAGGCTTTCGTCGAAGCCCTGGCGCTGCGGCTGGAGCTGCGGCGATTCGCCGAGGTGCCATTTTCCGATGTGGAGCGTGTGATAACCCGCGGCCTTCACCGCCTCGGCAATCGTCACCTCGCTCGCGGGAACGCCCATGTCGGGATAGGCGGGGATGTCGGGCGTGATCAGATCCTTGTGAAAGATCGCGCGGTGCGGACCGACACCTTCGCCATGCGCCAGATTCTCGGCGAACTCGACGGGTACCGCGGTAAATTCGAAACCGAAGCGCGTCGGATAGCGCCCTGTCATCATCGCCGCGCGCGACGGCGAGCAGGTGGCATTGGCGGCATAGGCAGTGGTGAAATTGACGCCTTCGCGCGCGAGCGCGTCGATGTTCGGGGTCTTGACGATCCCGCCCGCAACACCGCCGCCATTGAGGCTGATATCGTTGTAACCGAGGTCATCGGCGACGATCAGGATAATATTGGGTGGGCGCTTGCCGCCAACCGGAAGGGCCGGCGCCTGCGCTGGCCCCGGCTGCCACGCCACCGCGCGGTTCGGCTGCACAGGGTCGCGCCAGTCCTGAAGGATGCCGGGAATCCGGTATTTATTCGCCTCGAACGCCCCATATCCGCCGGCCGCAGCCAATGCCAGCACCCCGAGTGCGACCCACCTTTTCTTCATCTTCATCCCCTGTTCCCGCGCTGTGGGCAGGTGTAAAACTATTGACACTATATGTGTCACTATATTCTTTGATACGCAAGATTGTTTGACCCCGGCGCCAAGCCGGGCCAGCAGGGGCGCCATGACGACAGGGGTGAGGAAATCGAACGCGGCAAAGGCCGAACCCGATCGGGTCGACGGCCGGCGCGAACGCGGCCGGTCGAGCTACAAGCGCATCGTCGAGGCGATGATGGCGCTGATCGTCGAAGGCGACCTGTCGCCGAGCGCGGCGCGCGTCGCCGAAGAAGCCGGGATCGGCCTGCGCACCGTGTTTCGCCATTTCGACGACATGGACGCGCTTTATGCCGAGATCACGCGCACGATCACCGAACGCGTGATGCCGACGGTGCTCGCGCCCTATCCCGACCAGCCCTGGCGCGCCAATATCGGCGAACTCGTGCGCCGGCGGGTCGAGGTGTTCGAGACGACGCTGCCCTTCCGCCTCGCCGCCAATATCAAGCGGTACCAGTCGCCCTTCCTGATGGGGCAGTACAGCCGCGTCGTGATGCTCGAACGCGAACTGATCGTGCGCCTGCTCCCCGCCTCGGTCCGCACCGACCGCATCGGCGTCGAGGCGCTGTGCGCCGCACTGTCGTTCCACACGTGGCGCACGCTGCGCCACGACCAGAGCCTGTCCCCCGACGAAGCGGGTGCCGTAATGGGGCAGATGGTCGACGCGGTGATGGCGACGATCGTCGAAGAGGCGTAGCGGCTACGTCGCCCGGCGACGCCGGCGCAAGCCCCAGACAAGCCCGGCCAGCAACAGCACAATCCCGCCGGCCCACAGTCCGAGGCGGATCAGGCGCGGCTTGCCCTGCTGTGTGAAAGCATAGCGGTTGATCTGTTCGTCGGCGGTGTAGCCCGCGGGCATTTCGAGCACCCCGTTCGCTTTCGCATAGGCGCGGTAATCGGCCATCATCGCGGCGAAGCGATCGGGCATCGCGCCCGCAAGATCGCGCGTTTCGCCGGGGTCGGCCTTGAGGTCGTAGAGCCGCCACCGGCCATCGCCGGTCGGCGCGAGGTTGCGCACCAGCTTGTAATCGCCGCGGAACAGCGCGGCATTGCCCGACAGCTCATAACCCAGCGGCATATCGCCATGGACGCTGCCCGGCGCGCCCTTCAACATCGGCACGAGGCTACGCCCGGTAACGGCTTCGACCGCGCGTCCGCGCCAGCTTCCGCCATGCTCCGACACGCCGGCAAGCTCGGTCAGCGTCGGCAATATGTCGGTAACATGCGCGAGGCCGTCGCTGATACCGCCGGCACGGACCTGCGCATTGCCGGGCCATGCGATGATCAGCGGGACGCGCAGCCCCCCTTCGGTCGCGCTGAACTTGTACCCCGACAGCGGCGACGCGGCGGCGCTCGCCCAGCCGGGCCCGATCGCGGCAAAGCTGCCGCGCCGCCCGATGTTCGCGGTCGACAGATCATATTGCATATCGAGGAACAGGCGATTGCGCAGGCTGCTGAAGGGGTTCGTAGGCTCCGCCCCATTGTCCGACAGGAAGACGAAGATCGTGTTGTCATAGTCGCCGGTCGCCTTCAGATGCGCGACGAGGCGCCCGACCTCGCGGTCCATCGCGGTCGCCATGCCGCCATAGGCCTGCATCACGCGCACCGCTGCCGCGCGCTCGTCGGCGGTCAGCTTTTGCCAGTCGGGCGTCGTCGGCATCGTCACGATCGGTACGCCGGCAGGCATGACGCCGAGCGCCGCCGCGCGCTTGGCCCGCGCTTCGCGCAGCGCGGTCCAGCCATCCCGGTACATTGCCGAATAGCGCGCGATATCGCTGTCGGGCGCCTGTATGGGGATATGATTGGCGAGGAAGTTGACCGACGCGAGGAAGGGTTTGCCGCTTTTGCGGTCGGCCTCGATGTAGTCGATCATCCGCTGCACGACGAAGCGCGACGAATAATAGTCCCTGGGCAGCGTCGCGGGCTTGCCGTTCTCGGTCCAGTTCGCCTTGTCGTACATGCCCTCGATCGGGCGCTGTTCGAAATTGTCGGCGCCCGCATCGGCAAGGCTGAACGCGCGGTCGTATCCGCGTGCGTGCGGCAACCGCGTCCTGTCGCTGCCGAGGTGCCATTTGCCGGTGAGGTAGGTCCGGTAACCCGCCGCCTTCAAAAGCTCTGCCATCGTCACGACGCGGTGGTTCATTACCGTGTCGTACCCGGGCTTGCCGCGATGTTCGTCGGGGATCGTCTCGGGCATGTTGCCGAGCCCGTTGCGGTGGTTCATCACCCCGGTCAGCAGCATCGCGCGCGTCGGCGAGCACGATCCCGCGACATGGAAGTTCGAAAAGCGCATCCCGGCCTGTGCGAGTGCGTCGATGTGCGGCGTCGCGATTTCGGATCCGAAGGCGCCGACATCGGAAAAGCCCCAGTCGTCGGCAAGCAGGACGACGATGTTGGGATGACGAGGCGCCGCGCTTTCCACGCGCTGTGCCTGAACGGGAAATGCGGCGATCAGCGCGCCGATTGTGATGATGGCAGCACGCCGGGACCCGCCTAAGCGACCCGGCATTTAGTGGTCCTCCTGCGCACTGCCATCACTCCCACCCCCTCGGGATATGGCACTTACTATGTCAATATATTGGCGAGTCAATGGGCAGGATAGCGCAGCGGCAACCTTATCGTTCGCGATAGTCCGGAGCGCGTTTTTCGAGGAAGGCGGCGAGCGCTTCGCGGTGGTCTTCGGTCGCCGAAAGGATCACCTGCTGGCGGTCCTCGATCGCCATCGCCGCCTCCAGACCCGGCGCGTCGATGTTGAGGTTCAGCGCCTGTTTCGAGAGGCGCAGGCCCCAGGGCGACGTCGCGAGCATCTCGTCGGCGAGCGCCAGCCCGCGGGTCAGCAGCGCCTCTTCCTCGACGATCTCGCTGACCAGCCCCGCGCGCAACGCGCGCTCGGCATCGATGAAGCGGCCGGTCAGGATCATTTCGGACGCAAGGCTCGCACCGACAAGGCGCGGCAGGAAATAGCTCGACGCCATGTCGCATCCGCCCAGCCCGATGCGAATATAGGCGGCGTTGCAGCGGAACGACGGTGCCGCGTAACGCACGTCGGACGCGAGCAGCAGCGACAATCCGCCCCCCGCGGCGGCACCGTGGCCGAGCGCGATGATCGGCTGCGGACAGGCGCGCATCTTGCGATAGATATTGCCGATGCGCGTCTGGGTGCGCAGCGTGCGGAGCACCGGGGTCTCGTCCGACGACCGGTCCTCCTGAATGTCGAGCCCGGCGCAAAAACCACGCCCCGCGCCGCGGAGGATGACGACGCGCACCTCGGGCCGCTCCGCAAGCCCGCCGAAATAGGCGTTCAGTTCTTCGACGAGCCCTTCGTTCAGCGCGTTCAATCGCCCGGGGCGGTTGAGCGTCGCGATCTCGACCGCTCCGCGCGCCTCGACGAGCAGTTCGCTCACAGCGTCTGCCCGTCGTCGACCGTGATCACGCTGCCCGTGATGCCGAGCGCGGCGTCGGAGCAGAGCATCAACAGCGGCGCGTGGAGGTCGCTCGGCGGGCGCATCCGCTGGCGCGGGAAGCTCTTCACCATCGCCGCGCCGACGTCGCCTTCGAAGAGTTCGGCGGTCATTTCGGATTCGAAATAGCCCGGCTGGATCACATTGACGCTGATCCCGCGCCGCGCCCATTCGCGCGCGAGCGCCTTGCCCAGATGGCGCACCGCCGCCTTGGTCGCGCCATAGACCGAGGTCGCCGGAAAGACCTTCTCGGCGGTGATCGAGCCGATCAGGACGATGCGACCATGCTCTTTCTCGCGGCTCCCCGCCTTGTCGAGGCGTTTGGCACCCTCGGTCGCGGTCAGGAAAACCCCGCGGACATTGGCCGCGAGCAGGAAATCGACGTCGGCGACCGACAGGCCCAGCGCCATCTTCTCGGTCGCGACCCCGGCGTTGGCGACGATCGTGTCGACTGTCCCAAACGCCGCTTCGGCGGCGTCATAGGCCGCGATCGTCGATGCCTCGTCGGTCACGTCCATGCTCACCGCGACCGCCTGCCCGCCCGCGGCCTCGATTTCGGCAACCTGCTCGGCGAGCTTGTCGGCGCGGCGTGCTGCGAGCACGACTTTCGCCCCCGCCGCGGCGAGCGCCTTCGCAAATCCGGCGCCCAGTCCCGACGAGGCGCCGGTCACCAGCGCGACGCGCCCCGACAGATCGAATTTCGGTTGCTCGGCCATCATCTTCCCTTTCCTTCGCTTCCTATGCATTGGTCCCGATTGACGTTTACGTCAACCGGGTGAGGTCGTGCGGAAAACTGCGGCAGAGGGGTTGACGAACCGATTTTGTTCTCCTATTGTTCTTCTTGTGCACAACGAACCTCATCCCCCGTCGCGGCTGCCGAGCGCGGCGGGCGGGGGATAAAGGCTCCTCCCTTCACGCTCTGGCCGAAGTCCTGCCCATCGCGACCCCCCAGCTTTTGCGCTCGCCCAATCTCCGGCATTGCTAGCCGCCACAAACAGCGGCACAAATGATCCGGTGGGATTGGACGGAAAATAGGGGGCCGCATCATGTCGTCATTGTTCAGCATCGCCATGGGTCGCTCTTAAGCGATGCACGCCGTCGAAGCGTTCGAGCTCGTCCTGGGACTGCTCGTACTCGTGATCGGTCTGCACTGGCTGGCGCTCAAGCTGCGCTGGCCGCCCGCGACCGCGCTCCTCGTCGGCGGGGGCGCGCTCGCCTTTGTCCCCGGCCTCCCGCAAATCTCGCTCGATCCCGAGCTCGCGCTCGTCCTGTTCCTGCCGCCACTTTTGATGGACGGCGCCTATTACACCGCGCTCGGACGTTTCCGGCGCCACCTGCCGGGCATCTTGTCGCTCGCGGTCGGTGCGGTGGTCTTCACCACCCTTGTCGTTGGGGTCGTCGTGCACTGGATCATCCCCGAACTGCCGTGGGCCGCCTGCTTCGCGCTCGGCGCGATCGTCTCGCCGCCCGATGCGGTGTCGGCGCGCGCGGTACTGAAGGGCGTGCACCTGCCCCGCCGGCTCGAGGCGCTGCTCGAAGGCGAAAGCCTGCTCAACGATGCGACCGGGCTGATTCTCTTCCGCTTCGCTGTCGCGGCGACGCTCAGCGGAGTTTTCCATACCGGCGAAGCGATCCAGAGCTTTGCGATCGTCGCGATCGGCGGCGCGATGGTGGGCGCGGCGGTCGCGGCGGGCTGGATCTTTCTCGCCAGGCGCTTTCGCGACCCGATGCTGATCATGCTGATCACCATATTGCTGTGCTGGGCCGCCTATCTCGCCGGAGAGGCGGTGCATGTTTCGGGGGTGATCGCGACCGTCACCGCGGGGCTGGCGATGGGCTGGTATCAGCATGTGATCCTGCCCGGCGCCGTGCGCCTGCGGGCGAATTCGGCCTGGCAGATCATGGTGTTCGTCCTCGAGGCGCTCGTCTTCATCCTGATCGGCTTTTCGCTGCGCGGCGCGCTCGAGCGGATCGGCGGAATCGGCGCGATCCCGATGTCGATGATCACCGTGATCGTTGCCGTCGTCGTCACCGTCACCATTGCGCGCTTCGTCTGGATTTTCGGGTCGGAGGCGATACTTGGCCTCGCGCGCAGGCTCGGCCTCGAACGCGCCCGCCCGCTTGGCTGGCGGCAGGCGACGGTGTTGAGCTGGGCGGGGATGCGCGGCGTCGTAACGCTCGCGGTTCCGTTGACCCTGCCGGTCGACATGCCCGGCCGCGACCTGATGCTGATCTGCGCCTTCGCGGTCATCTTCGTCACCGTCGTTGCCCAGGGGTCGAGCCTCGGCGCGCTCATTCGCGCGGTCCGGCCGGTCGATACCGATCCGCCCGCGAAAATGGCGATGCCCGCCGCCGAAGCGGCGATGGCGCGCGCGCGGCTGGCGGTGATCGAGGAGCTCGCTTACGCGCCCGACGGAACGCTGATCCATCCGCAGATGCTCGAAGAGCATCGCAAGCGGATGCGGTTCATGGAGCAGTATGAGAAGGATGCGAACGCGGCGATGGACAATCTGCGCCCGCATTTCGACGTCCTGCTAAAGGCCATCGCCGCGGGCCGCGAAGAGTTGATCCGGATCCACCGCGCGGGGCTGATCGAGGACGAGGTTCTTCACGAACTCGAACGCGATCTCGACGTCGAGGAACTCGCCATGACATTGCAGCGCGGCGACGAGGGTCGGGATTAGCGGAGCCTGTCTGGCGACGTCTGCCCGTTTCAAAGTCGGGCCCGTTATGCGTCCCGCCTGCCGCGTCCCGGTATGTGGCTGAGCACGCTTCGCATCGCGAGGCTGGAGTGGATGCGCGCAACGCCCGGCAAGCGCGAGAGGATGTTCTTGTGGATCGCTTCATACGCGGCGGCACTGGCCGCTGAAGCGCGAAGCAGATAGTCGGCGTCGCCGGTCATCAGGAAACATTCCTCGATTTCGGGATATTGGCGCACCGCTTCTTCGAACCGGTTGAGATAGGCCTCGGTCTGTCGTTCGAGGCTGATGCGCACAATCGCGATAACGCCCCCTTCTTCCGGCGCGGCGACGATGGCGGTGTAGCCGCGGATCACTCCGCGCGCCTCGAGATTGCCGACGCGCCGCAAACAGGCCGAAGCCGACAAGCCGACCTCTGCCGCCAACTGGCTGTTCGGTATGCGGGCGTTGCGGCGCAGCAGCCTCACGATATTCCGGTCGATCGAATCCATAGCGCAATATCATTCTATTTATATCGACGATTATTGCACATAGCATCGAAATTTGCCGGATTGAACAACATTTTGAACGAACATTCGAACGATGTTCGCCTAGAAGCGACGGCGACTGGAGGCACCAGCGGGGATGAGGATATGGGTATCGCGGGCATAAGCGGGGGGCGGCTGCGCATCGACCTGCGGGCAATCGCGGCGAACTATCGGCTGATCGCCGAGCGCGTCGCGCCCGCCGCAGTCGGCGCCGTCGTCAAGGCGAACGCTTATGGTCTCGGCGCGGCCGAGGTGGCGCGGACGCTGTACGAAGCGGGGTGCCAGCTGTTCTTCGTCGCCCATCTGGGCGAAGCACTCGCGCTACGCCCCATCTTGCCGGCCGCGTGCCGGCTGGTCGTGCTCAACGGCCTGCCCCCCGGCGCGGAGGCCCTGTGCGCCGGAGCGGCGATCACCCCGGTCCTCAATTCACCCGATCAGGCCTATCGATGGGCGGAGGCCGCGCGGCATTCCGGCGGACGGCTGCCCGCCGCGCTTCAGATCGACAGCGGCATGGGACGGCTTGGAATGGCGGCAACCGAACTGGCCGCGCTCGCCGCCGACGCGCAATTTCGCGCGGCGATCGATCCCGTGATGATCATGAGCCATCTCGCCTGCGCCGACACGCCCGACCATCCCGCCAATACCGCGCAGCTCGCCTGTTTCCGAACCGCGGCTGCGCAGCTTCCGGGCGTCCCCCGCGCCCTCGCCAATTCGGGCGGCGCCTTCCTGCCGGCCGATTTTCATGCCGATGTCGTGCGGACCGGCATCGCGCTTTACGGCGGCGCCCCGAACCAGAGCGGCCCCAACCCGATGCAGCCCGTCGTCGGGCTGGAGGCGCGCGTCATCCAGATCCGGACGATCGCGGCGGGTGGCGCGGTCGGCTATGGTCACAGCCATCATTGCGAGCGCGAAAGCCGCATCGCCACGATCGGGGTCGGCTATGCCGACGGATTGCCGCGATCGCTCGGCAACCGCGGCGCGGCATGGTACGCGGGGGAACGATTGCCGATCGTCGGCCGCGTATCGATGGACAGCATCACGCTCGACGTCACCGGCCTCCCCTCCGGCCGCATCGAGGCCGGCGACTGGGTCGAGTTGATCGGCCCGCATCAATCGCTCGACCGGCTCGCCGACGATGCAGGCACGATCTCCTACGAGATGCTGACCAGCCTCGGCGCGCGATATGAACGGACTTACGATCCGGCCACGCCCTGCCATCGGGAGCAAGCAGCATGAAAGTCGCGATTCTCGGCAGCGGCGTGATCGGCGTCGCATCGGCCTGGTATCTGACCGAGGCCGGGCATGAGGTCGTCGTGATCGACCGGCAACCCGGCCCGGCGCTTGAGACAAGCTTTGCCAACGCCGGTGAAATCTCCCCGGGCTATGCCTCGCCATGGGCCGCGCCCGGCATCCCGCAAAAGGCGATCCGCTGGCTGATGATGCATCATGCACCGCTGATCCTCCAGCCGGCGGTCGATCGCGAGATGCTCGGCTGGCTGTTTGCGATGCTGCGCAACTGCACAAGCGCTCGCTATGCGGTCAACAAGGCGCGGATGGTAAGGCTTGCCGAATATAGCCGCGACCGGCTCATCGCGCTGCGTGCCGACACGGGCATCGCCTATGACGAACGGATGCAGGGAACGCTGCAACTGTTCCGGACGCAAAAGCAGCTCGACGGTATCGCAAAGGATATCGCGGTTCTGCGTGCCGGGGACGTTCCGTTCGAAGTGCTCGATCGCGAAGGTTGCATTGCGGTCGAGCCCGGGCTTGCCGCGGCGCGCGAGAAGATCGTCGGCGGCCTCCGCCTGCCCGGCGACGAGACGGGCGATTGCTTCAAATTCACCGGCGCACTCGCCGCCATGGCCGCCGAACGCGGCGCCCGGTTCCGTTATGGCGAGACGATCCGGTCGCTGGCGGTCGAAGGCGGACGCGTCGTCGGGGTCGAAACCGACCGCGGCCGGATCACCGCCGATCGCTATGTCCTCGCGCTCGGCAGCCATTCGGCGGCGATCCTGCGACCGCTGGGCCTTCGCCTGCCTGTCTATCCGGTGAAGGGCTATTCGATCACCGTCCCGATCGTCGACGCCGCGCGCGCGCCCGAATCGACGTTGATGGACGAAAGCTACAAGATCGCGATCACGCGGCTCGGCGACCGTATTCGCGTCGGAGGAATGGCGGAAATTTCGGGTTACAACAACGCACTGCCCGAACGCCGCCGCGCCACGCTCGTCCATTCGCTCACCGACCTGTTCCCCGGCGCCGGCGATGTCGAAGCCGCCAGCTACTGGTCGGGCTTGCGCCCCATGACCCCCGACGGCACGCCCGTCATCGGTGCGACGCCTTACGACAATCTTTTCCTCAACACAGGTCATGGAACCCTCGGCTGGACGATGGCGTGCGGATCGGGCCGGCTGATCGCCGATCTCGTCAGCGGGCGCCCGACCGAAATCGAGGCTGCGGATCTGTCGATCGCGCGCTATGGCGCCCGTTAATTCCACCCCCTCCACCCACACGAAAGGAACAATCATGACCATCACCCGCATCGAGGCCGGCGCACGCATGAGCCAGGCAGTCGTCCACGGCGACACCGTCTATCTCGCAGGCCAGGTCGGCGCCCCCGGCGAAAGCGTCACGAACCAGACGCAGGCGGTCCTCGGCCAGATCGAAGCGCTGCTCGCCGCGACCGGCTCGGACAAGGCGAAGATCCTGTCGGCCACGATCTGGCTCGCGGACATGGCGGACTTCGCAGAAATGAACGCCGTCTGGGACAAATGGGTCGACGGTAAGGATGCGCCGACCCGCGCGACCGGCGAAGCGAAGCTGGCGACGCCCGACTATAAGGTCGAAATCATCGTCATCGCGGCGCGCTGATCGAAATGGGGCGGAGACCTGCCAAAGCCGGTCTCCGCCAATCATTCGGCAGAATGCCGCGCGCATTCGGTCACGGCAAGCCGCGAGCCGCGCCGATCGGCAGCTTGCAGTAGGGCAGAAATCGACAGCTTGGACACCGGCTGGCTGGGGCGGCAGGAACCTCACCTAAGGAAAAGCTGCACCCCAAAAAGCCCTGTTTTCGGCCAATTTCGCGTGGCACCAGTTGCGACTGGCTACACTCACTGGCTACAGTTAGTGGCATCACAGACCAACCGCAATAGAACATCGGTGCGGCGTTCCCATGCAGGCGCTCAGGGTCTTTTGCTGCGCGCTGTGACAGCCGTGCGGTAGCCGTAATTCGGACGTGGCACGTCGCCTGATCTCGCTCGAATGAAGGCATTTTCCCCGTAGCTACCCCGCCTCGCACGCCCTGTCCGTAAGCGTGGCCTGAAGGCCGCAGCTACGCGGCCTGAGCGACCTGCTGTTGTTCGTCAGGCTGCCAGTTCCACGGC
>JAIUPN010000009.1 GCA_020160755.1 Pseudomonadota bacterium
ACCATGGGGCTTTTTATTCAACCCAACTGGCCCCTTTTTAAACCGGTGCCTGGCCCGTTTTTATCCCGGTGTTGACAATGAAGACGATCTGCCCGCGCGTGCGGGCGAAGCGGCGGGCTCGGACACGGCCCCCGACAGCCTGACCGACAGCGACAGCTTCTCGGTGTCGACCCCCGACGGCATGGGCACCGTGGTGCTCAACAGCTTCAACGGCGTGCCGCTCGGCGCCCCGCTGACGCTCGTCGTCGCCAATGGCAATTTCACGCCGCAGTCGGTTTCGACCGCTTACGGCACGCTCAATGTCACCGGCTTCACCGCAGTGACCGGCGCCGACGGATCGGTGATCGGCGGGACGTTCACCTACAGCTATACGCTGAACGACAACCGCACCGACCATCCGGCGCTCGGCGAGGACGGCCGCACCGACAGCGTCGGCGTCACCGTCACCGACATCGACGGATCGACGGCCAGCGCGACGATCGACATCCGCATCACCGATGATGTTCCTGACGCGATCGACGACAGCATGGTGCAGACGATCGAGAATGCGCCGGTCACGATCAATGTCCTCGCCAACGACGTGCAGGGTGCCGACAGCGTCCAGCCCTCGGCGGTCCAGCTCGTTGCGGGCTCGCTCACCGGCACCGGCACGCTCGTCAACAATGGCGACGGCACCTTCACCTACACGCCCGGCGCGCAGGAAACCGGCAACATCAGCTTCCAGTACCGGGTCACCGACGGCGATGGCGACACCGACGTCGCCACTGCGACGATCACGCTCGTCGCCGATTCGGCGCCGCAGATCGGCAAGATTGCTGACGTCACCGTCGATGAGGACGGCCTCGCGGGCGCCAACGCCGACAACGGCCTGCCGGGTGAGGTGACCTCGACCGGCAGCGCGAGCGCCAACGGCACGATCACGGTCGATTTCGGTAGCGACGTCCCGGCAACGCTCGCGGGCTCGCTCGTCCTCAACGACAGCGCCGCGCTCGACACGCACCTGACCGTGGGCAATGTAGCGGTGACCTTCGACAAGGTCGGCAACGATCTCGTCGGCTCGGTCGGCGGCAATGAAGTGATCCGCATCAGCCTCACGACCGCGACCGCCGGTCCCGGCGCGACGCAGGTCACCTATGGCTATACGGTCACCCTGTCGCAGGCGATCGATCAGGCGGTCCCGGGCAGCGAGGACAGCGATTTCCTCGCGGGCATCGGCTTCACCGTCACCGATAATGACGGCACGACCGCATCGGGCTCGTTCGGCGTTGCGATCGTCGACGACCTGCCGACGCTCAATGTTTCGGATACGCCGACGACCGTCGTCGAAGGCGCGACCGCGACCGGCACCTGGACGCTCGACCGCGGCGCCGACGGCGTGTCGTCGGTCAATGTCAGCTTCGGCAGCGGCAGCGCGACCTTGTCGCTGGCGCCGGGAAGCAGCGTTTCGATCACGCAGCCGACGGGCACGCTGACGGTCAACGCCAACGGTACCTTCAGCTTTGCCGCGGCCGGAAACCAGAACAACACCACGAATCCGTCCGCCAGCTTCACTCTGTCGGCGGTCGACCGCGACGGCGATCCGACGTCGGACAGCCTGACGATCGCGATCACCGACGGCGCCAATCCGGTGAGCGCGACGCCGATCACGCTGACCGTGAATGAAGCGGCGCTCGCCGATGGCCGCACGCCGGGCAGCCCGGCCGAAGTCGACAGCGGCAACCTCAGCTTCACCGCGGGTTCGGACATGCTGTCGGGCTTCGCCTTCACCGGCGTCGCCGGGCTTGTCGCCAATCTCGATGGCGCGGGCACCGACATTTACTGGACGATGGCGGCCGGCGGACAGACGATCACCGGATCGCTGACCCCGAACGGCCCCGCTGCAATCACGATCAGCCTGACCGCACCCGCCAGCATTGCACCCGGCGCGACCAATACGGCGACCGTCACGGTGACGCTCGCCGACAATCTGCCGCACGCGCTGGCGATGGCCGCGCAGACGCAGGCGCTCGGCACCGTCACGGTGCAGGCGAGCGATACCGACGGCGACCTCGCGACGGGCGTCGTCACGGTGCAGGTCATCGACGATATTCCGACGGTTACTGCGGTGGCTGGCGGCGCCAATGCGCTGACGGTCGACGACAGCGACCTCGCGACCAACGCAACCGCCAATTTCGGTTTCGGACAGCCGGGCAGCCTGTTCAACGTCGCGTTCAACGCCGATGGACCGGCGGCGGTCAATTCGATCGTCTATGCGCTCGGCGTGAAATCGACCGGCGTCGCGTCGGGGCTTGTCGACACCATCACCGGCCAGTCGATCGTGCTGACGAACGAGTCGGGCGTCGTTTACGGCCGCACGAGCGGCAGCGGCGAGACCGTTTTCACCCTGTCGGTCGATGCGAACGGCACGGTGACGCTCGACCAGCAGCGTCCGATCTTCCACTCTCCCGATACCGGGGCCGACCAGGCGACTGGACTCAGCGCCGCCGACCTGATCACGCTGACCGCGACGATCACCGACAGCGACGGCGATCCGGCGAGCGCGACGGCCAATATCGGCGGCGCGCTGACCTTCAAGGATGATGGCGTCAATATCGACATCAGCGTCGCGGGCGAAGCGAATATCCTGCTGACGACGCAGGATGGTGAAACGATCGGGGCCGCCAGCGACTTTGCGGTATCGACGGCGAATTTCAGCGGCGTCTTCGCTTTCGCCAACGCCGATTTCGGCGAGGATGGCGCGGGCGCGATCACCTGGAACTATGCCCTGTCGCTGTTCGGCGCCGATGGTGCGGATTCGGGGCTCGACAGCAATGGCGCGTCGATCTTCCTCTACAATGTAGCCGGGGTGATCACCGGTTCGACCGCGGCGAATGCCGGCGCGGTCAATCCCGGCAACACGATCTTCACGCTGGGCGCCAACGCCGCGAACGGCACGGTCACGCTGACGCAAATGGCGCAGATCGACCATGCCGGCCCGGGCGTCGACAGCAATTTCGAAAACCAGCTTGCGGCGCTCGCCGACAATCTGGTCCGCCTGACGGGAACCGTGACGATCACCGATCGCGATGGCGACACCGACAGCGCGACGCAGTCGATCGACCTTGGCGGCAACATCCGCTTCGCCGACGACGGCCCGGTCCTCGACGTCACGCTGAAGGCGGGTGCCGAGCTGCGGATCGACGAGACCAATGGCGTCACCGCCGCGGGCACCGAAGTCGACCCCGACGCCACCGGCAACCTCGGTTCGGCGACGATTGCGATCGCCGATCTTTACACCGTCAGCCTCGACGCGGGCGCCGATACGCCGGTCGCCTACAGCTATGCCTTTGTCCTTGGCGGGGCCACCCCCGCGAGCGGCTATCTGATCTCGGCTACGAACGAAGTCATCCGCCTCTACCAGACCGGCCCCGGCACGGTCGAAGGCCGCGGTGAAACCTCGGGCAATGTGGCTTTCACCTTCACGGTCGCGGCGAACGGCACGGTCACGATGACGCAGCTCATCGCGATCGAGCATGGCAACACCGCGAGCAACGACGAAACCTCGCCCGGAATGAATGCCGGCGCGCTTCTGCTCCAGGTCACCGCGACCGATTTCGATGGCGATTTCAGCCGCGATACCGTCGATCTCGGCAGCGTCGTGCGCATCGAGGACGATGGCCCGTCGATCACCAATGTCGCGGGTTCGGGCAGCGTCACGCTCGACGAAACCGGCGGGCTCGACAGCAATGTCACCTCGGCCGCCGCGGTCATCACCGCGAACCTCAACTTCGGTGCCGATGGCGCCGCGACGACGAACAGCGTCGTCTACGGCCTGTCGCTGACCGGCAATGGCACGACGCCGCTGACGACCGCGGTCGGCGATTTCGCCATTTCGCTCGTTGCGACGTCGGCGACGACGATCGTTGGCCGTTACACCGACGGCGGCGGCGTGGTGCGCGACGCCTTTACCGTCACGATCAACCCCAACGGCACGCTGACGGTGTCGCAGCTCGTCGCGCTCGAACATCTGCAGGACGGCCAGTTCCCGCTTCACAACGATCCGCTGACGCTCGATAATCTGATCACCGCATCGGTGACGATCACCGACAGCGACGGCGACAGCGTGTCGGCGACCAAGCAGGTCGGCGGCCAGGTCACCTTCCTCGACGACGGCCCGTCGGCCAGCGTGGCCGCGACCGGCACGATCATCCTGAACGACGAAACCGCGACGAGCAGTCTGGTCCCGACTCTCGACACCGGCATGATCGTCAAGGGCGACGATCCGAACGTCGGCGGCACGGGAGCGATCAGCATCGCCACGTCGGGCACCGCGATCGTCACCGTGACCCCCAACTTCGGGACCGACGGCGCCGCGGCGACCGGTTCGATAGTCTATAACATGGGGCTTGCCTCTTCGGCCACGGGCCTCACGATCACCGACGGATCGCCGATTACCCTCGTCTTTTCGGGCGGTTCGATCGTCGGCCGGGTTGGCGGCAGCGGTGCTTTTGCCGGGCAGGCAGCCTTTGCGATCGCGATCGACCCCGCCACCGGCGTCGTCACCGTCGAACAATATCTGTCGCTCGACCATCCGGTTGGGACCGATCCCGATGACACGCTGCAACTGATCGCGGGTTCGATCCTTGTCGGCGTGACGGTGACCGACAGCGACGGCGATTTCCGCTCTTCGAATGTCATCGATATATCGGGCCAGATCCGCTTCGACGACGATGGCCCGACGATCAGCAATGTCGCGGGCGGTGCGAGCGTGACGCTCGACGAGACGGGCGGTTTCGATACCGTCACGTCGGCGACCCCGGTGATCACTGCTGCGTTTGCTTATGGTGCCGACGGCCCCGCGCCGACCGGTGCGACCACCTATGGCATCGAACTGACCGCCGGCGGCACAAGCGCGGCCAGTGGCCTTACGACCGCAGTGGGCGACTTTGCGATTACCCTGGTCGAAACCTCGGCGACGACGATCGTCGGCCAATACACCGATGGCGGCGGCGTGGTTCGCGACGCCTTCACCATTACGATCAACGGCAATGGCACGCTCACCGTGACGCAGCTCGTCGCGCTCGAGCATCTGCAGGACGGCGCCCTGCCGCTGCACAATGATCCGCTGACGCTGACCGGCCTGATCAGCGCCACCGTCACGATCAAGGACGGCGACGACGACACCGCGACCGGCAAGACCGAGATCGGTGACCAGATCACCTTCCTCGACGATGGCCCGACGGCCAATGCCGATACGAAGACGGTCGCCGAGGGCGCGACCGCGAACGGCAACGTCCTGACCGACAACGCCGACAGCTTCGGCGCCGACGGCCCCGACGCTACGACCCCTGCGGGCGGCGTCGTCGGCGTTCGCGTTGCGGGTGCCGACACGACCACCCCGGTCGTCACCGGCACCGGCACGGCGATCGTCACCGCGCTCGGCACGCTGACGCTGAATGCGAACGGCACCTACACTTATGTTGCCAAGCCGAACGTGGTGACCGGCACCGCAACCGACAGCTTTGTCTATACGATCCGCGATGCCGACGGCGACACGTCGACGACGACGCTGACGATCACGATCAACGATTCGGGATTGGCGGTGTCGAGCGACAATGTGATCGTCGACGAAGCGGCGCTGGCGACGGGCAGCAATCCGTCGGCGACGACCGAAGTCGCGCCGGGCACGATCGCCGACAATATCAGCGGTGGCACCGGACCGTTCACCTATACGCTCGTCGGCAGCGGGACGGGCGCACACGGCACCTTCGTGCTCAATCCGAATGGCGGCTATACCTATACGCTGACCAGCCGGATCGACGGCGTGACCGCCGACAATGGCACGAACACCGTCGACAATGCCGAAACCTTCAGTGTCCTGGTGACCGATGCGAACGGCAACAGCGTCACGACGACGGTGACGGTCGACGTGATCGACGATGTTCCCACCGCGCGCGCCGATCCGGCGATCATCGTCGCCGAGGATATCGTCGGCACGGTCGGTGGCAATCTGCTCGACGACGATACGCAGGGCGCCGACGGCGCGACCGTGACCTCGGTGACGATCGGCGCAACGACGACGGCGATCGCCGCGGCGGGCAATACCGTCATCACCACGGCGAACGGCGTCTATACCTTCGCCGCGACCGGCGTCTGGACCTTCAACCCGAACCCGGTGAACAATGCCGCGGCGGTGAATGCGGGCTTCAGCTACACGATCACAGACGGCGACGGCGATACCGCGGTCTCGACGCAGGCGATCAGCCTGACCGACGGCGCCAATCCCGTCGGCGGCGGGACGATCACGCTGGCGCTCGACGACCAGAATCTGGCCGACGGCTCGACCCCGGCAAACCCCGACTTCGCCAGCGGAACGCTGAATTTCACGCCGGGCTCGGATGCGATCGCCTCGATCGTTTTCGCGAGCAGCGTGGCGAGCCTCGGCGGCGGGCTGACCTGGGTCCGCGTCTCCGACACGCAGATCACCGGCTCGGACGGAGCGCGGCTCGTCGTCACGCTCGACCTCGTCCGCAGCGGTAACAATGCGACGGTTACAGCGACGCTCAACGACAATTATGACGATCATCCGACGATCAATGTCGACGACCTTGTGAACCTCGGTTCGGTCGGCGTCGTCGCCACCGACGCCGACGGCGATCAGGCAACCGGCACGGTTACCGTAACCGTTTCGGACGATCTGCCTACTGCCACGCTGACCGTGACCAACGAAAGCAGCGTGCTGTTGACGACGCAGGACGCCGAGACGATCGGTGCGGCCGTTTCCGATACCGCGACCTCGACGGCGAACTTCGGCGGCGCCTTCTCGCTGACGTCGGCCTATGGCGCCGACGGCGCGGGCACGACGACGCTCAGCTATGCGCTCAGCCTCGTCGTCGCGAACGGCAGCCTCGCAAGCCTTGCGAGCAATGGCGTCGCGATCCGCCTCTACACGCAGCCCGACGGCTCGATCGTCGGCTCGACCGCGACGACTTCGGCCAGTGTGAACACTGCGAACATAATCTTCTCGCTCGCCGCCAATACCACGACGGGGGCGGTCACACTGACGCAGTTCGCCGAAATCGACCATGGAACCCCCGGCAGCACGGCGGCGCCTTATGACAATCAGTTCGCTACGCTGGCGGACGGCCTCGTTCGCCTCAACGGGACCGCGACGATCACCGATGCGGACAACGATACGCGGACGAGCACCGCGTTCGTCGACCTCGGCGGCAACATCCGCTTTGCCGACGACGGGCCGTCGATCGCGATCGGTGCACCGCTTCCGACGCTGACCGTCGATGAATCGGACTTCACGACGAACGCAGTCAGCGCGGCCGTGTTCACGACGAACTTCGGCGCCGATGGCCCCGGGGCGGTGACCTACACGCTCGGCATCAACGCCGGTTCAACGGGCCTGGTCGACACGGCCACAGGTCAGAATGTGGTGCTGACCCTGGTCGGCAATCAGGTCATCGCGACCGCCGGAAGCGGCGGCCCGACTGTCTTCACGGTCTCGGTCAATGCCGGCGGTACGATCACGCTCGACCAGATCCGCGCGATCGCGCACGACACCGACGGCGGCCCCGGCGCAGCGCACGACGACGCGAAATCGCTCGCGGCGGCGAATCTGGTCACGCTGACCGGCACGATCACCGACGGCGACGGCGACAGCGCGCAGGCGACGATCAACCTCGGCGACCGGCTGACGTTCAAGGACGACGGCCCGACGGTGACCGCGGATTCGGGTACGACGACCGAAGCGACACTCGACTTCAACGCGGCCTTCGTGCTCGACTTCTCGGGCAGCATCGACACCGCCGAACTCAACACGATGCTCAACGCCGTCCGCGACGCCGGGCTTGCGCTGTTCGGCAGCTCGAGCGGCGATGTGTCGATCCGGCTCGTCGGCTTTGCATCGTCCGCCACAAGCTGGGGGCCGTTCACCGACCCGGTCAGCTTCATCCAGCAGCTCGATGCGCTCAATCCGTCGCAGGGCGGCACGCGCCCGCTCAATTCGAACACCAACTTCTCTGCTGGTATCAACGAGTTGCTGAATGTCTATTCGGCCGATCCGACCGCCAGCAATCAGGTGTTTTTCCTCAGCGACGGCAATCCGAACGAAGGGACCGGATCGGGCAATGCGCTCAATTCGGCGACCGCGACGGCGTGGAACAATTTCGTCAACAACAATGGCGTCAATGTCACCGCGATCGGCGTCGGCAACGGCATCAGCGACGGTCCGCTGCAGGATATCGACGTCGACGGCCAGGGCACAGTCCTTCGCGCCGACGATTTCGACGACCTGGTCCAGACCCTGCTCGACGCGGTGGTTGCATTGCCGGTCAGCGGCGACCTCGACGCGAACGACAATTTCGGCGGCGACGGCGGCCGGATCCAGTCGATCACGGTCGGCACCACCACTTATACATGGGATGGCAACAACACGATCACCCGGACGGGCACCGGCCCGGGTACGCAGGCCGGTAACAGCATCTCGGTCGTCACTCCGCAGGGCGCGACGCTGACGCTGAACTTCGCGACGGGAATCTGGAGCTATGCGCCCGACGACACGCCGACGCCTGGATCGGAGCTATTCAACTATACGGTGATCGACCGCGACGGCGACACCGCGGGTTCGACCCTCACCGTGACGGTGGTCGACGGCGGCGGTCCCGGCGGCGGGACGATCGCGAATCCCGATATCGTCATCACCAACGCCAGCGGTTCGGGCGCGGCGATCCAGATCGCCGAAGCCGCATTGCTCGCGAACGATCAGGCGGGGACCGCGATCACCGGGGGCGCCAGCAATGTCACCGATGCGACCAGCGTGACGCGCGGCGGCGGCAACTTCACTTTCACCGACAATGACGTCGATGGCGGCGGATTCTTCTACTCGACCACGCCGACCGATACGGCGCGGGTCACGGTCAATCGCGCGCAGGCGGGCAACGCCACGCTCAACGGTACCAGCGCGAACGACATCCTGGTCGGCCGCGACGCGGCCGACGACACGCTCGTCGGCAAGAACGGCAGCGACTATATGTATGGTCTGGGCGGCAACGACACGTTCAACCTCGCCAACGGCAATTTCGGCGCGGGCGAATATATCGATGGCGGTGCCGGCACCGACACGATCGTTCTGACCAACCAGACCACTGTCGATTTCGCCACCGGCACGATTGTCGGCGTCGAAACGCTGACCGGCAGCGGCAGCAGCGACACGGTAACGATGTCGGCGCAGCAGTGGGCGGCGTTCAGCACGATCAACCTCGCCGGCGGCGGCAGCGACGTGCTGACGGTCAACGTCAGTGGAGCGGTCAATATCTCCGCCGCCGCGATCACGACGGTCAGCAACACCGAAACGGGCAGCCTGTCCGGCAGCGGCAGCGCAGACACGATCACCCTGACGGGGGGCCAGCTCGATGCGATCCTGATCGGTTCGGGTACGGTCAATCTGGGCGGGGGCACCGATACGATCGTCCTCACCTCGACGTCGAATGACCTGAACGGTCTGAGCGACACCGCGCTCACCAACGTCGAGGCGATCTCGGCCGCTGGGGCAGCGGCGGGCGTGAAGATCAATCTCTCGAACCAGAGCGAGGCTTTCACCATTACGGGTTCGGGCTTTGCCGATACGCTGGTCGGCGGCACCGCGAACGATACGCTGACCGGCGGCGCCGGGGCGGACCAGTTCCGGTTCCGCAGCACGACCAACGGGTCCGACACGGTCACCGATTACACCGACGGAACCGACAAGATCGGTTTCCTCGACACCGGGTCGACCGGTAGCGGCAGCGTGAATTTCGGCTCGACGGTCGGGACTGCGACGGGTGCCGCGCTCGGCGCAGCCGACTTCGTCTCGCGAGCTGGGATCACCGGTATATTGAATACCGACGACGCGAAGGTGATTAGTGTAGGAGGCCTGTCGAACGCGGATATCACCGGCACCACGGGGGGCAACAACTCTCAGAATTCCTATATTCTCGTGTTCAATTCGACGACCGGCCGCGGCGAGATCTGGTTCGATACCGACTGGGACGACACCGGAAATCGCGTCAAGGTCGCAACGCTCAATAATGTCACGACGCTGGCGCAGCTCAACCAGATCGGTGCAGATGACATTATCGTCTATAACAGCGCCGCCGACCCGATCATCCTCGACCTGACCGGCGACGGCTATGCGTTCGGAGCCTCGGCGCTGTTCGACATGAACGCCGACGGCGTGGTCGATCGCGTCACGTGGAATTCGTCGAACGATGGCATTCTTGCGGTCGATCTCGACGGTAACGGGATGATCGATAGCGGGAGCGAAATCTTCACGCCCGGTTTCGGCGGCGGCAAATTTGCCAACGGCACCGAGGCGCTGGCGTCGCTCGACGACAATGGCGATGGGGTGATCGACGCGAACGACGCGGCCTTCGCAAAGCTGCTGGTCTGGCAGGATGCGAACGCCGACGGTGTAAGCGATGCGGGCGAGCTTGCGGGCCTTGCCGACCATGGCATCGCCTCGATCGCGACGGGCGCGGTTTCGACCGACGAAACGGTCGATGGCCAGGCCGTGACGGCGCGCGGCAGCTTCACGCGGACCGACGGATCGACCGGCGAATATATCGAAGCCCAGCTCGATACCCAGCTTGGCACGCGCAGCACGGCCCGCGATGCAGAGGATGTCCAGCGTTCGCAGGGCAATCAGGCACTGACCAGCTCGCTGGTCGCCGCCTCGCTGGTCGCGATGGTGTACGATGTCCAGCAGGACAGCGGCAGCGCCTCGAAGTTCGCGGCGGAGGAAACGTCGGTCGTTGCCTACACCGGAGCCAGCGTTACGCCGGCGGCGGGCGGCGCACCGGTCGAGACGCAATCGAGCCCGACCAGCGAGTTTGCGGCGGAATCGAAGGACGCGGCTGCCGCGGTCCATTCAACCACGCCGCACGCCGACGATTCAAGTGCGGCTGCAATCGCCGATGCGAACGACAGCGGCGTGGCCGAGCCCGCCGACCAGTCGGACGGCAGTGCGTCGGATGCGTTGTTCGACATCGTTGCCGACCATGGGCCGTCGGATGCGGGTGCGATGGACGGACTGCTGGCGCTTGGCGCTATCCCGGCAGCCGCCGCGGGCGGCGATGCCGCAGCGCACGACCCTGCGGCGCAGGCGGTGCTCGCGGAGGTGCTGGAGGGTGCCAATGCCATCGACCACATTATCGATGCGGTCACGGGCGGTGCGCCGGAGCAGGTCGCGGCGGGCGAAGCGCAGGGTTTCGACCTCGCGCAATTCCTCGACCAGCAGGTGGCGTCGGGAGCGGCTTACGCGCCGATCCAGCCGCTGGAACAGGATTTGCACAGCATGGCGGCGGCCTGATCGGACACTTTAAAAACCAGTGGATCAATATTGCATAACGGGAGGGCGATAACAGCATGGCACATCAATCGGCAAAATGGGCAGCGGGGGCGATCGCCGCGCTGGCTTTCGCCCAGCCCGGGAGCGCTTTGGCGCAGGCGCTCGCCGATCGACCGATCGGCGAGCTCAAGACCGAGGTCCGGACCCGCTATGATGCGGCGCTGGCGCTCACGACCGATCGTTCGGTCGTGGCGGCCAACAGCAACGCCTATACCTGGGCTTCGGAAGCCAAGGTCCATTGCGGTATCGCGCTCGGCTATCTGAAATCGAACACGAAGGACGCCGAGAGCCTGCGTCGCTGCGATTTCGCCTATGGCATGATGACCCGCGGGCCGCAGCCGCCGGCCGAAACGCCGCTGGTGCCGCCTCCGCCGCCGACGACCGAAAACTGCCCACCGGTGGTGGCCTCGACCTTCTACTTCGATTGGGACTCGACCGTCGCACCCGCCGACGCGAGCCAGTCGGTCGCTTTCATGGCCGAAAACCGCGCGCGTTGCGGCTGGCGCAGCTTTACCGTCGTCGGGCACACCGACCGGTCGGGTTCCGACAAATATAATGATGGTCTTGCGCTCCGCCGTGCGCGCGTGATTGCCGACATGATGGGCGGGGCGGGCATTCCCGCCGACGCCATCGCAGTATCGGGCATGGGCGAACGCAAACCGCGTATTCAGACAGTGGATGGCCAGCGCACACCGGAAAACCGGCGCGTTGAAGTCGAAGTGAATGGGGGACAGTGATGAAAGCGCAACATAAGCTCGCAGGCTTTGCCTCGGCACTCGCCATATCCCTTTTCGCCAGTGCGGCCTGGGCCGAACCGACCACCATGCAGAATGTCATGGCGGTCGCGATCGATTCCAATCCGCAGATCAACCAGGCCGAAATGAACAAGCAGGCGATCGAGTTCGAACTCGAGCAGGCCAAGGGCCTGTACCTGCCGCGCGTCACGCTCGAAATGTCGGCGGGTGTCCGCCGGCTCGAAAATGCGACGCGCCGCAACCTCGGCATCGCGAATGACGAGCTTTATCCGGTCGAAGCCTCGATCCGGGCGGAGCAGACGCTGATCGATTTCGGCCGCCGTAACGGCGAAAAGCTCCGTCAGGCGGCGCGTGTCGACGGCGCTGCGCTGCGCGTGCTCGAACGCTCGGAGTTCATCGCGCTGCAGACCGCGCGGCAATATCTCGACGTCCTGCTGCAGCAGCGGGTCGTCGCCGCGGCCGAAGACAATATGAGCTTTCACAACGCCCTCGTGAAGGACCTGTCCGAAGGCGCGGCCAAGGGATCGATCAGCATCGCCGATGTGCAACAGGCGCAGGAACGCGAAAAGGCGGCGAGCGTGCGTGTGGCGGAAGCCAAGGAAGCGCTGGTCAACGCGAAGATCGAGCTGCTCGCGCTGAGCGGCCTTCAGGTCGACGATGTGCAGATGCCGCCGGCGATGGCCGAAAAGCTGCCCGTCAGCCTGAGCGAAGCCGTCGGTCTGACGCGGTCGCGGCACCCCAAGGTGCTCGAAGCGCAGGCCGACGTCGATGCCGCCAATGCCGAAGCCAAGAAAGCGAAGGGTGATTTCGCCCCGACGATCGGCCTCGAACTGTCGGGCCGGATCGGCGACGACATCGACGCCTTCCGCGGCGAGACGAACGACCTGCTGGGCCGCGTCGTCATGCGCTGGGATATTTTCGACGGCGGGATCAACCGCGCGAAATATCAGGAGATGGTCCGCCGTGCGAGCGAGAGCCGCTTCCGCCTTCATGAAACCGAGCGCAACGCCGAGGCCGATACGCGCCGCGCGTGGAACAGCCGCGAAACGCAGACCGCGGTGTTCCGCGATCTCGTCGACCAGAGCCGGTCGACCGACGAACTGCTCAAATCCTATCGCGACCAGTTCACGATCGGACGCCGTTCGCTGCTCGACGTGCTCGATGCGCAGAACACGCGCTTCAACGTGCAGGTCCGCGCCGAAACCGCGCGTTTCTCCGAAATGTTCGCGGTCTATCAGGTGCTTGCATCGACCAACAGCCTGCTCGAAGCGTTCAACCTGACCGCGCCCGAATCGCGCCGCGTCTATGCGCGTGAGCAGGTGGGCTACGGCCCGCCGGCACCGGCCGAGTTGCAACGTCGCCGTTATCCGCAATAATTTATTAGTGGATTGATTCTAAGTAGAAAATTTCAATATGGTTCAGGATCAATCCCCCATTGCGCGTATCGGTAAAGAGGCGCCAGGCGATCCGCTGATCGCCTGCATCCTCTTTGTTGCGCAGCATTTCGGCCAGAATTTCCAGCGCGGCGCGCTCTCGGCGCTCGCGCGCGATGAAAGGGGCTTCCTCCCCTTTCATCAGGCCGAAGCCGCGCTCGACCTGTGCTTCATCAACAATGAACGGCTTTCCGCGCGCAAGGTCAGGCACCTCGCGCGCGACCTGCCGGCGATCATTCGCCGCACCGACGGCAGCTGTGCGGTGCTGATCGAGGCGAAGGACGACCAATATCTCGTCTGGGAGCCCGAAGCCGACGCACCGCTCTGGGCCGACGAAGCGACAGTCGAAGAAAGCTATGCGGGACAGGCGGTGGGCGTCGCCGCCGATCCGACCGCGATCCGCGCCGAAGAACGGCCGTGGGACGAACAGGCAAAGCGCCACTGGTTCTGGAGCGAGATCCGGCGGATGCGCCGCTCTTTCTATCCGGTGCTCGGTGCGGCGTTGATGATCAACCTGCTCGGCTTCGCGCTGCCGCTGTTCACGATGAACGTCTACGACCGCGTCATCCCGAACAAGGCGGTGTCGAGTCTTTGGGTGCTCGCGATCGGAGCGCTGCTCGCCTTTGCGGTCGAATTCACGCTGCGCCTCGCGCGTTCGACCCTGCTCGACGATCTCGGCCGCGAACTCGATGTCAAATTGTCCGAGAAGATATTCTCGAAAGTGCTGAACATGCCGCTGGCCGACCGACGTGGCAGCACCGGGATGCTCGCGCGGCGCGTCTCCGAATTCGAGAGCATCCGCGACTTCTTTGCCTCGACGACGATCGTGCTGATCGTCGATGTCGTTTTCCTCGTGCTGTTCCTGATCATGATCGCGGTGCTCGCGGGATGGCTCGCGCTTGTCCCGCTGTCGATCATCGCCGTGATGGGCATCGCCGGATATTTCCTCCAGCGCCGCATGGTGCAGGCCTCGCTCGACAATCAGGCCGATGCGAGCATCCAGCATTCGATGCTCGTCGAAGCGATCGGCGGGGCCGAAACGATCAAGAGCTGCGCCGCCGAAGGGCAGGTTCTCGGTCAATGGCGCCGCATGGTCGATACCAGCGCGCGGACGCAGGCGACAATGCGTCGGACGGGAGCCGCGGCGATCAACCTCGCGACGCTGGGCCAGCAATTTTCCAGCCTCGCGCTCGTCGTCGGCGGTTTCTACCTGTTCGACGCGGGCAAGATTTCGATGGGCGCGATCATTGCGATCGTGATGCTCGCCGGGCGGTCGATGGCGCCCGTCGGACAGCTCGCCTTCCTGATGACGCGCGGGCGTCAGGCGCTGACGACGATGGCGAGCATCCAGCAGATGATCGTCGCCGACGACGAACGCCGCATGGGCAGCAGCGCGCTCAACCTCACGATCGACAAGGGGCATACTGTCGTTGAGGGTCTGTCCTTCACCTATCCGGGCGCCTCGGCGCCGTCGCTGACCGATATCAACCTCAAGATCGAGGCGGGCGAACGGATCGCGATCGTCGGCCGCGTCGCATCGGGCAAGTCGACGCTTGGGCGCCTGTTGTGCGGGCTCTATGCGCCCGAGGCCGGCAATATCTTCATCGACGGGCTCGACAGCCGCCAATATTCGCCGATCTACCTGCGTTCGCAATTCCGTTTCGTCGGGCAGGATGCGGTGCTGTTCAGCGGGTCGATCAAGCAGAATATGCAATATTGCGCGCCGGCGGCCTCCGATGCCGAATTGCTCGCAACGCTGCAATCGATCGGGGCCGACCGTTTCATGGGCCGCGACGAAACCGGGCTCGACCGCGGCACCGGCGAACGCGGCGGCCAGCTTTCGGGCGGCCAGCGCGGTTTCCTGACCATCGCGCGCGCTCTCGCGTCGCCGTCGCGCCTGCTGTTCCTCGACGAGCCGACGGGCGCGATGGACACGCAGAGCGAACGGCTTTTCATCCAGGCGCTCGATAGCGCCGTCGCGAAATCGCAGACGGTCGTGATCGCCACCCACCGCGAAGCGATCCTGCAGATGTGCGACCGCATCATCGTGATCGACGGCGGACGGATCGTCGCCGATGGCCCGCGCGCCGAAGTGCTCGCGCGATCGACCAAGGAACCGACATCATGATCCCAGAGCTCAATATCGGGCGCGGTGGCGCCACCAGCGCCGACGCACCGTGGGCCGACGGACGGCAGGGGTCGTCGAAGAACCTCAAGTTCGTTCTGCTGGGCCTGGCGCTGGTTGCCGCCGCGATCCTGTTCGCTTCGTCGAACGATCGCCTGTCGCGCTTTGTCGAAGGCGTCGTCGCGAGCTGGACCGCCGATCCTGCCGAAACCGCCAAAGCGGCGAAGAAGAAGGCGATCGCGAAGCTGATCACCGAGACCGAAACGGACTCGATCGTCCCGGCGGCCGAGGGCGCCGACGCGGTCGCGCGCAACGCGCTGCTGCCGGTTTCGACGCTGCCTGTCGAAGCGGCGCGGCCCTTCATCATGCCAACCATCTCGCTCGCCCAGTCGACCAACGCGCAGCGCTGTCTGACGCAGGCGATCTACTATGAAGCGGCGACCGAGTCCGACGCGGGCAAGGCCGCGGTTGCCCAGGTCATCCTCAACCGGATGAAGCACCCCGCCTATCCGAACACCGTCTGCGGCGTCATCTATCAGGGCAGTTCGCGCCCCGGCTGCCAGTTCAGCTTTGCGTGCGACGGCTCGATGCGCCGCCCGCCGGTGCCCGCGTTGTGGCGCCGTTCGGCCGAGATCGCGCGTGCCGCGCTGTCGGGTCATGTGGAGGTGAGCGTCGGCATGGCGACGCATTATCACGCCAATTATGTCCTGCCCCGCTGGGCGCCGAAACTGACCAAGATCGAACAGATCGGCGCGCATATCTTCTATCGCTGGCCGGGATCGTGGGGGAAACCGCGCGCCTTCTCCGATGCTTATGCCGGCGCCGAATATATTCCCGCTTTCAGCCAGCTTTATCAGGGCGGGACGGCGCTCGCCGAGGCTTTGCCGGGCGAGGCGATCGCGGTCGAGGGCGTGCCGCCGCCGCGCGACCCGACCGATCACCGCGCCGACAATGACGTCGGCGGCCGTGTCGATGTCACCAAGGGCTGGGTGCCGAATATTCCCGACCCGACGCAAAGCAAATCGCGCTTCGACAGCCTGACCAGTCAGCAGGGCCCCGTCGCCACGCCCGAAATCCAGCCCGGAAAATAATATGTCGATCGTGAAATATTGGCAGCGCCTGCGCGGAAGCGAGCAGATCATGGTGGCGGCTGCCGCCGGTTTTGTGCTGTTCCTGCTGTGGGCAAGCATCGCGCGCGTCGATGAGGTGTCGCGCGGGCAGGGGCGGGTGATCCCGTCGTCGAAGGTGCAGATCATTCAGTCGGCCGAACCGTCGACGATCCGCGAAATTCTGGTGCGGTCGGGGCAGACGGTGAGCAAGGGGCAGCTGCTCGTGCGCCTCGACAATACGACGTCGCAATCCGAACTCGGCCAGCTCGAAACCGAAAATGCCCGCCTCGCGCAGCGTGCCGCGCGCCTTGCGGGCGAAGGTGGTAGCGGCGCCGGATGCGCCGGCGCCAATTGCGGTGACGAAGCGCGCCTTGCCGAGGTGCGGCGCTCGTCGCTGCAAAGCCAGCTCGCGGCCCTGTCGGCCGGGGTCGAACAGCGTCGCCGCGATATGGGCGAAGCACAGGCGACCGCGACGTCGCTCGAAAGCAGCCTGCGTCTCGCACGGCAACAGGTGACGATGCTCGAACCGCTCGCGGCGAAGGGCGTCGTGCCGCAGACCGAACTTCTGACAGCGCAGCGCGAGGTCGTCGATATCCAGGGGCGGCTCGCCGCGGCGCGTCAGGCGATTTCGCGCTCGCAGGCTGCAGTGCGCGAGGCGGGCGCCGAAGTGTCGCGCGCGCGCTTCGATTTCCAGCAGGAGGCGCTCAACGAACGCAGCCAGCTCACGACGAAGATGGCGGTCAATCAGGAAACGATCCGCGGCGCCGAAGGACGCCTTGCGCGATCCGAAATCCGCTCGCCGACGCGCGGGGTCGTGAACGACCTGCTCGTCAACACGGTCGGCGGCTTTGTGAACGCGGGCGAGCAGATCATGCAGGTCGTGCCGCTCGGCGATAAATTGCTCATCGAAACGCGCGTCACGCCGCGCGACATCGCCTTCATCAAGGTGGGCGACCCCGCCAATGTGAAGGTGACCGCTTATGATTTCTCGATTTATGGCGGGCTGAAGGGGCGGGTGGTTCGCGTTTCGGCCGACAGCATCTATGACGAGGTCGAGCGGCAGGCCTATTTCACCGTCGTCGTCGAAACGACGAACAGCTATCTGACCTCAAACGGCCGGGGGCTTCCGATTACCCCGGGGATGCTCTGCGACGTTGAAATCGTGACGGGCAAGAAATCGGTACTGAGCTACTTGCTGAAGCCGGTCTTGAAGGTCAGCGGGTCGGCCTTGACCGAACGCTGATTGTTGAGCGCCAGCGTGAAGGATTTGCGCGACGCCGGGATCGGGGTGGCGAAGGGGGCCGGCTGCGTGCCGCGATAGGCGTGCACCCAGCGCTGGCTGCCGCTGAACGACAGCACCGGCCGGACCGAATTGCCCTGACTGCCGTCATAGAGGCGGTCGGTCATGTTATCGAGAACGACCTTTCCCGAGGCGGTCTGCACCAGCAGGAACGCGTGATCGCTGTTAGCCGCCAGATCGCGGAGCAGAACGAGCTTCATCCGGTCGGCGTCGACCCCCGCCGCGCGGAGGAGTTGCATCTTGAGGATCGCGAAATCCTCGCAGTCGCCGCTGCCGCGTGCGATCGTCTGTTCGGCGGTCGCCCAGAAGTCGCGCTGACGGTAATTGCGGTCGTCGTTGACATAGGCGATCTCGCGGTTGACCCACTGGTTGACGCGCGCAAGCAGGTCGGCTTCGCCGATCCCCGGCGCGGCATTTGCCCGCCGCAACTGCGCCTGCATCAGCCCGGCGGGCGCGGCGCGGCGGACATGGTCCCAGCGGTCGTCGAAGCGCGTCCGTTTGACCGGGATCGCCCGGGTGCCGAGTTCGGCGGTCGGGTCGGCATCGGCCGCGGCGGCGAATGCCTCGCCGATCGACGAGGGGTCGGGAAGCGCGGCCGCGGCATCGCAGTTCCGGACATCGGACAAAGCGAAGGAAATCGGGCCGCGGCTCGCCGGTTCGAGCTTCCGGCGCGCCGGGAAAGCGACGAGGTTCGCGGTGACGGGCGCCGGGACCGCGAAAGGCGCAGCGGCGGTGGATGTGCCCGCCTGTTCGGCGCGAATGCGATCGAGCGCGCTGGGCGCACCGCCCAACAGCATATCCACGGCATCCGCGCGCACCACCGGCGCGACGGGACACGGAGCCTTGCTGATCGGCAACAGCCGGTCGTTGACCAGTTTCGACGAAGCGTGGGCGGCCGCCGGCGTGAGCGCGGCGGCGGCAATCGCGATGGAGACAGGAAGCCATCGCGACTCGCCAGCGACAAGATGGGCGTTCTTTCTCATGCTGCCGCATTTGCCGCGGCGGGATGAGGATTCGCTTCATGGCAATAGTAAACAAAGCGTTCAGCATGTTATGCCGAGCGGCGTGATTTGGTTGCGGTAACTGTCCCGATTTGAATATTTCCTGTTTTTGCAGGATCGTTATTCCTCGCCCAGCGGCAATTCGGTCGTGGACTTGATTTCGGAAAGCGCGACCGTCGAGTTGATTTCCTGCACGCCGGGCAATTTGCTCAGCTGGTCAAAGAAGAAGCGTTCATAGGCGTCGATGTCCTTCGCAACGATGCGCAGCATGAAATCGGTTGTGCCCATCAGCACATAGGCGTCGAGCACTTCGGGAAATCCCCGGATCGTCGCGCTGAACTCGTCGAGATTCGCGCGCCCGTGCGCGTTGAGCTTCACTTGCGCGAAGACGTGGGCGTTGAGCCCGACCTTGCGCCGGTCGACGATCGCGACGCGCTTCTTGATGAAGCCCTCGCGCTCGAGGCGATCGATGCGGCGCCAGCAGGGCGACACCGACAGCCCGACGCGTTCGGCGATTTCGGCCGTCGTTTGATTCGCGTCGCGCTGCAATTCGCGGAGAATTTTCATCTCGAAAGGATCAAGTTCGGTCATATAATCCTCATAACAAGAATTTTCGGATCATTATATCCGAAATCTGGCTCTTGCTGCCCAAATGCGATCAAGTTTGCCCATGGCAAAGATGCGACAAGCCGCTCTCATCTGAGGAGAGTGTTTCATGGTCGTCCGTCTTGCCCGCCTGGCTCCGCCGCTCGAATGCGTGCGCCTTTATGATCTTGAGGCAGGACTCGACGGCTTCATCGCGATTCATTCGACCGCATTGGGGCCGGGGGCGGGTGGCTGCCGCCTGTGGTCTTACCCCGATATGCGGCAGGCGCTGGGCGACGCGATGCGGCTGGCCGAAGGCATGAGTTACAAGAATGCGCTCGCGGACCTGCCGTTTGGCGGCGCCAAAGCCGTGTTGCGGCGGCCCGAAGGCGAATTCGACCGGGTGGCGCTGTTCCGCGCGTTCGGCCGCGCGGTCGAACAACTGGGCGGGCTGTATGTGACTGCCGAAGACGTCGGCACTTCGGTCGCCGACATGCAGGAGGTCGCGAGAGCGTCGCGCCACGTCGCGGGCCTGCCGTCCGCCGAAGGGCGAGCAGGCGGCGATCCGTCGCCCTGGACCGCGAAGGGCGTGTTCGAATCGATGCAGGTCGCGGCAGAATTCGCGCTCGGACGCGGCCTCGCCGGGCTGACGGTCGCGGTGCAGGGAACGGGCAATGTCGGGGCCGACCTTTGCCGCCGCCTTGCCGACGCAGGCGCGGATCTCGTGATCGCCGACCCCAGCCCGGCGCGGCGCGACCGGTTGAAAGCCGTGCTCGGCGCGCGGGTCGTCGACGTGTCGGAGATCGCGGCGGTCGATGCCGACATCTTCGCGCCCTGCGCGCTTGGCGGTGCGCTCGATCGCGAAAGCGTCGGCGTGATGAAGGCGAAGCTCGTGTGCGGCGCGGCGAACAACCAGCTCGCGACCCCCGATGTCGCGGCGCTGCTGCTCGAGCGCGGGATTGCCTATGCGCCCGACTATGTCGTCAATGCCGGCGGCATCATCAATGTGTCGGCCGAATATCTGGGCGAGGACGAGGGCGACGTTGAGGCCCGCGTTGCCGCAATCGCGCCGCGCGTGGGCGCGCTTCTCGAACGTGCAGCGCGCGAAGGGCGCTCTCCCGCGCTCGTCGCCGACGAAATGGCCGAAGAGGTCATCGCAAGCGCGCAGCGTGAGGCCGCCTGATGCATCGCTTCCGGATCGACGCGATCCTCGACCCGCAATCGCTGCTGCGCGTGACCGGCTATTTCGCGCAGCGGTCGATCGTGCCGAGCGAAATGAAAATGCACGTCCTGCCGGACCATATGCGGATCGAAGTCACCGTGCGCGATCTCGACCCGCGGCAGGCGGCAACGATCGCGGCCAGGCTCGGCGAGGTGGTCGCGGTGACCGGTTCGGAGCTGGAGGAATTGGCCGCCTAGGGGCAATGGCGGCCCGTAGCGAACGGAGCCAAGCTCAGCTACGGGCCGCAACAGTATCTCTACTGCTTTGGTAGAGTGACAGCAGGGCGTTTGTTTGGCTAGACAGGGCTGGTTCGAAACAGCGCAGCAACCACTCCGTTCATCGCCCGATATGTCCAGCCAGCCCACCCGCAAAAAAGGACTCATCATCCGCCACGTCCCCCATGAAGGGATCGCGGGCTATCGCGAGCCGATCGAAGCGGCGGGGTATCAGCTCGATCGCATCGATGTCGCGGACCCGGATTTCGGCGCGGTGGACCTTTGCGAACCCGACCTCCTGATCATGATGGGGGGTCCGATGGGGGTGTATGAGCAGGAAGAACATCCGTGGATTGCCTGTCAGATGCGGCGGCTGGCCCGCCGGCTCGACGCGGGGCGCCCGACGCTGGGAGTGTGCTTCGGCGCGCAGATGATGGCGGCCGCGATGGGCGCGCGGGTCTATCCCGGACCGGCGAAGGAGGTGGGCTTCCATCCGCTGAGCTTCGTCGATGCACATTCGCCGCTGCGCCACCTCGTCGATGTTCCCGTCCTTCACTGGCACGGCGACACCTTCGATCTTCCCGGCGATGTCGAACTGCTGGCATCGACCCCCGGTTACCGGCACCAGGCCTTTAGTCGCGGCCGCAATATTCTGGCGCTGCAGTTCCATGGCGAAATGGGGCTCGACCCGCGGTTCGACGAATGGCTCCGCCAATGGCCCGATGCGCTGGCCGAAGCAGGCGGCTGTGCCGACGGGATGCGCGATCTTCATCGGCGTTTCGGCGCATCCGCCGTCGCCGCCGGACGCCGCATGATCGCGGAATGGCTCGCCCGCCTGTCGGAATAAGCGCGCTGTGCCCAACGCCAAGTTTTTCTTTGGGTAAAGTGAGGCGGCGATAGCTTGCCTCGTCCCGCGGTGCGTGCAAGGGCCGCACTGAACATCGACGGGAGACGAAGGCGATGCATTTCGACGTGGTGATTGTGGGTGCTGGCCATGGCGGTGCGCAGGTCGCGGTGATGCTGCGGACGCAGAAATTCGCGGGCAGTATCGCGATCATCGGCGACGAACCCGAATTGCCCTATGAGCGCCCGCCGCTGTCGAAGGAATATTTCGCGGGCGAGAAGGAATTCGAACGCATCCAGCTGCGTCCCGCCAAATATTGGGACGAGCGCGAGGTAACGATGCTGCTCGGCACGCGCGTCGTCGCGGTCGATCCGGTCGGCCATACCGTCACCACCGATGCGGGCGAGGCGATCGGCTATGGCAAGCTGGTCTGGGCCACGGGTGGTGCTCCGCGCATGTTGCCCATCCCGGGCGGCGATCTTCCCGGTGTGCAGGGCGTGCGCACGCGCGCCGACGCCGACGCGATGAAGGCGGCGTCCGAAACGGCAGGGCAGGTCGTCGTGATCGGCGGCGGCTACATCGGGCTCGAAGCCGCGGCGGTGCTCAGCAAGGCGGGCAAGAAGGTCGTGCTGCTCGAAGCGCTGGATCGAGTGCTTGCGCGCGTCGCGGGGGTCGAGCTCTCGCGCTTTTATGAAAAGGAGCACCGTGACCATGGCGTCGACCTCCGGCTCGGTGTGTGCGTCGATGCCATCGAGGGCGAGGGTCATGTTACGGGCGTGCGGCTCGCCGACGGTGAGGTTGTTCCCGCCGACCTCGTCATCGTCGGCATCGGCATTGTGCCGGCGGTCGAACCGCTGGTCACGGCAGGCGCCGAAGGCGGCAACGGGGTCAGTGTCGACGGGCTATGCAAGACGAGCCTGCCCGACATCTATGCGATCGGCGACTGCGCGGCGCACGAGAATGTCTTCGCCGACGGCGCGGTGATCCGCCTCGAATCGGTCCAGAATGCCAATGATCAGGCGAATGTCGTCGCGAAGGGGATCGTCGGCGACGAAGCACCCTATCATGCGATCCCGTGGTTTTGGTCGAACCAATATGACCTCAAGCTCCAGACCGCGGGGCTGTCGACCGGGCATGATCAGGCGGTGCTGCGCGGCGACCCTGCGAACCGCAGCTTCTCGGTCGTTTACCTGAAAGCGGGCCGGGTGATCGCGATCGACTGCGTCAATGCGACCAAAGATTATGTCCAGGGGCGTATGATCGTTACCGCCGGTCTCCGCGCAACCCCCGAACAGCTCGCCGACACGGAAACGCCGCTGAAGGCGCTGCTCCCCGCCTGACGCCTACCAGCGGATCGTCACTCCGACCGTACCGCCATAGCGGCGGCTGCGTGGGCCGTCGGCGTCGAAGCCATAGTCACCCTTCACATGCACGGCGACGCTTTCGCCGAAGCGCGCGACGAGCCCGGCCCCGACCTCGGCCTCGGTCCGGCCGAGGTCGGCGCGGATCGGGTCGGTGCTGAAACGCGTGCTCTGGTCGCCCGAGAGTCCGTGCCACAGGCTGGCATGAAGATAGGGCTGGATCGCGCCATATTCGCCCTGCAACCGCAGCCCGACGCGTCCGGTCAGCGAATCGCCCGCAGCAAAATCGATCGTCGAAAAGGCATCGGCGCGGTCGTCGAGCTTGATCCGTTGCCAGACGATCTGCGCTTGCGGCTCAAGCGTCCAGCGGTTCGACAGCGCGATCGGATATCCGGCTTCGAGCGAAGCTGCCCAACCCTTGCCATCAACGTCGATTTCCTCGCCGCTGCTCGCGGCAGCTTCGCCGTCGAACCAGCTGTGCATGACGACCGCGTCGACATACCAGCCGCTTTCGCCGACCAGCGTTGCATAGCCGGCAAGGCTGGTCGCCTTGACGTCGATCTGGCCGACCGTCAGGTCGTTCCAGCCGAGCGCACGTCCGCGGACGGTGCCGTCGGTCGACGCGCGCCCGATGAAGGCGCCGAGGCGGAGATGGGTGCCGCCGTCCTCGCCCCAGCCGGCAAAATCCTGACCGATCTGGAAGCCTGAGAGGTCGCCGTCGAGCGAGGGGGCGACGGCGCCGTCCCATTTGATCTCGCTATTCTCGGCAAAAACACGGCCCCAGGTCGACGGGAGCACGCCGTCGCCGCGTAGCAGCGCCTGCTCGCCGCGGCGCTCGTGGAAGGTGCCGAGCGTGGCGGCGGCGAGATGATGCGCGACCGGCACCGCCGCGACGAAGGCGGGTACCTCGGGGCGGTAGAGCGGAACGACTTCGCCAGCCTCGGCGACAACCGGTGTGGCGTCGGGCGTCGGTGGCGGGACCGCGGGGTCGGGTGAGGGAAGCGGCGCCGGCTCCGCGGGTGGTTCGGGCGGCGGCGGCGGCGCTTCGGGCGCGGGCGCGGGAGGCGGCGCGGGCGTCGGCGGTGGTGGCGGATCGGTCACCGTCACCGGCGGCGCCGGGTCGACCGGGTCGGGATCGACCGGCGTCGGCTCGGGCGGCGGGGGCGGGGGATCGGGCACGGGCGGCGGCGGGGGTGCCGGCGGCTCAGGCGGAAGAGGTTCGGGCGCGGACGCGGGCGGCGGTGTCAGGACCGGCGGCGCGGGCGCGGGTTCGGGCGGCGGCGGGGCCGTGGGGGCGGGTGGCGGCGGCAAGGTCGAGCGCAGATACCAATTCTCTCCCGTCCCGGTGGTGGTGCCGCCGCGGAACAGGAAATATTCATAGGCGCCGACCGCGACGCGATGGTTGAGCGCAAAGGCGCCGCTTGCGGTCGTGGCGCCATTGGCCGCCTCGACAACGAGGATTCCGTTCAGCGCCGTGACGGCGCCGGTGCCGCCGGCATTGAGCACGGTGACCCCCGTCGTGCCCGACGCGTTGCCGCCGTCGATCACCAGCCTGTCCGACCGGGACGCGTCATCGCCAAGCACCGTGTCGATCAGCAGCAGCCCGTCATTGCCGATGTAATTGCCGCGCACGGTAAAGCTGTCGCCCGGTGCGTTGCCGCCGTTGGTCAGGTCGATCCGCCCGGCGTTGACGAACGTCGCGTGCTGGCCCGCGGTGAAGGCGGTGATGCCGCCCCGAAGCCCGCCGCCAAAGATCGTGCTCGACGCGTCGAGCACGAAGCGGCCGGTGCCCGTCCCGGAATCGCCGAGCGTCAGGAAACCGTCGAAAGTCAGTTCGCTATCGTTCGTCACTGTAATGGTTTCCCAGCCGTCGAAGTGCGCAACACCGCCCGTCGTCACATTGTCGAAAACGAGGGCGTCACTGCCTTCGCCGCCGGTGATCCGTGGCGACCGGCCGAGGTTGGCGGCGGTCAGGTCGGCAAGGCGCGCGCTGTCATTGTCGCCGCCCATGTCGATCGTGCCATGGACGACGCCGCCGCCGTCCCAGACGAAGCGGTCGGTGCCGGCGCTCATCAGCACGTCGCCGCCCACCGATCCGCCCCTGACTGTCACGCTGTCGGTGCCGCCCGACACGCTGATGTTGCCACCGATCGTGCCGCCCGACAGGATGATCGTGTCGTTGCCGAACCCGGTGACGAGATTGCGGTCGATCGTGCCGCCCGACATGTCGAACAGATTGTCGGCAAGCTTCATGTTGACGCGCCCGATGCGCCCGCCCGTCATTCTTGCGATGTCGCCATCGTCGAACGCGTCGACGATCCGGCCGCCCGACATGAAGAAGGTATCGAGCGAGCCGCCCTGATTAAGAACATTGATCTCGCCGCCCGTCATCGCGAAATCGTCGACGCCTTCGCCCTGCTGGACCTGGCCGGTGACCGTTCCGGCGCTGATCCGGAAACGGTCGTCGCCATTGCCCTGATCGACCGAGCCGTTGATGCGGCCCGAATCGATCGCGATGGTGTCGGCGCCGGCACCGAATGTCACATTGCCGGCGATCGTGCCGGTTCCGCCCGCGGGGAGCGTCAACTGGTTGTTGCCGCCCGGATCGTCGAGGCCGCCGGGCGAGGTTCCGCTGCTGCAAACATGCGTGTCGTTGCCGGCGGTGGGCGTGAAGGCGCACTGGGCGAGGGCAGGGGAGGCTTGCCCTAGGGCGAGGCCGGCGACTGTCGAAAGCAGAGCCCGCTTTTGGCGAACGGCAAAAGCTATCGTGCTCGTCGTGGGAATCGCGGGCATAAGACATCACTCCCTTTTCGGGTCAGTGTGCCCCCCTGTTCGCGCAGGCTATAAACCGAGTGTTGCCAAATCGCTAAGCATCGATCGGTGGCTCATCGCCGAGCGCCTTTTTGAGCGTCGCCTTGATGTTGCGGAGCAGGCGGCGCAGCGCGACGATCACGATGACCGCGGCGACCGCGAGCAGGATCGCAATGACGATCGCGAGCGGCGGATAGGCGATGGCGAGCGCAAGGAGGCCGCCCGTGGCAACGTCTTCGCCGGTCGAGACAACCGCATTGCTGAAGGGTTCGGGGCTGATGTTGACGACCGCGCGCGTCGTGGCTTTTGCGCCATGGCTCAAGAGCGCGCCGCCGCCGCCCAGCAGGAAGGCGATTACCTGCCACGCCGGATCCGAGGAATCGACCAGCGCGAGCGCGAGCAGCGCGCCGCCGAGCGGGCGGATGATGCTGTGCACCGTATCCCAGATCGAATCGACCCACGCGATCTTGTCGGCGAGGAATTCGGCGAGTGTGCCAACCAGCGCGACGCCGAGGACCCACGGGTTGGCGAGCACCTGCAGCGCCGCCAGATGCTCGGGCAGCGGAAGCCAGCCGAAGTGCATCGCGATCCCGGTCGCCAATATGGTGAGGTAAAGCCGCCAGCCCGCCAAAAGGCTCAGGCTGCCCGCAACCCCCAAAATCTCGACGATTCCCAAAGCCCTGCTCCCCGCCGTTGACCTGTCCGGCATCTTGCACCCGCCGGGGCGTACCCGCAATGGCGAGATGACAAGGCGGAGCGGCGCAGTTATCGCTTGTGCCATGACCCGGAACATTCCTCCTTCAGCCTCGCCCGCGACTTTGCCCGATGGCGCCATTCCCGCCGCGACGCTCGTCATCATGCGCCCCTCCGACAACGGCGGGGCCGATGAGATATTGATGGTCAAGCGGTCGACGACGATGGCGTTTGCCGCCGGTGCGGTCGTGTTTCCCGGTGGCCGTGTCGATCCCGACGACTATCTGGTTGCGCGGCAGCACGGCCTTGTCGCCGATGAGGCCGACGGGGCGGGGCGGGTTGCCGCGCTGCGCGAGACGCTGGAGGAAACGGGGCTTGCGGTCGGCTGGCCCGGGCTGGCGGAAGGCGATGTCGCGGAAGTGCGCCAGGCGTTGCTCGCCGGGACCCTGCTGTCCGACATCCTCGCGGCGAGGGGCGACCGAATCGCATTGGAATCATTCGTTCCCTTCGCGCGCTGGTGCCCGAACTTCAAAGAGGCGCGGACCTTTGATACGCGATTCTACGCGGTGGCAGCGCCGCCGCATGGCCATGAACTGACGGTCGAGGAAGCCGAGCACAGCCACATTTTCTGGGCGAGTGCGCAGGGCACGCTGGCGATGGCGGACCGTGGCGATGTGTCGGTCATTTTCCCGACCCGCCGCAACCTTGAGCGCCTCGCACTGGCCGCCGATTTTTCCAGCTTTTCTGCGCATTCCAACCAGTTTCCGGTCGAATTGATCACGCCATGGATCGAGGAGCGCGACGACGGGCCGCACCTGTGCATTCCCGCGCATCTCGGATACCCTGTCACGAGCGAAAGCTTCGATCGCGTACGGCGTGGATAAACGGCGTTCGGGCGAACAACTTTTTCCCTATTTAGCAATTTGCTAAGAATTGGCGGACTAGGGCAAAACGTCGTTGCAATTGCTGAAGCCTGTCCGTAAGAAGGCCGGGCAGAAGCAGACCGGGGATTTTTCCTTGGTGTGATTCGACAAGACTAATCCAGTGGACGGAGAAAATGATGAACCTGCTTAAGAAGGCTGCGATCTCTCTCGCAGCGACCTCGATGATCGCGGCGCCGGTTGCGGCGTCGGCTGCTCCCGCCGCCAGTGCCGCTTCGGCCGTTGATGGCCAGAGCGAGCTCGAAGGCAGCACCAGCTGGATCATCGCTGTTCTCGCCCTCGTTGCTGTCGTTGGCGGCATCATCATCGCGTCGGACAACGACGACGATTCGCCGACCAGCCCGTAATCGACGGCTGATCGATAACGATACCAAAAGGCTCCGAGCTCCGCTCGGGGCCTTTTGTGCGTCTGGAGCCGACGATTTTCGCAGACTCGGCATCCGGCGCCGGGCGATGGCGCCGCTTTAAGCGCTCACAGATCGACGTTCCTTATGGTGCGTGACCGCGCGAGCGGGATGGCTTGCCGCGCACGCTCCACTGCGGCGCTGTCGATGGGGGCGAGCCGGATCGCAAAGCATTCATCGCTGGTGCTTCCGGTCGCCCCGGCATCGGCAAGGACGCTGCCCCACGGATCGACCGCGATGCTGTGACCATAGGTCTGCCGGCCATCGGCGTGCATGCCGCATTGTGCCGCCGCGACGACATGGCATCCCGTTTCGATCGCGCGCGCGCGCATCAGGACATGCCAATGCGCTTCGCCGGTCGACACGGTGAAGGCCGCCGGGATCGCGATCAGTGTCGCGCCGCGGTCGACCAGCGCGCGATAGAGTTCGGGAAAGCGCAGGTCGTAACAGACGCTGAGCCCCAGCTGCCCTAACGGGGTGTCGACCACCGCCAGCGTGTCGCCCCCGGCATAGGCCGCCGATTCCTGCCAATTCTCGCCCGAAGGCAGGGTGACATCGAACATATGGACCTTGTCATATCGCGCGCGGATGCTGCCATCGGCGGCGATGATATGGCTGCGGTTGACGCGCCGTTCGCCGTCATCGGCGAGCAGCGGCATCGAACCCGAATGCAGCCACAGCCCGTGTTTCCGGGCCATCGTCTGGAGCGCGGCGGGCCAGAGGCTGTCGGCCTCGCGCGCGATGTGCGCCGCCGACCGCGCGCGATCGCGGTCGAGCAGCACCGACATTTCGGGAAGAAAGGCCATAGCGGCGCCGCTCGCCGCGGCTTCGTCCATCGCGCGGTCGATCGTCCGCAGGTTGGCGGCGGGGTCGATTCCGCTCGTCATCTGGATCAGCGCGGCGAGGGGGGCGGCGGGTGAGGGTGGTGTCTCCATGGCCTCTGGCTAAGCCGCCGGGGCGCCAAGGACAAGCGCGGAGGACTGCCGCGAAGGGCGGGTGCGACGAACAGGCGTGGTGACAGTTCAGTGGCCAGCAAGGTTCGAAGGCGATAAGATGGGCCAATGTCCTATTCTCCCGCGCGCCAGCCGCTTCGTTTCACGCCCTCGCTCCTCCTCGCCGGTGCTGCCGCGCTGCTTCTGATGCCGCTTGTCGCCGATGCGCAAACCGGCGCGCCGGTCGCCACCGCGCAGAGCCAGGCGAAGAACAGCGACTGGCTCTATGCGGGCAGCGACATCCCCCGCGATACCGCCTGGCAGTTCGGCGTCCTTCCCAACGGGGTGCGCTATGCGGTCCGGAACAATGGGGTGCCCCCGGGTCAGGTGTCGATCCGTGTCCGCATGGACGTCGGCTCGATGTTCGAAACCGGAGACGAGCGCGGTTATGCGCACTTGCTCGAGCATCTGACCTTCCGCGGGTCCGAACATATCCCCGACGGCGAAGCGAAGCGGATCTGGCAGCGCTTCGGTGTGACCTTCGGCAGCGATTCGAACGCGCAGACGACGCCAACGCAGACGGTGTACCAACTCGACCTGCCGAGCGTCACCGCGGCCAATCTCGACGAAAGCATGAAATTGCTGTCGGGCATGATCCGCGAGCCACGCATCTCGGAACTGGCGGTCGCCGCCGAGCGCGGCGTGGTGATGTCGGAACTGCGCGAATCCGACGGACCGCAAAAGCGGATCGGCGACGCGACCAACGCGCATCTCTTTGCCGGGCAATTGCTCGGCGACCGCTCGCCGATCGGCACCACGGCCTCGCTGGGGAAGGCGAGTGCGACATCGGTCGGCGCATTCCATAATCGCTGGTATCGTCCCGACCGGGCGGTGGTCGTGATCGTCGGCGACGCCGACCCTGCGGAACTGGCGCGGCTGGTCGCGAAATATTACGGCGACTGGAAAGCCGAGGGGCCCAATCCCGCCGATCCCGACTTTGGCAAGCCCGATCCCGGGCAGCCCGCCGCGCGCGAGATCGTCGAGGCGAACCAGCCGCTCGCGCTGACGCTGGCGATGGTACGGCCGTGGAAGAAGCGGATCGACACGGTCGAGAATACGCGGCGCCTCTACCTCGAATTCATCGCACAGGCGCTCGTCAACCGCAGGCTGGAGAATCGCGCGCGCAGCGGGGGCAGCTATCTGGTCGCGACGGTCGAGCAGCAATATGTCAGCCGCAGCGCGGACGTGACGATGGCGTCGATCGTTCCTTTGAGCGACTGGAAAGCCGCGCTCGCCGACGTGCGCGGGGTGATCGCCGATGCGACAAAGAACCCGCCGTCGCAGGCGGACATCGACCGCGAAGCCAATGAGATTCAGGCGTTTCTGGTCAAGGAACTCGAAAACGCCCGCAACGAGCCCGGTGCGCGGCTGGCCGACGATATGGTGCGCGCGGTCGACATCAACGAAACCGTGACCAGCCCGCAGGGGCAGGTCGACATGTTCAAGGCGATCCGCGCCTCGGCGACGCCGAAGGTGATGCTCGACATCAGCAAGGCGATCTTTGCCGCGCCGGTGACGCGCGTCGTGCTGACCACGCCGACCGCGGCGGGCGGTGACGCCGCGGTGCTCGCGGCGCTGAAGGCGCCGGTAACCGCGCGCGACGACCGGCTGGCAACCGTAAAGGCCGACTTCAAGCAGCTTCCCGCGGTTGGCCGGCCGGGGACGATCACCTCGACGACCCCCATCCTCGGGCTCCGCGCTGAACGGATCGAATTCGCCAATGGCGTGACCGCGCTGATTTCGAACAACAAGGTCGAACCCGGCAAGGTGCGCGTCAACGTGCGTTTCGGCACCGGCAACCGCAGCGTCGCCGCCGATGCACCGAATCTCTTGTGGACCGGCGACTATGCGCTGGTCGCGAGCGGCATCGGCCCGTGGGGACAGAATGAGATCGACCAGCTCACCAACGGGCGGCAGATCCAGATGAATTTCGCGATCGACGACGACGCATTCGAGCTGTCGGCCGAAAGCAAGCCCGCCGACCTTGCTGACCAGATGCGGCTGATGGCGGGCAAGCTGGCGCAGCCGCGTTGGGACCCCGCTCCGATCGAGCGGCTGCGGATCGGCTATCTCACCGGATACGACCTCAACGATGCGACGCCGAACGCGGTACTCGACCGCAACCTGCGCGGCTGGCTGACGAACAATGATGCGCGCTGGGCGGCGCCCGACAAGGCGCAGATCGAGGCGCTGACGCCGGCGGCTTTCCGGGCCTTCTGGGAGCCGCGGCTGGCCAGCGGGCCGATCGAGGTGCAGATTTTCGGCGATCTCGAAACGGTCGATTACAAGAAGATCCTCGCCGAAACGCTTGGCGCACTGCCGCCACGGCAGACTTTGGCACCGGCCGGCGGTCAGCGCGTCGATTTCGCGAAGCATGTGACGGCGCCCGAAATCGCCTATCACCGCGGCGAGCAGGGGCAGGCGGCGGCGATGACCGCATGGCCGACCGGCGGCGGGCTCGCCAGCCCGCGCGACGCGCGGGGGCTTGAAGTGCTGGCGGCCATCTTCAACGACCGTCTGTTCGACCGCCTGCGCGCTGAACAGGGCGCAAGCTATGGGCCCGTCGTCGACAGCCATTGGCCGACCGGGTTCGACAGCGGCGGTTACCTGCTCGTCGGCAGCCTGCTTGCGCCGAAGGACCTCGACCGATTCTATGGCATCGCGCGTGACATCGCCGCGGACCTCGTGGCGCGCCCGGTCAGCGCCGATGAGTTGACGCGCAACGCGGTGCCGATTCGCGAACAGGTCGCGCGCGCATCGACCGGCAATGTCTATTGGATGTTCCTGCTCGAAGGCGCGACGCGCGACCCGCGCGTTGCCGCCGCCGCGCTGTCGATCCAGGACGATATTTCGGCGGTCACCGCGGCCGACGTCCAGCGGCTTGCACGCCAATATCTGACCCCCGCGCGCCAATGGTCGCTGGCGATCCTGCCCAAGGGGATGACGTTGGCTGACGCGTCGGCGCTGGGCGCTGCGGCGCCGGCACCCGTTGCCGCGCAACCGGTCGGCGGGCGCTAAGGCGTCTCGTCAGGCCGCCGGGGGACGCGTCCGGCGGATGCGCGGTTCGTGATCGAGTTCGCCCTTGGTCATGATGTCGTGGCGCATCTTCGCGCGGACGTCGTGGATCGAGGCGATGACCGGGCCCATCGCGACGCCGAGGTCGATCAACACCGCTTCGGCGAGTTGCAGCGAGCTTTCGAGCGTTTCGGGGACGGCGTCGTTGGCGCCCGCGCGATAAAGCGCCGCGGCATGGTCGGCGTCGCGCGCGCGGCTGATGACGGGCAGGTCGGGATATTTCTGCTTCAGCTGGCGCGTCATGCGGAGCTGCTGCACCGGATCGTCCATCGTCAGCACGATCGCATTGGCGCTTTCGATCCCCAGCCGGTCGAGGCTTCCGGGCCGCGCGACGTCGGCGAAGCGGACGCTGAAGCCGTCGCGCCGCGCCGCGGCGACGGTGTCGATGTCGGCGTCGACCGCGATATAGGGGCGGTCGTGCTGGCGTAGCAGCTCGGCGATCGTGTGGCCGACACGGCCGAAGCCGACGATCACGGTCCGGCCCTCGGGCGTTTCCTCGGCCTGCGCATCGCCCGAGCGCATTTCGATCCGCCGCGCCATGTCGTGGCCGATCCGCGCGAGCAGCGGCGTGATCGTCAGGCCGATCGCGGTGACCAGTTGCCAGAATTCGGCGGTGGTGCGGCTGATGAGCTGCGCCTGCAGCGCGGTCGCGAGCACGATCAGCGTGGTTTCCGACGGGCTGGACATCAGCAGCCCGACCTCGGCAGCGGTGCCGCGCCGCGCGACGCCTGAAAAGCGCAGGAGCGCCGCGGTGACGACCGCCTTGACGAGCACGACGCCGATCACCGCGGCGATCAGCTGCGGCCAGAGCGCGGCGATCGTCTTGAGATTGAGCCCCATGCCGACGCTGATCAGGAAGACGCCGAGCGCGAGGCCCTTGAACGGTGCGGTGATCGCCTCGACCTCGTTATGATATTCGGTTTCGGCGATCATCAGCCCCGCGAGCAGCGCGCCGACGATCGGCGACAGTCCGACCGCGGCGGTCGCAAGCGCCGCGACGATGACGACGAGCAGGCTGGCGGCGAGGAACAGTTCAGGGTCTTTTGCCCGGGCTGCCTGCGCGAAGATCCTCGGCAGCAGGAACCAGCCGCCGATCGCGAGGCCGGCGACGACGACGACACCCTGCCATAGCGTCGTGAGCAGCAATTCGGCGCTGTCGCCCGACGCGGCGGGCGACAGCGCGGCGAGGATGAAGATGATCGGGACGAGCGCCAGATCCTCGAACAGCAGCATCGAAAAGGCCGATTTGCCGACCGCCGACTTGGTGCCGGCGATCGGAAGCACGAGCGCGGTCGACGACAGCGCGAGCGCAATGCCGAGGCCGTAGGCGGCAGCGGTCGACAGATTGCCGACCAGCAGCAGCGCGGTGCCGAGGATCAGGCCGCACAGCGCCAGTTCTGCGGCACCGACCCCGAATACCAGCTTGCGAAGCTGCCACAGGCGGCGGAACGACAGTTCGAGCCCGATCGAGAAGAGCAGGAGGATGATGCCGAGCTCGGCAAACAGCGCGATTTCCTCGGCTGACCCGATCGTGAGGTGGCGCAGCCAGGGGTAGTCGCCGGTCAGCGACCCCAGTCCCGACGGCCCGACGAGCAGCCCGACGAGGATGAAGCCGATCACCGGCGAAATCCGGAAGCGTGCGAACGCGGGGATGATGACGCCCGCGGCGCCCAGCACCACCAGCGCGTCGCCGATGAGCGAGGTTTCTGTTTCCGATACCATAAGGGCCGACCTTATGCAGGCCGGCCCCGATTGGCTAGACGTCTAACCCAACCTTTTTGGTTGTTTTCAGCTACCCATCTTGGCTTCGAGATTCTCGACGATCGCCTCGAAGAAACCTTCGGTGGTCAGCCAGTTCTGGTCGGGACCGATCAGCAGCGCGAGATCCTTGGTCATCTTGCCGCTTTCGACCGTCGCGACGCAGACCTTTTCGAGGTCGTCGGCGAATTTGATGAGGGCGGCGTTGTCGTCGAGCTTGCCGCGGTGTTTGAGGCCGCCGGTCCACGCGAAGATCGACGCGATCGGGTTGGTCGAGGTCGCCTTGCCCTGCTGGTGCATGCGATAGTGGCGGGTGACGGTGCCGTGTGCGGCTTCCGATTCCACCGTCTGGCCGTCGGGGGTCATCAGCACGCTGGTCATCAGGCCGAGCGAGCCGAAACCCTGTGCGACGGTGTCCGACTGGACGTCGCCGTCGTAATTCTTGCAGGCCCAGACGAACTTGCCGCTCCACTTCAGCGCCGATGCGACCATGTCGTCGATCAGGCGATGTTCGTACACGATGCCGATTTCGTCGAACTTCGCCTTGAATTCGGCGTTGAACACTTCCTCGAACAGGTCCTTGAAGCGGCCGTCATAGGCTTTCAGGATCGTGTTCTTGGTCGACAGATACACCGGCCACTGGCGCGCGAGGCCATAGTTCAGGCTGGCGCGTGCGAAGTCGCGGATCGAATCGTCGAGATTGTACATGCCCATCGCGACACCCGACGACGGGAACTGGAACACTTCCTCGTCGATCAGCGTGCCGTCTTCGCCTTCGAACACGAGGCGCAGCTTGCCGGGGCCGGGGACGCGGAAATCGGTTGCCTTATACTGGTCGCCGAACGCATGGCGGCCGACGACGATCGGGTCGGTCCAGCCGGGGACGAGGCGCGGGACATTCTTCATCACGATCGGTTCGCGGAACACGACGCCGCCGAGGATATTGCGGATCGTGCCGTTCGGCGACTTCCACATCTTCTTGAGGCCGAATTCCTCGACGCGCGCTTCGTCGGGGGTGATCGTCGCGCACTTCACGCCGACGCCATATTTCTTGATCGCGTTCGCGGCCTCGACGGTGATCTTGTCGTCGGTACGGTCGCGTTCCTCGATGCCGAGGTCGTAATAATGAAGGTCGATGTCGAGATAGGGCAGGATCAGCCGCTCGCGGATCCATTGCCAGATGATCCGGGTCATTTCGTCGCCGTCGAGTTCGACGACCGGGTTGGCTACCTTGATCTTGCCCATGCTTTCAGCCTTTTTCCTTGGGGAGTCGGAGTTGCACGGGGCCTTAGGCAAAGCGGGGCGATTGATCAACTGCCCCGTCGCAACCGGGTTGATGCCCGGGTGGCAACGATCGCGGCGCCTTATCCATTGTCAGTATAGAAGCGGCACCCTAGAAGAACGGCCCATGTCCCATATCATATCCTCGAACCGCCCCGGCGGCGGTATCAAATGGCACTGGCCCTCGGTTCATCCCGAAGGCCGCAAGTTCCTGTTAATCGCCGGTATCGTGACCCTTTGCTTCTGGCTGCTCGGCTGGGAGATCGTCGGCTGGCTGATGCTGGGCGTGACGGTCTGGGTCGGCGCCTTCTTCCGCGATCCGGTACGCGTGACCCCGGCCGGCAGCGATGTGATCATCGCGCCCGCCGACGGGCTCGTCACCCAGATCGCCGAAGTGCCGCCGCCGCCCGAAATCGCCGGAGCCGACGGGCTGGGCGCCGCACCGATGCTGCGCGTGTCGATTTTCATGAGCGTCTTCGACGTCCATATCAATCGCACGCCCGTCGCGGGCACGCTGCGCAAGCTCGTTTATATTCCCGGAAAATTTGTCAACGCCGACCTCGACAAGGCGAGCGAAGAGAATGAGCGCCAGCATTTCGTCGTCGAACGCGCCGACGGCGTGCGCATCGGCTTTACCCAGATCGCGGGCCTCGTCGCGCGGCGCATCATGCCCTTCGTCACGATGGGTAACGAACTCGCCACCGGCCAGCGCGTCGGCCTGATCCGTTTCGGCAGTCGTGTCGACGTCTATCTGCCCGCGGGAACGACCCCGCAGGTTCTGCTGGGACAGCGCACGCTGGCGGGCGAGACCGTCGTCGCGCGGATCGGCACCGCGGAGACGATCGAAGGCATCGGGCAATAAGGTGGCGGACGGTCCGGCGATCGACGACGGACAGGTCGCGCCCGATGCGGCGGGGCGCCGTATCGCCGGGCTCAGCCTGCGCGCTTTCGCGCCCAATGCGATTACCATCCTCGCGCTCTGTTCGGGGCTGACCGGCGTCCGTTTCGCGATCGGGGGCGAATGGGCCGCGGCGGTGACGATGATCATCGTCGCCGGGGTGCTCGACGGCATGGACGGGCGGATCGCCCGGCTTCTGCGCGCGCAGAGCAAATTCGGCGCCGAGCTCGATTCGCTGTCCGACGTGATCGCTTTCGGTGTCGCACCGGCGATGATCCTGTTCCTCTGGTCGCTCGCCGACGCGCCCAAATTCGGCTGGACCGCGGCGCTGGCGCTCGCCGTGTGCTGTGCGCTACGCCTTGCGCGCTTCAATTCGCGCATGGATGCCGATTTTCAACCGCACAAGTCGGCGGGCTTCATGACCGGTATTCCGGCCCCCGCCGGCGCGGGGCTGTCGTTCGTTCCCGTCTATCTGTGGCTGGTGACCGGCAACGGCCTGTTCCGTGAATGGTATGTCGTCATGCCCTGGGCGCTCGGCGTCGCGATGCTGATGATTTCGGCGATCCCGACCTATAGCTGGTCATCGATCCGGCTCCGCCGCTCGTGGCGGCTGTTCGCGCTCGCGGGCGTCGGCCTCCTCGGCGCTGCACTCGTCACCGCGCCCTGGCAGACGTTGCTTGCGGTGTGTGCGCTCTACCTCATCCTGCTGCCGTTCGGCCTGGCAAGCTATGCGAAGGTCAGGCGGCGCGGCTGAGCGCCGGCTGCATACGAACCGCGGCGCGAACGGGGCGCGGGACATCGCGGCGCGCCGGCGAACGGCGCAGCGTCACTTTCTGCGGTACGGGGCCGGGCTGCGGCGCGGCATCGGCAGGGAAGGCGCCTTCGCCGAGCAGCGCCGAGAGAATCGCATTCTCGTTATTCTTGAGCATGGCCAGGATCACCGTGACGCCGAGACCGGCGGCGAGGGCGAAGAGGAGAGCGGCTGCGACCTGAACCATGATCTTGTCCTTTCGGCTTTCGTATGCGAAACCTTTGACTAACCAGCGACGGTTTCCATGGTTCTTTTGTTCCATGTTCTCGTTTTGTTCTCAACCGTTTTGCGACGAACGGAGTCGCTTTGTCGCCGAATTGAGTCTGCGGCTCGCCTCGGTTGAACCCGAAAATACGCGCGTGGCCCTTGCTTTTGGCGACCAAGCCCGCTAACGGGCCGCCCATTCCACATGGAAGGCGCACATACCGGTGCCGGGATTATCCCTTCGCGGATACCTCGGTTCTTGCCTTTCAGAGGACTAACCGGAAGGAGAAAGACTATGGCGGCACCTGTCGTCACGATGCAGAATCTTATCGAAGCTGGCGCCCACTTCGGCCACCAGACCCACCGTTGGAACCCGCGCATGAAGCCGTACATCTTCGGCGCGCGCAACGGCATCCACATCCTCGATCTGTCGCAGACCGTGCCGCTCTTCGCGCGTGCGCTCGACTTCATCGCGTCGTCGTCGGCGGCCGGTGGCAAGGTCCTGTTCGTCGGCACCAAGCGCCAGGCGCAGGGGCCGATCGCCGATGCGGCGCGCGCTTCGGGCCAGCACTTCGTCAACCACCGCTGGCTGGGCGGCATGCTCACCAACTGGAAGACGATCTCGAACTCGATCAAGCGCCTCAAGACGCTCGAAGAGCAGCTTTCGGGCGACACTTCGGGTCTCACCAAGAAGGAAGTGCTCAACAAGACGCGCGAGCGCGACAAGCTCGAAATGTCGCTCGGCGGCATCCGTGACATGGGCGGTATTCCCGACGTGATGTTCGTGATCGACGCGAACAAGGAAGAGCTGGCGATCAAGGAAGCCAACGTCCTTGGCATTCCCGTCGTCGCGATCCTCGATTCGAACGTCTCGCCCGACGGCATCGCCTTCCCGGTTCCGGCGAACGATGACGCCGCGCGCGCCATCCGCCTGTACTGCGATGCGGTTGCCCAGGCGGCAACGCGTGGCGGCCAGCAGGCCCGCGCCAACCGTGGCGAAGACCTCGGCGCCGCTGTCGAGCCGACCGCCGAACCCGTTCTGGTCGAAGAGGCCGCCGCTCCGGTGACCGAGGACGAACAGGTCCCGGCCGAAGCTGCCGCCGAAACCGAACGTCAGAGCGACGCCTGATCGCTCTCTGGCATGACGGGACGGCGTGCCGCTTCAAGTGGCCGCCGTCCCTGTCATCCCGTTGACTTATCGCCCCGCCATGCGCGCGGGCGTCCCGCGGGCCAGATGGGCTCGCCCCTTTTGAAAGGAATATTCCATGGCTGAGATTACGGCCGCCCTCGTCAAGGAACTGCGCGACCGCACGGGCGCAGGCATGATGGATTGCAAAAAGGCGCTCGCCGAAAACAACGGTGACATCGAAGCGTCGATCGACTGGCTGCGCACCAAGGGCCTCGCCGCCGCTGCCAAGAAGGCCGGCCGCGTCGCCGCCGAAGGCCTCGTCGGCTTTGCGACCGAGGGCACCAAGGGCGCGCTCGTCGAAGTGAACAGCGAAACCGACTTCGTCGGCAAGAACGAGCAGTTCCAGGAATTCGTCCGCGACGTGACGCAGGTCGCGCTTGCCGGTAACATTACCGACATCGACGCGCTGAACGCCGCTGCCTATCCGACCGGTGGTACCGTCGCGGAAAAGCTGACCAGCAACATCGCGACGATCGGTGAGAACCAGTCGCTGCGCCGCAGCGCGATCGTTTCGGTCAGCTCGGGCGTCGTCACGGGCTATGTCCACAACGCCGCCGCTCCCGGCATGGGCAAGATCGGCGTGCTCATCGCGCTCGAATCGACCGCCGGTGCGGACGTTCTCGAACCGCTCGGCAAGCAGCTGGCGATGCATGTCGCTGCCGCGAACCCGCTGGCGCTGAACGGCGACGACCTCGACGCCGACCTCGTCGCGCGCGAACGTGCGATCGCCGAGGAAAAGGCGGCCCAGTCGGGCAAGCCCGCCGAAATCGTCGGCAAGATGGTTGACGGCGCGATCGCCAAGTACCGCAAGGAAAATGCGCTTCTGTCGCAGCTCTTCGTGATGGACGGCAAGACCCCGGTCGCCGAAGTCGTCGCCGCTGCCGGCAAGGATGTCGGCGCGACGATCACCCTCAAGGGCTTCGTCCGCTTCCAGCTCGGTGAAGGCATCGAGAAGGAAGAAAGCGACTTCGCGGCGGAAGTCGCGGCGGCCGCTGGCGTCTGATAAAAGATACGCGCGATTGCAGCGCTGCGGCGCCGCAGTCCGCTTGGCAATGGCGCGTACTCTGACTAGGGTGCGCGCCATTCGCTTATTCATCGATTACATAAGGTTCCCCCGATCATGGCATTGCCCGGCATGAAACGCATTTTGCTGAAACTGTCGGGTGAGGCGCTGATGGGGTCCAGCCCCTTCGGCATCGACCCCGAAACGGTCGCAAGCATGGCCGCCGAGGTCAAGGAGGCCAAGGAGCGGGGACTCGAAATCTGCCTTGTTATCGGCGGCGGCAATATCTTTCGCGGCATGGCGGGCGCCGCCAAGGGTATGGACCGCGCGCAGGCCGACTATATGGGGATGCTCGCCACCGTGATGAACGCGCTGGCGATGCAGAATGCGCTGGAGCAGCTGGGCGTCGAAACGCGCGTCCAGTCGGCGATCGAGATGGACAAGGTGTGCGAGCCCGTCATTCGCCGCCGCGCAGAGCGCCATATGGAAAAGGGCCGCGTGGTGATCTTCGCCGCGGGTGTCGGCGCGCCCTATTTCACGACCGACAGCGGCGCCGCGCTCCGCGCCGCCGAAATGAAGTGCGACGCGCTGCTCAAGGGCACCAGCGTCGATGGCGTTTATAACGCCGATCCCAAGAAGGATCCGAACGCGGTCCGCTACGACACGCTCAGCTATGACCGCGTGCTCGCCGACAATCTGAAGGTGATGGACGCGAGCGCGGTGGCGCTGTGCCGTGACAATCATATCCCGATCGTCGTGTTCAACATTCGCGAACCCGGCAATCTGGCGCGCGTGCTGGCGGGCGAGGGTGTTTCGACCGTCGTCGGCGACGCCGCCTGAACAGAATTAGAGAGGAAAGACAGATGGCGAAATATGACAAGGCCGACCTCGAACGTCGTATGCACGGTGCGGTCGAATCGCTGAAAAGCGACCTCGCGGGCCTGCGCACCGGCCGCGCGCACACCGCGTTGCTCGATCCGGTGACGGTCGAGGTCTATGGCAGCCACATGCCGCTGAACCAGGTCGCTTCGGTCAGCGCCCCCGAACCGCGGATGCTGTCGGTGCAGGTGTGGGACAAGTCGAACGTCGGTCCCGTCGACAAGGCGATCCGCTCGGCCGGCCTCGGCCTCAACCCGATCGTCGACGGCCAGATGCTGCGCCTGCCGATCCCCGAAATGACGCAGGAACGCCGCAAGGAGCTGTCGAAGCTCGCCGGTCAGTACGCCGAAAAGGCGCGCGTCGCGGTGCGCAACGTCCGCCGCGATGGCATGGACAATCTCAAGGCCGACGAAAATAAGAAGGAAATCAGCGAGGACGATCGCAAGCGGTCGGAAACCGAGGTCCAGAAGCTGACCGACGCCACGATTGCCGAACTTGACGCCGCCGCGGCTGCCAAGGAAAAGGAAATTCTGGGCTAGTGGATCGGTCGGTTTCCGGGACCCTGTACAGATTATGACGACACCAGCCGCCAGCCACGGCGCACGCCATGTCGCCATCATCATGGACGGCAATGGCCGCTGGGCCAAAAAGCGCCTGCTGCCCCGCGTCGCCGGTCACAAGGCCGGGGTCGAAGCGGTGCGGACGATCGTGCGCGCCGCGGGCGACCTCGGCATCGAGGCGATGACGCTCTACGCCTTCAGTTCCGAGAACTGGAAGCGACCGGAGGAAGAGGTCAGCGACCTGATGGGGCTGATGAAGCGCTTCATCCTGTCCGACCTCGACGAATTCGCCGCGAACGACGTGAAGCTGAAGGTCATCGGCAACTGGCGCGCGCTCGCGCCCGATGTCGTTGCGCTGATCGAAAATGCGCTGGCACGCACCTCGGGCAACAAACGCACGACGCTCGCGGTCGCGCTCAACTATGGCGCGCAGGACGAACTGGTGCGCGCGGCGACCGCTGCGGCTGCACAGGGCGAAATCACCGCCGAGGCGATCGAGGCGAACCTCGATACCGCCGACATGCCGCCGCTCGACCTGCTCATCCGCACGTCGGGCGAGGTGCGGCTGTCGAATTTCCTGCTCTGGCAGTCGGCCTATGCCGAACTCTATTTCACCGACAAATTGTGGCCGGACTTCAAACCGGCCGATCTGAAAGCGGCGCTCGACCATTTTGCGCGCCGCGATCGCCGTTACGGGGGACTTTAGGGCATGGCGGCAGTGGGCAAATCGGACCTGTGGGTGCGGATCGGATCGGCGATCGTCCTGTTCGCGATCGCGGGCACCGCGCTGTGGTTCGGCGGCATTGCCTTCGGTCTGTTGCTCCTTGTCGGCGGCGCGCTGGTTCTCGTCGAATGGTTTGCGCTGGTGAAGCGGATGACGCTGGGCGGGGGCAGCAAAACCGCGCTCAACATCCTCGGCCCGATCCTCGTCCTCGGTGCGATGGCGGGGTTGTGGTTCATCCGCGACCATCTGGGCGTCACCGCGGCGCTCTGGGTCTTCGGCATGGTCTGGGCGACCGATATCGGCGCCTATTTTGCCGGCCGCGCCTTTGGCGGCGCGCGCCTCGCACCGAAAATCAGCCCGTCGAAGACCTGGTCGGGGCTGATCGGCGGCATGGTCGCGGCGCTGATCGCCAGCGCGACGATCGGCGACCGCGCGGGCGTCATTGGCGTTCCGCTGTGGATCGGCCTGTTCATGGGGCTGCTCGCGCAGCTCGGCGACCTTGCGCAAAGCTGGATGAAGCGCCGCGCGGGGGTCAAGGATTCGGGCAAGCTCATTCCCGGTCACGGCGGCCTGTTCGACCGCGTCGACGGCGTGCTGCCGGTCGCGCTGCTGCTCGGCGCGCTGGCATTTGCCGGCCAGATCGCCGTGCGGGCGGCCGGCTGACATGACCCGCCGCCGCCTCTCGCTGTTCGGTGCGACGGGATCGGTCGGGCAATCGACCCTCGATCTTGTGCGGCGCGACGGCGAGGCGTGGGCGGTCGGGGTGCTGACCGCCAACAGCGACGTCGCCGAACTGGCGAAACTCGCAAAGGAATTTCGCCCCGATATCGCCGTCATCGCGGACGAGGCACTTTACGGCGCGCTCGGAGAGGCGCTTGCCGGTACGGACATCGAGATCGCGGCAGGCGCTGCGGCGCTGGTCGAAGCCGCGCGGCGCCCGACCGACCTTGTGATGGCGGCGATCGTTGGCACGGCAGGTCTCGCGCCCACCATGGCTGCGCTCGAAGCGGGTCACGACGTCGCACTTGCCAACAAGGAGGCGCTGGTTTCAGCCGGCGAACTGATGACCGCCGCGGCGCGCGCCTCGGGCGCGACGATCCTGCCCGTCGACAGCGAGCACAATGCGATCTTTCAGTGCCTCGCGGGCGGGCGGATCGACCAGGTGCGCCGCATCATCCTGACCGCGAGCGGCGGACCGTTCCGCACGATGAGCGCCGCCGACATGGCCGCTGTCACCCCGGCGCAGGCGGTTGCGCACCCGAACTGGTCGATGGGCGCGAAAATCAGCGTCGATTCGGCGACGATGATGAACAAGGGCCTCGAACTGATCGAGGCGCATCATTTGTTCCCCGTCGGGCTCGAACGGATCGAAATCCTCGTCCACCCGCAATCGGTGATCCACAGCCTCGTCGAATATATCGACTGCTCGACGCTCGCGCAGCTCGGCTCGCCCGATATGCGCATCCCGATCAGCAGCGCGCTCGCCTGGCCGCAGCGGATGGCGACGCCGTGCGCGCCGCTCGACCTCGCCAGCATCGCGCGGCTCGATTTCGAGGCGCCCGACGAGATCCGCTTTCCCGCGACCGCACTCTGCCGTGCCGCCATCGCCGAGGGCGGTGCGCGCCCGGCGCAGCTCAACGCCGCGAACGAGGTGGCGGTCGCCGCCTTCCTCGCCGGCCGTATTTCCTTTCCCGCGATCGTCGATACGGTGCGCAGGGTGATCGATGCCGCGGCCCCTGCGGTCCCGGCGTCGCTTCAGGACATATTCAGCGTCGATGCCGCATCCCGCGCGGCTGCCCAATATTTTGTGGACCAATTTGAACATGCTTGAGACCCCGGGTTTCGCTTTTACCGTCCTCGCTTTCCTGCTCGTGCTCGGCCCGCTCGTGTTCGTGCACGAATATGGCCATTATATCGTCGGGCGCTGGTGCGGGGTGAAGGCCGATACCTTCTCGATCGGTTTCGGGCGCAAGATCCTCGGCTGGAAGGACAAGCGCGGCACCGAATGGAAGATCGGCTGGCTGCCGCTCGGCGGCTATGTCCAGTTCGCGGGCGACCGCGACGCGGTCAGCCAGCCCGACGCGACCTGGCATCAGCTGCCGGCGGCGGAAAAGTCGCACACTTTCCCGGCGCAGCCGGTGTGGAAGCGCTCGTTGATCGTCGCAGCGGGGCCGGTCACCAATTTCCTGTTCGCGATCCTGATCCTTGCGGGCTTCGCTTGGGCTGGTGGCAAGCCGGTGACGCCGCCTGTTGCGGGCGGGATCGAGGCCGGATCGGCGGCGGCCGCCGCGGGCCTGCGCACCGGCGACCGGATCGTCTCGATCGACGGGCGGTCGATGGAGACCTTCGGCGATATCCCGATGGCGGTCGCGCATCGCCCGGGGGAGACGATGCAGGTGCGCGTTCTCCGCTCCGGAAGCGAACGCACGGTCGTGCTGACCCCGCGGCTGATCACGGAGAAGGACCCGTTCGGCAAGGAATATGAGCGCGCGATCATCGGCCTCGCGCCGCCCGCGCCGCAGTTGCAGCCGGTGTCGCTCCTCGAAGCGCCCGCGGTCGGGCTGCACCAGACCTGGCAGATCGTCCGGCAGACGGGCGAGGTGCTGGGTCAGTTCCTGACCGGACGCCGGTCGATCAAGGACATGAACGGCCCGGTCAAGATCGCCGAGGTTTCGGGGCAGGCGGCGACGCTGGGGCTGGCGTCGCTGATATTCTTCATCGCGCTGATTTCCATCAATCTGGGGTTCATCAACCTCTTGCCATTGCCGATGCTCGATGGTGGTCACTTGCTATTCTATGCCTATGAAGCGATCCGCCGGCGCCCCGCGCCGCCGCAGGTGCAGGAATGGGCGTTTCGATTCGGCTTTGCGGCGGTTGTCACGCTGATGCTGGTCGTAACTTTCAACGATTTGGGCTCATTGGGCCTGTGGGACCGGATCGCGCGCTTGATTGGCTAGCGAGTCTGGGGCAGGGAGTTGCGCGCGAACCTGCGGTCAGGCGGGTTTGTCGCTTTCGAGTTATTTTTTCGGGATGAACAGCGTGGCTTCACACAAATTCTCGGCGCGGACACAGCTGTCGGCCCTCCTCATGGCAGGTACGATGTTGGCAACGCCGGTGATGGCGCAGCAAGCGGCGCCGCCGACCGTCCCCGCGCCCGCTCCCGAAGCGGCGCCGAGCGCGACGACGGTCCAGTCGATCACCGTCGTCGGCAACCAGCGGCTCGAGGCGCAGACGATCCTGTCGTACCTGCGGCTGCGCGTCGGTCAGCAATATGATCGTTCGGTGCTCGACCAGGCGCTGAAGGACCTCGCCGCGACCGAATTGTTCAAGGATTTCCAGATCACCGACAACGCCGGTGCGCTGACGATCCAGGTGACCGAGAACCCGGTGATCAACCGCGTCATCCTCGAAGGCAACAAGCGCCTGAAGGAAGACAAGATCCGGCCCGAGATCAAGCTCGCGCCGCGCCAGATCTTCACCCGCTCGAAGGTCCGCGCCGACGTCGCGCGCATCATCGAGCTTTACAAGCGGCAGGGCCGCTTCGCCGCGACCGTCGAACCCAAGATGGTGTCGCTCGACCAGAACCGCGTCGATGTGGTGTTCGAGATCAACGAAGGGCCGAAGTCGAAGGTCCGCCAGATCAACATCATCGGTAACGAGAAGTTCAGCGACGGCGATCTCAAGGACGAGATGGCGACGAAGCAGTCGAGCCTGATGACGATCCTGTCGTCGAACACCAGCTACGACCCCGATCGCCTCGCCTATGACCAGCAGAAATTGCGCCTTTTCTACCTGACCAACGGTTACGCCGATTTCCGGGTGATTTCGGCGGTGGCCGAGCTGACGAGCAACAAGCAGGACTTCATCATCACTTACGTGGTCGAGGAAGGCGAACGCTACAAGTTCGGCGATGTCGACGTGAAGAGCGAGATCCGCGACTTCCAGCCCGAAATGCTGAAGAAGCTGCTGCCGATGCACACCGGCGACTGGTACGACGCCAAGCTGGTCGAGGACACGGTCGAAAGCCTCAGCGAGACCGCCGGTCTGTTCGGATACGCCTTTGCCGACATCAATCCCGAATTTCGCCGCGATCCCGAAACCAAGACGATGGCGATCACCTTCAACGTCGGCGAGAGCCCGCGTACTTACGTGGAGCGTATCGACGTCAACGGCAACACGCTGACGCACGACAAGGTAGTCCGCCGCGAATTCCGCTTGAACGAGGGCGACGCCTTCAACAGCTTCGGCATCAAGCGCACCGAGAACCGCATCAACAGCCTCGGTTATTTCCAGGAAAATCTGGAGATCGAGCGCAAGGAAGGCAGCGCGCCCGACCGCATCATCCTCGAAACCAATGTCGAGGAAAAGCCGACCGGTGAGCTGTCGCTGTCGGCGGGCTTCTCGTCGATCGAGAATTTCCTGCTTCAGGCGTCGATCCGCCAGCGCAACTTCCGCGGTCTCGGCCAGCAGCTCCAGGCCTCGGTCAACTATTCGAGCTATTCGAAGTCGATCGAACTCGGCTTTACCGAACCCTATCTGTTCGACCGCAACATCTCGGTCGGCGGCAGCATCTATCGCCGCGACCTGAACTCGTTCAACTTCATCAACAACGACCGCCGGACGACGTTCCAGCAGGTCACGACCGGTTTGCAGCTCAATGCCGGTGTGCCGCTGACCGAATTCATGTCCTTCTTCGCGCGCTACAGCATCAATTTCGACGATGTGACGCTCGACAAGGGAATCTATTATTTCGGTAACGAGTGCGACCCGCTCGTCGCGGGCCGCTACCTGTGCGACGCGATCGGGACGCGGACGACTTCGCTGCTCGGCTACACGCTCGCTTATGACGATCGCGACAACCGCCTGCGCCCGACGCGCGGCCAGTCGCTGTCGCTCAGCCAGGATTTCGCGGGCCTCGGCGGCAGCGTCAAATATGTCCGCACGCGCGCCAATGCGTCGAAGCATTTCAATCTCGGCAGCCGCTTCATCCTCAACCTGTCGGCCGAGGGCGGTTATATCTATCCGTTCGGCGGGCGCCCGACCCCGACCAGCGACAAGGTCCGCCTGACCGACCGCTTCTTCCTCGGCGAACCGCAGATGCGCGGTTTCGATATTCGCGGCGTCGGTCCGCGCGTGATCCGCTATGGCGTCACCTATGATCCGACCAATCCGGTCGTCGATACGTCGAACGACAATCGCGGGCAGATCGACGACGCTCTCGGCGGCCGCGCTTATTATCAGGGCCGTCTCGAACTCGATATCCCGCTGGGCAGCGGCGCGAAGGAAATGGGGCTCCGGCCGTCTGTGTTCGTCGACGTCGGTTCGGTGTTCAGCGTCAAGCGTCCGACGCTCACGACGCTCGCCGATTTCCGCGATCCGGCCGACGGGTTTACCAAATTCCTGTGCCGCAATGCCACCACGGGCGTGAAGACCTTCGCGACCAACACGCCCAACCCCGACGGCACGCCGTCGGGTGATTTCACGACCTGCGACACCGCGAACGGCTTCTCCTCGCTGGCACCGTTCGAGGAACGCTTCTTTGGCGACACCTGGATGCCGCGCGTCTCGATCGGCGCCGGGGTCAACTGGAACTCTCCGTTCGGTCCCTTCCGGATCGACTTCGCTTACGCCCTTCGCAAAGAAGAGGGCGATGACACCAAACGCTTCTCATTCAACGTAGGAACCCAATTCTAATGAAGAAAATTCTCGTCGCTTCGGCGCTGGCAATGGCCACGCTGTCGGTTTCGCCCATCCTGTCGGCCCCGGCGATCGCGCAAGCAAAGGGCGTGGGCGTTGCCGACGTCCGCGTCGCCGCCGCCCGCTCGAACGCTTTCCAGACCGCCTCGACCCAGATCGAGACGACCTACAAGGCGCAGATCGATCAGCAGCAGTCGCGCGGGCAGACGCTGCAGGCCGAAATCAACGTCCTGATCGCGAAATATAACGAAGAAGCGAAAAAGACCCCGCAGAACCAGGCGGCGCTGCAGGCTGCGGCGAAGGCCGTGCAGGACAAGCGTCAGGCGGCGCAGACCGAACTCGGCCGGATCGGCGCGCCGGTCGACCTCGCCATCGCTTATGTCGAAGACCAGATCAGCGTTCGCATGAACGAAGCGATCAAGGCCGCGATGACCGCGAAAAAGATCGACCTGCTGCTCAACCCCGATGCCGTGCTCGCCCGCGAGAATAATGTCGACATCACCGACGCGGTGGTGACCGAACTGAACCGCATCCTGCCCAACGTGTCGATCGCGGTTCCGGCGGGTTACCAGCCGGGCCAGCTCGTCCAGCAGCGCAACCAGCAGCTGATGGATCAGGCACGCGCCGCACAGGGTGGCACGCCGGCTGCTCCGGCCCCGACGGGCACCCCGCCGACGACCCGCTAAGCGCAATGGCGGACGGGGAAAAGCCGGAAGGCACGATGGGGCCGGTGGATATCCGCCGGATTCTGACGTTGCTGCCGCATCGTTATCCGATGCTGCTCGTCGACCGGGTGGAATCGATGGTGAAGGACACCTCGATCCACGCGGTCAAGGCGGTGACGATCAACGAGCCCTTCTTTCAGGGGCATTTCCCCGGCCGGCCGATCATGCCCGGCGTCCTCATCGTCGAGGCGCTGGCGCAGGCCGGCGGCATATTGGCGGTCGAATCGCTCGGCCTCGGCGGGTCGGGCAAGCTCGTCTATTTCATGGCGATCGACGGGGTGAAGTTCAGGAAGCCGGTCGAACCCGGCGTTCTGCTCGACCTCCACGTCACGATCGTCCAGGCAAAGCGGAATATCTGCAAGTTCGAGGGCCGGGCGATGCTGGGCGACGCTCTTGCCGCCGAATGCCAGTTCACCGCAATGATCGCCGATCCGCCGAGCGACTAAGCAAGGCTTGCAAAATCAGCCATTCACCGTTAGGGGCCACCGCTTCGCGAGCCCCATAGCGGGGAAAGCACAGACTCACAGCCAGCTGGTCGGTAACCAGCGGCACAGGAGCCCATGACATGAAAAAAGACATCCACCCCGCGTACCACATGATCACGGTCAAGATGACCGATGGCACCGAATATCAGACGCGCTCGACCTGGGGCAAAGAGGGCGACACGATGACGCTCGAAATCGACCCCACCGCGCACCCGGCGTGGACCGGCGGCACGGGCCGTATGCTCGACGCGGGCGGCCAGGTCGCGAAGTTCAACAAGCGTTTCGGCGGTCTCTCGCTCAAGCGTTGATGGCGTCTGCCTCCGCCAAAGCGGGGGTCAGCCCAGAACCTTTGCAAGCGCGCTTTGCCAACCGGCAAGGCGCGTTTTGCGTTTTCCGGCAGCCAGCGCGGGCGTGAAGCGCGTCGCGGTGCCGCGCATCGTCCCGGCTGCGCTGGCGAGGTCGGAGTACAGCCCCGCCCCCGTCGCGGCGAGCATCGCAGCGCCCAGTGCGGTGCTTTCGACGAATCCCGGCCGCTCGACCACAAGGTCGAGTATGTCGGCCAGATCCTGCGCCATCCAGTCGTTCGCCGCCATACCCCCGTCGATACGGACTTCTGCCCAATCGACGCCATCGGCAGCAAAGGCCGATTTCAGATCGTGCGCCTGATAGGCCTGCGCTTCCAGCGCGGCGCGCGCGACATGCGCCTTGCCGGTGGCAAAGCTCAGCCCCGACAGCGCGGCCAGCGCATCGGGCCGCCAGTGCGGCGCGCCGAGGCCGGTGAGGGCAGGGACCAGATAGACGCCGCCATTGTCCGCGACCGACCGTGCCAGTCCTTCGCTCTCGCTCGCGCTCGCCAGCAGGCCGAGCCCGTCGCGCAGCCATTTGATCAGGCTGCCCGCGACGAACACCGATCCTTCGAGCGCATAGGAGCGCATATCGCCTTCCTGCACCAGCACCGTCGCGAGCAGGCGGTTCTCCGAATGGGGCCGGGTGGTACCGCTCGCCGACAGAATGAAGGCGCCGGTGCCAAAGGTCGCCTTGGTCTGCCCCGGCGACAGGCACGCCTGGCCGATCGTTGCCGCCTGTTGATCGCCCGCCATGCCGCTGATCGGGATCGGGCTCCCGAACAGCGCGGGTGCGGTTACGCCGACGGTGGTCGTGCAGCCGGTGATTTCGGGCAGCAGCGCCACGGGTACGCCGAGCAGGTCGCAAAGTTCGCTGTCCCAGCCGCTGGTACCGTTGATGTCCATCAGCGAGGTACGCGACGCATTGCTCGCGTCGGTGACGTGGACCCCGCCGGTCAGGCGATAGACGAGGTAGGATTCGATCGTCCCGACCGCGAGCCGGTCGCCCGCCTCGCGAAGCTGCGGCCAGTGCTTCAGCGCCCACCCGATCTTGCTCCCTGAAAAATAGGGGTCGAGCAACAGGCCGCTTCGGGCCTGCACCATCGCTTCGTGCCCTGCCTCCTTCAGCGCGGCGCAATCGGTGGCGGTTCGGCGATCCTGCCAGACGATCGCCGGCGCCAGCGGTTCGCCCGTCTTCCGGTCCCAGAACACTACCGTTTCGCGCTGGTTCGTGATGCCGATCGCCGCCACCTGATGTGCGCCGCCCGCCTGTTCGACCATATCGCGCGTGCAGGCGAGGGTGGCGGCCCAGATTTCTGCGGCGTCATGCTCAACCAGTCCCGGTCCCGGATAATGTTGCCGGATTTCGCGCTGTGCGCTGCCGAGTGGGGTGCCGTCGGCTTCGAAAAGCATCGTGCGGGTCGAGGTTGTACCCTCGTCGATGACGATAATTTTCTCGGCCATATCGCTCTCCCTCTTTTGCTTTTGATGCAGAAAGAACGACGCCTCGACAAGGCGCGCGACACGAACATTCGTAATCGCCTTGCAAAATTGCGGGCACTATGCCATATATTGTGCAGCGCAGCATGGCGGGATCACCCGCCGCAACCACCGGCAGCGTGATTTCCCGCCCATTTTCAGGCGCGGGCGAGCCGGACTAGCGCTTTGTCCCCAGAGGCACCCTTTCACGCGGGTCGTTTCGAACCCGCGGCCGTGCGCCGTCCGTTCGATGCGAGCGGACGCTGTGCGCGTCGCCCTTTGTGAGTATTTTATGACGACTTTTAATGACTTTGGCCTGCACGCCGACATCAATCGCGCGCTTGCCGCCAAGGATTATACGCAGCCGACCCCGATCCAGACGCAGGCGATCCCGCCGCTGATGAAGGGCCGCGACCTGTGCGGTATCGCGCAGACGGGCACCGGCAAGACCGCCGGCTTCTCGCTGCCCTCGATCCATCACCTGCTGACCTATCCGCACCGCGCCAACCCGCGGAGCTGCCGGATGCTCGTGCTCGCGCCGACGCGCGAACTCGCTGCGCAGATCGCGCAGAGCTGCCGCGACTATGGCCGCTTCACGAAGCTGTCGGTTTCGACCGTGTTCGGCGGCGTGCCGATCAACAAGCAGATCCGCGACCTTTCGGGCGGCGTCGATATCCTCGTTGCCACGCCGGGTCGACTGCTCGACCTGATCGACCAGCGCGCGCTGCGCCTCGACGACGTCGAAATCTTCGTCCTCGACGAAGCCGACCAGATGATGGACATGGGCTTCATCCACTCGCTGCGCCGTATCGCGAAGTTGCTGCCGTCGCGCCGCCAGAACCTCTTCTTCTCGGCAACGATGCCGAAGGAAATCGCGCATCTCGCCGAACAGTTCCTCGAGGATCCGGTGACCGTGTCGGTGACGCCGGCGGCGACGACGGTCGAAAAGATCAGCCAATATTCGACTTTCGTCGAACAGAAGGAAAAGCAGGCGCTGCTCCATTCTGTCATCGCCAGCGAAGATATCGACCGCGCGCTGATCTTCACGCGCACCAAGCATGGCGCCGACCGCGTCGTGCGTCACCTTGCGGGCGCCGGCATCAAGGCGATGGCGATCCATGGCAACAAGAGCCAGTCGCAGCGCACCCACGCGCTCCAGGCATTCCGCTCGGGCGATATCAAGCTGCTCGTCGCGACCGACATCGCCGCGCGCGGTATCGACGTGTCGGGCGTCAGCCATGTGATCAACTTCGAGATCCCTAACGTCCCGGAGCAATATGTCCACCGCATCGGCCGCACCGCGCGCGCCGGCGCCGAGGGCAAGGCGATCAGCTTCATCGCGCCCGACGAGCGTCCGTACATGCGCGATATCGAGCGCGTCACGCGGTCGAAGTCCGAACCGATGCCGCTGCCCGAGAATTTCAACGAGCTGGTGCGTAACCTGCCGAAGCCGGCGCAGCCGCCGCGCGATACCGGCAGCCAGGGCCGCAACCCGCAGCGCCAGCGCGAAGACGCGCTGCGCGGCCGTGATGCGGGCAAACCCCGCGGTGATCGCGGTCCGCGCCGCGACGGCGCTCCCGCTGGCGAAGGCGCGGAAGGCCAGCGCAAGCGCCGTTTCCGCCCGCGCAACAAGAGCGTCGGCGCGCACAAGGGCGCGGTGAAGCGCGTCGGTTGACGCTTGCCGCCCATCCGCTAGACCCTTCGCCCACAAGATGACGGGCGAAGGGGTAGCGGATGACGAACGGTGATGGCGCGGCGGCAATCGATACCCGGCAGAGCGAACGCAAGGTCATCCTCGCGTCGTCGCTCGGCACGGTGTTCGAATGGTATGATTTTTACCTCTACGGCCTGCTCGCGACGATCATCTCGGCGCAGTTCTTTTCGGGCGTCAACGAAACCACCGGCTTCATCTTCGCGCTCGGCGCCTTTGCCGCGGGCTTTGCGGTAAGGCCCTTTGGCGCGCTCGTGTTCGGGCGCATCGGCGACCTTGTCGGGCGCAAGAACACCTTCCTCGTCACCATGGGCCTGATGGGCGCCTCGACCTTCCTCGTCGGGGTGCTTCCCAGCTATGCGTCGATCGGCGTCGCGGCGCCGATCCTGCTCGTGCTGCTTCGCCTCGTCCAGGGGCTCGCGCTCGGCGGCGAATATGGCGGCGCCGCTACCTATGTTGCCGAACATGCGCCTGAGGGCAAACGCGGCCTCTTTACCAGCTTTATCCAGACCACCGCGACGCTCGGCCTGTTCGCGGCGCTCGGCGTCGTCATCGTCATCCGTTCGGTCATGGGCGAGACGGCCTTCGCCGACTGGGGCTGGCGCATTCCCTTCCTGATCTCGGTGATCCTGCTCGGCGTCTCGCTGTGGATACGCCTCCAGCTCGAAGAAAGCCCGGTCTTCAAGCAGATGAAGGAGGAAGGCACGACGTCAAAGGCGCCGCTCACCGAAGCGTTCGGCCGCTGGGAAAATCTGAAATGGGTGATCGTCGCGCTGTTCGGCGCGGTCGCGGGGCAGGCGGTCGTCTGGTATTCGGGGCAATTCTACGCGCTCTTCTTCCTCGAAAAGACGCTGAAGGTCGACGGCGCGACCGCGAACATATTGATCGCCATCGCGCTGGCGCTCGGCACGCCCTTCTTCATCTTTTTCGGCTGGCTCAGCGACAAGGTCGGACGCAAGCCGATCATTCTCGCCGGCTGCGCGCTCGCGGCGCTGACCTATTTCCCGGCCTTCCAGATGCTGACCAGCGCGGCCAACCCCGCGATGGCCAAGGCACAGCAGAACGCGGCGGTTATCATGGCCGCCGATCCCGGCGCCTGCTCGTTCCAGTTCGATCCGATCGGGCGCAACAAGTTCGAAGGCAGCGGCTGCGACATCATCAAGTCGACGCTGGCGAAGGCGGGTGCCAATTACACGGCCTTCACGCGTGAGCGCATGACGGGCGAACCCGCGCGGGTGCGCATCGGGTCGCGCGTCCTCGCCGCGCCCGATCCCTGGCGGCTGGCCGAAGAGGATCGCGCGGGCGCGATCGCGGCCTTCCGTGCGGACCTCGAACGCGCGCTGGCGGACGCGGGCTATCCGGCGAAGGCCGACCCGGCGGCGATCGACAAACCGCTCGTCGTCGCCATCCTCTTCTACCTCGTGCTGCTGGTGACGATGGTCTACGGCCCGATCGCGGCGCTGCTCGTCGAGCTGTTCCCCAGCCGCATCCGTTACACCGCGATGTCGCTGCCCTATCATATCGGCAATGGCTGGTTCGGAGGCTTCCTGCCGACGACGGCGTTCGCGATGGTCGCAGCGACGGGCAACATCTATTACGGCCTCTGGTATCCAGTGGTTGTCGCGGTGATCACGCTGGTCGTCGGTCTCTTCTTCCTGCCCGAAACCTTCCGCCGGTCGATCCATCACTAGCGCGCATTGACGATCGGCGCCCTCGCGCTAGGGTTGTCGCAGCCTTGAGGGGGGCGTGATGATTGTCGACGACGAAGATTTCGATCCGCCGCCACCGCGGCGCCCCATATTCCGGCGCAAGCGCGTCCTGATTCCGCTCGGCATCCTGCTTGCCCTCGTCGCCGGCTTTCTGCTGCTCCTGACCCCCGACACTGATCGAGACGAGATGATCGCCAAATATGGCGGGCCGAACGCTGCGTTCGTAGCGGGGCCGGCGGGACAGCGCATCCATTATCGCGATCAGGGAAGCCGCGATGGCCCCGCGATCATCCTGCTCCACGGATCGAACGCGAGCCTGCAGACATGGGAACCGCTCGTGAAGCGGCTCGGCGGCACATATCGCATTGTCACGCTCGACCTCCCCGGACACGGGCTGACCGGGGCAACGCCCGACCGCGACTATAGCGCCGACGGAATGATGGACGCGGTCGATGTCGTCGCCGCGAAACTCGGGCTCGACCATTTTATCCTCGGCGGCAATTCGATGGGCGGCTGGGTCGCGTGGCGCTATGCGCTGGCGCAGCCGGCGCGCGTCGACGCGCTGCTGCTGATCGACGCCGCGGGGATGCCGCTGCGCAAGGGCGAGAAGCGCCCCGAATCGAACGTCGGTTTCCGCGTTCTCGAATATCCCTTCGGCCGCTGGCTCGCGACGCGCGTGACCCCGCGGATGCTCGTTGAACAGTCGCTGCGCGGGTCGATCGAGAAACAGGCGATCGTCGATGACGCGATGATCGATCGTTATTGGGAGCTGCTGCGCTTTCCCGGCAATCGCGAAGCGACGGTGCTGCGCGCGCGCATGGATCGCGAGCCGGCGATGGCAGCGCGTGTCGGTGCGATCGAGGCGCCGACGCTGATCCTGTTCGGTGACAGGGACCGCCTGATCAACCCCAGCGCGGCGCAGACCTTCCACGAGCGCATCGCGGGATCCGAAGTTGTGCTGCTTCCCGGTATCGGCCATCTGCCGATGGAAGAGGCGCCCGACGCGACCGCCACCGCGATCGCCGATTTCCTCAAGCGGCGGCTTGTGCCGCCATCGGCTGATCCAGAAACGCACTGATCCGCGCCGAAATGGCGGCGGCGTGGGTGAAGGGGAAGAGGTGCGATCCCGGCACCGACTCCAGCACAGCGCCGTCGATCTGGTCCGCCAGCATCTGACCGAAACAGGCGGGCATGACGCCATCGCGTTCGCCCGTCAGGACCAGCGTCGGCAGGTCTTTCAGCCCGGACAGCAAGCCGAGACTGGTCCACCCCGCCATCGCCGCAGTCTGGTACGCAATGCCCAGCGGCGTCGCGGTCTGGATCTTGAGCCCGCTTGCCAGCATGTCGTCGTCGAACATCGCCGCCCAGCCGATGCCCGGCGCGCCCATGACGGGCGTCGTCGCCATCAGCACCAGTCGGCGGACGCGCCCCGGAAACTGGATCGCGATCTGCTGCGCCAGCGCGCCGCCCCAGCTGAAACCCGCAAGATCGATGCTTTTGTGGCCCAGCCGGTCGGCAATCTCCATCACCACCGCGGCGATCGTCGGTGCGCCATAGGGCAGCAGCGCATCGGGCGAACCGCCGACCCCCGGCATGTCGAGCGTCCACACTTCGCGGCCATGGATTTGCGCGAGCAGCGGCGCGGCGGCGGCGATATCGGCGCCAATGCCGTTGAGGAACAATAGCGGCGTTCCGGCCGTCCCTTCGCGCCAGCGCGCGACGCGCAGACTCAGGCCATAGACATGCTCGGTGCTGATGGCCGGGCGGCCGCTGATCCTGCTCATGGCGATTGCCTTCGCATATCCGGGTGACACGCGAAAGGCCGCGCAGACCTAGACTGGCTGCTTTGTGGCCGCTGCGGCCTGTTCATAGCGGAGGCAATCGAAAATCTTGGCGCCGGCAAGGAAAACCGACCCGCTGCACGCGATCAGGAGCAGCTTGCCGCCAAGCCCCGGATATTCATGCAGATAGGCGCCCCCGCGCGCCATTGCCCCGACGGCGAGGGCATAGATGATAAGGCACGCTTCGAGGCGGGTCTTGATGACGAACAGGCGTCCGATTTTTTTCAGCATCACCATCTATCCAGCAAGAGCCGTGCCAGCGGCGGAAATGCGGGATTCGCTTCGCCGGGCTTATGGTAAACTGTAAGTTAATCCGACAGGCCAAGGCAAGGGGCGTCGGTTTTGGAGTGGAAAACGGACGCTTTACCTAAGGCGTAGTTCGCTAGACCATAGTTGATTTTCTTCGAGAGATCTCGGGTCCAGCTTTTCCAGCAAGCCAGCGAACGATTCTCGCAGGACCGGAGAAAGCGCACCGTCAAAGTCCGGCGCAGTTGCAGCTTCGTCGATCAAATCACGATATCGCAGAAGCGAAGCCGCAAGAGTTGGAACATCGTGGTTTACGTATGATGGCTCAAACTTTTCGTCGTGATCTAAAAGCAGGACAGTGCCAGTTCTATCAACAACGATAGGATTCCCGGCACCGTCCGACCCGATAGCCAGATAGTCGTTACGGGCGCCTTCCGGCAGCCAATCGAGCGACTGCTGTCCGAAGCTGAGGCAGGGAGCTGCTTCCACCGGAAGGCCAGCGATAGTCAAAAAATGCTCTGTCACCGTCGTCGCCTGGGCGTGACCAATCTCTTCGCGGGTAAAGCGATAAAGCGTCTCGCCCTTCCGCTCCCATGCTGCTTTGAAATCTTGTGCATCCATCAGAGCTGTATGGAAACTTCTTCAAGCGTCCGCAATCGGTCGGAAGCCGCCGTCCGCGCGGCGCGCAATTAACCCGCCCTGGCAAACCAGATCACGTGCCGCGGGCCTTTGCCATTGCTGCGCGCGCGAACACCGACCTCTTCGACCTGAAAACCCGCTGCCGTCAACCGGCGGGTAAAGCGGGCATCGGGGGCCGCCGACCATATCGCCAATATGCCGCCGGGTCGCAGCGCCGCCCTGGCCGCCGCGAGGCCTGCCGCCGAATAAAGTCCCTCATTGGCCTCGCGCGTCAGGCCATCGGGACCATTGTCGACGTCGAGCAGGATCGCATCATAGCGGCGCGTTGCCGCGCCAATCGCTTTCGACACGTCGCCGAGGATCAGCTCGACCCGCGGATCGTCGAGACAGCCTGCGGCCAGTTCGGCCATCGGCCCGCGCGCCCACTCGATGATGCCCGACACCAGTTCGGCCACGGCAATTTTTGCGTCGGGGCCGAGCGTCGCCAATGCCGCGCGCAGGGTGAACCCCATGCCATAGCCGCCGATCAGCAGGCTGGCGCCCTTCGCGCTGCGCAGCCGGTCGCAGGTCATCGTCGCCAGCGCTTCTTCGGAGCCGCTCATCCGGCTGCTCATCAATTCGTTGCGATCGATCGCGATGATGAAATCGTCGCCGCGCCGGTACAGGCGCAGCTCGTCGCCGCCCGGAACCTGTGCCGTGCCGATCAGTTCGCGTATCTTCAATTCAGTTCGCCGAGGTCGAGCGTCTGGAGGAGCGCTGCGCGCGCCGCCCGCACGTCGCTCGCCAGCGCGGCGGAAGCCAGGTCGCCGGGCGCGATCGCCTCGGGCCAGTGCTTCGCCACAACGTCCGATATCCGGTCGAGCTTCGCTTCGTCGGCGATGAAACGCGGATCGACCGTCGCGGGATCGGCGACGACGCGCAGTCGCAGACAGGCCGGTCCACCACCGTTCGCCATCGACTGGCGGACGTTGACGGGCAGCAGCTGGCGGATCGGACCATTGCCCGCGACATGTGCCTCCAGCCAGTTCCACACCGCGGGCGTGTCCTGTGCTTCGGTCGGCAGCACCAGCCCCATCCCGCCTCCGCCCGGCAGGCTGACAAGCTGGGCGTTGAACAGATAGGATTTGATCGCGTCGGGCAGACTCACCGCGCTCGCGGGCACTTCGACAATCTCGACCGCGGGGAAGGCGGCGCGGATTTCGGCGTGCGCGGCGTCGCGATCCTCGAACGCGGATTCGTGGGTGAACAGCACATGCTCGTTCGCGACCGCGACGACGTCATTGTGGAACGCACCGCCCTGAATCGCGGTGTCCGACTGGCGAATGAACAGCGTCCGCGCGGGATCGAGCCGGTGGTTGCGCGCGATCGCCTTCGACGCATCGAGATGCTGGCGCGCCGGGAAGCGCCCGCCGCCCAGCCCATAGACGAAGATTTCGACGCCCTGGCCGTCGTGTCCGCTGCACAGCCGCATATGGTTTGCTGCGCCCTCGTCGCCGAAGGGCGCGGGGATGGGGGCATGGACCGCAAAGGCAGGATTTGCGAAAGCGAGGCGAAGCTGCGCCAGCGTGCCCGGCCATTCATGGCTGCGGTGCGGCATGGTGACGAGGTTCGCGACGGTCAGGTGGCATTTGCCGTCGGCGCTGTCGGGGGCGGGCGATACGGTCGCGGCGTTCGCGGCCCACATCGACGAAGCCGACCAGGCTTGCGCGCGCAGATGCCCCTCGGCCTGCTCGGGCGTCGTGCCGAGCACTTCAAGCCAGGGTGCATCTGGGCGGTCCAGCGGCGTGAAGAAGCCCTGCGGCAGGCCGAGCGACAGGTTGTGGCGCATCTTCTCGATGCCCTGCAGCGCCGCCGCGCGCGGCTGCGACACGTCGCCCGCGTTGCTGGCCGACGCGATATTGCCGCGGCTGAGGCCGGCGTAGTTGTGGCTGGGACCGATGATCCCGTCGAAATTGATTTCGGTGAGCATGGGTTAGCGTCCGATCCAGCTGATCGCGTCGCCTTTGCCGACGCCCAATATGCGCGCGGTTTCGGCATCGACCGTCCCGTCGGCGCCGACCTTGCCGAAACAGCAGCGGAAATCGGCGAGATGGCCGGTCGCGATCAGCGCGTCCGCGCCGCCTTCGGCGACGCCCGTCACTTCGACGTGCTTCGCATCGCGAATGCTCGCGACCTGATCGGTGCGCGCGGTCATCGTCGGGCCACCGTCAAAGATGTCGACATAGTTTTCGAACGCGAAACCCTCATTCTCGAGCATTCGCATCGCGGCGCGGCCGGTCGGGTGCGGAACGCCAATCACGCTGCGCGCATGGTCGCCGAGCATCGCGATATAGACGGGATGCTTGGGCATCAGGTCGGCGATGAACTGGTTGCCGTGCACCGCGTTGAATTGATCGGCTTCCTGAAAATTCATCCCGAAGAATTTGCCCGCGACCCCGTCCCAGAAGGGCGAGCCGCCCGCCTCGTCGATCACCCCGCGCAGTTCGGCAAGGATGCGGTCGCCGAAGCGCGCGCGGTGGCGCGCGATGAACAGGTATCGCGAGCGTGCGAGCAGCAGTCCGAGCCCGCCCGCGCGCGCGGCCGGGTGCAGAAATAGTCCGCCCACTTCGGATGCGCCGTTGAGGTCGTTGCTCAGCATCAGCACCTGTGCGTGGAAGGTACGGCCGAGCTGTTCGCTATGCTTGCTGTCGGTGCCGATGCGGTACGAATAAAAGGGCCAACGCTGGCCGACCTGCCCGAAAATCTGGCAGGTGCCACGCACTTCGCCGCTGTCGAGATCCTCGAGAACCATCAGATAGAGTTCGTCGCCGGGATACTCCTTTTCCGACGCGAACCCGGCTGCGGCGCGTTCGAGCTTGGCGTGCAGCGCTTGCCTGTCAGGGGGCAGGTTGGTGAAGCCACCCCCGGTCAGCTTCGCCATCTCGTAAATGCTTTGCAGGTCGCCCGGTTTGGCCGCCCGGATCACATAATTCACACAGTCCCCCGTTCCGCTATTCTTATCATGGTGAGTGCCGACAATTGCGCGCGTTCGGGCAGGCTGCCCGTGATCAGAAATTCGTCCGATGAATGGATCGCGCCGCCGCGCGGCCCCATCGTGTCGACCACCGGAACACCGCATGCCGCGATATTGTTGCCGTCGCACACGCCGCCCGTCGCGTTCCAGCTGATCGGCGGCAGGCCAAGCGCAGCACCGCAATCGCGCACCAGCTCGAACAGCCGCGTCGCGGCCGCGTCGAGCGGTTTGGGCGGGCGGTTGAAGCCGCCGTGGACATGGCAATGCACGTCGTGCTCGCGCGATACCGCGGCGACGGCATCGCGCATCGCGGCTTCGGCCGCGGCCATGGCCTCGGGGGTCGACGGGCGCATATTGACGCGCAGGATTGCGCTGTCGGGCACGATATTGTTCGGCCCGCCGCCGTCAATCTTCGCCGGATTGACCTTTAATGCGTCGGATTTCAGCGCGCCGAGCCGCAGCGCGAGGTCGGCGGCGGCGAGCAGCGCGTTGCGCCCCTCCTGCGGGTTGCGGCCGGCGTGCGCGGCGCGGCCGTGGACGATGATCGAGAAATTGCCGCTGCCCGGCCGGGCCCCCGCGAGCGTGCCGTCGGGAAGCGCGGGTTCATAGGTGAGGGCGGCGGTCTTGCCCTTCGCGAGTTCGGCGATCAGCCGCGCAGACGCCTGGCTCCCCGTTTCCTCGTCGCTGTTGATCATCACGTCGTAACCGACGCGGTTCGCGAGTGGGGAGGCTTCGAGCGCGGAAAGCGCCGCAAGGATCACCGAGATCCCGGCTTTCATGTCGGCGGTGCCGGGGCCGTTCAGCACGCCGTCCTCCAGCCACTTCAGCGTCTGGAACGGATGGTCGGCGGCGAACACCGTGTCCATATGCCCGGTCAGCAGCAATTGCACCGGCGCTTCGGGACGTACCCGCAGATGCAGATGGTCGCCGCGCTGGATCGTGTTGACGCGGCCGGCGCTGTCGACGCTTTCGACCGGATCGGCTGCGACCAGCCGCACCGCACCCGGCAGCGCCGCAAATGCGTCGGCGAGCTGCCCCGCGACTGTCTTCAATCCCGCCAGATTGCCGGTGCCGCTGTTGATCGCGGCCCATTTTTCGACCTGCGCCAGCATCGGCGCATCGGCGGCGCGTTCGAGCGGTGCATTTTCGGTCGCGGTAAGACTTGCCATCGGTGGGCTATAGCGAGCGGCGATGGGCTTTTGCACCCCCCGCCCGGCGATTTTGTCGACGTGACACCGTAAGTTACTGCCGCCGACCGGACGGGCAGCTAGAGCCGCACGCTTATTATCCCGAATCGCAAGGCGTTAACCGAAAGTTCGGCACCACTTCCTAACGCTGCGCGGACTGATGATGAGTGGGTCGATGACTGCCGCCTTTGTTCTTGGCATCAATATGTCCGTGGCCGGCATTTTTGCCGTGGCCTTTGCCGTGGTCGCCGTAACCAATCGCATGGCCCGCGGGGCCTGGTGGCTCGCGCTGGGATGCGGCATGGGGATCGTCAACGTCGGGCTGGAATTTCTGCTTCGGCAACAGACGGACCCGGTACCCGTGAGCGTCGGCATCTTCCTGGTATTCCTGTCGGCGCTCAGTTTCGCCCTGATCGGCGTTGCGCGCCACTATCGTGTCGAGCCGCCCTGGACCGCAATGACGGTGATCTGGATCGCGACGGTTCTGTTGGTGCCGGTCATTTTCAGCATGACCTATGGCTCGCTATCGCGGCTCACGCTCTATCAGCTTCCCTATTTCGCCATGCAGACGCTGTTTGGCGTCATGATCTGGCGCTCGCGACGACGGCAGCCGCTCGACCTGTTGCTGGTCGCGCTTCAGGCTGTTTCGGCGCTCATCTATCTGCTGAAGCCGCTGTTCGCCATGATGGTGGGGACGGCCCGCACACCGCAGGATTATATGGCGACAACCTATGCGGCGATTTCGCAAAGCGGCAGCGTGGTGGTGCTGATGGCGACGGGGCTCGTCATGCTGCTGGTCACGATGCGCGACACGACGGCCGAGATGATCGCCCGCTCCGAAACCGATCCGCTATCGGGCGTCTTGAACCGTCGCGGCTTCGAAAGCCATGCCGAACAGGCGCTTGCGCGCGGTGACGACGATATGGTGCTGATCGCCGCCGACCTCGATCATTTCAAGCAGATCAACGACAGCTTCGGTCACGCGGCAGGCGACGGCGTCATCGCGCATTTTGCCGCGATGCTGACCAAAGCCGCGCCCTCCGATGCAATCGTCGGCCGCGTCGGCGGCGAAGAGTTTGCGGTGCTGTTGTCGGCGGCGCTGTTGTCCGACGGGCGCCTCTATGCCGAAGCGGTTCGCACGGCGTTCGCCGCGGCGCAGTTGCCGGTGCTCGGCGTCGACCGCCGCTTCACCGCCTCGTTCGGTGTGGCCCAGTTGATGCGGCCCGAAAATTTGCCCGAGCTGCTGCACCGTGCCGACACGGCGCTCTACCGCGCCAAGGCGGGGGGGCGGAACCAGGTCCGGGTCGCAATCGGTGAACTGGCGCCGGCGCCGGCGCTCGGTGTGGCCTGATTTCAGACCGCGAGAAGCGGTGTGTCTTCCTCGCGCGGCGCGGCGGGTTCGAAGCCGGGCAGGGGGTCGAATTCGTCTTCGCTGAGCTCGATCGACGCCAGCCCGTCGAGCTTGAAATGGCCGAGCCGGCGGTCTTCGTCGGACCGCCAGCTCTTGCCCAGGTTCAGCGCGCTGATGAACAGGTCACCGCGACGCTCGAAGAGCAGGTGCGGCGCGAGCGTCAGCACCTGGCCGTTGTAGTGCGCCGTCACCAGCCGTTTGCGGGCGATGGCTTCCATCAGTTTCAGTCGTGTATCGTCCATGATTCCGGGTCAGTTGGGGAGAGAGATTTTTTCGTTGTGCGATGCAACGTAAACTACCCGGGCCGCATTGAAAAGCGCCCATTGCCAATCGAAACCAATCGCGGCATAGGGCAGCGGCCCTTTCCTCCCCGGGTCCACTGGCGCAGCCGCGCCGACCAGAGGGTGCTTGCATGACTGAATTTCTCGATCGCTCCGGCCTGTCCGTCGATTCGCGTCTGGCCGACTTTGTCGAGCAGCGCGCGCTGCCGGGTACGGGACTCGACGTCACGAAATTCTGGGCCGATTTCGCGGGCTTGCTTGGTAAATTTGCACCCGAAAATGCGGCTCTGCTGGCGAAGCGCGAGGATTTGCAGGCGCAGATCGACGCTTGGCACGAAGCGCGCGCCGCACAGGCGCACGACCCTGGGGCCTATCAGGCGTTCCTTCGCGAGATCGGCTACCTCGTCCCCGAACCCGCGCCGTTTCAGGTCGGCACGCAGAATGTCGATCCCGAAATCGCGACAATGGCGGGGCCGCAGCTCGTCGTCCCCGCATTGAACGCCCGTTTCGCGCTCAACGCCGCCAATGCGCGCTGGGGCAGTCTTTATGATGCGCTCTATGGCACCGATGCGCTCGACGCGCCGCCCGCGCGGCCGGGCGGCTATGACGCCCAGCGCGGCGCCGCTGTAATCGCGCGCGCCAAGACGTTCCTTGACGAGGCGGTGCCGCTGGCATCGGGAAGCTGGGCTGACTGGCAGGGTGGGCAGCTCTCGCTCGCCGATCCCGCGCAGTGGGTTGGCAGCAAGCCCGGCGGCATTCTGCTCCGGCACAATGGCCTGCACATCGAGCTGGTGATCGACCCCGACAGCGCGATCGGCAAGAGCGATCCGGCGGGCATCGCCGACGTCGTGCTCGAAGCCGCGCTGACGACGATTATCGACCTTGAAGACAGCGTTGCCGCGGTCGATGGCGAAGACAAGGTGCTCGGCTACACCAACTGGCTCGGCCTGATGCGCGGCGACCTCGTTGAAAGCTTCGCCAAGGGCGGGCAGACCGTCACCCGCGCGATGGAGGCCGACCGCGCGTGGACCTCGCCATCGGGAGAGGAATTCGCCCTCCACGGCCGCAGCGTGATGTTCGTTCGCAACGTCGGCCATCTGATGACGACGCCGATGATCAAGCTGCCGAACGGCGCCGAGGCGCCCGAGGGTCTTTGCGACGCTGTCATCACCAGCCTCTGCTCGCTCCACGATTTGAAGGGGCTCGGCACGCTGAAGAACAGCCGTGCGGGCAGCATCTATATCGTGAAGCCCAAGCAGCACGGGCCCGAGGAATGCGGCTTCACCGACCGTCTGTTCGACGCGGTCGAGGATATGCTCGGCCTCGCGCGCCACACGATGAAGGTCGGGGTGATGGACGAGGAGCGCCGCACCAGCGCGAACCTCGCCGCCTGCATCCACGCGGTGAAGGACCGCATCGTCTTCATCAACACCGGCTTCCTCGACCGTACCGGCGACGAGATCCATACCTCGATGCGTGCGGGTCCGATGATCCCGAAGGGAGAGATGAAGGCGAGCGACTGGATCGCGAGCTATGAAGACCGCAACGTCCGCATCGGCCTCGCGTGCGGCCTGTCGGGCAAGGCGCAGATCGGCAAGGGCATGTGGGCCATGCCCGACCTGATGAAGGCGATGCTCGAGGCGAAGATCGGCCATCCGAAATCGGGGGCGAACACCGCGTGGGTGCCGTCGCCGACCGCCGCGACCTTGCACGCGCTCCACTATCATCAGGTCGATGTGTTCGCGCGGCAGCGCGAGATCTCGGGCGAGGCGGTGCCGTCGCTCGACCGCTTGCTCAACATCCCCGTCGCGACCGGGCGCAACTGGAGCGAAGCCGAAATCACCCGCGAACTCGACAACAATTGTCAGGGTATCCTCGGCTATGTCGTGCGCTGGATCGATCAGGGTGTCGGTTGTTCGAAGGTTCCCGACATCGACGATGTCGGCCTGATGGAAGATCGCGCAACCTTGCGCATCGCCAGTCAGGCGCTCGCCAACTGGCTGCTTCATGGCGTCTGCACCCCCGAACAGGTCGACGCTGCGCTGACGCGGATGGCGGCGAAGGTCGACGCGCAGAATGCGGGCGATGCACTCTATGAAAAGCTGACCCCCGACGGCATCGCCTATCGGGCCGCGCGCGCGCTGATCTTCGAAGGCGTGGCGCAGCCCTCGGGTTACACCGAGCCGCTGTTGCACAAGTATCGGCAAGCAAAAAAGGCGGGGTGACGCGAAAGGGGATTGCGGCGCGGAGCGACGGCAAATAGAACATAGGTGGAACAAATGGAAGGTCCGCTTATGTCCGCTGCCGTCGATCCCGACTATCGCCATTATCCGAAGCAGGCCGAATATCGTGCACTCGTCGAGGCCCGCGGCGCGGCGATGAAGCTGTATCATCTGGCCGCCGCCGATGCGCCTGTACCCGAAGCTGTGGGGAGGCTCTGCGACCAATGGTTCGCCGAATGCGCGGCGACGGTGTTGGCCGAGGGTGATTGCGGTTTCGCGATTCTCCATCGCTGCGGCACCGATTTCTATTTTCTGCTCGTGTCGGTGTGGCGCGGGTCGAATGAACTCTGGGAAGCCGTGTGGTATCGCCACGGCGACATGCCGGCGTTCGCGCCGTTCGATCCCGGCTATCCCATGGCGCCGGGCGTGGTGCGTCCGACCTTCTGCGTCTGGGAGCTCGGAATCGTCGCGCACGAGAGCGCGGCGTGGGGCCGGTACCTTGCGTCTCCCCGCGACGCCGCTGCGCGGTCGCGCTGGGTTGAAGATGTGTTCGCTGGCGCTGTATAGGCCCGGCCCCTTTGGTTGCCATTTTTTCCGGGAGTTTTGACGTGCAGATTGCGGTGCTGACCTTCGACGGCTTCAACGAACTCGATTCGTTCGTCGCCGCGGCCATCCTGAACCGCCTCCGCGGGCAGGGCTGGGAAGCGCACATCACTTCGCCGACGCCGCAGGTTACCTCGATGAACGGCGTGACGGTCGAGCGTCAGCAGCCGCTGGACTTCGCGGCCAAGGCCGACGCGGTGATCATTGGCAGCGGGATCAGGACGCGTGAGATCGCGGCGGACCCGCTGATGCTCGGGCGCATCCGGCTCGATCCGGCGCGCCAGCTAATCGGTGCGCAATGTTCGGGGACGCTGCTGCTCGCAAAGCTCGGGCTGATCGGCGATCTCCCCGCCTGCACCGACCTCACGACCAAGCCGTGGGTGATCGAGGCGGGCGTCGAGGTGCTCGACGCGCCCTTCGTTGCGCACGGCAATGTCGCAACCGCGGGCGGCTGCCTCGCGTCGCAATATCTCGCGGCGTGGATCATCGCGCGGCTCGCGGGGACGGCGGCGGCCGAAGAGGCGCTCCATTATGTCGCGCCGGTCGGTGAGAAAGCGAACTATGTGACGCGCGCGATGGCGGCAGTGCGGCCGTTTTTGCCCGTGGAAGCGCTCGCCCGCACCGCGTAAATGGCGATCCCGTACAATACAGCTTGCCGCGACCGGTCATAATCCGGCATTTTGTAGCGTGCGTAATCGGGGGGCAGGGCGATGACGGCACCGTTTAATTTCGGGCAACTCAAATTTTTGAAGGCATTGACCGAGGCGCTGTTTCACGGCGCCGAAATGGCGATCACCCCCGATCAGGTTGTCGCCAACGTCGCCGAACTGTTCGGCAAAGTCGGCGGCACCAAGCTCGAAGAGATCCAGCTATCGCTGACCGTAACCGAAATCGTACTCGGCCCGATGTTCGCCGAGGTCGATGTCGAAACGCGCGTCGAACGGATCGAGGACCGGCTGCGCGACAGCAATCTCGACCTGTTTCAGGATATGGGGCGGCTGCGCGGGATCATCTACGCCTGCTATTATGGCCATTGGCAGCCCGGGCTCGAGCCCGGCGATCAGGACGCGAACGCGGCCAATCCCGTCCACCGTCAGATCGGCTTCACCCTGCCGAAGTTCCGCCAGCGCGGCAGCTCCGATATGCCACTTGCGCCGATCCGCGGGCGCGAGATCGATCCCGAATATATACTCGATGCCAACAGCCTCGAGGACGAATATGACGTGATCGTCATCGGCTCGGGCGCGGGCGGAGCGGTCGCGGCCTATAATATCGCGGGTTGGGACTATAAGGTCCTGATCGTAGAGGCGGGGCCCTTCTATCCCAGTCACGCGATCACGCATCACGAACTCGACATGATCGCCAATCTCTACAAACATGGCGCGGTCCAGACGACGACGAACCGCGATTTCGTCGTATTCCAGGGGCGCTGCGTTGGCGGTTCTTCGACGATCAACAACGGGATATGTTTGCGCGTCAACGAACCCGGGCGGACGCACCCCGACGCGAAGGATGTGCTTGCCAAATGGGCAAGCATCGGCGCACCGATCGATGCCGCGGCCTTTCACGACAGCTATGACGCGGTGAAGGATATGCTCGGGATCGCGCGGATCGAGCCGCGCAGCGGGCGGCATAATGGTCCGCACCTGATCAACGGCTGGCACGCCTATGCCGATGCGTCGGACAACCCGATGGACAAGCGCGCGATCACCGACTGGTTCGACAAGAATTTCGGTCCGCCCAACACCCCGAACGCCTGCGCCTATTGCGGCTATTGCAATTCGGGCTGCGCTTATGGTCGCCGCATGGGGGTGGCGCAGACCTATTTGCCGCAGGCGTGCCGCGATCGCGGCGCGCGCATCCTGCCGGACACCAAGGCGCAGCAGATCCTGTGGCAGACCGCGGCCGACGGCCGCCGCGAGGCGGAGGCAGTGAAGCTGATCCTGCCCGACGGATCGAACCGCCTCGTTCGTGCGCGCGTTGGCGTCGTCGTTGCGGCGGGCACGATCGCCTCGTCGAAGCTGCTCGACCGCAGCGATATTTCGGATACCGGCTATCAGGTCTCGCTCAACGTCGCCTCGCCCGTCGTCGCGCTGATGCCGGCGGGTGCCGGTGGCGACGCGTGGGACGAAGACCAGATGTCGAGCTATGTCGACTGCGGCGACTTCCTCCTCGAAAGCCATTTTCAGCCGCCAATGTCGATGGCGTCGCTGATGCCCGGCTGGTTTGCCGACCATTCGCAGCGGATGAAGAATTTCGGCCGCGTCCATTCGGCGGGTATTCTCTTTCCGGCCGACCGGCGCGGGCAGATCGTTGACGGAAAGCTCAAATTCCGCCTCGACGTCGACGACGACCTGCCGATGCTGCGCCGCGCGATGGCGACGCTGACCAAGGTCCATTTCGCGGCGGGCGCGCTCGAATGCTATCCGGCGCTCGCGAAGGGGCAAAAGGTCACCCCCGACATGGATATCGACGCCTTTTTCAGGGCAGCGATCCGCGAGCAGGACGATGTCACCCTGTCGAGCAGCCACCCGCATGGCGGCAATGCGATCAACGAGGATCCGCAATATGGCGTCGTCGACCCCGAATGCCGCGTCCACGGCACGACCAATGTCTTCGTGACCGACGCGAGCGTCTTCCCCAGCTGTATCCGCGTGAACGCGCAATGGACGACAATGGCGATGGCGCATTATGCGACGGGGCGGCACGATCCCTTTCGCTAAAGCCCAATCGCGCCTACATGCGCACGCATGTTCCAGGTTGCTGCCCTTTACCGTTTCGCGCCTTTCGACGACCCCGCCGCATTGCGCCAGCCGCTGATCGATCTTTGCGCGGCAGAGGGCGTCATGGGCACGCTGCTTCTTGCCCGCGAAGGCGTGAACGGAACGATCGCCGGGACCGAGGGCGGGATCGCCGCTGTGCTCCGCCATGTCCGCGCGCTTCCCGACTGCGCGGACCTCGACGTCAAATATTCGACCGCCGCCGACATGCCGTTCCAGCGGATGAAGGTGCGGCTGAAAAGGGAAATCGTGACGATGAAGGTGCCGGGGCTCGACCCCGCGCGCGACGCCGCACCTTATGTCGATCCCGCCGACTGGAACGCGCTCGTCGACGATCCGGACACGGTGCTGATCGACACGCGCAACGGGTTCGAGGTGGGTTATGGCAGCTTTGCGGGGGCGATCGACCCCGCGACCAAAAGCTTCGGCGAATTTCCCGGCTGGTGGCGCGCCAACGCCGACCGCTTCGCAGGCAAGCGCGTCGCGATGTTCTGCACCGGCGGCATCCGCTGCGAAAAATCGACCGCCTTCCTGCGGCACGAAGGCGTCGAGGACGTGGTCCACCTGAAAGGTGGCATCCTCGCCTATCTCGAACAGGTGCCGGCAGAACAGAGCCGCTGGCACGGCAGTTGCTTCGTCTTCGACGAGCGGGTGAGCGTCGGGCATGGGCTGGTCGAGGTCGGCGACAAACCCGACCCCGACTGAGCCGTCAGGCAATTGTCAGCGTATAGGTCACCCGATAATCGCTGGCATCGCCCCCCAGCGTCTTTGTGAACGTCCCTGGCGCGTCGCCGAGATCGATCGTCCCGATATTGTCGCTGCCGCCGATGTCATCGAACTCGCGCAGCTGGAAGCTCACCGGCTGGTCGAAATCGAAACTTTGGGGCACCACCCAGCTCTCGCCCTTCTTGATCGAATAAATCTCGCTCTTGCCCTCGGGAAAGCGCTGTCCGGTGTTGAAGCGCAGGAACAGCTGGTCGGGCAGGCCGAGCCCCAATCGCCCGGTCAGCTTGACGCATTCGACGCGGACATTCGACAGCGTGAATTTCCGCGCCGCCGGTCGCGCCGCGGGGGCCGGCTCCTTCATCGCGACCATCGTCACCGGCGGGATGACCGCGCCGGGCGCCTTCGACAGGCGGTCGATATTCTCGCCCGCTTGCCCGGCATATTTGCCCGCCGGAAACTCGGCGAGATAGGCGCTGAAGCCGCGCACGCTGTTTTCGGCCATCGCGCCCTTCCACAACAGCTCCTCCAGCCCGCTGCGGTTCCCGGTCGCGGCATTCGCGGGGGCAGTGCGCGGCACCAGATAGACGGGCGTGCCCGTGATGCTCGCGCTCACGAATGGCCGCTGGCTGCCGGCGGTCGCTTGCAGCACATCGTCGCGGATCAGGCCGCCGAGCAACTGCACGGGCATATCGGGCTGCGGCAGGCGTTTCGCGAGCGACGTCGCAAAGGGCGAATTGCCGCTCGTCCCGTCGGCGGCGGTCTGCCCCGGCGCGGCGGCGAAGATCACGAGGACATCGTCGGCTTCGACCCCTGCGAGGCCGTTCACGACCGCGCGCGTCCCCGACCGCCACGAGCGTCCGAACGGATTGTTGCGGCACGAATCGAGCACGATCATACGGATCTGTGCCCCCGACACCGATTCCATCAGCCGGTCGAGATTGATCGCCTCATAGGGCAGGTCGAGGTCCGATTTCAGCTGCGCGTCTGTCGGGATCAGCCAGTTCTTGCCCTGCGCCTCGATCCCGTGCCCCGCATAATAGACCATCGCGACCTCGGCGCCGTCGGCCTTGGCGCGGAAATCGCGCATCGCCTTCTGGAAGTCGTTGACCGCGAGGTCAGCGGCGATCGTCACATCGTCGAAACCTGCCTGTTTGGCTGACGCCGCGATGATCCTGATGTCGTTCGCCGGGTTCACCAGCCGGCTGGTGTTCGCATAATCGCCGTTGCCGATAATCAGCGCGACCTTGCGTGCCTCGGCCGCCGACGGCGCGAGGAGGAACAGCGCGGTGAGGGTGACAAGCCAGAATCGCATCATCGCGATATCCTCTCTTCGCTAGGCGGGGCGCGCCGCCCCATATTCGGTCCAGCCGAACGGCCGCGGTGTCTTCGGGATGTAAGCGGCGGCCTGCCGGTCGACCGTAAACCCCGCCTTTTCATAGGCATCGCTGATCGGCCGGGTGAGGTGGCAATTGCCGCCGATGCGTTTCCAAACCGGCTCGATCCGCCGCTGCCACTTCGCGACCCCAGCATCGGGCGCGACGCCATGTTCGAGGAACAGCGCGGTCCCGCCGGGCTTCAGCACGCGGCGAATTTCGCGCAGCACCGCGGCCTGATCGGTAACCGAGCAGAGCGTGAAGGTCGTAACGACCGTATCGAACTGCCCGCTTGCGAACGGCATCGCTTCGCCGACACCCTCGCGGATATTGGCCTCGATCCCGCGCGCGGCGGCCGCCGCGACGCTCATCGTCAGCAGTTCGGGCGACGGATCGAGCCCGCTGAAGCTCTCGATCTGCCCCGGCCGATAGAATTCCATGTTGATTCCGCCGCCGCAGCCGAGTTCGAGCACATGGCCGCGCGCGTGCGGCACGACCTTGCTGCGCAGCTTCATGATCTGCCCTTGCGAGCAGGCGCATTTGATCAGCCGCGGCACCCCATGACGTTCCCACCAGCTTGCCATTCGCCAGTCTCCCCTTGGCGCGGAAGGTGACCCTTGCTAGCGCGGTTGGCAACACCCATCTGTGCCTGTCCGCACAGTCAATGAAAGATCGCCATGCCCGCCGTCCACCACACCAAGATGCTCATCCTCGGTTCCGGCCCCGCCGGCCTGTCGGCTGCCATTTATGCGGCACGCGCGGGAATGCAGCCGATTGTGGTGCAGGGGCTGCAACCCGGCGGCCAGCTGACGATCACCACGGACGTCGAAAACTACCCCGGTTTTGCGGAGGTTGTGCAGGGCCCCTGGCTGATGGAGCAGATGACCGCGCAGGCGATGCACGTCGGCACCAGCATGATCTGGGACACGATCGTCGACGTCGACCTGTCGCGCCGCCCGTTCAAGCTGACCGGCGACGGCGGCGACGTCTATATGGCCGAAACGCTTGTGATCGCGACCGGCGCACAGGCCAAATGGCTCGGCGTTCCGGGCGAGCAGGAACTCGGCGGCAAGGGCGTCTCGGCGTGCGCGACGTGCGACGGCTTCTTCTATCGCGGCAAGAAGGTCGTCGTGATCGGCGGCGGCAACACCGCGGTCGAGGAAGCGCTCTACCTCACCAATCACAGCGACGATGTGACCTTGATCCACCGCCGCGACCATCTGCGCGCCGAAAAGATCCTGCAGGACCGGCTGATGGTCAATCCGAAGATCAAGACGCTCTGGAACAAGCGTGTCGAGCGCTTCGTCGCGGGCGAGGGTGTTTCGGGGCTGGTTGGCGTCGACCTGATCGACACGGTCACCGGCGAGGCGAGCCACGAGCCGACCGACGGCGGCTTCGTCGCGATCGGCCACAGCCCGTCGACCGAGCTGTTCAAGGGCAAGCTGCCGCTCGACGCCGACGGCTATCTGCAGGTCACGCCGGGTACCTCGCTGACCTCCATCCCCGGCGTCTTTGCTGCGGGCGACGTCACCGACAAGGTCTATCGCCAGGCGGTGACCGCGGCGGGCATGGGCTGCATGGCCGCACTCGACGCCGAACGCTTCCTCGCCGAGGCCGAATATCACGCGATGGCGGACGCCTGAGGCGGCGCGGCGTCCGATTGCCGACGTTGCAAGGCAGTCAACTTGTGATAGCTCTTGAGGATGGATGTCGAACGCTTTTTTGCGCTGATCAAAGTATTTGAGGATGCGATGACAGCTGTATCTCAACCGGACAATGATTTCTCTTGGTCCGGTTGGGAAGGCCGAAGCGATGCGCTCGCGGAGATGGGATCTATTCTCGCGGAACTGCGGGTGGGTTCGGTGCCAGATAGATTGCAGATGGCTGTTTTATTCGCCCCAACCGGCCCGCTTCAAGAACTGAGTATGAGTAGTGGGTGGGCAAGAACATTTCTCGAGCTCGCGGATCGGTTTGATCGCGAGCTGATCCGATTAGATAATTGATTAGAGGAACGACCGCTTCTCACCCCTAAACTGACATGGGCATCGGGGCGGGGCGTTATCGTCCCAATATGCCCAAAATCCGGTCAGCGAGCCAATCGCCATCCTCACCGGCAAAACTATGCGACGGGCTGGCGAGGCGCTTGACCGGAACGCGATCCAGCGCGGCCGGACAGCTTTCCATGAAGGCCTGCGCAGTCCGGTCGCCGGTTGCGAGCACGATCGTCGTCGGCATCGCGAGCGCGGCAATTGCGCCATCGATCCGCGCCGCGAGACTATCAGGCGCGGCGCGTGCAGCCGGCGCCTTGAGCGCCGACAGCCCGCGAAACAGCTTCCGGAAATCGATGTCGCCCTTGATCAGCCGCAGCAGGCTTTCCGGATCCTTGAGACGAGCTAGATAGCGCGCGCGGATTGCTGTAGCCGGAGGCAGCGCCGGCTCCCCGGCTTCTTCCGCGTCGCTGTCGTAAGTCCACGGATTGGCGACGATCAGCCCATCGAGCCCAAGCGGCCGGTGGAGAAGCAACGCGCTTGCCGCGTCGCAATTGCCGAAGGCGATAATGCGCGAGACATGTGGCGCTGCTACCCGGAACGCCGCAACCGCCGCGACGATATCGGGGCCGCTGGCCTCGAAACCGCCGTTCGCGCCCTCGCTGTCGCCGATCCCCCGCCGGTCGAAACGGAACACCGGATGGCCGGCATCGGCGACCCGTGCCGCCAGCATCGCCATCCCGCGATGCGCGCCGCTGCGAATCTCGTTTCCGCCCGATACGATGAGCAGGCCCGTGCCGCCCGCAGCGTCGTCGAGGCTCGCGGCGAGTGTTGCACCTTCGCAGGCAAAGCTCAGCTGATGCCGCATGTCTTGCTCCACGCGGATATGTCGGCCGCGATTGCCCCGGCCATCACCGCATCCTCGCCGGGTTCGGCGCGCAGCCATAAGGGCGTGCCCGCGATGCCGTCCGCGCCGAGGCCGATGCTGCGCAAGGGCGCCACCGCTTGCGCCTCGCCGGTGCCGAGCCCGCCGACCATGGCGGGCGACAAAAGATTGCCTGCGAGCAAGAGCGGCGCGGTCCGGGCCTGCTCCTCTAAGGTTTCGAGCGACGACGTCACTCCGGCCTCGCGGTCTGCACTCACGCGCGCGCGCATCAGGGTGCGGAGCAGCGACGCGCCGCCGACAGGCGCCAGCCGCCACCAGGCCGAGGCCTTCGCCTGATGATCGATCAGCGCGCCGCCGCGGACCGACGCTATGATCACCGGTCCGGCGACATCTGCCGCAACCTTTGCGAGCGCCTGCCGCCAGCGCGCCAGATCGATATGGGCGAGCGGAACAAGGCTCTCATTCTGTCCCGGCAGGTCGGGGAGCCATGCCGCAAAGCCATCGGCCGCCAGCGCACGCATCGCGAGCACCAGCGTGCGGCGCGTGCGGTTCGCTTCCTCGAACAGCGGCGGGACGATCAGGATGGTGGCGCGGGGGACGCCCGCGGGGTCGATGCGCAGGATATGTTCGCTCATGCGCGCATCCGGAGTCAGTCGGTTACTTTGCGCAGCGAAAAGGCCAGCAAATTGCCGTAGGTTTCAAAGATTTCGCCATCGATCTCGTCATCGTCGATGAGGATCCCCAGCCGGTCTTCCATCTCGGTCAGCACCGTCGCGACCGCCATCGAATCGAATTCGGGCAGCTCGCCGAACAGCCCGCTGTCGTCGGTCAGCGCCGCCGCGCGCGCTTCGCCGAGGCCCAGCACGTCGGCGAGCAGGGCGCGAAGGGTGGCGTCGACAGTGTTGGCTTCGGTCATGAGTCTTTCCTGAGCAGCGAACGGGCAAATGCCTTCAATGCCGGCCCCCATGCCGCGACGCGCGACGGATTGAAAGCCTCGATGCGCCACAGCGGGTCGTGCCGGTTCATCCAGTCGCGCTTGTATCCGTCGTTGCCGGTGCCGAAGTCGACGCGCTTCACGCCGTCGACCTCGATGACATGGCGGAACAGCGCGGCCGAGAGCAGCGTGCCCGGCGAGGCTTTCAGGCTATCCTCGACGTGCGCAAGCTTGTGGATGAAGGCGGTGCCATCCTCGACGGTCCAATATTGCGCGGCGACGGGGATGCCGTCGATGCGAGCCAGCCCCATGCGCAGGCGTCCACCGAGGCCTTCGGCCTCGGCGAAGGCGCGCAGCAGCTCGGGGTGGCCCTCTTCGGGTTTCCAGCTCGCGGCATAAATTTGTTCGTACGCCGCCCAGCTTCCGGGATCGAAATCGGTAAGCAGCTGGATATCGACGACGCCCTTCTTCGCCTTGCGCTGGACGGTATTGCGCAGCGCGCCGGGGCGGCTGGCCCACCAAGCGTCATGGTCCATCTCGCCGAGGTCGAGCCAATGACGATCGCCGGCGCGCGTTTCTTTCACCCACCAACCCGCAGCGCGCAGCGCGGCGGCCAGCGCGTCAGGGTCGGCAACAGGGTAAAGCGTCAGACGCGCGGCCCTTTTGCGCAGACCGGCGAAGAGTGCGTGAAGGGCGGCCTCCTGATCTGCATCGCCGTCGAAAAGCGGGCGGATCCCAAAGCTGTACCAGTTGGTGAGGCCCGTCAGGTTGCCGGGGGCTTCGCGGCGCAGCGGCAACCACGCACTTGTCGCACCGGCGCTGCCCCGCGCGTCGAGCCGGCCGCGCCCTGCAAAGCCATAAGCTTCGAGCAAGCCGAACCACGCCGCCCGGTCGAACGGCGACGCACAGCCGGCCGCGCGCGCTGTGGCGGGCAGCCGCTCATCATTAGCGTGATGTTCACCGTTCCCTTGCATGGTGCCGCCCTCTATCACTCCACTCCTAACAGCCGATGACCAAAGCCGAAAACCCATCTTCGATGCCGATCGACCATCTCACCCTTCGCGGCGCGCCGGATGCGGCTGCGCTGCTGATCGGTGATCGGGTCATGACCTTCGCCGAGCTTGATGCCGGCGTCGGACGCCTTGCGTCGTGGCTGCTCGAACAGGCGGGCGGTCCGGGCGAGCGCGTCGCTAGCTGGGGCGCCAAGACGCGGCTCGCCTGCCTGATGCCGCTCGCCGCGGCGCGCGCCGGGCTGATCCATGTGCCGGTCAATCCGCTGCTCAAGGGGCCGCAGGTCGCTCACATCCTGTCCGACAGCGGCGCGACATTGCTCGTCACCAATGGCGCGCGCGCCGACATGCTCGGCGACGGTCTGCCCGACGAATGCGCGGTACAGGATCTGAAGATCGGTGAGGAAGTGATCGATTCGGGCGGGCAGGGGCTACCGCCATCGATTGCCGAACCCGACGATCTCGCTGCGATCCTCTACACCAGCGGCTCGACGGGCCGGCCGAAAGGCGTAATGCTCAGCCATGCCAATCTGTGGCTGGGGGCGGAAAGCGTCGCTTCCTATCTGAAGATCGCGCCCGAAGGCCGCGTGCTCGCCGTCCTGCCGCTCAGTTTCGATTATGGCCAGAACCAGCTGCTCTCGACCTGGTATGCGGGCGCCGCGGTGACGCCGCTCGACTATCTGACCGCGCGCGACGTCGTGAAGGCGGTTGCGCGCCACAAGGCGACGACGCTCGCGGGCGTTCCGCCGCTCTGGGTGCAACTCGTCGAGGCCGAATGGCCCGCCGAAACGGCGGCGCATTTGAAGCGGCTGACCAACAGTGGCGGCGCGCTCACGCCCTCGCTGATCGACGCGATGCGCACGACGTTCCCAAATGCGGATATCTATCCGATGTACGGGCTGACCGAGGCGTTCCGATCGACGTACCTCGATCCGAAGCTGGTCGCCGACCATCCGACCTCGATGGGCCGCGCAATCCCGCACGCCGAGATTCTGGTTTGCCGCGCCGACGGGACGATCGTTGCCGACGAGGAACCGGGCGAACTGGTCCATTGCGGCCCGCTCGTCGCCAAGGGCTATTGGCGGGACGGGGAGCGAACGGCGCAGCGTTTCAAACCGGCGCCGCGTGCGTCGCGCTATGGCGGGATGGCGGTATGGTCGGGCGACACGGTGCGCCGCGATGGCGACGGCCTCCTCTATTTCGTCGGCCGCGACGATGCGATGATCAAGACCGCGGGCAACCGTGTCAGTCCGACCGAGGTCGAGGATGTCGCCGTCGCATCGGGGCTGATTTACGAAGCGGTCGCATTCGGGGTGCCCGACGCCCGGCTCGGCGCCGCGATTATCCTCATCGTGCGCGGCAAGGACGGCGTCGCCGACGCGGAAGGACTGGCGGGATATCTTCGCCAGAATCTCCCCAATTTCATGCAGCCGCAGGCGGTCGAATGGCGCGATGCCTTGCCGCGCAATCCCAATGGCAAGCTCGACCGCGTGGCGATTGCCGCCGATTGGGCGAAGGAGCCCGCAGCATGAAGCCGCACGGCCCGATCCCGCCCGGCTTTTGCGCCGACTCCGACGGAATGCTGCTGATCGGCGGCGACCGCGCCGAGGCGCTTGCCGACATGGCGGGCGACACCCCGCTGTTCGTATATGACAGTGCGATGCTGACTGCGCGCGTGGCCGAATGGCGCGCCGCGATGCCCGCCGGGGTCCAGCTTCATTATGCGATGAAGGCGAACCCCTATGCGCCGCTGCTCGCCTTCATGGCGGGGCTGGTCGACGGGTTCGATGTGGCGTCGGGGGGCGAGCTGAAGGCCGCGCTCGCGAGCGGGATGGCGGCGGGCGACATCAGCTTTGCCGGACCCGGCAAGCGCGACCGCGAACTCGAAGCTGCAATCGCCGCCGGCGCGACGCTCAATCTTGAATCGGCGGGCGAGGCAACCCGCGCGCTGTCGATCGCCGGCCATCTCGGCCTCACGCCCAGCCTCGCGGTACGCGTCAATCCTGATTTCGATCTCAAGGGGTCGGGCATGAAGATGGGCGGCGGCGCCAAGCCCTTCGGCGTCGACGCAGCCGAGGTTCCGGCGCTCGTCCGCCGCTTGCTGGACGCCGGCGCCGACTGGCAGGGCTTCCATATTTTTGCGGGATCACAGGCGCTTGATAGCGCCGCCATCGCCGATACCCAGGCGCAGACGGTCGCGCTCGCCGCGCGGCTCGCCAACGAGATTGGCGTCACGCCGCCGCTAGTCAATCTCGGCGGCGGCATGGGCGTGCCCTATTTCCCCGGCGACAAGCCGGTCGATGCCGCTGCGGTCGGCGTGGCGCTCGGCGAGACGCTCGAAGCGCGCGATCCGGTGCTCGCCAAGAGCCATTTCGCGATGGAACTCGGCCGCTGGCTCGTCGCCGAAGCCGGCGTCTACCTGACCCGCATCGTCGATCGGAAGACGAGCCATGGCGAGACCTTCCTCGTCACCGACGGCGGCCTTCACCACCAGCTTGCTGCCAGCGGCAATTTCGGCACCGTGATCCGCCGCAACTATCCGATCGCGGTCGCGAGCGCGTTCGGTGCCGAGCCGGCCGAAACGGTATCGGTCGTCGGCTGCCTGTGTACCCCGCTCGACCGGCTCGGCGATCAGGTGACGCTGCCGCACGCCGGGGTCGGCGATCTGATCGCGATCTTTCAGGCGGGTGCCTATGGCGCGAGCGCGAGCCCGGCGACCTTCCTGGGGCAGGGGCCGGCGCGCGAAATGCTCGTCTGACGCGGCGAAACCTGTTCCTTATCGGGACGGTTTTGTGAGGGTGCGGTCCAAACTTACGTCAAGACTAACATTATGTTCACCCTTTTCGAGCAATGGCTGAAGCTGACGCAATGGCTGTCGCTGCGGAGTTTCCGGACCGCAGCTCCCCTGACGGCTCGAAAGGTTGATGGATTATGGCTTCGTTTCCCTCGCTTCGCATCGCGCGCGCCGCGCTCGTTTCGGGCATCGCTGCGACCGCGCTGACCGGCTGCATGGGCGCCGGCGGCAAGGCGCCGCAGCTGCCGAGTGCGACCTTCGTCCAGAATCAGGAAGGGCCGGGCGAGGAATATGTCATCGGGCCGCTCGACGAGCTCCAGATTTTCGTGTGGCGCAACCCCGAACTCGGCGGCAAGGTGCAGGTGCGCCCCGACGGCCGCATCACCACGCCGCTGATCACCGACATGCCTGCGGTCGGCAAGACGCCGACGATGCTGCAGCAGGATATCAAGCTCCAGCTCAGCCAGTATATCACCGACCCGATCGTCAGCGTGATCGTCACCAGCTTCAACAGCACCTTCTCGCAGCAGGTGCGCATCGTCGGCGCGACCGAAAAGCCCGCGTCGATTCCGTTCCGCGCCAACATGACGGTGCTCGATGCAATGATTGCAGTGGGCGGGCTGGGCGAATATGCCGCTGGAAACAAGGCGCGACTCGTCCGCTTCGACAAGGGCAGCGGCAAGCAGCAGGAATTCGGGCTACGGCTCAACGACCTGATCAAGCGCGGCGACATCAAGGCGAATGTGCGGCTGCAGCCCGGCGATGTGATCATCATCCCCGAAAGCATGTTCTGACCGAAGGCCGCCGACAAACCCACTTCCCGAGGATAGATTTCGACCGATGAACAGCCTTTACGACGAATTCCGGGTGGCGCTGCACAGCGTCTGGACACGCCGGTGGCTCGTGCTGGCGGTGGCATGGGGCATCTGCATCCTCGGATGGCTGGCGATCGCCTCGATCCCCAACCGCTATGACAGCCGCGCGCGTCTGCTTGTCGACATCAACGAAATCCTGCCCGACGAGGTACAGGGCGGGGGCGGGCGTCCGCAGCTCGACCAGATCCGCGAAACGCTGACCAGCGCGCGCAACCTCGAAAAGGTCGCGGCGACGACGGGCTTGCTCCCCGCAGGCGCGAACGAACGCGAAAAGGCCGGCGCGGTCGGGATGCTGCAAAAGAGCATCAAAGTCATTCCGCAGCAGGACAATATCTTCGAGATCACTTCGAGCGTTGCGGTCGGCAGCCTGTCGGACGCCGACAATGCCAAGCTCGCCTCGGGCGTGCTCGATAGCCTGATTACCGTGTTTCGCGACGACCAGCTGCGCGGTGGCCGGATGAACGCGCGCGAGAGCCTCAAATTCCTCGACGCACAGATCGCCGACCGCGAGAAAGCGCTGCGCGAGGTCGAAGCGCGACGCGGTGCATTCGAGGCGCAGAACATCGGCCTGATCCCGGGCGGCAGCGGTTCGCCGGCGCAGCGCGTCGAAGCGGCGCGCGCCGAACTCAGTCAGCTCGATTCGCAGCTCGTGTCGGCGCAGGCGCAGCTCGCGGCCGCGAACGGACAGCTTGCCTCGACCCCCCAGTCGATTCCCGGTGGCGGCGGTGTCGGGGGCGGCGTTGCGCGCCAGCAGCTCGCCGGCGCGCAGAACGAACTGTCATCGATGCGCGCGCGGGGGCTGACCGACGCGCATCCCGACGTGATCGCATTGAAAAGCCAGATCGCCTCGCTGAAAGCCATGGCCGACCGCGAAGGCGCGAGCGGTGGCGGCGGCGGGATGCAAAATCCCGCTTATGCCTCGCTCGCCGCGATGCGCGCCGAACGTCAGGCGACGGTCAGTGCGCTGTCGGCGCGCAAGAGCCAGCTGATGGGCGATATTTCCAAGATCACCGCGCAGCAGATCCAGAACCCCGGCATTGCCGCCGAATACGACCGGATCAACGGCGAATATACCGCGTTCAAGGCGCAATATGACAAGCTGCTTGCCCAGCGCGAACAGGTTCGCCTGCGTGGCGACGTGCAGACCGAAACCGACGCGATCAAGATCGAACTGCTCGACCCGCCGTCGAAGCCGACCAGCCCCGCGGCGCCCAATCGGCCGTTGTTCCTGACGCTCGTCCTGCTCGCTGGCATCGGCGGCGGTATCGGCGCGGCCTTTGGCCTGTCGCAGGTGCGCACCAGCTATTCGACCGCCGCCAAGCTCGAACGCGCGAGCGGCCTGCCGGTGATCGGGTCGATCACCGAAGTCGTGACGCCCGAACGCCATCTCGACCGGCGCAAGAAACTCGTCTGGCTCGCTGGCGGTGGGGGCGCGCTCGTCGGCCTCTACGCGCTGCTGCTGGTCGCCGAATTTATCCAGCGCGGCATGGTGGCGTGACGGAGGACGATGACATGAACGATCAACGCAAAGTCAAGCGTCCGCCCTCGCTGCTCGAACGCGCGGCCGACATGTTCGGGCTCGATCCCGCCGCGAATGCGCCGACGATCGACGTATCGAACCTGCCGCCCGAGCCCGAGAAAAAGGCTAAGAAGGCCCAGCCGGCCGAACCCGTCATCGAAGCGCTGCAGGCCGGAATTGCGGAGCCTGTCGTCGAGGCCGCACCTGCGGTCGAAGCGGCGCCCGCGCCAAAGCCTTCGCCGCGCAAGGATATCGCCAAGGCAGCGCCCGCCGTCGTTCCGACGCGGCAGGGTACGATCGACCGCGAACGCCTCGCGGCGCGCGGCATGATCGTGCCCGGCACGCCGGTCACGGGCATCTCCGAAGAATATCGTATCGTGAAGCGCGAACTGATCCGCAATTTCGGCGGCACCGGCAATCGCCCGATCCTCCCGCGCGGCCACCGTGTGCTGATCGCGTCGGCGAATCCGGGCGAGGGCAAGACCTTTTCGGCGGTCAATCTGGCGCTCAGCCTCGCGGTCGAGGCAGACCACGACGTGTTGCTGATCGACGCCGACATCGCGAAGCCGAGCGTGCTCGAAGCGCTCGGACTCGACGATGGCCCCGGCCTGATGGACGCGCTTGCCGATCCGCATCTGCCGCTCGGCGATTGCCTGATCCAGACCGACATTCCGGGCCTGAAGGTCATGCCTGCAGGCACCGGACATATGCACGATACCGAACTGCTCGCCTCGGCGCGGACCGAAGCACTGCTCGGCCAGCTCGAAGCGGGGGCGCCGGGACGCATCCTCATCCTCGATTCGCCGCCGGTGCTTGCGGCGTCGCCCGCGGCCGTGCTTGCGGGGCATGTCGGGCAGACGATCATGGTCGTGCGCGCCGACGAGACGCTCGAATCGGCGCTGCGCGACGCGATTGGCCTGATGGGGGCGTGCCCGCATATCCAGCTGTTGCTCAACGGCGTGAAATATTCGCCGGGCGGTCGCCGCTTCGGCACCTATTACGGACAGGGAGGCGCGTGATGCGCACCATGACCACCATGACCACCATGCGTCATGTGGGAACGCTGGCGGCTTTGCTGCTCGCCGGGACGGCAACGGGCGCGCACGCGCAATTTTCGGGCGATCCCGGCGCGTCCGGTGCCAGCGAGGGGGCCTCGGCAGGCGCTCCGGCGTCCGAACCCGGCCGCTCGGCGAAGCGCGCCGAAGGGCGCCGCACGCAGCGGCAGGTTGACGTCAGCCCCTATCTGGAAATCGGACAGGTGCTGACCGCCGATCTCAAGAACGGCGGCGACGTGCTGACTTACACGACCGTTGCGGCGGGGGTCGACGCCGCGATCGTCACGCGACGCGCAGAACTGTCGGCGACGCTCCGCTACGAACATCAATTCGGCTGGGGCCGGCAGGGCGATACCGACGTGATCAGCGGCCTTGCCCGCGGCCGGATCGAAGCTGCGCGGGGTCTCAATCTCGAAGCCGGCGCGCTTGCGACGCGGACGCGCGCGGACCGGCAGGGCGCCGACAGCGGCCTGTTCATCGGCGACGCCAGCAATGTCGCCAACCTCTATTCGGTCTACGCCGGGCCGACCTTTACGCGGCGTATCGGGGGGCTCGATTTCGGGGCGGGCTATCGCTTCGGCTATACCAAGGTCGATGTCGAAGAGCCCGCGATCCTCGCGCCCGGCGCGCAGCCGCAGGATATTTTCGACAGCTCGACCAACCATGTCGCCTGGGCCAGCCTTGGCGCGCGGCCGGGCGACCTGCCGTTCGGCTGGCAGGTGTCGGGCGGCTATGAGCGCGAGGATGCGAGCCAGCTCGACCAGCGTTACGAGGGTAAATACGCCCGCGCCGACGTCACTGTGCCGGTCGGTCCGACCGTCGCCTTGCTCGGCGGCGTCGGATATGAGGATATCGAAATCGGCCAGCGCAACCCGCTGCTCGACGCCAACGGTGTCCCGGTTCGCGATGCGAACGGCCGTTACGTCACCGACAAATCGAGTCCGCGCCAGCTGTCGTTCGACACCGACGGGCTGATCTGGGACGCGGGCGTGATGTGGCAGCCGAGCCGCCGCACTTCGCTCACCGCACGCGTCGGCCGCCGTTATGGCGACACGATCTACACGGGCAGCTTCACCTATCGCGCCGACCATGCGACGACGATCCAGATCGGCGTCTATGACGGCCTGTCGAGCCTTGGCCGCGGTCTGTCGGGCGGGCTCGCGACGCTGCCGACGCAGTTCGATCCGACGCGCAACCCGATCGGCGGCGGGATCAATCCCTGCGTCTTCGGTCAGCAGGGCGGCGGCTGCCTGAACAACCAGCTCAGCAACGCAACCTCGGCACAATATCGCAGCCGCGGCGTGCAGGCGACGCTGTCGTCGCGCTTCCGCGGCTGGAGCTATGGCGTCGGTGCGGGTTACGATCAGCGCAAGTTGCTGGTGCCGCAATCGTCGCCGATCGGAAGCCTCAACGGGACGAAGGACGAGAATTATTATCTCTTCGTCTCCGCAGGGCGCCAGCTCGACGTCGATTCGGATCTCAGCCTGTCGGGCTACCTCAGTTATTTCGACAATGGAGCGCCGGGCGCGAGCGACGTCCAGTCGGCGGGGCTGTCGGCCGCCTATTCGCGGCGCTTCTGGCGCGGCCTGACGGGGACCGCGGCGGCCAGCCTCAACGCCTTCGATCAGGAAGGCTTCAACAGTCAGCTTATCGGTTCAGCTTTGGTGGGACTGCGTTACAACTTCTGACCAGGCAACGGGAATAAAACGATGTACGATCAGTTCTATGGTTTCACCGGGCGTCCGTTCCAGCTGACGCCAGATCCGCATTTCTATTTCGAAAGCGGAACGCACCGCAAGGCGATGTCCTACCTCGGCTATGGCCTCGCGCAGGGCGAAGGCTTCATCGTCATCACCGGCGATGTCGGCGCGGGCAAGACGACGCTTGTCGGGCATCTGATGAACACGATCGACCCCAACCGCCTGACCGCGGTCAAGCTGGTGTCGACGCAGGTCGAGGGCGACGACCTTCTCCGCCTCGTTGCCGAACAGTTCGGCATCGAGTGGGAAGGTCAGAGCAAGGCCGAACTGCTGCGCTCGATGGAGCAATATCTGCGCGAACAGGCACGCGCCGGTCGTCGCACGTTGCTGATCGTCGACGAGGGACAGAATCTTGCGATCTCCGCGCTCGAAGAACTGCGGATGCTGTCGAACTTCCAGCTCGGCGGCCATTCGCTGCTGCAAATCTTCCTGCTCGGCCAGCCCGAATTCCGCCAGACGCTCTTTCACTCGCCGACGCTCGAACAGCTGCGCCAGCGCGTGATCGCGACGCACCACCTCGACCCGATGGAGCCCGAGGAGGTCGAGCCCTATATCCTCCATCGCCTCGGTAAGGTGGGCTGGACGGGCAACCCCAGCTTCAGCCCCGACGCGTTCGAAGAAATCTTCGACTATAGCGAAGGCGTGCCGCGCAAATTGAACGTGCTGGTCAGCCGCCTGCTGCTTTACGGTGCGGTCGAACAGATGAACCGCATCACGGCGCAGAATGTGCGTTCGGTGGTCGCCGAGATCGAGGCCGATCGCGGTATCGATGCGGCGACGCTCGCACCGCTGCCGGTCGCGGAGGTCGTTGCGGCCGCCGCAGCCGCCGTCGCGCCGACGCCCGCGCCTTTTTCGACCCCGGCACCTGCGGACGAAGCGCCGCTCGAATGGCCGCGGCGTGCGCCCGAACCCGTCGTCGACGGGCCGGCTCCTTTCGCTGCGCCCGCCGAAGCGGCGCGGGTCGTGACTCTGCTCCCGGCCGATGCCGAAGACACGATTCTCGAACTCGCGCCCGAAGAGGTTGCCGCCCCGGCGCCGGCGGCGCCGGCGGTCGATCCCGAACATCTCGCCGCTCTCGAAGCCCAGATCGCATCGCTCGAGGAGCGCCTCGTCGAACAGGATGCGGCGCTGCGCCGGGTGCTCGACCTACTGATCGAATGGGTTGAACGCGATCCCGACAATGCGCCCAATCCGGCGACGTCGCAGACCTGGGCTGCCTGACAGCGCAGCCGAAATCCGCTATCGGACCGATGAAGGTGAGCGAAAATGCAGAACGGCCTGTCGGTCGATGTCGAGGACTGGTTCCAGGTCGGCGCGTTTGAGCGCACGATCGACCGTGCCGACTGGCCGACGCTCGAATGCCGGGTCGAGGCGAATTGCGACGCGGTGCTGCAGATTTTTGCCGACGCCGGCGCAAAGGGCACATTCTTCACGCTCGGTTGGGTCGCCGAACGCTATCCCGCGCTGATCAAGCGCATCGTTGCGGCAGGCCACGAACTCGCGAGCCACGGCTACGATCACAAGCGCGTATTCAATATGACCGCCGACGAATTCGCGGCCGATCTGAAGCAGACGCAGGCTATCCTCGAAGATCTGGGCGGGGCCCAAATCAGCGGCTATCGCGCGCCAAGCTTTTCGGTCGATACGCGCACGCCGTGGGCGCATATGGTGCTCGCCGAACAGGGCTATGCCTATTCGTCGAGCGTCGCGCCGGTCGTCCACGATCATTATGGCTGGCCGCAAAGCCCGCGTCACGCGTGGCGGCCGCTGCCCGACAGCGACCTCGTCGAATGGCCGGTCACCACCGCGCGTTTCGCCGGGCGAACCTTGGCGGCGGGCGGCGGCGGCTTCATGCGGATGCTGCCCTATGGTTTCACGCGCTGGGCGATCGCGCGGATGAACGAAGAGGGGCACCCGGCGATCCTCTATTTCCACCCGTGGGAAATCGATCCCGGTCAGCCGCGCGTCGCCGACGCCCCGATCAAATCGAAAATACGCCATTACACGGGCTTGTCGGCCATGGCTGGCAAGCTGAAGAGGCTGCTCGCCGATTTCGAATGGACGCGCGCCGACGCCTTGCTCTCCGCGCAGCAGCAGCGCGCGCAGCCGTGGCGCGACGCGGCGTGAATGCGCCGACCCTTTCGATGAAGGATGGGTTTTCCGGCACGCCGCTGTCCGACGCGGGCGAATGGGACGCCTATGTCGCCGGACATCCGGACGCGACGCCCTTCCACAGCCGCGTGTGGTGCGAAGCGATCACCAAAGCCACCGGCCATCGTTGCCACCTCGTCACTGCGCGCGACGCCGGCGGTGCGTTGACCGGAATCCTGCCGCTCCACCATATCCGCTCGCCCCTGTTCGGTCAGGCACTCGTCGCCAGCGGTTTTGCCGTGGGCGGCGGGATCCTCGCTGACGATCCGGCAGTCGCCGCGACGCTGGCGCAGGGCGCGGCGGACATGGCGAAGTCGCTCGGGGTTCCCTCGGTCGAGCTGCGCGGCGGGCCTGTGCCCGAGGGCGAGGGCTGGGCCAGCGAGGAAGGCGTGTACGCGGGCTTCGCACGCGACCTCGCCGCCGATGATGACGCCGAGCTTCTCGCCATTCCGCGCAAGCAGCGCGCCGAAGTGCGCAAGGTGCTGGAGAGCGGCTTGACGGTGACAACGGGCCGGAGCGATGCGGAGCGCCGCGATCATTATCGCATCTATGCGACCAGCGTCCGCAATCTCGGCACGCCGGTGTTCCCCAGGGCGCTGTTCGACGCGATACTCGACGCCTTTGGCGACGATGCCGAAATCCTGACCGTGCGCGAAGACGGGCGGCCCGTGGCCAGCGTGCTCAGCCTTGTCTGGCGCGGGACGGTGATGCCCTATTGGGGCGGCGGCACAGCCGACGCCCGCCGCCTCCGCGCCAATGAGCTCATGTATTTCGCGTTGATGCGCCACGCGCGTGCGCGCGGTTGCACGCGCTTCGATTTCGGCCGCTCGAAGGTGGGCACCGGCCCCTTCGCCTACAAGAAGAATTGGGGCTTCGAGCCGCTGCCGCTCGTCTACGGCCGCTGGCTCGCTCCGGGCGAGGCCCCGCGCGACACCAACCCGAACAGCGCCAGATATCGCCTTCAGGTCGATCTTTGGAAGAAGCTGCCGCTGTGGGCTGCAAACCGGCTCGGCCCGCTGATCGCCCGCGGGCTCGGTTAGGTTTTTGGGCTGATGACCGGGATATTATTCCTCGTTCACCGCGCGCCATGGCCCCCTGACCGCGGTGACCGGATCCGCAGCTGGCACATGTTCGAGGCGCTGGCGAAGCTCGCGCCGGTGCACGTCGCGGCGCTCGCCGACAACGAAGCCGACGCCGCGCTCGCGCGCGACAGGATGGCGCCGCTTTGCAAGAGTCTCGCGATCGAAGTGCGCAAAGTCTCGCGTCCGCTGGCGCTGGCGCAGGCGGTGCTGAAGCGCGAGCCGGTGTCGAACCGCCTGTTCCGCAGCGCCGCACTCGCGCGCCATGTCGATCGGCTGATCAGGCAGGGCGGCATCACCCATATCGTCGCCTTTTCGGGCCAGATGGCACAATATCTGCCCGCTCGTTTCGACGGTCCGATGCTGATGGATTTCGTCGATGTCGATTCGGCGAAATTTGCCACCTACGCCGAACAGGACAAGCGCCAGCCGCTCAACTGGGTGCACGCGCGTGAAGCGCGGATGCTCGGCGCCTGGGAGGCCGAGGTGGCGCGCCGCGTCGACGCCAGCCTGTTCGTCAGCGAGGCTGAGGCCGCGCTGTTCTGCAGCCGCAGCGGGCCGGGCGCCGGCAAGATCTGCGCGGTCGAGAATGGCATCGACACCGATCGCTTCGATCCGGGCCTCGCGCTCGACCGGGTGGAAACGGGCGAGGGACCGCTCGCGGTCTTCACGGGGCAGATGGACTATCGCCCCAATATCGATGCGGTGCGCTGGTTCGTGGCCGATATCCTGCCGCTGATCCGCCGGCACCACCCCCGGGCGCGCTTCGCGATCGTCGGCCGCGCACCGACCGACGAGGTGCGCGCGCTCGAAAGCCTGCCGGGCGTCACGGTGACCGGCGAGGTGCCCGATGTTCGCCCATGGCTGGTGGCTGCCGATGCGGTGGTCGCGCCGCTGCTGCTCGCGCGCGGGGTACAGAACAAGCTGCTCGAGGCGATGGCTATGGCGCGTCCGGTGGTTGCCAGCGCCGCCGCCGCGACGGGAATCGACGCGACACCCGGTGCGCATCTGCTGGTTGCCCAGGATGCGGGTGAAATAGCCGGGGCCGTGTGCTCGCTCTTCGACGACCCCACGGGCGCCGCCACGATGGGGCAGGCCGCCCGCGCGCGGATGATCGCGCGTTACGGCTGGGATGCCCGCCTCGCACCGCTCGGCGAACTGCTGGGGTTGCCCGCATGACCGGTTGGACCCACTGGCAGCGCCATCTCGCCGCGCTCGCGCTGCTCTCCGCGGCCATCCTCGCAATCTTCTGGCGCGACGCCGCCGACATGGCCGGGATCTGGTGGCATAGTTCGACCTTCACCCATTGCCTGCTGATGGTGCCGATGATCGGGTGGCTGGTGTCGCAGCGTGTCGCGCTGCTGCGTCCGCTGACGCCCGCCTTCTGGTGGCCTGCGCTGGTCTGGATGGCCGGCGCGGGGCTGGTGTGGCTCGTTGGCGAAGCCGCGGGGGTCGGGTTGTTCCGGCAGCTCGGGCTCGTGCTGATGCTGCAAGGCGCGGTCGCGGCGACGCTCGGCGAAAAGCTGGTGCGCGCGCTGCTGTTCCCGCTCGGCTATGCGCTGCTGCTGGTGCCGTTCGGCGAAGAGCTGGTGCCGCTGCTCCAGACCTTCACCGCGCACATCAGCGTCCTTCTCCTTCACCTGTCGGGCCTGTCGGCGGAAATGCAGGGCGTGTTCGTCACGACGCGCGCGGGCTTCTTCGAGGTCGCCGAGGAATGTTCGGGGGTCAATTTCCTGATCGCGATGCTCGCTTATTCGGTGTTCGCGGCGCATCTCTGCTTCAAAAGCTGGAAGCGGCGGGTCGTCTTTGTTCTGGCGGCGCTCGCTACGACAATCCTCGCCAATGCGCTGCGCGCTTATGGCACGATGGTCGCCGCCGAAATCTGGGGAATCGAGGCGGCGGGCGGGATCGACCATATTTTCTATGGCTGGATATTCTTCGGGCTGGTGATCCTGATCGTCATGCTCGTCGCGCTGCGCTGGTTCGACCGGCCCGCGAATGATGCCGCGGTCGACGTCAGCGGACTCGATGGCGTGCCGCGCTTCGCGGGGCCGGCAAAAGCGGTACTGCCCGCCGCGCTCGTGCTTCCGTTGCTCTTCGCCGGCTGGGCTTTTCTCATCGGCGGGCGCAGCGCGTCGCTGCCGGCGACCATGACCGTGGAAGCGCCGCCGGGCTGGCGCGACGTGCACGCGGGCGGCACCGTCTGGGCGCCGCGTTTCGACGGTGCCGACCAGCGATTGTTGCGCCGGTTCGGCAACGATCGGGGACAGGTGGTGACTGTCGCGATCGGCGGCTACGAACGGCAGGCCGAGGGGCGCGAGGTCGTGGCCTTCGGGCAGGGCGCCGTCGACCCCGGCAGCAAATGGGCGTGGAGCGCCGCGCTGCCAAGGGTCGAAGGGGCACGGACCGAGCGGCTGCTCCATCCCGGCCCGGTGCTGCGCGACGCGGCGACCTGGTATGTCGTTGGCGGAACGGTGACCGGCGATCCGCGCCGCGCGAAACTCGCGGGACTGCAAGCACGGTTGCTGGGCGGCGACCCGCGCGCGCTGTCCCTGATCGTGTCGAGCGAGGAGCATCAGGGCGGGCTGAATGCGATCACCGATTTCGTTTCCGCGTCGGGCGGAGCCAACGCGATGGCTGACCGCGCGCTGAAAACGCGTTAAGAGCGCTTCCTATATGTGCGGGATCGCTGGCATCTATCATCTGGAAACGGCGAAACCGGTCGACCCGGCGCGCCTGCGCGCCATGCTCCAGCCGATGCAGCACCGCGGCCCCGACGGATCGGGCGAATGGACCGCGCCCGGCGTCGGGCTCGGCCATCTGCGGCTGTCGATCATCGATATCGAAGGCAGCCCGCAGCCGATGGCGAGCGATGACGAGATCGTCACGCTCACCTACAATGGCGAAATCTACAACTTTCGCGAATTGCGCGCCGAGCTGGAGGATCGCGGCCACCGGTTCCGCACCAGCGGCGATACCGAGGTCATCATCGCGGCGTGGCGCCAGTGGGGTCCCGACTGCCTGTCGCGGCTCAACGGCATGTTCGCCTTCGCGATCCATGATCACCGGCGTGGATGCCTGTTCCTTGCGCGCGACCGGCTGGGGGTGAAGCCGCTCCACTATGTCCGCCTGTCCGACGGCTCGGTGGCCTTCGCCTCGGAGCTGAAGGGGCTGCTGCGCAATCCGCTGTTGCGGCAGGAAGCGAACCTCACCGCGATCGAGGATTTCCTCGCTTTCGGCTATGTCCCCGACGACAATTGCATCGTCGCTGGCGTTCAGAAGCTGCCCGCCGGCCATTATCTGATGCTCGAACGCGGCAAGCCCATCTCCGCGCCGACGCGCTGGTGGGCGCCCGATTTCTCGAAGCGGATTCGCGCGAGCGAAGGCGAGGCCGCCGAACATCTCGTCCACCTGATGCGTGCCGCGGTGACTGACCGCATGGTCGCCGACGTGCCGCTCGGCGCGTTTCTGTCGGGCGGGGTCGATTCGAGCGCGGTCGTCGCACTGATGGCCGAGGCGAGCGCGAAGGCGGTCAAGACCTGCACGATCGGCTTCGATCAGGCGGCGCTCGACGAAACCGCCTACGCCCAACAGATCGCCGAGCGGTTCGCGACCGATCATCGCACGCGCACCGTGTCGTCGGGCGACTTTGCGCTCGTCGACCGGATTGCCGACATGTTCGACGAACCCTTTGCCGACGCGAGCGCGCTGCCGACATACCGCGTGTGCGAACTCGCGCGCGAAGAGGTGACGGTGGCGCTGTCGGGCGACGGCGCCGACGAGGCTTTCGCGGGATATCGTCGCCTTGTCTTCCAGTATCAGGAAGAAAAACTGCGCGGACTGATCCCGGGCTTCCTGCGGCGCGGGGTACTCGGACCGCTTTCGCATGTCTGGCCGCAGATGGACTGGGCGCCGCGTCCGCTGCGCGCCCGCGCGACGCTTGCCAGCCTGTCGAAGAGCGGTGCGGAGGGCTATGCCGAGGCGGTGGGCGTGACCGGGCTCCAGCAACGATCGCGCCTGTTCAACGACGCCGCGCACCATGCGCTCGGCGATCATGTCGCCGAAACGCGATACTGGAAGGCGATGGCCGAGGCGCCGGCGCGCGAGCCGCTCGACCGGGCGCAATATGCCGATCTGATGATCTGGCTGCCCGGCGACATCCTGACCAAGACCGACCGGATGAGCATGGCCGTCAGCCTCGAAGCGCGCGAACCCCTGCTCGACTATCGCCTGATCGAATTCGCCGCTTCGCTGCCTGCGTCGATGCGGGTGAAGGGCAGTACCGGCAAGGCGATCATGAAACAGGCGATGGAACGCTATCTGCCGCACGACATCCTCTACCGTCCGAAGATGGGGTTTGTGACGCCCGTATCGCACTGGTTCCGCGGGCCGTTGATCGAACAGGCGAAGGTATTGGCGAGTTCTTCGACGCTTGCGCGCTCGGGCTGGTTCGACATGGCGGAAATCGAACGGATCGTGGCAGCGCACCAATCGGGCCGCCGCGACCATGGTCGCCTGATCTGGCAATTCTTCATGCTCGAAAAGTCGCTGGCGAAACTGTTCGGGATCTGAATTCTATCCTCTGGGACAGGGTAGGGACCGATGCGAATCGCCACGCCATCTTAACGCTTGGCTGCTAGGCTCGCTTCCGATGACGGTGCATCCTGCCTTTCCGATCGATGGCCTCGAAGCCCGGCCGCTGGCCGTGCGTATCGTCGATCCGCTGTCGCTTTCGGACGATCTCGCCGCCGCATGGGACCGGCTGGCCGGGGAAGCGAGCGAGCCCAACCCCTTTGCCGAGCGCTGGTGCCTGCAATCGGCACTGCACCTGCTCGATCCCGAACGGAACGCGCGGCTGGTGCTGGTACAGGGCGGCAGCGACGGGCCGCTGGTCGGTGTCATGCCGGTCGCGCCCGCAACGCATTATGGCCGCCTGCCGCTGTGCCACGTGACGGGCTGGGCGCACCCCAATCACTTCCACGGCGCGCCGCTGGTGCGCGCGGGGTTCGAAAGCCTCTTCTGGTCGATCCTGCTCGGCTGGTGCGATGCCGCGCCGTGGGCGCGTACGCTTGTACAGGTGCCGCGATTGACCGAGGACGGGCCGCTCCACCGCGCGCTGGAGGGCGTTGCGCGGGCGCGCGGCGGTGAGGCCGTGGCGGTGCATCGCGAGGAACGCGCGTTGCTGGAGAGCGCGTCGTCGCCGGAGGAATATTGGGACGCGGCGGTACGTGCGAAGAAGCGCAAGGAGCTGCGTCGTCAGGCCAATCGTCTGGCCGAGCAAGGCGCGGTGCGCTTTCGCCGCTGGCAGCCGGGCGAGGCGATCGAGCCGTGGATCGACGCCTTCCTCGACCTCGAGGCGCGCGGTTGGAAAGGTCGCGCCGGATCGGCGCTCGCGAGTCATGGTGACACCGAGGCGTGGTTCCGGGCGACTCTCTCCGGTGGCGCCGAGGCGGGCAAGCTCGACATGCGTGCGCTTGACCTCGACGATCGCCCGCTCGCGATGCTGATCAACTTCCTTTGTCCGCCGGGCGGCTTTTCGTTCAAGACTGCGTTCGACGAGGATTTCGCGCGCTTCTCGCCCGGCGTGCTGCTGCAACAGGCGAACCTCGATCTGCTCGACGACCCGCGGATCGACTGGGTCGACAGCTGCGCCGCGCCCGGACACCCGATGATCGACAGCGTGTGGCGCGAACGGCGCGCGCTCGTCTGGGTCAATATTGCCTTGTCGGCGCCGTTCGACCGCTTGCGTTTCGCCATGCTGACGCAGGTCGAACGCGTCTGGCGACGCTGGAAGGGTGCTCCGGTACCCGAAAATCAAGTAGAAGGCCTGTCATGACCGCGCACCAGCTGATCGCCCGACCCGTATTCCCTGCCGAGACGCTCGAACGGATGGCGGCGCTCTATCCGGCGCAGGCGGGGCTGCTCCACCATCATCTGCCCGATCACCCGCTGCTTTCGATCGAGGCACTCGCACAGCTCGGCGAAAGCCTGCCCGCCAGCGAGGTCGAATATAATCCGGGTAACGTCCCCATCGGCATCCGCCCCGAAGAGATCCCCTCGAACGGGCTGTCGATCGGCGAGACGATCCGCACCATCGACACCAACGGCAGCTGGGCGGTGCTCAAAAATATCGAGAATGTGGACGCCTATCGCACGCTGCTGATGGACCTGCTCGGCGAACTGGAACCCGTCGTGACGCCGCGCACCGGCGCGATGCTGACGCCGCAGGGCTTTATTTTCATCTCGTCGCCCGGATCGATCACACCCTTTCATTTCGATCCCGAGCACAACATCCTGCTGCAACTGCGCGGGACGAAGGTGATGAATGTGTGGCCTGCGGGCGACGAGCGCTTCGCCGACCGGCGCGAGCATGAGCGTTATCATGCGGGCGGTCACCGCAACCTGCCCTGGCAGGACACCTATCGCGGCGATGCGCAGCAGGTGCCGCTTGGCCCCGGCGATGCGGTGCTGATGCCGGTGATGGCGCCGCATTTCGTCGCCAACGGCGATGCGCCTTCGATTTCGCTGTCGATCACCTGGCGCAGCGAATGGAGCTATCGCGAGTCCGAGGCGCATGCCGCCAATGCGGCGCTGCGGCGCATGGGTCTTGACCCTTCCATGCCGCCGCGCTGGCCAAGCTATGCGTGGTTCCGGTCGGTGGGCTGGCGCGTTGCGCGCAAGCTCAAACTCGTGTCGTAAATTGCCTGTTACAGATTGCTTTCAATTGGCGCCAATTGCGGTTATGGGCGCGCATCCTTGTATTTTCGAGCCCATAGAGGACTGATGGCGAAAGAAGAACTTCTGGAAATGCGCGGCCAGGTGGTCGAACTGCTGCCTAACGCGATGTTTCGCGTCAAACTGGAAAACGACCACGAGATTCTCGGCCACACGGCCGGCAAGATGCGCAAGAACCGCATCCGTGTGCTCGTCGGCGACGAAGTGCTCGTCGAGCTCACGCCTTATGACCTGACCAAGGGTCGGATCACCTATCGCTTCAAGTGAGCGGCGCGGCGACATCCCCCGCGCTGGTATTGGCATCGACCTCGCCGCGCCGGCGTGAATTGCTGGCGCGGATCGGGCTTGTGCCGACCCGCATCGCGGCCCCTGAAATCGACGAAACGCCGCTGAAGGGCGAGCTTCCTCGCGACTATGTCACTCGGCTCGCCCAGGGCAAGGCGCTTGCCGTCGAGCGTGCGCCCGACGAGGTCGTGCTCGCAGGCGACACGACGGTGGCCGTTGGACGCCGCATTCTCGAAAAACCCGCAGACGAAGCCGACCTACGCCGGATGCTTGGCCTGCTTTCGGGGCGGCGGCACCATGTCTATTCGGGGATTTGCGTCGTCGGTACCGACGGCAAGGCGCGCGTGCGCGTCGTCGATACGATCGTCGCGTTCAAGGTGCTGAGCGCCGCCGAGATCGACTGGTATGTCGAAAGCGGCGAGGGGATGGGCAAGGCGGGCGGCTATGCCATCCAGGGCCGCGCCGAAACCTTTGTCCGTTTCCTGTCGGGCAGCCATTCGAATGTTGTCGGGCTGCCGCTGTTCGAAACGCGGGGGCTGCTCTCGAGCGCCGGAATCGCGCTTGGCTGAGTGGCTATACGAAGCCGGAATCGGCGAGGCGCGGGCCGCGCTGGTCGAAGGCTGTGAGATTGTCGAAGCGCGAATCGAACGCGAGGGCGAAGGACCGCGCCCCGGCGCCATCCTCCATGCCCGGCTCGTTGAGGCCGGGCGCGGTGGCAGGGGGGCGCTGGTTGCGCTCGACTGCCCCGGCGCGCCGCAAGCGACTGTTACCGAAATCCCGAAAGCAACGTCCATCGGTGCATCGCTGCTGGTCGAGATCACGCGCATGGCGCTGCGCGAGCGTGCCCGCGACAAACCCGCCCGCGCGCGCCTCGCCGAGCCCGGGGCAGTCGTCACCGTTGGCCCTGACCTGCGTGCGCGCATTGCCGCCACGGGCATGGCCGTCGTCGACGTGCGGCCGACCGATTCCGACCGTCTCGAACAGGCGGGTTGGAGCGAATTGATCGATTGCGTTCGCACCGGGCACTGGCCGTTCGCGGGCGGGGCGTTGTGGGTCGATGCGACCCCCGCGATGGTGCTGATCGACATCGACGGCGAGGGTGATGCGTTGACGCTGGCAAAGGCCGGCGCAAAGGCTGCCGCGGCGGTGATCCGCCGCTGCGATATCGGCGGATCGATCGCGATCGATTTCCCTTCGCTGCCCGATCGGGCGGGGCGGCAGGCGGTCGATGCCGCGGTCGACGTCGCGTTGGCCGGACCGTTCGAGCGCACCGCGATCAACGGCTTTGGGCTGATGCAGATCATCCGCCGCCGCGAACGTCCTTCGCTGATCGAGCAGATCCGTCTCGATCCCGTCGCGACCGACGCGGCGCTGCTGCTGCGCCAGGCGGAACGCGCGGTCGGCACGGGCGTATTGACGCTGACCGCGCGGGGCGGTGTGATCGACCATATCGCAGGGCATCCCGACTGGGTAGAGGCGCTCCAAAATCGTACCGGCCGCGCGGTTCGCCTTGTTGCCGATCCGGCCATCAAAGGAGCAGGCCATGCCCAGTAAATCGCCGCGCTGCCCGCTCTGCGGCAACCCGCGCGTCCCCGAGTTCAAGCCCTTTTGCAGCCGCGGCTGCCGCGATCGCGACCTTTTGACCTGGTTCGGCGAGGGCTATCGCGTGCCCGTCGATCAGGCGCCTGACGGCACCGCGGACGAGGATCGTTTCGACGACGGATGATGTCCGGAAAAAGGGCGAAGAAAGGTGCTGGACAGGACGCAAAGCCCTGCCTATAGCCGCCGCTCGCCAGCGCGGCCGACCGGCCGCCACGGTTTGCCTGGGTAGCTCAGTTGGTAGAGCATGCGACTGAAAATCGCAGTGTCGGCGGTTCGATCCCGTCCCCAGGCACCACCTTCCTCACAGTTTGATTTGGTCTTTTTCGTGACGGGCCTGTTGCGCCTGCCGTAACGTAAACTGTTGCTTTTGTGCCACAAATCGACAGAAAAGCCGGGTGTTTGCGCGTGCGCGCGTTGACGCGGCGGGGCGGTGCGTTAGACCCGTCATTTACTGCCGGGCATCTCCCGATAAGCCTTTGGCTGCGTCTCGGCGGTTTTGGAGAGAGAGACATCATCATGACTTTGCGCAACATCCTGTTGGGCGCCACCATGCTGTGCGCCGCCACCACCCCCGCTTTTGCCCAGGATACCGCCGCACCGGCCGACAGTGCTTCGACCGGCGACGTGACCGATTATGGCAACGACATCATCGTCACCGCCAGCAAGCGTTCGCAGACGCTGCAGGATACCCCCGTCGCGGTTTCGGTCACCTCGGCTGCCGCGCTCGAAGAATCGCAGATCCGCGACCTCATCGACCTCCAGTCGTCGGTCCCCAGCCTGCGCGTGTCGCAGCTCCAGTCGAGCGCGAACACCAACTTCATCATCCGCGGCTTCGGCAACGGCGCGAACAACGCCGGGATCGAACCGTCGGTCGGCGTGTTCATCGACGGCGTCTATCGCTCGCGCTCGGCCGCCCAGATCGGCGACCTTCCGAACGTCGAACGCATCGAAGTGCTGCGCGGCCCGCAGTCGACTTTGTTTGGCAAGAACGCCTCGGCGGGCGTCATCAGCATCGTCACGCAAAAGCCGCAGTATGAATTCGGCGGCTCGGCCGAAGTCACCTATGGCAATTACAATGCGATCACCGTCAAGGGCGATGTCACCGGTCCGATCAGCGACACCGTCGCCTTCTCGATCGGCGGCAGCTACAACCGCCGCGACGGTTATGCGCAGGACCTGAAGCTCGACACCGACGTCAACGACCGCAACCGTTGGGGCGTCCGCGGCCAGCTTCTGTTCGAACCGACCGACGCGTTGTCGATCCGCCTGATCGGCGACTATGACAAGATCGACGAAAATTGCTGCATCGCGGGCAATGTCATCGCCGGCCCGACGGTCGCGATTACCGATTTCCTCGCTGGCGGGCCCAGCGTCGACCGCAACAATCCCTTCTCCTACGACGTCTACAACAACTTCCTGTCGTCGAACGAGATCGAGAATTACGGCGGTTCGGCGCAGATCGACTATGATCTCGGCAATCTCGCGCTGACCTCGATCACCGCGTACCGCAAGGTACAGGCCGACACGAACCAGGATTCGGACTTCACCGCGGCCGACTTGATCGGCGAGAAGAGCGACAATGTCGGCATCGACACCTTCACGCAGGAAATTCGCCTGACGTCGGACTTCGACGGTCCGCTCAACTTCCTGATCGGCGGTTATTATTTCAACGAAAAGGTCGACCAGCAGAGTGCGATCAAGTTCGGCCAGCACTTCCGCCCCTATGGCGACGCGCTGATCCGGGCGGCGAGCGGCAACGCGCTCAACGTCGGAATGCTCGAAACGACGCTCGGCACGTTTGAGGGCAATCCGGCAAAATATGCCGGTACCTTCTTCAAGGCCGGCACCGGACTCGACGAAGATTATCAGATGAAGAACGAGGCCTTCTCGATCTTCGGCACGGTCGATTTCGAAGTCACCGATCGCCTGACGCTGACCCTCGGCGGCAACTACACCAAGGACCGCAAGCGCTTCTCGACCAACGTGGTCAGCAGCGACGTGTTCTCGGGCATCAACCTCGACGCGGCCGCCTATACGCCGTTCCGTCAGGCGCTGCTCGTCGGTCAGGGCGTGCCGCCTGCACAGGCCGCGGTCCTCGCAGCGAACCCGACGATGACGCTCCCCGACGGTCGCAGCGCGAACCCGCTGGCCGGGCTGAAGGCGTTCCAGTTCCTGCCGCCCTTCCTCAACCTTCCGAATGCGGTCGAAAGCGGCAAGACCAACGACGGCGACTTCTCGTACAGCGTGCGCGCTGCCTATGAGCTCACCGACACGGTCAATATCTATGCGACCTATGCGACGGGCTTCAAGGCGAGCTCGGTCAACCTGTCGCGCGACAGCCGCCCGCTGGCTTCGGACCTCGCGGCGATCACCGCCGCTGGCTTGCGCACCCCGAACCTCGTCGCGGGTTCGCGTTTCGCGAACCCCGAAGAATCGACCGTCTACGAGTTCGGCCTGAAGGGCCAGTGGGACGTCGCGGCGGTGAACGTCGCGGTGTTCAAGCAGTCGATCAAGGGCTTCCAGTCGAACGTCTTCACCGGCACCGGCTTCGCGCTGGCGAACGCCGGCAAGCAGTCGACCTTCGGGATCGAGTTCGACGGCTCGGTGCGCCCGGTCGCAGGCCTCAACCTGACGCTGGCGGCGACCTACCTCGACGCCAAGTACGACAGCTTCGTCAATTCGGCGTTCGGCGACATCTCGGGCAGCACGCCCGCGGGCATCCCCGAACTGTCGCTGTCGCTTGGCGGCACCTATACGCATGAGTTCGCAGGCGGGACGAAAGCGATCGCGCACGTCGACTACAGCTATGAAAGCCCGGTCCAGATCGTCGAAGGCCTGTCGGGTTTCCCGGCGAGCGTCGCGCAGAATCTGAAGCGTGAAGTCAATTCGCTCAACGCGTCGTTTACGATCCGCCTGACCAACGGCATCGACGTCGGCGTGTGGGGCCGCAACCTCACCAATGCGCAGTACCTCACGACGATCTTCCCGGCCGTCGCACAGGCGGGCAGCGTCTCGGGCTATCCGAGCCAGCCGCGCACCTATGGCGGCACCATCCGCTACAAATTCTGATCGAGGTGGCCGGGGCGCTCGCTCCGGCCACTCCGACAGCGGACAAAAAGAAACCCCGGCCTCTCCTGTCGAGAGGCCGGGGCTTTTTTGTCGGCGTTTGCCGCCGTCGGTTTAGAACTTCACGCCCGCCGCGATGCCGTAGCGGCGCGGTTCGAGGGTGAAGATGTTGGTGTAGTTACCCGACGACTGGTCGGTGATGTAGAGGCCCGTGACGCTGTTGGCGTCGAAGACATTCTGGATGAAGCCTTTGACATACCATTTGTCGTCGGCGCCGTTCAGCTGGATCTGGGCATTGACCTGCGCATAGCCCTTGATGCGGTTGACGTTGCCGTTGAAGATGCTGCCATAGCTTTCACCGGTATAGGCCATGTCGACGCGCGGGACGAGCGTCATGTCGCCCATACGTGCCGTATATTGCACGCCTGCGCTGAACTTGTAGTTCGGCGCCTGCGGCAGCTGGTTGCCCTTGATATTGACCGGAACCCCGGCGGAGAAATATTCGACCCCGCCAAAAGTTGTCGGGTTGAGTCCGAGCGGCGAGAAGGCGCCCGCGGCGGCCGCGCTGAGCACGTCGCAGATCCCGAATGCACCCGTCGAGGCGATGCCGCCGTCCGCAGGGAAGGTGGTCGTGCCCTGCAGGTTGGCGCCGGGTTGAATGCCCGGAATGACCCGTGTGGTAACCGCCGGATCGGGATTGATGTCCGGGTTGGTGTTGATCAGGTTGTTCACCTGATTCACAAATGCGTTGATGCCCGCCACATTGCCGGTCCGCGAGGCCACGGCGCAGTTTGCGGCGTTGGTGATGTCCTTGATGATCACCGCATCGCTGCGGCCGCCACCAAAGTCGCGCGGGTTGCTGGTAAATTTGTCGTCCGACACCTTGCTGTGCAGGTAGCTGAAGCCGAGGTTGACGACCACATCGGGGTCCGGCCGGACAATGGCTTCGGCCTCGAAGCCATAGATGTCGGCGCTGACATTGTCGTTGACTGCGGTACGGGCGACGATTTTGCTGAGCTGCAGGTCCTTATATTTATAGTAGAAGGCCGTCAGGTTCAGCTGCAGCGCGCCACCGCCAAAGGTGTTCTTCGACCCGATTTCGAACGCATCGACCTGTTCGGGCTTGAACGATTCGGGCACGGCGAAAATCGGCTGCAGCGGCGGGTTGATGCCGCCCGACTTATAGCCGCGCGAATAGGAGGCATAGAGCAGATTGTCGTCGGTCACCTTGAAATCGATCACGAAGCGGCCGGTGAGTTTGTTGAACTTCACCTTGCGTGCCTGAATGATCTGGTTGCCCGGCGTGCCTGGGTCGGCATCGAACGACCCGACGAAGGGCGAACCGAAGACGGTGTCGGTCGTCCCGCCGTGCGGCGCCAGGAAGCTGGCCAGCGTCGACCGGGCGGTCACGCTCTTCTTGTCGTTGTTGTAACGCAGGCCCGCGGTCAGCTTCAGCCGATCGCTGACTTCGAAATAGGCCTCACCGAACAGGCCATAGGATTTGATCTTCAGATCATCGGTGTTGTTCCGGAAGAAGGGCGTGGCCAGGAACGACGGCGGCAGCGGACCGCTCGCGTTGGTCGCCGCGGTGAACGCGCCCAGTACCCCGGTCAGATAGTCGATCGGGAAGGCGTTCACATAATAGCTGTTCTCGGTCAGATGATAATCGGCATAGATGCCGCCGACGAGGAAGTTGAACGGCCCGTCGAGGTCGCTCGACAGGATGCTTTCGACCGACCAGCTGCTGTTATACTGGTTCGACCGGTCGAACTGCAGCGACTGGTCGCTACAGATCTTGTTGCCCCCGAAGCTGCCATAGCCGCTTTCTTCGGCGAGCGACGTGCAAAGCTGGCCGGTCGGCCCGTTGGGAATGATCGCCGCAGCGACGGGCCGGAAATAGGGCGTGAACGCGGCGCCCAGCGCGCCGTTTGCGGCCGCCTGCAACGTCGCGAGGCCGCCCGCGTAGAGCGCGCGGTTGCCGATATTGCTGTTATAGTCCTGCGAGGCGTCGAGCTTGACCTTCTGATACTGGCCCGACACCTGCAGCGACACGGGGCCGAAATTATGCTCGATCTGGCCCTGCAGCGTCAGTTCGCTGGTGAAGTAGCTTGGGGTATAGGCGGTGTTCACTTCGCGCGGGTCCGACGGGATCGTCGTGTTGGCATAGACATCGGGGCCATAAAGGCTGCCGAGTGCAAAGGCCTGCGGAATGCCGCGGATCGCAAGGAATTCGCGCGAGGTCAGCGCGGCGGTGAAGGTCGCATTGCCGTTGAAGGGCGAATTGTCGAGGCGGCTGTTCAGACAGCCGAGGATACCGGTCGGGTCGCGCTGGCAAAGCTGTTTCTGAATGCGCGTGCGCTGGTCCTTTTCACGGAAATAGGACGCGAGCAGGTCGATCGTGGTATCGTCGCTCGGTTCCCAGCGGAACGAGCCGCGGACCGAATAGAGATCGCGGTCGTCGATGCGCGTGTCGAGAAAGCTGTTCTTCGTATAGCCGTCGCGGTTCAGATAGATGCCCGCAACGCGGAAGGCCATGGTGTCGCCGAGCGGGATGTTGACCATCGCCTTGCCCTTCATGGAATCATAATTTCCATATTCGGCTTCGACGGCCGCCTCGAACGTCCCGAGCTTCGGTTTCGCGGTGATCACGTTGACCACGCCCGAGGTCGCGTTGCGCCCGAACAGGGTGCCCTGCGGTCCGCGAAGGACTTCGATGCGTTCGAGGTCATAGAATTCGGTTTCGAACAGGCGGGTCGAAAACAGCGGATCGCCGTTCAGGTGGATCGCGGTCGCGCTGTCGCAGGTCGTGCCGACGCAAAGGTCGCCGATGCCGCGGATCGTGAAGCTTGCGCCGGTGAAGTTGGTCTTGGTGAAGGTGACGTTGGGCAGGGTCAGCTGAAGATCCGACGGGGTCTTGATCTGCTGGGCTTCGAGCGCCTCGGTCGAGAAGGCGCTGACCGCGATCGGCACGTCCTGCAGGCGTTCCGACTGACGCTGCGCCGTGACGACGATCTCGCCGCCGAAAGCATCGCGTTCCACTTCTTCCGCGGCGTCCTGCGCAAACGCCGGCGTCGCCACCGTCATCGCAAGGATCGACGTTCCGATCAGTGCCTTGAACTTCATCTACAGCCTCCCTTTTTCGATCCCGCGAGGTGCGGGGCCGCCCAACTTCAAATTGTGGTAAGGGGAGTAGAAACGACCAGACATGACAAAGGGCATCGAGCCGGAACGGCCGAGCGCCTGTGCGTATCCCACTTGCCAGCTGTGCTGGTCATCGTCCTCTCCCACCGGCGTCGGGGAACACGCCGGCCTCTCCGGATCACGACCCGCTTGAGCGAGTTCTGTAATGCAAGGTGAAGGTGCGCCGAGTTGACGAAAGCGTCAAGTGCCTTGTTTGGCCCAAAAAAGGACGCGAAACCGCGCCTCTCCGAAAAGTCAAAAAGCCAAGATTCCGCAACGTAAAGTTGATGGGGGAGGACAATTTCTTCTTGCCCGGCTCTTGCTTATCGGCGCCGGGACGTCGAAATGTGCGACATGATGGCAACAGTGAAAGCGGGATGATGAGCGACAACGGGCAGGAACTGGGACCGGACGGTAAGGTGGTGGTGCCGGACCATGTCGCGGCTGCGGTGCGGACGCTGATCGAATGGGCGGGCGACGATCCGGCGCGCGAAGGATTGCTCGATACTCCCCGCCGCGTCGCGCGCGCGTGGAAGGAATATTGCTCGGGTTATGCCGACGACCCGGCGATCCACCTGTCACGCACCTTTGAGGAGGTCGGCGGCTATGACGAGATCGTGCTGCTGCGCGACATTCCGTTCCAGTCGCACTGCGAACATCATATGGCGCCGATCACCGGCAAGGCGTCGATCGCCTATCTGCCGCGCGACCGCGTCGTCGGCATTTCGAAACTCGCCCGCGTGCTCAACGGCTATGCGCGGCGTCTGCAGGTGCAGGAGCGCCTCACGGCCGAAGTCGCCAAGTGCATCTGGGACAATCTCCAGCCGCATGGCGTGGCGGTCGTTATCGACGCGCAGCATGGCTGTATGACCGGGCGCGGCGTACGCACGCCTGGCGTCGGCATGGTGACCAGCCGCCTGCTCGGCTGTTTTCTGAACGACCAGAGCAGCCGCAAGGAAGTGCTGAGCCTGATGGGATATTGATGGAGAGGCGGCCTAGCGCCGCCACATCCGCAAGAGCTGATACTGCACCGCCTGGAGCCGGGTGAAATTGGCCGGGTCCATCTTGCGGCCCTCGATCGATGCGACCTCGTTGAGCTCGTACATCAGGTTCCGGTGCGCGACGTCGGGGATCAGGCTCTGGATGAAGGTGATTGCGACGAGCCGCTCTCCGCGGGTTACCGGCTCGACCTCGTGCAACGTGTGCGACGGATAGACGACCGCGACGCCTGGCGCTTCCTTGAAGCGCAGGTCGGCATTGCCGAGCTGCACATGCAGTGCGCCGCCGTCATAATCGGCCGGGTCGTTCAGGAAGACCGTGCAGCTGACATCGGTACGCAACTGGCCGTCGGGCAGGGGGATATAGGCGGCGTCTGGGTGCAGCCCGTAGTGCATCCCGGGGGTGTAGCGCGTCATGAGCGGCGGCGCGATGCGCGCGGGAAAGGTGAATTCCATGAAATCGGGATTCTGCACCATCGCATCGAGCAGGATCTTCGACGAGCGCTCGTAGGCGCCCGCGTCATGGAGCTGGAGGTTGTTCTTCACTGTCGAATGCGGGTTGCTGATCTTTCCGTCGACGAATTTGCCGCTGGCGGCAATCTCGCGCAGCGCGGCGACCGCGCCATCGTCGAGCAGCTGGACGAGCTTGAACATTATCGGCTTTCCCCATTGCCGTGGATCGGCAGGTCGCGAAGGCTTGTATAGCCTGCTGTGAGCGCTTCAACCCATGCGATCGCTTCGGCGATGGCGGACGCATGTTCCGCCCGCGCCTGCACCTGCAGCTCGCGGCGCAGGTCGGGGCTGTAACCATGCTCGGGCGCCTTGGAATATTGGCGCATGATCGGCCCGGCGAGCGTGGCGTCGATGCGCACCTTGCTGGCTGGCAAGGCGAAATGCCCGGCTTGCGCCGCAAGCGCGGCGGCGGGATCGGCCAGCATCGCCTCGAAATCGGCCCACAGGTAGCGCGGATCGCTTTGGGGCAGCGTGTGCTGCGCCGTCGCCATTTCACAAAGCCAGCTCATCGCGACGCGCGTGACCGGCGGCAGTTGCCACAGCGCGTGCGGGAAATCGGGAAGCAGGGCCGCGAGCCGCGCCATGCGCGCGGGCGCCTGCGCCTGCGTCTCGGCCATCGAGGCCTCGCCCGCGAGGATCGTCTCGATGTAACGGGGAAGCGCGACGTACAGGAACAGCGCACGGCCATCGGGGCCCGTCAGGTCGCGTGCGATCGCAGTGATCACGCTCGACGCCTTGACCATCGCAGGCTGATCGGGGCCGAAGCCGCGGCCAAGCCAGCCAAGTATCTGCGCAAGGCGTTGACGATAGCGTTCGGGCGACCACACCGACTCCGGCCGGTCGATCCGCTCGGCGACCTGTGCCAGTGTGCGCAGCAGCATCGGCTCGCGCAGCGGAAGCGCGCCGCCGACCTCGGCAAGCAGGCGCGAGACAAGCGTCGATCCGACATGGCCGATATGGAAGATGAAATCGGGCCGCGGCGCGGCGGGGCCGAGGTCGGGCAGTGCATTCCACGCCATCCACTCACGCCCGATGCGGTCGGTCAGCAGCCGCTGGTCGAGAAAGCTCGCCGAACGATAATCTGCCTCGCCAAGCAGGGCGATCAGCACCCGGTCGTTCGCGAGATCCACCATATGCGGCAGCAGGCTCGCGTCGGCGGCAAAACGGGACTGAAAGCGATCGTCGGCCATCGTCGCTGCCATAGGAAAGGGCGAGGCATAAGAAAAGGGCCGCGTCTCCATCGGGAAACGCGGCCCTTTCAAAAGGCTTTGGCCTGAAAAAGCTTAAGCTTCTTCGGCTTCGTCCGCAGCAGCTTCGGGAGCGAGTTCCGAAGGCGGCGTCGCGTCTTCGAATTCGTCTTCGCTGTCGGGTTCCAGAGCCGTGGCGACTGCCTCAGCCTGTTCTTCCTCGAACATCGCCGCGATGACGTCGATGCCCTGCTTCTGCATTTCGGCTTCGTCGGGCGAACGCGCGACGTTGACGCCGACGGTCACGACGACCTCGGGGTGCAGCTTGACCTTGACGTCGACCAGGCCGAGCGACTTGATCGGACGTTCCAGTTCGACCATCGACTTGCCGATGCCTTCGACGCCGTCTTCGGCGAGGGCGTCGACGATGTCACGGACCGAAACCGAACCATAAAGCTGGCCGGTGTTGGATGCCTGACGGATCAGAACGATCTGCTTGCCGTTGATGCCGCTGGCGCGGCCTTCGGCGTCGGCGCGACGTTCGGCGTTATCGGCTTCGATCTTGCCGCGGTTCGCTTCGAACAGCTTCTTGTTGGCGTCGTTCGCACGAAGCGCCTTGTTGTTCGGCAGCAGGTAGTTACGGGCAAAGCCGTTCTTGACGGTGACGACATCGCCGATACCGCCCAGTTTCTCGATACGTTCGAGCAGGATGATTTCCATCGGTCCGCCCTCCTTACTTCACAATGTAGGGGAGCAGGCCGATGTGGCGCGAGCGCTTGATCGCTTTCGCCAGCTCACGCTGCTTCTTGGTGGACACCGCGGTAATCCGCGACGGGACGATCTTGCCACGCTCCGACAGGTAACCCTGGAGCAGACGGACGTCCTTGTAGTCGATGACCGGTGCGTCCTTCTGGCTGAAGGGGCAGGTCTTGCGGCGGCGGAAAAAGGGTCGTGCCATGGTCGTTATCCTTATTCTTCGCCGTCGCGGTCACGGCCGCGGCCGCCACGACGTTCCTGCTTGCGCATCATCACGGACGGACCCTTTTCGAGTTCGTCGACGCGGATGGTGAGCCAGCGGATGATATCTTCGTTGATCGCAGCCTGACGCTCGATCTCAGCGATGGCTTCGCCCGACACTTCGGCCGACAGCATCACATAGTGACCCTTGCGGTTCTTCTGGATCTTGTAGGCGAGCTGCTTCAGGCCCCAGGTTTCGGTCTTGTGAACCTGGCCCTTAAACTCGCCGATGACGTTGGTGACGGTTTCCGCCAGCGCGTCGACCTGAGCCTGGCTCAGGTCCTGACGCGCGATAAAAACATGCTCGTAAAACGGCATGGTGCGCTTCCTTCGATTTGGCCGATCGCTGGCTTCGCGCCAATCGCGAAACCCCTCCGGCTGTCGTCAAGCCTTGCGTATTGATGCAAGACAAACGGGGCGACAGGCACGTGGCCTCGCCCCGAATGAGCGCGCCTATACAGATTCGCGGGGAGAAATCAAGCGCGCGCGGCCAGCTTTTCCAAGAGTTCGCGCCCGAATTCGGTGAGCGTGTCGTCGCGCGCGCCGAGGATCAGGATGCGGTCGCCGGTCCGGGCTTCGTTGAGCATCGCGGTGCCGCAGGCTGCCCGCGTTGTCATATGCACCGCGTCGGCCCCGCCCGCGACGATATCGGCGACTAGCGCCTCGCTGCCGACGCTGCGGTCGACGGTGCCGCCGAAATAGACGGGGTCGCAGGCGAACAGCCGGTCGCCTTCGCGCATCCCGGCGGCAAAGCTGGCCGCAAGTTCCTTGCCCATCTGGCGCAGCGGGCCATAGCCGTGCGGCTGGAAGAAGAGCAGCGCGCGGCCGGGCAGTTCGGCGACGGCGGCGAGCGTCGCGGCGACCTTGTCGGGGTTGTGCGCAAAATCGTCGACGACGGTAACGCCGCCGGCCTGGCCCAGCACCTCGTAGCGGCGCGCAAGGCCGGCAAAATCGGCGAGCGCCGCGACCGACTGCGCAACCGGTATGTTGACCGCACGCGCGGCGGCGATCGCGGCGAGGGCGTTCGCGGCATTGTGGCGGCCCGGCATCCGCAGCCGGACCTCGTGGCGGTCGGCGGCAAAGCTGACAGCAAAGCGGCAGCCGTCGGGCAGGGCCTCGAAATCGCTGCCGCGCATCGCCGCGCCGTCGCCAAAGCCGAAACGCAGATTGTTGCCGGTGCCGAACAGCGGGGCGGATTCGGGATCGTCGGCGTTGATCACCGCGATGCGCGCCTTGGCGGTAAAGTCGCCGAACAGGCGGTGCAGTTCTTCGAGGCTCTTGTGATCGAGGCTGATGTTGGTGACCACCGCAATATCGGGCTGGTATAGGGTGATCGATCCGTCGCTTTCGTCGACCTCGCTGACGTAAAAATCCTCATTGCCGACCAGCGCGCTGGCAAAGGGCCTGTCTTCGCCCGAAAAATTGCGCATCACCGCGCCGTTCATCACGGTCGGCTTGCGGCCCACGCTCTCGAGGATCCAGCCGATCATCCCGGTGACCGTCGACTTGCCGCTCGTTCCTCCCACGCCGATCGCCTTGTCCGCGGCGTTGAACAGCGCGGCGTTGAGGTCGGCGCGCGTCATCCGGGGAAGGCCGAGCGCCTTGGCCGCGGCGATATCGGGAACGCTGTCCTCGATCGCTGCCGAGGCAACGAGGATCTGGCCCGCCTTGGGGCCGCTGCCGTCCTGCGGATAGAAAGCGATTCCCTGGCTTTCGAGCCAGGCGAATTTCTCGGGCGTCCGGCCTTGGTCGCGGCTGCGATCCGACCCCGAAACCGCGGCGCCGCGCGCCGCGACGATCATCGCCAGCGGCAACATGCCCGACCCGCCGATGCCGCAGAAGAAATAGGATTTGTTTTCGGCCATCGCGGCGCGATATGGGCTTGGGTCAGGTTTGGCAAGGCAGGGCAGGGGACAGGATTTGCGTATCGGGATCGTTGCCCCTTCGACCCCCATCCTGCCCGACGATGCGGAAGCCGTGCGCGCGCTTGCCAGCCTCGGCTATTCGGACATCGAACTCGAATTCGATCCGCAGTGTTTTGCGACGCACGGTCATTTCGCCGGTGAGGACGGGCACCGCTTCGCCGCGCTGGTCGAGATGGCGAACCGCCCCGATATCGACGCGGTCTGGTTCGCACGCGGCGGTTACGGCGCGTGCCGGATCGCCGAGGATGCGGTCGCCGCGTTGACCGACGTCGCGCGGGGCAAGGCGTTCCTCGGCTATTCGGATCAGGGCAATTTGCTGGGCGCGCTCTATCGCGAGGGTTTCGATCATGTCGCGCACGGCCCGATGGTCGCCGATATCCGCCGCGATGGCGGCGATTCCGCCGTTTTGCGTGCGCTCGACTGGCTCGTCGCGCGCGATCCTGCTGCGTGCGAGGCGGGGTTGCAGCACGGCGCGCGCCACGCGGCCTTCAACCTGATGACGCTGTCGATGCTGCTCGGCACCCCGCTCGAACCCGACCTGTCGGGACATGTCCTGCTCGTCGAGGAAGTGAGCGAATATCTCTACGCCTTCGACCGTGCCTTCTTCCATATGGCGACGTGCCTCGCGCCGCGCGGACTCGCCGGTTTGCGGCTCGGCCGGGTCAGCGCCGTTCCCGAAAACGACCGTCCTTTCGGCATGGAGGCCGAAGAGATTGCGCAGGACTGGTGTCATCGCACCGGCATCCCGTGGCTCGGGCGGGCCGACATCGGCCACGACGCGGCGAACAAGGTCGTGCCCTTCGGCTTGCATCGCGCGGGGTGAGGGAATAGGCGCGGGCCAAATCCATATTCTTCAGGGGACGCATCATGCGCGCATTCATTTTTCCGGGTCAGGGCAGCCAGGCGGTCGGCATGGGCAAGGCCTTGTTCGAGGCCTCGCTCGTCGCGCGCGAGGTGTTCCAGGAGGTCGACGACGCGCTCGGCCAAAAGCTGTTCCAGCTGATGAGCGAAGGCCCCGAGGACCAGCTCACCCTCACCGAAAATGCCCAGCCCGCGATCATGGCGAACGCGATCGCGACCTTGCGCGTGCTCGAAAAGGAAGGCGGGGTGACGCTCGCCGCCAAGGCCGATTATGTCGCGGGCCACAGCCTCGGCGAATATAGCGCGCTCTGCGCGGCGGGCGCCTTCGACCTCGCGACCACCGCGCGGCTTTTGAAGACGCGCGGGCAAGCGATGCAGGCGGCAGTGCCCGTCGGCGTCGGCGCGATGGCGGCGCTGCTCGGCGCCGACATCGACACCGCGCAGAAGCTCGCCGATGCGGCGGCCGAGGGTGAGGTCTGCACCGTCGCCAACGACAACGACCCGTCGCAGGTCGTGATCTCGGGCCACAAGGGCGCGGTCGAACGCGCGGTCGCGCTGGTCAAGGATTTCGGGATCAAGCGCGGCGTGCTGCTGCCGGTGTCGGCGCCCTTCCACTGCCCGCTGATGCAGCCCGCCGCCGACGCGATGGCCGAGGCGCTCGGCGCGAACCCGCCCGCCGCGCCGCTGGTACCGGTGGTGGCCAATGTCACCGCGAGCCCGGTCAGCGACGCCGACACGATCCGCGACCTGCTCGTGAGCCAGGTCACCGGCCGCGTTCGCTGGCGCGAAAGCGTCGCCTCGATGGAGGACATTGGCGTCACGCACTTCGTCGAATTCGGCGGCAAGGTCCTGTCGCCGATGGTCAAGCGCAGCGCCTCGGGCGAAGTCGAGACGGTCAGCGTGATTTCGATGGACGACATCGAAGCGCTGCTCAAGACGCTCTAATTCAAAGACTTCAGGAGAAACTCAGATGTTCGATCTCACCGGCATGACTGCCCTCGTCACCGGCGCTTCGGGCGGTATCGGCTCGGCCATCGCGCAGGCGCTCGCCGCGCAGGGCGCGCGGCTCGCGGTGTCGGGTTCCAACGCCGATAAGCTGAGCGCCTTTCGCGACACGCTCGGCGGCGATCATGTCGCCTTGCCGTGCAACCTCGGCGACGGCGCCGCCGTCGATGCGCTCGTGCCGTCGGCGGTCGAAGCGCTGGGCGGGCTCGACATCCTCGTGAACAACGCCGGGGTGACGCGCGACAATCTGATCATGCGGATGAAGGACGAGGAGTGGATGGATGTCATCCGCATCAACCTCGAAGCCAATTTCCGCCTCGCGCGCGCCGCGGCGAAGCCGATGATGAAGGCGCGCTTCGGGCGCATCATCTCGATCACCAGTGTCGTCGGCGCGACGGGCAATCCGGGGCAGGCCAATTATGCCGCGTCGAAGGCGGGCGTCACCGGCATGACCAAGGCGCTGGCGCAGGAACTGGCGAGCCGCGGTGTCACCGCGAACTGCGTCGCGCCGGGCTTTATTGCCACCGCCATGACCGACGACCTGCCCGACGCGCAGAAGGACGCGCTCAACCAGCGCATCCCCGCGGGGCGGATGGGCGAAGGGGCCGACATCGCCGCCGCGGTGGTCTATCTTGCGTCGAAGGAAGCCGGATATGTCACCGGACAGACGTTGCATGTGAACGGCGGGATGGCCATGCTGTCCTGACGGGACGGTCCGTCGAGGGGTGAAGGATTTGCCGATGATCAAGGGTTTGATGGCGGGGGCTGTGCTGGCCTTTGCAGGGCTGCCCGGTGCCGCCCTGGCACAGGAAGGCGCGAAGCTCGATTGCGTCGTGACGTCGGTGCCGGAAGGCACGAGAAATGCTATCGGCGCCTCGATGGCGGGTGGCGGTGACGAGGCGGCACGCGAAGTGCTGTTCAAACAGCTCGCGACGATCACCGACGATTGTGTCGCGCGCCACGGCATCACCGCGGAGCAAAAGGGCCATTATTTCGATTACAGCCTCGCGCGCATCTCGCGCGAATGGCTGATGGACGATATTTCAAAGCTCAACCTGTCGACCGTGGTGGTCGACAAGGCGCTGGACTTTGGTCCGGACGGCGCAAACCCCGACTTGTCGAGCGATATGACCGAGGACCAGATCATGAAGATCGTCCAGGCCTATATCGAAAACGGGGTCGACATCGAAAAGGTCGATGGCGCGGTGTGGGAAAAGGTCGGCGCTTATGCGGCGGCGACATCGATCTACTGGAACAAGCGCAAGCAGCTCGCCTTCTAAAGCCGAACGGGCCGGATCCGGTAAACCAGACCCGGCCCGCGGGACGAGCGGAGAGAGGGGTTAGAAGCTCGCCCGAGCCGTCAGGCGGAAATCGCGCCCGGCCAGCGGCACATAATCCTTGGTAAAGCTGGCGTGGCGGCGCGCTTCGACGTCGAAGATATTGTTCGCCGACAGGCTCAGCGTCAGATTTTTCGTATCGGGCAGCGGGCGCCAGCTGAGCGAGGCGTTGACGAGCGTGAAGCCGTCGGTCGGGGTCTCGAACTGCGCGGTGCGCGTCTGGTCGTCGGTCCATTCAACCTCGACGCGTGCATCGACACGCTCGCCCTGCGCTTCGAGCCCGCCGAGGATGCGAAGCGGCGGGATACGCGGGACATTGCGGTCGAGACCTGCGTTCTTGATCTTCGCACGCGTCATGTCGGCAGTCACGTCGCCGACGATATTGAACCCGGCGATCTGCGCCAGCCGCGCGCTTGCCTCGGCCTCGAAGCCATAGACGCGCGCGTCGCGCTGGAAATACTGGAAGACGGGCAATTCATCCTCTTCGGCGCCCGTCGCGGCCGAATAGATGAAATTGTCGAACCAGTTCGAATAGCCGGTGAGGCTGAGGTTGAAGGCGTCGGTTTTGATTTTGAACGAGGCTTCGGCGCCCCAGTTGGATTCGCGCTTCAGATTCGGGTCGCCCAGCTCGAAGCTTTGCGTCGCGATATGCGGACCGTTCGACAGCAGTTCCTCGGCCGACGGCGCGCGGACGGCCCGCGATACCGAGACGCCGAATTTTGCGCCCTCGAACAGGTCATAGGTCGCGCCGAGCGCGCCCGAGAAGCTGTCGAAACTGCGATCGAAGTTCACCGTCTGCGCGCGCACACTGGTCTTTTCATAACGCGCCGCGGCTTCGAGGCCGAGCGGACCCATCGTCAGTTCCTGCAACGTGAACAGCGCGAACTGGTCGGTCAGGTTGCGCGGCACAAAGGCCTCGGCGCCGACCGCATCGAAGTCGCGGTGGCTATATTGCACGCCGCTCGCGCCGCGCCAGCCGCCGCGGTCGTTCTGCGCCAGCTCGATCCGGCCTTCGACGCCCTGGTTGGTGAAGACGGTGCCGACTTCGTCGCCTTCGAACTCGGTGTGCTTGTAATCGGCAAAACCCGCGCGGATGCGCAGCTTGTCGAAGAAGCCGTCGCCCAGCTCGACTTCGCCGCGCAGGTCCGCGCGCCATTGCTTCATGCCGATGGTGACGGGGCCTTCGCCATGCTCATGGCCGCCCTCTTCCTCGCCGCCATGGTCGTGCGCGGTGTTCGGCCGGTCGGGCACGCCATAATTGGTGTCGAAATAGCCGATTGAAATGCCGAGCTGGCCGCCGTCGTTGATCAACGAGATGCCGCCGCCGGCGGTCCAGGTCTCGCTTTGCGTGTTGTCGATCTTGCCGCGCTTGCCCGCCTGCGCGGTCAGCTCGGCCGCCTCGTCGAGATGCCCGTCCTCGACCGCATGTTCGGCGAGGTGGAGCAGGTCGCCGCGAATATCGGGAGCGTAGACGAAGCCGCCGCTGCGCGTGTCACCCGTCTTGCGCCAGCTGCCGTCGAGGTGCGCGACGATCTGCGGGCTCAATGCGACGTCGATCGAGCTGCCGATGTTGCGGTCGTTCGCGGCGGTCGCATAACCGCCGATCGCATCGACATGGACATGGTCGGCGGGGACTTTGCGGGGAATCCGCCGGTCGAACATATTCACCGCGCCGCCGATCGCCTGGCTGCCGAACAGCAGCACCGCGGGGCCGCGCAGGATCTCGATGCGTTCGACGGTCAGCGGGTCGATGGTGACGGCATGGTCGGCCGAGGTGTTCGACGCGTCGATCGATCCGATGCCGTCGGTCAGCACGCGGACGCGCTCGCCCGAAAAGCCGCGCAGGACGGGGCGCGACGCGCCGGGGGAGAAGCTCGTCGCCGATACGCCGGGCTGGCGAGTGAGGGTGTCGCCGATCTGGCCGCGGATGTCGCGCGCCAGCTCGTCGCCTTCGAGCACCGACACATTGCCGAGGATGTCGAGGCTGCGGACATAGGGCGCGGTGACAACGATCGGTTCGCCCGTGTGCACATCATCGTCGCTTCCCGCCGCGGCGCGGTCTTGCGCAAAGGCAGGGGCGGCGAGGAAGAGGGCAAGGGTGAAACCGGCAGAGCAAAGCAAACGCATAAGGGGAGAGTCCTGTTATATGGCGACCTGGTGGCGCACCCAGTAATGATATACTGTTACAATGACAACCCCCGAGGTCGCTTCGGCCTGTCGTTCGTCGGACGCCGATGTCCGTTAGTCGACAAACGCCGGCCATGGGTGGGGCAAGCGAAGCTGTCTTGCGGGGCGCCGGGCGCCGCCCTAGATCAGGCACATGACTATTGCTGCAAACAGCCTCGACCTCATCGGCAACACCCCGCTGGTGCTGCTGAAGGGACCGAGCGAAGCCACCGGCTGCGAAATCTGGGGCAAGTGCGAATATGCGAACCCCGGCGGATCGGTGAAGGACCGCGCCGCACTCTATATCGTCCGCGATGCTGAAGCGAACGGCAGCCTGCGCCCCGGCGGCACGATCGTCGAGGGGACCGCGGGCAACACCGGCATCGGCCTCGCGCTCGTCGGTAACGCCTTGGGTTACAAGACGATCATCGTGATGCCCGACAACCAGAGCGCCGAGAAAATGGCGACGATCCGCGCCTTGGGCGCCGAACTGGTGCTCGTCCCGCCCGCGCCCTTCGCCAATCCCGGCCATTTCGTCCACACCTCGCGCCGCATCGCCGAGGAAACCGACAATGCGATCTGGGCGAACCAGTTCGACAATATCGCCAACCGCAAGTCGCACATCTTCGGCACCGCCGAAGAAATCTGGGCGCAGATGGACGGCCGCATCGACGGCTTCACCTGCGCCGCGGGCACCGGCGGCACGATCGCGGGAACCGGGCTGGGGCTGAAGGCGCATAATGCCGACATCGTCGTCGCGCTCACCGACCCGCACGGCGCCGGGCTGTATAATTATTACCAGTGCGGCGAACTGAAAGCCGAAGGCACCAGCGTCGCCGAGGGGATCGGGCAGAACCGCATCACCGCCAATCTCGACGGCGCGCCGATTGACACCCAGTTTCGCATTTCGGATGCCGAAGGGCTGGCGGTCGTCCGCGCGCTGCTCGACGAGGAGGGGCTGTGCCTCGGCCTGTCGTCGGGGATCAACGTCGCGGGCGCGATGGCGCTCGCGCGGCAATTGGGGCCGGGCAAGCGGATCGCAACCATCCTGTGCGACAGCGGGTTTCGCTATCTTTCGACGCTCTACAACCCCGAATGGCTGGCGAGCAAAGGTCTGGAGACAGCGGCATGAGCGGGATCAGGATCGACAACAGCTCCGCGCCCCAGCCGCAGCCAGAGCCGCCGCCACCCGTCGCACCCGTGAACGACACGATGCGGCGCCTGCAGATCGGCATCGCGGGGGTGCTGACGGTGCTGCTCCTCGTCGGCATGGCGGGGCTGATCGGCGAACGCGCGCGCGAACGCGCCGCAGGTGACGTCGCCGCGACGGCCGAGGTGAAAATGCCCGGCGACGAACTGAAAAGCAGCGGCGCGCCGCTGGAAGAGCTCGGCGTGCAGGCGGTCCAGCCTTCGTCGAAGGATGAGAATGCGGCGACCGCGGCGAAGGTCCCACAGGCAGCGCCCTCGGCATCGAGCGTCCCCGACCTCGAACCTGATCCCGCACTCCAGCGCGCGCGCCAGTCGAAGCAGTGACCGCGGCACTGCGCCGGCCGATGCTGCGCGCCTCGATAATCGCCGCTGCGGTTGCCGCGCTGACGTGGGTCGCGGGCGGGCAGGCGCTGCTCGGACGGATCGACCCGGCACTGGCGATCCCGCTGCTCGCGCTGCCGATGCTGTTTCTCGCGTGGTGGCAACGCGATGAAACCGCAGCGATGCGGACTCGCACCTGCATCCTGACACTGGCGTTCTTGGCGGTTACGCAGGCCGCGCTTGCGGTCATCCTCGCGGGAGCGGCGGCGTGGCTGGAACTGCTCGCGACAATCTTTGCGGCGGTACTGGTGGCATGGCTCGGTGACCAGCTCGTCCAGTGGCGCCCCCGAACGCGCGTTCTGTCTTGGCTGGCGGGGCTGCTGCTTGTGGTCGGCTGGTTCGGTGCGGGCCATGTGTTGCTTGCGATCCTGTACCGGCCGGCGACGGCGTCGGCGGATGCGCCCCCGGTCACCATGCTCACCGGCCTGCCGCTACGCTGGTCGGCGGGTGGGAACATTGCGGCGATGATTGCCGAGGGGACAAATGACGACCCCGCGCTCGCCCGGCTGATTGCGTCGGGGCCGGTGTCGCTTGTCGACAGTCTTGCCGATCATGTGCCGCCCCCCGGGGGAACCCTGCTGATCGCGCACCCGCGCGCGCTGGCACCGCAGGAACTGGTTGCCATCGATGCCTTCGTGCGCGGGGGCGGGCGGGCGGTCGTGCTCGCCGATGCGCTTTCAGGCTGGCCCGCCCGCCATCCGCTCGGCGATCCGCGCAATGCGCCCGTCACGAGTCTGCTGACCCCGCTGCTCGACCATTGGGGTGTGACGCTGGGCGCGGCGTCCCCCGGCGAGGAGGCTGCGCTCCCCGCCGATATCGATGGCGCGCGCCTTCGCTTGTTCAGCGCGGGACGCTTCGACCGGCTGCCGAAGGCCTGTCGCGCCTTCGCCGACCGGCATGTCGCGCGCTGTTCGATCGGCGCGGGCGAGGCATGGCTCGTTGGCGACGCCGACCTGATCTTCGCGCCGCTGTGGCGCCCGCTTGTCCCCGGCGCCGACCATTTGCGGCAGGCGGATACGATGGAATGGCTGTCCGCGCACCTGTGGCGCGGCGCGGGGAGTGCCTTGCTCCACCCGCTCTGGATCCGCGCCAGCGCCCTTTGAGTCGGCGTTTTCGCCCCAATTTACCCCGACTGTCGTGCACGCGCGGCGCGCTGTCTGCGCCGTGGGACCGGTATTTACCCAATTCGGAGCGCTTTTTGCGGTAAATGGGAGCTAGATTCCCTGTTTCACCCTAAATTACCCCTTTTCACCCCGATCTATAGTTGATACTCAGGAATCGGAGAGGGGCAATCTCCACCCGTGCCGAACCAGCTGGAATCCTGCGATTCCTGGGACGGGGAAGCTTTGCCCGGTGGCGCGAATACGGGGGGCAGAGCGATGGCGATTGTGACGCCCGGCCAGTATGCGGGCACCAGTTTCGCCGCGATCGATGGCAAGGGGCGGATCGCCGTTCCCTCTCAGTTCCGCAACAATGTGCCCCTCATTGCGGATGGCCAGCGCGTGCTTTGGGTCGGTTTCCACGAAAAGCTGCCCTGCCTCGTCGCCTACGGCCAGGATCAATATGATCGGCTGAACGGCGAGATCGAGCGCGACCGTGAAACCGCGCGGCTGCGCAACCTCGACTTCGACGAGGACGCCGAGTTCAAGAAGCGCTTCAGCTACACCGAGCCCTATACGCTCGACGACAGCGGCCGCTTCCTTCCCAGCTTCATCCACCGCGACCGCGTCGGCGATGCCGGCGCGACGGCTTTTGTGGGGTCGGGTCGTCGTCTCGAAATCTGGTGGCTGCCGACTCTCGCCGAATGCGCCGACGCCGATCCGGTGCTCCAGCGCCTCGCGGCCTCATGGGATGCCACGAAAGGGAAGGGGCGCAAGTGACCGACCTTTCCCCCGGTCTCCCTCGGGATCCCCGCCACGATCCGGTCCTCCGTGAAGAAGTCATCGCCGCCCTCGCTATCGCCCCCGGCGAGCGACATGTCGATGCGACCTTCGGTGCCGGCGGCTACACGCGCGCGATGCTCGCTGCGGGCGCCGATGTCATCGCCTGCGACCGCGATCCCGATGCGATTGCCGGCGGACAGGCACTCGTTGAAGAAGCGGGCGGCAAGCTGACGCTGATCCATGGCCGCTTCGGCGAAATCGACCGGTTGCTCGCCGAGCGCGGGATCGATGCCGTCGACGGTATCACCTTCGACATCGGCGTCTCCTCGATGCAGCTCGATCAGGGCGAGCGCGGTTTTTCGTTCCAGAAGGATGGCCCGCTCGACATGCGCATGGCGCAGGAGGGCGAAAGCGCCGCCGACTGGCTGAACCGCGCCGACGAGACCGAGATCGCCGACGTCCTCTTCCACTATGGCGACGAACGCCAGTCGCGCCGCGTCGCGCGCGCGATCGTCGCGGCGCGCCCGCTAACCCGGACCGGCGAACTGGCGACGGTGATCCGCAAGGCGCTGCGCCATCCGCCCGGCGCGCCCAAGGATCCCTCGACGAAAAGCTTTCAGGCGATCCGTATCCATATCAACGGTGAACTCGACGAACTCGTCGCGGGGCTCAATGCCGCCGAGCGGCTGCTCCGCCCCGGCGGCCGGCTGGCGGTCGTCAGCTTTCACAGCACCGAGGACCGGATTGTGAAGAATTTTCTGCGCGAACGCAGCGGTGGCGATGCCGCGGGTTCGCGCCACCGGCCCGCGCCGACGACTCCTCTGGCGCGGGCCGCAACCTTCGAAACCCCGGCGCGCAAGGTGCGCCCGGGCAAGGCCGAAGAGGCGCGCAACCCGCGCGCCCGTTCGGCGACACTGCGTAGCGCGATCCGGACCGCTGCTCCGGCCCATTCGACGATGAAGGAGGCAATGTCATGCTGATGGCGGCCCGCAAGCTCCAGGGGATCGGCCTGGTTCTGCTCGTGCTCATCTTCGCGATGATGCTTTACCCCGTGTCGCTCAAGGTTGCGGCGACGCGCAGCGAACTGACGCGCATCGAACGGCAGATCGACCGGACGCGCGACAATATCCGCTATCTCGAATCCGAACTCGCGGTGCGCGCCTCGATGCGCCAGCTCGAACAGTGGAACGCCGACACCTTCGGCTATTCGGCGCCCGACGCCGGCCAGTATCTGTCGAACGAACGCCAGCTCGCCTCGCTCGACCGCCTGCCGCGTGCACGCGGCGCCAACGAAGTCGCGCCGGTGCTGATGGCGATGGTCTCGCCCGTCGGCGCTCCCGCGCCGGTCAAGGCGGCCGTTGCGCCGAAAGTCGCGGCGGCCAAGCCGATCGTGATCGCGCAGGCCGATATCCGCAGCGATACGCCGCCGCGGATGGCGCCGACGCGCCGGCGCGAACAGCTCAAGATGATCGAGGACCAGCTGCTTGCCGAATCGACGCTCGCCGATCTCAAGCGCGCGGCTGCGGCCGAGGCGGCGGGAGGAAAGTCCGGCCGATGAATACGCTGGTCGTCCGTCCGACCCGGGTTCGTACCGCTGGTGTGCGGCAGCAGATCCTGCTGACCGCGCAGCAGCGTTTGATGATCCTGATGCTTTTGTTCGGGGCGGCCTTTTTCCTCGTTTCGATGCGCCTCGTCTATTTCGCGCTGTTCGACACTTCGGCGAGCCGGGGCGCCGCGACCGCCTTCGTCCCTGCGCGCGCCGATATCATCGACCGCAATGGCGTGCCGCTCGCGCGCACCATCGATGGCTATTCGATCCGCGTCGTCCCGTCGAAGCTGCTCAACAACCGGCAATATCTGGCCGATGAACTCTACAAGATTTTCCCCGACACGCCGCGCGAGGAACTGCTGGCAAAGGTCAGCGGTTCGCGCCCGACCTATATCCGTCGTCGCGCGCTGCCCGATCAGGTCGCGGCGGTAAATGCGATCGGCGACGTCGGCTTCGATTTCCCGCGCGAAAAGGAGCGCCTCTATCCGCAGCTCACCCTTGCGGCGCATGTGCTCGGCTTCACCAATGCCGGGGGCCATGGCGTCACCGGCGTCGAGGGCGCGTTCGATCAGCGGCTGATCGACAAGGCGACGCGCGGCCAGCCGCTCGCGTTGTCGATCGACGCGCGCGTGCAGGGCGTGCTCGAAAGCGAACTGAGCGCGGCGGTCGCCAACCTCGAGGCGATTGGCGGCGCGGGGGTCATTCTAGACGTCCACACCGGCGAAGTCGCGGCGATGACCTCGCTGCCGACCTTCAATCCGAACAAGCTGACCGGCAGTGACCCGGCGACGCGCCGCAACGCCGTGACCTATAATCTCTACGAGCTGGGTTCGACCTTTAAACCGCTGTCGATCGCCGCCGCGATCGACGATGGCGTGGTGACGAGCATGGCACGCCGCTACGATGCTTCGGCGCCGCTCGCGATCGCCGGCTTCCGTATCCGCGACAGCCATCCGGGGCGCTGGTACAATGTCCCCGAAACGCTGATCCAGAGCTCGAACATCGCGACCGCGCGCATCGCCGACGAACTCGGCCGCGAAAATATGGAGCGGCTCTTCCGCAATCTCGATTTCGACAAGCGTCCGCAGATCGACCTCAAGGAACGCGCCTTCCCGTTGTGGCCGAAGGATTGGGGGCGGCTGACCACGATGACGACCAGCTATGGTCATGGCATCGCGGTGACCCCGATGCACCTCGCCAGCGGTTATGCGGCGCTCGTCAACGGCGGCATCTATCGCCCTGCGACGCTGATCAAGCTCGGCGACAAGGCGCCGCCGCAAGGGCGCCGCGTGTTCAAGGCGGCGACCAGCGCGCGGATGCGCCAGCTTCTTCGCCTTATCGTCTCGGACGGCACCGGCAAACAGGCCGACGCGCCGGGCTTTCGCGTCGGCGGCAAGACCGGATCGGCCGAAAAGCCGGGCGCGGGCGGCTATCGCCGTCATTCGCTCGTCTCCACCTTCGCCGCGGCTTTCCCGATGGACAATCCGCGCTACATCGTTCTCGTGATGATCGACGAGCCAAAGGGTAATGCGTACAGTTCGGGCCAGCGTACCGCAGGCTGGACCGCGGCGCCCGTGGTGCGCAAGGTCGTCACCCGCGCGGGCCCGATGCTCGGCGTCTTCCCCGACGAAAGCCGCGACGTCGACGTATCCGAACTGATTCCGCTCGTGCGGAAGGGTGAGGAAGCGAACTGATGCGTCTCGCCGCGCTGCTCGACGATCAGGGACTGGAGGGCAGCGATCCCGTTGTGACGGGGCTCGCTATCGATCACCGCAAGGTCGCGCCCGGAACGATTTTCGGCGCTTTCGTCGGCGAAAAGTTCAACGGGGAGGATTTCATCGCCGCCGCGATCGAGGCGGGCGCGGTCGCGATCGTCGCCCGCCCCGAGGTGAAGGTCGAAGGTGCAGTGCATGTCGCCGACGCCAATCCGCGCCGCGCCTTCGCGCATATCGCGGCGCGTTTCTTTCACCGCTTTCCTGCGACCTGCGTCGCCGTCACCGGCACGAACGGCAAGACTTCGACCGTCGAGATGACGCGTCAGTTATGGCGGATGGCGGGGTTCAACGCCGCCTCGATCGGCACGCTCGGCATCACGACGTCGCTCGAAAGCGCCTCGACGGGCCTCACCACGCCCGACATCGTCACTTTCCTGTCGAACATGTCGGGCCTCGCCGCGGAGGGCGTGACCCATGCGGCATTCGAGGCGTCGAGCCACGGCCTCGACCAGTACCGCACCGAAGGGCTGCCGGTGAAGGCGGCCGCCTTCACCAACCTCAGCCACGACCATCTCGACTATCACGGTACGATGGATGCCTATCTGGCCGCGAAGCTCCGCCTCTTTTCGGAAGTCGTCGAACCCGGCGGCTCGGCGGTCGTCTGGGCCGACGACGAATATTCGGCGCCGGTGATCGACGCGGCGAAGGCGCGCGGCGTCCGTCTGCTGACGGTCGGCGCGAAGGGTGAGGCGCTCCGCCTCGTTTCGCGCGAGCCGACCCAGCTCGGCCAGTCGCTCGTGATCGCCGCGGGCGAACGCACCCAAAAGGTCGAACTGCCGCTGATCGGCGCCTATCAGGTCGCGAACGCGCTGGTGTCGGCCGGGCTTGTCATCGCGACGGGCGGCGACGTCGCGCAGACGCTCGGCAATCTCGCGCGGCTCCAGCCGGTGCGCGGGCGCCTCGAGCGCGCCGCTATCACCCGGGCGGGCGCACCCGTCTATGTCGATTATGCGCACACCCCCGACGCGATCGAGGCGGCACTCGACGCGCTGCGTCCGCACGCGACCGGACGCCTGATTCTCGTTTTCGGGGCGGGCGGTGACCGCGACCAGGCGAAGCGCCCCGAAATGGGCAAGGCCGCGGCTGCGAAGGCCGAGGTGCTGATCGTCACCGACGACAATCCGCGCGGCGAAGATCCTGCCGTCATCCGCACGGCCATCGCCGCTGCCGCGCCGGGTGCGCAAGTGATCGGCGACCGCCGCGCCGCAATCGCTGCGGCGATCGCCGCGGCGCGCGCCGACGATATCGTCTGCATCGCCGGCAAGGGCCACGAACAGGGCCAGATCGTCGGGCGCGGTGACGATATGCGCGTCATCCCGTTCGACGATGTGATGGTCGCGCGCGAGGAGGCGGCATGAACCCGCTCTGGACCGCGCGCGCGATCGCATCGGCCACGGGGGGAACCGCGAGCGCCGATTTCACTGTCCACGGCGTCGCCTTCGACTCGCGCGAGGTGACGAAGGGCGACCTCTTCATCGCGATGAAGGGCGAGGTCGCCGATGGCCACGCCTTTGTCGACAAGGCGATCGCGGCGGGCGCCGCGGGCATCATCTGCGAAACCGCCGTCGATCACCCGCATGTCCGCGTCGCCGACAGCGCCGCGGCGCTGAATGCTCTCGGCATTGCATCGCGCGCGCGCAGCCATGGCCGGATCATCGGCGTCACCGGCTCGGCGGGCAAGACGGGAACCAAGGAAGCGCTGTTCGCCGCGCTCGACCGCTTCCGTCCGGGCAAGGCGCATCGTTCGGTCAAGAGCTATAACAATCATGTCGGCGTGCCATTGAGCCTCGCGCGTATGCCCTCGACCGCCGACTTCGGTGTGTTCGAAATGGGGATGAACCACGCGGGCGAACTCGCCGATCTGACGCGCATGGTGCGTCCGCACGTCGCCATCGTCACGACGATCGCCCCCGCGCACATGGAGTTTTTCAGCGGCGAAGAGGCGATTGCCGACGCGAAGGGCGAGATTTTCGAAGGGATCGAGCCCGGCGGCACCGCGATCGTACCGTTCGACAGCCCGCATTATGCGCGCCTCCGTGCCAAGGCCGAACAGCACGCCGCGCATGTCGTCAGCTTCGGGCTGGGCGAAGGCGCCGACGTGCGCGCGGTCGACTGGCTTTCGGACGGGAAGGGCGGCTCGCTCGTCACCGCGCAGGTGCAGGACTCGCTGCTCTGCTTCACCATCGCGCAGGCGGGCGCACACTGGGTGGCCAACTCGCTCGCGGTGCTCGCGGCGGTGAAGGCGGTCGGCGGCGACCTACCGGCGGCGGGGCTCGCCTTTGCCGAAATGGGTGGGCTGACCGGGCGCGGCGCGCGGCACCGCGTCGAAGTGCCGGGCGGCCACATCCTCGTCATCGACGAAAGTTACAACGCCAATCCCGCCTCGATGGCGGCGACGATCGACCAGTTCGGTACCGAATCCGCCGATCGCAAAGTGGCGATTCTCGGTGCGATGAAGGAACTGGGTCCCGGCGGAGAGGCGTATCACGCGGGCCTCGCGGCTCCGCTCGTCGCGGCGGGAGTGCAATTCGCCCTGCTTGTCGGCGAAGAGATGGCGCCGCTCGCCAAAGCGCTTGAGGGCCGCATCGATTTCGAGCATGTGCCCGCGCACTCTGCCGCGACCGCGCGGCTCAAACACCTGATCCGCGCCGGCGACGCCGTGCTGGTGAAGGGGTCGAACAGTGTCGGCCTGTCGCATGTCGTGACGGCGCTGACCAACGGGGATTATTGATGCTTTACTGGCTGGCAGAATGGCTTGGCTTTCCGGGGGCGCTCAACCTCATTCGCTACCTGAGCTTCCGCTCAGGGGCGGCGGTTGCGACCGCGCTGATCATCGGGCTGTGGATCGGCCCGCGCTTCATCCTGATGCTGCGGATGCGGCAAGGGAAGGGGCAGCCGATCCGCGACGACGGTCCGCAAAGTCACCTCGCGAAAAAAGGCACGCCGACGATGGGCGGGCTGATGATCCTCATTTCGCTGATGATTTCGGCGCTCCTGTGGATGGACCTGTCGAACCGCTTCGTCTGGGCGTGCCTGTTCGTCACCGGCGGGTTCGCCGTGGTCGGCTTCCTCGACGATCTCGACAAGGTCACCAAGGCCAGCCATCGTGGGATTCCGGGGCGCGTGCGCCTGCTGATCGAGTTCGTGATCGCGGCGGTTGCGGTGCTGCTCATCGTCTCGCGCACCGGTACCGACCTCTATCTGCCTTTCTTCAGCGGCATCGTGATCCCGATGGGGCCGTTCTATTATGTCTTTGCGATGGTGCTGATCGTCGGCTTCGGCAATGCGGTGAACCTGACCGACGGGCTCGACGGGCTCGCGACCTTCCCGGTGATCATCGCCAGCCTGACCTTCCTCGTCATCGTCTATCTGTCGGGCAATGTGAAGTTCGCGGGCTATCTTGGCATCCCGCACGTTCCCGGCGCGGGCGAGCTTGCGGTCTTTGCCGCCGCGATCATCGGCGCCTGCCTCGCCTTCCTGTGGTTCAACGCGCCTCCCGCGGCCGTCTTCATGGGCGATACGGGCAGCCTCGCGCTCGGCGGCGCGCTCGCGACGATCGCCGTCACCGCGCAGCACGAACTCGTCCTCGTCCTCGTCGGCGGGCTGTTCGTCGTCGAGGCGCTGTCGGTGATCATCCAGGTCTTCTGGTACAAGCGCACGGGCAAGCGCGTCTTTCGCATGGCGCCGATCCACCATCATTTCGAACAATTGGGCTGGCCCGAATCCACCGTCGTCATTCGCTTCTGGATCGTCTCGATCGTCCTCGCGCTCGCAGGGCTCGCGACCTTGAAGCTCCGGTGATCACCTCGCGCGTCTTTGCCGGCCGCCGCTATGCGGTACTGGGACTGGCGCGCTCGGGTCTGGCGACCGTCGAGGCGCTCATCGCCAGCGGTGCGGGCGTCACCGCATGGGACGACCGCGAGGAAGCGCGCGACGACGCGATGGCATTGGGCGCCGACATCGGCAACCCCCTCGAGATCGACCTCATCGGCTTTGCGGGCGTCGTTGTGTCGCCCGGCGTGCCCCTGAACCGCCACCCGATCGCGGCACATGCGCGTGAGGCGCATGTCCCCGTCATCGGCGATGTCGAACTCTTCGCCGAGGCACAGGGCGAACTGCCGCCGCACAAGGTCGTCGGCATCACCGGCACCAACGGCAAGTCGACTGTCACCGCGCTTATCGCGCATATGCTGGAGAGCGCGGGCGTGCCGACGCTGATGGGCGGCAATATCGGCCTGCCGATCCTCAGCCGCGAGCCGCTTCCCGAAGGCGGGGTCTATGTCCTCGAACTGTCGAGCTACCAGATCGACCTGTCGCACAGCCTCGCTTGCGATATTGCAGTGCTCACCAACCTCAGTCCCGATCACCTTGACCGCTATGACGGCTTTGCCGGCTATACGGCATCGAAGGCGCGCCTCTTCGGCCTGCAGCATCGCGATCAGGTCGCGATCGTCGCGGTCGATGACGATCCGTCGAAGATGATCGCGAGCCGCATCAACCACCGCCTGCACCGCGTCTCGGCGAAGGATATCGATCCGGTTGATCAAATGCGCTGGCCCGCGCTGCAAGGGCCACACAACGCGCAGAACGCCGTGTGCGCGATCGCGGTGTGCCGCGTGCTGGGGCTGAATGACGAACAGATCGAGCGGGGGCTCGCGACCTACAAGTCGCTCCCGCATCGCATGGAATTGGTCGGCGAAGTCGGGGGGGTCAGCTGGTTCAACGACAGCAAGGCTACCAACGCGGCTTCCGCTGCACCGGCGCTGGCGGCTTTCCCGCCGGCGCCGGACCAGCGTCTTCACTGGATCGCGGGCGGCAAGGCCAAGGGCGACGGACTTGCGGCGTGTCATCCATGGTTCGGCCACGTGAAGCGCGCCTATCTGATCGGCGAGGCGATGGAGCCCTTCGCGGCCGAGATCGGCGATGCGATTCCGGTCGAGCGGTCGGGGGATATGGCGACCGCGGTGAAGCAGGCGGCGGCCGCGGCAAAGCCTGGCGATATCGTGCTGCTGTCGCCTGCATGCGCGTCGTTCGACCAGTTCAGGGATTATGAACAGCGCGGCGATGCGTTTCGCGCGGCGGTACAGGCGCTCGGGGCATGAGCGGGGGGGACAATATCGACGCGACCGAACGGCCGGTGATCGCCACGACGACCCGCACGACCAAACGCCGCGGCCCGCGCCTCAGCCGCGCCGACCGCACGCCGCTCGGGCTGTGGTTCTGGGAAATCGACCGCGTCCTCCTGCTGCTCGTGTCGATCCTCGTCGCGATCGGGCTCGTTGCCGTCGCCGCGGCATCGCCCGTCGCCGCGCAGAAACTATCGACCTCGACCGCGTCGCTCGACCCGCTCTATTACTTCTACCGCCAGCTGATGTGGGTGATGGTCGGCGTACCGGTCATGCTCGCGGTGTCGATGCTGCCCAAGCCGCAGGCGCGGCGCTTCGCGATTTACGGTACCGTCAGCTTTCTCGTCCTGCTCTTCCTCGTGCCGCTGATCGGCACGTCAGTGAACGGCGCGCAGCGCTGGATCGGCAGCGGCGTGTTCCGGCTCCAGCCATCCGAATTTCTCAAACCCTTTTTCGCGGTGTCGCTCGCATGGATATTGTCGCTGCGGCTGCATGACCAGAGCTTGCCGGTCGTCCCGCTCGCCGCCGCATTGACCGGCGTCATCGCACTTTTGCTGATGGGGCAGCCCGATCTGGGGCAGACGATCATCTTCGCTGCTACCTGGTTCGTCCTCGTGCTCGTCGCCGGCCTGTCGATGCGGATCATGGGGATGCTCGCAGGCGCGGGGGTCGTCGGGATCATCCTTGCCTATTTCTTCTATCCCGTCGCTCAGCAGCGCATCAACATCTGGCTGTTTGCCGAGGGCGACAGCTTTCAGGTCGACAAGGCGCATGCGACCCTTACGGCCGGGGGGCTGATCGGCACCGGCCCCGGCGCGGGCCTTGCCAAATTCCAGCTCCCCGAAGCGCACACCGACTATATCTTTTCGGTCATCGGCGAAGAGTTCGGAATGATCGCGTGCATCGCGATCGCCATCCTCTATCTCGCGATCATCGTCCGCGTCCTCGTCCGCCTGCTCGACGAGGAAGACAGCTTTCTGATCCTCGCCGTCGCGGGGCTTGTCGCGCAGTTCGGTGGACAGGCGGTGATCAACATGGCGGTGAACACGCAGATCTTCCCGTCGAAGGGGATGACGTTGCCGTTCATCAGCTATGGCGGTTCGTCGTTCATCGCTTTGTCGATCGGCATGGGTTTGCTCTTGTCGCTGACCCGCCGGAACCCCTATGCGGCTCGGGTATCGATGACCCGAAACTGGAACAAGAAATGACCGCAACACGCCACTTCCTTCTCGCCGCCGGCGGGACGGGGGGACATATGCTGCCTGCCTATGCCCTCGCGGGCGAACTGATCGCGCGCGGACACCGCGTTGCGCTGGTCAGCGACGATCGCGGCCTCAGGATTCCGGGAGCGCCCGCCGAACTCGAAACGCACGTCCTCCCCGCCGGCCGTGTTTCGGGCGGGCCGGTCGGCTGGCTGAAAGCCGCGCTTGCGATCCGCAAGGGCCGGCGCATGGCGATCGAACTGATCCGCGACTTCAATCCTGCGGTCGTCGTCGGCTTTGGCGGCTATCCGTCGCTTCCCAGTCTGCTCGCCGCGGGCGCGACGAAGCGTCCGCGCGTACTCCACGAACAAAATGCCGTGCTCGGCCGCGTCAACCGGATGATGGCGCCGCGCGTCGATGCCGTTGCGGTCGCGTACCACAATATCCAGCGCTACCCCGAAGGGCATGAGCTGAAGAAGCACATCACCGGCAACCCGGTGCGCGACGAGATCGTCGCGATCCGCGAGGAGGGCTTCCCGCCGCTGCCCGAAGACGGCATCTTCCGCCTGCTCGTCGTCGGGGGAAGCCTTGGTGCGACGGTCCTCAGCGAGGTCGTGCCCGCCGCGATTGCGATGCTGCCGCGCGCGCTGCTCGACCGGTTGCAGGTTGTCCAGCAGTGCCGCGAGGACGATCTCGAGGCGGTGCGCGCCAAATATGCCGAACTTGGCGTCGCCGCCGAATGTGCGCCTTACATCAAGGATTTTCCGGAACGGCTGCGCTGGGCGCATATGGTCATCGCGCGCGCGGGGGCGTCGACCGTCGCCGAACTCGCCTGCGCGGGGCGCCCCGCGATCTTCGTTCCCTATCCGAGCGCGATGGACAATCACCAGACATACAATGTCGTCGACCTCGTCGAAGCCGGCGGGGCGATCGCGTTCCAGCAACCCGATTTCACGCCCGCCGAGGTGGCGAAGCATATCCAGCGTATGGCGCTCGAACCCGGCGCGCTCGAAGCCGCCGCCGAACGCGCCGCAAGCTGCGGGCTTCCCGATGCGACGCGCGACCTCGCCGACCTCGTCGAATCGCTCGCTGCACCGCCGATGATGGACGTGATCCGCGTCGGCGCCTCGTCGCGTTCGGCTGCGGTCGCCAGCGGCGTCGCCGCGACGCGCGCGGGAGACCGCTGATGCGCGGCGTTGCGACCGATATCGGCACCATCCACTTCATCGGCATCGGCGGCATCGGCATGTCGGGCATCGCCGAGGTGATGCACAACCTCGGCTATCAGGTGCAGGGCAGCGACATCGCCGAAAGCTATGTCGTCGAAGGCCTGCGCAAGCGCGGGATCAAGGTCGCGATCGGGCATGAAGCGTCGAACGTCGACGGCGTCGCGGTCGTCGTGACTTCGACCGCGGTCAAACGCGGCAATCCCGAGGTCGAGGCCGCGCTCGCGCAGCGCATCCCGCTCGTCCGCCGCGCCGAGATGCTCGCCGAGCTGATGCGGCTGAAATCGACCGTTGCGATCGCGGGCACCCACGGCAAGACCACGACGACCAGCCTCGTCGCGGCGCTGCTCGACGCGGGCGGGATCGATCCGACCGTGATCAACGGCGGCATCATCAACAATTATGGCTCGAACGCGCGGCTTGGCGCGAGCGACTGGATGGTGGTCGAGGCCGACGAGAGCGACGGCAGCTTCCTCCGCCTCGACGGGACGATCGCGGTCGTCACCAACATCGATCCCGAACATCTCGACCATTATGGCAGCTTCGACGCGATCAAGGACGCGTTCGTCGAGTTTATCGAGAATGTGCCTTTCTATGGCGCCGCGATGCTCTGTCTCGACCATCCCGAGGTGCAGGCGATCATCCCGCGCATCCGCGACCGCCGCATCGTCACCTATGGCTTCTCTGCCCAAGCCGATGTGCGCGGGACCAATGTGACGCCCGGCCCCGACGGCAACCGCTTCGACGTCGTCGTGCGCGACCGCGATGGCAACAGCCGCACGATCGAGGGCATTCATTTGCCGATGTCGGGACGCCATAATGTCCAGAACTCGCTCGCCGCGATTGCGGTCGCGCTGCACATGGGCGTGCCGGACGACAAGATCGTCTCGGGCTTCAACGGTTTTGCCGGGGTCAAGCGCCGCTTCACCAAGGTGGGCGAGATTGTAGCGGGTGAGGGCGTCGTCACCGTGATCGACGATTATGCGCACCACCCCGTCGAGATCCGCGCCGTCCTGTCGGCCGCACGCGAGGGCGTCGGCGCGGGCCGCGTCGTCGGCGTCGTCCAGCCGCACCGTTTCACGCGCCTGCGCGATCATATGGACGATTTCCAGCAGGCGTTTAACGACGCCGATATCGTGCTCGCGCTGCCCGTCTATGCGGCAGGCGAAGCGTCGATCGACGGCGTGTCGTCGGATGCGCTGGTCGAAGGCCTGCGCGATCGCGGTCATCGTCAGGCCAATGCCGTCGCCGACGCGGGCGCGCTGGCCTCCGCCATCGCGACGAGCATCGCGGCGGGCGACCTCGGCGCGGGCGACATGATCATCTGCCTTGGTGCGGGCGATATCACCAGGATGGCGGCCGGCCTCGCGGCGGCGGTCGAGGCGGCATGAGCGCTGCCGATACCCTCCCGGCCGTGCGCGGCAAGCTGACGGCAAAGGCGCCGCTGGCACCGCTCGTCTGGTTCAAGTCGGGCGGCCCCGCCGACTGGCTGTTCGAGCCGAAGGATGCCGACGACCTCGCCGATTTTCTGCGCGACCTCGATCCTTCGGTACCGGTGATGGCGCTCGGCCTCGGATCGAACCTCATCGTTCGCGACGGCGGTTTTCGAGGCGTTGTCGTCCGGTTAGGCAAGGCGTTCGCGAAGGTCGAAGCCACGGACGAAACGACGCTGCGCTGCGGCGGCGGCGCGTCGGGCATTCTCGTTTCCTCGACCGCGCGCGACGCCGGGATCGCGGGCATGGAGTTCCTCCGCTCGATCCCCGGCACCGTCGGCGGCTTTGTGCGGATGAACGGCGGCGCCTATGGCGGCGAGGTCAAGGATATCCTGATCGATTGCGATATCGTGCTGCGCTCGGGCGAACGCCGCACGTTGCCGCTCGCCGACCTCGGCTATACCTATCGCCACAGCGAATTGCCCGAAGGCGCGGTCGTGATCGGTGCGACCTTCCGCGGTGAGCCCGGCGAACCCGCAGCCATTCAGGCCGAAATGGACCGCATCTCGGCGAGCCGCGAAGCGTCGCAGCCGCTGCGCTCGAAGACCGGCGGGTCGACCTTCAAGAACCCCGACGGGCACAAGGCGTGGCAACTCGTCGACGAGGCCGGCTGCCGCGGCTTCGCGGTCGGCGGCGCGCAGGTCAGCGAAAAGCACACCAATTTCCTCATCAACACGGGTGAGGCGACGAGCGCCGATATCGAGGCACTCGGCGAGGAGGTCCGCCGCCGGGTGAAGGACAAGAGCGGCATCGAATTGCAATGGGAAATACAGCGCGTAGGAGTGAAGAAGTGAGCCGGGGTCCTTGGCATGTCGCCGTCCTGATGGGCGGCTGGTCCGCTGAACGCGAAGTGTCGCTGATGAGCGGCAACGGCGTCGCCGATGCGCTGGAGTCGCGTGGGCACAAGGTCACGCGCATCGACATGGACCGCGACGTCGCGCTGCGGCTTGCCGAAGCGAAGCCCGACGTCGTGTTCAACGCGCTCCACGGGGTTCCGGGCGAGGACGGGACGGTGCAGGGGATGCTCGACCTGATGGGCCTCAAATATACGCACAGCGGCCTCGTCACCTCGGTGATCGCGATCGACAAGGAATTGACGAAGCAGGCGCTGGTGCCGCATGGTATCCCGATGCCGACGGGGACCATGGTCGACAGCGAAAGCCTCTTTTCCATCGACCCCTTGCCGCGCCCCTATGTGCTCAAACCCGTCAACGAAGGCTCGTCGGTCGGAGTTGCGATCGTCAAGGACGACAGCAATTACGGCAACCCGATCGCGCGCGAAGCGGTGGGGCCGTGGCAGGAATTCGACCGCCTGCTCGCCGAACCCTTCATCAAGGGGCGCGAACTGACCGTCGCGGTGCTCGCCGATCAGGCGCTCGCGGTCACCGAACTGCGCGTCAAATCGGGTTTCTACGACTATGACGCCAAATATACCGACGGCCTGACCGAACATGTCTGCCCCGCCGATGTTCCCGACGAGGTGGCGCAGCGGATGAAGGATCTGGCGCTTCAGGCGCACCGCCTGCTCGGCTGCAAGGGCGCCTCGCGCTCGGATTTCCGCTGGGACGACGAACATGGCCTCACGGGCATCTACCTGCTCGAGGTCAACACCCAGCCGGGCATGACGCAGCTCAGCCTCGTGCCCGAACAGGGGCGCGCCGTCGGCATGGATTATGCCGAACTCGTCGAACGCATCGTGGGGGAAGCGTTATTATGAGCAAGACACAGATCAAGCGCGGAAAGGCGCCGCCGCGCCGCCCCGCGCGCGCGCCGAAGAAGCGCAAGACGATCAAGACATCGCGCCTGAACGCGGTCATCAACGCGCTGCCGATCAGCCCGCAGCGGCTGCAAAGGCTAGCGAACTGGACGATCGGTCTCAGTCTGTTCGCGGTCGCCGGGATTGCCGCGCACGCGACCGGCGTGACCGCCAAGGTGCATGAGGAATATGCGCAGGCGGTCGGCCGCGCGGGTTTCCAGGTCAAGAAGGTCGAGGTCGTCGGCGCCGACCGCATCGACCGGCTGAAGGTCTATGACATCGCGCTCGCGCAGAAGGACCGCTCGATGGCGGCGGTCGATCTCGAGGATGTGCGCGGCGACCTGATGCGTTACGGCTGGATCAAGGATGCGCGCGTGTCGCGGCGTTTGCCCGATACGCTCGTCGTCGATATCGTCGAGCGCACCCCGGCGGCGATCTGGCAGCATAACAATCGCCTGTCGCTGATCGACGAAAAGGGCGTCGTGCTCGAACCCGTCACCGTCGCGACGATGCCCGACCTGCCGCTTGTTATCGGTCCGAAGGCGAACCAGCGCTCGCAGGACCTCGACCGCCTGCTGACAGAGGCGAGCAGCCTCAAGGAATTGCTCGCGGGCGCGACGTGGGTCGGCAATCGCCGCTGGGACCTGCGTTTCCGCAGCGGCGAGACGCTCTCGCTTCCCGAAGGCGAGGCCGAGGCGAAGGCGGCGCTCGCCAAATTCGCGCATATGGACGGCGCCAACCGCTTGCTCGGTCGCGGCATATTGCGCTTCGACATGCGCGATCCCGCGCGCTTCGTGCTGCGCCTGCCGCACGAAGGGCAGGTGGCGCCCGCAAAGCTCGACGATGCGCGCGCCGCGGTCGATGCGGTCGCCGAAGCCTCGGCGGAGAAGGGGTAAGCCATGGCGCCGCCGCGCATCGAAAAGATCATTACCGCGCTCGATGTCGGGTCATGGAAAGTGTGCGCGCTGATCGCGGGGCAGACCGCCGACGGTCAGCTCCATGTGCTCGGGACCGGCCAGCGCGAAAGCCGCGGCGTCCAGCGCGGCTATGTCGCCGATATGGAGCAGACCGAACATATTGTGCGCGAAGCGATCGAGCAGGCCGAACGGATCGCCGGCCTGAACATCGACGACGTCTGGGTCGCCTTTTCGGCAGGCGGCCTGATCAGCGACGTCGCGCCGATCGAAAGCGAACTCGGCGGCCACCGGATCGAAAAGGAAGACGTCGACGATCTGCTCGCCGCGGGCCGTGCCGGCATCGATCCCGAAGGCCGCATGATCCTGCATGCGCAGCCCGCGCTCTACACGCTCGACGGGCTCAACGGCGTGAAGAACCCCATCGGGCTCCACGCCGACCGGCTGGGCGTCGATATCCACATCATCATGGCCGACGGCGCGCCGGTACGGAACCTCGAGGCCGCGGTGCGGCAGGCGCATCTCGACGTCAACGCGGTCGTCGCTTCGCCGATCGCGGCGGGACTGGCCTGCCTGTCGGACGAGGAACGCGATCTCGGCGTCGCGCTCGTCGAACTCGGTGCGGCGGTTACCACCGTTTCGCTCTACGCCGGCGGTATGCTCGTCGAGATGGCGTCGCTGCCCTTTGGCGCCAGCGACATCACCGACGACATTGCCTCGGCCTTCGGCATCCGTCGCAGTCAGGCGCAGCGGCTCCAGAGCTTTTACGGTTCGGCGTCGGCGAGCCCGCGCGACAATAACGAGATTATCGAGCTCGAGCCCGGTGCTCCGACGAACGGCGATTCCCCTCGCATCACGCGCGCGCAATTGGTGTCGGTGATCCGTCAGCGGCTCGACGCGATGATGGGGGAGATCGGCCGGACGCTGAAGGACCTCCATTTTGTCGGTCCGATCGGGCGCCAGGTCGTTCTCGTCGGCGGCGGTGCCGACCTGAAAGGCATCGCGGACTATACGCAAAGCGCGCTCGGCCGCGCGGCGCGTGTCGGACGGCCGCGCGGCTTGCACGGCTTGCCCGATGCGCATAGCGGCCCCGCTTTCGCGACGCTCGCGGGTCTGGTTCTCTATGCCGCGTCGGACCCGGTCGATCTTCGCGATCTGCCGATGATGGCGCAGGATGTATACAAGCCGGCCGGTACCTCGATCCTCCATCGGTTGATGGCCGCACTGAAAAGCAGTTTTTGAATGACACGCGACGAAAAGGTTAATTTTTTGGGTGATTCCCACGTCACAATAGTGCAATGCGGGTGCAGAAAACCGGGCGGACGGACTACCGCCCGGTCGGGTCGCAAGGTTGGGGAAGCGGCACCTGTCCGCCGCTGCAGGGAGACTATTTGATGAGCATCAATATTGGCCCGCCGCAGGTCGACGAGCTGAAGCCGCGCATCGCGGTGATCGGCGTCGGCGGCGCGGGCGGCAATGCCATCGCAAACATGATCGCGGCACGTGTCGAGGGCGTCGATTTCGTCGTCGCCAACACCGACGCGCAGGCGCTGAACGCTTCGCCGGCCGAACGGCGCATCCAGCTGGGGACGCAGATCACCCAGGGGCTGGGCGCGGGTTCGCGGCCCGAGGTCGGCCGCGCGGCCGCCGAGGAAAGCATCGCGCAGGTCGAAGAGGCGCTGAACGGCGCGCATATGTGCTTCGTCGCGGCCGGCATGGGCGGCGGCACCGGCACCGGTGCGGCACCGGTGATCGCCAAGGCGGCGCGCGACCGCGGCATCCTGACCGTCGGCGTCGTGACCAAGCCTTTCACCTTCGAAGGTAACCGCCGGATGCGTTCGGCCGAAGCCGGCATCGCCGAGCTTCAGGACCATGTCGACACGCTGATCGTCATTCCGAACCAGAATCTCTTCCTCGTCGCCAACCCGAACACGACCTTCAAGGAAGCGTTCACGATGGCCGACGAAGTGCTCCAGCAGGGCGTGCGTGGGATCACCGACCTGATGGTCATGCCCGGCCTCATCAACCTCGACTTCGCCGACGTGCGCAGCGTGATGCGCGAAATGGGCAAGGCGATGATGGGCACCGGCGAAGCCGAAGGCGACGGCCGTGCGCTCGAAGCGGCGCAAAAGGCGATCGCCAACCCGTTGCTCGACGGCGTATCGATGGCGGGCGCGAAGGGCGTCATCATCTCGATCACCGGCGGCGAGGACATGCGCCTGATGGAAGTCGACGAAGCTGCGAACCATATTCGCGAGCTGGTCGACCCCGACGCCAACATCATCTGGGGCAGCGCGTTCAACGACAATCTCGACGGCAAGATCCGCGTGTCGGTGGTCGCCACCGGCATCGACGGCAGCGGCGAAGCGGCAGCACCGGCATCGCCCGCGGCGCGTAGCTTCTCCTTCGCCCCCGCGCGTGCGGCAGCGCCCGCGCCGGTGGCCGAAGAGGTCGTCGCGCCTGTGGTCGAGGAAGAGCCTTTCGTGGCAGCTCCGGCGCCCGAAAGCCATGATCCGGCTCCCGGCTTCTCGCTGGGCGATGCCGCCGAGCCCGAAGCTCCGGTTGCCGGGGAAGAGCCGATGGAATTGTCGCAGGTCGCCGCGACCTATGACGATACGGCCGACGAACTCGTGCTCGGCGCACCCGAAGCGCCGGTCGCCGATTATCGCTCGGCACCCGTCGCTGAGCCCGCGCCGGCCGACGAATCGCCTGCGCGCTCGGTTGGCGGCGGCACCCTGTTCGAACGCATGTCGCGGCTGTCGCGGGGCGCCTCTGCGCCTGAAAGCGATGACGGCGGCAAGGAAGACGGCGTGGATATCCCGCGCTTTCTGGGGCGCCAGAACAACCAGTAACAGGGTATCGAGCGGCCACCCGCCGGGCACGGCAGGCCGGGAATCGGGATGATTTGCCCATGCGGCAAGCAAAAATGACGGCGAAGCCGGCGCGCGTGCGATATGTTGCCTGCGCGCTCGGCGCGCTGTTGCTCTCGGGCGCCGGGCTGGCGCCGGTGCACGCGATGCAGGCGACGCCGCCCGACGCGGCGACGAAGGCCGCGATGCAGAAACGGACCGCAGCGCGAACATTGCTGTCGTCGTCGCTCGCGCGGATCGCATCGAACAACAGCGACACCGCTGCGCTGCTCGATGCGGGCCGCGCGTCGATCGATCTGGAGGATTATCGCGCCGCGGTGGGTTTCCTTGTTCGCGCCGAACAGGCGAACCCGCGCGACGGCGCGGTCAAGGCGACGCTCGGGTCGGCGATGGTCCATATGGAGAACCCGACCCGAGCGCTCGACTATTTCGGCGAAGCGCAATTGCTTGGCGCATCCGAGCGACTGTTCCTGGCCGACCGCGGCCTCGCGCGCGACCTGCTCGGCCAGCAGGATGCGGCGCAGCGCGACTATCAGCTCGCCTTGTCGATTTCCCCCAACGACGAACTGACGCGCCGCTACGCGCTGTCGCTCGGGATCAGCGGCGATGCCGACCGCGCGATCGCGATGCTGACGCCGCAACTGCGCGCGCAGGATCGCAGTGCATGGCGGCTGCGTGCGATGATCCTCGCGATGAACGGGCGCGATGGCGAAGCGACGGAGATCGTCAATGCAACGATGCCGCCCGCGATGGCGCAGAATATCCTGCCCTATCTGACCCAGATGGACCGGCTCAATCCGGCGCAACAGGCGGCCGCGGCGCATTTTGGCCGCTTCCCGAACGGACAGCTCGGCCCGAAACGCAAGCCTGTGGAGGTTGCCGCCGCCGTGCCGCCACCGCCTCCGCCCGCGGCGACGGGCAAGCGTCCAGCAGCGAGCGGCAAGCGGCAGACGATCGCTTCGGCGACGCCCGCACCGGCCGCCGCTACGCGCAAGCCCGACCCGGCGCCGGTGGCCCGTCCGCCGGCCGCTGCCGCGAGCACAACCGCACCATCCGCAGCGAGGACGACCCCACCGCCTACCGCAGCCGCAGGCCCGCCGGTGCTCCAATCGCCATTCCGGCAGACGGTACTCACGGCGGCGGCGCCTCCGCCGACCCCGCCGCAACCCGAGCCGCCCGCTCCGGCTCCCGCGCCTGTCGCCGTGGCTTCGGCGACACCCGAACCGATCGGCGCGGCGGTCGACGCAAGCAAGGGACCGGTCGGGCCGGGCTTTTCGATCGCCGACATGGGCCGCTCGTCGCCCGCCGTTTCGACCCCCGCGCCGTCGCCTGACACGACCGCTCCCGTTCCGTCCGCTCCGTCGGCAGGAACTGTCGCCGCGGCTGCGCCTCCCGCCGTTTCCGCGGCCCCGCTCGCATCGCTCGCCGACATTGTGGGGTCGATCGAGATTCCGGCCGAGGAACTGGCGCGGCCCGACAATGCGATCGGTGCCGACACGCTGGCGAAGCTCCTCGACGACAAGCGCAAGGCCGAGGCTGCCGAGGCCGCGAAGCGCGAGAAGGACGCCGCAGCGGCGAAGCTCAAGGCCGAAGCCGACGCCAAGGCGAAGGAAGAAGCTGCCGAGAAAAAGGCCAATCCGGCGCGCATCTGGGTACAGGTCGCGACCGGCGCCAATGCGAAAGCGCTCGCGACCGACTTCGGCAAGTTCGCAAAGAAAAGCCCCGCCGTCTTCAAGGGCAAAGCGGGCGCGACGACCGAGTGGGGCAAGACGCGGCGTCTGCTCGTCGGCCCGTTCAAGGATCGCAAGGCGGCCCAGGACTGGCTTGCCGATTACAAGAAGGCCGGCGGCGACGGCTTCCTCTTCAACAGCGAGGCGGGTCAGTCCGTCGATCCGGTCAAGTGAGCGTTTCCGACTGCGCCAGCCGGCCCGAAACCAGTCGCGGTCGGCGCTTTGAAGAGGTCGGCCGCGTCGTGCGCGGGCCGCGTGACGATTTCCAGCGCGACCGCGACCGCATCATTCATTCGATCGCCTTTCGCCGTCTGCGCCACAAGACGCAGGTGTTCGTCGCGCCCGACGGCGACCATTATCGCGTCCGGCTGACGCACAGTATCGAGGTCGCGCAGATCGGCCGCGGCATCGCGCGCGCGCTCGGGCTCAACGAGGATCTGACCGAGGCGCTGTGTCTTGCGCACGATATCGGTCATCCGCCCTTCGGCCATGCGGGCGAGGATGCGCTGAAAGCGGCGATGGCGGGGCATGGCGGCTTCGACCACAACGGCCATACGCTGCGCACGCTCGCACGGCTCGAATGTCCTTACCCGCGCTTCGACGGACTCAACCTCACGTGGGAAACGCTCGAAGGGCTCGCCAAGCATAACGGCCCGGTGACGAGCCCCGGCTGGGCGCTTGCCGAGATCGACGGCGATTTTGCGCTCGACCTTGCCAGCCACGCCAGTCTCGAGGCGCAGATCGCGGCGGTCGCCGACGATATTGCCTATGATAATCACGATATCGATGACGGGCTGCGCGCCGGGCTGCTCGACCTCGACCAGTTGATGGAGCAGCCTTTCGTCGCCGCCAACTTCCGCGCGGTCGAGGGGCGTTTTCCCGGCGCACCGCGCGACCGGCTGCTGCGCGAACTCGTCCGCGACCAGATCGGCGTGATGGTCAACGACGTGATCGCGGCGACCGCGGCCAATGTCGCCGAATCCGGCGTCGCGAGTGTCGAGGACGTGCGCGCCGCCGGCCGCGCGCTGGGCGGCTTTTCGGCCGGGCTCGCCGCCGAGGAACGCGAACTCAAGCGTTTCATGTACGCCAATCTTTACCATCACCCCGAACAGGTCGCTGCCGCCGAAGGGGCGAATCAGGTCGTCGGGCGGCTGTTCGCGGCCTACGCCGATGATCCGCGCCTGATGGGCGAAGACTGGTCCGCGCGCGTGCCGCAGGAAAATTGCGCGACAGTGCGTCATATCGGTGATTATATCGCCGGCATGACCGACCGCTTCGCCATCGACCGCTACGCCGATATCTTCGGCCGCGATGCCGTGCCTGACGCGCTGGCACATGCCTGACGTCTTGGTCATCGGCGCGACGGGGCTCGTCGGGCGCGCGGTGATCGACCATTTCGGCGCCACACCCGTCACCGTCCTTGCGCGCCGCGCGGTCGAGGGGCTGGCGCCGCATCACACCGCGCTGGTCGCACCTTCGGACCGCTGGGGCGACATCATCACCGCCGAAAGGCCCGCCGTCCTTATTTCCTGCCTTGGCACGACGATCCGGCAGGCGGGATCGCAGGCCGCCTTTCGCGCCGTCGATCACGATCTCGTCCTTGCCGCCGCGCGCGGGGGCAGGGCGGGAAGCACGCCGCATATGATTTCGGTCAGCTCGGTCGGCGCTGCTGCAAAAAGCTCCAATTTCTACCTCCGCACCAAGGGCGAGACCGAAGACGATCTGCGCGCGCTCGGCTTCGACCGGCTCGACCTGATCCGCCCCGGCCTGCTGCGCGGCGACCGGCCGGGACCGCAGCGATTGGGCGAGGGGCTGGCGACGATCGCGGCGCCGCTGACCGACGCGCTGCTCCACGGATCGTTTCGCCGCTACCGCTCGATTTCGGGCGATACGGTCGCCGCGGCGATCGTCCGGCTTGCCAGGCAGGGTGGTTCAGGCGCGCATATCCACGAAAACGACGCGATCCGCGCGCTGGCCGATTGACTCCGCAAAGGGGCAGCGCCAAGGCTCGCAGCGTCTGTCGGACCTCTCACAAGAGATTCGACCGGCCGCGCGGGAGAGCGTGAGGGCAGGGCAACCGGCGCCTCACCACCGAAGGAGCAACCGCCCCGGAAACTCTCAGGTCAAACGGACCGCGCAGGCTGGAACGGACACTCTGGAAAGCGTTCCGGCTGTCTGCTGGAACCACCGAAGGGGTAACTCCGTCATTTGATGGAGGAAAACTCTCAGGTTCCCGTGACAGAGGGGGCATGGCGACAAGGCGCGGCGATGGGCCGCGCATACGCCGTGCAACCGCGGGAGACTGGCATGACCGACACGGAATTTACGGGCGACGAAGCGGCCATCGAGACCGAGACGCTGCCGCTCGACGCCTGGCACCGCGCGAAGGGCGGCCGGATGGTCGAATTCGCCGGCTACTGGATGCCGATCCAGTATGAAGGCATCATGGCCGAACATCTGTGGGTCCGCGAAAATGCCGGCCTGTTCGACGTCAGCCATATGGGTCAGTTGGCGCTGTCGGGCGACGATGTCGCCGCGGCGCTCGAAGCGCTTGTTCCCGGCGACATCTCGGCGCTCAAGCCCGGCCGGATGCGCTATTCGCTGCTGCTGGGCGAAGACGGCGGAATCCTCGACGACCTGATGATCACCAACGAGGGCGATCAGTATGGCATCGTCGTCAACGGCGCGGTGAAGTGGGAAGATATCGGCCACCTCCGCGAAAACCTGCCCGACGACATCACGCTCAATCACAACGAAGATTATGGCCTGCTCGCGCTCCAGGGTCCGAAGGCGGTCGATGCGCTGGTTCGGCTGGTACCCGAGGCCGCGGATCTCGTCTTCATGCAGGCGACCCGCGCGACTTGGGCTGGCCACGCGATCGCGCTCAGCCGGTCGGGTTATACCGGCGAGGACGGGTTCGAGATTTCGCTGCCCAATGAGGCGCTGACTGCCTTCGCCGACGCGCTCTGCGCGATGGACGAAGTGAAACCGATCGGCCTCGGCGCGCGCGACTCGCTGCGCCTCGAAGCCGGCCTGCCGCTCTACGGGCACGACCTCACCCCCGCGATCGATCCCGCCGAAGCCGACCTCGGCTTTGCGATCAGCAAACGCCGCCGTGCGGAAGAGAATTTCCCGGGCGCAGCACGCATCCTCGGCCATCTCGAAGACGGCCCGCCGCAGAAGCGCGTCGGACTGCTCGTTGACGGTAAACTGCCGGTGCGTGAGGGCGCCAAGCTGTTCGACGGCGAAGACGAGATCGGCGTCGTGACGTCGGGCGGTTTCGCGCCGAGCGTCGGCGCGCCGATCGCGATGGGTTATGTCCCCACGGGTCTGTCGACGCCCGGCACCGCGGTCGCCGCCGAAGTGCGCGGCAAGCGTGTGCCTTGCACCGTCGCCGCCATGCCGTTCGTTCCGCATAATTATGTTCGTAAAACAGGAGGTTGACTGATGCCGCGTTATTTTACCGAAGAGCATGAGTGGATCGACGTCGACGGCGATATCGCGACGGTCGGCATCACCGACTTCGCGCAGGGCCAGCTTGGCGACATCGTGTTCGTCGAGGTTCCCGATACCGGCGCCGAGCTCAGCAAGGGCGGCGACGCCGCGGTCGTCGAATCGGTGAAGGCGGCAAGCGACGTCTACGCTCCGGTCGACGGCACCGTGACCGAAGGCAATGGCCAGCTCGAGGAAGACCCCGCGCTCGTCAATTCGGATCCCGAAGGCGAAGGCTGGTTCTTCCGCATGACGCTGGGCGACAAGAGTCAGCTCGACGGCCTGATGGACGCTGCCGCGTACAAGGTCTTCTGCGACACCCTGTAACCGGTCGCCCCTCCCGCGGGCGGGAGGGGGAGGGATGAGATGAGCGATACCGCGCTGACCCATTGCCGCCTGATGGTGGCGACACCCATCTATGAGGGCGCGCAGGGCACCTATGTCCGCGCGGCGCTCGACCTTGCGCTGCGCGCGCAGGCGATGGGCGTGTCGGTGCGGTTCGAATTCATCCTCTATCAGCCGTCGATCACGCGTGCGCGCAACATGCTCACCGCGATGTTCCTCGCCAGCGACTGCACGCACATGCTGTTCGTCGATGCGGACATCGATTTCTCGCCCGACGACGTCTTTTCGATGGTGAGGGCGATGGACGCGCATCCCGAGGTGGGCGTGCTTGGCGCGGCCTATCCGCGGCGGATGGTCAATTGGCGGAATGTCGCGCGCGCGGTCGAGCTGGGGCTTGCAAAGGATAATCCCGCCGACCTCGCGCGTTATGCGGGCGAGTATGCGCTGCATTTCCTGTACCCTGACCAAAGCTTCAAGATGACCGATCTTGTCGAACTGTCGCGGCTTGGAACGGCGATGATGCTGATCCGCCGCGATGTGCTCGAAGGCGTGCACGCCGCCTTGCCCGACCTGGTTTTCCGGCCCGATCCGGCCGAGCGGCAGACGCACGGTGTCGGTGAGCTCGAACCCGCCTTTTTCTGCCCGCTCATCGAACCCGAAAGTCAGGCCCTGCTTTCGGACGATTATGCGTTTTGCCGCCGGGCCCGCGACGCGGGCTTCCGGATATGGCTCGCCCCCTGGGTCCGGACAACCCACGCGGGACCGACGGTCTTTTCGGGCACACTCGCCGACACCGCTCAGCTTTTTTCTTCAAATCCAGCTTCTTCTCCGGAGTAGTTCATGCGTTATCTCCCTCTGACTTCCGATGATCGCGCGGCAATGCTCGCGACCATCGGCGCATCGTCGATCGACGACCTGTTCGTCGATGTTCCCGCCGAGGCGCGGCTCGATGGTCCGATCGCCGGCCTGCCGAACCATGCGAGCGAACTCGCGGTGGAGCGCCATATGGGCGCGCTCGCGCGCCGCAGCCGCGCCGCGGGCGAGGGCCCCTTCTTCCTCGGCGCGGGTGCCTATCGTCACCATGTTCCGGCGAGCGTCGATCATCTGATCCAGCGCGGCGAGTTCCTGACCGCCTACACCCCGTACCAGCCCGAAATCGCGCAGGGCACGCTCCAGATGCTGTTCGAATTCCAGAGCCAGGTCGCGCGCCTGCTCGGCACCGACGTTGCCAATGCGTCGATGTACGACGGATCGACCGCGTGCTGGGAAGCGATCGTCATGGCGCGGCGCATCACCAAACGTGCGAAGGCGCTGCTCTCGACCGGCCTCCACCCGCATTATCGCAGCGTCGCGCGGACGATGGCGAAATATACCGGCGACATCCTGGTCGACGGCGACCCCAGCCTCGACGCCGGCACCGACTGGGCGGCGCTCGCGGACAGCATCGACAAGGAAACGAGCTGCGTCGTCGTGCAATATCCCGACATCCTCGGACGCATCGACGATATGACGAAGCTTGCCGAGGCGTGTCAGGCCGCGGGCGCGTTGCTGATCGCGGTCGTGACCGAACCCGTCGCCCTGGGCCTGATCAAGTCGCCCGGCGAGATGGGCGCCGATATCGTGGTGGGCGAGGGGCAGTCGCTCGGCGTCGGACTCCAGTTCGGTGGTCCTTATGTTGGCCTCTTCGCGTGCAAGACCAAATATGTCCGCCAGATGCCGGGTCGCCTGTGCGGCGAAACGGTCGATGCGAATGGCAAGCGCGGTTTCGTGCTGACGCTGTCGACCCGCGAACAGCATATCCGCCGCGAGAAAGCCACGAGTAATATCTGCACCAATTCAGGCCTTTGTGCGCTAGCTTTCAGCATCCACATGACCTTGCTGGGCGAAGCAGGCTTGCGCCAGCTCGCAGCGATCAACCACAGCCGCGCAAAGGCGGCGGCGGCAGAACTGGCGAAGGTGCCCGGTGTTTCGGTGCTGAACAACAGCTTCTTCAACGAATTCACGCTGCTGCTCCCGACCACCGCGCGGCCGGTGATCCACAAGCTTGCGGAGAAGGACATCCTCGGCGGCGTCTCGCTCGGCCGCCTCTACCCCGACAACACGGGCCTCGAAAACGGCCTTGTCGTCGCCGTGACCGAAACCGTGACCGAGGCGGATATTGCCGCCTTCGCTGCTGCCCTGAAGGAGGTGCTGGCATGACCGCGCTCAACCGCGCCGGCTGGCGCCCCGAAATGAATGTCGCCGGCGGCGCCGACGACAATGTGACCTTTACCGGCAACCGCGCGCTGATGCTCGAAGAGCCGCTGATCTTCGAGATTGGCGGCAGCGAGACGACCGGCGTCGATTTTGACGAAGCGGCGCCCGCCGCCGACCTTGGCTCGCTCGCGCGCACTGCGCCGATCGGCCTGCCGGGGCTCAGCGAATCCGAGACGGTGCGTCACTATACCCGCCTCAGCCGCCAGAATTACGCGATCGACCTCGGCCTTTTTCCGCTCGGCAGCTGCACGATGAAGCACAACCCGCGCCTCAACGAAAAGGTAGCGCGGATGCCGGGCTTTGCCGACGTCCACCCGCTCCAGCCGCAGGAAACGGTGCAGGGCGCCTATGCGGTGATCCACGAACTCGCCGAATGGCTGATCACGCTCACCGGCATGGACAGCGTCGCGATGTCGCCGAAGGCGGGTGCGCATGGCGAACTCTGCGGCATCCTGTGCATCAAGGCGGCGCTCGAAGCGCGCGGCGAGGACCGCCGCGTGATCCTCGTCCCCGAAAGTGCACACGGCACCAACCCCGCGACCGCGGCCTTCGCGGGCTTCACTGTCGAGGATATTCCCGCGACCGAGGAAGGCCGCGTCAACCTTGAAGCGCTGAAGGCGCGCCTCGGCCCCGACGTCGCGGGGGTGATGATCACCAACCCCAATACCTGCGGCCTGTTCGAGCGCGACATGAAGGCGATTTCGGACGCGGTGCACGCCGCGGGCGGTTACGTCTATTGCGACGGCGCGAATTTCAACGCGATCGTCGGCCGCGTGCGCCCCGGCGACCTCGGCGTCGACGCGATGCACATCAACCTGCACAAGACCTTCTCGACCCCGCACGGCGGCGGCGGCCCCGGCTCGGGTCCGGTGGTGCTGTCGGCGGCGCTTACACCCTTCGCGCCCTTGCCCTTCGTGACGAAGCAGGGCGACAGCTTTCGCCTGATCGAGGAAGAAAATGCGGGCGAGGATCATCCGCAGACCTTCGGCCGCATGACCGCTTTCCACGGTCAGATGGGCATGTTCACGCGCGCGCTGACCTATATCCTCAGCCACGGCGCCGACGGGCTGAAGCAGGTCGCCGAGGATGCTGTGCTCAACGCCAACTATGTGCTGCGCAGTCTGACCGATGTGCTCGATGCGCCCTTCGCCGCTTCGGGCCCGTGCATGCACGAGGCGCTGTTCAGCGACAAAGGCCTCGCCGAAGGCTTCTCGACGCTCGATATCGCCAAGGGGCTGATCGACGAGGGGTATCACCCGATGACGGTCTATTTCCCGCTCGTCGTTCACGGCGCGATGCTCGTCGAGCCGACCGAGACCGAGAGTAAGGCGGTGCTCGATCAGTTCATTGGCGCATTGCGGAGCATCGCGATGCGCGCGAAGAATGGCGATCCCGCCCTCAAGACCGCGCCGCACTTCGCGCCGCGCGCGCGCCTCGACGAAACGCTCGCGGCGCGCAAGCCCGTCCTCGCCTGGGAGGGCTGATGACCGAGCCCGCGCCCGGCCCCGAACGTCCCGAAACGCGCGCTGGCGCCGGGTGCGTTGCGGCCGGTGCGCTGTTCGCGATCGTCGCGATTCTCGGCTGGCTGATCGCGATCACCGCTTATGGGCTCGTTGTCGAGCAATGGGAGATGATCGAGGTCCGCCGCGAGTTCAGCTATGACTGGGTCTTTCTTTACGCGCCGCTGTTCGCGATCGGGCTTGGCCTTGCCACTGCTTTCTTTGTCTCGCGGCGTGCGTCGGCGGCGCGAATGGCCTTGCTGATCACCGTCACCGGCGCCATTGCCTTGCTCGCCGGCGTCGTGCTTTTCGGGCTCGGCGGACTGATCTGACGGGGCGGGGGAGCGCGCGATGAGCTGGGACAATATTTTTCTGTTGGCCAATTACTGGGCCATCGCGGGCTGGATCGCGCTCGCCTTCCTGCCGCGCGGCCCGAAAACCCTCGCCGCGATCCTCTACGCTGGGGTCTTCCTGCTCTGCCTCGCCTATACGATCCTGATCCTCGGTTTCCTGACCGGCGGCATCGACCCCGGCGGCGCGAGCGGTGCCGACTTCACGACGCTGAAGGGCGTGATGAAGCTGTTCGACAGTCCCGGCGGTGCGACGCTCGGCTGGGTCCATTATCTGGCGTTCGACCTGTTTACCGGCATGTGGATCGCGCGCGATGCCGACCAGAAGGGCTTCAGCCGCGTCGTCCAGTTTCCCTTCCTGTTCCTGACCCTGATGGTCGGCCCCGTCGGCCTCTTCGCATGGCTGATCGCGCGCGAACGCCGCGCGCGGGCGCAGGCAAGGGGCAAGTGACGCCGCAGCCGTGGATGCCCGGCGACGGCGATCCCGCCGCCAAGCGCCATGCGCCGGCGACACAACGCAATCGGGACGCGATCGCCGCAGTGCTTGCCGGCTGGTTACCCGCGCCCGGCACCGTGCTGGAGGTTGCGAGCGGATCGGGCGAACATGTCGTCCACTTCGCGTCCGTTTTTCCAGCGCTCGACTGGCAACCGAGCGACCCCGATCCCGCCGGCCTGACCTCGATCGCGGCGTACCGCGCCGAAGCCGGGCTTGCGAACGTCGCGCCGCCGCTGGCGCTCGATGCCTCGGCCCCCGAATGGCCGGTCGACCGTGCCGATGCGGTCCTCTGCGTAAACATGGTCCACATCAGCCCGTGGGAGGCAACGCTGGGCCTGTTTGCGGGCGCGGCACGGCTGCTCGCCCTGGGGGCGCCGCTGATCCTCTACGGCCCCTATATCGAGCCCGATGTACCTACGGCGCCAAGCAATCTTGCCTTCGATACCAGCCTGCGCGCGCGGAGTCCGGGGTGGGGCCTGCGCGATACCGATGCCGTCAAGGACGCTGCAACGGACGCCGGTTTCACCTTTGCCGAACGCCGCGCGATGCCTGCCAACAATCTGATGCTGCTCTTCCGCCGCACCTGATGCACCTGACAGGATCGTCGATCGGCGCTTTACCTCGCGGGTACAGTCGCTAGCTTTCCTCCAATTGCGCGCAAAAGACGCGATTCGAGGAGAGAGAGCCGATGGGCCGCGACGTTTCGGAGCTGTTTACGTTCGACGAATTCCTGACCCATTGGGCGGGCGAGCGCCCCGACCGTGTCGGGTTGCGCGAAGAGGGGCGCGTCTACAGCTACGCCGAACTTGATGATCGGACCGCGCGCGCGGCATCGGCGCTGATCGCGGCAGGGCTGAAGAAGGGCGACCGGATCGCGTGGATCGGCAAGAACAGCGACCTCTATTTCACCCTCTTCTATGGCGCGGCGCGCGCCGGCATCGTCATGGCGCCCATCGGGTGGCGCCTGTCGCCGACCGAATGGGCGTTCATCGTCAACGACACGCAGGCGAAGATCGTCTTTGCCGGGCCGGGGTTCGACGGGCTGGCCGGGCAACTCGCGGGCAAGCTCGACAATGATCCGGCGATCATCGGCGCGGCCGACGCGTGGGCGATGATCGACGGCGCCGACCGCGTGTCCTTTGAACCCTCGGAGGCGAATGACGCGGTGCTCCAGCTTTATACGTCGGGCACCACCGGCAATCCCAAGGGCGCGGTGCTGTCGAACCAGAATCTGTTCGCGCTCCGGAAGCATTCGAACACGCTGGATCTGCCTTATACCAAATGGGAGGATGACGAGGCCGTACTCGTCGCAATGCCGTGCGCGCATATCGGCGGCACCGGACTCGGAATCATGGCGCTCGCAGCGGGGCTGCCCGGCGTCGTGCTCGCCGAATTCAATCCCGACGGCGTGTTCGACGCGGTCGAACAGCACGGCGTGACGCGCTTCTTCATGGTCCCGGCGGCGCTCCAGATGCTGTTGATGCACCCGCGCTGCACCAGCGTCGACTACAGCCGCCTCAAATATATCCTCTACGGTGCCGCGCCGATCCCGCTCGAACTGCTGCGTCAGTGTATCAAGGTGTTCGGTGCGCAGTTCATCCAGGCTTACGGGATGACCGAAACGACGGGCACCATCTCGATGCTGCCGCCCGAGGATCATGATCCTGCAGGCAATGCGCGGATGCGTTCTGCGGGCAAGGCGCTCCCCGGGGTCGAAATCGTCATTCTCGGACCCGACGGCGAAGCGGTTCCGACGGGCGAGGTCGGCGAGGTCGTTACGCGCTCGTCGAACAATATGCTCGGTTACTGGAACCTGCCCGACGCGACGGCAAGCACGATGACCGACGACGGCTGGATCCGCACCGGCGACGCCGGCTTCCTCGACGCCGACGGCTATCTGTTCATCCACGACCGGATGAAGGATATGATCATCACCGGCGGCGAAAATGTTTATCCGGCCGAGGTCGAAAGCGCTATCTTCGGCCATCCTGCGGTGCAGGAGGTCGCGGTGATCGGTGTTCCGGACGCCAAATGGGGCGAGACGGTGAAGGCGGTCGTGGTCGCCAAGCCCGGCACGACGGTCGAGGAATCCGATATCATCGCCTGGGCGCGCGAGCGTATCGCTCCCTTCAAATGCCCGCGCAGTATCGACCTGATCGACGCGCTGCCGCGCAACGCCAGCGGCAAGATCCTGCGCAAGGATCTGCGCGCCCCCTATTGGGAAGGCTATGAGCGGATGGTGAATTGAGGGCGGGCTTCGGCCGGTTGCGAACCGTGAGAATGTGAAAGCCAGCGCACCTCGCGCGGCATAAATTTCCCCCACATTCGGCCTTTCGCGCGACCTACACCCCTGAAAGGCCGATGCGTTTTCCTCGTTGGCGTTGCCATGCGCGAGGAACATGGGGGGGCTCCATCACATGGTGGAGCCCTTTTTTGTTGCGCGGAAGCCGTGGCGGCCCCGGTTTCAGGCCGGCGGGATGGAGCTCGCAATTTCGTCAATGAGCCATTCGCGGAACCGCTGCATCGCGTCGCTTTCGCCGCGCGACATCAGGCGGGTGAGCCAGTAGCGGCCCGCGTCGATCGCGATCGCAAAGGGCTGGACGAGCGTTTCGGCTGCGAGTTCGCGCACGAACATCGACGGCGGGGCAAGCGCGACGCCGAGGCCGGCGGCCGCGGCCGAAGCCATCAGCGCCGAACTGTCGAATACCGGACCGCGCAACACCGGCGTGCTGACTCCCGCAGCGCCGAACCACAGCGCCCATTCGTCGGCGCGATATGAACGGAGAAGGCGCTCGTGGACCAGATCGGCGGGCGTTTTGAGCCGCGCCGCGATCGCGGGGGCGCAAACCGGCGCCATCGGTGCGGCGAGCAACGGCTCGGCATGGGTCCCGTGCCAGGCGCCGTCACCGAAACGGATCGCATAATCGAGCGCCTCACCGGCAAGATCGACCCGGTTGTTGTTCGTCGAGATACGCAAGTCGATCGTCGGATGCGCGCGCGCAAATTTGTCGAGGCGGGGGAGCAACCAGCCGGTCGCGAAGGTGCCGACCACGCCGACCTTGAGCGCCTCGCGAAAGCGGCCATCGGCATATTGGTCGAGCGTCGCGGCGACGCGGTCGAAGGCGTCGGCGACCACGGGGACGAGGGCATGCCCTTCGTCGGTGAGCGCCAGCCCGCGCGGCAGGCGGTGGAACAGGCGCGTTCCGAGCCGGCGTTCGAGCTGTGCGACCTGATGACTGACCGCGCCCTGACTGACGCACAGTTCGATTGCGGCACGCGTGAAGTTGAGATGGCGCGCCGCGGCCTCGAAGGCGCGAAGAGCGTTTAACGGGAGCTGGGCACGGTCCATGGCTTACCATCAATAATTCTCATGGCTTTGTCGAGAAATGATCCTTTGTCGCAGCGCACATGGCTTGGCATTCCGGCGGCGAAGGGAGACAAATATGATCGAAGCAATCAGCCTGTTTGCATGGCTCGCCGCGGTGAGCGGGGCCCCGGTTCCGACGGACGATCCACTGACGCGGCCGATGGCGGTCGAACGCGCGAAAGAGTGGCTTGCGCCGCTACCGCCGGAGAAGATTTTCGGGACGAGCTATCTCGTCGGGTTCGGCGGGCTGAGCGTCGCGCTGATCGACACGGGTGCCGGGCTGATACTCGTCGACGGCGCGTTGCCGCAGGCGGCACCTGCGATTCTTGCCAATGTCCGCAAGCTCGGCTTCGACCCCAAAGACATCAAATTTATTCTGAGCACCGAGCCGCATTATGACCATGGTGGCGGGCTTGCCGCATTGGCGCGCGATACCGGCGCGACGGTCGTCGCCAGCGCGCGCGGCGCCGAGGGATTGCGCGCGGGTGCGTTGGCGAAGGACGATCCACAGCTCGGCTACGGCGGAAGCTGGCCCGCGGTGACGCGGCTGCGTGTGATGAAGGATGGCGAGGTGCTGAAGCTGGGCAAGATCGCGATCGCCGCGGTCGCGACCCCGGGGCATACGATGGGCAGCATGAGCTGGCGCTGGCAGGCGTGCGAAGGAAAGACATGCAAGGCGATCGTTTTCGCGTCGAGCCTCAATCCGGTGTCGGCGGACGATTATCGCTACACCGCGCCGGCGAGCGCGCCGATCGTCGAGGGGTTCGAGGCGAGTTATCGCAAGATGGATGCCATGCCTTGCGACGTGCTGATTTCTGCGCATCCCGACAATGCGGGTGCCGGCCGCTATAACGACGCACCCGGCGCCTGCCGCGCCTATGCCGACCGGTCGCGCAAATTGCTCGCAAAGCGGCTGGCCGACGAGAAGGCTGGCGTGAAGTAGCAATCATTATCGGCGCCTTTTCAATCTTGTAAGCTCCCGTAATCGCGCTAGGATCGCCCCGGTTTCAAGCGCGGCGACGGGGGCTTGTACATGCTGAAAACGGGCGTTTTCCTTGGCCTTTTGGCGATGGGCATGGATGTTTCGATGCCGCCGCCGCGATTTGGTCCCGATGGACAGCCCGTCCGCGCGCTGCTTGGCTGGATGCCGGGCGAAGCGCAGTGCGGCGGGGCGCAGGTCGGCCATGTCATGCTGCGCCGCCCGCTGGGCGAGTTGAGCTTTGGCGTGCCGGCCAAGGCGCCGTCGATTTCCTATACGTTTGAGATCGATGCTGCGGGACGGCCGCTGTCGATCGCACGCGATAACGGGGCATCCACGGGTTTCTCCGGCGACGCCGCGCCAGCGCTCGCCGCGAGCCGTTTCGCGGCCGGCGCGCGCAAGAATTGCCGCATCACCTATGTCGCGCAGGCGATGTCGCTCGGCGACGCGCCGGTCGAGGATCTCGTGTCCTATTCGATCACCCCGACGTCGGGACGGCTGCCGAAGGAAGGGTGGGACCGGATCAAGGCCGCGGGCGATTGTACGGCCGCGCCCTTTCCGCAACCGCTGCTGCGCGCCTTCCCGGATTTCGACAAGCTGCCGGGTACGCCCGGGGTGAGGGACTGGTCGCTCGTTGCCTATGACACCGACGGCAAGGGCGCGCCGATGGCGATGAAGACGCTGTTCGGCACCGGTAACAAGGCGCTCGACGCTGCGGCCCGCAAGGCGGTCGGGGATTCTCGTTTCACGGGCGGGGCGCGAACGGGCTGCCGCTATCCTTACTGGAAAGCGCCCGAAATACTGGCGCCGCCGCCAGCCCCCGCCGAGGAGGACGCACGTCCTGCGGGCAGCAATTGCCCCGCAAAGACGCGCTGGAACCGGCCGCTGGCGACGCAATTTCCCGAACCCTGGCGGCGGCGTTCGATCGAGGGGTGGGCGATCGTCACTTATGACATCGCGCCATGGGGCGGTGTCGGCAATGTGAAGATCGTCGCGGCGCAGCCCGCCGCCGACTTCGGCCACGTCGCACAGACGATCGTGCAGAACGCCAGCGCCGCGCCGTCGCCGCAGGGTGCGACGGGCTGTGTCGAAACGGTTCGGTTCGCGATGGGGCGCCGCACCGCGCCCGCGATGATCGAAGAGCCGGGTGGCGTGGAGATTTTCTGAAGCCAGGGCGGGGTTGGCTGGATCGTCCGCCGATGGGCCGCGCCGAGGCGGCCCCTTATTCTGCCACGACCAGACACGCCTGGCCGCTCTTGCGCGTCGCGGCGCAGAAGCTGTCAGCCTCGCCCTTGTTCGCGAAGCCGCCGGCGAGCAAGCGGGTGAGCTTGCCGTTCTTGACCAGATAGGGCTGGCGGCCGGCAAAGGCAGGGTTCTTCTTTTCGAGCGATGCCCAGAGGTTGCGGGCGTTCGCCTCGACGCCGAAGGCACCAAGCTGCGCGCGCCAGGCGCTGGCTGTGCCATTGTGGACCCGGACCGGAGCCGGGGTGGCTGCGGCGGTAACGACGGGTGCGGCCTTGGCTGGCACGGGCTTGGGCGCGGCGGGCTTTGGCGCAGGCTTCGCCGGTTCGGGTTTCGGCGGCAGCTTGCCGCTTTCGGGCGGGGCAGCATAGGTCGTGCCCGGCTGGCCGGTCGCGGCGACGGCGTCGGCGGTTGCTTGGGCGGCGGCCGCGGCTGCGGCGCTCGCAGCGGGCGACGACGATACCGCGACGCTGCGGACCGGTTCGGGCGCGGGTTTCGCGGCGGGCCGCGTGTCGATCACCGGCGGCGGCGTGTAGCTGGTGCCGGGCGCCGAGGCGGGCAGGCTCGCGACCTTCACCGGCGAGGCCGGTGCGGGTTTGGCGGCGGGCGGCGCGGCGGCGTTCACCGCGGCAAGGCGCGCGCGCTGTTCGCCCATTTCGATTTCGGGCAGCATCGCAAGGCCGCGCTGGCGTTGGTCGAGCGGGATCAGATTGTCGAGCTGGGCGAGGCGCGCCGAGGCGATGCCGAGCCCCGCGTCGCTCGCGCGCTTGGTCAGTGCATAAGCGCGGGCCCAGTCCTTCGCCGCAAGGTCGCCGTTAAAGTGCGCGGTGCCGAGGACATATTGCGCGCGCGGTTCGCCGCGCGACGCCGAAGCGAGGATGAAGGGCATCGCTTCCTCGCGGCGGTTCGCGGTGAAGAGGACGAGGCCGAGGTTGTCCTCCGCCTGCAAATGCCCCTGTTTCGCGGCGCGGCGATACCATGCTTCGGCCTGCGCCATGTCGGCGGGCACGCCGCGGCCCAGCTTGTACGCCTGACCGAGGTTGAACTGCGCGTCGGCGTCGCCGGCGAGCGCGAGCGGACGCCATTCGGCGACCGCTGCCTGATAATTGCCTGCCTGCCAGGCATCGACGCCGTCTTTGACGTCGGCGATGGCGGGCGCGGCAAGCATCGCCATCAACGGCGAGGCCAGCAGGGCGGCGGTGCGGAATGAACGCATCTTATTCTCCAATGACTTGCGCCGCCGATCACGGCTGCAGTCCCCGGATGCTTCATAGCGCCAATTGGCTAACACCGCGTTAGCGACAAAAGCGCGTGCGCCGAACCTGATCCGTTTTGGGACAAATCCGTATTAGGTCGCTGTTTACCATAAGCGCGAGGAAGTCGTTCACCCTCTTTTTATCATCGTTAACTCAATTTTAGCGCCCCGCATGGCATCCCTTCGCCGAATTCTGGATTTTCCGAGGGGGTAACGCAGTGCGCGTATTGGCATTGGCTTCACAGAAAGGCGGGTCGGGCAAGACCACGCTGTCGGGGCACCTCGCGGTGCAGGCGCAACTCGCCGGCGCAGGTCCCGTTGTTCTGATCGACATCGATCCGCAGGGCTCGCTCGCCGATTGGTGGAACGAGCGCGAAACCGACCTTCCGGCCTTTGCCCAGACCACGGTTGCACGGCTTGCTTCCGACCTCGAAATCCTGCGTCAGCAGGGCTTCAAACTCGCGGTCATCGATACGCCGCCGGCGATCACCATGGCGATCCAGAGCGTGATTTCGGTCGCCGAACTGATCGTCGTCCCGACGCGCCCCAGCCCGCACGACCTGCGCGCCGTCGGTGCCACCGTCGACCTTTGCGAACGCGCGGGCAAGCCGCTGGTGTTCGTCGTCAACGCCGCGACCCCGAAAGCGAAAATCACCAGCGAGGCCGCGGTCGCGCTGTCGCAGCATGGCACGGTCGCGCCGGTCACGCTGCACCACCGCACCGATTATGCCGCATCGATGATCGACGGCCGCACGGTGATGGAAGTCGATCCGAACGGGCGCTCGGCCGACGAAATCCGCCAGCTGTGGACTTATATGAACGATCGCCTCGAAAAGAATTTCCGTCGCACCGTATTCGCCGCACCGATCCCGACGCAGGGCAATTATGGCGCGGTCCGCCCGATGGGTGGTGGCTTCGGCCGCCGCATCGCTGGTCAGTGACGGGAGCGGGAACAATGGGCGAACCAAAACCTCTCGCATCGCTGAGCGCAGGCCTCCTTGCCCGCAAGGGCGGCGCGCGTCCCGCCATGCGGCGCCAGCCGCTCGGCAGCGGCCCCGCACCCCTCAACAGCGGCGGTTATGACGACCTCGGCTGGAACGACATGGGCTATGACGTCGATCCCGACCAGTCGGCCGAACCTGCACGGATGCTCGACCTGAAACCGCTTCTGACCGGCTCGGTGCTGGCGCATAATGTCGAAGCCGAACATGCGGTCGACGATGGCGTCGGCCACGAATTCCCGGCAGAGCTTTCGGGTGAATTTAACGGTTTGGCGGAGGGTTACGGCGCCGATCAGTTCGAGGCCGAAGCCCCCGAAGTCCCCGAAATCGTTCGCCAGCAGGAATCGCTCATCGAACGCGTCGCTGCGGTAGCGCGCAAGGTCGAAGCGCGTCCCGAGCCGAAGCCGAAGAAGGAAAAGGCGCCGCGCGCGCTGCGTGCCCGCGAAAAGGCGGCCTTCACGCTGCGCCTCGATGCCGAACGCCACCTGCGCCTGCGCCTTGCGAGCGCGGTGACCAACCGGTCGTCGCAGGTGATCCTGACCGATTTGCTCGACGAATATCTGTCATCGCTGCCCGAAATCGATGCGATGGCAAGCCGTCTGCCGGCCGCGCGTCCGCCGCGTCAGGTGCGGCGTTAAAGAAAAAGAGGGGGATCCGTCATGAACCGCAAGATGCTGATGAACCTGGCCGTTTCGGGCTTCGTCCTGAGCGTAGCCACGGGATGCAGCGGTATGGGCAAGATGGCCGACGCACCGTCGCGCGCCGCCGGAAAGCCCGCCGTCGCCGCCAAGTCGGCCGACCAGGCCCGCGTGGCGCTTGAAGCAGGCAAGGCCAGCAAGGCCGTCGGCCTCGCCGAAGCGGCGGTTGCGGGCAGCCCCCGCGATGCCGGTTATCGCGCGCTCCTCGGACAGGCCTATCTGAATGACGGCCGGTTTGCGTCGGCGACCGCCGCGTTGACCGAAGCGATCGAACTTGGTGCAACCGACAGCAACACGATCCTTTCGCTGACGCTGGCGCAGATCGCGCAGGGCAAGAATGCCGACGCGGTCGCGTTGCTCACGCAGCACCGCGACACGGTGCCTGCTTCGGACATTGGCCTCGCGCTCGCGCTGGCGGGTGACAGCGAAGGCGCCATCTATGTGCTGAGCGAAGCGGCGCGGGCCGAAGGTGCCAGCGCGCGCACGCGGCAGAATCTGGCGCTCGCCTTCGCTCTCTCCGGGCGCTGGGCGCAGGCGCGTATCCTGGCATCGCAGGACCTTTCCGCCGCGAAGCTCGAAGCGCGGATGGCCGAATGGTCGAAACTGGCCGAACAGCCGAGCGCACAAATCCGCGTTGCGAGCCTGATCGGTACGAAAGCACAGCAGGATGCCGGTATGCCGGTGCGCCTCGCGCTCGGCAATTTCGGTGAAACGCAGATGGCTGCGGCGGCGCCCGCGGTCGAACTCGCAAGCGCCGACCCGGCGCCTGTCGCCGCTTATGCGCCGCCGCCCCCGGTGCTGGCCGATGCGGGCAGCGCGATTCGCAGCGTCGAACTGCCGATGCCCGAGCGCGGCGTCGATGGTGTGGTGCCGGTGACCGAACTGCCGCAGCCGAAACCGGCAAGCGAAGTGATCCTCGCCGACGCGGCGCCTTATCGCGCCGCGCCGCGCGTGGCGGGCGAGGGGCGCATCCGTCCCGCGCAGCAACAGGCGATCGAACTCGCAACGGTGCTTATCCCGAAGGCGATGGGTTTTGATGCGAAGAAGCCGACCGGATGGGCGGTGCAACTCGGCGCCTATGACAGCCTCGGTATCGCCAAGGAAAAATGGGGCACGCTGAAAAAGCGGAACGGGGTTCTCGCGAATTTCCCGGCGTCGAGCCATGCTGCGACGGTGAACGGCCGCAATTTCTATCGCCTGACAGTGAACGGCCTCGCGACGCGCGCTGACGCGACGAGCCTGTGCAACCAGCTCAAGGCGCAGGGACAGACCTGCTTCATCCGCGCGATGGGCGGCAGCGAAAGCATCCAGTGGGCGGCAAAGGGCAGCCCGCTGCGCCTCGCTTCGCGCTAAGACAGATTACCGGAATATGGGGGGAGGGGCGTGGTCGCGAGACCGCGCCTCTCTGTTTTTCAGCGTGCGCGGCCGATGGCCGGGCAGCGAGAAAATGATCGGGGTGGGCCGGGCCCACCCCGCGCATCCTACAGGCCGTCGAGGCCCTTGCTGACCAGAATATTCACCGCAACGCGGCGATTCTGTGCCTTGCCCTCGGCGGTCGTATTGTCTGCCGCCGGGTCGGCTTCGGCCATCCCGGTGGGGGTCAGCATACGATAGGGCTTCCAGCCGCACGCCTGCTGAAGATGATTGACGACGCGACTCGCGCGCTTTTCGCTGAGCACCTGGTTGAGCTCTTGGCTTCCCGTGGAATCGGTGTAGCCAACGACCAGCAACAGGGCGTTGTCCATCCCCTCGGCCTGGTTTGCCGCGCTGCAGAGATCGGCTTTCGCCTGCTCGGTCAGCACCGCTTTGCCGGTGTCGAAGTTCACGTTCGTCGTCGCTTTGACATTATACTGATCGATGTCACCCACGCGGCTGCGCAGCGCTTCGGTTGCCGCCGTCTGTTCGGCAAAGCGCTGGTTGGTGCCGGTGTGGATCATGTTCGCGGTCCGGAGGTCCTTGTTCTTCAGGACGACCTGGTTCGCAACCAACCCCCCCTCCCACTGCAACGTCTCGACGGCGACCGGCAGGCCGTTGAGCAGCGAGTTAGCGGCGAGCTTGTCGCGGTCGAGGCCCAGGAAGCCGCCGCTGCTCTTGATCTTCGTGTAATCGGCGATTGCGATCGCCGTATTGTTGCCGTCGGCAGTCGTCACCTGCATCCGGCCATCGCTGCGCGCCGAGATAATGCCTTCGACCTTGGGACCCTTGGTCATCTGGTCGGGTGAGGGCAGTGTGGCGGTAACAGTCGCCATCGGCTCGGCTTCGGTCGAGTCCTGCTGCTGAGCGGCCAGCGCCGCGGGTCCGGCCAGCATGGCCAACGCCAGCATTGCCCCGGAAGTCTTGAAAACGGAACCCATACGCTACTCCTTCTGTTGGATCGGCAGGGCAGCGCATGTCCACTGGCCCCTTCAGGCAGAGCGACTCTTGATCGGGGCGAAAGTTGCGCGGGTCGTCGAGCCTCTTGCACGGCGTGCCGACAATATGGGGCGATTCAGCGCTTCTGGCGCTCGCGCGCCCGTATAAAGCCGTCGCGAGCCATGCATCGCGCGAGCCACACCTTGGTCGCGTCGCCCAGCATATCGTCGGCGCCGAGCGTCGTCGCGAGGAAGGCGGCATAGCCGATCGCGATATCGGCGATCGTGAACCGGCCGGCGACGAGCCATTCGCGCCCATCGGCGAGTGCGGCCTCGATGCTCTTCGCTCGCCCGCCAAAGAAGGCCTTGTAATCGTCGACCGCCTGCGCGAGCCGCCGTTCGGGTATTTCGACGCGCGTGTAGCGGATCATGATCGCGAGCGGGAAGGTCAGTGTCGCATCGCTGCGGTGCAGCCAGTTGCGGGCATCCCAATAATCGGCCTCGTCGCGGCGGACCTCAAGCGGGGTGCCTTCGGCGATGCGTTCGCAGATCGCGGCGGACTCGGTCATCAGCCGCCCGTCCTCGACCCAACCGGGAATGGTCATCAGCGGATTGATCGCGCGATAGTCGGGCTCGAACGCGCGCGGCGGGAATTTGAGCAGACGCAGGTCGACGTCGATCCCGGCTTCCTCGACCGCCCACAGACAACGCAGCGACCGCGCGTCGGGGCAATGATAAAGTATCGGGCGAGAGTCCTTTTGCGTCATGCGGCAACCTCCTTCGGCCGGTCGATATGGCGGCGATGCTCGCGCCAGGCGATGAACAGCCCCGACGCGACGATCAGCGGCGCACCGACCCATGTCGTGTCGGCGGGGAGGGTTCCAAAGAACCACCAGCCCGCGGCAATCGCCCACAGCAGGCTCGAATAGTCCATCGGGATGACGACCGACACGGGCGCGAGACGCAGCGCGCCGGTCAGCGACATCTGGACGATCGCGCCGAGGAAGCCGAGTCCGGCGAGCAGCAGCCATTCACGACCGTCATGCGGCGTGATGACAAAGGGCAGGGCGATCCCGAGCGGGATCATCGACAGCAGGCTGAACCAGAAGACGATCGTCGCGGCATTCTCGGTGCGGCCGAGGTCGCGCACCGCAATTGTAATCAGCGCGGTCATGATCGCGCCGCCCAGCGCCACCAGCGTGCCAAGGCCATGTTCGCCGCCGAATCCGCCCGCGAAGCTCGCCATGGGGTTGAGCACGACGAGCACGCCGACGAAGCCGAGAATCACCGCGCTCCAGCGTTGCCATCCGGTCGCTTCGCCGAGCAGCAGCGCGGCAAAGATAACCGCGAAGATCGGCACCGACAGGCTGATCGTCGTCGCCTCGGCCATCGGCAACAGGATCATCGCGCCGAAATTGCACGCCATACCGGCGAGGCCCATCAGCATCCTCCGGCCGTGCGCGCCGATCCGGTTTGTCTTCAGCGACGCGAGGCCGCCCGTCGCCATCACCCAGACGAGGAGGAAGGGCAGGACGAGCGCCTGCCGCCAGAAAAGGCTTTCGATGACATGGATGCCCGCGGCGTCGATATATTTGACCAGCACGAACATCAGCGACAGGCTGATCATCGCCAGCAGGCGAAGCCCGATCCCGCCCAGATAATTCTGCGGGGCCGCCGTCGACGGGGGCGCGGAGGGGGCAGGGAGTGGCGCGTCGCTCATGCGAAATTGCGCATATCAGTCCGATTGCAGGGTGCAACCCGTCATCCCTCTTGCCCCGTCCCCGCAATCCGGCTAGTGGCCCACTCCGGCCTAGGGGTATAGCTCAGTTGGTAGAGCATCGGTCTCCAAAACCGAGGGTCGTAGGTTCGAGTCCTACTGCCCCTGCCAGGCCACCATGACGAGGCCACGTCCTCCCCGCGCAGTGCCGCGGGTTCCAAGTCCGGGACGGCCCGGCAGTCCTTGAAGGAGGCTGCCATGGCCTGGGTATATTTGACGATCGCCGGACTGTTCGAAATCGTGTGGGCTTATTCGATGAAGCAGTCCGAGGGCTTCACGCGTCCCGGCGCGACCGCGATCACGATTGTCGCGATGATCGTGAGCTTCGCCTTACTGTCGCTGTCGATGAAATCGTTGCCGCTCGGCACCGCTTACACGATCTGGACCGGGATCGGCGCGGTCGGCGCGTTCCTCGTCGGCATCTTCGTCCTTGGCGAACAGGCGAATGCGATGCGCATCGGCGCGGCGGTCCTGATCGTCAGCGGCCTGTTGCTGATGAAGCTGTCCTCGCCCGTCTGAGCCGGCCCACGCTCTAATCAGCGAGGCCACGTCCTCCCCGGCGCCTTTCCGCAAAGGCGTCGGCATCAGGTCCGGGACGGCCCGGCGACTTCGAAGGAGGCCGCCGTGCTGTCCCAATCCGTGTCCGGCGCCAATCCGGCGTCGTCATCCGCGCTGCTGATCGAATATCTTCCGATCCTGATCTTCCTCGGGGTTGCGCTGGCGCTGTCGCTGCTGTTCGTCTTCCTGCCGATGGCGGTGTCGCGCTTCACCGGCGCCCATGCGCCCGACAGCGAGAAACTTTCCGAATATGAATGCGGCTTCCCCGCATTCGAGGCACCGCGCAAGCCGTTCGACGTCCGCTTCTATCTCGTCGCGATCCTGTTCATCATCTTCGACCTCGAGGCCGCCTTCCTCTTTCCCTGGGCGGTGGTCGTCGACGATCTCGGCTGGGAGGCGTGGGGCGCGATGATGGTCTTCCTCGGCATCCTGACGATCGGCTTCATCTACGAATGGAAGAAGGGCGCGCTCGACTGGGACTGACCATGGGGCGGGAAGGCGGCCGCTCTATGTCATAGCAGGATGTGGCAGATGCCGGGTTGCGGGGTGACGATACCGTGCGTGATTCGGGCGAGCGCGCTCTCGTCGACCCGTCCAGCGTCGGCGAGTTCGACCCTGAAACGGCCATGAAGTGCGCGCACAGTACGGACATTGGCATCGCCGCCGAGCGCGTCGACGATTTCCGCGGGGAGCCCCGAGGCATCGGTGCCGCCCGCCACGACCGGGGTGAGCGTCGCGGCCGCGGCAGCGCCGCTCCACGCCAGCGCGCCGCGGATTTCCTCGGCGACCAGATCGGCGATCGGTCCGAGCACGACCTGCACGGCCCTTTCGGACGGGCGGACGATACCACGCGCGCCGAGCGCGGTGAGCGCGCCGTCGTCGATCGCCTGGCTGTCGGCGACGATCAGGCGGAGGCGCGTGGTGCAGGCATCGACGCTGACGAGGTTGGCCGCACCGCCGAGCGCCGCGACAAAGGCTTCTGCGCGCGCCCCGCCTGCCGATGCCTTTGCGGTTTCGGCGACCACACCCGTTTCGCGTCCGGGGGTCGCGAGGTCGAAGCGGCGGATGAAGAAGCGGAACAGGCCGTAATAGAGCAGGGCATAGGCCGCGCCGATGGGCAGCAGCAGCCACGGCCGCGTCGCGAGGCGGAAGTTCAGAACATAGTCGAACAGCCCCGCCGAAAAGCCGAAGCCGAGCTTGATGTCGAGCGCGTTCATGAGCGCCATCGAGGCGCCGGTGAGCAGCGCGTGGATCGCATAGAGCAGGGGCGCGACGAACATGAAGGTGAACTCGATCGGTTCGGTCACCCCGGTCAGGAAGCTGGTGAAGGCAAGGCTGAAGAGCATCCCGCCGACAGCCTTGCGCCGCTCGGGCCGTGCTTCGTGATACATGGCGAGACATGCGGCGGGCAGGCCGAACATCATCACGGGGAAGAACCCGCTCATGAATGCCCCTGCGTTGGGGTCGCCCGCAAAAAAGCGGCGCAGATCGCCCGTCGCGCCCTCGAAATCACCGACGACGAACCAGGCGGCATTGTTGATGATATGGTGCAGCCCGGTGACGATCAGCAGCCGGTTGAGCGTGCCATAGACGAACAGGCCGATCTCGCCCGAGGCCACGACTGCACGGCTCGCCGTATCGATCGCGCCGCTGATATGCGCATAGCTATAGCCGACCAGCGCCGCGAGCAGCAGCCCGGCGACCCCGCTCGCGATCGGCACGAAGCGGCGGCCGCCGAAGAAAGCGAGATATTCGGGGAGCGCGATCGTTGCGAAGCGATTGTAGAAATGGCCGCCGATGAGACCCGAGATGATTCCCACGGGGACCTCGAGCCGGTCGATGAGCCCGACCGCCCATTGCTTCGCCGTCAGCGCTGCTGCGGCCTCGGGAAGCCCTGCGCCGATGTCGGGCGGTGCGACCATGAAGGTCTGCGCACCATTGGTGGTGACGAAATAGCACACGACCCCGGCGAGCGCCGCTGCGCCATTGCCGTCGCGCGCGAAACCGACCGCAACACCGATCGCGAAGAGAATGCCGAGATTGTCGAAGATCGCGGCGCCCGCGGCCGAGATGAAGGCGATGTCGAGCAGATCGGGCTGGCCGATGCGGAGCAGCAGGCCCGCGATCGGCAGCACCGCGATCGGCAGCATCAGCGCGCGGCCGAGCGGCTGGAGCGTTTCGAGAATCTTCCTCATCGCCGTGTCTCCTCGAATGCGCGGGCGAGCGCGCGAATCTCGGCCGCCGACTTGCATTGCAGCGCAAGCCCGGCATGCGCGCGGGCCTCGACCAGCGTCAGGCCGCGCACGATCTGTTTCGCTTCGGCAACGAAGCCGGGAACCGCCGACAGTTCGGTGACGCCGAGGCCGATCAGGATCGGCAGCGCCGCGGGGTCGGAGGCGAGGCCGCCGCACACCCCGACCCAGCGTCCATGAACGGCGGCGAGGCGGCAGGTCTCGCCGATCATGCGGAGCACCGCGGGGTGCATCGCGTCGACCCCGGCGGCGACCGCCGGATTGCCGCGGTCCATCGCGAGCACATATTGAGTAAGGTCGTTGGTGCCGATCGACAGGAAATCGGCCTCGGCGGCGAGCAGGTCGGCGGTCATCGCCGCCGCTGGCGTTTCGACCATGACCCCGACCTCGACCGGCGTCGCGATCCCCATCTCGCCGCGCAGCCGCTCGACGATCGCCCGCACCTGCCGCAGCTCGTCGACGCTCGCGACCATCGGGATCATGATCCTGCACTGGCCGACGGGTTCCACGCGCAGGATCGCGCGGAGCTGCGTTTCGAGCAGGTCGGGCCGTGCGAGCGCGACGCGGATGCCGCGCTGACCAAGCGCCGGATTTTCCTCGGCATCGATCGGGATATAGGCGGCGGGCTTGTCGCCGCCGATGTCGAGCAGGCGGATGATCACGGGCTGACCCGCGAGCGCATCGGCAATCCCCTGATAGGCGGCGTGCTGTTCGTCCTCCGATGGCGCGTTGTCGCGATCGAGAAACAGGAATTCGCTGCGCACGAGCCCCGATCCTTCGGCGCCCTGCTCCGCGGCGAGCGCGGCATCCTCGACGGTGCCGATATTGGCGAAGACTTCGATGCGCGTGCCGTCGGCGCTGTGGCACGCGTCTCTGGCCGCCGCTTGCGCGGCTTCGCGCCGGGCATCGCGCTTTGCGAGCCGCGCCGTGAACATGTCGGCGTCGGCGGCCGACGGGTGGGCGGTGACATGCCCCAGCTCGGCATCGAGCAGCAGCGGCGTGCCATCCTCGACCGCGCCGAGCGCATCGCCCATCGCGACGAGGGCGGGAAGTCCCATGCCCGCGCACAGGATCGCGACATGCGAGGTCGGGCCGCCGCGCGCGAGGCAGATGCCTGCGGGTTTCGCTGCCGCGAGCGTGACAAGCTGCGACGGCAACAGGTCGTCGGCGACCACGATCGCGCCCGCCGGGACTGCGGCCCCGTCGAGCGGGGTGCCGGTCAGCGTCGCCAGCAATTGCCGCTCGATATCGACGAGGTCGTCGACGCGTTCGATCAGGTGCGCGTTGCCCGTCGCGCGGATCGCGGCGATCTGGTCGTGGATCGCGCCGCGCCAGGCGAAACCGGCGCTGTTGCCTGCCGCGATCCGGCTTTCGGCGGCGGCGAGCAGTTCGGGGTCGTCGATCAGTGCGAGATGCGCCTGCATCACCGACGCAACGCTGCCGCTTGCGCTGCCGGCGCGCGCGGCAATGCTGGCGCGCACCTCGCCGCGCGCGGCGAGCAGCGCCGCGCGTTCCTCGACCGCTCCCGTGCCCTCGCGCGCCACGGCAATTTCGGCCTGTCGCAGTCGCGCTGCCGGCCCCATGGCGAGGCCGGGGGAGGCGATGACCCCGCCAATCTGTCCCGCGCGTAGCGGTGTGGCAGGAGCGGGCGCAACCGGTGCCGCCGCGGGCTTGCCCTCGCCCATATCGGTCGCCAGCAGCGCGACGATCGCCGCCAGCGCCGCCTCGGCATCGTCGCCGCGCGCCTGCACCACCACCTCGTCGCCGAACGCGGTGCCGAGCGCGAGGAGGGCAACGGTGCTGCGCGCATCGCCGCGCTTGTCGCCGTTCAGCAAACGCACGTCGGCCTCGAAACCGCGCGCGACCTCGCCGATCCGCGCTGCGGGGCGCGCGTGAATGCCGTGCGGCAGCGACAGCGTCACCGCCTGCTCGACCACCGTGCCGTCGTCCGAGCGGCGGCGCGCCTCGGCCTGCACGGGGACGAGCGTCATCAGCGCCTCGCACGCGCCGATCGCGCAGCCGGTGGTGCGGCGGCTGATCGCGAACGCCTCGGCATTGGTGACGATTACGGGGGTGATCAGGCTGGTCGCGGCGAGCGCCACAGCATCGAGGTCGAAGCGGATCAGCGGGTCGCCGCGAGCTACCGTCTGCCCGGCGGCGACGAGTGGGCTGAAACCTTCGCCCTTCAGCATGACCGTATCGAGCCCGATATGAATGAGTATCTCGGCACCCTCCGCGCTGCGCAGCGACACCGCGTGGCCGGCATCGTGGATCGTCACAACCTCGCCGTCGAAGGGCGCGACGACGGTGTCGCCGAGCGGCTGGATCGCGACGCCGTCGCCCATCATCCGCTGGGCAAAGACCGGATCGGGAACGCTGTCCAGCGTCGTCGCCCATCCTCTGAGCGGAGAGGTGATGATCAGGCTCATCGATTTAATCCCCAAAACTTCCGCCGCTTGTTTGTGCGGCTTGTGTATCATTGTGCGGCGTGAGCCAGGTCCGATGCCGTTTCGGGGACGATCCGTCCCCCAATCCATGTCGCGCGCGGTTCGAGCGCGGTGTTCAGCCAGGCCCAGTCGGCGCGCTGCCCCGGTGCGATTGCGCCGATGCGATCCTCCAGCGACAGGAAAGCCGCGGGCGTTGCGCTCGCCATCGCCGACACATCGGGCACCGGCAGACCCGTGACCTCGACTGTCTTGCGCAGCGCCGAGGCCATGTCGAGATGCGTGCCCGCGAGCGTGCCGTCCTCGAAAATGCAGACGCCGTCCTTCACCGCGATGCGCTTGCCCTGCAGCGTGAATTCGCTGACGTCGGTTCCGACGCTCGGCATCGCATCGGTTACGAGCATGATGCGGTCCTTGCCCTTCGCGCGGACCGCAAGGCGGACGACGGCGGGGTGCAAATGCACGTCGTCGACGATCAGCCCGCACCAGGTGTCCGAATCGAATGCCGCCCCGACCGCGCCGGGCTGGCGGTGGTGGAGCGGCGACATCGCGTTGAACAAATGGGTGAAGCCCGAAAGGCCCGCGGCGATCGCGCGCTGCGCCTCGTCATAGGTCGCGTCGCTATGCCCCGCGCTGACGATCACGCCGTGGTGGACGAGGGTGCGGATATCCTCCTCGTCGCATAGTTCAGGTGCGAGGGTCAGCATCACGCGACCGCGATGCGGCGCGGTGAGCGTCGCGAGGATGTCGGCGTCGAGGCGGCGGATACGATGCGCCTCGTGGATGCCGCGCTTCACCTCGTTGATGAACGGGCCCTCGATATGGATGCCGACAACGCCGGGGACACCCTGCTCGATCGCGGCATCGACCGCGGCGAGCGCGGCAGCGATCTGCGCCGGCGTGTCGCTGATCAGCGTCGGCAGGAAAGCGGTGGTGCCATAGCGCGCATGCGCTGCGCCGATCGCGGCGATCGCCTCGACGTCGACCTGATCGTTGAACAGCACGCCGCCGCCGCCATTCACCTGCGTGTCGACGAAGCCCGGCAGCAGCCAGCCGCCGCCGAGGTCGATCTCGCGATCCGCAGGCGCATCGCCGACCGCGGACACGGCGGTGACGACGCCGTCGGCAACGGCGATATCCGCCGCGCCGACGGCGCCGCCCGGCAGTGCGACCCGGCCGTTGTGGAAACGAAAGATCATAAAGTCTCGGTAACCTTGTTGAGATGCGGAGGCGAGTCGGGGTTATGGCCGCGGGCGAGCGCCAGCGCGCTTGCCATGCGGTAAAAGCTCTGGATCATCAGGATCGGTTCGATCGCCGGATGCGCTGCGATCGCGGGCAGGTCTCCGCCCACCGGATCGGCAAGCAGGACGGTCGCGTTCCGGGCGCGGAATTCATCGGCGACGGTGCGAACGCCCGCAGCGGCGCGGTCGGTGCCGCCGAACGCGAGGACGTGAAAGGCCGCGCCGACGATCGCCATCGGGCCGTGACGCACCTCGGCGGCGCTAAAGCTTTCGGCGTGGAGCCCCGAGGTCTCCTTGAATTTGAGCGCCGCCTCCTGCGCCACGCCAAGGCCATAACCGCGTCCGAGGACGAACAGGTTCGTCGCGCCCTGAAACGCGCCGACCGCGGGCGACCAGTCGAGCGCGAATGCTTGCATGAGCTGGGCGGGGAGGGCGGTCAGCGCGGTGTCGAGCGCCGCATCTCCAGTCCAGGCGGCAACGAGTGCCGCGATGGCGGCGAGCGAGGCGATATAGGATTTGGTCGCCGCCACCGACCGCTCGACACCCGCCGAAAGCGGGATGATGACGTCGGCAAGGTCCGCGAGTGGAGAGCTTTCGGCATTGACCAGCGCGACGACGAACGCGCCGGCATCGCGCTGTTGTTGGACGGCGGCGAGCAGGTCGGGGCTTTTCCCCGATTGCGAGATCGCAAGGCACAGCCGGTTCCCGGCAACGGCGGGGGCGTCATAGAGCGAGGCGATCGACAGCGCCGCCGATGCGGTCGGCGTCCCCGTCATCGTTTCGATCAGATATTTTGCATAGGTCGCGGCATGATCGGACGACCCGCGCGCGCAGGTGACGACGGCGACGGGGGGCGCGGCGCGCAGACGCTGGCCGATTGCCGCGAACGCCTCGCGATTTGCGGCGAGCATTGCTGCGACCGCCGTCGCCGCTTCACCCGCTTCCTGCGCCATCAGCGTTTGTCGTCCGTCTGATGCGGCGTTCGGCGTCATGAAATCCTGTCTCCCGGTCGGTGCTATGCGGTCACTCGATATATTGGTACTATATAGGTTATATATGTCCTATCAAGATATATGTTTGCTGCGGCCGGATTTTGACCGGAAACCTCTTGAAGAGCAGCCGTTTTATCGGATTTCAGTCATTCTTTGTTGCATGTTTTATGGCCACGGCCGGGCTGCGGGTGGTGGGTAGTCTTGTAGCGTATTGGTAATAAACGGCGGTCGATTGGTCCTGTGCAGATCGTGGAGACCGCGAGGATTCGGTTGCGCATTGCGTTGCAGGCGCGGGCCGCCGCGAGGCCTGGCCGGGGTTCGCGCAGGAGCTTTCTTGCGAGGCCTATCCGTTGAGTTCCGCCACGACGTCATAAGCATCGCCGCGATAATAGCTTTGGGTGAATTCCGCCGTGCGTCCGTCGGACAGGAACCCGCGCCGTTCGATGAACAGGCCGGGGGTTCCGGCCTCGATCCCGAGCACTTCTGCCTGCTCGGCGGTGAAGGCGACCGCGCGTAGTCGTTGCAGCGCGCGCACGGGCAGGTGTCCCGCCGCTTCGAGCGCCTCATAGAGCGATGCGCCGACCGCCTCGACCGATGGCAGACAGTAAGCGGGGATCGTCGCATATTCGAGTGCCATCGACGTATCGTCGGCGTACCGTATGCGGTGGAAGCGATAGACGAGCGAGCCGGGCGAGAGGCCGAGCGACAGCGCTTCCTCCGGGGTCACCGCGCCCGCGGTCCTGCTCACCCATTTGCTGTGCGGCTTGCGCCCGCGTGAGACCATGTCTTCCGAAAAGGAGGTGAGCTTGGAGAAGCTCTTCTCGACGCGCGGCCGGGTGACGAAGGTGCCCGCGCCGCGGCGGCGCGTGACGATGCCGTCGCCGACGAGCCCGTCGATCGCCTTGCGCACCGTGATGCGCGAGACGTCGAATTCCTCGGCAAGGTCGCGTTCGGTCGGGATGGCCTCTTCGGCCTTCACCACCTGCCCCTCGATCGCATCGCGCAGGATCTTCTGCAGTTGCAGGTAAAGCGGTGTCGGATCATTCTTCTGGAGCGGGCCCACGCGTTCGATCAATGACAAGGGCGATGCTCCACATAATGGTCCCGGCGTGCCGGTCGATAAGACCAGCGATAGCGCAACATGTGTTGCATTGGTATCTTTAGTCAAGCTTGCTGCGAATTATTCGCGCGAAATTCCGCGCATGATCGCTTTGGGCGATCCATAATCCGGGCCATTCCGAGGTCGCTCCCATGCCATCGCGCCGCCCGCCTTTTTCTGCGGCAGGGCGCGGCGTCTCCTCGATCCTCGCGGGACGTCTTATGTGATGTAGCGGCACCCGCTGCGCTCTGTGCTGATGGCATCGGCTTTGGTCGCATTTATGCCATGTGTGCCGACAAGGTTGCGATAGGACCAATTTGCATTTTCGCTGCCCGGATGATCTGCGTAAAAGGGGAGGCCGGGGCCGCGCGCAGTCGTGGCATAGCAGTCGGCTCAGTGTCTTTGCGCTCCTTGAGCGCGGTGAGGTGGCCAGCCATGGCGGGAGGCGGCTATTCCGCTGCGGTCGCCGCTGATAGCAATACTAATGTAAAACCAATCGAGATCGGCGCGCTACGGAGAAAAGCACGGATATCTGGTGTATTGCGACTCATTCCTCCGGTTCCGCCGAATTCGAAAGGCATTGACCAGTCCCGGACTGCATGACAAATTAGATACAAATTATAGAATGGGAGACGGTGGATGCGGGCTGCGGGATGGGTGACGATGGCCATGGCGGCGCTGGCCGCGCCGTCGGCGCTGGCGGCGGAAGCGCCTTCGCAGGGTGCGCTCGACCGTCTCGCCGACACGCTCGGCTACCGCCTCACCATGGTCGACAATGGCCCGGCTTGCCCGGCCGGAATCGACGGATGCTTCCTGTCGACGATCACGCTGACGCTGCCCGACACGCTGCCCGCCGACATACCGACGAAGGGGCTCTCGCTCTATTTCAGCTTCGTCAACTGGCTGCCGCTGGTCGAAAGCGACATCTTCACCCACCGGCTGGTCAACGGCGATGTCCAGCAACTGACGCTGAAACCCGGTGCCACGCTGCGTCCCGGCGCGAAGCATGAAATCAAGCTGTGGGGTGTCGGGTCGAACTTCTCGAAAGCGTTCGGCATGCCCAACGCTTATCTGATCGCCGACGGACTGAAGCCGCGAACGGTCGCCGCGACGCGGGCGGCGATCGATCCCGAAACGGGCCTCGAAACCCTGCCTTTCGTCGCGCCGATGACCGACGAAGCGCGGCTTGCGACCAAGAGCACCGCCGACAAGACGCGCTGGCTGACCGCCGCGCGCGCTTTCGACGTGCAGGCCGCGCGGCTGGCGCCCGAAACAAAGGGCGTGGTGATCCTGCCGAAGCCGGCAAGCGCGGTGCAGGGCAAGGGCGTGGTAGACCTCGGCCGCGGTATTGCACTGACGCTCAACGGCGTCGATCGCGGTGCCGTCGCGCCGGCGCTCGCTTCGCTGGGGGCAAGGGAAGGTGGCGCGCTGCCGCTCACGGTCCGCATCGACCCCGCCGTAGCAACCAGGGCGGAGGGCTATATTCTCGACGCCCGGCCGTCGGGCATCGCGATCACCGCGCACGACGCCGCGGGCGCAAGCCACGCGCTGCGTTCGCTCGCGCAGCAGGCGGCGTTCGAGAAAGGAAAGCTAACCCGGCTCCACGTCGAGGATGCTCCCGAATATGGCTTCCGCGGCCTGCACATCGATCTGGGGCGCAATTTCCACAGCCGCGACCAGATATTGAAGATCGTCGAGGCGATGGCGGCGTACAAGCTCAACAAGCTCCACCTGCACCTCGCCGACGACGAAGGCTGGCGCATCGAAATCCCGGCGCTGCCCGAACTCGCCGAAATCGGATCGAAACGCTGCCATGATCCGTCCGAGAAGACATGTCTCCTGCCGCAACTCGGTGCCGGTCCCGATGGGACGAGCGGCGTCAACGGCTATCTTTCCACCGCCGACTATATCGCGATCGTCAAGGCGGCGGCGGCGCGGCAGATCGAAGTGATCCCGTCGATCGACATGCCCGGCCACAGCCGCGCCGCGGTCAAGGCGATGGAAGCGCGCCATGCCCGGCTTGCGGCCGCTGGCAAGAAGGCCGAGGCCGAACAATATCGCCTGATCGATCCCGCCGACACAACCGGATATCGCAGCGTCCAGCACTATAGCGACAACACGCTGAACGTCTGCCTGCCCGCGACCTACCGCTTCGTCGATACCGTTGCCGATGCGCTTGCCGCCATGCACCAGCAGGCGGGGGCGCCGCTCAAAACTTTCCACCTCGGCGCCGACGAGACCGCGGGCGCGTGGGTCAAATCGCCCGCGTGCAGGGCGATGATCGCCGAAAATGGCGGCGACGCGGGCAAACTCACCCCGCGCTTCATCGAACGCGTGACGAAAAACCTCGCCGCGAAGGGGCTGCGCGCCGGTGGCTGGAGCGACGGTATGGGGCATACTGAAACGGCGAACATGCCGAAGCAGGTTCAGACGAATATCTGGGGCGTACTCCACGCCGGCGCGATCCGCGAGGCGCACGACCAGTTGAACCGTGGTTGGGACGTCGTGCTGTCGATCCCCGATCTCGGTTATTTCGACATGCCCTATGCGCCGCATCCCGACGAGAGCGGCTATAACTGGGCCTCGCGCGGGGTCGATCCGTATCAGGTCTTCGGCTTCATGCCCGATAACCTGCCCGCCAACGCCGCGACGACCCGCAACATCCAGGCCGAGGGCAAGCCGATCGACGACAAACCGGCCCTGCAACCCGGACACCGCATTGCGGGGCTTCAGGCGCAATTGTGGAGCGAGACGACGCGCACCGACGCGCAGGTCGACTACATGCTCTTCCCGCGTCTGCTCGCGCTCGCCGAGCGTGCGTGGAGCCCGGCGCCATGGACCCCCGCCTATCAGGCGGGCGCGCGCTATGAATGGGGAGACAAACGCGTCGATGCCGCAAAACTGAAAGCGGGCTGGCAGGATTTCGCCGGGCGTACCGCGGCGCAGTTCCCGGTGCTCGAAAAGATCGGCGTCGCCTATCGCGTTGCGCCGCCGGGCGCGCGGATCGCGAACGGCAAGCTCGAGGCGAACAGCATGTTCCCCGGCACCCCGATCGAATATCGTATCGAGGGCGGGGCGTGGACGCGCTATGCCGGCCCCGTCGTGGTCAGCGGCGCGGCAGAGCTGCGTAGCCGCTCCGCCGACGGCAAGCGCGCCAGCCGGACGGTCCGGGTCGAACCCGCCCGGTAAGGGGCCGGGAGATCCGGCGCGGTGCACATGGTCGACCGCCGCAACGGCGGGAGCGGCTAGGCGGCCTTCATCCACACGACCAGTGCAAAGCGCGTCGTGCGCACGGGCAAGGTGCGGTGCGGGGTGAAGCGGTCGAGGAACAGCGCCGTCCCCGCCGGACACGCGGGCTGCACCCGCGGCAATCCCGCGAGCCGCCATTCGGGAATTTCGAAGCCGTCGTCGCCCTCGCTCGCGAGCGGGGCGGGCTGGCGCCCCGCCGCAATCTCCAGACCTCCGCTCGCGGGCCCGGCATCGCTTAGCGGAATCCACGCGGTCACCACGACTTTGCCGCACCCGGTGCCGTCGTCGCGCGCCACGTCGCTGTGCCAGGCGTGGCGGTGCTCGGGAAAGCAGGCGATACTCGCGCGGACGCGCACGATCTTGCCCGCCAGCGCACGGCCGCTCAACGCTTCCGCCGTCTCGATCAACCGCGGATCGTTCGCCAGCGCCTGCAGCCGCTCGCCGCGATGCGCGTCGGTGCAGACCGCAACGCGCAGCAGGTTCGCGACGCTGCGTTCGTGCGCGTACACGTGGTCGATCCGCTCGTTCAGCGGAGCATCGGGGCAGCTCTGCTCGAAGGGCAGGTAGAGCGCGCGCGACACGCGGTCGATATGTTCGGCGATATCAGCTGCTGCCGCGCGAACCAGTTCAGGGTCGAACAGCGGCACTGCAGCATAGCCTTGCCCGGCGAACAGCGCCTCGTCCGTCACCGCGCGCGCCCGAACAGCGTGATCGTCGGCCATTCGTCGCCCGCCTCGACCACAGCATCGATCCCGTAAACCGCGCGCAGCCGTTCGGCGGTCAGCACCTCGGCGGGCGTTCCGTCGGCGACGATCCGTCCATCGTCGATCAGCAGCAACCGGTCGCAATAACGCGCCGCCAGCGTCAGGTCGTGCAGCACTGCGATGACCAGCGCGCCGCCCGCCGCTTCGGCGCGCAGCATGTCCATCACGTCGATCTGGTGTCCGGGGTCGAGGCTTGCGAGCGGTTCGTCGGCGATCAGCGCGGGCGCCTCGACCGCCAGCGCGCGCGCGAACAGGACACGTGCGCGTTCGCCGCCCGACAGCTCGGTTGCGATCCGGTCGCGCAGGTCGAGCACGTCGGCGCGCGCCATCGCGCGCTCGATCGCCGCCGTGTCGGCGTCCGAAATTCGCGACATCGGCGCAAGGTGCGGCAACCGCCCCAGCCCGACGAGCCGTTCGACCGTGAGCGGCCAGTGGAGCGTTTGCCCCTGCGGAACATAGGCGATCCGCCGCGCGAGGTCGGCGCGCGGCATCGCGGCGGCATCGGCGCCATCGACGCGTATCGTGCCGGTGGCCGGCACCAGCGCGAGCATCGCGCGCGCCAGCGTCGACTTGCCCGCACCATTGGGGCCGACGATCCCGGTCAGTATTCCGGGGCCGAACGTGGCGCTGACATCGTGCACGACGGCACGGCGGCCGAGCGTGACGCCGACATGATCGAGGGTGATGCTCACCATATCCGTCGCTCCCGCATCAGGTGGACAAGGAAGACGGGGACGCCGAGGAAGGCGGTGACGACGCCGAGCTTGAGCTCGTTCGTCGTCGGGATGATCCGCACGCCAAGGTCGGCGAGCGTCAGCAGCGCCGCGCCGCCGATCGCCGAGGGCAGCAGGATCGCCGACGGGCTGCGGTCGGTGAGCGGGCGGATCAGGTGCGGCACGATCAGCCCGACGAAGCCGATCGCGCCTGCCACCGCAACCGCACCGCCGACGCCGATTGCCGTGCCGACAAGCAGGCGGAGCCGCGTGCGGCGGAGGTCGGTGCCGAGCGCCTGCGCCGCGTCCTCGCCGAGCGTCAGCGCGTCGAGCGCGCGGCCGTTCCACAGCAGCATCGCGGTGCCGATCGCGATGCACGGAAGCGCGATCCACACATGGTCGAACGACCGGTTCTCGAGGCTACCGAGCAGCCAGGTCATGATCTCCATCGCCGCGAAGGGGTTGGGTGACAGGTTCAGCGCAAGGCTCGTCCCCGCGACCGCGAGCGTCCCCACTGCGATCCCCGCGAGGATCAGGGTCAACGGGCTTTCCGCCTTGCCCGCGAGCACGAACAGCAAGGCGAGCGACACGAGCGCGCCGCCGGTCGCGAGCAGGGGCAGCACCACGGGATGGATCTCGGCCAGCCCGAAATAGATCGCCGCGACGCCGCCGAGCGCCGCCGCATTCGACGTGCCGAGGACCGAAGGTTCGGCGAGCGGGTTGCGCAGATAGCCTTGCAACGCCGCGCCCGCGAGGCCGAGCATCGCGCCGACCGCGAGCGCGAGCAGGGTGCGCGGCAGGCGCAGGTCGAAGAGGATGACGCTGGCAACCATATCGCCGTCGCCTGTCGCCGCGGCGATCAATCGCGTGACCGACAGGTCGACCGCACCGAACAGCAGCGACGCGGTCGCGGCCGCCAGCGTCAGCGCCGACAGTGCCGCGATCAGCGACCAGCGGGGCAGGGCCAGGCGGTTCATGCGCCACCCCCGTCGAGTTTCGCGATCTGCGCCGCCATGCTCCGGGCGGCCTGTGTATAGGCGGGGCTGCCGCACACGGTCCACGCCTGCGGGACGCTGATGCGCGGGATATCCTTCAACGCGGGATGGTGCAGCATTTCGCTCCCCTGATCGGTGACCTTGTCGGTCGCGCTCTCGACGATGAGATAGTCGGGCCGGGCCGCGACCATTTCCTCGAGGCTCAACTGCGACAGCGGCGGCTTGCCGAGCTTTCCGGCGAGATTGACCAGCCCGACACGCCCCATCAGTTCGTCGATCAGCGTGCCGGTGCCGGTCATATAGCCGCGGCGCTGATAATAGGCGGCGACGCGGCCCTTGCCGGGCTTGGACAAGCCCGCGAGCTCGCCTTGCATCCGCGCAATCAGCGCATCGCCCCGCGCGGGATGGCCGATGGCGACGGCAGTCTGGCGGATCGACGTATAGATTTCACCGAGCGTGTTTGCGGTGTCGAGGTCGAGCAACGGGTAGTTCTGCTGCGGCAGCGCGCGGAGTGCCGCGCTCCGGCTCGCCGGCATGCCGACGATCAGATCGGGTTCGATCGCCAATATCTGCTCGGCCGAATTGCTGAGCAGCGGGATGCCGTGCGCCTTTTCCGCCTCGCCCGACATTTCGGTGTCGGTGGCGTTTTTCGTCAACCCGGCGATCTGTCCGCGGTCAGCGAGCGCGAGGACGAGCTGGTCGGCGCAGAGGTTGATCGACACGATGCGCTGCGGAAGCGCGGGCGCTTTTGCGGACGGGGTGGGGGAGGCCGCCCACAACAGCCCCGCACCGCCCGACAGCGCCGCAAGCGCCAGAAGGACGCGGCGCTGCATCAGAACTCGATCCCTCGCTGCGCTTTCACATTCTGCTCGCGGAACGGATGCTTCACCTGCGTCATCTCGGTGACGAGGTCGGCTGCGTCGATCAGCTCCTGCGGCGCGTTGCGGCCGGTAATGATGAGATGCGTCATATGCGGTTTGCCCTCGATCGCTTCGAGCACGTCGCCCACCGGCAGATAATCATAGCGCAGCACGATATTCAGCTCGTCGGCGATCACCATCGCATAGGAGGGATCGGCGATCATGCGCTTCACCTCGTCCCACGCGGTGCGCGCCACCGCGATGTCGCGACTGCGGTCCTGCGTGTCCCAGGTGAAACCTTCACCCATCGGCTTGAATTCGATCAGGTCCGGGAAGCGATCGAACACCGCTTTTTCGCCCGTCGCCATCGCGCCCTTCACGAACTGCACCACGCCGACCTTCATGCCGTGGCCGATTGCGCGCACCGCCATGCCGAGCGCGGCCGAAGTCTTGCCCTTGCCGGGGCCGGTGTGGACGATCACCAGACCCTTTTCGACGGTCTTCGCCGCGACCTTTTTGTTTTGCGCGGCCTGGATCTTCTTCATCTTCGCCGCATGTTCGGCATCGGTGCGCGCCTTCATCAGAAACGCGCCCGCACGCCGCCATAGGCGGCCCGGCCATAGGTGCCGTAGCCCGCCGCGGTTGCGTAATCGGCGTCGAACAGATTGTCGACGCGGCCGTAAATCTCGAAATGGCCGCCTACGGGGAAGGACGCGCGAATACCCGCGAGCGCATAGCCGTCGAGCGGCACATTGTTCGCCGCATCGTCGAAACTGTCGCCGACCAGCGTCAGCGTCGCGCCGGTCGACAGGCCGAACGACCAGTCATAATCGGCCGACAGGCTGACCGCGTGCGCGGCACGGCGGGGCAGGCGCTTGCCGTCGAACGCCGGGCGCCCCGACCGGTCGCGCGCGTCGATATAGCTGTACGATGCGGTGACGTTCAGCGCGTCGACGGGCTTCAGTGCCAGCGTCGCCTCGACTCCCTTGGCGCGCGTGCGGTCGATATTGCCATAGGTGAAGGTCGCATTGTCGTAATTGATCTGGTCGTTCGTGTTGCGCAGGAACGCGGTCAGCGAGACGAGCGCACGGCCGTTCGCAAGACTTTGGTCGATACCGATGTCATAGCTTTTCGACCGTTCGGGGCGGAGCGCGGCATTGCCGCTGAACGCGTCGTAAAGCTGGTACAGCGACGGTGCCTTGAATCCTTCGCCATAGCTTAGCCGGACATTGGTCGCGCCGGCATTCGGCGAATAATTGGCGTTGGCGCCGAACGTCGTCGCGCCGCCGAACTGGCTGTGGTCGTCGTGACGAATGCCGCCGGTCAATGACAGGCCAGTGAACGGCTGGACGATCCCCAGCGCGTAGACGCTGTCGATATTGGCCTTCTGGCTGTCGGTCGATCCAAAGCCGAAGAAATCATAATCGGGGCGCTCATGCTCATATCCGAAGATCAGCTTGGCCTGCTGCACCGGCGTCACGACGCCCTGATATTCAAAACGCAGATTGGTACCCGAATAGCCGTAATCGGGCGCTGTCCCGCGCACGAAATAATAATCACGCTCGTTGCGCATCCACGTCACCGCGGCGCGGCTGGTGAAATTGCTGTCGAACAGGGCGAGGTTCACTCCGGCATAGCCGATATATTGATCGAGCTTGGCGACGTCGGCGCTGTCGGCGGGCGGGCCGAAGAAACTGTCATAGTCGAGGTCGGCGTTGATGTAATAGCCGCGCAGATCAAGGCTCAGCGCATCGCTGAATGCGACCTTCAGCCGCGCGTTGCCGGCGAAATTCTTGTATCCGTCCTTCTCGGTCCCGACGGCGGCCGACGAAATGCCGTCGGTGCGGAAATAGGCCCCGCCGATCCCGCCCGAAATCGCCCCGGCGGTGCCCGACACATCGGCTTTGGCGTTGAGGGTGTCGCTATGACCATATTCGGCCGAAGCATTCGCCGCGAAGCCTTCTGCCGGCGTCGCGGTCATCAGGCTGACGACGCCGCCGATCGCCTGGCTGCCGTGTACGACCGAATTGGATCCGCGCAGTACTTCGATCCGGTCGATGTTGCCGGTCAGCAGGTGGCCGAAATCATATCCGTCGCCGATGCCGCTCGGATCGTTGACCTTCACCCCGTCGATCAGCACCAAAGTCTGCGTCGTTTCCGCGCCGCGAAGCGACACGCCGGTTACCGAACCGGTGCCGCCCGTGCGGCTGAAGCGCACGCCGGGCGTTGTCGCGAGCAGGTCGACGACATTGATCGTCTGGCGCTTTTCGATGGTGTCGGCGTCGAGGATCGTGATCGCCTGTCCGACCTCGTCGCGCGATTGCTCGACGCCTGATGCAGTGACGACGATATCGTCGCGATTGTTTTCGGCAGTTTCGGCAAAGGCCGGCGTCGCCGTCGCCAGTGCCAGCAGGGAAATGGTCGCAAATTTCAACATGGGAAGCCCCCGACGCCGGCAACGAAGGGCGGAGCCTGCCGATGCGTCGGACGCGATCGACCGATGCCGGCATCGCAAGTGGCGTAACGCCTGCGGCATCGGCACCGAGGCGGCTCCGGCCGCCTGGTCGTCGCTCGACGGAAACCTCCGTGCCGCGGCCTTTCCCTGGGCCTTGGCATTGAGCGACCCACGCCGGCAGGTCTCCTGGCTCGCGGGTCAGGGCTCGATGCACGCCTTCCCAGGTGACCCCAGTGGCTGATCCGCAAATACGGACCGGTGCGTCTCGCTCACCGCTTACAGTTGCAGGGACAGCCTCGGCTTCGAGGGTTCAGGACGAACCCCTTCACCGCGTTCCCATATTAAGCCCTTTCGGGCACCGGCGCGATCATGCGCAGGGCAAGCCCCGCACGCGCCGCCCATAGCGGAACGACGGTTTTGCGCAATGCCTATTGCCGCTCGACGATCATCGCCGCGCCGACCCCCATCGCGCCGGTCAGCACAACCAGCCCGTATCGCCCTCCGCACGCGTCGAGCGCGTCGAGCAGGGTCGAGGTCAGGATCGCGCCGCTCGCGCCCATCGGATGGCCTTTGGCGAGATGCCCGCCGCTGACGTTCACCCGCGCCGGGTCGGCGCCCCGGTCGCGCAGGAATTTGGCGATGGTGACGGCGAAGGCTTCCATGAACTCGATCCGGTCCATGTCGTCCAGCGTCAGTCCGGCGCGGGCCAGCACCTTGTCCATCGCCGCGAACCCCGCGGTCAGCGACGCGGCGGGATCGCCGCCGCTCTCGGCAAAGGCAATCACGCGGGCACGCGGGGAGGGGCCAAGCCCTTCGCCGCCGACGAGCGCCAGTCCAGCGCCGTCGCAGATCGGCGGGGCGTGCGCGATGCTGTGCAGCGGCTCGAACGTCGCGCCTTCCAGCGCTCCGGCATATTGCGTCTGCAATTCGCCGAAGGCTGGCGGTGCCGCCGCGAGCGATTCCACACTTGTCTGGGGGCGAATGCACTCTTCGCCCGTCAATGTGCCCGTCGCGATGCGCGATTTCTGGAGCGCCGCGTCATTTTCGGCTGCACCTGCCTTCTGCTGCGAGGCGAGCGCGACGGCATCGAGCTCACCGCGCGCGATACCTTCGGCGTGCGCGAGCCGGTCGGCGCCGAGCACCGGCGGCACGAAACGCGCGCGCGGCGGCAGTGCATCGTTCGCATAGAAATCCGCGCGGTCGCCGAGGAACTGGCTCGCGCTCATCGACTCGATCCCGCCCGCAAGGATGTGCGTCGCTTCGCCGCTCGCGACCTTCGCCACCGCCTGACCGATCGCCGAAAGGCCCGAAGCGCAATAATTGTTGATGCTGTGCGCGGCGGTGCTGTCGGGCAAGCCCGCGTGCAGCTTCGACACCAGCGCGATATGCCCGCCTTGCGCACCCGCCTGCGTCACGCAGCCGAGCAGCAGGGCATCGGGCGTCGCCACGATCTCGCCGCAGCGCGCGGCGAGCGCCGCTGCCTGGCTACGCACCAGCTCCTGCGGGCTCAGCGCCGCGAGCCCGCCGTCGGGCCGCGCCTTGCCGCGCGGCGTGCGCACGGCGTCGTAAAGATAGACGGGATGCGGCAAATCAGGTGCCGACGACAAAGCTGACCGCGGTCGTCGCGCTGCCGCCGACGTTGAAGGTCGCGAAGTTGCGCGCGCCCTCGACCTGATAATCGCCGGCATTGCCGGTGACCTGTCGCCAGCTGTCGAGCAGCATCCGGACGCCCGTCGCACCGACAGGATGGCCAAGCCCGATCAGCCCGCCCGACGGATTGACCGGCAGCTTGCCGCCGAGCGCAATCGTCCCGTCCTCGACCGCGCGCCAGCTTTCGCCGGGCGGCGTGATGCCGAAATGGTCGATCGCCATATATTCGGTGATCGAGAAGCAATCGTGCACCTCGACCCCGTCGCACGCGTAGATGTCGGGCATCTCCGCGCGCTTCAGGGCGTCCATCATCGCCTTGCGCACGCTGGGGAAGACATAGTCGCCGCCGCGACTGTCGGCGACCTTGGTCGAGTAGAGCAGGGGCGCGGTGGCGTGGCCCCAGCCCTTGATGCGCGGGAGGCTCTCGATCGGGATCCCGCGGCGTTTCGCATAAGCCGCCGCGACCTCGCGCGAGGCGAGGAAGATGGCGGCCGCGCCGTCGGTGACCTGCCCGCAATCGGATTTGCGAAGCGAGCCTTCGATCAGCGGATTGACCTCGTCATTCTCGCCGAGATGATCGTCGGTGACTGCCCAGCCGCGCGTCTGCGAGTTCGGATTTTTCTTCGCATTGGCAAAATTGTTCGCCGAAATGCCGCGCAGATGCGCGCGGTCGAGCCCGAAGCGCTCGTCATATTCCTCGGCGACCCGCGCGAACATCCAGGGCCAGAGGTAACGCGCCTCCTGCGCCTCGCGGCCCGCCCAGGCGGCGGCGCCGAGATATTCGGCGGCGCGCTGGCCGGGGACGTTGCGCATCAGTTCGATGCCGAGCACGAGCGCGAGGCCGTAACGCTCGGCCTCGATCTCGGCGGCGGCGGCGAGGATCGCGATGCTCCCCGACGCGCACGCAGCCTCGTGCCGCGAAGCCGGAATACCCGCGAGGTCAGGGTGGACATGACCGAAGAAGCCGCCGAGCTGGCCTTGTCCCGCGAACAATTCGCCGACGAAATTGCCGACATGCGCGGTGTCGACTTCTTTGGGTTCGATCCCCGTCGCGGCGAAGGCGGCTTCGGCGACATCGCGGAACAGCTCGAACAATCCGCCGCCCTCGCGTTCGAGATTGCGCGCAAAATCGCTCTGCGCGCCGCCGAGGATGAAGACGTCTTTCGCCATGTCAGGCTTCCTTTTCGAGGGTTGCGAGCGCCATTTCGCGGACTTCGCTGCGCATCACCTTGTTGGTGACGTTGCGCGGCAGCGCGTCGAAGCGGAACAGGCGCTCGGGCAGTTTGAACACCGCGAGGTCGTGCCCGCGCAGATAATCGGCGACCTCGCCGATCCCCACATCGTCGGGCCCGCGCGGGACATAGGCGAGGCCGATGCGTTCGCCCATCGTCGGGTCGGGCAGCGAGAAGACGCACGCCTCGGCCAGTAGCGGATGCCCGCCGAGGAGCTGGTCGATCTCCTCGGGCGAGATATTGACCCCGCCGCGGATGATCAGATCCTTGCACCGCCCGACGAAGCGATAGAAATCGCCGCCCTCGGCGATCTCGAACAGGTCGCCGGTACGGAACCAGCCGTCGCCGGTAAAGGCTTCTGCAGTGCGTTCGGGGGCATTGTGATAGCCCTCGAACAGGGTCGGGCCGCGGATCTGGAGTTCGCCCGACATGCCGTCTGCCTCGATCGGATCGCCACCGCCGGGCGGTACGAGCCGGCTTTCGATGTTGGGCGCGCGGCCCTCGCCATAGGGGCGCTGATAGGTGCCGCGGCGCGGGAACAGGCTCGCGCGCTTGTCGGGGTCGGGCATGTCGCCCTCGCCGGTGATGAAACTCATCCCCTCGTTCGACCCGAAGACGTTGACGATGATGATGCCCAGTTTCTCCTGGAAACCGCGCACCATCGCGGGGGCGAGCGGCGCCGAGCCTGAAGCGATGACGCGCAGGCTGGAGAGGTCGACAGACGCGAGCAAAGCCTCATTCTGGAGCAGCATGTTGAGCACCGCGGGCGGGGCGATCGTCAGGCTCGGTCGCTCGGTCGCGATCTGCTTGAGGTAGATGGCGGGGTCGAAGGGGTGATGCAGCACCATCGTCCCCGCGCTCGTCAGCCAGCACATGGTGATGCCGCCGATGCTTGCCATGTTGATCAGAGGGAAGGGGTTGAGCAGGACATCGCCCGGCCCGACCTTCATCGCTTCGTAACCGGCGCCCGCGACGGCGATCCAGTGATTGTGGCTGCGCGGCACGCCCTTCGGGACCCCGGTGGTGCCCGAGGTCCAGCAGATGGTGAAGATATCGTCGGCATCGACCGGGTTCGCCGCAACATGCGCGGCGAGCGCCCGTTCGTCGCCTTTCGCGACCGCAAGGTCGAGCGCGCCGGCGGGCGGATTCGGTCCGAAGGTCATCAGCGCGATGCCGCCCAGCAGCGGCTCTGCGACGCCGACATGGTCGCAGCCCTTCACCTGCGTCGCGCAGACAAAAGCCCTGGGCTCGACGACGCCGATCATGCCTTTGAGCTCATGGCTGCGATATTGCACTGCCGCCGGGCTGACGATCGCGCCGATCTGCGCGGCGGCAAAGTAGAGCGCGACGAACTCGCTGATGTTGGGCAACTGGACGAGCAGCACATCGTCCTTGCCGACCCCCGCCTTGACCAGCGCGCCCGCGATCCGGTCGATCTCGGCTTCCAGCTCCGCATAGCTCAGTCGCTGCGGTTCGCCAAAGGCGAAGTCGCCGCGGTTGGGGGCATCGACGAGCGCGAGCCGGTCAGGATGCGCCACCGCATTGGCGAAAAACAGGTCGGCGAACGTCTTGTCGCCCCACCAGCCGCTTGTCCGGTGCCGCTGCCGTTTATCCTCTCCCGCAGCGATCATCTCAGGCGGCCAGCACGCTGTTATGGCCCATGCCGATATCGTCGCCGCTCGCCCACACGGTGTGCGTTCCCGAACAGATGCGCTCGGGCAGAATGATCCGGCACACGGGGCCCGCCGCGACGTTTTTCGCGTCGATCAGCACGCATTCGGAGCGGTCGGTTTCGAGGTCGGCGATGAACGACACGAGATAACCGTCATCCTCGTCCTTCGCATCGATGCGCGGCGCGAACGGTGCTTCGCTGCCGAAACGGCCGGGGCCGAATTCATATTCTTCGCTCGTTCCGGCATTCAGGTCGTGCTTCACCAGCCCGCGGAACAGGAACCAGCCCGGCTCGGGGATCGCGCTGTACGCGTAGCGATAGGGTTTGCCCGCATAGCGATGGTTGAACATGCCGAATTCGAGATCGCGCTCGTCGAGCCGCTCTTCCGTTGTCGCGCCGGTCTTGAGGTTGAAGCGCCAGCGATGGAGCCGCGGCTTCAAGAGCCCCTGATCGAGATAGGCCATCATCCGCTCCAGTCCCTCAGGCGCATCGGGATAGGATTTCGGCATCGGCTCTTCCTGATAATATCCGTCGAGGATGATCTCGTCGCCTTCCTCCCACGCATTCAGCCAGTGGAGCGTGTAGGTCGGTTCGGCTTCGAACCAGCGGATGTCTTCGGGCCCGCCGAACCGCGGAATGATCGCGAAGCGCGTCTTTTCGTCGGGGTGGAATTGCACGACATGGAGGTTTTTCTTCAGCAGCTCCTCGTTCCAATAGAGCGGCATGTCGTTGAGGATTGTGTAGTTTTTGGTGAACGCAACATCGTGCGGAAGGCGCGGGCCCGCCAGCGGGACCGGCGTATAATGCTTCAGCTTGTTGTCCGCCCCGACGACGCCATAATGCATATAGGGCGCGTGCTTCGAGTAATTGAAAAACAGCAGCTCGCCGGTGTCGAGGTCGACCTTGCAATGCGCCGAAATGCCGTCGAGCGGCACCCAGCTTTCGGTGCCATATTGTTCGAGCGTGAACGGGTCGAGCCGGTAAGCCTCGCCGCACTGGTAAAAGGTCGAGATGATCTTGCCCGCGTGGATCGCGACGTCGGTGGATGAAGAATCCTTCAGCCATTCCTGCGCCCCCCAGCCGTGGCGCGTCGACTTGTGCGGCGGCTCCATCAGCCCCGCCCACAGCGAGCGGCCGGCTTCTTTCTCGGCCTCGAACCCCTTGGTGCGCACGAAACGGCTGCGATAGCTCGCGCGGCCGTCCTTGAAGCTGATCGAATGGATGAAACCGTCGCCGTCGAACGGGTGATAGCGGCCGATCGGCTCGTGAATCTGGTTCTCGCCCGTGCGCACGTAAACGCCGTCGATATCGGTCGGGATATTGCCGATCACCTCGGCATCGCCGTTCGCGAAGATCGCGTTCCACTCATTGTAGGTCGGACGCCAGGCGCCCCTCATATAGGGATGGTCGTTCGGCTGGATCGTCGTTTCGATCGTCTCGACAAGCTCGGCGGTCATGCGATGACTCCTTCGGCAGCGGCAAAGCGCGGCCGGGCGGCGGCCGCATCATATTCTTTCACAAGGCGGTCGACGATATCGGCCACGGGTTCGACGCCGCGCACCGCGCCGACGCCTTGTCCGGCGGACCAGACATTCTTCCACGCTTTCGCGTCGTCCTGCGCGTCGGAGAAGTTCGGGCGCTTGTCCTCGGGCATGTTGGTGGGGTCGTATCCCGCCGCAACCAGGCTCGATTTCAGCCAGTTGGCAGTCACACCGGTGATGCCTTTCGAAGGAATGATGTCCTCTGCGCCCGCCGCGACGACCATGTCCTTATAAGGCTGCACCGCCATGCTTTCGGTGCAGGCGATGAGCGACGTGCCGAGATAGGCGAAGTCGGCACCGAGGATTTCTGCCGCGCGCACGGCATGACCCGTCGAGATCGCGCCGCCGAGCACGAGCGGACCATCCCAGAATTGCCGGACCTCCTCGACGAAGGCGAAACCCGCGGTCGCGCCGGTGTGTCCGCCCGCGCCCGCTGCGACGAGCACCAGACCGTCGACTCCCGCTGCCGCGGCCTTGCGGGCGAAGCCAACCGAATTGACGTCGGCAAAGACGAGCCCGCCGTAAGAGTGGATTTCCTCGACCACGCGCGCCGGGCTGCCGAGCGCAGTGATCACCAGCGGCACCTTGTGGCGCACGACGCAGGCGAGGTCTTCGGGCAGGCGGCTGTTCGACGGATGGACGACCAGATTGACCGCCCAGGGCGCGGCGTCGGGGTCGTTCGACAGCGCGGCGTCTATCCGGCTTACCCAATCCTCGAGGTCGGCAGAGGTGCGCGCATTAGGGGCGGGGAAACTGCCGATCACACCGGCGCGCGAGGCGGCGATCACCATCTCGGGTCCCGATACGAGGAACATCGGCGCCGCGATCGCGGGCAGGCGCAAATTGCGCGTCAGCGCTGGTGGAAGGCCGTGTCCCGGCAAGGTCAATCCTCTCTCAAATTATCTGACTTGCATAACGATACTTAAAGCCCTTATGAGTCGCAAGGCAAGAAAAACATCGCGGGCGGTGGTCGCCAAGACGATGGGTGCGTGGGAGGACCCTATGAAGAGAAATTTTGTTGCGCTGCTCGCCGCATCGGCGCTCGCCAGCCCCGGTATCGCTTTCGCACAGGACGCCGCGCCGGCTGAGGAGCAGGGTGGGCTGGAAGAAATTATCGTCACCGCGCAGAAGCGCGCCGAGGGCCTGTCGGACGTGCCGATCTCGATCTCGGCGATCAGCGGCAAGCAGGTCGAAAATTACGGCCAGACCAATCTCGAACAGATCAGTTCGTCGGTCCCGAACCTGAAGATCACGCAGACCGCGATCGCCAACCGCATCGCGATCCGCGGTATCGCCTCGGGCGACAACAAGGGGTTCGAACAGTCGGTCGCGATGTTCGTCGACGGCGTCTATTATGGCCGCGACCAGCTCTCGCGCCTGCCGCTCGTCGATATGGAGCGCGTCGAGGTGCTGCGCGGGCCGCAGCCGACGCTGTTCGGAAAGAATGCGATCGCCGGCGCAGTGAACATCACGACGCGCAGCCCGACCGACGAATTCGAAGGCTCGGTCAGCGGCCTTTACGAATTCAATCATAAGGAATTGCAGCTCACCGGCGTCCTCTCGGGGCCGCTGAGCGACGGCGTCGAGGCGCGCGTCGTCGGCTATTACCGCAAGATGGACGGTTATTTCTATAACCAGAAGCTCGATCGCGACGAGCCGAACGTCGACGAGAAATATGTCCGCGGCAAGCTGGAGTTCGACAAGGGCGGCCCGTTCGCTGCCGAACTCAAGCTCGAATATGCCGACTTCGAAATGAAGGGGCAGCCGCGCGACGTGTTCGGCGCGGTCGGCAACTATAACACCGTCTTCCAGGGGCCGTTCTTCGTCAGCACGAACCCCGATTATGTCCGCGAGGACAATGGCTATGAAAGCAAGAACAAGGTGTTCGGCGCGACGCTCAACGCCGACCTCGAAATCGGCGAGCATACGCTGACCTCGGTCTCGTCGCTGCTCGATTACAAGACGCGCGAGATCGTCGACGTCGATTTCTCGGGGATCAGCTTCCTCGACGGCACCAATCTGCGCGAGGATTATCGCCAGTTCAGCCAGGAACTGCGGCTGACGTCGCCGGGCGGCGAGACGTTCAACTATATCGCGGGCGTCTATTACCAGCATGCAAAGCTCGACGTGCAGGACTTCACCCTGTTCAATCCGACCTTCCTGGCGCTCGGCGCACCGTTCAATGCGCTAGGCGATACGCGCAACGACCGCGATTATGCGCAGAAGTCTGACCTGATTTCGGGCTTCGCGCAGGGCGAATTGTCGCTGACCGACCAGCTTCGCATCACGGCGGGCGCGCGTTTCAACCATGAGAAGAAGAGCGGCAGCCGCACGCTCGCGGTGGTCAAGGGCCCGCTCAGCACCGCGCCGCTGCCCGTCGTCACCGCGGTATTCCGTGCGCTCAACATCGAGGCGCACAGCATTTCGGGCAAGATCAGCGAAGACAGCTTCAACCCGATGGTCAATGTCCAGTTCGACGCGACCGATGACCTGATGCTCTATGCGTCCTATGCGAAGGGCACGAAGGCCGGCGGCTTCGACATCCGTTCGAATTCGCTGCCGACCTCGACGACCGTCGCAAAACCCGGAGCGTTCGAGTTCGAGGATGAAAGCGCCAATAATTTCGAGGCGGGCCTCAAATACAAGGGGCGCAACGTCGCCTTCAACCTGTCGGTCTATCGCACCGATTACAAGGATCTGCAGGTCAACATCTTCGACGGCACGCTGAACTTCAACGTCCGCAACGCCGCCGAAGCGCGCACGCAAGGGGTCGAGGCCGACTTCCGCGCCGCGATTGCCGACGGGCTGACGATCAGCGGCGCGGTCGCCTATCTCGACTTCAAATTCACCAACTTCACCGACGGCCAATGCTATTATCTGCAGACGCCGGGCGCGAACGGCTTCTGCGACTATTCGGGCAAGCGCAACGCGCTCAGCCCCAAATGGTCGGGGAATCTGAACGTGGACTACACCACGCCGATCACATCCGACATGAAGGTCGCATTCAACGTCAACGCCGACTTCTCCTCCTCCTATATCGCCGCGGCGAACCTCGACCCGCGCACGCATCAGGACGGTTATGTGAAACTCGGCGCGCGGCTTGCGCTCGCACAGGTCGACGATCGCTGGGAGGTCGCGCTGATCGGGCGCAACCTGACCAACCAGCGTATCCTGCAAACCGCAAGTTCGATGCCGCTGGCGACGACGATCACGCGCAACGCGGGTAATGCGTATAACGGCATCGTCGACCGGCCGCGCACGATCGCGGTGCAACTGACCGGGCGTTTTTGATGCAGCGGGAAGGGCGGCCCGCGCCGCCCTTCCTGTCGCGGGTGCCAGCCTTGTCGATGCATCGCCCTTGGTCTAGGGGCGGGGAGAGGTAAGGACGGCTTATTTGAAACACGACCGCACGATCAGGGCCTGTTCGATCTGGCGCGCGCTCGATGTCGTCGGCGATGTTCCTGTGCTGTTGATCATGGAACAGGCGTTCCTCGGCACACACCGCTTCGACGAATTTGTCGCGCGCACCGGCCTTGCGCGCTCGGTCGTCAATGGCCGTCTCAAGAAGCTGGTCGAGGAGGATTGCTTTGCCAAGGTCCCCAAAAAGGGCGGGCGCGGCTTTCACTATGTGCTCACCCAAAAGGGCCGCGACCAGTTTCCCAACGCACTGATGATGCTGCGCTGGCAGCATAAGTGGGAAGCCGACAGCCGCGATTTCCGGGTGCAGCTCCACCACGCGGCGTGCGGCCATGCGACCGAGCCGGTGCCCGCGTGCGCGCATTGCCGTGCCGAGATCGATCCGCGCGACGTCGACTGGCGCGAGGGGCCGGGGCTGGCGCAGGTCGTCCCGCATTATGAGCGCCGCCGTTTCAACGGCGACGTCGGCGCGCGGCGGCCGGGCGGGCGGCCGCTCGTCGACACGATGATCGAATTGTTCGGCGACCGCTGGGCGACGCTCGTCGTCCGCGCGATGTTTACCAGCATCAACCGCTTCGACGATATCCAGCGCGATACGCTGATGGCGACGAACATCCTGACCGGCCGCCTCGAACGGCTGGTGCGGCAGGGGATTTTGAAGACGGTTCCCTATTCGACGCATTCCGACCGTGTCGAATATCGCCTGACCGCCAAGGGCCGCGACCTCTACCCGGTGCTCCTCGCCTTGCTGCAATGGGGCGACCGCTGGTTTTCCGACGAACGCGGTCCGCCGTTGCTGCTCACCCACCGTCCGTGCGGCCACGATCTCCATATGGTCGCCGCATGCAGCCATTGCGGCGACGAACTGCAGCTGTCGAACAGCGGCTTCACGATCGAGACGGCTAGCGACGCGGCGACCGGGGGCGGCGCGTGACATTGCGCCCGCCCGCGACTATAGGCGCGATATGCGGACGCTGATGCGCCTCCTGACCGGCCTGCTGGTTTCGCTCTCGATCGGATTCGGGAGCATCGCGCATGCCGCCGAGGCGCCGGCCGCGATCACCGCGGATATCTGCGCCGAAGAAACGGGCCATACGCAGGGCGAACCCGCCAATGATCCCGACAAGATGGGGCTTCACAACCACGGCGGCTGTCATGGTCATCATCAGGTCGGTGCGGTCGGAACGCCCGATTCGGGCCTCGCATTGCCGCTTAACGGCCTGAATTTCGCTGCCGGCGCCGATTTCATGCCGCAGCTGATCCCCGACGCGAACCTGCGGCCGCCGATCGCCTGAACCAGCCCGCGCCGCCGGTCCGTCCGGCGGCTGATTTCGGCTTGTTCAGGATAATTCCCAATGAAAGCATATCTTGCGGCCATTCTGGCCGTTCCGCTCTGTGCCGTTCCGGCGCAGGCGCAATCATCGCCCCCGTCCGCGGGCGGCGAGGTGCTGACCCTTGACGAAGCGCTGGCCGATGCCGGCGCGACCACCCCGCTGGCACAGGCGGCCGAAGCGGGCGTCTGGGCCGCCGAGGCCGGGCGCAGCGTCGCGAAGCTTCGGCCGAACCCGTCGGTCAGCGTCGACACCGAAAATGCGCTCGGCACCGGGCCGTATCGCGGATTCGACGAATCCGACACGACGGTGGCTTTCGCGCTGCCGGTCGAACTCGGTGGAAAAAGATCGGCGCGCGTGGCGGCCGCCGATGCCGGTATCCAGCGCGCGCACGTCGACCTTGCGGTTGCCGATGCGGACCGGCGCCTTGCGGTGACCGAGGCCTATGTTGTGGCCATCGCTTCGGAACGCCGGGCGGTCGTTGCCGAAGCGCAGGTCGCGGTCACGACCGAGAATCTGCGTATCGCGCGCGACCGGGTGATGGTCGGCGCCAACTCGCCGATCGACGAACAGCGCGCGGCGCTGGAGCAGGTACGCGCGACGACCGATGCCGAAACCGCACGCCTGACGGCCGCGGCAACGCGCGCCACGCTGATCCGATATGTCGGCGATCGTGCACGAACCGCGCTCGATCAGCGCTGGTTCGACGTGGCGACGGACGGAACGCAGGGGCCAACGGCGCCGGTCGATGCGCGCGGCACGCTGGCGCTGGTGGCGGCGGCGGCCGATACCGCTGCGGCGGAAGCCGGGCTCCGGCTGGCGCGCAGCCAGCGGGTGCCCGACCTGACCTTGACCGCCGGGACGCGGCGGCTCGAGGCGAGCAACGATCAGGCGATGGTCTTCGGTGTGTCGGTGCCGCTGCCGCTGTTCAACGGCGGCAAGGCGGCGGTGACGCAGGCGGCGCGCGAGCGCGACCGCACCGAAGCGCAGGGCCGGATCGCGCTGTTCGAGGCCGAGCGCGCCATAGCCGCCGCACAGGCCGATCGCGATCGCGCCGCAACGGCGGTACGCGCGTCCGAACCGGCGCTGGCCGCCGCGACCGAGGCCGCGCGGATCGCACGCGTCGGCTATGCCGAGGGCAAGTTCGACCAGCTCATCCTGCTCGATGCCGAACGCACCCTGCTCGACACGCGCCGCGCCGGAATCGACGCGCGCGCCGCTTACCATGATGCCGTCGCGCGCCTTGAGCGGCTGACGGCCCGGCTGCCCGCCGAGGGAGACAATCAATGACGACCAAATCCAGATATCGGGCGGCGCTGCCGCTCGCGCTGACGCTCGTTCTGGCCGCTTGCGGCCAGCAGGCGGCGACCCCCGCCGAAAAGGCGGAGGCGAACGAGGCCGAAGCCGAAGGCGCGGTCCATCTGACCGCAGAGCAGATCGCGGCCGCGGGGATCGTCCTCGTTCGCCCGACCGCGGGCGCGGGGGTGCTCAGCCTGCCCGCGACGATCGAAAGCGACCCGCAGGCGACGCAGGTCGTCTCGGCGGCGATCGGCGGCCGCGTGGTCGCGCTTAACCGCAATCTGGGCGAAGGCGTCCGCCGCGGTGAGGTGGTTGCGGTCATCGAGAGCCGCGATGCCGCAGGGCTACGCGCCGAGGTCGAGGCCGCGCAGGCGCGTGCCAATCTCGCGCGCTCGAACCTCGCGCGCGAGGAGCGGCTCTTCGCGCTCAAGGTTTCGCCCGAGCGCGACCTGATCGCCGCGCGCACTGCGATGACCGAGGCGAACATTGCGCTTCGCCTCGCCTCGCAGCAGGTTGCCGCCGCGGGTGTCGGCGGCGGCGCGCTCAACCGCATCGGCGTCGTCGCGCCGATCGGGGGGCAGGTGACCGCGCGCAGCGTCGTGCTCGGCCAGACCGTGGCGCCCGACGCCGAACTGTTCCGCGTTGCCAATCTGGGACGCGTGGCGATCAATCTGTCGCTGACCCCCGCCGACGCCGGGCGCATCCGCGTCGGGACGCCCGTCGAGGTCCGGTCGGGCGCGCGCACAGCAACGGCGCGCGTCCATTTCGTGTCGCCCGTCCTCGACGCCGCGACCCGACTCGTGCCTGCGGTCGCTCTGCTCGAAAATGGCGGCGGGGTTTGGCGGCCCGGCGAGCCGGTCACCGCGCTGCTGCAAATCGGGGCGCCGGGCGATGCGGTGAGCGTGCCGGACAGCGCGATCCAGACCGTCGAGGGCCGGACGAGCGTGTTCGTCCGCACGAAGGACGGCTTCCGCGCCGTACCGGTGACCGTCACGTCGCGCGTCGGCGGCGCGGCCACCGTCACGGGCCTGTCGGGGCGCGAGAGCCTCGCGGGCGAGGGCAGTTTCACCCTGAAGGCCGAGCTCGCGAAGGGCGAAGCCGAGCATGGGGGGCACTGACATGATCGCCTCCATTGTCAATTTCGCGGTCGCGCGGCGCTGGTTCGTGCTGCTCGTCACCGCCATCGCCACGCTGATCGGCGCCTGGGCCCTCGCGCGTCTGCCGATCGATGCCGTTCCCGACATCACCAACAATCAGGTCCAGATCACCGCGCGCGCGCCCGCATTGTCGCCCGAACAGGTCGAACGGCAGGTTGCCTTTCCGATCGAAACCGCGCTCGCGGGGATTCCCGGGCTTGAAAGCACGCGCTCGCTCAGCCGCAACGGTTTTGGGCAGGTTACGGCGGTCTTCACCGACGCGACCGACATCTATTTCGCGCGCGCGCAGGTCGCCGAACGGCTGCGCGACGCCGAACGCGCGCTTCCCGAAGGCGTCGATCCCGAAATGGGGCCGATCGCGACGGGGCTGGGCGAGGTCTTCATGTGGACGGTCCACATGGAGCACCGGAAGGACGACAAGCACAAGCCCGGCGAGCCGGGGATGCAGCCCGACGGCAGCTATATCACCCCCGAAGGCGACCGGCTGGTCACCGACGCCGAAAAGGCGACCTATTTGCGCACCGCGCAGGACTGGATCGTTACCCCGCTGCTCAAGCCGATTCCGGGCCTTGCCGGTGTCGACACGATCGGCGGCTATGTGAAGCAATATCAGGTCGTCCCCGACACGCAGCGGCTCGCCGCGCTAGGTCTCAGCCTTGGCGATCTGGCGACCGCGCTCGAGGCGAACAACCGCGCGATCGGTGCGGGTGTGGTCGACCGCAACGGCGAAGGCCTCGCGGTCCGCTCCGACGCGCGCATCGGCGGCGCCGACGGGCTCGCACAGACGGTGATTGCGACGCGCGGCGGCGTGCCGATCCGGCTCGATCAGGTCGCGAGCGTACGCACCGGGCAGGCGATCCGTATGGGATCGGCGTCCGAAAACGGCCGCGAGGTCGTCGTCGGAACGGCGATCATGCGGATCGGCGAAAACAGCCGTAACATTGCGGGACTCGTCTCCGAACGGCTCGATGAGATCAATGCGTCGCTGCCCACAGACATCGTCATCCAGCCGGTGCTCGACCGCACCGGCCTCGTCAATGCGACCATCCAGACGGTGGCAAAGAACCTGACCGAGGGCGCGCTGCTCGTCATCGTCATCCTCTTCCTGCTGCTCGGCAACTTCCGCGCGGCGCTGATTGCGGCGCTCGTCATCCCGATCACGATGCTCTTGACCAGCTTCGGGATGCTCAAGGGCGGTGTGTCAGCGAACTTGATGAGCCTTGGCGCGCTCGATTTCGGGCTGATCGTCGACGGGGCCGTCATCATCGTCGAAAATGCGCTGCGGCGTATCGGCGAGCGGCAGCACCAGCTTGGCCGCACCCTCGACCGCGACGAGCGGCTCGGTGTCGTCGCCGCGGCGGCGCGCGAGATGATCCGCCCGTCGGTCTACGGACAGGCGATCATCATCCTTGTCTATGTCCCGTTGCTGACGCTCACCGGCGTCGAAGGGAAAACCTTCACCCCGATGGCGATGACGGTAATCGTCGCGCTCGCCGCTGCGTTCGTGCTGTCGCTGACCTTCGTTCCCGCAATGTTGGCGATCTGGCTGTCGAAACCGGTCGATGAAAAGGAAGGTCGGATCATGCGCTGGCTCGGCGCGCGTTACGAGCCGGGGCTCGACCGCGCGATGGGCCGACCGCGAAAGACAATGCTCGCAGCGGTCGCGGCGCTGGTCGTCGGCGCGGGTGCCTATGTCACGCTGGGGCAGGAATTCCTGCCACAGCTCGACGAGGGCGACCTCACCGCGCAATTGCTCCGCGTCCCCGGAACCTCGGTCGACCAGAGTCAGGCGATGCAGCTTCGCGCCGAACGCGCACTTGCGGCCTTGCCCGAGGTGAAGTTCGTCTTTTCGAAGACGGGCACCGCCGAACTCGCGTCGGACCCGATGCCGCCGAACATCTCCGACACCTTCATCATCATGAAGAGCCGCAAGGACTGGCCCGACCCGCGGCTGTCGAAGGCCGAACTGACGGCGAAGGTCGAAAAGACGCTCGCCGGGCTGCCGGGGAACGCCTTCGAGATCAGCCAGCCGATCCAGATGCGGTTCAACGAGCTCATCGCCGGGGTGCGCGGTGACGTTGCCGTCAAAGTCTTCGGCGACGACAGCGACGCGATGGCAGCAACCGCGAACCGAATCGCGGCGATTCTTCGCCAGACCGAAGGCGCGACCGACGTCCGCGTCGAACAGACCGAAGGGCTACCGATGCTCGACATCCGGCCAAGGCGCGACGCGATGGCCGGGCTCGGCATTACCGCCGCAGCGCTACAGGAAACCGTCGCGGCGGCGGTCGGCGGGCGCGACGCCGGGGTGATCTTTGAGGGTGATCGCCGCTTTGCGGTGACCATCAGGCTCTCCGACGCCGCGCGCGCCGATTTCTCGGCGCTGGGGCAGGTGCCGGTGCCGACCCCCGCAGGCGGCTTCGTTCCGCTCGAAAGCGTTGCCGAACTCGCGGTGGTCGATGGCCCGAACCAGATCAGCCGCGAAAATGGCAAAAGACGGATCGTCGTGCAGGCGAATGTCCGTGGCCGCGATATTGCGAGCGTGGTCGAGGATGCGCAGGGTGCGATCCGCGAACAGGTGCGCCTGCCCGCGGGGCAATATGTCGAATGGGGCGGGCAGTTCGAAAATCTCGCCTCGGCGCGCGACCGGCTCGCACTTGTCGTCCCGGCGTGTTTCGCGCTGATCCTGCTGCTCCTGTACGGGGCGCTGGGCAGCGTGCGCGATGCGGCGATCGTCTTTACCGGGGTGCCGCTCGCGCTCGTCGGCGGGACGCTCGCGCTGGCGCTGCGCGGGATGCCCTTCTCGATCTCGGCGGCGGTGGGTTTCATCGCGCTGTCCGGGATTGCGGTGCTCAACGGGCTGGTGATGGTGACATCGATCCAGCAGCTGATCGCCGAGGGCAGGGCGCGCGCCGACGCCGCCAGAGCGGGCGCGCTGGCAAGGCTGCGGCCGGTGGTGATGACCGCGCTCGTCGCCTCGCTCGGCTTCGTGCCGATGGCGCTCGCGACCGGGGCGGGGGCGGAGGTGCAAAAGCCGCTCGCGACGGTGGTGATCGGCGGGCTGATCTCGGCGACGTTGCTCACCCTGTTCGTGCTGCCGACGCTTTACGCGCGCTACGGGCGTCCGCGCGCCGGTAGCGCCGGTATCGAAACCGTGCCGGCGGGCGCGGCGGCGGAAGGAGCCTGACGATGGGACAGGATCACAGCCACGATCATGTCGCGGGCGCCAATGCCCGGATGCTCGGTTGGGCGCTGGCGATCACGGCGACCTTCCTCGTCGTCGAAGTGGCGGGCGGGCTGTATTTCAACAGCCTCGCCCTCCTGTCCGACGCCGGTCACATGCTGACCGACGTTGCGGCGCTCGCCATCGCGTTGCTCGCGATCCGGCTCGGGACGAAGCCGCCCGACGAAAAGCGAAGCTTCGGCTATCGCCGGTCCGAGATACTGGCCGCGGCATTCAACGCGCTGATGCTGTTCGCCATCGCCATCTATATCTTCGTCGAGGCGATCGACCGGTTCCGCGATCCGCAGCCGATCCAGTCATGGGGCATGATGGCGGTCGCCGCCGTCGGCCTTGTCGTCAACCTCGTCGCCATGCGGATGCTCGCCGCGGGTAAGGAGGCGAGCTTCAACGTCAAGGGCGCCTATCTGGAGGTCTGGGCCGACATGATCGGGTCGGTCGGTGTGGACTTGTAACGGTTTTGTGCCGGTCACTTGAGAGTTTAAAACTCGTTCAAGGAGACCGACGAGATGATGAAGCAT
>JAIUPN010000010.1 GCA_020160755.1 Pseudomonadota bacterium
AAACCAGCATCATATTATCCGAAAAGGGGGTCCCTCTTCGACGCCGATCGGGGGTCCCTTTTGAACGCCGTTTGACACAAAACGGACTCAATTTCTTCGACCGATCGACCTCTAATTTCGCATTCCCAAATCGAGAGCGTTCGCCACCCGGCATCGTGGAGTTTCCGTAACGCAATTGCATCCCGTTTTTTGTTTGCAGCGATTTTGTCCCGCCAGAATTCGGTCCGCGTCGAAGGCAATTTGAACAGGCGACAGTCGTGGCCGTGCCAGAAGCAGCCGTTCACGAATATTGCTGCTCGCCACTTCGGGAAAACAAGGTCCGGTTTCCCTGGCAGTCGCTTGTCGTGGAGGAGAAAGCGAAGCCCCAAGCGGTGAAGCCCCTTCCGGATGAGCATTTCCGGCTTTGTATTCTTGCCCCGGATGCCGGCCATCATCCGGCTGCGCACCTCGGGAGCTACAACGTCAGCCATCGACATCTGCCATTGCATCATCTCGCTGAAAATCGGCGGCGGTAGCTTCTTCCGGTATCGTTCCACCACTGGACAGCGCTGCGGCTAGATATGGCTTCATTGCGTTGGCCAGGAACTCGACCACCGGAACGACCACGGCATTTCCAAACTGGCGATATGCCTGGGTATCAGACACGCCAATCTGCCATCTGCGTTCGCCGCGATCAAAGCCCATCAACCGTGCACATTCCATTGGCGTCAGGCGACGAGGACGTTCGCCAGGCTGATCTACGAGGATTTCAGAGCCATCCTTATAGTAGCGCGCCGATAACGTGCGGGTGACATCGTTCGGGCCGAAAAGGCTGTATCCGAAGCCATTTCCCTTTGAATTATGCTTCTCCTTATACTTCTGGAGATATTCCCAGAGTCGCGGCGTCAGCGTGTATTTCGGATCAACGTCTTCGTGGCGATCCAGAATGTTGCCGAGCTTCGGTCCGTTGGCTGCGTCGGGGAGTTCAAGATCCCGCAGATTGAAATCGGTCTTCTCCTTGAAGCCCACGATAAAAATGCGCTCGCGCTTTTGCGGAACCCACGGTGCCGAACTGATCACGCGCTTTTGTACATGATATTCCAGCTCGTTTTCGAGCACATTCATGATCGTTGCGAAGGTCTTGCCACCATCATGGCTTTCGAGGTTCTTTACATTTTCAAGAACAAACGCCGCCGGTTTGTGGTGAGCGATGATCTGAGCTGTATCGAAAAATAGCGTCCCCTGTGTGTCGCACAGGAAGCCGTGAGGGCGTCCGAGCGCATTCTTCTTTGAAACGCCGGCGATGGAAAAAGGTTGGCACGGAAAGCCGGCAAGCAGAACATCATGCTCCGGTATCAGTTCTGGATTATCGGAAAATTGCCGAATGTCGCCGTGCAAGTCATGATTGTCGCGGAAGTTCTTCCGATAGGTCTCTTGAGCGTTCTTGTCCCACTCCGACGTGAAGACGCAGTGACCACCGATTCCCTGAAATCCGATACGCAGTCCGCCTATGCCGGCAAAAAGGTCGATGAAACGGAATGACAGGTCGCCTTCGGGCGCATCCTGTACTGCCTTTGGCTTGAGGTTGCCGATCATTTCGAGAGAGCGAGAGACGTAAGCCTTGGGTGCTGTTTCCCCGCGATCCCAACGGTATACAGTGCTGAGATCACAATTAAGCTCTTGGGCAACTTCATCGACCGACATACCGAGACGTAGCCGAAGCTCGTGAAAGGACAGGCTTTCAGGCACATTTGATCTCCTCTGGGTCGATTTTTGGCAAAATGCCAGGATGATTCCCGGAACGCAAGAACAAAATATAAACAAATCCCTTCTCTGTATCCTCCACCGCGCCATACTGTCTCGTTCGGCAGAATTGCGGAGGCACCCGGGGGAGGGCGATCTTGTCCCGGTGCCGCGCAAATACCGGCGCCATGGGTGGACGCCCGAGCGGCGGCGGGCGCTTGTTGTGGCGCTTGCCCGATAAGCGCTGCGGTACGGCCTTCCCGCCGCTTGATGCGGCTTTTCGATCGGGTGACTTCGCGGTCATTCTTCCGCCCCAATTCAGGGTGAAGAAGCGGTTTCAGGGAGGGCCATTATGACCATGAGACAGATTTCCGCTGCGATCGCACTGCTGGCGTGCTGCGCATCGCCCTTGCAGGCGCAGAGCTTCGGCGGCGGCGCGCCGATGAACGGCGCTTCGCCCGTCGCGATGGGCGGCTTTGTCGGCGCGCGTATCCGGATTCCGCTGGGCGGGACGCAGGACGGCGGCGAGAAGCTTCGCGCGAGCCTGACCGTTGCGCCGATGCAGCGGAGCGACGGCGCGGGGCTGAAAGGCCCCGCGTGGCGGATCGGCGAAGGCCTCGAGTTCGGCTTCGCGGGCGACGATCGCGCGCCGCGCCTTTCGCTGGCGGGGCAGCGGCTGGCGGCAACGCGCTATGCGCCGGGCGGGCGCGCCTCGACGAAGGGGCGCAGCAACATGTCGGATGTCGGCACCGCGGCGCTGGTCGTCGGCGGGCTCGCGCTGGTCGCGGGCATCGGGTTGCTCGTCGCGCTCGACGCATCGGACGATCCCGACCGCTGCTGCGAATAGGCGCGCGGCCGGGCAGGAAGGCGAGGCTGGCGGTGAGCCCCGCGGGCTGACCTTCTTGGGGCGTTTCCGGCCGAATGGGCGGATAGCGCAACGATGCGCCATCCGCCCGGTTTCCCGGCCGCCGGGACAGCGGCCGGGGGAGGGGTCACTTGGTCGTGTAGCCGCCGTTGACGAGAATCGTCTGGCCGGTCATCCACCAGCCGTCCGACACCAGCATGCGGATCCACGGGACGATATCCTCGATGTCGGTGAGCCCGGTTTTCGAGAAGCCCGACAGCGCCGCAGCGGACTTGTGATAGGCCTGCGCATCTTCGCCCTCGGCGGGGTAGAAGAAGGGGGTGTCCATCGGGCCCGGCCCGATCGCGGTCACCGAAATGCCGCGCGCCCCGAACTCTTTCGATGCGGCGCGGGTGAAATGCTCGACCGGCGCCTTGGTCCCCGCATAAGCGGCGTAGAAGGGCGTGTAGGCTCCCAGCAATGACGTGACGAGCGTGCACACCTTGCCATTGTCGTTCACATGTTTGCCCGCCTCTTTCAGGAAGAAGAAGGCGGTCTTCGAATTGACCGCGGTCATCTCGTCATATTCGCCCTCGCTGATCTCGGTGAAGGGCTTTTTCAGCACCTTGCCGACGGTGTTGATCGCGATGTCGGGGCGGCCGATCGCGGCGATGGTGTCGGCGAACAGCTTTTCCATGGCGGCGGCGGAGGTGAGGTCGGCCTGAAAGGCCACGGCCTCGGCGCCCGTGGCGCGGATCGCGGCGAGCGTTTCCTCGGTCTCGGCGGCCGAAGCGGGGCTGTTATAATGGATCGCAATCGCCTTTGCGCCCTGCTCGGCGAGGTCGCGCGCGATCAGCCCGCCCAGATTCTTGCCGCCCCCGGCGATGAGGACGGTTTTGCCTGTAATCCTGTGATCGGCCATTTCGGTCTCCTTGGTCGTTATCGATCCAAGGCTAGGGCGCTTTCGCCTTGTCCGCTTTCAAATTCCGGCGCAGTTTTCGCATATAGTCAGGACGAGTCGTGGAACTCGCAAGGTGGGTGATTGACCGTCGTTGCAACCGTCTGGGATGGCATCAGGCCGCGCTCGCCGCGCGATGTCGTCGCGCGGCATCAGGTGCGGATCGGTCAGCTCGGCGTGCTGGCCGCCACCGAAAATCTGAAACTGCCGGCCGACTGGGCGTTCGAGGAAGATCATCACACGATCGTCGTCCATCTGGGCGGCCGGCTCGACCGGATGGACTGCGAATTTTCGGTCGGGCCGTCGGGGCCGGTTTTGCCCGCGCGGGGCGATGTGTGGATGATCCCCGCCGCCTGCCGCTATGCCGCGCTTGCACAGGGCGAAAGCGCCGAATTTGTCGAACTGGCCGTGCCGACGGCGCTGCTCGCCGATACGCCGCAGACGGCGCGGGTGAAGCACCGCGACGATTTTCTTGTGCGTGCGGCGGCGCGGCTGTCCGAATTGATACGCGAGGGTGACGATCTGGCCCGGATGGCGGCGCATGAGGTCGGCGATACGCTCGAGCGCTATCTCGGCGAGCGATACGGGTTTCGCGAGCGGCTGCGCGGGCGTCGCGCCCTGTCGGCGTCGGATCGCAACCGCCTTGCCGAAGCGGTTCGCGGGCAGCTCGATGCAGAGCATAGCCTTGCGGCGCTCGCCGCGCTCGTCGGCATGGACGTGCGGCGATTTACGTCGGCGTTTCACGACGCGTTCGGGCTGTCGCCCTGGCAATATGTGATGCGGATGCGGCTCGACGAGGCGGCGCGGCGGCTATGGTATGGGACGGCGCCGGTGACCGAGGTGGCGCTGGCGACGGGTTTTGCCTCGCCGAGCCATTTTGCGACGGCCTTTGCGCGGCGGTTCGGCGTGCCGCCGACGCGCTACCGCGACGCGGCGCGGTAAACCGGGCCGGTACCGGGTGTGTGGCACACCCGATACCGGCCGCGGGGGGATCAGAACTTCAGGCGCGCCCCGACATAGAATTGGCGGCCATTGTCATAGATCGCGCGCGGGCGGTCGCGGGTGCCCGAATATTGCTCGATCTTCTCGTTGGTCAGGTTGATCGCGTCGGCGGTCAGCGCGATATTGTCGGTGATGTTGACGCTGACCGACGCATCGAGCGACGAGAGCGCGGCCTGATTGAGCGGCGCGGCGCGGTCGATATCGATGAAGAATTTCGACCGGTAGTTGTACGAGAGCCGTGCGCTGATCAGGTCATTTTCATAGTAGCCCGTCAGGTTGAGCGAGTGCTTCGAGTTGCCCGGGATCGGATCGCCATTGTTCGCCTTGGCGTCGGAGTAGGTGTAGTTCACCACCGCGCCGAAGCCGCCCCAGATCGGGCGCGACACCTGGAATTCGAAACCCTGATTGCGCCCGCCGTCGCCGTTGCTGCGGCGGTTGATCTGATAGGGGCAGTTGAACAGGTTCGGATTGCCGCCGCCCGCCGCGACGCAGCCCGCGGGCTGCGAGCCCGGCACGAAGACGCCGGGCAGGATCTCGGTTGAGGTCGTGTTGACGATGTACGACTGGATATCCTTGTAGAAAGCGGCGAGCGCGACGATCGTCTCGCGGTCGGGATACCATTCGATCGACAGGTCATACTGGTTGGCGCGGTACGGATCGAGGTTCGGATCGCCGCCGCGGCCGGTCAGCAAGGTGCCGTTGAGGTCGACGCCGGGGGTGATGTCGACGAAATCGGGGCGCGTCACCGTCTTACCCGCGGCGAAGCGCAGCACGACCTGATCCGACAGGTCGACCGAGAGGTTCGCGCTCGGCAAAATGTCGGTGTAGGAGCGCTTCGCGGTCGACGGGGTGAAGCCGCCGAACGGGTTGGTGAACTGCGGGTTCGCGCCGCCGATGATGAAGCCGTCCGACGTCTGCTTGGTTTCGACCACGCGCACGCCGACATTGCCGCGCCAGCCTTCGCCGCCGAATTTGGCGAGGCCATAGCCGCCCCACGCCTTTTCATTGATCGAATAGCTGTTGCCGGGGACGAGGAAGCGGTCGTTCGAGGGCGACGTCGACGCGCCATAGATGGCGCGCAGCTTCGCGGGATCGACGCGCCAGTAATCCTTGAGCGTGCCGGGGGCCGCGATATTGTCGAGGAAGTCGCCGGGCATGCCGCTGCCGGTTGCGAAATCGGCCGAGGTGCAGGGGACGCCGCCGCAACGCAGCCCGGGGGTGAAGACGCCGCCGTTGGTCGCGAAGCGTTCGGCGACGCGGTCATGGTCGGTATATTTGACCCCGAATTTGAGCGCGGTGAGCGGGCCCCATTCGACCTGCTTTTCGACGTCGAGGTAGAAATATTTCTCCTCATCGTCGTTGGTCACCGACTGGATGCGCGCAAAGTCGGGGCGGATGCCCGCGGGATTGAGCGGGTTGGGGCTGCCGAAGCTGACTTCGGGGCGGCCGCTGCGCAGATCGTAGCTGAACCGGCCCGGCCCGGCGAACTCGATGAAATTCTCGTTGCTCGTGTCGCCGTTCGCCTTGGTCCAGCCGGCCTTGAAATGGACCGACAGGCTGTCGACGGGGCGCCAGGTCAGGTCGAAGTCGGCCGAGACGGTCTTGGCGACCGCCTGCCGGTCGATCGCGTCATAGACGACGCCGAAGCCCGTCGTGCCGCCCGTTGCCGAGGCGATATTGCCGGCAACCGCGACGCCGTCCTGCACCACGGCATTGCTGATCGTGCCGCCGCCCGCGAGCGCCTGTTCGCCCCATGCGATATAATTCTGGTTGAAGTTATCGGCGTTGAAGCGCGAGTAGAGTCCGGTGATATTGACCTCGAGCGTGTCCGACGGACGGAACTGGATGCCGATGTTCGCGCCGTAGCGTTCGCGATCCTGTTCGAACATCGTCGAGCCGATCAAGGTCGGGACGAGCGCGCTCTGCCCACCGCCGACGGGGAAGGAGCGATAGCCGAAGATTTCGAGGCCGTCGCGGCGCGTGCGGCGCTTCTGATAGATCGCGCCGACAAGGACGCCGAAGGTTTCGTCGGCATTCTTCCAGCTGACAAGGCCCGAAAGCTGCGGGTCGAACTTGCCCGACAGGTCCGAATAGACGCCCTGCACCGAGGCCGAGAGGGTGAGCGGTTCGAGGTCGAGCGGGTTGCGCGTGATGACGTTGATCGTCCCGCCGACCCCGCCTTCCTCGACGTCGGCCTGCGGGCTCTTGTAGACTTCGAGGCGACCGATGATTTCGGCGGGCAGGGTGAGATAGTTGAAGCTGCGCGTCGAGGCGACCTGATCGAGGATGAACCAGTCGGCGGTCGCGACGCTGTGGCCGTTGAGCAGGGTCTTGGTGAGGTTCGGCGCGGTGCCGCGCAGAGAAACGCGTTCGCCTTCGCCGAACTCGCGGTTGACGACGATGCCGGGGACGCGCTGGAGCGCTTCGGCGACATTCTTGTCGGGGAATTTGCCGACATCCTCGGCGGTGACGACGTCGGCGATCACGGCCAGATCGCGCTTGGCGTCGATCGCTTCGCGGAGCGACCCGCGGATGCCGGTGACGACGATTTCGCTCTCGGCGGCGGCGTCGGCCGCGGGGGCTGCGGTCTGGGCGTGGGCTGCGCTGGCGGCGAAAAGCAGCGTACCAATGCTGGCCGAAGCGAGCAGATATCTTGCATTGGTCATGTTAAGTCTCCCTCCAAAAGATCAAAAATCAATTATCGCTCTGATTTTGAGGAGACCTTAGACATACCAATTTAAACGTCAAGCGCGATTCTGCGCAAGAAAAGGTCGGGTATCGAGAATTGAGGGATATTTTGGTATCTTATTGGTATCATGATGGGGCGCGTCAATGTCGGCCGATCTGCCGAGGTCGCCCCGAACGAGCGGAGCGAGCGTCCGCCGGGTAAAAAGTCGGGAGGCGACTCGCTGGCGAAATCCCGTCCCTCGAGTTCGGGGCGCGGGGCGTGCGAGCAGCCCGTCAGCGTCCCCGAATCCAGATGTCCGGGTGCGCGAGGGGTTCCACCAAACGCGTTCTAGTAGAGGTTGTCCTTGTAATCCTTGTCGAGCCCGCGCTGCATCAGTCCGGGGACCGAGGCGAACGCGCCCGCGATGCGGGCACCCAGCCCCTTGTCCTTGTTGAGCCGGACATGCTCGGCGAACATCTTCGCGGGCTTGATGTCGGCGGGTGCGGGGGCGGCGGGCCAGAGCGCCGCACGGACGAGCGCGGCGCTCGGCCGGCGTTCGATCGCAAGATCGTCGACGCGGGTCGCGAGCAGCGGCACCTTGCCCTGCACCGCGAAGGTGGCGCACACGGCCTCGTCGTCGGTCAGCATCGCGGAGCCGCGAAGGATTGCGACGTCGTGCGAGCCGGGGATCAACAGCGCGGCGGCGACGCGCGGCTGCGCGATGAGGTTGCGGAAGCTGTCGGCGCGCCGGTTGCCGGGGCGATCGGCGAACCAGAACCGGTCGCCGTCGATATGTGCCATCGATCCCGCGGGGTCGCCCTTGGGGCTGAGGTCGGAATGACCCGCGGCGTCGATCGTCGCGAGCGCCATGAAGCAGGCGGCGGCGGCAAAGGCGGGGATGGTGGTGGGTGCGGTCTCCTGCCGATCGGCGGACCAGAAGCCCGAGCGGATCAGCGCCTTGGCGCAATGGACATAGCATTCCTCGACCGCGACCTGCACGCGGCCGTCCGCCACCGACGCGACGCGGCCATTGATGCGCAGCGTTTCGCCGATGCCGGGGACGAGGAATAGCGAGCAGAAGCTGGCGTCCGGCATGACGAGTGCCGGATCGTCGAGCACCGCGAGCGGGATCGCCAGCGTCTTGCCGTCGGCGGCCGCGAAACCCCCGCCGCCTCCGCCGAGCGTGATCGCGATCCCGCCCGCGTCGCCAAAGCCCGCGAACATCAGTGGCGAAGCTTCGAGCCAGCGGCGCGCGGTCGCGTCGACATGATCGATGACCTTGAGGTTCACCGCGGGCGGGGTCTTCCCCAGAATCGCCTCGAGGCCCGCGATGCTGTCGACGTCGCTCATCGGCTTTTCCCTGCTTCCCTGTCGCCATGGCCCGATCAAACGGATTTCTGGCCCGAACGATGGACCGGATCGTCGTGCCCTTATTGCAAATCAGTCGCAATTGCCTTAGCGATTTTGGCCGGACCGATCAAGTTTGAGGGATATGGAGAATGCGCGGATTCAACGGCCTCGGCCTTCGCTCGGGGGCGCTGCTGATGGCGGGGGCGGCGTGGGCGCCCTCGGCCGTCCTGGCGCAGGACAGCGCTGCGGCTGCGACGGACACGGCCGGGGAAGGCGGCGTCGAAGCGGTCAAGCAGGACGACGGCGCGATCATCGTCACCGCGCGGCGCTTCGTCCCCTCGGGCGCGATCACCGCGAGCAAGACGACCGCTCCGCTGATCGAGACGCCGCAGTCGGTGTCGGTGATCTCGCGCGACCAGATCGACCTTTTGAACTTCGTCGATGTCCAGCAGGCGGTACGCTACACTGCGGGCATCGTCGGCGAAAATTACGGGCCCGACCTGCGCTTCGACTTCCTGACGCTGCGCGGCTTCACGCCCGTGCAATATGTCGACGGATTGCAGGCGCCGGTCAGCTCGACGATTTCGAACGTCGGGGTCGATCTCTATGGCTTCGAGGCGGTCGATATCCTGAAGGGTCCCGCAGGGGTGCTGTACGGGACGACGCCGCCGGGCGGCATCTATAACCTCACCAGCCGCCGCCCCTCGACGCGCACGAGCGGTGAAATCCAGCTCAAATATGGCACCGACGATTTCAAGCAGGCCGCGGGCACGATCACCGGCGAGCTGACCAACGGCGTCAGCGCGCGACTGACCGGCCTCTATCGCGACCGCGATGGCCAGACCGATTTCGTCACCGCGCGCCGCGCCTATGTCGCGCCCGCCGTGGCATTCGACATCGGCCCCGACACGAAGATCACCGCGCTCGGCTATTATCAGTGGGACCGCGTCGAAGGCGACACGAACGGCTTTCTGCCCGCGGTCGGCGTGCTCGTCCCCAATCCGGTGGGGAAGGTCCGCCGCGGCATCAACCTCGGCGAGCCCGACTATAACTATTATCGCCGCGAGCAATGGAGCCTCGGTTACGAGTTCACGCACCGTTTCTCGCCGGCGCTGCGTTTCACGCAAAATGCGCGCTGGAGCGACTACAGCGAATATCAGCAGATCATCTATGCGAACGGCCTCGCCGCCGACAACCGCACCGTCACGCGCTCGAACTTCCCCTTCGCCGACGATGTGCAGCAGTTCGCGGTCGATTCGCGTTTCGATGCGAAGTTCGAAACGGGGGCGATCGGGCATAACATTCTCGCGGGGCTCGACTATCGCAATTATCGCGAGCAGTCGGCGTTCAACTTTCTCCCGGCAACGAATATCGACCTGTTCAACCCGGTCTATAGCGCTGCCCCGATCCCGGCGCCGACCTCGCTGTTCGATTTCACTAACCAGCGGCTGAAGCAGACCGGCGTCTATCTGCAGGACCAGGCGCATATCGGCAGCCTCATCCTGACGCTGTCGGGGCGCCACGACTGGATGACGATCAACAATTATGCGACCGGCGCGGCCTTCCCCGAAGTGAAGGAAAAGCAGTTCACCTGGCGCGCAGGCGCGACATATGTGACCGAGAGCGGGCTCGCACCGTACATCAGCTATGCGACCTCGTTTCAGCCGCTCGTCGGGCAGACGTTCGGCGGCAACGCCTTCGAACCGAGCGAGGGCAAGCAGATCGAGGCGGGGATCAAGTTCGACGGCCGCAACATGGGCGACGATTTCAGGATTTTCGCGACCGGCGCGATCTATCGCATCAGGCAGAGCAATGTCGTGACCCCCGATACCGCCAATCCGGGCTTTTCGGTCCAGACGGGCGAGGTCACGTCGAAAGGCCTCGAGCTCGAAGTCGTGGCGCGCATCCGCCAGCAGCTGTCGATCAACGCGTCCTACACCTATCTCGACGCGAAGGTCAGCGAGAGCAACGACCCCGCCGAGGTCGGCGCGCGCCTCGCCGCGCAGCCGCGGCACAAGGCGTCGCTGTTCGTCGATTACACGCATGGCAGCGGTGCGGGCGGCGGCGTCGGCGTGCGCCATCTCAGCCACAGCAACGGCGAGGTGGCGCTGCCCGGCGCGACAGTCACGACGCCGGGCGGGATCGTCATTCCGGCGACCTTCACCAGCCCGGCGGTGACCTTGTTCGACGCGACGCTGCACTATGACCTTCCGGGCTGGCGCTTTGCGGTCAACGGCAGCAATCTGTTCGACAGGCGTTACGCGGGGCGCTGCACAGGCCTCGCCGGTTGCTTCTTCGCCGAAGGGCGGCAGGTCGTCGCGACGGTGACCAGGCGCTTCTGATCCGCGTTCGCGAAGCGCTCTTGCATCTAGCGGCGACGCGCCGTCATCGCCCGGCCGGTCACGAGCACCGGGATGCCGAGCGCGAACCAGGCAGCGACATCGCGCCAGCCGTCGCCGGTGAGCGCGACGACCAGCCCCGCGACGCTGAGCAGCGCGAGGAGCAGTGGGATGGCGAAGGTCCGGCGGAGGCTCTGCTGGCTCTTCATTCGGCCGGTGCCACCACGCCGCCGCTCTCGACCTCGCGGACGAGCGCGTCGGTCCCCGAGCGGCGCTTGCCGAGCCAGAGATAGAGGCCCGAGCCGAGCACGACGATCGTGAAGAGCGTGAGGATCGCCCAGAGCAGCTTGAGCGGCAGTCCGCCATAATCGCCGAAATGCAGTGGCTGCGACACGAACAGCGCCTGCGCGTACCAGGGCATCGCGCGTGCTTCGGTGAATTCGCCCGTCTCGGCGTCGACGAGCGCGGGGGTGAGCAGCCGCTCGGTCAGCGGCGTCGCGCCCTGAAAGAAGATCGCGACATGATGCTTGCTGCTGAAGGCGCCGCCGGGGAAGGCGATGAATTGCGGGTTGTTGCCCGGCACGGCCTTGCGCGCGGCGGCCATCGCCCGGTCGATCGAGCCATAGCGTTCGGGCGGCACCGCGCCCTTGCCGTCATAAGCGCGCACCATGTCGGCGAGTTCGGTCGTCTGCCACTGCGCGAAGATCGGGGTCGCGAGCGCGTTGATCACGCCCGTCGCGCCGACAACGGTCATCCACGCGAGCGCGACGATGCCGAGGAGGTTGTGATAGTCGAGCCATTTGAGCCGCGTGCTGCGCGACGTGCGCAGCGTGCCGAAGTCGAGTTTGCGCATGAAGGGCGCATAGAGCACGGCGCCCGAGATAATCGCGATCACGAAGAGCAGCCCCATCAGCCCGAGGAAGAGCATCCCGGGCAGGCCGAGGAACATGTCGGTGTGGAGCTGGAGGATGAAATGCATCACCCCGCTTTCGTCGACCGCGCCGGTGGCTTTCCCCGTCGAGCGATCCCACAGCTGGATGGTCATCGCGGTATCGGGCGAATCGGGGGCCGGCGCGGTGGTGATCGTCATCGACGGATTGTCGTTGTCGAACGCCATGAACACGGGCACCTCGCCCGGGCGCGCCGCGAGCGCCTTGGCGAGCATCTCGTCGAGCGGGCGAAGGCCCGGCGCTTCGCCCGACGATCCGGTGCCGGGCAGACCATAGCGCGGCGCGGTTTCGGTCAGCGCGTCGATTTCGTCGTGGAAGATCAGCGGCAGGCCGGTGAGGCACAGCATCAGCAGGAAGGCGGTGCAGATGATGCTCGTCCATTTGTGGACGAGGAACCATGCGCGGATGGTCGATCGTTGCATAAGCTGGCGGACCGCGGTTATTGCGAGAAATTCTCAAATAGCCCTATGGCTTGCCTCCGGCTTTGACAACCGGATTCGCGCCGCGGGCCGCGCCGTTCGGGCCAGCCATGCCAGCGTTCGGGCCACCTCGGCTGCACATGTCGATTCACTTTCCTTTCATGCGTGTCGCTTATGATGGCGTTCGAGGGACCGCTCGCACCGCTGGAGCCACTATGCCCTTGAGCAGCGAGATGCAGCGATTGCGCGCCGAACATGCGGCGCTGGTCACGCTGTCGCGGATCATCCTCGATATGACCCGCGCCTCGCATCCCCCCGATGCGACCGAGCTGGCGTCGGCGCGCGGCGTGCTTCGCGAAACATTGGTGCGCCATCTGAAATGCGAGGATTGGGTCCTCTATCCGCGCCTGAACGCGACGGGCGACCCCGAATTGATGCGGATCACGCGCGCGTTCGAGCTGGAAATGGGCGACCTGGCCGCGGAATTTGTCGCCTATGACGACACATGGACCGCCGAACGGGTCGCCGCCGACTGGCCCGGCTTTTGCCGCGAGACCGCACGCATCTTCGATATGCTGGCGGTGCGGGTCGAACGCGAGGAGCGCGAGCTCTATCCGCTCGCCGACAAGCTGTACGCGGCGTCGTCGGCGATCGATATCGCGGTCAGGGACGGATCGACAATTTCCAGCTGAGTGCGACGCGCCAGTCCTGATCATAGCCCGGCACCGGCTGTTTCCACGCATCGGCGAGTTCGAGGCCGATCGTCGCGTTCTCGGCATAGGACAGGCGCACCCCGCCACCCCAGCTTCCCGGCCGGAAGTCGGTGCGCGGGATCGCGGTGCGCGCGAGCAGCGTGACGTCGGCATAGTCGACGAAGCTGTAGATCTCGCTCTTCGCGAGCTTTCCATTGCGCAGCGGGCGCCACGCCAGTTCGCCGAAACCGGCGAAGCCACGGTCGCCATTGACCAGCCCGTCGGCGAAGGCGCGGCCGAAGGTCGCACCGCCGACGCTGAAGCGCTGCGCTGCTGGCAGGCGGTCACGCGTCCAGCGACCCGTCGCGGCGGCGCGGATGACCGCGACCTTGCCGATCGCCTGGTTCGCCTCGATGCTGACGTCGGCATAAGCAAAACCGACCTCGCCGACGCTTGGGTCGACGCGCGCGCCGGCGAAATCGAAACCTTTTGCGCCGCCGATACGCGCGCCGACGACGGTGCGGTCCTCGCTGAGGCGGAAGGCGAGGCTGCCGCTTACGGTCCACGTCTTTTCGGCGGCGATCGTCGAGCCGAAGAGCGCATTCTTTGAATCGAGATAGTCGAGCCGCGCCGCCGCGACGAGGTTGCGCCGCGATGCGCGGATCAGCGGATGGGTCACGCCGACGCCCGCGCTCCACGCCTCGCCGTCGATCGCCAGTCCCTTCGGGCGGGTGCGCAGCGCGGCGCCTGAGATTTCGGCGCGCGTCCCGCCGGCGCCGAGCGGGGTCGAATGGCTCGCGGCGATATAGAGCAGGGATTTGAAGTTGGGCGCCGCGGCACCCGAGAGGCGCGTTTCGTCGCCGCTGCGCAGCAGGCTGGTGCCGCGCGCATTCGCCTCGACGATGCCGTCATTGACGAACTGGCTGGTGCGCGTCGTGAAGCCGAGGCCGAGCGTCGGCTTCTTCGCATCGACCGCGAGGTCGAGCGCGACCGCGCCCTGTTCGGAGCCGAGCGCGAGCGAGGGGGTGACGGTGACCCCCGGAATGTCGGCGATATTGCCGAGCACGCGTTCGAAGCGCGCGCGCGGGAGCGGGCGCCGGCCGGAGAGGCCCGTGGCCATTTTCGCGACGAGCGGTGCGGGGCCGCTCTCGCGCTCGCCGCCCAGCGTCACCGATCCGACATAGCCCTCGGCCGAGGCGACGGTGACGACGCCGCCCGACAGATCCTGTTCGGGGATGACGAGGGTGAAGAGCGCGACGCTCGACCGGTTATAGGCGCGCGTCATCGCGGCGGCGAGCTTTGCGAGATTGTCCGCCGAGGCGGGCCTGCCGACGAAGCGTTGCGCCGCGCGGCCGACGTTCGCGGGAACGCCCGCGCCGACGAAGCGGATTTCGCGGATCGTGACGTCGGGCCGCGCGCCGAGCTCGACCTTGCCGAGCGAAAGCGGCCTGGCCTCCGGGTCGGGCAGCGGATCGTGGCTGCGGTCAGGGGCGAGGGCAGGGCGGCCGTCGAGCGGCGTCGCCGCGGGTTGGGTAGTCCATGCCGCGGCGGGGCAGAGCAGGGCTCCGGCCGCCACCGCGGCACAGGCGGTGCGCAGATTGCGCATAGGGTGCAGCGTCAGTTGCCGCGCTTCGGCTTCACGCCGCCGAGGACGCTCCCGACGGTGCCGGTCACCCCGGTGACGAGGCCGGTGACGGGATCGACTGCCGTGCCGCCGGTGACCCCGCCGCCGACCTGCGCGAGCGCGCCGGTCGCCGTGGTGACGACGTTGCTGACAAGCGTGACCGGGGTGGCGGTCGGGCTTCCGCCGGGCGTGCCGCCCGTCAGCCCGCCGGTCGCGCCGCCGAGCAGATTGCCGCCGGTGCCGGGCTGGAGCGTTACGAGCTGGCCGCCCGATCCGACGCCCACGGTCAGCAGGCTGCCGTTCTGCTGGCCGGGCGACAGGATGCTCGCGCCGATCAGCGGCGAGGCGCCGGGACTGCCAATCGCGGTTGCCTTGCCGATCGTTGCGGTGACGAGCTGGCCGGGCGCGGCGGCGAGGCCGTCGACCAGATATTGCTGGCCGCTGCCCGTCTGGACCAGCGCGACGCCCGTGCTTTTCACGACTCCGACGACGGTGCCGACGAGGTTGGTATTGCCCGGCAGTTTGCCGTCGACCGCGCTCGCGAGCAGCAATCCCTTGTCGGCGATCACATTGACGAGGCCGCCCGTTTTGACGAGCACGTTGCCGATCACCGGATTGGTGGCAGCGGGATCGCCGGTGTTGGCGAGCAGCCCGGTACCCGCGATGCCGCCGGGGCCGACGAGGCCGCCAACCGCAAGCGCCCCGGCGCTGCCGAGGCCAAGGCCGCTGCCCGCGGGCCCCGCAGGTCCGGCCGGCCCGGTCGCGCCGGTCGGCCCGGCCGGTCCCGCGGCACCCGTCGGGCCGACGGTGCCGGTGGCACCGCCGCTGCCGACGCTGCCGACACGATAGCTGCCCGACGATTCACACGCCGCAAGCGCGAAGCACGCGGGAATCAGGATGAGATGGGCTGGGCGAAATTCAAGACAGGACAAAGGCATGAGGCATCCCCTTCGTACATGATCTGGTCCCTGAGCCGCATATTCCTGTCGCGCGAATAAGTTCCCTTCCTTATTGATAAAGTGTAAACGGGGCGGAGTCGTAAACCAATAAATTGACGAAAAACCAAGTATTTTATAGAAAAATGGGAATTCGAGTTAACTATAGTTTATTTCTAATTTGCGCTGCTTGTTTGTAGGGGCGGTCTATAATCTGTGCCCATTCGAAACGATTTTCGTAAATGAGCGAAGCAGCTCCGCGTTCCCGCCGCGTGAGGCCCGTCGTGAGGGCGCGCGACCCGGTCATCCGGCGAGTGGCCCGGTTGCGCGGCGGTGCGGTCGGCCGCGAGGGTGGGTTGCGGCGCCGCCTTTCGATTGACGATGATGGCGTCGTCCAGCTAGGGCCGCGCCATCATTTTTTGGGAAATATAGTCATGACCGATACGCCCCCCGACCATATGTCGACCAATCCGCGCTCGCCCCATTTCGACATGGAGGTGCTGCAACGCGGCATCGGGATCCGCTTCAAGGGCAAGGAGCGCACCGACGTCGAGGAATATTCGATCTCCGAAGGCTGGATCCGTGTTGCCGCGGGCAAGTCGAAGGATCGTTTCGGCCAGCCGATGACGATCAAGCTGTCGGGCGAGGTCGAAGCCTGGTTCGAAGACACCGCCGGCGAAGGCACTGCTGCCGAGGAAGGCGACAACGCCTAATCACCGACGCGACCGTGCATAAAGAAAGCCCCGGAGCGATCCGGGGCTTTTCTTTGCGCGCGATGCGCTGGCAGAATGTCGTTCGGGTTTACTGGCCGAGCGAGGCGGCGACGAACTCGAGGCCGTTGCCGGGTTTCCAGTCGTTCTGTGCCCAGACCGGCGCCTTGAAGCTGGGGGCCTTGTTCGGTGCGCCCGCTTCGCCGTCGGCGTAGATGAAGCCCTGTACCGGGTTGGCGCGCAGGCCGAGGTCGCCGATCGGGGCGTACCACACGCGAACCATGCTCCAGTCGCCGGCGTTGCTGACATCGACGACGCGGACGTTGCGCTCGATCTGACCGCGGCGACCGTTGATCGGCGACCAGTTGGCATGGTCGATCAGGATTTCGCGGTCGCTGACGATCTTTTTGACCACGGCGACATGGCCCATCGGCATGCCGCCGGTGCCGGCAAATGCCATCACGGCGCCCTTGCGCGGTTCGTCGCCGCGTTCGTAGGTGCCGGCGGCCTGCGACCACCAGGTCTTGGCATTGCCGCGGATTTCGACACCCGATTCGGCGCGGGCGAAGGGGACGCACTGGAGATAGCCCTGCGCCGCGGCGGGCGCGCTGACCATCAGGCCGGTGATCATCATCACAGACGCGATGGCGGCTGCCAGGTAACGACGATAGAGCATGAAATGCGACCCCCGATGGCTTGTCTTCAAGCGTTGGAGCGTCTTTGCTATGCCTTGCGCGGGCCACCAACCGCATAGCGACGAGTTGCGCCGTCGGTGCGGTGGATGGGGGAACCTTTTGTTAAGCTGTTCAATTCGTCGTGCGCAGGCTTCGACCCGTCGTCGCCAAAGAGCGAATCTGCGGCTTCGCAGCGACCGTCAAGCGGCGACGGTCACCACATCGTCGGGACGGCGGAACAGCGTGAGTACGTCGCTCGCGGGCATCGGCCGCCCGTAATAATAGCCCTGGATATTGCTGCACCCGAAGCTGCGCAGCGTTTCGACTTCGAGTTCGGTTTCGGCGCCCTCGGCGGTCGTCGACATGCCGAGGCTGTCGGCGAGCGCGACGACGGCGCGGATGATCGCGATCGATTCGATGCTGCCCTTGGCGGCGCCGACGACGAAACTGCGGTCGACCTTGATCGTCGAGAATTGCGTCTTGCGCAGGTAACCGAGCGACGAATAGCCGGTGCCGAAATCGTCGAGCGACAGGCGGATGCCGAGCCCGATCAACTGGTCGAGCAATTGCGCCGCGCCGCCGCCGTCGCGCAGGAAGACGCTTTCGGTGACCTCGATCTCGAGCCGCTGCGGCGAAAGCCCGCTCTGCGCCAGCGCCGAGACGACGACCGAGGCGAAGCTGGGATCGGTGAGCTGGTCGGCCGAGACGTTGATCGCGACTTTCAGGTTCGACGGCCATTTCATCGCTTCGTGGCACGCGGTGCGCAGCACCCATTCGCCAATCGGCGAGATCAGTCGCGCATCCTCGGCGAGCGGGATGAAGCGGCCGGGCGAGACATTGCCGAGCTTCTGGTTGTGCCAGCGGATCAGCGCCTCGAACCCGTTCAGCGTGCCGTCGGTCGCAGTGACCACCGGCTGATAATAAAGCTCGAACTCGCCGCGTTCGAGCGCGCCGCGCAATTCCTGCTCCATCACGCGCCGCTCCTCGGCCTGGGCGTGCAATGATGCGACATAGGCGGCGACGACATTGCCGCCGCGATCCTTCGATTTGTAGAGCGCGAGGTCGGCGTTGCGCGTCAGCGTTTCGACCGTCGCGCCGTCCTGCGGCCCGATCGCGAAGCCGATGCTGGCGCCGACGAACAGCTGGTGATTGTCGACGACATAGGGGCGGCTGATCGTGGTGATCAATCGCTGCGCAAGGTCTTCGGCTGCGTCGGCCGACGGCACATTGTGCAGCACGACGGCAAATTCGTCGCCGCCGAGCCGCCCGCACGTCATGCCGCGTTCCATCAGGCCCTTGAGCCGCGCCGCGACCTGCGCGAGCAGCTTGTCGCCGACCGGGTGGCCGAGCGTATCATTGACCGCCTTGAAGCGGTCGAGGTCGATCATCAGCAGCGCGCAGCGCGACTTGGCGACGAGCGCCTGATCGAGGGCGCGGGCGAGGTCTTCGTTCAGACTGAGGCGGTTGGGCAGGCCGGTCAGATTGTCGAAACGCGCCATTTTGGCGATCTGCTCGGCGGTCGCGCGCTGTTCGGTGACGTCCGAACCGACACCGCGGAAGCCGAGGAACTTGCCCGCCTCGTCGAGGCGCGGCGACGCCGACAATTCCCACCAGCGCGGCATGCCGCCGATCGTGACCGGCACGATCAGGTTCGAAAAGCTTTCACGCCGTTTCATCCGTTCGGCCATGTCGTGCAGGCTTTTGGGGAACAGCCCGGTTTCCCACGCATCGCCCGAAAGCGCCTGAAGCAGCGGCAACCCCTCGATCGCCTCTGCGGTCCCGCCAAGCGCATAGGCGAGGCGCGGCGAGACATGGACGAGCCGGCGGCTGTTGTCGGTCTGCCACAACCAGTCGGCCGAAGTTTCCTCGAACTCGCGCAGCAGCAGGCTGACCGTTTCGGTCTTTTCGTGCAGCGTCTCTTCGGCGCGGCGGAAGCGGATGTGGCTTTGCGCGAAGCGGACGCAGAAGGTGCCGAGCAGCAGTCCCGCGACCAGCGCGACCGTCGCGAGTTGCGGCGCACCCGCGCGGACCAGCGCTACCGCCGCCGACAGGGTGACGGGGCCGATGAACAGCGCGCACGCCATCGGCACGCTGTGCGCGACGATCGCCAGCGTGACCATCATCAGCACCGCGATCGTCCACATCGACAGCACATGGTCGAGCGCGGGGCTTGCCCCCTGCAACCAGAAGGGGCTGCCCCATAGCAGCGCCGAATAGAGCGCGTGGCGGCAGCACAGCCGATATTCGGCGACCCCCGACAATTTGGGGTCGCCGAGCGGCAGGGTCCGGAACTTGCTGTATGACCACAGGCAGAAGATCAGCGCGCAGCCGAACCAGCCGCCGGCGACCGGCAGCGGCACGCTGTGGATCATCGTGAAGGCGGCGACGAGCGCCATGCCGATGCCCATCAACAGGCGCAGCGACCCGCGGCCGCGAAGCGGCGCGAGCTGGAGCTGGCGGAGATCGCCGATGTCCTCATTTCGCGCCCCCAGCCCCAACAGGGTCCGCGCAGGAATGACTTCGGCGCCAATCGGGTCGGTCAGCAGGCTTTTCACCCACCCCGTTTAGCGCGCGGGGGTTACTCGAAGGTAACTATCCGCCCGCCAGCCCACGCTTTTTTATCTCCCGAAGAGATAAAATCAGCCTGCTTGTTCAGGAGGTTGGTCAGGCCGCCATCGCGAAAGGCTGGATTTCCCCGGCCAGATATTGCGCACGGGCTTTCGAACGGCTGAGCTTGCCCGAACTTGTACGCGGCAGGGTGCGCGGCGGGATCAGTTCGATCAGGCAGTTCATGCCGGTGATGGCACGGACCCGGTCGCGGATCGTCTCGCGCAGCGCGAGGCGTTCGGCCTCGTCGCTGGTACGGCACTGGACGAGCACCGCCGGGGTTTCCTCGCCGCCGGGCGCGGTGATCGCAAAGGCCGCGATGTCGCCCGATTTGAAACCGGGGAGCTGTTCGACCGCCCACTCGATATCCTGCGGCCAGTGGTTCTTGCCGTTGATGATGATCATATCCTTGGCGCGGCCGACGATATAGATGTAACCATCTGACAAATAACCCATATCTCCGGTATCGAGCCAGCCGTCCTTCATGCAGGCGGCGGTCGATTCGGGATCGCGGAAATAGCCGGTCATCAGCGACGGGCCGGTGCACCACACCTTGCCGACGGTCTGGTCGGGCAGCACGCCCCCCGCTTCGTCGCGGACCTCGATCACCATGTCGCGCGCGGCGCGGCCGCAATTGACGATCGCGCGGTACCGCGTCGGGCGACCCGAATCATTCGCGGCGCCCGACAATTCGGTTTCCTCGACCAGTTCGACGACGATGCCTTCGCCCGGCGGCATGATGCTCACCGCGAGCGTCGCCTCGGCAAGGCCGTAGCTCGGCAGGAAGGCGCTCGCCTTGAAGCCCGCGTCGGCAAAGGCGTCGACGAAGCTTTGCATCACGTCGGGGCGGATCATGTCGGCGCCATTGCCCGCGACGCGCCAGCGCGACAGGTCGAAACGGTCGGCGACGTGCGTCTGGCTCGACACGCGGCGCGCGCAGATGTCGTAGCCGAAGGTCGGCGAATAGCTGAGCGTCGTGCCCTCGTTGCGGCTGATCAGGTCGAGCCAGGCGAGCGGGCGGCGCGCGAAATCCTCGGTCTTGAGATAATCGACCGACACCTGGTTCGCGACGGGCGAGAGCAGGCAGCCGACGAGGCCCATGTCGTGATACCAGGGCAGCCACGAGATGCAGCGGTCGCTGTCGCGCACTTCCATGCCGTGGCTGTGCGCCGCGAGATTGTTGAGCAGCGCCGCGTGCGTCACCGCAACGCCGTGCGGGAAGCGCGTCGAGCCGCTGCTGTACTGAAGATAGCAGGTTTCGTCCGATTCCTGTTCGGGCAGCGCGGCGACCGGCGCCGGATTTTGCGCAAAGGCGCTCCAGTCGACCGGCTTGACGCCTTCCTTCTCGGCCGCTTCGACCGCCATCGCGGCGATTTCGGGCGGGAAGAAGAGCATCGTCGGATCGCAGCTCGACAGCTGGACGACGAGCTGGCCGACATAGGAGTCGCGGCCGCCGAAGCTCGTCGGCAGCGGCAGCGGCACCGGCCAGGCGCCGGCATAGATCGTACCGAAGAAGAGCGCAGCGAATTCGGCGCCGGTTTCGGCGATCAGCGCGATGCGGTCGCCGGGCTTCACGCCCGCCGCGATGAGGCGATAGGCGGTCGCGAGCGCGTCGGCCTTGAGTTCGCTGTACGGATAGGGGCGCACGAGCTTTCCGCGCGGATCGTGGAAATTGAGCCCGCGCGTGCCCTTTGCCGCATAGTCGAGCGCTTCGCCGACGGTGGCGAAGTCCGAAAAGCGGCGCGGCTGGGCGCAAAAGGTCGGCGTCGACGTCAGCGCGTCGGCTTCGATAGCAGTGAGATCGGTCATAGGGGGTGCGACATCCCGCGAAACGGGCCGCGCGGCAACAAGCATGTCATCTTTTTGAGCCATGGTTACCGTGCGCGAGCCCTGTGTTGTTAGAACAATCGCCCATTTCCGGGCGTTAAGGCCGGATATGGCGGTGTTGATCGTTCTCAATCAGGCCCGACTGTGGCACAAACATGGCATATGCCCAAGCATCGCGCTCTCCCCGACCGATCGAAAAGGCCGCTCGGCGCAGCGAAACTCGACGAGCTGGCGCTCGCCTATGTGGCGCGATTCGCGACGAGCCGGGCCAAGCTGACGCGTTATCTGTCCAGAAAAGTCCGCGAATCCGAATGGATGGACGAAAGTGACGCCATGACGGCGTGCGAGGCGATCGCCGACCGGATGGAGAAGTTGCGTTATCTCGACGACCGCCAATATGCCGCGATGCGCGCCGGAGCGATGACGCGGCGCGGGTTGGGCGCGCGGCGGGTCAAGGCGCAGCTTTATGTCGACGGAATCGCCGAGCAAGACAGCGGCGAGGCGATCGAGACCGCCGAAGGCGCCGCGGTCGCCGCGGCGGTGGGATTCGCGCGGCGGCGGCGGTTCGGGCCGTTTGCGGTACGCGCGAGCGACGATCCGAAGCTGCGCGAGCGGCAAATCGCCGCCTTTTTACGTGCAGGGCACAGCATGACGATCGCGCGCCGCATCCTTGCCGTCCCGCCGGGGGACGAGGCGGCGCTGGCGGCGCTGGACGACGAAGCGGGGCTCGATTAGGTCCGGCAAATTCACGGGACAAGGATTTGCCGATGCGCGCCATTTTTACCGCCCTTGCACTGTCGCTTGCCCTGCCGATGGCGGCGTGCAGCCGCGATGCCAGCGAGGATGCGAGCGCCGCGACGATCCCGCTGACGATCTCCGCGGCGGGCAAGGCGCATGTCTTCAACGTCGAAGTCGCGCGCACCGACGAGGAACAGGATCGCGGGCTGATGTTCCGCACCAGCCTGCCCGCCGATGGCGGGATGATCTTTCCGTTCCAGAAGCCGCGGATCGGCAGCTTCTGGATGAAGAACACGCTGATCCCGCTCGATATGATCTTCATCCGCGCCGACGGCAGCATCGACCGGATCGCCGAGAATACCATCCCCGAATCGCTCGAACCCGTCGTCAGCGGCGGCGAGGTTTCGGCGGTGCTCGAGCTTGCGGGCGGTACTGCGGCGCGGCTGGGCATCGACGAGACCGCGAAGGTGACGTGGAAAGATGGAAAATAGGGCCAGCCCGCGCGGTTTGCGGCTTGCAGACCGCGTTGCCTTGGCTGTAAACGCCACGCCATGAGCATCTTGGGCAAGATTTTCACCTGGTGGGACGGCGCGACCGTCGGCACGCTGCTGAACAGCTGGAGCACCGGCGAGAAGGTGGGCGAGGACAGCCTCGGCAACCGCTATTTCCGTGCGAAGAAGGGTAGCCGCCGCTGGGTGATCTACAATGGATCGAACGACGCGAGCCGCGTGCCGCCCGAATGGCACGGTTGGCTGCACGGCACGCTCGACGAACTGCCGACCGATGTCCTGCCCGCGCCGCGTGCGTGGGAAAAGGAACCGACCGCGAACCTGACCGGCAGCACGGGCGCCTATCGCCCCGCCGGGGCGCTCGAACGCGGCGGACGCCGCGCCGCCGCGACGGGCGACTATGAGGCCTGGCGGCCCGGCGCCGAGTGACGCCCAGCGTGCCGCGCCAGATTTCGACTGCGCTGATCGCGCTTCTGGCCGCGACCGCGCTGACCGCCTGCGACCGGACACCGTCGAAAGCGGGGGGCAGCGCCACCGTCCCGACCATCGCAAAATCCGAACGCGTGCCGCAGGAAGTCGGCGGCATCGAGGGCGCAACCCCGATGGCCGAGCGCGTTGCGGTCGTCGGTCTGCTCAACAAGCGCAACGGCCTCGTCCGCGAACTTGAGATGAAGCCGGGCGATACCGCGCGGGTCGGCCGCGCGATCGTGCGGCTGCGCGCGTGCGAGGCGACCGCGCCGTGGGAAGATCCGCCCGAGACGGGCGCCTTTGTCCAGCTGACCGTGCAGGACCAGCGCGACGACAAATGGTATCGGGTCTTTTCGGGCTGGATTTTCCGCGAACGCCCCGACCGCAATGTGATCCAGCACCCGATTTATGACGTCTTCGTCAAAAGCTGCGCGATGACATATCCGGGCGGCGAGCCCGTTGCGCGTTCGGCGCCGAAATCGGCCGCGGCCGCCGCGCCCAAAGCATCGAGCGCACCCCAGTCGCCCGCGACGAACGGCGGCGAGGGTACCGCGACGCCCGTGGCGCCGCCCGCCGTTCCGGCCCCGGCCCCCAAGGCCGCGCCGCCGTCGCCCCCCGCCAATACGGAATAGAGCCGCGCGAGATAGTCGGTCTGGCGGATTTCGATCGCGCCGAGGCTGGCAAGGTGCGGGGTGATGAACTGGCAATCGAGCAGCTTCCAGCCGCCGGCGATCAGCCGCGCGACAAGATGCGCGAGTGCCACCTTTGATGCGTCGCGCGCGCGGCTGACCATCGATTCGCCGAAAAAGGCGCGGCCGAGGGTCACGCCATAGAGACCGCCGGCGAGTTCGCCATCCTGCCAGCATTCGACGCTATGCGCGTGGCCGAGCTGGAACAGGCGGTCGTAGCTCGCGCGGATCACCGGGTTGATCCACGTCGTCGGGCGGTCGTCGGCGGGCTCGGCGCACAGTGCGACCATATCGGCGAAGGCGGTGTCGGTCGTGACGCGGAAGCGGTCCGACACGATGACCTTTTTCAGGCTGTGTGACAGGTGAAAGCCATCGAGCGGCAGGATCGCGCGCAGCCGCGGCTCGACCCAATGGACCGACGGGTCATCCGCCCCGTCGGCCATCGGGAAAATCCCCTGCGCATAGGCGCTGAGGAGCAGCGCCGGGTCTATGGATTCGAAGTGTTTCAGCTCGCGGGCTTCACGAATTTGAGCGTCATGCGGTCCGATTCGCCGATCGCGACATATTTCGCGCGATCCTTGTCGCCCTCGGTCAGCGAGGGCGGCAGCGTCCAGACGCCCTTTTCATAATCCTTGGTGTCTTTCGGATTGGCGTTGATCTCGCTCTCGCCCGCGAGCTTGAACCCCGCGGCTTCGGCAAAGGCGACGATCGAGCTTTTCTTCATATAGCCCGACTTTTCTTCCTTCGCGCTGTCGTCGCTTTCGTTCAGCCGATGCTCGACGACGCCAAGCGTGCCGCCGGGTTTGAGCATCGCGAAAATCTGTTTGAACGCGTTCGCGGTGTTGTCGGCGCCGTCGAAGCGCCAGTTGTGGACGTTGCGGAAGGTCAGCACGACGTCGGCGCTGCCGTCAGGTACCTTGGGGTTGGCGCCGGCATTGGGGAACTCGGCAAGCTTCACCGCACCATAGGCATCGGCATTCTCGACCTGCTTCGCCTTGAGGCGATTGAGTCCGCGCTCCCACGGCGCCGCGGCATAGAGCGTGCCGCCGCCCGATTTGGCGAGCGGCGCGAGAATTTCGGTGTACCAGCCGCCGCCGGGCCACAGCTCGACCACCGTATCGCCGGGCTTCACGCCGAAGAAGGCGAGCGTTTCGGCAGGGTGGCGATATGGATCGCGGGCGAGGTTGGCGGGGGTGCGGGTCGGCGCGGCGACCGCGGCGGCGATCGCATCATGCCCCTTGTGCGCGGCGGGGGCCTGGTGCCCGGCGTGGCCGTCGTGCTGCATCGCGGCGGCGGGAACGGCGATCAGGGCGGCGGCACTTGCAACAATCGATAGGACACGCATATGGGCACCTCTCTCCAGGGGAAGGCCCCTGTTTGCGAAGGGATGCGCGGCAATGCAAGTGTCGATGCTGTCGGTCGGGATTGCGGCCGCGGCGCTGTTCGGGATCGCCGAGGTTGCCAACTGGCGCCGCAACAACCGGCGCGACGTCGAACAGGTCGGTTTCATGCCCTGGCGCGGGATCGCGCTCGCGTCGGCGGCCGTTGCGCTGTTCGCGACGGCGTTCTGGCTGAGCGGCCGCTAGAGCCTAGAGGCAGGCCTCGAGATACGGCTGATCGAAGCCGTACTGGCGGGCCTTTTCGAGCGTATAGGGGCGCAGGCCCATCGCGCGATATTCACCGACGATCTTGCCGTCCTTGTCCTCGTCGAGATATTCGAACTTGAAGAGTTCCTGCGTGACAATGACGTCGCCTTCCATGCCGATCACTTCGGTGACGTTGGTGACGCGGCGCGAGCCGTCGCGCAGGCGCTTGATCTGGACGATCAGGTCAACCGAATCGGCGATCTGTTTCGAGATCGCTTCCTTCGGGATCTTGATGTCGCCCATGAGGACCATATTCTCCATACGGCCAAGGCATTCGCGCGGGCTGTTGCTGTGCAGCGTACACATCGACCCGTCGTGACCCGTGTTCATCGCGGCGAGAAGGTCGAAACACTCCGCGCCGCGAACTTCGCCCATGATGATGCGGTCGGGACGCATACGCAGGGCGTTCTTGACGAGGTCGCCCATGTGGATCGCGCCATTGCCCTCGAGGTTCGCGGGGCGCGTTTCGAGCGGCAGCCAGTGCGGCTGTTGCAGACGCAATTCGGCGGCATCCTCGATGGTCAGCACGCGCTCGCCGGGGTCGATCATCTTCGAGAGGGCGTTGAGCATCGTCGTCTTGCCCGAACCCGTACCGCCCGAGATGACGATGTTGAAACGGCTGGCGCCCGCGATCTTCAGCGCGGTGCACATCTTCTGGCTCATCGCGCCCCATTGGCAGAGCATGTCGAGCGTGATCGGCTTGGCCGAGAATTTACGAATCGAGATCGCGGTGCCGCGCAGCGACAGCGGCGGGACGATGACGTTGACGCGGCTGCCGTCCTTGAGGCGGGCGTCGGCGAGCGGGGTGGTCTGGTCGACGCGGCGGCCGACCATGTTGCAGATGCGCTGCGCGATCTGGAACAGATGCTGTTCGTCGCGGAACTGGATCGGCGCGATGACCAGCTGGCCCTTCTTTTCGATATAGGTCTGGTACGGTCCGTTGACCATGATGTCGCTGATGTCGGGGTCCGAAAGCAGCTCTTCGAGCGGGCCGAAGCCGAGCAGTTCGTCGACGAGCACCTTTTCGAGCGCGAACTGTTCGCGGCGGTTGAGCGTGATGCGGAGTTCGGCGAGCACTTCGAGGATGATCGGGCGGAATTCTTCGGTCAGCTCGTCCTTCGACAGCGTCGCCGCGGCTTCGGGATCGACGCGTTCGAGCAGGCGCGGCAGCACCTGTTCCTTGATCTTGTGGACCGACGCTTCAAACCCTTGCGCCTTTTCGGGCTCCATCGCCTCGGCGGTCGACCGCTGGTTCAGCCGCTCCATCGCCTCTTCTTCGGGCGACAGGTTCGACGGCATCTGCGGAATGTCCGCGGGCGACGGGGTGTCGATGGACGGGAATTGCGCGCCGCCGGGCACGCCGGGGCCAGTCTGCATCGGCTTCGCCACGCCAAAGGCGGGGCGGCCAGCGGTTCCGGGTCGGCGTCCGAATGCACTCATTCGCTTTGTCCTGCTTTCCTGTCCTGTCGGAAGTGTCACAGCCGTGGCTGACGAACCCCCATCCAAAAGGGTGAATAAGCCGGAAACTTTGACATTGTCCTAATGCGCCGGGGCGATTGTGAAGCAGGCACAAAAAAGCCCGCATCCGATGGGGATGCGGGCTTTTTGATTGGCCGCGAAGGGCGGAAGGAATCAGCTTGCGATATGCTCGGCAAGGACGGTGAGGCCGGCCTCGTTAACCTCGGCAAAGCCGCCCTCGACCTCGATCACCTCGGGCGTGGCGCCCTCTTTGGTGTAGATGGTCAGCGGGCCGTTGCGCAGCGTCGCCATGAACGGCGCATGGCCTTCGAGCACCGAGAAATCGCCCTCGGTCCCCGGGACGGTGACCATATGGACGTCGGCGGTCCGCTCGAGGCGGGCGGGAGTGACGAGTTCGAACTTCAGAGCCATGATATGTCCTTAAACCCCTCCCGCACGGGGAGGGGCGTAGGTTTGTTACGCGTCTTCGGCGAGCTTTGCGGCCTTGGCGACCGCTTCGTCGATGCCGCCGACCATGTAGAAGGCCGCTTCGGGCAGATGGTCATATTCGCCATCGACCACCGCCTTGAACGACTTCACCGTGTCTTCGATCGCCACGAACTTGCCGGGGATGTTGGTGAAGACTTCGGCGACGTGGAACGGCTGCGACAGGAAGCGCTGGATCTTGCGCGCGCGGGCGACGACCAGCTTATCTTCTTCCGAAAGCTCGTCCATGCCGAGAATCGCGATGATGTCCTGAAGCGACTTGTACTTCTGGAGCGTTTCCTGAACGCGGCGGGCGGTTTCGTAATGCTCCTGCCCGACGATCGCGGCGGTCAGCACGCGCGAGGTCGAGTCGAGCGGATCGACCGCCGGATAGATGCCGAGTTCCGAAATCGCACGGTTCAGCGTCGTCGTCGCGTCCAAGTGGGCGAACGAGGTTGCCGGCGCGGGGTCGGTAAGGTCATCCGCGGGAACGTAAATGGCCTGCACCGAGGTGATCGAGCCCTTGTTCGTCGAGGTGATGCGTTCCTGCAGCGCGCCCATGTCGGTCGACAGCGTCGGCTGGTAACCCACGGCCGAGGGAATACGGCCGAGCAGTGCCGACACTTCCGAACCCGCCTGCGTGAAGCGGAAGATGTTGTCGACGAAGAAGAGCACGTCCTGGCCTTCCTGATCGCGGAAATATTCGGCGATCGTCAGGCCCGAGAGCGCGACGCGGGCGCGGGCGCCCGGGGGCTCGTTCATCTGGCCGAACACCAGCGCAACCTTCGAACCCTCGGGGGTCGGGTTGCCGTCCTTGTCCTTGGCGATAACGCCGGCGTCGAGGAATTCGTGATAGAGGTCGTTGCCTTCGCGGGTGCGTTCACCGACGCCCGCGAACACCGACGTACCACCATGGCCCTTGGCGATGTTGTTGATCAGTTCCTGAATGAGAACCGTCTTGCCGACGCCCGCGCCGCCGAACAGGCCGATCTTGCCGCCCTTGGCGTAGGGGGCGATGAGGTCGATGACCTTGATGCCGGTGACGAGGATGCTCGTTTCGGTCGACTGGTCGACGAATTCGGGAGCCTTGGCGTGGATCGGTGCGGTCGCGGTGGCGTTGACCGGGCCGCGTTCGTCGATCGGGTCGCCGATGACGTTGAGGATGCGGCCGAGCGTCTGCGGACCAACGGGAACCGAGATCTGCGCGCCGGTGTCGGTAACGGGCTGGCCGCGGGTCAGGCCGTCGGTCGCGTCCATCGCGATCGTGCGGACGGTGTTCTCGCCGAGGTGCTGCGCGACTTCGAGAACGAGGCGGTTGCCGTTGTTGTCGGTTTCGAGCGCGTTCAGAATTGCGGGCAGCTGGCCGGTGAACTGGACGTCGACGACGGCGCCGATGACCTGGGCGATGCGGCCCGTGGCGGTGCCAGTGCTGGCAGCCTTGGGAGCGGCAGCCTTCTTGGGCGCAGCGGCCTTGGGCGCGGCGGCCTTCTTGGCAGGAGCCTTCTTTTCAGCGGGAGCGGTAGCCATTGGTTTCTTCCTTGCTTGGATAGCTTACAGCGCTTCGGCGCCGGCAATGATTTCGATGAGTTCGGTGGTGATCGCCGCCTGACGCGTGCGGTTGTAAACGATGGTCAGCTTGTTGATCAGGTCGCCCGCGTTGCGCGTCGCATTGTCCATCGCGGTCATCGACGCGCCCTGTTCGGACGCGGCGTTTTCAAGGAGGCCCTTGAAGATCTGGATCGTGATGTTGCGCGGGAGCAGGTCGGCGAGGATCGCTTCCTCGTCGGGCTCATACTCGACCGCGGCGCCGCTCGACGTCGGAATGTCGACGGGGGCGGGAACGGGGATCAGCTGCTGGCCGGTCGCTTCCTGAAGGAGCGCCGAACGGAACTTCGAATAGAAGAGATGCGCCACGTCGAACGCACCGGCTTCGTAAAGCTCCATCACCTTCGCCGAAACCTCGTGCGCCTGCTCGAAGCCGATGTCGCGGATGCCGGTGGTTTCGTAATTCTCGATCACCTGACCGGGGAAGAGGCGGTTGATCACCGGACGGCCCTTGCGGCCGATCAGGTAGAAGATGACCTTCTTGCCTTCGGCCTGCAGTTCGAGCGCCTTGTCGCGCGCGGCCTTGACGATGTTCGAGTTGAACGCGCCCGCGAGGCCGCGGTCGCTGTTGAGCACGACGAGCAGGTGCGTGTCGCTCTTGCCCGTACCCGAAAGCAGCTTCGGCGCCGAATCCGATCCGCCGACCTTCGATGCGAGGCTCGCAACGACGCCTTCGAGACGTTCGGCATAGGGACGCGCAGCTTCGGCCGCGGCCTGCGCCTTGCGAAGCTTGGCGGCGGCGACCATTTTCTTGGCCTTGGTGATCTTCTGGGTCGACTTGACCGAGACGATGCGCCCTTTGAGTTCCTTAAGCGATGCCATTACGGCCCCTCTTGTTCGTCAGCCCGGCACCAGGTGGCCGGGCTCACGGTAACTTGGCTTACGCGAAAATCTTGGCGAAGGCGTCGAGCGCCGCGACCAGGCCCTTTTTGGCGTCGTCGCCAAGGTCCTTGGTGTCGCGGATCGTCTTCAGCACATCGCCATGGTCGCTGCGCAGATAGGCGAGCATCGCCGCTTCGTAGCGCGACACGTCGGTCACCCCGACATTGTCGAGATAGCCGTTGGTGCCGGCAAAGATCGACGCGGTCTGCTCTTCGAACGGCATCGGCTGGAACTGCGGCTGCTTCAGGAGCTGCGTCAGGCGCGAACCGCGGTTGAGCAGCTTCTGCGTCGACGCGTCGAGGTCCGAACCGAACTGCGCGAAGGCTTCCATTTCGCGATACTGCGCGAGCTCGAGCTTGATCGAACCCGACACCTTCTTCATCGCCTTGGTCTGCGCGGCCGAGCCGACGCGCGACACCGACAGGCCGACGTTGATCGCGGGGCGGATACCGGCGTTGAACAGGTTGGTTTCGAGGAAGATCTGGCCGTCGGTGATCGAAATCACGTTGGTCGGGATGTACGCCGAAACGTCGCCCGCCTGCGTTTCGATGATCGGCAGCGCGGTGAGCGAGCCCGAACCATTGTCGCTGTTCATCTTCGCGGCGCGCTCGAGCAGGCGGCTGTGGAGATAGAACACGTCGCCCGGATAGGCTTCGCGGCCCGGCGGACGGCGCAGCAGCAGCGACATCTGGCGATAGGCGACGGCCTGCTTCGACAGATCGTCATAGACGATCACGGCGTGCATGCCGTTGTCGCGGAAATATTCGCCCATCGTGCAGCCGGTGTACGGCGCGAGGAACTGAAGCGGAGCGGGCTCCGACGCGGTCGCGGCGACGACGATCGAATATTCCATCGCGCCATTTTCTTCGAGCTGACGCACGATCTGCGCGACGGTCGAGCGCTTCTGGCCGACGGCGACGTAGATGCAATACAGCTTCTTCGATTCGTCGGTGCCGGCGTTCGCCTGCTTCTGGTTGATGAAGGTGTCGATCGCGACGGCGGTCTTGCCGGTCTGACGGTCGCCGATGATCAGTTCGCGCTGGCCGCGGCCGACGGGGACGAGGGCGTCGAGCGCCTTGAGGCCGGTCTGGACGGGTTCGTGGACCGAGGTGCGCGGGATGATGCCCGGCGCCTTGACTTCGACGCGCATACGCTTGTCGGCCTTGATCGGGCCCTTGCCGTCGATCGGATTGCCGAGGCCATCGACGACGCGGCCGAGCAGGCCCTTGCCGACGGGGACGTCGACGATCGTGCCGGTGCGCTTGACGGTGTCGCCTTCCTTGATCTCGGCGTCCGAGCCGAAGATCACGATACCGACGTTGTCGGCTTCGAGGTTGAGCGCCATGCCCTGCACGCCATTGGCGAATTCGACCATTTCACCGGCCTGGACGTTGTCGAGGCCGTGGACGCGGGCGATGCCGTCGCCGACCGACAGAACCGAACCGATTTCGCTGACCGTAGCGTCGGTGCCGAAATTGGCGATCTGGTCCTTGATGACCTTGCTGATTTCAGCGGCGCGGATTTCCATGGTTTAGCCTTTCATCGCCTGTGCGAAGCTATTGAGACGGGTACGGATGCTGCCGTCGATCAGCTGGCTGCCCAGCTGGACGACGAGGCCGCCGAGGATGGCGGGGTCGACGGTCGTCGCGACGGTGACGTCGCGGCCGACACGGGATTTGAGGTTCGCGGTCAGCTCCTTGAGCTGCGCGGCCGAAAGCGGGTGCGCGCTGGTGACCTTCGCGGTCACTTCGCCGCGATGATCGGCAACGATCGCGTCGAACGCGTCGATCATCTTGGGCAGATCGGCGAGGCGGCGGTTCTCGGCGAGCACGCCGAGGAACTTCGCGGTCAGCGAATCGAGCTTCATCGCCTTGGCGACTGCGGCGATGGCGTTCGCGGCGTCGGTGCGGCCGACGACGGGGCTGGCGATCAGCGCCGAGAGGTCTGCCGATTCGGTCAAGCCGGCGCGAAGGACGCCAAGGCTCTTGGCCACCGCGTCGATCGCGTTCGATTCGCGCGCCAGATCGAACAAAGCGACTGCATAACGGCCCGCGAGGCCCGCCGTGATGTTGCCCTGAATGCCGCCGGAATTCTCCACGCGTGAAAGTCCTTTGTTGCTATCCCGTGGGGGATGGGTCGCGCGCTTTTCGGGGATATTCGACGAATGTCCCCCACGCGAAGTCGCGGCGCGCCTAGCAACGATTTTGCTGCAATGCAAGGCGGGGGGATGTGAATCATCGGGTGCTTCCAACCCGGCTCGCCCCGAGCTTGTCGAAGGGGCGTTCTTTCTTCAAAAGTTCCGCAATGAAGGACGGGACTTCGGCAAGCCCGGTCCGAACGGATGAGGGGGACGATTGTGGGCGAGATGATTCGGATGACGATGGACGATGGCGCCGAGGTTGCCGTCTATCATGCCCCGGCCGAGGGCGAACGTCGCGGGGGCCTTGTCCTGATCCAGGAAATTTTCGGGGTCACCGACCATATCCGCGAGATGTGCGACGAATATGCCGCCGAGGGCTACGAAGTGCTGTCGCCCGCCCTGTTCGACCGCGAGCATCCGGGCTTCGAGAGCGACTATTCGGGGCCGCAGTTCCAGCGCGCGGTTCAGCTCGCGCGCGAACTTCATCCCTTCGAGCAAAGCCTGAAGGATGCGCAGACATGCATCGATGCGCTGAAGGGCGCCGGGGGCCCGGTGTTCATCACCGGCTATTGCTATGGCGGTTCGGTCGCCTGGCGGATGGCGCAGATCAGCCCCGATCTCGCCGCGTCATCGGCCTTTTACGGCAGCCTCGTTCCGACGACGTTCAAGGATGACGCGCCGCAATGCGCGACGATCGCCCATTTTGGCCGCTTCGACGACGGCATCCCGATGGCGGGGGTCGAGGCGCTGATCGCGAGGGATCACCCGACCGCGCAGGTCTTCGTCTATGAGGCGGGGCACGGTTTCAACAGCGACCGGCGCAAGGATTATCACGAAGCGAGCGCCGACCTGGCCCGCGAGCGCACGCTGATGCTGTTCAGGGCGTGCGGGGGTTGACGATCGTTCGGGTGACCTTGTTCGGACTGCTGGTCATTGCTGCCCTTGCCGCCGCCGCGGGCGCGGCGCTCTATTTCAACCAGCAGAATATCTTCTATCCGGCGCCGCGCGATTATCCCCGCGGATCGCTTCCCGGCTATGCGATCGTCCATACCGAAACCTCCGACGGGTTAAGGCTGAAGGCGCTTTACCGGGCCGCGCAGCCGGGCCGGCGCACGATCGTCTTTTTTCACGGCAACGGCGATAGTCTGGCGGGCGCGGCCGAAGCGATGCGCGGCCTCGCCGCCGATGGCAACGGCGTGCTGCTCGTCGAATATCGCGGTTATGGTGGCAATCCGGGATCGCCCGGCGAGGCGGGCTTCTATCGCGATGGCGAGGCCGCGATGCGCTGGCTGGCAAGCGAGGGGGGGGCGGCGTCGCAGACGGTCATCGCCGGGAACTCGATCGGATCGGGACCGGCGACCGAAATGGCGACGCGCCACCCGGTTGCTGCGCTCATCCTTGTATCGGGCTTTTCCAGCCTGCCCGATGTCGCGGGCGCCCACGTCCGCTGGCTGCCGGTTCGCTGGCTGGTGCGCGACCGGTTCGCGAACGCGAAAAAGATCGGGGCGGTCGAAGGCGATGTGCTCATTCTGCACGGCGATCGCGACAATGTGGTGCCGGTTGCCAATGCGCGGCGGCTCCATGGCGCGCGCCCACGCTCGACGCTGACGATCGTGCCCGGCGCCGGGCACGGGCTGGCGTACAGCGATGCGGCGCAGGAGCTGATCGCCGACTGGGTGGATCGCCTGCCCGACTGACCGATCGTCGGGATCGTCCGGGCTATGGGTTCAAGGCGCTGCCGCCGGCTTGACCGCCGCGCCGCTCGCCGGCTGGCAGCGATAGACGAGGCGTTCGTTGGGGCTGGCGGGAAGCGCGCTGCGAATCGCGTCCTGCTGCGCTGCGAGGCCGGCGAGTTCGTCGGGGTTCGCCGTGCAGCTCTTGAGCGTGATCGCCGCGCGCGTCTCGCGCGCCTTGGTCATCGTCTCGGCATCGAGCAGATAGCGCTCGACGCGATAGTCGCGACCGGTCGAATCGATCGACGCGACGGTGACGGTCGCCTCCTCATTGGGGACGAGGATGCGCTGCCAGCGGTCGTCGGCTGCGCGCGTGTATTGGGTGCGGCCGTTGACGCAGCCGCCCTTGCCGATCGTCACCGGGACGTCGGTGGTCGCCGATACGGTGATGCGGCTGCGGTCGGGGCGGATCGTACAGAGGAAACTGCCCTCGGCGAGTTTCGGCGCGTCGGCAGAGGGGACGGCGGGGGCCTCCTTGTCGATTTCGGCGTGCGCGTCGGGGCGGGTGACGAACAGGATCGCGGCGCCAAGCATCAGCACCGCGCCGCCGCCGCCCGCGATCTTCGCGTTGCGGAGGTTCTTCTGGTTGTAGAAGAGCAACCCGGCGCCGCCCGCGAGCGCGCCGATCACGAAGAGCACCCCGGCGAGCGCGATGCGGTTTTCGCGCGAGGCGAGCGCCTCTTCCTCGGCGCGCGCCTGCCTGAGGTCGCGGTCGAGCTTGGCTGCGGCCTCCTTCGCGGCATTGGCCTCGGCGCTCGCGCGCGCTTCGGCGTCGATCGCGGCGCGGTCGCGCGCGTCGGCTTCGGCGAGCGACAGGCACGGGGTGCCGATGCTGCCATATTGCTGGTCGGCGTCGGCCAGGAAACGGGTGAGCTCGCGCCCCGCGATCGCGAAGGCGAACGGTGAATCGCCGTCGTCGGCGCGGGTGATCGCGGTGTTGATGCCGACGATGCGGCCGCACTGGTCGACGAGCGGGCCGCCCGAATTGCCGCGCGATATCTTGGCGGTGTGGATCAGCATCGCGACCCCGTCGACCGCCTGCATGTTCGACATATTGCCTTCGCTGCGTGTGGGCGTGCGCGGGGTGATATAGTCGTTGGCACTGCGCGCGGTCGCGAGGTCGACGTTGCCGGGATAGCCCAGTGCGACGACGTCGGCGCCCGAATCGAGCGGGCCGGTGTAGACCGCGGCGGCGGGCAGGCGCCCCTCGGTGATCTCGATCAGCGCGAGGTCGCGCGCGGTGTCGATCGCGATCAGCTTGCCCGCGAAACTCTTTTTCCCTTCCGACGGGACGACGCCGAGCGCGACGTTGCCGGGGTATTGGACAGCCGATTCGACGACATGCGCGTTGGTGACGATCCGCGTCGGCGAAATCGCGATGCCGCTGCCATGGCCGAAGCCGACGACCTCGCCGTCGACCATCGCGACGGTGACGACGCGTACGACGCTGCGTGACGCGGCGCTGATGTCGTCGGCGGCGCGCGCGGGCGCCGTGGGCGTGAGGGCGAGGGCAAGGAGGGCGAGCAGCAGGGAGAGGAGGCGGGTCATGCCGCGCACACTAGCTGCCGCGGATGCGAAGGCAAGCGTGCCGGACCAGCTGCCTAGATATACGGCCCCCACATCACCATCCACGCGCCGGCGCTGCCGGCGAGGATGACGAGGCTGCTGATGCCGAGCAGCACCGCGGCGGCTTGCCGCGCGAACGGGGTACCGCGGGCGCCGGCGCGCAGATAGAGTTCGGCGATCGCGAGCGGGAGCAGCGAATTGGCGAAGGCGAGGAAGAGGTCGAACGGACCGTCCATCGCCTTGCCGATCCCCGCGCCGCCCGTCGCGAGTCCCCACGCCATATAGCCGACGCGCATGAACCACACCGCGCTCGCCACCGCGAACAGGCGGATCGCCCAGCGGCGGTGGTCGGCAAATTGCCGGTGGCGCGCGGCTTGCCATGCCAGCGCGGCAAAGCCGGTGATCAGCAAGGCGTCGAGCGTGATCCCGATTGCGCCGATATAGTTCAGCCAGGTTCCGCGTCCCCATGTCATCCACAGCCCGCCGAGCGCGAGGGCGAGCGCACACAGCATATAGAGCCGGCCATTCCAGCGGTGGAGCGCGGGCCAGCGGTTCCGGATTGCCGGGACGAGCTGGACGAGTCCGCCGAAAGTAATGACGGCCGCGAGCAGGACATGCACCGCGAAGAAGAGATTGCCCGCGGTGTCGCCCGCAACAAAGCCCTTGATGATGGGCTTCTCGTCCCACGCGGCGAAATTTCCGGTCAGCGTCGGGGGGTAATAATAGAGAAGGATGAAGGCGATGAAGAGCAACTGTCCCGCCGCGATCGCAAGGTAACAGAAGGTCGCGCTGCGTCCGAGCCAGTCGGTGCGGCGCGCGGGCCTCGCCGGTGCGATCGATGCGTCGATACTGGCCATGGCTCACCCTCCGTTTCCGGCCGGATCGTGCGCCTTTCGCGTCAGTGAGTCAATGATATAATACAGTAACACACTTGAAGATCCTGCTTTGAACGCAAGCATCGGGACGCGGCGCGAATCGGGGCGTGGCATTGGAAGGGCAACAGCCAGGAAAGGATGTTCTGATGACCTACATGATCAACGGGCTTAGCCCCGATCATTTCGCCCCGCTGTTCGCGATGGACGATGCCGAACTGGCCGCGATCAACGCGCGGCGCGTCGCCGCGACCGCCGATCGCGGCTTTCCGTGCCGCATCAGTCTGGAGGACGCGAAAGCGGGCGAGGAGCTGATCCTGCTCCATCACACCAGCCACGATGTCGAAACGCCGTATCGCAGCGCCTATGCGATTTACGTGCGGCCCGGTGTCGCGGCGGCGCGCTATCGCGACGAATTGCCCCCGGTGTTCGAGGGCCGCCGGCTCGCTCTGCGCGCGTTCGATGGCGATGCCATGCTGCGAACCGCGCGGCTCGCGGGGCCGGGCGAGGCTGATGATGCGATCCGCGACCTGTTCGCCGACCCGGCCATCTCCTATATCGATGCCCACAACGCCGCCTATGGCTGTTTCGCCGCGCGGATCGAAAGGGATGAGCCATGAGCGCCGACCTGATGACCGACGACGATCGCTGGGCGGCGGTGCTCCGCCGCGACCGCGCTCTCGACGGGCGCTTCGTGACCGGGGTGCTCACCACCGGCATTTATTGCCGGCCGAGCTGCGCGGCGCGGCATCCGCACCGGGACAATGTGCGCTTCTTCGCCGACGGCGCGGGCGCGCGCGAAACGGGCCTTCGGCCGTGCAAGCGCTGCCTGCCCGACGATGTCGCGCGCGACGAGGGCGCGGTGCTCGCCGCGATTCAGGCGATCAAGGCGAGCGAAGAGCCGCTCGCGCTCGCCGACCTTGCCGCGCGCACCGGCTATTCGCCGACGCATTTCCAGCGCGTCTTCACCCGCCACACCGGCCTCTCGCCCGCCGCCTATGCCCGCGCCCTGCGCGAAGAGCGCGCGCGGCAGGCGCTGAGCAAGGGCGCGAGGGTGACCGACGCGATTTACGACGCGGGCTTTTCGGGGCCGTCGCGTTTCTATGAGAATATGGAGGGACGTATGGGTATGACGGCTTCGGCTTGGGTGAACGGCGGCAAGGGCGCGACGATCCACTGGGCGGTCGTGCCGACCAGCCTCGGCGAGATGCTGGTCGCCGCCACCGGAAAAGGCGTGTGCCGCCTGTCGTTCGACGAGGGACGCGAGGCATTGGAGGAACGCTTTCCGGCCGCCGAACTGGTCGAGGGCGGCGATGCGTTTGCGGCGCTGCTGAAACAGGTTATCGAGGCGGTCGAGGCGCCGACGGGCGGCTTTGACCATATCCCGATCGACGTGAAGGGCACCGCCTTTCAGGAAGCGGTGTGGCGCGAGCTTCGGAAGATTCCGGCGGGTGAAACGCGCAGCTATTCCGATATTGCCGCCGCGGTGGGCAAACCCAAGGCGGTGCGCGCGGCGGGGAGCGCCAATGGCGCGAACAATGTCGCGGTGCTGATCCCGTGCCACCGGGTGGTACGCAGCGACGGATCGCTCGGCGGCTATGCCTATGGCCTGCCGATCAAGGACGAGCTGTTGCGCCGCGAGGGGGCATCCGGCCAGCCGCGTCTCGACGAATTTTGACCGACGACCGCCAGAACCCAAACAATGGAGCTTTCGCATGACTGACAAAATTGCCGCCTTCCGCGCATTGCACGTCCCGGGCGACCCGCTGATCCTCGTCAATATCTGGGATGCGGGGAGCGCGAAGGCGGTCGCGGCGGCGGGGGCGAAGGCGATCGCGACGGGCAGCTTCGGCGTCGCGGGAGCGCAGGGCCGCGCCGATGGCGAGGATTTCCCGCTGGGCGATGTGTTCGAGAATCTGGGCCGCATCCTGTCGGTCACCGACCTGCCGGTCACGATCGATATGGAATCGGGCTATGGCGCCGATCCGGCGGCGGTCGGCGTCTCTGTCGGTCGCGCCAAAGCGGCGGGAGCGGCGGGGATCAACATGGAGGACCGGCTGCCCGGCCAGTCGGACCTGCTTTCGGTCGGGGACGCCGTCGCCCGCTATCGCGCCGCGGCGGATACGGGGATCTTCGTCAACGCGCGCTGCGACGCCTTCCGTGGGGCCGATGCGGCGAAGGACGGCGGCGCGCTCGTCGCCGCGACGCTCGAACGCGCGCGCGCCTACGCCGATGCAGGGGCGGGCTCGCTGTTCGTGCCCTTCCTGCTCGATCCCGAATGCATCGGCGCGATCTGCGAAGGCTCGCCGCTGCCGGTCAATATCCTGCGCGGCAAGGGCGGTCCGACGCACAAGGAACTCGCCGCGCTCGGCGTCGCGCGGATCAGCCATGGGCACCAGCCGTGGGCGGCGGCGATGGCGTGGCTGACCGGGCAGGCGCAGCAGGTGCTGGGGGGCGCCGAACCCGATTATTGAGCGGGCTATTCGTCCGCAGCGGTTTCGGCGGCGGACGTCCGCCCGTTGCTTCGCTCGCGCATCTTTTCGAGCTGCGCGAGCAATTGTTCGCCCTGCCCACCGTCGTGCGGGTCGAAGGCGACGGCTTTCGCCAGTTTCAACGCCTCGTCATATTTTCCGCCGTTGGCGAGCGCGAAGGCGTAGCTGACGCGCACGCCGATATTTTCGGGCGCGAGCAGGAAGGCGCGGCCCAGACCCTCGATCGCGATCGGCGGCGGTACCCGGCCCTGATCGAGGAAGCTCCTGAAATAGGCGGCGAGCGGGACGGGATCGTCGGGGTTGGTGCGGTTGGCGAGCGCGATCGGCTTGCGCACCGCGTTCCAGTCCTCTGCTTTCGGGTCGGCCTTCGCCTCGACCTCGGCGGTCATGATCCGGCCGAGCAGGACGTTCGCGCGGACATGCTTGGGGTCGATCGCCAGCGCCTTGTCGACCGCGGCACGCGCGGCCGCGATGTCGCGCTTGTCGTCGTCGACCCCCCATTCGGCGCTCGCCAGTTCGAACCACACCCCGGCGTCGCCGCCGTGTACCGCGCTCAGTGCCTTCAACTCGTCGCGCACCGCCGACAGCCGCGCATCGTCGCTGCCCGCGCTGATCCGTTCGAGATGCAGCGGTAGCAGCGCATCTTCGGCGGCCGGAAGCGCGGTGACGCTGACCTTGCCCGGAACCGCGATCGGCTCGGCCGTGGTGCGAAAGGTCATCGGCTTGTTCATGTAGCGGTTGAGCTCCTTGTCGAGCTCGGCGAGGTCGCCGAACGCATCGGTCGCCGCCTTTTTCATATCCTCGCCGCGGTTGATCGCATCGATATAGCGCGGGAGCTGCCCGGCGCGCGCCGGATCGTTGTAGAGCATGTGGGTGAGCAGCCACGACCGGCCGTAATAGACATCGGTCTGGCCCGAATTGCGCATCTCGCCCGGCCGCTCGAGCAGCAGCCTTTCGGCCGGAACCTTGGGCATGGTCAGGAGGCCGAAGGCGCGCGCATAGACCGGCTTGCCGACCTCGGCGCGGCCTTCCTTGGTGAAGTCGACGGTTGAATAATATTCGGCGAACCCCTCGATGAACCAGGCGGGAAAGGCGGCGGCGGCGTAACGCTTCATGAAATGGTGGCTATATTCGTGGAACAGCGTCTGCTGCGACTGCGGCGTTCCCTTGATCACGACATTTTCGCGGTGCGAGATCGCGAAGCTGCCGTCGGGGGCGGGGCTGTACCAGCCGGCGATTGACGAGCCGCTCTTGCCCGTCATCAGCCGCCCGGCATCGACCGCGCGCGGCACGAGGTAAATGACCAGCCGGTTCGGTTCCTGCGCTTCGCCCAGACCGAAACGCATGCGCAGCGTTGCGTCGAACCGCTGGAGATTCTCGGCGAAGGTGCGCAGCGATTTCTCGGTGCCCTCGCTGTAGATGATGAAATTCTCGGTGTCGGCGCGCAGCCATTTGGCCTCGGCCGGTGCCGCCAGCGCAGTCAGCGCTGCCGCGAATATCGTTACCCGAACCCCATGCATCCCGCCGCTCCCCCCGGTTGGCATCTCCCGACTTGCTGCCAGTGCGCCGCGGGGCTGTAAAGCCCTCTATCGGTTAGACAAAGCTGTAGGGGTCGATGTCGATCGCGAGGCGTGCCTTCGCCGGCCAGTCGACGCTGTTCACCCAGTCGCGGATCGTGCCCTGCAGGTCGAAGCTGCGCGGCGCGTGGAGGAGGAGGCGGAAGCGGTGGCGCCCGCGCAGCATCGCGAGCGGGGCGGGGGCGGGGCCATAGACCGCGAGCCCCTCGGCAACCGGCGCCTTCTGCCCCAACCGCTGCGCCTGCCCGCGCGCGACCTCGATATCCTCCGACGAGATGACGAGCGCGGCAAAGCGGCCATAGGGCGGCGCGCCGGCGAATTTCCGCGCCGCGGCCTCGGCCGAATAGAAGCCGTCGCGGTCGTTCGCGACGAGCGCCGCCATCACCGGCGCCTCCGGCACGCGCGTCTGGATCAGCACCTCGCCGGGCTTGACCCCGCGCCCCGCGCGTCCCGCGACCTGCGCGATCTGCTGGAAGGTGCGTTCGGAGGCGCGCAGGTCGCCGCCGTCGAGTCCGAGATCGGCATCGACGACGCCCACCAATGTAAGGTTGGGGAAATGATAGCCTTTGGTGACGAGCTGGGTGCCGATGATGATGTCGACCAGCCCGCCCTCGACATTGTCGACGAACTCGGCCGCCTTCGCGGGCGACCAGAGCGTGTCGGAGGTGACGATGGCGGTTCTGGCTTCGGGGAAGCGTAGCGCGACCTCGTCGGCGACGCGCTCGACGCCGGGGCCGCACGCGACGAGGCTGTCCTCATCCTCGCATTCGGGGCAGAGCCGCGGCGGCGGCATGACATGGCCGCAATGATGGCACGCGAGGCGGTGGACGAGGCGGTGCTCGACCATCCACGCGGTGCAGTTCGGGCACTGGATGCGGTGGCCGCAGGTGCGGCACAAAGTCAGCGGCGCGAAGCCGCGGCGGTTCAAAAAGAGCAGGCTCTGCTCGCCCTTCTGGAGCCGGTCGGCGAGCGCGTCGACGAGTGGCGGCGCGAGCCAGCGGCCGCGGTCGGGCGGGTCGGCCCGCATGTCGATCGCGGCGAGATCGGGCAGCGTCGCGCCGCCGAAACGCGCAGGGAGCTGGATATGGCGATAGCGCCCGGCCTCGACCATCGCGAGGCTTTCGAGCGCGGGGGTCGCGCTCGCGAGAATGACCGGCAGCCCTTCGAAATGCCCGCGCATCACCGCGACGTCGCGCGCGTGATAGTGGACGCCGTCCTCCTGCTTGAAGCTCGTTTCATGCGCTTCGTCGACGACGATCACGCCGAGATTCGTGTAAGGAAGGAAGAGCGCCGAGCGCGCGCCGATGACGATGCGTGCGTCGCCCGCCGCGATCGCGTGCCAGGCACGGCGGCGTTCGGCCGAGCGCAGCCCCGAGTGCCACGCCACCGGCTCGCAGCCGAAGCGCGCGGTAAAGCGCGTGAGCATCGGTTCGGTGAGCGCGATTTCGGGGAGCAGCACGAGCGCCTGCTTGCCCGCGTCGATCGCCGCCGCAATCGCCTCCATATAGACTTCGGTCTTGCCCGACCCGGTAACGCCGTCGAGCAGCAAAGTGTCGAATTTTTCGGCGGCGACGGCATCCCTGAGCTGCGCCGCGGCTGCGGTCTGCTCGTCGGAGAGGTCGGGAGGCGCAAAGCCGCTGTCGGGTTCGGGATAGGGCTGGTCGGCCGAGACGGTGACGGCTTCGAGCGCCCCCGTGTTCACCAGCCCGCGGATCACCGCGTCGCTGACCTCGGCGAGCGCCGCGAGTTCGCGCACCATGCCTTGGCGTTCGCCGATCGCTTCGAGCGCGACGATGCGCTGCGGCGTCATCCGTGCGGGGATTTCGCCGGTGGCGCGATATTCGACGATCGGGCGGCGTGCGTCGGCGAAGGCGACACCGGGGAGCACCATGCGCAGCACCGCACCCGGCGGCGCCAGATAATAGTCGCTCGTCCATTCGACCAGCTTGCGCAGCGGTGCGGGGACCGGCGGGACGGGCACGACTTCGTAGAGGTTGCGGAGGCGATTGTCGCCGACCGCTTCGGGCGCGCCGAAACTGGCATCCTCCCACACCACGCCGCCGAGCCGCCGCGGGCCGAGCGGCGCGATCACGACGCTCCCCAGCGGCGCTTCGCTTTCGCGCGGGACGCGATAGTCGAGCGGGCCGAGGGCGGCGGTGAGGAGGAGGACGCGGGCGCGGGTCATGGGGGCGAGCAGGATATAGGGCTGCCCGCAAATTAGGAAAGTGCGATCCCGCCCCCTGCCGGGTCAGCGGTGGCGCAATGCGATCCAGCCGAGCCAGATCCACGCGAGCATCGCCGCGAGGTAGAAAGCGACGCCGGTCGCGATCGTTCCGGCCATGCCCAGCTGGATGAGCATCGGCATCGCGAGGCCCGCGAGCGCCGACAGCACCGCCGCGCCGCGGCTCGCACCGCGCCACATGGCGAAGGCGAAGACGAAGCAGGCGATGATGAGCGATCCGAACGCGAGCATGAAAGCGATGCTGTGGACGATCGCTTCGGTGGTCATCACCGGCTGCTGATCGGCGGCGGTGCCGGGTGGGAAGCCGAGCCCCGGCGGGGCGTCGAAAAGCCCCGCGAGGACCAGCCCGGCCCCATAGAGCGCGACCAGCACCGGCCCCGCGATCCGTCCGGCGGCGCGGCGCAGCCCGAGCGCACAGGCAAGCACGAGCAACCCCGAGACGATGAAGACCGCTTTCATGACCCAGCCGCGCGGGCCGAGGCTGAGCACACTGATTGCATGGCGCGCGATATCGAAACCCGGCCGCGCGAAGATTTCGACGAAGGTCACGGCAAAGAAGAGGATTCCGGCCGCGACGCCGGCCGCGAGCAGGCGCGGTGTGTCGGTGCGCGCCATGGCCTCACATCGCCTTGATATAGTCGACCATCTGGCTGACCACGGTCCCCCAGCCGTCGTGGAAGCCCATTTCCTCGTGCTTCTGCCGCGCCGCCGAATCGCCGTGGAGCGCGATCGCCTTGTAGCGCGTGCCGTTGCCGTGCGGGGTCAGGAACAACCCGGCGGTGAAGAAGGGTGCGGGCGCGGGGCGGAAGCCGGGGAGCAACGTATCGGTGAAGATCAGCCGTTCGTGGGGCACGACCTCGAGATAGCAGCCGCTGTTCGGAAACTCTTCGCCCTCGGGCGAGCGCATCGTGGTGTTGAACGCGCCGCCGGGGCGCAGGTCGATCGTGCAATCGGTAATCGTCCACGGCTTGGGGACGAACCAGTGCTGCAGATGCTCGGGGGTGGTCCACACCTTCCAGACGAGGTCGACGGGGACGTCGATCTCGCGGTCGAGCACCAGATCGAGATCGGGATCGATATGGGGGAGCGGGAATGTCATCGGTTTTCCTCCTTGTTGAGCCTGAGCAGATAATCGTCCATGCGGTCGAGCCGGCCCTCCCACAGGCGGCGCTGGGTTCCGAGCCAGTCTTCGGCGAGGCGCAACCGGTCGGGCGCGAGGCTGTAGGTGCGTACGCGGCCCACCTTGCGCGAACTGACCAGTCCGCAGCTTTCGAGGATTTTCAGATGCTCGACGAACGACGGGAGCGCCATCGCATGTTTCGCGGCGAGCTCGCTTACCGAGGTCGGGCGTTCGCTCAGCCGTTCGAGCACGTTCCGCCGCGTCGGGTCGGCCAGCGCGCGGAAGATGCCGTCGATCATCGCCGGCTGTGCGGTGACCGGGGCGTCGGGCCGGACTTTTGACATGGCGGCAGCTCCTTTCGGCTTCGATCTAGTGCCTGATAATACTTAGGTCAATACCTTAGTGTTGAAGCAAGGCCAGGCAACGCGGGACGAGGCAATGCGTGAAAAGGGGGTCAGCCGGTGGCGCGCGCGCGCGGCGCGGGTCGCTTCGCGGGCTTCGGGCGGCGGAACCAGAAGGTCCACACCGCGAAGCTGCCGAGCATCGTCATCGCGAGCCCCGAGATCGTCAGCGTGATGCGCCAGGCCCAGCCGCCGACCTTCGACGCGTGGATCGGGAAGGCCATGTTGAACGCCTGCGCGCCGCTCGGCATCGCGAGCGCGTCGCGTACGCCGAGCAGTTCGCCGTTTGCGGCGTCGAACCACAAGGTCGAGCGGCCGTTGGGAAGCCATTCGGCCTGCTGGCGCATCCGCAGCGAGATCGGGTCGCCCGGCTTGCGCGGCAGGCTGAGGATGCGGAATTCGGCGTCGGGAAAGCGGCGCCGCGCTTCGGCGAGCATCGCGGTATAATCGGGCTTCCCGACGAGCGGGCCGCCCTTGTATTTGGGCGGCTCGATCGCTTTCGCCGCCTCGGCCGGCGAACCGAAGGGAGCGATCATCACCATCGCGAAGGGGCGGAAGATCATCATCGTGCCGGTGACGATCGAGATCAGCAGCAGCGGCGCGGCGATGATGCCGAGATCGCGGTGGTGCATCACGATCGCCGGCCGGCTCATCCGTTTCGGCCACAGGCGAAGCTGGAAGGTCTTGCGCGTGCGCCACCACAGGATCGCGCCGCTGATCACAAAGAAGAGACCCGCAAGACCCGCGATCCCGATCACCCATTCGCCGCTGTCGCCCGCGAACAGATGGTGGTGGAAATCGAAGATCCAGAGCTCGGGCCGCTCCCACTGGCTAGCCCAGCGCGTGACGATGTCGCCCGACTGGCTGGCATAGGCGCCCGCCTCCTTGCCGAAGCGGAGCTGGTGCAGCCCGAAGCGTTCGTCGGCATAGATGATGCCCTGCGCGCCCGGCGCCGCCATCAGCCTTTCGGTGGTCGCGGTGACCGTGGCAAGGTCGCCGCGCAGCGGATCGCCGGTTCCCGGCAATCCGATCCACAGATAGTCATAGAGCAGGATCGTGCCCGACAGTCCGAGCAACGCGAGCACGAGGCCGATGAGGCCGCCGGTCCAGCGGTGGAGGGTGTCGAGCAATTTCATCATGTCGGAAGCACCAGATCCTAGAAACGATAGTCCCAGCCGAGCGTGAAGGTCCGCCCGCGCCCGGTAAAGAAGCGGGCATTGTCGGTCGCCGCCACGGTCGAACGGATCGTCTGGCTGTTATAGGTGACATAGTCGACATCGAACAGGTTGGAGGCGGCCAGCGTGATCCCGCCGAGGCGCGGCAGGTCATAGCGCAGCACGGCATCGGTCAGCGTGTAGCCGGAAAAAGCGGTGTTGGCCGGGGCACCGTCGAATTTGCGGTCGAGATAGAGGCCCGCCTGTACCCGTGCGGACACTGGCCCGCTGTTGTAGCTGGCCCAGAGGTTGACGCGGTCGGGCGAAATATTCGCGCCGTCGAGGTCGATATCGACCTTGTCGTCCTTGTTGCTGTCCGTGCGGCCGGACAGATGGGCATAGCCGGTGCCAAGCTTCAGCCCGTCCACCGGAAGCTCGACCGCAAGATTGATTTCGAAACCCTGGATTTCGATGCGCTGGCGCTGAACATCATAGACCCCGGCGCTGTTCATGACCAACAGCCCGCCATCTTTCGATGTCGACCAGAAATAGGATGCGCTGGCATCGAGCGGCCCGCGCTTGATTTCGATGCCGACCTCGCGGTTGTTGGAAATGACCGGGGTGACGTTGACATCTTCGATACGGAAATTCGGCTGGGTCCTGCCGTTGACCGACCGCAGAATGCGGCCGACGTCGGCGATCGAATAGCCTTCGGCATAGCTGGCATAGGCGCGGATGCCCTGCGCAGGCTCGAAAATCAGGCCGCCATTGATCAGCAGGTCCTTGAAATTGCGGGTGCCGCCGCTGACGCGCGCCGAATTATAGGAGGCCAGCGTCACAAAATCGTCGACCTTGAGCTGGCCATTTTCCCAGCGTGCTCCACCCGCAACGCGGACCATGCCGTCGAACAGCTTCAGATTGGCCTGACCGAAGGGGGCGAGCGTGCGGAAGGTGGTGGGCGGGACCCAATAGCGCGCCGTCGCGATCATCTCCTGCTGCGTCTTGTCCCACATCGAGTCGAAGCCGAGCGTGAGGTTGAGCGCGTCGAAAAACTGCCGTTCATAGCTGACGCGCGCGCCCAGCTTGCGCGAGCGGTTCGCCGACTGGTCGAACAAGGTGCCGATGGGTGCGATGCTGGCGTCCTGGAAGGTGGCGCTTATATCGCCGCCGAAAATATCGCGCGACCGGTTGAAAAAGGCCTGAAAGATCAGGTTGCCGCCGCCGAGATCGGTATCGGTCAGCGTCAGATTGACGGTTTCGACGCGGTTCGAGGCGGCTTCGCCCTGTATGTTACCGCGCCGCGAGCTGGTGGGAAGGCCGGTCGTCCGGTTGCCCGCGACCTGCACCCAGTCGCCATTGCCCTCGAGGTTAAAGCGCGTACCGAAGAGTTCGATTCGCGCGGTCGACGACAGGTCGTAACCCAGTCGCGCAAAGAAGCTGAGGCTCTTACTGTCCTGAACATCGCCCTGCGTATTGTCGATGCCCACGCGGCGGCCCGCACCGTCATAATAAAGGCCGCGCGTTTCATAGGCGACGCCGCCGGTCACGTCGAACGCGCCCTGACGATAGGCGAGCAGTCCGCCGAGCTTGCCGCCAAAGCTGCTGCTTTCAAAGTTACCCGTCGATCCCTGCACCAGCGCGCGGCCCGAGAGGCCGTCTTCGCGCGGAGCCTTGATCACCACCTGATTGACCACGCCACCGGTCGCGCCAATCCCCTGCAAGGCGTTCGATCCATAGATCAGCTCGACGCGATCGAGGAAAAAGGGATCGATCGTATAGCCATCGCGCGATCCATCGCGGATCGGGGTCGATTGCGGGATGCCGTTGATCGCATAGAGCGGCGAGCGCCCGCGCAGCGTCTCGCCCGAACCCGAGAGTTTCTGGCGCGTCGGCGAGAAGCTGGGAGTCAGGTTCGCGACCGCATCGATGACCGATCCCGAGACCGCCACCTGTTGATCCAGACTGTCCCCGGAAATGACATCGATCGTCAGCGGCAGCGCATTGGGCGGCAGAACCGTACGCGCGGCGGTGACGACGATGGTCTCGCCGGGCGCAGTGCCCTCGTCGACGGGGGCGTTATCCTGCGCGAAGGCGGGCGACGAAATCGCGGTGCTGAGCAGCGCGGCGGCGACAATCTTGCGAATCATTCTCAACTCCTGTTCGCAGGGGCCGCTAATGAGAGCAATTCGCATAAGCAAGAAAAAAGCCGCGTTGCAGTGACCATTGTCCATTTCGCCCGGAGCGTGGAAAAATCGCCACAGTGCCGAAAAGCGCGCTATCAGCTTGGCGATGCGGGAAAAGGAACTGCGCTTCGCCCTGATTTGCTACGGCGGCATCAGCCTCGCCGTCTATATGCACGGGATCACGAAAGAGGTCTGGCGGCTCGCCGCGGCGTCACGCGCTTTCCACGATGGTGCGCCGCTGACCGGTGCGGGCGCGGTCTATGGCGACCTGCTGGCGGCGATCGCGGCGCGCAGCAATGTGCAGTTGCGCGTGCTTGCCGACATCGTCGCGGGCGCGAGCGCGGGGGGCATCAACGGTATTTTCCTCGCGCGCGCGCTGGCGACGGGGCAATCGCTCGACCCGCTCACCGACCTGTGGCTCGACAGCGCCGATGTCGACCGGCTGATCGATCCCGACGCGCGGCCGCTGTCGGCGGCGACCAAATTCTGGGCGGTGCCGATCGCCGGCTGGATGATGAAGAAGCGCGGCAATGCCATCGACCGCACCGTCGGCGAAGGCGCACAGCACGAGGTGCGTGCGAAGCTGTCGCGTTTTGTGCGCGCCCGCTGGTTCGAGCCGCCCTTTGGCGGCGAAACCTTCACCAACCTGTTGTTCGACGCGTTCGACGCGATGGATGCGGGGCCGCGCGGGCCGGTGCTCGTGCCGGGCGGGCAGCCCGTCGACCTGTTCGTGTCGGTCACCGATTTTGCCGGGCACAGCGTGCCGCTGGCGCTCAATAGCCCGGCGCGGGTGACCGAGGACGAGCACCGGCTGATGCTCCATTTTCGCGAGGACAGCCGGACGGGCGCGCGGCTCGACGACGTGCCGGGGCTGGTCGGGGCGGCGCGCGCGACGGCGAGCTTCCCCGGTGCCTTCCCGCCCTTCACGCTGCGCGAACTCGATCGCGTGCTCGGTGCGCGGCAGGTCGCATGGCCGGGGCGCGAAGCGTTCATCCGCACGCAGCTTCCCGCGGGCGGCGAAAGCGACCCCGCCGACCGCGTGCTGATCGACGGATCGGTCCTCGCGAACGCGCCCTTCCGGCCGGCGATCGCGGCGCTCAAGCAGCGCCCGGCGCGGCGTGAGATCGACCGCCGCTTCGTCTATATCGACCCCAAGCCCGATTACCGGTCGATCAGTTTCGGCAAGCCGGCGGCCGAAGAGGCGCAACTGCCGGGCTTTCTTCCGACGATCCTCGGCGCGCTGTCCGAAATCCCGCGCGAGCAGCCGATTCGCGAGAATGTCGAAGCGATCGAGGGCATGTCGCGCCGCATCCGCCGGATGCAGCACATCGTCGACGCGATGAAGGTCGAGGTCGAAGAACAGGTCGCGGCGCTGTTCGGCACGACCTTCTTTCTCGACACGCCGACGGTGGCGCGGCTCGAAAAATGGCGCGCGAAAGCGCAGGATCAGGCGTCGGCGCGCGCGGGCTTCGCTTATGCGCCCTATGGTCACCTCAAACTGTCGGCGGTGATCGAGGAACTGGCAAGCCTGATCGATCGACTGTTGCCGCCCGAGGGCGCGGTTCATCAGGCCAATCCGCGCCTTGCGTTGTGGGACGAAGCGCGCGCGCGCGGTCTCGACCGGATTTCGGGCAAGCGTGGCGCGGGGGCGAGCGGTGACGCCATCGTCTTTTTCCGCACCCATGACCTGGGTTTTCGCATCCGCCGCCTGCGTTTCCTCGCGCGCGAACTCGACACCGCGGTCGAGGCGACGCGCGACGGGCGCGACCCGGTGTGCGAGGACATGCGCGAGGCGATCTTCACCGCGCTCGGCCTCTATCTCGACCGGCAGGGCGACAGCTGGCTCGCCGACCTCGATCTGCCCGCCGACGCCGGACCCGGCGACTGGATCGATGCGATCGCGGCACGGCGCGATCTGCGCGCGGTCGACAGCGAGGCCGACGCGCTGATTGCGGCGGGGCTGTCGGCGATGCCGAAGGACGACCGGCGGACGCTCCTGCTCGCCTATCTCGGCTATCCCTTTTACGACATCGCGACGCTGCCGCTGCTGCAAGGCGAGGGGTTCGACGAGTTCGACCCGATCAAGATCGACCGCATCTCGCCCTCGGACGCGACCGCAATCCGTATCGGCGGCGCGGCGGCGATGCTCAAGGGCGTCGAGTTCAACAGCTTCGGCGCCTTCTTCAGCCGCGCGTACCGCGAGAATGACTATCTGTGGGGCCGTCTCCACGGCGCCGACCGGCTGATCGATATCGTGGCGTCGAGCGTTACGGGTGACGGCGCGCTGGCGGGCGAGGAGCTGAAGGCGATCAAGCGCCGCGCCTTCCACGCCATCCTCGACGAGGAAGAGGAGCGCTTGCCGAAGGTGAAGGCATTGATCGACGAGTTGCGGGTCGAGATCGGATAATTTCATTCGTCATCCCCGCGAAAGCGGGGACCCAGTGGCTACCGTCGCTTGCTCAAACTGGGTTCCCGCTTTCGCGGGAATGACGAGATTTAGTATGGTGACGGAAATCAGTCCGTCAGATCGTCCCACATTTCCTTGATGCGGCCGAAAAAGCCCTGGCTTGCGGGGCACTCTTCGCCCGTTTCGGTCTCGCGAAACTCGCAGAGCAGTTCCTTCTGCCGCGCGGTCAGCTTCGTCGGCGTCTCGACGTCGATCTGGACGACGAGGTCGCCATGGCCGCGGCCGTTGAGCACCGGCATACCGGCGCCGCGCTGGCGGAGCTGCTTGCCCGACTGGATGCCCGCGGGGATCGTGATATCGTGCTTCTGGCCGTCGAGGCCGGGGATAGCGATTTCGCCGCCGAGCGCCGCGGTGGTGAAACTGATCGGCGCGCGGGTGAAGAGCGTCGTGCCCTCGCGCTCGAACACCTTGTGCCGCGCCATGTGGAGGAAGATGTAGAGGTCGCCCGGCGCCGCGCCGCGTGCGCCGCTCTCGCCCTCGCCCGACAGGCGGATGCGCGTGCCTTCGTCGACCCCGGCAGGGATGTTGACGGTCAGCGTCTTGCGCCGGTCGACGCGGCCTTCGCCGTGGCAGCTGTGGCACGGGTCGGCGATGACCTCGCCCGCGCCCTGACAGGTCGGGCAGGTGCGCTCGACCATGAAAAAGCCCTGCTGCGCGCGTACCTTGCCGTGGCCGGCGCAGGTTTGGCAGCGATTGGTCTGCGTGCCCGGCTTCGCGCCCGATCCGTCGCACGTTTCGCAGCGCGCCGCGACGTCGACCTGGATCTCGCGCGTGACGCCGGTGAAGGCGTCTTCGAGGCGGATTTCCATGTCGTAACGGAGGTCGGCGCCGCGCGCGGGGCCGCGCTGCTGGCGGCCGCCGCCGAATGCCGATCCGAAGATCGATTCGAAAATATCGCCGATGTCGCCGAAATCGGCATTGCCGCCCCCGCCGAAACCGCCCGCGCCATTGACCCCGTCCTTGCCGAACCGGTCGTAGGCCGCACGCTTCTGCGGATCCTTCAGGCAGTCATAGGCTTCGCTGATCGCCTTGAAGCGCGCCTCGCTGTTGTCGCACCCCGGATTCTTGTCGGGGTGATATTTCATCGCAAGCTTGCGGTAGCTCGCTTTCAGCGCGGCATCGTCGGCGGTGCGCTCGACTTCGAGCAGTTCGTAATAATCGATGTCGAGTGACATAGGTCAACAGGCCCCGTCCGGCCCGCCGGACCCGCGGGTGGCGGGTCCGGCAGGGGGAGTTTCTTACTTCTTGTCGTCTTCGACTTCCGAGAATTCGGCGTCGACGACGTCTTCGTCGGTCTTCGCCTCGCCGGCATCGTCGGCGCCGGGGGATGCGGCCGACTGCTGTTCCTTCTCGTAGATCGCCTGACCGAGCTTCATCGCGACCTGCGCGAGCGCCCCGGCCTTTTCGGTCATCGCGGCGGCATCGCCGCCTTCGACCGCGGTCTTGGCTTCGGCAACCGCAGCCTCGATCTCGGACTTGAGGCCCGCGTCGACCTTGTCGCCATGCTCGCGGAGCTGGCTTTCGGTCGAGTGGATCAGGCTTTCGGCGTTGTTCTTCGCCTCGGCCGCCTCACGGCGCGTCTTGTCCTCTTCGGCGAACTGCTCGGCGTCCTTGACCATCTGGTCGATGTCCGCGTCGCTGAGGCCGCCCGAAGCCTGGATCTTGATCTGCTGTTCCTTGCCGGTGCCCTTGTCCTTGGCGTGGACCGACACGATGCCGTTGGCGTCGATATCGAAGGTCACTTCGATCTGCGGCACGCCGCGCGGTGCGGGCGGGATGCCGACGAGATCGAACTGGCCGAGGATCTTGTTGTCCTGCGCCATTTCGCGCTCGCCCTGGAACACGCGGATCGTCACCGCCGACTGGTTGTCGTCGGCCGTGGAGTAAACCTGCGACTTCTTCGTCGGGATCGTCGTGTTGCGGTCGATCATCCTGGTCATGATGCCGCCCAGCGTTTCGATACCCAGCGACAGCGGGGTCACGTCGAGCAGCAGCACGTCCTTGACGTCGCCCTGCAGCACGCCCGCCTGGATCGCGGCGCCGATCGCGACGACTTCGTCGGGGTTCACGCCGGTGTGCGGTTCCTTGCCGAAGAAATCCTTCACGACTTCGCGGACGCGCGGCATGCGCGTCATGCCGCCGACGAGCACGACTTCGTCGATCTCGCTCGCCGAAATGCCAGCGTCCTTGATCGCCTTCTTGCACGGTTCGAGCGTGCGCTTGACCAGCTCTTCGACCAGCTTTTCGAGGTCGGCGCGCGTGATCGTCTTCACCAGATGCTTCGGCCCGTTGGCGTCGGCGGTGATGAAGGGCAGGTTGACCTCGGTCGTCGCAGCGGTCGACAGTTCGATCTTCGCCTTTTCGGCGGCTTCCTTCAGGCGCTGGAGCGCGAGCTTGTCGCCGCGCAGGTCGATGCCTTCGTCCTTCTTGAAGGTGTCAGCGAGGAATTCGACGATCTTGCTGTCGAAATCTTCGCCGCCGAGGAAGGTGTCGCCGTTGGTCGACTTCACTTCGAACACGCCGTCGCCGACTTCGAGGATCGAGATGTCGAAGGTGCCGCCGCCAAGGTCATAGACCGCGATCGTCTTGTTCTCGGTCTTGTCGAGGCCATAGGCCAGCGCAGCCGCGGTCGGCTCGTTGATGATGCGCAGCACTTCGAGGCCCGCGATCTTGCCCGCGTCCTTGGTTGCCTGGCGCTGTGCGTCGTTGAAGTAAGCGGGAACGGTGATCACCGCCTGCTCGACCTTTTCGCCAAGATAGGCCTCGGCGGTTTCCTTCATCTTCTGAAGGATGAAGGCCGAAATCTGCGACGGCGAATAATCTTCGCCTCCCGCCTTGACCCACGCGTCGCCGTTGCTGCCCTTGACGATCGTGTAGGGGACCAGCTCGGTGTCCTTCTTGGTGATCGGATCGTCGAAGCGGCGGCCGATCAGGCGCTTCACCGCAAAAACGGTATTTTCGGGGTTGGTGACGGCCTGGCGTTTCGCCGGCTGGCCGATCAGGCGCTCGCCATCCTTCGCAAAGGCGACGATCGACGGGGTCGTACGCGTGCCTTCGACATTTTCGATAACCTTGGGCTTTCCGCCTTCCATCACCGCGACGCAGCTGTTCGTGGTGCCGAGGTCGATCCCGATCACTTTGGCCATTGATATTACGTCCTTGTTGCTTCTGTGGCGCCCTGAAAAGGCACGCCGTCCATGGGTTCTATGGGCGCGATATAGGTGCGCTAATCCTTGGCACAAGGGCTTTCAGGGCTTATCGAGGGTCCGAAAATATCGCGCTTTTACGGAGTCCTCCCAAAATGAAACCCTTCGCCCTTGCCGCTCTCGCCGCCACCGCGCTCAGCCTGACCGGCTGCGGCGATAATCTGGTCGCCGCAAAGCCGCTCAATGTCGTCAGCGGGCATATCGTGATGGGCGCGACGCCCGACCGTCCCGCGGTGGGCTATTTCCGCGTCCAGGGCGGGCCGCAGCCGGTCCAGCTCGTCGCGGTGACCGCCGACCTCGCGCAGCGCGTCGAGATGCACGAGAGCGTCAAGGAAAACGGCGTCGTGACGATGAAGCCGCTGCTCCGCGCCGACGTTCCCGCCAAGGGCGAGCTGGTGTTCAAGCAGGGCGGCAAGCATCTGATGATCTGGGGCATCAACGGCGCGGCGGTGCGCGCGGGCAAGCTGCCGATGGCGTTCGTCTTCACCAACAACAATAATGAACGCATCCTCTTCGACATGGTGATCAAGCCCGCCGAGGGCGCGGAAGCCGTCGACCATGGCGCGATGGATCATGGTTCGATGGACGCTGCGGCGGAAAAGGGTGCCGAAAAGGCCGCCCCGGACGCCGCGAAGAAATAAGCGTCGGTGCCGCGTCCGTCGCGACCCCTGACCCATGGCGAAATCGCGCTCGCCCGGACGGTGTTCGGCGACGCGATCGCCTATGACCGCGTGCGCGTGAACCACCACAAGTGGATCTTCTTCCAGCCGCGCCATATCGTGATGGCGCCGATGGGCAGCCTGCATTTCAACCCGCACGGCGATCTCTATTGCGACGATTTCGCCGCGGCGTCGCAGCGATTGCAAGGGCTGTTCATCCACGAAATGACGCATGTGTGGCAGGCGCAGACGCGCGGGCGCTGGTATCTGGTGCTGATGCGCCATCCGTTCGCGACCTACAGCTACAGCCTCCGGCCGGGCTGGCTGCTCGAACGCTACGGACTCGAGCAGCAGGCGGAGATCGTCCGTCACTATTGGCTGCTCACGCAGGGCATGGTCGTCGGCGGCGCGCCGGGGATCGACGCGTATCGCGCGATCCTGCCGTCATCGTGGGACCTTATATAGATGGATGATTTCGAGTTCGTCTTTGCGCTCTACAGCCTGCTCCTCGGCCTCTCGATGGTCGAGCTGCTCGGCGGGCTCGGCCGGGCGATCGAGACGCGTTTCGCAGCGGAGGACAGCCGCGAAGCCTTTGCGATCGGCTGGCTGACCCCCTTGCTTGCGATCTTCGTGATGCTCGACCTGCTCTCCTTCTGGAGCGCGGCGTGGGTCGCGCGCGGTGATATCGCGGTATCGAGCACCGCGCTGCTCGGGGTCGCAGCGTTCGCCAGCATCTATTTCCTCGCCGCGCGGCTGGTCTTCCCGTCGCATCCCGAGGGGTTCGCGAATCTCGACACGCATTATTTCCGCGTCCGGCGAATCATACTCGGTCTGCTGCTCGTGCTGCTGGCGGCGCAGCTTGGCTATTATGCGTCGCAGCCCGACCTCGCAGCGGCGCTCGCCCGCCCGGTCGCATGGGTCATGACCGTCGTGCTCGTTGCGCTGATGGTCGCGGCGATGTGGGTGAAGGATCGCCGCTGGAGCATCGCGATCCTCGCGGCGCTCGTCCTGCGCTACGTCGTCATCTATCTGCTTTGACCGGCCCGGACGCCGCCGGAAATAGGCCGGAGGCGCGATGCGCCCCCGACCCGATGACTCAATGCTGCATGTCTCCATGATCGGGCTTTTCGTCACCCTTCCTGTCGCAGCAGCAACCGTCTTTCATTTCCTTGCAGCAGCAGGCCTTTTTCGGCTCTTCCGCAGCATGGGCGACGGTGGGGGTGGCCAGCGCAAGCGCCAGCCCGAGCAACATCTTCTTCATATAGTAACTCCTTAAAAAATTGCTGGATATTGAGGTCAGCAATCAGGAGCGTGGTGGTTCGGCTTCGGGAGGCGACGTTACGCCGGTTAGCTGCAAGACCGGGCTTTCCGGTGGAAGCGTCTTCACCGGGCGAACGGCGATGTCGGGCGCAGGACAGGCGATGGCAACGCATGGCGCCGCGCAATCTGGATGCGGCGCGACCGTCTTGTCCTTTGCCGGTCCGGACATATCGCATCCGGTCATCGCCGGCATTTGGGTCCGGGCGAGGGCGATGTTGCAAAACGGGCTGCCCGGCCCCGCCGCAATCAGGATTGCAACGACGAGCGCGACGAGTGACCGGAAGGGGCGCCAGTGCATCATGGAGCCGCCAATCATAGAGCAAGGCGCGTCGCAGACAATCCCGCCGCGAATTTTGCGCGTTCGGCAAGCCTCATTGTCCGGCGGGCCGAATTCTTTGCTGGCCAAGTCAGGCATGTTCGTCCTATGTTCCACCTATGGATGGAAGCTCGCTCGTCGTCGCCCTTGTTGCCCTTGCCCTCGGCGGCCTGATCGGCTGGCTTTTCGCCGGGCGGCAGGCGGGCGCGCTCAAGGCCGAGCGCGACGGGCTTTCGGAGCGGTTCCGGACTGCGGTCACCGACCTTGCGGCCGAGGCCGAGGGACGCAAGGCGGCCGATATCCAGCTCGCAGCCTTGCTGAGCGAGCAGCGCGCGCGCGACGAAGCGCATGACGCGCAGATTGCGCAATTGAAGGATGCGCAGGCCGCGCTCACCGCGCAGTTTCGCGAGGTCGGGCAGGCGATGCTGGGCGAGGCGCAAAAGTCCTTTCTCGACCGCGCCGAAGCGCGCTTCAAGGAAAGCGAGGCGACCGCGGGGCAGAATCTGAAGGCGCTGCTCCATCCGGTTCACGACCGGCTCGAAAAATATGAGGCCGCGGTCGCGAAGGTCGAGGCCGAGCGCCGCGATGCCTTCGGCCTCCTCCACGGCCAGATCGCGGCGATGCGCGAGGGCACCGAACGTGTGTCGAGCGAGGCGGCGAAGCTCGTCAACGCGCTGCGCAACGCCCCCAAGGCGCGCGGGCGCTGGGGCGAGCAGCAGCTCCGCAACGTACTCGAAAGCTGTGGTCTCTCCGAACATGCCGATTTCCAGACCGAGGTGAGCGTCAATGACGGCGACGGCGGGCGGCTGCGCCCCGATGTCGTCGTGCGCGTGCCCGGCGGGCAGAATCTTGTGATCGACGCCAAGGTCTCGCTCAACGCCTATCAGGACGCATTCGGCGCGGTCGAGGAGCGCGAGAAGGCGGCGCACCTCGTCGCGCACGCCGCGGCGATGAAGGCGCACGTCAACACGCTTGGCGCCAAGGCCTATTGGAACCAGTTCGACGACACGCCCGATTTTGTCGTGATGTTCGTGCCGGGCGAACATTTTCTCGCCGCCGCGCTCGATCAGGATGCGGGCCTCTGGGACTATGCGTTCGAGCGGAAGGTGCTGCTCGCGACCCCGACCAACCTGATCGCGATCGCGCGCACCGTCGCGGCGGTGTGGCGGCAGGAAAAGCTCGCCAATCAGGCGCGCGAGATCGCGGCGCTGGGCAAGGACCTCTATGCGCGCATGTCGGTGATGGGCTCGCACATCGCCAAGGTCGGGCGCAACCTCGATCAGGCGACGGGCGCGTATAACGCTTTCGTCGGCAGCTTCGAATCGCAGGTTCTCACACAGGCGAAGCGCTTCGAGGCGCTCGATATCGAAACCGGCGACAAGGAAATTCCGTCGCTTCCCGTCGTCGAACAGGCGGCGCGACCGCTCGCGAAACTCGCCTCGGCGCCCGCCGCGGTAAACGATGGCGACTAGCGTCTAATAGACCGGCGCCAATATCGCCGAGGTTCCGTCTTCGGCAAACAGTCCCAGCAGTCCATTGGTGTTGAGCCGGACCATGACCGGTTTCGCCATCAATGCGAAAAAGGCGCGCTCCTGCTCCATGCCGGCGCCGGGGCACGCCATCTCGGTGGCGATCAGCGGCCCGGCGGTCAGCATCGCGCCATCGATCGTATAATTGCCAGAGAACCGGTTGCATCCCGCGCTGCCGCTCATCCGCTTGCCATCGAAGCTCAGTGTCGTTGGCCGGTCCTTGGCAACGTCGCCCTTTCCGATCACGACGAAGGTCCAGTTGGTGCCCGCGAGCTTGTCGGGCAGGAGAGTGCCGCCGCCGCAACCCTTCACCGTCTTGCCGTCCGCGATGACCGTTACCGTGTCGCGATAGCGCCGGTCGCTCATCCCGTCGCTGCATGGCGCTTGTTCGATCGCGACCGACAGCCGGTCGGTGGCATAGGTCCGCCCGTTCGCCGACGGCTTGGCGCCGGGGTTCGGAACCATGATCTCCGTCTCGCCATAGTCGCCGTCATAGTTGAGCCGCGACGGCGTGATCTCGAGCGTCCAGCCGGGTTCGGTGCCGAGCGCCATATAGGCGGCAGCGGGCGTGTCGCCGGGGGTTTGCGGCGGCGTCTCGGCGGCGGGGACGCACGCGGCGAGCGCGAGGAGGGAGAGGGCGGGGAGGGCGATCCTGATCATGCGATATCTCCTACTCAACGCGGAGTGATCGGCTGATGAACGGCGCGGTCGCCTAACGGTTCCGCCGCTGGTTCAGCACCTCATATGCCATCACCGCAGTGGCGACGGCGGCGTTGAGGCTGTCGGCCTTGCCCATCATCGGCATCTTGACGCGCACGTCGGCGGCAGCCGCATAGTCGGCGGGCATGCCCTGCGATTCATTGCCGGTGAGGATGAAGGTCGGCGCGGCATAACGCACCGCCTGATAATCCTCGGTATCGCCGCCGAGCCATGTCGCGACGAGCTGGCCGGCACCCTGCCGCAGCCAGGGGAGGAATTCTTCCCAGCGCGTCACCACCAGCTTCTGCGTGAAGATCGCCCCCATGCTCGCGCGCACCGCCTCGACCGCATAGGGGTCGGTGCTCTCGTCGAGCAGGATCAGCCCGCCCGCGCCGACCGCGTCGCCGGTGCGCAGCATCGTGCCGAGATTGCCGGGATCGCGCAGCCGCTCGGCGACGAGCCAGATCGGCGCCGCGTCGCGGTCGAGATCGGCGAGCGTCGTTTCGGGCTCGGCATAGATGCCGACGACGGTCTGCGGATTGTCCTTGCCCGACAATTTCGACAGGATCGCGCCGGTCGTGTCGATCACTTCGCCGCCCGCTGCCAGCGTGTCGGCCGCGAGCGCCTTCGCCAGCGGATGGCTGTCGCCTTCGGGGCCGAGGAACAGCCATAGAGGGAGAATGCCCGCCTCGCGCGCTTCGGTCGCGATGCGCAGCCCTTCGGCGAGAAACAGGCGCTCCTCACGGCGGTGGCGCTTCTCGCGCAGCAGGCGCATCCGCTTGATCAGCGGATTGGACAGGCTTTCGATTGTGGTGCGACGACCGGTCATCCGGTCAATCCTCGCCGAAGCTGTCCTTGACCAGCCCGACGAGCTTGAGGAGCGCCGCGTCGGCGCCGTCGCCGCGCGTGTGGATCGTGATCGAATCGCCCTTCGCCGCGCCGAGCATCATCAAGCCCATGATCGACGTGCCGTTGACGCGCGATCCGCCCTTTTCGACCTCGACCGACACGCTTTCGGGCAGGCGGCTGACGAAGGTGACGAACTTGGCGCTGGCGCGCGCATGGAGGCCGCGCTGGTTGGTGATCTCGACGGTTTCGGAAATTTCGCTCACGGTCCCACTCCCAGCATTTCCGATGCGACCGAAATATATTTCTGGCCGGCTTCCTTTGCCGCGATCACCGCGGCGCGAAGTTCCATCGTCTTGCGTGCGCTTTCGAGGCGGATCAGCATCGGCAGGTTGACGCCGGCGATCACTTCGGTGCGCCCGGCCTCGAGCAGGCTGATCGCGAGGTTCGACGGCGTGCCGCCGAACAGGTCGGTCAGCATGACGACGCCGCGGCCTTCGTCGACGGCGCGAATCGCGTCGGCGATTTCCTTGCGGCGCATTTCCATATTGTCGTTGGGGCCGATGCACACGGTCGCGACCGCCCGCTGCGGACCGACGACATGCTCCATCGCGCGCACCATCTCTTCGGCAAGGCGACCGTGGGTCACAAGGACCATTCCCAGAAGCGGCAAAGCCTTATCGTTCGGCATGCAGTCGTCGACCCTTATGTTTTGCCGCCGGGCGCGGGGGACGCGGGCGGGGGCTTGCCCTCAAGCCCATCTTGCGGGGCAGAGTCAAGGTTGCGGTGGGTCACCATGAGTTCGTGGCCCGCGTCGCGTAGCGTTTGGGCAACACGCGCGGCGACATGGACCGACCGGTGGCGGCCGCCGGTGCATCCGAAGGCGACGGTAACATAGCTTTTGCCCTCGGCCCGGTAGCGCGGCAGCAGGGTCAGGATCAGCCGCTCGATCTGCGCGACGCTGTCTTCATAGGCGGGGTCGGCCTTCACATAGGCGGCGACATCGGCGTCCAGCCCGGTGCCGGGCTTGAGCTTCGGGTCCCAGTGCGGGTTGCGCAAATAGCGCATATCGAACACGAGGTCGGCGTTGCGCGGCAGGCCGCGCGCGAAGCCGAAGCTCAATATGTTGAGCACCGGTTCCCCCTCGCCGGCGTCGCCGAAGCGCTGGCGCACCTCCTGCTGCAGGTCGTTGCTGCTGTAATTGGTCGTGTCGACGACGTGCTCGGCCCAGCGGCGCAGCGGCTCCATCACCTCGCGTTCGCGCGCGATGCCGTCGGCGGCGGGGCGGTCCTCGGCCATCGGGTGGCGCCGCCGCGTCTCCGAAAAGCGGCGTTCGAGTTCGGCGCCGGCGCAGTCGAGGAACAATGTCTCGACGTCATGCGTCCCTTCCCCGCGCAATTCCTTGATCCGCTTGACGAGCAGCGCGGGACGGAAGCCGCGGCTGCGGCTGTCGATCCCGACCGCGATCGGACGATTTGCCTCGCTGCGCTTCACCGGGGCGTCGATCAGCGCATCGAGCAGCGCGAGCGGGAGGTTGTCGACTACTTCCCACCCCAGATCCTCGAGCACCTTGAGCACGGTCGACTTGCCCGCGCCCGACAGGCCGGTGACGAGCAGCAGACGCGGTTCGGCGGCGGCGGTCATGCGCCGGGCGCCAGCCGCTCGAGGGCGAGCATGATCTTGATCGGCGCAGATGCCTCGAACGCCGAAAGCAGCAGCGCGGGCAGCGGATGTCCCGCGACCATTTCGACCTGGTTCACCGCGGGCATCCGGTCGTAGCGGTCGGTCAGCCGCACCGCGAGCGCCAGCGGCACACGCGCGGTCCACGGGCGCTCGATGATGCCGATCCCGCGCACCTCAAGCTTGCCCGCGAGCGTTTCGGGCGGGCTACACCAGAGGCGATCGCGCTCGAACCAGATATCGCAGCGGTCGTCGGCGACCAGCTTCGCGCCGCGATCGATCAGCCGCAGCGCGAGGTCCGATTTGCCCTGTCCCGAATTGCCGAGGATCAGCACGCCGCCGTTGCCCGCCGCGACGCAGCTGGCGTGGATGTTGACGATTTCGGTTCTGGTCCGGCTGGGAAACATGGCGCATGGCTTACCGGCGACGATGCGGTGCTGCAAGGCGATAGGATGAGCGTGTCAGCCCGCCGGGTGTCCGCCTTCGCGCGCGGGGAGGGTGATCAGCAGGCTCGCCCCCGGCTTGCCGTCGTCGCGATCCTTGGCGCTGATCGTGCCGCTATGGCCCTCGACGATCGTCCGCGCGATCGCGAGGCCAAGCCCGCTGTGCCGTCCAAAGGCACCCGGCGGACGTTCGCTGTGAAAACGGCGGAAAATGGCGTCGCGCTGCGCGGGCTCGATGCCGGGGCCATCGTCGTCGACCTTGACGTGCACCTCGTCGCCGAGGCGCGTCGCCGAAATGCAGACGAGGCCGGTTTCGGGTGAAAAGCTGATCGCATTGTCGATGACATTGTCGATCGCGCGTTCGAGCCGGTGGCCGTCGCCCATCACCACCGTTGTGCCCTTGCGCGGGCGCGCGAAGGCAAGGCGCGGGTGCGGCGCATCCGCATCGACCCGCGCCGCGCGCGACGCGAGCATCGATTCGATCATCATGCCGACGTCGATCGGTTCGAACAAGGTGCGCGACAGCTGGGCATCGACGCGGCTCGCCTCGCTGATGTCGCTCACCAGCCGGTCGAGGCGGCGCACGTCCTCGTCGGCTATGCTGAGCAACTGCGCGCGCTGCTCGTCGCTCTTGACGCGCCCCAGTCCCTCGATCGCCGAGCGGACCGAGGCGATCGGGTTCTTGAGTTCGTGCGTCACGTCGGCGGCGAAATGTTCGCCCGCGTCGATGCGCTCACGAAGGGCTTGCGTCATGTCCGACAGCGCGCGTGCCAGCGTACCGATCTCGTCGCGGCGGCTCGGCAGGCGCGGCACGACAACTTCGCGCGCGCGGCCGAGGCGGACGCGTACCGCGGCGCGCGCGAGCCGCCGGAGCGGGCGGACGATCGTTCGCGCGAGAAAGAGCGAAAGGAGGACCGATGTCAGCAGCACCACAAAGAGAACGATCGCGATGCGGAAGCGCTCGGCGCGCACCGTGCGCGTGATATCGCGCGCGTTGAGCGTCATCAGCACCGTCTGCGGTGTTTCGAGGTCGACAACACGTGCGGCGCTGAGCAGCGGCGTGCGTTCGGGGGCATAGCGAAAGCGGCTTGCCACGCGGTCGCTGGCCTGCGCCTCGACGACTTCGGGCCATGATTGCGCCCGATCGACGCGGGGTTCGTGGAAATCGGGATAGGAGGGCGCGCCGACGATCCAGTCGATGCCGCGGTCCATCGCGCGCGCGGCGTCGCGCTTCCACGGCTGCAGGTCGGGATCGCGCAGCGTGTAGGTCGCGGGGCCGGTCGCAAAACTGTCCGAAAGGCGTCGCCCGTCGGCCGCATAGAAGCGCAGCCGCGATTCGGTCGCTTCGGCGAATTCGCTGATCAGTCGCTCGCGCTGGTCGGGGCGCGCGGCCTCGAGCGCGCTGTCGAGCATCGCGAGCTGGTCCTTCATTACCTCGATGCGCGTGTCGACGAGGCGGCTGCGATAGGTGTCGAGATAATAGAAACCGCCCGCGAGCAGCGCGACGGCGAGGATGTTGACCGCGAGGATGCGCGTCGTCAGCGACCAGCGCGCCGACCAGACGAGCGGCGATTCCTCCTGCTCGGCGATGCTGGCGTCGGGTTTCAGCCGGTCGTGTTTTTGGGCATCAGCTGTCATCGGCAAAGCGATACCCCGCGCCATAGAGGGTGGCGATCGCATCGAATTCGGGATCGACTTCGCGGAACTTGCGGCGCAGGCGCTTGATATGGCTGTCGATCGTGCGGTCGTCGATATAGACGTCGTCCTGATAGGCGGCGTCCATCAACTGGTTGCGGCTGCGCACGATGCCGGGGCGCGACGCAAGCGTTTCGAGGATCAGGAATTCGGTGACGGTCAGCGTGACGTCCTTGCCGTCCCAGCTGACCTTGTGGCGCGCCGGGTCCATTTGCAGCCGCCCGCGCGTGATCGGGTCGGCGACCGGCTCGTCTTCGCCTTCGGAGGTGTTGCGGTTGAGTTCGACGCGGCGAAGGATCGCGCGGATGCGCGCGATCACCAAGCGCTGGGAAAAGGGTTTGGCGATATAGTCGTCGGCGCCCATCGCGAGCCCGAGCGCCTCGTCGATCTCGTCGTCCTTGCTGGTCAGGAAGATGACGGGAAGCTGGCTCTTTTCGCGCAGGCGGCGCAGCAATTCGAGCCCGTCCATACGCGGCATCTTGACGTCGAAGACCGCGAGATCGGGCGGATTGTCGATCAGCGGCTTCAGCGCGGCTTCGCCGTCCGAATAGACGCGCGTCACAAAGCCTTCGGCCTGCAGCGCGATCGACAGCGATTGCAATATGTTGCGGTCGTCGTCGACCAGCGCGATGGTTGCCGTCATGCTCTTTCCGTTGGCGGGCCTTGGGGAGCGATTAGCCTATCCGGCGCCCAGCGACAACCGCGCCGCAATGTCACCGGTTCCCGCGCCCCGCATTCGTCGCAGGCGCCGCTCCGCCGCGCTTTAATCTTTTGACCTCCCCAGCCAAGCGAGCTAACGCGGCCGGGATTTCGGAATCGGCGGTCACGTCGGCACCCATGCAAATGCGGGCCAGCCCATTAGCACGCTAAGCATTGCATAGGTATGCAACGACGCCGCCGGACAGGAGAGGCGAAGCAAATGACCAAGGTTGTGATCGGCACCAGCACCGTCGAGACGAAGGCGGATGTCGCTGAAAACTGGGGCACCGCGCAGCTCGTCGAGGACGCGGTCCGCCACAATGAGGGCGTGCTGGCGAAGGACGGCCCGCTCGTCGTCGCGACCGGCAAGCACACCGGCCGCAGCGCCAAGGACAAGTTCATCGTCCAGGACGCCGAGACCGCCGACACGATCTGGTGGGGCAAGACCAACGTGCCGATGACGCCCGATCATTTCGCGGCGCTGAAGGCCGATTTCCTCGCGCATCTCGCCGAACGTCCCCGCCTGTTCCGCCAGCAGCTGTTCGGCGGGTCGCAGCCCGAGCATCGCGTCGGCGTACAGGTGATCACCGAATTCGCCTGGCACAGCCAGTTCATCCGCACGCTTCTCTGCCGTCCGACGGCCGAGGAGCTCGCGGGTTTCGACGCCGAATATACGATCATCGACCTGCCGAGTTTCCGCGCCGATCCGGCGACGCACGGCTCGCGTACCGAAACCGTCGTCGCGGTCAACTTCACCGAAAAGCTGATCCTGATCGGCGGCACCGCCTATGCGGGCGAGATGAAGAAGTCGGTGTTCGGCATTCTCAACTATCTGCTCCCGGTCAAGGGCGTGATGCCGATGCACTGCTCGGCGAACATCGGCCCCAAGGGCGACACCGCGGTCTTTTTCGGCCTCAGCGGCACCGGCAAGACGACGCTGTCGGCCGACGCGTCGCGCACGCTGATCGGCGACGACGAACATGGCTGGTCGGACACCGCGGTCTTCAACTTCGAGGGTGGCTGCTACGCCAAGATGATCCGCCTCTCGCCAGAGGCCGAGCCCGAGATTTTTGCGACGACGAAGCGTTTCGGCACGGTGCTCGAAAATGTCGTGATCGATCCCGTGACCCGCGAACTCGACTTCGACGATGCGAGCCTCGCCGAAAACAGCCGCGGTTCGTATCCGATCGATTTCATTCCGAACACGTCGGACCATAATATGGGTCCGGTGCCGCAGAATATCATCATGCTCACCGCCGATGCCTATGGCGTCCTGCCCCCGATCGCGAAGTTGACCCCCGATCAGGCGATGTATCACTTCCTGTCGGGTTATACTGCGCGCGTCGCGGGGACCGAGATCGGCGTGACCGAGCCCGAGGCGACCTTCTCGACCTGCTTCGGCGCGCCCTTCATGCCGCGCCACCCGTCGGTCTATGGCAATCTGCTGAAGGAACGCATCGCGAAGGGCGGCGTCCAGTGCTGGCTCGTCAACACCGGCTGGACCGGCGGCATGGCGACGATGGACGGCATCAAGCGCATGCCGATCAAGGCGACGCGTGCGCTGCTCAACGCCGCGCTCGACGGCAGCCTGAACGACGCCGAATTCCGCAAGGACCCGAATTTCGGTTTCATGGTTCCCGTCGCGGTTCCGGGCGTCGACAGCGGCTTGCTCGATCCGCGCGAGGCCTGGGCCGACAAGGCGGCCTATGACCGCACCGCGCAAACGCTCGTCGGCCAATTCATCGACAATTTCGCGCAATTTGCGGAGCATGTCGACGAAGGCGTCCGTCAGGCCGCCCCGCAGGCAGCCGTCGCAGCATAATTGACCCGGAAACTTCCGGGTGCTCATTCACCCGGAAGGACCGGAAAGATGACTACCGAATATTCACCGCGCCTGTTCGAGCGCGACGAAGATATAAGCGCGATCGGCACAGGCCTGCTGGCGTGCACGCTTCCGCGCGAGGCGTGGACGCACGAAGCGCATCTCGGTGCGTGCCTGTGGCTGCTCAGCGAGCGCCCCGACATCGACATCGACGCCGAGATCGCGGGCATCATCCGCCGCTTCAACGAAAGCGTCGGCGGGGTGAACGACGACACGCAGGGCTATCACGACAGCATCACCCGCGCCTATGTCGCCGGCGTCCGGCTATTCCTGTCGACAACCACCGAGACGGGTCTCGCCGCGCGCGTCAACGCGATGCTGCGCTCCGACGTCGGTCGCCGCGACTGGCCGCTGCGCTTCTACAGCCGCGAGTTGCTGTTTTCGGTTCCGGCGCGGCGCGGCTTCGTCGAACCCGACCTTGCGCCTTTGCCGGCCTAAAGCCTGATCCCCGGAGTCCAGCCGCTTTCCGCGAGGAAGGCGGCCGGATCGCGCATCTCGATGATCGCCTTGATCGCCGCGGCCTTGTCGGGCGCGCGGTTATAATAGCTTTTCGCGACGCGATAGCCGACCCAATAGCCAAGGTCGCCGGGCCAGCCGTCGGTGCCCCGCTGGTTGTAAAGCCAGCGCGAGCCGATCGCCCTGGCGTCCTTTTCGGCAAGAAACGCCGTCTCCAGTTCCTTCTCGCGGCCCCTGGCCCAGATATGGAGCAGCGGATAGCCCACCGAACCGCTCATCTGTTCGGCGACGAACTCGGCTGCGCCCTCGACGAGGGCCGCGCGGAGCACCGATTCTTCGCGATCCTCGATCTGTGCGAGCGGCTGCTGCGCGTGGACATATTCGTGCGCGATGACGTGGACGAAGCGGTCCTCGTCGTCGGCTTCGATGAACTTCGCCGCGCACAGCGCTTCGAGACCGATGTAGAGCCCCTTTGCGTTGGCGGTCCCCGCGGTCGTTGCGCGGCCGATCGCGACGGTGATCGACGGAAAGCGCGCGGCGGGATAAATTTGCGCGAGTCGATCGGTCGCGGCGACGAGGCGCGCGCGCACATTGGGGAGTTTGGCCGCGCAACCGCGTGCATCCTGGAAAACCTGCGGCTTGTCGCGCAGCGCCGCGGCGAGTTTTTCAGGGGTAATGCGGCGCAGCGCCATAAACTCGACCAGCCCCGGCGATGGATCGGCGAGATAGCGCGCCGCGAGCTGGTCGGGCTGCGCCGCGAGCGCCGGATCGTCGGCGAGCGCGAAGAAGCGATCGACGTCCGACGTCACGATCGCGACGCGCGGGGGCGCCTCGGCGGCGTGGCTGTTGAAGCCGAGGAGCAGCGCCGCCAGCGTAGCGGTTGTCCGCCGCATCAGCCCTTCGCGCCCCGCACATATTCGGCGACATTCTGCGCGAGCACATCGAGCGGGACATTGCCGCCCTTGACCACGACATCGTCGAAATCGCGCAGGTCATATTTCGCGCCGAGTGCCTTTTGCGCGAGCCCGCGCTGGCGGACGATCTCGCTATGCCCGACCTTGTAGCCGCACGCCTGTCCGGCCCAGCTGCAATAGCGGTCGACTTCGCTCGATACCTCGAGCGGGTTCGAGCCATTTTCCTTCACGAAGAATTCGACCCCCTGCTCGCGCGTCCAGCGCTTGGCGTGGAGGCCGGTGTCGACGACGAGGCGGCACGCGCGGAAGGCGAGCGACTGGAGATAGCCCAGCCGCCCGACCTCGAAATCGTCGTAGAGGCCGAGTTCGTCGGCGAGCTGTTCGGCGTACAGGGCCCAGCCTTCGCTATAGGCGTTGAAGGCCAGCATCGTGCGAATGAGCGGCATCGAATGCGCATATTCGCCCTGCCAGGCATGGCCGGGGATCGCCTCGTGCATCGTGAGGTCGGGCAGCGAATATTTGCTGTGCAATTCGGTGGTGCGGAGGTTGATCCAGAAGCGCCCCGGGATGCTGCCGTCGATCGATCCCGCGCCGCCATAGGCCGCGGGCGCGCCGGGCTCTTCGGCGAGCGGCAGGCGTTTCACCTCGACATTGCCCTTTACCAGCGTGCGGAAGGCGCGCGGCAGCTCGGCGCGGATCTTGCCGAGCCAGGTCTGGATATAGGCGACGATCTCGGCGCGCCCCGCATCATTGTCGGGGAACTGGTAGCGCGGATCCTTCGCGAGCGCGTTCATCCGGTCGCCGACCGACCCTTGCGTATAGCCGAGTTTCTTCAGGATCGGGTCCATCCGGCCGTGCAGCTCGGCAAGTTCGGCGCGGCCCATCGCGTGGATCTCGTCGGGGGTCATGCGCGTCGTCGTCGAGGCGCGAAGGCCCCATGCATACCATTCGTCGCCGCCCGGTCGCGCCCACATGCCCGCGTCCATCGTCGCCTTCGGCCGCTGCGCCTTCAGCTCCGCGAGCTGGCGTTCGAGCGCGACGACGACGGGGCCCTGCGCGATCTTCGCCGAACGCGCGCTCCAGTCGCCCGCAATCTTCGCCGCGCCGGTCCGGCGGACGAGGCTTTCGACCATCGATCCGCCTGCCTTCGCGTCGGCGATCGTCGCTTCCATCTGCTTGACCGCCTTGTCGATCAGGAAGGCGGGGGCGATCAGTCCCTGCGCACCGGCGGCCTTCAACCGGTCGGTCTCGCCGTCGAGCACACCCGGAAAGGCATTGAGGCGCGAGAGATAGGCTTCGGCATCGGCGGACGTCTTCACCGGGTGATCGCTGTCGAGGAATTTGGGGATGTCGAGATAGGCGCCGACATTCTGGATAACGACATAAGGCGTGTTGCGCCAGCCGCCGACCGCGACGTCGCCATAGGGCAGGGCAAAGCCCGCGAGCGCGACGTCATAGGCGCTTTCGACCACCGCGAGGCTGGTGCGCGTCGCGTGATCGAGGCCGGCCTTGTCGAACGCGCGGACGCGCGCGACGTCGGCCTTCAGCGTGTCGGCGAGCGCCGTCACCCCCGTCGCGGAGCGATTGCCGAGCTCGCCGCGCATCGTCGCGCGCGCGCCGGTGTCGATGCCGAGCGAGGTCGCGCCCTCGGGCGACTGCGCGAGCAAATTGTCGGCAACCGAATCGAGCAGTTTCTGCGCGTCGTTTTTGGGTGCGGCCTGCAACGCTGCCGCGGGGCCGGCAAAGGCGAGGCCAGCGGTACCCGCGCCGAGCGTGGCAAGCGTGCGGCGGCGGCTGACGGGGGTGGAAAGCGGATTATGCACTGGCGGCTCCCTGCGACCTTGTTTCTTGTGAAACCTGTCTAGGGGGCACGGCGCGGCGGTCAACGAAAAGGGGCCGGGAAAGCACCTGCCTTCCCGACCCCTGTCGAAATTATCCGGCGCTTTGTCAGTCGGTGAGGTCGGCAGGCACCTTGCCGCCGTTCGCCGCGAGTTCGCGCATCACCGCCTTGTGCAGCCAGATGTTCATTTCGGCGCTGCCGTCGAGCTCGCCGGTGTAGCCGAGCTCCTGCGCCAGTTCCTTGCGGTTGGCGAGGCTCGAATCGATGCCGAGCAGCTTCATCAGGTCGACGATCGAGGTGCGCCAGTTGAGGTCCTGTCCGGCCGTCGCGGCCTCCGCGGTCAGGATCGCATCGACGTCAACCGGAGCGGCAGCGGCGGCCGCCATCGCGCTCGTCGCGGCGTCGAGCGCGGTGCCGACGGGGTTGGGGGCTGCCGGTGCGGCGGGTTCTGCGGCGACGGCCTTCTTGCCGAAGATGGCGTCCTTGATCTTGCCGAAAATGCTCATTGTGTAGCTCCCACTAGATGCGGCCCGTCCCGAAGGGGCGAGTCGAATGACCGCAGGCTAGGACTATGCATTTGAAAATGACAGTCAAATGAACGGCTCGTCCTTCGCCAGCGCGCTGCTATAGTTCCTCCCACCAGGCGCGGTTCGCTCCGCGCCGGAGTGGGAGTATGACATCATGAACCTGACCGACATATTGGCGCAAGCCGGTGGTATTGAATCGATGGCCAATCAGCTGGGCATTCCGCCCGCGATGGCGAAGCAAGGCGCCGACGCATTGCTTCCCGCAATCCTCGGCGGGTTCAAGAAACAGGCGCAGGGCGGCGGCGGCCTTGAAGGTCTTGGCGGCCTGCTCGGCCAGCTCGGCGGCGGCGGCCTGCTCGATTCGGTGCTGGGATCGGCGCCGACCCCGGTCGAACAGGGCAATGACGTGCTCGGCCAGATTTTCGGGTCGAAGGACGTCAGTCGCAGCGTAGCCGGACAGGCTGCGGAGCAGACCGGGATCGATTCGGGCATCCTCAAGCAGATGCTGCCGATCCTTGCGATGATGGCCGCGGGCTATATGGCGAAGCAGGGCGGTCAGGGCGGCGAGAGCGGCGGCGGTCTGGGCGGTATGCTCGGCAACGTCCTCGGCGGCGCGATGGGCGGCGGTGCGGCGCCCTCGGCTGGCGGTCTCGGCGGCCTTGGAAAGATGCTCGACATGGACGGCGACGGCAATCCGCTCGACGACATCATGGGCATGGTCAACAAGATGCGCGGGTAGATACCGCCCCTCCCGCGAGCGGGAGGGGAAGCATCATGCGGCCATCAGGCGCAATTCCTCACGGAAATCCTCGTCCACCCCGATGCGGCTTCGCATCGGGGTGACGGCACCATCCGATGTGGCGTCACCCTCTTCGAACAAGGCGCACGCCGCCTCGCCGCCGCGGGCGAGGCTGAAACGCCGCGCGACCTGACCCGTCGGCCGGAATCCAAGCTTGCGCAGCACCGCGCCCGACGCGGGGTTGTCGAGGAAATGGCCCGCCGACAGCTTCGGCATGTTCATCGCGCGGGCGATGTGGACGAGCTGGCGCCCCGCCTCGGTCGCGAAGCCGAGCCCCCAATAGGGACGTGCGATCCAGTAGCCCATTTCGAGCTCGCCTTCGGGGCTCGGCGAAATGCCGCAACCGCCGACAAGCCGCGGTGCGCCGCCGGTGCGGGCAAAGATCAGGAAGCGTGGCTGGTCGGGATCGAGCGGCTTGCTCAAAAACTCCTGCGCCTGCGCCTCGCCATAAGGCCAGGGGGCGGTTGCGAGATTGCGGACCACCGCTTCCTCGCCGATCGCTTGGGCGAGCGCGGGGGCGTCTTCGAGCCAGCCGGGCCGCAGCAACAGTCTTTCGGTACGCGCGAACATGTCTTCTAACTCCCAATGCCTGTCGCCCTGGCGCCAGATGGTGACGCTTTGACGACATTCGATATGGAGGGAGATGGACGGCCCCGATTTCGCGCCCGATCGCCACAAGTGACGGATTCCGGACAAGAAAAAGGGAGATCGGGGGTGACCCGTCTCCCTCTTTTCGAACTTTGTTCCCGCTTTTCGCGGAAAGGACCGTTCCGGGTCATCCCTTGATGGACGACCCTGAAAGATCGTCCTTATTCGGCGGCTTCCGCCATGGCGTCGACCGACACATATTTGCGGCCAAGCTTGCCATCGTGGAATCGGACCTGGCCGTCGGCGGTTGCGAACAGCGTGTGGTCCTTGCCCATGCCAACGTTGACACCCGGGTAAACCTTGGTGCCGCGCTGACGCACGATAATGTTGCCGCCGATCACTTCCTGACCGCCGAACTTCTTCACGCCAAGGCGGCGGCCGGCTGAGTCGCGACCGTTGCGCGAAGAACCGCCTGCTTTCTTATGTGCCATGACTGATGCTCCTTAATTCGGTTTCAAAGGGCCGAGCCGCGTTGCCGCGCTCAGGCTTCCTTCTTGGGGGCTGCCTTCTTGGCAGCGGGCTTCTTTTCGGCGGCAGCTTCAGCCTTCGGAGCAGCGGCCTTCTTCGGCGCGGCTTCCTTGGCCGGCGCAGCCTTGGCTTCGGCAGCCGGAGCCGCTTCGGCCTTCGGAGCGGCTTCCTTCTTCGGCGCGGCCTTCTTGGCATCGCCGACGGCGAGGATGCGCAGCAGCGTCAGCGACTGGCGATGACCGTTGCGGCGACGATAGTTGTGCCGGCGGCGCTTCTTGAAGACGATGACCTTCTCGCCGCGCGTCTGGGCGATGATCTCGGCCGAAACGACGAGGCCTTCGGCGCTCTTCACTTCGCCGCCGTCACCGGCCAGCAGGATGTCGCCCAGCGACACGGTGTCGCCAGCTTCCCCGTCGATCTTTTCAACGGCGATCTTGTCTCCAGCGGCGACGCGATACTGCTTGCCGCCCGTGCGCACGATTGCGAACATGGTCTTCCATCCAATCAGAAACTAAAACACCCGCGCTGCCAGTCACCCGCCGAAGCAGGCGATTTTTCCGGCAAGCGGGAAAGTCAGCGCCACTAGCGAGCCGGGGCCGTGCTGTCAACCGCATATTTCCGCGCTTTTTATCCAAAAGCGTGGTGCGGTGCCGAATATCGCCGGTCACGCCGATTCGGCGCTTGCTGGACCGGCTGTCGCCCCATATCAGGGGCGGCGATGAAGCGCGCGTTTCTTTTGCTATCCCTGACAATAGCCGCATCGCTGCCGCTCGCGGGCTGCGCCGCCGCGCCGGGCGGCGACGCCCCGTCGCTGGCAAAGCGACCGGTCGAGGGACGATTCGACATTGCGCCGCCCGCGGTCGTTGTCGCGCCGCCGGGGCCGCTGCCTGCCGATCTGGCGGGCCGCCTCGCGCGGTGGGAGGCGGATGCCGCCGCCGGCCAGCAGGGTTTTGCCGCCGAACGCGGCACGGCCGCCTCGCTTGTATCGGCCGCTGCGGGCGCGCCCGTCGCCAGCGAGCGCTGGGTCGTCGCGCAGCAGGCGATCTCGCGGCTGGGCGCCGCACGCGCGCCGCTCACTGCCGCACTCGCCGACATCGATCGCCTCTATCTCGAACGCAGCATCGACGAACAGGTCGACGGGCTGCCCGATATCTATGCGTTGCGCGACCGGCTCGCCGACCTTGCGTCGACGCAGGATGCAGTGATCGAGTCGCTGAACAGCCAGCTGCCGGGGCAATAATTCCCGATCGACGTTACTGGTTCAGCCCGTGCTTCTTCAGCGCGTGGCGGATCTGGTCATAGCTCAGCCCCAGCGCTTCGGCGGCGACCTTCTGGTTGAAGCGGCAGCGTGCCATCGTATCGGCGAGAATCGCCTTCTCATATCCGTCGACCGCGGCGCGCAGGTCGCTCACCGGGCCGGGGGGAGGCGCGAGTGCCGGTGCGGCATCGGTCGCGGGTGCTCCCGCTGTTTCGTCCTTTGCGGCGGGCTTGCGCGTCACCGGCTGCCAGGGGCTGGCGAAGGGGTCGAAGCTCAGCGCATCGACCGGCTTTTCGGGGTCGGCCCAGCGATAGATGGCGCGTTCGATCACATTGCGGAGTTCGCGGACGTTGCCCGGCCAGTCGTGCCCTTCCATCGCCGCGAGCGCACGCGGGCCGAAGCCGGGCCATTCCTCCCAGCCGAGCACTGCCGCCATACGCTGGCCGAAATAGGTCGCGAGCACCTCGATATCGCCTTCGCGCGCGCGTAAGGGGGGCAGGGTGATGACCTCGAACGACAGCCGGTCGAGCAGGTCGGCGCGGAAGCGGTTGTCGTCGACGAGCGCGGGGAGATGCTCGTTCGTCGCGGCGACGATGCGGACGTCGACGCGGATCGGGCGCGACGACCCGACGCGCGTGACCTCGCCATATTCGACCGCGCGCAGCAGCCGCTCCTGCGCCCCCATCGACATCGTCGCGAGCTCGTCGAGGAAGAGCGTGCCGCCGTCTGCTTCCTCGAAGCGGCCTGCGCGCGTGCGCGTCGCGCCGGTAAAGGCGCCCGCCTCATGCCCGAACAGTTCGGACTCGATCAGCGTTTCGGGCATCGCGGCGCAGTTCATGATCACATAGGGGCGGTCCCAGCGCGTCGACAGGCGGTGGAGGCGCTCGGCGATCAGTTCCTTGCCGGTGCCGCGCTCGCCGATCACCAGCACCGGGCGGTCGAGCGACGCCGCGAGGCTCGCGCGTTCGACCGCGTCCTGGAAGGCCGCCGACTGGCCGATGAATTGCGTTTCGCGCTCCATTCCCAATCATTGGCAAATTTTCCCGCTGATTGGCAAGAAGAATCGATCTCGTCAGTGGTTTCTGCATGAAGTTGCGCAGTTTTCCGTCCGTTCCGCCAATTGGCACGCCTCCTGCAAAGATTTCATCGAACCGGGGCATCACGCTCCGGTGCAGCGAAAAACAGGAAGGTTGATCGATGAAGACGATGTTTGCCCAGGCCGCTACGTTCGCGCTCAGCGCGGTGGGTGCACTGGCGATTTTCGTCGGTGCGATCGACCAGCCTGCGATTGCCGCCAGCCTTGCCGGTTCCCCGGCCGGCCCGCTGACGGTCGCTGCTTCCACCCCGGCGGTCAGCGCTCTGGCCTGACCGGCACTGGTGCCGGGGCACTCTCCCCCCTTGCCCCGCCCCGGCACCAGCCTTTCTTAAAAAGACAATGGTCTCAAGATTTTCGACAGGAGTTTCATAATGGGTATTTTCTCACGAACCCGCGACATCATCGCCGCCAACGTCACCGACCTGCTCGACCGGGCCGAAGACCCCGAAAAGATGATCCGCCAGATCATCTTCGAGATGAACGAAACGCTCGTCGAAGTTCGCGCCTCCGCCGCCCGCACGATCGCGGACCAGAAGGAAATGCGTCGCCACATCGCCAAGCTCGAAAGCCTGCAGGACAGCTGGAAGGAAAAGGCCGAACTCGCGCTGTCGAAGGACCGCGAAGACCTCGCCACCGCTGCGCTCGTCGAAAAGCAGAAGGCCGGTGACATGGCCGATCGCCTGAAGGCCGAGATCGCCGTTCTCGACGACGCGCTGACCGGCTATGAGGCCGATATCGCGAAGCTCCAGAAGAAGCTTTCGGAAGCCCGCGCGCGCCAGTCGAGCGTCGTCAACCGCCTCGAAAGCGCCGAGAACCGTTACAAGCTGCGCGAAATGACCAACGGCGACCGTGTCGAAGACGCTTTCTCGCGCTTCGAAGTGCTCGAACGCCGCGTCGACGAAGCCGAAGGCCGCGCCGATGCGCTCAGCCTCGGCTACAAGAAGTCGCTCGACGAAGAGATCGCCGAGCTGCAGGCCGCCGACAAGGTCGCCGACGAGCTCGCCGCGCTGAAGGCCGCACAGGCCAAGAAATAAGGAGCCGGACCGATGGAAGAAGTCATCATTGTCCCGATCGTCATCGGAACGCTCTTCCTCGGTCTGCCCTGGCTGATCCTCCACTACATCACCAAGTGGAAGCAGGCCAAGACGCTGACCGGAGAAGATGAACAGCTGCTCGACGAACTTTACGATACCGCACGGCGCCTCGAAAACCGCCTGCACACCGTCGAACGCATCATCAGCGCCGACCATCCCGACTTCCGCCCCGCGGTGCGTAGCGATGAAGAACTGGCGCAAATCGAAAACTATAAGACCAGGAGGAACTGAGATGTCTGCCAGCCGCACGAAATTCTATCTCGACAAGCAGAACGCGAAATGGAGCGGTGTATGCTCGGGGATCGCGGACTATAGCGGGATCGATGTCCTCTGGGTGCGTGTCGGGGCGGTGCTCCTCACCCTGATGGGCGGTTTCCCCTGGACGCTGATCGCTTACTGGATGGTCGCCTGGATGGGCACGCCGAAACCCTTCGCGCTCTATGGCTCGACGGAGGAAGCAAAATTCTGGCAGGGTGTGCGTAGCAACCCGACCGCATCGACCCGCGACATCAAGTCGCGCTTCCGCGACATTGATCGCCGGCTTGCCGACATCGAGCAATATTACACCAGCCACAACCGCCGCCTCGCCGACGAGATCGACGCGCTCCGGTAAATCCGGGCACGCGCCGACGGTCCGGGCAGGACTGGGCAACAGGGAGACGATAAATGAATTTCGGTGGCACCACCTTTGTCCTCGCCATCATCGCACTGTCGATCGGCGGCTGGATGTTCACCACCTGGATCCGCGCCAAGCACGGTTATCCCGTCGAGAATGAATGGGGCGGCACGGTTCATCGAACCGACCCCGACGCTGATCGAAAAATCGCCCTGCTGACCGATGACAACGCCAGGCTGGCGGGGCAGGTCAGCCGGCTGGAAGAACGGATTTCGGTGCTCGAACGCATCGCGACCGAAAATAACGGTCAGGCGGCGGAACTCGCCAACCAGATCGACCGCCTGCGCTGAGAGGATAGAAGAGAATGAATCTGGATGTCCTGAACACCGTCGCCCCCGTCGCCGCGATCGTCGGCCTGGCCGGGGTCGCCGGATGGGTCTTCACGACCTGGATCCGCGTCAAGAACGGTTATCCGCTCGAAAATAGCTGGGGCAAGGCGATCTATCCGAAGACCAGCGACGAGGCGATGGAACGCGTCAAGCTGATCAGCCAGGAAAATGCCCAGCTGCGCGCCGAACTCGGTTCGGTGAAGGATCGCCTCGCGGTGATCGAGCGCATCGTCACCGACGAGGGCCACCGGTTGAGTCACGAGATCGAAGCGCTGCGGCGCCCGTCAAACTGAGGCGCCGAACCGAAGCGCCGAACCGAGGAACACGAACATGGAAGCCATCTTCATCCTCTTCATCGTCGTCGGACTGCCCGTCACGCTGGGCATCGGCTACGCCGCCTTCGAGCGTCACCTGAAGTTCAAGGAAAGGCAGCTCAAGGCGATCACCAACGAAACCGCCGAAAAGGCCGCACAATATGCGGCGCAGACCGAACGGCTGGAGGCCCGCGTCCGCGTTCTCGAGCGCATCGTTACCGACAAGGGAATTGATGTCGCCGACGAGATCGAAAAGCTGCGCGACGCCCCGCTGAACTAAAACAAAGATATACGGAAAGGAACCTCCCCATGGGCCCGTTTGAAATGGTTGTCGGCATCGTCCTGATCGTGACCATCGGCAGCATTGTCCGCGCCAAGCACGGCATCCGCCGCGATCACAAGGGCGGCGACTATTTTGTCGCCACCGACAATAGCGAAACCAAGGCGCTGCAGGCCGAAATTCGCGCGCTCAAGGATCGCATCCAGGTGCTCGAACGCATCGCCACCGACAACAACCGCGCCGTTACCCTCGATCAGGAAATCGAGAAGCTGCGCGACAGCAGCAAAATCTGAACGCTGGCAAAGGAGCAACGCTCATGGCCTTCATCACCCCGGACTTCACCGCCGCCGCCATCGCGCTCACCGCGCTGAGCATCGTCAGCCTCGTTGCGCTGCGCGGCTGGCGCGACTGGATCCAGCTCAAGCGCGAGGAACTTGCCGCGGGCCACGCGCCGCTCGCGCAGGACCCGGGCGTCCCGCACGCGGGATCGCGGATCGAGATCGCCGACCTCAAGGAACGGCTGCGCAAGCTCGAAGCGATCGCGGCGGGGGTCGACCTCTAATCCACCCCCGGTATATCGCGCACCGGCCCGCTCCCCTGTCAGTCGCCATCCGTCCGGCGGCTGACAGGGGAGCGGGCCGGTGTCGTTTCAGGCCCCCTTCCAACGGGACGGCTTCTGTGCGAGGGGCGCGGCCATGCGCAGCCTGACCGATATCTTCGACGAATATGACTTCCTCGACGGCGACGATCGCTATCGTCTGCTGATCGAGCTGGGGCGGACGCTCGAACCGATGCCCGACGCGCTCAAGACCGATGCGACGCTCGTGCGCGGCTGCTCGGCCAGTGTCTGGGTCTATCCGGTGCCGCGCGAAGACGGGCAGCTCCATTTCCTCGCCGACAGCAACGCCGCGATTACCAAAGGCATCGTCGCGCTCGTGCTTGCCGCAGTGCAGGACAAGCCGGCCGGCGAGGTCGCGGCGATGGATGTCACGGCGGCGCTCGCCCCCTTCGATCTCACGCGCCAGCTGTCGTCGAACCGCACGCAGGGCGTGCCCAACATGATCGCGCTGGTCCAGGACACCGCGCGCCGCATCGCCGCGGGCTGACCCCGGCGCCGGGCGCGCCGGCCCCTTTCTTGATTTCTGCGATACAAAGAAAAAGGGCGCGGGAGTTGCCTCCCGCGCCCTGATTTCGTGCCTGTTTCGTGGGCTTAGAAGCCGACGACGAGCGAGCCGATGAAGGTCCGCGGCGAACCGATCTGGGTGAACGGAACGCTGTTGTCGGCAAGCTGGCCGTCGAAACCGCCGACATAAAGCTTGTCGAACAGGTTGGTGACGTTGAGCTGGACATAGACCTTGTCGCCGAGACCGGCCCAGTCGAGCTTCAGGCGCGCGTCGAGGTCGACGAGCGTGTAACCCGGTGCCTTCGCACCATAGACCACCGTGTTCGCGACGCCGTTGACCGTCTGGAACAGCGGGCGATTCTGGTCGTTCACGTAACGCGGGCCGGTGTACTTGGCCTGCGCACCGAGCGAGATCGGACCGATGTCGCCCTGGACGCGGCCGCCGAGGGTGAAGGTCGGTGAACCCGATTCGCGCTTGCCCTTGGTCAGCGCGAAGGCAGGAGCGCCCACGGTGGTGCAGAGGAACTGGCCGGCGGCCACCTGCGATGCGTTGCAGATGCCGTTCTGGACATTGTCCTTGATCTTCGACTTCAGGTACGAACCGAACGCATAGACCGAGAATTCGGGGATCGGACGGACCGAGACGCTGGCGTCGATACCATATTTGTCGACGCGACCGAGGTTACGATAGACGTTACGCTCGGTTTCCGGGTCGAACGACGAGGCGAGACGATCGTTGAAGATCGTGTACCACACGCCGGCCTGTGCCTGGATCTGGCTGGTGCGGTAACGCAGGCCAAGGTCGAAGTTGTCGGTGGTTTCCGGAACCGGGTTTGCCGATTCGGTGTCGTTCGGGAAGAAGAACGCGTTGTAGAGGTTGTCCGTACCCGGAACCTGAACGCCCTTCGAATAGTTCGCGAAGACGCTCATGTCGTCGGTCACGTCATAGGTCAGGCCGACGTTCGGCGTGAACTTGTTGTACTTGCGGATACGCTGCTGCGGACCCTGGACCGGCGAGGTGACCCCCGGACCCGTGCTGACCGTCGGGTTGGCGGCGAGCCAGGCGGCGAGGCCGGCGGTGTTGGTGCCGAAGCATTCGACAAAACCGGTCACGCTCGACGTGGCGCAATAGTTGGTCAGGTCGCGCTTGAACATCTTGTACGAACCGCCCGCCTGCACGGTCAGCGCACCGAATTCGCCGCGATATTCGCCGCCGAACAGGTTCAGCGTCGCGATCGACTTGCGGTCACGCTTTTGCAGGACGTTGCCATCGACATCCTTCAACGGGTCGTTGACCGCGAACGGATCGGTCGGCTGGCCGTCGAGACGCAGGAAGTTGGTCTCGCCGGTCTGGCGGTGACGCGCACGTTCGTAGCTGTAGAAGACGCGGAACGTGTGGTCGCCCATTTCGTAGCGCAGGCCGGTGATCAGGCCGTAGCGGTTGGTCTGCGTCTGGCTGGGCGCGAGAACGCGAACGCTGTCGAGCAGGTCGCCGTCACCATTGAGGTCGCGGCCGAAATAGGGCGTGCCGCCGATATAGCCGGTCTGGCAGCTGACGAACGGACCATTGGGCGTCGTGTTGCAGTTCGAGTTGGTCGGCGTGGTGCCCACGAGCGGGTTGGGGTTGACGTCGCGGCGCGCTTCCTGCGCGACGACGGTGCCACCGCCGTTGGCCTTGGTGTACTGGAAGCTCGGGTCGACCGTCAGGACGAGGCCTTCGGCGAGCGTGAAGCGCGAATTGACGCGGACGTTGCCGGTGTTCGACGGGTTCATGCGCTCGTCAAAGGTCGAGCCGCAGCTGTTGGCCGCGTCGATCTGACCCGCACGGGCGACCGTGTTGATCTCGCAGCGCGCGATCCCGTAATCGCGAGCATCCTTGTCTTGCGGGAAGATGTTCGGGACGAAGTTCTGGTTGGTCGGTGTGGTGTTGTGGATGTTGCGCAGGCCGACCGAACCGAAGAAATTGTTGCGGTTCTCGTTATAGTGGCCCGACACCGCGACGAAGTCGCCGTCTTCGCCAATCGGCTGATAGATCTTGCCGTTGAACTGCTTCTTGTTGATGCGGCCGCGGTGCGCTTTCAGAGTGGGGCCGTCGACATTGCCGAACACGGTGTCGTTGGTCGCCGAGCTGCCCGAGATGAACGCGCGCGTGCCCCACGGGGTCAGCACGCCGGTGTCGACCATGCCGAAGATGCGGAAGAAGTTGAAGTCACCGGCCGAACCGACGACCTTCACGCCGAACTCTTCGCTCGGGGTGCGCGTGCGATAGTTGACGGTCGAACCCGAAGCGGCGGCGGTCGGGCTGTCGACGTCGGTCGAGCCGAGGTTGACGTTGACCTGGTCGATCAGTTCGGGGTCGAGCTGCTGGTTCGAATAGAGCGCATAATTGCCCGAATCGTTGAGCGGCACGCCGTCGAACGTCTGGCTGATGCGCGTGTTGTCGAAGCCGCGGATCGACATCTTGCCGCCGGCCGAACCGAACGGGTCGTTGTTCTGGAAGCTGACGCCCGGAAGCTGGTTGATCAGGTCGTTGACGGTCTGGCCGGGCGTCTGGCGCGCGATGAATTCCTGGGTCAGGACAGCCTTTGCCTTCGTCGTGTCGGGCGTGATGACGCCGGCGACGCCCTGGTTCGTGCGCGAACCGGTGACGATGATTTCGTTTTCAAAGTCCTGCGAGCCCGTCGACTGGGCGAAGGCGGGCGTGGACAGCAGCGCGACCGGGATCAGCGCAACGCTGGCGGCAAGCGTGTGACGGAATTTCATTTCAGGATGTCCCCTTTGGTGGTGCATTTGGCAGGCGCACAAATGGGGCGCGCCAAACCTGCGAGCGCCCCTGAAGCCCGCATGTGGCACGATTGTGACAGCAATTGTGACAGTGCAACCCGCGAGCGGCACGACGGCCGGGGGGCAGCTAAAAAAGCGCGAATTTCCGTAGGGCGTCCGGTTTTATCCACAGGCGTGGATGCGTTTTTTCCGGCAACTGTTGCTGCAATGCAACATAAAGGGCGCCCCGTAGGGCGCCCCTTTGCGACTCAGGCGGCGTCGCCGGCCGCTTCTTTGGTCTTGTCCGCATAGACGCGCACCGGGTCCTTGCGGCCCTCGACGACATCCTTGTCGACGACGATCTCGACGACATCGGCGAGGTCGGGCAGGTCGAACATCGTGTCGAGCAGGATCGCCTCGACAATCGAGCGCAGCCCGCGCGCGCCGGTCTTGCGTTCGATCGCTTTCTTGGCGACCGCGATCAGCGCATCGTCGGTGAAGGTCAGCGCGACCTCTTCGAGGTCGAACAGCTTCTTATATTGCTTGACCAGCGCATTCTTCGGCTCGCCAAGGATCTTGACCAGCGCGTCGATATCGAGATCCTCGAGCGTCGCGATGACGGGCAGGCGGCCGACGAATTCGGGGATCAGGCCGAACTTCAGCAGATCTTCGGGCTCGATATTTTTCAGCACTTCGCCCTGGCGGCGTTCGTCCGGGCCGGCGACATGCGCGCCAAAGCCGATCGACTTGCCCTGCAGACGGTCGCCGATGATCTTTTCAAGGCCGCTGAACGCGCCGCCCGCGATGAACAGGATGTTCGTCGTGTCGACCTGCAGGAATTCCTGCTGCGGATGCTTGCGCCCGCCCTGCGGCGGAACGCTCGCGGTGGTGCCTTCCATCAGCTTGAGCAGCGCCTGCTGTACGCCTTCGCCCGACACGTCGCGCGTGATCGACGGATTTTCGGCCTTGCGGCTGATCTTGTCGATTTCGTCGATATAGACGATGCCGCGCTGCGCCTTTTCGACATTATAGTCGCTGGCCTGCAGCAGCTTCAGGATGATGTTCTCGACATCCTCGCCGACATAGCCGGCTTCGGTCAGCGTCGTCGCGTCGGCCATGGTGAAGGGCACGTCGAGGAAGCGCGCGAGCGTCTGTGCGAGCAGGGTCTTGCCGCTGCCGGTCGGGCCGACGAGCAGGATGTTCGACTTCGCCAGTTCGACGTCGTCGCCGCGGCCGCTGTTCGCGAGGCGCTTGTAATGGTTGTGGACTGCGACCGACAGCACGCGCTTGGCGGTGTTCTGGCCGATCACATAAGCGTCGAGATGCTGGCAGATTTCCAGCGGGGTCGGCACCGCGCCGTCCTTGCGCGCGGCGACGCCGCCCTTGATCTCTTCGCGGATGATGTCGTTGCACAGCTCGACGCATTCGTCGCAGATGAACACGGTCGGTCCGGCAATCAGCTTGCGGACTTCGTGCTGCGACTTGCCGCAGAAGGAGCAGTAAAGGGTGCTCTTGCTGTCCGAGCCACTCAATTTCGTCATAAAACTTCCTATGGCGAGCCCAAAAGGGGCTGCGCCGCCTTTATCCTAGTTCCCGGTCACCCAATTACAATATGGCAATTGGGTGACATGGGTACAATGTCCCGCGTAGCGCCGGAGGGCGAAGCGGTCGTCAAGAAACGCGGTTAAAGAGCCTTTTGGGGCCGGTGCCGCGCATCGTCGAATCAGGGCGTCGGGCCTTCGCTGACATCCTTCGGCGCCTCGTCGCCGGGAAGGCCGGGGCGACGGTCATAGACATGGTCGACGAGGCCGAATGCCTTGGCTTCGTCGGCTTCGAGGAAGGTGTCGCGGTCCATCGCCTTTTCGATCTCTTTCAGCGACTTGCCGGTATATTTCACATAGAGGTCGTTCATCCGCTTCTTGATCCGCAGGATTTCCTTGGCCTGGATCTCGATGTCCGACGCCATGCCGCGCGCACCGCCCGACGGCTGGTGGATCATCACGCGGGCGTTGGTCAGCGCGACGCGCATTCCGGGTTCGCCGGCCGCGAGAAGGAAGCTGCCCATCGACGCCGCCTGGCCAATACACACCGTGCCGACGCGCGGGCGGATATACTGCATCGTGTCGTGGATCGCCATGCCCGCCGTGACGACGCCGCCCGGCGAGTTGATGTACATATAGATGTCCTTCTTCGGATTTTCCGATTCGAGGAACAGGAGCTGGGCGACGATCAGCGAGGCCATATTGTCCTCGACCTCGCCGGTGACGAAGACGATCCGTTCGCGCAGCAGGCGGGAGAAAATGTCGAAGCTGCGTTCGCCGCGGCTCGTCTGTTCGACGACGACGGGAACCAGGGCTGCGAGCGGGTCGATCATTGGGGTTTCGTCCTTATGTTTCCGGGATGCCGTGCCGAGAACCGGCGGGCTGGCCCCTCCATCATCCTACATCGTCGCCGCGCGTGATGGATTCAAGGGGGCAAAAAGAAGGGGCGGGAAAGTCCCGCCCCGTTCCGTTTGTTCGATTTCGGGTCAGTCGCCCTCGCCGGGTTCGGGCGAGAAGAGCGTCTCGAACTTGTTCTCGACGCCCTTGAACTCGTCGGCGTCGGCCGGCGTTTCCTTTTTGACCGTGATGTTCGGCCATTCGGCGCTGAACTTCGCGTTCACCTCGAGCCACTTTTCGAGGCCGCTCTCGGTGTCGGGCAGGATCGCTTCGGCGGGGCATTCGGGTTCGCACACGCCGCAGTCGATGCACTCGTTCGGATTGATGACGAGCATATTCTCGCCCTCATAGAAACAGTCGACGGGGCACACCTCGACACAGTCCATATATTTGCACCGGACGCAGGCATCGGTGACGACATAGGTCATGGGTTTTCGGCTCCCTCACATGACGGCGAACGGGCCGTCAGACTCTCATACCGGCTCGCCTCTATGCCGCGTGACGGCGGTGCGTCAACGCTAAGCGACAGTTGCGAATCACTCTCATTGATTAGGCCGGTCGGGGCGTTCGCGGTGCAAAGCATTTCCATCGGCGTCGATAGCCGGCGGGCCGGGATCGGCGGGGGCGGGGTCAAGGCGGGTGTAGCAGGCCTGCGCCTCGGTCGCCGGGCCGCGGCGCGGCGGCAACGACAGCAGGCGGATGACCTCGATCCGCTCGCCGACCGGCAGCACCAGCGTCGCACCGGCGTGCACTGCGCACGACGAACGGGTGATGCGTCGTCCGTCGAGCCTTATATGCCCCGCCTCGACCATCGCTTGCGCGATGCTGCGCGAACGGGCGAAGCGCAGGAACCACAGCAGCTTGTCCAGCCTGATGCTTCCCGCGGCGCCGGGGCTAGCCATCAGTCTTTGCGCGCGTCCGCGAGGAGCGCGGCGAGGCCCGCGAAGGGGCTGTTGGGCGAGGGGCCGCGACGCTCGGGCCGGTCGGGACGCGGCGGGCGCGGGGTATCGACGCGCGGTTTGTCGGGTTTGCCGCGCTTGCCCTTTGCCTGATGCGCGGGCGGGCGCGGCGCTTCGCCATTCGCTGCGGCGCGGGGCGGTCCGCCGGCATTCTTGCGTTGCGGCTTGCGGCGTGGGCGCTTGTCGGGCTTGCGCAGCCCCGACCAGCGCCAGCGCTGGAGCGCGGGTTCGCCGACGCTGCGAAAGCCGAAGCTGCCGAGCAGCGCGCGGCGCGTCTCCTCGTCGAGCCCGAGCGAAGTCGCGAGCGCAGGATCGACGACGAAACCGGGCGGCGGCGTGGCGGCGACTCCCTCATGCTCGTCGGTCGCGCCCGCATCGTCGTGATGGTCCTCGGCGGCACTCGCGATCGGCGCGGTCGGCGGTGCCGCCGCCTGCATCCGCGCGGCATGGGCCTGTCGCGCCAGCTTTTCGGCCATGTCGATGCGCAGCCAGCCCGAAGCGCAGCGGCGGAATCCCGCGATCGAGAGCCCCGCGTGATTGCCGGTCTTTTGCAACACCGCGCCGTGCGGCGGGAGCGCGGGCACCGGCGTTCCCTGCTGCGCCGCAATCAGTGCCGCGCGCCAGCGCACCGCTTCGGGCTTGAGCAAAAGCGGGTGGAAGATATCGAGCGAACCGATGGTGAAGCCGAGCTTGCGCAGTTGCGGCCGCTCCTCGGGCGTCAGCGCATTGAGCTGATCCTCGACCGCCGCGCGGGCGATCGTGCCGCTATTGTCGGTGAGCGCGGCGAGCAGCGCACGCACGCGCGGGGGCGTGAACAGGTCGCCCGCGGCCTCGCCCATCGCGGCGAGCGGCGCGGCGTGGCGCGCAAGCTGCGTGGCGACGAAGCGCTGGAGCCGTTCGGAAATCGCCTGCACCTGATGCAGTTCGAGCCGCCGCAGCGACGGGTCGATCTGGATCGCCGGCTGGACGAGCGTCGGCCCGCGCGCGAGGCTGGCGACGGCATGGCCGTGCCAGGCGAGCCGCGGGGCCGTTCCCGGCTCGGCGATCAGCGACAGCGCGCTGTCGTCGCCCTCGGCCAGCGCCGTCGCGCGGCGCGCGAGTTCGGCGCGCAGGTGCTTCTCGGCCGCCGCGAGCAGCATGCGGTGGTCGCTCGCCTTCGCAACCGGGTCGACCTTGAACTGGAAACCCTTGAGCGTGCCGATCGCCTCGCTGTCGACCGCGACGGTGCCGTCGGCGCCGACCGCGACGGGCAGCGCCGCGTTGCGCTGTCCCGCGTCGCGGAGCAGCAGCGCCAGCCGCCGGTCGACGAAGCGTTGCGCGAGCGCGGCGTGGAGCGCGTCGGACAGGCGCGATTCGAGCGCCTGCGTCTGTTCGGTCCACCCCGCCGCGCCCGCGATCCAGTCGCCGCGCTGCGCGATGAAACAAAGCGTGCGCACCGCGGCGATGCGGCTCGCGAGCTGGTCGATGTCGCCCTCGATGTCGTTCAGCCGCGCCAGGCGGCGTGCGAACCAGTCGGGGTCGATCATCCCGTCGCCGTTGGTGCGCCATTGCCACAGCTTGAATATGGTGCGGCTGTGATGCTCGGCGCCCAATTGCTCGAAATCGGGGAGGCCGCAGACGTCCCACAGGCGCTGCACCGCGTCGAAATCGCCGCCGCGTGCGCGCACTTCCATGTCGCTCGCCAGATGCTTGAGCACCGCGATGTCGACCGCTTCGGGTGCGGCGCGCAGCATCGGCTGGTCCGGCGGCTGGGCAAGGTCGGCGAGCAGCTGGTCGAGCGAGCCGAAGCCGGGGGCCGGGTTGCGCCAGAACAGGCTCGCGAGCGGCGGGAAATGATGCCCCTCGATCGCGTGGATTTCCTCGGGCGTGAAACCGCCCTGCGGCAAGCCGACGGTGCCGAAGCTCCCGTCCTGCTGATGGCGCCCGGCGCGGCCGGCGATCTGTGCCATTTCGGAAACCGTCAGCCGGCGGAGACGGCGCCCGTCGAATTTCTGCAAGCTCGCGAAGGCGACATGCTGGACGTCGAGGTTGAGTCCCATGCCGATCGCATCGGTCGCGACGAGATAATCGACCTCGCCCGCCTCGAACATCGCGACCTGTGCATTGCGCGTCTTGGGGCTGAGTGCCCCCATCACCACCGCGGCGCCGCCCGAAAAGCGGCGCAGCATCTCGGCGATCGCGTAAACCTCCTCGGCCGAGAAGGCGACGATCGCCGATCGTTTGGGCAGGCGCGACAGCTTCGACGATCCCGCATAGCTCAGCGTCGAGAAGCGCGGCCGGGTGATGATCTCGGCCTCGGGCACCAGCCCCTTGACCAGGGTGCGGATGCTCGCCGACCCCAGGATCATCGTTTCTTCGCGTCCGCGCGCGCGGAGCAGCCGGTCGGTGAAGACATGGCCACGCTCGGGATCGGCGCCGAGTTGCGCCTCGTCGATCCCGACGAAGGCGACGTCGCGTTCGACCGGCAGCGCTTCCATCGTGCCGAGCAGATAGCGCGCGTCGGGCGGCATGATCCGTTCTTCGCCGGTGATCAGGCCGACCTGCGCGGGCCCCCTGATCGCGACGACGCGGTCGTAAACTTCGCGCGCGAGCAGGCGCAGCGGAAAGCCGATCATCCCGCTCGAATGGGCGGTCAGGCGCTCGACCGCCAAATGGGTTTTGCCGGTGTTGGTGGGGCCAAGGACAGCCTTGACCGGCTGGGAGGAGGTTGACGTCATTTTCTTGGACACCAAGCTGGCATGGGCGCGGCCCCCGCGCAACAGGCGATCGCTCTATGGCAGGATCGAGGCCGATTTTTCATCGAGGCTTGCATATTATCCCAACCCCCACACGCCTTGCCGCAACGCGCATCGGCGAAGGGGGCATTAAATTGACTTTAACGACCTTTCTTTACAGACAACGCCTCGAAAACATCATTCGGCGACCGGGTATAGGGTAAGGTTCGCCGAGCGGGGGTTGCAATTTGTTCCAGCGTCACGAACCCATCGCGGGGATGTCCGGCAATGCGGCCGCCCTCACGATGTCGCAAGCGATCCCGCTGCGACGCAGCGATTCCGACGCCGAACCGCATCTCGGCTGGCGCGACCGGCTTGCCGAACTCGACCTCGTTCCTGACCTTGGCGATCATATCGGTTCGGCCGAGTGGTGGCGCGGGCTTGCGACATTAACTTTGCTGTGCGGAACCGCGATCGCGACCTTCCCCGGCATCCAGCCGCTCGAAGTCGGCGGTACGCCGGCGCTCGACGCTGCCGACTTCAACGAAGCGCGTGCGCAGATGATCGTGCCGCTCGCGTTCGGCGGCGACACCGGGCGGCATATGGCGGCGACCGATGCGGTGCGCCCGCTGACGCAGACCCCCGAACGCCCCCAGATCGAACTCACCGCCACGCTGGGCAGCGGCGACAGCTTTGCGCGCCTGCTCGAACGCTCGGGCGTCGGCAGCAGCGAGGCGCAGGCGCTCGCGAACCAGGTCTCGGCTGCGGTGCCGCTCGCCGATATCGCGCCGGGTACGCGCATCGACCTGATCCTCGGCCGCCGCGCCGCGCGCACGATGCCGCGTCCGGTCGAGGCGCTGGCGATGCGCGCGCGCTTTGATCTTCGCATCGAGATGGAGCGGCAGGGCGGTCAGCTAGTCATGCGCCGTATCCCGATCGCGGTCGACGCGACGCCGCTGCGTATCCGCGGCCGCGTCGGCGACAGCCTGTACCGCTCGGCGCGTGCCGCCGGTGCGCCGCCACAGGTGATCCAGTCGTATCTGCGCGTCATCGGCCAGCAGGTTTCGGTCGGCAGCGGCATCCGCTCGAACGACGAATTCGACATCATCGTCGATTATCGCCGCGCCGAAACGGGCGAGAGCGAAACGGGCAAACTGCTCTATGCCGGGCTGATCCGCGGCGGCAAGCCGAAGCTGTCGATGCTCGAATGGACCACGGGCGGCCGCGCCCAATGGTATGAGGCGTCGGGCGTCGGGCAGCAGCGCGGCGGGATGGCCCGGCCGACCAACGGGCGCGTGACCTCGACCTTCGGGATGCGCCGCCACCCGATCCTCGGTTACAAGCGGATGCACAGCGGCATGGACTTCGGCGGCGGTTATGGCGCGCCGATCTATGCGGTGACCGACGGGGTCGTGACGATCGCCGGGCGCCACGGCGGCTTCGGCAACTATGTAAAGCTCAACCACGGCAACGGCCTCGGCACCGGCTATGGACATATGAGCCGCATCGCGGTGCGCCCCGGCCAGCGGGTCAATCGCGGACAGGTGATCGGCTATATCGGTTCGACCGGCCTGTCGACCGGCCCGCATCTCCATTATGAACTGTATCGCAACGGGCGTGCGGTGAACCCGTCGTCGGTGACCTTCGTCACCCGCGCGCTGCTCGAGGGCAAGGATCTCGCCGATTTCCGCGCGCGCATCCGTGCGCTGACATCGATCGCGCCGGGCGCCGCGCTGGCCCCGGTGGCGCCGAAGCAGATCGAGGGACCAAAGCTCGGCAGCCTCGCAGATACGGCATCGAAGCGGGCCGGCGACGGCATCTGATCCCGCGTAAAAAGCGGCAATATCCATTTGCCCCGCAGCCAAGCGCCGCTATGCAACCGGCATGACCCAAGCCGCTTTCCCCGACCTGCGCCTCCGTCGCACCCGCCGCACCGGCTGGAGCCGCGCGATGGTACGCGAAACGCATCTGTCGCCCGCAAATCTCATCTGGCCGCTGTTCGTCTGCGACGGATCGGGCGCCGAGGAACCGATCGCGAGTCTGCCCGGCGTGTCGCGCTGGTCGGTCGACCTGCTCGTCGAACGCGCGAAAGAGGCGGTCGCGGCGGGCATCCCGTGCCTTGCGCTTTTCCCTTACACGCAGGCAGCCCGGCGCAGCGAGGACGGCGGTGAAGCGCTCAATCCCGATAATCTCATGTGCCGCGCGACCGCCGCGATCAAGCAGGCGCTTGGCGACGATATCGGCGTGCTCACCGACGTCGCGCTCGATCCTTACACCAGCCATGGTCAGGACGGGCTGATCGACGGCGCGGGCTATGTGCTCAACGACGAAACGGTCGCGGTGCTCGTCGGGCAGGCGCTCAACCAGGCGCGCGCCGGCGCCGACATCATCGCGCCGAGCGACATGATGGACGGCCGCATCGGCGCGATCCGGCAGGCTTTGGAAAGCGAAGGCTTCGGCCATGTCCAGATCATGAGCTATGCCGCCAAATATGCCTCGGCCTTTTATGGTCCGTTCCGCGATGCGGTCGGCTCGCGCGGGCTGCTCAAGGGCGACAAGAAGACTTATCAGATGGACCCCGCGAACAGCGAGGAAGCCTTGCGCGAAGTCGCACAGGACCTCGCCGAGGGCGCCGACAGCGTGATGGTGAAGCCGGGGCTGCCCTATCTCGACATCGTCCGCGCGGTGAAGGACAATTTCGCCGTGCCCGTCTACGCCTACCAGGTGTCGGGCGAATATGCGATGATCGAGGCCGCTGCGGCGGCCGGTGCAGGCGACCGCGATGCGCTCGTCCTCGAAACCTTGCTCGCCTTCCGTCGCGCGGGGGCGTCGGGGGTGCTGAGCTATCACGCGCTCCACGCGGCACGGCTGCTCACCGCATGATTGCAACCGAGCGGTTGGTGATGCGATCGTGGCGCGACGAGGATGTTGCGCCCTTTCAGGCGATCTGCAGCGATCCGGAGGTCATGGCAACGCTTGGCCCGCCGCTGGACATGGATGCAACGGCGGCGCGGATCGGGTGGATGCGCGAGCATGAAGCCAGCCATGGACATTGTTTCTGGGCGCTCGAGCGCCGCGAAGATGCACGACTGGTGGGCTGGTGCGGCGTCATCCGCGGCGACATGGCGCCTGTCGCCGACAAGGTCGAAATCGGCTGGCGGCTCGCGCGCGACTGCTGGGGCGTTGGCTTCGCGAGCGAGGCAGCGCGCGGCGCGACGGCGTGGAGCTTCGCCAATCTGCCGGACGATGAAATCCGGGCGATCACCTGGCGGGCTAATGTCCGCAGCCGCGCGGTGATGGAACGGCTCGGCATGCAATATTGCGCCGATCTCGACTTCGATCACCCGAAGCTGGCCAAGGACGATCCCTTGCGTCCGCACGTCACCTATTCGCTATCGCGCTCGACATGGAAAACCGCATGACCGCCTCCCCATCACCGCGCCGCTGGCTGTTCGTGCTGACGATCCTCGTCGGCAGTTTTCTGCTGTTCCTCGTCCAGCCGATGGTCGCGCGGATGGTGCTGCCCAAATTGGGCGGCGCGCCTGCGGTGTGGAACAGCGCGATGCTCGTCTATCAGGCGCTGCTGCTCGGCGGCTATGCCTATGCGCACTGGCTCGGCCGCTTTACCGTGCGACGGCAGGCGATCATCCACCTTGCGCTGTTTCTTGTCGCGGCGCTGTGGCTCCCGATCGGTATCGCCGAGATCGCGCCGCCCGGACCAGGGCAGGAGGCGCTATGGGTGCCCTTGCTCCTGCTCGCCTCGATCGGTCCCGTCTTCTTCGTCGTCTCGGCACAGGCGCCGCTGATGCAGCGCTGGTTCGCCGCCGACCGCCAGGCGGGCGATCCCTATTATCTCTATGCCGCGTCGAACCTCGGCAGCTTTGCCGGGCTCATCAGCTATCCGGCGCTCGTCGAACCGACGATGCCGCTTGCCGCCCAAAGCTGGGGCTGGACCGCGGGTTATGCGGCGCTCGTCCTGCTCGTTGCCGGGGCGGCCGCCGCGCGCTGGCACGGCGCTGCGGAAAGTCACATCGCCGCCACACCCGAACCGCGCCCGACGCTGCGGCGCCAGATCCACTGGTTGCTGATCGCCGCCGTGCCGTCGGGGCTGATGCTGTCGACGACGACGCACCTCACCACCGATATCGTCGCCATGCCTTTGCTCTGGGTGCTGCCGCTCGGGCTCTACCTGCTCAGCTTCGTCATCGCCTTTTCGACGATGGAGCGGCCGACGCAGATCATCACGCTGCTCGCGCCGGTCGTATTGCTTTCGGTCGGCGGGCTCGGCCTGCTCAGTTCGGGCGGCGGTTCGATGATGGTCGCGCTCGCCAGCCTCATGATGCTGTTCATCGTCGCGACCGCGCTGCACGGCTATCTCTATCATCTCCGCCCCGCGCCGCAGCATCTGACGCTCTTCTACCTGATCATGTCGGCGGGTGGGGTGCTTGGCGGCCTGTTCGCCGCCCTGTTTGCGCCGCTGCTCTTCGACTGGGTGTATGAGCATCCGTTGCTGATCCTCGCCGCGGCGATGCTGGTGCCGTTGCCCGCGCTCTTCCCGTGGGACAAATGGCTGGGGCTCGAGGCGAAGACGACGCGCATCGTTACGGCGGTGCTCGTGCTGGCCGCGGCCTTCGCCAGCTGGCATCTGGTCGATCAATGGACGGGCCGGGTTGATGGCGCGGTGGCGGGCTGGGGCATCGCGATCTTCGTCATCGGCATGCTCGTCATCGGCTGGCGCTGGGCCTATGTACCCGTACTCGCATTGCTGATGATCGGGGTCGGCGGCTGGGACACGATCCAGGAAAGCTTCACCGGCGCGCGCGTCCGCAGCTATTTCGGCGTCTATACGGTCTCCGACTATCCGGAATCGAACCAGCGTCGTCTCGCGCACGGTACGACGCTCCACGGTCTCCAGCGCACCGACGCCGCGCATCGGCGCGACCCGACGACCTATTACGGACACCAGTCGGGGGTCGGGCTGACGCTCGACAAGGCCGATGCGCTGGCGGGTCCGAACGCATCGATCGGCATCGTCGGGCTGGGGGCGGGCACGCTCGCCTGTTACCGCAAGCCCGGACAGCGGTGGACGATCTTCGAAATCGATCCGGTGATGGTCGATATTGCGCGCGACCCTGCCAAATTTACCTTCCTGTCGGATTGCGCGGGCGACACGCCGATCGTTATCGGTGACGCGCGGCTCCAGCTCGCGAACCAGCCGGCGGGGCGTTTCGACATCATCGTCATCGACGCTTTTTCGTCCGACGCGATCCCGCTGCACCTGCTGACCCGTGAAGCGATCGGCATTTATTCGCGCGCGATGAAGCCCGACGGTATCCTGCTCATCCATATCTCGAACCGTTTCTTCGGGCTCGAACCGGTGCTGGCGGAGGAGGCGAGGGCGCGCGGCTGGACCGCGGCAATCCGTATGGATCCGGGGGCGATGGGTGACGAATATGGTGACCTGACCGGATCGAACTGGGTCGCGCTGACCGCGACGCCGCAGCGGATGCAGCAATTGACCGGCGGACTTCGCCCGCGCAAGGATTCGCAGGATCTCGACACTTGGGTGCCACTCGAGTCGCAGCCGGATTTCGAACGCTGGACCGACGACTATGCCTCGACGCTGCCGGTTCTGATCTGGAAAAATATCATCGGAGGCCGCGACGAATGACCCGTAACGACATCAGCATCATCACCGTCAATGGCAAGACGCCGCAAATCGATCCCAGCGCCTTCATCGCGCCAGGGTGCCGGATTATCGGCGACGTGACGATCGGCCCCGATGTCAGTATCTGGTACAATTGCGTGCTGCGCGCCGATGTCAGCCGCATCGTCGTTGGTGCGCGCTCGAACATCCAGGACGGCAGCATCGTCCACTGCGACGGCCCGATGCCGCACCGCCCGGAAGGTTTCCCGACGATCATCGGCGAAGATGTGCTGATCGGCCATCTTGCGATGGTGCACGGCTGCACCCTCGCGGACAGGGCGTTCGTCGGGCTGAAGGCGACGGTGATGAACGGGTGTCGCATCGGCAGCGACGCGATGCTCGCCGCGGGCGCGCTGCTCACCGAGAATAAGGAAATCCCGGACCGCGAGCTCTGGGCCGGATCGCCCGCGCGGCGCGTACGCGAGATAGACGATGCGCAGGCGGCAGGGATGCAGCTCGGCGTCGCGCATTATGTGATGAACGGGCGGATGCACAAGGCGGCGATCGAGGGCTGAAACGAAAAGGGCGCCCCGGTCTCCCGGAGCGCCCTTTTGCAATCTTTGCCAGCCAGCTTAGCTGAAGTTCACCATCGCATAGAGCATCGGGATCGACAGCAAGGTGTTGGTCCGTGAAAAGATCATCGCGGTCTTCGCGGCCTTTGCCTTGGTCGCGTCGTCGGCCTCGACGATGCCCAGCGCCTTCTTCTGGTTCGGCCAGATCACGAACCAGACGTTGAACGCCATGATCAGGCCCAGCCACATGCCGACGCCGATCAGCTTGTACGGATCCTGAAGCCCCAGCGCGGGCGCCAGATATTTGGCGTGGCCGGCGATTGCGAGGCCGAGCAGCACGGTGACCAGTGCCGCCCAGCGGAACCAGAACAGCGCGGCGGGCGCGATATGCTTGCCGACCGCGGGTTTCAGTTCGGCCGGAATCTTCGGCATCGTCGGGATCTGGACGAAATTGAAATAATAGAGCAGACCGATCCACAGCACGCCGAAGAAGGTGTGCAGCCAGCGCATGATCGCATTGCCCGCGGCGACGCCGTCCTCGAAATTCTGGCCGTTGAGGCACAGCATCAGGATGATCGCGAGCACGAGCCCCGCGCCGAGCACGGCGTGCAGGTTTCCGAAAAATTTGTCCATGGCAGTTCCCCCTTGTTGTCGCGGCGCCGCGTGCGACCCGGAGCCGGTGACGCAGCTATGCCAGCGCGGCGGGGAATTGCATCAACTTTTGTCGGTTGCCGCCTCTTCGGGAACAGCGAGCCCGTTCTTCAGCATCACCGGAACCTGGCTGAAGGTGAAGAGAAAGGAGAGGGCGGTCACGCCCCACACCTTGATCGTCAGCCACAGGTCGAAGCTCATCTGCTTCGCCTGGATCATCTCGTACATCACATGATTGGCGATACCGAGTGCGGCGAAGAACAGGCCCCAATTGCGCGACAGCAGCAGCCAGCCGCGGTCGGTGAGCCCCTCGAGCGCCGATTGCAGGAGGTATTTGAGCATCGGCCGCTTGAACCAGTAACCGCCGAGCAGCAGCGCGGCGAAGGCGCCATAGATGATCGTCGGCTTCATCACGATGAAACGCTCGTCGTGGAACCAGATCGTCAGTGCGCCGAAGCCGAGGACGAGGATGCTCGACATCCACAGCATGGGTGAAATCCTGCCGAGCTTCCATTTCGAAACGACCATCGCGATGACGATCGCGACCATGAAGGCGACCGTGCCCTTGATCGCCGCGGTCGTCGCGGCGAACGCGCCTTCGCCGCCCGAAGAGAATTTATAGGCGAGGAAGAAGACGAGCAAAGGTCCGAAATCGATCACGAAGTTGAGCCAGCCATGCTTGGCTGGCGGCGGCGCGGGGACCGCCTCGGGGCCGCCCGGAAGCTGGTCGATCTGGTCGAGCTTGTCGCTCATCTGATGTTTCCTGCAATAATGGCCGCGATCTCGTCCGCGTCGAACGGGCGAAGGTCGTCGATGGTTTCCCCGATGCCGATCGCGTGGATGGGAAGTCCGTGGCGCTCGGCCGCGGACACCAGCACGCCGCCGCGCGCGGTGCCGTCGAGCTTGGTCATGACGAGGCCGGTGACCCCCGCGACTTCGCGGAACACGTCGATCTGCGACAGTGCATTCTGCCCCGTCGTCGCGTCGAGCACGAGCACGACATCGTGCGGCGCGGCGGGATTGAGGCGGCCGAGCACGCGCTTGATCTTGGCGAGTTCGTCCATCAGCTCGCGCTTGTTCTGAAGCCGCCCGGCGGTGTCGACGATCAGCACGTCGATGCCGGTCGCGGTCGCCTGCTTCACCGCATCGAACACGATGCCCGCGCTGTCGCCGCCCTCGGGTCCCGCCATGATCGGCACGCCGAGCCGCTCGGCCCAGACCTTGAGCTGTCCGATCGCGGCGGCACGGAAGGTGTCGCCCGCGACGAGCATCACGCCATAATCCTGTTCCTGGAACAGGTGCGCGAGCTTGGCGATTGTCGTCGTCTTGCCCGATCCGTTGACCCCGATCACGAGGATGACCTGCGGACGCGGAAAGGCGTCGATGTCGAGCGGTTCGGCGACGGGGCGCAGCACCGCGGCGATTTCTTCGGCGACGACCTTGCGCAGTTCCTCGGTGCCGTTCGCGGCGATATCGCGGCGTTCGGCGAGGCGTTCGCGGATGCGTGTCGCCATCGCGGGGCCGAGGTCGGCGGTGATCAGCGCCTCCTCGATCCGGTCGAGATCGTCCTCGTCGAGCCGTGCCTTGCCGGTCAGCCCCGCGAGATTTTCGCCGAGCCGTTCGGACGTACGGCGAAATCCGCCGAGCAGCCTTTCGCTCCAGCTTTGGCCGGTCATGCGGCGATATCCTTTGCTTGCGTGGGAGTGGCAACCATGCGGTCGCCGTCGCGCGCGGTCAGGCGCACGGGAATGATGGTGCCGGGCGCCGCGGAGGCGGTCAGCGTGACGGCGGCGAAATTTTCGGCATGGCCGGTCATGCCGTCGCGCTCGACGAGCATCGACGCGGTGCGGCCGACCTGTGTATCGAGCCAGCCCTGCCGCCGCCGCGCATTGGCTTCGCGCAGCGTTGCGGCGCGCTCGCGCGCGATCGTGCGCCCGACCTGCGGCATCCGCGCGGCGGGGGTCCCGGCGCGCGGGCTGTAAGGAAAGATATGTCCGAAAACGATGTCGCAATCGTCGATGAGTGCGAGCGAGTTCGCGAACATCGCGTCATCCTCGGTCGGAAAGCCCGCGATCAGGTCGGCGCCGATCGCGACGTCGGCGCGCGCGGCCTTCAACCGTTCGATCAGTGCGACGGCATCGGCGCGGCGATGGCGGCGCTTCATGCGCGTCAGCACCATATCGTCGCCAGCTTGCAGCGACAGGTGGACGTGCGGCATCACGCGCTTTTCCTGCGTCAGCAAGGCGAACAGCGCGTCGTCGATCCGGTCGGGGTCGAGCGACGAGAGGCGGAGGCGTTCGACCGGCAGCGCGAGCAGCGCCTCGACCAGCGCCGCAAGGCTGGTGCCGCTGTCGTCGCCATAGCTCGCCAGATCGACCCCGGTCAGGATGATCTCGCGCTGGCCGCGACCCAGTGCGGTTTGCGCGGATGCAACAACCGCCTCGATCGTTGCCGACCGCGCCGTGCCGCGCGCCAGCACCGTCGCGCAAAAGGTGCAGCTGTGCGAGCAGCCGGTCTGGACCCCAAGGAAGGCGCGGGCGTGATCGGCGCCGGAGAGGGCGGGGACATAGGCTGTCGAGCGGGCCGACGCTGCGGGCGAGGCGCCATAGCTTTCGGCACGTCCCTTCGCATCATTGGATACGACTCGCGCGCCCATCGCAGCGAAGGCATCGCGCTCCAGCTCCGCCGCACATCCCGTTACCACGACGTCGGCGTCCGGCCGCTCGCGCAAGGCGCGACGCACGGCCTGCCGTGCCTGCCGCACCGCCTCGTCGGTCACCGCGCAGCTGTTGAAGATGATCGTATCGCGCACGCCCGCAGCGCGCGCGGCGGCACGAACCCCTTCGCCCTCGGCGATGTTCAGCCGGCAACCGAAATTGACGACCTCGACCGGGTCGGCGAGGGAGATGCTCATCCGAACTGCGCCCAGTCGGTCTCGCCCTCATACACGCGCGTTGCGGCGCCGCTCATCACGATCGGCTCGCCGGGCGCCCAGCGGATGATCAGGTCGCCGCCGGGCAGCGACACCGTGACCGGCGACTGGACCAGTCCGGCGCGAATCGCAGCGACTGCGGTCGCGCACGCGCCGGTGCCGCACGCCTGCGTCAGCCCGACGCCGCGTTCCCAGACCCGCAGTTGCAGTTGATTCTCGCCGTCGAGGCTCGCGACATTGACGTTGACGCGCTCGGGGAACAGCGGGTCGGTCTCGATCCGCGGGCCGAGCTCGTCGAGCGCGACGGCGTCGGCTTCGGGGACGAAGAAGACGATATGCGGATTGCCGACATTCACCGCCGCGCCATGCTCGAGCTCGTCCCACGCGACGGGCATGTCGCGCGTGTCCATCGGCATCGCGAGCGGGATATGCTCCCAGTCGAACACGGGTTCACCCAGCGTCACCTCGGCCCCGCCATCAGCCGGCGTGACGCGCAGCATCCCGCCCAGCGTCTCGATCACCGCGGGCTTGCCGATCAGCGTTGCGACGCAGCGCGTCGCATTGCCGCACGCCTCGACCTCGCCGCCGTCGGCGTTGAAGATGCGCATCTTCACGTCGGCGCTGGTCGACGGTTCGAGCAGGATCAACTGGTCGCACCCGATGCCGTGGCGCCGGTCGGCGATCGCATGCGCGCGCGCCGGCGTCATCTCGACGTGAGCCACGCGCGCGTCGATCACGACGAAGTCGTTGCCGAGGCCGTGCATCTTGGTGAAGCGGTCTGCCATAGCTCGCGCATGTAAGGGCGCGCGAGCGCGAAGTCTAGCGATGCGGCGGGATTACGCCGTCTTGCGCAGGGGTTCCTGTTCGCTCGTTCCGGGACCGGTCGGTGCCGCCGCCGGGGCGCGCAGCAGGCCGCGGTCGGCGAGCAGGCGTTCGGTATCGGCGGCCGAGGCCGCGCGGCCGAAATACCAGCCCTGACCCTTGGCGCAGCCGAGCCGCGTCAATTCGATCGCGGTCGCTTCATCCTCGACGCCTTCGGCGGTGATCGGCATCGCGAGGCTCTCGCCGAGCCGGACGATCGCGACGACGATCGCCTGCGCGTCGGGGCTGCCGCGCATCGCGGCGACGAAGCTGCGGTCGATCTTGATGCGGTCGAACGGCAGCGCACGCAGGTGCGACAGCGAACTGTAACCGGTGCCGAAATCGTCGAGGCTGAGCGAGACGCCCTGATTTTTCAGGCTGGTGACGATCGAACGCACGAGCGGCAGATTCTCGAACAGCGAGCTTTCGGTGATTTCGACTTCGAGCTGGCTGGCGGGGAAGCCGACCTCGACGAGCAGCTTGGTCAGCTTCTGGCTGAACCACGGGTCCTTGAGCTGCTGCGGCGAGATGTTGACCGCGAGCAGGATCGACGGGTCCCAGCGCTTGGCCATTTCCATCGCGTTGCGGATGACCAGCAGCGACAATTCGCCGATCAGGCCGCTTTCTTCTGCGACCGGAATGAAGCGTTCGGGCGGGATCATTCCATATTCGGGCGATTCCCAGCGCATCAGCATCTCGAAACCGATCAGGCGGCCGCTGGCAATGTCGACCTGCGGTTCGAAGTGCGGCACGAACTCGCCGCGCGGCATGCCCTCGCGAATCCCGGTTTCGATCTGGTTGCGCACCTGCACCGCCATTTCCATGCCGGGTTCGAACCAGATGTGGCGGTTTCGTCCCTCGTCCTTGCCATGATACATGGCGATGTCGGCCTGACGGACCATCGTTTCCATCGTCATGCTGGCGTCGCCCGCGAGCGAGATGCCGAGCGAGGCGCCGATGCGGATCTGCTGCGCATCGTGCATCACCGAATTGTCGAGTGCCATGACGAGTTCGGCTGCCAGTGCGTCGATATCGGCGCGCGCGGCGGGTTCGAAGACAAGCATCGCGACAAATTCGTCGCCGCCGAGCCGCGCCTTCGTCGCGTTGGGCGGCAGGGTCGCCGAGATGCGCTCGGCCGCGACCTGGAGTACGCGATCGCCCGCGGCGTGGCCGTGAATGTCGTTGACGGTCTTGAAATGGTCGAGGTCGAGCAGGAAGAGCGCGACCTGACGCTTGTCGGCGATGGCGCCCGCAATCAGTTGCTGCCCCGTCGCGAGCAGCGCGCGGCGGTTGAGGAACCCGGTCAGCGGGTCGGTGTCGGCGAGATAGCGCGCGCGCTGTTCGGCCTCGGTACGCTCGCGGATTTCGCGGTTGAGATCTTCGTAGCGGCGCCAGCCGAAAAGGATCAGCGCAATGTTGAGCACGAGCGCCGCGGCAAGCGCCCGGTCGGGGCCGCCGCCGAGGCCGATCAGCGCGCGGACGGCTGCCTGCATCACATTGCTGCCCGTGCCGACGAACAGCAGGATCGCGGCAACGACGATGCCCCCGGCTATGATGTCGCGTTTGGCGCCCTCGCTGCGGTCGAATTGCTTCGGCGTCGCTGTCATATGAATTTTCCCCACCATTGCGCGCTTTATGGCGCCGAAGCGGTGAAATTTGGGTTAAGTGCGCTGCCCCGGCCGTGCGGCGCGTCGGCCTGCTTCCGGCCATGCTTGCATTTGGCGGTGTTTTTGCGTAGAGGCCGCCGCGTCCGCGTGCATCTTGCGCACGGGCATATCGATGTCCGCGACGGAAAGTCTGTCCACGGATAGCCGCTGGTTGGCGAGGTTTCGCTCACCGGCGTCTTTTGCGTTGCGGGCCTCGAAGCTAAGGATTTGAGGCGCATGTTCGACAGTCTGAGCAATCGGCTTGGCGATGTTTTCGGGAAGCTCCGCGGTCGCGGCGCGCTGACCGAGGCCGACGTGCGCGCGGCGATGCGCGAAGTGCGAATCGCCCTGCTCGAAGCCGACGTCGCGCTGCCTGTCGTGCGCAGCTTCGTCGATCAGGTCACCGAACTCGCGATCGGCCAGAATGTCCTGCGCTCGGTCACCCCGGGGCAGCAGGTCGTCAAGATCGTCAGCGACGCGCTGACCGAGATGCTCGGTTCGGAAACCGCCGAGCTGGACCTTGCCGTCACCCCGCCCGCCGTCATCATGATGGTTGGTCTTCAGGGTTCGGGTAAGACGACGACGACCGCGAAGATCGCGAAGCGGCTGAAGGACAAGGAGCGCAAGAAGGTGCTGATGGCGTCGCTCGACGTCAACCGCCCCGCCGCGCAGGAACAGCTTGCCGTGCTCGGCCAGCAGATCGACGTCGCGACCCTGCCGATCGTCGCGGGCCAGCAGCCGGTCGAAATCGCGAGCCGTGCGCTGCAGGCCGCGAAGCTTCAGGGCTATGACGTCCTGATGCTCGACACCGCGGGCCGCCTCCACGTCGACCAGCAGTTGATGGACGAGATGCAGGCGGTGTCGCGCACGGCGAACCCCGCCGAAACGCTGCTTGTCGTCGACAGTCTCACGGGTCAGGACGCGGTGCAGGTCGCGCAGCGCTTCACCGATCAGGTGCCGCTGACCGGCGTCGTGCTCACGCGTATGGACGGCGATGCGCGCGGCGGTGCCGCGCTCTCGATGCGCGCGGTCACCGGCAAGCCGATCAAATTCGCGGGCACCGGCGAAAAGCTCGACGGGCTCGAACTCTTCCAGCCGTCGCGTATCGCGGGCCGCATCCTTGGCATGGGCGACGTCGTCAGTCTGGTCGAACGCGCCGCCGAAACGATCCAGGCCGAAGAGGCCGAGGCGATGGCGGCGAAGATGGCGAAGGGCCAGTTCGACCTCAACGACCTCCGCACCCAGCTCAACCAGATGCGCCGCATGGGCGGCCTCGGCGCGCTCGCGGGCATGATCCCGGGCATCAAGAAGGCGCAGGCGCAGATGGCGGCGGGCGGGGCGGACGACAAGATGCTCATTCACTTCGACGCGATCATGGGGTCGATGACCCCCAAGGAGCGCGCGAAGCCCGAAATCCTGACCGCGAAGCGCAAGATCCGCATCGCCAACGGGTCGGGCACGACGGTGCAGCAGGTCAACAAGGTGCTGAAAATGCACCAGGAAATGTCCAGCGCGATGAAGAAGATCCGCAAGATGGGCGGATTGAAGGGCCTCGGCGCGCTGTTCGGCAAGGGCGGCGGCATTCCCGGAATGGGCGGCGGCGGTGGCCTCCCCGGTCTCGGCGGCGGCGGAGCGATCCCGCCCGAACTCGCCAATCTGATGAATAAAAAGAAATAATCGACCCGACTTTAAACATTAAACTCTGAAGGAAAATATCATGGCAACCTCCATTCGCCTCGCACGCGGCGGTTCGAAGAAGCGTCCTTACTACAAGATCGTCGTCGCCGATTCGCGCAGCCCGCGCGACGGCCGCTTCATCGAGCGCATCGGCAGCTACAACCCGCTGCTCGCCAAGGACAATCCCGAGCGCGTGAAGCTCGACGCCGACCGTGCGAAGCACTGGGTTTCGGTTGGCGCGCAGCCGACCGACCGCGTCGCTCGTTTCCTCGACGCCGCGGGCGTCCTCGAACGCGCTGCTCGCAACAACCCGAACAAGGGTGTCCCTGGCGAAAAGGCCAAGGAACGCGCCGAAGAAAAGGCGCAGAAGCTGGCTGACGCCGAAGAAGCCGCAGCCGCTGCTGCCGCCGCTCCGGCCCCGGAACCCGAAGTCGAAGCGCCTGCCGCTGAAGAAGTAGCCGCTGAGGCTGTCGCCGAAGCCGTCGCCGACGAAGTTCCGGCCGACGCGACCGCCGAAGACGCGACCGCGATCGCCGAAGAAGTCGCCGAAGGCGGCCCGGTTGCCGAAGAAGCGCCTGCTGCGGAAGCCGGCGAAGAAAAGGCCGAAGGCTAAGCCTTGGCCGACGCGAATCGCCCTGTCACCCTCGCCGCCATCGCCGGCGCGCATGGGGTGCGGGGCGAGGTGCGCCTCAAATTATTCGGCGAAGGCGCGGAGGCTCTCCGCGCCTTTTCCATTTTCGATGCGGGGGAGCGCAAACTCACCCTGAAATCGGTGCGCCCCGCCAATCAGGGCGCGGTCGCGACCTTTGTCGAGATATCCGATCGCAGCGCCGCCGAGGCGCTGCGCGGCACCGTGCTGACCGTCCCGCGTTCGGCGCTGCCGCCGCTGGGCGAGGGCGAATATTACCACCACGACCTGCTCGGCCTGCCGTGCGTGTCGACCGACGGCATCGCCATCGGCCATGTCGCCGCCGTCGAGAATTTCGGCGCGGGCGACATTCTCGAAATCGAGAAACCCGACCGCAAGCGCTTCATGGTGCCGATGACCGCGCAGGCGGTACCGGCGTGGAACGACGACGGCGTGACGATCGACGCGGCGTTCGTCGAATAGCCGATTGCCCTGACCCGCCAGTCTGATAGCCCCTTCGCACATCGCCGGGGAGACTGTCATGCGCTGGAAATCGGGTTTTGCTTTTGCTCTCATGCTCGGAGCTTCTCTCCCCGCTGCGGCGCAGGAAACGACGGGGAAGACCCTCGACCAGCTCGCCCCCGAAATCGACGCGCTTTTCGCCAGATTCCAGACCGATCAGCATGTGCCCGGAGTGGTCTACGGCGTCGTCAGGGACGGCAAGCTCGCCTATGTGAAGGGCCTCGGCTTCCAGAATATCGCCGACAAGCGCCCCGTAACCTCCGACAGCCTGTTCCGTATCGCCTCGATGACCAAGGCGTTCACCGCGCTGTCGATCCTGAAGCTGCGCGATGATGGCAAGCTCCGCCTCGACGACCTCGCCGAGCAATATGTGCCCGAAATGAAGGGCTGGACCTATCCGACCAAAGACAGCCCACGCATCCGCGTCCGCGACCTGCTCCAGCACGTGGGCGGGTTCGTCACCGACGATCCGTGGGGCGACCGCCAGCAGATACTGCCGCAGGAAGACTTTACGAAGATGATCGCCGCGGGGGTGCCGTTCAGCCGCGCGCCGCAAGCAGCCCATGAATATTCGAACTTCGGCTATGCGCTGCTCGGCCGGATCGTCACCAACGCGTCGGGCATGGACTATGCCGACTATGTTCGAAAGACGATTCTGACTCCGCTCGGTATGGCGAGCAGCGGCTTCGATGCGCCGAAGGCCCCCAGGGCGCGCTATGCGCTCGGCTATCGCTGGGAAAATGAGCGCTGGACCGCCGAGCCCGAGATGGTCGACGGCGCCTTCAACGCGATGGGCGGGTTGCAGGTCAGCGCCAACGACTATGCCAAATGGGTCGCCTTCCTGCTCTCGGCCTGGCCCGCGCGCGACGATCCCGACACCGGCCCGGTCAGGCGCGCGACGGTGCGCGAGGTCGCACAGGGCCTGAATTTCACGTCGGTCGTCAATCGCACCGGCGCGAGCGGTGCGACGGCGTGCAAGCTGTCGAGCGCCTATGGCATGGGCTGGCGCGTCGCGCAGGACTGCGACCTCGGGCTGACGCTCGCGCACGGCGGCGGCTATCCGGGCTATGGCAGCCATGTGATGCTGATGCCCGATTATGGCGTCGGGGTGTTCGCGTTGACGAACCGGACCTATGCCGGGCCGTCTGGCCCCGCGTGGGACACCGCGGTCGCGATGGACAAGGCGGGGCTGCTCGAAACACGCGCCGTGCCGGTATCGCCGGCGGTCGCCGAAACCTATGCGGCGGCAAGGGCAGCTTATGCCGCGGGCGATCTCGGCCCGCTGCAGGGCCGGCTCGCGATGAATTTTCTGATGGATCGCTCGGCCGAAAACTGGAAAGCCGAACTGGCGAAGCTGAAGGCCGCGGTCGGCGCGTGCCCGACCGACGAACCGCTCGCGCCGACGGGGGCGATGTCGACCGCGTTCCGGCTCAATTGCGAGCGGGGCAAGCTCGACGGGCAGTTACTTCTCGCGCCGACCACGCCGGCGACGATTCAGGCACTGCGTTTCCGCGTCGTGCTGCCCTAAGTGCCCCGATATCGACGGGGTGAAGCCTTTTGCAAGGGACGGCCTCACCCCGTTTTGCTCCCGACTCGCGAGAGCGACAGGGAAGCTTATCGCGCGCGGCGCGCTCGCACTCCGCAGCGCGCAGCGGCACGCGTGAAGACGCTGTCTTCGCCGGGTGCGCTCGGCACCGCGATCCACTCGCCGAGGCGGCGGAAGGGGGTTGCGAGCCAGTGGAGGCCGCGGGTGATATCGGCGCTGAAATGATCATGACCGTCATTCCAGGCGCGCATGAACTGCTCGTCTTTCATCGTTCATCTCCTTTCGCTTGATGCAGCGGTAATGCCCTTTCCCATGCGACGCCGCCAACAAAAGGCGTAGACCATATCATAAGGAGGGCTTATAAGGTGGCATGCCCAAATTGCCGCCTCTTGCTGCGATCCGAACCTTCGAAGCGGCCGGGCGCTTGCAGAATTTCTCGCGCGCCGCCGAGGAGCTGGGGCTGACGCAGGCGGCGGTGAGTTATCAAATCCGCCAATTGGAAGACCGGCTCGGCCGCGCGCTCTTCGTGCGTGAAAAGGGGCGCGTGCGGCTTTCCGAAACCGGACAGCGACTGCTCCCCGCGATCACCGGTGCCTTTGCCGCGATGGGCGATGCGTTCGCCGCGCTCGGCAGCGACGAGGCCGACGTGCTGACGATCGACGCGATGACGACCTTTGGCGGCACCTGGCTCAGCGCGCGGATCGGCGGGTTCCAGCTCGCTTATCCCGACCTCGCGGTGCGGATGTCGATGAACAACGAGCTGATCGATTTCGATGCCACCAATGTCGACGTCGCGATCCGCGTCGGGCGCGGCCACTGGCCCGGTCTGCGCGCCGACTTCCTTTATCGCAGCCATGTCACCCCGATCTGCGCGCCGGGTTTTCTGGAAGCCAATCATATCGAGCGGCCCGAAGATCTGCTGGACGTCGACCGTCTCGCACCCAACGACCCCTGGTGGGCCGGCTGGTTCGCCGCTGCGGGAGTCGATACCGTCCCGCCGCCGCAGCGCCGCGGGATCGAGCTCGACAGCCAGCTGCAGGAGGCGAGCGCGGTGCAGGGCGGGTACGGCATCGCGCTGATGACGCCGCTGCTGTGGCGCGCCGAACTCGACGCCGGGCGGCTCGTCCGGCCGTTCGATGCACTCTACCAGCCGGGAACGGCGCATTATCTCGTCCACCGCGACAACCGCGTCGGGGTACGCAAGATCGAACGCTTCCGCGAATGGCTGCACGCCGAACTCGACAAGGATCGCCACCTGCTCCCCGAAGCGCTATGGGAGCCGCTTTGAGTGGACAGGCAATCTCGCATGATGTCTTTGATCATTTATCCCGCGCTTGGATTTTTCTGCGGGCTTGTTTCCAGTGCGATCGCTTATGCACTGGTCCGTCAGCGATGGGCGGCGTATCTGGTCGCGATTCTGGCTCCTTTACCTGCCCTCTATCTGATCATCGGTTTTGGCCTTGCGTTCATGCGCGACGAGACGCTGACGATGAACACCTTGTTTGAGCTCGCTGCGTTGGTGTCGGCACTCACCCTGCCATTCAGTTTGCTTGCTGCGTGGGTGGTATGTCACCGGAAATCACGCCCGTTATGACCTTCACCGCCGTCCCCCTGACCCTCTATCCCGACATGTTCCCCGGCCCGCTGGGGCACAGCATGGCGGGGCGCGCGCTCGAAAGCGGAACGTGGAATTGCGCGCCGGTGCAGATCCGCGACTTTGCGACCGACAAGCACCGCACCGTCGACGACACGCCCGCCGGTGGCGGTGCGGGAATGGTGCTCAAGGCCGATGTGCTCGGCGCGGCGATCGACCATGCGGTGGCGGCGCATCCGGGCCTCCCGATCCTTGCGATGACCCCGCGCGGAACGCCGATCACGCAGGCGCGCGTGCGCCAGCTTTCGGCGGGTCCGGGGGCGATCATCCTGTGCGGCCGGTTCGAGGGATTCGACGAACGCATCTTCGACGCGCGGCCGATCGAGCAAGTGTCGATGGGCGACATCATATTGTCGGGCGGCGAGATGGGCGCGCTGCTGCTGCTCGACGCTTGCATTCGGCTGCTTCCCGGCGTAATGGGCGCGGCTTCAAGCGGGGACGACGAATCGTTCGAAAACGGTTTGCTCGAATATCCGCACTATACCCGACCCGTCGAATGGGAAGGGCGCACGATCCCCGAAGTGCTGCGATCGGGGGATCATGCGAAGATCGCGGCCTGGCGGAAACGACAGGCAGAAGATCACACACGGTTACGCAGGCCGGACCTTTGGGAGCGCCATGAGGGCGCTCGGGACCGACCTGCCTCTGGCGCGCGGCGAAAAGAAAAGGACTAGAGGACATGAACCTCATCCAGACGATCGAAGCCGAAGAAATCGCCAAAGCGGCGAAGACCATTCCGACCTTCCGTCCCGGCGACACGCTGAAAGTCGGCGTGAAGGTGGTCGAAGGCGAACGCACCCGCGTCCAGAATTTCGAAGGCGTGTGCATCGCACGCTCGAACAAGGGCATGGGCTCCAACTTCACCGTGCGCAAAATGTCGTTCGGCGAAGGTGTCGAGCGCGTGTTCCCGCTCTATTCGCCCAACATCGACTCGATTACCGTCATCCGCAAGGGTGCCGTGCGTCGTGCGAAGCTTTACTATCTTCGTGGCCGCACTGGTAAATCGGCGCGTATTGCGGAGCGCCGCGAATACCGGTCGGAAGCCGGCGAAGGCTAAGGAGAGCTTCTCTCACCCAAAGCCGAAACAGCTTTCAAAAACGACCGGTTCCGCCAACAGGCAGAGCCGGTCGTTTTCTTTTGGGCAAAGCGAATTTGATGCAAGCGTCCGTCCTCCCGTTCCAGCCGACACGGCGCGCCTTCCTCGGCGCGGTGCTCGCCTTTGGCGTGTCGGGCGAGGCGATGGCGCTCACCAATGCCCAGCGCATCGTCGCGGCGGCGCGGCGGCAGGTCGGCGTCACGCTGACTTATGATCCGGCCTATACGGTGCTGCGCTTCCCGAACGGCGACGTCGACCGCGCCAAGGGCGTCTGCACCGACGTCGTGATTCGTGCATTCCGCGATGCGCTCGGCGTCGATCTGCAGGCGCTTGTAAACGCCGACATGCGCGCCCATTTCGGGGCTTATCCGAAAAACTGGGGGCTGGGGCGCCCTGACCGCAACATCGATCATCGCCGCGTGCCCAATCTCGCGACCTTTTGGCGGCGGCACGGCGCGGCGCTGCCCGTCACCGACGATCCCGCCGACTGGCGCCCGGGCGACATCTTTACCCAGGTGGTCGGCGGCCGCCTGCCGCACACGGGCATCGTGTCCGACCGCAAGGATACGACCGGTGTGCCGCTCGTCCTTCACAATATCGGCGGCGGGACGCGTGAGGAGGATGCCTTGTTCAAGCATAAGCTGACCGGCCATTTCCGCTGGAAAGTCTGAGTTTAAGTTACGTTTTCAACCGAGTTCTTGCCTTGAGGAGTGAGTAAATGGGTTATCGTATCGTTGTCGCCGGAGCCACGGGCAATGTCGGGCGCGAAGTGCTCGCCATTCTCGCCGAGCGCGAATTTCCCTACGACGAACTGGCGGCGGTCGCATCGTCGCGCAGCCAGGGCGACGAGATCGAAATCGGCGATACCGGTAAAACCGTGAAGTGCCAGAATATCGAGAATTTCGACTGGGCCGGCTGGGACATGGCGATCTTCGCGATCGGCAGCGACGCGACCGCGATCCACGCGCCGAAGGCCGCAGCGGCGGGCTGCGTCGTGATCGACAATTCGTCGCTCTACCGCATGGACCCCGACGTGCCGCTGATCGTGCCCGAGGTGAACCCCGACGCGATCGACGGCTATACGAAGCGCAACATCATCGCGAACCCGAACTGCTCGACCGCGCAGATGGTCGTCGCGCTGAAGCCGCTCCACGATGCGGCCAAGATCAAGCGCGTCGTCGTCTCGACCTATCAGTCGGTGTCGGGCGCGGGCAAGTCGGGCATGGACGAGCTGTGGAACCAGACGCGTCAGATCTTCGTCGGCGACGAGAAGGACATCCAGAAGTTCACCAAGCAGATCGCCTTCAACGTCATCCCGCACATCGACAAATTCCTCGACGACGGCTCGACCAAGGAAGAGTGGAAGATGGTCGTCGAGACCAAGAAGATCCTCGATCCGAAGATCAAGGTCACCGCGACCTGCGTCCGCGTGCCGGTGTTCGTCGGCCATTCGGAAGCGATCAATATCGAGATGGAAGACGAGCTGTCGGCCGAGGATGCGCAGCGCATCCTGCGCGAAGCCCCCGGCGTCGTGCTCCACGACAAGCGCGAGGATGGCGGCTACATCACCCCCGTCGAATGCGTCGGCGACTTCGCGACTTTCGTGTCGCGCGTGCGCGAGGACCCGACGGTCGAAAACGGCCTCAACCTCTGGTGCGTCAGCGACAATCTCCGCAAGGGCGCGGCGCTGAACGCGGTGCAGATCGCCGAACTGCTCGGTCGCCGCCACCTCAAGAAGGGCTGAGCCCGAACCTCTCGCCGTTCGTATCTCGACTTCGGGATGCGAACGGGTAGGGAAGGGGCATGACCAGTCCCTACGCCTTCACCAACGCCCTCTGCCGCGCCCCCGCCCGTTCGGCGGTCAAGGGGATCCGCGCCGACGGCGGCCCCGATCCCGACTTCACCGGCCTCGTCGCCGAGCATGAGGCCTATGTCGCGACGCTGCGCGAACTTGGCCTCGCGGTCGAAGTCCTCGAGCCGCTCGACGACTTCCCCGACGCACTGTTCACCGAAGATGTCGCGCTGACTTTCCCCAAGGGCGCGATCCTGCTTCGTCCCGGCGCGTCGAGCCGGGCGGGCGAGGTCGCCTATATTCGCGCCCCGCTCGCGGCGCACCACAGCCGCCTCCTCGAAATGACCGGCCCCGGCTACGCCGACGGCGGCGACATATTGCGCCTCGCCGACCGCGTGATTATCGGCCTTTCGGCGCGTACCGACCGCACCGGTGCCGAGGAGCTTGCCGACCTGCTCGGCAAGCTGGGTTATCGTGCCGAGATCGCCGAAACGCCGCCCGGCGTGCTCCATTTCAAGACCGGATGCGGGTTGATCGACGAGCGCACGATCCTCGCGGTCCCCGCGCTCGCCGCTTGCCCGCAGTTCGACGGGCTCGAAGTCGTCACGACCCCGCCGGGCGAAGAGCCCGCGGCGAATATTCTGCGTATCCGCGATACTCTCCTCGTCGGCGACCGCTGGTCCGCAACACGTGCGCTGCTCGCTGCGCGCGGTGTCGCGGTCCGCCCGCTGCCGACCGACCAGATCGCGCATATCGATGCCGGGCTCAGCTGCATGTCGCTCCGCTGGTGAGCGCCGCGACCGCGCCCGCGCAGCGCCGCCTGATCGGCCTGCTTCTTGTGCTGCTGCTGATCGCGCAGATCGACCAGCCCTATCCCGAGGTGGCGCTGCTCCAGCATATTCCGACGATGCTGCTGATCGTCGCGGCGCCCCCGCTGCTCCGCCGCTGGCCGCTGTCGACCGCGTCGGTCGCGTGCATAGTGGCGTTCATGGCGCTCCACACGCTTGGCGGGCGCTACGCGTACAGCAATGTCCCCTATGACGACTGGGCGCGCGCGCTGACCGGTGGCAGCTTCTCCGACGCTTTCGGCTGGACGCGTAATCATTATGACCGGCTCGTCCATTTCGCTTTCGGCGCGCTTTCGGTGGTTCCCGTCGCCGAAATCGTGCGGCGTTGGGGCGGGCTGGGCCCGCGTGGCGCGGCCATTGCCGTGCTCGGCTGGGTGCTCGCCATCTCGTGCCTCTACGAAATCTTCGAATGGCTGCTGACCATCGTCGCGGCGGGCGAAACCGCTGATCGTTACAACGGACAACAGGGCGATATCTGGGACGCGCAAAAGGATATGGCTTTGGCAACGCTGGGTGCGATACTGGTGATGGCGATGGGACCGATCGTTCGGAACAGGAGTTAGGCGATGCGCAAGTTCACGACCCTCGCGATGATGGCGCTGCTCGCCGCGTGCAAACCTGCGGCCGACAAGGCACCCGCGGATGCCGAGCCCGTTGCGCCATCGGTTCCCGAGGCGAAGGCCGATGGACCGAATGCGGCAACCATCGCGGTCAGCCTTGACGGCGAGGGGCTGCGCTTCGTCGACAGGAGCAGCGGCAAGGCGAGCCTGCTCGCGTTTGGCGTTCCGCGCGCGCAGGCCGAAACCGCGCTCGCCAATGTCGCGGGCAAGGAGGATGACCGCAGCACCAACGAGGAATGCGGTGCGGGTCCGATGGAATTCACCCGCTACGACGCGATGACGCTCAATTTTCAGGACGGCAAGTTCGTCGGCTGGTTCCTCGGCAACGAACCCGGCGCCGACACTTACTCGACGATGAGCGGGGTCGCCATCGGCACGACGCGCGCCAAGGCGAAGGAATCGGTGTCGATCGTCGACCTTGAGGACAGCACGCTGGGCGAGGAATTCAGCATCGGCACCGGCGATAATGTCATCGGCGGCATGTTCGCCGCGCCCGGCGATGCGGCGAAGATCGACGCGCTGTTCGCGGGCACCAACTGCTTCTTCCGCTGACATGGCGACCGAATTCACCGGCGGCTGCCGCTGCGGCCAATTGCGCTACCGCTTCGAACAGGACGGGCCGCTGCTCAACTATTGCTGCCACTGCCTCGACTGCCAGAAATCGACCGCCAGCGCCTTTGCCGATCAGCTGATCGTGTCGACCGACGCGCTGACGCTGACCGGGCGCAGCGTGACCTATTCGACCGAGCGCCCGTCGGGCGGGACGACGAACAACCGGCACTGCCCCGACTGTTTCAGCCGCGTGTGCAACGCGAACACCGCCTATCCCGCGATGACGATCGTGCGCGCGGGGACGCTCGACGATCCCTCGGAGCCCGAACCTTTCGCCCATATGTGGACCAGCCGGAAACGCGGCTGGATCGTGATCGATCCGGCGGTGCCGACCTTCGCCGAAAGCCCCGACCCGGCAGAGTTCATGCGGATCGCGGCGACGCGCCGCGCGGGTTGAGCAGCTCTTACGATCGGTAGTGGTCTTGCGCTGGGGGCACGAACTTATACGATAGGCCGACATGCGCGCGCTTTCGTTCCTCGCTGTTCCGCTGCTTGCGCTGGCCTGCTGTAGCGCGCCGCCGCCGCCGTTGCCTGCGGGCGAGAAAGTTGATCGGATCGTGGTCGTCAAACACCAAGGCTGGCTGACTGCCTATTCCGGCGGGGATGAACTCATCACCTATTTCAACATTGATCTGGGCGGTGCACCAACCGGGCGCAAACGCTTCGAAGGCGATGGCCTGGTCCCCGAAGGCGAGTATCTCATTACACGGGGCAAACCGGATTCGCGTGACCTACCCTCGCTCGGCATTTCTTATCCCAATGCCGCCGATCGCGCATATGCAGCTAAGCGGGGGCGCGCTGCCGGCGGCGGCATCATGATTTACGGAACACCTGTCCCGATGCCCCGCTACGTCGGAGGCAGACTCAAGACCGACGGTGATATTGGCCTGCGCCAATCGGAAATCAGGCAACTGCAGGAGATCACACCTGACGGCACACCAGTTATAATCTTGCCTTAGTCCTGCATTGGAAATCGAGCGGCCGACCCGAGCTTGTTCGGCAGTTTTCCACCCCTAAACCTACACCGCCCCTAATGCCCCATATCCGCCGCCGACGCCTTCGGCCCGCCCGGCTTCGGCGGGCGTAGCAGCACCACCAGCGGTACCGACAGCAAAGTCACCCACATCATCAGCCAGAAATCGTCGATATAGGCGACCATCGCCGCCTGCCGGTTGATCTCGGCGTTGACCATCGCCAGCGCCGTGTCGCCTGCGATGCCGAAGCGGTCGGCGGTCGACGGGTCGAGCAGGCTGACCGAGCTGTTGGTGACATGCGCCGCAAGGTCCGCGTGGCTCGTCTGGATGTTCGAGCCGAGCAGGGTGGTGACGACCGAGATGCCGACCGACGCGCCGAGGCTGCGAAGGAGGTTGAGCAGGCTCGACCCGTCGGTGCGGTGTTGCGGCGCAATCGTTGCGAACGCCATCGTGTTGAGCGGGATGAAGATGAGGCCCATGCCGATGCCCTGTACCAGCCCGCTGACGATCACCGGCTGCATTCCCATCGCGAGCGACCAGTGGCTCATCTGCCACAGCGAGTAGGCCGCGGTGAGCAGTCCGGTGCCGACCAGCCAGCGCGCGTCGATCTTGCCGAGCAATTGCCCCGCGACCCACATGCTCATCAAAATGCCGACCCCGCGCACCGCGAGCACCCAGCCGGTGTCGATTACCGGCCAGCCGAACAGATTCTGGAGCATCGGGGGAAGGAGCGCCATCGACGCGAACATCACGACGCCGATCACGACCATGAATCCCATCGCGGTGACGAGATTGCGGTCGGCGAGCATCTTGCGGTTGAACAGCGTGTCGCCGCGCGCGGTGAACAGATGGACGAAGAACATCCACAGGCACGCGATGGCGACGCCGCATTCGATCCAGATTTCCACGCTGTTGAACCAGTCCTCGTGCGCGCCGCGGTCGAGCATCAACTGGAGCGCGGCGAGCCCCAGCGCGAGCATCGAGAAGCCGAAGAGGTCGAAGCGGCGGTCGCGCTTTCGTGTTGCAGGCAGCAGCGCCCACATCATCGCGAGCGTGAGCAGCCCGACGGGCAGGTTGACGTAGAAGACCCAGCGCCAGTTGACGCTTTCGGTCAGCCAGCCGCCGAGCACGGGGCCGAGGATCGGGCCGATCATGATCCCCATGCCCCAGATCGACATCGCGCGCGCATGGCGTTCGGGCGGGTTGATGTCGAGCATCACCGACTGCGACAGCGGGCCGATAAAGGCGGCGCTGATTCCCTGCAGGAAACGGAAGGCGACCATCTGTTCGAGCGACTGCGCCGCGCCGCACGCCATCGACGCGATGATGAAACCCGCGACCGCGGCGAGGAACAGTTCGCGGCGCCCGATGCGGTCGGCGAGCCAGCCGGTGATCGGCATCGCGATCGCCGAGGCGAGGATATAGCTCGTCAGCACCCACGTTACCGTCTCGCTCGTCGCGCCGAGCGCCGACTGCATGTGCGGGATGGCGACGTTGGCGATCGTCGTGTCGAGGATCTGCATGATCGACGCGCCCATGACCGCGACGGTCAAAAGGCCGCGATGGCGGACGCGCTCGTGCAGCGGGATCGCGTCGTCGGCCGGTGCCGCAGCGGCGGCGGGCCGCCGGGGGAGGGCGTTGCTCGCCACGGGGTTTACTTCGTAAACACTCGCACGTCGGCCGACAGCCCCGCGATCATGTCGCGCGCGGGTTTTTCGTCGAAGGCGATGCGGACGGGTACGCGCTGCGTTACCTTGACCCAGTTGCCCGTCGCATTCTGCGCGGGCAGCACCGAAAATTCGCTGCCCGTGCCCGCGCCGATCGTCAGCACATGGCCGCGCACCTTCACGCCCGGATAGGCGTCGAAGCTGATCTCGGCGCGCTGGCCGACGCGCATGTTCGCGAGGTCGGTTTCCTTGAAATTGGCCTCGACCCACGGATGCGCGGTATCGACGAGGGTGACGGCGGGGAGTCCCGCGACCATCATCTGGCCGATTTGCAGCCGGTCCGACTGCGCAACGCGGCCGGCGCTGGGAGCGCGAACCGTCGTGCGGCCCAGATTGACCTCGGCTTGCGAGCGCTGGACGCGCGCCGCCTCGACCTGCGGGTTGATCCCGCTCGAGGGGCCAGCGGCGAGCTTGGCCCGCGCTTCGGTGGCGGCGGCTTCGGCCTGACGGACGCTCTCGCGCGCCTGGCTGAGCGCGTGACGCGATGCATCATAGGCGGCTTTCGTCGTGAAGCCTTTTTCCATCAGCGCCGCTTGCCGGTCGAAGGTCACTTGCGCGAATTTGACGTCCTCGCGCGCTGCGGCGATGTCGACGCTCGACGTGTTCGCACTCGCCGACAGGTTGCCGACCTCGACCTGTGCGGCGTCGATCGCCGCGGTGGCCTGCGCGACGTTCAGCGCATAGGGTTCGCCGTCGATCCGGAACAACAATTGTCCCGCCGCAACCTGCTGCCCGTCGCGCACCGCGACTTCGGTGATCCGCCCGCCGACTTCGGCGGCGACCGACACCTTGTCCATCTGGACATAGGCGTTGTCGGTCGACACCGACCCGCCGCTCGTCAGCCACCAGCCGGCACCGCCCGCGACCAGCAGCGCGGGCAGGCCGAACATCAGCACGCGCGTGCGCCAGCCTGCTTTCGGCGCCACCTCGGCCGTCGGCGAGGGCAAGGGATCGGGCTTCGGCGCAGCCATGGGTGCCGCGGCTTCTTCGGCCTTCGGGCGGGAGGGGGAGAGCTGGTCCATCAGGCGGTCTCTTTTTCTTTTTGGCAGATGCGGCGGGAGAGGTTGGCGCGAACGCGCTCGACAAGATCGATGAGCTGGTCGCGCTCGGCGTCGGTCAGTCCTTCGGTCGCCTCGGCGGTCAGCGCGTCGGCGGTGTCGCGCATCCCGCCGAGCAGGTCGCCCGCGCGCGGGGTCAGGTAGAGCTGCCAGGCGCGGCGGTCGGCGGGGTCGGCGCGGCGCTCGACCAGCTCGGCCTCGACGAGCCGGTCGACCATGCGCGACAGGGTGATCGGTTCGACCTCGATCAGCTCGGCGAGCGGTCCCTGCCGGATACCCTCGTGCCGCTTCAGATAGGTGATGAGGCGCCATTGCAGCGCGGTGATGCCGCTGCCCTTCGTGCGCGCGTTGAACGAACGCCGGAACAGGCGCGCGGTATCGTTCAGCAGGAATCCGATCGTCTCGCTCATGGACTAGGATATAATAGCAATTGCTACTATTTTCAACATATGGCTGAACGCGCCAACAACCTCGAATGTGGTGTAAATTTTCTTTACACTGCTTGCGCTGCGCGTGTTTTTGGGCAGGATGCGTGAATGAGTCTGACAGCCGACCTCTTCTGGTCCTTCCGCTCGCCGTACAGCTACCTCGCTATCGGCCGTTATCGTGCGCTCGCCGCCAGCCACGATGTGACGATCAATCTGCGCCCCGTTTACCCGCTCGCGATCCGCCAGCCCGATTTCTTCGAACGCAACCATCCCAACTGGCTGAGCTATACGGTGCGCGACATGATCCGCGTTGCGCAATTCCACGGCATTCCCTTTGGCCCGCCGCGTCCCGACCCGATCGTGCAGGATATTGCGACGCGTGCGATCGCGGCCGAGCAACCCTATATCTATCGCCTGACGCGGCTGGGGCAGACGGCGTCGCGGCGCGGCAAGGGCCTCGGCTTTGCGCACGAGGTCGGGCAGCTGATCTGGGGCGGAGCGCAGGACTGGCACCTTGGCGACCATCTGGCGGGAGCCACAAAGCGCGCCGGCCTCGACCTTGCCGAACTCGATGCCGAAGCCGTGAGCGACGCCGGAACGCTCGACAATGAAATCGCCGCCAACCAGGTCGCGCTCGAGATCGCGGGGCATTGGGGGGTGCCGACTTTGGTGTTCGATGGCGAGCCCTTCTTCGGACAGGACCGCATCGAAATGGCGAAGTGGCGGATGGAGCAGAAAGGCTTGCGTCCGCGCTGATCGGCGCTTGCGAAACCCCGGCTCTGGAGCGCATAGCCGGCCTATGATGATCGAACCCCAATTTTTCGACGCGCGCGACGGCGTGCGGCTGGCGTGGCGCGAGATGGGTGAAGGCCGTCCGCTGCTGTTGCTTCACGGCCTGTTTTCGAGCGGCGAGATCAACTGGATCAAATTCGGCACCGCGGCACGCGTCGCGGCCGAAGGCTACCGCGTGATCATGCCCGATCTGCGCGTCCACGGGTCGAGCGAGGCGCCGCACGACGAGGAATTTTATCCGCCCGATGTGCTGGTGCACGACCTCGAAGATCTGGTGGCGCACCTCGATCTGGCCGATTTCGATCTCGGCGGCTTTTCGCTCGGCGCGCGCACGAGCGTGCGTGCGGTGGTCGCGGGGATGAAGCCCAAACGGCTTATCCTCGGCGGCATGGGGCTCGCGGGGCTCGCCGGCTGGCAACGCCGCGGGCGCTTCTTCAAGCGCGTGATCGCCGAATATGAGACCGCGAAGCGCGGCGACGACACATGGCTGTCGATCCAGTTCATGAAGACGATGAAGGTCGACCGCATCGCCGCGGGGCATTTGCTCGACAGCTTCACCGATACGTCGCCCGACGCGCTCGCGGCGCTGACGATGCCGACGCTCGTCGTTTGCGGTGCGGACGATCGGGACAATGGCTCGGCGCCCGAACTCGTCGCGGCGCTTGCCGATGCGCGCCTCGCGACGATTCCGGGAACGCATATGTCGAGCGTGACCCAGCCCGAACTGGGCGAGGCGATCGCAGCGTTCCTGACCGCTTGACCGGACTCGCGCGAAGCGCCTAGCTGTCGCCATGCGCCGCAGAGCGCGGCAAATATTCCAGAGGACGCACCCCATGAAAGCCATGATTTCGACGCTGTCGCTTGCCCTGTCGCTCGCGGTGGCAACCCCTGCCTTTGCGCAGGCGGCCCCCACCGCCGCCGATGCCGACGCCTTCATCGCGTCGGTCGAAAAGGATCTGTTCGACTATACGGTCGAGGCGAGCCAGGTGAACTGGGTCAACAGCACCTACCTGACCGAAGATACCGACGCGATGGCGTCGCGTATCAACGCCGTCGGCACCGAAAAGTCGGTCAAATATGCGCTCGAAGCCGCCAAATATATGAATGTCGCGGGCCTCAGCGCCGACACGAAGCGCAAGCTCGATATCCTGCGCACCGGGATCGTGCTGCCCGCGCCGACGACGCCGGGCGCCGCGACCGAGCTCAACACGATCGCGACCGACCTGCAATCGCAGTACGGCAAGGGGCGCGGCACGCTGGACGGCAAGGAAATCTCGGGCTCGGACATCGAGGCTGCGATGGGCGACCTCAAGCACACGCCGGCGCAGTTCGCCGAAATGTGGACGAGCTGGCACGACAAGGTCGGCGCGCCGATGAAGGACGATTATGCGAAGATGGTCGGCATCGCGAATGCCGGCGCGAAGGAGCTGGGTTTCGCCGACACCGGCGCGATGTGGCGTTCGGGTTATGACATGCCGCCCGAGGAGTTCGCCAAGGTCACCGAGCAGATCTGGAACGATATGAAGCCGCTCTACATGGCGCTTCACACCTATGTCCGGTCGAAGCTGAACGAGAAATATGGCGACGCGGTGCAGCCCAAGACCGGGCCGATCCGCGCCGACCTGCTCGGCAATATGTGGGCGCAGGAATGGGGCAATATCTACCCGCTCGTTGCGCCGGCGGGGACGGGCGACCTCGGCTATGACATCGGCGACCTCCTGACCGAAAAGGGCAAGGGGCCGCTCGACATGGTCAAGGCGGGCGAGAATTTCTACTCGTCGCTCGGCATGGCGCCGCTGCCCGAAACCTTCTGGAAGCGTAGCCAGTTCCTGAAGCCCGCCGACCGCGAAGTCGTTTGCCACGCGTCGGCGTGGGATATCGACAACAAGGACGACATCCGCATCAAGATGTGCATCAAGGTGAACGTCGACGACTTCATCACGATCCACCACGAGCTTGGCCACAATTATTATCAGCGCGCCTATAACAAGCAGCCGTTCCTCTATCTGAACGGCGCGAACGACGGCTTCCACGAAGCGATCGGCGACTTCGTCGCGCTGTCGATCACGCCGCAGTACCTCGTCGACATCGGCCTGCTCGACAAGGCGAAGGTGCCGAGCGCCGACAAGGATATCGGCCTGCTGCTGCGGCAGGCGATGGACAAGGTCGCCTTCCTGCCCTTCGGCCTGCTCGTCGACCGCTGGCGCTGGGGTGTCTTCGACGGCTCGATCCAGCCCGCCGACTACAACAGGAAATGGACCGAGCTGCGCACCCAATATCAGGGCATCGTTCCGCCGGGCGCGCGGCCGGCGAACGCGTTCGATGCGGGCGCGAAGTTCCACATTCCGGGCAACACGCCCTACACGCGCTATTTCCTCGCGCGCGTGCTGCAGTTCCAATTCTATCAGGCGGCGTGCAAGCAGGCGGGCTGGAAGGGGCCGCTCCACCGCTGTTCCTTCTATGGCAACAAGCAGGTCGGTGCGAAGCTGAATGCGATGCTCGAAATGGGCGCGTCGAAGCCCTGGCCCGACGCACTGCAGGCCTTCACCGGCAGCCGCGAGATGTCGGGCAAGGCGATGGCCGACTATTTCGCGCCGCTGAAGGCGTGGCTTGACCAGCAGAACAAGGGCAAGCCGCAGGGGTGGTAAGCCATAACATCGACAAATGCGCATGGCCGGGAGGGAAACTTCCCGGCCATTTTCATTTGGCTTCGACTGCCTGCTTGAAGCGCGCGAGCTTCGCAGCTGCCGCGGCGGCGTGCGGGCCGATCCAGCGATCATGGATATCCTGAATCGGCACCGCGTCGAGATGGTTCCAGCGCTCGCGGCCGCGGCGCTCGGCGATCACCAGCCCCGCATCCTCCAGCACCTTCAGATGCTGCATCACCGTACAGCGGTCGATGTCGGGGAAATGTTCGCACAGCGCTCCGGTGGTGAGCGGTTGATCCTTCAGATCATCGAGGATCTGGCGCCGGATGTGCGACGCCAGTGCCTTGAAAACGCGGTCATATTCTTCGTGGATTGACATGTTATAAATTTATAACATAAAATCCTCCCGACTCAAGCGGAGAATGGTCATGGAATTGAAATTCAGGGTCGCGGCGCGGATTGCGAAGCCGGTGCACGAGGTGTTCGAGGCGGTCGCCGACCCCGAGAAGCTGTCGAACTATTTCACGACCGGCGGTGCCGAAGGGCGGCTGGAGGCCGGCGCGACGGTGACGTGGGACTTCGCCGATTTCCCGGGCGCATTTCCGGTCTGGGTGATCGAAGTGGTCGAGGATGAGAAGATCGTCCTCGAATGGCAGGCGAGCGAGGGCGAGGCGCCCAATGTCGAGGGCGGCGAGCTGAAGGATGCCGACTATCGCACGCGTGTGACGATGAATTTCAAGGGCCTCGACGACGGGCGCACGCTTGTGGAGATTGCCGAGGAGGGGTGGCGCGAAAATCAGGGCGCGCTCGGCGCATCCTACGGCAATTGTCAGGGCTGGTCGCAGATGCTCTGCGCGCTGAAGGCATGGATCGAGCATGGGATCAACCTGCGCGAGGGCATGTATAAATAGGGCTGCTTCATTCCGGATATTCGAAGCGCAGCGGGCGCGAGCCGATCGGGGCGCCGGTGTTGGTGTCGATCACGACCGGGCGAACGGCTTCGCCCGTTTCGGCGTCGAGGTGGCGGGCGAGCGCGCCGCCGCCATTATATTTCCGTCCCCACGCACCGATCGCCATCAGGATCGGAAGGAAATCGCGGCCCGCGTCGGTCAGCAGATATTCGTCGCGCGGCGGGCGCTGGCTGTAGCGCCGCTTCTCGATCAATCCCCCGTCGGAAAGCGCCGACAGGCGACGCGCCAATATGTTCGGCGCGATGCCGAGGCTGGTGCGAAGCTGCTCATAGCGGGTCAGCCCGCGCTCGATATCGCGCAGCACGAGCATGCTCCAGCGATCGCCGACGCGCATCAGCCCGCGGTCGACGGGACAGGTGCCCAGATTATTTTCATCGCCAGTCATTGAAGTCATATGGGGCAGTCACTATCATTTTGCAAGTGACCCGATGGAGGGCCGCCTGCAAAGGAGAATGACAATGACGATTCCCAATGGAACGGCCCTGATCACGGGTGCCTCGACCGGCCTTGGCGCCGTTTACGCCGACCGCCTCGCGAAGCGCGGACACGATTTGATCCTTGTCGCGCGCAACGGCGCGCAGATGGAAGAACTGGCTGCAAAGCTGCGCGCGGAGCACAGCGTAGCGGTCGACGTGATCGCCGCCGACCTGACCAAGAGCGACGATGTGACGCGCATCGAGCAAAGACTGATCGACGATGCGGCGATCGCGCTGTTCGTCAACAACGCCGGCATGTCGCTGAACGGCGGCACGCTGGAGAATAGCGCGGCCGAGATCGAGACGATCATCGCGCTCAACATCACCGCCGCGGCGCGGCTCGCGGTCGCGGCCGGCAAGGCGTTCGGTGCGCGCGGCAAGGGGGCGATCGTCAATATCGCCTCGGTCCTCGCGCTCGCCCCCGAAACCTTCGAGGGCGTCTACAGCGGGTCGAAGGCGTTCCTGCTCAACCTCAGCCTGTCGCTCGCCAACAGCCTCCGCGAACGACAGGTGCATGTTCAGGCGGTGCTGCCCGGCGCCACGCGCACCGAAATCTGGGAGCGCTCGGGCAAGGACGTCGACGCCTTTCCGGCGGATATGCTCATGGATGCCGGCGACCTTGTCGATGCCGCGCTGCTCGGCCTCGACCGCGGCGAGGAGGTCACGATCCCGCCGCTTGCCGACGAAGGCCAGTGGGAGGCCTATCACGCGGCGCGGCTTGCGATGGGTCCGGGACTGTCGCGGCGCGATGTGGGCGAACGCTATCGGGCGACCGCAGCCGTTTGAAGGCTGTTCCCGGCGCGGGCGGCTATGCGTTCCGCGCCATCAGCCCGCCATCGACCGGGATGATCGCGCCGGTGATATAGCTTGCAGCGGGGAGAACGAGGCTGAGCGTCACATGCGCGACTTCCTCGGGCTCGCCATAGCGACGAAGCGCGGTGCGGCGCCGCGCGAACACCGCCTTGTCTTCCTCGGCGACCTTGTCGGTCATGCCGGTGCGGATCGGGCCGGGGCAGATGCAGTTGACCGTGATGCCGTCCCTGCCAAGGTCGACCGCTAGGCCCCGGGTCAGTCCGACCACGCCCGATTTCGCGGCGACATAGGGCGTATCGCCGGGGGTCGCACCCAGACCCTCGGTCGAGGCGATGTTGACGATACGCGCGGCGTCGCTCTGGCGCAGGAAGGGCAGCGCGGCACGCACCATGCGCTGGTGCGCGGTGAGCATCACGGCGATCGCGCGGTGCCAGATCGCTTCATATTCGTCTTCGGCGTCGAGCGGGGCGAAGCTGGAGACGCCGGCGTTGTTGATCAGGATGTCGATGCCGCCGAAATGCGCGGCGATGTCGGCGACGGTGCGTTTGATCGCCGCGCTGTCGGCGACATCGAGCGCGAAGGCTCTGGCGTTCGGGCCGGCTTCGGCGGCGACGGCCTCGCACGCGGCGAGGTCGAGATCGGTGACCGCGACCTTCGCGCCTTCGCTTGCGAGGAGCAGCGCGGTCGCGCGGCCCATGCCGCTCGCCGCACCGGTGACGATCGCGACGCGCCCCGCGACCGATCGCGAAAGCAACGCCGCGCCGCTCAACGGAACGGCGGCTCGTTGAACGCGCGGAGTTTGCGGCTGTGGAGCTTGGCGCCCTCGTCGCGCATCGTCTCGCACGCGCGAATACCGATCTGGAGGTGCGCGGCGATCGCCTCCTCGTAGAAGCGGTTCGCCTGTCCGGGCAGCTTGAGCTCGCCGTGGAGCGGCTTGTCGCTGACGCAGAGCAAGGTGCCATAGGGGACGCGGAAGCGATACCCCTGTGCGGCGATGGTCGCCGATTCCATATCGATGCCGATCGCGCGCGATTGCGAAAAGCGCAGCGCGCTGTCGGTGTAGCGCAGTTCCCAGTTGCGGTCGTCGGTGGTGACGACGGTGCCGGTGCGCATCCGTTTCTTGAGGTCGGCGCCGCTGGTGCCCGAAACCGATTCCGCTGCCATGGCGAGTGCGACCTGCACTTCGGCGATCGGCGGGATCGGGATTTCGGGCGGCAGGACGCTGTCGAGAATATGATCGTCGCGGAGATAGGCGTGCGCGAGCACATAATCGCCGATGCGCTGGCTGGGGCGCAGCCCGCCGCAGTGGCCGATCATCAGCCAGGCCTCGGGACGCAGTACCGCGAGATGGTCGCAGATCGTCTTGGCGTTCGACGGGCCGACGCCGATGTTGACGAGGGTGATGCCGCCGCCATCGGGGGCGATGAGGTGGTAGGCGGGCATCTGGTGCCGTCGCCAGGCGCTGTCGGCAACGAGCGCGCTCGCGTTGACGCCCGGCTGGTCGACATAGAGGCCCGCGGCACCCGCGAGCGCGGTGTAGCGACCCTGGCCGACCTGCGCGCCCGCCCAGGCGACGAATTCGTCGACATAGCGATGATAGTTGGTGAAGAGGATGTAACGCTGGAAATGCTCGGGCGCGGTGCCGGTATAGTGGCGGAGGCGCGCGAGGCTGAAGTCGGTGCGCAGCGCGTCGAACAGCGCGAGCGGCTGGTCCGCGGCCGGGTCGGCGCCGAACAGGCCGTCGGCAAGCTCGTCGCCGATGTCGGCGAGTTCGGTCGTCGGGAAATGGCGCGCGAGTTCGAGCGGGGTGACCCCGCCCATGTCCGAGCCGTCGCTGGCGTCGAGCACATAGGGGAAGGGGATTTGCTGACCGGTGCGCGTCACTTCGAGTGTGACGTCATAGTGGCGCGCGAGCAGGGTGAGCTGGTCGCGCAGATACTCGGCGAACAGGTCGGGGCGCGTCACCGTGGTGACGAAGGTGCCCGCGCGCTCGAACTGGCCGAAGGCGAGGTTGTGCGCGGTCTGGCCCTCGCGCTGCTCGCCCGTGGTGGTCAGGCGGATCGCCGGATAATCGAACAGGCCGGTCGCCGCGGCGTCGGCCGGCGGCAGCGTGCGGTCGCGGACATAGGCGGCGATGGCCGATTTGAGGTTGGAGACCGACGTGCGGAAGCGCGTTTGAAGTTCGGCGATGATGTCGTCGACGAGCGCGGTGGGGTCGGTGGTTTCTTGCGATGAGCTGGATATCATCGCGGTGGTGTTGCACGAAAATATGACAAAAGGGAAGAGGGGCGACCCACGTAGAGCCGCCCCTGACTTCCTTACAGCTGTTCGAGCATATGGTCGGCGCTGGACACCTTGAATTCGCCGGGCGCTTCGACGTTGAGCTGTTCGACGACGCCGTCGTTGACGATCATCGAGAAACGCTGGCCGCGCTTGCCCATGCCGAACGCCTTGCCGTCCATGGTCAGGCCGACCGCCTCGGCGAAATCGCCATTGCCGTCGGCGAGCATCGTCACCGCGCCGCCGGCATTCGCATTCTTGCCCCACGCGCCCATGACGAAGGCGTCGTTGACCGCGGTGCAGACGATTTCGTCGACGCCCTTGGCCTTCAGCTCTTCGGCCTTGTCGACGAAGCCCGGCAGGTGCTTGGCCGAGCAGGTCGGGGTGAACGCACCGGGAACCGAAAAGAGCGCGACCTTGCGGCCTTTGAAATAATCGGCGGTGCTGACCTGTTCGGGGCCGTTTTCGGTGACCTTTACGAAGGTCGCGTCGGGGAGCTTGTCTCCGGTCTGGATCGTCATGGTCGGCATCCTTTTTGTTGAGGGGATTGAGGTGGCGGTGACATTGGGTGGACCGGCGCGGGAGTCAAGGAGGGCAATGGACGCGAAGAGGATTTCGGCGGGGCGGCGGCTACCGATCAAATCGGCCGTTTGTCGAAGCTCGTAATGCACCCGATAGGGGGCAATGACGGTAGGAGCCTGATTTTCGCCATGTCCTCTGTTTCTTAATATAGCTCAGCTATTCCGGTCTGATATCCTCGGCCGACGGAGGCTCTCTGTTTTTAGGATTCAGGAAAATAGCATGAGCGAGTCCCCGGCATTATGCGGCCAGAATAGTCCTCGTGGTCCAATACAATCAAAGCGGAAGTGGCCGATTGACATAGTGGCTCTGGCCATAGTTACGGGACATTTCTGGGCGATCACGCTTGCATGGTATCTTTTCGATCTCGATCACCTTCTGGATCCACCGATCCATTCTGAATCCGACGCCTGGCTGCTCGCGCTGAGCGGAATCATTCTACTATATTTCATGTTGGTAGCTATCGTGTCGGCTTGGGGCTTCGTCCTGGGTATTTCTACATGCCTGCTGGTCGTGAATTTGCTCTTGCGTCATTACCGGGCCCTCCATCGCTGGTTGATCGCATGTGCCGTGACGGCGGTACTTTTCACCGCTCTCAGTCACTATGGGGTGATGCGATATGGTATTCAGGCCGACGAGGCCTCGATCCGGGCTGCGCCCGCCATTGCAACCCAAACGCCTACTCTGCGCGATTTTGATCCGGGCCTTCCGCCCGTCCCGCTGAACGAATTGAGCGAGGAAGAAGTCATGCAGGCTTTCGCAAAAGCTGCGGATGCCAAGTGTGCCGCGCCAAAAGATCCGGCTTTGATTGATGCTTGCGCCAGACGACAGGAGGCGGATCAATGGCAGGCGGAGACTGACAGGGCTCGCTGAGCGTCACCCTGTCTGTCGGGATTGCTGTCGGATTGGAAAATGTCTGAAAATGCGCGTTGATGGGTTTCCCGTCGCCCGTAGAATATTTCTGTCCGATCGTACCTTCCCGTAACCTGCCCGACTGCTTGCCGTCGCCAAGCCGGCATACGCCCGACGGACGGAGGTCCGTCCAAAGAGACTGGACCGCATCGGTCCGGCGCGGCATGATGGTGCGATGAACACAGACCCCACCTGGTTCACCGGTCAGCTGCTGCTTGCGCTGCCCGGAATCGGCGACCCCCGCTTCGAGCATTCGGTGATCGCGATGATCAGCCATGACGAAGAGGGCGCGATGGGGATCGGCGTCGGCGATCCGATCGACGGGATGACGGTCGGCGCGGTGCTCGACCAGCTCGAAATCGAACATGATGTGCCGCTCGACCAGCCGGTGTTCCTTGGCGGGCCGGTCGAACCGTCGCGGGGCTTCGTTCTCCACAGCCTCGACTGGGGCGGGCACGAGGCGGTGCAGGTGGGCGATCGCTGGATGGTGTCGAGCTCGCACGACATATTGCGTGCGATCGGCGAAGGGCGCGGCCCGTCGCGCTGGCTGGTCGCGCTCGGCTATGCGGGATGGTCGCCGGGGCAACTTGAAGGCGAAATGGTGCGCCACGGCTGGCACGTCACGCCGGGCAGCGACGGCCTGTTATTCGAAACGCCGCCCGCCGAAAGGTGGCAGGCGGCGTTTGCCGAAGCGGGAGTGGACGCCCGCTTGCTGACAACCGAAGGCGGCGAGGCTTAGTTTCCCATTTCAGCTTTGCTCAAACGCGCGGCACCGGCCCGGTGCCGCATTAATTCAGCGCGCGAGGGCGAGCAGCGGGCGCCCCTGTTGCAGATTGGCCAGCGCGGTGCGCGCGGCCCAGCGCGAGTCGACATAATTGCCGTTCGCGAGTTCGACATCGTAGCGGATCGGGCTGCCGATCGCCGAGTCATAGGCGGCGACGGCTTCGGTGGTGCGACCCAGCCGGGCGTAAGCGGTGCCGAGATTGATGAGGCGCGAGGGGTCGCGTCTGTCGAGCGTGGTGTTGCCGGTGAGCTTGTCGAGCGCCGCCTGATTTTCGCCGGCCTTGAGCTCGGCGTAGGCGACCGGAAGCACCGAATCATCGACTTGCGGTGCGGTGACGACGACGATCGATTGCGCCGCGGCGGGGCTCGCGAAGGCGAGAGCGGCGAGCGGCAGCAGAATTTTTTTCATCCTTGTATCTCCCCGAAAACTTTCGCCGATTTTCTCGCGCATCCGGAAAATTGTCAATATTTCCGGGCATTTGTAACATGGTTGTCACAAACATAAATTATGCTGATCGCAGGGCGCATTATAAGTCAGATTTTTCAGAATCTTGGCTTTGGCGACTCTGTGTCACAATCGGATGCGCCTGATTGTCACAATTGAAGCGCGTGAAAATTATTTTCGCGGTCGGTGCATCTTTGCGCCGCCGATTCGGCTGTCCGCGGGTGCCGACGGACGGTGCTTCGCAAGCGATATAAAGAAAAGTTTATATTTGATCGCGAGGCCGCTTTCGGATAGGGCGCCCGGCATGTTTTTCGTGGCCGCTCGCCTGCGGTCGAACTCGCCTGACTGGAGAATACCCCGTGGCCACTCTCGCCGCCGACACCCGTGATTATGTGATTGCCGACATCGGTCTCGCCGATTTCGGGCGCAAGGAAATCAACATCGCCGAAACCGAAATGCCGGGCCTGATGGCGCTGCGCGCCGAATTCGGCGCCGCGCAGCCGCTGAAGGGCGCGAAGATCGTCGGTTCGCTGCACATGACGATCCAGACCGCGGTGCTGATCGAGACGCTGACCGCGCTCGGCGCCGAAGTGCGCTGGGCGACGTGCAACATCTTCTCGACGCAGGACCATGCAGCCGCCGCGATCGCCGCATCGGGCGTTCCCGTGTTCGCGGTGAAGGGCGAAAGCCTCGCCGATTATTGGGACTATGTCGGCCGCATCTTCGACTGGGGCGTGCAAGACGGCACGACCTGCAACCTGATCCTCGACGACGGCGGCGACGCCACCATGTTCGCGCTGTGGGGCGCGAAGCTCGAAGCCGGGCAGGACATGCCGGCACCCGAGAATGAGGAAGAGATCGAAATGCAGCGCGCGCTGAAGGCGTTTGTTGCCGCGAACCCCGGCTACCTGACCAAGACGGTCAAGGCGATCAAGGGCGTGTCGGAAGAAACGACGACCGGCGTCCACCGCCTGTACCACATCGCGAAGAAGGGCGAGCTGCCCTTCCCCGCGATCAACGTCAACGACAGCGTCACCAAGTCGAAGTTCGACAACCTTTATGGCTGTAAAGAGTCGCTCGTCGACGCGATCCGCCGCGGTACCGACGTGATGCTGGCGGGCAAGGTCGCGACGGTCGCCGGCTTCGGCGACGTCGGCAAGGGTTCGGCCCAGTCGCTCCGCAACGGCGGCGCGCGCGTCCTCGTCACCGAAATCGATCCGATCTGCGCGCTGCAGGCGGCGATGGAAGGTTTCGAGGTCGTGACGATGGATGAAGCCGTCCAGCGTTCGGATATCTTCGTCACCGCGACCGGCAACGCCGACGTGATCACCGCCGAGCATATGGCGGCGATGAAGAATATGGCGATCGTCTGCAACATCGGCCACTTCGACAGCGAGATCCAGATCGCGGCGCTCGCGAACTACAAGTGGACCGAAGTGAAGCCGCAGGTCGACCTCGTCGAATTCCCCGACGGCAAGCAGATCATCATCCTGTCGAAGGGCCGTCTCGTGAACCTCGGCAACGCGACCGGCCACCCGTCGTTCGTGATGTCGGCGAGCTTTACCAACCAGACGCTCGCGCAGATCGAACTGTGGACGCGCAGCGAGCAGTACAAGAACGACGTCTATGTTCTTCCCAAGCACCTCGACGAGAAGGTCGCGGCGCTGCACCTCGAAAAGCTGGGCGTGAAGCTCAGCCAGCTCAGCCAGAAGCAGGCCGACTATATCGGCGTGCCGGTCGCCGGGCCGTTCAAACCCGACCATTATCGTTATTGATCGGTCAGCAGCCGGGCCGGCGCGTTCGCCGGCCCGGCTTCGCTCGTTATCGGGCGGGCTTCAGTCTTCGGCGAGATCGCCGAGCGCATCCCGCAAAGGCTGTAGCCACGGCGCGTAGCTGCGCCACAAATCGACCGCGTCGCGGTTGATCGGGCGTCGGACCTGCTCGGCGCTGGGGGTGCGTACAGGTCGCGCATTTTCGTGAAAATTCACGCAGGCCTGCTCGAACGGCAGGCCGAGATAAGCGAGCAGCGCGCGAATCTCGCGCTCGGGATCGTCGATCAGCCGCTCGTGGACCAGCCGGTGCACCGCGCCGGGCAAGACCCCGTCCAGATGGTCCATGAAGCGCACATAGTCGCGGTAATAGTGCCCCATGTCGGCGAGCGAATAGGAAAAGCCCTGGCCGCGCGCGAAATGCTGTTTGAAATTGGCGAAGCAGCACGCCATCGCCGCGCGCCGCGCATCGACGATCTTCGCCCCCGGAAACAGCGTCCTGATCAGCCCGATATTGAGCCAGTTGTTCGGCAATTTGTCGATGATCCATGGCTTGTCCGACTGACGGTGCTGCGCCGCCGATCGCATATAATAGGCCGCGAGCCGGTCGATCTCCGCCGCAGGCAACGATGCGAGGATTTGCGGATATTTCGCGATCCGGTCGGCCCAGTGGTCGGCCACCGCCTTTTGCGTGATCAGCGAGATATAGGGCAGCTCGGATGTCCCCTCGATCTGGCTGTGCGATGCCAGTATCTGTTCGACGAGCGTCGATCCGGCACGCGGCATACCGACGATGAAAATGATCCGGGCATCCGGATCGCCGACCCCTTGTTTCGCTGCGAAATAACCGGCGTCGAAGAAGGCGATCGAATCCGACACCTCGTCGGTCATCGCCTGTGCGTCGTAGCGCAGTTCGGAGCGGCGGATGCGATTGGCGGCGGCATAGTGATCGAAGGATTGCGCGAAGTCGCGTTCGTCCTCGAACGCCTTGCCGAGCGAGAAATGAAGCTGCACCCGCCCCGAATCCTGTTGGGGAAGCGCCGCAGCGAGGTCGAGCATCGCCCGCCGGTCAGCGGCGTCGAACGCGACACGCTTCAGATTGGCGAGACCCCACCACGCCTCCGCGCGCCGCGGATCGAGCGCCAGCGCCTTGCGAAAGGCGGCAACGCTCTGCTCGTACAGTCCGAGCGTCTTGCAGACATTGCCGTAACCGACCCACAGCCAGGGCTGGTCGGCCTGCACGGCAAGGGCATCCTCATAGGATTTCAGTGACCGGTCATAGGCGCCGATCTGGCCGAGCGTCGTCAGTTTGGCGCTGAGCGCCGCGCGGTTCCGAGGGTCGATTGCGAGCACATCGTCGAGCAGCGAAAGCCCCTCGCCGAAATCGCTGGTGCGGAACAGCGCCCGCGCGAGGCTGATGCGTGCATCGGCGAAGCCTGGCGACAGGTCGATCGCCTCGCGAAACAGGCGTTGCGCCTCGATATATATACCGAGCCGGCTCGCGATTTCGCCGAGGATGCAGCGCGCGGCGACATGATCCGGTGCGTGCTGCAATATCTGCCGCGCCGCGGCCTCGGCTTCGGGCAATCGTCCCGCGAGCAGCATCCGGCTTGCTTGCAGGACGGGTGGCTGGCGCGCTTCCAGTTCGACGGCTTCGGCCTCGATCATGGCGGCGCTGCGGGCATCGCCCTGAACTCGCAAGACGGCCGCGCGGCCGCGCATCGCCGCGATATCATCCACGACGCCGCCGCCGGGCGGGGGCATCATGCGGGAGCTCCGCTATTCGCCATGATCCCGGCTAAGTCACAAAAAAATGGCCGGGGCAAGCCCCGGCCAGATGTGTGAACGGGCACCGATCAATATTTGGCGGTGATCCCGGCGTAGAAGAAGCGCCCGCGGTTGGTATAGATACCGCTGCCCGCGCCCGCGCCCGTCAGGCCGAAGGGCGGGTTCTTGTTGAACGCATTGTCGACGCCGCCATAGAAGGTGAACTTGTTGGCGACGTCGAGGCCGAGCCGGAAGTCGTGATACCAGACCGCCGGATAATATTTGAAGCCGTCGGCAAAGGCGTCGTCATTCTGCGGCGGACGGCCCTGCACACTGTTGTAATTCTCCCACGCGCCGTTCGACATCTTGCCGAGGTAGCGGGCACGGTAACCGAAGGTGACCGGACCCGACACGAGCGACGCGTTGACGTTGAAGGCATGCTGCGGATCGCCCAGCTCGCCGAGTACACGGTCGGCGCGGCCGGGGTCGGTCGGCGACAGATAGCTGTTGTTCGTCAGCGCGTAGGTATAGATCGCGCCGATCGAGAACTTTCCGACCTTGTCGATCTGGCGTTCGAAGCGCGCTTCGAAATCGATGCCGCTGACCTTCAGCTTGGCGTAGTTCAGTGGAATGACCTGCAGGCTGTTTTCGAGGATACGACCTGGAATTTCACCGCGCGGACCGTTGCCCGGTCCCGCGTTGCGCGTGAAGAGAGCGCAGAACTGATTGTTGAGATCTGCCGCGTCATAGCAGGCGTTCAAAATGCCCTGCGCCGATGGAGCGGTGATCACATCGTTGACGGTGATGTTGTAATAGTCGGCCGAAAAGCTGAAGCCCGGCAGGAATTCGGGCTGGAAGACGCCGCCGATCGTATAGGAATCGGAAGTTTCCTCACCCAGGTCGGGGTTGCCGCCCGACAGGAAGCCGATCGTCGCGGTATAGACATAATCGTAGCCGGCGGGCACGCCGTCTGCGGTGCAGTTCGCCGCGCGCGTCGTCGAACCGGTGCCGATATTGCGCGCCGAACAGGGGTCGACGACAGTCGCATAATTCTGCCCGAGCGGCGTGTAGAGATCCGACAGGTTCGGTGCGCGAACCGCGCGCGAATAATTACCACGGAAGCGCAGTGAACGGATCGGCGCCCATTCGAGACCGGCGTTGTACGCGAATACCGTTCCGGTCGATCCGCGATAGTCGGCAACACGCGCCGCGGCGGAAACCGTCAGCTCCTGAAAGAAGGGTGTGTCCTTCAGGATCGGCAGCCGGATTTCGGCATAGGCTTCCTTCACCTCGAACGCCGGCGGATCGAATTGCGGGATGGCGTTATAGAAAGTCATCCCGGCGGCGGTCGACGCGTCCTGGACATAGTCCGCGGTTTCGCGGCGATATTCCGCGCCGATCGCAAAGCCGATCGGGCCGCCCGGCAGTTCGAACCATTTGCTGCTGTCGCCCGACATGAAGGCGCTGACAACGAATTGCGAAATCTTGCCCTTCGCCAGCGAATCCTGGAGCAGATAATTGCGCGCGGCCTGCGTGACATTGCCCGATCCGAAGAGGTTCACGGGAACGCACGCCGCGACGTCGGCGGCGAGCTGCGACGCGGCATAGGCCGGGTCGGCCGCTACCTCGAGCGGGACGCGCGCCGAAGGGTCGATCGAGGCGCGGCAAACGATATTGCCGTTCGCGACGCCATTCTGGACGAGACCCTGATCGACGGCGTCGATCGCGAGCAGATAGCGCTGCAGGTTGATGTTGCCGAGGATTGCGGTTTTTTCGCGGAACTCGCCGTAGTTGACCGAAAACTCATAGTTCCAGTCGTCGTTGAACTCGCCGCGGACGCCGAGCACCGCGCGATAGGTTTCGCGCCGCGCGCGTTCCTCGCGGTTCGTCAGGTCGACGGCATTTTTGAGGAAGGTGAAGCCCGTCTGGTCGGCATCGGGGATACCGTCGGGGGTGTCATTGCCATTCGCGTCGTAATAATCGCCATAATAATCGCGAATGATCGGCTTCGCCTGTTCGTTCAGATAGGGATTTTGCGTGAAGAAGCGTTCACGCGGCGAACCCGACGAACCGGTGAAGAACGGACCCGATGCGTTGCCGAGCGAGTCGGTGCGCACATATTTGGCTTCGATAAACGGCACGAAGCCGGGGCTGATTTCGAAATGACCGATCAGGTTGGCGCTGTAGCGATCGAGTTTCGGCGCGAGACCGAACTGGGTGCCATCGCGGAAATTGTCGCCATTGCCGCCCAGATAGGCGGGAACGGGCGGAAGGCCGGTCTGTACACCCGTCTGCTGGACGAGCGTTCCGTTCGGCTGGAAGATGAACGGAGTATAGCTGCTGCCTCCGAGATAGGAGAGGAAGGTGCCGCCGTTGCTGTACGTTCCGCTGCGGATATCGCGAAAGAAAAGCGCGTCGGGCGTTCCGTCGCTGCCGTTGACGGCACCCGACGGATCGGTGTCGACCGTGATGAAGCCGTTATTCTGTCGCAGGTTCGGGCGTCCGGACGTGTAGAAGTCTTCCTGCCGCGCGAATTCGAGGTTGATCGCGATATTGCCGCGGCCGTCGGCGAAATTCTTGCCGGCCAGCAGGCTGGCATAATAGGAACCGGCGTCGCCATAGGTGCTGAGACCGCCCTGGCCGCGAAGCTGGATCCCCTCATAGCTGTCCTTGAGGATGAAGTTCACGACCCCGGCGAGCGCGTCGGACCCGTAGATCGCCGAATTGCCGCCCGTCACGACGTCGACGCGCTCGATCAGGTCGGTCGGGAATGTGTTGGTGTCGGGCGACACCGCGTTCGACAATATGTCCGACCCGACATGGCGCCGGCCGTTGACGAGTACGAGGGTGCGCTGCGTCCCTAGGCCGCGAAGGTCGAGGAGGTTGAGGCCCGACGTGCCAAGAAAGCGCGTCGAGTTCGACTGGCTGAATGTGCTGCGGAGCGCGGGCAGTTCGTTCAGCGTGTCGCCGACCGACGTATTGCCGCGTTCGAAAAACTCTTCGCCGGTTACCGAAACCACTGGAACCTGCGATTCCAGATTGGGCCGACGGATGCGTGAGCCGGTGACGATGATCGCTTCGCCGGGATTGGCGCTGTCGACCGCTTCGTCGGCGGGCGTCGCCGAACTGTCTTCACTTTGTGCGTAAGCTGGTGTCGCCAGCATTATCGCCATCGCCGAAACCCCGGCCAGACCCAGATTCCGTCGTGACCGCGATGCGGCCCAATCATCATTGTGCATGTCAGTTCCCCGGTTTGTACTCAAATCGTAACCTGCCCGTCGGACATTTACAAAAGGTCAAGCCGAACTGCTTTTACCACCCTTGCAGTGCGACCTGTCGCGGGCATTTCGCGAAGCTTTCAAACTGCCTTCGCCAAGTCAAGCGAATTGCGACAGAATCTGGCGCGTGCGATGGCTCTGTTTCCCCCGTTGTGGCGCCGCGATGCGGCGCTTCGACGCCCGGCGATTGAATCGGCGCGAGACAGTCGATAGTGGCAGCAGAATGTTGTCCGGCGATTGCCCCAATCTTCACGCTTCCCGCGCGCAATGGCCATGATGCAATCGTCGGGGGCATTGTTCGCGCTGGGCCTGTTCGCCGCGCTCTGGCTGCTCGCCGGATTGTGGGCGGTCGGACGCGGCATCGCGATGCAGCGGCGTTCGGCGTTCGTTGCGGGGCAGACCGAGCGGCTCGCGAGCCTGGTCGAGGCATCGCCGCAGCTTCCGGTGATCGTCCGCGCCGACTGGCGGATCGAAGCGAGCGAGCGGCTCGGCCGCTGGCTGGGGCTCGAACGCGGACCGCGCAACTTCGACGAACTGCGCGGGCTGGGCAGCGGGCTCGACGCGCAGGGACATGACGCGCTGCGGCAAGCGATTCTGGGGGCGCAGCGCGGCGCGAAGCCTTTCGTGCTGAGCCTGAAACCCGAGGCGAGCAACCGCACGATCATCGTCCATGGCGCCGCGGCGCCGCAGGCGGTCGGGGGCGCGGGCAGCGTGCTGCTCTGGCTGAGCGACGCCACCGACGGGCAGCAGGCGCTGGCGCTGGCGCGCAGCGAGCGCGACGAGGCGATGACGGCGTTCGAGGCGCTGTCGGGGCTGATCGAAGCGGCGCCTTTCCCGATGTGGTTCCGTGACACCGACCTGAACCTTGCGCTCGTCAACACCGCCTATGTCCGCGCGGTCGAAGCGAAGAGCGCGGTCGCGGTGATCGACGGCGGGATCGAATTGTGCGAAACCGTTGCGGGCGTCAGTGCCGCCGAGGCCGCCGACGAGGCGCGCATCGCCGGATCGGCACAGGTCCGCACGATCCCGGTGACGATCGAAGGTGAACGCCGGATCATGCGCGTCGTCGATGTGCCGCTGGCTCCCGAAGGCGGGCGGGTGATCGGAATCGCCGGCTATGCGATCGACATTCAGGAGCTCGAAAGCGAGCGCGGCGCGCATCGCCGCTTCGTCGATACCCAGCGCGAACTGCTCGACCGGCTGTCCGCGGCGGTTGCGCAATTCGGCCCCGATCAGGGACTGGCCTTCGCCAACCTGCCGTTCCGCCGCCTGTTCGCGCTCGAGGCCGAGGATGTCGCCGAGGCCCGGCCGTTCGCACGGCTGCTCGACGCCTGGCGCGAAGGCGGCCGCACGCCCGAAGTACGCAACTATCCCGAATGGCGGCAGGCGCATGTCGACTGGTTCGCGCAGCCCGAGGCGAGCGAAGAGGACTGGCTGCTGCGCGATGGCACGCACCTGCACGTCGTCGCACAGCCGACCCCCGATGGCGGGCTGTTGCTGATTGCTGAGGACAAGACCGAGCAGGTCCAGCTCGCGGGCGCGCGCGACACGTTGCTGCGCGTGCGCACCGCGACCTTCGACAATCTGTTCGAGGCGGTCGCGGTGTTCGCCCCCGACGGACGGCTGCATCTGTGGAACCAGCGCTTCCGCCGCCTGTGGGGGATCGACGAACCGACGCTCGCGGCGCATCCGCGCGTCGACGCGCTGATGGGCGGGCTGGCCGACCGGCTGGTCAAGCCGAGCCAGATCAGCGTCGTGCAGGAAGTGATCCGCGCCGCGACGCTGGAACGGCAGCAGCGTGGCGGCGAAATCGGCTTCGCCGATGGCCGCTATTTCGACTTTGCGTCGATTCCGCTGCCCGACGGCAATGCGCTGCTGATCATGCTCGACATCACCCCGAGCCGGAAGATGGAAGGCGCGCTCCGCGAACGCAATGAGGCGCTCGAGGCGGCCGACAAGGCGAAGACCGCCTTCCTGTCGCGGATGAGCTATGAACTGCGTACGCCGCTGACCTCGATCGGCGGCTTCGGCGAAATGTTGCAGGCGGGCTATGCCGGCAAGCTCGCCGACCAGCAGCGGGCCTATATCGATGCGATCATGGATTCGGTCGCGGTGCTCTCACGTCAGATCGACAATGTGCTCGATCTGGCGCAGGGCGAGGCGGGTACGCTCGCGATCGAGCGTGCGCCGGTCGATATCGGCGTGCTGCTCGAAGACGCACTCGCCGATGCGAAGGGCGTTGCGAAAAGCGAAAAGGTCGAACTTGTCGGCAATATCTCGGCGAACCTCGGCCGCATCGAGGGCGATGCGCCGCGGCTGTCGCGGCTCGTCGCGGGGCTGCTCGACAATGCGGTGCGCTTCACCCTGCCGTCGCGCAAGTCGGGCGCACGTGTGCTGCTCCACGCCGACGGCGACGCGCGCGGCATCGACATCATCGTGTCCGACAATGGCCCCGGGATGCCCGAAGCGGCGGCCGCGGTCGCTAGGGGACAGCAAGCGGGCACCGACACCGGCGGTATCGGCCTCGCGCTCGCGCGGCAGCTCGTCGCGGCGCATGGCGGGACGATGGAAGTGGTGAGCGAGCAGGGGCAGGGCACGCTCGTGCGGATCAGCCTGCCGCGCGGCGTATGACGGATTTCTCTGTGCAATATGACCTCGGCGACGCCCGGCGTATCGGGGCGGCGATCGGTGCGGTGCTGGCGGCGGGCGATGTCGTGCTGCTGTCGGGCGACCTCGGCGCGGGCAAGACGACGCTCGCGCGCGCGATGCTGAAGGCGCGCGGGCTCGCGGGCGAGGCGCCGAGCCCGACTTTTGCAATCGTCCAGCCCTATGCGCCGCCTGAGGTGGATCTGCCCATCGCGCACGTCGATCTCTACCGGATCGAGGATGAGGACGAACTGATCGAACTCGGGCTCGACGACTATCTTTACGACGGTGCGCTGCTGATCGAGTGGCCCGAACGGCTGGGCGGCGAAGGCTGGCCGGATGCGCTGCTGCTCCGGATTTCGGGGGAAGGGGACGCGCGCGTCTTGACAGCGACAGTGCCGCCCGCTTGGGGAGCACGATGGCCGCTCCGATGATTCCGCCCGCCCATGCCCCGGCTTTTCTCGCCGCGCATGGCTGGGGCGACGCCCAGATTTTGCCGCTTGCCGGCGATGCGTCTTTCCGCCGCTATTTCCGTGTCGTCGACGGGGCACGGCAGGCGGTGCTGATGGATGCGCCGCCGCCGCACGAGGACCCGCGGCCGTTCATCGCGGTCGCCGAATATCTGTGCGATCAGGGGCTCAACGCGCCGACGATCATCGCGCGCGATCTCGATCGCGGGCTGCTCCTGATCGAGGATTTCGGCGACGTGCGGCTGCGGGAGACGGTCGATGAAAAGCTGCACACCGAGACGGACTATTACGCCGGGCTGACCGATCTGCTCGTCCACCTCCATGCACGTCCGGCGATGGACGGGCTGCCCGTGCACGGGCTCGAGCAATGGCTCGACGAAGTGATGCTGTTCAGCGACTGGTATTGCCCGGCGCTGGAGATCGAGGTCGATCGCGATGCCTTCCGCGCCGCGTGGGAAAAGGTGCTGGCGCCGGTCGAGGCCGACGGCCTTCCGCGCGTCACCGTGCTGCGCGATTTCCATGCCGAGAATATCATGCTGGTACAGGGGCAGGACGGCATCGCGCATTTCGGCCTTCTCGATTTCCAGGACGCGCTCGTTGGCCATCCCGCTTATGACCTCGCCTCGGTGCTCGAAGATGCGCGGCGCGATGTTTCGCCGGCGGTCGAGGCGGCGATGCTCGCGCGCTATCAGTCGGTGACGGGGCAGAATATCGAAGCGGCCTATTGGGCGCTCGCGGCGCAGCGCAATACGCGCATCCTCGGCGTTTTCGTCCGCCTGTGGAAGCGCGACGGCAAGCCGCATTACAGAAGCTTCCAGCCGCGCATGTGGGGTCTGCTCGAACGCGACCTCGCGCATCCGGCGCTTGTCCCGGTCCGGCAATGGTTCGACGCCAATGTCCCTGCTTCCAAGCGGGCGGAGGCATGGACATGAGCGTGAAGATCGAAAGCGCGATGGTAATGGCGGCGGGGATCGGCAAGCGGATGCGTCCGCTGACGGCGACGCGGCCGAAGCCGCTGGTGCGCGTCGCGGGCAAGGCGCTGATCGACCATAGCCTCGACCGCATCGAGGCGGCGGGGGTCGGGCATGTCGTCGTCAACGTCCATTATCTTGCCGACGCCCTCGAAGCGCATCTCGCGGCGCAGAAGCGCAAGTTCACGATCGCGATTTCGGACGAGCGCGACCTGCTGCTCGAAACCGGGGGCGGGATGGTCAAGGCGCTGCCGCAGCTCAGAGGCGACCCGATCCTGATCGTCAACAGCGACAATATCTGGACCGACGGGCCCGAAGACAGCATCCGCCACCTTGCGCGCCACTGGGACGGCGAGCGGATGGACGCGCTGTTGTTGCTGATCCGGCAGGCGAGCGCGACGGGGCATGGCGGGCGCGGCGATTTCCATATGGATCCGGCGGGACGGCTGTCGCGGCGCAAGGCGGGGCGGATCGCGCCCTTCGTCTATACCGGTATCCAGCTCATCTCGCCGCGCCTGCTCGAGGGCGCACCCGAGGGCGCCTTTTCGACGAACATCCTTTGGGACCGCGCGATCGCGGCGGGGCGGCTCTATGGCCTGTCGCATATGGGGCAATGGTTCGACGTCGGCACCCCGGCGAGCATCGCGCCGACCGAAGCCGCGCTGACGGATGGCTGACGCGAAGCCGCGCGTCTTTTCGATCCCGGTCCACCGGGCCTTCGCCGATGCGCTTGCCGCCGGACTGATCGACCGCTTTGCGGATGGCGCGCTGGGGCTGGCCGAGGGGCTGATTCTGCTGCCGAGCAATCGTGCGCGCAGTGCGGTGCAGGCGGCGTTCGTACGCGCGGGCGGCGCGGGGTTGTTGATGCCGCGGCTCGCGGTGATCGGCGATGCCGACCTCGACGAATCGGTGGCGCTCGCGCTCGACGAACTCGACGACGATCCGGTTCCGCCTGCGATCGATCCGCTCAGGCGGCGCCTGCTGCTCGCCGAACTGATCGAGCGGAACACGCCCGCAGGCGAGGCCGTGATTTCGGGAGCGGCGGCGTTCCAGCTCGCCGACGGGCTGGCGCGCGTGATCGACCAGCTTCGCTATGAAGAGGTGAAGGTCGCCGACCTCGTCGATCTCGACCTCGGTGCCTTTGCAGGGCACTGGCAGGCGTCGCTGGGCCGGCTCCGGCTGCTCGTCGATCATTGGCCCGACGTGCTGGCGAAGACGGGCGGCATCGACCGCGCCGAGCGGCGCAACCGCCTGCTTGATCGCGTGACCGCGGGATGGCGTGCCGTGCCGCCCGCGTGCTTTGTCGTTGCGGCGGGTATCACGACCGCGGCGCCTGCGATCGCGCGGTTGCTGCGGACCGTCGCGAACATGGAGCGCGGGATGGTGGTCCTGCCCGGCGTCGATCAGGTGATGGCGGACGAAGAATGGGACGCGCTGGGACCGACGCGCCCCGACCCCGAAAACCTCGCGCGGCCGCTGGAGACGCATCCGCAATATCATCTGAAACTGCTGCTGGGCCGTATGGGCGTATCGCGCGACGAGGTGGTCGAATGGGATGCGGTGTCGGCGTTCGACGGCCCCGCGGCGCGCACGCCGTTCGTTTCGCTGCTTTTCGCGCCCGCCGATTATACCGCGCAGTGGCAGGCCGCGGGCGACCTGTCGGCGGCGACCGCGGGGGTTTCGGGCGCGGTCTTCGCCGACGACGGGCAGGAGGCGCAGGGGATCGCGCTGCTGATGCGGCATGCCATCGAAACGCCGGGGCGCACCGCGGCGCTTGTCACCCCAGATCGCGGGCTCGCGGAGCGCGTCGCTGCGGCGCTCGCGCGCTGGGGGATTTCGGTCGACGACAGCGCAGGGCAGCCTTTGTCGCGCACCCCGCCGGGCGCGCTGCTGTTGCTGCTGGCAAAGCTGGCGGCGGATTTCGATCCGGTCGCGCTGGTGTCGCTGCTCGGGCATCCGCTGGTGCGCAAGGGCGAGGGGCGGACGCTGTGGCTAGACCAGTTGCGGCGCCTCGACCTGCTGCTGCGCGAGCCGGGGCTGACGCCGGGATGGGACGGGGTCAGCGCGCGCATCGCCGCGCGTGTCGCCGATCCGAAGGCGCGCGGACATAGCCGCGCGGTGGAATTGCAGCCGTGGTGGGATGAAGTGTCGGGTGCACTCGGCGCGGCGCTCTTGCCCTTCGCATCGCGGTTGGCGCCGCCCGCGACTTTGCTGTCGGCGCTGCAAGAGGGCGTCGAGTGGCTGACCGGCGAGGCGGTCTGGGCGGGACCGGCGGGGCGGATGCTCGCCGAACTGTTCGACCAGTGGGCGCTCGCGCGCGGCGATGGTCCGGCGCTGGTCGATCCTGCCGATTTTCCCGACATGCTGGGACAATTGTTCGGGCAAGCGAGCGTGCGACCGCCCTATGGCGGGCATCCGCGGCTTTTCATCTGGGGGCTGCTCGAGGCGCGGTTGCAGCGCGCCGACCTGATGATCCTCGGGGGGCTCGATGAGGGACGCTGGCCCGCGGCGACGCAGCCCGACCCCTGGCTCGCGCCGGGCATCCGGCGGTTGCTGGGTCTGCCCGCGCCCGAACGCCAGCAGGGGATGGCGGCGCATGATTTCGCGAGCGCACTCGCCGCGCGCGAGATCGTCGTCACGCGCGCCGAGCGGAGCGGCGGCGATCCGGCGGTCGCGTCGCGCTTCTGGCTACGGCTCGCGGCGCTCGCGGGCGATCTGCCCGACCCCGCGCCGGACGGAGCCCCGCTGACGCGGCTCGCGGCCGAGCTCGACGTGCCCGCGGGAGGGGCGCAGCCGGTCGGCAAACCCGCGCCGAAGCCGCCTGCCGAAGATCGCCCGCGGCGGATCAGTGTCACCGCGGTCGATCGGCTTGCGCGCGACCCGTTCGCCTTTTACGCCAACCAGATGCTCGGTCTGTCGGCGCTCGATCCGCTGAGCGCCGCGCCCGATCCGCGCTGGCGCGGGACGCGGGTGCACAGACTGTTCGAGGATTGGGTGCGCGGCGGCGCGACGCGCGACGGGTTCGAGGCCGAATTGGGCGCGCTGCGCGATGACTCCGCGCTCGACGCCATCGCGCGCGCCTTCTGGCTGCCGCGCATCGAACCCGCGCTGCGCTGGGCCGCTGCGCGGGTGTGGGACGCGGGCGAGCGCAAGCCGCTCGAGGTCGAGGCGCAGGGTGAGATCGGTGTCGTCGGGGTGATGCTGCACGGCAAGGCCGACCGGGTCGACCGCGACGAAGAGGGCCGGCTCGCGATCGTCGACTATAAATCGGGCGGGGCGCCGAGCGCGAAGGCGGCGTTCGACAAGCTCGACAACCAGCTCGGCCTGCTCGGACTGATCGCGCGCGAAGGCGGCATGAAAGACATCGAGGCGGGGCCGGTCGGAGCCCTTGAATATTGGAGCCTGCGGCCCGACCGCCGCGCGGGCGGCGCGGGCAAGGTGTCGAACACCTATGGACCGCGCAGCGACCTCAAGAGCGCCGAAGCGGCGATCGATCATGCCGCCGACGCGCTGGCGGCACTCGCGGCACTCTATCTGTTCGGCGACGCGCCTTTCGTTCCGGGCGAAGGTGCGGGCTATGGCGATTACGATCAGTTGATGCGCCGCGACGAATGGTTCGGGCGCGGCGAGGAGGGCGCATGAGCAACGCGCCGCGCCTGGCTGAGCTCGACCCGCGGCAGGGCGCCGCCGCCGACCCCGAAAGCCATGTGTGGCTCGGCGCGTCGGCGGGGACGGGAAAGACGCAGGTTCTGTCGGCGCGCGTGCTGCGGCTGATGCTCGGCGGCGTTTCGCCCGAAGCGATCCTCTGCATCACCTTCACCAAGGCGGGCGCGGCCGAGATGGCGCACCGCATCCACGAGCGGCTCGCGGCGTGGGTGCGGATGGACGATGGCGACCTCAGGCTTGACCTGCGCGCGCTGGGGCTGGCGTGGGACCGGCCGGGTTTGATGGCGCGCGCGCGGTCGCTGTTCGCGACGGTGATCGACAGTCCGGGCGGCGCGATCCGGGTGCAGACGATCCACAGCTTCTGCCAGACCTTGCTCGCGAGCTTTCCGCTCGAGGCGAAGCTGCTCCCCGGTTTTCGTCCGATCGAGGAGGATGAGGCGGGGGCGTTACAGCGACAGGTGCTGGGCGAACTGCTCGAAGGCGATGACGAGCGTGCGGTGCTGCGCGAGGCGGCCGCGATGCTGTCGCGGCGACTGGGGCAGGAGGCGGCGCTATCCTTCCTGTCGAGCTGCGCCGTCGCGTTTGGCGGGCCGCGCGCCGCCTTGCCGCCCTCGGCGCATGATCTGCGCGCGGCGTTCGACTTGCCGGGCGGCGACGCCGACGCGTGGATCGTGGACGCGCTCGCGGCAGGCGCGATCGCCGAGGCCGATATCCGCGCGGTCGCAACGAGCGGCGCCGACTGGGGGACGAAGACCGGGCTCGCCTGTTCGGACATCATGGTCGGCTGGCTGATCGCCGATGCGTCGGCGCGCGCGGCGATGCTCGGCGAACTCATCGGTTGCTTCCTGACAGGCAAGGGAGAGCTGCGCGCCGATTTCGCGGGCGAGAAGGGCAAGATGACCGACTGCCTCGACAGCGCCGTTCGCATCGTCGATGCCGCGCGGCATCTGCTCTCGACCGCGGCGGCGATGCGCGTCGCCGACGAACTCGCGGCGGCGTGGAGGCTCGGCAGCCGCTTTGCCGAGGGCTATGCGCTCGCGAAACGCGAACGCGGGCTCGCCGATTTCGACGATCTGATCACGCTTGCGGGCTCGCTGCTGCGCGTCAGCAGCTTCGGCGAATGGGTGCGCTTCAAGCTCGACCAGCGCACCGACCATATCCTTGTCGACGAGGCGCAGGACACGAATATGCGCCAGTGGGGCATCGTCCTCTCGATGGCCGAAGAATTCTTCGCCGGGGCCGGCGCGAAGGAGGAGCGCATTCGCACGCTCTTCACCGTCGGTGACCGCAAGCAGGCGATTTTCGGTTTCCAGGGGACCGAGCCCAAGGCGTTCGCGACTGCGCGCGACATGTTCCACGCGATGGGCGAGATCGGCGGGCAACCGTTCCGGAAGGTCGATCTGGTTTCCAACTATCGCTCGACCCCCGCGGTGCTGGCGGTGGTCGATGCCTGGCTTGCCGCCGGGGGCGCCGAGGCGATGGGGCTCGACGGCGAGGAGCCGCCGCACCGGCCGTATCGCGAGGCCCACGCGGGGCAGGTCGAACTGTGGCAGCCGTTGCCGGTCGGCAAGGCGCTCGATGCCGAAGTCGAGGAGAGTGGCGACGAGGAGGGCGGCGACGCGAGCGCGCCCGCGTCGGACCCCGCCTCGATGCGGCTTGCGCGCGCGATTGCGGGCGAGGTGCAGGACTGGATCGCGCACGGCAAGGACGGCCGGCCGGTCGCGCCGGGCGATATCATGATCCTCGTGCGGCGGCGCCGCGATCTTGCGGCGCGGATCGTTGCGCGGTTGCAGGCGCTGCATGTGCCGGTCGCGGGGGTCGACCGCTTTGCGCTGACGCAGCCGCTGGCGGTGCAGGACCTGATCGCGGCGATGCGCTTTGCGGTGCAGCCGCTCGATGACCTCAACCTCGCGTCATTGCTCGTCTCGCCGCTGATCGGCTGGACGCAGGATGAATTATATGCGCGCACGCACAAGCGTGGCCGCGCCGCGTTGTGGGAGCATCTGCGCGCGGTCGAGTCCGATATTCCTGCCGCGACGATGGCCACGCTGCGCCACCTGCTCGGCATGGCCGACTTTACGACGCCGTTCCGTTTTCTCGAGACGATCCTGTCGGGGCCGATCGACGGGCGGCGCAAGCTGACCGCGCGGCTCGGTCGCGAGGCGCGCGATCCGATCGACGAACTGCTCAATCAGGCGCTCTCCTTTGAACAGCGCGAGACGGTGTCGCTGCTCGGTTTCCTGACCGCGGTCGAAAGCAGCGGCGCCGACATCAAGCGCCAGACCGAAGCGCGCAGCGATGTCGTGCGCGTGATGACGGTGCACGGATCGAAAGGCTTGCAGGCGCCGATCGTTGTTCTCGCCGACGCGACCGACGATGCGGGGATCGGGCACCGGCCGTTCAGCGTCGACGTCGCGGGCTGGGAGAAACTGCCCGTGTTCGCGGTGCCCGCCGACGAGCGGCACGGCAAGCTCGCCGAGGCGCATGGCGCGGCGGCACTGGCTGCGGCGGAGGAGCATTGGCGGCTCTTTTACGTTGCTATGACACGCGCCGAGGAAATTCTGATCGTCGCCGGGGTGACGAAGAAACCCGACCGGACGATTCCCGAAGCGAGCTGGCACGCGGCGATCGGCGATGTGCTGTCGGGCATGGGGAGCGAATGGGAGGATGCCGGGCCGATGTGGGGCCAGCGCCGCGTCCACCGCGCCAACGCCGGCAAGTGGGCAAAGAAGGAAAAGGCGGCAAAGGTCGCGACGGCCGCGCTCGAGTTGCCCGGATGGGCGACGCGGCTGGCGCCCGAGGAGGCACGCCCGCCGCGCCCGCTCGCGCCGTCGGCGCTCGGCGAGGATGATGTCGCGGTGCCGCCGCAGGGCAGCGCACGCGTCGCGGCGGTTGAGCGGGGGCTGCTGCTCCACGCGCTGTTCGAGCGGTTGCCGCCCGTTGCGGCCGAGCGGCGGCGCCCCGCGGCGCTGCGCTGGCTCGCGGCGCAGGCGCCCGCGCTCGACGAGGCGGCGCGGGGAACGATGGTCGACGAAGTGCTTGCGGTGCTCGACGATCCCGCGCACGCGGCGCTTTTCGGTCCCGGTAGCCTTGCCGAAGTGCCGTTGTCGGCGGTGGTCGACGGGACGGTCGTCGCGGGGATCGTCGACCGGTTGCTCGTCACCGACGATGCGGTGACGGTTGTCGATTACAAGACCGGGCGCCATGTGCCCGAAAATGCCGCTGCGGCCGCGCCCGCCTATCTGCGGCAGATGGCGGCCTACCGCGACGCGCTGCGCGTCATCTTCCCCGGCCACCTCGTCGCGGCGGCGTTGCTCTATACTGCGGCGCCGCGGCTGATCGTGCTGGGGGACGCGCTGCTCGACGCACACAAGCCGGGCTTGCGCGCAACCAAGGCGAATTTGCCGGGTTCGACCCTTGAGCCGGGCGCGCCGACGCCCTAGTTTGGGGATAACAGAGTTTCAGGAGTTCAGACTATGGGTACCAAAGCCATTACCGACGCCAGCTTCCAGGCTGACGTGCTCGACAGCGACACCCCCGTGCTCGTCGATTTCTGGGCCGAATGGTGCGGTCCGTGCAAGATGATCGGCCCGTCGCTCGAAGAGATTTCGGACGAACTCGCGGGCAAGGTCGTTATCGCCAAGCTCAACATCGACGATCATCCCGACGCGCCGAGCAAATATGGGGTGCGCGGTATTCCGACGATGATCCTGTTCAAGAATGGCGAGATCGCCGACACCAAGGTCGGCGCGGCGCCGAAGAGCGCGCTCAAGGGCTGGCTCGAAGGCGCGCTGTAATCGATGTGAGCCCTGGCTTTCGCCGGGGTTCACTCACTAGCTCCGGTAATCGGCGTTGATGCTGATGTAGCCATGCGTGAGGTCGCACGTCCAGACGGTCGCGCGGCCTTCGCCGAGACCGAGGTCGGCTCCGACGCGGATGTCCTGTCCCTTGAGGTGCGCCGCGACCGGCGCCTCGTCATAACCGTCGACGGGCAGTCCGTCCTTCGCGACCCAATGGTCGCCGAAGCGGATCGCGAGGCGGTCGCGGTCGGCGGGTTCGCCAGCCTTGCCCACCGCCATCACGACGCGGCCCCAGTTGGCGTCCTCGCCGGCGATCGCGGTCTTCACCAGCGGCGAATTGGCGATCGCCAGCGCGACGCGCTTCGCGCTGTCATCGCTCACCGCGCCGGTGACCTGTATCTCGATAAATTTCGATGCGCCTTCGCCGTCGCGCACGACTTGTTGCGCGAGGTCGAGTGCGACTTCGCGGATCGCGGCGTAGAGCGCGTCGGCGCCCGGATCGTCGCGCGTGGCGAGGGTGAGGTTGCCCGCCTGTCCGGTCGCGAAGAGCAATACGGTGTCGCTGGTCGAGGTGTCGCTGTCGACGGTGATGCTGTTGAACGTCCCGCCGGTCGCTTCGCTCAGCATCTCCTGCAACAGCGCGGGCGCGACCGCGGCGTCGGTGAAGATATAGCCGAGCATCGTCGCCATGTCGGGCGCAATCATCCCCGATCCTTTGACGATGCCCGCGACATGGACGGTCGTGTCGCCGATCACGGCGCTTGCGGCCGAACCCTTGGCGAAGGTGTCGGTGGTGCCGATCGTTTCGGCGGCGGCTTCCCACGAGCAGGGCTCGGCGGTGAGCGCGGCCTCGACCCCGGCGCGCGCCTTGTCCTTGGGCAGCGGCACGCCGATGACGCCGGTCGAGCTGACGAAGACTTCGGCCGGTTCACAGCCAAGGTGGCCAGCGACCTGCACCATGATCTGTTCAACGGCCTCGCGGCCGCGATAGCCGGTGAAGGCGTTGCTGTTGCCCGCGTTGACGATCATCGCGCGGGCGATGCCGCCCTTCACCTGTTCGCGACCGAGCTCGACTTCGGACGAGCAGCAGACATTGCGCGTGAACACGCCCGCGGCGGTCGTGCCGGGTGCCAGCTCGATATAGGTAAGGTCGCAGCGATCCCAGGTCTTGTACTGCGCGCGCGCGACGCGGCGCGTCACCCCGGCGATGTCGGGGAGGGCCGGAAATGAGTCGGGGGCGAGCGGTGAGCGGGTGGTCATGCCGCCCGCTTAACCGCTACGCCCCCGACGTCAATCAGGCTTTGGATGCGATCAGGCGGGAATGCCGCTGATCGACTTCACTTCCATAAAATCCTTGAGGCCGAACACGCCGCCCTCGCGGCCGTTGCCCGACGCCTTGTAGCCGCCGAACGCCGCGCCCGGGCCGGGGCCCCACGCGTTGACCGCGACCATGCCGGCGCGCAGTTTCGGCGCGATTTCGGCCGCCTTGGCGGGGTCGCCCGAGACGACAGCCGACAGGCCATATTCGGTGTCATTGGCGATATCGACGGCTTCGTCGAGGTCGCCATAGGCCATGATCGTCGCGACGGGGCCGAAGATTTCCTCGTTGGCGATGCGCATGTCGCGGGTGACGCCCGAGAAGACCGTCGGCTTGATGTAGTAGCCGCGGTTGACGTTCGACGGCAGGCCGGTGCCGCCGGTCTCGAGCGTCGCGCCTTCGTCGATCGCCGACTGGATCAGGCCCTGAATCTTGTCGAACTGCGCCTTGTTGACGACGGGGCCGATGTGGCCGCCCTCGGCCTGCGGATCGCCGACCGACGTGCCGTCGAACATCGCCTTGATGACGCCGACGGCTTCGGCCTCGCGCTCTTTCTGGACGAGGATGCGCGTCGGGGCGATGCAGCTCTGGCCGGTGTTGACGAGCACGCCCTGTACCGTCGGCGGCAGCACCGCGGCGAGATCGGCGTCGGGCAGGACGATGTTCGGCGACTTGCCGCCGAGTTCCTGATGGACGCGCTTGACGGTGTCGGCTGCCGCCTTGGCGACGAGGATGCCCGCGCGGGTCGAGCCGGTGAAGCTCACCATTTCGATGCCGGGGTGCGCGCTGATCGCGTTGCCGACGGTCGGGCCGTCACCCTGCACGAGGTTGAACACGCCGGCCGGAACGCCCGCGGCTTCGAGGATTTCGGCGAAGATCACGGCATTGCCGGGGCATTCTTCCGACGGCTTCAGCACCATCGTGTTGCCCGCGGCGAGTGCGGGGGCGACCTTCAATGCGATCTGGTTCAGCGGCCAGTTCCACGGGGTGATCATGCCGACGACGCCGATCGGTTCATAGGCGATGACGCCCGCGGCATATTTTTCGGTGAAGCTGAAATCCTTCAATGCGGCGATCGTGCCGAGGAAGCCGCCGATGCCTGCGCCGACCTGCGCAGTGCCCGCGAAGCTGACCGGTGCGCCCATTTCGCTCGCCATCGACTTGGCAAGGTCGCCCGCGCGCTTCTTATATTCCTCGACGATGCGGTTCAGCAGGTCGAGGCGTTCCTCGCGCGTCGTCTGCGAGAAGGTCTTGAAGGCTTCCTTTGCCGCAGCGACGGCATCGTCGACGTCGGCAGCAGTGCCGAGCACGACGGTGGAGGCCGCTTCCTCGGTCGCAGGGTTGATGACGTCGTGGAGCTTGCCGCCCTTGCTGTCGACCCAGCGGCCGCCGATGTAGTTCTGTTTGAGGTGCGTTTCGGTGCTCATCATTTTTCTCCCATCGGCGGTCAATTCCGTCTCGGATTGCTACCTAATCACTGTGGCGAATGAATCAAGTTGAGCCAACTGCCAAATCTGGCGGGTTAGCGTTTTTCAGCAGAAAGGCGTGACATCAGGATGGCAGCGCGCGTCGCTTGCCGGCTGATGCTCGGAATATCGACCGCTTCGCCCGGCGCGTGGTCGCCGGTGCTGTACGGCCCGAGTCCCGCGAGCCCGTCGACGTCGGCGGCGACGAAGCTGATGTCGCCGGCGCCGCGCTTCAGCGGGTCGAGCGGCGCCATTTCGGCAAGGCCGAGGTCGCGGTTCACGCCGTTGAGTTTTGCGAGCAGCGCGCGGTTGCCGTCGGTCGGTGCCATCGACGGATAGCCGCCGGGGTCGAAGGCGATTTTTGCGTCGGTTCCGGGGGCGTGCTCGGCGACGATCGCCGCCATTTTCGCCTTCACCCGTTCGATCTGTTCGGGCGACAGCGCGCGAAGGTCGCCGCGCGCGACCGCGATCGGGGCGATGATGTTGGTCTTGCCACCCACCGTCGCGCGGATGCCGCCCGCATCGAGATCGGCCTGCTGTCCGCCGGCGATCAGCCCGACGTTGAAGGTCAGGTTGGGTTCGGGCAGCTCGGTGCGGAAGCGGTGGATGATGCGCGTCAGTTCATAGATCGCGCCGTCGCCCGCCGCAGCGCTGAAGATGCCCGAGCTATGCGCGCTCTTGCCCGTCGCAGTGACGGTCCAGCTGTCTGATGAGCGCCGCGCGACCGAACCCATGTCGGCGCCGTTGTCTCTCACGAGGCCCTCGAAATCGAGCGCGACGTCGCTGCGCTTGCCCGCGGCGATCAGGTCGGCGCGCGCTTTCTCGATCGGGCTGCCCGAATCTTCCTCGTCGCCGGTCATGTGGATTTCGATATTGGCGTCTTTCAGCGTGCCCGCCGCCTTCATGGCGCGCAGCGCCGCGACGATGACAACCATGCCGCCCTTGTCGTCGCCCGCGCCGGGCCCTTCGCCCATATCGCCCTTGCGGACGAACTTCTGGAACGGCGAGTCGGGTTCGAACACGGTGTCGAGATGCGCGATGAGCAGCAGGCGCTTGGTGTCGGCTTTGCCGCTGTGCGTCGCGATCAGGTGGCCCGCGCGACCGGTGTCGCGCATTGGTTTCCATTCGACCTTGAAACCGAGCGGTTCGAGTTCGGCGCGCATCATTGCTCCAACTTTTTCCACGCCCTCCAGATTCTGCGAGCCGCTATTCTGGTTGACGAGCTTTTCGAGCAGCGCGAGTGAACGGTCCTGCTCGGCCGCAACTGTCTTCGCGATGCCGCTTTCGGCTTTGGACAGCTTCGCCTGCGCGGAGGGTGCGAGCGCGAGTTGCAGGGCGATGAGAGCGACGAATGGCAATGATTTCATGGGGGAGGCCTCCTCTGGAACGCTCTTGTGCCGCGCGGCCCCGGCCCCGGCAAGCGGTTAGCCCGGCCGCACCATGAAAATGTCGCCGCCGAGGCTGACGAGGAACAGATTGCCCGCGCTGTCCTCGCCAAAAGAGGCGATCTGGTTGAGCGTGCCGGCGTCAGGCGCGAAGTCCTCGTTGCGCCGTGCGAAGCGTGAGGAGGGAAGTGTCTGGCCGACGGCGAGGCTGGAGAATGGAACGGTCCAGATATTGCCCGAAATGAAGTCGGCGAAAACATATTGGCCAGCGAGCGACGCGACCGGGCCGCGATAGACATAGCCGCCAGTGACGGTGCGGCCCTGTCGTGGCCCGCTGCCGTGCAGATATTCGAGCACGGGGTTGGTAAGGCCGGCGGGCGGGGTGCCCGCGAAGGCCTGGGTACCTTCGCGGAAGCGCCAGCCGAAGTTGATGCCGGGCTGGCTGGTGGTCAGCATGTCGACCTCTTCGACCGCGCTCTGCCCGACGTCGCCGATGATCAGCGTCGAGCCCGAAAAGGAGGCGCGGAACGGGTTGCGCAGGCCATAGGCGAAGACATAGGGGTCGCCGCCGCCCGACAGGAAAGGGTTGCCCGGCGCGGGGCCATAGGTGCTGCCGTTCGCACCGACCGAGAGGCGGAGAATCTTGCCGAGCCTGACATTGGTGTTCTGCGCGTTGTTGTCCGGATCGCCGCCACCACCGCCGTCGCCGATCGCCACATAGACAAGACCATCGGGGCCGAAGCCGATCCATCCGCCATTGTGGTTGTCGGCGCCGGGATGCGGCGTGCTGAGCACCGTGTCGTAAACGGTCGAACTGTTCGGCTGGCCGAGCGTATAGCGGCGTACCTGCACCGCGCCGTCTGCCGCCGTTGCGACGGCGAGCAGCCGCTGCGAGGTCGCATGATCGGGATAGGCGGCAAGACCCAGCAACCCGCGCTCGCCGCTCGTCGAAATATCGGTGATGTCGAGGACGCGGGTGCGGTTCCCGTTCGCGGGGTCGAAGCGATAGACGTCGCCGCCTTTCTCGACGACGTAAACGCTGCTGCTGCCCGGGATCGGTGCAACGTAAAGCGGCTGGCTGAACCCCGTGCCGACGCGCGCGACCGCAATGCCCTCGCGGCTGTTGGTGACGGTGATATTGACCGCCTGCGTCGCGCTGGCCTGCCCGTCGCTGACGCGGAGCTGGACGGCATAGACATTGTCGCCGTCAGCGTCGCCGGGCAGGTCATAATCCGGCGCTTCGTTAAAGCGCAGCGCGCCAGCGGCGGTGATCGCGAAGCGTGCCGCATCGGCGCCGCCGTCGATCGCAAAGGTCAATGTGTTGCCATTGGGGTCGCTCGCGGTCGCCTGATATGCGGCGGTCGTGTTTTCGGCGACGCTTGCGGTCTGGGACGAGGTGAAGATCGGCGGAGCATTGGCCGCGGGCGGTGTACCGCCGCCACCACCTCCACCGCCTCCGCACGAGGCAAGTAGCAGGGGAGTGAGGGCTCCTAGGACGCGCATCCGCATGGGCAAAAGCCTTTCGCGATCGAGCCACCCCGCGGACAAACTGCCATTACACGACCGGCATCGCAACCCTGCCTGTTTACCACATGGCGCGCGCGCGCCGTCGCGTCAGCCGGGTTCCTTTACTTCTTCGAAATCGTCGAGCTTGTCGAGCGCGTCGCGGGCGACTTTCTGGAGCGCGAAGCGGTTGACCGCGAGCCCCTTCGCGCCATCGCCGGAGAGCTCGTCGATCGTGAAGGCGACGCGGGTGCGATCGGGCGCCAGATCCTCGAAGGTGAATTTCAGTCCCGTGGCGAGCGCGCCGTCATCGACGCTGTAAATCAGGTGCGCCTCACGCGGGATTTCCATCGCGACGGCGACCTTCACCTTCCAGGCATCGGGGCGTTCCTTAGGGACGAGCTGCTCAAATCCGGGATCGCCCTTTTCGGCGACGAGTTCGTACAGCCGCGTCGAACCGCCGTTGGTGACGAGCGGCAGGCCGGCGAAAGCGCTGCCGTCGCCGAACATCTTCGCGAACACTTGCTCGCGCGGCGCGGCGACGGTCCGTGTCTGGTTTGCGAGTTCGGCAACCTTGCCGCAACCGGTCACGAGCAGGAACGCCATGACCGGTACCACCATACGCAACATCGAAAATCCCCCCGGAAAAGACGGCTTTCTCCTAGCGGATACGCCTTACCAAAGCGTAATCGCCGCGCGCTCGACAGAGAGACTGTAAAGAGTGTTTGACACTTCAGTATCGGCGCTGTAAAGAGTTCTTTACAGAGAGGGGCGGCGTTGGAAAATCGGGTTCGCGAATATCGGGAAGGGGCGGGCTGGAGCCAGGGCGAGCTGGCCCGGCGCCTCGGGGTGTCGCGCCAGACGATCAACGCGGTCGAAACCGACAAATATGACCCCAGCCTGCCGCTCGCGCTGCGCATGGCCCGCCTGTTCGGGCTCGAAGTGCGCGAATTGTTCGTCGACCATTGGACGCCGGAGATCGAAGAATGAACAGCATGACCGAAGACAAACCTGCCAGGTGGAAGCGCATGGTGATGCAGATGTTCGTCGGCGCGCTTGCCGGCGGCGGCGTCATGGCGGCGGTGCTCACGGCCGCGGGATCGGATCTGCTCGACGCGATGGGGCCTTCGCGCGTGGCGCTGGGCTCGGTCGGCCTCGTCTATGCGCTGATGGCCGGGCTGGTCGGCTTCGGCCTCGCAGCGCCGCGGGCCGGAGCGAAGCTGCTGAATGTCGCCGATGCCGAGGAACTGCGCGAGGAGCGGCGTGGCATGATGCGATCGACCGTCACGATGGCGGCGATCGGCGTGGCGCTCGTCCTGCTGGCGCTGGCGCGTGGTCCCGGTTTCGCGGCGGGCGTTGTCCCCGCGGGCGTCGCCATGTGTGTCTTGCTGATTGTTTTCGCCGCTGGCGCGATCGCGTCGTGGCGCTGGCGGAACGACTTCGACGAACTCAACCACCAGCTGGGTCTCGAAGGCTGTTTCTGGGCCTTTTGCCTTAGCTGGGTGCTCCTGACCCTGTGGGGTGCAGCCGATTTTCTTGGCTGGGGTGCGGTTCTGACCCCGATAGACGTCGTCACGACGCTGTCGGCGATGATGCTGCTCGGCGCGTTCGTCGCGATCGGGCGGCGCGGGATGATGACGCGCTGATGTGAAAAAGGGCGCCCGGTTCCCCCGAACCGGACGCCCTTTCCCTTGGCAACGCCGATCCTGCGGATCAGGCGCTGTAGTACATGTCGAATTCGACCGGGCTCGGGGTCTGCTCGAAACGATAGACCTCGTCCCACTTCAGTTCGACATAGGCTTCGATCTGATCCTTCGAGAACACGTCGCCCTTCAAGAGGAAGTCGTGGTCGGCGAGCAGGCTGTCGAGGGCTTCGCGAAGCGAGCCGCAGACGGTCGGGACTTCACTCAGTTCCTCGGGCGGCAGGTCGTACAGATTCTTGTCCATCGCGTCGCCGGGGTGGATCTTGTTCTGGATGCCGTCGAGGCCCGCCATCAGCAGCGCCGAATAGCAGAGATAGGGGTTCGCCATCGCGTCGGGGAAGCGGAACTCGACGCGCTTCGACTTGGCGCCCGCGCCGTACGGAATGCGGCACGAAGCCGAACGGTTGCGGCTCGAGTAAGCGAGCAGCACCGGGGCTTCGAAGCCGGGGACGAGGCGCTTGTAGCTGTTCGTCGTCGGGTTGGTGAAGGCGTTAAGCGCCTTGGCATGCTTGACGACACCGCCGATGAAATAGAGGCACATGTCGCTCAGGCCCGCATAGCCATTGCCGGCGAAGAGCGGCTTGCCCTTTTCCCAGATCGAGATGTGGGTGTGCATGCCGCTGCCGTTATCGTCCTTGATCGGCTTCGGCATGAAGGTCGCGGTCTTGCCATAGGCATGCGCGACCTGGTGCACGACATACTTGTAGATCTGCATGCGGTCGGCGGTTTCGGTGAGCGTACCGAAAGTCAGGCCAAGTTCGTGCTGCGCGGCCGCGACTTCGTGGTGATGCTTGTCGCAGGGCAGGCCCATTTCGAGCATCGTCGAGACCATCTCGGCGCGGATATCGACGGCGCTGTCGACCGGCGCGACCGGGAAATAACCGCCCTTGGCGCGCGGACGGTGCGCGAGGTTGCCGCCTTCGTAAGCGCGGCCGGTGTTGGTCGGCAGCTCGATATCGTCGATCTCGAAGCCCGACTTGTTGTAGCCGGTTTCGAAACGGACATCGTCGAACATGAAGAATTCGGCTTCGGGGCCGACATAGACGGTGTCGCCGATGCCGGTCGAGGCGACATAGGCCTCGGCGCGCTTCGCGGTCGTACGCGGGTCGCGGGCATAGCCTTCGCCGGTCGAGGGTTCGACGATGTCGCAGAAGATCACGAGCATCGGGGTCGCCGAGAAAGGATCGTCATAGACGGCGTCGAGATCGGGCTTCAGGATCATGTCCGACTCGTTGATCGCCTTCCAGCCTTCGATCGACGAACCGTCGAACATCAGGCCGTCTTCGAGCTCGTCCTCGCCGAGGATCGAGGCAACCATGGTCAGGTGCTGCCACTTGCCCTTGGGGTCGGTGAAGCGCAGGTCGACCCACTCGATGTCGTTTTCCTTGATCCGCGCGATGATATCCTTGGGCTTCGTAGCCATCGTCTATGCTTCCTTCTTGCGAAATGGTCCGGCGTGCCGGGGTGTGTTGGGGTTTCAAAAACCGTGAAAGATTAAAGCGCGTCCTCGTTGCGTTCGCCGGTGCGAATGCGGAGCGCGGTTTCGACCGGAATGACGAAGATCTTGCCGTCGCCGATCCGGCCGGTCTGCGCGGCGGCGGCAATCGCCTCCACAACGCGTTCGGCCATCGAATCCTCGACGATGACTTCGAGCTTCACCTTGGGCAGGAAGTCGACGACATATTCGGCGCCGCGATAGAGTTCGGTATGACCCTTCTGGCGACCGAAACCCTTGGCTTCGGTGACGGTGATGCCGCTGACACCGACTTCGTGCAGCGCTTCCTTCACTTCGTCGAGCTTGAACGGCTTGATGATCGCCTCAATCTTCTTCACGCTTCTTGTCCCCCTTTGGGCTGGCCGCCGCCCCTTGCGCATCGAGCCGGATCAGCTGGGCTGGCCCGGTTCGCCGTCGAGTCGGTGCGGTGTCCCGCCATCTTGCACCAATCAAAAGCCGTGCCAATTGGCGAATCGCGGGGTTTTGGTAAGAAATTTGAAACGAAAGAACGCCGCTGCCCAAGGGGTGGGCAACGGCGTTCTCTGACTGCCTAATTTATGAGCAGTCAGCGCCCCATCGGGGCCGCCGAGTCGGCCAGATTGGCCTTGGTCCAGTTCGATCGCTCGATCACATAGGCACGAATCGCCTCGGCATCGGCGGGGGTAAGCACCGTTGCAAAGCTCACCATGCCGCGGTCTTTCAGCGCGCCGCCGATCACGACGCCCTTCCATGCGTCGGCATTGGCGAGCGTGCCCGAGACGCGAAGGTCGGGGGTGAAGCCGTTGCCGATCGCGCTGTCGCCGTGACATACCTGACAATAACGGCCGAAGTGCGCTTTGCCGGCTGCGACATCAGCCGGCTTTGCAGTCATCGGCGGCGGGTTCCATGCAAGCGTTGCCGTCGCGGGCGGCGCGGGCAGCTGTGCGGTGCCGCCGATCTTGAGCACCACGAGGCGCGGGATGTTCGGCACCTTGCGCGTTGCGCCACCCGCGATCCCGGCAACAAGCGGGAACGCGCCGCCCTTGCTCGTCATGAACGCCACATATTGCACCCCGCCGACGCGGAAGGTCGACGGCGCGCTGACGATCCCCGACTGCATGTCGAGGTCGAGCAATTGCTTGCCGGTGTCGGCGGTATAAGCGCGGAAACGGCCGAGGCTGGTACCCTGGAAAACGAGGTTGCCCGCGGTGGTCATCGTGCCGCCGTTCCACGCGGCGGGATGGTCGACCGCCCATGCGACCTTCCCGGTACGCGGGTCGAAAGCGACAAGGCGGCCCGTCGTCGCCGCGACGGCGGCGCGGAATGCGGCCTTGTCGTCGGGCAGCATCGTCTTGTTCAGCGAGGTGCCGACGTTGAACCCCAGCACCTTGCGTTTGTCGAGTTCGTCCATGTCGGCAAGATAGCCCTGCGGGATCTGCTGCGCCGGGATGTAGACAAGGCCGGTCTTGGGATTGTAGCTCATCGGGTGCCAGTTATGCGCGCCGAGCGCGCCCGGAACCGCGATGAAGGGCTTGCCGGTCTTGTAGAAGCGCGCTTCCGGATTTTCGATCGGCCGACCCGTGGCCAGATCATATCCCGTCGCCCAGTTGATCCCGTCGACGAAGGGTTTGGCATCGATCAGCTTGCCGTTCGCGCGGTCGATGGTGAAGAAGAAGCCGTTCTTCGGCGCGTGGTACAATACCTTGGTCGGTTTGCCGTTCACCGCCTGCTCGGCGAGGATGATCGGCTGCGTTGCGGTATAGTCCCACGTCTCCGCCGGGGTTTCCTGATAGTGCCACTTATATTTTCCGGTCGAGGCGTCGAGTGCGACGACCGAGGAAAGGAACCAGTTGTCGCCGACGCCGTTCGAGCGCGTGCCATGGTTCCACGGGTTGCCGTTGCCGACGCCGAGATAGATCTGGTCGAGATCCTTGTCGTAGACGATCGCGTCCCACACGGTGCCGCCGCCGCCCGAGGTCTGCCACTCGCCTTTGTCCGACCATGTGGCGTTGCCCTTGCTCGCAAAAATGTCGTCGCTGGCCGCGCCGTCCTTCGCTTTGGTCGGGTTGGGGGCGGTGTAGAAGCGCCAGCGCTCCTTGCCGGTGTCGGCGTCATAGGCGGTGACATAGCCGCGCACCCCGAACTCGGCGCCGCCGTTGCCGATCAGCACCATGTCCTTCACGACGCGCGGCGCGCCGGTGATGGTGTAAGGTTTCGACGTGTCGAAGGTCTGCGTCGACCACAGCTCCTTGCCGGTCTTTTTGTCGAGCGCGATCAGCCGGCCGTCGAGCGCACCGACAAACACCTTGTCGCCCCACACAGCGACGCCGCGGTTGACGACGTCGCAGCACGCCGAAACCGCGCGTTCACCGGGCACCTTGGGATCGAATTTCCAGAGTTCCTTGCCCGTCGCGGCGTCCCATGCGCTGACCTTCGACCAGGCGTGGGTGACATAGAGCACGCCGTCGACGACGACCGGCGTCGCTTCCTGCCCGCGCGCATCGTCGAGATCGGCGGTCCACGCGATGCCGAGCTGCCCGACATTCTTCTCGTTGATGTCGGTGAGCGGGCTGAAACGCTGTTCGTCATAGCTGTAGCCGATGCCGCCCCAGTCGTCGCCGTTGCCGCCGGTCCGGAGCAGGGTCTCGCTGGCCTTTTCGGCTTCGTCGAGCGATCCGCCGCCCGAGATGCTGTCATTCTTCGATGCGTTGCATGAAGCCATTGCCAGTGCCGCGCAGCCCAGCAGCGCAGCCGTAAAGACCCGTTTCGCCATTCCATGCTCTCCCGTTCGACGCCTATCTTGACGTTAACGTCAAGTCTGCGCGCGAAGCCGCACGGGTGCAAGCGGGAAAATGGGGGGTCGAGAGAGGGGGCATACCAACACTCGCCACCCTCGAACGGGACACGTGGCTCGTTCGACTTGATCCGGGGTCCGCAAAGGCGGGCGATGCATTGGAAGTCCTGGATCCCGGATCAGGTCCGGGATGCCGCAATCAAAGCGTGTGCCGGTCAGGCCCAGGGTGGCGCGTTCAGGCCCTTGGGGCTCGCAGTGAAAATCTCGCAGCCGGTTTCGGTGATCCCGATGCTGTGCTCGAACTGCGCCGACAGCGAGCGGTCGCGCGTCACCGCGGTCCAGCCGTCGGCAAGCATCTTCACCGCATATTTGCCGGTGTTGATCATCGGCTCGATCGTGAAGAACATGCCGGGGCGGAGTTCGGGGCCGGTGCCGGGACGGCCGGCGTGGACGACTTCGGGCGCGTCGTGGAACATCTGGCCGAGACCATGGCCGCAGAAATCGCGGACGACCGAATAGCGATGGCGCTCGGCGTGGGTCTGGATTGCGTGGGCGACGTCACCCATGCGGTTGCCGGGCTTCGCCTGTTCGATGCCGAGCATCAGGCACTCGTAGGTGATTTCGACGAGGCGCTTCGCCTTGATCGGCACGTCGCCCACCAGATACATGCGGCTGGTGTCGCCGTGCCAGCCGTCGACGATGCTGGTGACGTCGATATTGACGATATCGCCCTCGCGCACGGGCTTGTCGTCGGGGATGCCGTGGCACACGACATGGTTGATGCTCGTGCAGCAGCTATGCGTGAAGCCGCGATAACCCAATGTCGCGGGGATGCCGCCGCCGTCGAGCATCATCGTGCGGACCAGATCGTCGATGGCCGCCGTGGTCACCCCCGGCTGGACGAAGGGGACGAGCGCGTCGAGGATTTCGGCCGACAGGCGGCCCGCCTTGCGCATCCCGGCGAAGCCCGCCGCGTCGTGGAGCTTGATCGTGCCATCGCGCACAGGAGTGGGGCTCGCCGCATCGCCGGCGGTTACGGAGACATAGTCGTACATGGGGAGTGATATAGTCGCTGGAGCCTCAAAAAGCGAGGGGCGGCCGATGGCCGCCCCGTCGCCTTATTGCTCGGCCGCCTACTCCGCGGCTTTCTTCGCCTTGTCGGCTTTCGGTTTGCCCTTGCCCGCCTTGGGCGGGGCCGAGACGATTTCGAAGGCCAGCGGGTTGCCGACATGGGCATCGTCGCCGGTCTTCATCTTCACCTTGACCTCGCCGCCATGGACGAGCTTGCCGAAGAGCAGTTCCTCGGCGAGCGGCTGCTTGATCTTTTCCTGGATCAGGCGGCCCATCGGGCGCGCGCCATAGAGCTTGTCATAGCCCTTGCCGGTCAGCCATTCGCGTGCCGCATCGTCGAGCTGGATGTGGACGTTGCGGTCGGCGAGCTGCATTTCGAGCTGCAGGATGAACTTGTCGACGACGCGTGCGACCACTTCAGGCGGCAGATAGCCGAACGGCACGATCGCATCGAGGCGGTTGCGGAATTCGGGGGTGAAGAGATTCTTCACCGCTTCCTCCTGCACATCCTCGCGGGCGAACGCGCCGAAGCCGATGCCCTCGCGCGCCATGTCGCTCGCCCCCGCATTGGTCGTCATGATCAGGATGACGTTGCGGAAGTCGACGGTCTTGCCGTGATGATCGGTCAGGCGGCCATGGTCCATCACCTGCAACAATATGTTGAACAGGTCGGGATGCGCCTTTTCGATCTCGTCGAGCAGCAGCACGCAATGCGGGTTCTGGTCGATCGCATCGGTGAGCAGGCCGCCCTGATCGTAGCCGACATAGCCCGGGGGGGCGCCGATCAGTCGGCTGACCGAGTGGCGCTCCATATATTCGGACATGTCGAAACGCTGGAGCGGGATGCCCATGATCGACGCGAGCTGCTTGGCGACCTCGGTCTTGCCGACGCCGGTCGGGCCGCTGAACAGATAGTTGCCGATCGGCTTCTCGGGATCGCGCAGGCCCGCGCGGCTGAGCTTGATCGCCGACGAGAGCACCTCGATCGCGGTGTTCTGGCCGAAGACGACGCGCTTCAGGTCGGTCTCCAGATTCGCGAGCGTCGCCTTGTCGTCGGTCGAGACCGACTTGGGCGGAATGCGCGCCATCGTCGCGATCACCGCCTCGATCTCCTTCGCGGTGATCGTCTTCTTGCGCTTCGACGGGGCGACGAGCATCTGCATCGCGCCGACCTCGTCGATCACGTCGATCGCCTTGTCGGGCAATTTGCGATCATTGATGTAGCGCGCCGACAGGTCGACCGCGGCGTTGATCGCATCCTGCGTATAGCGCACCTGATGATGCGCCTCGAACGCGCTGCGCAGGCCCGCGAGGATCTTTTTCGTATCCTCGAGGCTCGGCTCGATCACATCGATCTTCTGGAACCGGCGGAGCAGCGCGCGGTCCTTTTCGAAGTGATTGCGGAACTCCTTGTACGTCGTCGAGCCGATGCAGCGGATGACGCCGCCCGACAGTGCGGGCTTCAGCAGGTTCGACGCATCCATCGCGCCGCCCGACGTCGCGCCCGCACCGATGACGGTGTGGATTTCGTCGATGAAGAGGATCGCGTGCGGCAGCCCTTCGAGCTCGGTCACGACCTGCTTCAGCCGCTCCTCGAAATCGCCGCGGTAACGCGTGCCGGCGAGCAGCGCGCCCATGTCGAGCGAATAGATCACCGCGGGCAGCAGCACCTCGGGCACGTCGCCCTCGATGATCTTGCGCGCGAGCCCTTCCGCGATCGCGGTCTTGCCGACGCCGGGATCGCCGACATAGAGCGGGTTGTTCTTCGACCGGCGGCAGAGGATCTGGATCGTGCGGTCGACCTCGGCGGTGCGGCCGATCAGCGGGTCGACCTTGCCGACCTTGGCCTTCTCGTTGAGGTTGACGGTGAACTGGTCGAGCGCGGTTTCCTTCTTGTTCTTGCCTTCGCTCTTGTCCTTCGCCTCTTCCTTTTCCTCGGGCTCGGCTTGCGGCGAGGGCTTGCCGCCCTTGCCGACGCCGTGGCTGAGGTAGGAGACCGCGTCGAGGCGCGTCAGGTCCTGCTGCTGCAGGAAATAGACGGCGTAGCTTTCGCGTTCGGAGAAGAGCGCGACGAGGACGTTGGCGCCTGTCACCTCATCCTTGCCCGACGACTGGACGTGCAGGATCGCGCGCTGGACGACGCGCTGGAAACCGCTCGTCGGCGACGGATCGCTGTGTCCCTCGACCTTCAGGCTGTCGAGTTCGGTATCGAGATAATGGACGACCGCCGATTGCAGGTCGTCGAGCGCGACGCCGCACGCGCGCATCACTTCGGCGGCATGATCGTCGTCGATCAGCGCGTAGAGCAGATGCTCGAGCGTCGCATATTCGTGGTGGCGCTCCGAAGCGGCCTTCAGCGCGTTATGTAGTGTCTTTTCGAGGCTTTCCGAAAAGGACGGCATGGTCTTCATCTCCTTGCGGGGACCAGGCCGGGGAGAGCGGCCCCCTTAGAAATGCAACGTGGCGATGCCGCCGCCCCACCGCAAGGGAAAAGCGGATGGCGATATGAAATTACGATGACAGCGCTTGCAACATGGTTAACAGCGCGTCGGGAATCGGGAGTTACGGCGATGGACGAGCATCAAGAACTCGCGCTTTGGGCGGCGGATTGCGCCGAGCGGGTTCTGGCTCTTTTCGAAGCGGAATGTCCCGACGACCAGCGGCCACGGCAGGCGATCGAGGCGGCGCGGCTTTGGCAGGCAGGCCGTCTGCAGATGGTTGAGGCGCGGGCCTTTGCTTTCGCGGCGCATGCGGCTGCGCGCCAGCGGGTTCGCAAGGCCGCGGTCGCCGCCGCGAGGGCGGCCGGTCATGCGGCCGCGACGGCGCATGTCGCGACACACGCACCCCATGCGGCCGACTATGCCCGCAAAGCAAAGGCGGCGGCGGGAGAGGATGCGGAGCTTGAGAGGAAGTGGCAGACCGACCAGCTGCCCGCGCGGATCCGGCCTCTCCTTGCGCCCGGCCGGTCAAATCGATGAAATTGACGCAAGACGCGCGAGGCGATGATCCACACTCGTCAGTCCAGATCGATCACCGCCCTGTACCGATCGCCGTCGATTTCCCGGAAAACAAGCGCATAGGGCGTCGGGGTGCCGGGCTCATACTCCCATTCCAGTTCTTCGAACGCGGCCTTGATGGCATCTTGCGCGGCGCGATCCGTCAGAATGACCTCATCCTCGCCATATCCGATAAAGGCCAGCGGTTTGGTATCGAGCACCGGCCATTCGAACGGGTTGAAGCACGATACGCCGGGCGTGCGCTGAAGAAGTTCGATTTCCAGCGCGGGGGCCGCGTCATCGATCTCGATGTCGTGAAAACTGAAGCGTTCGCCCTTCAGGAGTTTGGCGACGCTGCCGTCGGCGATGCAGCGAGCGCATATTGTCGGATCCTTTGTCGAATACAAGCTTCCGGCATATTTCCACACGCAGGGTCGGCGGCATGCGTCGCATGGGTCGGTCGATGGTTCCAAAGAGCGGCCATATGCCCCGGGGTTCAGCCGAAAATGGGGTTGATCGTCGTTCATTCCTGATCCGATCCGGCCCGGTCGACCATATCCATGAAGTCGCGCGCCGTGTTGCGCTCGCCCTCATCCTTGAACGCCACATCGAGGTCCGGCGCGACGCCGAGCATGTGCATCAGCGCCCACAGCGCGAAGCGGCGGCCGGGGTTGGTTTCGAGGCCGAAGTCGACGCGCATGCGTTCGGTGCCCGCGGCGTGCGCCTCGGGGTGGATCGCCGCGATGTCGGCGGTGCCGAAATAACGGCGGAGCTGGTCGTCGAAATCCATGGACGGGTCTTTGGCGCGTTTTGCTCGATTGGCAAGCCATCCCCGCTGATCGCATCCCCTGACTCCGTTCGTGCTGAGCTTGTCGAAGCACTGTGCTTCTTCTTGCGGTGCCAAAGGAAAGAACAGCCCTTCGACAAGCTCAGGGCGAACGGTTTGGACAGGTTGCACGGTGCTCTACCAAAATCGGGCGATCCGAAAGCTCGCCCGGTTGTCTTTGGCCAAGCGCCCCGATAGGGCGGCGCCAGTGAGACAAGCATGAAGACCAGCATCGACATCGGGACCGACACCGCGGGGCAGGGCGTGCGCATCGACGTGCAGGAACTGCTCGCGACGCGCCTTCTCGTGCAGGGCAATTCGGGGTCGGGAAAGTCGCATCTCCTCCGCCGCATCCTCGAGGAAAGCGCCGAACTGGTACAGCAGATCGTGATCGATCCCGAGGGCGATTTCGTCACGCTCGCCGATGCGTACAGCCATGTCGTGATCAACGGCGGCGATTATAACGAGCGCGAAATCGCGGCGATGGGCGCGCGCATCCGCGAACATCGCGCGTCGATCATCCTCAGCCTCGAATCGCTCGATATCGAGGCGCAGATGACCTGCGCCGCGGCGTTCCTGAACGCGCTGTTCGATGCGCCGCGCGAGCACTGGTTTCCGGCGCTCGTGGTGGTCGACGAGGCGCAGATGTTCGCGCCGAGCGTCGCGGGCGACGTCGCCGACAATGTCCGCCGCGCGAGCCTCAGCGCGATGACCAATTTGATGTGCCGCGGGCGCAAGCGCGGCCTTGCCGGCGCGATCGCGACGCAGCGGCTCGCCAAGCTCGCCAAGAATGTCGCCGCCGAGGCGAGCAATTTCCTGATGGGGCGCACGTTCCTGGATATCGACATGGCGCGCGCCGCCGACCTGCTCGGCATGGAGCGGCGGCAGGCCGAGGCGATCCGCGACCTCGAGCGCGGGCATTTCCTCGGGCTTGGCCCCGCGATCTCGCGGCGGCCGATCGCGGTGCGGATCGGCGCGACCCAGACCTCGACGCGGATGGGGACGCATGGCCTGATGCCGCTGCCCGAAGCGGGCGGCGAGGATATGCGCTCGATGCTCTTCACCGAACTGGAAGCACCGGCGCAGCCCCGCTTCTTTGCGCCCGAACCTGAGCCGGTCGCTGCCAGCGAAGTGCTCGAGCGGATCGCCGCGAGCGAGCCGCTGCATGAGGATGCCGATGCGCCGCCGGTGCTCGATATCCTCGAAGCGGTCGAGGAAGCCGAACAGAGTGACGCGGTGGTGATCGAGACGCTGCAGGAGATGCTCTCCGACCCCGATTGCGCCTTCCAGCCCGAATCCTTCCTCTATCAGGATTTTTCGGTGCGCTGCCGGATGCAGAAGCTGAAGAAGGTGCCGCTCGACCTCGCCGCCTTCCGCCGCCGCTTCGCGCTCGCCAAGGGCGGGGTGTTCGACCCGGCCGAACCACGCTGGCGCGAGATGCTCGCCGTCGCCGACCGCCTGCCGCACGACATGTTCGCGCCCTTCCTCCAGATCGCGCGCGCCGCGATGGACGGCGAGCCCTGTCCCGACGACGACATCCTCGGCCGCGCCTATGGCAGCCGCTCGCCGGGGCGCATCCGCCGCCTCGTCGAATATATGGAAAAGCAGGGCGTGATCGTCGTGCGCGCCGATTTCGGCGGGCGGCGCTCGATCGGCATTCCCGAGCTCGGCCTCAGCACCGAAGCCGAATAGGCTCGCCCCGTCGCGATTTCGCCGCGACCCGGCACGCTAATCGCGAATTAACCACCTAAAATCTTGGGGCGGCGCCCGGATCGGCGCAAACCTTGCTGCAGGTTCGCGCCTAGAACAGCGGATGCCAGCTCTCTTGGGTGGGTGGATCGTCCCGACAATCCCGTAAACCACAGGAGAGACTGCCATGCCTCGTCACGGCGTATATCCGCGCGACATCGTTCCGCCGCGCTCCAAATATTCCGACGCCGGCCGCTTTGGCCGCATGTTCGGCGAACTGCCGCCCTTTGCCGCCGACACCCCCGATGTCCGCGCCGCGCTGATCGAGATCGGCAAGGTCGGGGGCATCATGGATGCCAAGGACAATCTGACCAAGACCCCCGCCGAGCTGATCACCAACCCGGCGCTGTCGGCAAAGAACAGCGACAATCCGACGCTGACCGCGGGGTTCACCTTTCTCGGCCAGTTCCTCGATCACGACATGACCTTCGATCCCACGTCGAGCCTCGAACGGCAGGTCGATCCCGAACAGATCGCCAATTTCCGTACCCCCAGCCTCGGCCTCGACAATGTTTATGGCGCGGGACCGGGCGGCAGCCCGCATCTCTATGACACGGGAGGCGGCAAGGGCGGCAAGTTCCTGCTCGAACCCACGGGCACCGCGAACAAGTTCGACGTGCCGCGCAACAGCCAGAAGGTCGCGCTGATCGGCGATCCGCGCGACGACGAGAATCTGATCATCAGCCAGCTTCAGGTCGCTTTCCTGAAGTTTCACAATCAGGTGGTCGAATATGTGAAGACCAAGATCAAGCTGACCGGATCGGACGAGATTTTCGCCGAGGCGCAGCGGATCGTGCGCTGGCATTATCAGTGGATCATCGTCCATGAATTCCTGCGCAAGACGTGCGGCGACGCGGTGGTCGACGATGTGCTGACCAACGGCCGCAAATATTACAGCTGGCAGAACGAGCCTTATATCCCGGTCGAATTTTCGGTCGCGGCCTATCGTTTCGGGCACAGCCAGGTGCGCCCGTCGTACCGCGCGAATTTCACCGGCAACGGGGGTAATCCCTTCTTCGCGATGATCTTCACCCCGACGCCGTCGGATCCGAACGATCCCGACGATCTGTCGGGCGGTTGCCGCGCGCCGCGGCGCTTCATCGACTGGCCGACCTTCTTCGATTTCAGCGACGGCAATGTGAAGCCGAACAAGAAGATCGACACGACGCTGTCGACGTCGCTGTTCCGCCTGCCCGGATCGGTCGTGCCGAACCCCGACCCCAAGACGAACCCCGCCTCGCTCGCGCAGCGTAATTTGCTGCGCCACCTGACCTTCTCGCTGCCGTCGGGGCAGCGGGTGGCGCGCGCGATGAAGCTGCCTGAATTGTCGAAGGGCGACCTCGCCGATCTCAAGCCGCACGGCTTCGACGACCGCACGCCGCTGTGGTTCTATATCCTGCGCGAGGCACAGGTGACGCAGAATGGCGAGCGGCTGGGGCCGGTCGGCGCGCGGATCGTTACCGAGGTCTTCCTTGGGCTATTGCAGGGCGACAAGGGATCGTACCTCTCGCAGGATCCCGAATGGCAGCCCTTCCTGCCGACGGTCGACGCGTCGAAAAAGGGCGACGATTTCCGGATGATCGACCTGCTCCGCTACGCCGAGGTCGCGTAGGGGCGAAGGCGCCGGCGCTCCTTCATGGGGGCGTCGGCGATCTTCGAGGTGGAATTCACCCCTTCCTGAAGAGTGCCTCGGCTGCGGCTTTCTGGCTCGTCGCGGCGCTGCGATGCACCTTGATGCGCGCAATCTCGCCTTCCAGCGCCGCGATGCGGTCGTCGAGTTCGTCGACCGACAGCGGATCGAGCGGTTGCTTGATCAGGGCCGCTAGCACGTCGTCGCGGCGGCGGGGAAGGTCGTCATCGTCCATGGCGCATCCTCTCTCTCGCTGGTCCCTGCGGCCGAAAAGGCGCGCGACTGTTGACCGGCGCCGCCCGACTGTCAATAATGCGCCCCGAGGGATGTGGGACCTTTTGAAAAGTGGGGGAATTTAGCGTGACCAGCTTGCCGTCGAGCATGACCGCCGTCGCCATCAGTGCGCCCGGCGGCCCCGAGGTGCTGCAACCCGTCGAACGACCGGTGCCGCAGCCCGGCCCGGACGAGGTGCTGATCCGCGTCGCGGCCGCAGGGGTCAACCGCCCCGACGTGCTGCAACGCATGGGCTATTACCCGCCGCCGCCGGGCGCTTCGGACCTCCCGGGGCTGGAGATCGCGGGGACGATCGTCGCGGTCGGCCCGGGGGGCGATCCCGAACATCTGGGGCAGGCGGTGTGCGCGCTCGTCGCGGGCGGGGGCTATGCCGAATATTGCGTCGCGCCGGCCGGGAGCTGCCTGCCGGTGCCGAAGGGCTTTTCGATGGCCGAAGCCGCGGCGCTGCCCGAAACCGTCTTTACCGTGTGGCATAACCTGTTCGAGCGCGGCTATGTGCGCGACGGCGAGACCGTGCTGGTCCATGGCGGCACCAGCGGTATCGGGACGACCGCGATCGGTCTGTGCAAATTGTTCGACATCCAGATCATCGTGACGTGCGGCAGCGCCGGTAAATGCGCCGCGGCGACCGCGCTCGGTGCGAACCTTGCCATCGATTATTCGAGCGAGGATTATGTCGAGGCGGTGAAGGGCTTTACCGGGGGTAGGGGCGTCGACGTCGTGCTCGACATGGTCGGGGGCGATTACCTGCCGCGCAACCTCGCCTGTCTCGCCGAGGACGGGCGCCACGTCAGCATCGCGTTCCAGCGCGGGATGAAGGCCGAGATCGACATCGCCGACGTGATGCGCCGCCGCCTGACGCTGACCGGCTCGACGCTCCGCGCGCGCAACGCGGATTTCAAGGCGCTGCTCGCCGACGAGATCCACCGCACGCTGTGGCCGCGGCTCGGCGAGGGCGGGTGGAAGCCTGCGATGGACCAGAGCTTCCCGCTCGCTGACGCGAGCGCCGCGCACGCGCGGATGCAGGCGGGCGAGCATGTCGGGAAGATCGTGCTGACGGTCGGGTGAGACCGCCCGGCGGTTGACAAAGACGGCGGCGGTCAGCACCGGCGACGACGAACGCAGCGGCGTTCGTTTCCGGAAAGGTGGTTATGGCTGGTCGTTCGCTTTTTCTCGAAGACCTCGAAATCGGGCAGGTCTGGACCGGCGGTCCGATCGAGATGACCGAGGCGGACATTGTCCGCTTCGCGCGCGAATATGATCCGCAGCCGATGCACGTCGATGCCGAAGCGGCGGCGAAGGGGCGTTTCGGCGGGCTGATCGCCAGCGGCTGGCATGTCGCGTCGGTCGTGATGCGCGAATTTGTCGATGCGGCGCCGTTCGGCGACACGCCGCTGCTCGGTCTCAAGGTCGACGATCTTCAGTGGCGGAGCGCGGTGCGGCCGGGCGACCGGCTGTCGATCCGGCGCGAAATCATCGATATCCGCCGGTCCGACAGCAAGCCCGACCGCGGGGTGCTGACCATGCGGATGACCGTCACCAACCAGCGGGGCGAGATCGCGATGTCCTTCGTCAACCTGATCCAGATACCGGCGCGGCCCGGCGACAGCGCGACCTGAAAGGGGAGGGTACAATGAATGACCGGCCGATCCTTCACGAATATGCGGCCAGTGGCAATTGCTACAAGATCCGCCCGGCCGCGGCGTTGCTCGATCGTCCGATCGAGCGGCGCGAATATGACATCATGCGGGGCGAGACGCGCACCGCCGCCTTCCTGGCGGAGGTCAACGCCAACGGACGCATCCCGGTATTGCAGATCGGCGACCGCTTCCTGCCCGAAAGCAACGCGGCCTGCTTCTGGCTCGCCGATGGCACCCACCTGATCCCGCACGACCGGTTCGAGCGCGCCGACATGCTGGGCTGGATGTTCTTCGAACAATATAATCATGAACCCAATGTCGCGACCTTGCGCTTCTGGATGAAATGGGTCGGCGAGGAGAATCTCGGCGAGGCGCAGCGGGTGCAGATCCCGCTGAAACAGGCCGCGGGCGCCGCGGCGCTCACCTTGATGGACGATCATCTCGCGGCGCACGACTGGCTTGCAGGGCAGAGCCTCTCGCTCGCCGACATCGCGCTTTATGCCTATACGCACGTCGCCGAGGACAGCGGGCTGTTCGCGCTTGCAGACTATCCGGCGGTGCAGCGCTGGCTTGCGCGGGTCGAGGCTGCGCCGGGTTTTATGGCGATGGCGATGGCGGCGTAGGGGCGCGATATGGCTCGACGCGCCAAGCGGGTGACCAACCGGATTTTGCTAATCCTCGACCTCGACGAAACGCTGATTCACGCGCGCGAGACGCCATTGGAGCGACCGCCGGATTTTGTGATCTATGGCTATCACGTCTATCGTAGGCCGCACCTTGATTACTTTCTCGCGCAAGCGCTAAGCCACTTCGATGTGGCGATATGGTCCTCGGCGTCCGACGACTATGTCCGCGCCGTGGTCGACTCCATATTTCCCGATCCGTCGCTCCTGCAGTTCGTCTGGGGACGCAGCCGAGCGACCTTGCGCCGCGTCTATCAGGACGAGAGCGGATATATGATCGATCCGTGGGACCATACGCATTATCTGAAACCACTGACCAAGGTGCGGCGCGCAGGCTGGAACATCGAGCGCGTTCTTATCGTCGACGACACGCCGGAGAAATGCCTGCGCAACTACGGCAATGCGATCTATCCGCGGCCGTATGAGGGTGCGATCGACGATGAGGAGTTGTTGCTGCTCGAATCCTATCTGTCGAGTATCAAGGATCATGAGAATGTTCGGAGGTTCGAGAAAAGACGATGGCGCTCCGACATGCCATCCCTTCGCAAATCCGGGGCGCCCTGAGATTCGCGCGATCCCCGCACTTGCCCCGCCCGCCAAACAGGTCTACATCAACCGCCGAATGGCCGCCCCGCGAGGGGCGGCCCTTATTATTTCTGCCTGGAGACTTTTCGTCATGGCCACTGCCGACGCCACCCCGTTGATGCCGCACGCGACCGCCGCCTGGCTGGTCGACAACACCGGCCTGACCTTTGCCCAGATCGCCGAATATTGCGGCATCCACATCCTCGAAGTACAGGCGATCGCCGACGAGACCGCCGCGACCAAATATACCGGCCGCGACCCCGTCCGCGCCCACGAGCTGTCGATGGAAGAGATCGAAAAGGGTCAGAAGGACCCGAACTACAAGCTCAAGATGAGCGTGCAGGCGCAGGACACGATTCGCCGCACCCGCGGCCCGCGCTACACCCCGGTCAGCAAGCGCCAGGACAAGCCCGACGGCATCGCGTGGATCCTCAAGAACCACCCCGAGGTGTCGGACGGCGCGATCGGCAAGCTGATCGGCACGACGCGCAACACGATCGGTGCGATCCGCGACCGGAGCCACTGGAACAGCGCGAACATCGTTCCGAAGGATCCGGTGACGCTCGGCCTCTGTTCGCAGCGCGAACTCGACGCGCTCGTCGCCAAGGCGGCGAAGAAGGCCGGCATCAAGGCTCCCGAAGACAGCCGTTTCGAAGGCGACCGCGAGGCGCTGCTCGAAGAGCTGCGCGCCGAGCGCACCGCGGCGAACGAAGCGCGCGCCGCCGAGGAAGCCGAAGCCGACGGCGAAGCCTGAGGCATGGCGGGGGCGGATGAGGACAATATTCCGGCGGCCAGCGGCTCGCCGGACGCTTCGTTGACGCAGGACGACAGCTTTACCGCGACGAGCCATGCGGGGCTGACCTATCCGTGGGGCGAGGCGGCGCCGGGACCGGGCGAGACGATCCGCATCGCGAACGGCATCAGCTGGGCGCGCATCCCGATGCCGGGGTCGCTCGGCCATATCAACAGCTGGCTGCTCGACGACGCGGATGGCGTGGCAGTGGTCGACACCGGCATCTGCCTCACCATGTGTTCCGACGCGTGGAAGGCGCTTTACGCGGGGGCGCTCAAGGACAGGCGCATCACGCGCGTCATCGGTACGCATCTCCACCCCGATCATATCGGCCTCGCCGGCTGGATCGCGAAGAAGCAGGACGTCAAGCTGTGGATGACGCGCGGCGAGATGCTGACCGCGCGCGCGATCGTCGCCGATTCTTCCGATAGTGCCCCCGATGAAGTGCTGACGCAGTCGCGCGCCGCGGGCTGGGACGAGGCGGCGATCGAGGCGCAGCGCTCGCGCGGCTGGAACATGTTCCAGCGCATGATCTTCACGCTGCCGCGTTCCTATGTGCGGATCGAGGACGGCGACCGGCTCGACATGGGTGCGCACCAGTGGCGCGTCGTCACCGGGTCGGGGCACAGCCCCGAACATGCGTGCCTGTGGAACGAAAAAGAGGGCGTGCTGGTGTCGGGCGATCAGGTGCTGCCGCGGATCAGTTCGAACGTCTCGGTCAACATCACCGAACCCGACGCCGATCCGCTGGGCGAATGGCTCGCGTCGATCGACAAATTGCTCGCCACCGTGCCCGCCGACGTTGTCACCTGCCCCGCGCATGGCGAGCCGTTCAAAGGGCTGCACGTGCGCCTGATGGCGCTGCGCGACGAGCACCGGATGCGGCTCTACAATCTTGCTGAAGCCGCCGCGAAGGCGCCGATGCGCGCGGTCGACAGCTTCCCGTTGCTCTTCAACCGCCCGATCGGCGAGCACAACCAGGGACTCGCGACGGGCGAGGCGCTCGCGCATCTGAAACGGCTCGAAGTCGAAGGCCGGGTGCAGCGCGAGGATCGCGACGGGGTGTGGTGGTATCACGGCGTCGCCTGATGCGCGCGTCCGGGTTCTTGTTGAGCGTCGCGATTCTGACGGCGGCGGTCCCCGCTTCGGCGAGCGAGCCGACGACCACCGATCAGGCAAATGACGAAATTGTCGTCACCGCGCGGCGCTCGGGTGCGCCGATGTGGACGATCGAGACGCGCACCGGCGTCGTCATCCTTGTCGGCGAGATTGCCGGAGTCCCGAAGGCGACGCCCTGGCGCCCCGAGCGGCTCGAAGGCGCAACCGACCGCGCACAGCGCGTCATCCTCGGCACGAAGGCGAAGGTGTCGCCGGGCGACATCTTGCGGCTGATCTTCAAGGGCGGCGGGCTCACCAAATTGCCGAAAGGGCGCGTCGCCGCCGACTATCTGACGGCCGCCCAGATGCAGCGGCTCCGCGCGCTCGAAACGCGTTTCGGACAGGATTATGCGCGCGGGAATTTCCTGATGACGGCGTTCGACCTGCTCTCGAAACGGCTGTCGTTCAACAAGGACACCGCCGACGATGCCTCCGACGTCGTGCGCAAGGCGGCGCGGCAGTCGAAAATCCCGACGCAGCCCGTCGGCGAGGTGCGCGGCGAGGATATGCTCGACAATCTGTTCGCCGCGGCGCCCGAAACGCATATTCCGTGCCTCGAAGCCGCGATGGCGGCGACCGAGGCGGACGGCGACATCGTGATCGAGCGCGGCCGCGCGTGGACCGAATTCGACGTGCCCGCGGTGATGGCGAGCCCGCTCGAAGAAGCGCTCGGGCGCTGCTGGCCATGGACGAACGACAGTTTCGGCCCCGAGCTGCGCCAGACGTGGGTCGGCGCGATCCGCGAGGCTACGGCGCAGCCCGGCGTGACGCTGGCGGTGGTCCCCTTGCGCATTCTTGCCGAAAGGAGCGGCGTGCTCGACCAGCTCAAGGCGCAGGGCCTGTCGATCGCCGGCCCGGCCTGGTAGGCCGCGGCTTATCGCGGTCTTTGCATGATCCAGCTGAACGCCATCGCGTTGAAGATGGTGTAGAGGCCATAGAGCATCAACGCGGTAAACCAGTTGCGCGTCGCGATCGCCATCGCGCCGACGAGCAGCAGGAATTCAAACACATAGGTGATGTTCGGTCCGAGCTTGTCGGCGAGCGGCTGGACCATCTGCCGGATCAGCGGATCGTCGCTCTCCACAAAGGCACGGTGCATCGCGAAATTGCCGACGCCGGCGCAGAAAATGGCAATGAGCGCTATAACCATAGGTTTGCAAATGGAGGACGCAGGGTGGAAATGCCAGCGACTTTCGGTCTATAGGGGCGCATCGGACGCGCACCGGCCCCGCGCAACCGATCGAACGAACCCGGCTTCTGCCCCCAGAGAAGGACGTCTTCGGTGACAGCTCTCCCCCGCCTGGCCGCGCTTTGCCTGCCGCTTGTCCTTGCCGTACCGATGGCGCACGCGTCGCAGGAACCGGTGGACCCGCCACAGCCGAACCCTGTGCTTGTCGATCCGGTGCTCGCCAATCCGGTTCCCACGGCATTGATGGAGCCCGACCCCATCCTGCCCGATGCGGTGCGCGCGATGATCGACGCCGCCTTCGCCAGTGGCAACAATGACGATGTCGAAGCCGTGGCCAAGGTCGCCCGGCGGACGAATCCGGACAATATCGGCGAGATCGATGCGCTCCTCGCTTATTATCGGAGCGGGCATCCGCCCGACGCGCTGCCCGATCCGGTGGGCGACATGCTCGCGGCGGCGATTGCGAGCGGCAAGGATACCGATGTCGAGGCGGTGGCCAAACTTGCGAAGGACAGCAGGCTCGACAATGCGGCCGAAATCGAGGCGCGGGTCGTCGCTTATCGCGCCGAACGCCAGCGGCTTCGCGACGAGGCGGCGGCGGCCGAGCGCGCAAAGCTGGCGGCGGCGCGATTCTGGCAAAACTGGAAAGGCGAGGGACAGATCGGCGCGTCGCAGAGTAGCGGCAATACCACTTCCGTGGGGCTCAGCGCCGGCGTTGCGCTCGCGCGCAAGGGGATCGACTGGACGCACAAGTTCCGCGCGCAGGCCGATTACCAGCGCACCAATGGCAAGACGTCGGTCGAACGCTATCTGGCCGAGCTGGAGCCGCAATACAGGGTCAACGACCGTGCCTTTGCCTATGGTCTGGGCCGATGGGAGCATGACCGGATCCTCGGGTACGACACGCGCTGGAGCCTGTCGGGCGGGCTCGGCTACAAGGTCGTCGACAGCAAGAAGATGACGCTCAGCCTGAAGGGCGGGCCGGCGTTTCGCCAGACCGATTTCGTGAACGGCGGCGAGGACACCGAAATGACGGCGCTGGCGGGTCTCGATTTCGGCTGGCAATTGTCGCCGACGCTGCGGCTGACGCAGGTCGCCTCGACGATCATCGGCGAGGCCAATAGCTCGACCAGCTCGCAGACCGCGCTTAACGCGAAGCTGACCGGCGCGCTGTCGGCGCGCATCGCCTATTCGGCGCAGATCGACACGAGCCCACCGCCGGGGATCGAAAAAGTCGACACGCAGACGCGCTTCACTTTGGTGTACGGCTTCTAGAAACTGGTCCTCCCTGTGCCGCAGGCATGGGGAGGTGGCAGCGCGAAGCGCTGACGGAGGGGCCAATGGCGCTGACGCTGCAGCCCCTCCACCACGCTCTCCGGGCGCGGTCTCCCTCCCCATCGCTTCGCGACAGGGAGGATCAAATCAGCTCCCGTCGAACGCCCCGGCGCTCCCGATTTCCTGTCCGTCGGCGAGCAGGCCGACACCGGGGACATGGTTGAATTCGATGCGGATGCCGTCGGGGTCCTCGAACAGGATCGAATAATAGCCGGGCGCCCACGGCTCTTCCTGCGGCGCATGGACGATATGGATATCGTCGCGGCCGGTCAGGAAAGCGCCGACGGCATCGACCGCGGCGCGGTCGCGCATCCGGAAACAGGCGTGGTGCAGCCCGGGTGCGCCTTGATCGAACCGCTTGCCGGAATTTTCCGGGCTGCCGGTGCGGATGCCGATCGCGGTGCGGCCGCCGACGCCATAGAGCATATATTCGCTGTCGAGCACGGTCTTGAGACCCAGATAGCGGATCATGTCGCGCCAGAAGGCCGTCGAGCGCGCAAAGTCGCCCGCGGTCAGGATGACGTGCGCGACGCCGTTGAGGTCACTCATCTGCGGCGCCCTATTTGATCGCCGCCAGCACGTAGAGGAATTCGGCAAAACCCATCGTCGCATCGACGAGCCCCGCGACTTTCGGGTTGGTCGAATCGATCAGGAAATATTCGTCGGGGGCGTGCGCGCCCGATCCGTGGCCGATGCCGAAATGCGCGGCGGGGATCGACACCGGCGGCGACGTGAAGGTCGAGCCCGGCCAGCTTCCGGCCATGCGCGGATTGAGGCTCGTCGTCACGCCGAGTTTCTTGTAGGTCGCGAGTTCGCTGCGGACGAGGCGGCTGTCCTCGGCGACCTCGGTCGGGTCGTAACCGCCCGACACATTGACCTCGACGTCGGTGAAGCCATGCTTGTCGAGATGCGCGCGCAGCTTCTTTTCTGCCTCGGCGCGCGTCTGGTTGGGGACGAGGCGCAGGTCGAGCTTGGCGACGGCCTTGCCGGGCAGGATCGTCTTGCCGCCGGGGCCGGTGTAGCCCGCAACAAGTCCCTCGATATTGACCGTCGGTTCCTGCGCGAGGCGGATCAGCGCGTCGTCGTACGACAGATTGTCGATCCAGTGGGTGACGCCGAGCGCCGCCTTCTGCTGCGCTTCGTCGCCCGCCTTTGCGGCTTCGCGGATCAGCGTTTTCTCGCGCTCGGTGAGCGGACGGACATTTTCGAACCAGCCCTCGATCGCGGGCTTGTTGCCGCCCTCGGTGACGAGCGTCTGGAGCGCCTGCACGAGCCGCCATGCGGGCGAGTCCACCATGGCCTTCAGGCTCGAATGCACGTCGCCTTTCGGGCCGCGGCCCCATTTCTCGCCGCTCGCGATCAGCTCGAGTTCGATGATCCCCTTCGATCCCAGGTTGACCGTGACGTTGCCGGTCTTGCCTTGCGAGGCGAAGGGGATGAAGATGCCCTCGCATTTCTTCAAGGCGGCGAGGATGTTGGGCTTGGTCGCGATCTGGCGGAAGTGCGGCGAGCCGATCTCTTCTTCGCCCTCGCAGACGAGGACGATGTTCACCGGCAGCTTGCGTCCGGCGGCGCGGATCGCGTGGAGCGCGGCGAGGAAGGTTGCCTCCGGGCCCTTCTGGTTCACCGCACCGCGGCCCATGATCGCCTGCCCGAAGCCGGGGCGCTCGACCATCTTGCCTTCGAGCGGCGGCGACGACCATTCGGCGGGGTCGAACTGTTTCACGTCGTACATGAAATAGATGCCGAGCGTGCGCGGGGCGCCGACGTCGATCGTGCCAAATACGCCGGGATGGCCGTCGGTGGGGACGATCTCGACGTTCGTGAAGCCCGCGTCCTTCGCGAGCTCGGCCATATAGGCCGCGCCCTCGGTCATGCTGCGGTTTTCGGCGGCGATAGAGGGGAGGGCGATCCAGTCGCGGATGCGCTTGATCGATGCCGCCTTGCCCGCCTCGGCGGCTTTGCGGATATCGGTCATCGTTCCCGACTGCGCCCAGAGCGGAAGCGGCTGCATGAGCGCTGCGCCCGCCCCCAGCATCGCGGTACCGCGCAGCATGTCGCGGCGGTTCAGTCGGTCAAGCTCACGGAAGTCCATCATGCGTCCCCTGTCTGCTTCGTATGCGAAGCAATGTGCCGGAACGGCGGGGAAACGCAAGGCCGTGGCGGGGACTTACCGTTCCGTGACGGGGCGGGCGCCGATTTCGCGGTCGAGGAAGGCCAGAATTTCGGCCAGGTCCTCGCTGGCGGGTCGTTGCGAGCGAAAGGCGAGGAGTGCGGCGATCATCATCAGCAATGGAATGCCGGCGAAGATGATCCCGAACAGTTCGGCGCCGGGAAGAAAGAGAAAGGCCGCGCCGCCGCCGATCACGAACAGCGACAGGAACCCGACAAAGGCGCAGGGAAAATAGCGCGCTGCGGGCGTCGCGCCGAAGCTGCCCGTGATCCGCGTCCCGCCGCCGTGCGCTTCCATCACCGCATCGAGCGCAGGCTCGATATTCGTGCGGACGTTGCGGCGCAGGTAGCGCAGCGTCATCTCACGCTCGCTGCCCTTGCCGAACACGCGCGCCTTCGCGTCCGGCATCGGGTCGTCCATGATCGTCTTGAGCTTGCGCGCGATATCTTCGGGTGAGAGGGGGGCGTAGAGGTCTATTGCCTGTGTGTCCGCCATCGCCCCGGTCCCTTACGCCTTTTCGAGCAATCCCTCGTCCTTGATGCGCTTCTGCCACAGCATCGGTGCGTTGACGTGGACATTCTGGCCTTCGCTGTCGACCGCGACGGTGACGGGGAAGTCCTGAACCTCGAATTCGTAGATCGCCTCCATGCCGAGATCGGCGAAACCGACGACCTTCGACCCCTTGATCGCGCGCGCGACCAGATAGGCGGCACCGCCGACCGCCATCAGATAGGCGCTCTTGTGCTTTGCGATCGCCTGCGTCGCGGCGGGGCCGCGTTCGGCCTTGCCGACGCAGGCGAGCAGGCCCTGATCGAGCATCATGTCCATGAACTTGTCCATGCGCGTCGCGGTCGTCGGGCCCGCGGGGCCGACGATTTCCTCGCCCACCGGATCGACCGGGCCGACGTAGTAGATCACACGGCCCTTGAACTCGACGGGCAGTTCTTCGCCCTTGGCGAGCATGTCGGCGATGCGCTTGTGCGCGGCGTCGCGGCCGGTGAGCATCTTGCCGTTGAGCAAGATGCGGTCGCCCTGTTTCCAGCTTGCGACGACTTCGGGGGTCAGGTTGTCGAGGTCGACGCGGATCGCCGCCTTGTCGGGCGCCCAGTCGATCTGCGGATAGTCGGCGAGCACCGGCGGTTCGAGGAAGGCGGGGCCGCTGCCGTCGAGCGTCACATGCGCGTGGCGGGTCGCGGCGCAGTTGGGGATCATTGCGACGGGCTTCGACGCGGCGTGCGTCGGCCAGTCGGCGATCTTGACGTCGAGCACGGTGGCGAGGCCGCCGAGCCCCTGCGCGCCGATGCCGAGCGCATTGACCTTTTCATAGAGCTCGATGCGGAGTTCCTCGGTCGGGTTCGACGGCCCGCGCGCGAGCAGCTCGGTCATGTCGATCGGGTCCATCAGCGACTGTTTGGCGAGCAGCATCGCCTTTTCGGCGGTGCCGCCGATGCCGATGCCGAGCATCCCCGGCGGACACCAGCCGGCGCCCATTTGCGGCACCATTTCGAGCACCCAGTCGACGATCGAATCCGAGGGATTCATCATCTTGAACTTCGATTTATTCTCGCTGCCGCCGCCCTTCGCCGCGACGTCGATGTGAACCTTCGCGCCGGGGACCATCTCGACGTTGAGCACCGACGGCGTGTTGTCCTTCGTATTCACGCGGCTGAACGCCGGGTCGGCGAGGATCGAGGCGCGCAGCTTGTTGTCGGGGTGGAGATATGCCTTGCGCACGCCCTCGTCGACGACCTGTTGCAGGCTGCGCGGGCTGTCGAGGCGGCAGTCCATGCCCCATTTGATGAAGACGGTGACGATGCCGGTATCCTGGCAGATCGGGCGATGTCCCTCGGCGCACATGCGGCTGTTCGACAGGATCTGCGCCATCGCATCCTTCGCGGCGGGCGACACTTCGCGTTCATACGCGGCGCCCAGCGCGCGGATATAGTCCATCGGATGGAAATAGCTGATGTACTGGAGCGCGTCGGCGATCGTTTCGATGAGGTCGTCTTCGCGGATGATCACGGTGTTCATGTGCAGCCTTTCGCCCTTTTTTCGGGATTCGCGGTCTCCCTAGACCTGCACGGCCGGGGTGGACAAGGGGTCAGGTGCGGCGACGGCCGAACACCGGGCGCGCGGGGGCGGCCGTTGGCCCTTCGTCCAGCTCGACGGCGGCGTTTTCCCGATCGACGAGCGGCCGTTTGCGGGCAAACGCACGCCAGCTGCCCGTCGCGGCCAGCGCCAGCAACAGCAGCCAGCCGCCCGCAGCCGAAGGAACCAGCGCCCACGCGAAAGCGGCGGGTGTGATGATCGCCATCACCGTCGGGATCGCGGCAAGGATCGCGATCGTCCCGAACAAGGCCCACCAGCGGCCGAGCTGCATCGCGGCCCCGCCGATCGCGACATTGGTTGCGGCCAGAGCCAAGAATTTCGCTGCGACAGGATAGGGCAGGCTCGCCATCGCGGGCGAATAGTCGCCTGCGGTAAAGGCCGCCTGGATATCGAAGAGCAGCCAGTTTTCATAAGCATCGCACAGCGCCGCGGCGACCGGCAGGACCGCGGCGGCGAGGATCGGGCGCAAGCGAAGCTCGCGCCACAGCGCGATGCAGCCGCTGGCCAGAAAGCCCGCGTAGAGCAGCATATAAAGATAGTCGCGCTCGTTGCCCGTGCGCATCGCGGCGAGGCGCGTCACCTGCTGCGGGTCGGTGAAGAAACCGAAGATCGCTTCGAGGTCAGCCTGACCACCGGCAAATTCAAAGGCGAGGACCGGCGGGCCATAGCCCGGCGCGATGTCATGTCCCGTCTGCGGAAAGACCTGCGTCAGGTGCAGGCCGAAGAGGAGGGTGGCGATCCCGAAAGCGAGCGCCCAATACCACCAGCGCGTGGGCGCGGGCGGACGCGTCCGCTGTGCCTCGATCCAATGCTGAAGCCCCCCGATCACGCGCTAGGTGCCCGGCGGAGCGCGGTGGCTCACCTTATTGGCACTCGGCGCATTTGCCGCGCACCTCGATCACCGGGCGCTCGGCGGCGAAGCCGGTCTTTTCGGCGGCGGCGCGCACGCCGGTCGACAATTTGTCGTCGTCGACATGGACCGCGGTGCCGCACGTGTCGCAGATCAGGAAGATGCAGTCGTGGAGGCAGCCGGGGTGGCTGTTCGCGACAAAAGCGTTCGCGCTCTCGACGCGGCGGACGAGGTTGTTTGCGACGAATAGATCGAGGATGCGATAAACGCTGTTCGGCGCGACGCGCTTGCCGCGCTTTTGCGAAACGATGTCGGCGATTTCATAAGCGCTCGCGGGCTTGGCGATTTCGGCGACCGCATCGAAAATCTGCGCGCGCATGTCGGTCCACGCTTCGCCCGCGCCTTCGAGCGCGGTCTGCGCCGCCCTGGCGAGCGAGGCGCCGCTGGCCTCGACGTGCGGATGATCATGCTTGCCCATTGGCGTTTCCTCGGAGCGTGGGAAATCCCGCGCTAACTACGGTGCAATGTAGGCTCTTTACGGGGTGCCCGCAAGCGGCGGACGGGTCCGTTCCGGCGCGGGCGTCAGTGCCGCGCGCGGCGGTTGAGGTCGTGACCCAATGCGACGACCGCGACGCCGATCATCGTCGCGAGCACTTCGCTCCCGTCGTGCGGCCGCGACAGCGCGCCCGCCATCATGCCGAGCCCGAAGCTGCCGACCGCGAAGGGCATCATATAGCCGTGGCTTAATACGCCCGAAACAAGGGTGATGAGCGCAAAGCCGATCGCGATGATCAGCCCGATCTCGTGGAACAGGTGATTGTCGAGAAACACCCCGCCGACCGACGCGATCGAGGCGAAAAACACGGTCGTCGCAAGGCAATGGACGAGGCACAGCCCCGACAGGCCCATCGCGAGCTGGTCGCCGCTCAAGGAGGTCAGCGGTCGCGAATCGCGCGCAGCCCGAACCAGCGCGGCCCCTCGTCTCAAGAAAGAGGCAGGGCGCGTCAGGACAGGGGCATGGCTGGCGACGTGCGTCACCCGATTCTCCGTTCAACGATTGCGGCGCCTGATATGGCATAACATGACAAAGGTTACAATATTACATAGGCAATTCTTTTTGACTTGCTCCGGGAGCGCAGTCAGTCCGTTTCGTAAGAAAACCGCTGGGGAGGGTGCGCATGAGCCTTTTGTCGGAACCGCTGACGCTGCCGTGCGGCGCGATATTGCCGAACCGGGTCGCCAAGGCGGCGATGACCGAGGGGATGGCGACCCCCGACGGTCGTCCGACCCCTGAACTCGATCGGCTATACGGCCTGTGGTCCGACGGCGGCGCGGGGCTGCTTATCGGCGGCAACCTGGTGATCGACCGCGACCATCTGGAGCGGCCGGGCAATGTCGTGATCGACGCGGTGCCCGACGCCGGCATGGCGATCCGGCTGGCGCGCTGGGCCAGCGCGGCGACGCGCGGCGGCAATCATTTCTGGGCGCAGATCAGCCACAGCGGACGGCAGACGCCGGCGGTGGTCAACCGCCATCCCAAATCGGCCTCGGACGTCAAGCTGGGGTTGCCCGGCGGGCAGTTCGGCGAGCCCGAGCCGCTGACGCGCGCGGAGATCGGCGAGCTCGTCGATCGCTGGGCGGTCGCGGCGAAGGCGTGCCAGGACGCTGGCTTCACCGGGGTGCAGGTGCACGCCGCGCACGGCTATCTGATGTCGCAGTTCCTCAGCCCGCTCGCGAACCGGCGCACCGACGATTATGGCGGCAGCCTCGCGAACCGCGCGCGCCTGCTGCTCGACGTGATCGCGGCGATCCGTGCCGCGACCGGCCCGGCGTTCCCGATCTCGGTCAAGCTCAACAGCGCCGATTTCCAGAAGGGCGGCTTTGCCTTCGAGGACAGTTTGACGGTCGCCGCGTGGCTGGAGGATGCGGGGGTCGACCTGATCGAGATTTCGGGCGGCACCTATGAACAACCGAAGCTGCTGGGGATCGAGGGGATGGAGGAAAGCGCGCCGCAGAATGTCGCGCCGTCCACCCTCGCGCGCGAGGCCTATTTTGTCGATTTCGCGCTCGCGATGCAGGCGCGCGTGTCGGTGCCGCTGATGGTCACCGGCGGGTTCCGTTCGCGCGCCGCGATGGAACAGGCGCTCGATCGCGGCGCCGCCGACGTGATCGGGCTGGGCCGGCCGATGTGCCTGATGACCGACGCGCCGAAGCGGCTCCTGGCGGGCAGCGAGACATTGCCGCGCTATGAGGATGGCCTTGCTCTCGTGCCCGGCTGGCTCGGCTTCCTGAAACGGTTCCAGCTCGTCAAGGCGATCGACGGCTTTGCGGGCATCTACTGGTTCTACCAGCAGCTCTGGCTGCTCGGCCACGAGCGGCGGACCGATGAAAAGCTGAGCGTCTTTTCGGCGTTCCGCACGCTCGAAGCGCGCAACAAGGCGATCATGAAGGCGCGGGGCTAAGCGCCCGCTTCCTCGGCCCTGAGCGCCTTCCGATCGAGCTTGCCGATCATCGTCTTGGGGAGGTTCAGCCGCACCTCGACCGCGCTTACCCGCTCATGCTTGCCGAGCTGCGGATTGAGCCATGCGGCGAGCGCCTCGCCGCTCACCTGAAAGCCGTCCTCCAGTGTCACGAACGCTTTGGGCGCCTCGCCGCGATAGGCGTCGGGGACGCCGAGCACGATCGCTTCTTTCACCGCGGGATGCTCGTAGAGATGCGCTTCGATCACGCTCGGATAAACCTTGAATCCGCCGACAGCGATCATGTCCTTCAGCCGGTCGACGATGCGGATATAGCCATCCGCCTCGACCACCGCGACGTCGCCCGTGCGCAGCCAGCCGTCGTCAGTGAAGCTGTCCTTGTCGGCGTCGGGGCGGTTCCAATAGCCCTGCATGATCTGCGGTCCCTTGACCGCGAGTTCGCCGGGCTCGCCGTCGGGGGCCTCCTTCGTCGGATCCTCCTTGTCGAGCAGCCGGATATACGTCGCGGGAAGCGGCTGGCCGATCGTTCCGGGCTTCACCGGACCTTCATAGGGGTTGGTCGCGACGACGCCCGAGCTTTCGGTGAGGCCGTAACCCTCGACGAGCGATGCCCCCGTCGCGGCGACGAATTTCTCGCGCAGCTCCGCCGACATCGGCGCACCGCCGGAAATGCAGACGCGCAGCGAAGAAAAATCGGTTTTGGCGAGGTCGGGATGGTCGAGCAGCGCCTGATACATCGTCGGCACGCCGGGGAGCGCGGTCGTCCTTGTCCGCGTGATCGCTTCAAGCGCCTGTTTGGCATCGAAGCGCGGCAGCATCGTGATCGTGCCGCCGTTAAGCACGGTGCGGTTGAGCACGCAGGTGTTCGCAAAGACATGAAAGAAGGGCAGCACGCCGAGGATGCGATCCTCGGCGTCGTGGTCGGGGTCGATCGCATTCACCTGCCGCGCGTTCGCGGTAAGGTTCTGGTGTGTCAGTTCCGCGCCCTTGGGGGTTCCCGTTGTGCCGCCGGTGTACTGGATCAGCGCAATATCCTTTTCGGCGTCGATCTCTACGGGGTCGGGGCGCCCGTCATTGTCGACCAGCGACGAAAAGCGGACGACGCGCGGGTCGGTGGGCAGCGCCGCGACTTCGCTGCGTTTGAACAGGCGGTAGAGCAGCGATTTCGCCGCGGGGAGCCCCCCCGCGACCGAGCCGACGACGAGCGTCTTGAGGCTCGATCCGTCGAGCACCTTGAGCGCGGTCGGGAGCAGCGCCGCCGCGCTGACCGTGAACAGGACCTCGGTGCCCGAATCCTCGACCTGCGCCTCGAGTTCGGCGACGGTGTAGAGCGGCGAGAAATTGACCACCGTCGCCCCGGCGATGAGCGCGCCATAATAGGCGGCGACATAATGGGGGACGTTGGGAAGGAACAGGCCGACGCGGCTGCCCTTGCCGATCCCGCGTTGCTGGAGTCCGCGCGCGACGCGTGCCGCGCCCCGCGCGACCTCGGCATAGCCGAACTGGCGGCCGAGGAAATCGAGCATCGGCGCGTCGCCGCGCTTTGCGACGCTGGCGGCGAGCATGTCGGGCAGCGACAGCGGCGCGAACTCCTGGTCCCATGCCGTGGGATGGTGATAATCGGTCGACCAGGAAAAGCGGCTGTCCATCGCGAGTTGATATCCTCTTGGAAGATGCGGGGTTCCTTACACTAGGGTCAGTAAGCGGTGATTTGCAACCGGGCTCGCTTGCGGCGCGCTGTCGCTACGGCTAGGCAGCGCATATTGTTCTCGCCAGGGGTTTTGCCATGTTGCAGCTGTCATCGCGCTTCGCCGCGCCGCTCGTCATTCTTGCCTGCACCCTATCCGTTCCGGCGGCCGCAAAGGACAAGCTGCCGTCCGCGCGCCCCGCGCAGATCCAGGAGCTGTACGCCTGCCGCGATATCGCCGACGCATCGGCGCGGCTTGCCTGTTTCGATCGCGAGGTCGGCGAACTGGCGACGGCCGATCAGGCGCGCGAGATCACCTTCACCGACCGCGAGACCGCGAAGAAGGCGCGGCGCGGGCTGTTCGGTTTTGCCTTCCCCAAGCTCGGCGGGATTTTCGGCGGCGACGAGGATGAGGTCAAGGAAATCGAAACGACGATCCGCTCGGTGAGCATGGACCAGTCGGGTAAATATACGCTCGCGATGGAAGACGAGGCGGTATGGGTGCAGATCGATACGACCAGACTGCCGCGCCAGCCCAAACCGGGGCAGAAGGTGAAGATCAAGGTCGCGACGATGGGCAGCTATTTTGCGACGATCGACGGCGGCCGCACGATCCGCATGAAACGCGACCGCTGACCGTCGCCGGCGCGCGAGCGGCATCCGTGACATAGATGGCTGACGGCGGCGCGATCCCTGTTCCCGGGCCGGACTGCCCGCCCTTCGTGCTGCTCGACGACGCGCGCACCAAGGGGGCGGCGGCGGCGCGGCTGTTCGTGCGCCCGGTCGAAGTCCTCGTCGCCCGTTCGGCGGCAGAGGTTCCTGCCTTGTTGTCGGCGCTGGAGGCAGCGCAGGGGCGGGGGCTCCATGCCGCCGGCTATCTCGCCTATGAAGCCGGAAAAGGCCTGGCGCCGGCCTGGCGCGGGACGGTCGATGCCGGCGCGGTGGACGCACCGGTCGGCTGGTTCGGGCTGTTCGAGACGGTCGAGCGGATCGCGGCCGACCGGGTGGCGGACCTGCTTCCCGATCCGGCGTCGGCGTGGACCGGCAAGGTCGCGCCGCGCGTTGCGCGCGCCGACTATCTGGCCGCGGTCGAAGCGGTGCTCGATCTGATCCGCGCGGGCGACATCTATCAGGCGAATCTGACCTTTCGCGCCGACGTTCCCGTGCTCGGCAATGCGCTCGCCGTCCATGCGCGGCTGCGGCGGACAGCGCGCGCGGGCTATGGCGGGGTGATCTGGACCGGCGATCGGGCGATCGTGTCGCATTCGCCCGAGCTGTTCTTTGCGCTGCGCCGGGGTGAGGTGATGGCGCGGCCGATGAAGGGGACCGCGGCGCGGCTCGCCGACGCCGGGGCCGATGCGGCGGCGGCGCGTGCGCTTGCCGACGACCCGAAGCAGCGCGCCGAAAACCTGATGATCGTCGACCTGATCCGCAACGACCTGTCGCGCGTCGCGGTGCCGGGGTCGGTCGCGGTGCCCGACCTCTACCGGGTCGAAAGCTTTCCGACGATCCATCAGCTTGTTTCCGACGTCAGCGCGCGCCTGCCCGAAGGCATCGGCGCGGTCGACGTGCTGCGCGCGGCTTTCCCCTGCGGTTCGATCACCGGCGCGCCCAAGGTCCGCGCGATGGAAATCATCGATGCGCTGGAACATGATACGCGCGGCCTCTATACCGGATCGATCGGCTTCATCGAGCCGGGGGGCGACGCGGCGTTCAACGTCGCGATCCGGACTTTGGTGTTACCGCAAAGCGGCTTGCACGATAATGTGCCTTGCGCCACGCTGGGGCTGGGTTCCGGTATCGTCGCCGACAGCGTTCCAGCCGAGGAATGGCGCGAATGTCTGGCCAAGGGGGAATTTGTGGGCGCAGCGGGGGAAAGCTTCGACCTTATCGAGACGATGTTCTTCGACCCCGTCGAGGGCGTGCAGCGGCTCGAGGGGCATCTGGCGCGGATGAAGGCGAGCGCCGAGGCGTTGGGGTTTACCTTCGACCGGCACGGCGCGCGCAACAGCCTGCAATCGGCGACCTTCCGCATACGCAGCGCGGCGCGGGTACGGATGCGGCTCGCTCCGTCGGGTGCGCTCGCGGTCGAAGTGTCGCCGCTGCCGCGGCTCGCCGAACTGCCGGTGCCGGTCGCAGTGCGGCCCGCGCCGATGACCGCCGACGATTTTCGCCTGACGCACAAGACCAGCCTGCGTGCCGTCTATGATGCTGCGCGGCACGAAAGCGGCGCGCCCGAAGTCGTCTTCGTCGACGAACCGGGTTTCGTTACCGAGGGGAGCTGGAGCAATGTCTTCGTCGAGCGCGAGGGGCAGTTGCTGACCCCGCCGCTTGCGCTCGGACTGCTTCCCGGCGTGCTCCGCGCCGAGCTGATCGACAAGGGGCGCGCGGTCGAATCGCACCTGCGGCTCGCCGACCTGGAGAGCGGCTTTTTTATCGGCAATTCGCTGCGCGGGCTGATCCCGGCGCGGCTGGCCGACGCTGCGGCATCGCCGACAGGCTGATCTGCCTGCTGCATAGGTAAATTATCAAGCTGCGCGCTTGCGAATATGCGTTAGAGGCTTTAGGCGCGGCCGCGCGCAATTTCCTGTCCTTTTGCAGCCCGAACCGCGCAAGCCACGGAAGATATCGTCATGTCGCTGAAGCCCCATGTCTCCGCCGCCCTCAACCGCATCCAGCCGTCGGCAACGCTCGCGATGACCGCGCGCGTCTCGGCGCTGAAAGCCGCGGGCGTCGATGTGATCGGCCTCAGCGCCGGCGAGCCCGATTTCGACACCCCCGATTTCGTCAAGGAAGCGGCGATCGAGGCGATCCGCAACGGGCAGACCAAATATACGCTCGTCGACGGCACCGTGGCACTGAAGGAAGCGATCCGCGGCAAGTTCCGCCGCGACAACGGGCTCGAGTTCGGGCTCGACCAGATTTCGGTCAATGTCGGCGGCAAGCATACTTTGTTCAACGCGCTCGTCGCCACCGTCGACAAGGGCGACGAGGTGATCATCCCCGCGCCCTATTGGGTCAGCTATCCCGACATCGTCGCCTTCTGCGGCGGCAAGCCCGTGATCGTCGAGGGCAGCGCGGCGCAGAACTACAAGATCACCCCGGCGCAGCTCGACGCCGCGATCACCGAAAAGACACGCTGGGTGATGCTCAACTCGCCGTCGAACCCGTCGGGCGCCGCTTATTCGGGCGAGGAACTCGATGCACTCGGCGAAGTGATCCGCCGCCATCCGCATGTGATGGTGATGACCGACGACATGTACGAGCATGTCTGGTACGCCGATTTCGCGTTCACCACCTTTGCCCAGCGCTGCCCCGATCTGATCGACCGCATCCTGACGGTGAACGGCTGCTCGAAAGCCTATGCGATGACCGGCTGGCGTATCGGTTATGCGGGCGGTCCCGCGTGGATCATCAAGGCGATGGGCAAGCTTCAGTCGCAGTCGACGTCGAACCCTTGCTCGATCGCGCAGGCCGCCGCCGCCGCCGCGCTCGGCGGGCCGCAGCAGTTCCTCGACGACCGCAACGCCGCGTTCCGCAAGCGCCGCGACATGGTCGTCGCGATGCTCAACGACGCGCCCGGACTCAACTGCCCGGTTCCCGATGGCGCCTTCTATGTCTACCCTGACGCGTCGGGCTGCATCGGCAAGAAGACCCCCGACGGCAAGCTGATCGACAGCGACGAAGCGCTGATCGACTATTTCCTCGACAGCGCCAAGGTCGCGGCGGTGCATGGCGGCGCCTTTGGCCTGTCACCGGCGTTTCGCGTTTCCTATGCGACGTCGGAAGCGGTGCTGAAGGAGGCGTGCGTGCGTATCCAGCAGGCGTGCGCCGCGCTCAGCTAAGCGGCATTTCAAGCACGCAAGATTATTTTGTACCGATCGGTCTTGTAATCGTGGCGGCGGTGACTATTTGAACCTGAACGGCGGTTAACTGCCCGGTTCACCGGATGGTAAGTCATTTCCTTTAGGGTGACTCCCATCACTGCACGGCTGGTCGGGGCGCTCCATATCGTCGGTGTAACCAAAGCGGTCAAAGCCGCGAATCGACAAGATATGAAAAGAGGCCCATATGCTCTCCATGCTTCGCTCCGACTGGTTCCTGACCATGCTCGCCGGCTTCGCGATTGGCGCGACCTATATCGTGCTCAATCAGCCGGCGCTGCCGATCCCGGCGTGACGCCGCTGCGGCGCAGCCTTTCGCTTCGCGCCGCTACGGCGCTGATGGCGGGCGCAATCGTCGCACAATGTACGCCCGCGCAAGCCGAAAGCGTTGTCAAACTACCCGCGGCGCTGGTCGATCCGGCGGTGAATGCGAAGCGCGCGACCGCGGTGCTCGCCGGCGGCTGCTTCTGGGGCGTCGAAGGCGTCTTTTCCAACGTCAAGGGCGTGATTTCGGTCGAATCGGGCTATCATGGCGGCAGCGCCGCAACCGCCAGATATGAGCTGACCCATGACGGCAAGTCGGGTCATGCCGAGGCGGTCCGCATCGTTTATGACCCGTCTCAGGTCAGCTATGGCACCTTGCTGCGCATCCTGTTTTCCGTAGTGGCCGACCCGACGCTCAAGAACCGCCAGGGTCCCGACACGGGACCGCAATATCGCGCCGCGATCGTCCCCCTCGACGCGAGTCAGCGGCAGGTCGCGACCGCCTATCTGTCGCAGATCGGCGGCGGCAAATATTTCGCGAGGCCGATCGTCGTCCCGGTCGAAGCGTATAAGCGCTTCTATCCCGCCGAGGCGAACCATCAGGATTTCATGCGCCGCAACCCGACGAACGGCTATATATTGCGCTGGGACGCGCCCAAGCTCGCGGCGCTGAAGCGGCTGTATCCCAACATGGTGCGGGCGAAGCCGGCACCCTGACGACGGCGTGCGCGCCAAGCCCGCCCCCTGAAAATCCGCCGGGTTCCGCCATTGGTCGCGGCAGAAGAATCATTCACCGCAAAACGCTGGCCCGCCGCACGTGCCTGCGGGACGGAATGGGGTCGGGACAATATATAAAGTCGCAAGTGCGGTGACGTGCTCCCCTGATTGTTACCAGTCAGAGGTAGAGTCCGGCTCCTTCATGATGGTTGGTTGATGGGATGGCAAT
>JAIUPN010000011.1 GCA_020160755.1 Pseudomonadota bacterium
AAACTATGTCTTCATCACGTAAACCCGCGCCCGCACGCGAACCGCTCGACATAAATCTCGACTGCAAAGAACTCGTGTTATCTGGAGATCCAGATAAGACATAGTCGAGCGGCGAGACGTCGATCGCGAGGTTGGCGCGTTCGTCGGGCGACAAGTCCGCAAGGCGGCGTTCGAGGATCGCCTCGGCCGTGCTGGTCAGTTGCACGACGGCGACATGGCCTGCTGCCAGCTCCTCCTCGATCGCGCGAACGACCGTCGGCATCTTCATCGCGATCAGCACTTGGGAGAAGAAGCGCTGCTTGGCGCTCTCGAACCGGCTGAGCGCCGAGCCCTTGGCCATAGCGTTCATCGTCAGACCCGACATGCGGTCGACGATATTCGACGCCTTCAGCACCTCGTCCAGGTTCTGGTGAACGATCGCCCAGGCGTCGGCATAGGCATCGTAAATCTCTATCTGGTCGGGCGTCAGCCGATGCTCGAGCGGGTCATATTCGACGCCGGCGAAGCTCAGCGCACGCGCCGTGTAGAGACCCATGGACTTGAGATCGCGGGCGACGATCTCCATCGCGGCGATTCCGCCGTCGGTCATCGCAGCAAGAAAAGCGTCGCGGTTCACGAAGGCTGTGCCCGGCCCCCAGAGCCCGAGCCGCGAGGCATAGCTCAGATTCTCGGGCTTGGTGGCGCCGGTCGCCGATTCATAGACCACCCGGGCGCGCGGCAAAGCGTTTTGCAGACGAACCCCGGCAAGACCTTGCTCGGAGCCCTTCGCTTGGCGGTATTCGTCCTTGGTGCCCGCGGCATTGCCCATCGAATGGGATTCGTCGAACAGGATCACGCCTTCGAATTCGGTGCCGGTCCACTGGAGGATCTGTTGAAGGCGCGAGCATTGGTCGTGGCGCTGCGAGCGCAGCGTCGCATAAGTGAGGAAGAGGATGCCGCTCCCCATGCCGATCGGCTGCCCGAGCGGAAAGGCGTCGAGCGGCTGGATGTCGATCGCGAGGCCGCCGAGCGCGGCCCAGTCGCGGCGTGCGTCTTCGAGAAGCGCCGCGCCTCTCGAAATCCAGATGGCGCGCCGGTTGCCGCAATTCCACTGGTCTCGGATGATCGCGGCGCCCTCGCGGCCCTTACCGACGCCGGTGCCGTCGCCGATGAAGAAGCCCATGCGGTAGGCGTGCCCGTTCGCATCCTCCCGGAGCTGGTCGCCCGCCTCGTTGGGCACGAACCGGCCAGGCAGATCGCGCGAGAAGGCGTCGCCGGCGTAGATGATCGCTTCGAGCTGAGCGTCGGACAGCGCGCTGCTCGCCCGTTTCTGGAAGAGCGGTCGATACTTGGGGATCGGTGGCAGCACCGATGCCATCGCGAGCGATTCAACGAGGTTGTCCGGATGGGGCGTCGCGCCCGGAATATCGATGCGGGCGAGCCGCCAGGGGGCGTAGATGCCAACCGGGTCGCCGACAGGAAGCGGCGCGGCGCGGACGGAGTAGGCGAGCGGCTCGGCGGGATCATCCTTCGCGGCGATACGCGACGGTGCGATGACCTTGGGGCTGGCAAGCCCCGTGAAGAGCGATGGCGACGCGGATTTAAGCGCTGGTCGCATGGGGTTGACCGCCGGAGAGGCCGGCGGCGGTTCGTCGGTCGGATCGAAACGCGGCGGGACCGAGAGCACGATCGGCAGCGCAGCCTCGATCGTATCGACCGTGTGGCGTTCGGTTGCGCCGATCCAGCCCTTGTCGAAGACGATCAGCCGGACCGCGATACTGGTTCCATGCTTGGCGTATGGGCGACCGAGGATCGTGATCTCGACGCGCGGACGCGCGACCTCGGCAACCGAGACATAGCCGCGGGCACCACTGCCGTCGTGCGCGAAGGCTGGCGACATGATCGCGACACAGCGTCCACCGGCGGCGAGGCGGAGCAACGCAGAGCGAAGATGGCGGGCGCCGGCGTGGCGATCCTCGCCTCGGCCTTCGCTGCGGCTGAAGGGCGGGTTGATCAGGATAACCGTCGGGCGGATATCCGGCGGCAGCCGGTCGTGGATGAACTCGGCATCGTGGGTGGTGACGTCGCTGTTCGTGACAAGCGTAAGCAGCGCGGCGCGACAGGGATCGCGCTCGTTGAGTGTCACCGCGGCGCCCGTAGCGATCGCCCGTGCGGCGAGCATGCCCGTGCCCGCCGACGGTTCAAGAACATAGTCGTCGACTGTGATCATCGCCACACGGGCCGCCAGCCACCCCAGCGCGGCCGGCGTGCTGAACTGCTGCATCTCGACCTGGTGCTCGCTGCGATAGGTCTGCGTCGGCAATGCCTTCTCGAACGCGAGAATGGCCGGGAACGCATCCTCCGGCGCGCAGTCCTGGCTATGGTCGTCGCTAAGCGACAGCATGTCCAAAGCCTGCGCCGCTTCGAGCGCGTCATAGGCGTCACGCATCGACCAGTGCCCGTCGGCATCGGAGCCGCCAAACGCCTCGGCCATGAGCCCCTTGAGGAGTGAACGCGTCACCGATCGCGGTGCAGCAAGCCGGGTCTGCAGGGCCCGCGCGACGCCATGAAGTCGTTCGGCCTTTTCCCGAGCGCCGGAATCCGGGGTATCAGCGATGTTGAAAAGCGGAAGGGTCATGGACAATCTCCTGAAACGGCTCCGGGGCGCCTGCCCCTGCCGCACGCCGCCCTCCCCCTCTCCTCCACATTGGAAGGCGAAATGAAAAAGGGACCGCGACGCATGGTCGCGGCCCCCAATCGAGGTCAGCGCCGCTGGATCAGGCCGCGTCGGCGACCGGTTCGTCCTCGTCGCCATCACCGACCGCTTCGTCGTCGCCCCCCATTTCGGCGGCACCGGCAGGCTTCATGTCGGCATCGTCATTCGCCAACGCAGCGACGGGACGATCGAAGCGCATAGCGTCGGGAAGCCAGGCGAGCGCCTTTTCCTTGACGTCGGCTTCCACGATGATGTTGCCCGCGAAGAGCTGCTCGGCCGAGGACGCGAGAAGGTCCTTCTTCGAGGCGCCGTATCGCTGGCCGAGTTCAGTCCCGCCGATTTCAGCGAACAGGTTGAGGATTGCCGTCTTGGTGAGCCGTTTGAAATAATTCTTTGCGGTCGGTCGCCACCAGGCGGCGACATCGATGCCCAGCTTGCCGCCGAGATGGTCGACGAAATCGCTGCCGGTCGTCTTGGCGGGCACGGCGTGGATCGTGCGGGCGATTGCCCAACCCAGCCATGCCGCGCGTGCTTCCTCACCAAGCGCGCAGAAGGCATCGTAGCGGCCGGTGACACCGGCATCGGGGTCGATCCAGCTCCGATCGAGTCCGGCTTCGAGCTTCGCCCATTCCTCGGCCGCCGTGGTGCCGCTCTCGAAACCGATGACACGCGATGGCGCCGCATCAGCCCTCAGCTCGCTCGCGAGATCGCTCGAACCGTATCGCCGCTGCGCAGCATCGACCATCACGAAGGTGCCGAGATTGAGCGCGAAGCGCGGGTCGCTGGCGACATGGACACGGAGCAGTTCCGCCTTCATCGTTGCGAGTTCGTCAGCGAGCCGCTGGCTGATCGCGGGTTTGCCTGATGCTCCGCCGGTGGCCGCATCGTCGCGGTCTTCGTCGGCATCATCGGTCTCGCTTATCGCCTCAGGGGTCCGGTAGACCTGATGATGAACTCTGGGCTGGCCATCCTCGCCGAGGACGACGAAAGCGAGGGCCGAGGCCTTCTGGTCATCGGACAACACCGGCGGACGATTCTGGATGTCGCGGAGTTCGGATTCCAGATCGCGATAACGCTGTTCGTCATCATCGGTGATGCCGTCGTCGCTTTCGTTCGTGGCTTCGGCGATGATGGTCATTTCGGCCTCGATCTCGGCGCAGCGCGCTTCATCCTCTGCCGTGGGTGGCGGAATCTCTCCGCGAACCGGGCTCAGACCGTCAAGCTCGGTGTATGAGACGCGCGTCGTCGGCAGCGCTCGGATTTCCGCGAAACCCTCACGTTCGCGGATAGCCTCGGCTTCGACCGCGAGCTTTTCATCCGTCAGCCGGTCGAGTATGTCACCGTCGATCCAGTTTTCGGACGCACTGTCGGAGAAGAGGTCGGAGTCGATCCGTCCGCCCGCTTCGAGATAAGCCTCGCGGCCGACAAGCAGCGCCTTGGGGTCGCCGCCGCGATAGCTGCCAGAGGCGAGCTCGCGCCGGATGGTGTAGACGTCGTCCCCGTAATAGCTGTCCTGATACTGCTCGAACACACGGGCCTGACGAACGGTGTCGGACGTGCTGCCATAGGCCTTGGCGACCTCGAGCGTGATGTCGCCCTTGCGCAACGCCTCAAAGATCGTCTCGTGAAGATCGGCGAGGCGAACGCGCCCGAGAACGAAGCGCTCGGTCTTGCCGAACCGCGCGGCAACCTGCGCGGGGGTTTTGCCTTCCTTCTCGATCATGTTCTTGAAGGCCGTGCATTCATCGGCGGCGGTCATCGGCAGCTTCTGGTTTTCAGCGAGGCTGAGCTCGATGGCGTTTTTCGCGTCCGGCATCACCATAACCGGCACGCTGAAGTCTTCGGGAAGCTGGCCCTTTTCGATCAGGGCATGAACCCGCGCGAGACGCCGGCCGCCGCCGAAAATGCTGTAGCTGTCCTTCTTGCGTTTGATTGCGGTGCCAATCAGGTTCTGGAGCACGAAGCCGGCCTCGCCGATCATCGCCTCCAGTTCGGCGTCGGCGTCGGGGTCGCTTTCCGTTCGAACATTCAGCGGGGAAGCGACGCAATTGCGCGCAAGCGCGTATACGATCGGATATGTCATAGTCCGTCTCCTGGCGGCGGAGACCCGACCATCAGGCCACTCGGCGCCGCCAGTCCCCCACCCCCTTCCCTCCTTCCCGCAGGACATCGTTCCAGTCGTTCCGACCGTGCCACGGCCAGATCGTGTCGATCTGCCGTCCGGGCGCCGTATGGGCCTCGGTTGCAAGCGGCACGGCTCGGCGTCCCGCGTTGTCATTGTCGGGGAGCATGATGAGGCGAGTCACGGATCTCGGGATGGCAACATAGGGAAGGCGTTCATTGCCGAGCGCCGCCCAGACCGGGATGCCGAGCAGAATCATCGCCGAGATCGCCGTCTCGACACCCTCGGCTATCCCGAGGGTTTCGGTGGCTGTCGCGAGCCGAACGGCACCGGCGCAGGGTTGGCCTAATAGGCGTCGGGGATGTCGAAGGTCGCGCGCACGTCGCCCGCAGGCATCGAGAAAGGTCCTCTGGACAGCGAGCAGCCCGGATTCGTCAGTGACGGCGGCGAGCATTGCCGGACGAAATCTTGCCGCCTTGCCCTTCCCGAGCGGGGTTTGATCATGGAAGCGCAGACAGTCGAGCGCGATGTCGATCGACCGGTTTCTCAGATAGGTCTCGGCGATAGTCCAATTTATCGGCCGCCCGACCCTCCAAAGATCACGGGCGCGCTGTTGCAGCCATCGGTCGAGTTTGAACTGCTTGGCAGTACCGTCGCCCTTTGCGCCCAAGGCATTCGGATCGAGGCGCCGAATGGCGCGCAGCACGTCGCGCGTGTCGCAGCCGGCAAAGCATTTGAACAAGAGTCGGGTGTCGCCAACGCGAACCGATAGGCTCGGCGTTCGGTCATCGTGAGCTGGGCAGCGACACATTCCAGTCGATCCCTGCCAGAAACCGCCAAGGCCCCTGACCAGTGCGGCCCCGGCAGCCTCCAATTCGGAATCATGGAGAGTCGAAAGGGCAACAGACATTGGAATTCTCGCGATCAGATCAGACTTCGCTCAAGCTCCCCCTCTCTCCTGCCGTGCTTTTCGCGGCCACCTGGTGACGAACTCACGCGGCGCGGCGATACCGCTCAACGGCACGATCCTGCCCTGATTATTGTGAGGTGGCGTAGCAACCGGCACGCTTGCGATGGCGAATGCTGCGTTGGAACCGCGCTCGCGACATTGATCCATCCCGAGGACAAGGAAAATGCAGGATCTCGATTTGTCACGGTCCGAAATCGTCTTCATGGAGCCATTGACCGTGCGGATTCCGACCGCAGTCGAGCTGACAGGGCTCAGCCGGTCGAGAATCTATGAGTTGATCGTGTCCGGCGACCTTGAGGTCGTCAAAGTCGGCCGGTCCACGTTGGTCCTTTATACGAGCCTCAAGGCCCTGATCGGCCGCTAGGCGGTCGAGGTTGCACTTTTGCCGAAGGCAGGGCGGAGAATTTGCGCCCCATCGCGCAGCTCGTCGAGATAATCGGACCAATGCTGCATCATGCGAACACGCTCGTCCCAATATTCGCCGCGGGTGTAGACCCGGCGAGTAGCATTGGCATCGAGGTGTGCCAGTTGCCTTTCGATCGCATCCGGGTGCCACATTCCCATCTGGTTGAGGAGAGTGGCGGCCGTCGCGCGGAATCCATGAGCAGTCATCTCTTCACGGCTGTAGCCCAGCCGCCGAAGCGCGGCGCTGACGGTATTCTCCGACATGCAACGGCGGGGCGTCCGAAAGGACGGGAAGAGGTATTTCCCGTGGCCGGTAAGGGCGTGAAGCGCTTCGAGCATCGCAGAAACTTGCCGTGACAGGGGCACGCAAAGCGAGCGGCGCATTTTCATTTTCTCTGCCGGGATCGACCAGACGGCATCATCGAAATCAATCTCCGCCCATTCTGCCTGGCGCAGTTCGCCCGGTCTGACGAAAAGGTGCGGCGTCAATCGAAGCGCGACCGCGGTGAGTTCGTGGCCAGTGTAACCATCGATAGCGCGGAGTAGCGCGCCGACTTCCTTCGGGGCCGTGATGGCGGCGTGGTGCTTCACTTTCGGAGTGATCAGCGCACCGCGGAGATCGGCCGCGAGATCGCGGTCGGCTCTGGCGGTCGCAATGGCGTAGCGGAACACTCTGCTAATCACGCTCCGCATGCGCCGCGCGCTTTCATATCGGCCGTTCGCCTCGACTTTACGGAGAACGGCCAGGATTTCCTGCGCGGTGAGTTTCGATATCGGGCGACTGCCGATCATCGGTTCGGCGATGTCGAGGAGCCATCGCACCTTCCGAAGCGTGACTGGCGCGCGCTCTTCTCGTTCGATTTTCACCAGCCATTCCTCGGCGATCGCCTTGAACGTATTGTCCTGCGCGATCTTCTGGGTGATCCGCGCGACCTTCTTCTCCGCTGCGGGATCAAGCCCGGCGATGAGCTTCTTGCGTGCCTCGTCACGCAATTCGCGAGCAGACGCGATGCCGACATCGGGCCACGACCCGAAATACAGCGTCTTTTGCCGATCGAGATAGCGATAGTTCATTCGCCAGACTTTTGCGCCGCTCGGCCTGATCACGAGGTACAGGGCGTCAGCGTCAGCCATTTTATAGGCTTTTTCCTTGGGTTTAGCGTTCGAAATCTGGATGTGGGTAAGCGACATGATGGTTTCACCTTCGATAGGCTGACCGAAACCATCAAAAACACCATCAAAGCTGATGGTACGCTGATGGTTCCGGCTGGATCAGCCTGGATTCCACTCAGCGAGTCTCATCGAAAAAGCGGTGAGAAACCAGCCGCTTACTGGACGTCCTCGGACATTCCGAGGAGAACAGATGGTGCCCAGAAGAGGACTCGAACCTCCACGACCTTGCGATCGCCAGCACCTGAAGCTGGTGCGTCTACCAATTCCGCCATCTGGGCACGGGGTAGGAGCGGGCGCTTAGCGGGGCGGCCATCGGCTTGTCAACAACGGTGCGGGGGGCGGCGTGCATTTTATCGCAAAGCCGCGGGTTTTGCGTCCGAATGCCGCCGTCTCCCCTTGCCCCCTTCCCCGCTTCGCGGCATGGGGAGGCCGTGCGGCGCGCCCTGCGCCGGAAAAAAGAATCGATCACAGGCGGACGATATGCAGAAACTCGACGGACAATTGATCACGGTACTGGGCGGCGGCGGCTTCCTCGGCCGCTATGTCGTGCAAAGGCTTCTCGCCCGCGGCGCCCGCGTCCGTATCGCGCAGCGCGAACCGCGCGCCGCCACCTTCCTGAAGCCGCTGGGCGGCCTCGGCCAGACGCAGTTCGTCGCGGCCGATGTTCGCGACCCGGCCAGCGTCCTCCGCGCGGTGCAGGGCAGCGATGCGGTGATCAACCTCGTCGGCGCGTTCGACGATATGCAGGCGGTACAGGCCGACGGCGCAGGTCACGTCGCTGCGGCGGCGAAAGCCGCCGGCGCGGGCGCGCTCGTCCATGTTTCGGCGATCGGCGCCGATCGCGAAAGCGCCTCGGCCTATGGCCGCAGCAAGGGCGATGGCGAAGCCGCTGTCCGCGCCGCCTTTGCCGACGCCGCGATCCTGCGCCCCTCGATCATTTTCGGCCGCGAAGATCAGTTCATCAACCGGTTCGCGGGGCTTATCCGCATGTCGCCGGTCGTCCCGGTGATTGCGCCGGACGCGAAATTCCAGCCGGTCTATGTCGGCGATGTCGCCGATGCGGTCGTCGCCGCGCTCGGCAGCGCAGCCGCCGGCAAGATTTTCGAAATCGGCGGGCCGCAGGTGCTGACGATGCGCGAGCTGCTTCGCTGGATCGCCGACGCGACCGGCCGCTCGCCCTTGTTCGTCGAGATACCCGATTTCGTGGCCTCGGCGCTCGCTTCGGGCTTCGGCTGGGCACCCTTCGCACCGATCACCAAGGACCAGTGGCTGATGCTCCAGCACGACAATGTCGTCGCCAGCGGCGCCGCAGGACTTGCCGGGTTCGGCATCACGCCGACCTCGCTCGCCGCGGTCGCCGATGACTGGCTCGTCCAGTATCGCCGCCACGGCCGCTTCGCACAGACCGCCTGATCAACCGAACATGGGCATCTGGCTGACCGCGATCATCCTCGGCATCGTCGAGGGATTGACCGAATTCCTGCCCGTCTCGTCGACGGGCCACCTGATATTGGCGACCGAGCTGCTCGGTTATGACGCCGCACGGTGGGCAATCTTCAACATCGCGATCCAGCCGGGGGCGATCCTTGCAATCGTCGTGCTGTACCGGAAATTATTCTGGGAGATGTTTACCGGCTCTTTCCGCCGCGACCCGGTGGCGATCGCCTTTGTCCGCAATCTGTTGCTCGCCTTTTTTCCGGCGGTTGTCCTCGGCCTCGCGTTCGGCGACTATATCGAGCTGCTGCTCGAAAATGCCGTCGTCGTCGCCTGGGCGCTGATCATTGGCGGCTTTGCTATCCTGCTCGTCGAGCGTTTCGCCAAGACGAGGGATGTCGGCGGCGTCGCGAACGTGTCGGCGCGGCAATCGATCCTCGTCGGGCTGGTGCAGTGCATCGCGATGATCCCGGGCGTCAGCCGGTCGGGCGCGACGATCCTCGGCGCGATGTCCTTCGGGGTCGATCGCAAGACGGCCGCCGAATTCAGCTTCTTCCTCGCGCTCCCGACGCTCACCGGCGCGACGATACTCCAGCTGTTCAAGCACCGCGACGCGATCACGACCAACGACCTCAGCCTGATCGCGGTAGGCTCGCTCGTCTCGTTCGTCGTCGCATGGGCGGTGATCAAGGCCTTCCTCGCCATCGTCACGCGCTACGGCTTTGCGCCGTTCGCCTGGTACCGAATCATCGCCGGCGTCGCCGCGCTGATCTGGCTAGGCATGAGATAGGTCCGAATCGGTATTAATTGACGAAAGATAATTGCGCCAACCCGTTTTGAAGCAAATTCACACTTCATTTTGGGTTAGTAACACTGTCCTAACTCGCAATTTGGTCGTGACAGGCCAATTTGGCCCATGCATTTCGCCTTTCAACGAAGGGGATACTGCATGGCTTCCGATCGCATGCTCCAGTTTGTGGAGCGTGAACAATCCTACCCGGACAAGCGCTCCGCCGAAGAACGCGCGCACGACTTTCGCGAGATCGCCGAGCGCTACGCGGCGCCCGACGCCGACGCGCAGGCGGCGCGCTGCTCGCAATGCGGCGTGCCCTATTGCTCGGTGCATTGCCCGCTCCACAACCATATCCCCGACTGGCTGCGCCTGACCGCCGAGGGGCGGCTGCGCGAAGCCTATGAGCTGTCGAACGCGACCTCGACGATGCCCGAAATCTGCGGCCGTATCTGCCCGCAGGATCGCCTGTGCGAAGGCAATTGCGTGATCGAATTTTCGGGCCATGGCGCGGTGACGATCGGCAGCGTCGAGAAATATATCACCGACACCGCCTGGGCCGAGGGCTGGGTCGAGCCGCTGCACGCGGGCGCGGCCACGGGCCAGTCGGTCGGCGTGATCGGCGCTGGCCCTGCTGGCCTGACGGCGGCCGAATATCTGCGCGCTGCGGGGCATGAGGTGCACGTCTATGACCGGCACGACCGCGCGGGCGGACTGCTGACCTATGGCATCCCCGGCTTCAAGCTGGAGAAGGATGTCGTGATGCGCCGTATCGACCGGCTGGTCGAGGGCGGCATCCATTTCCACCTCGGCTTCGCGGTCGGCGAGGATGCGACGCTCGACGCGCTGCGCCAGAAGCATGACGCGATCCTGATCGCGACGGGCGTCTACAAGGCGCGCGAGATCAATGTTCCGGGCAATGCGGCCGACGGCGTGATCGCCGCGCTCGATTATCTGATCGCATCGAACCGCAAGAGCTTCGGCGACGCCGTCCCGGCATTCGACGACGGCCGCCTCGACGCGAAGGGCAAGCATGTCGTCGTCATCGGCGGCGGCGACACCGCGATGGACTGCGTCCGCACCGCGGTGCGTCAGGGCGCGAAGTCGGTAAAGTGCCTCTATCGCCGCGACCGCGAGAATATGCCGGGGTCGCAGCGTGAAGTCACCAATGCCGAGGAGGAAGGCGTCGAGTTCGTCTGGCTCTCGGCTCCCGAAAGCTTCACCGCCGACAAGCATGTGAAAGAGGTCGCGGTCGCCGGAATGCGCCTCGGCGCCCCCGATGCGAGCGGACGCCGCAGCCCCGAAGCCGATCCCGGCCGCCAGTTCGACCTGCCCGCCGACATGGTGATCAAGGCGCTGGGTTTTGATCCCGAGGAACTGCCGCACCTGTTCGGCTCGCCCGACCTGTCGGTCACGCGCTGGGGCACGCTGCGCGTCGATCACCAGACGATGATGACCAGCCTGCCCGGCGTCTTTGCTGCGGGCGACATCGTTCGCGGCGCCAGCCTCGTCGTCTGGGGCATCCGCGACGGCCGCGACGTCAGCGATCACATGGCAAAGTGGTTGAAAGCGAAAGCGAAAAGCGAAAAAAGGGCAGCATGACCAACAGGAAGGAATTTTCATGATGCCGTCGTTCAAATCGATTCTGCTTGCCGGTGCCGTCGCCATGCTGCCGTTCGGCGCTGCGGCGCATGCCGCACCCAAGAAAGCGGCCAAGGAAGCCCCGGTGGCCGAGGTCGTGGTGACCGAGCCGGCGCAGGTCGAAGAAGAACCCGCCAGCGACTTCGACAGCGAAGCCTATGCCGCACGGCAAAAGGAGCGGATGCAGAAGGAAATGGATGAGGCGATCGCGCTCGTCGAAAAGATGTTCGACACGAGCGGCCTGCCGCCGATCGACCCCGCGCGCCTGACGCTCGCGCAGCAGACGACCGCCGCGCTGATCCCGGCCGGCAGCATCGAGAAGATGGTCGACAATCTTTACGGCAAGATGTTCAAGACGCTGATGGGCGAGTTCGGCGGCCAGTCGGACATGATGCTGTCGATCAAGACCGGCGTCGAAAGCGACCAGATTGCGAAGCTCGACGAGCCGACCAAGGGCAAGGTCGCCGACATGTTCGACCCGCACCGCAAGGAACGCGAAGACCAGATCACCCGTGTGATCAAGCCGCTGATCAGCGAGGCGCTCGCCGACATGGAGCCGCCGATGCGCAGCGGCCTCGCCAAGGCCTATGCACGCAAGTTCACCGGCGCGCAGCTCACCGACCTCAATGGCTTCCTCGCAAGCCCGACGGGCAGGATCTACGCGAGCGAATGGATGGCGCTGCAGGCCGATCCCGAAGTGATGCTCGCTGTGATCAAGGCGGTGCCGCCGCTGATCACCAAGTTCATCGATCGCGCGCCCGAAATCGAAAAGGACTTCAAGGAGCTGCCGAAGGAAAAGCAGCTGTCCGATTTCACCGACAAGGATCTCGCGCAGCTCGCCAAGCTGATGAAGGTCGACGTGAAGGTGCTGAAGGAACAGCGCGACATGTGGAACTCGGACAGCGTCGAGGCGACCGAGGCCGCCGAAGCGGTCGATGCCGCGGTCGACGTGGCGGGCGCCGAGGCCGCGGCCGACGCGGCAGAAGCCGCAGCCGATGCCGCCGTCGCGGTCGAAGCGACCGAATATGACCGCAGCAACTGGTCCGAAGCCGACCGGAAGCGCGTCGAGGAACTCGAAGCCGCCTATCTCGAAGCCGAAGCCGCAGCCGTCGAAAAGGCGCGCGAGCGGCTGGACAAGACCCCCTCTGAATAGGCTCCGGCCTATCCCGTCAGGACGAAGATGATGACCCACTACCCCACCCCCGATCACGCGCGGCTCGAAGCCGACGGCATGTATCGCCCCGACATGGAATCCGATGCCTGCGGCGTCGGCATGGTCGCGGCGACCGACGGCAAGGCGTCGCGCCGCGTTGTCGAGGCGGCGATCGAAGCGCTGCGTGCCGTCTGGCACCGCGGCGCGGTCGACGCCGACGGCAAGACCGGGGATGGGGCGGGCATCCATGTCGACCTGCCGGTCCGCTTCTTCGACGATGCGATCGCCGCATCGGGGCACAAGGTGCGCCCGAACCGCCTCGCCGTCGGCATGGTCTTCCTGCCACGCACCGATCTGGGCGCGCAGGAGGAATGCCGCACGATCGTCGAGGCCGAGATCATCGACGCGGGCTTCACCATCTATGGCTGGCGGCAGGTTCCGGTCGACGTCTCGGTGATCGGCGACAAGGCGCAGCGCACGCGCCCCGAGATCGAACAGATCATGATCGCGGGGCCCCTGCCCGATGAACAGTCGATCGCCGAGTTCGAAAAGCAGCTCTATCTCGTCCGCCGCCGCATCGAGAAAAAGGTGATCGCGGCGCAGATCGCCGATTTCTACATCTGCAGCCTGTCGGCGCGATCGATCATCTACAAGGGGCTGTTCCTTGCGGAAAGCCTTGCCGACTTCTTCCCCGACCTCACGAACAAGCTGTTCGAGAGCCGGGTCGCGATCTTCCACCAGCGTTATTCGACCAACACCTTCCCGCAATGGTGGCTGGCGCAGCCGTTCCGCTGCCTCGCGCATAATGGCGAGATCAACACGATCCGCGGCAACAAGAACTGGATGAAGAGCCACGAGATCAAGATGGCGAGCCTCGCCTTTGGCGAGCATTCGGAAGACATCAAGCCGGTGATCCCCGCCGGCGCATCGGACACCGCCGCGCTCGACGCGGTGTTCGAGGCATTGTGCCGCGCCGGCCGCGACGCGCCGACCGCGAAGTTGATCCTCGTCCCCGAGGCGTGGACGGACCAGTGCGACGTCCCCGACAACCACCGCGCGATGTATTCGTACCTCGCGAGCGTCATGGAGCCGTGGGACGGCCCCGCCGCGCTTGCGATGACCGACGGCCGCTGGGCGGTCGCCGGCATGGACCGCAATGCGCTCCGCCCGCTCCGCTACACGCTGACCGCCGACAATCTGCTCGTCGTCGGCTCCGAAAGCGGGATGGTGCTGCTGCCCGAGGCGAGCATCCGCAAGAAGGGCCGCCTCGGTCCCGGCCAGATGATCGCGGTCGATCTCGACGACGGCACACTCTATGAAGACCTTGCGATCAAGGACAAGATCGCCGACGCCGCCGACTACGCCTCGCGCGTCAAGGGCTTCCGTACGATGGCCGACCTGCCGAAGGGCGGAAAGTCGAGCCTGCCCGCGTGGGATCGCCCCGAACTGCTGCGCCGCCAGGTCGCCGCGGGGCTGACCATGGAGGATATGGAGCTGATCCTGTCGCCGATGGTCGAGGATGCGAAGGAAGCGATCGGCTCGATGGGCGACGACACGCCGCTCGCGGTTATCTCCGACAAGCCGCGCCACGTCGCGCAGTTCTTTCGCCAGAATTTCAGCCAGGTCACCAACCCGCCGATCGACAGCCTGCGCGAACGGCATGTGATGAGCCTGAAGACGCGCTTCGCGAACCTCGCGAACATCCTCGACGAAAAGGGGCAAAGCGACCATGTGCTCGTGATCGACAGCCCCGTGCTCGTCGGCGACGACTGGGATCGGCTGCGCGCCTATTTCGGCGATGCCGTCGCCGACATCGACTGCACCTTTGCCGCGGGCGGCGACGCATCGACGCTGCGCGAGGCGATCGCTCGCGTCCGCCGCGAAGCCGAGGAAGCCGTGCGCGCCGGACGCTCCGAACTGTTCCTCAGCGACCAGAACATCGGCGATGGCCGCGTCGGCGTCGCGATGGTGCTGGCGGCGGCCGCGGTCCACACTCACCTCGTCCGCAAAGGGCTGCGCAGCTATGCCTCGATCAACGTCCGCTCGGCCGAAGTGCTCGACACCCACGCCTTTGCCGTGCTCGTCGGCGTCGGCGCAACGACCGTGCACGCCTACCTCACCGAAGCGGCGATCGCCGACCGGCAGGCGCGCGGGCTGTTCGGCGAGCTCTCGCTGGACGACTGCCGTCTGCGTTTCCGCAAGGCGATCGACGACGGCCTGCTGAAAATCCTCGCCAAGATGGGGATCGCGGTGATCTCCTCCTATCGCGGCGGCTATAATTTCGAGGCGGTCGGGCTCAGCCGCGCACTCGTCAACGATCTCTTCCCTGGGATGCCCGCGAAAATTTCGGGCGAAGGCTACCAGTCGCTCTTCATCAACGCGACCGAGAAGCATGAAGCGGCATTCGACAAGCGCGTCACGACCCTCCCGATCGGCGGCTTCTATCGCCAGCGCGCGGGCGGCGAGGCGCATGCCTATTCGGCGCAGCTGATGCACCTCCTGCAGACCGCGGTCGCGACCGACAGCTACTCGACCTATCTGCAGTTCTCGCGCGGGGTCGCCGACCTGCCGCCGATCTACCTGCGCGACCTGATGGAGTTCAACTATCCGGCGCAAGGCGTTCTGCTCGACAGCGTCGAGGCGATCACCGAGATCCGCAAGCGCTTCGTCACCCCCGGCATGTCGCTCGGCGCCCTGTCGCCAGAGGCGCATGAGACGCTGGCGATCGCAATGAACCGCATCGGCGCAAAAGCCGTGTCGGGCGAAGGCGGCGAAGCCAGCGAACGCTATCAGCCCTATGCCAATGGCGACAACGCCAACAGCAACATCAAGCAGATCGCGTCGGGCCGCTTCGGCGTCACCGCCGAATATCTCGGCGCGTGCGACGAGATCGAGATCAAGGTCGCGCAGGGCGCCAAGCCCGGCGAAGGCGGCCAACTTCCGGGGTTCAAGGTCACCGAATTCATCGCGCGCCTGCGCCATGCGACCCCCGGTGTGACGCTCATCTCGCCGCCGCCGCACCACGACATCTATTCGATCGAGGATCTCGCTCAGCTCATCTACGACCTCAAGCAGATCAACCCGAAGGCGCGCGTCTGCGTGAAGCTGGTCAGTTCGGCGGGCATCGGCACGGTTGCTGCGGGCGTCGCGAAAGCGCACGCCGACGTCATCCTCGTCGCGGGTAATACCGGCGGCACCGGTGCCTCGCCCCAGACGAGCGTCAAATATGCCGGCACGCCGTGGGAAATGGGCCTGTCCGAAGTCAATCAGGTCCTCACGCTCAACGGACTGCGCCACCGCATCCGTCTGCGCACCGACGGCGGCCTCAAGACCGGGCGCGATATCGTGATCGCCGCGATCCTCGGCGCCGAGGAATATGGCATCGGCACTTTGAGCCTCGTTGCGATGGGTTGCATCATGGTGCGCCAGTGCCACAGCAACACCTGCCCCGTCGGCGTCTGCACGCAGGACGAGAAGCTGCGCCAGAAGTTCACGGGTTCGCCGGAGAAGGTGATCAACCTGATGACCTTCATCGCCGAGGAAGTGCGCGAAATCCTTGCCAAGCTCGGCTGCCGCAGCCTCGACGAGGTGATCGGCCGCACCGAGCTGCTGCGTCAGGTCAGCCGCGGCGCCGAGCATCTCGACGACCTCGACCTGAACCCGATCCTCGCCAAGGTTGACGCGCCCGACGACCAGCGCCGTTCGCAAGGCCCGAACTTTCGCAACCCGGTGCCCGACAGTCTCGACGCGCAGATCCTCAACGACGCGAAGCCCTTGTTCGAACGCGGCGAGCGTATGCAGCTCACCTACAACGTCCGCAACACGCATCGCGCCGTCGGCACGCGCCTGTCGGCCGAGGTCACCGCACGCTTCGGCATGAAAGGCCTCGCCGACAATCATGTGCAGGTGCGCCTCCGCGGCACCGCGGGCCAGTCGCTCGGCGCCTTCCTGTGCAGCGGCATCACGCTCGAAGTCTTCGGCGACGCGAACGACTATGTCGGCAAGGGCCTGTCGGGCGGCCGCATCGTCGTGCGCCCGACCGTGTCGAGCCCGCTCGTCAGCCAGCACAACAGCATCATCGGCAACACCGTGCTTTACGGCGCGACCGCGGGCACCTTGCTCGCGGCGGGTCAGGCGGGCGAGCGTTTCGCTGTCCGCAACTCGGGCGCGAAAGTCGTCGTCGAAGGCTGCGGCGCGAACGGCTGCGAATATATGACCGGCGGCACCGCGGTGATCCTCGGCCCCGTTGGCTCGAACTTCGGCGCGGGCATGACCGGCGGCATGGCGTTCATCCTCGACACCGACGGTCAGTTCGAGCACCGCGCCAATAGCGAATCGATCATCTGGCAGCGGATCGACAGCGCGCATTGGGAAGGCGTGGTCCGCGAACTCGTCGAAGATCACGCCAGGGCAACAGGCAGCAAATGGTCGAGCGAAGTCCTCGCCGACTGGGACCGCTGGCGCGAGCAATTCTGGCAGGTCTGCCCGAAGGAAATGCTGACCCGCCTCGCGCATCCGCTGAGCGATGCCGAAGCCGAGGTCGTTGCGGCTGAGTGAGCGCCACCCTCCCTGCGGCGAAGCCGTGGGGAGGACCGTTGATCGTGGCGACAGCGCAACTCATCGCAAGCGTCAAACGCGTTCACCCCAGCGAAAGCGTCGCTTCTCTACAACAGCCGCTTTGCTGAACCTGACGTCCTTCGAAAGGATGGAGCCATGACCCGTTTCGCGTTGATCGCCCTCCCCCTGCTCGCGCTCGCCGCGCCGTTGCCGGCTGCCGCAAATGAAATGCGGGGCGCCGTCGCGACGCTCAACGACCCCGTCGCGCAGGACCGGATGGCCGACACGATCACCGCGATGGTCGGCGCGCTGATGCAGATGCAGGTCGGCCCGCTCGCGAAAGCGGTGGCGCAGATCGATCCCGAATCCGACGCCGCCTATATCCCGCCCGACGCGACGCTCGGCGAAGTGACGGGACGCGATCCCGAATATGCCGAACGTATGGGTGCCGACGTCCGCGCCGGAACGCGCATGGCAGGCCACGCCGCCTCGGCGCTCGCGGCCTATGCGCCGGTGCTCAAGGACATGGCGCGCGACTTTGCGGCGCAATGGGAACGCGAGCGCGACGCGGCGCGCCGCTGACGCTTAATCCACAATCAACCTGACCGGCGCACGCCATAGCCGTTGCGCGCGGCGCCCCGCTGCCGCTATGCCGGGGGCATGTGGCAACTCTATCAATTCCCGCTATGTCCCTTTTCGCGCAAGGTCCGCCTTTTGCTGGGCGAAAAGGGCGTCGGCTATGAATTGGTACGCGAATCGCCGTGGGAGCGCCGCGACGAGTTCATCGACCTCAATCCCGCCGGGCGCACCCCGGTGATGGTCGACGAGGCGCGCGGTCAGGTGCTGATGGACAGCATGGCGATCGCCGAATATTTCGAGGAAACCGTCGAGGGCAAGGCGATGATCAACGGCACGGCCGCAAACCGCGCCGAAATCCGCCGGCTGACCTCGTGGTTCGATCACGACTTTTACTATGAAGTCACCGGCCCCCTGCTCTTCGAACGCATGCAAAAGCGCATCGTCCACCGCCAGCCGCCCGACGGCGGCGCGCTGCGCGAGGCGATGAAGGCCGCAAACAATCATCTCGACTATGTCGATTATCTGATCGACCACCGCACCTGGCTCGCCGGCGCGACGATGAGCCTCGCGGACCTGACCGCGGCGGCGCATATCTCGGTCGCCGACTATCTCGGCGGGATCGACTGGACGGGACATGAGCAGACGAAGGGCTGGTATTCGGGTCTGAAATCGCGTCCGAGCTTTCGCCCGCTGCTGGCCGAGCGGATGGAAATCGTGACGCCGCCGAAATATTATGAGGACGTCGACTTCTGACGCAAAGGCGTCAGCAGCCCTTGTACTTCCAGTTGCGGTCCTTGCCCTCGGCGACCTGCGCGACGATCGTTTCGATGCGTTTGACGCGCGTTTCCTCGCGCTTCGCCTCGAGCACCCATTCGATATAGTCGCGCCGCTTGCCCGGCGAGAAGGCGTCCCAATGGCCCTGCGCCGCGGGATTGACCTTCAGCGCGGCGCCCAGATCGCCTGGCAGGTCGAGTGCAGCCTTGGGCTTGGGCGCAGGACGCTTGGCTTTGCCCTCGACGCAAAGCGCGGCCGCCTTGACGATAAACGCAGCCATCTCCTTGTCGGAGGGCAAATTGGCCAGCGATCCCAGCCGCCCCATGCTGCCCATCGCGCCGGTATCGCGCGGCGAACCCGTTACCTCCTCGTCGCGCCAGAAACCGAAGGCCGCATGCTCCTTGAACGCCGCCATGCCCGCGAGATTCTGTCCGTGCAGCACAAAATGCGGCACGCCCCATTTCAGCGTCTCTTCGCTGCCCGGCGCATGGTCATGCACCAGTTCGCGCAAATGGGTCAGGATCGGCTGCGCAAAGGGCTGCGCCTTCGCGATATAGGCGTCGACGCGGGGGTCGCGTCTGCCGCTCATTTGGCGCTCAGCCCGGCCACCGCGCCGCAACCAGATAGTTGAGCGCCTCGCTGCCGCCCAGCTTGAAGCCCTTCGCCGCCGACGGCGACAGACCGGTGCGGTCGACGACCTCCAGCCCCGCGCCTTCGAGCAGCTTTGTCAGCTCCCCGGGCTTCAGGAACTGGTCCCAGTCGTGCGTCCCGCGCGGTACCGCGCCGACGCGCTCGGCCGCCTCGACGAGCAGCAGCTTCGAAAGCATCGTCCGATTGGGCGTCGACAGGATCATCAGCCCGCCCAGCGCCAGCCGCGCCGCGAGCTCGCCGATGAAGGCGGCCGGATCTGTGACATGCTCGACGACCTCCATCGAGGTGACGAGATCAAAGGTCGCGGGCGGCAGCGCGGCGAGTTCGCCCGCGAAATAGCTGATCGCAAGCCCCTGCCCCGCCGCATGCCCCTGCGCCGCGGCGATATTCTCCGGCGCCGCATCGACGCCCGTCACCCTCGCGCCCATCCGCGCGAGCGGCTCGGCGAGCAAGCCGGCGCCGCACCCGACATCGATCGCACTGCGCCCAGCGAGCGCAAAACGCTCGCGCGCGTCGACGTGCCAATGCGCGTCGATCTGGTCGCGGATATAGGCCAGCCGCACCGGGTTGAGCTTGTGCAGCATCGCCGAAGACCCGTGCGGGTCCCACCAGTCGGCGGCGAGCGCCCCGAAATGGGCTGCTTCGTGCGGATTGATCGTGGCAACGCTCATGCCCCGCGATGTGGCACCGTGCCTCGCGCCATGCAAGAAATTCTATCCCGCGCATAGGTTCTCGCGCTTGCCATCGCCCGCCCCCTTGCCTAACAGCGCGAGCGCCGCAGAAATCCACGGGAAAGTTGCGGTTGAAACTTATTCAGGAAAGCGGGGCGAGATGGCGCGGATCGTGATGAAATTCGGGGGCACGTCGATGGCGGGCACCGAGCGGATTCGCACCGTGGCGAAACTCGTCGCGCGCGAAGTCGCCAACGGCAATGAAGTCGCCGTGGTCGTATCGGCGATGGCGGGCGAAACCGACCGGCTGGTCAATTTCTGCCGCGAAGCGAACCCGCGCTACGACCCCGCCGAATATGACGTTGTCGTCGCCGCGGGCGAACAGGTGACGTCGGGGCTCCTCGCGCTCACCTTGCAGGCGATGGGCACCCCGGCGCGTAGCTGGCTCGGCTGGCAGCTCCCGATCCGTACCGAAGAGGCGCACTCCCGCGCGCGCATCGCCGACATCGACACCGGCGCACTCGGCGCCGCGATGGCGAAGGGCGAGGTCGCCGTGATCCCGGGCTTCCAGGGCATGATGGACGACGGCCGCGTCTCGACGCTCGGCCGCGGCGGTTCGGACACCAGCGCGGTCGCGGTGGCGGCGGCACTCAAGGCCGACCGCTGCGACATCTACACCGACGTCGACGGCGTCTATACGACCGACCCGCGCATCGTCGCGCGCGCGCGCAAGCTCGACTATGTCACCTACGAGGAAATGCTCGAGCTCGCGAGCGTCGGCGCGAAAGTGCTTCAGACGCGCTCGGTCGGGCTTGCGATGAAAGAGGGCGTGCGCGTGCAGGTCCTCTCCAGCTTCGTCGAAGGCGACGAAGCGCCCAAAAAAGGCACGATGATCGTCAGCGACGAGGAAATAGAGGAACATCAGATGGAACGGCAGCTGATCACCGGCATCGCCCACGACAAGAATGAAGCGAAGATCATCGTCACGCGCGTGCCCGACAAGCCGGGCGCGGTCGCGAACATCTTCGGCCCGCTCGCCGCGGCCGGGATCAACGTCGACATGATCATCCAGAATGTCGGCCGCGAAAAGGGCGAGACCGACGTGACCTTCACCGTTCCCGCCACCGACCTCCTCCGCTCGATCGACCTGCTCGAAGCCGCGAAGGACAAGATCGGTTTCAACCGCATCATCAGCGACGACAAGGTCGCGAAGATCAGCGTCGTCGGCGTCGGCATGAAGAGCCACGCCGGGGTTGCGAGCACGATGTTTCGCGCGCTGGCTGATCGCGGCATCAACATTCAGGCGATCTCGACCAGCGAGATCAAGGTCAGCGTGCTGATCGACGAGGACGAAACCGAACTCGCGGTGCGCGTGCTGCACACCGCCTACGGACTCGACGCCGACTAAACCCCTATTCGGCCGCCAGCGGTTGCAGCTCGCCGTCCGCGCGGCGGCGCAGCCGCGTCTGCCCGATGAAATGCACCACCGCAATGTGGACCGCGAACAGGCCGAACTTCGACGCCAGCGGGAATATCCCGATGAACAGCGGCCACCATGCAGTGAAAAAGAGCGCGACCACGAGGTTGAGGCCGGCGCTGACGAACATCAGCCCCGCCCAGATCATCCCGAACCGGTCCATCACATCGCCGACCAGCGCGAGCTGTTCGGGCAGGATGTAGCGATTGAGCCAGCCGCGGCGCAGCATCACCGACCCGACGATCAGATAGACGATCGTCGGCTTCGCCATCACGAAGCGCGGGTCGCCGGTCAATAGCGTCGCGGCGGCAGTGAACAGCACCGAAGCGAGGCTGATCCACTGTAACGCCGCAATCCGGTGGCCCCGCACCAGCTCGTATCCGATCACCGCGACCGCAACCACAGTCCCCGCGACGACGGCGGGAACGATGCCCGCGCCGGCGGCGAGCAGAACCGCAAAGACGAGCACGCCGAGCGAGTCGAACAGCATCGGTCCGATGGCATAAAGCAGGGTTTTCATCCGCCGTTCCTTTCGACTCAATGTTTCCACTGTCAATATCGATGGTCGCGGCAGCCGAAGTCAAGCATTAAATTGACAGCGTCAACATTGTGCGTTTAAGCGGCCGCATGACCAGACCCTATCATCATGGCGATCTGCGCGCGGCGCTGCTCGCCGCCGCCGAAGAGATTGTGAACCGCGACGGGGTTGCGGGACTGACATTGCGCGGCGTCGCGCGCGACGTCGGCGCTTCACACGCCGCGCCCAAAAATCACTTCGACGATCTGACCGGGCTTGTCAGCGAACTCGCGGCGGTCGGCTTCAACCGCTTCGCCGACGCGATGCAAAACGCAGCCGCGCGTCACGCGGATCCGCAGGACCGGCTCAACGCGATCGGCCGCGCCTATGTCGAATTCGCGCTCGCCGAACCGGGGCTGTTTCAGCTGATGTTCCGCGGCGAGCGGCTCGACAAGACGCGCCCCGCGCTGCACGGGGCGATGCTGCGCGCGTTCGGTACACTGACCGGCTCGGTCGCCGCCACCCACGACGACGATCCCGACGCCGCGCGTTCCACCCGCGCCACCCGCGCCCATGCCGCGCGCGCGTGGAGCATGGTGCACGGCTTTGCGGTCCTGCTGCTCGACGACCGGCTCAACCCGCTGCTCGACGCGGACGCTCCGCGCGCCGACGCACTGGCGCTGCTCGATGACATGCTGACGATGGGCTGAACCCGCACCGCCGCTGCCTCTGTCTTTCGGAAAAGAAAGACCCGCCCCCAGGCCCATGTCCCCGGAGGCGGGTCGCGACCCGTCGTCCATTGGCCACCCCCGGCCCCGCGGCATGATGCGGGGCCGGGGGCGCCGGATCAGGCGAGGTCGAAGCGGTCGGCGTTCATCACCTTGGTCCACGCCTTGACGAAGTCCTTCACGAACTTCTCTTCATGGCCCTTCTCGGCATAGACTTCGGCGGTCGCACGGAGCTGCGAATTCGACCCGAAGATCAGGTCGGTTCGCGTCGCACGCCAGCGTTCGGTGCGTCCGCCACGGTCGTATCCGATGAACTCTTCGTCGGCGCTGGTGTCGACGACTTCCCACAGCGTGTCCAAGTCGAGCAGGTTGACGAAGAAGTCGTTGGTAAGCTGGCCAACGCGGTTGGTGAACACGCCGTGCTTGCTGCCGCCCTGGTTCGCGCCGAGGACGCGAAGGCCGCCGACGAGCACGGCGAGTTCCGGCACCGACAAGTCGAGCAGCGAAGCGCGGTCGAGCATCAGCTCCTCGGTCTTCACGCTATGCTTCGCCGCCAGATAGTTGCGGAAGGCGTCGGCCTTCGGCTCCATCACGTCGAAGCTGTCGGCGTCGGTCTGCGCCGCGGTCGCGTCGCCGCGGCCGCCGGTGAAGGGCACCGCCACGTTGAAGCCCGCATCCTTCGCCGCCTTTTCGACCGCCGCCGAACCGGCAAGCACGATCGCGTCGGCGAGCGACAGATTGCCGCGCAGCTCGTTGATCTTGCCGAGCACCTTCGACAGCTCCGCCGGATCGTTGACCGCCCAGTCCTTCTGCGGTGCCAGCGCAACGCGCGCGCCATTGGCACCGCCGCGGAAGTCCGACTTGCGGAAGGTCGAAGCCGAAGCCCATGCCGCCTTGACGAGTTCGCCAACGCCGAGGCCCGATCCCAGGATCGCGGCCTTGAACGCGGAGACATCGCCGTCGGACGGCTTGGTGCCGGCCGGAACCGGGTCCTGCCAGATCAGGTCTTCGGCGGGGACTTCGGGGCCGAGGTAGCGAACCTTGGGCCCCATGTCGCGATGGCACAGCTTGAACCAAGCGCGCGCGAAGGCGTCCTTGAACGCTTCATGGTCATTGCGGAACTTCTCCGAAATCTTGCGGAATTCGGGATCGACCTTCAGCGCCATGTCGGCGGTGGTCATCATCGTCGGCACCTTCCTGCCCGGATTATGGGCGTCGGGGGCCATGTCCTCTTCCTTCTGGTTCACCGGCTGCCACTGCTGCGCACCGGCGGGCGATTTCACCAGCTCATAGTCATAGTCGAGGAGCAGGCGGAAGAAATTCTCCGACCATTCGGTGGGGGTGTTGACCCACGCGCCTTCGAGCCCGCTGGTGATCGCGTGCGCGCCGACCCCGGTCTCGAAACTGCTCGACCAGCCAAGGCCCTGCAACGCGATATCCGCACCTTCGGGGGACTCACCGACGAGGCTCGCATCGCCCGCGCCATGCGCCTTGCCGAAGGTGTGGCCGCCAGCCGTGAGCGCGACGGTTTCCTCATGGCTCATCGCCATGCGTTCGAAAGTGACCTTGATGTCGCGCGCTGACAGCAGCGGGTCGGGATTGCCGCCCGGCCCTTCGGGATTGACGTAGATCAGCCCCATCTGGATCGCGGCGAGCGGATTTTCGAGGTCGAGCTCCTTGTCGGGATCGATGCGCGTCTGCACGCCCTCGCTGACCCACAGATCCTCGGCGCCCCAGTATATGTCGCGCTCGGCCTCATAGACGTCCTTGCGGCCCCCGCCGAAGCCGAACACCGGTCCGCCCATCGATTCAATCGCGACATTGCCGGTCAGGATGAACAGGTCGGCCCAGCTGATCTTGCTGCCGTACTTCTGCTTGATCGGCCACAGCAGGCGCCGCGCCTTGTCGAGGTTGCCATTGTCGGGCCAGCTGTTGAGCGGGGCGAAACGCTGTTGCCCGCTGTTGGCGCCGCCACGCCCGTCGGCGGTACGATAAGTGCCCGCGGCATGCCACGCCATACGGATGAAGAAGGGGCCATAATGGCCATAATCGGCGGGCCACCACGACTTGCTGTCGGTCATCAGCGCGGTGAGGTCATCCTTCAGCGCCTGATAGTCGATCGACTTGAACGCCGCGGCATAGTCGAAATCCGGCCCCATCGGGTCGGGCGATACGCCCCCCTGATGCAGGATTTCGAGCGGGAGCGCGTCGGGCCACCAGTCCTTGTTCGTCCGGCCGAGCAAACCACGGAACCGGTCCTTGCCGACCGGGCATCCCTTTGCGGGATCGATGGGGGTGGGGTCGTTCATGCAGTCTCTCCTTTTGTGGTTTGGTGGCCTTCAGGTCTGCTGGAAAGTGTCGCGCGGGCCGATGACCGGCGCATGACGAGCGAACGACTTCGGGGTCGCCGGAGGCTTGTCGCACGGGTGCGGTACGAGTCGATGCCGTCATCCTTTCGTTCTGACCGGGGCAGGATAGGCCTCACCCACCCATCGACCTAACCGAATAAGCTGAATTCAGTGATTGAGTGGTCCGATTAGAACGCGGCCGCAGCGCCTGATGTTCGCCGCGTTCGTCGCGGAAGGGCCACGCCCCGGCGAACGCGCGCTGCAGGGCGGAACATCCGGCCCCGGCAGCGGGTTGTCCGGATGCCGCATGATTGTGTCGTAAGCGGCAAAGGAGATGGAAAGTGGCTAACACCCCCAACCAGCAGAACGAGAAGAAACCGCAGGCGGATCGCGACGAAGAACAGCGCCGCCAGCAACAGCAGCAGGGCGGCCAGAACCGGCAGCCCGGCAGTGACCAGCGTCCCGATCAGGGTCGCCAGAACCCGCAGCAGCGCTGACGCCGTCAGCCTGCATGAGAAAGGGCGGCCCTGCGGGGCCGCCCTTTTCTTTTGCCCGAACAATATAGGGTCAGAAGCTGAACTTGACCGTTCCGCCCCATGTTTGCGGGTCGCCCGGCTGGCCGGCGATCAGGCCGACATTGCCCGGCGCGACCTGAAGCGTTTCGATGTAATTCACGTCGAAGGCGTTGCGGACCCAGCCGAAGACATCGAGGCCGTCGGCACGGAAGCCGACGCGGAAGTTGGTCAGGGCATAGCCCTTGACGTCGGTGTAGATCGACGGCGACGCATTGGAATTCCAGTGCGAGCGATAGCTGCCGTCGACGCCGACGTAGATCTGGCCATCCTTCGACAGCAGCGTAACCGGCGCGTTGGCCTCGGCCCCATAAGAGAAGGCCCATTTCGATACGCCGGGCAGGTCGAAACCCGAAATGTCGCACTGCCGCGGGCTGAGCGCGCCGGGTACGCCGGGCTGCGAATAGTCGGGCGCGGCTCCGGCCGGCTGAAGCGTGCCGCCGGACAATTCGGGCGGGCACGGCGCGTTGACGAACTTCTTGTACTTCGCATCGGTGTACGCGCCGTTCGCATAGGCGGTGAAGCGGTCGCTGGCGCGGATCTTGAAGTCCGCCTCGACGCCTTGCGAAACGACCTTTTCCGCATTGGCGAGATAGCCGCGGACGGTGCCGAACTGGCCGCCATTCACCGTCGCCTGGAAGTTCTTGATCTCGGTACGGAAGGCCGAGAGGTTGAACGTCGCGAGGCGGTTGAAGAAGGAGGTCTTGAGGCCGATTTCGAAGTGGTTGACCGATTCCGGCTTCACCGTGCTCGCCGACAGCTCGGGCAGGTTGGTGGCGCTGTTGAGCGGCAGGCCGTTCTGGTTGATCCCGACGGTCTTGAAGGTTTTCGCATAGGTCGCATAGGCGAGGATATCGGGCGTGACCTTGTAATTCACATTGAGATCGTAGCTGAAGTTCCAGTCGCTGACCGACGGCGACGTGCTCTGCGGCTGATAGACGCCGCACTGGGCGGCAAGCGCGCTGTTTGCCGCCAGCGGCGGGGTGCAGTTGATGACCTGCCCCGCACCATTCGTCACGACGCGCTGATAGAAACCCGACTTCTTGTCATAGTTGACGCGAATGCCCGGCTGGATGGTCAGTTCGGGGGTCAGTTTGTAGCTGAGCTGGCCATAGAGCGCCGCGCTGGTGCTCTTCAGGAACTGCGTGTTGGTTGCCGTGAGGCCGTTGAGGATGGCGGGATTGTCCCTGCCCTGCGCCGCCGTCAGGCTCCACAGGCTCGCGTTCGGGCCCTGCTGTTCAGTGCCCTGCGTGTCGATCCGCTGCTTGAAGCCGAACAGCCCGACGACGAAATCCAGCTTGTCCCCCGAATAATTGTAACGGAACTCCTGGCTATACTGGTCCTGCTGCGACGGGTTCTGCGATTTGGAAACGATCGACGCGCCGGTGAAGTCGCGGTCGTTTTCGGGTTTCCAGTCCCAGAAGCGCCAGGCCGAGATCGAGGTGAAGGTACCGGGACCGACGTCCCACTTCACCTTCACCGACGCGCCGCCGATCTTGTTGCCCGCGTTGAGGCTGGCGTCGATGTCGGTCAGGCGGTCATAGACGTTGCGGCTGGGGACCGAAAAATTCTGCCCGGGATTGGCGGCGTTCAGCCGCGCGATCAGCGCATCATACTGGCGGTCGAGCGCACGCTGCGTGCGGCCGACGCGGACGAACGACGTGCCATAGCCTTCGGGATCCTGCTTGCTGTAGTCGCCCGACAGCGTGATGCTGAGATCCTCGTTCGGCTTGAACAGCAGCTGGCCGCGAAGCCCCAGATTATCCTGCTCGTTGATCCAGCGATCGCTCGTGACGTTGAAGATCGTACCGCGCCGGCTGGTCGCGGCGATCGCGAGGCGCGCGGCAATGGTTTCCGACAGCGGGCCGGAAACCGCCGCCTTCGCCTGCCGGTAATTGAGGTTGCCGACGCTCACCTCTGCCCGCCCCTCGAAATCGAAGGTCGGCTGGTTGGTCGTGATGTTGATCGCACCGGCGGTGGTGTTCTTGCCGTACAGCGTCCCCTGCGGCCCGCGCAGCACCTCGACCTGATCGACATCGAGGAAGTCGAAGGTCGCAGCCGCGACGCGCGAATTATAGACGTCGTCGACATAGATGCCGACGCCCTGTTCGAAGCCGTCGCTGGTCAGGCCGTAAGGCACACCGAGACCGCGGATGTTGACCGACGTGTTGCGCGGGTTGGTGGTGTAGACCTGCAACGTCGGCGCGAGCTGCTGGAGCTTTACGACGTTGAAGTTGCCGGTGGCTTCGATCGAATCGCCGCGGATGACCGAAATCGCGACCGGCACTTCCTGCGCGGTCTCCTGCCGGCGGCGGGCCGTCACGATGATGATGTCGCCGCGGCTGGCGGTGTCGTCGGCCTGATCGGCCGCGTCGGCCGTCCCGACGGCAACGGCGGCCTCATCGGCCCCGGTTTCCGCAGCGAACGCGGGGGTCGCGCCGAACGCGAGAAGAAGCGAGAGTGTAAGTGCGGACGCCGGCACGCGGCGACGGACGGACGGATATTTTGCGGTCATGACAATTTTCCTGTTGCTTTGAAGTCATACGAAAATTGCCACATCCGGCGGTCCGGTCTGCGGCAGGATGAGGGATCGACCCTCGCTGGGAGCTGCTGTGTTCAGTTGGGGTAGCGGTGCCGCTCGGTCACATCGACCTGCACAAGACGCCCCTCATGCACCGTCAGCTGGATCGCACCGAACTTCAGCTTGTCGAGTGCCTCAAGCACCGTCTGGATGGCGCGGGGCACCTCTTCGGAGCCGCCTTTGGCGACTTCGTGGATAGCGCTCATGATCATTCCTTTCCCTCTTGGATTCGTCGGCCAAGCATATGCCAAGTGATTTAGTAGACAATGATTGTTTTGCTTTCTGCGCCGAAAGGTTCGGTTGTTGCGCCAGACGGACCGCGCCGAACGGATTCAGGCGTGCGACGGGCCGACAGCCACAACGACGCCAGGGATTGCGCGCGAGTCCCAGTGCTGGCAAAGGCAGCCTCAATGAGCAAAATTAACGATCTGATGGTCCGCGGAACCGAGCTTCTCGGCAGCGACTATGCCATCCTGTGCGGTGCGATGAGCTGGGTCTCCGAACGCCATCTTGTCAGCGCGATCAGCAACGCGGGCGGGTTCGGCGTGATTGCGTGCGGGGCGATGACACCCGAACTTCTCGATGCCGAGATAGCCGCCACCAAAGCGCTCGCGACGCGCAATTTCGGCGTCAACCTGATCACGATGCACCCGCAATTGTTCGAGCTGATCGACGTGTGCGCGAAACATCGCGTCGGCCATGTCGTACTTGCCGGCGGCTTGCCCCCCAAGGGCAGCCTCGAGGCGATCAAGGCGTCGGGCGCCAGGGTCATCTGCTTCGCCCCGACCCTCGCGCTTGCGAAGAAGCTCGTACGATCAGGGGTCGATGCGCTGGTGATCGAGGGCATGGAAGCCGGCGGCCATATCGGCCCCGTATCGACGAGTGTACTCGCGCAGGAAATCCTGCCGACGCTCGCCGACGAAGTCCCGGTGTTCGTCGCCGGCGGGATCGGCCGCGGCGAAGCGATCGCCGCCTATCTCGAAATGGGCGCGTCGGGCGTCCAGCTTGGCACGCGTTTCGTCTGCGCGACCGAGAGCATCGCGCACCCCAATTTCAAAAAGGCTTTCATGCGCGCCTCGGCGCGCGAAGCGGTCGCCAGCGTCCAGATCGACCCGCGCCTGCCGGTCATTCCGGTCCGCGCACTCAAGAATGCGGGGACCGAGGCCTTCACCGCCAAGCAGCGCGAAGTCGCGAACAAGCTCGACAAGGGCGAGGTCGACATGATGGAAGCCCAGCTTGAAATCGAGCATTACTGGGCAGGCGCGCTGCGCCGCGCGGTGATCGACGGCGATGTCGAAAATGGTTCGTTAATGGCAGGGCAATCTGTCGGTATGGTATCCGAAGAAGAGAGTGCGGCTGCAATCGTCGCATCTCTGGTGCAACAGGCCGAAGCGGCGTTGCACGCTCGGGGTTGATCCCGCATATTTGTGCGGATGGGGAGTGGGTCATGAATTTGTCGCGTAAAATTATCGTAGCCGGCCTGCTGGCGAGCGTCGCCGCCTGTGCGCCCAAGCCGGTCGCACCTCCCCCGCCGCCGCCGCCGCCTCCCGTCGCGATCGTCATCCCGCCGCGGCCGATGCCGCCGGGCAATGCGTCGCTGACGCAAATTCTGCCGGGACGCGCGATCGACGGCCACTTCGTCACCGCGAACAGCGATGTCACCGGCGACCGCGCCTTCTGGCAGCTCAAGATCGGGCTCAACGTCGCGGCGATCGGCTGTCGCGGACTGGAAGAAACAACGCTCGTTTCGGCGTACAACAATATCATCAAAACCCATGGCAAGGTGATCAAGTCGACCGAAAAATCGGTGATCACGCAGCTCGGCAAGGAAAACAGGAACAACGGCATCGCGCCGCGCGATCGCCTGTCGACGCAGCTGTTCAACTATTTTGCCCAGCCGCCGGCACAGCGCGCTTTCTGCTCGCGCGCCAACGAGATCGCGCAGCTCGTCTCCTCGACGCCGACCGCGCAGCTCGTCGAACAGGCACCCGGACATCTCGCCCGCCTCGATCAGCCGTTCCACGATTTCTACGAAGCCTATGCCAAATACCAGGTCGACGCTGTCGCGTGGGACGCCAAATATGCGCCGCGCCCGGCACCTGCGCCCGCCTTTGGCACGCCGGCACCGGCTTCGCCGGTCGGTCCGACCGCCGCATCGACGGTCTCGACCACCCCGGCCGGGAACCACTGACGCGCACGCGACGGCGGTGCAAGAATAGAACCGACAATCGTTCGCGGGGTATTGGCGCTCGCCGCATCCTTCTGTTAGCAGGATTGCGATGACCAACGCCCCGCCCCCGCCCTCCTCGGCCGCCCAGTCGGCGCGCACCATCCTGACGCGGCTTCACGAGGTCATGGCATCGCGGTCGAACGCGCAGGGCAAGCTGAACCAGGTCGTCGGCATCATCGGCGAATGCCTCGATAGCGAGGTCTGTTCGATCTATCTGCTGCGCGACGGCGCGCTCGAACTTTATGCGACGCGCGGGCTGAAGCAGGAGGCGGTGCACGTCACGCGCCTCGGCCTCGGCGAAGGGCTGGTCGGCATGATTGCGGACCAGATCGAGACGCTGAACCTCGACGAAGCCGCGGCGCACCCCGACTTTTCCTATCGCCCCGAAACGGGCGAAGAATTGTTCCACAGCTTTGCCGGGGTTCCGATCATCCGGCGCGAGCGGGCGGTCGGCGTGCTGTGCGTCCAGCATAGCGATCCGCGTCGCTATGACGATATCGAGATCGAGACGCTGCAGACCGTCGCGATGGTGCTGTCCGAACTGATCGCCAACGCCGACCTCGTCGACACCGCCGCGCGCACCGACGCAGCCGCAGCCGACCAGTCGGCACAGCGGCTGAACGGACAGAAGCTGGTCGACGGCATGGGCGCCGGGGTCGCGGTGTTCCACCAGCCGCGCATCACGATCGAGCATACCGTCGCCGACGACACCGAGGCCGAGCGTCACAGGGTGTATGCGGCCTTCGACAAGATGCGCGAGCAGATCGATCGCATGGCGAGTTCGGCCGACTTCGGCGTCGGGGGCGAGCATGAGGAGGTCATCGAGACCTACAAGATGTTCGCCTATGACGAGGGCTGGTCGCGGCGGATCAACGAAGCGATCGACAGCGGCCTGACCGCCGAAGCAGCGATCGAACGCGTCCAGCAGCGCACGCGGATGCGGATGCGCCAGATCGACGACCCGCTGCTCCGCGATCGTATGCACGACCTCGAGGATCTGTCGAACCGGCTGATCCGCATCGTGTCGGGCCAGATGGGCACCGCGGCCCAAATGGGTCTCCGGCAGGATTCGATCCTGATCGCGCGCAATCTCGGCCCCGCCGAGCTGCTCGAATATGACCGCCGCCGCCTGAAGGGAGTCGTACTCGAAGAGGGATCGCTCACCGCGCATGTGATCATCGTCGCGCGCGCCATGGGCGTGCCGGTGGTCGGCCGCGTCAACGATGTGCGCGCGTCGATCCGCGAAGGCGATCTGCTGCTTCTCGATGCGACCGCGGGCCAGTTGCACGTCCGCCCGACGCAGGCGGTGCAGGATGCCTTCGACGCCAAGCTGGAGATTTCGCAGAAGCGCCGCGCCAACCTCGCCTCGCTGCGCGATCTGCCCGCAGTGACCAAAGACGGCGTGCCGATCGAGCTGATGATCAACGCGGGCCTCCGCGAAGATGTCGCCGCACTCGACCTGACGGGTGCGCGCGGCATCGGGCTGTTCCGCACCGAATTCCAGTTCCTCGTATCGGCGACGCTGCCGTCGCGCGATCGCCAGCAGCGGCTGTATCGCGATGTGCTCGACGCGGCGGGCGACCGGCCGGTGATCTTCCGCACCGTCGATATCGGCGGCGACAAGGCGCTGCCCTATATGAATGTCGAGGGTAGCGCGCAGGAAGAAAATCCCGCGATGGGCTGGCGCGCGCTCCGCCTCGCGCTCGAACGCGAAGGGTTGCTGAAGGTCCAGGCGCGCGCGCTGATGGAGGCGGCCGCGGGGCGGACACTCAACGTCATGTTCCCGATGGTCTCCGAACCCTGGGAATATGAAGCGGCGCGCAATCTGTTCGTCGGCCAGCGCGCCTGGCTCGCGAGCCACAACAAGAAACTGCCGGTCGCGATCCGCTACGGCGCGATGCTCGAGGTGCCGGGACTCGTCGAAACGCTCGACCTGATGCTGCCGCACCTCGACTTCCTGTCGATCGGGACCAACGACCTCACCCAGTTCCTGTTCGCCGCCGACCGCGCGCACCCGCGCCTCGCCGAACGCTACGACTGGCTGTCGCCGACGGTCATGCGCTATCTGGCGCGCGTCGTGCGGATCGTCTCCGGATCGAAGGTCGCGCTGGGCGTCTGCGGCGAGATGGGCGGACGCCCGCTGGAGGCGATGGCCCTGCTCGGCGTCGGCATCGAACGCCTGTCGATCACCCCCGCCGGCGTCGGCCCCGTCAAGGCGATGATCCGGTCGCTCGACCTCGGCGCGCTGCGCGCCGACATGCCTGCGATCCTGGCCCAGCCGTCGTCCGACCCGCGCGGCCAGTACCGGACATGGGCGGAACAGCATCAGGTCGATCTGGGCGACTGACAGCTGAAACCTCATGCCCGGTTTCGCAACCTCCGACGCCCGGGCCTAAGCAGTTGTTAACTAGTTTCGCATAGCTTCCCGAAAGAAATTGGTGGGGTTTCGTGGGGGTTTCCTGATTTATGTATATGCGCGCAGGCCAGTTCGAAACTGCGGCCCCGTTGCCGCATGAAGACACGCCCATAAAAATTGCGGTCCTTCTGCCTTGCTATAACGAAGACCTCGTGATCGAGACCGTGATCGGACGCTTCCGGTCCATGCTTCCCGACGCCGAAATCTATGTCTACGACAATAATAGCAGGGACAATTCGGCCGAGGTCGCGCGCAGCGCCGGCGCAATTGTTCGCACCGAAGCGCGCCAGGGCAAGGGCTTTGTCGTGCGCCGCATGTTCGCCGATATCGACGCCGACATCTATATCATGTGCGATGCCGACGAGACTTACGACGCCGACGCAGCGCCCGAGTTGATCAAACGGCTCGTCGATGACGGCCTCGACATGGTCGTAGGGACGCGGACTGACATCAGCGGCACCGCCTATCGTCCCGCGCACCGGTTCGGCAACTGGATGCTGACGTCGCTGGTACGGGCCATGTTCGGCGACGGATTCAGCGATATGCTCAGCGGATACCGCGTCTTCTCTCGGCGGTTCGTGAAATCCTTTCCTCCGATGTCGCAGGGTTTCGAGATCGAAACCGAATTGACGATCCATGCGCTGCAGCTCGGAATGCCGACGGGCGAAATGTCCACACGCTTTAACGACCGCGTCGAGGGATCGGAAAGCAAGCTGAAAACCGTATCTGACGGCTTTCGCATATTGTGGACGATCACCACCCTCCTCAAGCAGGAGCGGCCCTTTTTCCTGTTCGGCATATCGGCGCTGGCGCTCTTCTGCCTCTCGTTGCTATTCGGTTATCCGGTGGTTGCCGAATATCTTCGCAGCGGCACTGTCCCGCGGCTACCGACGGCGATCCTGGCGACCGGGACGATGATCGTCGCCGTGCTCAGCCTGTTCAGCGGCCTGATCCTCGACACGGTGACGCGCGGTCGAAAGGAGGCGAAGCTGCTCCGCTATCTCGACGTCCCCGGAGTATATTCCCGCCTCGCGACGCGCGGCGGCGGACAATCGACAAACACCGTCCGGAACGAGATAATCCGGTGAGGGAAAGTCGCAGCAAACCCCGAATCTGGGACACTGACTGGCTGGTACTGCGCCCGCTTTCGCAGCTGATCTGCGAGAAAATCAGCACCCAAAGCCCTCCCGATGCCCGGTTGATCGACCTAGGTTGCGGCGACATGCCCTACAAGGCCGTACTTGAACGACAGGGTATCCACTATGTCGGTGCGGATATCGACGATGGCGGCGATGTGCGGATCGGCCCCGACGGTCGCGTACCGCTCGACGCGCGCTCGTTCGACGCGGTGCTGTCGGTACAGGTTCTGGAACATGTGCGCGATCTCCACGCCTACTTTGCCGAAATCCGCCGCCTGCTCCGCGAGGATGGCACCCTGTATCTGTCGACCCACGGCAGCTGGCTCTATCACCCGCATCCCGAAGATCACCGCCGCTGGACGGGCCCCGGGCTCGTCGCCGAACTCGACGCACACGGTTTCACGGTCGAGGAGAATGTCGCGCTGGTCGGCCCGCTCGCAACGACGACGCTCATTCGCATGACGGGCTTCGCCTTCTTCCTGCGCAAGCTTCCGCTGCTCGGCGCCGCGTTCGCCAATGCACTCACGGTCTTCATGAACCTGCGCGCGCTGATCGAGGACAAATTGACCCCGGCCGGCATTCGCCAGAACGATGCCTGCGTCTATTTCGTCCGGGCGCGGTGCAAGGCGTGATCGCACGACCAGCCCTGGCTTATGGCGCGGTGTCGGCGATCTGCCTCGCGCTCCACAATGCCGTGATGATCGGCGGCGACTGGCTCGGCTGGCCCTATCTGGGCTCGATCCTCGTCTCCTTCAGCCTGTCCGCGGTGACCGGATATGTGTTGCACAGCCTCGCGACTTTTGGCGAACCCGTCACGCTCTACCGCTTCATACGCTATGCCGCCGCTATGACGGCGAACATCCCGCTCGTTTTCATCGCGATCTGGATATGGCACGATCTGGCAGGCCTCCCGATGATCTGGGCCTCGCCGATTGCGACCATATGCATGATCACTGTCAATTTCCTGCTCAGCCGCTGGGCAATCCGCCCACAATCAACCCGGATGATCTGATATGGCCACCGCACCCACGACCATCGACCCGCGCAAATTACAGGCCATCCTGGCCGAACACCTTCCGGTATTCGCGGTGAAAGCGCCGTATTATCAGGTCCAGATGCTCGACAGCCTGCTGGAAATCTGGGGCGGCCGCCCGCAAAAGCTGCTCGACGTGGGCGGCGGCACCGGAGTGATCGCGCAGGCCATCGCCGATCTTTTCCCCGTCACGTCGGTCGAGGCGATCGATCTGGTCAATCGCTTCTGCCCGACGCTGAAGGTGCCGACGCGCCAGTATGACGGCCGCACCATCCCCTGTGCCGATGGCACCTATGATGCCGCGACGCTCAATAATGTCATCCACCATGTGCCGCCGGGTGCGCGCGCCGATCTGATGCGCGAAATCCGGCGTGCGGTGACCGGTCCGGTATATATCAAGGACCATCTGACCACGGGCTTTGTCGATAACATGCGCCTGACCGCGCTCGACGCGTGGGGCAACATTCCCTTCGGTGGCATGGTCAGGGCCGATTATCTCTCGCGCGCTGAATGGGACGAATTGGCGCATGCGGGCGGGTATCGGATCGGCGCCGTTGCCGGCGCGAGGGCGTATCGCGTTGGTCTGGCCGGCCTTGCCTTCCCGAACCGGCTCGAAACGACGATGCGTTTCGACCCTGTCTGACAGCAACGCGAAAGGCCGGCCCCGTGCGCGTCCTGTCGATCAGTAATTTCTATGATACGCACGGCGGCGGACTGGAACGCGTCGCCGCGCACCTGAACCGTGAATTCGTCACCGCGGGACATGATGCGACTTGGGCCGCAAGCGACGCGGATGGACTGCCCGAAAGCCCGGCGCAGCTCGTCGGCCTGCGCTGTGCCAACCCGACCGAGAGGCTGACCGGCCTGCCGATGCCGATCCCCGGACCGCGCTCGATCATGCGGTTGCGGCGCGCGATCCGCGATGCCGATGCAGTCGTGATCCATGACGCGCTCTACCTGACGTCGATCCTCGCGATGATATTCGCCAAAACCGCCGGAAAGCCGACAGTTCTGGTTCAACACATCGGCGCAATACCATTTGCCAGCCCGCCGATGAACGCCGTGATGCATCTCGCCAATCGGGTCGTGACGCGGCCGATGATGGCGGCCGCCTACCGGCTCGCCTTCATCAGTGCGACGGTACGCGACGACCTGCTCGGCACGCCGCCGCGGCAACCATCGCTGCTTGTGTTCAATGGCGTCGACCAGTCGGTCTTCAATGCGCGGCCGCGATCTTCGCGCGACGAAACGCGCGCGCGGTGGAGCCTGCCGGTCGACGCACCGCTGGCGGTGTTCGTCGGCCGCTTCGTCGAGAAGAAGGGCCTGCGCATCCTCCGGCTCCTCGCGGCGCAGCGCCCCGAGGTGCATTTCGCCCTCCTCGGCCAAGGCACGATAGACCCCCGCGAATGGGGCTTGGAGAACGTGCATGTCCTTGGCCAGCAACCGCAGGAGTCGATCGCCGATCTCTATCGCGCCGCCGATATGCTTTTGTTGCCGAGCGTCGGCGAAGGCTATCCCCTCGTCGTGCAGGAAGCGATGGCTTGCGGGCTGCCCGTGATTTGCGGCGACGGCAGCGCCAGGGCCGACCCGGCGGCAAGCCGGTGGCTGGCCGGCGTCGATATCGATCTCGCCGACGCGCAAGGTTCGGCGATGCGATGCGCCGCCGCCGTCGACGTGCTCGCTGCTTCGCCGGTCGATACGGCCGCGATGGCTGAGTATGCCGCCGGGAATTACGATTGGCGCCGGATGGCGGCCGCCCTGCTCGACGGCCTGCGCTGATCACTCGATAATCGTCGTCCGGCATCCAGACTGGCGCAATCGAGCGGCGGCCGCCTGATTGGCCCGATCTGTTTTTCTGCTCTCCGCGTCCGGATCGCCACCATAATAGGCGCGGATCGGCCGGAGAGGCCCATTGCCCACAAAGGCGACCAGCGGCGCCGGCTGCGCTGCGCAAAGCGCCCACGCGAGTTCGCCGTCGATCCCGCCCCGAACCAGGCGTATCGGCCGCTGGTCGAGCCGCGGCGGATTGATGACCAGATCGACGACAAAGGGCGCATCGGTTTCGCCCACCACCGCATAGTCGGCCGTGCTAGCCGCGATGCGTTCCGACGCACGCGCAAAGGGAGCGTAGAAGGAATGCGCCATCCACGCCTGCAAAGGCAAGATGATGGCGAGCCCCGCCGCGGTGGTGCGCAGCAACAGGCTGCGCCAACGCGCTTGTGCTTCGCCCAGCGCCATCCATCCATAGACCGCGATCAGGATGAAGTTTCCGATCAGGCCGTGCAGGTAGCGATAACCGAACCCGTGCCCCTGATAGGGCAGGATGACGAGCATGACGGCCACCGTCAGCAGGATACCCGCCGCCAACGCGCCCGCCAGCCGGTCCTTGCGCGTGATCGCGATCCCCAGCGGCAGCAGCGGCAGGAGCAGCAGGTGCTGCCACGCGAAAAAACGAAGGATGTTCGCCACCATATTGGCGAGGCGCAGCCCGTCGCCCTGGGTAATGGTCAACACCAGCCGGCTGATATAGTCGACGCCGCCTCCTTTGGGCGCCAACGCGTCGGCCTCGACCAGCGACCACATCGCATTCGGCCACCATGCCCAGAAAGCGCCGATGGCGGCATATCCCAGAAAATAGAGCGCCGCTCGACGCCAATCGCGTTCCAGCACCAGCAGGAACAGGATCGGCGCGGCGAACATCGGGTGCATGATGGGCTGATGCAGCCCCACGGCAATAAAACCGACGGCCAGTGCCGCCATGTCGGTCCACGCCGTTCGGCGCAGGAAGAGCCAGAGCCAGCACAGGTTAAGGGCGAGATGCGCCGGCATGGCATAGGCCGTCATGCCGTTGACGAGGACCTGCCCGGATCCCAGATAGAGCAGAAGGGCCACGACCGCGGCTTCGCGATCGGCTGGCCATATGCGCCGCGCGCATCCCCACAGCGCGACCGCCCCCAGCAACAGCATTGCAGGCCCGGTCAGCGCCGCGTCGCCGATCAGGCCGAACAAGCTACGCAGCGCAGCGTTCAACGGCAGGTACGCCGATATCCACGCCGCCGTCCGGCCGGTGGGATACATGAACATCGTGTTGAGCGCTTCGGAATGGTCGCGCCAAACCCCGGTCAGCGGTGCCACGAGAGACCCATGCGCGAAGACCTGCGCATCGAACGTCGCCATCTGTTCGTCGCGGCTCATGTCATAACCCGACAGGATGAGATAATGGCCCGCAAAGGCCATGACGGCCATGAGCGCGCCTGCTCCGCACGCCAATCGCCAATTGCCAGCGAGCGGTCGTGACCGGGCCGGAAGCCGCCAGAGGCACAGTGCAAGCAGGAGGACGCCGGCGAGCAGCAGCCAGCGATCCTGCCGGTGGAGGAAAAAGAGCGTCAGATTGGCATCCGCGCCTTGCAACGCTGCGATCGCGAAGGCCATGATCGCAAAAATGGCCGGTCGCTGCACCGTCAGGCCGAGAAGCTCGTTTCTTGTCATATCCAGCCTTTGGCATATCATGGCTAATTCGGCGTTAACTCTGCGAAAAATCACCTCGCCAAAACTTTTGGCAGGCCGCTATGTTTATGTTATGTTCTTTTCTCAATTCCTCGAGGAGAGAGTCATGACCGAGCAAGCCCCCCGTGCCAGCGGCCAATGTCATTGCGGTGCGATCCGTTATTCGATGTCCACCGCGGTCGAGCATCATGCGCTGTGCCATTGCACGGACTGCCGCCGCCATTCCGGCGCGCCGATGGTCGGTTGGGGACTGGTCGGCAATGACGCAATCGAGATCAGCGGGACGGCAAAGATTTACGCCTCGTCCGAACATGGCCGGCGCCATTTCTGCGGCGATTGCGGCACCGGGCTCTTCTATACCAACGACGCGATTTTTCCGGGCCAGATCGACGTGCAGACGGCGACGCTCGACGACCCCGACCTGATCCCCGCGCAGGCGCAGATCCAGACCGCCGATCGCATCGGCTGGATGGAAACGCTCGGCGAACTGCCGTCGTTCGAGCGTTACCCGCCTTTCGAATAGCTCAGCGAATATCGTCGGCGGCAACGACCGCTTCGACAAGCTTTGCGATGTCGAGGCGGTTCTTGTCGTCGTCATAACCCTGACGGACGATTACCAGGTCGCGCGACGGAATGACGACGACATATTGGCCGCGATTTCCGAAGGCGCCGAAGGCGTCGGGGGGAATGCCCTTCGACTTGTCGAGCAGCCAGAAGCCCGCCCCATAGCCGAACGCACCGTCGGGCTGCGGGCCGCTCGGCGTCGTGACGAAACGGCGCCAGTCGGCGGGAAGCAGGCGCTCGCCCTGCCACATCCCGTCATTCTGGTAGAGCAGCCCGAGCCGGGCGAGATCACGCGCGGTCGTCCACACCTGGCTCGACAGGATATAGTCGCCGTCCTTGTCGTGCTCGACAAAGGTTCGCGTCATGCCGAGACGGTCGAAAAAGGCGGCCGGGTCGAGCGGGGTGCCGGCTTTCGCGAGCGCGGCCTTCAGCGACAGCGTCGCCAGCAGCGTGTCATTGTTCGCGTAGCGGTATTGCGTGTTCGGCGGATTGAGCAACGGCCACTGCACCGTCCACTGCCGCACCGACGCGCCGCCCATATAGACGGCATCGCTGCGGTTGCCTGCGGTGTCGCTGGTGAGCCCGCTCGCCATGCGCATCAACTGCTCGGTCGTGATCGCGGCGCGCGGATCGCCCGGCGTCTGCCAGTCGGCGATCATTGCGGGCTTCGTCACGTCGATTCGGTCCTTCTGCACGGCATGACCGATCAGCGTCGCCGCCATCGACTTGGCGACAGAGAAGGTCCGCTGCGCGGTATGAAGGTCGTGCCCGCCCCAATAGCGCTCGACCGAAATCCGACCCTTCTTGACGATCAGCAGCGAACTGGAGCGGCCGCCAAAGCCCTCCATATTCATCACCGCTCGCTCGAATTGGGTCATTCTTTTCGGCACCGGCCAGCGTGCGTCCTTGTCGCCAAGCGGCCATGGCCGGGCATCGAAGTCGGCCCGGCGCCCGGCTGCGGGAACGGTGCTCGCCGGCTGCGCGCCGATCGGCAGCGTGACGCAGCCTTCGCGGCCGCTCCACACGGCAATGCGCGGGGGCATGTCGGCGCGATATTTGACGCTGACGGTTTTCGCTTTGTCGTCGACATCGGCCTTGAGCGCTCGAACATCAGCTTCGATCTCGGGATAGATGCCGGTGAGTTCGTCGCGCTCGATCGCATCGAGCGGCTTGCCCGCCCCGTTCCATAGCGACGAACAGACGAACGCCGCGCGGTAACCCGCCGCCCATGCCCGGTTCAGTTCGGCATTGGGCTTCGGTGCCTGCGCCTGCGCGGGGACGGCGCCGACAAGAAGCACGGCGCCAAGAAGGAGGCGAAGATCAGGGACGATCGCCAAAACCCTGCCGCTGCGGCTTTTTCGCGCGATCCCACCATGCGCGGCGGAGAACATTGGCAATACGCTGGGGGTCGTTCGACCCGAAATGGACGAGGATTGCGTGCCAGCCTTCGTAATGCGGCGTCTGCCAGAAGGTGTCGGGATCGGTTTCAAGCAGGATTTCCTTTTCGTCGGGCTTGCACATCACCGCAAAACTGCCGGGCTCGCGTCCGGGTGATGCAAGCGCCTTGCCGTTGAGCTTGGGACAGGGAGTGCCATAAAAGGGGAGCATTTCCACGCCCGGAAGCGCACATGCGAATGCGACGACATCGTCCCAGCTGTCGAATTTCGGCGCCATATTGCCGGCCTGACTCAGTCTTCCAATGTCCCGGCGGTGACCTCTATGTCGCGCCCCATTGGCTGCATGGGCTGGAAGCGAAGGCGGGTCAACACCAGCCGGTCGCCCTGAATATCAAGATCATAGAAGGCGTTGCCGCCGCGCGGGCAACAATTGCCGTCGCCGTCGCGCGCGACGGGCACGGAGGCGAACATCTCGTCAAACACGAACCGTGCCGGCCCGCGCAGCCAATAGCCCGTCGGCAACATCCTGCTCCCCTGCTCCGACCAGTCGGAGAGGTCGACGCGGCGCCATTTCGGCGTGACGGCGTCGCTGACGAACAACGCATCGGCATTGCCGCCTCCGCTGCCGGCGAGCGTACCGCCGACATGGACCAGCCGCCGGTTGTCGCCGTCGACGACCAGATCGGGCGTCCCGATCGCCCCCGAACTTTCGGCAAAACCCGCAAGCGTCGTCTTGCCAGCCTTGTCCTGCGATAGCAGCACAAGCATTCGCGTCTGCGGCCCGCCGCGCGGTGCGAGAAGCATCTTTTGCCATAACAAAGGCGCCCCGCGATCGGCGGCATTGATCCGCCCGCTCGCCTCGACGCTGCATTTTCCGCCGAAGTCGTAGAGGCATCGCTGCGCGATGTTGGCGACGCGCGCGCGCGTCAACGCGATCTTCGCCGACACCTCTGCGGCGGTACATTTCGTTTCGATAGTGCCGCCTGGACAGGACAGGATCGGTGTCGCTGCGGCGGCAAGGACAAGCGCCAATGCCATGATGACTACCCCAGTTCCGGCGCGACCCGTGCGGATGAAAAACTATACCTCCGCACGCGACGAGGCAAGGCCGGGTTCAATCCTTCGCGCGGCGCCGTTCGCCCCACCAGGCAAGACGCTCGGCGATGCGCTTTTCGAAGCCGCGATCGACGGGGCGATAGAAGTCGACCGGCGCCATGCCGTCGGGCCAGTAATTGTCGCCCGAAAAGCCGTCGGGCGCGTCATGGTCATAGCTATAGCCCGCGCCATAACCCAGGTCTTTCATCAGCTTGGTCGGCGCGTTGAGGATGTTGGCAGGCGGCGCAAGGCTGCCGGTTTCGCGCGCCGCCGCCCACGCCGCCTTTTGCGCCGCATAGGCCGCGTTCGACTTGGGTGCGGTCGCGCAATAGAGGCACGCCTGAACGATCGCGAGTTCACCTTCGGGTGAGCCGAGGAACTGATAGGCGTCCTTGGCGGCGAGGCATTGCACCAGCGCCTGCGGATCGGCGAGGCCGATATCCTCGCTCGCGAAGCGGGTGATTCGCCGGAGCACGTAGAGCGGCTCCTCGCCCGCGACGAGCATCCGCGCGAGCCAGTAAAGCGACGCCTGCGGGTCCGACCCGCGCAGCGCCTTATGCAACGCCGAGATCAGGTTGTAGTGGCCGTCGCCTTCCTTGTCGTAGACCGGCATCCGGCGATGAAGGAACTGCGCCAGCTCGGCGGGATCGAGCGGCGCCTCGATCGTGACCGAGAACAGCGTCTCGACCTGATTGAGCAGGAAACGTCCATCGCCATCGGCGCTCGCGATCAGCGCCGCGCGCGCCTCGTCGGTCACCGGCAGGCGCTGGCCGACCTCGGCCTCGGCGCGTTCGACGAGCGTGCCGAGCGCGCCTTCGTCGAGCCGGCTCAGCACCAGCACTTGCGCGCGGCTCAAAAGCGCGGCGTTCAGCGCGAAGCTGGGGTTTTCGGTCGTCGCGCCGACAAGCACGACGGTGCCGCGCTCGACATAGGGCAGGAAGCCGTCCTGCTGCGCGCGATTGAAGCGATGGATCTCGTCGACGAAGAGCAGGGTGCGCTTGCCCGCCGCTGCCATCTTTTCGGCGTCGGCAAAGGCCTGGCGCAGATCGGCGACGCCCGAGAAGACCGCCGACAGCGGCGCGAAGCGCATTCCCACCGCTTCAGCGAGCAGTCGCGCGATCGTCGTCTTGCCGGTGCCCGGTGGTCCCCAGAGGATGATCGACGCCAATTGCCCCGCCGCGACCATCCGGCCGATGGCGCCCTCGGGGCCCGTCAGATGCTCCTGCCCGACGACCTCGGCGAGCGTGCGCGGGCGCAGCCGTTCGGCGAGCGGCACCGGACCGGTCGCGCCGCCTTCGCGCTCCGCGGGTGCATCGCCGCCGAACAAATCCCCGGCCACCGGACGCTCAGCCCCGGCGCCGCTGTTTCTGACGGATCAGGCGGATATAGGTGTCGGCCACCGCCTGGTTAATCGCATCCCAGTCATAGGAGCCGCTTTCAATCACCGCCGCGGTGCCATGTTCGGCGCGCAACTGGATATCGCGGCAATAGCGCTGGAGGTGATCGGCAAAGCCGGTGATCGACCCGGGAGCGACGAGATAACCCGTCTGGCCGTGCTTGACGATGCTCGCGCTGCCGGTTGCGCGCGCGGCGACGACGGGCAGCCCGCATGCCATGGCTTCCAGTGTAACATTGCCGAAGGTTTCGGTCACCGACGGGTTGAAGAAGATGTCGCACGACGCCAGCGCATGGGCGAGGTCGGCGCCGCCCTGGAAGCCGACGAAACTGGCGTTCGGCAGGCGCGATTCGAACCATTCGCCCGCCGGCCCCTCGCCGATCACGACAACCTTGTGCGGCACGCCGCGCCGCTGAAGCACGTCGATCGCGTCGGCGAAGACGTCGAGCCCCTTTTCCATCACGAGCCGGCCGAGGAAGGCGATCGCGGGCACATCGTCCTCGATCCCGAGCGAACGGCGCCAGTCCATGTCGCGGCGGCCGGGATTGAAGATCCCCTGCTCGACGCCGCGGGTCCAGATGCCGATGTCGTAATTCATCCGCTGGTCGCGCAGCACCTGCGCAAAGCTTTCGGACGGCGCGATCAGCGCGTCGCACTTGCGATAGAGCTTGCGCAGCCAGGCCACGACGACGGGTTCGAGGAACGACAGGTTGTAATAGCGGAAATAGGTCTCGAAGCGCGTGTGCACCGAGCACGCGACCGGGAGCCGCCGCCGCCGCGCCCACGCCGCGGCCTGCCGCGACACGCGGTCGGGGCTGGAGATATGGACGATATTGGGTGCGAAATCGACGATGTCCTCGCGAACGCGCGACGAGAAGGACACCGGAATGCGATATTCGCTTCGCCCCGGGATCGCGAACGACGGCACGCTGACGAGATCGCCGGTCGGCTCGAAATCGGGGTTGGCCACGGTCGGCGAATAGACACGCACCGCAGCGCCATGCGCCAGCAAATAGCCGACGAGGCGGTTCAGCGCCTTGTTCGCACCGTCGGTGGTCATGTTGTAATTGCCGCTGAACAGGGCGATGCGAAGGTCGGAAACTTCCATCCGGCTTCGCCTAGTCCTTTAACCCCGCAAAGGCAATTGCGTCAGAACTCTTCGCTACGCTCCGACGGCGCTTCCAGATTGACCTCGACCGGTGGGTGAAGGCGCAGGCGATGGACGCGCCGTTCGTCGGCCTCGGTCACCTCGATGCGCCAGCCGCTCGGATGGACGAGGATTTCGCCGACTTCGGGGACATGGCCGGCGAGCACCGCGGCTAGGCCGCCGAGCGTGTCGACATCTTCCTCGATCTCGGCAAGCCGCGGGTCGATCGCCTCGCCGACATCGTCGAGTTCGGCGCGCGCATCGGCGTCCCAGCATCCGTCTTCGCCGGGCGCGAACAGCGCGGTCGGCTCGTCGTCATGCTCGTCCTCGATCTCGCCGACGATCTCCTCGACAAGATCCTCGATCGTCAACAGTCCCTCGGTGCCCGAATATTCGTCGATCACGATCGCGAGATGGGTGCGCTTGGCGCGCATTTCGGCGAGCAGGTCGAGCACGCCCATCGATTGCGGGACATAGAGCGGCTGGCGGATGAGGTCGAGCAGGGGCGGCGGGGTGCGGCCCTCGGCCAGCACGGCGAACACGTCCTTGACGTGGATCATCCCTATGACTTCGTCGAGATTCTCGCGGTAGACCGGCAGGCGGCTGTGCCCGGCTTCGGCGAACAGGGCAACGACCTCGGCAAAGCTTGCGCTTTCGGGGATCGCAATGATGTCGGCGCGCGGCACCGCGACATCGTCGACCGTCTGTTCGCCGAAATGAAGGAGGTTGCGCAGCATCTTGCGTTCGATCTGCGACAGGTCGCCGACGATATTGCTGCCGCGCCGCTCCTGCCCCTCTTCCTCGGCCTCGTCGATGACCTCTTCGATCTGTTCGCGCAGCGAGGGTTCCTTGTCGCCGCCGAACAACAGATTCTTCAGCCCGGACAGCAGTCCGGGTCTACTACTGTCCTCTTCCGATCGGTTCGAAGACCCCTGGTCGTCGGGCATATTTCCTGCTTTTCCCTGTTAATCCTGATCCGCATATGGATTGGCGATGCCCAGCGATGCAAGCGCTTTCACCTCGAGCGCCTCCATCGCGGCGGCCGACGCATCGTCCATATGATCATAGCCGACGAGATGCAGCGCCCCGTGGACGATCAGGTGCGTCGCATGATCGACGATCGAAATCCCCTTCTCGTCAGCCTCGCGCACGCAGGTTTCGCGCGCGAGCACGATGTCGCCGAGCAATATCTCGCCATCGTCGCTGTTCGCGAGGCCCTCGAGCAGGTCGTGCTGGACCTGCGGAAAGGACAGGACGTTGGTTGGCTTGTCCTTGCCGCGAAAGTCGCGGTTGAGCGTGTGGACCTCGGCGTCGTCGGTCAGGCGCACAGCAACCTCGACGAGCGGCGCGGCATCGGCGAGCGAAGCATAGGGCGTCAGCGAGAGCGCCGCAGCAACCGCGTCGCCTGCCCGCAACTCCCAGTCGAGCACATCGGGCCAGGGCGTCGCGGCGTGGGTTTCGACGCTCAGCATGAAAAATCCCGCGGCGAGAAAAGGGCAGAAAACTCCACAACTTCACGCTGAAACTGCATTTCCTGGGGGGCCGATGAAACTGATATATGGTCAATGTGGATCATGGTTCGACGCTATAGCGACGGCGCGATGCAGGACAGCTAAAAAGTTGCCCGGAAGTCGCGCTTGACGGCTGCAGAGGTGTATGATTATTGCAATACACAATGTAATCGATACTCCTCAAGCTTTGGATCACCAAAATATGCTGAATAGAATTTCTGCCGCAATCGGCCTGATTGCGGTCATGGGCGGGCTCGCCGGCAGCGCAAACGCCCGCACAACATCGGTCGCGGAAGCGAACAACAAGACAGTCGCCATTGAACAGCTGATCCAAAGCGAGATGACCGCTCGTGACATTCCCGGACTGCAATTGGCAATAGTGCAGAATGGCAAGATCGTCTTCACGGGCGCCTATGGTCTGGCCAACAGGGAAACGTCCGCCCCCGTCACGAACAAAACCATTTTCCGCATCAATTCGATCAGCAAGGCTGTTACCGGTGTTGCGGCAATGCAGCTTGTCGAAGCGGGCAAGCTTGATCTTGATGCGCCAATCTCAACCTATCTCGACAAACTTCCGGAAGCATGGAGCGGTGTTACCGTTCGGCAGGCTCTCACCCATACATCGGGGCTGCCCGAAATTGTGGACGACAATACCCGGCCGATTGACGGCCTCGTCGACCCGGATGCCTCCTGGGCAAGGGTGCAGCAAGATCCCCTGATGTTTCCACCCGGAGCGGGGTATCGATATAACCAGACCAACTATGTCGTGATGGGGAAAATCATCGCGAAGCTTTCGGGGAAATCCTTTTCCGATTTCGTCCGCGATCGGCAGTTTAATAAAGCGGGCATGAAGCAGACACGCTTTGCCTATCCTGTCTCGGCCAAGCCTGACCTGGCCGAGCTCTATACGCATTTGACGCTGAAGTTTGACGGGATGAGAACTGTCGGCGCTGATCGCAGTGAAACTGCGTTTGTGCGTCAGGAATCATGGACATCCGCACAATTGCTCCCGATCGGGGGTATCCAATCCACGGCTATTGATTTGGCGAAATGGGTTATTGCGATCCAGAAATGGCAACTGGTGAACAAGAACAGCGTTGAGGAACTCTGGAAACCACAGCCGCAAAAAGATGGCAGCTATCGCGGCTTCAACGCTTTCATTAATGGCTATGGCTTGGGCTGGCCATCGGTGCGACGCGCTGAGCATCCCGCACTTGCCCTTACTGGCGGCGCACGCGCCACCGTATTCATTTATCCCAAGGACGACCTTAGCGTTGTGGTGCTGACGAACCTGATGGGCGCTTCGCCCGAGAAATTCGTCGACAAGATTGCTTCGCACTACATCCCCGGCCTCGCCGCCGAAAAGTGACGCCCGGCGCCTCCCTCGACGAGAGGGAGGCTGCCATTCAATGCACATGCGCAAGCTTGTCGGGGTTGCGCATCACATAGATGCCAACAACCTTGCCGTCGGCAATCTCGAGCGCGGTGGTCTGGAGTTCGCCGTCGGCTTCGCGCGTCACGAAGCCCGGCAGACCGTTGATCATGCCGGTGTGGACAAGCGTCGAGCCATATTTGCCGAACAGCACCGCGAGGCTGCGGTGCAGTTTCAGCACGATGTCGTAGCCGAGCACCGGCCCCGCCGCGGCAGGGCGCTTGCCGCCCCCGTCGGCCCACATGCCGACATCGGCGGCGAGCAACGCGCCGAGCGCGCTCATGTCGCCGCTGCGCGATGCCGCGAAGAAGGCGTCGGCGATCTGGAGCCCCTGCTCTTTCTCGAGCTTGTACCGAGGGCGCGCGTCGCGGACGTGGGTGCGCGCCCGCGCCGCGAGCTGACGCGTCGCGGCAGGATCGCGGTCGATCGTCTTTGCGACCTCGTCGAACCCGACACCAAAGACATCGTGCAGAAGAAACGCAGCGCGTTCGAGCGGCGAGAGCCGTTCGAGCGCGAGCATCAGTGGCAGCGTGACATCATCCTCTTCCTCCTCCTCGACCAGCGGGTCGGGAAGCCAGGGGCCGATATAGGTCTCGCGGCTGTTGCGCGCCGACTTGATCTGGTCGAGACAGAGCCGCGTCACCGTGCGGCGGAGGAACGCCGCAGGCTCGCGCACCGCATCGCGATCGGTGCCGAGCCAGCGGATGAAGGCATCCTGCACCACATCCTCGGCATCGGCGACCGAGCCGAGCATACGGTAGGCAACGCGGGTAAGGAGCGGGCGCAGCGGGTCGAAACTGACCGCTGCGTCTGCCGCCGCATCGCTGTCGCCGTGGATGCCTTCGCGGGTCATCAGGCGGCCTTCGCCGGCGCGCCGCCTTCGTACCAGAGGTCGAAGCCCACCGCGATGCGGTTCCAGCCATTGATGACGTTGATCATCACGGTCAGGTTCATCTGTTCCTCGGCAGTGAAATGCGCGTCGAGCGCTTCGCGCGCCTGCTTCTGTGTGTGGCCTTGCGACAGGCGGGTCAAGGCGTCGGTCCACGCCAGCGCGGCGCGCTCGCGCGGCGTATAGACCGGGGCGTCGGCCCACGCCGCGAGCAGGTAGATGCGCTGTTCGGTCTCACCCTTCGCGCGCGCTTCGGCGGTGTGCATGTTGATGCAGTTGGCGCAGCCATTGAGGATCGACGAACGGATCTTCACCAGCTCGATCAGGCTCGTCTCGAGGCTCTTTTCGGCTGCGAGGCTGACCGCCATCCACTGCTTCATCAGCTGCGGCGAGGCGGCGAAGGGGTCGGTTACCTTGGTCATGTCATGTCTCCTTTGGGCGGGTTGTACCGACTTGACGAGACAGGCGATGCCGTTGTGACATGCGCTGCGATTTTTTCTTCTTTCCGCGAAGATTTTTCCGGTGAAGCCGGTGCAAGCCCCCGGAAACGCATCGTTTCACATAATGCGCTTTCGCGGGCCATGTCGCTGCACTAGCATCGTGTCGTCATCCGGCATGAAGGGGGTCCCCATGAAGTTTCTCGATGGTTTCGGCGAACAGGCCTATGCGTTGCTGCGCATCGTCGCAGGCTTGTTGTTTCTGGCGCATGGCGTGCAGAAATTCTTCAACTTCCCGGTCAAATTCCCGATGGAACTCAATCCGATGCTGCAAGCCGCCGGCGCGATCGAACTGATCGCGGGCGGCCTGATCGTCATCGGCCTGTTCACCCGCCCCGCGGCGTTCGTCGCCAGCGGCATGTCGGCAGTCGGCTATTGGGTCGCGCACGGCAGCCAGGGCGCCTTCCCGATCGTCAACGGCGGCGAGACGATCGCACTCTACTGCTTCATCTTCCTGTTCATCGCGACGCGTGGCGCGGGTATCTGGAGCGTCGAGGGAGCCAAGAAATAGGTCGTTGCGCTATTATCTCGACGCCGAATTCAACGGCTTCGGCGGTGCGCTGATCTCGATCGCGCTCGTTCCCGAAGCCGAGGGTGCGGCGTCCTTCTATGGCGCCGTCGAGTGCCCCGACCCGACGTCATGGGTCGCGGCGCACGTGATGCCCAAGCTCGACATCGAACCGATATCCTATGCCGAACTGCAATGGGCCTTTGCCGATTATCTGGCGGCCGACCCGGAGCCGGTGCTGGTCGCCGACTGGCCCGAGGATATCGTCCACGCCGCGCGTCTGCTCGTTACCGACGATGGGCGGCGGCTGATTATTTCTGCGGTGCGCTTCGAACTCGCCGAGGTGGTCAATTTCTCGACCGCCGAACTCAGCCATGTTCCGCACAATGCCTGGCATGACGCCGTTGCGCTTCGGACCTTTTGCATGGCGCGCCGCGTCACCACGAAATAGGGGACGGCCCTCGCGAGCCGCCCCCAGTTTCGGGCTTCACATGGTGAAGGTCGTCAAAGCTTACGCGTGTTCGTCTCGATCAGCTTTTTCGCTTCGCTGATGGCTTTCGCGGTGGTCAGCTTCTTTTCCTGAACCTCGTCGGCCATTTCGAGCAGGCGGCCGCTGATCACGGTGCCGGTGTCGGCCTTTTCGTCGATCGCGATACCGCCCTTGACGGCGGCCACACGGTCCCATTCGGCGCGCACCGCGGCCCAATAATCCTTGGTCGCGGCCCAGTAATCGTCGGCGGCCTTCACGTCATATTGATCATATTTGATATAGGTGTTGAGGACATATTCCTGGACGATCGGTACCAGCTTGCCGTCCTTCGCCCCCATCTTGGTATTGTCCTGCCAGTGGACCCAGCCGTCGGGCGAGGGTTGGTGGCGGTTGATCGACAAATAGCGGTCGTACACGGGATTGCGCACTGCATCGCGGCGCGCGAGCGGGCGCCAGGTCCAGTTCGAGCGCCAGCGGCGGACGCCGCCCTGCGTTTCGAACTGCCCCCAGCCGCCGTAACGCGGGCTGTCGTCGACCTGATACACCGTCTGCGACCAGCGGCCGGTGCGCATCTTTTCAGGCACATCTTCCCACGACCACGCGTTGCGATCCGAATAGACCAGCACCTTCGCGGGCTCATATTCCCAGTCCTGGCGCCAATGCTTGATGATCATGCTCTTATCGTCGTCGCCGGTAATGACGAGCATATGCTGCAGGCTGATCTTGCGCCCGGTGTCCTCGATCACGCGCACGACCTCGTTGCCGCCCGATCGCTTGGGTTCGAGAACCTCGTAGGTCGGATCCCAGCGCGTCGATTCCTGCATGTTGAAGCTGACGCGGTAATTGCCCGCCATCGCGAGAATGTCCGCGCGGTCCTGTTCGAAATTGGCGGCGGCGGCCTCGGCGGCGATCGGCGGGTGCGCCGAGGCGGCGACGGGCAGCGCGGCGGTGAGCAGCAACAGGCCGGCGGCAATCTTGCGATAGGTTTTCATCGGTGCAGTCCTTCTTTCTGTTTTTAGAAGCGGAAGCTCAAAGACACGCTCGCGTTGCGGCCGGGCTGGGTATAGGCATCGGCACTCGCCGGGACCGTCGGCGCGGTTACGGTTCCGCCCATCGCGAGACCGCGCACGTCGCTCCACCAGCTGTATTTCTTGTCGAGGATGTTGAAGACGCCCGCGCGCAGCGTGAGCTTGTCCATCACGCGGACGAACGCCGTCGCATCGAGGATGGTGAAGGCATCGGGGCGGAAGCATTCGGGGGTGCAAAGCCCCGTCGTGCGCGACGCTTCCTTGCGGCCCGCGTGCGTCACGATGATCTGGCCGCCGAAGCGCCCTTCGCGCTCGCGATAACCGACCCCGGCGACAAGCTTGAGCGGATCGATCGACGACAGCGGCGAACGCACGCCGTCGGGGTCGATGATGTCTCCCTTCGCATAGGATAGGGCGAGCGTCGTATACAGGCCGGACGACGCTCGCCCCTCGAACCGCGCCTCGGCCCCTTTGACCCGGACGCGATCGAGATTCACGAATTGATAGAGGATGGGGTTGGCGATCGTCCCGGTGCCGCCGACCTGTTCCTGGCTGATGAAATCCTTGTACCGCGCCGAAAAGGCCGTGACGTCGAGGCTGACCGCATCGTTCGAGAAGCGCACACCACCCTCGAAGCTTTCGCTCCGCTCGGGCCCCAGATCGGGGTTGGGAAGCGTGCGATACGAGAAGAAGGGCGAAGTCAGGTTTTCAAAGAACTGGTTCACCTGCCCCGGTTCGGGCGCCTTGAAGCCGGTCGCATAATTGGCGAACAGCCGGACATCGTCGGTGATCTTCCACACCGCACCGAATTTCGGCGACACGCGCGAGCCGTCCTGTTTGGCGCCGCGGAAGGTCGGCAGCAGCGGGTCGTTGTCGGGCGACAGGTCGAACCAGTCGAAGCGCAGCGCCGGGTAGAGGAGCAGGCGCCCGTCGGCGACCGAGATTTCGTCGCCCACGAACAGCCCTGCACGGGTGAAATCGGTGCTCGGGAAGGCGCGCGTCGGATAAGTCTCGCCTGCCGGCGGGACGGTGCCGCCGCGCAGCCCGCGCTGGCGCGTCTTGCTGATGTCGCCGCCGAAGACGAGGCGGTGGGTGATCGCGCCGGTGGCGAAATCGGCGCGCGCATCGGCCGAGGCGCCGAAGACGCGGTTCTCGAAGGTGTTGAGGCGCGTGCGGTCGACTGAGGGAGTGCGATCTTCCTCGGTATACTGGCGATCCTCGCCGTCCTGCCAATAGAGCGCGACGCGGGCGAAATCGATCGCCCCCTCGCCTTCCCAACTCCAGTCGAGCGAGACGCGCTTGCGTTCCCCCGTGTCGAAGCCTTCGAGGCGGTCGACGGTCGCGCCAAGCCCGTTCGGGCCGAGGCCGCTGAGGCCGTTGGTGTAGAGCCGCGTGTCCAGATATTCGCCGGTGAGGCGCAGCTTGTGGCCGTTGGCGGGGTCATAGACGATGCGCGCGAGCGCGGCGTCCGAGCGGCCATCCTGCGGATTGGCGAGCGTACGCGACGGCCCGATGCCGTTCGCGGTGCCGAGGCTGCCCTGATTCTCCAGCTCCTTGTAATCGCGGCGCGTGTACGCCGCCATCACCGACCAGTCGCCGCTGCGTCCCGCGAGGATCACGGTTTCGCTGAATTCCTCGTCGGCGCTGCTGTAGCCGGCGCGAAGCAGGCCGCCGATAGTCTTGCCGGCTTCGAGGAAGTCGGCGGGATCGGAGGTGATGAAGCTGACCGCGCCGGCCAGCCCGTCGCTGCCGTAGAGCGCCGACGACGGGCCGCGCAGGATCTCGACCGACTTCACGAGACCGAGGTCGACATAGTCGCCGCGACCCGACGCCTGCGCGCCAAAGCTGAAACCGTCGGGGACGCGCACGCCGTCGACCTGGATCAGCACGCGGTTGCCGCCGATGCCGCGGATGTTGAAACTGTCATTGCCCGCGCGACCCGTCGCGCCGAGCGCGGCGCCGAAACGCGCGGGCTGGCGCTGGACGCTGACCCCGGGTTCGAAGCGGACGAGATCGCGGATGTCGGTGACCATCTCGTCGGCGATCTGCTCGTCGCTCTTGACCGTCACGGTGACCGGGATGTCCTCGGCCTTCACCGCAGTGCGCGTCGCGGTGACGACGATCTGGTTCTTGCGCGCGACCCAATAGTCGCCGTCATTGTCCTGCGCAAAGGCCGGGGCGGCGGTCGCGGCGAGCGCAAAGCCCAGCGCGGTGCCTGCGGCGAAGCGGAATGCGGACGGACGACGGTCGATGTTCAATTTTCTTCCCCTGAAAGGTGCGACTGACTCGCAATAGCGTCGCCCTAGGCGCGCAAATTAGAGGGGTCAATATGCTATTGCGAATCACTCTCGAAAACGATGGCACTTGGCAGCGCTCGACCGCCGCCCCAACGCGGGGGTGAACGCGAAAACAAGCTCGGCATCATGAAGGGCAGGTAGAGCGACCGGTAGCGATCGCCTCTGAGACGCGCTATAGCCGCACTATGCTTTGCAGCCGAGGCCCGCTAGCGATACTCTCTATCATTGGGCTTTCCGCCGTTGCCATGAGCAGCGGAACGCGAGCTTCCGAGGCCCCGCAAACCAACCTTGCACTGTACGGGGCCTCCTCGCTGGCCGGGTTGCATAGCCACCCGTTTGGGGTTGAGGGGCGCTGGCTCTATGCGGCTGAGCGGAAGCTAAACCGACGCCGTGCCGTCATACGTGACTGGCTTGTCTTGATGGAGGGCGCTGAAACGCTTGATCGGCTCGACAAGAATATCGAGGATGAAGTCCATGGCATTTATTGGGTGCGTGGACCAACTGTTCAGGAAGAGTGGCGCCAAATCCGCACAGCCAAGAAGTTTCTAAAGGAACTCGAACGGAGAAAGGATTCCGGCCAGCCCTACTCTTCCGGGAGGCAATAGCGCCACTCTGCTTTGACGGGTTCGACCGACGATGGTCATTCATCCGGAAATACATAATGTATGAGAGCAGACGCCGACAAAAAACACCCATTTTTGCTATGTCGCCGGTTTCTTAAGAAAACGCCGCTACAATAAAATAGACATATTCTGCGGGGTGATAAGTGCTTGGGCTACTGGTGTTGGCGGGGATATTTGGCGGACCCATGATAGGGTTCATTCTGGCGCCTGCCGCAAAAACGCAATATCCGGGTCCGAACGCATTGCTACAGGCGGTCGTTATTCTTGCATCACCCTGCATATTTATAGGGCTGATGTATCTTCTCGTTGTGAACAGCCCGAGTGTAGGGATGGGCTTGGTAATCCCGTATATCGCGACGCCGTTCAGCGCCCTAGCGGCGTCCTTGGTGGCCGCTAGGGCAATCGCCAAGACTACGCCATAACGAGACGGAGATAGCGGATCGCGGCAATGCTTTGATTTGCGCCGTTTCTCTTGGATGACGCTTGCACGATGGACATGGTGATCAATATGTTATTTAACATGATTCTTGATTACTTACCGTTCATGACCGTTATTTTGCTAGTTATGTGCATTTTTTCGTACAAATCGAAAAAAATTGGCATGATTTTCGGGGTGATTGTCACCTTTGCATCATTCTCTGGATCAATCATGTTGATTGTGGTGGGTGGCTTCCCAATCCTCATTGTCGGGTTTCTGATATTTCCTACAATTGTGTGGATTGGTTTTTTTCTGGGGCGCTCTCTTGGAAAGAGAGCATACTGCCGGATTGGAAAAATGTCCGACTAGGTATCCTGGGGAGTTTTCCGTTGCCGTTGAATGGCGTCTATCGGACCACGCCTTCCGGTAGGCTGCCTGACGGCTCACCACCCCGAAGCCGACGCTATCAGGTCACTAAGCGCCCGGCCCCTCATAAGCGTCGACGATGCGCCCGACGATCGGGTGGCGGACGACGTCGGCGCTGGTGAAATAGCTGACGTTGATGCCCTCCAGCCCTTCGAGCCGGCCAACGGCGTCGGCGAGGCCCGAGGTCGCGGGGATCGGCAAGTCGACCTGTTTCGGATCGCCGCAGATCACCATGCGGCTGTTCATGCCGAAGCGGGTGAGAAACATCTTCATCTGCGGGATCGTGGTGTTCTGCGCCTCATCGAGGATGATGAACGCGTCGGCGAGCGTGCGTCCGCGCATGAAGGCGAGCGGCGCGATCTCGATCTCTCCGCTGGCGATGCGGCGCTCGACCTGCTCGGCAGGCAGGCAGTCGTGGAGCGCGTCGTAGAGCGGGCGCAAATAGGGATCGACCTTTTCCTTCATGTCGCCGGGAAGGAAGCCGAGCTTTTCGCCCGCCTCGACTGCCGGGCGCGAGAGGATGAGGCGCTGGACGCTGCCGGTGATGAGTTGCGCCACAGCCTGCGCGACGGCGAGATAGGTCTTGCCCGTACCCGCCGGGCCGAGCGCGAAAATCACGTCGTCGCGAGCAAGCGCCTGCATATAGGGGACCTGCGACGGCGCGCGCGGGACGATCGTCTTCTTGCGCGTGCGGATCATGATCGGCGGCGCTTCATCCTTGTCGTGGCGGATGATGCCGTCGAGCGTCGGCTGCGCCGACATCGCGATCACGCCGTCGACGAGACCGGCGTCGACCTCCTGCCCCTGTTCGATCCGGTTGTAGAGTTCGGTGAGCACGTCGCGTGCGCGCGCCGCAGCTTCGGCCTCGCCCTCGATCTGCACGCGGTTGCCGCGCGCCGAAATATAGACGCCCAGACGGTTTTCGATCGCGACGAGGTTGCGGTCGAACTCGCCGAATAAAATGCCCAAAAGCTGCGTTCGCTCATATTCCGCCGTCAGTCGGACGCGGTCGCCGGGCTCGGCGGGGGCGGAGGCGGTCAGCGGGCGTTTGGACATATGGGCAAGGCTCCTTCGATCGACGGCATGACTGTACTCCCGCCAGAACGGGAGTCCATGACTTGCGGACTGCGAATGCGACGGAAGGAGGCGGAGTGTGTCTTCGGGGAGACAGCTTCCGCCCGCCGCACTATGCGACCTCTTCCACCAGGACTTCGGCGCCAACGCTGTTGGCACCAGCCGAGACGATGCGTACATCGACCATGTCGCCGATCTTGAGCCCCGGCGCGATGACATGGACCGACTGAAGCCAGGGCGATTTGCCGATCAGCTGTCCGTCGAGCTTACCCTTGCGTTCGAGGAGCAGGCGTGTCGTGCGGCCGACGGTCGCGGCGTTGAACGCCTGCTGCTGCTCGTTGAGCAAAGCCTGAAGGCGCTGGAGGCGTTCGTTGAGGATAGCTTCGTCGATCTGGTCGTCCATCGTCGCGGCGGGGGTGCCGGGGCGGCGCGAATATTTGAAGCTGTACGCCATCGCATAATTGGTCGCGCGGACGATATCGAGCGTCGCCTCGAAATCCTCCTCGGTCTCGCCCGGGAAGCCGACGATGAAGTCGCCCGAGATCGCGATGTCGGGACGCACGGCGCGCACGCGTTCGATAACCTTCAGATAGCTTTCGACGCTGTGGCTGCGGTTCATCGCGGCGAGGATGCGGTCGCTGCCTGCCTGCACGGGCAGGTGAAGGAAAGGCATCAGCTTGTCGATCTCGCCATGCGCCGCGATCAGACCTTCGGTCATGTCGTTGGGATGGCTGGTGGTATAACGGATTCGCTCCAGCCCGTCCTCGCGTGCGAGTTCGCGGATCAGCCCGTCGAGGCCGATCGCGCGGCCCTTGCCGTCCTCGCCGTTCCACGCATTCACGTTCTGGCCGAGCAAGGTGATTTCTCGAACCCCGCCTGCAACAAGCGCGCGCGCCTCGGCGATCAGGTCGGCGAAGGGCCGGCTGATCTCGGCACCGCGCGTGTAGGGCACCACGCAGTAAGTGCAGAATTTGTCGCAGCCTTCCTGCACGGTAAGGAAGGCGGTCGGGCGCTGGCCGCCGGCACGCTTGGGCAACGCGCCAAACTTGCTTTCGAGCGGCATGTCGAGGTCGACGGCTTTCTCGCCCTTCGCGGCGCGCGCGATCAGGTCGGGCAAGCGGTGATAGGCCTGCGGGCCGACCACAACGTCGACCGAAGGCGCGCGGCGCGCGATCTCGGCCCCCTCGGCCTGCGCGACGCAGCCCGCGACCGCGATCGTCGGGCGGCTGCCGTCGGCGCGCTTTAGACGGCCGATGTCCGAATAGACTTTCTCGGCCGCCTTTTCGCGGATGTGGCAGGTGTTGAGCACGACGAGGTCGGCGTCGGCGCCGTCCGCGACGGCGACATAGCCCTCGGCGCCCAGCATCTCGGCCATGCGCTCGCCGTCATAGACGTTCATCTGGCAGCCGAATGATTTGACGTGGAATGTCTTTTGAGGACTTTGGGGAGAGTCGGATTTCATCGGCGCGCTATAGGCGATGCGGCGCCGGGGCGGAAGTCCGTGCGATTTCGGCGGCAATGGCCGCCCGCGCCGCTTCGCTGATCGCCTTGCGGTCATGCTCCGCCTCGTCAGGAAGCGGGTCGAGATAATGAATGGTCAGCGAAACGGGCCGCTTGCGCGCCAGGATCCGCTTGAAATTGCCAAGCCCGGATTCGGGGTCGAGCCACGCGATGTCGTTCGCCTCGGCGCCATAGTCGAGGAAAACCGGCTGGACCCGAAGGTTCGGTGGCGTCGGGATGATCGCCTGGAACAGCGAGGCGCGAAACGGAAGCAGCCCGTCGCCGGGTCCGGTCGTGCCTTCGGGAAACAGCGTTACGGGACGCCCGCGCGCAAGCGCATTGCGGAGGTCATTCGCCTGATTGTGGATTTCGCGCTTCGCCTCGCGCTGGACATAGATGGTGTGGTTCTGGTCGGCGAGCCAGCCGACGAGCGGTGTCGTCCCGACCTCGGCCTTCGACACGAAGGCCGAGCGCGCGGCGCCGCCAAGCGCGAGGATATCGAGCCAGCTGACATGATTCGATACGAAAAGAACATCGCGCCGCAGCCGCGTGCCCGTGGTGCGGATGCGCAGACCGGCGATCCAGCCAACGGCGTTGAGGAATGCCATGACCATCGGCGACGGCCGGCCGGCGGCGCGATAGAGCAGGTGCGGGACGATCAGAAAAAGCAGCGCCAGCACCATCAGGGCGAGACGGGCGATCGTCCGCCAGGTGATCGAGGCGCGATCAGTCGCGCTTGCGATCGATGGCGACACCATAGAGCTCCATGCGATGGTCGACGAGGCGGAAGCCCAGCCGTTCGGCGATCACCTTCTGCAACGCTTCCAGCTCGGGATCGACAAATTCGATCACCTTGCCCGTTTCGACGTCGATCAGATGGTCGTGATGCGCCTCGGGCGCGGCTTCGTAGCGCGAGCGGCCGTCGCCGAAATCGTGGCGATCGAGGATGCCCGCCTCTTCGAACAGGCGGACAGTGCGATAAACGGTTGCGATCGAGATGCCGCTGTCGACCTTCGACGCACGTTCATAGAGCGTCTCGACGTCGGGGTGGTCCTCCGAATCGGAGATCACGCGCGCGATGATGCGACGCTGCTCGGTGATGCGCAGACCCTTTTCGTGGCACAGGGCTTCGAGATCGATATTACCGGACATGCTTGTCTTTCCTGCAGGTGCAGTCGTGTCTGTCGTTGTTACAAACTGTATAGGCACCCGCCGTCGGAAGGACAAGGGCGGCCCCCTTCAAGGCCGCCCCCTCCTGCCCGTGCGGGTGATGAAGTGTGAAGGTCAGACCTTCGCCTTGCGCTTGCGGCCACCGCCGCGCCCCTTGGTACCAAGGCCGATTTCCTTCGCCAGCGCGCGGCGCTTTTCGGCATAGTTGGGCGCGACCATCGGATAGTCGGCAGGCAGGCCCCATTTCGCGCGATAGTCGTCGGGGGTCATGCCATAATGCGTCATCAGGTGGCGGCGCAGCATTTTCAGCTTTTTGCCGTCCTCGAGACAGACGATATAGTCGGGTTTGACCGAGGTGCGGATCGACACCGCCGGAACCAGCTTTTCCTCGACAACCGGTTCGCTGCCCAGACCCGACAAGGCGGCATGGACGTTGTTAATCAATATGGAGAGATCCGAAATGGCGACGCTGTTATTGCTGACATGCGCCGCGACAATGTCGGCAGTCAGTGTAACGAGCATTTCATTCGTATCGGTTTGATCGGACATGAGACTATTCCTTGCTTATCTTACCCAGAAGAGCGACTGGCAAATATTGGATTTTTTCTTTCGCCGACGCGATTACTGCCACTCTGGATGCAATTCCGCAATGATCGATCAGTTTGCGATGCCGCCATTCCCGGATCGCCGCATCGTGATCGCGTCGCGAACCATGCCGTCGTTGCCGCGATAATAGGCGGTCCGCCGCCCGCATTCCGAAAAGCCCGACTGTTCATAAAGATGAACGGCATCATTGTCGGCGCGCATTTCAAGGAAATAGTCTTCGGCGCCTTCCCCGGCGGCCCAAGCCTGCCAGTCCTTCATCAATAAGGCACCAATACCGCGTCCGCGAAAATGCGGGTCGACCGCGAGTAACAATAATTCGCTTTCCGGCCCCGCGATACGCGCAGCGGAAAAGCCGCATACCTGTTCGCCGTCCCACGCCAGACACACGCGCGCCGAGGGAAGCGCGAACAATGTGAGCAACTGCGCCCCGCTCCACGCTTCGCCATAGGCGGGCTCGAAAGCGGCATCCATCACGCGCATCACCGCGGCAAGATCACCGACGCGCGCGGTGGCGAGGCGGATTTCGCCCGTCATGCCGGCGCCATCGGCTTGGCATCGGGGGCGCGGCCATAGATCGGACGCGGCTGGTCGATCAGCGCGTCGGGAGGGAGTTTCGGAAAGGCGCGCGCATTGGGGAGCACCGCGAGTGCGCGGCCCGAGCCGCGGCGTGCGACAAAAGGCTCGGCGCGGTTGCCGACGACCAGCGTGTCGGCGAGCAGGACAGCGTCTTCGGGCAGGAGCGAGCGAAACGCCGCGCGGGGCGACAGGTCGGCGGCAAAGGGTTGAACGAACCATTGGCCATGGCCGCCCTCCATCACCACCAGCGCGCCATCCGCGGCGGCGATCGCGTCGGCGGCGCTCGCCGCGACCAGCGCGAGGGTCGAGAAACCGCGCACGGGCACCTGCCAGCCGAGCGCGAGCGCACGCGCTGCGGCGACGCCGATGCGGACCCCCGCGAAACTGCCCGGGCCGCATCCCGCCACGACGACATCTGCGCGGCCGCCGTCCGCCAGTTCGGCGATCAGCGGGACGAGCCGTTCGGCATGGCCGCGGCCGATCACTTCATGACGAGAGTCGATCACCGCCCCCGCCTCGATCAGCGCCACCGAACAGGCCTCACTCGCCGAATCGATGACCAGATGCCGCATGGGATCGGGGATAGCTCGCTCAGGCGATACGGTTGAAGCGCGCGAAATCCGGACGCGGGCTGCGCTCGAAGATGCTCGCCGGATCACCATAGCCGAGGGTCGAGATGAAATTGCTCTTCACATTCGGCTGGTCGGCAAAGAAAGCCTCGTCGACCGCCGCGTTGTTGAAGCCCGACATCGGCCCGGTGTCGAGACCCAGCGCACGCGCGGCAAGGATGAAATAGGCGCCCTGCAGGCTCGCGTTACGAAACGCCGTCGTCTGCGCGAGCGCCTCATTGCCCACGAACCAGCTCCGCGCGTCGGTGTGCGGGAAGAGTTCGGGCAGGTTTTCGTAGAATTCATTGTCGCTTGCGATGATCGCAGTAACCGGCGCCTGAAGGATCTTTTCGGCATTGGCCGGAAGCGCGAACGCCGCCAGCTTTTCCTTCGCCGCGTCGGTGACGCACCAGACGAGCCGCGCCGGCAGGCTGTTCGCGCTGGTCGGGCCGAATTTCACGAGGTCCCAGATCGCGTGCAGCTGCGCTTCCGATACCGGCTTGTCGAGATAGCCGTTATAGGTGCGCGCGGTACGAAACAGCTGGTCGAGAGCGCTGTCGGAAAGCGGCTCGCTCATGGGGCAATCTCCTGGAGTGGATAGATCAGACGGCGTGGACTGCCGTTACCTCGGGAACATAATGTTTCAAGAGGGACTCGATGCCATTCTTCAACGTCGCGGTCGACGACGGGCATCCGGCGCAGGCGCCCTGCATCTTGAGGTACACATTACCTTTTTCGAAACCGCGATAGACGATGTCGCCACCGTCGTTGGCGACCGCGGGGCGGACGCGCGTTTCGATCAGTTCCTTGATCTGGTCGATGATGTCGGCGTCGGCGGGATCGTCGGCAAAGCCGGCCTCATCCTCCGGCGGCACCGAAAAGGCCGCGCTCGCCGTATTGAACAGCGGCACCTCGGCGAGGAAATGGTCCATCACGATGCCGAGCACGTCGGGTTTCACATCGGCCCATTCGCCCCCGGGCGCGATCGTCACCGAGACAAAATCGCGGCCGAAAAAGACACCCGTCACATCGCCTAACGAGAAAAGCGCGCTCGCGAGCGGCGACGCCTCGGCCTCTTCGGGGCTTGCGAAATCACGGGTTCCGGCCTCCATCACCGCCCGGCCGGGCAGGAATTTGAGCGTCGCGGGATTGGGCGTCGATTCGGTTTCGATCAGCATGGGATGCATGTGGGGCGGAGCGAGGCTTTGTGCAAGATGAGTTGGATGCGCTAGAGCCTGGCCATGCGCCGTTTCACCCATTTCGCCGCCGTCGACTGGTCGGGCGCCCGCGGCGCGAAACAACGCGGGATCGCGCTTGCCGTCGCGAGCGGCGCGGCGGCGCCCGTGCTGGTCCGGCCGGGGCATGTCTGGTCGCGGGCCGAGGTGCTGGACTGGCTGGAGAGCATCGCCGCGGCGCGCGAAAACATGCTGATCGGCTTCGATTTTTCGGCCGCCTTCGCCTTCGCCGACCGCGACGCCTATTTTCCCGAATGGGCCGCGAGCCCGGACGCCATCCGGGCATTGTGGGCGCTCGTCGAGCGGCTCGCGCAGGCCGATCCACATTATGAAATTGGCGGTTTTCTGGCGCATAGCGAAGCGCGCCGGCATTTTCGCCACGGCCGGGGTGACGTCGGCGACCTGTTCGAGGCCGGCGCAGGCCGCTTGCGCGTCGTCGAACAGCATCAGCGCGCGACCGGACAAGCGGCAAGCGTCAGCAATTTCAACCTCGTCGGCGCGGCGCAGGTCGGCAAGGCCAGCCTCGCGGGAATGCGGCTCCTGCACCGGCTCGATGGCCGGATACCACTCTGGCCGATCGATCCCGTCCCTGCCCGCGGCCCGCTCCTTGTCGAAATCTACACCAGCCTCGCCGCGCGTGCCGCGGGTATGCCAGCGGGGCGCAGCAAGATCCGCGACGGCGCGGCGCTCGACGGCGCACTGGCAATGATGGGATCGCCGGCAACCGGCCTTCGCGGCCCCGTCAGCGACCATGCGAGCGACGCGCTGCTGACCGCCGCCTGGCTGCGGACGATCGCACCCGACACGGCCCGCTGGAGCCCCGCCCCGCTCACCGATGCGCTGGCAAGAACCGAAGGCTGGACCTTTGGCATTATTTGAAGCTTTCCGGGCCCCCGCATTTTTTGAGAGCGTCAGATATTTCCATCCGACCGAAAAATGCTTAGGGGGGCCGGGAGCGCCGGCTTAGCTCAGTTGGTAGAGCAACCGCCTTGTAAGCGGTAGGTCGTCAGTTCGAGTCTGACAGCCGGCACCACAAGCGCATGTTATGCGCCCGCGATCACAGCGGACTCAAGCAGCCTGAAATCGACATGGTCGAGAACGGGCCAACGGGTTTACGACGCCGATCGACTGATAGCGGACCTCCGCCGCACGATCGTCTGGGCGTTGGTATATTCGAGCAAGCCTTCGAGCCCGCCTTCTACGCCGACGCCCGATTGCTTCATCCCGCCGAACGCCGCGGTGGGGGAGAGATACTGCGTCTCGTTGACCCAGACGGTGCCGCTCGCGATGCGCTGCGCAATCTCGAAGGCCTTGTCCTCATCCTGCCCCCAGACCGAACCGCCGAGGCCATAGTCGGTCGCATTGGCACGCGCGACGACATCGTCGAGATCGTCGAACTTGAGCAGCGGCAGCACGGGGCCAAACTGCTCTTCCTGCACGATGCGGCTGTCCTCGGGCGGGTTATCCAGGATGGTGACGGGGATGAAATAGCCCGGCACGTCGGCCGTCTCGCCGCCGACAAGAAATGTATAACCCTGGTCTTTGGCGTCCTGGATCAATTCGAGCACGCGGCGATATTGCGCTTCGTTGTTGATCGGGCCGATCTGCGTCCCCTGTTCGGACCCGTCGCCGACTTTCACCGTCTTCGCATAGGCGACCAGCGCCTCCTTCAGCGGCTCGTAGATGTCCTCGTGCACATACATGCGCTTGGTCGCGATGCAGATCTGGCCATTGTTGCGGAACGCGGCCCAGAACAGCTCCTCGGCGACCTTCTCGACGTCGATGTCGGGCATGACGATCGCGGCGTCGTTGCCGCCGAGTTCGAGCGTGACGCGTTTCAAGGTCGGCGCGGCCGATTCCATCACGCGGCGGCCGGTCGCGGTCGATCCGGTGAAGCTGATCTTGTCGAACCCCGCATGGCTCGTCATCCACGGGCCGAGCGCGTCGCCGCCGGTGACGATGTTGAGCACGCCGGGGGGCAGGATGTCCTTGACCAGCTCGCCGAACTTCAAGGTCGCGAGCGGCGTAAAGGGCGATGGCTTCAGCACCATCGTATTGCCCGCGAGCAGCGCCGGGCCGACCTTGAACATCGCGAGGACCATCGGGAAGTTCCACGGTGCGATCGCGCCGACGACGCCGAGCGGGACATGGCGCGTCTCGCTATAGCGCTCACCGCTGTTCTCGTTCACGGTGACGGGCAGATCGAGGCTCGCAGCGCCCATCAGCCAATAGCCCGCGCCCATGACTTCGCCTTCGGCCTCGGCATGGGGTTTACCCTGTTCGGCGGTGAGCAGGCGTTTGAAGGCGTCGGCGTTGGCCAGGATCGCCTGACCCATCGCATGGAGTGCCGACTTGCGTTCTTCGATCGGCGTGGCGGCCCAGCCGGGAAAGGCATCGCGCGCCGCGTCAATGGCGCGGTCGAGGTCGCCGGCGCTGGCGTCGGGTGCGCGGCCGATCACCTGCTCGTTTGCAGGGTTCAGCACATCAAAGCCTGCGTTACCGCCTTCGAGCTTGCCGCCGATCAGCATCGCATAGTCGCGGTCGAAATCCATCATCTGTCTCCTCAGGGTATCAGCACGACCTTGATGCACTCGCCGCGCGCCTGCGCGGCCAGCGCCGCGTTGATCTCGGCGAGCGGGAAGGTTTTGATCAGTCTGTCGAACGGAAAACGTCCCGCGGCATGGTGCGCGATCAGTTCGGGGATGAAGGTCTGCGGGTCGCTGTCGCCCTCGATGATCCCGAGGATGCGGTGGCCGGGGGTCATCAGCGCCGCGATATTGACGCTGATCGCAGCGTCGGCCTTCGATGGCACGCCGACGAGGCCGATCGCGCCATGACTGCCGAGCGCCGCAAGCCCAGCCTCGATCACGAGGACGACGCCGCTGGTGTCGAAAGCGAAGTCGAGCCCCGCCGGAACAATGGAACGCAGCGCTTCGGCAAGGTTGCCCGCCTCGGCCGGATCGATGACATGCGTTGCGCCAAGATCCTGCGCGATGGCGCGGCGAGCCGGGACCGGTTCGACGAGGATGATCGTCGAGCAGCCCTGAATTACCGCGCCCATCACCGCCGCCAGCCCCACGGGGCCGCCGCCGAAGATCGCGATGCTCGATCCCGCAGGGCAGGCGAGCGAATTCATCACCCCGCCCGCACCGGTCTGAAAGCCGCAGCCCAGCGGCCCGAGCAGTTCGAGCGCGACGTTCGACGTGTCGACCTTCACCACGTTTCGCGCGCGGGTGACGGTGAGCGCCGAAAAGGAGGATTGGCCGAAGAAATGCGAGGTGACGCGCTCGTCGCCTTTGGCGTAGGCGGTCGAGCCGTCGTCGAGCCGCATCCCGGCGTAGTTGAGCGGCACGAAGCTCTGGCAATAGCTCGGCAGATGCTCGTCGCAGCGCGGACAGGCGCCGCAGCTCGAAAAGCCGACGACGACTTCGTCGCCGACCGCAAGCCCCTCGACGCCCTCGCCGACCGCTTCGATCACGCCGGCGCCTTCGTGACCGAGCACGCCGGGCAGCGCGAAGGGCGCGAACTGGTCACGAAAGATCAGGTCGGTGTGACAAAGGCCGACGCCGGCGATCGCCACGCGCACTTCGCCCGCGCGCGGTGCCTCGACCTCGATCGCCTCGATCGTGAAATCGCCGCCGGGCTGACGCACCACGGCCGCCGTCGCTTCGGTCATTGTCTTCTCCGTTCAGTGAAGCCCGCGCCGTTCCTGCTGGCGATAGTCGCTCGGCGCCATGCCGAACCAGGCGCGAAAGGCGCGGCTGAAATGGCTCTGGCTGGTGAAACCCGTCGCCTCGGACAAGGCGGCGAGGCTGAGGTCGGTCTGGACGAGCATCTGTTGCGCGCGATCGAGCCGCGCCTTCATCACATATTGATGCGGCGAGATGCCCGTTGCCTTCTTGAACAGGCGGCAGAAATGCGACGGGGTGACCCCGGCGACTGCGGCCATCGCCTCAAGGCTATGCTCCTCGGCGGGATTGGCGAGCACCGCGTTCATGATCTTGTGGAGGCGGTACGCCGAGAAATCGGACACCGGAATCTCGGTCGGGTTGCCGTGCGCGGGCGGGCCCGAGAGGATATGCGCCTTCAGCGCATTCACCATCGCCGCGACATAGGCGGTGCGCTCCTCGGCCTGCGGCGCGTAGAGCTCGGACAGGATCTGGCGGGTCAATGCGACGCCCAAGGGATCGGCGAAGGCGAAGCGCATCTTGTTGAACTGTTCGGCATGCGGCTGGCCCGCGAGCACGTCCGACGACATCGACAAGGTTACGACATCGAGCTCGCCATCCACGAGCCAGCCGGTCGGCATACCGGCGGGGACGATCGTCGCGCAGCCGGGGATCGAACTCGTTTCGGTCCAGCCGTCGCGATCCCAGGTCTTGACCTGCGGCTTGCCCGCGACATGCACGGTAAAGATCGGCTGGGGTAACGCCGGGAGCGTGTAGCTGCCGACGAACTGGCGCCAGCGACAGAGCGACCAGCCGTCGCCGAAAGACCCCATCTCGACGTCGGGCGCACGGCCGAGGACGTCGCAGATGATTTCCTTGTTATCCCAGACACTCTCGTTTTTCACGCCACCAGCCTGACGTCGAGCCGCTTGAAGCCGTTGATGAAGTTCGACCGCACGCGGCTCGGCTCTCCCATGATCTCTATGCGCCGAACATGACGCGCCATTTGCGCAAAGGCGAGTCGCAATTGCATTTCGGCAAGCCGCGAGCCGACGCAGACATGCGTCCCTGCGCCGAAGGCGAGGTGCTGACGGATCGGGCGCAACACGTCGAAGCGGTCGGGTTCGGCGAAGACCGCGGGGTCGCGGTTGCCGGCGGGATAGAAGACGACGACCTTGTCGCCCTTGCGGATTTGCTTGCCGCCGAGTTCGGTATCGCGCGTCGCGGTGCGGCGCATATGGACGACGGGACTGGCGTAGCGGACCATTTCCTTGACCGCGTTCGGCAGCAGGCCGGGGTCGGCGCGGATCGCATCCCACTGGTCGGGGTTGCCCGCGAAGGCGATCAGGCTGTGGTTGATCGAATTACGCGTCGTCTCGTTGCCGCCGACGAGCGCAAGGATGAGATTGCCGATGAAGTCGCCGAGCGGGACGGGTTGCCCGTGGATTTCGGTATTCGCGAGCAGCGACGCGATGTCGGGGCCGGAGTTGGCGCGGCGTTCCTCGAATAAGGCAGAGGCAAAGGCGATGAACTCGCCCATCACCGCCGCCATTGCTTCGGGCGACTGGCGGAAATCGGGATCGTCCTCGCCGACGAACGCGTCGGTCCAGCGATGGAGGTCGTGCCACATCTCCGCCGGCACGCCGAGCAGTTCGGCGAGCGTCAGCAGCGGCAGTGGCACGGTGAGCAGCGGCAATATGTCGACCGTCTCGTTCAACGGCACCGCGTCGAACAGCCGCTCGACGCGTTCGGCGATCCGCGCCTCGATCCCCTCGAGCCGTGCGGGCGACAGTGCGGGCATCACGAACTTGCGATACTGTGTGTGCGTCGGCGGATCGCGCGAGATGAAGGGGATGCCGATCGCCGACTCCCCCGCCCCCGTCAGCCCTACCTCATTCTCGTTGAAGATCCGGTGCCCGCCATTCTCGTGCGCCGAGGAAAAGAGATCGGCCTGCCGCGACACGGTGACGATATCGTCGAACCCCAGCACCGCCCAGAACCCCGCGCCATCCTCTTCGGGATTCCAGTGAACCGAGCCCGCGGCGCGCAACGCCGCAAGCTCGGCATAGGGCATGCCGCCGACGTAAAGGTCCGGATCCTTGAGGTCGGTCATCGTCAGAAGCTGTAGCGCAAGGACACGCCATAGGTGCGCGGCGCCGACGGCACGAGGAAATTGTACGGGAAACCCGCGCCGCGGAGGTCAAGGCCGTAACCATAGGTCTTACGCTCGAAGATATTGTTCGCGAAGGCACGCACCGTCAGCGCGTCATTCGACCAGCTCAGCGAGGCGTTGACCTTGGCATTGGCGCCCTGTTGCAGTTCGCTGTTCACCTGCGGCGTGCCCGGCGCATCGATCTCGTTGAACGGCGAGAAATATTGCCGGCTCGAATAGGCGACGTTCGGCGCGAAGGTGATCGTACCGCCCGCCAGATCGACGACATCCCATTCGAAACCGAGCTGCGCGGTGAGTTTGGGCGCGAAGGGCAGCGAATTGCCCGACAGGTCGGCGCCCTGCAGCGTCAGCTCCTTATATTTCGAATGCAGCCAGCCGAGCGCCGCATCGATGCGGAAGCCGGCCGTCGGGCGCAGCGTCGTTTCGGCTTCGAAGCCATAGACCTCCGACGAGGGCGCGTTGACGAGGAAGGACACCGGCCCGGCGCGCGTGTCCTGTAACTGCTGGTTCGAATAGTCATAATAGAAGGCCGAGGCGGCGTATGTGAGCAGGCGGCCGCCCGCACGGCCCTTGATCCCGATTTCATACGCGTTGACGCGCTCGGGCTCGATATAACCGATGCCGCTCGACGAGGTGTAGCCGCCGCCGTTGACCGCGCCCGCACGGTATCCACGATTGTAGCTGGCATAGACGAGCGGGCCGTCGTCGAAGGTGTAGCTGAGTGCCACGCGGCCGGTGAGCGCGTTGTTGGTATCGGCGAGCCCGAAGCGCGCGGCGGGATCATAGGCACAGGTGCCCGCGACCCCGGCGCAGGGCACCGTCGTCGCGATGGGCGTCTGCGGATCGTCGACCCCGCCGACGAACAGATAGGCGAAGGCGTCGTCGTAACGCGACTTGTCCTTGGTGTAACGCGCGCCCAGCGTGAGCACGAGCCGGTCGGCGAGGTCGATGTCGGCCTGCGCGAAGACGGCATAGCTTTTGCGCACCTGCCGGTAATGCTGGAAGAAACCGCCCGCGGGAGGCAGCGGCAGGTTGAACGTGTTGTCCGTGATATTACGGTCCCAGCCGTAGAAAAGCCCGCCGACGAAGGTCAGCCCGTCGCCCTCGTAATTGCCGCGCAATTCCTGGCTGAACTGGCGGTAGCTCGAGCGCCAGTTGATATCGAGGATATCGAGCGGCGACCCGTCGGCGGCCTGCTGGAGATTCTGCTTGCCACCGTCATAGCTGGTGATCGAGGTCAGGCTGAGCGTGTCGCTGAGTTCGAGCGCGATATTCGCCGAAAAGCCCCATGCGTCGGTGCGGTTCTCGCCGATACGGTTCTCGTTGGTCTCGAAAAAGCCGAGCCCGGTGCGGAAGGGTTCGAGCCCGTGCACAGCCGCCTGCGTCCCGCGATCGCGGCCGGCGTAAGCACGCAGCACGATGTCGAGCGTCTCGACCGGCTTGACGCGCAACGACGCACGTCCCTGCAGCGTGTCGACCGACGCGGCGTCGCGGCCGCCGGGGAAGACATTCTTGATCTGCCCGTCGCCCTTCGCGTAGTTCACCGCGAGGCGCAGCCCCGCGACATCCTCGGCGAGCGTCGCCTCGGCGGCGCCCTGCGCAGCAAGAGTGTCGAAATTGGCGTAACCGACCTGCAGATAGCCGTTCGTTCCCGACAGATCGGGCTTCTTCGTGATGAAGTTGATCGCGCCGCCGGTGGTGTTGCGGCCGAACAACGTGCCCTGCGGCCCGCGAAGCACCTCGATCCGGTCGAGGTCGAACAGCCCCATGCCGTGGCTGGTGCGCGGCGCCAGATAGACGTCGTCGAGATAGACGCCGACGGGCGAGGCCTGATTGCTGTTATATTCGTTCGCAACCCCGATGCCGCGCAGCGAGAAGTTCGGCTGCGTATCTCCATAGGGGCTGTTGATCTGCAGGTTCGGGACCGCGTCGCCGAGCTGCGCCGAATTGGTGATGCCGCGGTCGGCCAGCGTGTCGCCGCCGAGCGCGGTGACCGCGAGCGGCACGTCGAGCAGCGACTGTTCGCGCCGCTGCGCCGTAACGACGATATCGCCGTCGGCCACTTCGGCCCCGACGGGTCTGCTGTCCGCGTCCTGCGCCATCGCGGCGGTCGATGTCGAAATTGCCAGCGCGGCCATCAAGCCGCGCGAGAAGGCCATGCTTGCCATTCCATCTCTCCCGATCGAGGTTTCTGCGAACCTCACGGAAAAAGCTTAGGCCCCAAGCACCCCGCTGACTTTAGCCTCGCTTGCATCGAGATTTTACATTTCTTGCGGCAACGGCGCCGAGCAGCCGCTAAGCGCCCGCCCGGGGCGGGGCCGCATCCAGCAGATCTTCAATAAACAGCGACATCAGCATGGCCTGACTACCGACCCCGGCTTTCGCATAAATCTGGCTCAACTGTGAGCGCACCGTCCCCGGCGCCGAATTGCGCAACCGGGCAATCTCTGCGACATCGCAGCCCTTGAGTGCGAAGAGCGCGACTTCCCCCTCGCCTGGCGTGAGCCCCCATTCGGCGAAGCGGAGCACAATATGCTCGCCGAGCGCACCGCGCGCGTTGGCGAGCAATTGCTCCTTCCAGCGAAGTTCCCCTGTGATACGGCGTATATAGCGTGAGCCCATGACCACGCCGGCGAGGAGCGCGAGCGCGACAAGGCACTCCATGGTGATCTCCAGACTGAACCCCTTGCTGGCCTGCTGAAGCACATCCTCGACACCGTCGGTCACGAAATAGGCGGCCGCCACAGCCTGTAACGCGACGATCGCGAGGGGACCGGCGACCTCCCGGTCGAGTTGCTTCCGTTTCGACGCATCGGACTTCGGAACCGGCATAGGATTTTCGCTTATACAGAGAGATTTGAGCGCCTGCTTATAGGCATGATTCCGCGAACGGCCTAGCTGTAGGGGGCCCCTGTCCCTCGAAACTATTTGCCGGGAGCGAACCTATGCAGAGTTCCGCATCATCGACCCTGACCAAAGTCCCCGCAATCACCCTGGGCTTCTGGATCATCAAGATATTGGCGACCACTTTCGGCGAAACGGCAGGCGACACGGTCAGCATGTCGATGAATCTCGGCTATCTGGTCGGCACCGGAATCTTTGCCACCTTGCTGATCGTCCTCGTCGCCCTGCAGATCCGGGCCCGCCAGTTTCATCCCCTTCTCTACTGGGCGACGATCATTGCCTCGACCACTGCGGGGACGACGTTGGCCGACTTCGCAACGCGGTCGCTCGGCATCGGCTATCCGGGCGGGTCATTACTCCTGCTCGGAGCCGTACTGGCCTCGCTGGCCGTCTGGCATCGGGCTCTTGGCACCATCTCGGTCAGCTCGGTCCACGAGCCGAGGGCCGAAATCTACTATTGGCTGACGATCACTTTCTCGCAAACGCTCGGAACGGCACTCGGCGACTGGGTTGCCGACGGATCGCTCGGTTATCTTGGCGCCGCCGTCGTTTTCGGCACGTTGCTCGCGCTGCTCGCGCTGGCCTGGTACCGGACCTCGGTCAGCCGGGTCGCACTTTTCTGGGCGGCTTTCATTCTGACCCGACCGCTCGGCGCCGTGGTCGGCGATTTCCTCGACAAGCCCGTCGCGCATGGCGGGCTGGAACTGAGCCGCGCCGGCGCGTCGCTCGTGCTTGGTCTGGCGATCGCGACGCTGATCCTCGCAATCCCGCAGCGCGCCGCCGAAACGGCCCCTGCGCAATGAACCTCCATCGCTCTCTGCTCTCCTTCGCGCTCTTCCTCTATCCCGTGGCGGCGTGGGCCGGGCCGCCGTTTATGACCGACGATCCCGAGCCCACCGGGACGGGGCACTGGGAAGTCTACGGGCCGATCGTCGAGGGCGAAGGGCGCGGGGGCGAGTTCGCAGGCTCGGCCGGCGTCGAGATAAACTATGGCGCCGCGCCCGATCTCCAGATCACGTTCGGCCTCCCTGTTGGATTTGCACATGACGACGCCGGATGGCGCTGGGGGGCCGGCGACGTCGCTGTCTCGGCAAAATATCGTTTCTATCATGACGAGCGGGCGGGCGTTTCCATCGCAGCCTTCCCCGGAATCACGCTCCCCACCGCAAGCAACGGGATGGGGAGCGGCAAAGTAACGGCGCTTTTGCCGCTATGGTTGCAGAAGGACACCGGTCCCTGGTCGATTTTCGGTGGCGGCGGCTATGCGATCAATCCCGGCACCGGCAGTCGCGATTACTGGACCGGCGGCGCGGCGGTCACGCGGCAGTTCAGCCCTGACCTGCTGGTCGGGATCGAGGCCGATCGGCAGGGACCGGATGCTATCGGCGGGCGGGCCGCGACAAGCCTCGGCCTCGGTGCGATCGTGCAATTGCCGTCGCCCTTTCGCCTGGTGGCGTCGGGTGGCCCCACCTTCAGCGACGGTCCGGGTGCGGCTGGATTCCACGCATTTCTCGCGCTCGCCGCCGACTTCTAGCCTATCTTGATCCGGTGTTTGCGCAATAGAGCGCGGGCCGGACACGAACAAAGTCACCACGCGCGCAAAGCTGGCTTAGATATTGACGCGAAACGCCGAGTTTCATGAAGTCCCGCGGCGACATGATGCCTTGTTCGCGCGCCTGCCGGAGTGCCTTCATCCGCAACGATTTGCGGCCCTCGAAGCTCTCGCGTGTGCAAGCCTTCGGCGCATCGGGCTGCACGCGCGTAACGGTTCCGAAGCCAAGACGGATTCCTTCACGGAGCAGCTTTAGCGACGCGCGCGACAACGCCGAACTCAACGTCGGCTCGATCAATTCCATGTCGAGCGTGGCTCGCTGTGACATCGCAAGCAGGCCGAGCAGCCTGAGCTCGGAGGGCGCGGCATAGGTCGCTTCCACCCTCCAGATTTCAAAGCCGCTCGCCCTTGCCTGCGCGATAAGTTCGGCCATCGCGGTGCAGGATGCCGCCTGTTGCACGGCTGCGCAGGCGCGCAAATGTTCGAGGGAGAGGCGCTCGACCCGCGTCAGCCGGCCGACCGGCAGCGGTTTTTCGCCGGCGAGCGCCTCGACCATCGATCAGAACTTCGCGTTCAACCCGACACGGAATGCCGTCGGCGATCCGGGGGTGATGTTGTTGTTGCTATGCGCATAGAGATAGTAGCGCGTATTGAAGATGTTTTCGACGTTGAGCTGGGCGCTGACCTGCTCGCTGATATTGTAATAGAGCGCCGCATCGACGCGCGCATAGTCGGGCAGCGCAACGATATTGTCGGCGGCGGCATAGCGCTTGCCCTGATAGATCACGCCGACCGCGGCGCCGAACTGCTTCACAGGATCGAACCGCGTCCACAGCGACGCGCTCTGCTTCGGCATGTTCGCCGGCTGGTTGCCGGTCGTCACCAGTTCGCCGTCAGTGTAGGTATAGGCGCCAACGATGCTCAGCTGCTTCGTGATATTGCCCGCGGCACTGAGTTCGACGCCCTTGGTGCGTTGCCGCCCGATCGCTTCATTCTGGCCCTGGGCATTGGCGACGATCACATTGTCGCGGTCGAGCTGGAAAATGGCGGCCTGAATGTTGAAGGTCGGCAGGATGTCCCACTTCGCTCCGATCTCGTAATTCTCGAACATTTCCGGCGTGAAGTTCACCGTTCCGCCATTCAGGCCGGTCAACTGATCACCGCCACGCGGCTGGTAGGTCCGCGAATAGCCGGCATAGATGGACGCATTTTTGGCAGGCTTGAAAATCACGCCAGCGCGCGGCGACCAGAGGTTGTCGGTGACGCTGAAATCGCGGCGGCCATTGGCGGGAAATCCGACAGTACGTCGATCGGTGACCTCGGTCTTCAGATGCTCGAAGCGAACGCCGAGGACAAGCTGAAAGGCCGGCGAAAGTTCGATCTGGTCGGAGATGTAACCTGCCAGAACCTTGGTCACGCCTTCATTGTCGCCGCTGCTCGCGACCTGGCCCCAGGTCAGCGTCGTATCGATATTCGACTGCGCGATCGGGACAATGATCGAAGTGACATTACCCGGGAAGAAGCCTTCCTGCCGGACATTCTCGCTTTCCTGCCGCGCATATTCGGCGCCGATCAGCAGCGTATGCTTGAGACCGCCGGTATTGAACTCGGCATTGAAGTCGGTCTGGTTAATGAAGTTGCGGCGCTGCGAGAACTGGCGATAGGCCGAGATCGAAACGGTCGTCTCGGCGGCGTTCACCCCGCCCGGAAAGACGTTCTGATAATATTTGTCATAGTCGGCATAGCGCGTCCGGTTGCGGATCGACACCGCGTCGCTGAAACTATGCTCGATGAACAGCGTCCCCGCATCGGTGTTGGTGCCCGTGGGGCTGTCGCCCGGATCACCGAAAAACTGACCGCGCGGCGTACGCAACGGGCCGACGACCACGCGCGGCAACGTCGTCGTCGCAACCCGCGCACCGAAGCGGGCGGGAACGCCGCGGTCGGCAATGCGTTCGTCCTCGAAATGCTCGTAGCTCGCCTGAACGATCGTGTCGGGGCCAAGGCGAACCGCCACAGTCGGATTGAGACCCCAGCGATTGAAGGTGACGCCGTCGCGGTAGCTATCGCTGTCCTGATAGACGCCCGTGATGCGCGCTGCGAAGGCTTCGCTGATCGGCGCACCGATGTCGAACTGCCCGCGGACGAAATCATGGCTGCCGCCCTCGATCCGGAACGCGCGCGTGTGTTCCCAGTCGGCCACCTTGGTCACGCGGTTGACGAGACCGCCGATGCCGCCGCGACCGAAGATCATGGCGTTCGGGCCCTTGAAGATTTCCAGACGCTCGATGTTGTAAAGGTCGCGGTAGGTCTGGACGTCGTCGCGCGTGCCGTCGACGAAGAAGTCGCCCGTGGTCGAATTGCCGCGGAAGATCAAAGTCTCGCGATTGCCCTCACCCTGCGCCGAGAAGACGCCGGGAACGTAACGGATCGCGTCGCCGATGCTGTTCGCGGCCTGGTCTTCGATCTGCTTGACCGAGACAATGTTGATCGCCTGCGGCACATCGACCAGCGGGGTATCGGTGCGCGACGCCGAACGGCTCGCGCTGACCTTGTAGCCGCTTTCCGCCTCGATCCGCCCGTTGACGATGATGTCCCGCCGTTCCTGCGCGTCCTGATCAGACTCGGCGGTCTCTGCAGCGGCCATGACCGGCATGAACATGGCCGAGGCGACCGTCGAAAGGATGGCCGTACGAACGGCGCGGCGGGAAACGACAAAAGACATGGAAAACCCCTGACAGCTACGCTAGATGCGAATGATAATGGTTCGCATAAGCGGCGCAGATACTCGGGGATAAAGCGGTGTCCATGCAATTTCGGGAACATTGGGAAAATGTATAGGAACTGCAATCTTTGGATCCGCGCGTCGATGCTTGAGGACTGCGGTTGCATCCCTCGTGGTGAGCGCCGTCAGTGAAACTGCTGCTGCTCGAAGACGATGCAAGCTCGGCGGGCTTTATCGAGCGCGGTCTGCGCGAACTGGGTCATCAGGTAACGACGGTCGGGAAAGGCGAGCAGGCGGCCGAGAAGATCAAGGCCAGCAGCTACGACGTGCTGATCCTCGACCGTATGGTACCGGGCATCGATGGCATCTCGGTCCTGCGGCAGGCGCGCCGCGATAACTGCGCCACGCCCACTATCCTGCTGACCGCCATGTCGGGGATCGAAGATCGCGTCGAGGGCCTCGAAGCCGGAGCCGACGACTATCTTGTCAAACCCTTCGCTTTCGTCGAACTGGTGGCGCGGATCAACGCACTCTCGCGGCGCCCCGCCCTCGGCGAGGCGGTCATCCATCTGCGGGCCGGCGATATCGAAATGGACCTGCTCCGCCGCACGGTCCGGCGCGCAGACCAGGCGATCGAACTGCAGCCACGCGAGTTCCATATCCTCGAACAATTGCTGCGCAACGCCGACCGTGTCGTCACGCGCACGATGCTTCTCGACCGGGTGTGGGATTTCGGGTTCGATCCAAAGACCAATATCGTCGAAACGCATATCAGCCGGCTGCGCACGAAGCTGAACGAAGGCTTCGATCACGACGCGATCCAGACCGTCAGAGGTTCGGGATATATGATCGCCGCCGATGCCCGCTAGCTGGATTCCCCGCTCGATCCGCGGCATCGCCATTGCGGTGGCGGTCGGCGCGGGTCTCGTCACCGCTTTGCTCGGGCTGGCGACCTATGGTGTCGTGCATCATGAGATCGAACGACAGATCGACCACCGGATCGAAGTCGAGACGCAGGCGCTGCTCGAACAGAACAGGGCGCACGGGTTCGAAGCGCTCGTCCGCACCGTCAACGCCCGCGACGGCGTTGCCTTCGACATCGGCTATCTGTCGAGCATCGACGGCGGCGACCGGTCGATGGGCTATATTTTAACCGACGCATCGGGCCGCCGCCGCGCCGGCAGCCTGGAAGCCGACATCCCTCCTTCCGGCTGGAGCGAGTTCCTGCAATTCCGCAAGCCCGACGGGAGCCAAGGCATTGCCCAGGTCATGAACAGCGCCGTTCCCGGCGGGGGCCGCCTGATCGTCGCCGCCGATCGCGCCATTGTCGACCAGATGGATCTGACGATCCTCAAGCTCTTCCTCCTCAATTTCGGCCTCATCATGCTCGTCGTCGGGCTTGTCGCCTTCGGGTTCGGGCGCATCATCCAGCGCCGCCTCGCGGCAATACGGACCTCGGCCGAGGCGATCATGGCCGACGATCTCACGCGTCGTATGCCTGTGGAATCGGGGCGCGGCGAACTCGACCTTCTCGCCATCGCGCTCAATGCCATGCTCGATCGTATCAGTCGGCTGGTCGAAAATCTCCGCCACATATCGGTCGGTATCGCGCATGACCTGCGCACGCCGGTCAACCGCCTGCGCCAACGGCTCGAAGAAGCGCACCGCTGCGCCGATCCGCAAACGCAAAAGTTTCTCGACGCCGCAACGGCGGAGTCCGATGAGCTCCTCGAACTATTGACAGGCTTGCTGGCGATTTCGGAGGTCAACCGCGACGCTGTCCGCAAGCGCTTTGCCGCGCTCGATGTCGCTGACGTGGTGCGGGAGATGGTTGCCACCTATCAGCCGTCGCTCGAGGATCGCGGCATCGCGCTGACAGCCGACTGCGACGGCGCTCCCGTCATGGGCGAAAAGCGGCTGCTCCAACGCGCCCTCGCAAATTTGCTCGACAACCTCGACGTGCATACGCCCGCGGGAACGCAAGCCCACATGTCGGTAAAGACCGACGGAGACAACGTCATCATTCGATTGACCGACGATGGGCCGGGGATTCCGGCCGCAGACAGGCAACGCGTCTTCGAACCGATGGCCCGGCTCGATCACAGCCGTTCCATGCCTGGACATGGCCTGGGGCTCAGCATGGTCGCCGCTATCGTTTCGGCCCATCAGGGCATCGTCGAGATCGCTCCATCGACGAACGGGCTGACGGTCCGGATCCAATTGCCCCGGATCACAAGTCGGGCGAACATTGACCGATAGCGGCTCCTCCGCTTCAGACCAGAATGTTCGAACCGAAGACAGCACCGGACAAACCGGCCGTCGATAGATTCCCGCCCCGTCGGTTACCGGCTGGAGGTGCCGATATCGCTCGATATCGGCGGCAGGGGGCAGGCGCACCGAACCGGCCAGTTCCCGCGAGATGAAGGAACTGGCCGGACAGTGGACGGGCGAAGGTTAAAGGTGTCGGGGTTCAGCCCTTGCAGGCCTGCTTGCTCTTGTTGCCCGCGAGACGGCAGTCATACGTAACCTTCTTGCCGTTGCTGAGCGTCGCCTTGGCGAGATGCGTATTTTGCCGCGTCGAGGCGACCCGCCTGGGCGCCGCGGTCGTCGCCGACTTGGTCGCCGCGGCCTGTTTCACCGCGCTGTGCGTGGCCGACTTGGCCGCGGCGCTTGTCGAGGCGGCCGGGGTCGAGGCGAAAACCGGGACCGAGATCATCATCGTCGAGGCAAGACCAAGCCCGACAAGAGTGGTAAAGCGTGCCATATTCTTCACTCCAGAAATCCACGAAAAAGCGGATAGGATGAGCCATGATGTCCAGGCGGGGCGGGGGCGGGAGAGTCAGGGGATGGCCCCGCCTTGGACACCCTCCTTTTAGCCTCGCCGATCCAACCGGGGCATGGCCGCAACATGACAATATCGTAATCATCGAGCCAGCTTCCGGGCGGACGCCGACGCTTATCTCGCTCTTATCGAACGGCGTGAGCAATGCGCGGCGCCGGCCCGGTCGCGAAGGATGTCCCATGAAGAAATGGCTGCTTGCCCTGCTTCTAACGCTCACCGTCGCGTCGGGCGCATATATCCATGCGGGATATTACAACGGACCGCTGTTCCGCGACATCGCGGCCGACGATGCCGGTCCCGCCAGACCCGCGATCGTCATGCTGTCCGGCGACATGGGCAACCGGATCGGGATGACACCCAGGATTGCGGCGCGGTTGAGCGCCCGCGGTTATGCGATCGTCACGGTCAATTCGCTGACCCATTTCTCGTCGCGCCGCACACCCGAAGAAACCGCGGAATTGATCAAAACGGCGATAATCCGGGCCATGAAGCTGGGAAAGACCGACCATGTCGTGTTGATCGGTCAATCCTATGGCGCCGACATGCTCCACGCCGGCCTAGCGCAATTCTCAAAGGCGGCGCGCCGGCCGATCCGGTCGGTGGTGCTGATCGTACCGGGCGAGGATATCATTTTCCGCGCATCGCCAATCGAACTCGCGGGTCTCGAAACGCCCGATCAGCGCGCCTACCCGACGGCATCGCGCCTCCGGTGGGTGCCCGTTACCTGTATCCACGGCGCCGACGAAGCGGATAGCCTGTGCCCCGAGCTCCAGTTGCCGAATGTCCGCCGCATTACCCTGCCCGGCGGCCATCGGCTGAATTTTGACGATCGCGCGCTCGAGGCGGCAATCTTGCCGGCGATCCGCGATACTCCATCAGCCGGGAGCCATTGAGATGAAGGTTCTTGCCATCGCGTTGCTCTTGGCGCTGTCAACCGCTGCCGATGCCGCAACCGTCGCTACGCCGTTCGGGGTATGGCAAAATCCCAAGGGCACAATTCTGGTTCGCACGCACAGCTGCGGCCAGCTCTTGTGCGGCGATATCATCTGGGCGGGACCCAAGGCGATCGCCGATGCCCGCGAGGCTGGCGTTACGTCGCTGGTCGGCACCGAATTGCTCAGCAATTACCACGCGAGCGGCGCAGGCCGCTGGACCGGGCAGGTCTATGTTCCCGATCAGGGGCGTCGCTTCTACTCGACGATCGAATTACAGAACGCGAACAGTCTGCGCATTTCGGGCTGCATTCTGGGCGGACTGATTTGCAAGCATCAGGAGTGGACCCGGCGATGACGGCATTCGGGGGCAGTATGGCGTGGATACGGCGCAACAAGCGGTTCGTGTCGATCGGCGCCGCGCTGATTATCGCAGCGCTTGGCCTGACGGCGCTGTTCAGGCTGCTCCATACGGTTCGGCCGCACGAAATCCGTCATGCCTTCGACGCGTTGTCGGCGGGTCAGATTGGCGCGGCACTGCTCCTTACCGCTTCGAGCTATCTGATGCTCACCCTCTACGACCGCTTCGCGCTACAGGTGATCGGCCGGACATTGCCCTGGCGGACTTATGCGCTGGCGTCCTTTACCAGCTATACGCTCAGCCACAATCTGGGACTGGCGCTGCTCACCGGCGGATCGGCCCGCTACCGCATCTATCGCGCCGCGGGGCTCAGCGGCGGCGAAGTCGGCAGCGTGATCGCGCTGGCGAGCCTCAGCTTCTGGAACGGCGTCATCCTGCTCGCCGGGCTCGCCGCCGTGGCGAGCACACATATCCTGCCCTTCTTCGCCTGGGGGCTGTCGCTCCATTGGCTGCATCTGGCGGGGCTGGTCGTGTTGACGCTGTGTCTGATCCCGCTCCTGCTGCGCCACTTCGGACTGGAGGTCGTCGATATCGGCGGCTGGCGCACGCCGCTGCCGAATGTGAAACGCAGCGCCGCGATGACGATGGTCGCCGCGTTCGATCTCGCCGCCGCAAGCGCGGCGCTGTATGTCCTGCTCCCCGCCCCCGACCCCGCCGCTTATCCTGCCTTTTTCCTGGGCTATGCGCTCGCGATCATCGCGGCGCTCATCAGCCATGTCCCCGGCGGGCTGGGGGTGTTCGAGGCAGTGGTGATCGCGACCGTCCCCGGCGACAAGGCGCAGCTGCTGGCGGCGCTGCTCGCCTACCGCGCCATCTATTATCTGCTGCCCCTGCTGCTCGCCGCGCTGCTCCTTGCCTGGCACGAAAGCAAGGCGTGGCGGCGGCCCGCGCAGCAGGTCGCGCAGGCGGGACAATCTCTGCTCCGCGAACTGGCCCCGCCGCTCCTGGCCGCGCTCGTGTTCGCGGGCGGGCTGATCCTGCTGCTGTCGGGTGCCACACCGGCCGAACTCAGTCGGATGCACGAACTCAAGCACGTCCTGCCGCTGCCCTTTGTCGAGGCGTCGCATCTTGCCGCCAGCCTTTCGGGGACGCTGCTGCTCTTCCTGGCGCCCGGACTGCTCCGCCGCCTCGATGGCGCCTTTGTTGCGACACGCGCACTGCTGCTCGCAGCGATCCTGTTTTCGCTCGCCAAGGGCTTCGACTATGAAGAAGCGTTGATTCTGTCGGCGATATGCGCCGCGCTCCAATGGAGCCGACCGGCTTTCTATCGCTCTACATCGATGCTCGACGCACCGCTGTCGAGCGGCTGGATCGTTGCCGCAATAACGGCCGTCATGGCCGCGGCCTTCGCCGGCTTTTTTGCCTATAAACATGTCGCCTACACCGACAGTCTGTGGTGGCAGTTCAGCCTCAACGACGACGCGCCGCGCTTTCTGCGGGCGCTGTTCGGTACCGCCATATTGGTGGCCGGGCTCGCTCTCTGGCGCCTGTTTTCACCATCGAAGCGGGCCGTCGACGACACGGATGTGTCGCTCGACCAGCTTGGGTCCGCACTGGCCGTCGCCGACCATAGCGATGCTTTTCTTGCTTTTATCGGGGACAAGCACTTCCTGCTTGCCGACGAAGGCGACGCCTTCCTGATGTACCGCGTGCAGGACGCCAACTGGATCGTGATGGGCGACCCTGTCGGGCGCGAAGAGCGCTGGGCCGACCTGCTGTGGAGGTTGCGCGAACGGGCCGACGCGGCGCAGGGCCGCGTCCTGCTCTACCAGATCAGCGCCGCCTGCCTGCCGCAGGCGATCGATCTGGGCCTGTCGATCGTCAAATATGGCGAGGAGGCGCGGGTCGATCTCGCCGCCTTTTCGCTGGCGGGCGCGCAGGCGAGGTCGCTGCGTCATTCCGAGCGCCGCGCAATACACGAAGGGGCCACCTTCGACATCATCCCCGCAGTCGAGGTGGCGCAATATCTGACCGAACTCAAAATCGTGTCGGACGACTGGCTCGATGCCAAGAAACAGCGCGAAAAGGCCTTCAGCCTGGGCAGCTTCGATCCTCTCTATCTGACGCATTTCCCTTGCGCCGTCGTGCGCGTCGACGGGCGGATCGTCGCTTTTGCGAACATTCTTGCGACGCCCAACCACGAGGAAATGTCGGTCGATCTGATGCGCCATGCCCGCAGTGTCCCTTATGGCATCATGGACTTCCTCTTCCTCCGGCTGATCCAGCATGCGCAGGCGAAGGAATATCGATGGTTCACGCTGGGGATTGCGCCGCTTTCGGGGATCGACGGACGCAAGCTTGCGCCGGCATGGGCTCGCGGCGCCGCCTTCCTGTTCCGCCACGGCGAAGCGCTTTATGGTTTTGAGGGGCTGCGAGCCTACAAGGCCAAATTCGCGACGCATTGGGAACCGCGCTACATCGCCGGGCCGCGCGGCATGGCTTTTGCCCGCGGCATGACCGCCGTGCATCATATCGTGTCGCGTCCTTCCGCCGCAAAGGATGATCGAGCGACCGCGGGCCCGGCGCTGCTGGACCGCGAGCACGCAGCTCGCTCCTCGCCATGACCGCGCGAGCCGCTATAGACAGCCGACGGACACCCATCTTCGAGCCGGAAGGTTTCGCAATGTCGCAAAAGATACTGGTGATCGAAGACGACCGGACGACAGCCGACTTCATCTGCAAAGGCCTGACAGGTCGGGGATTTCTGGTCGATCATGCTGCCGACGGGCGCGACGGCCTTTTCCATGCGACCGACGGCAGCTATGACGCGATCGTCCTCGATCGCATGCTGCCCGGCATGGACGGGATGGCGGTGCTCGCCGCGATGCGCGCCGCCCAGATAACCACCCCCGTCATTATCCTTTCGTCGCTCGCCGCAGTCGATGCGAGGGTCGAGGGGCTGACTTCGGGCGCCAACGACTATCTGGCAAAGCCGTTCGCCTTTTCGGAACTTCTCGCGCGTCTGAACCTGCTGATGGCAAAACCGTCGGGCGGCGCGACCGCCGAAACGACGCTGACGTGCGACGATCTGGAAATGAATCTGCTCAATCGCCGCGTGACCCGCGCCGGCAAACGGGTCGAGTTGCAACCGCGCGAGTTCCGCCTGCTCGAATATCTGCTGCGCCACAAGGATCAGGTCGTCACGCGAACGATGATGCTGGAAGGCGTCTGGGAATATCATTTCGACCCGGGCACCAACGTCGTTGACGTTCACGTCAGCCGTCTGCGGCGTAAGGTCGACGACGGTTTCGACAAGCCCCTCGTCCACACCATTCGCGGCGCCGGCTATATGCTCGGCAATCCGGACTGATCCGCCATGCGGCAAGGCGTTTTCGGAAGCACGATACTCCGCCTGACGCTCATGCTCGCGCTTGCGCAGATCGCCGCGCTCGCGCTCGGCCTCACCGTCATCCACCGCTTTACTTCCGCAACGATCCTCTCGGACGCCCGTACCGCGGCCGAGGTCGCCCGCGACGATCTGACAGACGATTTTCGTCAGCTCGGCCTGCCCGGACTGATCAAGGCGATCGATTATCGATTGACGGTCCGCGACGATCGCAATTTTATCGTCTTGCTCAAGGCACCGGACGGAAGGGCGCTGGCGGGCAATCTGCGCGAATGGCCGGCGACCGTTGCGGACACCGCACACTGGCGTCAAAGATCGCTGATGCGCGCGGGATCCACGGTGGCCGAACCGATGGGCGTCGTCACGACCCGCTTGCCCGGCGGATACGCCCTGTTGACCGGAGAGGTGCTGGAAGCGCAGCACCAGCTGGTACAGGCCAGCGAAGCCGCATTTCTGTACGCGCTCACCATCGGCCTGTTGATCGCCGTTCTGATGGCGGCTTTTGTGGCGTGGATACTGGCGCGCCGCATCGACGCATTTTCGCGCGCAGCCAATGCCTTTGTCGGCGGCAAGCTCGACACCCGCGTCGAGCGCGACCAGACCGGAGATGCCTTCGACCGGCTCGCACTCTCGATCAATACGATGTTCGGTCGCATCGCAGGCCTCGTACGCGAACTGCGCATGGTGACAGATTCGATGGCGCATGATTTGCGTTCGCCGGTGTCCCGGATGAAGGCCCGCCTCGAACAGGCACTCGGGCGAACACCCGATATCGAGGCGCAGGCAGCCATTGCGAGCGCGATTGAAGAAGCCGACGGTCTTCACCGTCTGCTCGACACTGCGCTCGAGATCAGCCGCGCCGAAGCCGGAATCGGCCGCGACCGATTTACCAGCTTCGACCTTCGCCCGATGCTCGACGATCTGGCAGAAGTCTACGGACCACTGGCTGAAGATCACGGGTTCACGGTCAAGGTCGATGCCCCAGCAGCGCTCGTGGTTTTTGCGCACCGCGAATTATTGATGCGGGCGCTCTCCAACCTGATCGACAATGCGCTGAAATATGCTGCGGGCGGATCCTCGATCCGTATCGAAGCTGCGGTCGACGCCGCCGCGGGTATCGAACTCTCGGTCGCCGACGACGGGCCTGGACTAACCGATGCCCAGATGGTGCAGGCAACACGACGCTTTGTCCGTCTGGATCCGGCACGGGGCGGTTCTGGCGGAGGACTTGGCTTGTCGCTCGTCGAGACGATCGCCCACCTTCACCAGGGTAGGATGCGCCTCGCCCGCGCCCTCCCCCACGGGCTGGCCGTCAGCCTGACACTCCCGATCGCGACAGGGAATGGCCTCCCCGATGGCCGGAATTCCACGGGGTCCGACGTGTGACCCTATCGGTCTCACGGCCCTGTGTCCGCGGCGAGCCCCCGCGAAATTGCCGAGCGAATAGAAGATCGGCCACCCCTTGCAGATTTCGCTGCCGCGAAGCCGATGCGGTCCGTGGCGTCGGCCCCCGGCCTTTCATCAGATGTGCAGGCGTTCGGGCCGGATCTGGTGCGGCTCGACGCCATTCTCCCGAAGCAGTTCGGGCCAGGGAAGATCGAACAGCAAGGCTTCGGCGGCCAGCGCCATCGCGGGCGACGTCTGAAGCCCGTAGCCGCCCTGCCCGGCGAGCCAGAAGAATCCCGGCGCGTCGGCCGCGAACCCGGCCGTGGGCACCTTGTCCGCGACGAAGCTTCGCAACCCGGCCCATTTCAACGCGATCCGGTCCACCGACAATGTCGTCGCCTCTTCGACGCGCCATGCGGCAAGCGCCGTTTCATAATCCTCCGGCTGGACGTCGCACGCCGGCGAAGGCGTGACATCCATGGGAGACGCCAGCAGCCGGCCGGAATCGGGCAGCATATAGAAACCATCGTCGTAAACGGTCTTGAGGAACGGCCAGTCCGACACATCAAGCCCCTGCGGCGGATCGAAGCCGATGATTGTCCGCCGCAGCGGGATCAATCCGAGCGGGCGGACACCGGCCATCGACGCCAGCTCGTCGGCCCAGGCGCCCCCGGCGTTGACGACGATCCGTGCGGCATAACTCTCCCCCGCCGTATCGACGATCCAGTCGGATCCGTCGTGCGCGATACCCGTCACCCCGGCGTGGAAATATATCTCGCCGCCAGCGGCCCGCAGCGCGCGCGCGTTGGCCTGAAGGAGCAGGTCCGCGTCGAGCTTTCGCCCCCCCGTGTCGACCAGTCCGGCAACCGCGCCGCCGTCGCCGACTTTGAGCGCGGGGACGATCGCCTGCATTTCGCGCGGCCCCACCTGCTCGATACTGTCCGTGAAACGCCGCATTTCGATCTCGAGCGCCGTCAGCTGGTCCATCGTTTCGGATGTCGCGAAGAACATGGCCGATTTCGTCTGCCACAGCGGCGGCAGCTCCTCGCCACCCGGCGGATTGGCAAAGAAGTGGCGGCTGGCAGCCGTCAGCCCGCGCACGGCGTCATCGCCGATGCCGAAATGATAGAAGGTCGCGCTGCGCCCCGACGAATGATAGCCAAGCGCGCTTTCACGTTCGAGCAAGATGGTTTCCGACCGCTGCGCGAACCGCGCCGCCGCCGACACGCCGGCAATTCCGCCACCGATCACCAATATTTCGACCCGCCTCAACGAACCTTCCCCTTCGCCGGCGCCGGGGGCCGCGCCGCTGGCGGGCGATAGCGGGCGATCGCCTGCCTGACCGCCGCGATGTCGAGCGCCTCGCCCCTCGCCGCGCCGGCTTCGGCCGTCGTCTGCCGATCGATGGTCGTCGCCATCAGCAGCGAATTGTAGATCGCTTCCTCGGCCGCTTCCGACACCGCCACGAACAGCGGCGACATTTCATCATTGGCCAGTTCGGGATAGGCGGCGACGCCGGCGCGCCGTGCGGACGTCCGGCGCACCCCGGCGGCGGTCGAGAACGCGACGGCATAGTCGCCGGACCCGTTCGAAAAGGCCGCGCCGGTCCGCGCCAGACCGGCGATCGCACGATGGGCAAGCCGGGTCAGATTCCGGTCGCCAAGCGGCGCATCGGTCGCCACGACGAGGATGATCGACCCGTCGGCGGACGCCCGCTCGCTGTGCTCGCGCAAATAATAGCGGCCGAGAGCTTTCCCGACCGGGACGCCGTCCATCGTCAGCGTCCCGCCATAGTTGGTTTGCACGAGAACGCCGACGCGATAGCCGCCCAGCGCCTGCGGAAGGATGCGCGAACTCGTCCCGATGCCGCCTTTCCAGCCAAAGGCCATGGTACCCGTGCCGGCTCCCACGCTTCCTTCCGCAACCGGACCGCCAGTCGCGGCCTCGATGGCTGCGATCACGTCCGACCGACCGATCACCCGCTTGCGGATGTTGTTGAGGACACTGTCGTTGGTCTCGCCGACAACCGCATTGACCGACCGGACATGTTCATTGCCGGGCCGCCCAAGAGTCCAGTCGAGAATGCCATCGATCGCCGGCGCGACGCTCAACGTGTTGGTCAGGACGATCGGCGTTTCGATCTCGCCCAGCTCGGCGATCTGCGTTGCGCCCGCAAATTTGCCGAAGCCATTGGCGACCACGATGCCCGCCGGCACCTTGTCCTGGAAAATATTGCCGCCATGCGGCAAAATCGCCGTGACGCCGGTCCTGACATCGGCACCCTCGATGCGGGTCACCTGACCGACCAGGACACCGTCGACATCGGTGATGGAATTGAGGGGGCCGGGTTTGAATATCCCCGGCGTGATGCCAATGTCGCGGGCATGGACGCGCGGCTGGTCGGCGACCTGCGCCAGCGACGATCCCGTCGCCCCCATACCGATCGCCATTCCGGCACCCGCCAGCAACGCAGCCAGCGTTCCTCGCCGCCCGCGCGCGAGGCGTTGGCCAAGTGTGCACAGGCTGGACCATTGGCCAGATACGGCCGCGGAGATACCACGTTTATGGAAGGACAAGCGCAATGACCTGCTTTGCTGGCTGACAGAAGTCACTTGCCTAATCCGCAACGGGCGATCCTGACAATATCTATGCGGCGGCAGCCTATAGAAATTTTCTATGGGCCTGAAAGGCGCTTTTCAGATGCTTCAACAAAACGGTCGCCAATTTCGAGGGAGCCGGTTCTCCAGGTGGATGGCGTAGACATTGAACGGGATGGGCGGGTGGAGCAGCTTGAAGGAAACGCCCGGCCCGACGATCGACCGTCATTGCCGATAGCTTTTGATCTCGATCCCGTGACGCGCGATCTTGTCGTACAGCGTTTTGCGCGGAACCCGCAATATCGCCAGCGTCGCCGCCACATCGCCGCCGGTGCTGGCCAGCGCGTCGCGGATCGCGTGCGCCTCGAACTGCGCAACGCGTTCGGGCAGCGTCGGCATCGCTTCGCTGGCGGCCCCCATGCGCGGCGCGATGCCGAGCACTTCGCTATAGGCGAAATTGCGCAGCTCACGGACATTCCCCGGCCAGTCATGCTCGATCAGATGCCGGCGCGCGACGTCGCCCATGCTGAAGTCCTGCCCGCCCATGCGCCCGGCCGCTTCCTCGACGAAGTGCGCGAAAAGCTGAGGTATATCGGCCTTTCGCTCGCGGAGCGGCGGCATCCGCAACCGGACGACGTTGAGCCGATAGAATAGATCCTCGCGAAATGTGCCTGCGCGAACGGCTTCCTGCAGGTCGCCCCGCGCCGACGCGACAATACGCAGGTCCACCGACCGCGGCTCGGTCGCGCCGATCGGCTGCACCTTCCGTTCCTCGACCACGCGGAGCAGCTTCGCCTGAATCGCGAGTGGCATATTGTCGATGCCGTCGAGGAACAGCGTGCCGCGATCGGCTTGTTCAACCCGCCCTTCGCGAGCGACCGGGCCGTAACCGACGGCGCCGCGGTCGTGGCCGAACAATTCGACTTCGGCGAGCTGTTCGGGGAGCGCGGCGCAGTCGACCGCGACGAACGGACGCCCCGAACGCGGCCCCTTGCGGTGGAGAAGCAGCGCCGCGAGTTCCTTGCCGGTGCCGGTTTCGCCCTCGACCAGCACGTCGATGTCGGCGCGCGCGATCTGGAGGATGGTCGCGCGAAGCTGCGCCATCGCCGGGCTGTCGCCGATCAACGGGCTGTCGACGCTCGTTTCGGCGGCGGCGCGCAGCATCCGGTTGTCGAGGATGAGCCGCCGCGTTTCCAGCGCCTTGCGTGCAGATGCGACCAGATGATCGGTCGCATAGGGTTTGGACAGAAAGTCGAAGGCCCCGCCCTTCAGCGCGCCGATCGCCATCGGAACGTCGGCGTGGCCGGTGATCATGATGACCGGGATGTCGGGATCGATCGCCCGGATACGCGCGAAAAACTCAAGCCCGTCGACGCGCGGCATCCGGATATCGGTGACGACGGCGCCCGCGAAGCCTTCGTCGATTTCCGCCAGCGCTGCCCCGGCCTCGGCAAAGGCGCGGACCTCGATATCGGCGAGTTCGAGCGACTGGGTCGTCGCCGCGCGCAAGGCGTCGTCATCGTCGACGAAGATGATGTGCTGACGGGTGACGAACGCGCTCATGCCCGGCGCACCACCAGCCTGAACGCGGCGCCCCCCATCGGCGAGGCGATATGGTCGAGCGTCCCGCCGAATTCGCGCGCGATGTCGCGCGCGATCCCCAACCCCAGGCCGAGCCCATCGGCCTTGCCGGTGACGAAGGGGGTGAAGAGATTGTCGGCAACGTCGGGATCGACCCCCGGCCCGTTATCGGCAACGGTGATGGCTACCTCTGCTTCCGCCGCCGTCTCGATCCGGATGCGCGGATCGGGGTGGCCGGCGAGCGCATCGAGCGCATTCTGGAGCAGGTTGACGAGGATCTGTTCCAGCCGCACGCGGTCGGCGATGCAGCGAAGCCCCGCCGTCTCCCCTACCCGTTCGATCGTCACACCATTTTCGCGAATGCGATCGCCGACGAGCAGCAGCGCGCCGTCGATGACCGGGCCGATGTCGACCGGCCCCATCGTCGGCGTGGTGCGGCGGGCGAAGCTGCGCAATTCGGCGATGATCGCGCCGATCCGTTCGGTCAGCGACACGATCGTCCCCAGATTGTCGCGCGCCTTGCCGACGTCGCCGCGATCGAGGAACTTCCCGGCATTCTCCGCAAAGCCGCGGATCGCCGCGACCGGCTGGTTGATCTCGTGCGCGACGCCCGCGGTGATCTGGCCGATCGTGCCGAGCCGGCTCGCCTGCGCCAGTTCTTCACGCGCCGCCCGGAAACGCCGGTTCGCGTCGACCAGGTCGGATGTTCGCGCGGCCACCTCAATCTCGAGCATATGGCGTGCCTCCGCCTGCAATCGCCGCTTTTCACCCGCGCGGAATACCCAGATCAGCAGCGCCGCGAGCAGGATGAACGCGATCAATATCGCCGTCCGCGCGGTCGCGTTCGCGCTGGCTTCGGCGGGCGCCAGCGGCTGGAAGGCATAAAGCCGCGCCCCCGCCATCGGCACCGCGACGGCGGCCTCGCGGTAACGGACGGCGGGGCTGGTCCAGGTGCCGCCATCGCGCGTCAGCGGCAACGGCGTGAGCGGCAGATTGCCGAACTGCAAGGCGGCGCGGATCGCAGCGCGCGTCGGCGCGTCGATCGGCGCGAGGGTACGGAACCGCCAATCGTCGCGGCTGGTGATGATGATGACACCATGGTCGTCGGCGACGAAGGTCGAGAGCGGCTGGCGCGCCCATTCGGCTTCGAGCCGGTCGAATTCGACCTTGACGACGATCACCCCCAATGTCCGGCCCGCCTCTTCGACACGGCGCGCAATGAACAGGCCGGGCCGGCCGCTGACCGTACCAAGCGCGAACAGCTCGGCGCCGCCGCTGGCCAGCGCATCACGGAAATAGGGGCGGAACCCGTAATTCTGGCCGACGAAACTCTGGGGCTCGCGCCAGTTGCTGGCGGCGATCGTCCGGCCGTCGTGCGCGATGACGTAGATGACCGCGGCATCGGTCCGTTCGGCGAGCAGTTCCAGCTTGCTGTTCATGCGCCGCACCGTCGCGGCGTCACCGCCGCCGAGCACGTCGTGGACATCGGGATATTCGATCAGCACCAGCGGCAGCAGGCGGAATTTCTGAAGCTCGCCGGCAAGGCGGCTGGCGGCGCTTCGCGCCTGCTGTGCCGCGGCGATGTCGGATGCGGTACGCGCGTGCCCGCCCGCCCATCCGAAGGCCGCGAACGCGATGGCCGCCAGCAACAGCGCTGCCAGCGCCGCGGCCCAGCCGAGCCGCCGCCCGGCGCCGGACACACGCGAATCAATCGGCTGGAGCAGCTTCGTCATTTGTGCGGATTATCGCACAAATGACGAATGACTAAGCGGAAAATCACACAAATTGTGATGACCTCCTCGCCGGGCATCGTAATTATTCTTTATTTATCAGATGATTACCTAAGATTTAGAAGCCGCTTGGTACGCCCGGAAGCTCGCTCATAAAATCACCCGAAGCAGCGGCGCAAAGCCGTGCCGGGAGATGGAGCGCATGGCGGCAATCGCAATTCAGGATAGCGGGCAGACACCGGCGGGAAAGACACCCTTCTATCGCCACCTCTATGTCCAGGTCCTTGTGGCCATCCTGCTCGGCGCCGTCATCGGCCATTTCTGGCCTGTCTGGGGCGAAGCGCTCAAGCCGCTCGGCGACGGTTTCATCAAGCTGGTGAAGATGATCATCAGCCCGGTGATTTTCCTGACCGTCGTAACGGGCATCGCGGGCATGAAGGAAATCGCTTCGGTCGGCCGCGTTGCGGGCAAGGCCTTCGCCTATTTCCTCTTCTTCTCCACCCTCGCACTGATCGTCGGCCTGATCGTCGCGAATCTCGTCCAGCCGGGCGCGGGCATGAACATCGACCCCGCGACGCTCGACGCCAGCGCGGTCGCAGATTTCGACAAAAAGGCGCATGAGGTCAGCCTGACGGGCTTCCTGCTCGAAATCATCCCGACGACCTTCCTGTCGGCGTTCACCGAAGGCTCGATTCTCCAGACGCTGTTCGTCGCCATCCTGTTCGGCCTGTCGCTGTCGATGGTCGGCAAGCCCGCCGAACCCGTGCTCGACCTGCTCGAGCGGATCGGCATCGTCGTCTTCCGGCTTGTCGCGGTACTGATGCGCGCCGCGCCGATCGGGGCGTTCGGGGCAATCGCCTTCACGATCGGCAAATATGGCCTCGGCTCGCTCGTCAATCTCGGGCAGCTCGTTGCGACCTTTTACCTGACCTCGCTCATTTTCGTGCTCGGGGTGCTCGGCGTCGTTGCGCGGCTCAACGGCTTCTCGATCCTCAAGCTCTGCCGCTACCTCAAGGCCGAACTGCTTCTCGTGCTCGGCACCTCCTCGTCCGAAGCCGCACTGCCCAGCCTGATCGAGAAGATGGAGCGCGCGGGCTGCGAAAAGTCGGTCGTCGGGCTGGTCGTACCAACGGGCTATTCGTTCAACCTCGACGGCACCAACATCTATATGACGCTGGCCGCGTTGTTCATCGCACAGGCGTGCAATGTCGAGCTGTCGCTCGGCGACCAGGTCGCGCTGCTCCTCGTCGCGATGATCAGTTCCAAGGGCGCCGCGGGGGTGACGGGCGCCGGTTTCATCACGCTCGCCGCGACATTGTCGATCGTCCCCTCGGTCCCCGTCGCGGGCATGGCGCTGATCCTCGGCATCGACCGCTTCATGTCCGAATGCCGCAGCCTCACCAATTTCATCGGCAATGCCGTCGCGACGGTCGTCGTCGCGCGCTGGGACAATGCGCTCGACCGCGAACAGCTGCGGCTCGCGCTCGACGGCGATCCGGCCCCCGGCATCGCCGCGCCGCCGGTCGAACAGGACATGGATTAGGGGCCGAAAAGGTCCAGAAAAATAACAGGGAGGATGATCATGAGAGGTACGAAATCGGCAATGCTGCTGACGAGCACGGCGCTCTGCCTGCTCGCCTGCGCGCCGGCCCGGGCACAGGACAGCGGCGCAACAGCAGACAGCGCAGCGCAAGTGGATGAAACCGCCGCCGCAAGCGACATCGTCGTCGTCGGCACACGTATCGAAGGCGCGCGCGTCACCGAAGCGCTGCCCGTCGTCGTCGTCGGACAGGATCGGATCGACGCGATCGGCGCGGTCAGCGGCGACGAACTGATCCGGAACATCCCGCAGATGGGCGACGTCAGCTTCAACCCCGGCAACAATGCGCAGACCAGCAACGCCGCGCGCGGCGACGTCGGTTCGGTCAACCTGCGCTCATTGGGCGTCGGCAACACGCTGGTGCTGCTCAACGGCCGCCGCATCGTCACCCACCCCGCGAGCCAGGGCCTGTCGGACACCGGCACCGTCCCGGTGCTGAGCTATAACTCGAACGCCATCCCGACGACGGGGCTTCAGCGGCTCGAGGTGCTGCTCGACGGCGCCGCGGCGCTGTACGGTTCGGATGCCGTCGCAGGCGTCGTCAACACCGTGCTCAAGGACAACTACGACGGCCTCCGGCTCCAGGGGCAATATGGTGGCGCCGAAGGAACGCATTTGCGCGAATTCCAGGGCAATATCCTCGCGGGCAAGAGCTTCGATCGCGGCAACATCACCCTGTCGTTTGAATATACCGACCGCGCAGCGTTGCGGGCGGAGGATCAGGATTTTACCGCATCGGCTGACCTGCGTCCGTTGTTCGCCGATTATCCGGGCTTCGCCGGATCGACCACCCCCGACGGCCGCGCAACGCGTGGCGCCTGGCCTGCGCTGATGGTTCCGGTCACCGGCGGCCGCCCGCGCCGCGGCGCCACGAACCTGACCACGGCGGCGGGCGCCTTCACCGTTCGCCCGACCAGCCTCGGCGGCTGCACCCAGCAGCTCACCCCCGACCTCTGCCTCGTGAACACCGCGCTCGCGACCACGGGCGCCTTCCGCAACCTGCGCTACGACACCGCGGTCGGGACGACGGTGATGCCCAGCGTGAAGCGCTATAATGCCTTTGTGAACGGCCATTATGACGTGACCGACGATCTGACGCTGTTCGGCGAGTTCGGCTATTACCGTTCGAATACGACGCGCATCCAGCCGCCGGTGATCAACCTCAACCAGATCTGGATTCCGGCGAGCAACTATTACAACCCGTTCGGTGCAGCGACGATCAATGGTCAGCCGAACCCCAATCGCATCCCGGGCCTCGTCAACGTGCCCGCGGCGGGCCTGCCGGTCCTGCTCACCACCTATCGCTTCGTCGATACCGGGCCGCAGGCGGTGAAAGTCTCGGGCGAGCAGTTGCGCGGCCTGATCGGGGTGCGCGGCGAGACAGCGGGTTTCAAATGGGACAGCGCCTTCGTCTATTCCGAAGCCTCGGCGGTCGACAGCAGCCTCGCGGTGCGCAGTTCGGCGCTCCAGCAGAGCCTCGCGCTCGCGATCCCCGACGCGTATAACCCGTTCAACGGCGGCTGCATCGACAGCCTGAGCTCGGGCGATTGCACCCCAAGCTCGCAGACGGCGCTCGACGCGATCACCTTCCAGCTCCAGCGCCGGTCGAAGACGACGCTGACGATGGGCGACTTCCGCGCCTCGCGCGCCGGTCTGCTCACCCTGCCCGGCGGCGACCTCGGCGTCGCGTTCGGCGTCGAAGTACGGCGCGAGACGCAGCGCGACGACCGCGATTCGGCGGTCGACGGGTCGAGCCCGTTCATCGACGCGGTGTCGGGCGCGGTGACGATCAGCGACGCCGCGGCGGTCAGCGACAATCCCGACACCTATGGCAAGCGCACCGTCGCGGCCGCCTATGCCGAACTCGCGGTGCCGATCGTGTCGGAGGAGATGGGCATCCCGCTCGTCCGCCGTTTCGATATCCAGCTCGCGGGCCGCTATGAACATTACAGCGATTTCGGCAGCGTCGCCCGGCCGAAGGTCGCGGCGGCGTGGGACGTCGTCGACGGGTTCCGCCTGCGCGGTTCCTTCTCGCAAGGCTTTCGCGCCCCGAACCTCGAACAGGTCAACGCGGTCGAATATGCGCGCCTCGCGACCAGCCAGGATTTCCTGCGCTGCGAGGTCGACCTGCGCGCCGGACGCATTCCCGATTTCAACGCGTGCGGCAACAATGTCGGCTATTCGCGCCGCGTGTCGGGGAACCCCGACCTCAAGCCCGAGAAGAGCAGCAACTATAATCTCGGCGCGGTGTTCGAGCCGACCTTCCTGCCTTCTGACCTCGGCCGCATGACCTTCACCGTCGACTATTGGTCGATCAGGCAAAAGGGCATCGTCGGCATCCTCGGCAACGACACCGCAATCGCGCTCGACTATCTGCTCCGCCTTCAGGGATCGTCGAACCCGAACGTCATTCGCGACGCCGCCAACGCCGATGATGTGACCGCATTCGCAGGCACCGGAATCGCGCCGGTCGGCCGCATCACCACGGTGCGCGACCAGTTCATCAACCTCCAGCCGCAAACGGTACGCGGGCTCGACTTCGCCTTTTACTGGCAATCGCCGAAGACCGACGTGGGCAAGTTCGACTTTGCCGTCAACGCGACGCGGCTGCTGAAATTCTCGCGGGCGCCCGGCGATGCGGTCGACCAGCTCGTCGCTGCCCGCGCCGCAGGCGACATCAATGTCGCAACGCCTTTGCCCGAGACCCAGAATCTGATCGAGGCCAACGGCCGCCCGAAATGGCGCGGCACCGCGTCGCTCACATGGTCGCTGGGCCAGTTCCAGGTCGGCGCCTTCGCGCGCTACACCGGTGCGGTCGATGAAACGGCGTTCGTCGATGTCGATGGCAATCCATGGCGCGTCAAATCGCAGCTTACCGGCAATCTTTATGCGCAGGTGCGGATCAAGGATACCGGCGGTCTGGGCGGCGACATGCGCTGGCGCGTGGGGGTACGCAATATAACGAACGAAAAACCGCCGCTTTCGTCTGAGGGCTATCTGGGATCGCTGTACAGCCCCTATGGCCGCTATTGGTACACCTCGGTCACCACGGAGTTCTGACATGAAAAACGGGCACGGCATCTGGTTTCTGATCGGCGCTGCCGCGCTCGCCATCGCGCCGGCGGCAGTGGCAAAGGAGAGCGCGCCCGCGCCGACCGCCGCCGGCGCGACCTCCTCCGCACCACCCAAAGCGGCGCCGAAGACGATCCTGTTCATCGGCAACAGCTTCACGCAGGGCGCGCATTCGGCGGCGCGCAACTGGCGCGCGGGGTCGGTCACCGACCTCAACAACGCCGGTTACGGCGGGGTGCCCGCGCTGTTCAAAGCGTTCGCCGAGCAGGCGGGGCTCGATTACCAGGTCAGCCTCGAGACGCAGGGCGGCAAGTCGCTGGGCTTTCACTACGACGAGCGGCGCCAGCTCTTCGACGCCAAATGGGACATCGTCGTGCTGCAGGAATTCAGCACGCTCGACCGCGAAAAACCGGGCGATCCCGCCAATTACATGTACAATGTCGACCGGCTCGCCGCGCTGTTCAAGGCGCGCAACCCCGCCGTAGACATCCGGCTGGCGTCGACATGGACGCGCGCCGACCAGACGTACAAATCCGGGGGGCATTGGTACGGAAAGCCGGTGACGGCGATGGCCGATGACCTCCGCGCCGCGGCCGACCGCGCACGCGTCGCCAATCCGTCCGTGGCGGGCGTCGTGCCGGTCGGCCAGGCCTGGAACCGCGCGATGACGACCGGCGTCGCCGACCCGAACCCCTATGACGGCACCAGCTATGGTCAGCTCGATCTGTGGGCCTACGACCATTATCACGCGAGCGTCGCCGGTTCCTATCTGTCGGCACTCGTGACCTTCGGCGCGATCACCGGCGTCGATCCGACGGCGCTCGGAGCAAAGGAAAAGGGCGCCGACGAGCTCGGATTGTCGGACGCGCAGGCGGCGGCGTTACAACGCGTAGCCCGCGACGAGCTACAAAGCCTGAAAAGCGGCGCGCGCTGAGACGAAGCTTCGGAGGCCAAGACCGCTTGCGGATCGTCCGCTAACGGTGCCGTTATGCATCCTTATACATCCATGGCCCGGCGGCGTCCGCCCATCGTCGCCCGCCCGCTCGGCCACACCGACACGAAGGTCACCTTCGAGGGGCACGACAGCGCCAACGCCCCGCGCCTCCGCAAGGAACTCCGCAGGCGCAGGTCATCGAGTTCCCGCAGCGCAAGCGCGCTTGCGCACATCTCTACTGGGTACCATTCGGTATCCGATACCGACAGGGATGGCATTTGTGCGACATATGCGCCGAAAACTGTGCAGATAGTGTGCATTCCCCGCACGGCGAAGGTGGAAGACCCTAGGAAAGCAGCCATTTCTGGATTGAAGGGTGGTAGCGGAGGAGGGACTCGAACCCCCGACACGCGGATTATGATTCCGCTGCTCTAACCAGCTGAGCTACTCCGCCCCGAAGGGTCGCCCCGTCGGGCGAGCCGCGCCTATAGGCAGACCGTTGCCGCGGGTCAATATCATGTGCGCACTCCGCGAAAATTGCGCGCAAAGGCCGCCTGCCAGGGCCCGCCGAGATAATGATGCGCGGCGAGACCGGTAATCGCCAGGGGGCGTGGATGAAAATCGGCGGCGAGCGCGTCGCGCAATTTCCGCGCTTCGGCGGCTTCCACCTTGTTCTGGACGGTGATGTGCAGGCGCGGAACGCCCTGATCCTGCGCGGTGAGCGCCCCCGCAAAATGGTCGGCGATGCGGGCATGGACGGCGACCAGATCGGGGCTTTCGATGCGAAAGGCGACCCCGCCGCCGAGCGAATAGATTTCGCGCAGGTGCGCCGGAGGCGGCGGTGTGTCGGCCGCGATCCGCCGAATCAGCCGATCCAGCTCGTCGTGGCTCGATGGCGGCAGTTGGTGGAACAGCGTGATATGCGCCGCCACATGGTTGCGGCCGGGCGGAAAATGCGCCGCGCGGAGGCGGTCGAAAACACGCTGGTCCGCCGCACCCATCGTCGCGGTTACGATGATGGGCACGGCGCCAGCGGCCCGGAAGGGAGGGGGGATGACCGGGCCGCCTGTTTCGCGAAGGGATGAGCGCGACAATTTCGGGGGAATCTTGTCATCACCCATAGGACGCCCTTCGTCGATGGCCGCGCCCATGATCGAAAACCGCAGCACGATCCAATCGATTAACCGGCTTAGAATGATCGACTCTAACGATCATATCGAAAAGCCCTTTGTTTACAGTCTGCTCCAGAAATTCCGGAGCGCGGCGGCAACGTCGGCGGGCCGCTCGGCGATCGCCCAATGCCCTGCCCCTTCGATCACCGCGAGCGGCGTGCCGGTGTTTGCCGCAAAGCGCTGCGCAACCGAAAGCTCGACATAGGGATCGTCCGCGCCCCACACCAATGTGCCATTGGCGGGCAATTTGGGGATATCGCGCGCCCAGTCATGCTCGAAACTCAACCCCTTCGCCGAGCGATAGAGCTTGAGGATCGCGCGGCGCTTGTCCCTGTTCGCCCATTGCGCAGCTTCCTCGGCGGCGATGTCGGCGGGCATCCCCTGCGCCGCCAGGCCTTCGGCGAGCTTCGCGGGCTTGCTGAGCGCCATGAAGATTTCGCCGAGGACGGGCGTGTTCCAGATTCGCGCGAGGCGGTGACCGCGATAATCGGGATCGATCACCGCGTTCGAGATCGCCCAGCTGCGGATGAGGTCGGGACGCAGCATCGCGACGCGCTGCGCGATCAGCGCACCCCAGTCATGCCCGACGATATCGATCGGGCCGTGCACGGCGAACAGCGCCTCCGCCTCGCCCACCGCCCAATCGGCATAGGCGTCCTTGGTCGCGGGAAATCGCGCCGGCAGCGGGCCGGTGAATCCCGGAAGCGCGGGCACCGCGACCGGCGTATCGCCAAGGTCGAGCGTGCCAAGCAGCGGGCGCCAGATCGCCGGGCTGTCGGGGACGCCGTGGAGGAACAGCTTGGCAGTGGTCATGACGTCAACCCTTCGGCAAATGGATAATCCAGCTTTGATCGGTCGGTTCGATCCGCCCTTCGCGATAGCCGCCGGCGAGCAGCGCGGTCCGGGCGTCGGCGCGGACGAGCGTCATATAATTCCACGGCCCGCCGAGATCATAGTCGAGCCGACGGCCCGTGCCGCTGGCGACGTCGAAGATTTCGGGGGCGCTGTCACCCGCGGCGACGAGGACGCGGTTTCCGGAAAGCAACAGCAGCCCGTCGCTGATCTTGAAGCGCGGATCGGCGAGGTTGCCCGCGGAAACGAAGCGCCCCGCCGCGACGTCGAAGCGCTCGACCGATCGCAGCTTTCCGTCATAATCGCGGACATCCGATCCGCCGACGACCAATATGTCGCCATTGTCGAGGCGCAGCGCGCCATGCTTGTACCGTCCCTGCGCCATCGTCCCGGCGGCGCTGAACCGGCCGGTCGCGGGATCGAACAGCTCGGCGCTCGCCAGCGCTTGCCGCGGCTCGCGATCGGGCCGACCGCCCCCGGTCACCAGCACCCGTCCGTCCCGGAGCAAAGTCGCCGTCGCACCGCTTCGCGCGGCGCCGAGCGAGCCCGTCGCGTTCAGGCGGCCCGAGACGGGGTCGAAGATTTCCGCGTCGGAGCGGACGTCCGTCCCGTCATATCCGCCGGCGATCAGAATACGGCCATCGGCGAGACGCGCGACCGCCGGGGCGTTTCGCGGCACTGCCATCGCCGGCCCCGCGACCGACTGGCCCGTCGCGGGATCGAATATTTCGGTGGTCGCCGACACGCGCCCGTCGACCCATCCGCCAAGGATGAGCACTCGCCCGCCGGGCAACGCGGCCACCGACGGCTGGATACGTTCGGCGAGGAGCTGACCACTGCCCGCAAGCTCCATACTGCCGGCATCGATGATATCGACGGTGGCGCTGGCCGGGCCAGCCTCGCAGCCCGCGCGCACGCACCCGCCGATGGCGAGCAAACGCCCCTCCCCCGCTGCGACAAGCTGGTGGGTCGCGCGCGGCGCGCCGAGGCGCGGGCCGGACTCGATACGGATCTCGCTCGCCTGTTCGGCCGCGCTGCCGCCGTTCGCCACGCAGGCGGTCATCGCCAGCGAGAGAAGCGCACATATCGAAACATTCCGCATCGTACGTCTCCCCGCCGTCCGGCGATTGCCGCTTATTCCATCTCCCCGCGATCACGGCGGAGCTGATACCATTTCTGCACATTGGCATTATGTTCGGCGAGCGTGCGCGCGAAGATGTGCCCGCCATCGCCCTTGGCAACGAAGAAGAGATAGTCATTCGCTTCGGGATCGAGCACCGCGGCGATCGACGCCTTGCCCGGATTGGCGATCGGTCCCTTGGGCAGGCCGATCATGCTGTAGGTATTATAGCCGTTCACCGCCTGGATTTCGGAGCGCAGGATGCGCCGTCCGAGCGGCTTGCCTCCCGTGATCGGGTAGATGATCGTCGGATCGGCCTGCAGCCGCATACCGACGCCGAGACGGTTGGTATAGACGCCCGCGACGGTGCGGCGTTCGGCGGCGACGCCGGTTTCCTTCTCGACGATCGAGGCGAGCGTCATCGCTTCGTTGCGATCCTTCACCGCCGAGCGCGGCGTGCGTTTTGCCCAGAGTTCGCCAAACGCCTTGTCCATCGCCGCCTGCATCCGCTTGACGACCGCCGCACGGCTTTCGCCGGTGGTGAAGGCATAGCTGTCGGGCAATATGCTGCCTTCGGCGGGTACGGGAATTTCGCCCTTCAGGCGCTTTTCGGCCATCAGCCGTTCCCACACCATGATCGAGGGCATCCCTTCGGGAATCATCACGAGGCGCTGGATCGTCTTGCCCGACTGGAACAGTTCGAGGATGTCGCCCGCGTCCATCCCCTTCTCGATCTTGTATTCGCCCGGCTTGATCGGATCGTCCGAGCCGAAGAAGCGCGCCTCGTTGCGGAAACTCGATGCCGAAACCAGCCCGGCGTCCTCAAGGATCTGCCCCGCCTTCGCGATGCTCGTGCCGTGCGGGATCACCACTTCGGCGTCCTTGGGCGCGCCGCCCGAACAGGCCGCGAGGAGCAATGCCAGAATCGCGATCGTCAGCCAGCGGAACGGATGCATCTTCTCTCCTCGTCATTCCCGCGAAAGCGGGAATCCGCTTTCGCCCGGATCGACATTGAACGCCGTAGCCGGATCCCCGTCTGCGCGGGGATGACGGAAAAAATCAGTCCTCGACCGCCTTGACGATTACGCTGGCGTTGGTACCGCCGAAACCGAAGCTGTTGTTGAGCGCGGCCTTCACTTCGCGCTTCTTCGCCTTGTGCGGGACAAGGTCGACGCCCTCGGTGCCTTCGTCGGGATTGTCGAGGTTGAGCGTCGGCGGCACGATCTGGTCGCGGATCGCGAGGATGCAGAAGATCGTCTCGACCGCGCCCGCGCCGCCGAGCAGATGCCCGATGGCCGACTTGGTCGAGCTCATCGACACATTGGCTATTTCGTTACCGAACAGGCGCTTCACCGCGCCAAGCTCGATCGTGTCGGCCATCGTCGACGTGCCGTGCGCATTGACATAGTCGATGTCGGCAGGGGTCATCCCCGCCTTTTTCAGTGCCATTTCCATCGAACGGAAAGCGCCCGAACCATCGGGGTGCGGCGCCGTCACATGATAGGCATCGCCCGACAGGCCGTAACCCACGACTTCGGCGTAAATCTTCGCGCCGCGCGCCTTGGCATGCTCATATTCCTCGAGCACGACGACGCCAGCGCCCTCGCCCATCACGAAGCCGTCGCGGTCCTTGTCATAGGGGCGGCTCGCCCGTTCGGGGCGGTCGTTATAGCTCATGTTAAGCGCGCGCGCCTGCGCGAAGCCCGCGATCCCGATCGGGCAGATCGTCGCTTCGGCGCCGCCCGCGAGCATGATGTCGGCATCGTCGTCGCGAATCATCCGCGCCGCATCGCCGATCGAATGCGCGCCGGTCGAACAGGCGGTGACGACGGCGTGGTTGGGGCCCTGGAGGCCGTACTTGATGCTGACCTGGCCCGAGATCAGGTTGATCAGGCGGCCGTGGACGAAGTGCGGCGAAACGCGGCCCGGTCCTTTTTCGGCGAGCAGCAGGCTTTCGCTTTCGATGCCCGGCAGGCCGCCGATACCCGATCCGATCGAGCAGCCGGCGCGCAGCTTCATTTCGTCGGACATATCCTCGAGGCCGGCGTCCTCGATCGCCTGTCCCGCGGCGTCGATGCCGAAGATGATGAAAGGATCGACCTGACGCTGTACCTTGTGATCGACGCGCTTGCCGGGGTCGAAGCCATATTCATGGTCGGGTCCCTTGACCTCGCACGCGATCGTGCATTTCTGGTCCGATGCGTCGAAATGGGTGATCGTACCCGCGCCCGATTTGCCGGCGATCAGATTTTTCCAGGTGGTTTCGACATCGGCGCCCAGCGGCGTCACCAAACCCAAACCTGTCACCACAACCCGGCGCATAATCATTCCTTTCATCGGCCCCTGCCCCCGCAGCGAGCCGCATCAATTCCTAAAGACGCGTTTCCATAAAAAAAGCTTCCCGGCCACTGCGCACGAGCGCTCGGGACCGGGAAGCCGGAAATGCGTGGGCGGCGTTGCCGCCGCATCCGGCCACGCCGGATCGCAGGGCTTTAGCCCTTGTTCGCTTCGATATAGTCGATCGCATCCTTGACGGTGGCGATCTTTTCCGCCGCATCGTCGGGGATTTCGACACCGAATTCTTCTTCGAACGCCATCACCAGCTCGACGATGTCGAGGCTGTCGGCGCCCAGATCGTCGATGAAGCTCGCTTCTTCGGTGACCTTGTCGGCTTCGACGCCCAGATGTTCGACAACGATCTTTTTAACCTTTTCGGCCGAATCGCTCATGCACAGTTCCTTTTTTCTGACTATGTCGTGAATGTTGAAAATTGCCCTAGTGCGCGTGGGCGGGGCTGGCAAGAGGGCTGGCTCCGGTGGTGCGGCGAAGCGCCGCATCGACGAGAACTTCCTCCGCAGCGCTATATGCCGACCGTGTCCCTTTCTGCCCCTCCGGCACCTGCGTGACGAAATAGGCAATGCCATCGCCGCCTTCAAGGTCGAACCACAGGCCGGAGCGCAATCCATAGGCATCACCCGAATGGCCAAGGCGTAGCCGCCCATCGCCGAACAGGTCGTCGCGGCACGCCGGATCGGATAGTGCCGGGCCGCCCGTGCTGTGCATAGCTATGCCATATTCGCAGAAAAACCCGCCGGTACCCTCGCCGCTGGTCGGATGCACGGGCGCCATCGCCTCCAGCCGCGCGAGGCTTTCGGGCTTCAGGAAACCCTCGCCGCGGCGCAGCAGCATGACGCCAATGCGCGCGAGGCCGTTCGCCGAGATCCGCAGCCCCCCTTGCGGGCTGAATCCCGCGCCGTGGCGCGCGAGGCGATAGTGCGCAAGATCGCAGCTGCCGTCGGTGGCGGGCACGACGGGGCAAGGCGGCCGCACGCCTTGCAGGTCGTCGCGCACGACCGTGCCGTCCGCGCCGCGGAGTGTGACCGCCCGCGCGACCGCAGCGTCGCTGCACGTCGGCCAGTTGAAGCAGGCGTCGAGGCCGAGCGGCCGAATGACCAGCCGCGCCATCGCCGCATCGAAACGCTCGCCCGTCGCCCCCTCGATCGCCGCCGCCACGACGGGATAGTTGAGGTTCGCATAGGCAAAATCACCCGCCGGTGCGCGCGCTGCGTCCCAGGCGGCCGGGTTGCGGAGCGCACCTTCGAGATCGGCGTCGAGCGGCAGTGCATAGTCGACATTGTCGGCGAGTCCCGAACGGTGGCCGAGGAGCTGCGCCAGCGTGATCGGGCGATCGGGGTAGCCCGGATGACGCAGTCGCCAACCCAGATAGACCGACACATCGCGGTCGAGATCGAGCTTGCCCGCCTCGACGAGCCGCAACACCCCGAGCGCGACGACGAGCTTGGAGACCGACGCGATGCGAACGGGGTCGTCGGGGGTCAGCGGCCGCGTATTCGCGGGGTCGGCGAACCCCTCGGCGACGCGCGTCTCGATCCGCCCTTCGCGGTCGAAACGCACCGCGACCGCCGCGGGCGGCGCGGGCGGCGCGGGTGAGGCGGCGAGCGTCAGCAGGGCAAGTGCAGTAAACATCGCGCCATCCTGCGCAGCGTCGCCCGCGCCGTCAAGGCGCAGCCAGCGCCGGCAGGCGGGCCGTCAGGGCGCGGCTTTTGCCGGAACGACGCCCGATTCGCGCAGCGCCGCCGAGGCGCGTTGAATAACGACCGGCGTGATCATGAACCGGCCCAGCACCCGTTCGGGCGCCGCGTCGGCGGGTTGACGCGTGTAGGTGAGCAGCCGCTGCCATTGCGCACGCCCCGCGGCCACGTCGCCCTGCTGCGCCAGCACAATCGCCCGCACCATCATATATTGCGGCTCCATGTTGCTCGGCGACGGCATCTGGTCGAGAATCTTTCGCGCTTCCGCATCTTCGCCGCGCTGCGACAGCACGAAAGCCAGCGTGACCGCCGGAACGCCGGGGTAGGAAGAATCGAGCTGCAACGATCGCCGAAGCAGCGCCTCGCCCTCCGACGCCTGCCCGCAGGTCAGCTTGAACAGCCCCAGGAAACCCGCCATGTCGGGATCATAGGGGTTGAGCGCGATCGCCGCGTCGCCCATCGCATTGCCGCCCGCACAATTGCCCGAATAGAAATTCGCGCGCGCCATCGCGAATAGCCCCGCCGCCGAGTTCGGGCTGTTTTCGTAAGACCGCAGCGCCAGCGCGCGCGCCTCGCCGAACGCCTCGCGACCCGCCGGCGTCATCCGCAGCGGCTGCCAGTCGCCATAGCGGACGAGCGACAGCGCGTTCAGCGCAACGGGATCGCGCGGATTGGCCTTGAGCGTCGCGCGGAGGCAGCTATCGACCTGTTTGGCGGCCCCCGCATTGCGCATCTGGCGCATCCGGTTGAACTGCGCCAGGCAGGGAAAGCCCGGCGAATAATTGTCGGGTTGACGCTGAACCTGATCGCGAACGATCACCCCATAATCGCCCGCGAGCTGTGCGATCAGCGGCTCGATTGCATAGAATTCGGGGGTTTCCTGCTGGGTCAGGCGCAGCTGCTGCGACCAGATCGCACGCTGGTCGGCCACGCGATTGAGGACGAGCGTCACGTCGGTGAGGCCGTCGACCGTGCGAACAAGCGACGTGTCGAGCCGATAGTCGCCGTTCCGGGGCGTGGCGCTGCCGGGCGCTTTCGAGCTGAGCAGGTCGACGAGCTCGAAGCGCCGGAGTCCGTCGCGCAGCTTGCCGTCGAGCGCGCGTGCCAGTGCCCGCGATTCGGGCGAGTTCCCTGCCGCGGGCGCGCTGACCTCCAGCAAGGGAACAGGCACCGGGTCGCTCAAAAACAGCCGGTCGGAGCCGCCGCGCAGCATCCAGAGCGCGAGAAGCGCCAGTCCAAAAAGGATCAGGACCACGATCCAGCGGCCAAAGTGCGGGCCGCCGTCGGGCCGCCGATGCGCCCCACCCGATACGGGCGGCCGCCCCGACGCCGCAGCGAATGGTGCCGCTTTGACGTCACCCGCTACCGCGGGCTCGTCGGCCGATCGCGCTGACGGGGGCGCCGCGCGATACTGGACAACAACCTCATAGCTGCCTTGCGGCACGCGCAGGCGATGTACCCACGGCGTGTCGGCATAATAGCGGTCGAGCAGGCTCCGCAGCCGGCCCACCATGACCCGCGGATAGCTGTCGACCGCGGGATCGAAATCCTCGCTGCGGCCCAGCGCCTCGGTCGCGATCGCATAGGCCTTGGGCGAACTGCGTCCACCGCGCAGGCGATGTTCGACAAGGAATTGCAGCAAACGCGACAGCACCGGCGAGCGCGTGAACATCGGTGAATCGAGCAAGCGCTCGAGTTCGTCCGCGATGATCCGGTCGGTCTCGCCAGGATTCTGTGTCTCATTCGCTTTCGCGTGGTCCATGCTACCCTCAAATGCCCCCGACGGGCGGTGCGGTAGATACGCCAATCAGTCAGCGCGGCCACCCATTGTTACTTCCACGTAACGGTAACAAGGCGGCCGCACGCCATATCAGAAGAAGGGCGCCTCGCCAATCTGCAAGGAAATGCGCGAAACCGGGTTAACGATTGGTTATCAAACGGCAACATCGCACCGTGTGACCCCTTGTAACTGCCAAGCTTTCGAAATTGTGTCATTCTTGGACCGTCGCGGCATTCCTACGATGGCGCGGCGTGAAGCCAAAAGGCGGAAGGTGCGAGCTGGTCCCTGGCGCCTTTCGATCCCCCTCAGGCTTCATTTTGAGACTTCGCCGGGCGGCCAAACAGCCCCACCTGTTCGCCGCCCGGCAAGTCGACCTGCCCTACTTTGCGACGACCGCACCGAAGCGCCGCGGCCAAAGGCGCAGCGCGAGCGCGGAAATCATGATCGATCCAAACACGATCCCGACGATCCGCCTGTCCGGATCGTCGCCAAAGGTGCGGCCGGCATAGCTCGCGGTAAAGATGAACCAGATATAATAGACGCCGAACAGGTGGAGGCGCCGCCACCATTTGCCGAGCCGCCGTTGCCATCCGTCGGTCGAGGTCAGCGCCATCAGATAGAGAATGGCATAAGCGAGCCCGCCTCCCACCAGCGACTGCCATGTCCGCCCCGGTGCATAGACGATGACGTTGATGCCCAGCGCCGCGAGATGGATCGTATGTGCGAGCGCAAAGCCCAGCCCCCATTGCCGTCGCCGGCGAAGGACGGCGCGCGTCACCGGCCCCGGCCAGCGGCGCACCAGGGTCGAGGCAAGGAAGGCGACGAGGAACAGCGGCAGGCCCGCGCGTGCGGTCCAGCGCGCGGCAAGCCCCGCGCGCTCGGTGGCATCGCCGCCCGCCAGCAATCCCGCCGCAACCGCCAGCAGGCCCGCGAACAGGCCGAGCAGCAGCGGGGTCGATCGACGGTCGAGCCAGCGGGTCAAGCCGACGCCCTCGCGCTACGGCGGGCGTACGGCGGATGACCGCCTCGGTCGCCGATTCCCGACACCATGTAAACGACCATGCCCCCGCCTTTCTTCCATCCTGTAACGAAAAGGGGCGCCGGTTTCCACCGACGCCCCTGTTGTTCGCCGAAAAGACGAAGGCTTACGTCGCCGCCGGCGCCTTGCACGGGCCCGTATGGGTCTGCGTCATCTGCATGACCATTTCCATGTCGCCGCCGGTGGGAACCTTGCCCTTGGTGGTGATGGTGACGTCGCTCTTCTTGGCTTCCATCGTACCGGTCATCGCCATGTCGACGGTCTGGCCGTTGGCCTTGCAGGTGCCGGCGATATCGATCTTGCCGCCCGCGATATCCTTCTTCGACCAGGTGCATTCGCCGCCGTTGCCCGGCCCCTTGGCGAGTTCGGCAGCGATATCTTCCTTGTCGACCTGCTCCTGCGTGAAGCACTGGTCCATGCCGCTGGCGCCTTCCATCATCTTCGCCATGCCGTCCTTCATTTCGGGCGGCATGCCGGGGACTTCGAACTTCACCAGCTTGACGTCGGTTTTCCAGTTACCGGCTTCGCGCTTGACCGGACCGCTCGCGGCGTTCTCGCTCTTGCCGCAGCCCGACACCGCGATGAGGGCGCCGATTGCGGCGACCGTCAGAAACTTCTTCATACCCTGTCTCCTGTGACTATCCGTTTGGGGGATTGTTTTGATTCATTGCGATTGTGGACCCGCCTCATCGATACCATATTGGCAGCAATGGCAATTCAGATTCGTACATCGCTCGATGAAATCGATACCGCCGAGGGCTATGTCCCGCATCGTCCGGCGCGCCCCGACAAGGTCGAAGGCGGCAAACGATTCGAATTGGTTAGCGATTATGAGCCCGCGGGCGACCAGCCGACCGCGATCAGGGAACTCGTCTCCACGGCGCTCGATGGCGAGCGCGATCAGGTGCTGCTGGGGGTCACCGGATCGGGCAAGACCTTCACGATGGCAAAGGTCATCGACGAGTTGCAACGCCCCGCCCTCATCCTCGCGCCGAACAAGATCCTCGCGGCGCAGCTCTACGGCGAGTTCAAAAGCTTTTTCCCGAACAATGCGGTCGAATATTTCGTCAGCTATTACGACTATTACCAGCCCGAAGCCTATGTGCCGCGGTCGGACACCTATATCGAGAAGGAAAGCTCGGTAAACGAGGCGATCGACCGGATGCGCCATTCGGCGACGCGCGCGCTGCTCGAACGCGACGACGTCATCATCGTTGCGTCGGTGTCGTGCCTTTATGGCATCGGGTCGGTCGAAACCTATTCGGCGATGATCTTCGATTTGAAGAAAGGCCAGGTCGCCGACAACCGCGAGATCATTCGCAAGCTCGTCGCGCTGCAATATAAGCGCAACGACGCCGCTTTTGCGCGTGGCAATTTCCGTGTGCGCGGCGACAGCCTCGAAATATTCCCCTCGCACTATGAGGACATGGCGTGGCGCGTCAGCTTCTTCGGCGACGAGATCGAGGAGATTACCGAGTTCGACCCGCTGACGGGCAAGAAGATCGCGACCCTCAACTATGTCCGCGTCTTTGCCAACTCGCATTATGTGACGCCGGGGCCGACGCTCAAGCAGGCAAGCGAGGCGATCCGGCACGAGCTCGCCGAACGGCTGAAGGAACTGGAGGCCGAGGGCCGCCTGCTCGAGGCGCAAAGGCTCGAACAGCGCACCAATTTCGACCTCGAGATGATCGCCGCGACGGGCAGCTGCGCGGGGATCGAGAATTACAGCCGCTTCCTCACCGGCCGCCTGCCCGGCGAGCCGCCGCCGACGCTGTTCGAATATCTGCCCGACAATGCGCTGCTCTTCGTTGACGAAAGCCACCAGACGATCCCGCAGATCGGCGCGATGTCGAAGGGCGATCACCGCCGCAAGATCACCCTTGCCGAATATGGCTTCCGCCTGCCGAGCTGCATCGACAACCGCCCGCTGCGCTTCGCCGAATGGGACATGATGCGTCCGCAGACGGTCAGCGTGTCGGCGACCCCCGGCACATGGGAGATGGACCGCACGCAGGGCGTGTTCGCCGAACAGGTGATCCGCCCCACCGGCCTCATCGACCCGCCGGTCGAGATCAAGCCGGTCGAGGAGCAGGTCGACGACCTGATCGCCGAAGCGAAAAAGACCGCCGCGGCGGGTTACCGCACCCTCGTCACCACGCTCACCAAGCGCATGGCCGAGGATCTGACCGAATTCCTCCATGAAGCGGGGCTGAAGGTCCGCTACATGCACAGCGACGTCGAAACGCTCGAACGCATCGAGATCATCCGCGACCTGCGGCTCGGGGTGTTCGACGTCCTCGTCGGGATCAACCTGCTACGCGAAGGGCTCGACATTCCCGAATGCGGGCTCGTCGCGATCCTCGATGCCGACAAGGAAGGTTTCCTGCGTAGCGAAACCTCGCTCGTCCAGACGATCGGCCGCGCCGCGCGCAACGTCGACGGCCGCGTCATCCTTTACGCCGACCGTATCACCGGCAGCATGGAACGCGCGATGCGCGAGACCGACCGCCGCCGTGAAAAGCAGGAAGCGTATAACGCCGAGCACGGCATCACCCCGACGACGATCAAGCGCAACATCGGCGACATCATCGCGCATGTCGCGTCGAAGGATCAGGTGACGATCGACATCGGCGAAGACAAGCCGCAGCACATGGTCGGGCATAACCTCCGCGCCTATATCCAGGAGCTCGAAAAGAAGATGCGCGACGCGGCGGCCGACCTCGAATTCGAGGAAGCCGGCCGTCTGCGCGACGAAATCCGCAAGCTCGAAGCCGACGAACTCGGCCTGCCGGCCGATCAGCAGGTCGCCCCGCGCGTCGGGCGCAGTAACGAAGGCAAGCCGGGGACGCGGAAGGGGCGGTTCGGGAAACAGAGCAAGACGAAATGGGGGCGGTGATCGCCCGATGACCATGATCCGGTGGGGGATGATCGGCTGCGGCGACGTGACCGAACGCAAGAGCGCGCCGGCCTATCAACAGGTCGAAGGCTTCACCCTGCACGGTCTGTTCAGCCGGACCCGCGCAAAGGCGGAGGATTATGCGGTGCGTCACGGCGTCCCGCAGATATTCGACAGCGCAGCGGACCTGATCCACGCGCCGGATATCGATGCCGTCTATATCGCGACGCCGCCCGACAGCCACGAAGCCTATGCGATCGAAGTCGCCCGCGCCGGCAAACCCTGCTGCATCGAAAAGCCGATGGCGCCCGATCATGCCGCATGCGTGCGCATCCGCGACGCCTTTGCCGATCGCGGATTGCCGCTCTTCATCGCTTATTATCGCCGTTCACTTCCCCGGTTTCAGCAGGTCAAATCCTGGCTCGGCGACGGCGCGATCGGAAGCGTCCGCCACGTCCACTGGACGTTGACCAAGCCCGCGCACCCCGACGATTTGTCGGAAGCAAACTGGCGCGTCGACGCCGCGATCGCGCCCGGCGGATATTTCGACGACCTCGCGAGCCACGGCCTCGACCTTTTTTGCTGGCTGTTCGGCGAGGTAGAAGACGTCGCGGGCTTCGCCGTCAATCAGCAGGGCCGTTACCGTGCCGCGGACGCGGTGACGGGGTGCTGGCTGCACAAGGGCGGCGTCACCGGATCGGGAAGCTGGAACTTCGGCGCGGCTGAACGGCAGGACCGGGTCGAAATCATCGGCAGCACCGGCCGCATCCTCTTTTCGATATTCCGCGAAGAGCCGTTCCGGCTTGTACGCGGCGATGAAAGCATCGAGACCGTCATCGCCAATCCGCCGGCGATCCAGTATTTTCACGTCGAAGCGATGCGTGACCATCTAGCCGGTCGCAGGGAGCATCCCTCGACCGGCGAAAGCGGGGCGCATACAGCCTGGGTGATCGACCGGATCCTGTCGCGCCGGTGAGACCACCAGCTTGCCCCGCTTCGACGAAACCCCGCCTGTAACCGACAAGTAACCTTGCCGCCTCCGCGTGCGCTGCATAGGGTCGCCCCCAAACCGGGGAGATACATATATGAAATCGGGTCTGTCGCTTATCGCGCTGGCACTTGCTGTCGCCGCGCCGTCCGTCGTCCACGCGCAGGAAGCCGCCGACAAGGCGAAGGCCGAAAAGCCCGCCGATTACGAGCCGCAGGTTCGCACCACCAAATTGTCGGGCACCTTCGGCGGCCAGCGGATCAACTATGCCGCGACGATCGGCGAGACGATCATCAGGAACAAGGATGGCGTGCCCGAGGTTGCGGTCGTCACCACCTCCTATGTCAAGGAACCGCGCGATCCCGGCCGGCCCGTGACCTTCCTGTTCAACGGTGGCCCCGGATCGGGCACCGTCTGGCTGATGATGGGCGCGTTCGGGCCGAAGCGCGTCGCGATCCCCGGCACCGGCGTCGACGACGGCGCCCCGCCCTATCCGATCGTCGACAATCCCGACGCGCTGATGGACGTCACCGATGTCGTCTTCATCGATCCGCCGGGCACGGGTTTCTCGCACCTGATCGGCAAGGCCGACCCCAAGGATTATTACGGCGTCACGCAGGACGCGAAGCTCGTCGCCGAAGTGATCCGCCGCTGGCTGAACGAGAATGGGCGCTGGAACAGCCCCAAATATCTCGGCGGCGAAAGCTATGGCACGACACGCTCGGCCGCGGTCGCCAACCAGCTGATGAACGAGACCTATAATGACGTCGCGCTGAACGGGATCATCCTGATCTCGACCGTGCTCGATTTCGCCGCGGGCGCCGACACGCCGGGCAACGAGCTGTCGCCAATCACCAACCTGCCCTCGATGGCGGTGACCGCGCTTTATCATGGCAAGGCGACCGCCGCGTCGCCCGAAGCCTTTGCCGAGGAAGCGCGGCAGTGGGCGATCGGTCCCTATGCCACCGCACTGCTCAAGGGCCAGAAATTGCAGGGCGAGGAGCGCGCCGCGATCCGCCGCGAGCTTTCGCGCTTCACGGGCCTCTCCGAAACCTATCTCGAAAGCGCGGACCTCCGCGTCACGCCCAACCGCTTCTACAAGGAGTTGCTCCGCGACCGCGGGCTGACCGTCGGCCGCCTCGACAGCCGCTACACCGGCAAGGATTATGACAGCGCGGGCGAAGGCCCCGACAACGACCCGAGCTTCTATGGCATCGACGCGAGCTATACCGCCGCGATCAACAGCTGGAGCCGCGACGGGCTGGGCTTCAAGACCGACCGCGAATATCAGTCGATCGGCAGTATCGGCGGCCAGTGGGACTGGCGGATCGGCGGCCGCGACAGCAACGCCTATCTGAACGTCGCGCCCTATATCGGGCAGGCGCTGCGCGAAAATTCAGGGCTGAAAGTGCTCGTCGCGCAGGGCTGGTATGACTTCGCGACGCCGTTTTTCGCCGCCGAATATGCACTATCGCGCACCGGCATCCCGCAGGACCGCATCCACTACACTTATTACGGCGCGGGCCACATGATGTATATCCGCGACGAGGACCGGCATAAATTGTCGGCGGACATCCGCGCTTTCATTCGGGCGCGGTAGGAGCGTCCGTTTCCAACCGCTTGCTGACCTCTCCATAATCGTCATCCTCTAACGAAACACGTGGCTCGTTAGACTTGATCCGGGATCCATAGCTGCACCGAAGTCAAGGATCCCGGATCGAGTCCGGGATGACAAACGAGGGTGGGCGAACGACTTCTCCCCACCCCATAACGGACGCAATTACCGTAGCACACCCTTCGCCTTCATCGCGCGCGCGTAGAAATAGAGCGCGATGGCAACGACCCAGATCACGCCGAGGAACATCAGAACGCCCTCTCCGAACAGCGCCTGATATTGCGCCGCCTGCATCCCGACCTGATAGAGGCTCATCAGCGCAAGGCCGATCAGCGAGACGAGAAAGGCGGTGACGGCGTGTCGGTTGCGGAGCAGCAGCAGCAAGGTACCGGCCATCGCACCCCAGACGCCGAGCGCCCAGCCGATATCCGCCCAGACCGGATAGGCGTCGACCCATGCAATCTGCTCCGGCTTCAGACCGGAGCTTTCGACATACCAGGCCGCCTTGGTCTTGAAGCCGACATAATCGGAAACCGGAATGCAGTGCCACAGGAACGACAGGATACCGACGGCCCACAGATGCCACGGCGTTTTTTGCGCTTCGGTCATATTCGTCTCCCCCTCCAGAAAGATGGGGCGAAACTATCATCCTTTACCGTCGCCAGCAATGTGGTGATTTAGACCCGCAATACAGCTCTCCGGGGCGCTTCGCGTCGCCACGGAGGCTTGGCAAGCGCGCGCCGAGCCCCGATATGCGTCGGCATGTGCGTCGTCGCCCTTGCTCACCAGACCCATCCCGACTGGCCGCTGATCCTCGTCGGCAATCGCGACGAGTTCCACGCGCGCCCCGCCGCGCCGCTCGCCGAATGGGACAACGGCAGCGGGATTGTCGCGGGTCGCGACATGCAGGCGGGCGGGACATGGCTAGGGGTGCATCGCCCGAGCGGGCGCGTGGTGGTTGTCACCAATGTCCGCGGCGCAATGCCCGACCCCGAAAAAGAGTCGCGCGGCGCGCTGGTGTCGGACCTGCTGCGCGGCGAAGGGCAATTTTCAGAACCTGCAGCCGAAGACCTGCCGCGCTTCAACGCGTTCAACCTGTTCACGGTGGACGGCAGCGCGGCGCGGCTGCTCACCAATCGCCCGGTCCCGCTGATCATGCCGCTCGCCCCCGGCATCCACGCGCTGGCCAATGAACCCGTCGACGCCCCCTGTCCGCGCGCCGGGCGACTGCGCCTCTCCCTCGAAGCGGCCGTCGCGGCCGGCAGCGACCCCGGGGACCTGCTCGACACGCTGTTGGCCGAGGATGACCCCGCGCTGTTCCTGCGCGGCGATGTCTATGGCACGCGCGCTTCGACGCTCGTCACGATCTCGGCGACGGGCGACGTCAGGATGATCGAGCGCCGATACGAAAAGGGCGGCCGCCCCGCTGGAACGACCGCCCTCGCATTTCGTATCGGCTGAGCCGGCCGCGCTTATTTCGGCGCGATCACCATCAGCATCTGACGGCCTTCGGTGCGCGGATGCGCCTCGACCTTCGCGATTTCCGCAGTCAGTTCGGCGACGCGCTGCAGCACGTTGAGGCCAAGCTGGGTGTGGCTCATTTCGCGGCCGCGGAAGCGCATGGTCATCTTGACCTTGTCGCCTTCGCCGAGGAAGTCGAAGACCTTCTTCATCTTCACGTCGAAATCATGATCATCGATGTTCGGACGCATCTTGATCTCTTTGATTTCCTGCGTCTTCTGGCTCTTGCGTGCGAGGTTCGCCTTTTTCTGCGCCTCGTACTTGAACTTGCCGACGTCGAGGAACTTGCACACCGGCGGATCGGCGTTCGGAGACACTTCCACTAGGTCGAGACCCACCTCGGCCGCCTGCTCGATCGCTTCGGCCGTCAGCATTACGCCCAGATTTTCGCCTTCCTCGTCGATCACGCGGACTTTCGGGGAGGCGATAAATTCATTGTAACGCGGGCCGTTTTTCGGCGGCATCGGTGCCATTGGGCGACGGGTCATGGGCGGTGGTATAGCTGTATCTCCTGGGTCGTTTAAAATGGGCGTGCAGCATCGACGCAAAAACACGCGTGACGGTCATATAGTGATCACGGAGCCGTCGTAAAGACCGCCCCGTGCACCTTTTAACGCTTTTCGGACCGACTGTGGCTGGTCTGCCACTGTCGGCGGGCAGCTACCATTTGGTCGGCGCGGGATCGACGACGCGGAAACCGCCGGCGCCGATCTCGCTGACTTCGAGCGCGCGCTCGGCAATGCCGCGATTGCTGAAACGGAAGATGCCGTCGATGCCGCCGAAACCGTCGGCGGCGAGCAGGCGGTTCGCCGGGAAATTGGTGCCCGGTTTCCAGTCGCGCGCAATCCGCACCGTCAGCAGCACCGAATCATAACCGAGGCTGGCGAGCCGGTACGGCGCCTTGCCGAAGCGGGTGCGATATTTGGTCGCGAGCTGGCCGTAAAGGCCGTCGGAGACGCTCGCGAACCACGATCCGCGCATCACCGCGCTGCTGCCGAGCGCCGCATCGGTGTTCCAGAGTTCGGTGCCGAGGATCTGCTTGCTGCCGGTGCCCTTGATCACCGGCACCGCGCGAATGGCGTTGCCGCCGCTGTCGGCGATCAACACCGCGTCCATCGCGCCGGCGTTGGCGATTCGCCGCGCGGCGCCGGTCAGTGCGGTCGCGCTGCGGTCATAGCTTTCGACCGCGACGAGCGTCCCGCCCGCTTCGGCGACCGCGGCGCGGAACGCGGCGGCCGAGCGGTCGCCATAGACATTCTTGGGCACCAGCGCGCCGAAGCGCTGATGGCCCTTCGATCGCGAAAAGGCGACGACGCGCTCGACCGACTGGCCGGGAACGAAGCCCATGATGAAGACGCCGTTACCCGCGACGCTGCTGTCGTTCGAGAAGCTCAGCACCGGCACCTTCGCTTCGCGCGCGACCGGCGCGACCGCGGTGACATCCTCGCTGAGCAAGGGGCCGAGGATCAGCTTGTTGCCGTCGGCGACCGCCTGCCGGGCCGCCGCTGCGGCACCGAGCGCGGTATCATAGGTCGTGATGCGCACGCGCTCGGTGCGCGAATCGAGCAATGCGAGCGTCGTCGCATTGGCGATCGCGGTGCCGACGTCGGCGTTCGGCCCCGTCTGCGGGACGAGCAAGGCGACGCGGTGGCGATCGGTATCGGTGGGAAGGCCGGGACCGACATTATCGTCGGGGTTGGTCGGCGGCGGCGGGGTCGCCGGGCCGTTCGACTTCGGCACGACCTGGCACGCCGCAAGCAGCCCCGCCATCGCCGCCACACCCAGCCCGCGCAACATCTGGCGGCGCGGCGGTGCATTATTTTGGCGCTGGGCGACAGTTTCTGCCATTTTCAGCGTCATGCCAGATTCGAACATCTCAGATTCTCCCTTGCCCGGTCTCTATATCGTTGCGACGCCCATCGGCAACCTCGGCGACATCAGCGCACGCGCGGCCAAAACGCTCGCCTCCGCCGGCGTGATCGCCGCAGAGGATACGCGCGTGACCGCGAAGCTGCTGTCGCATCTGGGTTTGCGTGTGCCGATGACCCCCTATCATGATCATAGCGACGAACGCACCCGCGCCGCGCTGGTTGCGCGCATGGAGCAGGAAATTGTCGTTTTGGTGTCGGACGCCGGGACGCCGCTGATTTCGGACCCCGGATACAAGCTGGTGCGCGATGCACGCGCGGCGGCGCGCCACGTCACCACCCTCCCCGGCCCGTGCGCCGCGATCGCCGCGATCACGCTGTCGGGACTGCCCAGTGACCGATTCCTCTTCGCGGGCTTCCTGCCGAACAAGGCGAAGGCGCGTACCGACACGCTCGCCGAATTCGCAGGTCTGCGCGCCACGCTCGTCTTTTACGAAAGCGGGCCGCGGCTGTCGGCGTCGCTCGCCGCGATGGCCGAAGGGCTTGGCAATCGCGAGGCGGCTGTCGCGCGCGAGATCAGCAAGATGTTCGAGGAATGCGTCACCGGGACGCTGACCGAACTCTCAGCGCGCTATGCCGACGCCCCGCCGAAGGGCGAGATCGTCGTGGTCGTCGGCCCGCCCGGCGAAGCGGTGACCGAGGAAGCCGACGATGCGACGCTCGACGCGGCGCTGCGCGAAGCGATGGCCGACAAGCCCGTGGCGCAGGCGGCCAAGGCGGTCGCCAAGCGCTTCGGCCTCGACCGCCACGACGTGTACGCGCGCGCGCTGACGCTGAAAGAGCAGGCTTGAACCGCGCCGCCGCCGAGGCGCGCGGGCGCAAGGCCGAGCGCCGCGCGGCCTGGTGGCTGCGCCTCCACGGCTGGCGCATATTGGGCGAACGGCTGCGCGTTCCCGTCGGCGAAGTAGACCTCGTCGCGCGGCGCGGTCGCACCGTCGCCTTCATCGAGGTCAAATGGCGCGACCGCGCCGCCGACCTTGACCTCGCGATCGACCAGTACCGCCTGCGCCGCGTCGCCGCCGCGGCCGAAATGCTGCGCCCGCGCTTCGCCGGCCCGCGCGACGATATACGGATCGACGTGATGCTCCTTGCGCCGGGGCGCCTGCCGCGCCATCTGGTCCACGTCTGGCAACCCTGAGGAAGATCGAATGACCCTGCGCGCCGCGGTACAAATGGACCCGATGGACGGTATCAACATCGGGGGCGACAGCAGTTTTGCGCTGATCCTGAAAGCGCTCGAGCGTGGTTACGAACTCTATCACTACGATGTGCGCGGACTGACATGGGAGGCCGGACGGCTGACGACAAAGGCGCACCGCATCCTCGAAGCGCAGCGTGAGGCCGGAGCGCATTACAAGTTCGGCGACGAGATACTGCTCGACCTCGGCCGCGACGTCGATGTCGTGCTGATGCGGCAGGACCCGCCCTTCGATCTCGGCTATCTCACGGGCACATGGCTTCTCGAACGCATCGCGCACGAGACGCTCGTCGTGAACGACCCGGTTTCGGTCCGCAACGCGCCCGAAAAGGTGTTCGTGCTCGATTTCGCCGAGTTCATGCCGCCGACGATGGTCACCCGCAGCCTCGACGCGGTGAAGGATTTTCAGGCCCGTCACGGTGCCGTCGTGATCAAGCCGCTCCACGGCAACGGTGGCAAGGCGGTATTCAAGATCGACGCCGACGGGAGCAACCTCGGGGCGCTGGTCGAGCTGTTCGGACAGGTCTGGCCCGAACCCTTCATGGTCCAGCAATTCCTGCCCAGCGTGTCGAAGGGCGACAAGCGCATCGTGCTCGTCGATGGCGAAGTCGCGGGCGCGATCAACCGCAAGCCCGGCGAAGGCGAATTCCGGTCGAACCTCGCGGTGGGCGGTTATGCCGAGGCGGCCGAACTCACCCCGCGCGAGCAGGAAATCTGCGACGTCCTGGGGCCGCAGCTTCGTGAACGCGGGCTGGTCTTCGTCGGCATCGACGTGATCGGCGGCGAATGGCTGACCGAAATCAACGTCACCTCGCCCACCGGAATCGTCGCGATCGACCGGTTCAACAACAGCGATACGGCGGGGATGATCTGGGACGCGATCGTCCGCCGGATCGGCTGACGCGCCCGCGCGTTCCCTCCCCATGACCGACTTCATCCTGAATCTGATCCAGAGCTGGGGCTATGTGGGGATTTTCATCCTCATGTTCCTCGAAAATGTGTTTCCGCCGATTCCTTCCGAAGTGATCATGGGGCTTGGCGGCATCGCCGTTTCCAAGGGTCATTTCGATTTCTGGACGCTCGTCGCGGTCGCGGTCGCAGGCACGACCGCGGGCAACTGGATCTGGTACGGCGTTGGCCGGTGGATCGGCTACGAACGGCTCAAACCCTTCATCGATCGCCACGGCCGCTGGCTCACGCTCGACTGGGCCGAAGTCGAACGTCTGCACGCCTTCTTCCTCAAATATGGCCCCGCGATCGTCTTCGTCGCGCGCTTCATGCCCGTCGCACGCACCATGGTGTCGCTGCCCGCGGGCATGGTGAAGATGAACCAGGCGAAATTCCTGGCTTGGACCGCTGCCGGATCGACGATCTGGATCGCGGCGCTCGCGGGCGCGGGAAACTGGTTCGGCGGGCAGTTCGCGAACCTCGACGCCTTCGTCGGCCCCGTGGCGCTGGTCGCGATCGGTTCGCTCGTCGTCATCTATATCTATCGCATCGTCACCTGGAAGCCGAAGCAGGCCGATTAGGCGCGCGGGTGCGCGCTGCGATAGATGTCGAGCAGATGCGCGGCGTCGACCGCGGTATATATCTGCGTCGAGGCCAGGCTGGCGTGGCCGAGCAATTCCTGCAAACTGCGAAGGTCGGCGCCGCCGGCAAGCAGGTGCGTCGCGAAACTGTGCCGCAGCGCGTGCGGGGTCGTGCGTTCGGGCAAGCCCAGCGCGCGCCGCGCCGAGCGCACGCTCGCGCGCACGACACCGGGTTGCAGCGGCCCGCCGCGCGCGCCGAGAAACAGCGGCGTTTCCTTTGCGATCGGATATGGGCAGGCCGCGACATAACGCGACACTGCGTTCGCCACCGCGGGCAGGATCGGGATGATGCGCGTCTTGTTCCGCTTGCCGGTGACGCGCAGCGTCTCGCCAAGCGGCAGCGCCGCGCCGGTCAGCCCCAGCGCCTCGCCGATGCGCAGCCCCGCACCATAGAGTAGCAACAGCAGCGCGAAGTCGCGCGCACCGACCCAGCCCTCGCGCGCATGATCCTCGACATCCTGCACCAGCGCGAGCGCCTCGGCGGGCGAAACCGGACGCGGCAGGCCCTTTTTTACGCGCGGTCCGCGCAACTGCGGCACGCTCGCGTTCGATCCGCCGACGAAGCGCAGGAAGGTCCGCAGTGCCGAAAGTTCGCGCGCAGCCGACGCATTGCCCAGCCCCTCGGCGCGGCGTTCGGCAAGGTAGGCGCGCAGGTCGTTCGGGGTCAGCGCCGCCAGCATAGGCGCATCGACCGCGCCGCCGCGATGCCGCGACAGGAAGGCGTAGAAGCGCGCCGCAGTGGCGATATAGGCGCGGCGCGTATGCTCCGACCGGCGCTTTTCATGCGCCAGATGGGCATCCCAGTCGCGGATCAACATATCGCTCAAAATCGCCTCGCTTCGGCGCGAGCCTAGCCGGTCCGCACCACCTCGGAAAGGATCGAGTCGAGCAGGAGAATGCCGTCGTCGGTGACGGCGAGGCGGTCGCCGTCCTGTCGCATCAGCCCCTGAACGGTCAGCCGGGCCACAGCTCCCGCGTCCACGAACGCCTCGCGCGACAGTCCGCTGCGTGCTTCGATCCGCGCGAGGTCGATCCCTTCGGTCAATCGCAGTCCCATCAGCATCGCCTCGGTCGCGCGTTCATGCGCCGGCAGGTCGTTCTCGACCTTCAATCCGTGGCCGTTGCGCGCCACAGCCGCGATGAAATTCTCGGGTTTCTTGTGCCGCTCGGTCGCTTGTTCCAACCGCCGCCCGTGTGCGCCGGGGCCAACCCCGGCATAATCGGCGTAGCGCCAGTATGCGAGATTGTGGCGACTCTCCTGCCCGACACGCGCATGGTTCGACACTTCGTAGCGCGGCAGGCCCGCGGCGCGCGTCATCGACTGTGTCGCGTCGAACAGGTCGGCGGCGGCATCGCCGTCGGGAATGGCGAGGTCGCCCTTCGCCGCGAGCGTCGCAAAGCGCGTGCCGGGTTCAATCGTGAGCTGGTAAAGCGAGAGATGGTCGGTGCCGAAGGCGAGCGCGCGCGCCAGTTCGGCTTCCCACGCCGCCATCGACTGCCCCGGCCGCGCATAGATCAGGTCGAAGCTGACGCGCGAAAAATGTTCCTGCGCGGTGGCGATGGCGCGGCGCGCCTCGTCCTCGCTGTGCGCGCGGCCAAGAAATTCAAGCACTTCGGAATCGAAGCTCTGGACGCCGATCGACACGCGGTTGACCCCGGCTGCGGCGAGGTCGGCGAAATTGGCGACCTCGACCGAATTGGGATTGGCTTCCAGCGTGACCTCGACATCGTCCGCGAGACCCCATGCGCTCTCCGCCGCCGCGATCACTGCCGCGACGGTCGCGGGCGGCATCAGGCTGGGCGTGCCGCCGCCGAAGAAAATCGACCCGACCGTACGACCTGGCAGCAACGCCGCCTCATGCCGCAAATCGGCAAGCAACGCCTCGCGCCACACGCCCTGATCGACACTCTCGCGCACATGGCTGTTGAAGTCGCAATAGGGGCATTTCGACACGCAAAACGGCCAATGGACATAGAGGGCGAGCGGTTCGGCCATGTGCGGCGATATAGGGGCTGCAGCGCGGATGTCAGCCGCCCCCGAGCAACCGCGCGATATGCTGCTTGATGTCAGCGGGCCAATCGGCGATCAGCCCGGCGAAGCCCACATCGTCATCGCGGTAGAGCGCGCGCAGCGCCTCTTCATAACCCGGACGGTCGCCGCAGGCGTGGCTCATGAAATTATACGCCGCATCGCGGCGCTGCTTCGTGTCGGGCGCCTCCTTACTCGCCGCTTCGACTAGCCGGCGCAGCGCCGCCGATGCGCCGCCCGGCTGCGCGGCGAGCCAGTCCCAGTGGCGCGGCAGCAAGGTGACTTCGCGCGCCTTCACGCCTAGCCGCGGGCGCCCTGCAGACGGCGCGGGCATCGCCTTGGCGGCATCCCAATAGTCGAGGTCAGCGAGGCGCCCGGTCGCGTCGTCGAAAACGAGGATCGCGCCGAGGTCAGCGGGATAGCGATCCTCCAACGTCCGTGTAACGGTTTCGCGCCTTCCCGAGGCGAGTTGCGCATCGCCGAGGAAGGCTGTGACGGTAGCATCATATTCAGTCATGCCCGGCATTTATATCCGGGTAAAATAAAAGTCAATATCGCCCGGGTAAAATTATCGCGGATCGAAAGCCCCCGCCACGAGCTTGGCAAAGGCGTCGGCGCGGTGGCTGATCGCATGCTTCTCTGCCGGATCGATTTCCGCATAAGTCAGCGACTTGCCGGTCGGAACAAACACCGGATCATAACCGAAACCCAGCTTCCCGCGCGGCGGCCAGGTCAGGCTGCCCTCGGCGGCCCCTTCGTACACATCGGCATGGCCGTCGGGCCAGGCGAGCGCGAGCGTGCAGATGAAGCGCGCGCTGCGGTCGACGTCGGGCCCCTGCTCGGCGAGCAGGCCTTCGACCTTGCCCATCGCCATATACCAGTCGCGCCCCGGATTGCCCTCGAACCATTGCCGTTCGGCCCAGTCGGCAGTGTAGACGCCGGGGCGGCCGGAGAGCGCCGCGACTTCGAGGCCGCTGTCGTCGGCGAGCGCGGGCAACCCTGACCCCGACGCGCTTGCATGGGCTTTCAGCAGGGCATTCTCGCGAAAGGTCGTCCCCGTCTCCTCGGGCTCGGGAAGCCCGAGGTCGCCCGCCGACACCGGCTCGATCCCGAAGGGTTCGAGCAGCGCGCGGATTTCGCGCACCTTGCCCGCATTGTGGCTGGCGATCACGAGCTTGCCGGGGGCGAGCCTCCGCATCATGTCAGCGGCCCGTGGCCCTGTCCTGCGCCGCGAAAATCTCGCCGCAGCCGATGCGTGCGAGGCGGAGGAGACGAAGGAGGCCTTCCTCGTCATAGGTCGCACCCTCGGCGCTCGCCTGCACTTCGACGATCTGGCCCTTGCCGGTCAGCACAAAATTGCCGTCGGCCTCGGCGACCGAATCCTCGTCATAGTCGAGGTCGAGCACCGGTGTGCCCCGATAAATACCGCACGAGATCGCACCGACCTTGTCCTCGATCGGATCCTCGGCGATCGTCTTCGCCGCGAGCAGCTTGTCGACCGCAAGCCGCAGCGCGACCCACGCGCCCGAAATCGAGGCGGTACGCGTGCCGCCATCGGCCTGGATCACGTCGCAGTCGATGATGATCTGGCGCTCGCCGAGCTTTTTCATGTCGACGACGGCGCGCAAGCTTCGTCCGATAAGCCGCTGGATTTCCTGCGTCCGTCCCGACTGCTTGCCCTTCGCCGCTTCGCGGCTGCCGCGCGTATGCGTCGCGCGGGGCAGCATCCCGTATTCGGCCGTCACCCAGCCCTGCCCCTTGCCGCGCAGGAAGGGCGGCACTTTCTCGTCGACGCTCGCGGTGACGAGCACCTTCGTATTGCCAAAGCTGACGAGCACGCTGCCTTCGGCGTGGATGGTAAATCCGGTTTCGATGGCGATGGGGCGCATCTGATCGGGCGCGCGGCCTGAGGGGCGCATGAGATATCCTTTCGACTGGTGATGGCCGAGGCCCTTAGGCGGCTGCCTTCATTCGCTCAACCGCATCTTGAAGAATTCGGGGATTATTGCCCGTGAAGCCATGCCGATCGCACTGACGCGCTTGCTCCTCCTTCGCGGGGCGACATTTCTAGGCATCCATCAGCCCGAGAAGCTGGTCCGACGGCACCGGCCCCGATTTCAGGAACCCCTGCCAGGTCGCGACACCCAGTTCGGACAGACGCGCGAGCTGCCGCTCGTTCTCGATCCCCTCGGCCACCACGAGCAGGCCCAGCGCGCGTGCAAGGTCGACGATCGCGCGCACGACGATGCGGTCGCGGTCGCTGCCGTCGATGGTGCGGGTAAAGCCGCTGTCGATCTTGAGATAATCGATCGGCAACCGCGCGAGCAGCGACAGGCTGGAATAGCCGGTCCCGAAATCGTCGATCGCGACCGCGACGCCGAGTGCGCGGATCTGCGCCAGCTGGTCGGCCGCGCTCGCCGGGTCGCTCAGCATCGCCTGCTCGGTCAGTTCGAGCGTCAACCGGTCGGGATCGACCCTCGCCGCCTTGGCCATGCCCGCGAAGCGGCCGGCGAATTCGGGATCGCCAAGATCCGCAGCGGTGATGTTGAGCGATACGCGCAGCTGCGCCAGCGCCTTTGGCCAGGTCGCCATTTCGGCGAGCGCGACGCGGTGGGCATGTTCGGTGAGTTCGCATTCGAGCCGCGCCGCGCGCGCCGCGGTGACCAGCGGCCCCGCACCGAGCAGGCCGAGTTCGGGATGCTGCCAGCGGAGCAGCGCCTCGACCCCGGTCATCTCGCCGGTGCCGACATCATATTGCGGCTGGTAGTGGATCACCACCTCGCCCGCCGACAGCGCGGCGTGGACCATCGCCCCGTCGCGCGCCGACGCGGGACGCGCAAGCTGGTCGCCCGCGGCGCGGAGCTGTTCGGCGACCGATTCGTCGCGCGTGATCAACGCCGCCGCGATGCGGATCGATAGCCGGCCGTTCGGGTCGCCGACGATCGGTTCGGCAAGCGCGACGTGCAGCGCACGCTCCTGCGCACGAAGCGCGCCGAGCGACATCGGCGTCGCCGGCACGATCAGGAAGCGCGGCCCGTCGAGGCGATCGACGCACGACCCCTGGCCGAATTCGTCGCTGGCAAAATTTTCGAGCCGCCGCCCGATTTCGTCGAGCACCGAATCGCCCGTCGCGGTGCCCGCGCTGTTGTTGATCCGTGCCATCTGGTCGACCTGGACCAGGATGACGCCGGCGTCGGCATTATGCCGTGCGTGCAGCTTTTCGAGTTTATGGACACAGGCGGAGAGGGATTCGGAAAGGCGATTCATCGATTTTCCCTAGCAGGCTTCGCTTGCCAAGCTCCTGCCTTTTGCATCACAATATGCGTGTGGCTGCCACATTTTCCCAATCTGCCGCATCCACGGCGCCCCTGATCGACGGCATTGGCCGCCGGATCAGTTACTTGCGCCTGTCGGTTACCGATCGCTGCGACCTGCGCTGCCGTTATTGCATGGCCGAAGACATGACCTTCCTGCCCAAGTCGGCGGTCCTTAGTATAGAGGAAATGGGCGACCTTGCCGAGCGGTTCGTCGCGCGCGGGATCAACCGCATCCGCCTGACGGGGGGCGAACCGCTGGTGCGGCGCGGGATCGACACGCTCGCGATGCGGCTGGGCGCGATGATCGGGCACGGGCTCGACGAGTTGACGCTGACGACCAACGCGATGCGGCTTGCCGAACAGGCCTCGATGCTCGCCGCGGCGGGGGTGCGCCGGATCAACGTCAGCCTCGACACGCTCGACCCGCACGCCTTTCGCCATATTACCCGCGTCGGCGACCTCGACACCGCGCTGCGCGGGATCGACGCGGCGCGCACCGCCGGGCTGACGGTGAAGATCAACATGGTCGCGCTCGCAGGGCTCAACGAAGACCAGCTTCTCCCCATGCTCGATTATTGCGCCGCGAACGGCTGCGATCTCACCCTGATCGAGACGATGCCGCTGGGCCAAGTATCCGACGATCGCAGCGATCATTATGCCCCGCTCCATCAATTTGTCGCGCCGCTTCGCGAGGTCCGCGCTATCTGGCCGGTCGACCAGCGCACCGGCGGCCCCGCGCGCTATTTCGCGGTCGAAGACAGCCCGGTCACCCTCGGCCTCATCACCCCGCTCAGCGACAATTTCTGTGCGACATGCAACCGCATCCGCCTGACCGTCGAGGGACGCGTCTATATGTGCCTTGGTCAGGACGATCATGTCGATCTGCGCGCCGCGCTGCGCGAGGGCGGCGACGTGGACGGCTTGATTGATTTGGCATTGGCTGGCAAACCCCGCGCGCATGACTTTCATATCGAACGAGAGTCCAAACCGGCGGTCGCGCGTCATATGAGTGCAACGGGGGGCTGACACGCCGCCCGATATCTGAAGGCACGGGGGAACCGGACCAATATGCATCGCAAGATCGCGCTTGTCGCATCGAATGCGCCCGCCGCCATGGAGGCGGAGGCCGAGCTGCGCCCGCTCTATGATTTCGTCGAGCTGGCCGAGGCCGACCTGTTGATCGCGCTCGGCGGTGACGGTTTTCTGCTGCACATGCTGCACATGCTGCTCGACCAGCGGCGAAGCCTGCCCGTCTTCGGCATGAACCGCGGCACGATCGGCTTCCTGATGAACGAATTTCGCGTCGAAGGCCTGCTCGACCGGCTCGCCGCAGCGCGCCCGTTCCTCATCCATCCGCTATCGGGCGATATCACGACGATCAGCGGCGAGCGGCATATCCTGCCCGCGATCAACGAGATTTCGCTGCTGCGCGAAACGCGCCAGGCAGCCAAGCTCGAGGTGATGATCAACGAAAAGACGATGCTCGAGGAACTCGCCTGCGACGGCGTGCTCGTGTCGACCCCGGCGGGATCGACCGCGTACAACCTCAGCGCCAACGGTCCGATCCTGCCGCTCGAATCGGAAATGCTCGCGCTGACCCCGATCAGCCCCTTCCGCCCCCGCCGCTGGCGCGGCGCGCTCGTCCCCGAATCGACGAGCATCCGCTTCAACGTCCGCGAGGCGGCGAAACGCCCGGTCAGCGCGGTCGCCGACCAGCGCGAAATCCGCGATGTGAAGACGGTATTGGTAACCACCGACCGCAGCCGGCCGCTGACTTTGCTGTTCGACCCCGACCAGGGCCTCGACGAACGCATCGCGATGGAACAATTTATCGTCTGAGAGTCGCAAAAGGCCGCAAAACCCCCTTGATAAAGTTTTCGGTTGGCGGCAAAGGGGCCGCCTTGTCCGCTTCGGCGGTGTGTTCCTCGGTAGCTCAGCGGTAGAGCAATCGACTGTTAATCGATCGGTCGTAGGTTCGAATCCTACCCGGGGAGCCATTCACCCTCATCAACGCGTTGAAGCGACTGAACGATCCTGTTTTTGGGATTTTTGGTCCCCACATATATTCCGGCAACGAAATCGGATTGCGGACTGACCGCTTCCGGACGCAAATCGCAAGAAGCGGGCGTTTCCTGATTCAACATGCGTGCGGGCTTTGGCCGATCGCTTTGCCCGGCGGCTAAGGTTAACTTCGTTCCAACGATTTGGCTCTTTAGGATCCCGTCATGCGGTTAGCGACAATCACCAACTGGGCCTATGGCGCGACCGTCGTGCTGACGATGATATCGAGCACGACGATGATATTCGCGTCGAGCGCGCAGGACCGCGAGCGCGCGGCGGTCGAACAGCGTTACCGGCTCGATCAGGCGACGGCCGAACTCGGAATCGATATCTATGCGCTGAGCGACCGGGCGCGGCAGTTCGTCAACACCGACGACCCGACCTATCTGGCCGCCTATCGGAGCGAGGTGGCCGCTCTCAAAGCTGTCGAAGATCGTATCCGCCATATCGGCGACGCCGGTGCCACGGCAGGCGAGCTCGAAGCGCTCAAGAAGGCGATCGCCCTCGCCGACACGCTTCACGACGAGCAGGAATCGGCGCTCACCGCCTATGAAAGCGGAAAGAAGGATGTCGCGCGCCAGATATTGTTCGGCGCCGAATATGAACGGCAACTCGACCGCGCGGAAATCGAGGTCCAGCGATTCCAGGACCGGCTGGACAGCCGCATCGAAGCGCAGGTTTCGGAAGCCACCGATCTTTCGCGGCTGTGGAAGCGTATATCCGAAATCGTGCTGGGGCTGACGGCGCTCCTGGTCCTGTTTGTCCTCTATTTCATCTTCAAGCAGCGCGTGCTCCACCCGGTCGTGCGGCTCAGCGACGTCGTCAACCGGCTCGCGGTGCAGGATTATGCCGCCGAGCCGCCCGAGTTCAGCCAGATCGACGAGATCGGCGACATGGCGCAGGCGATCCGCATCTTCCGCGAGAATGGCATCGAACGGCAGCGGCTGGAAGCGGAGCGCGATGCCGACAGGACGATGCGCGACCTCCTGTCGCGGATGACGCAGCGAATGCAGGGCTGCGATACGCTCCACGACCTGCAGGAAGTTGTCCAGCGCTTCGTTCCCGAGATCGCGCCCGGACTGCCGGGCCGGCTTTACCTGCTCGACAAGCAGCGCAACCTTGTGGTCGAGGCGGGTAGCTGGCTGGGGCCGGTCCGGTCGGCTGACCAGTTTTCGCCGATATCCTGCTGGGCGCTGCGGCGCGGCCTCCGCCATCGTCCCGCAGGCGACAATGTCGACGTGCCTTGCGACCATATCGAATGGGACGCGGCTCATCCAGTCGACACTTTGTGCCTGCCGCTCACCGCGCAGCGCGAGACGCTGGGGCTCCTCTATTTCGAAATGCCGGCGGGTGACGCGGCGCGCAGCGCGGCGCAGCTGATCTATTTCGATATGCTCGCCGAAAATATCGGGCTGGCGATCGCGAATCTCCAGCTTCGCGACACGCTGCGCGAAATGGCGATGGCCGATTCCCTGACCGGCCTCGCCAACCGCAGGCAACTCGGCCATGTGCTCGAAACGCAGATCGCGCAGGCGGAACGCCTCGACGAACCCCTCGGTTGCCTGATGCTCGATGTCGATCATTTCAAACGCTTCAACGACGTGCACGGCCACGAAGCGGGCGACGCCGTGCTGCGCGCGGTCGGGCAGGTGCTCGCCAATGTGACGCGCGAAGCGGGCCTTGCCTTTCGCTATGGCGGCGAGGAATTCCTGATCCTGCTCCCCACCTTGACGGTCGGTCAGGCCGAGGAGCGCGCGCAGGATATCCGGGCGCGCATCTCGGCGCTCGAACTCGGACATGGCGGCAAGGATCTGGACCCCATCACGGTATCGGTCGGGATCGCCGTGGCACCGATCCATTGCGGGTTCGACCGGCTGGTGCGTACCGCCGACGCCGCGTTGCTGCGCGCCAAGGCGCTGGGACGCGACCGCATAGAAATGGCGCAGTTGCGCAAGCCAGCGTCGGAGTAGCGGCAGAAACCTGGCCGGGTTTTGGCCGAAAGCGAGCCGGGATCGCGGCTAATGCTCCCGGCCGGCCCTCCACAGCGTTTGCGTGAGCGGCTCGATCAGATAACCAAGTGCGGTCCGTTCGCGCAATGGAACCATCACCTCCGCCGGCATACCCGCGCGCAGACTGTTGTCGCCGCGCAGGGCCGCTATCTTCTTCATTTCGGCGGGCGGCACCACCACCTCGATCTCGAAATATTCCATGCCGGTGCGGTTATCCTCGAAACTGTCCGCCGACACCTTGTTGATCCGGCCCTTCAGGATCGGCAGGCTCCGTTCCTGAATGCCCGAAAAGCGGACCTGCGTTTCCATGCCGGACGACAGGTCGTCGGCGTCGTTCGGCGATGCTTTGGCAAGCACAACCAGCGCCTTGTCCTGCGGCACGATCTCCATCAGCATCTCGCCCGGCGCAACGACGCCGCCGACGGTAAAGACCTTCAAGCCGACGACGCGTCCGTTCGACGGAGCACGGACGACCGACTGGGTCAGGCGCTCGCGCGTGGCGAACAGGCGCGGCTGCAATTCATCGAGCCGGACCTGAACCTCGCGAAGCTGGGTCGCGACTTCCTCGATCATCCGGCGGTCGAGCGACACCATCTGGAGGCGCGATTCACCGATCGCCTCCTGCAGCCGGGCGACGTCCGAACGAAGCGCGCCATAGTCGCCTTCAAGCTGCGCCGAACTGCGCTCCACGGCGCGAAGCCGGTTGGTCGAAACAAAGCCGCGCTCGGACAGCGTTCGCAGTCCCGTCAGCTCTTCATTGATCAATCGCTGCTGGGTCCGGTTCGAATCGATCTGGGCGTCGTACCCGCCTATTTGCTGGTTATGCTGGGCGATCCGTTGCCCCAACATGCCGCGTTCGGTCGCGCCCGACCTTTGCCGCGCGTCGAACAGCAGGCGCTGGCCACGCATCGCTTCGTCGGCAAGCGCACGATCACCGGCCAGATAGGATGAAAACTCCACCGGTTCGACGATATGCCGCGCCCCATCCCGCTCGGCGACCAGCCGCGCGCGCTGCGCCAGAAGCGCGACGATTTCGCCGGTCAGGCCACGCTCTGCCGCGACGATTTCGGACGCGGATATTTTGAGCAGGATATCGCCGCGGCGAACCGCGCTCCCCTCGGCGACCATCAAGGCGGTCACGATCCCGCCATCCTTGTGCTGCACCGCCTGCCGATTGCCCGAAACCGAAACCGAACCCTGTGCCATGGCTCCGGCATCGAGCGGCGTTAATGCCGCCCAGCCAAGGAAGCCGACAAAGAATGCGGCGGCAATCAACAGGCCGGTGCGAAGCTCGCGCTTCGGCGAATCGATCGCCTCGGCCGGTAGCGGCGCCCCATGAAGATCATCGCCAAAATCCATCGCATTCATGGCTTTTTGTTCCTCGTCATCTTGACCACATTGGCGGCGGCGACCGCGCTTTCGCGCAGCAGTTCGAACACCTCGGCGCGCGGCCCCTGATATTCGATCACCCCGTTTTTCAGCACCGCGAGCCGGTCCGCGTCGCGGAGCGCCGACTGGCGATGGGTGACGATCATGATCGCCGCCTGACGCACCTTGGCGGCGGCGATCGCATCGTTCAGCGCCTCTTCGCCCTGGCTGTCGAGCGCGGCGTTCGGTTCATCGAGAACAAGGATTTCGGGATCGCCGTACAGCGCGCGGGCAAGCGCAATGCGCTGCGCCTGTCCACCCGACAGGCGCAGTCCGCCGTCACCGATCCGGGCATTATACCCGCCGGGCAGGTGCAGGATCAGGTCGTGGATGCCCGCCGCGATGGCAGCGCGCGTCACCTTGTCGTCGATGTCGACGGCGTGCTCGCCGCGTGCCGCTGCAAAGCGCGAGATATTCTCGCCGATCGTTCCAGCGAGCAAGGTCGGCTCCTGCGGGAGGTAACCGATATGCGACGCAAGGCGTTCGGCATCCCAGTCGCCATATTGCGCCTCGTCGATGCGGACTTCGCCTCCATCGGGCGGGATCGCCCCTGCCGCGATGCGCGCCAGCGTCGTCTTGCCCGCACCCGAGGGGCCGATCACGCCGAGAACTTCGCCGGGAATCAGCCAGGTCGATACCCCGCGCAGGATCAGCGCGCTGTTGTCGGGGGTACGCAGTGTAATATTGGAAAGTTCGACATAGCCTTCGGGCGCCGGTAGCACGACCCGATCGCCGACGAGGCTGTCGGTCGACCGGAAGAGCGCCTCGATCGATGCCTTCGCCTGCCGCGCCTGTCCGATGGCGGGCCAAGCCTGCACCATCTGCTCGATCGGCTGAAGCGCGCGCGCGAGCAGTACCGACGCGGCGATGATCGCGCCGACCGATATTTCGGCGTTGATGGCCAGCCATGCGCCGACGCCGAGCGCCAGCGACTGCATGAACATGCGCGCGAACTTGACCAGACCGGTATAGCGCGTCGCGGTCAGTTGCGTGTTGGCGCTGGCCTCGAGACCCTCGCGGCGATCGTCGATCTGGCGCGCGACGAGCGCGCGGCGCATTCCGAGCGCGCGAACGATCTCGGCCTTGTCGAACATTGCCTCCTGCCTCGCATAGGCCGCCGCCATCGCCTTATGGCCCGCCGCAGCGGACTTCTTCGTTGCGCGCTCGTTGAGAAGCGCGAGTCCCAGAAGGACCATGCCGGCGCCCAATATCATCACCCCGAGTGCCGGATGAATGATGAATGCGACGACGAAATAGAGCGGCGTCCAAGGAATATCGAACAACGCGATCGCCGACGGGCTGGCGACCGCGCCGCGGAAGCTGTCGAAATCACGCATCGCCTGCGCCGCGGCGGGGTCGGCATTGCCCTTTGCGCGGGCAAGCAGGCGGTCGAGGATAGGCGCCGCGAGCTGGCGATTGAGCCGCAGCGACGCACGCAGCATCAACCGGCTGCGTACCATGTCGAGCGCACTCAGGCAGCCGATGGCCAGCGCGACGATGACCGTAATCCAGAACAGGGTGAGCACGCCGCCTGTCGGAACGACGCGATCATAGACCTGCATCATATAGATCGTCGGAGCGAGGTAGAGGATATTGACGAGCGCACTGAACACGGCTGCCGCTACAAAATGCTGGCGGCAGGCGGCAAAGGCCTGCCTGATTTGCGGCGGAACGGCGGAATCGGTTCGCATGACCCTGGTTCTTTCCTGTTCGGTTGAGTCCGGACCGGCGTGGGCCGGCCCGGACCTCCCGGGGGGGCGGGATGTCAGAGAATGTCCCAATCATGATGAGGCATCTCGTGGCGCCCGTTGCTCTCGAAGCGCGAACGCAACCACCAGGGACCGATATCGATATCGAACCCGCCGCCCCATCGATCATGCGTCGGCCCGGACGGATCCGGCGCCGCCCCCGCTTCCCCCTGATCGACCGGCTGCGACGGCAGATCGGCCGTTGCCGCCTCGTTGGCCGCCGGCGGGCTGTTATTGGCCGGCGCACCCGAACCCGTTGCGGCAAAGACGAAAGAGGCCGTCTGCATGTCGGCGGCCGCAACGCCGTCGAGGCGCAACTCGTTCCCGTCGATACGGACGATCGTGTCGGTCCCCGACTGACTGACCACGACGCGCGAAGCAAAGGTCTGCGCCGTGATACCGAGGCCGCTGAGATCGATAGCGTCTTCGCCCAGCCGGAAGTCGGTGACGCGGTCGTGGCCCGGACCGAAGACGAAGACGTCGTCGCCGCTGCCGCCGGTCAGGATGTCGTCGCCGGTCCCGCCGTCGATCCGGTCGTCGCCCGAACCACCCGACAACCTGTCGTCGCCCGAACCGCCGGTCAGGATGTCGTCGCCCGACCCACCGGTCAGATCGTCGTCGCCGGCCTCGCCGTCGAGGCGGTCGTCGCCCGACCCGCCGGCGAGGATGTCATCACCGCCGCGACCGCGAATGACATCGTCGGCCGATCCGCCCTTCAGGACGTCGTTGCCAGCCGTGCCGGTCAGCGTGTCGTCGTGCGAAGGCGGGGCGGTGTCATCGTCATCGTCGTGACCATGATCATCGTCATGATCGTCGTCGTCATGCGACCCCGCGGGCGATTGGGCGTTCGCCAGCGATCCGAAGAAGGTCACGCTATGGCCTTCGGTCGCTATCGTCGTGCTGCCATCGTCATTGTCGGTGGACGTATAGTCGGCAATAGTCTTGCCTGCGGCGAGTTCGAAGCGATCCTGCGCGCGCATTTCGCCGATGATCACGTCGTTGCCGCCGTTCGAGCGAAACACGACGCGATGTGCCGACTGGAGCGCGCTGATGTCGACCGTGTCGTCGCCCGCGCCGCCGTTGATCGTGATGGTATTCACGTCGAGGCTGGTCGGCGAGAAGTCGCCGATCACCTGAACCGTATCGTTGCCATTGTCGGTGTTGACGACGATCTCCTCGATATTGTCGAGTTCGGCGATGATGAAGGCATCGGTTGTGCCGCCGCGCGTGATCACGATTTCGGTGTCGGGATTGCGCACCGCCAGCCCGGCCGCATCGGCCGCCGCACGCGAATAGATGCGATAGGTTTCGGCGACGTTGTTCGCGGCGTTGCCGTTGATCACGAACGTATCGTCGGTCCCCGCACCGCCATCGACCACATCGCGGCCGTCGCTGTTGTTGTTGCTCGTCGCATTGGCAGTGTTGGCGTTCCACACGATCGTGTCGTTGCCGCCGCCCGCGAATACGATGTCGTCGCCGCCGCCCGCGTCGAACGTGTTGGCGGCGTCGCTGCCGATCAGGATATTGGCTGCGTTGGTGCCGTCGATCGTGCCCGTTGCATCGCGGGCAACGCTGACGTTGGCTGTGTCGGTGTTGCCCGGTGCCCCGGTCGCCGTATAGCTGAACGAACCCCCGGCGCCGCCGGCGGCCGGATCGGTAAAGCTGACCGACGTGGCGTTATGGGCCAGACCGTTCAGGCTGTTCGCATTGCTCACCGCGGTGATGCTGATCGGGCTGTCCGGATCGACATCGTTCAGCAAGAGCGCCCATTTGGGAACGACGATGCTCGTCGTGCCGCTGATGTTCGTGATGATATTGTCAGCGTTCGCGTTCACGGCGTCATCGACGGCGACGACATTGATCGTCGTTATCGCGACATTGCTGTCCATGAAGCCGCCGTTGACGGTCACCTCGACCACGCGGTCGACGACACCCGGATTATCCGACGTATTTTCGAACTCGATCGCCTGAATCGCCGCCTGATAATTGGCGATCGTTTCGGCACCGGTCAGCGTGACAGTGATGCGACCCGCGACCGAGGTGTCCACCTGGCTGTTGATATTGCCGGGCAGATTGTTCGGGATGACGAACCGGTCGCCCGCCTGCGCGTTGGTCAGCACGATCCGCGCCGACACGAGCTGGCCATCATTCTCGACGATGACGGGGCCGCGCGCGATGGAAACTTCGCCCCCATTTTCGGTGAAGGTCGTTTCATGATCCCGCACCGGCGACGTGACGAAGTCGATTGTGACGTTATCGATGCTGACCTGCTCGTTCGTCGCGCTGATCGCGCTGGCAACAAAGCGGATCGCCGCGTTTGCCGTGAACGGCCCCGTCAATGGATGCTCATAATTCTGGTTGCCGCCATTGCCGGTGATCGTCCGCAGCAGGGTGAAATTGGCGCCATCGGCCGCAAACCACACCTCCACATGCTCGCCGGCATCCAGATTGTCAGGGTTCGCCGAAAAGCCGAGCGTCGCGGTGACCGCGCCTGCCAGATCGACCGTACGCGTGATCTGTGCGCCGTCTCCATTGTGAAAGCGCAGCGCATTGCTGTTGCTCTCGTCGATGCGGATCTGGCCGGCCGTGACCCCGCCTGAATCATTGGCTTCAATCCAGCTTGTCGCCCAGGCCGTCGCGCCGTCCGAATTATTGAGGGCGGCCGTCTCGAACTCGTCCCGATATTGCCCCGTGGATCGCAGCGCGAGCGTCGGTCCTCGCAGATCGACCTCGCCGTCCGCGAACCGCAGCTTCTCGATGTTGAACAGCCTGTCGGTGCCGTCGGACAGCGGCCGGTTCTGGAGCGTTTCCTCAGGGATATCTTCCCCGTTCTCGTCCTCGCCGTCACCGGGATCGGTGAAGCCGGTGTGATCGACCGTGAAGCTGCCGTCGGCGTTGCGGGTGATCGTGTAGTTCGCGCGCACATCGGTATAGACTGCGGTGTCGGTGTCCGCGTTCTCCAGATCGCCGTCGAGGATCTCGCGGACGATCGACAGCTGGCCGGGGTTGATTTCCCCCGCGACCATGCGCGCGGCGACTTCGGTCATGCTGTCGACACTGAACGCTGCCCAGCTATCGCCCTCTTTCGGGGTGACGAGGATGCGGACGTTGAGCCAGCGGTCGCCATCGATGATGTCGTTGCCCGCAAGCCCCTTGATCGTGTCGTTGCCGCCGCCGCCAAGCAGGATATCCCCCGCCGTCGCAGTGCTGAAGATCACGCGTTCCTGCACGCCATTTTCGTCCAGCACCGGGACCGTCTGCCCGTTGACGACCTTCGTCACCGGGATACCGGCACCGAGGTGCGCGACGAGCGCGTCGAGCCCGTCGATCAAGCCGACATTCTTCGCCAGCAGGTCGTTGGAATAGGAGTCGAGCGGCGAGTCCGGGCCCGGGATCGCGGCGGTGTTCTGTAATTCACCCCGCGCGTTGGTATTGCGGCTGCGCCCGGTCAGCGTATCGTCGAGGTCCCAACCCGACAGGCCTTCGACCAGATCGAAGCGGTCGCGCAGGATGAACGCCTCCTGCGTCTCGAAGATCGGGATGCCGAGGTCCGAATTGGCCGCGGTGGTGTCGCCCTTGTGGATGCCCCAGTCGAAACCGGCCTGCCCGTTCGATCGCTGGATACCCTCATTGTTCTGGAACATGATGTCGTCGCCGGATTCGGCGTCATAGTCGGTGTCGCCGCTGCCGCCGTTGAGCACATCGTGGCCGATGATCGACGAGTTGAAGAACAGCTCCGAATTCTCGCCCGCCAGCGTGTCGAAACGCTGGCCGCCTTCGATCCAGTCATTGCCTTCGTTGCCGAGCAGGAAATCGCCGCCCGAACCGCCGAGGATGAAATCGTCGCCCGTGCCGCCGAAGGCTTCCTTCCCGTCGGGACCGGTGATGATGAAGTCATTGCCCTGGTTTCCGAACAGCAGCGACAGGCCCGATCCGCCGTGGATGACGTCATTGCCTTCGTTGCCGTGGAGGAAGTCGGCCTCGCCGATGTCGGTGCCGGCGTTGGTGATGATGTCGTCACCCTCGCCGCCGAACACCTTGTCGACGCCATAGCCGGCCTCGATCCGGTCGTTGCCGCCCTTCCCCCAGATCGCATCGTCGCCGCCGCCCGAGACGATGACGTCGTCATTCTCGGTGCCGCCGACGACGAAATGCTCGTTGCTGTTGATGCGGATATATTCGGCGATACCGTCATTGTTGGCATCGACGCGCTCGATCAGGCTGGAGAAGCCGCCGAGGAACGGATCGTCCGACACCGGATCGGCGCCCAATTGCTTGCTGATATCCATTTCCAGCTGCGGCATCTCGAACGCCGAGAAGAGATTGCCCGGCAGCGCGGTCGAATGATCGTCGCCGAGGTCGGTGTTGCGCATCACCAGCTCGGCGAAGGTGTTATTCTCCAGCTCGTTGAGCAGGTTGAGCCCCTGCGTGCGCGACAGATAATAGAAGCGGTCGGCGTCCTGCAGATTTTCCATCGTCATCTGGAAAACGAAGCTGAAGGTCGAGCCGAGCATACCACCGAACGCCATCTTCTTTTCGGCGAGCCCGCCGATCCAGAAATCGATGTCGTTAAGCCCGCCGAGCTTCGCGTCATTGGCATAGGCGCCTTCGGCATTCAGGAAGTCGAGCCGGTCCGCGGGTGCCCCCGCACCGCCGAGGACGAGCAAGGTCGCCGCTTCGCGCAGTTGTTCGACGGTCTTCGGATTTTCGGCGGTGTTCCGTACCGATTCATGCGTGCCATAGGCCGCGATGAAATTGATGATCGACGCCGGATTCTTGAGGTTGAGCGCGAAATCGGCCCAGCTCTCATAGGGCTTCAGCAGCGTGTCGCCGGTCGCCTCGAAGAAACGCTCGCGCGCCGTCTGGAGCGACGGCATCCCGACGTCGCGGCCGCGCGCCAAGTTGATCGTCGCGAGGTCGAGCGGGATACCGAGCAGCTGGTTGCGCAGCACATCCGTGACGAATTCGTCGATCTCGCTACCCGTCTGACGGCTCATGCCGCGGATGATCGCGCCCGACGCCTGTTCGGCGGTGCCGAGCGAGTCATACTTGACCGGGTTCAGGAAGCCCTCGAACAGGCTGATGTCGTTCTGGACGGGATTCCCATCCGCATCCATCTCGATGACCGCGATATCCTGCCGCAGCATCGAATGTCCGAAACGGTACACGACATGCGCGAACTCGGCGGCGATGCTCGGATTGATGTCGGCCGAGGGCTCGAACACGAAGGCGTCGATGTCGGGCTGCATCATGCGGCCGAATTCCTCGAACACCAGATGCTGATACTCCATCTCGTTGGTGAAGCGGCCGACCTGGAACAGGCGTTCGCCGTCCCACACCAGCGATTCCGACAGCGCCGCGATCGCCGCCGGATTGCCGTTCGTCAGCGTCGCGAACTGCGCGTCGGTCAGGTCGACGAGCAGCCATTCGTTGATGAAGGCGCGGTCCATCGACGCGAGCGTCACATCCTTTGTGTGCTCGACGATGCGGTTATGTTCGGCATGGAACACCTGATGCACCGCGGTCAGCGCGATATTCTCGTTCGCGCGGCCATCGCCGGCGATGAAGTGGCGGTCGAGCAGCTCATTGTCATACTGGGTGGGACCACGCTGACCCTGCGGCCCCGGCGTGCCGTCTGCATTGCGGTAGCCGAGCGCCGAGTCGCTGTCGGCCTGCAGCACGCCGCCGACGACGATCGGTGCGGCGGCATGTGCGATGTCGTCGAGGAAGGCATGACCTGTCAGCACGACGCCTAGCGCGCTGACGGGCGCGGCCGGGTTGCCTTCACGCAGCACATCGTCGGCCGTGCCCAGCCGGCCATCGGCGCCCATGCCGATGACAAGCTGCGGATAGCCGTTCGCACCGGGGATGAAATTGCCATAGGGATCGGTCGCGATCAGCGGGATGTTGCCGACATTGAGGTCGGTGAGTTCGATCCCCAATATCGTGCGCGCCTGCGCCTTGATGTCGGCCCAGGTCGCGAGGCCGCCGTTGCTGCCTTCGAGCAGCAGGCCGCTCGACACCGGCTTGCCGTCCGGCCCCGCGATATATTCGCGCATGAAGACCTGCTTCGACGCCGAAGAAGCATAGGTCTGGTTCTGATCGACCCAAGGCGTCGTCAGATTCTTGGGTCCCGGACCGTCGTCGGCCGTGCCGATGACGCCGTCGGGCCCGGCATCGACGGTTACGCGGGTCATCGCGATATAATTCTGGCCGCCCGGAACATAGAGCGGATCGTCGGGCGACAACGGCACATAGACCGTACCGTTGCCGCCCTTCGCGACCAGATCGAGGCCGTGATCAAAGAACTGTCCAAATATCGTCATCCAGCCGTTGAACGGCGAAGACAGCCCTTCATCGGGCGAAACATTGGGCAGATAGACGGTGTTGCCGTCCATCTCCACACCATGTTCGGCGAGCGCCGCGTCGAGCGCCGCGCTGGCGGCCTCATCGGCGCCTACCGCCGCTTGCGCCGCCGCCAGCGCGGTTTCAGCGCCGGTCAGCGCGGACTGCGCGGCGACAACCGCCGCAGCCGCGTCGGCGGCGGCCGCCGCCGACGCGATCGAAGTCGACTCCGCGGCCCCGGCGGTATCCCGCGCCTGCTGGTAGGCGGCCTCAGCCGTGCCATAAGCCTCAAGGGCCGCGGCGATCTCGGCGGTCTGTTCGCTGTTGTCGGTAGCGTCGGCAAGGAGCGCCACATAGGCGGCGAGGCTCGCGTCGCGCGCGCCCATCGCCGGGGCGACTTCGGCCTCGGCGGCTTCGAACGCTGCCTGATCGGCCGCCGCCTGAAGCGCAGCCGCGGCATCGGCAGCCTCCGCGCCGGTCAGTGCCAGTTCGGCGGCGGCGGCGGCGGCAGTGAGGTCGCCGATTGTCGCCTCGGCGGCGGCTGCCGCAGCGATGGCGGCGTCGAGCGCATCGCGTGCCGCGACGATCTGCGTCAGCGCGGTCATCAGCGGCTGGCCCGACAGGCCGGCGTGCGTCAGCGCCGCGGCGATGGCGGCCGGGTTCTTCAGCGTCTGGTCGACGATCAGATTGGAGATGATGCGCGGATCGGCGTCGATCACCGTACCGCTGCCGGGGCCCGGCTGCGATCCCGTGCGCGTGCCCGCGTTGGCGTAGTTGTTGTTGGTGTACCAGCTCACCCCGGTGTCGTCGGGCGTACCCATGACACCGTCGGGGCCCGGTCCGTTGGGCGCGGGGTTGAAGTCATAGCGGTCGCCGTCGGCGTCGTTTATATATTCGGGCGTAAAGATGCCCGGGAAGGACTGGTCGGCCGCGCCCCAGTTCTCACGTCCCGGCAACAGATTATTGTAGCTGCCGTCGACGGTCCTGAGGCCGTAAGGGAGCAGGTGCGCCTGCGCGAACCCGTCGTTGCCGTTATATCCGGCGACGAGCGCGGCGAGGTCGCCGCCGGCGGCGTGCGCCTCCGCAATCTTGATCTGGTTGAGGATGAAGGTCAGGTCGTGTTTCGTAAGCTGCACCATGTCACGTCTCCGGTCTGCCCGTCACGCGGCGCGCAACGAACTGCTCCGCGAAATCACGCGGATGAAAGATTGAAGATCAAGCTGGTGCGACCCCCCCAGCGCGGCCGAACATCGTGAACCAAAAACGACTCACCCGAACGACTTAACGACAAGTTAAGTGAATCGGAGGATTTGAGTCGATTGAGCTTTAGGTATTAGCCCAATATGGGACTCCATGAGTCTTCATCACTATCGATGTGGTCAGACTATCTAACACTTTTGGCCAGTATCGGCATGAAGATATTCAATGCGCGATCCGGAACGCGAGAAATTCCGCTTATGATGATTTCAGCCGAAAGCGCGCGTTCGGAGGCTGGTGCCCGCCTGACGGCGGCCGAGCAGGTGATCGCGCATGACAGCCGAGGCATCACCCCGGCTCTGGAGCGCGGCGACCGCGCCGACGCGGTTGTGCACTCCGAGCAGACGGAATGCCGCGGCGACATGGACCTTCACCGTACTTTCGGAAATGCGCAGCGAGCGGGCAATTTCCTTGTTCGATTTGCCCATCGACATATGCGTCAGCACTTCGTGCTGCCGCTCGGTCAGGCTGGATATCGAGGCGGGTTGCGAACCAGAAGAGCCCGTAGCCAGAATTTCCGAATCGATGTTGCCGACGATCGGCGGAACATAGACCTGCCCCGCCATGACCTGCCGAAAGGCCTGGAGCATTTCGTCCTGCTCCATATCCTTTGAAATGAAGCCGTGCGCGCCCTCGCCGATCGCACGGAGCATGGTGTCGCGGTCGCGTCGCCAATCGACGATGACCAGCGAGAGCTGCGGATAACGACGCCGCAATCCGCGAATGCCGCCCGGCGCCACCGAATTCAGGTCGACCCCTCCGTCGAGAACGAGCATCCCATGCCCGCCGGTCGCCGCCAGCCAGGTGGCCGCCTCTTCGGCATCGCCGGCGGTCACAACCTCGATATCCTGAAATTCGCGCCGGATGATGGATGCCAAACCGCTTCGGCAAAGCAGTTGCCGATCCCAAACCAACGCCGTCGATACTACCGGCAAAATACTTCCCCCAAAGTTCATCAACGGTTGCGACCCGCTGTGAACGCCGGATAGCTGCTCCCCTCTTTTGTCTGTTGAGCTAGTCCGTCGGAAAGATCGGCCCCACCGAATCCTTCGTCTTTTAGCGTAGCGCAATTTGCTGACAGGAAGCTGACGGGACCAGATTCTGTATCAACTCGCTACACTTGCTCCAAAATCCAGCTCGATCGATGGCTCTGCGGGATGCGATCGCATCGTTCCGCCATGCACTTCCATGATGCGCGCGACGATCGACAGCCCCAGCCCGGCGCCGCCATAGCTCGCATGTTCGCCCCGCCGGAAACGGTCCGACAAGGCCAGCAACCGCGCGGGCTCGATCCCGGCGCCGCCATCGACGACACGAATTTTGGGGCCCGGCCCGCGAACGATCGTCACCTCTTTGCCCGTTGCGGTCACGCGAACGGCGTTTTCGACGAGATTGCGGAGCGCCGCGGTGACCGCTTCGGTCCGGCCCATGACGGACGGTCCGCCCTCGTCCCGATAGGCGAGCGCGACGCCTTTCTGCGCCGCATCGACCGCGCAGAGCTTGATCGCATCGAGCGCCGGATCGGCCAGATCGATCGGCCGGAAAGGCTGCGGTGCCGCCGCATAGGCATCGAGCTGCGCGAGAACGAGCAATTGCTCGACCAGGCGGTTCATCGCCGCAAGATCGGCGTTCACCCGGTCGGTATCGGCCGTCTTCAATCGCTCCAGTTCCAGCATCGCGACCGCCAGCGGCGTCTTGAGTTCGTGCGCAACGTCGGCGGCGAACCCCTCCTGCCGCCGCGCCGCATCGTCCAGCCGCGACAGCAGGTCGTTGACGGCCTCGGCAAAAGGCATGGCTTCGGTAGGAAAATCGGCGAGCCTTACGCGAAAGCCCCGTTCGCGGCCCGTTGCGCGGTGAATGAGGTCGGCCGCTTCGTGCAACGGTTTCAGTGCCCGGGCGATCAGCCATCGCGTCGCGATTGCCAATGGTGCGAGCAAGACAATGATCGGGAAAATGACATGGTCGATCACCTCATGGACGAGGCCGATATGCCCGTAACTTTCGCGGATATCCTTTCGGATCAGTTCGAAATCGACGACCAGAAAGGCGGCGAGCACGACGCTGCCCACGGCGGCCATCCAACCGAACCCCGTCCGCAGTTCGTCGATGATCGAGCGCCCTGGCGTCATCAATCGACGGGCTCCAGCATCAGATAGCCGACGCCGCGGAGCGTCACCAACTGGTCGTGGGCGCCAAGGGTCGCCAGCTTCTTTCTGACCCGCGATATCAACACCTCGATCGCATTGGGCGTAACGGGCTCGTCAAAGGAGTAGAGCGATGCTTCGATCTGGTCGCGACTGACGACGCTGCCCGCCTTGACCATGAGCAATTCGAGCAACGCCGCTTCGCGCGGACTGAGGTGGAGCGGTTCGCCACGGCAACTCCCGACGCGCCCTATCGTATCGAACAGGATCGTCCCCACCGCGAGTATCGGACTCGCACGGGCGCCCGGCCGGCGAAGCAGCGCACGCACGCGCGCCGCAAGCTCTTCTATGGCGAACGGCTTGACCAGATAATCGTCGGCGCCCGCATCAAGGCCATCGACGCGATCGCCCAACGCCGAACGGGCGGTGAGCATGATCGTCGGCGTGGCGAGTCCGTGCGCGCGCTCGACCATCAACCATGCGCGCCCGTCGCCATCGGGCATCCCGAGATCGAGAACGACAATGTCGTAGCTGGTGGCGGCAAGGAGCTCCGATGCTTCTGAAAGAGTCGGCGCGATGTCACAGCAAAACCCCATCGCCGAAAGCCCTTCGGCGGTCAAAGCCCCAATCCTGGCGTTATCTTCGACTATGAGTATGCGCACGCTGTCCCCTTGACGGCAGTGCAGCATTGCTCCCCCGGTTGGTCAAGCGCAACAACCTAACCCGTATGGCTTAGTCCGATAGGTCGATGGACGGCCGGACGTGATCGCGCTTGAATTGATACAGCGGGGGTCGCAGATGTATGATCGCGACGGGGGACGAAGAAACGATGCGCAAAGAAGGCTGGTTCCTAGGAGTCTTGGGCATGTTCTCGCTGCTTTGGCTGGCGCTGCACGCGTTTAACATCTTGTAAGGTCATATAATCGTCCGCGCCGGAACGGCGGCCGCAGAACGGCCCCTCCGGGGCATCGACACCCCGAAACGGCCGCCGCCGAACCGATGTCGGATCGCCTAGCCGCGCTGCGAATCCAGCGGCTCATGCTCGGTGGCGACCTGTTGAGCCTTGGCGTAACTTTCCATGAGCAACTGATAGGGCGGGAAGATCTTCGTATAGATACGCGCCCATTTTTCCGCATCGTCGCGGTGCCAGCTCTTCTGAACTTCCGACGCGACAGCAGCCGTATCCATCGGCACGACGCCGGCCTGCACGACGCGGGCGAGCGTGATTTCCTGGGCCATTTTCGAATAGGTCCCCGATGCATCGACGACCGCGAACACCTTATAGCCGTCGTGCACCGCGCTGATCGACGGAAAGGCCATGCAGACGCTGGTGATCGTGCCCGCGATGATCAGCGTGCCGCGGCCCGTCGCCTTGACCGCCGCAACGAAATCGGGATTGTCCCACGCGTTGATCTCGCCCTTCCGCGCGATATATTGCGCGTGCGGGGCATTGGCGTGGATTTCGGGGATCAGCGGGCCGTTCGGCCCCTGCGGCACCGACGCGGTGGTGATGACCGGAATGCCAGCAAGCGTGGCGATCGAGGCAAGCGCGCCGGCGCGCTCGCGCAGCTCGGTCATCGGCATGTCGCCGACGGTCTGGAACAGGCCGCTCTGATGATCGATGAGCAGCATCACCGCGTCATCGGGATCGATCACCGGACGATCTCCGGCGAAGTTGGCGGGGGTGGACATGGGTCTTCTCCTTGAGGGGGCCGCCGGGCGGTCTGCGCCGCGCCGGCGGAGCGTTTCGATTCAATCGGCCTTGTCGTATGAAAACTGGATTCCGGCAGTGCCGCCGGTCTCGATGAACAGGTTCATGAAGGCGGGGACAGTCTCGCTGCGTTTCCAGTCGCGCTGCAATTCGCAGAAAAGCTGCGGGACCGAGATCATCTTGCCGCCTGCCTGCTCGATCCGCCGCAACGCGGCCTCGTGCGCGGCAAGCGACGTGCCACCCACCGCGTCGACCGGGACATAGACCTCATACCCTTCGGCGAGCGCGTCGAGCGCGGGAAAGGTCAGGCAGGCCTCGGTCCAGAGCGCGGTCATGATCAGCTTCTTGCGCCCGGTGGCTTCGACCGCTTTGCGGAACTCGACATCTTCCCAGCTGTTGATCGTGGTCCGGTCATAGGTCGGGTAATCGCCGAGCACCTTACGGACCTGCGGCACCGGCGGCTTGTTGAGGCCGGTTTCGACATTCACCGTCGAATGGACGATCGGCAGGTCGTAAGCGACCGCCGCACGGGCGCAACCGGCGATGTTGTTGAGCAGCAACTGCCGGTCCATCGAGGCGATCGAATTCACCTGTACCGGTTGATAGTCGATGATGATGAAGGCGGAATTCTGCGGCGTCAGCAAATGGTCGGCCTTCGGGTTGCGGATGGCTTCGCTTGTCATGGGTCTTCTCCTGCATAGAGGCGCGCCGAAGGGCCGGCAGGGGGCTGCCGTCGCGGCGGGGCACGCGGGTCCACCGTCAATTCATCGAGGGGAGAGAGGACCCGGCTCCCGCGAGGTGGGAGGGAGCCGGGTCCGCGTCAGGCTGCGACGGGCGCAAGCCTGCCGTTGTTGAAGTCGTCGATAGCCTGCCGGATTTCAGCTTCGCTGTTCATCACGAAAGGCCCGTAGCCGACGATCGGTTCGTCGATCGGTTCGCCGGTCAGGACAAGGATCGTCGCATCGCCGTCGGCATGGATCGGGATCGATCCCCCTTCCCGGCTCAGCAACACCATCTCGGCTTCGCCCGCTTCCTCGCTGCCGCCCACGGTGACGTGACCGGACAGCACCACCAGCATCGCGGTGTGGCCTTCGGGCAGGTCGAGCGTCAGGTCGGCGTCGCGGTTCAGCCGGACGTCCCAGACGTTGATCGGGGTGAAGGTCCGTGCCGGGCCTTTTACACCCAGCATCTCGCCCGCGATCACCCGGCCGAGGCCCGCGCCACCGGGCAGCTCGACCGTCGGGATGTCCGCCGCCGTGATACCCTGATAGCCGCCGGGCGCCATCTTGTCCTTCGCGGGCAGGTTGACCCACAGCTGGACCATCCGGAACGGGCCGCCCGTCTTGCCGAACGCCGGGGAATGATATTCCTCGTGCAGGATCCCGCCCGCCGCCGTCATCCACTGGACGTCGCCGGGGCCTATGATACCGCCGTTGCCCGCCGAATCCTTGTGTTCGACCTCGCCGTCATAGACGATCGTCACGGTCTCGAACCCGCGGTGCGGATGCTGGCCGACGCCGCGTCGATCGGTCGTCGGCGCGAAATTGTAGGGACCGGCATAGTCGAGCAGCAGGAACGGGCTGACCCGGTCGCCGAGGCTGTTGTACGAAAAGAGCGAGCGAACCGGAAAGCCGTCGCCGACCCAATGCTGGTTGGGATTGCTGTAAGTGCCAAGGATCGTCTTCATCGTGCATCTCCTGCGCCTCCAGAGGGAGGCATCTGTTGAATGCACAATAATCCTTCGCTAAAGACGCCAAAAGATTGCAAAAATGGACTCAGAGTCCTAAAAATAGGACAATGCAAGACCTCAACGATCTCTATCTCTTTGTTCAGGCGGTCGATCATGGCGGGTTCGCCGCGGCCGCGCGCGCACTGGGCTTGCAGAAATCGAAGGTCAGCCGCCGCATCGGCCTGCTCGAAGAGCGGCTGGGCGTGCGCCTGATCCAGCGTTCGACGCGGCGCTTTTCGGTGACCGAGATCGGCCAGGAATATTATCGCCGCTGCGTCGCCATGCTCATCGAGGCCGAAGGCGCCCAAACCGTCATCGACCAGTCGCGCGCCGAGCCGTGCGGCGTCGTGCGGCTCAGCTGCCCGACCGGCCTTCTCGCCTTCCAGTTCGGCGGGCTGTTCGGGCGCTTCATGGCGCTCTATCCCGCGGTCGAGCTTCATATCGAAAGCACCAACCGCCGCGTCGACGTGATCGGCGAAGGCTTCGACCTCGCGATCCGTGTCCGTCCGCCGCCGCTCACCGAGAGCGAGCTTGTCATGCGGCGTTTCGACGAGCGCACGATCCGGATCGTCGCCAGCCCGGATCTGCTGAAACAGCGGGCCATCACCCTGCCCGCCGATCTCGCCGGCCTGCCCAGCGTCGACTTCGGGCCTGCGGGCGGCGAGCATCGCTGGCGCCTGACCCATGCCGACGGCAGTGTTGCCGAGGTGCGCCACACACCGCGGCTGATCACCGACGATATGGCGGTGCTGCGCGACGCCGCGCTTGCCGGGGCCGGCGCTGCGCGCCTGCCGACGCTGGTCGTCTGGGACGATCTGCAAGCCGGACGGCTGGTGACGTTGCTGCCCGACTGGAAACCCTCGAACGAAATCGTCCATGCGGTCTTTCCATCGCGGCGCGGGCTGCTTCCCTCGGTCCGGGCGCTGCTCGACTTCCTCGCCGACGAATGCGCGGCGCAGCGGCGACGGGTCCCCGAATCCGGTCACGACTGAGGCTTTTGGCTCCAGCCGCCCTGCATCGGAAAATGTCGCTCCCGCTGGACGGCCGCGAAGAATTTTGAATTTCGGGTGTCCCTCTCGCGCGCTCGCGCGTCTACAGCCTCATGCCTATAGTTTCGCAGGACACGCCGCCTTCCCATGCAACCCGCTAAAGATCAGCTGGACCTCGGCCGTCGCTGGCGGCCCGCACTGCTGTCCTATTTCCTGCGGCGGGTGCGCGATCATGCCGAGGCCGAGGACCTGACGCAGGAACTGATTGCGAAGCTCCTCAAGCATGAGGGCGACCAATTTGCTTCGCCCGAGGCCTATATATTCCAGATGGCGTCCAATCTGCTCGCCGACCGCTCACGCCGGATGAAGGTGCGCGCGCAGTACCGCGAATTGCTCGGCCGCGGCGAGGAGGCGGGGATCGACCCGATCGATCCGTTTCGGGTTGCCGCAGGCCGCGCGGAGCTTTCGGTGCTGGCGACGGCATTGGCATCGCTCCCCGAACGCACCCAGACGATCTTCATTCTCTACCGGCTCGAAAATCTGGGACAGGACAAGATCGCCGAAACCTTCGGCATTTCGGTAAGCGCGGTCAAAAAACATGTCGCACGCGCGATGGCGGGATTGATGAAGGAAATGAGGAGCGTGCCATGAGCAGCGAAACGACTGCCATGCCCGCAGCCGGTGACGAAGCGATCGAGACCGCGGCGCTCTGGTGCATCGCGCTGTCCGAAGGCGCGTTGAGCGAGAGCGAATGGGCCGAGTTCGAAGCCTGGCTTGCGCGCCCCGGTCACGCCGACCTGTTCCAGAAAGCGACCGCGGTTTGGCAGAATTCGGGCGCGGTCGCCGACTGGCCGCAAGTCATCGCGCTGCGGACGAAGGCGCTCACGCAATTCCGCAAGGCGAACCAGCGCCGCTGGCTCCCCGCGCCGTCGCGGCTGGCCTCGATTTCCGGGCTCGCCGCCGCCCTGCTGCTTGCGGTCACGCTGGCGCTGTTCTGGCACCTCGACCGGCCGAGCGAATATGAAACCGGGATCGGCGAGCGGCAGGTCGCGGTGCTCGACGACGGATCGCGCGTATCGCTCGATGCCGTAACGGTGATGAATGTCCGCATGAAGGACGAAACCCGCCAGGTCGAGCTCGTCGGAGGCCGCGCCAAATTCGACGTCGCGAAGGATCCGCTGCGCCCGTTCACCGTGGCCGCCGGCGACAAGCTGGTGGTGGCGGTGGGGACATCGTTCAGCGTCGAACTGATCGACGGCGAGGTCCGCGTCATCCTATACGAAGGCCAGGTCGAAGTCCGCGACAGGTCCGACACCGCGCGCTCGGCGGCCACGGCGCCGCAGCGGCTGCTGATGCGGCCCGGCAGCGAGTTCGTCGATTCGGTGGGCTCCGCCGAACCGGCCCGGATCATCCGGCCCGACCTCACCCAATCGCTGAGCTGGGAACAGGGCCTGATCAATTTCGACGGCGAGCCACTGGCGAGCGCGGTCGAACGCATGAACCGCTATTCGACGAAGCAGGTCCGGCTATCCGACCCCGCGCTCGGCGAGATCCCGGTCGACGGCATGTTCAAGGCCGGAGATGTCGACGCCTTCGTCGAGGGCATTGCCGCGCTGCACCCGCTCCGGCCGAAAAACAGCGGCGGCGAAATCATACTGGAGCGCCGATGAGCGATTTTTATCGGGGCGCCGATGTCCCTCCCGTGGCGTCGCGCGTCTCTATCCTGTGACTGCCCGGTAAAAGCCAGGCGCAGCAGGGGGGATTATCATGCCGTTTTTCAGATCCGCACTCCGTGGCTCGATCGCCACCACCGCGCTCGTCGCATCGGCGCTCGCCGTTCCGGCGATCGCGCAGGAACGCACCTTCAGCTTTTCGATCCCGGCGCAGGACATGAAATCGAGCCTGCGCGCCCTCGCCCGCGCATCGGGGCAGCAGATCACCTTCGACAGCGGCGCCCTCAAAGGCAAGCGCGCGCCGGCGCTCCGCGGGACGTTCACGGTGCGCGACGGCGTCGCCCGCCTGCTCGCCGGGTCGGGGCTCGAGGCAAACTGGGGCCGGTCAGGCGTGCTGGTCGTCCGGCCCGCCGGCCGGGCCGCCGACGCATCGGGTGCGGCCTATGCCGCCGTACCGGCCAGCGCGGCCGCGCAGGAACCCGACCGCGATATTATCGTGACCGGCAGCCGTATCGCACGTCCGGTCGTCACCGATTCACCCGTGCCGATCATCGGCGTCAGCGAAGAAGATATCCAGGCATCGGGCGCGACCGAATTGTCCGAAGTGCTCACCGATTATCCTGCCGTGACGCCCGGACTCAATCTCGCCAATTCGACCAACCAGATCAACGCCTCGGGGGTTTCGTCGGTCAGCTTGCGCAGCCTGGGCTCCAACCGCACGCTGACGCTGATCGATGGCCGGCGCACCGTGTCGAACGTGCTGACGTCGAACCAGGTCAGTCTCAGCTCGATCCCGCAGCTGTTCGTCAGCCGGGTCGAGATCATCACCGGCGGCGCGTCGGCGGTCTATGGCGCCGATGCCGTCGCCGGCGTCGTCAACATCATAACCCGCGACGGATATAAGGGCGCCCGTATCGGGGGCCGGGTCGGGCTATCGTCGCAAGGCGATTCCTTTCGCGGCAACCTCGACTTCCTCGCCGGCGAACGCTTCTTCGACGACCGCGTATCGGTGATGATCGGCGCCAGCTATGAAAAGGAAGCCGGGGTCATGGCGGGCCAGCGCCGCCGGTCGCTGGAATCCGTTTCCTATTCGCTCGCCGCCGACGCCAATCCGCTCAATCAGGGCGACCTCGGGATCACGCGGCCGGCGCTGAGCAGCACCACGCCGGGCGGCCGGTTTCTTGCGAGCTCGACGGCGGGCGGCGGCTATTTCTACTATGACGCCAACGGCCAATTGGCGCGCAGCACCAACCTGGCCGTCTATGGATGGGAAACGCGCCCCGACCTTCAATTCAGCACCCCCCGCACCTCGTATATCGCGGCGGGCAAGATCGGCGTCGACCTTGGCAACGACATCGAATTCTTCGGCCATCTTCAATATTCAAGGGTCGAAACCGAAACCGAACGCGGTGGGGCCGAAACCGCGTCCGAGACGGACACCTATGGCGTGCTCGGTGAATTCACCGTCGGTCGGATCTCGCGCAACAATCCCTTTGTTCCCGCGGCCATCCGCGCTCTCACCGGCTCGTCAGGCCTCCAGTGGCGGCGTCGTTTCCTTGAGCTTGGCACCTACACCATCGACAATCAGCGCGAGACCTGGCGCGGCTGGGCGGGCCTCAAGGGGAAAATCGCCGACAATTGGAAATGGGAAGTCAGCTATGGCTATGGCCGTTTCCATCAGGATCAGATCCGCACCAACCTGCTGAACTACGACAATTTGCGCAACGCGCTCAGCGCCGAATTCGACCCTGCGGCGCCGGGCGACCTGTCGCGGGTGCGCTGCGTCAGCGCCGCCGCGCGGGCCGCGGGTTGCGTACCGATCAATGTCTTCGGCCCCGGCGCGATCACGCCGGCGGCGGCCGATTATGTCCGCGCCGGGATGAAGCTCGACGCGCTGGTGACCCAGAATGTTCTCCAGGGCTATGTCAGCGGCAATTTGTTCGAACTGCCCGCCGGTCCGGTGGCGCTGGCGTTCGGCGGCGAATATCGCCGCGACTGGCAGCGCTCGATCACCGACGAGGTGACCCGCCTCGGCTTCGGTTCGGCCTCGTTCATCGCCGAATATGAAGGCAATATCAAAGCCAAGGAAGTGTTCGTCGAAACGAGCATTCCGATCCTTGCCGACCAGCCCTTCTTTCACCGCCTGACGCTCGATCTGGCGGCGCGCTATGGCAGCTATAATATTCGCAACGTCGGAAAGATGCTCAGCTATCGCGCCGGCGGCGAATGGGCGCCCGTCGAAGACATTCGCTTTCGCGCGCAATATGCGCGGGCGCAGCGCGCGCCGACGGTCACCAACCTTTACTCGCCGCAGCGCGACGACGCCGATACGGTCGTCGATGTCTGCGACGGCGTGACCGCGACAACCGCAGGGACGATCGCGAGCAATTGCCGGTCGGTGACGGGCATCGCCGATACCATCGCGGCCGATGGGGTGTTTCGCCAGGCCTCGACTTCGATCGAGGGGCCTTCCGCGGGCAATCCCGGCCTGAAGGAAGAGACCGCCGACACTTTGACGCTGGGCGCGGTGTTCACGCCGACCTTCGCGCGCGGGCTGTCACTGACGGTCGATTATTTCAAGATCAAGATCAATGACGCGATCGGATCGCTCGACGGCGATGAGCTGCTGCGCGAATGCTATGGCAATCCCGAAGGAATTTCCGACAATTTCTTCTGCAACGAAATCACCCGCGACCCCGACGGTCAGCTGCGCCGCATCGTGAACCGCGATCTCAACCTCAGCCGGATCACGCGTTCGGGCATCGACTTCGCGGTCGACTATCGCTTCAACGCACCGCAATTCCTGTCGTCGACCGGAAAATTCGATGTCCGGCTGCTCTATTCGCGCCTGCTCGACTTCAAGACGATCTTCGACGGCGTGAACGGCGTTTCGGTGAGCGACGAAAAGGGGCAGATCGGATCGTGGCGCAATCAGGGCCAGGCGCAAATCGGCTATCGCGACGGCGGCTTCCGCCTGCGCTGGAAGGCGCGCTATACCGGCAAGGCGATCGACAGCAACGAACGGCTGGCGATCGCCGAAGCGGCCGGATCGAAGCCGCCCTTCCTGCGGGTGGGCGACCGCTGGCGCCACGACTTTTACGCCAGTGTCGATGTGCCGGCGGGCGATCGCGACCTGCGCCTCTACACCGGGGTCAACAATGCGTTCAACAGCACCAGCCCCTTCCTGCCGTCGGGGACAATATCGGGCAGTTCGCAGAATATTTCCGGCGAATATGACGTGATCGGACGCTATTTTTACGTCGGGTTCGAAGCCAAATTCTAACCGCATTTCCGGTGCCGCCACCTCCCGGGGTGGCGGCATATTTTGCCTGTTGGAGACAGAAATGTTCCGTTCCCGGACTGCCGCCTATGTTGCGGCACTTGCGCTGACGCTTGGATTGGCCGCGGCCTCGCCCGCCGCGGGCCAATCGCTCGAAGGGGTGAAGCGCCCCGAAGGCGAAGCGAAGCCCGTGGGCTATCTGCCCAAGGGCAGCATCGACTATCGCCTGCTCGTCGGGCCGCCGCCCGCGCCCGGTTCGGTCCTCGACCAGCTCGACATGGCGGTTTCGCAGCGCTTTCAGACGGAGATCGCACCCGATCGCTGGGATGTCGCCGAACTCGACAGCAAGATGGTCTATCCGCGCTTTGCCGACGCGTTCGGAAAGCCGATCGATCGCGCGCGCAGTCCGCGACTGGTCGCGCTGCTGAACCGCGTCATGCGCGATGCCGCCGATCCGGTCTGGACCGCCAAGGACGCGTTTCAGCGCCCGCGTCCCTATCAACGCTACCAACTCGCCCGCCGCTGCGGCAGCAGTCCCGTCCCCGCGCCCGATCGCGAACCGCGCGGTGGATCCTCCTATCCTTCGGGCCACACCGTCTATGGCTGGGCAGCCGCGCTGCTGCTGGCCGACGTCGCGCCCGGCCGCGCACCGCTGATCCTCGAACGCGGGCGCGACTATGCGCTGAGCCGGGTGATCTGCGGCTATCATTTCCCGACCGACACCGAGGCCGCGCGAACGGTCGCGGCCGCCGTTCTGACCCGGCTGCATGGCGACGACGCCTTCCTCGCTGACCTGCGTGCCGCGCAGGCCGAATATGGCGCCAGCCCGGCTCCTGTCGAAGCCGCGGCGACAAGCCCGGCGCGCGACATCAAACCGGTCGAAGCGCAGGCCGACTGATGATCAGCGCTGCGGCGGCGCGCGATAGATGGATTGATCGAGTTCGCCTTCCCACCGCGCGACGGTCGTCGCGACGGTCAGGTTGGCGCTCGCGCTCGGCACCGTGCGCGTCATGTCGAGCAAGCGGTCGAACGGCAGAACAAAGCCGACGATCAGCGCCGTCTGCTCGGGCGCGACCCCGACGGCCGATAGCACCGCCGCCAGCATGAAAAGCGACGCCGACGGCACCGGGGCGGTGCCGAAGGCGGCGAGCGCACCGGTCAGCAGCACGATCGCGAGAATGCCCGCATCGATCGGCACCCCAAACGCCTGCAGGCTGAAGATGCTGAGCAGCCCGACGTACATCGCGGTGCCGTCCTTGCCGATGCTCGCGCCGAGCGGCAGCACGGTCGAATAGACGCTGGGCGACACGCCCAGATTCTTGCCCGCGACGGTCATCGCGACGGGCAGCGTCGCCGACGAAGAGGCGGTCGAGAAAGCGACCACCAGCGCATCGATGATGCCGCGAAAAAAGGGAATGACCGGCAGCCGCGCCAAAAGCCGCAGGATCAGGCTGTGGACGAGGATGATCTGGATCAGCGACCCGATAACGACCGCGAGCGCCAGCCAGCCGATATTGACGAAGACCGCGGCGCCGTTCGCGGCGACGGCATTGGCGATCAGTGCGAAGACGCCGATCGGCGTCATTTCCATCACCAGCCCGACGATCTTCAGCAGCACCGCCGACAGCGATTGCAACACACCGGCAAAGGGCTTGCCCGCCTCACCCGCAAGCACGGTGCCGACCCCGACAAGGATCGCGACGAAGATCAGCGCGAGCATGTCGCCCTTCGCCAGCGCCTCGACGATGTTGAGCGGGATGATACCGACAAGCTGGTCGTAAAGCGGCACGGGATCGCCGAGCGCCTTGGGCACCGCATCGCCGACGGGAACGCCGACCCCCGGCTGGATGAGCAGCGCGACCGCCATGCCGACCGACACCGCGATTGCGGTCGTCAGCGCGAACAGCCCGACCGTTCGTCCGCCCAGCGGCCCGAGGCGCTTCGGATCGGCGAGCGACGTGATCCCCGCAGCGATGGTGACGAGCACGATCGGCGCGACGAGCATCCGGATTGCGCGGACGAACAGATCGCCGAAAACCGCGACCTTGGGCGCGGCGTCGGGCCAGACCAGCGCGAGCGCCAGCCCGGCGACCAACCCGCCGAGCACGCGCTTCCACAGCGGGACGGCAAACCACCAGCGCATCATCGCGCGGAGTTCCGCCCGTCAGGTGCGATTGCAGAAAAGCCGGGCCCGTATGTCATCGCCCGCCAGCCTAGGCGGACGGGCTCCCCGCCCCGCATATCGATTGTGCGCGCCCCCATAACCATTTGCTATATCCCGTCGATCACCTGCGCCACCACCTTCAGGAAATCGGTCGCGAGCGCGGTCGGCGGCCGGTTGTTCAGGTACATCGCATACAGGTCGAAGGTCAGCGGCGGTGTCAGCGGGCGGATCGCCAGCCCCGGCGCCAGCGCGGCCTGCGCGGTGAAGCTGTCGACCACCGTCAGCCCGACCCCCGCACGCACCAGCGCGGTCGCGATGTAAAAGGTCCGCGCCGACATCGCATGGTCGAATTCGAGGCCCAGCCGGCGCTGTTCCTCGACGAACATCTGACCGATCGGGCCGCTGGCGGCGACGCTGATGAAATGATGTTCGCGCAGGTCGCGGAGCGCCAGCCGGGGCGGCGCATCGGGAATGTCCGCCTCGCGGTACAGGACGACCAATTCGCCCTCGCCGAGCCAGCGGCTGCCGATCGGCGCGTTTTGCGGCACCTCGACCGCGATCGCGACATCGGTCTCGCGTTCGTGGAGTTTGCGGACGAGATCGTCGTGATGCACGGTTTGCAGGTCGAAATTCACATTGGGGTGGTCGGGCAGGAAGCGCGCGACCGCCTCCGGCAACACCCCCAGCGCCAGCGAGGGAAGCGCCGAAATGCGCAGCATCATCCCCGTGCCGCGCCGCAGGTTGCGCGCGCCTTCGCGCAGCGCATGGACGCGCCCCTGAATTTCGCTGACCTCGTCGAACAGCGCATGGGCGTCCTCGGTCGCGACGAGGCGGCCGTTGGCGCGTTCGAACAGCGGAAAGCCGAGGATCGATTCGGCGTGGCGAAGCGTCTTCGACACCGATGGCTGCGAAATGTTCAGCGCGCGCGCCGCCGCGCTGACCGATCCGTTGGTATAGACGGCGTAGAATATCTCGATATGGCGCAGGTTCATCCCGGCCATGGTGACCGTCGCTCTGCGGCGCGGCAAGTCAATTTGTGCATGACCGCTATTGTGACGTGCGCAGCAGCACGCGGCCGTATCGTTCGGCGACGGGCTTGCCCTTTGCGAGCGCGGCGCGGCCGTTGACGAAGACATAGTCCATGCCGACCGAATAGGCGTGCGGCTTTTCATAGGTAGCAGCATCGCGAACCGTTCGAGGATCGAAGACGATCACGTCGGCGAACGCCCCGTCGCGCAGCACGCCGCGGTCGGGGATCGCAAAGACCTTCGCGGTCAATCCGGTCGCGGCGTGGATCGCCTTCTGCATGCTGATCACCGGCGTATCGAGCACATAATTGCGCAGCTTGCGCGGAAAGGCGCCATAGGCCCGCGGATGCTCCGACGTCTCTCCAAAGGGCGGCAGCCCGCCGTCGGTCGAGGTCATCGTCCACGGCTGCTGCATGAAGGCGGCGACATCGGCGTCGCTCATGTTGAACGACACGGTCGGCGCGCCGCCGCGTTTCAGCATGTCGATCGCGGCGTCGAGCGGGTCCTTGCCCTGCAGCTTGCCGATCTCGTCGAGCCGCTTGCCCTCCAGCGCCGGTTCGGGCGGGAAGCCGCGGATCATGATCGCGTGCGGCCCCGCGCGCCGTTCGAGGTTCGGGACCATCTCGGCGCGGATCTTCGCACGCATCGCCGGATCTTCGAGCCGCTTCGCGAGCGCCTCGGCCCCGCCCTCCTGCGCCCAGCCGGGGACGAGCGAGGCCATCAGGCTCGATCCCGACGCGGTATAGGGATATTGATCGGCCCAGATTTCGACGCCCGACGCACGCGCCGCGTCGATCCGCGCGATGACGTCGGCCGACTTGCCCCAGACCTGCGGGCCGAGGACCTTGATGTGGGTGACGACGCCCGGGATCTTCGCTTCGCGCGCGACCGTGATCACCTCGTCGACCGCGGCGACGACGCCGATGTCGTAATTGCCCTCGTCGCGGATGTGGCTGATGTAAATCGCGTCCGGGAAATGCGCCGCTGCCTTGGCCAGTCCAACGATTTCGGCGGTGTTCGAATATTTGCTCGGAATATAGAAAGGACCATCCGACAGCCCGTAAGCGCCCGCCTGCATAGCCGCGGTGACCAGCGCTTCCATTCTGGCCTGCTCGGCGGGCGTCGCGAGGCGTGCGACATTGCCCATCACCTCGCGGCGCACCGCATTGTGTCCGATCAGCGGGATCACATTGACCCCCGGGACGTTCGTGCGAAGGTCGGCGATCTGCGGCCCGAGCTCGGCAGGGCCGCCGCCATCGGGGTTGATCGCCAGCGTCGTGATGCCCTGATGCAGCATCGGCAGCGCCGCCGCGAGTTTCGCGGTCTGGATGTTCGGCGCGGCGTGCGAATGCGGATCGATAAAGCCCGGCGCGACGATCTTTCCGGTGGCATCGACCAGCGTCGCGGCCGTCGCCGTGGGCGGGACGAACCCCACGGCGACGACGCGGTCGCCGGCGATGGCGACATCGGCAATGCGGCCCGGCGTATCGCTGCCGTCGTAGACGGTGCCGCCCCGGATCAGCACATCATAATGCTGCGCCCATGCGGGAGCGGTGGTGGCGAGCAGCGCGGCAAGCGATAGCAGGGCCCTTTTCATCGTCTGTCTCCCGTCACATCTTGAAGCGGACGCCGACGCGGTACGTCCGGCCGAGCAGATCGTAGAGCGCCTGATTGGTCGCGGGCGTCGCATAGGCGCTTCCCGCCGGCCCCGGCGCAACGACGGGCGGGTCCTTGTCGAACAGATTGTTCGCGCTCAGGAAGAATTGCAGCTCGCGCTCGCCCACCTCGACGTCGAAGGACAGGGTGGCGTCGACATAGAAAGCGCCCTTGATGCGGTTGTTGTCGATCGTCCGGTTGGTGACGGTCGACGCCGGGCAGCCCGAAGTGCATTCGACGAAGCTGTTGTCATAGACGCCGCTGCTGATGCCGCGGCCGGTCAGGTTGAAGGTGAAACCCTCGTTCGCATAGGTGCCCTGCACGCGGTACAGCCATTTGGGCGCGCCGCCCGCGGCATTCTGTCCCACCGTATCGGTCGGCGCATCGATGCCATTGTCGAAATAATTCTTGATATAGCGGGTCGCCATCGCGCGCAGCGTCAGGTCGCCCGCCCCCACCGGAACCCGGTACGAGCTTTCGAAGTCGATCCCCTTCGCGCGCTGCGACGCGAAGTTGAACGGGCTTTCGAACACCTGCAGATTGTTGCCGAACGCATTGGGTCCGCGCACCACCGCGCTGCAGAAGGCCTGCACGCCCTCGGCGCAACGATCGACGATCGTCTGCGCCGCGACCGATCCGATCGCACCCTCGATCTTGATGTCATAATAGTCGGCCGAGAAGGCGAAGCCGGGGATGAAGCGTGGCTGCAGCACGACCCCGACGCCCCACTGATCGGCGCGTTCGGGCTTGAGCAAGGCGTTGCCGCGTGTCGTCCCCGCGAACTGCACCGAGGCGTTGTTCTGCGTCGGATCGATCAGCACGTTGATGCGCGTCGAACCCGCCGTGTAAAGTTCGCCAAGGTTAGGCGCCCGAATGTCGCGCGAACGGGTGGCGCGGAACCGGATGTCGGGGATCGGCTCGTACGTCAGCCCCGCCTTCCACGTCGTGACATAGCCCGAGGTCGAATAATCGGTGCCGCGCACCGCGCCGTTGAAATCGAGCCCGTCGATGACGGGAACCAGCAGTTCGAGATAGGCTTCGCTGACATTATATTTGCCGAAGCTCGGCAGGAAATTGCCGACGAACCAGCCCGACCGGAATTCGGTCGGCACGTCACCCGACACCTTCTCGCGCCGGTGCTCGCCGCCGATCGCGACCGACACCGGCCCCGCGGGCAGGTCGAACGCGTCGAACGACAGGTTGGCGGCAAAAACATCCTGCTGGAACTTCTGCTCGCGGAACGGATTGCCGAGCACATAGTCGAGCCCCGCCTGGCTCGCGACCCCGATACCGAGGCGGTTGTACGGAACGCAGCCGTTGGTCGGGCTGGTCAGCGACGAGCGGCAGACGATCGTGCCTGCGGGGACGCCGAGCGCATTGCCCGCGGGCGCGAACACCGCGTCCTGCGCCAGCGCAAGCCGCGCGTTGTTCGTGATGTCGCGCGCCATCTCGCGCGTCTTGCTGATACCCTTTTGATAATAGACGTCCCACCGCGCGGCCGACCCGAACAGGTCGAATTCACCGTTCGCGCCGACGACATAGCGCTGCAATTCGCGCTTCGTGTCATTCTTGCGGATCGGCAGGTCGGCGTTCGTCGTCCCGAGCGTGAACTGGGTGACGCCGGCATTGGCGAGCTGCGTACGCAGCGGTTCGGGGATGAAGGCGTTGTCGGCGCGGATCGTCACATTCGCCTGATTGAGCTGGACGCCCAGCCAGCCGAGGTTCTTCGATTTGGCGTAGGAGGCCTGCACGAACAGGCTGAGTCCGTCGGTCACCTCGAAGCTCAGCCGGCCGAAGGCGCTCTTGCGATTCTCTTCGGGGTCGAGCGACTGGAAGCCGTTGACCTGCGTCGATTCCCAGTCGCCGCCGATCATCCACGGATCGCGCACCGTGCCATAGTTGAACTGACTGACCGCCCCGCCCTGCCCGAAGACCGTGCCGCGAAATGCGGTGTTGGTGATAATCCCGCCCGGCGTTGCCTGGCTGAGGCCCGCGCCCGACACGATGAGCCGTTCGGGCTGGCCGTTGCCCGCAACATAGGCGGGGTTGTTGATCATGTACCAGCCGCGGTTGTTCCAGTCGCGCGGGACGCCGTGCAGCCCTTCCTTGATCGCGATTTCGCCGCTGAGCAGCAAATGACCGCGGCCGCCCGCAAAGCCGGTGCCCGCCGTCAGCGACGCGCGGTAGCTCGGTGCGTCGCCATATTTGGTGATGCCATATTCGGCGGTTCCCTTGATCCCCGTATATTCCTTGTCGAGGATGAAGTTGACGACCCCCGACACGGCGTCCGAACCATAGGCCGCCGACGCGCCGCCGGTGACGATCTCGACGCTCTTGACCAGCCCCTGCGGAAAGGTGTTGACGTCGACGAGCCCGCCGAGTGTCGAACCAACCGACCGCTGCCCGTCGAGCAGCACCAGCGTGCGCGCCGTGCCGAGCGCGCGCAGGTTGAGCGCATTGACGCCCGCGGTGCCCGCGCTGATGTTGAGGTTCGTGCTGGCCGGCGTGTGGCTTCCGACGAGCGAGGGGATGTCGTTGACATAGTCGGCGATGTTCGCGGGCGCCGATGTCTCGATATCCTCCGAATTGAGGACGGTGAGCGGGGTCGGCGCGCGGTAGCCGTCGCGCTGGATGCGCGTGCCGGTGACGGTGATTTCGGTCGGCGCCGCGGTTGCGCTCGCGCCGCTGTCGGATGATTCATCCTGTGCAAACGCGGGCGCGCTCCAGAGCATCGCCACCGCCAGTGCCGTGGTGGATGCGATCGATGTGGATCTCGACATATCTTCCCCTTTTCCTGTCTTTATGGGCGTGAAGAACGCCCGCTGGACCCGCCTGTCGCGACGGTTTGTCCTCCTGCTCTGATTATTTACAGCCTGTGCCGGCCGTTTTGCGCGGAAGCGGGCGGCCGCCCGCAAGCCCGGTGGGCGCACCATTTTCGATCGCCAGCGCCCCGTTGACGGTGACGAAGCGCATCCCCGTCGAGAATAAGGTCGGCCGGGCATAGTCGGCGCGCGGCGCGAAGGTCGCCGGGTCGAACGCGATCACATCGGCAAAGGCACCGGCCTTGAGCTCGCCGCGCCCTTCGAGCCCGAACATCCGCGCCGGGGTGGCGGTGCTCTGCCGGATGAAGGTGCCGAGATCGATCACCGCCTTGTCCTTGACATAGGTCGCATATTTGCGCGCGAAGGAGGCGTAATAGCGCGGGTGCCCCTGCGAGGCGTCCGAACTGGTCACGACCCACGGGCGCTTCATGAAGGCCGCGATATCCGCCTCGTCCTGATTGAACGAAGCGACGCCCGCCTCGCGCTGTTTCAGGATCAGGATCGCCGCATCGACCGGCTCGATCGACCGATCCTTGGCGACCTGTTCGAGCGTCTTGCCCTCGAAACCGGCGGGGCCGGACGTGATCAGCAGCGACGCCGGACCGCCGCGGCGGCGGAGGTTTTCGGCCATTTCGGGGCGCATCCGCGCCATCGCCGCGCTGTCGTCGAAGCGTTTCAGCATCGCCGCGCGTCCGCCATCCTGCGCCCAGCGCGGCAGCAGCGCCGCCGACAGCCCCGTTCCCGACGCCGACCAGGGATATTGGTCGGCGTGGACGATCTGCCCCGCCTTCTGCGCCGCCTCGATCTGCGCGATGATCGCCGGGGCCTGCCCGTGGACGTCGACCCCCAGCGCCTTGATATGCGCGATATGGACCGGAATGCGCGCATCGCGCCCGACCGTCAGTGCCTCCTCGACCGCGCCCTTCAGCCCGATCGTGTAAGAGGATTCATCGCGAATATGACTGTCATAGACCCCGCCCCGTGCGGCGGCGGCCTTGGCCAGCGTGACGACTTCATCGCGCTTCGCAAAGCTTTGCGGCGCGTAAAACAGGCCCGTCGACAGTCCGAGCGCGCCCTGGCACATCGCGGTGTCGACCAGCGCGGTCATCTCTCCGAGTTCGGCCGCGGTCGGCGCGCGGTCGGCGGCGCCGATCACCTTCGCGCGCACCGCGCCGAGGCCGACATAGGTCGCGAAATTGATCCCGAAGTCGCGCGACGATTGTTCGAGCCCCGCGACGGCGCCCGGCACGCCCCCGCTGGTGATGCCGAAGGTGCGCGCGACATCGGGATCGCCCGACCCGTCGACGCCGATGAAGGCGGTCGTCACCCCCTGCGTCAGGAACGGCAGGACCAGCCGCGCCGCGGGGTCGCCCGATGCGAGCGCATCGTTCACATGCGCGTGCGGGTCGATGAAGCCGGGCGCGACGATCAGGCCCGTTGCGTCAATCGTCTTCGCGGCGGTGCCGGGTGCTTTTGGCCCGACATAGACGATCCGGTCGCCACGAATGGCGACATCGCCGCGGAACGGCGCCGCGTCGCCGGTGTAGATCGTGCCGCCATGAATGACGAGATCGGCCCCGCCCTGCGGCTCGGCCGCGCCGTGCGGCACCGCGAGGGCCGTCGCGGACAAGAGCGCGATGACTGCCGTCGTGGACTTGATATACCGGATCATTGCGACACCCCGTTTTTGTTGTTTTGCAAAGACGCTAAATCGTTCCCCAAAAGCCTGCAGCCGGCGGCGTCAAGACGCCGTCTACGCCCTTGACCCCGCCTGCACGGTCGGCCGCCAGCCACAGCGGGCCGTCGAGGTCGACGAAGCTCGACCGCGCCGCAACGACCAGCGCCGGGGCGATCGACAGCGACGTAGAAATCATGCTGCCCGTCATCACGCCGAGACCGGCCGCGGCGGCGGCATCGGCGAGCGCAAGCGCGCCGGTCAGCCCGCCGGTCTTGTCGAGCTTGATGTTGATGACCTGATATTTGCTCGCGAGCGCGCCGACGTCGTCGGCGACATGCGCCGATTCATCGGCGGCGATCGGGATCAGCGACTTGAATCCCTCGAGCGCATCGTCCTCGCCCGCCGGCAGCGGCTGTTCGAGCAGGTCGATACGGAGTTCGGCGAGCAGCGGCTGTAGCCGTTCGACCTCGGCGATCGTCCAGCTTTCATTGGGATCGACGATGATCCGTGGGTTCGGCGCCGCGTCGCGCACGACGCGGATCTGCGCCGCGGGATCGGTGCGGTCGACCTTGATCTTGATCAGCGGGACGTCAGCGAGCGCGCGTGCCGCGGCGGACATCGCGTCGAGCGTGTCGAGGCTCACCGTCATCGCGGTGGGGGTGGGCGCGATATCGGGCTGACCGAGACGGTCGGTGACGCTGCGCCCCGACAATCGGGTTTCGAGGTCCCACAGCGCGCAATCGACGGCGTTGCGCGCGGCGCCCGCGGGCATGATCGTCAGCAGTTCGTCGCGCGTCGCCCCGTCGGCAATCGCACCGCGCGCGTTCGCGATTTCGTCGAGCGCGCCCGCGATCGTTTCGCCATAGCGCAGATAGGGCACCGCCTCGCCGCGCCCGGTCGCGCCGCCGGCCATGATCTCGACGGTGACGACATCGGCCACCGTCTTCACCCCCCGCGAAATGCGGAAGGGTTGCGCTAGAGGGAAAGCGTCGCTTCGCGCGACGACGGTTCGAAGCATGCATTGATCCTGTCGATGATGGGGTCCACGCCATGGGCAAAGGGGTCGGTGCACGGCAGGCCGAGCAGATCGGAGGTTTCGGCGCAGAGGCGCACCGCCTCTTCGGGCGAAAGTTTCGATGTATTGAGCGCGACGCCGACCGCCTGCACCTGCGGGCTGGTCAGCCTTGCGACCTGCAGGTTGGCTTCCAGCGTCTCCCTGAGCCCCGGCATCGAATAGTGCGGCAGGCCGCGCATGTGCGGGCGCACCGGATCGTGGCACAGCAAGAGCGCGTCGGGCTGTGCGCCGTGGAGCAGCCCGGTCGACACCCCTGCGAACGACGGATGGAACAGCGAGCCCTGCCCTTCGATCAGGTCCCAGCCGTCATCGTCGCGCGCGGGCGAAATCTGTTCGATCGCGCCCGAGATGAAGTCGGCGATCACCGCGTCGAGCGGCACGCCGCTGCCCGCGATCAGGATCCCCGTCTGCCCGGTCGCGCGAAAATCGGCCTTGAGCCCACGCGCGCGCATTCCCTTTTCGAGGCACAAGGTCGCGTACATCTTGCCGACCGAACAATCGGTCCCGACCGCCAGCAACCGCTTGCCAGCGCGCGGCTTGCCATTGCCGATGGGAATGTCGGGGCGCGGGTCGCGCACATCGTGGAGCTGGCGGCCATGGCGCACCGCCGCTTCGACCAGCGCCGGTTCGTCGCGTAGCCGGTTGTGCAGCCCCGACGCGATGTCGAGCCCCGCCTCGATCGCGGCCAGCGCGTCGCGCACCAGGTCGTCGCCCATTTTGCCGCCGGCGTTGGCGATGCCGAGGACGAGCGTCTTCGCACCCGCGGCGACCGCTTCGGCGAAACCCATGCGCGGCAGTTCGAGGGTCAGTTCGCAATCGTCATGGCGGAATTCGCCGACGCATTCGTCGGGCCGGAACACCGCCAGACCGCGCGAGGTCTTGATGCCGACTTCGTCGTTCACATGGCCGAGGTAGAGGAGATAGGGGCTGGCGATCATGAAGTGCCTCTCTGGTGGGGGACAAGGGCATCATGCGAGAAGTTCGGGATCGATGCGCCTTCAAAGACGATACGAAGCTATAGCTGAAAGTTATACGAAGACGTCGACGATCGTCGCCGCGCTTGACGCGCCGCCCCGCCTTGCAGAAGGTCGCGCGCTTGAGATCGGCGTCAACAAGATCGGGGCAAATGGGTCGATGAGAGGGTTTCTTCGCTGCGCGTTCGCAGCGCTGTTGCAGCAAGGCATGTTTCGCGACGACAGGACGATCCGGTGCGAGGCGCGCGCGTGACCGCGTCGGCGATCGACGCCAGCGCCGTGACCGGAGCGCTTCCGGCCGGCCGGGCGCACGAGACGCCCGCCAGGCCGTCGGCGCGGCGCCTGCTCGGCCTCTACCTGCTGCTGGGCTTTGCCGCCGGCCTGCCCTTCTACATGTTCAATGCGGTGCTCGCGCTCCGCCTCTCGAAACATGGGGTCGATATCGTCATCATCGGTTTCTTCGCGTGGATCGCGCTGCTGCCGACGTTCAAATTCGCCTGGGCGCCGCTGATCGAGCGTTATGACGTGCCAGGCTTTGCGCGCTTCTGGGGGCGGCGGCGCGGCTGGATCATGCTGTCACAGCTCGGCATCTTCACCGCGATGGTCGCCATGGCCTTCACATCCAGCGACAAAAGCCTGCCGCTGACCGCGTTGTTCGCGATCCTGCTCGCCTTCTGGACGACGACGTTGGAGGTCGCCGCCGACGGCTGGCGCATCGAGCTCGCCCCGACGCAGGCCGAACAGGCGCCGATCGTCGCGGCCAACCTGTGGGGTTATCGCAGCGCGATGGTCGCGGCGGGCAGCGGCGCGGTCCTCGTCGCCGCCTGGGCCGACTGGACGATCGCCTATCTGGTCGTCGCGGTGGCGGCCTTCGCACCCTTCCCGATCCTCGCCGCGATGCGGCCCGCGCGCGAAGGCGCGAACGGCCGCGTCACGGCGCTCCTCACGGGCGTGCTCGCCAGCCTCGTCATCCTGCTCGCAGCGACGCTCGTCACGGCAGCCATCGGTTGGCTCCTCCTGTCGGCGGCGCAGGGCGCGGGCATTTCGGCGAAGACCAATGTCACCCCCATCGTTCTCGCCGTCGCCCTGCTCCCCTTCGTCCTGCTCGCGCTCGCGCTCCCCCGCATCAACCGCCTGAGCGCCGACACGATCGCCCGCAAACCGGGTTTCGCCGCGCCTTATGTCGAGCTGTTCTGGCGTTACGGCTATGCCGTGCTCGCGGTGCTCGCCTTCGTTTCGCTCTACCGCATGGGCGACGTGCTGACCTTGACCCTCTCGCAGGTGCTGATGAACGATCGCGGGTACAGCCTGCACCAGATCGGCGTCGCCCAAGGGGTGGTCGCGCTGTCGGCGAGCATGGCGGGCGTCGCGCTCGGCGGCTTTCTGTCGACACGGCTGTCGCTCGGCTGGACGCTCGGCATCGGCGCGGTGACCGCCGCCGTCGGCAACTGGATCTATGTCTGGCTGGCGTACAGCGCGCCCTCGGATTTCGTCCTCTACACGTCGGTCGCGATCGACCAGTTCGGCAATGGCTTCGCGGGCACGGTGTTCGTCATCTATCTCTCGATGCTGGTCAGCCCGACCCATCCCGCGGCGCAATATGCCTTGCTGTCGGGCTTTGCCTTCCTGCTGCCGCGCCTGCTCGCGGGCGCGTCTGGATCGATGCAGACGCAGATCGGCTATGATGGCTTTTTCCTGCTGTCGGGCGCGCTCAGCTTCGCGGCGATCTTCCTGTTGCCCGTGATCGCGCGGGTAAAGGGGCGCATCGCGACATGACAATCGAGACGATTTGCGAACAGGGTTTCGCCCCCGCGCTCGCAGCGGTCGAGAGCGGCCGCATCCCCGGCGCGGCGCTCGGCGTCGTGCGTGCTGACGGCCGGAGCGCCGTGCGTCTCGCCGGAATGGCCGCCCTTGTCCCCGAGCGCGAGGCGCTGACCCGCGACCACTGGTTCGACCTCGCCTCGCTCAGCAAGGTGATCGCAACCACGGTGATGATCCTGCGGCTCGCCGGACAGGGGCGCCTCGGCCTCGACCGGCCGCTGACCGACGCCATCCCCGACCTGCGCCAATATGACGTCGCGGGCGCCGCCGAACGCCGGCTGACCTTTCGCGACTGCCTGATGCACCGCAGCTTCCTGCCCGCGGTCGAGCCCGTCTATACCTATGGCGACGATCCGGCGCGGCTGCGCGCTTTCGTCCTCCAGCGCGAATGGCGGCACGGCCCGCCCGTCTATTCGGACATCAATTTCATCCTGCTCGGCATCGCGATCGAGCGCCTGACCGGCGCGCCGCTTTCGGACTGGCCGCTTGGCGAAGGATTGGGCTTTGGCCCGCCCCCCGGCCCGGCGGTCGCAACCGAGCATTGCAGCTGGCGCGGCCGCGTGATGAAGGGTGAGGTCCACGACGAAAATGCCTTCGCATTGGGCGGCGCGCCGGGTCACGCCGGGCTGTTCGGCACCATCGACGGCGTGCTGGGTTTTGCCCGTGCCATGCTCGACGGATCGATGCTGTCGCCCGCGATGCTGGCGGAGGTCCGCACCGCGGGCGAACGCCATCGGACGTGCGGCTGGGAACGCGCCTTTGCCCGATGGCACGGCGGCGACGCCTGCTCGGCCGACACCATCGGGCACACCGGCTTTACCGGCACCGGCCTGTGGATCGATTTCGAGCGCGGCCTTGGCTGGACCCTCCTCACCAACCGGGTCCATCCGACCCGCCACGCCGACAGCGGCATTGCGACCTTGCGCCCGGCGGTGGGCGACCGGGTCATCACAGCTTGGGACGAACAGGAATAATATGACGATATCGATCAAAGGCTTCGCCTTCGCTTCCGTCCTCGCGCTGAGCCTTTCGCCGACAGCCGCTTATGCCCAAACCGCCGCGAACCCGGCGCCTCCGACGCTGCGGACGACCGTCGAGCAGAAACTGGCCGAAGCGCCGGCCGGATCGCGGTTCGGCGTCCTCGTCACCACGCTCGACGGCGAAGTGCTGCTGTCGATCGCCCCCGACCAGCGATTCATTCCCGCGTCGAACACCAAGATGTTCACGACCGCCATCGGCTATGCCGAATTGCCGCTGCTCCAGCGGACCGCGAAGGGCACCGGCGTGCGGCTCGAAGAAAGCGCAGGCGGCGTCGACGTCGTGCTGCACGGCCGCGGCGATCCGCTCCTGTCGGGTGCCGACGACTGCGCGGTCGACTGTCTGCGGACGCTCGCCGATGCGGTCGCGGCCAAGACCCGCCATGTCCGCAACGTCATCGGCGACGACAGCTGGTTCCCCGACGAACGCTGGAGCCCGGGGATGAGCTGGAACAATATCTCGTCGCGCTACGGCACCGGCGTGTCGGCGCTGACGCTCGACGACAATGAGCTGGTGGTGAAACTGGCGCCGGGGAAAGCGGGTGCCGCGCCCGTTCTGGAAACGTCGGGCTATTATGTCATCGAAAACCGGGTCGTCACCGTTGCGGGCAAGGAAGAGGCGATCGAGGCCGACCGGATGCCGAACAGCCGCACCCTTCGCCTGACCGGCACGGTCGGCGCCGACGCCGCTCCCATGACGCTTCGTTATGGCATCGACGATCCCGCGCATTATGCCGCGTGGCGGATGCGCGAACTGCTCCGCGCGCGCGGCGTGACGGTCGATGGCGAGCCGGCAGCGCGCCACCGCCCGCTGACCGCCGCCGACGATCCCGCAAACCGCAAGGGCGCAGCCGCCACCCTGCCGGTAGAGCCCGCGATGCTCGCCGAGCTGCCCCCACCGTCGCTCGCCGAAAATATGGTGCGGATCAACAAGGAGAGCCAGAATCTCCACACCGAACTGATGTTGCGCCGCGTCGCACGCAATGCCGGCAGCGGCTCGATCGCCGACGGGCAGGCCGTGATGCACAAGGTGATGACCGAAGCGGGTTTGCCCCGGACCGGTTATGACTTTTCGGACGGGTCGGGCATGTCGAGCTATAACCGCATCACGCCCCGCGCCGCCGTCGGGTTGCTGACCTGGATCGCGCGCCAGCCGTGGAACATGGCGTGGCGCGCGACGCTACCCATCGCGGGGCGCGACGGCACGTTGCAGAACCGTTTCAAGGGCACGATCCTCGAAGGAAAGCTGTTCGCGAAGACCGGATCGCTCAACGCGTCGCGCGCGCTGTCGGGTTATCTGACGACCCGCAGCGGCAAGACGCTGATCTTCTCGGCGCTCGCGAACGACATGCCCGACGATGACGCCGCGCAGGCCACCGCCGCGGTCGACCGCGCGCTCGTCGCGATCGCCGAAGCGCTATAAATCAGTCGGCGGCGGGCGTCAGCGTGAGCCGCGTCGCGGCGTACCGTTCGACCGCCGCCTTGCTGAACCACAAGGGCTGCATCGCCCCCGCGAGCCATTTGGGGTAGAAGTCGCGGTAGTGCGGCGATCGCGGATCGGCGGACTGGCCGGGCAGCAGCAGGAAGCGGCTGTTGTCCCACGCGCCGACGTCGGCGACGAAGAGATAGCTCGCGCCGTGCGACACGTCGAAGCTGCGTTTGGCGTTGAAACCGCGCGCCATCGGCGTCGTTCCGTCGCCGCCCGACCGGCCGCCCGCGATATTCGGGAAGGCGGCGGCGATCGCGCGGTGCGACGCCGACAGCGGATGCGCGATCGTCACACGGTGCAGGTCGCCCCATTTCCAGCCTGCGGGATCGGCACCGCCGAGCTCGACCGCCTTTTTCCACCCCGCGGCAAGCGCGCCGTCGACCAGCGCATCGCGCGCCGCGGCGGGATCGTCGCCCAGCCGTTTGTCGGGCGAGGCGAGGATGCGCAGCATTTCGGACAGGTTGACCGACGCGATCAGGTCGCGCGCCGCCGTGGGCACGATCCGGTCATAGAAGGCCGTCGACAGCGCCGGCATCACCATTTCATAGAGCAGCGCGGCGGCGCTGTCCGCCTCGATCCCGCAGTCCCACCGCCGGAGCAGCGCGGCCGCCGGCGCGGCGTCGGCCGAGGGGGTGGCGGGCAGGAGTTTCAGCAGCGCGCGCGCGGGAAGCGACTGGACGTCGTGCTGGAGCGCGACGCTGTCCTCGATCCGGTGCTTCGGCTGATTGCGCAGCACCTCGGCGATGCGATCATAGCGGAAGGGATCGCTCCAGCTGAAACTGATGACGCGCTCGCGATACGGATAGCCCGCGGGCAGGTTCATCTGATTCGCCGACGCGAACCAGCCTTCGCGCGGATTATAGACATACGGCATGTCTTCGACGGCAAGGATCCCCGTCCAGTCGAAATCGCCGTCGCCCGGCGCGGGGAACAGCCCGTCGTGCTTCGGCCGGCGCGGCGTGAAACCGATCGTCTGCCAGCCGGTGTTACCGTCGATGTCGGCATAATGGAGATTGGTCGGCGACACGTGCAGCTTGCACGCCTGCCGGAGCGACGCCCAGTCCTTCGACAGGTTGATCGCGATGATCGCGAAACGCTGGTTCGCGCCGGGCAGCATGCTGACCGTGGCAAAGGCGACGGCGCGGTTGCGCGCGACGTCCTGCGACACGATCGGGCGGCCCGCGGCATAACGCAGCGTCACGCGCTCGCTCGGCGCGCCTTTGACGAGGATCTCGTCCTCGAAGGTCTCGAACGCCTTCCACTCGCCCTTGTGCCAGTATCGGCCGGGGTCGCCTTCTTTGGTGCGCAGGACGAACAGGTCGGTCTGGTCGATGTGGAAATTGGTGCGCCCGAAGGCGAAGCGATCGGTGTGTCCCTGCATGATGCCGGGCAGCCCCGGCGCGCCCGCGCCGATGACGTCGAGACCCGGTGCCGAGAGGTGGCACATATGGCGCGGGCTGGCACGTCCGATGCCGAGATGCGGGTCGTTGGCGAGGATCGGCCGCCCCGTCGCGCTGCGCGACGGCGAGATGGTCCACGCATTGCTGCCCAGCGCGAAGCGGTCGGCGCGGCGCCCTTCGGCGTCGAATTGCGCTTCCTGAATGGGATCGAAGGCGGTCGGACGATTTGCCGGATCGAGGATGCCGAGATCGGCTTCGCTCACCGCCGCACAGTCGAGCCCTTCGGGAATGGTGAAGGACCAGGCGGGACGCAGAGGTGACATCAGCTCGTCGGCTTCGAGCAGGCCGCGCGCCTGGAGCTGCGCCCGGCGCACCTCGTCGTCGGCGTCGCCCATGCCGATCCCGCGATTGCGCACGAAGTCGGCGATATCCCATCGCAGCGGGCTGATCCCGAGGATGCCATATTCGAGCGGCAGCGCTGCGGGATCGGCCGCCAGTTCGTCGATCCGCGCGTTCACCCCGGCGACATAGCCGCGCGCGCATTCGAGCACATCGGGCGGCAGCGCCGCCAGCTCGGCTTCGACGTCGCCGCGATAAAGGAACAGCCGCGCCGCCTTGTCGGCGGCGGCGAAACGCGGGCCGAAGGCTTCGGCCATCCGCCCCATGTCGCGGCGATGTTCCATATCGATCTGGTACAGGCGATCGCGCGCGACCAGATAGCCCTGCCCGAAGAAGGCGTCGTGCAACGACGCCGCGCGGACGTGGGGCACGCCCAGCTCGTCTTCGATCACCTCGACCGGCGCGCGCGCGCCCGACAGCCGGACGGCACGCGCCGCACCCCTGACGCGGGGTTTCGCCAAAAGGCTTCCGGGCATCGCAACGAGCGCGGCGGAAGCCAGCAGGAACGCACGGCGCTGGATCAACATGTCTCTCCGACAAGGAATGGGGATGGACGAAAGCCCAGCCTATCGCACGGGCGGGCGGCCATGCCATAACAAGCACGCGGCGCCCTATAACTGCAAGCTATCCGCGCCCGATTTGGCTCGCTGACGCGTCTCCATTCCCTTGAGCTATATATCCATATATTCAGGTTATTAGCCTAGCTGTTGACCTGCTGTCGCCACCCTGTAACCTCACTGTCATGGAACCGGCTGTCCGCGCGCTTCGGCCGTCGCGATAGCAGGGCCGTAGACGGATATCATAAAACATACGAAGGCGGAGCCAGACATCCGCCGGAACAGTCAGGTGGGACAAGAGGGTAAGCCAACCCGGCGCTGCGCCGGGGTACGCCTCGGGCGGCGTGCGGCTTATCTCCCGGGAATAAAAAGGGGACTGCATAACATGCGTAATCGTGAACAAATTCGCCTGCCGCTGAGCCGCAAGGCCCGCCTCGGCGCGGCCATGACCGCCATCGCGCTGGTCCATAGCGCACCGGCGCTGGCGCAGGATGCGGCGACCGCGACGACCGAAAATGTCGAAGCGGCGCCCGGCGACCAGATCATCGTCACCGGATCGCGCGTCGCGCGCGACGGCTTCCAGGCCCCGACCCCGCTCGTCGTGCTGACGCAGCAGGATATCCAGAACACCTCGCCGTCGAACAACATCGCCGACTTCGTTAACCAGTTGCCGCAACTCGCCGGCTCGACGAAGCCCGCCAACTCGCGCCTCAACATCTCGAACGGTTCCGCAGGCATCAACGCGCTCAACATGCGCAACCTCGGCGAAAGCCGCGTGCTCGTCCTCGTCGATGGTCGCCGTTCGGTCGGTTCGACAATCTTCGGCTGGGTCGACATCAACACGATCCCGCAGGCGCTGGTCGATCGCGTCGAGGTCGTCACCGGCGGCGCATCGTCGGCCTATGGTTCGGACGCCGTCACCGGCGTCGTCAACTTCGTCCTCAACAAGAAGATGGAGGGGCTGCGGATCACGGGCGACATCGGCGTCACCGACAAGGGCGACGGCTTCAACTATTCAGGCAGCGTCGCGGGCGGCCTGTCCTTCGCCGACGGTCGCGGCCACGCCATCTTCAACGCCGAGATCGCGCATCAGGACGGCATCTACGAGATCGATCCGAAGGACCGGCCGTGGAACCACCGGGGCTATCTGGCCTTTGCGAACCCGGCCTATGTCGTGACGAACGGCGTTGGCAACGGCCAGCCGGCCTTCATCACCTTCCGCCAGAACGCCGGCCAGACCAATCAGGTGTCAACACCGGGATAAAAACGGGCCAGGCACCGGTTTAAAAAGGGGCCAGTTGGGTTGAATAAAAAGCCCCATGGT
>JAIUPN010000012.1 GCA_020160755.1 Pseudomonadota bacterium
CGAAGATACCGCATCACCGAAGGCGCAGAAGAAATACAGATCCGCAAAGTCGCTGCCTTCCTCTTCGGATTTATGGGGCCGCGAAAGGGGACGCTGGGGTGATGCCCGGACGGGCCGGCTTGCTTATCCTCGGGCCGTTGGTCTTGTCGACGGCTTGCGGCCCGGTTCAGCCCGGAGCGTCCCTCGCGGCATCGCGGCCGATCGAGCGCTGCGGTTTTTATGCTGCAAAGGATCATCGGCAGAACCAATATTACCGCGACAACCCGCCTGCATGTGATTTGCCGGGAAGCGAGGAACTCTCTCTGTCATGCGCGATACACGACCAGGTCCGCGCGCCCGACTATCGCCCCGAATATGACGAGGAAGGAGCGTTGACCAACCACACTCCGACACCCGAATATCGGCTGAGCAATCTTCGCTGCGCCTTTACGGGTACCGAACGCAACCGTGCCAACTGCACTTTCAGCATCGCAACGCCAGGCATGAAGACTTCGGTGCGCAGTTCGGTCAAACTGCGCCACCAATATTGGCGCGACGACGGTCCCGCGCATCATTTCGAGGGGACCCACTGGTATCTCGACAGCAGTTGCGTCCCTGACAGGCGACAACCGGCGGGCGAAGGCCGCGATTAGCGCTTGCGAACAAACTCCGCCCGCAGAACCAGCCCCTTGATCCCTTCAAACCGGCAGTCGATTTCCTGCGCGTCACCGGTCAGGCGGATCGACTTGATGACAGTGCCGACCTTCAGCGTCTGCCCCGCGCCCTTGACGGTCAGATCCTTGACCAGCACGACCGAGTCACCGTCGGCGAGCAAATTGCCGACCGCGTCGCGCACCTCGGGACCCGCGGCCGCGGCGGCATCGCGCGCCGCGATATCGCCGGCGGACATCCATTCGCCGCTCGCCTCGTCATAGACATAATCTTCGTCGGCCATCTTGGTCCTTATTTCGGTTTGCGGAAGCGCAGGGTGAACTGGTCGGTCTTGCCGCGGATCGCCGCGTCAAAGACGTTGGCGGTGTGCGGATCGTCGCCGCGTTTATAGAGATTGCTCGACGCTTCAAGCGTGAAGCCCGCTTTGGTGAGCGCCGCGACGACCGCATCCTTGTCGATCCGATGGAGGCTGTCCGACAAGGTCGTACCGGTGCCCTTTGCCGCGGCGTGATCGACAACGACCAGCGTGCCGCCGGGCTTCAGCGCCGCGAACAGCGCTGCGCTCGCCTTGTCGCCTGTGCCCGCGGGGAAGGGCTTCAAATACAGATCGTGGAAATTCTGCACCGTGATGATCGTGTCGAGCGGTTCGGGAAAGGCGGGTGCCGCGAACGGACCGGCGACGGCGTCGACATTGACATAGGCGGCATCGACCGCGGCCTGATCGTCGCCATATTGTTTCTTGAACGCGATGAATTCGGCGGGCTGGAAACCATAGACCTTGCCCGACGGGCCGACCGCGGCGGCGAGCAGGCGGGTGACGTACCCACCGCCCATCACATAGTCGCCGACCTTCTGGCCGGGCTTGATCTGCGCAAAGGCGAGCAGCTCGGCGGGCTTGCGTGCGGCGTCACGGGTCCGGTCGGCGGCGGGTCGCGCGGGATCGGCAAGCGCGGCCTTATAGCCGGGGGCGACGGCCTGTTTGGCGGCGAGCGGAGTCGCCGAAACGGCAAGGATCAGGGCGAGTGTAAGCGGGCGGATCATGGCATCGACTCCCAATGATTTTGTGGCGCCACCATAGCGCCTTGTCGCGCACCCCGCGCGCTTATTTGCATATCGCGATTTTGATGATAGGTTTTCGCCTGAAACTAAAAAATCTGGCCAAAAAGCTTGGGAGAGCGGACATGCATGATCTGGTGATTCGCGGCGGCACCGTCGTCGATGGTTCGGGCGGACAGCCTTTCGTGGCGGATATCGCGATCGATGGCGACCGCATCGTAGCGGTCGGCGATAATCTCGGCGCGGGCCGCGACGAAATCGACGCGAGCGGCAAGGTCGTTACCCCGGGCTTCGTCGACGTCCACACCCATTATGACGGGCAGGCGACGTGGGATGCCGAAATGGCGCCGTCGAGCTGGCACGGCGTCACCACCGTCGTCATGGGCAATTGCGGCGTCGGCTTTGCCCCCGCCAAGCCCGACCGCCACGACTGGCTGATTTCGCTGATGGAGGGTGTCGAGGATATTCCCGGCACCGCGCTTGCCGAGGGCATGTCGTGGGACTGGGAAACCTTCCCCGAATATATGGATGCGCTCGAACGGCTGCCGCGCACCGTCGATGTCGCGTGCCACGTCCCGCACGGCGCGGTGCGCGCCTATGTGCTCGGCGACCGCGAAAAGCCCGGCGCGATCCCGACCGACGAAGATATCGCTGAAATGTCGCGCATCGTCGAGGAAGGCGTGCGTGCCGGCGCGCTCGGCTTCTCGACCAGCCGCACCGTGCTTCATAAGTCGATCGACGGCGAACTCGTCCCCGGCACCACCGCGACCGCCGAAGAGCTGATCGCGATCGGCCGCGCAATGGGGCGCGTCGGTTACGGCGTGTTCGAAATGGCGAGCGACATGAAGCGCGAATGGAACGAGTTTCAGTGGATGGGCGATTTGAGCCGCGAGACCGGGCTGCCGGTGACCTTTGCCGCGCTCCAGTCGATCGCCAAGGAACTGCCGCTCGAAGAGCAGATTTCGGAGATGCGCAAGCAGAACGCGACCGGCGCGAACATCGTCGCGCAGATCGCGCTGCGCGGCAACGGCGTGATCATGGCGTGGCAGGGGACGGTGCATCCGTTCCGTTTCAAGCCCGCGTGGAACGAGATCATCGACCTGCCATGGGAGCAGCAGCTCGCGAAGCTGAAAGACCCCGCGTTCAAGGCGCGGATGATCGAAGAGGACAATATCTGGCCCGAAAGCGACATCATCGACTTCCTCAAGGTCGTCGCCTTGGGCTGGCCGGTGCAGTTCGAAATGGACCCCGATTTCAACTATGAGCCGAAGATGGACGAGAGCATCGCGGGCCGCGCCGCGGCGGCGGGCGTCTCGCCGGCCGAATATGCCTATGACCTGCTGATGAAGGACGACGGCAAGGGCTTCATCTATTTCCCGATTTTGAATTACCGCGACGGCAACCTCAATTTCCTCGAGGATCTGCAGGCGTCGGACGACACGGTGAACAGCCTGTCAGACGGCGGCGCGCATTGCGGGACGATCTGCGACGCCGCTTCGCCGACCTTCATGCTCCAGCACTGGGTGCGCGATCGCAAAGGCCATCGCATCGCGCTCGAACATGCGGTGAAGCGCCAGTGCCGCGATACCGCGTTGCTCTATGGCCTCGAAGATCGCGGGGTGCTCGCGCCGGGCTATCTTGCCGATTTGAACGTCATCGACATGGATGCGATCAAGCTCGGCAAGCCCTGGCTCGCGTTCGACCTTCCCGCGGGCGGCAAGCGCCTGCTGCAAAAGGCCGACGGCTATGTCGCGACGGTGAAGTCGGGTGTGGTGACGTTCAAGGATGGCGAAATGCAGGGCCCGACGCCGGGCGGCGTCATCCGCGGCCCGCAGCGTGTGGAAATGGCGATGGCGGCGGAGTAATCCGCCGCCTCGCGCGTCACCGGCCCAGCAAATCCGCAGGCAGCGTCGGTTCGCTGACGATCCTTGCCATGCGCCGCCACATCTCGTCGCGCGACGGTTTGCCGCGTTCGACCCATGCACGCACCATCGTCTCGCCGAGGCCGTAGTTGATCACATAGCTGCGATACTGGTCGGTGAAGCTCACCGACTGTTCGGCGCGCTTCGCCGAGACGAGCAGATATTTCTGGGTCAGCGCGACCGCGGTTGGACGGTCGATCTCGCCGTCGAGATATTGCTGCGCGATCGTCAGCCGCGCCCCCGATGCGCGCTTGATCGCAGCGAGCAACTGCCAGTAACGATCGTCGGACGGCACCGCGATCTCGGCGATCGGCATCAATATGTCGCGCTCGGTGTCGGCCTTGCTGCTTTCGGGGAAAGCGAGGTCGATGCCGTAATTGGCGCTGCCTTCGGCGATCAGGCTCTGCGGACTGTAGAGCGGATAGACGCTGAACTCGCTCCAGCCGCGTTCCTTCACCAGCTTTTCCTCAAGCTTCATGTTGAGCAGGTGATGGCCCGGATAGCCCTCGTGACAGCCTAGATCGAGCGCACGCGACAGGCGGATCGGCAGGTCGGTGTTGACCTGGATCAGGCTGTGATAGCCGCCCTGATAATAATTATAGCCGCTCCAGCTCTTGCCGGTGACGAATTCGAGCCGGAAGCTCTCGCCTTCGGGCATCGGGATATGCGCCATGCTGCGCCCGCGGCAGCGCGCGATTGCGGCGTCGAAGGTCTTTTGCAGCCGCTCCTTCGGGATGGTAAAGGCGTCGAGCGAGGCCTCGACGCGGTCGGCGAGCGGACCCTCGCCGGGGACGAGCGCCTCGATTTTTGCGAGTTCCACATCATAGCTCGCGAGCGGCTTCAGTCGCGGTCGTACCCCGAACAGCCTTTCGGCCTCGTCGGCGAAGGCGAAGCGCGTGCCCTGCATCATCATCAGCCGCGTCTCGGCGGCGCGGAGCTGGGCGCGCAGGAAAGTTGCGCGGCGGCGTTCGAGCGGGTCGGGCATGCGCCGCGCTGCGAGGTCGATCTGTGCCATCAGGTCGCGCGTCGCGATGAGTAATGCAGCCTTGTCGCGCGGCGCGGCTTCGGCGGCGGTCTTGAGTTCGGGCGGACCGTAATAGGCGTCGATATAACCCGCCTCGTGCGTCCCGATTTCGAGCGTCAAGCGTAGATAGGCGGCCGCAATCTCGTCCAGCGCTTTGGTCGAGGCGGCGGTGCGGCGCACGTCGAGCGTCGCGACCCCAGGCTTCGGCGGCGTTTTTGTTTCGGTTGCAGCACAGCCCGACAGGGCGGCAACCAGCGACAGGATGGCGAATTTGCGCATCAGTCCGCCATAGCCCGCGTTTCGGAGGTGTCACGCACATCGCCGTCGGCGGCGATCTCGGCATCGGACGCGCTTTCGACCGCCCCATGTTCGGGATGCGGCGGTGCGAAGCGCAGCACGGCAAATCCCGCGAGCGCCGCCGCGAGCGACCCCATCAATATGCCGATCTTCGCTTCTTCGACGAGCAGTGCATCGCCCGGAAAGGCGAGGCCACCGATGAACAGGCTCATCGTGAAACCGATACCGCACAGCATCGCGACGCCATAAACTTGCAGCCAGGTCGCGCCGCGCAATTTGCCCGCGATGCCGAGCTTGACCGACAGCCAGACGCTGCCGAAAATGCCGATCTGCTTGCCGAGGAACAACCCCGCGGCGATGCCGAGCGGTAGCGGTGCGAAAAGCTGGTCGGTCCCGATCCCGCGGATATCGACCCCGGCATTGGCAAAGCCGAAGAGCGGCACGATCGCAAAGGCGACCCACGGATGGAGACCGTGCTCAAGCCGGTGGAGCGGCGAGGTCGCGCTGTCGGGCGCGCCCGGCGTGCGGTCGAACGGGATCGCCATCGCCGCGAGCACCCCGGCGATCGTGGCATGCACGCCCGACAAGAGCATCGCGTACCAGAGGAAGGCGAACATCAGGAGGTAGAGCGGCAGGCTCTTCACCCGCATCCGTCCCATCGCGAACATCAGGCCGAGAATGATCGCGGCCGCGGCGAGCGCGATGAGGTTGATCTTGGCGGTATAGAACAGCGCGATGATCGCCACCGCGCCCATGTCGTCGACGATCGCAACGGTGACGAGGAACAGCTTGAGCGAGGTCGGCGCGCGCTTGCCGAGCAGCGCGAGCACGCCCATCGCAAAGGCGATGTCGGTCGCGGCGGGGATCGCCCACCCCTGCGCGAGGCCGGGTGTGCCGCCTGCAAACCCCATATAGAGGACCGCGGGCACCGCCATCCCTGCCGCCGCCGCGATGAAGGGCAGCCGCCGCCGGTCCCAGCTTGCAAGCCGCCCGTCGACGAACTCGCGTTTGATCTCCAGCCCGACGAGCAGGAAGAAAATCGCCATCAACCCGTCGTTGATCCACAGGTGCACCGTCATCGGTCCGAGCTTGTCGGTCAGGACGGGCCCCGTTTCGGCATGAATCGCGTCGTGATACAGCGTCCCGAACGGCGAATTGGCGACAATCATCGCCAAAATGGCTGCAAAAATGAGCAGCATGCCGCCTGCGCTTTCGCTCTCGAGGAAATCGCGTAGCGCGGAACGGGGCGGAAAATCGCGGCTCATGGGTGAAATCATTCCTTGGTTCGTTCCGGGACGGGCAGCTTAACTAACGACGGCCACCCCGCTTTACAAATTCACTTCGGTCATTAGCACTATCGGCTTGGATGACGTCACGTCACCGGTGGGGGTGGGCTAGCAGGGTGGAGCTGTCGACCGCATGGCTGGAATGGCTGGTGCTCGGGGCCGGTCACGAACTGATGCTGTTCGCGTCGGTCGGGATCCTGCTGATCGGGCTCGACGACCTGCTCTTCGATGCATTGTGGCTGGCGACACGCCGCGGCCGCCCATCTGATTCCGTCGATACGCCGCCGCTCGATGGCCGGTTCGCGGTCTTTGTACCCGCATGGGACGAGGCCGCGGTGCTGCCCGCAATGTTGCGCCGTACGCTTGCTGCGTGGGAGGGCGAGGATGTGCGCCTCTATGTCGGTTGCTATCCCAACGACGCCGCGACGCTCTTTGCGGTCTCGCCGCTGATCGCTCGCGACCGGCGGCTGCGGCTCGTCATCGGGGCGCGAAACGGGCCGACGACCAAGGGCGATAATCTCAACCGGTTGTGGGCGGCGCTGGGCGAGGACGAGCGCGCGGAGAGCATGCGCTTTGCCGCCGTCGTCCTCCACGATGCCGAAGATCATGTCCATCCCGGCGAACTGGCGCTGTATCGCCGTTACCTCGGCGAAAATGCGATGGTGCAAATCCCCGTCGTGCCGCTCGTTGCGCGCAGCGCGCGCTGGATCGGCGGGCATTATGGCGACGAGTTTGCCGAAGCGCATGGCAAGGAACTCGTCGTTCGCTCGCGCCTCGGCATGCCGCTGCCGTCGGCGGGGGTCGGCTGCGCGCTGACGCGCACCGCGCTTGCGCTGCTGGCGATCGAGCGCGGCGGCGATCCCTTTCGCTGCGACAGCCTGACCGAGGATTATGAGGTCGGCATGGTGATCGGCGCCTATGGCCTCGGCGCGCGTTTTGTCGAAGCGATCGGGCCCGGTGGCGACCGGATCGTATCACGCGGTACCTTTCCCGGCGTGGTTGATGCCGCGGTGAAGCAGAAGGCGCGCTGGGTCGCCGGGATCGCGCTGGCGGGTTGGGATCATCTCGGCTGGCCGGGATCACGGCAGCCCGGGGACGGGCTTTCTTCCGGTCGCGCCTGGCTGGCGCGCTGGATGTTGTGGCGCGATCGCCGCGCCCCGCTCGCCGCGCTTGTCCTGCTCGCCGCTTATGCCGGGCTGATCGTCACGGCGATCGGCTGGGCGGGTCAGGAACTGCTGGGCTGGACGGCAGTCCCGCTCGGCGATGCCATGCGATTGCTGCTGGCGTTCAACGCGATGCTGCTGGGCTGGCGCATGGCGATCCGCGCCCGCTTCACGGCGCGCTGGTACGGCTGGCGCGAAGCGGCGCTGGCGCTGCCGCGCGCGTTCGTCGCCAATGTGATCGCGATGCTCGCCGCTCGGCGCGCGGTGATGCTTTACTGGCGGATGCTGCGGTCGGGCGAGGTCGTCTGGGACAAGACCGAGCATGTGGACAATGAGGGTGCGCCCGGCGACGCCTTTGCGCGGGTGGCGGCGCGATGATGGTCCGCCGTGCCGACGCGCGCCGCGATGCGCCGGCGCTGCGCTTCCTGCTGCTGTGCATCGGTGGCTGGATCATCCTGCGGGTTATGATGTTATGGAATCCCGCCTTGTCGTTGCCCCCCGATGCGCCGACGGTGCCATGGACGCTGCCTTCATCCTTTGCGGTCAGTTCCGCCGATCCGCAGGGCCAGCCTCGAATATCTGGAGCGCGGGCGGTGGCGACGACGCGACCGGCTGCGATTTCGGTGCCGGCGCCCCAAATCGTTGGCGCGCCCGCGCCGGTTGGCGATGAAGCCGTCTCAGGCGGCTTGAGCGCCGATCGCCATAGCCTTCGCCTCGCACTGATGGCGCGGTTGTTGCCCCCGGCGCCCGGCGGTGCTGCGCGCTCCGCTGTAGCAACCGGCGGCGCGTTCTTCCCGTTCGCCCCCGCGGTGCGCGCCGATCCGGGGCAGGGAAAACCCTTCTGGATCCGGCGGCAGCTTTCGAACTGGTCGCTCGGTGGCTGGCTTTATCTGCGCGAAGGGGCGGGGAATGCGTCCGACGCGATTGGCGCGGCGAGCCAGCTTGGCGGGAGTCAGGCCGGGCTGCGCCTCGCCTATGGCTTTGGCGAGACGGGTCGGGCACGCGCCTATGGCCGCGCAACGATCGCGGTCCAGCGGCCCGAGCAGCGCGAGATCGCGTTCGGGCTCGCCTTTGCGCCGCTCGCGCATCTGCCTGTCGACGTCGCGATCGAGCAGCGTGTCGCGGCGGGGAAGGAGGGGCGCACCGCGCTGGCCGCGATGGCGAGCGGCGGGGTGTCCGGGGTCGCGCTGCCCGCCGGTTTTCGCCTCGACGCCTATGCGCAGGCGGGCGTCGTCGGGACGCGGCGGCGCGACGGATTTGCCGACGGTGCGATTGTCGTCGATCGGCGCCTTGGACCCGACGAAACCACGCCGCTGCGGCTCGGCGCGCTGGCCGCGGGGGCGGTGCAGCCGGGCGCGGCGCGTGTCGATGTCGGTCCGCGGCTCACGTTGCGCCTGCCACAAGTGGGCGAGGGCGGCCGCATCGCGCTCGACTGGCGCCAGCGGATCGCGGGCGACGCGCGCCCCGAAAGCGGTCTTGCCCTGACCCTCGCCGCTGACTTCTGATCCGGCGTCAAATAAGCCGCGACAGCCGATTCCCCACCCCGCAAAAATGGTCTAGGGTCCTTGGAATCGGCGCTCTTCCGGCGCCGCGGACGTTCGTCGGAGCCCATGGACCTTTACCTCCCAGTTGCCAATCTGTCGGTCAACGCGCTGGTCATCATCCTGCTGGGCGGCGGGGTCGGTTTCCTGTCGGGGATGTTCGGCGTCGGCGGCGGCTTCCTGACCACGCCCTTGCTCATCTTTTACGGCATTCCGCCAACGGTCGCGGCGGCATCGGCGGCGACGCAGGTGACGGGCGCGAGCGTGTCAGGGGTGATGGCGCATCTCGAGCGCGGCGGTGTCGACCTGCGCATGGGCGGTGTGCTCGTTGCGGGCGGCTTGCTCGGCTCGCTGATCGGTGCGGGGCTATTCGAACTCCTCACCGCCTGGGGCCAGATCGATACGGTGATCAACATCCTCTACGTCGCGCTGCTCGGAATCGTCGGCACCTTCATGGGGCGCGAGGCGTGGGGCAGCTACCGCGCCGCGCAAGCCGGATTGCCGGCGCCCGCGCGCAAGCGGCGCCATCATCCGATGGTCGCGAACCTGCCGATGCGCTGGCGTTTCTATCGGTCGGGCCTCTATATTTCGCCGCTCGCGCCACTGCTGCTCGGCCTGGTCGGGGGTGTGCTGACGATGCTGCTGGGTGTCGGCGGCGGCTTCATCATGGTGCCTGCGATGCTCTATCTGCTCGGCATGGGGACGCAGGTCGTCGTCGGCACGTCGCTGTTCCAGATCCTGTTCGTGACGATCGCGACGACGATGGTCCACGCGCTGACCACCGGTGCGGTTGATATCGTGCTCGCGGGGCTTCTGCTGCTCGGCAGCGTCATCGGCGCGCAATTCGGCGCGCGCTTCGCGCAAAAGGTAAAGCCCGAATATCTGCGCATGGCGCTCGCGGCGATCGTGCTGCTCGTTGCGCTGCGTATGGGGGTCGATCTCTTCATTCGTCCCGAAGAAATCTACACGGTGCAATGACGCGCGGCGGCGCCTTGATCCTGTGGCTGGCGGCGCTGTTCCTGCCCGCGGCAGCGCACGCGGCCGACCCGCGGCTGGTGCCGGACGTGTCGAGCCGCGCGATCGACATCCAGTACAGCTTTACCGGTGAGGAATTGCTGCTGTTCGGCGCGATCCTCTATCCCGGCCAGCGTCTGCCCGACGACCGCGCCGACATCGTCGTGGTGCTGAAGGGGCCGGTGCGGCCGATCATCGTGCGCGAAAAACGGCGCGTCGCGGGTATCTGGGTCAATGCGAACAGCCTGCGGCTGCGGACCTCCCCCGGTTTTTACGCGATCGGATCGTCGCGGCCGATCGACAAGCTGGTCGACGAGCGGACGGCGGCGATTTTCGAGCTCGGCCTCGCGAACCTGTCGATGTCGCCGAGCGGCTTTTCCGAAGCGAAGAAACTCGAACGCTTCGAGGCGGGGCTCAGCGAGCTCTACCGCCGGATCGGGTTGTTCTATGAAAATCCGGCGGCGGTCGAGATCACCGAAGGCGTGCTCTATCGCGCGCGCATCCCCGTGCCGGCGCGTGTTCCCGTCGGTACCTATCGCGCCGAAACCTATCTGATCAGCCGCGGCCGCGTGCTCGCGGTCGCCTCGCGCGATGTCCAGATCCGCAAGGCGGGTTTCGAACGCTTCGTCGCGCTCGCGGCGCAGCGCCACGGCTTTCTTTACGGTCTGTCCGCGGTGCTGCTTTCGCTCGTGCTCGGTTACGGCGCGTCGGCGATCTTCCGCCGCCGCTAAAAGCGCCGCGCGACCTTAAGTTCACAGCCTATTTACCCTCGTCTGCGATACCGGTGTCCGGGACCATGATAGAGGCGGGGGCGAATTAATGGACATGCAGGGCGGATTCAGCGCCGGGGATTCGACGGCGGCACAGCATGTGCGGCTTGCCGGCGGCGGCGTCGCGGCACCGGTCGCGCCGGCGATCAACCATCATCGCGACGACCTGATGATCGGCGAAGTGATCGATATTTCTGGATCGGCGTCGCGCATCCTGCTCGACGCCGGGACAATCGCCAGGCTGGCGTCGTCTGCCGATGCCGCGGTGGCGATGGCGGGGCAGGTCGGCGCGCAGGTCAAGGTCCGCGTCGGCAATATCTGGCTGATCGCCAGCATCCGCGACCAGCAATTGCACGAACGCGGCGAAGGACTGATCGTCGCGACGATCGACTTCCTCGGCGAAGGCGAAGAGGAAAAGATTACCGGCCGCATCCATAATTTCCGGCGCGGCGTCACGCGCTACCCGATTCCGGGCAGCCAGGTCTTTGCCGCGACCAGCCCCGACCTGAAGCAGATCTACGCCGCCGACGAGCGCGCGCATGTCGAGGTCGGCACCGTCTATCCGACCAAGGATATTCGCGGATCGCTGTATATCGACGCGATGCTGGGCAAGCATTTCGCGCTGCTCGGATCGACCGGTACGGGCAAGTCGACCAGCGCGGCGCTGATCCTGCACAAGATTTGCGAAATGGCACCGCAGGGCCACATCCTGATGATCGATCCGCACGGCGAATATTCGGCGGCGTTCAAGGGGATCGGCGCGTTGTTCGACGTCGACAACCTCGCGATGCCCTATTGGCTGATGAATTTCGAAGAGCATTGCGAAGTGTTCGTGACGAGCGAAGGCCGCGACCGCCAGAGCGATTGCGACGTGCTCGCCAAATGCCTGCTCCAGGCACGCCAGAAGAGCCGGCTCGCCGAAGGCATGACCAAACTCACGGTCGATTCACCGATCCCCTATCTCCTGTCGGACCTGCTCAGCATCCTGACGAACGAGATGGGCAAACTCGACAAGGCGACGTCGAGCGCGCCGTTCATGCGCATCAAGGGCAAGATCGAGGAAATGCGCGCCGACCCGCGCTATAATTTCATGTTCTCGGGGATGCTCGTCGCCGACACGATGGCGAACTTCATCGGCAAGATTTTCCGCCTGCCGTCGGACGGCCGGCCGATCTCGATCATCGACGTGTCGGGTGTCCCTTCGGACATCACCAGCGTCGTCGTCGCGGTGCTGTCGCGCCTGACCTTCGACTATGCGATCTGGTCGCGCGGAGAGCCGCAGCGCCCGATCCTGCTCGTTTGCGAGGAAGCGCACCGCTACATCCCCGCCAAGGACATCGGGCAGGGACAGGCGGTCCGCAAGGTGCTCGAACGCATCGCTAAGGAAGGCCGCAAATATGGTGTGTCGCTCGGTCTGATCACCCAGCGTCCGTCGGATCTGGCCGAAGGCGTGCTGTCGCAGTGCGGCACGATCATTTCGATGCGCCTCAACAACGAGCGCGATCAGCATTTCGTGAAGGCCGCGATGCCCGAAGGCGCGCGCGGTTTCATCGATTCGATCCCCGCGCTGCGCAACCGCGAGTGCATCGTCTGCGGCGAGGGCGTGTCGATTCCGATCCGCGTCTATCTCGACACGCTCGAAGAAGAAAAACGGCCGGCGTCGAGCGACCCGCTCTTCTCCAAGCTGTGGCGTGAAACCGGCGGCGAGGCCGAAATCCTCGAGCGCGTCGTCAAGCGCTGGCGCAGCCAGGGGCGCTGATTCTCTTCGCCTGACGGCGAAAGCGGCACCGGCCCGCTCCCCCACCGCCCGACGACGACGCGTGGCGTCGAAAGGCGGTGGGGGAGCGAGCCGGTGCCGCGTCTGGCGTTAGCCCGATAAAGAACATCAGCTCTTCGGCGGTTCCCAAAGTTCGATCGGATTGCCTTCGGGATCGTGCACCCTGGCAAAGCGGCCGACCGCGGGATCGTCCCATTCGTCCTTGGTAATCACCTCGTCCCCCGCGGCGCGGAACGGAGCGAGCACCGCGTCGAGATCGTCGACGCGCAGGTTCAGCATATGCTGCCGGTCGGCGGCGAAATAGTCGGTGTCGGCCTTGAACGCGCTGAATACCACCGGCCCGGCGGTGACGTTCCACACCCATTCGTTGACTGGTCCCGTATCGTCGGCGTTGCAGCCGGCGCCGATGCCCAGCCGCTCGCGATACCAGGCGTTGAGTGCATCGGGGTCGCGCGCCCGGAAAAACAGCCCGCCGATGCCTTTGACATGTCCCATAGAGGCCTCCCGTCGTAGTGCGGGCAGCCTAGGCTGAAAGCGTCAGCGTTTCCACTCTCCGCTGCCGCGAAATTCCTCGCGGACTTGCCCCGACTGGTTGAGCCGCGGATCGGCATAGGTCGGTGCGGCGGGCGCGGCGACGGGCGGCGGGACCACAGGGGCTGCGGGAGCCATGGCACCCGGCAGCGGCGCGGCCGCCACATCGGGCAGCGGCGCGGCGGGACCGGCCAGCATCGCCGCGGGGCCGGCGCCGGGAGCGAGCCCCTGGCCCTTCAGAATTGCCAGTTGCTGCGCGAGCGGCAGATAGGGACCCGGAACGGGCTCGCGGCCCAGATAGGGCGCGCGGAACGCATCGGGCATCCCCCAGCGCCCCCGCCAGCGGTGAAAGATGTGCGCGCCGACGATATTGGTCATCACCAGGCTTTTGCCCCAGCGCGGCCAGATCGCCTGCGTGTGATAGTGGGTCGCGAGGCCGACCTTGGGAAAGACATAACCGCTGAGAGCCGCCGATGCGATGCGGCTCGCGCGCAGCCAGTTCCGCCGTTCGGGCGCACGCGCCATCGCGCCGTCGCAGCTGAAGGTGAACTGGCACACGCCCGCGCGCTGCGATCCCTGGAAGACGACGCCGCATACGGTGTTCGGAAAGCTCGGATGCCGGACGCGGTTGATCACCGTCTGCGCGACGCCGCGCATCCCGTCGTCGGTTTCGGACGCGGCTTCGTAATAGATGGCGGCGGTCAGGCAATAATGCGCACGTTCGCGGTCGAGTGCGGTAACACCCCGAAAAACATAGGGCTTTGCGGGCGGCCCGACGAAGGCTTCCTCGCGCAGCAGCGCGGGATCGGCGGGGGGCAATGCGGCGGCATCGCCATAACCGACGCTGTCGGGATTGGGCAATGTCGGGTCGATCTTCAGCGCCGCCTCATAATCCTCGGCGTTCATGATCGCCCAGCGTGCGGGATCATAGGCTCTGAAATTGAGCGGCACCGAGACGCTGTACGGTCCGAAGACCGCGGGCGGCCGCAACTGCCCGCTCGACAGGAGCAGCGCGAGGCAGGCCACTGCAACCACCGAAACGATCGCCGCCCAAAAGGCACGCCCCGGCCCCGCCGGTTTTTCCGGCGCCGGGTCGCGCCAGCTTGGACGGGCGCTCAGGTTCAGTTCGGGCTTCATGCGTATGTCGAATTCCGTCGCGTCCGCCGCGCGCGATTCGCGCGGAGGGCATCGCGGTCCTCTTATACGCTGAAACGCCAACAAAATGTTTCACCATCTATGGGATCAGCCGCCGCAGGCGGCGTTAGCCGTTTGTTGAGGGGCGCATGTCACACTGGTGTCATGACCAGCCCCGCGATCCCGTCCTATCGGCGCAGCGCGCGGACCGACTGGCGAATGTGGCTGCTGCTCGCCTTCGGCCTGATCTTTTTCGGGGCGGCATCGGCGATCGATCCCGCCGAAAATTGCAGCGAGGACGGCCGCGAATGCGCCCCCTGGCTCGTGCCGCTCGCGCAGGGATTCGGCGCGCTCGTCGCGCTTGGCGCCGGGCTCAACATGTTCGCCAATCCGAACCGCGGCAGTTTCATCGATCCCGCGACGGGCGATCTGGTCTGGTGGCAGGGGCGCATCGGGACAAGCGGGGGCGACGAGGGTCGCATCCATCCTTCGCAGATCGGCAAAATTCGCATCGTCCGGCAGGAGGATAGCGACGACGAAGTGCACCTCTATGATCTGGAGGGAAATCGGCTCTTCTGGTTCGACCAGGAGGTGATCCCATGGCCCTACGAACGCTGGGCCCAGCGGCTGGCGGCACGCTGGCCGCAAATCGAGATCGAATCGGTCGGTTAGGCGCCGACGACCGGTGACGCTTTGGAGCGCGAAGCTGTGGGGAAGTATTTGCTCATCCCGCGACGAGCGCGATAGGCGTCGATGCGGTCGGCATAGTGGCCGGGCAGATCGAAATCGGCATGGCGCGCGCTGGCGCCGTGCGGGCGATCAACGGCCATCAGGGCCATCTGGTGCCGGTAGAAAAGCTCGTTCATATCCATAGGATGTTCCTTGGGTGGCTGCGCGAGCTTGGGTGCCGGGCGATCGGCGAATGGTCCGGCCCGGGCCTCGAAAAGGCGCCGGGCCGGATATCATTCAGGCCTGCTGAAGATTGACAGCCGAAGTCTTGCCGCGCTGGTCGGTTTCCAGCTCGTACGAAATGCGCTGTTCCTTGTTCAGCGTCGACATGCCTGCGCGCTCGACGGCGCTGATGTGGACGAAGCTGTCGCCCGAGCCATCTTCGTTGGCGATGAAACCATAGCCTTTGTCGCTGTTGAAGAATTTTACGGTGCCGATGGGCATGGGGTGTTTCCTTTCACGAAAACAGGAATATCCACCGGCAAAAGCACCGGCGGAGCTGGTAGCGTGTGAAGGGAAGTATCCGCCGATCGGCATCAAAATTCCGTCGCAGGCGACGTTAGCAAGAATATATTGCGGCTATTCTGTTAAAAAGTCAAGTTTTTTGGCGGTTTTCGGCAATCATGCTCGGCTGCGGCGGAAGTTGTCGGGCGATTTTGCGAATATGACCGACAGGGGCGCGGTGCGACGCCTCTAGCGTATTTCGACGGTCAGATGCTCGATCGCGCGAACTGGTGCGACGCGCTGGCAGATGGTTTCGCGGGTCGCGCCGACCACGCTGATGATCGCCGAATGCGCACCCGGTCCGACGCGCCAGACGTGAAGGTCGGTGATCGTCGCATCGCCCGGTCCTTCGACCAGCGCGCGGATCTCGGCGTCGAGCGCCGCGTCGGTTGCGTCGAGCAGCACCGCACCGGTGTCGCGCATCAACGAAACCGCCCAGACGGCGATGACGATCGACCCGACGATTCCCATCAGCGGATCGAGCCAAACCCAGCCGAGATAGCGGCCGCCGAGCAGCGCGGCGATCGCGAGCACCGAGGTCAGCGCGTCGGCGACGACATGCAGATAGGCGGAGCGGAGATTATTGTCGCGCTCGCCATGATGGTGGGGGGCGTGGTCATGCGCATGTGCGTCGCCGTGATGATGGTCGTGACCGCGATCATGCCCGTGCCCATGGTCGTGCCCATGCCCGAGCAGCAGCGCGCTGACGATGTTCACGCCCAGCCCGATCACCGCGATGATGGTTGCTTCGGTGAAGGCGACGGGGCGCGGGTCGAGCAGGCGCGTTACCGATTCGAATGCGATGCCCAACGCGACGATGCCGAGCACGAGCGCCGAAGCAAAACCGGCGAGGTCGCCGACCTTTCCGGTGCCAAAGCTGTAGCGGCGGCCATGGGCGTGGCGTTTCGCATAGGCATAAGCGATTGCCGCGATGCCGAGCGCCCCGGCGTGGGTCGCCATGTGAAAGCCGTCGGCGAGCAGCGCCATCGAGTTGAACGCGAGCCCCGCTGCAATCTCGCCGACCATCATCGCGGCGGTCAGTGCGACGACCCACAGCGTGCGACGGGCATTCTCGTCGTGCCGCTTGCCGAGAAAGACATGGTCGTGGGTCAGCGCGTCGATTTCGCTGTCGAGCGACATGGATGGTCCCCTATTTCGTGTAGCGGCGGATGACTGCGAGCAACTCGTCGCCGCCTTGCGCGCGGTCGGCATCCGACAGTCCGGGTGCGACGATGTGCGACTGGAGATGATCGGCGACGAGTTCGTCCATCAGCCCAGCGATCGCCCCGCGCACGCCAGCGACCTGATGCAATATCGCCGCACACCCCGCCTCGTCGGCGATGGCGCGCTCGATAGCGGCGACTTGCCCCGCGATGCGGCGGGTCCGGGCCAGCAATTGATCCTTGTTGGTGCGAGCGTGCGACATAGGGTACCTACCTATCCTATATCACAAGATCGCGCAACGGTGCTGAAAGGCAAAGTTTGTTCCATCGTGCGGAGGCCATGCTAAGTATCGCCGCACGGGCCGTGCGGACGCCCGTCCAGACGGCTTGCTGTCCAAGTTCCGCTCCATGATGCCGCATTTGCGGCAAGGAGCGCGCTTGCCATGACGAATACCGAGCCTTCCCCGCCGCCGCTTTCATTGTTTCAGCTCTTCCTGCGTTTTCTCCGCTTCGGCTTTTTCGCGTTCGGCGGCCCGGTCGCGCAGATCGCGATGGTGCGGCACGCACTCGTCGAGGAAGAGCGCTGGATCAGCCCCGCGCGCTTCAATCGGCTGCTCGCGGTGATGCAGATTTTGCCGGGGCCGGAGGCGCACGAACTGTGTGTCCATCTCGGCATGGTCGCGCGCGGACGGATCGGCGGGTTGCTTGCGGGGCTGGGGTTCATGTTGCCCGGCTTCGTGCTGATGCTCGGCGCGGCGTGGCTCTACAAGGACTGGATCGTCGGCAATCCGGCCATGGCGCCGGTCTTCCTGGGCGTCCAGATTGCGGTGCTTGCGATCATCCTGCGCGCGGTGCAGCGGATCGGGACGCATATCCTCGAGGACAAATTGCTCTGGCTGCTCGCTGCCGCGGCGCTCGGCGCGACGCTGGCAGGGGTGCCGTTCTGGATTCCGCTGATCGCGGCGGGGTTGATCTACAGCTTTGCTGCGCGGCCCGCGGTGGCCGCGGCGGTGTTGGTTGCGGCGGCGTTGCTGGCGTTTGTTGTTTCGGACGCGGCTCCGGCGGAGACCGTTGCCGCGGCCGCGGCCGCGGGCGAGGCGGGTATCGCCGCGCTGTTCATCGCCGGGCTGAAGGGCGGATTGCTGACCTTCGGCGGTGCCTATACCGCCATCCCATATGTGCGCACCGATACCGTGGGGCGCGGCTGGTTGTCCGATGCGAGCTTCCTCGACGGGGTGGCGCTCGCGGGGATGCTGCCCGCGCCGCTCGTCATCTTCGCGACATTCGCCGGCTATGTCGCGGGCGGCTTTCCGGGTGCGGTCGCGATCACTACGGGCATGTTCCTGCCCGCTTTCGCCTTTTCGATGATCTTCTTCGAACGGCTGGAGGCGGTCGTCGAAAACCCTGCGCTGCACCGCATACTCGGCGGCGTCGCCGCGGCGGTGGTCGGAGTGATCGCGGCGACCTTGCTCCAGCTCGGCTGGGCGACGGCGTTGCGCGTGTCGAACCCGTTTGGAGGCCTGGTCATCTTCATCGCGGCGGTCGCGGCGGTGCTGCTGATCAAGGGAAAGTGGGCCGCCCCGTTGCTGGTGATCGGCGCGGGCGTCGCGGGATGGCTCGTCCACCCCTGATCCCGCATTCCCCCTTGCCGACTCACCCGTCAAAGCCTATATGCGCCCTACTTCTTGACATGGTTAGCCAGTTGGGACGTCGGGGCCGCGGGCCGCGGCGGCTATACCCACATGCTTTCCGGTCATCCGAAACGGGAATTTTCATTGGCCGATCTCGACGTCCTCCATGCGATCATCGCGCCCGAAGCCGAGGCGATGGGCCTTGCGCTCGTGCGCGTCGCCTTTTTCGGCGGCGAGAGCGACCCGACGCTGCAGGTGATGGCCGAGCGGCCCGACACGCGCCAGCTGACGATCGACGATTGCGCCGACCTGTCGCGCCGCATCTCGGATCGTCTCGACGCGCTTGAAGAGGCGGGCAAGGACCCGATCGAGCAGGCGTACCGGCTCGAAGTGTCTTCGCCCGGTATCGACCGGCCGCTGACGCGCCGCAGCGACTTCGCTGACTGGGCGGGGCATGAGGCGAAGATCGCGCTGAAGGAAAAGCGCGACGGGCGCCAGCGTTTCAACGGCGAGCTGGTCGGCATCGACGGCGATGTCGTTTTGATTTCGGATAAGGAAGGTGTGGAACACAAGCTGCCGTTCGACGCGATCGACACGGCGAAGCTCGTTCTCACCGACAAATTGATTGCCGCAACCGTTCCGCTCTCGATCGAGGGCGCCGACGAAATGGAAGAAGAAGGACAGGACTGATGGCCACTGCCATTTCCGCCAACAAGGCCGAACTCCTCGCGATCGCCAACAGCGTCGCCAGCGAAAAGATGATCGACAAGGCGATCGTCATCGAGGCGATCGAGGAAGCGATCCAGCGCGCCGCGCGCGCGCGCTACGGCGCCGAGAACGACATTCGTGCCAAGCTCGACGCCCAGACCGGCGACCTTCGCCTGTGGCGCGTTGTCGAGGTCGTCGAGCAGGTCGAGGATTATTTCAAGCAGGTCGATCTGGCCGCCGGCCAGAAGCTGCAGAAGGACGCCAAGATCGGCGACTTCATCGTCGACCCGCTGCCCGCGGTCGACCTTGGCCGCATCGACGCGCAATCGGCGAAGCAGGTGATCTTCCAGAAGGTCCGCGAAGCTGATCGCGAGCGCCAATATGCGGAGTTCAAGGACCGCGCGGGCGAGATCATCACCGGCGTCGTCAAGTCGGTCGAATTCGGCCACATCGTCGTCAACCTCGGCCGCGCCGAGGGCGTCATCCGCCGTGACCAGCAGATCCCGCGCGAACTGATGCGCGTCGGCGACCGCGTCCGCGCGCTGATCCTGTCGGTGCGCAGCGAAACGCGCGGCCCGCAGATTTTCCTCAGCCGCGCGCACCCCGACTTCATGAAGAAGCTGTTCGCGCAGGAGGTGCCCGAAATCTATGACGGCATCATCGAGATCAAGGCGGCCGCCCGCGATCCGGGTTCGCGCGCCAAGATCGGCGTGATCAGCTACGACGGTTCGATCGACCCTGTCGGCGCGTGCGTCGGCATGAAGGGCAGCCGCGTCCAGGCAGTCGTCCAGGAAATGCAGGGCGAAAAGATCGACATCATTCCCTGGTCCGAAGACACCGCGACCTTCGTCGTCAACGCGCTCCAGCCGGCAACGGTGCAGCGCGTCGTCATCGATGAGGATGACAGCCGCATCGAAGTCGTCGTTCCCGACGATCAGCTCAGCCTCGCCATCGGCCGCCGCGGCCAGAATGTCCGTCTCGCCAGCCAGCTCACCGGCAGCCAGATCGACATCATGACCGAAGCCGACGCGAGCGAAAAGCGCCAGCGCGAATTCGTCGAACGCTCGACGATGTTCCAGGAAGAGCTCGATGTCGACGAGACGCTCGCACAGCTGCTCGTTGCCGAAGGCTTCGGCGAACTCGAAGAAGTCGCCTATGTCGGCATCGACGAACTGGCGAGCATCGAAGGCTTCGACGAGGAACTGGCGCAGGAACTGCAGAGCCGTGCCGCCGAAGGACTCGAACGCCGCGAAGAGGCGTCGCGCGCCGAACGCCGCGAACTCGGCGTCGAAGATGCGCTGGCCGACATCCCGCACCTGACCGAAGCGATGCTCGTCGTGCTCGGCAAGGCCGGGATCAAGACGCTCGACGACCTTGCCGACCTTGCGACCGACGAACTGATCGCCAAGAAGCGCACCGACAACCGCCGCGGTCCGCCGCGCAGCGAGCGTGCCGAGGACAAGGGCGGCGTGCTGGGCGAATATGGCCTCTCCGAAGAGCAGGGCAACGAGATCATCATGGCGGCGCGCGCGCACTGGTTCGACGACGAACCGGAAGCCGACGCACCGCAAGCCGGGGAGGCCGCCGATGCGGACCCCGCACAATGATCAGCTGAGCGAACCAGACCGCGCTGGTCGGCGCGGCCAGCATGTGCCTGAACGGCGCTGCGTCATCACCGGCGAGGTTTCGCCGGCCGAAAGGCTCGTGCGCCTCGCGCTCGGGCCCGACGGCACGATTGCGCCCGACGTCCATGGCAAGGCGCCGGGGCGCGGTGCATGGATCGGCGTCGATCGCGCGACGCTTGAAGCGAGCCAGGCGAAGGGCAAGCTGAAGGGCGGGCTCGCGCGCGCGCTTCAGGACGGCAATTTCACCATCCCCGACGACCTCGGAGCGCGTATCGAGGCGCAGCTCCAGCGCGCGACACTCGACCGGCTCGGACTGGAATCGCGCTCGGGTACCTTGCTGAGTGGCAATGAAAAGATCGAAACCGCGGCGCGTAAGGGCCAGGTCCGCCTGCTGCTCCACGCCAATGATGCGGGCGAGGACGGGCGCAAGAAGCTGGCGCAGGCGTGGCGTGTCGGCGAAGACGATGAGGGGTCGGGCCGCGAGGGTTTGGTCTTGCCGGTGGACCGCGGCACCCTATCTATGGCATTGGGGCGCGAGAATGCGGTACATCTGGCGTTGACCGACGCCCGCGCCGCGGACCGGGTGCTGGCACATTTGAGCCGCTGGCAGTTTTTCACAGGATGGAGTAGGGACGCGGCCAACCGCGATTCCGACCCGCATGCCGCGCCAGCCTCTGGCGAGCAAACAAACGGGGCGTTGCCGACCAGCACCGCCGCTTCGGACGCGTTTTGAAGGAATGATGGTTTTCGATGAGTGACGAACAGGACAAACCGACCCTTAGCCGCAAGCCCCTCGGGCTGAAGCGGACGGTCGAGGCCGGACAGGTGCAGCAACAATTCAGCCACGGCCGCCGCAACACGGTGGTGGTCGAGGTGAAGCGCCGCCGCGTGCTGGGCCGTCCGGGCGAAGCCGCCCCGGCACCCGAGGTCGAAGAGGTCGAGGCCGCTCCGGCGCCCGCACCCGCACCCGCTCCGGCACCCGCGCCCGCTCCGAAGCCGGCCGCGCCCCGCGTCAGCGAGAACGACAGCCTGATGTCGCGTCAGGAACGCCAGGCGCAGTTGCTGCGCGAGGCCGAGGAAGCGCGCATGAACGCGCTTGAGGACAATCGCCGCCGCGACGAAGCCGCCCGCGCGCGCGCCGCCGAGGAAGAAAAGGCGCGTGCCGAAGCGCGCGTCGAGCAGGCTGAGGCGAAGGCGGCCGAACCCGCGCCGGCTCCGGCTGCGCCCGCGACAGCCGAACCCGCCGCCGAAGCGCCCGCTGCTGCAGCAGCGCCGCAGGGCGAGGCCGCTGCTGCACCCGCGCCGCGGCCCGCGACCACCAGCGCAGCCCCCGCGCCGCGCCGCTTTACCCCGGTCGAGGCACCCAAGCGCCCCGAACCCAAGCGGCCCGAGCCGAAGGCGACCCGTGGCGGCGACAGCCGCCGCCAGTCGGGCAAGCTGACCGTCACGCGCGCGCTGAACGACGATGAAGGCGCGCGTGCACGCAGCCTTGCGGCGTTGAAGCGCGCCCGCGAAAAGGAAAAGCGCTCGCACATGACGTCGAGCGGCCCGCGCGAGAAGCAGGTCCGCGAAGTCGTCGTGCCCGAAGCGATCACGGTACAGGATCTCGCCAACCGCATGGCCGAAAAGGGCAGCGATCTGGTCAAGGCGCTGTTCAAGATGGGCATGCCCGTCACGATCAACCAGACGATCGACCAGGATACCGCCGAACTGCTCGTCACCGAGTTCGGGCATGAGATCAAGCGCGTCAGCGAAGGCGATATCGACATCCGCCACGACGAGGATGTCGATGATGCCGAGCATCTGAAGCCGCGCGCCCCGGTCGTTACGATCATGGGCCATGTCGATCACGGCAAGACCAGCCTGCTCGACGCGCTGCGCGGTGCAAATGTGCAGGCGGGCGAAGCCGGCGGCATCACGCAGCATATCGGCGCCTATCAGGTGAAGACTCCCGACGGCTCGCTCGTCACCTTCCTCGATACGCCGGGCCATGAAGCCTTTACCGAAATGCGTCAGCGCGGTGCGAACGTCACCGATATCGTGATCCTCGTGGTCGCCGCCGACGACGGGCTCAAGCCGCAGTCGATCGAGGCGATCAACCATGCGAAGGCGGCAGGCGTGCCGATCATCGTGGCGATCAACAAGGTCGACAAGGAAGGCGCCAATCCGCAGCGCGTCCGCGAACGTCTGCTCGAACATGAGCTGGTGGTCGAGGAAATGGGCGGCGACGTGCAGAATGTCGAAGTGTCGGCGCTGAAGAAGACCGGCCTCGACAAATTGCTCGACGCGATCGCGGTGCAGGCCGAAATCATGGAGCTGAAAGCCAACCCCGACCGCGCCGCCGAAGGCACGGTGGTCGAGGCGAAGCTCGACAAGGGTCGCGGCCCCGTCGCGACGATCCTCGTTCGCCGCGGTACGCTGAAGGTCGGCGACATCTTCGTCTGCGGCGCCGAAAGCGGCCGCGTTCGCGCGCTGATCGACGACAAGGGCCAGCAGATCAAGACGGCCGGCCCGTCGGTTCCGGTCGAGGTCCTCGGCCTCGGCGGCGTGCCGATGGCGGGCGATACGCTGACCGTCGTCGAGAATGAGGCACGCGCCCGCGAGGTCGCTGCCTATCGTCAGGAACAGGCGCTGAGGAAGCGGACGGCGCAGGCGCCGGTCAGCCTCGAAGGCATGTTCGAGGCGCTCGCCGACAAGGCCAATGTCATCCAGTTCCCGGTGGTCATCAAGGGCGACGTGCAGGGTTCGGTCGAAGCGATCGTCAATGCGTTGAACCGTCTGTCGACCGACGAGATCCGCGTTCGCGTGCTCCAGTCGGGCGCCGGCGCGATCACCGAGAGCGACGTGACGCTCGCCGCGGCATCGAACGCGCCGATCATCGGCTTCAACGTCCGCCCGAACGCCAAGGCGCGCGAGATCGCGAACCGCGAAAAAGTGCGCTTCATGTATTATGACGTCATCTATCACCTGACCGACGAAATCGCGAAGGAAATGGCGGGCGAGCTGGGTCCGGAACGCGTCGAAACCGTCGTCGGTCGCGCCGAGGTCAAGGACGTCTTCCCCGCCGGCAAGCGCGACAAGGCCGCCGGTCTGCTGGTGCTCGAAGGCGTCATCCGCAAGGGACTGCATGCACGTCTCACGCGCGACGACGTCATCGTGTCGGCGACGACCATCTCGTCGCTCCGCCGTTTCAAGGACGATGTCGCCGAAGTGCGCGCCGGCCTCGAATGCGGTGTCGTGCTGGCAGATACGAACGACATCAAGGCGGGCGACCACCTCGAAGTCTTCGAAGTCGAACTGCGCGAACGGACGCTGTAACCAGCGTCCGCTCCGCGGAGCGGTGGAGGCACCGGCATGGCTCGCTATGTGGCGCTATTCGGCAGCATTAACGTCGGCGGCAACCGGCTGACGATGGCCGATCTGCGCGCGGCGTTCGAGGCCGAGGGTTTCAGTCATGTCGAAACCGTCGTGGCGAGCGGCAATGTGCTGTTCGACCATGACGCGCGGCCGACGCGCGGGCTCGAAGAGAAATTGTCGATGATGGTCGAGGATCGTTTCGACATGACGAGTGCGGCGCTGGTGCGCAGCCGTGACGAACTTGCCGCGGCGATCGCCGACAATCCGTTCGCGGGCACGAACGAGGACAAGATCGTCCACACGATGTTCCTCGACGGACAGCCGACCGCCGAACAGTTCGACGCGCTGGCGACCGACCACCGGGTCCGGCCGAACGAGCGGCTCGCGCTCGGCGACCGCGCGCTCTATATCGACTTCGGCGACGGGGCGGCGGACAGCAAGCTGCACGCGCGGCTGATCGAACGGCGGCTGGGGCACAAGGGTACCGCGCGCAACATGCGCTCGATCGCGCGGATCATCGCGAAACTGGACGAAGAGGCAAGGGGCTAGGCGATGAAAACCGAAAAGGACCGGAAAAAGGATGGCGGCCCGTCGGTTCGCGTGCTCCGCGTCGGCGAACAGGTGCGCCACCTCCTCTCCGAAATCCTCGCGCGCGGCGACGTCCATGACGACGTCCTTGCAACGCATCCGGTGAGCATCACCGAAGTGCGTATGTCGCCCGACCTGCGCCATGCGACGGTGTTCGTGAAATCCTTGCTCGGCAAGGACGAGGAAGCGGTGCTGAAGGCGCTGCGCACCAACACCGCTTATCTGCAAAAGACCGTCGCGTCGAAGGTGCGGATGAAATATGCCGCGAAGCTCAAATTCCTCTCGGACGAGAGCTTCGACGAGGCGAGCCATATCGAAAAATTGCTGCGCGACCCGAAGGTGGTGCGCGATCTGGAGAGCGGCGAGGATGAGGCCTGAATCTCGTCCCCCTGACCCGGGACGGGGTTCGGGGCCGCGATGGTGGCGGGACTATTTGGCCTTCCTGATTCCCGCTGCCGCTTCCAGTTCGACCAGTGCTTCCTCCAGATAGTCGATCATCCGCTGCGCGTGCGGGACGCTGCGCCGGCACGCGGTGATGCCGAAGTCGATATTTTTGAAATTCGACACCTGCGTAATATTCATCGCCATGCCGTCGACGGGGATGCTTGCGGGATACATGCCGTCGAGCCGCGCGCCGTTCCAGTACATCTGCTCGCGCGGGCCGGGGACGTTGGAGATCGTCACCGAATAGGCCGGGAATTTGTCGGCGGTGCGCGTCAGCGCGGTCAGCATCATCGGAAAGCTGGTGATCGCTGTATAGAGCTGGATCTGCGCCGCGGTCATCGCGCGGAGCTGCGCCTTCGCCGAGTTCATCGATTCCTGGATCATCGCCATCCGCGTCGCGGGGTCGTCGATATGCGTCGCGAGGTTCGCGGTCACCGAGGCGACCGAATTGCCCGAATCGATATCGTCCTTTGGCCGGATCGATACGGGCGCCATGGCTTTCAGTGGCTTGTCGGGGAGTTCGTTGAGCGACTGCAGATATTTGCGCATCGCCCCCGCGCACATGCCGAGCACCGCATCGTTGATCGTGCCGTCATAGGCCTTGCCCATCGCGCGCACGCGCTCGAGCGACCAGCTTTGCGCGACGAAGCGCCGCGCACCGGTGATGTTGCGGTTGAAACTGGTCCGCGGCACGCCGGAGAAGGGGGTGACGAGTCCGTCGCCGCCGATACCGAACATTGCCGCGAGATACTGGTTCATCGCCTTGGTCACCCCGACGCTGTTTCCCCATTGCTCCTTCAGGAAATCGCCGATCGCCTTGATGTCGGTGAGGTTCGGGCGCGCGGGCTTTTTGGGCGGCGGGAAAAGGCGCTTGTACGCTTCATAGGCCTCGACCGAGAGCGGCGATGCGGCGCGGCGTTCCTTCGGGTCCGCCGACAGCATCGAATTATAGAAATGGATGCTCGCCGCGCCGTCCATCAGTGCGTGATGCACCTTCTTGAAGGTTGCGATCTGGCGATTCGGCAGGCCTGAGATCAGCGTGATTTCCCACAGGGGCCGCGTCCGGTCGAGCAGCCCCGAATGGAGCCGCGAGGCGAGTTCGAACATCTCGCGGTAGCGGCCGGGTTTGGGGAGCGCGGCAGCGCGGACATGGTAGTGCATGTCGATGTCGCGATCGGGCTCGAGGCGGATCGGGCCATATTGGCCGAAGGGGGTCAGTTTCAACACTTCGCTGAACGGCCGCCGCAGTCCTTCGGACTGGCGGAGGAGCGCGAGCTGTTCGTTGAGCCAGTCGGTCTCGTCGACCCCGTCAGGCAGCGTGTAGAGATTGATGCCGCCGATGTGCATCGGCATCTCGCGGCTCTCCCCCCACAGGAACATCGCGTCGGTCACCGGCATCAACCGCATGGCAGCTCTCCCCACTGTTTATGCTGCATCTTTTGTGCGCAGCATGACAGCGGACGCGGGCGAGTCAAGCGCGCGGGGAGTGGCTTTCGGTTCTCGGCTGTCCGCAAAAGGCAATCGTGATCGTAACCTGGCCCCGGCGTTCGAGGTGATGCGGAACGAGCGGGGGGACGAGCATGACGTCGCCCGCCCGCAATTCGCGTCCGCCGCCGGCTTCGTCGTCCCAGCAGAAACGGATCGCCCCCGCTTCGACGGTCAGAAGTCCCCACGCGCCGGCTTTCAGATTGTGCGTTTTCAACAGGCTGGCGGGGATCGCGTCGGCGTCGAAGGGGCCGATGGTTCGATAGGGATGGGCATCGTCCGGAAGCGCGGGCGCGCGGTCGGTGAACGCGCCGCCCGCCATGATCAAAAGCCCGCCGTGCCGCGGATGACGAGGAAGGCGACGCCAAGGAAGGCGAAGCCTGCAGGCACCGCGAGGATTTGTGCGGCGACGGTGCCGCGATCCATCGGCCCCGTCCAGGTGTCGAGCGTTCCGCCGGCGCGGTCGAGCGGCGAGGTATGCTCAGGTCCCTTTTGCGCGTGAAGGATCGATGCGGTCCCGAAATAGATCAGCGCATAAAGTGCTGAGATGACGAGCATGAAGATCGTCGCCGTGTCGCGGCCGGTCGCGGCGCCGATGCCGAGAAAGAAGATGGCATAGAGCGCGAACATGCTGCGCCAGATCCTGCGCGGCAACTGGAAACCGGCCTGCATCCCGTGGACCTCATAGGGATCGTTGGACAGACGGGCGAGCATTTCGGGGGTCGGATCAAACATGGGGAAGCTCCACTTTCCTCGATAAGGCCTGATCATGGTCGCGGTGGACCCAGATGCCCGTGAGCAGGCTTTCGGCGATCATCCGCGCCTTGGCACCGATATGGCGCGCGGCCTCGGGCGACGGCGCGATATCGTCGAGCGTGGCGTAAAACAGCATGAGCCAGCGCTGGAAATCGGCCTCGTCGAGCCCGGGGATGGCGAGGTGTTTGACCATCGGATTGCCCGAGAAATTGCCCGCGCTGAGCAGGATCGACTGCCAGAAGCGGTTCATCTGGCCGAGGTGGCGGGGCCAGTCGTCGATCCGCGGTTCGAAGATCGGGCCAAGCACCGCGTCGGCGCGAACCGCCGTGTAAAAATGATCGACCATCGTGGCGATGAACGCCTCGTCGATTCCCATGGCGCGGGCGTCGCCTCGGCGGCGCTCGCGCGCGGCGAGGCTGTGGGGATGGGCGCGGGGCGGGGTGTTGGTCATGGCATCGACTCGATAAGTGGTATTTGAAATACCATTTATTCGCGCTTGATCAAAAAATCAATATTCAATATACCTATTTTATGCGGCTCAGCCTTCACAGCGATTATGCCCTGCGCATCCTGATGGCCCTTGGCGCCACCGGCGAATTGATGTCGGTCGACCAGATCGCCGTGCATTATGGCGTGTCTCGCAACCATCTGGCGAAGGTCGCGCAGCGGCTGCAGGCGCTGGATTATGTCGCGACGCAGCGCGGGCGCGGCGGCGGGATGCGGCTGGCACGCGACCCCGCCGCGATCAACGTCGGAACGGTGGTGCGCCAGTTCGAAAATCTCGACACGCTGGTCGAATGCATGGACCCCGCGACCTCGACCTGCCCCGTGCGCGGGGCGTGCGGGTTGCAGGGCGCGCTCGCCGGCGCGCTGGCGGCTTTTCTCCGCCACCTCGACGGCTATGCGCTCGCCGATCTGCTGCCGCAGCCCGCCCGGTTTCGTTCGCTGCTGGGCGCCGCCTAATCGCCCGTTGCATGGCCGCGCGAAGGCGGTAACAGCATCATCATGGCCAAGCTCTATTTCTACTACGCCAGCATGAACGCCGGCAAATCGACGACGCTGCTCCAGGCGGATTTCAACTATCGCGAACGCGGCATGGAAACGATGCTGTGGACCGCGGCACTCGATGACCGATATGGCGTGGGCCAGGTGACGAGCCGCATCGGCCTGATGGCCGAAGCGCATAAATTTGATCCCGACAGTGATCTGTGGGGCGCCGTCAACGCCGAAAACGCCGAGCGCCCGCTCGCGTGCGTGCTCGTCGACGAAGCGCAATTCCTTACCCGCGCGCAAGTGCTCGACCTCGCGCGGCTCGCCGACGAGGCGGGTATCCCCGTGCTCTGCTATGGCCTGCGTACCGATTTTTCGGCTGAGCTGTTTCCGGGATCGGCGGCACTGCTCGGCATCGCCGACGCGCTCGTCGAGCTCAAGGCGGTGTGCGAATGCGGGCGCAAGGCGACGATGAACCTGCGCGTCGACGAACGGGGCCGCGCGGTGGTCGAGGGCGCGCAGACCGAGATCGGCGGCAACGACCGCTACGTCGCGATGTGCCGCCGCCACTTCATGGCAAAGCGGCGTGAAGCCGCCGAGGCGCAAAGGGGGGGGTAGGCGCCAATGCTTGAACGCCTCTATGTCGACCTCGCCGACGGCGACCTTCGTCTCGTCAAGCTGACCGACGGGCATCGCGAGGCGCTGCGCGCCGCCTGTGCCGCCGACGCCGACGTCTGGACGATCTATTCGTCGAGCTTCGGTCCCGATCATTTCGACAAGAGCTTCGACACGCTGATCGGGGGCGCGGGCCGGATGCCCTATGCGATCCTCGACGGCGACCGGCTCGTCGGCATGACCGCCTGGCTGCGCCCCGACTGGTCGGCGCAGACGGTCGAGATCGGCAACAGTTTCATCCACCCCGATGTGCGGGGGACGGGGTTCAACGGCCGCGTCAAACGCCTGATGCTCGACCATGCCTTTGCGGCCGGGGTCCGCCGCATCGAGTTCCGCATCGACGAACGAAACAAGCGGAGCCAGGCCGCCGTTGCCAAGCTCGGCGGTACCAAGGAAGGCGTGCTGCGCTCCGAACGCATCACCTGGACCGGCTATGTCCGCGATACCGGCCTCTGGTCGCTCCTCGCCAATGAGTGGGCGCCGCCGATGTGAGCACGCTCCAGATCCTCCTCAACATCGCGGTCACCGCAGTGAACGGCTTGGCTATCTTTGCAATCGGATGGTTCATCGACCGCCGACGAGCAACTTTCAGCGCATCGGGCGAGGGGATCATTCGGGCGACGATTATTGCCTCGATTTTCGCTACCGGCCTGTGGTTTTTCGGGTTTGTCATACTTGGCGACGGGGTCAATCCATATGGCACGATGTTGATGGGCGGTAGCGGGGGCGCGATCGCAACAGTGGCTGCGATAATTCTGTATCGCCGCCGGCGGTTGCGACCTGCCAATCCCCGGACCGAGGCGCTGCGCGACACCTTTTCCTGAAAGCCTGCCGGGCTTGCGGTCGGGGTGACTGCGCCGTTGAACAGCGTGCGAAGATGAACCCCGACTAACCCGGGGGTCAGCACCGGTTCAGGATCGATCTGCTAAGGCGCGCGTCGAATGCCGGGCGGGATATCAGAAAGACTCGACATGAAACAGAAACTCGCACTCTCCCTGGCCGCCATGCTGCTTCCCCTTTCTGCGGCGGCGGCCACCGAGCCCGCAAAGGAATCGCGCGAACTCGGCGTCGAATCGAGCATCGTTTTTCCGAGCGACAGCACGATCCGCAACTGGCAAGCCGACCGCGACCGCGGCATCTGGATCGAAGGGCGCCGCGGCGAATGGTATTACGGAACCTTCGCGGGCATCTGCCGCGATGTCGATTTCGCGCAGACGATCGGTGTCGAAACGCGCGGCGCCGGGCGGCTCGACAAATTTGCGTCGATCGTTGTCCGCGGCGAGCGCTGTATGCTGTCGTCCTTCGTGACCTCCGCGCCGCCGCCCACGAAGGCGGAGCGCAAGGCAGCGCGCGAAGCCGGAAAGGCCGCGCAAAATTGACAGCCACGAGCCTGCGATTTCCTGTCTGCCGCATTTTACGAACCATCAGGTTTCACCCGACTTGAAAATGCTCTAGCGGCGCGGGATGAACGGCTGGATCATCCTCGACAAACCCTTAGGGCTCGGCTCGACGCAGGCGGTGGGCGCGGTGAAACGCGTTTGCCGCGAGGCGGGGCTGGGCAAGGTCAAGGTCGGCCATGGCGGCACGCTCGACCCGTTGGCGTCGGGGGTTCTCCCGATCGCGCTCGGCGAGGCGACGAAGCTGTGCGGCCGGATGCTCGACGCGAGCAAGATCTATGATTTCACCATCGCGTTCGGGTCCGAGACCGCGGGACTCGACGCCGAGGGCGAGGTGGTTGCGACCAGCGACGTCCGGCCGACCCTCGCCGAAGTCGAAGCGGTTCTGCCGCAATTTACCGGGCCGATCGAGCAGGTTCCGCCCGCTTTTTCGGCGATCAAGATCGACGGGCAGCGCGCCTATGACCTCGCGCGCAAGGGCGAAGCGGTCGAGATGAAGGCGCGGGCGGTAACGATCCACTCTCTCTCCGCTTGTCCTTCGACAAGCTCAGGACAAGCGGGTGGTGGGAACGCCAAACTGGAATCCCTCACCCTCACCGCGCATGTTTCCAAGGGTACTTATATCCGCAGCCTTGCGCGCGACATCGCCAGCGCCGTCGGCAGCGTCGGGCACGTAACGATGCTGCGCCGCACAAAGGCGGGGCCGTTCGACCTGTCACAGGCGATTTCGCTGGACAAATTGAACGCATTCGGCCAAGGGGCCGCCCAATCAGAAGTATTTCTGCCGCTCGAGGCAGGGCTGGTCGACATCCCGGCTCTGAACCTTTCCCCGGAAGCGGCAGGGGCGATCCGTCAGGGTCGTGTCTGGACCGGGGGATGCACGGATGACGGGCTCTATTGGGGAAGGGATAGCGAACTGCGTCCCGTTGCCCTGATCGAGGCTTTGGCGGGAACGCTGAAAGTTGTCCGGGGCTTCAATCTGTAACAAGGATGTTCGAGGAAAAAATATATGTCGATTACCGCAGAGCGTAAAACCGAAGTCATCAACGACAATGCGCGCGCCAAGGGCGATACCGGTTCGCCGGAAGTGCAGGTCGCAATCCTGACCGACCGGATCAACACGCTGACCGCCCACTTCAAGGCGCACCACAAGGACAACCACAGCCGCCGCGGCCTTCTGATGATGGTCAACAAGCGTCGCAGCCTCCTCGACTATCTGAAGAAGAAGGACGAGGCCCGCTATCAGGCGCTGATCGCGAAGCTGGGTCTTCGCAAGTAAGAATTTCTGGCGGCCCCGGATTTCCGGGGCCGCTGTCATATTGGTCCCGCGCAAAGTGCCGGACCACAGGGCTGCTCCCGCATCCGGCGGGACCGCCATAGGGGCAGACAGACGCCCTACACCGCCCCGGGCCGGATTGCCCGGACACAGAGGCCCCGCCCGGCATAGGGCCCGGCGGGCGAAGGAAACCACATGTTTGACGTGAAAAAAGTATCGATCGAGTGGGGCGGTGAAACGCTGACCCTCGAAACGGGCAAGGTTGCCCGCCAGGCCGACGGCGCCGTGATGGCGACGCTGGGCGAAACGGTCGTCCTGTGCGCCGTGACCGCCGCGAAGTCGGTCAAGGACGGGCAGGATTTCTTCCCGCTCACCGTCCACTATCAGGAAAAATATTCGGCCGCCGGACGCATTCCGGGCGGCTTCTTCAAGCGCGAACGCGGCGCGACCGAAAAGGAAACGCTGGTCAGCCGCCTGATCGACCGTCCGATCCGTCCGCTGTTCCCCGAAGGTTTCTACAACGAAATCAACGCCATTGCCCAGGTTCTGAGCTATGACGGCCACAATGAGCCCGACATCCTCGCGATGGTCGCCGCGTCTGCAGCCCTTACGATCTCGGGCGTGCCGTTCATGGGTCCGATCGGCGCCGCGCGCGTCGGCTATATCGACGGCGAATATATCCTGAACCCGACCGACGCGCAGGTTGCCGAAGGCGACCTCGACCTCGTCGTCGCCGCGACCTACGACGCCGTGATGATGGTCGAATCCGAAGCCAACGAGCTGTCGGAAGAGATCATGCTCGGCGCCGTCCTGTTCGCGCACGATGCGTGTAAGGAAGTCGTCAAGGCGATCGTCAAGCTCGCCGAACAGGCCGCCAAGGATCCGTGGGAAGTCGCTTCGGGCGACGACAATGCCGCGATCAAGGACAAGCTGAAGAAGCTCGTCGGCAAGGACATCGCTGCCGCCTACAAGCTGACCGACAAGTCGGCCCGCTCGAACGCGCTCAACGAAGCGCGCGCGAAGGCGAAGGCGCAGTTCACCGAAGACGGCCTCGCTCCGCAGGAAGTCATGGCCGGCATCAAGCTCGTCAAGAAGCTCGAAGCCGAAATCGTTCGCGGTGCCATCCTCAAGGACGGCAAGCGCATCGACGGCCGCACGACGACGCAGATCCGTCCGATCGTCGCCGAAACGCACTTCCTGCCGCGCGCGCACGGCTCGGCGCTGTTCACCCGCGGCGAGACGCAGACCATCGCAACCTGTACCCTTGGCACCAAGGATGCAGAGCAGATGATCGACGGCCTGAACGGCCTGTCGTACCAGAACTTCATGCTGCACTATAACTTCCCGCCCTATTCGGTCGGCGAAGTCGGCCGCTTCGGTGCGCCGGGCCGCCGCGAAGTCGGTCATGGCAAGCTCGCATGGCGTGCGCTGCACCCCGTGCTGCCGACGAAGGACGAGTTCCCCTACACGATCCGCCTCACCAGCGACATCACCGAGTCGAACGGCTCGTCGTCGATGGCATCGGTCTGCGGCGGTTCGCTCGCGATGATGGACGCCGGCGTGCCGATCAAGCGCCCCGTTTCGGGCATCGCGATGGGCCTGATCCTCGAAGGCAAGGACTATGCGATCCTGTCGGACATCCTCGGTGACGAAGATCACCTCGGCGACATGGACTTCAAAGTTGCGGGCACCGCCGACGGCATCACCACGATGCAGATGGACATCAAGATCGCGGGCATCACGCGCGAGATCTTCGAGGCCGCTCTGAACCAGGCGAAGGAAGGCCGCGCGCACATCCTTGGCGAAATGGCGAAGGCGCTCGGCGAAACCCGCAGCGAGCTGTCGGCGCACGCGCCGCGCATCGAAACGATGCAGATCGACAAGTCGAAGATCCGCGACGTCATCGGCACCGGCGGCAAGGTGATCCGCGAGATCGTCGCGACCACCGGCGCCAAGGTCGACATCGACGACGAAGGTCTGATCAAGATCTCGTCGAGCGACCTCGACCAGATCGAAGCCGCTCGCAAGTGGATTTCGGGCATCGTCGAAGAAGCCGAAGTCGGCAAGATCTATGACGGCAAGGTCGTCAATCTCGTCGATTTCGGTGCGTTCGTGAATTTCATGGGCGGCAAGGACGGTCTCGTCCACGTCAGCGAAATCGCCAACGAGCGCGTCGAGAAGGTGGCCGACGTCCTGTCCGAAGGTCAGGAAGTCAAGGTCAAGGTCCTCGAGATCGACCCGCGCGGCAAGGTTCGCCTGTCGATGCGCGTCGTCAATCAGGAAACCGGCGAAGAACTCGAAGACACCCGCCCGCCGCGCGAGCCCCGCGGCGACCGCGGTCCGCGCCGTGACGGCGGCGACCGTGGCCCGCGTGGCGGTCGTGACCGCGACCGTGGCCCGCGCCGCGACGGCGGCGACCGCGGCCCGCGCCGCGAGCGCAGCGAAGGTCCGGAAGATCAGGGCCATGTGCCCGACTTCCTGAAAGACTAAGTCCTTCGGTAACGGAATGAGAAGGGGCCGCGAAAGCGGCCCCTTTTTTGTCGGCTTGGGGGTGGGCAGCGGACGTTCGCTCACTCACCCTCGTCATTCCCGCGAAAGTGGGTGCCCAGCGAACCGGCGTTGCTACTGGGTTCCCGCTTTCGCGGGAATGACGAAGTGAAGGAAAGGCCGCTTCCGGTCGAAAGCTGATAGCCCGCGCATCTCCCCACGCCGGATCACCCCTGTCGCTGTCGCCAGTCCGCATAGAGGTCGGGTTTGCCGTCCAGCCGGACGGGCAGGTGGCGGATATTCATGGCCTGCTCGGCAAAGGGCTTGGCGAGATCTGCGTAGATCGCCGCGGTCGACAGGCCGTGAGGCTCGCCATCCTCGTTCGAATAGGCGTAGGTTACGGCTTCGATCCCCGCGAGGTGCATCGCCGCCATGCACATCGGGCAGGGGTGCCCGCTGGCAAACACCGCGCAGCCGCGAAGGTCTGCGCCCAGCGTCTCGCTGGCGAGCCGGATAGCGTTGAGTTCGGCGTGCGACGTCGGGTCGCCGGTGTCCAATATCGCGTTCACGCCCCTTGCGACGATATTTCCGTCGCGCACGATCACCGCGCCGAACGGCCGCCCGCCCTTTTCGGCGTTGGTATAGGCAAGCGCGATCGCCTCGCGCAGAAAATTTTCACTGTCGTCCGCCATCCGCCCTTTGCTCCGGTCCGAGTTCGGCGTTCAGGAATGCCACGATCTTCGGCCAGCTGTCGATACGCGCGGCGCCATTCCCTTCCGCCGTGCCGCCGAGCTTGCTCCACTTCCTTGCGGCGGCGGCATCGGCGAAGGGCGCGCCCATCACGGCGTGACCGGCATCCTTGTAACGAAGAACGGCGGGCACCGCTGCGCCCCTGGCTTTCGCGCGCGCGACGATCTGGTCGGTCATCGGGCAGCTCGGCCACAGCTTTTCGGCCTCGCCGCAGACGAGCATCAGCTTGCCCCTGTATTTCTCGACCGGGATGATCGCGGCAGGATTCCGGTAGAGCTCCTTCAGCCCGCCCTCGAATACCGCCATCAGCCCGCGTTCGTCGGGCCGCCCCTTGTAGGCGAGATGCGGCACCGGCTCGCCCTTCTCGCTCCACGACGAGCTGAACGAGCCGAGCATGTAATTCTCGCCCGACATCCCGTCCCATACGACGCTCGACGGCATGCCGAGCGCCACCGCGCGGATGCCGGGATAGCGCGTCGCGACGAGCAGCCCGGCCTCGGCGCCCTTCGAATAGCCGACGATGCCGATCCGCGCCGGATCGACCCCGGGCTGTTTCTTCAGCCAGTCGATCCCGCGGGTAAAATCCTCGAGCGGGATATTCTTGAGCTTCGCCGGCTTGCCCGGCGCGTTGTGATAGGCGAGCTGGAGGACGTGATAGCCTCCGGCCTGCAACAGCAGCGCCTGCCTTCCGATTTCCTTCGCGAGCCCGCCCTCGGAACCGCCGAGCAGCAGGATCGCCGGATGCGGACCGGGACCGGCGGCGGGATAATAGTTGGCGAAAATGCCGCTGCCGGCGATCCGTTGTCCGGTCGGGCCGGCGTCGACAAGCTTTGCAGGCGGCGGCGGCTGGGTCAGCATATAAGCAAAGCCGCCCCCCCCGATCACGACGAGCGCGCCGAGCACCCCCCACGCTATTTTCCATCTGCGCTTCATGGCCGCCCTCCCTGCTGCCAGACTGTATTGTTGGTATACTACAGCTCGCGCATATACAAGTCATGCAAGAAGGCGCGCGAGGTGCTGCCCCGCGCGCCTTGATTTGCAACGGTATCGGGCGTCAGCCGAACAGCCGCTCGGCATATTCAGTGCGCAACCGGGTCCAGTTGTCCCAGTGCGCCGCCGCCACCGACCCGGCGACGCGCGCTTCGAGCACGTCGAGATGCGCGTGCCAGCCTGCGCTGACATTGAGCCGCACCTCGGGATCCTCGATCCGTTTGTGAACGATGGTCAGCAGCACTTCGTCGCCCTTTTCCTCGAGCGTGAAGGTCACGCCGCCGGTGCTGCCCCAGCTGATCGAGAGCATATGTGGTGCGTCGATTGCGACGACCTCGCACAGCATCCGGTGCTCCTCGCCAAAACCGTCGGGGCGCGTGCCGGGCGGGTCGGTGAGCTCGTCGTTGCGCCACACCAGTTCGACGGGCGCGCCGACGCTGGCTTCCATCGCGCCCGCGGCAAGCCATTGGCGGCGCAGGTCGCTGTCGGTCAGATAGGCCCAGATCCGGTCGACCGGGCCGGGGAGCAGGCGCGCGATCGTCAGCGTCGCGGGCTCGCTGAGCAGGCCGTAGCGGTCTTGGTCCAGCATCGTCGTCATCGTCATTCTCCTTCTTTCCCGGGGAGGGGCTTCTTGGGGGGAGGGGGCGGCGCAGCATCTTGCGCGCGCAGGATTTTTTCGAGGGTATCGAGGCGACCGGTCCAGAAGCGGCGATAGATGCCGATCCACTGGTCGGCGCGCATCAACGGGACGGGATCGATACTGCAGACATGCGTGCGGCCGCGGACGTCGCGGCGGACGAGTCCCGCCGCTTCGAGCACCTTGATATGTTTCGACGCCGCCGCGAGCGACATGGTGAAGGGCGCGGCGAGCTCGCCGACGGTGCGTTCGCCGTCGGCCAGCTCGCCCAGCATCGCGCGGCGCGTGGCGTCGCCCAGCGCGTGGAAGATCGTATCGAGGGTGTGCGAATCATGTTCAACCATGTGGTTGAATATGAAGCACCCAATTTTATTGTCAACCGATTGGTTGAATTATTCCGCTTCGATCCCCGCGATGCGGTTTCCGGCATCCTCGCGATAGAGCGACCAGTCGGCGGGGCATTTGTTCACGGGCTTCGGCAATCCCTGCATACCTTCGGTGACCCAGCAATCGTTGAAAATCGAACAATAGCAGGCGCGCACCTTGAGCTTCCATCGTTCCTTGTTGAACGCCTGCCAGACCTTCTCGGACGCGGGGGTACGCGGAAAGCTGACGAACTCGATGGTTTCACCCGGCCGTGCGGCGATCCCGGTCGAGGGCGAGGTGGAAAAGCGTAACGCGCGTGCGTCGGATCCGGTGCAGCACGCCCTGAGCAGTTCGATCGGGGTGGTCATCGGCTTGCCTTCGTAGCGGATTTCAATGGGGCCGAGGATCGCGGGACCGACGCCATTGTTCGTCAGCGTCAGCGCGATATCCTGATTGCCTTCCTTGTCGCCATTGCTCGTTCCGAAGGTCACGAAGGGCATCACCCCGCCGGTCTGCATCTTCTGCGTCGCGTCGGCCTGGACGAAAGCGAACCAGGCGAGCGCAAGCGACGCGATCAGCGCGGGAAGGCCGATCAGGAAATGCGCGATCGTGATGAGCGGCAGGTAACGCAGCATGCGCGAACCGATTTCAGCGGCGCCGGGGGGCGCGGGTTCGGGCGCGGCATCGGCTTTGAGCGTCTCGGTCATCGGTCTCTCCGTTTTGGTCCCGCTGCCTACCGCGACTTTTCCGCTTTTCCAATCGGCTGCATAATTGACATTGATTCTCAATAGCGACTATGGCGCCCGCGAACACCTAAACTGTGGGGGACATGATGAAAATTCGCACCAGTATACGGATGAGCTGTGCCACGGCGCTCGCGCTGGCGAGCCAAACGGTGCAAGCGCAGGAGGGTGAGATCGAAGCGGCCGGCGACATCGTCGTCGTCGGCGCGCTGACCGATGTCGAGATCGATCGCGAGGAAATCGAGATCATCCAGGCGAACGACCTTGCCGACCTGTTCCGCGGCGTGCCCTCGGTCTCGGTCGGTGGCGGCATCGGGCTGGCACAGAAAATCTACGTCCGCGGGCTCGAGGATTCGCTGCTCAACGTCACGATCGACGGCGCACCGCAGCGCGGCACGCTGTTTCATCATATCGGCCGCGTGACGATCGAGCCCGAACTGCTCGAAACCGTCGATGTCCAGGCCGGGCCGGGCGAGGCGACCGCCGGCTTTGGCGCGGTCGGCGGCGCAATCCGTTTCCGCACGCGTAACGCGGTCGACATGCTGCAGGACGGCCGCGATATCGGCGGCATCGCCAAGGCGGGCTGGTTCAGCAACGACGGCTACAAGCTCAGTGGCACCGTCTATGGCCGCATCGCGGGCGACGTTGGCATCCTTGCCTCCTACGTCCATGTGAACCGCGATCCGTACAAGGACGGCGACGGCGTCCGCCAGCTCGCGACCGGCGCCGAACAGAATCTGGGTTTCGTGAAGGTCGGCGGCGATCTCGGCGGCGGCCACCGGTTGACCGCGAGCTATGAACAGCGCCGCGAAAGCGGGCGTTTCGGCCAGCGCCCGAACTGGCCGGTCTTCGCCAATACCCGGCTGTTCGACGCGAAGGGCAAGCGCCAGACCGCGGTCCTCAACTATGGCTATGAAGGCGACAGCGGTGTTGGCATCGAGGCGAGCGGCTATTGGACGCGCACCAATTTCTCGCAGAATCGCGACGATCGCTGGGGCCTCTACGGTTCCGAGATCGAAACATATGGCTTCGACGTGCGCGCGAAGCTCGCGATTGCGAACCACGATATCACCGTCGGTGCCGAGCATCGCCGCGACCGGGTGACGAGCGAATATCTCGGCGCGCCCGCGATGTGGCAGCCATGGGCGTGGGACCCGAACATCGGTCGCTTTGCCGAAAAGGGCGCGTTGATGGGGGTCTATGTTCAGGATCACTGGCGCGTGATCGATCCGCTGCTCGTCAGCTTCGGCGCGCGCTACGACACTTATGACCTCGACCAGCTCACCTATCGCAAGGGCACCAAGAGCGACGGGCTAAGCTTCAATGTCGGCGCCGAGTTCGAAATCCTGCCGGGCCTCAGTCTCAATGCCGGCTATGCCGAGGCGTTCCGCGGCAAGGAAATCGGCGATGCCTTCACGCTGGAAAAGAACCCGGCGTGGCTGTCGATGTCGCCGACGCTGCGTCCCGAACGCGTCGACAATGTCGAGGGCGGGGTGAAATATGACGCGGGCGGCTTCACTGCGTCGGCGGTCTATTACGAGATGACGATCAAGGACGTCATCCTCGACCAGCTCGGCCGCGACCGCGTTGCGCGGCCGCTTCAAGACTCGGTCTATTACGAGAATGTCGGCAAATTCAAATCGAAGGGGCTCGAACTGCGCGCGGGTTACCGCACCGGCCCGTTCAGCCTCGACGCCTATTACAACCACTATGATTCGCGCCTGAACGGCAACCGGATCGAGGGGTATGAGCATATCGCGCTCGGCAATTCGATGGGTGACAACTGGGCGGTGACCGCCGGCTATCAGCCGAGCGACCATTTCAACTTCCGCGCCAGCCTGACCCGCTTCGAGGATCTGAACGACATCGAAGTGCTGTTCCGCGAAAAGCAGCTCGGCTTTGTCACCCAGACCTATTTCATCGACAAGCCCGGCTATACGACGGTCGACCTGTTCGGCAGCTGGCGCCCGTTCGGGACCGACCGGCTCGAACTGCAGGCGGCGGTCTATAATTTGTTCGACAAGCGCTATATCGCGCACGCCTCGACCGCCGATTACGGCCAGCTTGGCCTCGCCGACTATGCGATCGTCTCGGGCCTCCCCGAACCGGGGCGCAATGTCCGGCTGACCGCCTCCGTCCGCTTCTGATGACGGGCGCGGCTGTCCGGCGGCGGCCGCGCCACGCCTTGAAGCTGTGGCACCGCTGGTTCGGCCTTATCGCCGGGCTCTGGCTTGCGCTGCTCGCCGTCACCGGCATCGCGGTCACCTTTTATGATGAGCTCGACAGCGCGCTCAACGCCGATTGGCGGACGGTGTCGGTGTCGGCGAACCGTGCCCCGATCGGCCACGCCGTCGCGGCCGCCGAACGCGCGCTGCCCGGCTTTGCGCCGAACATGATCGAGTTGCCCGGCCATGCCGGCGACAGCCTGTGGATGATGGGCCGCGCGCTAGTCGACGGAGCGCCGCGGCCGGTGCAGGTCTTTGCCGATCCGCGCGACGGGGCGATCCTCGGCTGGCGCGAAAGCGGCGCGATCAGGCTCGACCGGCGCCATGCGATGGACATCGTCTACGGCCTTCACATCGACCTGCTCGCGGGACCGTGGATGACCTGGTTCTTCGGGCTCGTCGCGCTCCTGTGGGTGATCGATCACGGCATTGCGGCGGCGCTGTCCTTTCCGAAGGGTATGCGCCGGCTGCGCGCCTTTCGTATCGAAGGGCGGCGTGGCAGCCTGAAACGCCTGTTCGATTCGCACCGCGCGTGGGGGCTCTGGTTCCTGCCGGTGACGCTCGTCCTCGCCGTCACCGGCGTGACGCTCGCCTGGCCCGACGACAGCCGCGAGGCGATCGGCCTCGTCTCGCCGATCACCGGACGCCTTCACGAAAGCATGGCCGATGTTTCTGAAACGCCGTCCGCGATCGATGTCGATGCCGCGATGGCGCGCGTCGTTGGCGATACAGGGGCGCGCGTCCACAGCGTCCGCATTTTCCCTGACCATGGTGTCTATGCGGTGCGTATCTTCGACGCACGCGACCGCGACGATCAGGGACGATTGTGGCACTATGTCGCGATGGACGACGGCCGGATCACCGGCACGCGCCACGACAACGGCACCACCGCGGGCGACGAATTCTTCGCGTGGCAATATCCGCTTCACTCGGGCAAGGCGTTCGGGCTCGCCGGGCGTTTGCTCGTCCTCGGTGGCGGTGTCGTCACGCTCTGGCTCTGTGTCGGCGGGATCAGGCTCTGGTGGCGACGGCGGCGGTGACGGGTAGGGGAAAACGCTCGCACACATCGCCGCTTTGCGCTTAATATCGGCCCATGCTGACAATGATCCTTCCCGCCCTTGTCCTGTCTGCCGCCCAGGCGGCCCCTGCGGTCGTTCCGCCGCCCGCGCCCCCGTCGCCGCGCGTCGGACCGGTCCGGCCGATGATGGCGCCGCCGCCGCCCCCGCCGCCGCTGCCCGTCCCGCAAATGCCCGACGCGCGGCCCTATGTCGCGCTCGTCACCGACGCGGGCACGATCACCGTGCGGATCGAGAACAAACGCGCACCGGTCACCGCCGCGAATTTCCTCCGCTATGTCGATGCCAAGCGGATGGACGGTTTCAAATTCTATCGCTCGACGAAAAGCTGGGGGCCCGCGAACCAGCTTGTCCAGGCGGGCAATCGCGGCGATGCGCGCAAGAATTTCCCGCCGATCGCGCATGAGCCGACGAAGACGACGGGGCTGACGAACTGCAAGGGCGCGCTGTCGATGGCACGGCTCAATCCGGGCGACGCGACGAGCGACTTCTTCCTGCTGCTTTCGGATATCAAGGGCTTCGATTCGGATGCGGTGGGCGGTGACGGCGCGGGTTTCGCGGTGTTCGGCGAAATCGTCGCGGGAGCCGACGTCGCGGCGGCGATCTTCAACGCACCGGTTTCGCCGACTGCGGGCGAAGGCGTGATGGTCGGCCAGATGCTCGATCCGCAGGTGACGATCAAGACCGCGCGCCGCGTGCCGGCTCCCGCGGATGCGCCGAAGGGATGCGTGGTGAAGGCGGGTTGAATCACCCACTGACGTGGTGCCGAAACCCGACAAGACGCCCCATCATTTATTTTGCGTTCATCCGCGCTGTGGCTATACCGCGCGCATGACTCGATTTGCCCCCTCGCGCGCAACCGTGCGCCTGCTCGCCGCCGCGCTCGCCATCACCCCCATGCTGGCGGCCTGTGCCGGGGGCGGCAATGTGAAGAAGGATACGCGTTACGTCGCGCGCGACGTCAACACGCTGTACCGCGCGGCGCAGGACCGGCTCGATCGTGGCCAATACGGCCTCGCCGCCGCGCTGTTCGACGAGGTCGAGCGCCAGCATCCCTATTCGCCCTGGGCGCGCCGCGCGCAGCTGATGAGCTCGTTCAGCTATTATATGGACCGCGAATATACCCCGGCGATCGAGGCTGCGCAGCGTTTCCTCGCGATCCACCCGGGCAACAAGGACGCGCCCTACGCTTATTATCTGATCGGCCTCAGCTATTATGAGCAGATCAGCGACGTGACGCGCGATCAGAAGATCACCCAGCAGGCGCAGAATGCGCTCGGCGAAGTCATCCGCCGCTATCCCGACAGCCGCTACGCGTCCGACGCGCGGCTCAAGGTCGACCTGGTGCAGGATCACCTCGCAGGCAAGGAAATGGAAATCGGCCGTTTCTACCAGCGCAGCTCGAACTGGCTCGCGGCGTCGATCCGCTTCCGCGAAGTCGTCGACAAATATCAGACGACGAGCCACGCGCCCGAAGCGCTCTATCGCCTGACCGAATGCTATCTGGCGCTCGGCATCCCGACCGAGGCGAAGAAATCGGCCGCGGTGCTCGGTGCCAACTATCCGGGCAACGAATGGTATGAGCGCGCTTACAAGCTGATGCAGAAGAACGCGCCGAGCGCCTGATCGCGCCGGGAATAGATTCTGCCTTTGTTCTGCGGTAAGGACGGCCCGTGCTGACCGCTTTGTCCATCGCCAATATCGTGCTGATCGAACGGCTCGACCTCGATTTCGAGGCCGGGTTGGGCGTGCTGACGGGCGAGACCGGTGCGGGCAAGTCGATCCTGCTCGATGCGCTCGGCCTCGCGCTCGGCGCGCGCGCCGACAGCGCGCTGGTGCGGCAGGGCAGCGGACAGGCGCAGGTCACCGCGAGTTTCGCCGAACCGGTATCGGGGACGAAGCTCGCTGCATTGCTCGCCGAGAATGAGATCGTGCTTGAACCCGGCGAGCCGCTGCTGATCCGCCGCACGTTAAAAGCCGACGGCGGCAGCCGCGCCTTTCTCAACGACCAGCCCTGTTCGGCGGCGCTGCTGCGCGAAATCGGCGGCCACCTTGTCGAAATTCACGGGCAGCACGACGATCGCGGTTTGCTGGCGCCTGCGGGGCACCGGGCGCTGCTCGACGCCTATGCGCGCGCCGACACGCGGGGCGTTGCCACCGCGCACGCCGCCTGGCGCGCGGCCGAAGACGGGCTGAACGCAGCGCGGTCCGCCATCGCCGAGGCGGAGCGCGACCGCGAATGGCTCGAACATTGCGTCGCCGAACTTCAGGCGCTCGCACCGCAGCCGGGCGAAGACGCCGAACTGTCCGAGGCCCGCGCGGCGATGCAGAAGGGCGAAAGGCTCGCGGGCGATCTCGGCGCGATCATGGAAGCGTTCGAGGGGAGCGAAAGCGGTCCCGCGCTGCTCCGCGGCGCCGCGCGGCGGCTCGACCGCCTCGCCGGCGACCATCCGCTGCTCGCCGAAGCGCTCGCGGGGCTCGACCGCGCGATCATCGAGGCCGACGAGGCCGAGACCAAGCTCCACGAAGCCGCGCGCGCGATGGAATATGACCCCGAACGGCTCGAAGCGACCGAAACGCGGCTGTTCGAGCTGCGCGCGATGGCGCGCAAGCACAACGTCCAGCCCGACGAGCTCGCCGAGCTTGCCGGGACGCTCGCCGCGCGTCTCGACGCGATCGAGGGCGGCAGCGCGGGGCTCGCCAAGCTCGAAGCCGCGGTCGCCGAGACCGCCGCCGCCTACACCCACGCCGCGACCGCGCTCTCGGACCAGCGCAGCAAGGCCGCGGCGCGCCTCGACGCAGCGGTCGCGGGCGAACTGGTGCCGCTGAAACTCGACGCCGCACGCTTCCAGACGCTGCTCGAACGGCTGCCCGCCGAACGCTGGGGCGCTGACGGGATGGACCGCGTCGAATTCCTCATCTCGACCAACCCCGGCGCGCCCTTCGCGCCGCTCGCGAAGATCGCGTCGGGCGGCGAACTTTCGCGCTTCATCCTCGCGCTCAAGGTCGCGCTGGCCGAAGAGGGCGGCGCCGACACGATCATCTTCGACGAAATCGACCGCGGCGTCGGCGGCGCGGTTGCGAGCGCGATCGGTGAACGCCTCGCGAGGCTGGCGGGTGCCGGGAAACAGCTCCTCGCCGTGACTCACAGCCCGCAGGTCGCGGCGAAAGGCGCGGCGCATTTCATTATCGCCAAGTCGAGCGAGGGCATTGTGACGCGCACGAGCGTCCACGAACTCGACGAAGCCGGCCGCCGCGAGGAAATCGCGCGGATGCTGTCGGGCGCCGAAGTGACCGACGAAGCGCGCGCGCAGGCGGAGCGGCTGCTGGAGGTCGCGGCATGACCGCGCCGCACCCGCTCGACCGCCCCGTCTGGACCATGCTCACCGGGCGGCAGGCGCATCTGGCCGAAGGCGACGCGCGCGCGGTGCGGATCGATCGTGGTTACGGCGTTTTCGGTGTCGCCGCCGACACCGGCGCCGAGGCACAGGCGGCGCTCGCCGCGCTTGTGCCCGACGACGGCGAAATCTGGATCGTCGAGGGCGAACGCTGGCCGGTCCCCGCCGGCACGCGCGAGGTGAAGCGTGCGGTGCTTGCGCAGATGGTTGCCGAAGGCCCGCCGCCCGCGCCGCGCGACGGCGAACCCACGATCCTTGGGCTCGATGAAGAGGACGCGCCCGAAATGGCGGCGCTCGCTGACCATGCGAAGCCCGGTCCCTGGGGGCCGAAGACGCATCGTTACGGACCCTTTTTCGGTATCCGCGAGAACGGCCGTCTGCTCGCGATGGCGGGGCAGCGCATATTGGTCCCCGGCATGGCCGAGGTCAGCGGCGTGTCGACGTGGGAGGACTGCCGCGGGCGCGGGCTGGCGCGCGCGCTGATCGGTCATGTCATGCGCGAAATGGTCGCGCGCGGCGAGCAGCCCTTCCTGCACAGCTATGCCGACAATGAAGGCGCGATCGCGCTTTATGAATCGCTCGGTTTTCGTATCCGCCGCGAGGTGCATGTGCTGGCGATCGCAAAATGATGAACCGGCGCGAGCATCTCGCCGCGATGCTGGCGATGGCGGCCGCGCTGTTGCCGGCGGGTCAATTGCAGGCGCTGGAGGCGCGAATGGAAGAACTTGTTCCCGAATATGGCCTGATCGGCCAGATGCTGGCGCAACCGGGACAGCGCGCCGCGCTCGTCGCGATCCTGTCGGAGGGGACGGGTGCGATGCCCGGTAATATGGCCTATCTGATCGGCGAGGACAGCGCGAACCCCGATGCGATCTGGATCGTCGAATTGTGGGAAACGAAAGCGGCGCATGCCGCGTCGCTAGGGCTTCCCGCGGTGAAGGAGGCGATCAAGAAAGGTCGCCCGCTGATCGCCGGATTTGGCACTCGCGCCGAGTTCAAGCCGGTGGGTCGTTCGTGATGGCAAAAAGAGCAAAAACGCCTGAAGAGAAGAAGGCCCTTGAGGAAAAGGGCAAGGAGTTGCGGTGGCTGGAGGACGAGATCCTCAGGCACCGTCAACTGTACGATGATCTGGATGCTCCAGAGTTATCGGACGCGGAATATGACGCGCTCAAACTAAGAATGCAGAAGCTGCAAGAGGAGTTCGCTCTTAAGGAAGACGACTTATTTAGTGTGCAGATGATCGTTGGGGCTGTCCCCACCTCGGGCTTGCCCAAGGTCACCCACGCGCAGCGGATGATGAGCCTCGACAACGCCTTTTCGGGCGAGGATGTCGAGGAATTTGCGGCGCGCGTTCGCCGCTTCCTGAACCTCGGCGCGGACGAGGTTGTCGCGCTGACCGCCGAGGACAAGATCGATGGCCTGTCCTGCTCGCTCCGCTACGAGCAGGGCCAGCTCGTGCAGGCGGCGACGCGCGGCGACGGCAGCGTCGGCGAGGATGTGACCCCGAATGTCGCAACGATCGCCGACATACCGCAGCGGCTTTCGGGCGAAGTCCCCGATGTTTTCGAAATTCGCGGCGAAGTCTATATGGCGAAGGGCGATTTCGCGGCGCTCAACGAACGGCTGCTCGAAGAGGGCAGGGCGCTCGCGGCGCAGCGCGAACAGCTATTCGATCCCGCCACCGTCCGTCAGTTCGCCAACCCGCGCAATGCGGCGGCGGGATCGCTGCGCCAGAAGGACGCCAGCGTCACCGCATCGCGTCCGCTGCGCTTCCTCGCACATGGCTGGGGCGAGGTGAGCGCGCTTCCCGAAGCGACGCAATGGGGCATGATGAAGCGGATCGAAAGCTGGGGCGTACCCGTCTCGCCGCTCCTGCGCCGCTATGAATCGGTCGCCGACATCCTTGCCCATTATGCCGACATCGAGCGTCAGCGTGCCGAATTGCCCTATGATATCGATGGCGTCGTCTACAAGGTTGACCGGCTCGACTGGCAGGCGCGACTGGGCTTTGTCGCGAAGGCTCCGCGCTGGGCCATCGCGCATAAATTCCCCGCCGAACGGGCGCAGACCACCTTGGAGGCTATCGACATTCAGGTCGGCCGCACGGGCAAACTCACCCCCGTCGGGCGGCTTGTCCCCGTCACCGTTGGCGGGGTGGTCGTGTCGAACGTCACGCTCCACAACCGCGACGAGATCGGCCGCCTCGGCGTGCGCCCCGGCGACCGTGTCGTGATCCAGCGCGCGGGCGACGTGATCCCGCAGGTGGTCGAGAACCTCACCCGCGACGAGGATCGCGCGCCATATATTTTCCCCGACCATTGCCCGGTCTGCGGCAGCGAGGCCGTCGCGGAGGAGGGCGAGGTCGACGTCCGCTGCACCGGCGGCCTCATCTGCAACGCGCAGAAGTTCGAGCGCCTGCGGCACTTCGTGAGCCGCGGCGCGCTCGATATCGAGGGGTTGGGCGAAAAGAGCATCGCAGAATTTCTGGAACTGGGCTGGCTCGACAAGGGGCCTGCGGACATCTTCCGCCTGAAACAGCATCGCGCCGAGCTGCTCGGGCGCGAGGGGTGGAAGGAAAGGTCGGTCGACAATCTCTTCGCCGCGATCGAGGCCAAGCGCGCGCCCGACGCCGCACGGCTGCTCTTCGGGCTCGGCATCCGTCACGTCGGTGCGGTGACCGCGCGCGATTTGCTCAAGGGGCTGGGCGATATCCGGCGCCTTCCCGAAAAGGCGTCCGAAATCCACGCCTGGCTCGACGAAAATCCGAAAGGCGAGGGCGAATCCGACGGCAAATATGCCGCGCGCAAGCTCGAAGCGATCAAGGCGATCCTTGAAGTACGCGCCGACGGCATCGGCCCCGCGGTCGCCGAGGCGCTCGCCGACTTCTTCCACGAACCGCACAATCGTACGCTGTGGGATGACCTCTTCTCCGAAGTCTCGCCGCCGCTTTATGTCGTCGAGACGCGCGCGAGCGAGGTGTCGGGCATGACAATCGTCTTCACCGGGAAGCTCGAGACGATGAGCCGCGACGAGGCGAAGGCGCAGGCTGAAGCGCTCGGTGCCAAAGCTGCGGGCAGCGTCAGCGCCAAGACCGACCTTGTCGTCGCGGGCCCCGGAGCGGGATCGAAGCTCAAGCAGGCGAGCGCACTCGGCATCCGCGTGATCGACGAGGCCGATTGGGCGACGATCGTCGCGGCGGCGGGGTGAGGTTTCATTGCCTCTATTCGTCACCCCGGACCTGATCCGGGGGCCATGAGGCCGGGGCAGAAATGGATGCCGGATCAAGTCCGGCATGACGCAGATGAAATTTGGGTGATATAGAACCGTGCGCGACATCACAGACGGCGCGGCGGAAATGCTGTGAGGGGACCGCATGGCAAAGCGTGATTATTTGAACAATCTGATGCGCGATCTCGAATCGCATACCGAGGTAAGGCGCTTTGGCAGCGGGTGGCTGTCGGGCTTCTTCGGGTTGCTGTTCGCGATCGCGGGTTTCTTCATGGTGGTCGCGCTGCGCTTCCCCGACTGGTTCGCGACCCCCGAACTGGCAATCATCAAACATTGGGGCGGGTTTCGCGGGCTGGTTCACGCGGTCCTGCTGGTGAGTTACGGGCTGTCGTTGCTCAGCCTGCTGCTCCGCCCACGCAAGGTGCTCGGCCTCACAGCGCTGATGATCGGGCTCGCGGCGATCCTCGTTGGCGGCGCCAATGTCCAGCCGCAGGAAACGCGCGACTGGGGCATCTTCTTCGGGCTCGACTTCTTCGTCGTGAACCTGCTCGTCACCGGCTTCATGTTCGCGCCGCTCGAACGCGCCTTCCCGCACCGGCGGACACAGCGCCTGTTCCGCACCGAATGGCGCGAGGATCTGTTCTATTATCTCGTCAGTACGATGTTCGTGCAGGTATTGGGCTTTCTCGCGCTCGCGCCCTCGACGATCATCAACGAACACACCAGCAACTGGCAGGCGTTCCGCGCCGGGGTCGCCTCGCTGCCGTGGATCGTCCAGTTCGTCATTGTGGTCGTCGCGTCGGACATGGCGCAATATTGGTTCCACCGCACCTTCCACCGCTACCCCTTCCTCTGGGGCTTCCACGCGGTGCATCACAGCGCGAAGTCGATGGACTGGCTCGCGGGATCGCGAATGCATTTCGTCGAGATCATCCTGCTGCGCTCGATCACCTCGCTGCCACTCTTTACCCTCGGCTTCGCGCCCTCGGTGATGCAGGCCTATATCGGCTTCGTCTATGTCTGGTCGTCGCTGCTCCACGCCAATGTGGGAGGCAGTTTCAACCGCCTCGGCCACTGGATCGCGACGCCGCGTTTTCACCACTGGCATCATGGGCTCGAGCGCGAGGCGTTCGACGTCAATTTCGCGATCCATTTCCCGTGGATCGACAAGATGTTCGGCACCTTCCATTTGCCCAAGGACCGCTGGCCCGAAAATTACGGCATCCCCGAAGATGTGCCGAAACATTATTGGGGCCAGTTCCTCTACCCATGGACACGCACGGGCAAGAAGACCGACGAGACGCCCGCCGAACAGGCTGGGGTCGAATAGGGCAATCTGTCCGCTTGCCAGTGATCCGTGCGCGCCATAAGGCGCGGCACGTGGGCATCCTCGCCGCCTTTCGCCGTCCCGGCATCTTGCTGCTGCTGCCGCTGCTGCTCGCGCTCGCTGCGCGGGTGCTCGTCGCGCCGGGCTGGATGATCGAGAGCGATGCGGGCGGGTCAATCACCGTGCGCATCTGTTCGGACCCCGCCAATCCCGGCGGAACGATGACGATCCCGCTCGATAAGGCGGGCAGCCACGACAAGGGCGGCGCGCAGCAGCATTGCCCGTGGGGCGCGCTCGCCAATGCACCGATCGGTCCCGATCTGCCGGCCCTCGCCGCGGCACCCATCGTCGCGGACCCGGTACCCGTCGCCGCGCGCTCGCTTGGCTTCGCGCCGGGCATCGCCTCGCCGCTTCCGCCGAGTACCGGACCACCTCTCTTCGCCTGATTCAGCCTGAACTGCCGCCCGCGCATAAAGTGCGGCGCGGCCCCATGCCTGTATCCGGGGAAGACATTTCCAATGACAAAATATGCTGATTATGCGGCGCCCTTGCTGGCGCTCGCCATTTGCCTTGCCGCCGTTCCCGTCCGTGCCGATGAAGCCGATTCGACAATCATCGTCACCGCACCGACCTCGACCGACGACGCCAAGGTCCGCGCCGCGCGCACGCCCGGCGGCACCGACGTCGTGTCATACGAAGACTATGCCGACAAATCGGTGGTGTCCCTGCGCGACACGCTCGCTTTCTCGCCCGGCGTCTATCTCCAGCCGCGATACGGGCAGGAGGTGCGCCTTTCGATCCGCGGTTCGGGGCTGTCGCGCGGATTTCATATGCGCGGGCTGACGCTGCTGCAGGACGGCGTGCCGATCAATCTCGCCGACGATAATGGCGATTTCCAGGAACTCGAACCGATCTTCTTCGACCATCTGGAGGTCTATCGCGGCGCCAACGCGCTGCGCTTCGGGTCGGGTACGCTCGGCGGCGCGATCAACGGCGTGACGCCGACCGGGCGGACGGCACAGGGCATTTATCTCCGCGCCGACGCCGGCAGCTTCGACAGCGTGCGCGGTCTCGCATCGGCGGGCGTTGCGAGCGAAAACGTCGACGCGTGGGGTGCGATCAGCGCCGACCGCTCGGACGGCGACCGCGACCATGCCAAGCGGCACAGCCTGCGCTTTCAGGGCAATGTCGGAATGCGTTTCAGCGATGTGGTGAGCACGCGTTTCTACGCCAGCGTCAACCATATCCGGCAGGATATCCCGGGCGCGCTGACGATGGCCGAAGCGCTGTCGACGCCCCGTAAGGCGAATGCCGGCGCCGTCGCGGGCGAGCAGGGGCGCGACATCGACTCGCTGCGTCTCCAGAACCGCACGCGCTTCGACTGGGGTGCGCTCACCCTCGACGTCGGCGGTTTCGTCAATGCGAAGTCGCTTCATCACCCGATCTTCCAGCTCCTCGACCAGAAGTCGGTCGACGTCGGCAGCTTCTTTCGCGCCGACTATGCGACGGGCCCGGTCGAGGTGACGTTCGGCGGCGAAATCCGCCGCGGCAGCACCGGTGCGCGTCAGTTCGTCAATACCGGCGGGCGGCGCGGGGCGCGGACCTTCGACGCCGACCAGAAGGCGCAGACCGCGACGCTCTATGGCGAAGTCCGCGTGCGGCCCGTAGAAACGCTGACCCTGATCGCGGGCGGCGTCTACGCCGATGGCTGGCGCAAGCGAACCGTCAATTTTTCCGCCACCCCGGCGACCGACGGCCGGATCGACTTCGACGCCTTCTCGCCCAAAGTCGGCCTGCTGTTCGAACCCGCCGCCGATATCCAGCTCTTCGCAAATTACAGCCGCTCGGCCGAATTTCCCGGTTTTGGTGAGGTGTTCCAGACGATCGGCGCCCCGCCGACGAGCACGGTCGTATCGTCGATCCGCCCGCAACGTGCGTGGACCGCCGAGGTCGGCACGCGCGGCAAGCTTGGCCTGGCGCGCTGGGATATCGCCCTTTATCGCTCGACGCTCAAAGGCGAACTGCTCCAGTTCACGACCAACGCCAGCATTCCGGCGGCAACCTTCAACGCCGACCGGACGCTGCATCAGGGCGTGGAAGTCGGGCTGGATCTCGCACCGACCGGCTGGCTGCGTTTGCGGCAGGTCTACACCTACAGCGATTTCCGCTTCCGCGATGACGCGCAGTTTGGCGACAACCGCCTGCCGGTGGTGCCTCGCCATGCCTATCGCGCCGAACTCCGCCTCGGCAGCGACGCGCTGCACATCGCGCCAAACCTCGAATGGGTCCCCGACGGGCCCTTCGCCGACTATCGCAATCAGGTCCGTACCCCGGGCTATGCGTTGATCGGCATCACCGGCGGCGCGACGATCACGCGGGGTATCGACGCCTTTGTCGACGTCCGCAACATCACCGGCAAGAAGGCGATCGGCGACATCAGTGCGACGATCGCCGTCACCCCCGCATCGGCGATCTATTACCCCGTCGAGCGCCGCGCAGTCTCTGCAGGCATCCGCGCGCGTTTCTGATCATCGTTCGCTGCCGGCACCGCGGTCTTGTGCCGCGGTGCCGCTCAGCCGGTAACTGCTGCGCCCGGTATCGCAGCCTCCATATCCTTGTTTTCGGGAAAGACCGGCCAGAGGAGTTGCTGTCCGAGCGTTGCGGGCGGCAGATTCTCGACGCCATAGCTTTGCGGATAACGCCGCGTGATCTTCGCGGTGCCGAACAGCACATCCCAGAAGAAGAGCAGGTTTCCGAAGTTTCCCTTGTAGTTCACGGCGGGATCGTCGGCGTGGCGGCCGTGATGCGCGTGGTGCGTTGCGGGGGTGCTGATTGTCCGTTCGACCACCCACATGACGGGTGACAGCGCCTTGATCCGGTAGAGGGGTGCATCCCACGCGACGTCGCTGTGCGCGCCGATGATCACGAGCATTTTGATGACGAGATAGCCCGCGTAAAACCAGCCGAGCCCGAGATAGACGAGCACACCCGCGAACCAGATGCTGGGCATCATCGCATAATAGATGATGTTGTTCCGGTAGACGAGCCGCACGCTCATATAGCGGGCATTGTGATGCGCGCGATGCAGGTTGTAGAGCCATGCGAAACTGTGGCTTGCGCGGTGCCACCAATATTGCATCATGTCCTCGAAAACGAGGAATAGCGCGAGCGCGGCGATGAAAGAGATGCCCGCCAGTGCGCCCTCATATTGAGGGAAAAAGCGGTGACCAAGGGTGCCCACCGCGAGCAGGATCAGCGGCTGGGTCGCGATCAGCAGCGTGAAGGTGCTGACGATTTCGACGATGCCGTCGTTGCGCGTTTGCTCGCCCTTTGTGAACAGCCGCGTGCAAGCCAGTTCGAGCAGGCAGAAGCCAAGATAGATGCCGGCGACGAGCAGGCTCGATTGCGCAGTGGTCAGATACATATGCCGTCTCCCAGCGAACTCGGCGGTCGATCGCCGCTTGCCTTTGCGGGCATCGTGGCACAGCGTCGCGAATCGAAATGCAAAGAAGTTATCATTTTGCCATGGCCGAGCGATCGCGGCTGTCGATGCGCGAACTGGCGGACCTCGCGGCACAAAGAAGGCCGCAGGAATTTGCCGATGGCCAGTTTGTCCAGCATCAGGGCGATCCCGGTGATGCGTTCTGGGTCGTCGTCGATGGCCATGTCGCGGTCGGGCGCTATGCAGAAGATGGTGCTTTCACGCTGTTTGCCGTGCTCGGAACGGGTGATCTGTTCGGCGAGCTCGCCTTCTTTACGGGGGTGCCGCGGCAGGTCGACGCGGTCGCCAGCGGGGGCGCGGCGCTCATCGCGATCGATCGGCCGCTGCTACGCCGGTTGATGACCGCCGACGTCGGCTGGGCCGAACTGCTGCTGCGCAGCCTGTCGCGCCAGCTTGCCGGCGCGCTCGACCTGATCGATTCCGAACGGCGGCTGAGCACCGTCGAGCGGCTCGCGCAATTGCTCGGCGTGATGGCGCAGGACAGCGCGACCGGCGATATCGTCCGCGTCACGCAGCAGCAACTCGCCCACCTGCTCGGCGTGTCGCGCGTGACCCTGGGGGCGGCGCTCGGCGAACTCGCGGGGCAGGGCCTAGTCGAGCGCGGCTATCGCCATATCCGCCTTTGCCGGCCGCTTCCGCCCCGCGCCTGATCGGTTTATAGCTGGCGCCATGATCCGAATCCTCCGCCGGCTTGGCCTCGCCCTCATGCTCTTCCTCCTCGCGCCTGTCGTAATGGCGCAGGAGAATGGGCCGGTGGTGCTCGCCGCGGCAAGTCTTCAGGAATCGCTGACCGAGGCGGCGAATATATGGGCGGCGAAGGGCCACGCCAAACCCGTCCTCTCCTTTGCCGCCTCGTCGGCGCTCGCGCGGCAGGTGATCGCGGGCGCGCGCGCCGACCTGTTCCTGTCGGCCGACGAGGAATGGATGGATGCGGTCGCAAAGGCCGGCCTGCTGCGCAAGGGCACGCGCACGACCCTGCTCGGCAATCGGCTCGTGCTGATCGCCCCCGCATCGAGCAAGGTCCGCCTGACTCCGGCGCGCGGCTTCGCGCTGGCCAAGGCGCTTGGTACCGGCCGTCTCGCGCTCGCCGATCCCGACGCGGTGCCTGCGGGCAAATATGCCAAGGCGGCGCTCACCTACTTCGGCGTCTGGGCCGGTGTCGCCACCAAGGTCGCGCCCGCCGAAAATGTCCGCGCCGCGATGGCGCTCGTCGAACGCGGCGCGGCGCCGCTCGGCATCGTCTATGCGACCGACGCGCGCGCATCGAAGTCCGTGCGCATAGTCGGAACCTTTCCTGCGACGAGCCATCCGCCGATCCGCTATCCCGTCGCGGTGCTGAAAGCGTCGCGGCACAAGGATACGACGGGTTTCCGCGCCTTCCTTCTGTCCAAACAAGGCCGCGCGATCTTCGCCCGCCATGGCTTTTCGGCCCCCTGATGCTGTCAGCCGAGGAGTGGGGAATCGTCGCGCTGTCGCTGAAGGTCGGCGGCAGCGCGGTGCTCGCGACGCTTCCCGTTGCCTTCGGCCTTGCCTGGATCCTTGCGCGCTACCGTTTCCCGGGCCGCGTTGTCCTCGATGCGCTCGTCCACCTGCCGCTCGTCCTGCCGCCCGTCGTCACCGGATGGTTGCTGCTGATCGCTTTCGGGCCGCTCGGCCCCATTGGCCGCTGGCTCGAAAGCTGGTTCGGCATGACGCTGATGTTCCGCTGGACCGGCGCCGCGCTCGCCGCCGCGATCATGGCGCTGCCGCTGATGGTACGCGCGATGCGGCTGTCGATCGAAGGGATCGACCGGCGGCTCGAGGGCGCGGCGCGCACGCTCGGCGCCAGCCCCTGGCACAGCTTCCGGACGATCAGCCTGCCGCTCGCGCTCCCCGGCGTCCTCGCCGCGCTCGTTCTCGGCTTCGCGCGCTCGATCGGCGAGTTCGGCGCGACGATCACCTTCGTCTCGAACATCCCCGGCGAAACGCGAACCCTGCCGCTCGCCATCTATTCGGCATTGCAAGTGCCAGGCGGCGAGGCGATGGTGACGCGCCTTGCTTTGCTCTCGGTCGCGCTCTCGCTCGGCGCGCTGATCCTCTCCGAATGGCTTGTCCGCCGCACGCATGGCGAAAGGGCGCGCCATGGCGATTGATATCGACGTCGCAAAGCGGCTGGGCGAGCGTACCATCGCCGCGCGTTTTACTGCGGGGCCGGGGCTGACCGCGCTGTTCGGTCCGTCGGGGGCGGGCAAGACGAGCATCCTCAACATGGTCGCGGGGCTGCTGAAGCCCGACCGCGGCCATATCCGTATCGGCGAGCGCACGCTGTTCGATAGCGCGACGAACCTGCCGCCCGAGGCGCGCCGCGTCGGCTATGTCTTTCAGGACGGACGGCTCTTCCCGCATCGCCGCGTCCGCGCGAACCTCACCTATGGCCTCGACCTCGCGCGACAGGCGGATCGCTGGATGGGGCTCGACGAAGCGACCCGGTTTCTCGGTATCGGCCATCTGCTCGATCGCTGGCCGCACAGCCTGTCGGGGGGTGAGGCGCAGCGCGTCGCGATCGGCCGCGCGCTTCTCGCAGGCCCCGAAATCCTGTTGATGGACGAGCCCTTGTCGTCGCTCGACGCGGCGCGTCGGGGCGATATCATGACGGTGATCGAACGGATTCGCGACGAGCTCAAACTACCGCTCCTCTATGTCAGCCACGACCGCGCCGAGGTCGACCGGCTCGCGACCTCGGTGGTGGAGATTGGCGAATAAAGTTTCACTTGAAACCATTTTGATGATAGAAGCAGTCCTATGGAAAGCCAGTTTACCCACGTCCACGACATGCCGCCGCCCGGCGCCGCGGCCGACTGGACGATTTCGCAGAATTGGGACGCCTTCACCGCCGATGAACATGCGATGTGGGACCGACTTTTCGCACGCCAGTCGGAGATGCTGCCCGGCCGTGCAGCCGATGCCTTCGTGCGCGGGATCGACGTACTGCGCCTCGAAAAACCGGGCATTCCCGATTATCGCGAACTCAACGCGCGGTTGATGGCGGCGACGGGGTGGCAGGTGATCGCGGTCCCGGGGCTCGTGCCCGACGAAGTGTTTTTCGATCATCTCGCGAACCGCCGCTTTCCCGCGGGCAATTTCATCCGCACCCCCGAACAGCTCGACTATTTGCAGGAACCCGACGTCTTCCATGATGTCTTCGGCCATGTCCCGATGCTCGCCGACCCGGTATTCGCCGACTATATGGTCGCTTATGGCGAAGGCGGCCTCAGGAGCCTCAAGTTCGACGCGCTGAAGCAGCTCGCGCGGCTTTACTGGTACACGGTCGAGTTCGGGCTGATCCGCGAGGCTGGCGGCCTGCGCATCTATGGTGCCGGCATCGTTTCCTCTTTTGCCGAAAGCGTCTTCGCGCTCGATTCGGACAGCCCGAACCGCATCGGCTTCGACCTCGCGCGCGTGATGCGCACCGATTACCGGATCGACGATTTCCAGCAGAATTATTTCGTCATCGACAGCCTCGACCAGCTGCTGGACACGACGGTGAACACCGATTTCGCGCCGCTCTATGCTGCCAACGCCGCGCTGCCGCCGATCCCGATCGCCGATATCCTGCCCGCCGACGCGGTGATCACGCGCGGCACACAGGATTATGCGCTCGCAAAGAGCGGCTGACGGTTACTCGCCCTCCTTGCGGATCGTCGATACCAGCTGACGCCGTTGCTGCCGGGCTTCGCGGTCGGGCGGAACGGTATAAATTCCCTTTAGCAGTGCCGCGTCGTGGCTCGACAGTTCGCGGCGCCCCGCCTCGCCATCGAACAGCGCCAGGATCGATTCTTTCGGCGGTGGCGGATTGCTCCGGAACTCGGCGAGCGCGACCATCGCGGCATAGGAGGCGACGGCATCGAGCGGGGTGCCGTCGGCCTGTTCCACGTCGATGACGATGGTCGCCGACTGGAGCGCGCGCACGACCTGCGTGCTGACGATGCTGCTGTTGTAAAGCTTCACGTAAAAGTCGCTGATCGGCATTCCGTCGCGGCTTTCGTCGCGTGTCGTATACCACCAGCGGATCGCGCCTGTTCCGTCGAGCACGCGATCGCGCGCCACCGGTGCAAGTTCGACGAACTGGTCGGGGGCTTTGCGAAGCACCGCGCGCGCAAGGCTTCGACCGTCCGAGCTGAAGGCAACGACAATGTTCGCCCGGCAATCCGTCGGGGCAATCGGCGCGCCCGCCGCCTCGGCGACCGTGCGGACGCGCGCGTTCACGATGGCCGCGATCGCCTCGTCGACGCCGACGGTGCGTGGACACAAGGGATCGATCCATCGCGCGAGCGGCTTCAGCTGGGCGATTCCTGCGCGCCGCACATATTCGGCCGCGCGCTTTTTTGCTTCTTCGCGGGTGACGGGTGTTCCCGTCACGACGATGGCCTCGACATCGTCACCGGCAACAGGCGCGGCGACGAGCAGGGCAACGACGGCAATCAGGCTCATCGCGAATGCTCCCAAGACTCGCCGCAACCTAGCAAATCATCGGGATATTTCCAGCGCTTGGCTCACCAGCTCCCGAAGCTTGCATCCGACGGGCTGGCGCGGTGGAACGCGCGTTCCTTGCGGCGCCAGCCGTAGCGGCGGCGCTTGACCAGCAGCAGGCACGGCCATTCGGCGCTCCCGCCGCGTGCGGCGAGGCGAAAGCCCTGCGCGCGCCAGGCGGCGAGCACGGGGTCCATCTGGCGCGCGATCAGTCCGGCGAGGATCGCATGGCCGCCGGGCGCGGTCGCGGCGGCGATATCGGGGGCGAGGGTGATCAGCGGCCCCGCGAGGATGTTCGCGATGACCAGATCATACGGCGCGCGGTGGCGGATCGCCGGATGATCGGTCCCCGGCGCGACCGCGAGCGCCAGCCGCCCGCCGCCGCGGCCTAGCGGCACGCCGTTGATATCCGCATTGTCGCGCGTCACGAAAATGCTCGCCGGATCGATATCCGACGCGATCGTCCTGGCGCTCGGCCACAGCGCCATCGCGGCAAAGGCGAGCAGGCCGGTGCCGGTGCCGATATCGGCTATGTTGCGCGGGGCAGCGCCCACCCGTGCGAGCCGGTCGAGCATCGACAAGCAACCCGCCGTCGTGTCGTGTCCGCCGGTCCCGAACGCCTGGCTCGCGTCGATCAGGAAAGGCGTCGTGCCCGGCGGAACGCGGTCGGCATAGCTGCTCGTATGGACGAAAAAGCGCCCCGCCTGCACGGGTTCGAGCCCCTGTTGGCTCAGCGTCACCCAATCCTCTTCGGGCAGTTCGCTGACGGATGGTTTCTTGCCCTTCGCGCTCGGGATCAGCGCCTGCAACAGCTTCAGCAGCGCGGGCGCCGGCTTGTCGTCGACATAGGCGTCGAGCTGCCACGCATCGGCATCCTCGTCGATCTCGCGCGTCACGACGACAGGCGCGTCGGGCAGCACGTCGAGTTCCGGGATTTCGCCTGACAGCGCCTCGGCTTCGTCACGCGTGCAGGGAAGGGAGACGATCCAGCTCATGACCCCGCCTTAGGGAGCGGGGCAGGGCTTGCCAAGCGGGAGCGGTTGACGTGCGATCCGCACAATCCGTCATCCCGGCCTTCGCCGGAACAACGATGTGAGTTGGTTGAACGGCGTTACGCCACCCGGCGGCTGAATTCGCTCGCGGCCTGCTCGAGCTGTTGCAACCGGCCGCCCATCTTGGCGAATTCCTGACTCAGCACGCTGATCTCGCTCGCGACCATTCCCGAATCGTTGCGGATGCTGGCGATCGTCGACGACATCGAGTCAGCCGCCAGCGCGGTTTCGTCGACCGCGGCGGTGATCGAGGTGACCGTTTGAGCCTGCGCGTCCATCGCGTCGCGGATGCGCTGTGCCGAGGTCTGCACTTCGATGATCGTCTGCTGGATCGACTGGTTGGCGAACACCGAGCCGCGCGTCGCTTGCTGGATCGCGGTGATCTTGCCCGCGATATCGTCGGTCGCGCGTGCGGTTTCGTTGGCGAGGCTCTTCACCTCCTGCGCGACGACAGCAAAGCCGCGGCCGGATTCGCCCGCGCGCGCCGCTTCGATCGTGGCGTTGAGCGCGAGGAGGTTGGTCTGCCCCGCGATCTCGCGGATCAGGCCCAGAATGGATTCGATCGATTCGGCGTGATGCGACAGTGTTTCGGACATCGCGACGGCTTCGCCCGCCTGTTCGGAGGCGCGCGTTGCGACGCTCGCCGACGCTTCGACCTCGCTGCGCGCGTCCTCGATCGCGCGGATCAGGCCCGCGGCGGTCGAGGCGGCCTCGCGCATCGCCATCGCCGATTGTTCGGATGCCGCGGCGACTTCGCTCGTCTTCGCGATCATGCCCTTCGCCGCCTGATCGGCCGAGGCGGCCTGCTTCGCGAGCTGTTCGCGCACCCCGTCGGTGTCCTGCACCAGCGACGCGATCGAGCGGTCGAAATCGCCCGCGAGCGTCTGCCGCTCGCTCGAGATGACCGCGCGGTCGAGCTTTTGCGCATAGCGGTGCATGATATCGAATTCGAGCAGACCGAGCCGGTTGATCGCGTTCGTCAGCCGCGCCAGCCGCTCGGCCTCGCCGAGGCATGCCTCGACGACATATTCGACGGTGAGGCGCTGGCTTTCGGCGATGCACGACATCACCGACGCGAGCGGCAGCTTCACGCGCCGCGCCATATGCGTGTTCTGGCAGGCGATCGTCGCGACCTCCTGACCGGCGGCGTCGGCATATTTGACCGAGGTGTGGCGCGCGCTGCCGCGGATATAGGAAGCGAGAAGCTCGCCCTCGACCTGACGGTCGATGCTCGGCAGCGCGTTGAACGCATCCCAATAGGCTTTCGCAACCGCCTCCTCGCGGCCGGCGATGATGAGGTGGATTTCCGCGGCGTCGGCGGCAAGGCGCCCGTCGAGGTCGTAAAAGGGAAAGCGATCGGCCATCGGCACCGGATCGATCTGCTGCTTATGAATCGGATTTTCCTTCACCATGACCCTGCTTCCCTGATCGATCCGCGAAAGACGCTAAGGATCTGCCGCCCCATGCGTCCGCCAAACTGGTGAACGGAATATGCGGTGGAAGTGGTAAAAGCGGTGTTAACCAGCGAGCGACGTTTTGCGGCTCAGCGGCGCTCGTCGATGGTCGGCGGCGCGGAAACCGGATAGCCCTCGAACGCCTTGATCGTGCGCAGCGCGAAAGCGCTGTGCATCGCCGCGACGCCGGGCAGGCGCGACAGGCAGTGGCGATGCAGCCGGTCGAAATCGGCGACATTGCGCGCCGCGACGCGCAGCCGATAGTCCGAAGCGCCCGACAACAGCTGGCATTCGAGGATCTCGTCGAAGCTTTTCACTGCGCTCTCGAACGCAGTCAGCGCTTCTTCGCTCTGCGACGTCAGGCTGATGTCGACGAACACGTCGAGCCCCAGCCCGATGCTTTCGGGATCGAGCCGCGCAGTATAGCCGGCGATGATCCCCGCCGCCTCGAGCGCGCGGATGCGCCGGTGGCAGGCCGATGCCGACAGTCCGACCTTTTCGCCCAGTTCGGCGGCGGGGCGCGGACCGTGCCGCTGGAGCAGGTCGAGCAGTTTGACGTCGATCCGGTCAATCATTGTGCGCACCTGGTCCATTTCACGCAAAAATCGTGCATATTTGTCGCGAAACTGCGATGGATATGCAAGCACCTCGCGCGCCGGACCTGCTATATCCGCGGCAGGAAGCCGCGGCGACGTAACGGAAATGTCGAACCAGCGGCGCGACGCAATGGAGAGCGAAGCATGATCATCGGCACCCCCAAGGAAATCAAGAACCACGAATATCGCGTCGGGCTGACCCCCGAAAGTGCGCGCGAACTCGTCGTCCACGGCCACCGCGTCCTCGTCCAGACCGGCGCGGGCGAGGGGATCGGCGCGCACGATCGCACTTATGTCGAGGCCGGCGCCGAGATCGTGCAGAGCGCCGAAGAGATTTTTGCGACCTGCGAGATGGTGGTGAAGGTCAAGGAACCGCAGCCGGCCGAGCGCGCGATGCTGCGTCCCGGCCAGATCCTCTACACCTATCTCCACCTCGCGCCCGATCCCGACCAGACGCGCGACCTGATGGCATCGGGCGCGATTTGCATCGCCTATGAAACCGTCACCAGCCCGCACGGTGGCCTGCCCCTGCTCAAGCCGATGAGCCAGGTCGCGGGGCGCATGTCGATCCAGGCGGGCGCGACCGCGCTCGAAAAGGCGCATGGCGGCCGCGGCGTGCTGCTCGGCGGCGTGCCGGGTGTCGCGCCGGGCAAGGTGTGCGTGATCGGCGGCGGCGTCGTCGGTTTCAACGCGGCACAGATGGCGGCTGGCCTCGGTGCCGATGTCACCATCCTCGACCGCGATCCCGAAGTGCTCGAACGTGTCGGCACATTTTTCGAGGCGCGCGCCAAGACGCGCTTCTCGAACCGCGCGAACCTCGCCGAATGCGTCGCCGAGGCCGACCTTGTGATCGGCGCGGTGCTGATCCCCGGCGCCGAGGCGCCGAAGCTCGTCACGCGCGCGATGCTCGGCACGATGCGCCCCGGCTCGGTGCTCGTCGATGTCGCGATCGACCAGGGCGGCTGCTTCGAGACGAGCCATGCGACGACGCACGCCGACCCGACCTATGTGGTTGACGGCATCGTCCATTATGCGGTTGCGAACATGCCGGGCGCGGTCGCGCGCACCAGCACCTATGCGCTCAACAACGTCACCCTGCCGCACGCGCTGCGCATCGCCGATCTGGGGTGGAAAGACGCTTTGCGACGCGACGTGCATCTTGCGCAGGGTTTGAACGTTTGGAATGGTAAGGTGACGTTCGAAGCCGTAGCGGAAGCGGTCGGAACCGATTATGTGCCTGTCGAACAGGCGCTTGCCTGACGAAAAGGACGAATGAGAGACAATGACCGACCAACTGCAGCCTCCCCCGCCCGAAGAGGAAGAAGAAAATGAAGTGCTGCGCGCCGCGCGCGAGCGGCAGCAGCAGCGCGAAGCGGCCGAGGCCACCGAAGCCGCCGACAAGGAAGCGGCGAAGGGCAAGCGCGGCTGGAAGACCGCGGCTGCTGCTGGTCTCGGCATCGGCTCGGCCGCGGTGATCGCGGCTTTGCTTTACGCGAACCGCGGCAAGATCAAGTGATGCATTCGCGCGCACGCTGAAGCGGCACTGGCAAGAATCGATCATCCCGGACTTGTTTCGGGACACGGAAGGGCGGCTATATGTCGCCCTTTTTTTGAGAAACGCGGAGTATCAGCAGGGAAAGAACGGCGGTAGAAAGAGAAACTTCTACCGATACGCGCCTTGAATTCTGTATCAGGAAATGTTGTAGATCAAAGCGATAGTCCGGACAGGCATTTCTTCTGGCGGACAACGGGCGTTTGGCGGGGGTTGTTCATGTATCTGGCTCGTTCTGGCCGGCTGTCGGCGATGGTATCGCTGGCGGCGTTGAGTTTTATGCTGGCCGGTTGCGGTGGCGGTGGTGGCGTTAACAGCACGCCTCCTGCGCCCACGCCCACGCCCACGCCCACGCCCACGCCCACACCCACACCCACACCCACACCCACACCTACGCCGACACCGGGCAATTCATCTCTGGTCGCTCTGACGGTCAGTGAAACCTTTGTTGCCGACGGCGGGACCGGTGCGGCCTACTACCCCGGCGGTGCTCCAGGTGGAGATCCGCGGGGGCGGACGGCATTGACCATCAGCTATGATGCGACATCACAAAGTTATACGATCAATACATCCAATGGGTCGCGGACTTTCCGGCCGCAGGACCAGACCGCCAGCGATTCGAATGCCACTTATTATTCGTGGACGAACGGAAGCGATGACGACTCCCTGATGTTGACGAAGGCCGGTGACAGTGGTGCCTTCAACTATCGCTATGTCGCCGCGGGGTTGAAACGGTATCGTGCCGGTTCGGGAACCGCCGAAGGCATGTTGACCCGCCTTGACGCTTTTACCTACGGTATCCGGACAGCGGATGCCGCCGTTCCGACTTCGGGAACCGGTTCGTTCGCCATTGGCATCACGGGGAATCAGGCGCTCGGCGATGCAGTGGGCCGTTTTGATGGCACCGGCCTGTTGACGATGGATTTCGCGAATCTCGCCTTCACGGGATCTGGCCTCCTGACGATTCGCTATCCCTCAAATCGCTATCCTGCGAGGTCGGACGGCCCCTATAGTCCCTATTTCGGCAGGTTCGCGACCAGCGGGATCCTGGGGACAGGACGTAATCAATTCACGGGAACAATAGACCTTGAATTGCTTGGGGCATTTCAGGCGGCACTTGACGGTCGTTTCTATGGTCCCGCGGCAGAAGAGGTTGGCGCCACATTTGCAGGCCCTGGCCCCGGCAACCGGACTGTGGTGGGAGCGATCATCGGCCGTAGGGGGAATGCGGCGCTCGAATATGAAACGCTGGGTTCGCTTCTGACACCGGTCATGGTGCCCGCGTCATATTCCAGCTTGAGCTATGTTGATAATGGCGCAGGCACGAGCTTCAGTTCGGTTGCCCTAGGCAGAGGGGACGGCGCAATCGTAATTGACCCCGCACCGCCTTCCTATTCCGCTGGCCCGGATTTTGGACCGGCGAACAAGGTTCCCGAGCAGTCAGATGCCCGCTTCACGACCTACCGGATCGGATCGGGGGAAAATCAGACGGTCTACCGCGTCTACAATGTCGGAAGCGGTAATGACCAACTTGTCCTGAGCTATGCGACTTTCCTGCAGAGGCAGTTCGTGGGTCCTGCCGGCGCGCGGTTCAACGAAGCGTCCATCTTTGGCTTGCTGAGCAATTATAGCTATCTGCCGCGCTCGGGCCACGGCTTGTATCAAGGCGTCCTTCACGGCAGCGCGATCGGATCGGACAGTAATGCCGATCGCTTCGCGCTGACGGGGACCGCCGGCTTCGATTTCGATTTTGGCGCGGCGAGCTTCACCGGGACGCTGAATCCGACAGCGACCAATTTGCGAACGAATGTCGCCTCGTCGCTCGGCACCTTCACCTTCGCCAACGGCTCTGTGCCGGGGTATAATGGCATGTCGGTTGCCTTCTTTGGCGACATCGTCGGGGCGCCCGGCGCGACGGGGCGGATCGACGGCCGATTCTACGGCCCGAACGCGCAGGAGATCGCCGCCATATTTTCGCTGACAACACCCGGCGCCGGTACGACTCTTACGGGGATAGGTGCCGTGGTTGGAAAGGCGCAGTAGCGCCGGACCGGTGTAAATCGTCGCTGCTGGCGCCCGCCGGGTCCGAACGGCCGCGCGCCGTGCCGGGGAAATGGGCGGGCTCATCGCCGTGCGACAAGGCGAGCGAGGTGCGCCAGATTCTTGCAAGCTGCGGGCCCTAAGCAATTGCATATCGTGGCGGGAAGGCTTAACCGGCACCGCATCGACCGTTTAGAGTCAAGACAGGGCTGATATGGCTGGCAACGAACCGAGTGCGCGTCCGCGCTCCCCGCATATGCAGGTATATAAATGGGGGCCGCATATGGCGGTCTCGATCCTCCATCGCGTCAGCGGCGACGGTCTCGCGATCGTCGGCGCGGGGATGTTCCTCTGGTGGCTCGGCGCGCTCGCCGCGGGTCCCGATGCCTATGCGGCGTTCGTCGCCTGCGTGTGGCATGATCCCAGCCCGGAGATCAGCACGCTGCACCAGGTCACCAATATCCTCGGCAAGGTCGTGCTGATCGGGCTGACCTGGGCCTTTTTCCAGCATCTCTTCTCGGGGCTGCGCCACTTCGTGCTCGACACCGGTGCGGGCTATGAGCTCAAGACCAACAAGCTCTGGTCGACCCTCGTGATGGTCGGCGCCGTTCTCGCGACTGCCGCGACCTGGCTCTATATCTTCAAGGAGGCGCTCAATGGGTAACGGAACGCACCTTGGCAAGGTTCGCGGGCTCGGCTCGTCGGGGCATGGTTCGCAGCACTGGCTGCAACAGCGCCTGACCGCGCTCGGCAACATCCTGCTCGTCGGTTTCCTTTTCGTCTCGCTCATGCGCCTGCCGCTGACCGATCATGGCGCGGTGCTGCGCTGGGCGTCGAACCCGAGCGTCGCGCTCGCGCTGATCCTGATGGTCGTCAGCGTCTTCTGGCACCTCCGGCTCGGCCTGACGGTGCTGATCGAGGATTATGTCAACGGCGAAGCGACGCGTCTGCTCGCGCTCGTGCTGCTCAATTTCTACGCGATCGGCGGCGCCGCCTATGGCATTTTCGCCATTGTCCGCATCGCGTTTGCGCCCGCCACCGGGCTTGCTCCGGGGGGCATGTGACATGACCGACGCATACAAGATCATCGACCATATCTATGACACCGTCGTCGTCGGCGCCGGCGGTTCGGGCCTGCGCGCCACGATGGGCAGCGCCGAAGCGGGGCTCAAGACCGCGTGCATCACCAAGGTGTTCCCGACGCGCAGCCACACGGTCGCGGCGCAGGGCGGCATCGCCGCGTCGCTCGGCAACAATTCGCCCGACCACTGGCAGTGGCATATGTACGACACCGTCAAGGGTTCCGACTGGCTCGGCGACCAGGACGCGATCGAATATATGGTGCGCGAGGCGCCGAACGCGGTCTACGAACTCGAACACGCCGGCGTGCCGTTCAGCCGCAATGCCGATGGCACCATCTATCAGCGCCCGTTCGGCGGCCATATGCAGAATATGGGCGAAGGCCCGCCGGTGCAGCGCACCTGCGCTGCGGCCGACCGCACCGGCCACGCGATGCTCCACGCGCTCTATCAGCAGAGCCTGAAGTATGACGCGGATTTCTTCATCGAATATTTCGCGCTCGACCTGATCATGGAAGACGGCCCCGACGGCAAGGTGTGCCGCGGCGTCATCGCGCTGTGCATGGAGGATGGCAGCATCCACCGCTTCCGTTCGCAGGCCGTCGTGCTCGCGACGGGCGGTTATGGCCGCTGCTATTTCACTGCGACCTCGGCGCACACCTGCACCGGTGATGGCGGCGGCATGGTGCTGCGCGCGGGCCTGCCCTTGCAGGACATGGAGTTCGTCCAGTTCCACCCGACCGGCATCTATGGCGCGGGCGTTCTGATCACCGAAGGTGCGCGCGGCGAAGGCGGTTACCTCACCAACTCCGAGGGCGAGCGTTTCATGGAGCGCTATGCTCCGTCGGCAAAGGACCTTGCGTCACGCGATGTCGTGTCGCGTTCGATGGCGCTCGAAATCCGCGAAGGCCGGGGCGTCGGTCCGCACAACGACCATATCTATCTGCACCTCGACCATATCGATCCCGCGGTGCTCGCCGAGCGCCTGCCCGGGATCACCGAGAGCGGCAAGATTTTCGCGGGCGTCGACCTGACGCGTCAGCCGCTGCCGGTCGTGCCGACGGTCCATTACAATATGGGGGGCATTCCCTGTAACTATCATGGCGAAGTCGTGACGCTCGGCAAGGATGGCCCCGACACCGTGGTCCCAGGCCTGTTCGCGGTCGGCGAAGCCGCGTGCGTGTCGGTCCATGGCGCGAACCGTCTCGGCTCGAACAGCCTGATCGACCTTGTCGTCTTCGGCCGCGCGACGGGCCACCGCCTCAAGGAAATCCTGACCCCCGGCGCGGCGCAGCAGCCGCTGCCGAAGGACAGCGCCGATCTCGCGCTCGCGCGTCTCGACCATTTCCGCAACGCCAATGGCGGCTCGCCGACTGCGGAAATCCGCACCGAGATGCAGCGCGCGATGTCGCAGCATGCGGCGGTGTTCCGTACCGACGAGCTGATGGCCGAGGGCAAGGAAAAGCTTGCCAAGACCTACAGCCGCATGAACGACGTCCACGTCACCGACCGCAGCCTGATCTGGAACACCGACCTCATCGAAACGCTTGAGCTCGACAACCTGATTTCGCAGGCGACCGTGACCATGCATTCGGCGTTCAACCGCAAGGAAAGCCGCGGCGCCCACGCGCACGAGGATTTCCCGAACCGCGACGATCCGAACTGGATGAAGCACACGATCGGCTGGTTCGACGGCTGGGGCGGCAAGGGCGGCGGCGTGCGCCTCGATTACCGTCCGGTCCACGAATATACGCTGTCGGACGACGTCGAATATATCAAACCGAAGGCGCGCGTTTACTAAGCGCGTGAGGGAAGGGGACGGGCGCAACAGCGCCCGTTCACAGCACTCTAGAACCAGTCTTCAAAGCGTTGGAACAGGTTGACGTCGGAGAAGGGCCGGTCGACGTCCTGGCCCATGATCCACAGCTTCTGGCATGCGATGGCAAAGAACATCAGCGCGATCGTCCAGACGATGAAGGTCTTGCGCGCGATCCAGCGGCGTTCGGCTTCGGCCGCCTTGGCGCGTGCCTTGTAGTCGATCCCGAGCTCACCCTCGAATTCGGCGACAAGCTGGGCGCGGCGAGTCCGCGAGATATTCGCGATACTCTCGTTCCGGTTGTCTACCACTGTCGATCGGCGATTTGCCATCGGTCACCCTGGCCCAGCTAGTCCTGCTACCGGCTATAGCTTCAAGCCCCTGCCAATTGGTTAATCCACCGGCATTAATCGGACGCGATGCCGACCAGCTTGATCCGCGCGGTCGCGCCGCGCAGCAGCGTCAGGTCGCGCCGCGGGCGGTCGAGCGCGGCGGCGAGAAGGCGCAAGACCGCCTCGTTCGCCGCGCCGTCGGCGGGCGGTGCGGTGACGCGCAGTTGCACCGTCCCGTCGTCGAGCGTGACCTCGTCGCGGCGGGCGCCGGGCGTCACCCGCACTTCGATCCGCCCTGACGCGGCGAGCGCATGAAGCGCCTCGGTCAGCGCGGGGGCGGGGCGATATTTCAGATAGTGATCACCAGCTTGCCGACCGCGGTCCGGTCACCCAGCTTGGCGATCGCCTTGCCGCCGTCGGCAAGCGCGAAGCTTTCGGTGACGCGCGGCTGAATCTTGCCCTGCTCCCACAGCTGGAACAGCCGCGCGATATTGGCGCGGTTGCGCGCCGGCTCGCGCATCACGAAGGCGCCCCAGAAGACACCGGCGACGTCGCAGCTCTTGAGCAAGGTCAGGTTGAGCGGCAGGCGCGGAATGCCGGCAGGAAAACCGACGACGAGATAGCGGCCCTCCCACGCGATAGAGCGCAGCGCGGGCTCGGCATAATCACCGCCGACCGCGTCATAGATGACGTTGGCGCCGTTCGGGCCGACGGCTTCCTTGAACTTGTTCGCGAGTTCCTTCGACTGGTCCTTGTCGAAGGGCTGGCGCCCATAGACGACGACCTCGTCGGCACCCGCCTGGCGCGCGATCTCGCCCTTTTCCTCGCTCGATACCCCCGCGACGACGCGCGCGCCGAACGCCTTGCCCAGTTCGACCGCGGCGATGCCGACGCCGCCCGACGCGCCGAGCACGAGTAAAGTGTCGCCTTCTTCGATATGCCCGCGATCGACGAGCGCGTGGATGCTGGTGCCATAGGTCATCAGCAGCGACGCGCCCTCGGCGAAATCATGGGCTTCGGGCAAATGATAGACATTGTGCACCGACACCGCGACCGCTTCGGACATGCCGCCATTGCCGCAGCCCGCGATGACGCGGTCGCCGACCTTGAACTCGGTCACGCCTTCGCCGACCTCGGCGACGAGGCCCGCGACTTCGCCGCCAGGGGCAAAGGGGCGCTCGGGACGGAACTGATATTTATCCTCGATGATCAGCACGTCGGGGAAGTTGACCGCGCAGGCCTTCACGTCGATCACGATCTGGCCCTTGCCCGCGGTCGGGCGCGGAAGCTCGCCTAGCTGGAGCGTTTCGGGGCCGCCGGTTGCGGTCGACAAGAGAGCCTTCATCATCTTCTCCTTATGGTGTTTATTAGCCTTATGCCGCGGGGCGCATCCATGGGTGCTCGGCGTCGAGCCTAGCCTCATAGGCGCCGATCGCGGCGTCGCTCTTTTCGGTCAGCGAAATCTCGTCGAGCCCTTCGAGCAGGCACATCTTGCGGAACGGGTCGATCTCGAAGGCGAAGCGATCCTGAAACTGCGTCGTCACCGTCTGATGCTCGAGGTCGACGAAGACCGGATCGGTGGCCGCGACCTCCATCAGCCGGTCGATTGCCGCTTGGGGCAGCACGACGGGCAGGATGCCGTTCTTGACCGCATTGCCCGAGAAAATGTCCGAGTAGCTGGGCGCGATCACGACGCGGATGCCGAGGTCGCCGAGCGCCCAGGCGGCATGCTCGCGGCTCGACCCGCAGCCGAAATTATCGCCCGCGATCAGGATCGGCGCGCCCTTGAAATCGGCGCTGTCGAACAGATTGTCGGGATCGGCGCGCAGGCTTTCGAACGCCCCGCGCCCCATGCCCTCGCGCGTCGTCGTCTTCAGCCAGTGCGCGGGGATGATCACGTCGGTATCGACATTCTTGAGCCCGAACGGAATCGCGCGGCCTTCGACCTTGTCGAGCGGGGTCATGCCATCAACTCCCGCACATCGGTGAGCTTGCCGGTCACCGCCGCCGCCGCCGCCATCGCGGGGCTGACGAGGTGGGTGCGCGCGCCCGGACCCTGACGGCCGACGAAATTGCGGTTGCTCGTCGATGCGCAGCGTTCGCCCGCGGGCACCTTGTCGGGGTTCATCGCGAGGCACGCCGAACAGCCGGGCTCGCGCCATTCGAGCCCCGCGTCGGTGAAGATGCGGTCGAGCCCCTCGGCCTCGGCCTGCGCCTTCACCAGCCCCGAACCGGGGACGACGATCGCCCATTTGACATTGTCGGCCTTGTGGCGGCCCTTGATCACCGCGGCGGCGGCGCGCAGATCCTCGATGCGGCTGTTGGTGCAGCTTCCGATGAAGATATTCTCGATCGCCACGTCCTGCATCCGCGTGCCGGGCTCGAGGCCCATATAAGCGAGCGACTTGGCAGCGGCGGTCTGTTTCGACGGGTCGGCGAAGCTGTCGGGGGCGGGGACGACGCCTGTGATCGGCACGACATCCTCGGGGCTGGTGCCCCAGGTGACGCTCGGCGCGATGTCGGCGGCGTCTATGACGACGATTTCGTCATAGGTCGCGCCGGGATCGGTCGCGAGGCTGGTCCAGTAAGCGACGGCTGCGTCCCAGTCGGCGCCCTTCGGTGCATAGGGGCGGCCCTTGAGATAGGCGAAGGTCGTCTCGTCGGGCGCGATCAGGCCCGCGCGCGCGCCGCCCTCGATCGCCATGTTGCTGACGGTCAGCCGGCCCTCGACCGACAGCGCGCGGATCGCGCTGCCCGTATACTCGATGACATGGCCGGTGCCGCCCGCGGCGCCGATGACGCCGGTGATGTGGAGGATGATGTCCTTCGCCGACACGCCGGGGCCGACCTCGCCCTCGACGCGCACTTCCATCGTCTTCGACGGCTGGAGCAGCAAGGTCTGCGTCGCCAGCACATGCTCGACCTCGCTCGTCCCGATGCCGAAGGCGAGCGCGCCGATGCCGCCGTGGCACGCGGTGTGGCTGTCGCCGCAGACGATCGTCGTGCCGGGCAGTGAAAAGCCCTGCTCGGGGCCGACGACATGGACGATGCCCTGTTCGGGCGCGACCGCGTCGATGTAGCGGATGCCGAACTCGGGCGCGTTCTTTTCGAGCGCCGCCAATTGCGCTGCGCTTTCGACGTCAGCAATCGGCAACCTGTTGCCCGCTGCGTCGAGCCGCGGCGTCGTCGGCACATTATGATCGGGCACCGCGAGCGTCAGGTCGGGGCGGCGCACCGTGCGGCCGGTCGCACGGAGTCCGGCGAAGGCCTGCGGGCTGGTGACTTCATGGACAAGGTGACGGTCGATGAAGATCAGGCAGGTACCATCGGGGCGCTGTTCGACGACATGCGCGTCCCAGATTTTCTCATAGAGGGTGCGGGGCCGAGTCATGCCGTCCACTTAAGCCTGTGACACAACAATGCAAGCGAGTGGCGATCAAAAACGCAATTTTCGGTCGCGCCCGATGGAGTATAACGGAGCCATGTCGACGCTCGCCATCATCGCGCTAATTCTCGCCACCGTCGCGGCGATGGAGGGCGTCGCCTGGGCGAGCCACAAATATATCATGCACGGCTTCGGCTGGGCCTGGCACCGCGACCATCATGAGCCGCACGACAAGATGCTGGAAAAGAACGACCTGTTTGCGCTTTTGGGCGCAGCGATGAGCATTTCGATGTTCGCGGCGGGCAGCCCGATGATCATGGGCGCAGCAGCGTGGGAGCCGGGGACGTGGATCGGCCTTGGTATTCTCCTCTACGGCATCATCTATACGCTGGTGCACGACGGGCTCGTTCACCAGCGCTATTTCCGCTGGGTACCGCGGCGCGGCTATGCGAAGCGGTTGGTGCAGGCGCACAAGCTGCACCATGCGACGATTGGTAAGGAGGGCGGGGTGAGCTTCGGCTTCGTCTTTGCGCGCGATCCGGCCCGATTGAAGGCCGAACTGAAGGCGCAGCGCGAGGCCGGGATCGCGGTGGTGCGCGAGGCGCTCGCCGACTAGGCCATCCGGTAATCGGCGGTAATCACACCCGCCGCCGTCAATTCAGCCTCATGGCTTTCCTCGCGCCAGCTTTCGAGCAGCGCCTGCCGCTCCCATTCGACCATCGCCGGATGCGCGAGCATATGGTCGACCCACGCCTGTCCGCCGCCGACGTCGAGACCATAGGTGCGGATGCGGAAAGCGACGGGGGCGAAAAAGGCATCGACCGCGGTAAAGCGGTCGCCCGCGAGGAAGGGGCCGCCGAAACGCGACAGGCCGTCCTCGAACAATTCGCGGATGCGCGCGATGTTGATCCGCAGCGCACCCGACGGCGGCTTCGGCGTGACGCGGACGCCGACATTCATCGTGCAATCGTTGCGCAGCGCCGCAAAGCCGCTGTGCATTTCCGCGGCCGCGCATTGCGCCCATGCACGTGCATCGGGATCGGCCGGCCAGACGCCTTCGTGCCGGTCCGCAAGGTAGAGCGCGATACCAAGCGAGTCGTGAACGGTGCGTCCCTCGTCGAGCAGCACGGGCACCTGGCCGGTCGGCGAAAAGCTGCGGAATTCGTCATAGTTGATCGGGTTGGTGAAGGGCTCGATATGATCCTCGAACGGAATATCGAGCGCCGCCATCAGCACCCATGGGCGCAGCGACCAGCTCGAATAATTGCGATTGGCGGTGATCAGCACGTACATGCTTCGTGCTCCTGTGCGATGATGGGGGAGATATAGTCGGGATCGTGCGCGAACGGCAGCGGCGTGCCGCCGCGAAGCGCGGTGAGGACGCTGCCGAAGTCGGTCGCGGCGCGCCAGCCGAAGCGTCGCTCGGCGCGCGACGGATCATAGACGCGGTTGATCGCCTCCGGGAGATGCCAGCCTTGCGCGGCATAAAGTTCGGCGGCGTCGGGATGATGCCGCGCGATGACGGCGCGGGCGTCGCGCGCCAGCTCCCCGGCCTCGTCGCGCGCAAAGGGCGGCGGCGCCGAAAGGATGAAGGTGTCGCAGCCGATCATCGGGGCGGCTTCGAGCGCCGCAAGATGCGCTGCGGCGGCGTCCTCGACCGTCAGGCGGCGATGGAGAAGCTCGTTCGCCTTGAGGTTCGGGCCGCCCGGAACCGCGTGCGTATCGTCATCTTCGGGAAAGAAGCGTCCGGTGCGCAGGATTGCGACAGCAATACCGTGTTCGCGGTGTACCAGCTTGCAAGCCTGCTCGGCCGCAAGCTTGGTGATGCCATAGATATTGCGCGGTTCTACCGGCGCGAAATCCTCATCCATCCACCATGCGCCGGCGGCGCCCGCGCCCTCGCGAACATCGGCGCGCACCATCAGCGAGGTGGTCGAGGTGAAGAGGAAGCGGTCGTTGCCCGCCGCGACCGCGGCTTCGATCAGATTCAGCGTGCCGGTCACATTGACGTCGATAAAGGCCTGCCGCGGATAGCGGACGATGTCGGGCTTGTGCAGCGCGCCGCCGTGGATGATCGCCTCGATGCCATGTTCGCCCATCGTCCGGTCGATCAGCGCGCGGTCGGCGACGGTGCCCAGCACCTGCGTATGCGCGCCGGGTACCACATCGAATCCGGTGACTTCGTGCCCATTCTGCGCGAGTAATGGAGCGAGATAGCGCCCGAGCCAGCCCGACGATCCGGTCAGCAGCACGCGCATAATGGATTCTCCTCTCGCTCCGGGTGCGCGCCTGATACACAGCCGACCGAGCGGGCTGCAAGCGCCGTTACTTTTTCAAGGTCACGGTTGTCGGGCCGGGGCCGGCAGCGCCGCCGGTCATCGGGGGCAGTTCGCTGAGGTCGAGCCAGCGGGCGTCCTCGCGCTTGTGATAGCTGTCGATCGCAGCGAACGGGATACGGAAGGGAAATCCCCAGTCGCTGTTCCACAGGGCCACGACACCCGTCCGCGTCGCCGGTTCGAAAATCATCGTCGCGCGATAGCCCGCAACCGCACCCGAATGGCCTGCAAGCCGGTGGCCGCCATAGGTGAAGTTCCTCCAGCCGAGGGCATAGGATGCATCGCTGATCGCCTGCCGCAGCGCGTTGCCGTAAAGCGGTTCGGTACGAACGCGGGGTTGATGCGCAAGTTGCAACACGGCTTCCGACAGCACATCCGGGCGGTTACCCATCATCGCCTGCATCCAGGTGGCGAAATCGACGATATCGCTTTCGACCCCTGCGGCGGCGGGAACGCGCCAATAGGCTTCCTTGACCGGGCGGACCTGCGTGCCGCGATGCGGCTTGGCCCAATCCTTGGCGCCTGTAAGCCGCTCCATCCCGTAACCCGCGCTGACCATTCCGAGCGGTCGGAAGAATCGATCCTCGACCGCATCGGCGAAAGGCTCGTTCGCGGCCCGCGCCAATATCTCGCTCGCGGCATCGAAGGCGATGTTCTGATAGGTATGGCAGGTGCCGGGCTCGCATTGCAGCGGGGCCGCGGCAAGGCTCGCGCGCAGGAGCTGGGGGCTCTGTCCTTCTTCCAGCTTCTCGTCATAGGCATTTTTGGTGAGGCCGGTGCGCTGCGCGAGCACGTCTTCCAGTGTGACCTGTTCCTCGGCACCGCCGGGCAGGCGCAGCGAGGTGCGCCATCCGGCGACCGGACGCGTCAGGTCGACGGCGCCATCCCTGGCCAGCGCGGCCGCGAGGGCGCCCGTCGCCGTCTTGGAAACCGAGGCCCAGCGGAACAACGTATGCGGCGTGACCGGCGCGCCGGTCGAGGCATCGGCGACGCCATAGGTGCGGACGAAGCGCAATTCGCCATCCTCGACCACCGCGACCGCCAATCCCGCCATTTCGGGCCGCTGCGCAAGGGCGGACAATTGCCGGTCGAGCGTGCGATAGTCGATACGACCGCGCCATTCTGCGGGCGTGTCGGGCAGGTTTTCCGGGGCCTTGATCGGGATCGGAACGCTTGCAAGGGGGTGGCTGCCGCCAAAGGCGTGAATACCGAACCAGCCCATCGAAGCCAGCGCGGTAACCGCGATCAGAAGAATAAAAACGCGCTTCATGGACTCGTGACTTGGATGGCGACCCAGTGTTTTGCCATTGTCTTAGCCGCGACCGCTTCCGCCGTCACCCCCGGAGCGGTTCAGGGGGCAAGATGGCGCCAGGCCTTGAAGGTGCCCATGGCGTAAACCGCGCCGTAGCAAAAGACGATCAGCGAAGACCAGATCGCGAAACTGTCGCTATGCTGCGGCCGCCACAGATGGAGGGGCACGAAAAGAAGGCCGCGGACCAGGTAGATGGCGGTGATGACGATCAACCCTGTCCGCAGCAACGGCAGGCGCGGAAGCGAACCGGCGCCCGAAAAGGCATAGGCGGCCCAGATCAGCAGGATCGCGCCGATCGCGAGCGTGATCAGCGTCGGCCGCAGGTTGCCGCGCGCAGCGGCGCGCGCCATGCCCTCTCCGGCGCCGAAGAAGCGGTACCAGTCGGGGCCGCCGAAGATGCACGCGATGTGAAGCAGTGCCGCCGCCACCGACAGCCACCCGCCGACGATCAGCCAGGTGGAGCCGGGGTTGGCTGCAACGTCAGGCAATATAATGCGCTGTCGTCTTTTCGGCGACTTCCCCGGCCGTCACGCCCGGCGCGAGCTCGATCAGGCGGAACGGGCTGTCGTGATCGTCGCGCCGGAACACCGCGAGGTCGGTGATGATCATGTCGACGACATTCTTGCCGGTCAGCGGCAGCGTGCATTCGGGGATGAACTTCGGACTGCCGTCCTTGGCGTTATGTTCCATCACGACGATGATCTTCTTCACCCCGGCGACGAGGTCCATCGCGCCGCCCATGCCCTTGATCATCTTGCCGGGGATCATCCAGTTGGCGATGTCGCCGTTCTCGGCAATCTCCATCGCGCCCAATACGGTCAGGTCGATATGACCGCCGCGAATCATCGCAAAGCTATCTGCAGAGGAGAAATAGGCCGACTGCGGCAGTTCGCTGATCGTCTGCTTGCCCGCGTTGATCAGGTCGGGATCTTCGTCGCCCTCATAAGGAAAGGGGCCGATACCGAGCATGCCATTTTCCGACTGGAGCGTCACCGTCATCCCCGCCGGGATATGGTTCGCGACCAAGGTCGGGATGCCGATGCCGAGGTTGACGTAATAGCCGTCCTGCAGTTCCTTCGCGGCGCGCGCCGCCATGTCATCACGCGTCCAGCTCATTGGCTTGGCTCCCATTGCTTGTCGGAGGGGAAGGCATCGCCCCAGCCCAGTTTTTCCCACGGGCCGTAGACGGGGTTCGGGAAAAGGAACCAGCCCTTGTCCCAGAGTGCGGCTGCGCCGGCGCTCGTCGCGAGCGCCATGCGCTGCGCGGCGGGCAAGTCCCGGGCGTTGAACTGCTGGCTGAAGTCGCCAAGCTGGTCGCCGCCGAGGATGATCACACAGTAACGCGACGCGATCGTCGCGCGGCGTCCGTCCTTGCTCGACCCACCGGCATCGTCGCCCATCAGGAAGAGCGTCTCGCCATGCTTGAACTCGCCGAGCCCGGCAGCGCGGAGCGTATCCTCGCTGCCCCCGGCGTTGGCGGCGCTGCGGTTGGTATTGGCGATGACGGTGATGCCCGCGGCGCGGAGCCTGTTCACCATCTCGGCGCTGCCCGGCATCGCGACCGCCTTGCCCGCACCGGTCTTTTCCCACTGGTCCCAGACCTTGACGTCGAACGCCGTACCCTTCTCGGCGAAGTAACGCATCGGGCCGAGATTCCAGATGAGCGTCTCGTCAGCGTCGAACACCGCGGCGAACGGCTTGTTGCCGCACGGCTCGAACGTCGGCGCGTCCATTGTCGCGCCCGGCGCCAGCACAACGCTGTCTTTCGGCCGCTGCTTGATCCGCCATGCGCCATAATCGGCGATCCGCGCATTGGTCGCGCGCACCGCCACCGCTGACTCGGGTGAGCCATACAGATATTGCAACTGGGCCGGCGGTTTGGCGGCTTCGGGTGAGGCGACAGGCGGCGGCGGTGCAGCTGCAACGACGGCGGCCGTCTCGGGCGTCGCTGCGCATGCTGCGAGTGACAGGCTGGTCGACAGGAGGAGCAGATGTTTCTTGTGAATCATGACCGCTGCTCCTTCAACGCGCGCGCCGATTTCACCTCATCGGGTTTTCCCATCATTTCCGACTTGCAGGCGCCAGCGAATTGAATGCCCAACGTCATATCCCGATGTCGCGGATCGGATTGCCATTCGGACTGGCTGATTGCCGGAAGGGCTCTGGCCTGATCGAGAAAGGTTGTGGTGGCGTCAGCCCGCGCCTTGAGGAGCAAAGGGCCGGCATCCCGTTCGACGAAATAGATGAGCCGCTCCCGATACGGGCTGATAGGCGGTGAGTAGAGGCCCCATGCGTCCCCGTTTCCCAGTTGCGAAGCGGGAATAGCATTTTTTGCACTGGCGATCAGGATCGGACGAAATGTACCGGCCGCCTGCTTCGCCGCCGCCCTGATTGACCGGTGCAAGACAGGACAAGCCATCTCGACCCCGGCCCGTCGAATTTCGGTCTGGACCTCGGTATCGTCGAACAAGGTCGTATGGATATCCGATTCCAGCAGGAACAGGTCTTCGGTGGCGACCAATATCTGTTCGTCGGTCGGCTGCACGGGCGCAGCGGCACATGCCGGGAGCGTGATCCCGAGCGCGGTTGCCGCGACCATGGCCGTCGCTCGCCGCATCACGCGCGCTCGCGCACCGTGCGGAATTCGATCTTCTTGTCGTAGGGCGCGCCGAGGACAAGGCGCTTCACATAGATGCCGGGCAGGTGGATGCTGTCGGGGTCGAGGCTGCCTACGGGGACGATTTCCTCGACTTCGGCGACGCAGATCTTCGCCGCGGTTGCCATCGGCGCGTTGAAGTTGCGCGCGGTCTTGCGGAAGATGAGGTTGCCGCTCTCGTCGGCTTTCCACCCCTTGATGATCGCGAGGTCGGCAAAGATGCCGCGTTCGAGGATATAATCCTGCCCGTCGAAATTCTTCACTTCCTTGCCCTCGGCGACGAGCGTGCCGACGCCGGTCTTGGTGTAGAAGCCGGGGATGCCCGCGCCGCCCGCGCGGCAACGCTCGGCGAGCGTGCCCTGCGGACAGAATTCGACCTCGAGCTCGCCCGCCAGATATTGCCGCTCGAACTCCTTGTTCTCGCCGACATAGGAGCTGATCATTTTCTTGACCTGCTTGGTGCGGAGCAGCTTGCCGAGGCCTTCGCCGTCGATCCCGGCATTGTTGCTCGCGATCGTAAGATTCTTGGTGCCCGCGTCGCGGATCGCGTCGATCAGCCGTTCGGGGATGCCGCAAAGGCCGAAACCGCCTGCGCAAATCTGCATGCCGTCAAACAGCAGGCCTTCGAGGGCGGCGGCGGCGTCGGGATATTGCTTCTTCCCCATGGGACGGCTCTCCTGAATGGTTTCGCGCGCGACCTTGGCGCATTTGATCCATCAATTCTAATTGTTCAATTTTTGGATTATACATAAACAATGTCTATCAATCGTGTCTCGCTCTATCATCTTGAAACCCTGCTCTGGATCGACCGGCTCGGCACCTTCTCGGCTGCGGCCGAGCGGCTCAACACCACCCAGCCGACGGTGTCGGCGCGGATGCGCGAACTCGAACAAAGGCTGGGGACGGTCCTTTTCCGCCGCGAAGGCCGCGCGATGTCGCTGACCGCGGCGGGGCGCAAGCTGGTGCGCGACTGCGATCCGCTGCTGCGCGACATGCAATATGCGCTGCTCGGCAGCGGCGGCTATGGCGAGGCGAGCGGCGTCGTGCGCATCGGCGCGGGCGAGATTGCGGCGGCGAGCTGCCTTCCCGCCTTCGTCGCGGGGCTCAAGGCCGACATGCCCAATGTCGGGCTCGAAATCGAAATCGACCTGACCGCGAACCTGATCCAACAGCTTCTGACCGGGCGCACCGACATGGCCTTTGCAGCGGGGCCGATCGCGCATCCGGCGCTGAAGACCTGTCCGATCGGCGAGGTCGAGCTGGTGTGGCTCGCGAGCCCCGCGATTGCCTCGGCCTTCGCGGGCGGCGAAGCGATGCTTCCAGTCTGGTCGCTTGCCAGCCATTCGCCGATCCACGGGCGGATACGCGACGCGATCCAGGCGTCGCGGATCGCACAGAAATCGCTGAATCTCTGCAACAATGCGCGGACGATGATCGACATTGCGAAAGCGGGCGGCGGGATCGGCATTTTCCCGCGCCCGATGGTCCGCAGCGAAGTCGCAAGCGGCGCGCTTGTCGAGATGGCGGAAATGCCTGCGCTTGCGCCGGTCGAATTTCACGTCGCGATGCGTGTCTCGGATACCGAGCCGGTTCTCGCCGAGATTTTTGCCCGCGCCGCCAGCCTCAACATCGCCGAAGCGTCAGGGTAGAGGCATCTCCAGCGCCGCCGACAGGTCGGCGAGTGCCTGCTCGCCGCTCGTCACCTTGATCGCGTGCATCCCGAGCTGGCCCGCGGGTTTGCAGTTGATCCCGAGATCGTCGAGATAGATGCACTCGGCGGGTTCGACGCCCAGTTTCTCGCACATCATCAGATAGATGCGCGGGTCGGGCTTACGCACCCCTGCCTTGCTCGATTCAATCACATGCGCAAAGCGTGCCATGATGTCGGCGACCTCGATCGCGGCTTCCTCGCTGCGCGTCATGCCCGCGCCGCGAACGCCCATCTTGCCGCCGGGGACATTGTTCGTGATGCACGCGATGGTGAAGCCGCGGTCTTTGAGCGTATCGAGCGCAGCGACCATCGCCGGACGGACGGCGCCGGCGATGACCGCGAGGACGGCTTCGCCCTCTAATTCGTGCCCCAGCGCCCGGGCTTCTTCGGCGAACAGCGCATCGAACGCGGCGGCATCGATCTCGGCGCGCTCGAACTTCGCCCAGGCATTGCCATCGGGGTTGGCGGCATTGACACGGCGGACGAAATCGCGCGGTAGCCCGCGTTGTTCCTCAAGGCGATTGAAGGCCTCGAAGGGCGAGGCGGTGATGACGCCGCCGAAATCGAAGATCACGGTCGTGAAGCGACCCATAGATAGTTCCTGTCGTTGGGAGAGGGAGTGGAAAATCAGCGTAGCATGATGCTGGCGCGGGGCTGGTCGGTGCCGAAGCTTTGCCCGGCAACGCGCACACCCGCATTTTCGAGCGCGGCGCGCCGTCCATCGGCACGTGTCGCGAGGATCGCGGGCTCCATGGCGACGGTGCGTGCAAAGCTGGGGAGTGCCGCGATACGATCGAGCCACGCTGTAGTTTTCGGCCAGCGTGCCGGGTCCGGCGTCCATCCGGCGATCGCCGCGTTGCGCAGCGGACAGGCGATGGCGAGATCGGCGATCCCGACGCCGTCGCCGAACAGGAAGCCGTCCCCCGGCGCGCGCTCTTCGATCCAGTCGAGCGCCTCGGGCAGATCGCTGTCGGTGGCCTTCGCGAGCGCGTCTTCGTCGGGCGGGCGCTTGAACACGTGCGGCGCGACGACCTTTGGAAAGAAGAGCTCCCAGATACAAAGATCGCAGAGCCGGCTGTCGCCATATTCCTCGATCCACCGCGACTGCGCCCGCGCCCGCGCGCCCGTCGGCAGGACCGGAACGTCCGGATAGGCCTCGTCGAGATATTCGGCGATCACCGTCGAATCGTTCACGACCAGATCGCCGTCGATCAACACCGGAATGCGCCGCAGCGGGCTCAGCTTCGTGAATTCGTCGTTGCCGTAAAAGGGCGTGATCGGATCGAGTTCGTAGTCGAGCCCCTTCAGGTGCAGGATCGCAAGGATCTTGCGCACATAAGGGGAAACGGGACTTCCGACGATCAGCATGGCTTTCCCCTATTTTTTCGCGGGCGGCGTCGCGATGCGCTGGCCTGACCAGCTTGCATCGTCGATCGTCAGGTCGAGCCGGTCAGGCGAGCGCACCGTGTCGAGCAGAAAGACCGACGGGCCGCTCGCGGCGAGGATCGCGTCCATCGCCTTTTCGAGCGGGATGGTGACGGTCGGGATGCGCGGATAGTCCGATTTGATCTCGACCTTGTCCGGTCCGGTGCGCGTGACGGTGATCGTCACGCGGTCTTTCGACGAGCCGCGCGCGTCGGAGATAATGTCGCCCTTATAGGTGCCGGCAACACGATCGGCGAGGTCGGGCTTGTGCGCAGGCGCGGCCTTGGGCGTTTCGGCCAGCGCCGCTCCTGCCGGAAGCAGGAGCGCGAGCGAGGCCGTGAGGACGAGGGTGCGAAGCATGGTCCATCCTTTCGTGCGGCGGGGAAAGGGACTGCTCATGCGACTCTCATGGAACGACGACGATCCCCTTTTTGGGGTCGGCCTGTCCCGAAAGCATCTCCCGATAGGCAGCGAGCGCCGCATCGCCGCCGCTACGCTTATCGACCGAAGCCAGCCGCGGCGCAATGTCCATGAACGCCAGCCAGGCTTCGGCGATTTTCTGCCCGAACGCGGGGCCGCCCCAGTCGGCGATCCGCTTCTGGCTGCGGCCCGGCGCGAAAAAGCCCTGCCGTTCGGGGCCGGGCAACCCCTCGACGTCGGCCTGCGCATCCCAGTGCGACTTGCCGACGACGATCGACGCTTTGAGATTGTTTCCGAAGTGGCTGTGCACCACGCGCGTCACCGCGCCATTGCCCGCCATGTCGACCAGCGCCGCGGGGGTGGCCGCGTTGAGCGCCATGATCTGGTCATAGCTGATCACGCGATCGTAAATGCCTTGCGCGGCGAGCGCGTCGACATTGGCCGCACTGGTCAGACCCACGGTTTCGGGCCGCGGTTCGGGCCGCTGCCTGATCGAGAAACCGAGGCCGATCGCGGTCTTGCTCGACGCGCTCGCAATCAGGATCTGCCGGACGCCATAATCGCCCTCATCCTCGAACTGGTCCGCAATCAGCCAGCCGGTCAGGAACAGCGGGCGAAACACCGGCCAATAATCATGGTCGGCGGCGCGATAATCGGGCAGCGCCTCGATCCGCTGATAATTGTTGTAGATGGGGGGCAGGGTGGTGCGCCGCGGCGTGACATCGGTGAAGCCGCCCGGTCCCGCCTTGCCGACGGTGAGTACCGCACCCTCCGCCATCGGATAATAGCCATAGAAGCGGTCGCCGACCGCAACGCCCTCGGCGGCGCTTTCGGTCACCGTCGCAAAACCCCAGACGGGGAGGCGGCCGGGGGTGTCTCGCTCGGCGAAGAAATCCCAATAGCCCTGATCGTTGCCGAAGAGGCCCGCAGGCTTGCCGAACACCGCATAGGTGATGTTGTTCGCGGTCATCGCATAGCTGTCGAGGTGGACGCGCACCTGCCCCGGCGCCAGCGCGGTGTCGGGCTCGCCGACCAATTTAGCTTGCGTGATATCGTCGCGATCGATGTCGATCGCCCAGCCAGCTCTGCTCATGTCCGGACCCCTCCGATGGACTTGCCCGCGAATGCGGGATGGCCGATAGTCATACAGATGGCATCGCCCCTGACAATCGCGGTCAAACGCATTCACGAACCGGCTGATCCCGGCGACGGTGCGCGCTTCCTCGTCGACCGGCTGTGGCCGCGCGGCGTTTCGAAGGAGAAGGCGGCGCTTGCGGCATGGCTCAAGCCGCTGTCGCCGAGCGATGCCTTGCGCAAGCAGTTCCATGGCGAAACCGCCGACTCGGACGAGGCATGGGATGCGTTCCGGCTCGACTATTTCGCCGAACTCGATGCCGGCGACGAAGAGGTGAGAGCTGCGCTCTTCACGCTCGACGCGGCGGGAAGCGCGGGGCCGGTGACCCTGCTCTATGCCGCGAAGAGCGAGGAGCGCAACAACGCCGTCGCGCTCCGCGAGTGGCTCGAACGGCGCTAGCCCAGCGTTGTCCCGAGCAGCGATCCGATCGCGATCGTCGCCGCCATGGCAAACGCCCCCCAGAAGGTCACGCGGATGACAGGCCGCAGCATAGGTGCATTGCCCACCCGCGCCCCGAGCGCGCCGAGGATTGCGAGAAAGACCAGTGATGCGGCGGAGACCGTCAATGGTAGCGAGTCGCCCTGATCGACCAGCACGGTCCCCAGCGGCAAGGCGGCGCCGATCGCAAAGCTCGCCGCCGAGGCCGCAGCGGCCTGAACGGGTCGCGCGGCCATCGTGTCGGTCATGCCCAGCTCGTCGCGCAAATGGGTATCGAGTGCATTATGCGCGGTCAGCTCCGCCGCCACCTGCTCGGCCAGCGCGCGGCTGAGCCCGCGCTCCTCATAAATCAGCGTCAGCTCTTCGAGTTCATATTCGGGATCGGCGGCAAGGTGGCGTTTCTCCAGCTCGACATCGGACCGTTCGGCGTCGCTCTGCGAACTCACCGACACATATTCGCCCGCCGCCATCGACATCGCGCCGGCAACGAGCCCCGCGGTGCCGGTGACGAGGATCGACGATTGCGACGCCCCCGCTGCCGCGACGCCCGCGATCAGGCTCGCGGTCGATACGATCCCGTCGTTGGCGCCGAGGATCGCGGCGCGCAACCATCCGATCCGCGTAACGGCATGGGTTTCGGCGTGCATAGGCTTTACGTTTCCGGCCCCTAATATTGCAGTTGTAGCCCGGGCCGCGCCCAGCGCGTCTTGACCAGCCGCCCGGTACCCGACAGCGTCAGATAGGCATCCTGCCGGTCGGGTCCGCCGAAGGCAATATTGGTGGTGAAGATATCGTCGGTGGCGACGAATTCGACCAGTTCGCCCTGCGGCGACACCACGCTGATCCCGCACTCGCCGATCGTCGCGACGCAGATATTGCCGTTGGCCTCCATCGCGAGGCTGTCGAAGAATTTATAGCCCGCGGGGCGATAGAGCGGGATGCCGGGGCCGCCGGGCCCCGCGGCATCATCGACCTTGCCCGGCGCGATGATGTTGAACTTCATCAGGCGGCAGGTGTAGGTTTCGGCGGCATAAAGGCTGTTGCCGTCGGGCGAGATGCCGATGCCGTTCGGATTGTTCGACGGAAAGATCACTTCCTCGATAAAGCTGCCGTCGGCCTTGGCGTAAAAGATGCCGACGATGTCGTGACAGCGCTTCGCATAATCGACCTTGCCATGGTCGGTGAACCAGAAGCCGCCATGCGCGTCGAACATGATGTCGTTCGGCCCGCGCAGGGTGACGCCATGGTCGCCCGTCTTGTAGAGGATTTCGACCTCGCCGGTGTCGATGTCGATCCGCTCGATCCGCCCGCCCGAATAATCGTCGGCGATCCCGTGGGGCGCGAGATAGCCGTTTGATTCGACATAGTTGAAGCCGCCGTTGTTGCAGCAATAGAGCTTGCCGTCAGGGCCGATCGCAAGGCCGTTCGGGCCACCGCCGGGGGTCGCGACGACTTCTTTCCGGCCGCCGGGCCAGCAGCGCGTGATGCGCTTTGCCTCGATCTCGACTACGATGATGCTGCCGTCGTCCATCACGACCGGCGCTTCGGGAAAGCGCAATCCGTCGGCGATCAGTTCAAACTCGGCCATAGCCTCTCCCTTGCTCTTGCGTGCGTCCTATGCTTTGCGCCCATCATGCCCGTTCGCACGCTCTTCGCCACAAATTTTTACGAAGCCGATATCGGCACGCCCGATCTGCTCGAGGAGCTGGAGGAAAGTAGCCGTCTGTTCGCCGAAGAGGATGGCGCGGGACGGCGGTGGAGCCGCGAGCATGGCTATAAAGGCTATACGAGCTATGCGTCGCTCGGCGACCTGCCCGAACGCGACCCGGCTTTCCACGATTTGAAGCGCCTGCTCGACAAGGAAGTGAAGGCGTTCGCCAAGGCGTGCCATTTCGATCTTGCGAAGCCGCTGAAACTCGACAGCCTGTGGGTCAATATTTTGAAACCCGGCGGCACGCACAGCGGGCATATCCATCCGCACAGCATCGTGTCGGGGACTTTCTATGTCGCGGTTCCGCCGGGATCGGGCGCGCTCAAGCTCGAAGACCCCCGCCTTGCCATGCTGATGGCAGCCCCTGGCCGCACCGACGACGCGCCCGAACATCTCCATCCCTTCATTTACGCCGAGCCCGCTGCGGGCCGCATCTTCCTTTGGGAAAGCTGGCTTCGGCACGAAGTGATGCCGAACGCAGGCAAGCGCGAACGCATCAGCATCAGCTTTAACTATCGCTAGCGCTTCCTATATCGCCCCTATCCCCCATTTCCTCGCCGAAGGATCTTATATGACCGCGACCTACGACGCCGACCTCCAGCTCTTCATCAACGGTGCCTGGCGGAGCGGCGAGGGGCGCGACGAGCGGCCGGTTTATAATCCTGCAACCGCGGGCACGATTGCCGAACTGCCCGTCGCGACGGCGGCCGATCTCGACGAGGCTCTCGCTGCGGCAGAACGCGGCTGGCCGGTATGGCGCGCCAAGACCCCCGACGAGCGCGCGGCGCTGATGCACAAGGCCGCGGGTATCATCCGCGAGCGCGTCGAGCATATCGCGACGCTGCTCACGCTCGAACAGGGCAAGCCGATCGCCGAGGCGCGCGGCGAGGTGCTGTCGGCGGCGGGGCTGTTCGACTATTTCGCCGAGCAGGGCAAGCGCATCGACGGCCGCGTGCTCCAGCGCCCTCTAGGCCAGCGCGCGATGGTCACCAAACATCCGGTCGGCCCCGTCGCGGGCTTCAGCCCGTGGAACTTCCCGGTCAACCTGATGGTCAAGAAGATCGCCCCCGCGCTCGCTGCGGGCTGCGTCGTGATCGCGAAGGCGCCCGAGGAAACGCCGGGCTCCACCAGCGCGATCATGCGCTGCATTGCTGACGCCGGCATCCCCGGCGACGCCGTCCAGCTCGTCTATGGCGACCCCGACATGATCAGCCGCCACCTGCTGGCGAGCCCGGTGATCCGCAAGGTCAGCTTCACTGGCTCGACGGCGGTCGGCAAGCATCTGATGAAGCTCGCCGCCGATGGCGTGAAACGGATCACAATGGAGCTCGGCGGCCACGCCCCGGTGCTCGTGTTCGACGATTGCGATCTCGAAGCCACGCTCGACAAGGTCGTGTGGCAGAAGTTCCGCAACGCTGGGCAGGTCTGCATCTCGCCGACGCGCTTCTATGTCCAGCAGGGCATCTACGAGGCCTTCGTGAAGGGCTTTGCCGAGCGCACCCAAAAGGTGAAGATCGGCAGCGGGCTCGACGCCGATACGCAGATGGGCCCGCTCGCCAACGCGCGGCGTATCCCGGCACTCGAAGCGCTGGTTGCCGATGCGAAAGCGAAGGGCGCGCGCGTGATCGCGGGCGGCGAGGCGACCGGCGACGGCTATTTCTTCCAGCCGACCGCGATCGCCGACGTGCCGGTCGAGGCCGATGCGATGAACCACGAACCCTTCGGCCCGATGGCACTGATCCGGCCGTTCGGCACCGAGGAGGAAGCGCTCGAACAGGCGAACCGGCTGCCCTACGGTTTGGCGTCCTTCGCCTTCACCGAGAATGGCCGCCGCATCAATCGCATCGTCGACAGCATCGAAAGCGGCATGGTCGGGGTGAACAGCTTTGTCATCTCGGCGCTCGATGCGCCGTTCGGCGGGATCAAGGAATCGGGCTTTGGCAGCGAGAGCGGGCCCGAGGGGCTCGACGGCTATCTCGTCACCAAGGCGGTGCATATTTACTGAGTCAGTCGCGCTCCAGCGCCACGAAATCGCGCTCCATCGGCGCGAGGTGCGCGCCGCCGTCGACGAAGATCGTCTGTCCCGTGACCGCTTCGGCGCGCGCCAGATAGATCACCGCATCGGCGATCTGCGCGGGTGTCGGCAGCGCGCCGAGCGGCATACGCTTTGCGAGCCGCTCGACCTGCGCGTCTGAATAATCGCTGGTCGCCATCGTCAGTCCGGGTGCGACGGCATTGACGCGCGCTCTCGCGCCAAATGCCACGGCCAGCGTGGCCGTCGCCTGCCACAGCGCCGATTTCGACAAGCTGTAGGCGAGCTGGTCGGGTACCGGATGGACAACGCGCTGGTCGACGATATTGACGATCGCCGGGCGCCGGCCCTCGCTCGCAGTGACAAGCGCCTTCGCGAGCATCACCGGCGCATGATGATTGACCTGCATCATCTCGGTCAGCGCCGTTGCCGAAAGATCGTACCATTCACCCTCGGCAAAGAGCGCCGCATTGTTGACGAGCAGATCGGGCGCGCGGCCGAATTTTTCGATCACCGCGGGGATCAGGGCGTCGACCGCGGCGGGATCGGCGAGGTCGGCGGCGAAGCGATGGCTGAGCGCTCCGGTTTCGGCCAGCGCCTCGGCGAGCACCGGATCGGCGTCGCCCGGACTGCGCTTGTGGATCGCCAGCGCATAGCCTTCGCGCGCCAGCCGCGCCGCGATGGCGGCGCCGACGCGGTGGAGCCCGCCCGTGACGAGAGCGAGCTTCTGCGTCATTTGCGCACGCGTCGCATCGTGATGCCGATCTGCTCGCCTTCCTCGGCGATCGCGAGCTTGACGATCTTGACCTCGACCTCGTCGACCTTTGCGTCCTGCAGGAAAAGCGTGTCGATGATATGGTCGGCGACGCTTTCGATCAGCACAAAATGCACATCCTTGGGGATGCCGTCGGTCGCCGCGAATTTCAGATGCATATAATTTTTCGACGCGCTGAGCGGGGTCGTCGGATCATAATGATCCGCCATCGCGAGCTTCGCGCGCACCGAGATACGCAGCGGCTGCGGCAGGTGCGTTTCTTCGGAATAGATGCCGGTCAGCACGTCAACGGTCAGCCCGTCCACTTCCAGCCACAATGTATCGGTCACAAGAAATTCCTGTCCGTCGGGGGTTTGCAACTGCGCCCCCGGTCCCTAAAGCGCCGCCGCATTAGCGAAAGGGTACGCGTTGGTCGAGTTACTTCCATTGTCCGATATCGAGCCGCAGGCGGTCGAGGGTCTCCTCGACGCCGCTTTCGGATCGGATCGCTTTGGACGAACCGCCTACCGCATCCGCGCAGGCGCGGATGCGGTACCGGCGCTGAGCTTCGCGCTCGTCGAGGATGGCGCGCTGGTCGGCACGATCCAGTGCTGGCCGGTCGCGCATCTGGCGCCCGATGGTACCATAACGCCGCTCGTGATGGTCGGTCCCGTCGCGGTGCGTCCCGACCTCCAGCGCGGCGGGCACGGCCGCGCGCTGATGGCGCATATGCTCGAAGCGGCCGAAAGCCTCGCCGACAGCGCGCTGATGATGATCGGCGACCCCGAATATTATGGGCGCTTTTTCGGCTTTGATGCCGATGCGACGGGCGCGTGGGATTTGCCGGGGCCGTATGAGAAACGGCGCCTGCTCGCGCGGGCGGTGAACGGGCACGCCCTGCCGACGGGCACGGGGATGATCGGGCCGCGCTGACCCGTTGCGGGGTTGCACCCGCCGTCGGTCCGCCTATGTCGGACGGATGGTCAGCCCCGCGCCCTCGCTTCCGAAAGATTTTTCGCAGCTTTCGCTGACCGAGGCGGCCGAATTGCTGGCGGCGCGCAAATTGCCGCCGGTCGAAAGCTGGCACCCCGAACGCGCGGGCGACAGCGCGATGGAAATCCGCGCCGACGGCAGCTGGTATCACGAGGGCGGCCGCATCAACCGACCCGCGATGGTCCGGCTGTTCTCGACGATATTGCGCCGCGAACCCGACGGCGGCCATGTCCTTGTCACGCCCGCCGAAAGATTGACGATTGCGGTCGAGGACACACCCTTTCACGCCGTCGAGATGAAAAGCGAAGGCGAGGGCGAGGCGCGGAAGCTCGTCTTTCGTCTCGACACCGACGATCTCGTGATGGCGGGTGCGGATCATCCGCTGACATTTGGGTCCGACCCCGACGATCCTGACCCCCGGCTGCATGTGCGCGGCGTGATCGGCAATGGCCTTGAAGCGCGGATCGATCGTGCGCTCTATTATGAACTCGTCGAGATGGCGCTGGCCGAAGGCGACGGGCATCCCGCGATCTGGTCGAACGGCGCGCGCTTTCCGCTGGTGGCTGCCTGATGCTTTCGGAAAAGCTGAGCGCGGCGCTGAACAATCTCTTGCCCGATGCAGGCGAGGACGAGACGTATCTCGGTATGCCGACCCTGCGTGATGCCGCGGTGCTGATCGCCTTCACCGACCGCCCCGACCCCGGCGTCATTCTGACCCAGCGGCCGCAGTGGCTGCGCAGCCATGCCGGGCAGGTCGCGTTTCCTGGCGGCAAGATCGATCCTGGCGATCGCGATGCGGTCGATGCGGCGCTGCGCGAGGCAGAAGAAGAAATCGGGCTGAACCGCCGCGATGTGATGGTCGCGGGGGTGACCGAACCCTATCGCTCGGGCAGCGGCTATCTGATCACCCCGGTGCTCGGCGTCATCCCGCCGGATATGGCGTTCGATCCCAATCCCGACGAGGTCGAGGACTGGTTCGAGGTGCCGCTCGACATCCTGTTCGATCCCGACAACTATGCGCGCCAACATGCCAATTGGCAGGGGCACGACCGCCATTATTATGACATGGACTGGCAGGGACGGCGGATCTGGGGCGTGACGGCGGGAATCATCATCAATCTGGCGCGGCGTTTGCCGGCGGGCTGGCACCGGTGACGTTGTTGCCCGACGCCGAATGGCGAGACCGGCCGGGATTGCGCCGGATCGTCGCCGCGCTCACCGCCGACGGCGGCGCGGTCAAGGCCGTCGGCGGCGCGGTGCGCGACACGCTGCTCGGTCTGCCCGTGGCCGACATTGATCTTGCGACCCCGCTGCTTCCGCAAGAGGTGACGCGGCGGCTGGAGGCCGCCGATATCAAGGTGATCCCGACGGGTATCGCGCACGGCACCGTCACCGCGATCGCCAGCGGCGACCATCACGAGATTACGACGCTGCGCCGCGACGTCGAGACCGACGGGCGCCGCGCGACGATCGCCTTCGCGGACGACTGGCGCGACGATGCGGCGCGGCGCGACTTCACGATCAACGCGCTTTATGCCGACCCCGATACGGGCGCGGTCGATGACTGGTTCGGCGGTCTTGCCGATCTGGAGGCGGGGCGGGTGGCTTTCATTGGTGACGCCGCGATGCGGATTGCCGAGGATCACCTGCGCATCCTGCGCTTCTATCGGTTCGCGGCGCGTTTCGGACACGGCGCGCTCGATCCCGCCAGCCATGCCGCGGTGGTGGCCGCGCGCCAGTCGCTCAAGAGCCTGTCGCGCGAACGGATTGCCGACGAGTTGCTCAAGATCCTCGCGCTCCCCGATCCGCGCGCGATCGTAAGGCAAATGGCGGTGGACGGCATATTCGAGATGCTGTTACCCGAACTGGACGATGGCTTTGCCGCCACGCTCGACCAGCTGCTGGCGAATGAAGAGGCCGCGCGGGTGACCATCGCTCCGCTGCGCCGGCTGTCGGCGCTGCTTCCTGTCGATGCGGTGATTGCCGAACAGGTTGCGAGCCGACTCCGCCTGTCGACGCGGCAGCGCAAACATCTGGCAGCGCTTGGCGGGAGCCGCTCCGACATCACCCGCCCGGTTCGGCAACTCGCGCACGCTATTGGCATCGAAGCGGCGCGCGATGTCCATCTGCTCGGGGGCGATCCGGACGCGGTGCAAGCGCTGTCGGGATGGGATGTCCCCCAACTGCCGCTGAAGGGCGGCGATATCGTCGCGCGCGGGATTGCCGCGGGGCCGGACGTCGCCCGCATCCTGAAGGCGGTCGAGGCCGAATGGGTGGCGGAGGATTTTCCGGATGCTACGCGCGTCGCGCAGCTCGTCGATCAGAAGATCGGCCGCGCGAGCGACTGACGCCAGTAATCGAGCGCGGCGACACTATCCATCGGCCGCGCGAAGAGGAAACCCTGCCCGAAATCGCAGCCGAGCGCCGACAGCAGCCGCGCCTGATCGGCGGTTTCGACCCCCTCGGCGGTGGTGCGCATCCCCAGCACTTCGGCGAGGCTCTGGATCGTGCGGACGATCGCCACCTTGTCGCGATCATCGACCATATGTTCGACAAAGCTGCGGTCGATCTTGAGCACGTCGATCGGAAGCCGCTGGAGATAGGCAAGGTTCGAATAGCCGGTGCCGAAATCGTCCATCGCGACGCGCGCATCGAGTGCCTTCAGCTCGCTCAGCACCGACAGCGCAAGGTCGGGATCGCCGATGATCGCGCTTTCGGTGAGTTCGATCATCAGCCGCTCGCCGCCGATCTTGTGCGTTTCGAGGGCCTGACGGACCACTGCCGCGACATCGTCGCGCACCAGCTGGATTGCCGAGACGTTGACCGAGAAATAGGCGTCGACGATCGCGTCGCCGTTCTGCCGGTCCCACTCGGCGAGTGCCGCCGCGGCCTTGCCGATCGCCCATTGGCCGAGCGGAACGATCAGCCCCGAATCCTCCGCAATCGGAATGAATTCGGTCGGGGACACCGAATGGCCGCTGCTGTTATCCCAGCGTGCGAGTGCCTCGAACCCGGCGACGCGGCCGCTCGCGAGTTCAATCAGCGGCTGGAAGGCGAGGTGGAGCCTGTCTTCCTCGATCGCATTGCGCAGTTCGGTTTCGAGCCCGAACCGGTTGTCCGACAGCATCGCGGCTTCGGGTTCGTAGATTTCGATGCGGTCGGTTTGTTTCGCGCGTTTGAGCGCGATTTGGGCGTGACGGATCTGATCGGCGACATCGGTGTCAGCTGCCGGCTGGATCGCGCAGCCCAAAGCGCAGTCGACGCTGACCTTGAGTTCGCCGATCCGGAACGGATGATCGAAACAGCCGCGGATGCGCCGCGCCATCTCGCGCACGTCGGCGCGCCCGCCCGCGACGCGCGACGAAATGGCGAATTCGTCGCCGCCCGTACGCGCAAGCATGTCGCCACTGCGCAGGCTCGATTTCAGTCGCCGTGCGACGGTGATGATGAGTTCGTCGCCCGCCATCGGGCCGATATGTTCGTTGATGCGCGAAAAACGCGCGAGGTCGAGCAGCAGGATCGCATGGTCGGCGCCGGGACCCTCGATGCGGGCGCGCTGTTCGACGAGTTCTTCGAACCCGGCGCGATTGGGAAGCCCGGTCAGGCTGTCGGACACGAGTTCGCGGCGCAGATTGCGCTCGGTCATCATTTCCTGCGTCCGGTCGATCAGCGTCAGCAGGAACAGCCCGTCATCGCCCGATTCAGTGGGTAGCGGCCCGATCGATCCGCGCAGATCGCGCGCTGCGGGGCCGTCGCCGAGCTGGCAGGAAAATTCCTGCGATTCTTCCGGATATTGTGATGCCCGTTCGATCGCGCGCAGCAGTTCGATAGGCGCATCGGCGCCGACCGGCGACAGGCTCAGCCGGTCGAAGGCCGCGTTGCTCGCGTGGAGCCGAAAGTTGCCGCGCGCCATCGGTCGGATGAGCGCGGCCGGAACCGGAAGCGCGTCGATCCAGCCGACAAACAACAAGGGCCGGTCTTCGCCGGTTCTATCGATAGGCATAACAGCGGGTTTTGTGCGACCTTTCCCCATTGCCCCATGCCTAGGTTACGGGAAGTAAAAAAGGGATTTACGGCTACATGGAATTACGATCAGCCGAAGCGATTGTTCCTTGGAAAACCGGTCGGAGGCATCCGGCCGGCGGCGCCGCGCGCGACGCGCCAGGGTGCGAGGTCGGTTTCGGTCCTCGTGCGGCCGGTGTCGCCGCCCATCGCCCAGCTCAATCCGTCGGCAAAGGCGAAGCTGACCGCGTCCGAAAGGCCGCCGTCGCGATAGCGTTGCAGCATAACGCCCTGGCCGCGCGCCATGACCGGCACTTCGGCGATCGGGAAGACGACGAGCTTGCGGTTCTCGCCGACCACCGCGACGCTGTCGTCGCTCGCCGCGATCGGACGGACGACGGCGAGCGCCGCCTTCGGTTTCAGGTTGACGACGTTGCGGCCCTTGCGGGTTTCGGCAACGACCTCACTCATCTGCGCGACGAAACCATGCCCGCTCGACGAAGCGAGCAGCAGCCGGCCTTCGGCGCTCGCCGGGATCATCGCGACGATCCGCGCTTCGGGGTCGATATCGACCATCAGGCGCAGCGGCTCGCCGAACCCGCGCCCGCCGGGCAGTTTGTCAGCGCCGATGGTGAAGAAGCGTCCGTCGCTCGCTGCGATCAGCAACTTGTCGGTCGTCTGTGCGTGTGCGGCGAACAGCAGTTCGTCGCCTTCCTTGAACTTGAACTCGCCCCACTGGTCGGCGGCGACGTGACCGCGCTGGGCGCGGATCCAGCCGCGTTTTGAGAGGATGACCGTCACCGGCTCCTTCTCGATCATCGCGTCGAGCGGAATCTCGCGTGTCGGCGCGGCTTCGGCGATCGTCGTGCGGCGCGCGCCGAGCAATGTTTCGAGGCCATAGACGGCGCGCAATTTTTCGAGGTCCTTGCGCAGCCGCGTCTTCTGCCGCGCCGGGCTTTCGATCAGCTTGGCGAGCTCCTCGCGCTCGGCGGTGAGGTCGGCCTGCTCGCGCTTCAGTTCCATTTCCTCAAGCTTGCGCAAGGATCGCAGGCGCATGTTGAGGATCGCCTCGGCCTGCCGGTCGGTCAGGATGAATTCCGCAATCATCACCGGCTTCGGCTCGTCCTCGGTGCGGATGATCTCGATGATCCGGTCGAGGTTGAGGAAGGCGATGATGTAGCCCGCGACGAGTTCGAGCCGGTCGTCGATCTTGGCGATGCGATGCTGCGCGCGGCGGACAAGGACGACGATCTGGTGCGTGAGCCATTCGGAGAGCAGCTGGTGCAGCCCCATCACCTTTGGCGTGCGCGTCGCGTCGAGCACGTTGAGGTTGAGCGCGAAGCGGTTTTCAAGGTCGGTCAGCCGGAACAGGCTTTCCTTCAGCACATCGGGGTCGACGTTGCGGCTCTTGGGTTCGAGGACGATGCGCAGATCCTCGGCGCTTTCATCGCGGACATCCTCGAGGATCGGCAATTTCTTGTCGGCGATGAGCTGGGCGATCTGTTCGATCAATTTGCCTTTGGCGACCCCATAAGGAATTTCGCTGATGACGAGCTGCCAGGTGCCGCCCGAGAGCTTTTCGATGCCGCTCTCTTCCCAGCGGCCGTCGGCATCCTTGCCGGTCGAGAAGCGTGCACGGACGCGGAAACCGCCGCGGCCGGTCTCATAGGCGTGGGCGATCGTTTCGGGGCTGTCGACGACGATGCCGCCGGTCGGAAAATCGGGACCCTTCACATGTTCGAGCAGTTCGGACAGCTCGGCGCGGGGATTCTCGATCAGCACCAGCGCGGCGTCGATCACCTCGGCGGCGTTGTGCGGCGGGATGTTCGTCGCCATGCCGACCGCGATCCCGCTCGCGCCATTGGCGAGCAGGTTCGGGAACAGCCCCGGCATGATCTCGGGCTCTTCGTCTTCGCCATTATAGGTCGGTTTGAAATCGACCGTACCCTCGTCGAGACCCTGCATCAGGTCGATCGCGACGCGCGTCAGCCGTGCCTCGGTATAGCGGTACGCCGCGGCATTATCGCCGTCGATATTGCCGAAATTGCCCTGTCCGTCGACGAGCGGGTAGCGCAGCGAGAAATCCTGCGCGAGACGGACCATCGCGTCGTAAACTGCGGTGTCGCCGTGCGGGTGGAACTTGCCGATGACGTCGCCGACGACGCGTGCCGATTTCTTGTAACCCTGCGACGGGTCGAGTCGCATCGCGCGCATCGCCCAAAGGAGGCGGCGGTGGACGGGCTTCAGTCCGTCGCGCAGATCGGGCAGCGAGCGCGCGGTGATCGTCGACAGCGCATAGACGAGATAGCGTTCGGACAGCGCGCTGTCGAACGGGGTATCGATCATGCCGGGGACGGGTTCAGAAGGAGGAAGGTCGTCGGTGGTACTGGCCATTGCCCAGAGCCGATAGCAAGGCTGGCGCGCCAAGGCAAAGGCTTGCGTTGACGCTGCACGACACTAGCTTGGGGTTTCGATTTGGGGAGGGACGGTATCTTGAGCGAAACCACTGGCGTTGTTCGCAAAAATATCTGGTCGCGGGCGAAAGAGGTCGCCGGGCAAGCGCCGCCTGAACGCAACCGCTACGTCGATTTCCTCCGCGCGCTGTCGATCCTTGCGGTCGTCGTCGGCCATTGGCTTGTCGCCGCGCCCTATATGAAGGACGGCGCGGTCGAGGGCGGGCATCTGCTCGGCATATTGCCCTGGACGCAGTGGCTGACCTGGGGGTTCCAGGTGATGCCGCTGTTTTTCCTCGTCGGCGGCTTTTCGAACGGCATGTCGTGGGCGGCGACGCTACGAAAGGGTGCCAGTTACGAAAGCTGGTATAGCGGCCGGCTGCAACGGCTGATCAACCCGGTGCTGCCCCTGTTCCTGATCTGGACGCTCGTCGCGATGTTCGGGACATTGGCGGGGGTCGAGCGCGGTGTCGTTGCGATGGCGGCGCAACTCGCGTTGATCCCGGTATGGTTCCTGTCGGTCTATCTGATGGTCGCGGCGGTCGTGCCGTTGACCTGGCGCGCGTGGAAGCGCTGGGGTTTTGGCTCCTTCTGGGCGCTCGTCGCGGGCGCGGTGGCGATCGACGTCGCTGCGCTGCGCTTCGACGTGCCTTATGTGAACTTCCTCAACTTCGCCTTCGTCTGGCTCGCGATCCACCAGCTCGGCTTCGCGTGGAGCGAGGGACGGCTGACGCCCGGCAGGGCGCTGCTCTGGGGCATCGGCGGGTCGATCGCGCTGGCGTTGCTCGTCGGGCTCGGCCCCTATCCGGTTGCGATGATCGGTGTGCCGGGATCGGATCTCAGTAATTCGATGCCGCCGACGCTTGCCTTGCTCGCGCTCGGCATCGCGCAGGCGGGTTTCGCACTCGCACTCGAACCCGCGGGGCGGCGAATGCTGGGCAATATCCGCATCTGGACGAGCGTCGTGCTCGTCAACGGGATGATCATGACGATCTACCTCTGGCACCTCACCGCCTTCGTGCTCGTCATGGTCGCTGCGTGGCTGCTCGGCGGGGTCGGGCTCGACGTCGCGCCGGGCAGCGTGGCCTGGTGGCTGGCGCGGTCGGTCTGGTTCGCGCTTTATATCGCGGCGCTCTTTCCGCTGATCATGGCTTTCGCGCGCTACGAGCGCGCGAGCAAGAATAGCGGCGAGGTGCCCCACTGGCGGCTGATCGTCGGGCTGCTGCTGATCTGCACGGGGCTCGGCGCCACAGCGGCGATCAGCATCGCAAGCCCGCTGGGCGTGACCGGGGTGCGGCTCTGGCTCGTCGCGCTGCCGTTCGTGGGCGCGGCGGTGGCGCAATTCGGGCCGGCACACCGGCTTGCGCGGTCGCGATCATGACCGTTCTTTTGAATTGTAGGGCGACCTCTTTTCCGGGCGGCCAAGGGGGACAGGATGTGGAATCAGTTTAGAGCGCTCGCAGCGCGTATCGGTTTAACGGCGGAGGACGTCGCGGCGGTCGAGGGCAAGGGGGAGCCTGCCTTCGTCGAGGATCCGCGTAATTCTGAAGTCCAATACAAGGTGGGTCCGGACCCCGATTGGACGCAGCGCATCGGCGAGGCATGGAATCAAACGCTCGCGAACAGCCGCCGCGAAACCGCCGGAGCCCTTCTGGTTGATGGAGGCGAGCTCGAGATCACCAACGCCGATGCGTTCGGGCAGGGCGTCACGGCTTCTGTCGTTGCCGGCCAATATGAGGCCACATTCACCGTCGCACATCTCGGGGCGGAAGAGACGCATGACTATGAAGAATATGTTTCGCACGCATTTGTCGTACTGCAAGGCAATGGGGGCGTAACCACCATCGAGCCGCTGACCGACGCGCATGGCGTCGAGCTGGGAGTAGTGGCCAGCGAGATCGCGTTCGCAAAGCCCGGGGTTCTTCAGCAGATCGCAGGGGACCACGCCGGCCGCTGGACCTTGCGGAAGAGCGATCTCTTCTTCCCCAAAATTTCCGGAGCAGTCGCCGTCGATCGAAAGTCCGTGCGGGTTGCGGACGAGGGGGCGGGGACCGCAATTCTTGTCCGCGCGGGTCAGGGGAGAGAAGACTATCCGTTGTTCAGGCTGGCCGATGCGGATGGAAACACCGTCGGCGTCCTGCTCGACTTTTTCGTGGACAACCGATCTTGGTAGCGTGCCGAAGGGCGGCAGTATGGGACTCAAACCACGCCCGATAGAAATCATGAATTGCAAATGACTCGCAATAACATATAAGCCCGCCGGCGTCGCATCGTGCGCGCGCTGGAAAGGGAATCGATGTACGCCTTTGTCGACCGGCCGGTGGAAAGCCTCTGCAACGGCGGTCGTTTTCTGCTCTGGGCGATGCGCGCGTGGGTGCTCGCCGCCGGGCGCGGGCAATGTCCGCCGCAGATGCTCTACCGGGGTTTCACCGCCGTCGAGGCGCGGGGTGCGCTGCCCGACTTCCATATCGCGATGGCGCTGCTCGGCGGCGACGCGGTCGAAACGCTGCTGCTCGCGCCGATGCCGTGCCTCCAGATTTCAGAGGATGAAGCAATTCTGCTTGGACTCTGGTGCGATTTTTCGCTTGGGAACGCCGCAAATGCCCGCGCGACGCTGGCCTTGCTGGCCGAGGGAGACAGCGTCGGTCCGATTGCCAAAGCGATGGGCGCCGCGATCGACAGATTGGTCGCGGCGGGATTCGATATGCCGGCCCTCGCGGCCGGCGCCATGACACATCAGGAAAGTTCAAAGTGATGAGTGACCGTATTGCCGAAGCCGCCAAGCTTGCCCCCTCCGCCTCGCTGACTGTCGAGGAGGTGCGTTCGGTGCGCCACTGGAACGAGCATCTGTTCAGCTTCACGATCACGCGCCCGCCCAGCTTCCGTTTCCGCTCGGGCGAATTTGTCATGATCGGCCTGCCGGGCGAGGGGCGGCCGCTGCTGCGTGCCTATTCGATCGCGAGCCCCGCCTATGCCGACGAGCTCGAATTCCTGTCGATCAAGGTGCCCGACGGCCCGCTGACCTCGCGGCTCCAGCTGATCCAGCCGGGCGATCCGGTCTATCTGGGGCGCAAGCCGACGGGGACGCTCGTCGCAGACGCGCTGACGCCCGGGCGGCGGTTGTTCATGCTCTCGACCGGCACCGGGCTTGCCCCCTTCCTCAGCCTTGCGCGCGATCCCGATATTTACGAGCGGTTCAACCAGATCGTCATCGTGCACTGCGTGCGGCAGGTCAGCGACCTGGCGTTCCGCGACGAACTGGAAAGCCAGCTTGCGGGCGATCCGCTGGTGCAGGATCAGGCGTTGCTGCAGTTCCATTATCTGCCGACGGTCACGCGCGAACCCTTCCGTACGACGGGGCGCATCGACGCGCTGATTGAGGATGGATCGCTCTTCGGTCACCCGCTTACCGGGCCGACGCAGTTCGATCCCGAAAGCGACCGCATCATGATGTGCGGCAGCATGGCGATGATCCGCGACCTGCAGGCGCGTTTCGAGGAGCTGGGCTTCAAGGAAGGTTCGAACGCGGCGCCCGGAGACTTCGTGATCGAGCGCGCTTTCGTGGGTTGAGACGGTACCGGCCCGCTCCCCACCCGGCCTCCCACAGCGTAAACTGGATTGGGAGGCCGGGTGGGGAGCGGGCCGGTGCCGAACCTCGCGTTACGGCTTGTCGGCGTAAGCCTTCACCAGATCGAACATATAGTCGCGCCCGACATAGACCGAGCGCACTTCCATCCGTTCGTTGAGGCCGTGCGCGCCATTGCCGTCGGGGTCGCCCCACATGCCGGGAATGCCATAGGTCGGGATGCCGACCGCGCCGAGGAAGGTCGCGTCGGTATAGCCATTGGCCATCGCGGGGATGACCTTCAGCCCGGGCCAATATTTGTCGACGAGCTTCTGCATCGGGCCGATGACCTTGGGGTCGAGCGGCGGCGCGGGCGGGGCGGGGCGCTTGGGCGGCAGCTGGGTGATGGTGACGCCCGGATCGCCGATCACGCGCCCGAGCTCATCCTTGATCGATTCGATGCTGTGCCCGGGAAAAATGCGGCAGTTGATGTTCGCGCCCGCGCGCTGCGGCAGCGCGTTCGGGGCATGGCCGCCGTCGAGCAGGGTCGCGACGCAAGTCGTCCGCAAATTGCTGTGCAGGAACGGGTCCTTGTTGACGACCGCCTCGGCAGCCTTGTCGGCGGGGTTCTTCGCCAGCGCGACCATCGCCTTGCCCGTTTCGTCGCCGCGCGCCGCGCCCGCTTCGGCGAAGAAGCGCCGCGTCGTGTCGGTCATTTCGACCGGGAAGTCATAGTCGTCGATCCTCGTGAGCGCGCGGGCGAGTTCGTAAATCGCATTGGCGGGGACCGGCGCCGAGCTGTGGCCGCCCGGATTGCGGGTTTCGAGGCGGAAATTGGCGAAAGTCTTTTCGCCGACCTGCACCGACTGGCCGAGCACCTTGCCCTTGCCGTCGCTGTCGCCGCCGCCGCCTTCGTTCAAGGCAAATTCGGCGTCGATCAGGTCGCGTTTGTTGGCCGCGAGCCATTCGACCCCGTTGAAGGCGCCATTGGTCTCCTCGCCACAGGTCAGCGCCATTTTTACAGTGCGTTTGGGTTTGTAGCCCGCTTGCTGGAAGCGGATCAGTGTGTCGACCCACACCGCCGCCTGTGCCTTGTCGTCGGCGGTGCCGCGACCATAGAAATAGCCATTTTCCTCGACCATGACGAACGGGTCGCGCTCCCAGTCGGCGCGCTTCGCCTCGACGACGTCGATGTGCGCGACGAGCAGGATCGGCTTCGCGGCTTTGGACGTGCCGGGGTAGACGGCGACGAGGCCGCCTTCCTTCGGATTTTCGGGGGTCGCGAACAAAGTGAGCTGGCTGTCGGGAAGCCCCGCGGCCTTCAGCCGCGCCGCCATGCGCTCGGCGGCGAGCGTGCAACTGCCCGACGACAGCGTCGTGTTGGTTTCGACCAGCTCCTTATAGAGGTCGCGGAAAGCGAGCTGGTCGGGGCGCGGCTGCGCCTCGGCGGCGGTTGCGGGCGCGCCAAGCAGCAAGGCGGACGTCAATAACGCGGACAGCATTTTCATCGATTTTCCCCCATGTCGTTGCCCGAAAGGGAGCAGAAAGAGAGCGCGCCCGCAAGCTGCGATGCGCGCCCCCTTGCGCCGCGTGCGGCTTTCGCGCAATCGGGTGCGCGTGGGGATAGGAGCCAGCGTGACAAGAATAGACGACGACCCGCCGGGGCTGGTGGCGCGCGCGGTGCGCCGTCTGTTGCTGGCGCTGTACCGGATGCGCGGATGGAAAGCCGTGGGCGAGGTGCCAGAACCGCGGCGCTTCATCCTGATCGCGGCGCCACACACGAGCAACTGGGATTTCGTCAATTTCCTCGGTCTGACCGCCGACCTCAGGATCCGGCCCTTTTTTATGGGCAAATTGTCCCTCTTCCGCTGGCCGCTCGGCGGTTTCATTCGCCAGATGGGCGGGGTGCCGGTCGATCGCCGCGGCGGCGGCAATGTCGTCCAGCAGATGGTCGACGAATTCGCGCGCCGCGCCGAATTCATGCTGACCGTCGCGCCCGAAGGCACGCGCGGAAAAGCGGCGAAATGGCGCACCGGCTTTTATCAGATCGCGATGGCGGCAAGGGTGCCGCTGGTCGTCGGCTTCATGGATTATGGGACCAAGACCGGCGGGCTTGGCCCGCTGATCTGGCCCACCGGCGACTTTCGCGCCGACATGATGAAGGTATTTGAGGTATATAAGAACCATACCGCCCGATTCCCCGAGCGACAGGCGCGCTCGATCGACGATATTGTCGGCGCCGACGAAGGACCGGACATGCGCGCATGAGTGACGCCATCTTGCTGCTCGCGACCAATTTCGCCGGACTGATCGGGGTCATCCTGATCCTGTGGGGCATATCGGTCGTCATCCGCGACGTGTCGTTCATCGACGCCTTCTGGGCGTTCGGCATGGTGCTGTTGGCATGGGGTACGGCGTGGCAGGTCGGTGTCGAGGCGCCGCATGCAACGCTGCTGCTTGGCCTCACGACGCTGTGGGGGCTCCGGCTCGCGATCCACCTGACGATCCGCTGGGCGAGCCATGGCGAGGACCCGCGCTACAGGAAGATTCTCGCGCACACGATGGAAGCGAAGAAATGGGGCTGGGCGAAGACAGCATTGCTCACCGTCTTCCTGACGCAGGCGCCGCTGCTGTTCATTACCTGCCTGCCCGCGCAGATCGGCATATGGGCAAGCGCGAGTGACCCCATGGCGGACGTGGGGATCATCGGCTGGATCGGCGCGGCTGCGGCGCTGGCCGGCATCGCGTTCGAGAGCATCGGCGATGCGCAACTCGATCGTTTTCGCAAGGATCCTTCGAACAAGGGCAAGGTGCTCGATACCGGCCTGTGGCGCTATACGCGCCATCCCAATTATTTCGGCGACGCGCTGACCTGGTGGGGTATCTGGTTCGTCGCGCTCGACCTCGGCTGGGGGCCGGCGCTCGCGAGTGTGATCGGGCCGGTCTTCCTGACCTTCACGCTCACCCGGTGGTCGGGCAAGGCGCTGCTCGAAAAGGGGCTGCACAAGACGCGGCCGCAATATGCCGATTATGTCGCGCGCACCTCCGGGTTTGTCCCATGGCCGCCAAAGGCGCGCTAGACGGCGGGCTGGGCGGCGATGCGCACGCCGCCGATGTCGGCGCGCTGGGCGACGCGCCGCGCATCCGGTCGATCCTGACCGAAGCGGCGCGCGACGGACGCAGCGTCAGCTATTCGGAGTTGCTCGGCGACCTCGGTTTCCGCTTCACGCGGCCCAAGATGCGCGCGCTGTGCAAGACGCTGGGCGAGGTCGACCGGCTCTGCGCAATCGACGGCGAACCCGACCTCGCCGTGCTGGTCGTGCGCGAAAGCGACCGGCTGCCGGGACAGGGTTGGTGGGTTGGCGGCACGGCGCTGCTGCTGGGTTATGACGGGCCGTGGGAGGGCGCTGCGGCGGCGCATTTCATTCGCGAGCAGCAGCAACTGGCGTTCGATTATTGGGAGGCGCGCTAGCGGTCATCGATTTCGGGCGCGCCGCCAGAAATTGATGATTGTTATTCGGGGCGGTGCCGCGCAAAGAACGGAAATCCGAGCCGCATCGATCATCGAAAGACCGAAATGTCGCCCATAGTCGTCGGTCTTCTTCTCGCGTCCGCCCTCATCCATGCTATCTGGAACGCCATCGTCCGGAATGGCGAGGATCGTTTCTGGTCGCTGGCGATCATATGTTTGGTCGGGGCGGTCGCTGCCTTGCCCTTCGCGCTGGCGCTCGGCGTGCCTGCTGCGGCCAGCTGGCCCTATCTCATTCTCTCGGCATCGCTCCAGATCGGATACAGCCTGTTCCTCGTCCGCGCCTATCGCGACGGCGACCTGTCGAGCGTGTATCCGATCGCGCGGGGGAGCGCGCCGTTGCTTGTCACGCTGGGCGCGGCGTTGCTTGCGGGCGAGCTGCCGAACACCGCGGGGCTTACGGGGATCGCCTGCGTCTCGGCGGGCATCATCCTGCTCGCGCTCGGAAGCAACCGCCCGGATCCGAAGTCGACCGCAGCCGCGCTGGCGACGGGGGTTTTTATCGCGAGCTATATGGTGGTCGACGGGCTGGGCGTCCGCCTGTCGGAGCACGCGACGAGCTATGCCGCCTGGCAAGCCGTCGTTGCGGGGGTGCTTATCCCGCTCTCCTTCGTCGTCATCCGGCGGCGGGCACCGCGCCTGCCGCGCGGAAAAGAGGGGATGCTGGTCGTCGGTGCCGGGATATTGGGCACATTGGGCTATTGCATCGCGGTCTGGGCGATGAGCAAGAGCACGATGGGCGGCGTTTCGGCGATCCGCGAAACAAGCATATTATTTGCCGCACTCATCGGGACATTCGTGTTGCACGAACGGATGACGCTGCACAAAGCGCTTGGCGCGCTGGTCATAACCGCTGGCGTCGTCTGCCTCTCGGCCGGCTAGGGGAAGGCGGCGGCCTACTCCCGCTTGCTCATCCATACGCTGCGGCCGAAATGCCCGGGCTGGGCGGCGCCGAGGACCAGCCCCGGACGTCGGGCCGGCGCGGTCGGCGGCTTCATGATCTCGAACCCGTCGGGGACGGCGTGCGTGGCGGATATGCCGCCGCCCAATGCGGCGCGAAGCAGGCTGGTGTCGATGGCGCCGTCGGTTTCGATACCGAAACGCTTGTCGACGACCCAGCGGACGGTGCCGAGCATCGGATCGTGGCCCGGCAACAATATGGTGATTCGTTCGCCGATATGGAGCGGGGTGGGCGCCTGCCCGCCGATGCCCGTTTCGGACACGTTGCGGATCGTCACGTCGAACTGCCCGAGCCGCGCGCAGGCGAGCGCGCCCTTTACCAAGCGCGACTGACGCGGCTGGCGCTTGTCGGAAGGAGCGGATGAGGCCGGGGACGCCTCGGGACTGGACATGCGCGACTCATTTTCTTCCGCCCGACCCCCACGTCGGCCGATCATTTTGGTCCCTCGTCCGGCGTAAGGGAGGAAGGTAAATTTTCGTATAGCGTCTTTGGCAATTATTTTGCCGGCGGTAGCCCGCCGAAGGTGACGATGCTCTCGCTGCCGTCCGCTGACAGTGCCGAAACGCCAAAAAAATGATCGTCGACGACGACGCCGGGCAGCACGACCTCGGCCGGCGCGCTCGACGAAATGATCCGGCTGTCCGACCAGTCGCTGCGGTCGGCGCGGCGCCAGTACAGGCGATAGGCGGCGGCGTCCTTGATGGGTGACCATGTCACGGTCGTGTTCGAACTGACGGCACCGTCGATGCTGACGCTGAGAGGCGCGGGGGGCGCATCGGCAAGTTCGCGCGCGAGCGCGACGTTGAGCGCGGTTACCCGCGCCAGATAGGGAAAATTCATCTCGTCGACGGTATCGCCATATTTACGGCCGTTTTCGGTACGCAGATCCTGATGCTGGTGATCATAATCCTCGATCCCGACGGTGAAGCGGATCGCCGGATAGCCGAGTTCGAGCGATGGCAGATGGTCGCCGCCGCGGCGGAAGCGGTCGGGGCGGCGTACCGCGAGGACCTCGAGCCCGATCGCGGGATTGTTTTCTCCCGCGCGGATCGCCGCTTTCGCCAGCGCGCGCGACGGGCCGTCATCTTCGCCGCCGATGCCGCGTCGCGCGAGCTGTGCGGCCAGATCTTCCGACGCGCGGATACCCTCGCTGAACACGCGCACCCGATTGTCGACGATCGTACCATCAGTCCCGTGGGTGCCGCCGACGATGTCGTTGTTGAGCATCGCCGCGACCTGCCAATTCTGGTCTTTGGCATGTTTGGCGAGCAGCTTGCCGCCCCACAATCCCTGCTCCTCGCCCGACAGGAGCGCATAGACGATCGTCGCGCGGTGCTTCTGCTTCGACAGCAGCCGTGCGGCCTCCAGCACCAGCGCGGTGCCCGAGGCATCGTCGTTGGCGCCGGGCGCGTCGGCGGTGAAATTCATCGGATCGGAGACGCGGCTGTCGATATGGCCGGCGATCATGATGACATGCGCGGGATCGCCGCTGCCCGGCTGGATCGCGAGGACATTTTCGACGATCACGCCGGCGGGTGCGCGCGGCCCCTCGAAGCGGTCGGCAATGCGTTCGACTTTCAGGCAGCCGCCGCAGGCCTTGGAAATGCGCTCGAACTCGGTCGCGCCCCAGTTGCGCGCGGCTCCGATGCCGCGCCTGGGATCGGTCGCCGACGACAATGTGTGGCGGGTTCCGAACGACACCAGCTTCTCGACCGCGGCTTTCAGTCGGGCCGGATCGGCGGCGGGGGTTTCATCCTTCGCGAAGGCCGGGGCTGGTGCGGCGAGCAGCAGGGCGGCGAGCAGGCTCTGTTTGATCATGCCGCTTCATGCGGCGCGAAGTGCGTGGATGCAAGCGGCCCGCCGCGTGCCGGAGCACGGGCGGGCCGGGAGTTTCTATCGCTGGCGGTCGGCGATCAGCCGAGGCCCGAGAAGCGGATGTCCTGGACGCGGCCATAACGGACCTCGCAGGTAAACTTGCCCTTGTCGTACGATCCGCCGCGGCCCCAGCGGCCGCCGTAACCGTCGCGGACGATGACGCGACCCTTCACGCGGTAGCCGTCACGCTTGCGATCGATGCTCGTCACTTCGGTGACGTCGGTGCGGCCATAACGGCGGCTGCCGCGTTCGACCGAGTTGACGCACTGGCTGACCGCGCTGCGGCTGTTGCCATAGCGGTTATAATCATAGCCATAGCCGTAGCGGGCATCGTCGTAACGGCCGCCATAGCGGTCATCATAACGGTTGTCATAACGGCGGTCGTAACGATCGTAGCGGTCGTTGTCGCCGCTCGACAGGATCGCCGCGAGGCCGCCGATCACGACCGCGCCGGCGATGATCTCGCCTGCGCTGATCCCGTCGCGATCGTGGCGGTCGCGTGCTGCGGCGGGGGCGGCGCTCATCAGCATCGCGCCGGCGGTGGCCGCACCAATTGCGGCCTTGGTCAGGTTGGTCTTGATAGCCATGGTTCGGTCTCCTCAAAGCGCAGGCGGCATGTGCGCGGCCTGTTGGAGACGGTTTACCGATTCGGCGGTGACACGGTGCTGAACTGTCCGCTTATCTGCGGTTCAGACTTGGTTTTGCCGGGGTTCATAAAGGAAAAGGCCCCCCGCCTGTGAGGCGGGAGGCCTTTTTCCGACGCCGGATGTCGTCAGCCGAAACTGACGTCAACGACGCGGCCATTGCGATAGCTGCAGCCGAAGCTGCGCACCTCGCCGCCGAGGCGCGAAGCGGTGCCGGTGACATACCAGCCGCCGTTGTTGGCCTCGGTGCCGGTGATGCTGTCGACGCGGGCGTTGTCACCCATATCGCCCTCGACCGCCCAGCTGCACGCATCGGCGGCGCGCGCTTCGGCTTCGCCGCGGCCATACGCACCGGGGACCGTGTCATTCTGCGTATCGGGCTCGTAACGCGGTACGTCCTGCCGGTCGTCGGCGCGATATGGCGGGTCATAGCGGTAGTCGGGTGCGCGCTCGCGCTTGTCCTTGCTCGCGGCGCTGGCGATCGCGGCGATCGTGCCGATTATCAACAGGCCGCCGAGCACGTCGCCGGTGCTGATATTGTCGCGGTCGCGATAACCCCAGCCGCCATGATGGCGCCCGCGCGCTTCGGCGGGGGCGGCGCTGAGCCCGACCGAGGTCAGGACGATCGCCGCGGCGGTGGTGAGGCTGGTCAATTTACGCATCGAGGAAAGCTCCCCTTCGGCAGGCCCCGGACGGTCCGGCCTGCAATGTCGTGACCCTACGCCTTCGATGCTTTCGCGCCGCTGAACCGTTGCGGGTGCACGGCGAACCGAACGCAGGATATGGAAACGGCCCGCCATCGGGTGGATGGCGGGCCGCGGGACCAGATACAGATGACCAGACCTGTTTCGGGTGAATATCAGCAGGCGCAGCGCGGCTTGGGCCGGGGTTTCCACTTCTTCTTGGCGACATAGCGTTTCCGCACCGGCACATTTTCATAATAGGTGCGCGTGCTCGTTTCGACCGTTTCGGTCACCACCGGCGCGCCGTTGATGATCGTCGTGACGACGACGCCCGGCGTGTAGTAGCCATAACCGTAGCCGTAGCCGTGCTGGTAGGTCGTCGCATAGCCGCCGGGGTAGGCACCACCCTGATAATAGCCGCCCTGATAACGGGCGCTGCGGCTCGACGACCATTCGTCGCATTTCTTCTTGTCGGCGGCGCTACCGATTGCGCTGCCCGCCAGTGCACCGAGCCCGCCGCCGATCAGCGTGCCCGCGGTGCGATCGCCGCGTCCGGCAATGCGGTTGCCGGCGATGCCCCCCACGAGCCCGCCGACAACCGCGCCGCCCACTGTGCCCCCCCGGCCACAGCGGCGTTCCATTTCGGCGTCGTAACGCGGGTCGTACCCGCCGCGATAATAAGGATCATAAGCGGGCGGCGGCGGATAGCCGGCGCCGTGGCCTTCGACGGTGCCTTCGTAACGGCCTTCATAGCGGCGGCCGTCGGGCGTTTCGTAGGTGCCGTCCCATGTGCCGGTCCAGCGCCCCTCGGCGTCATAGCCCGAGACGCGGCGATATTCGACTTCGCTCGGCACGCGGTCGGGATAGCCGGTATAAACGCGGACATCGGGATTGTCCGGATTGCCATAGTCGAGCGACGGCTGTTCGGCACGCGCATGGCCCGCCAGCAACAACGATCCCGCAGCTACCCCCAACAACACCAACGTACGCATGACAAGCTCCCTGTTCCCTCGGCCTGAACCGATTGGTTAACAGCTTGTTAGCAAAATCAGCGCCTTTTCGCGAATCCGTTAACCCTGCGTATCCCGTCCCATTTTGGGTCAGGAAATCGGGGGCGCGAGCGCGGCCGCGATGCGCGCGACGAGCGCCTCGGCGCCCGCCTGGTCGTCGGCGGTGAAGCGCGCGGGGCGCGGGCTGTCGAGGTCGAGAACGCCGACCAGCCGGTCGTTCGCAATCACCGGGACGACGAGTTCGCTGCGGCTGTCGGCATCGCACGCGATATGGCCGGGAAAGGCGTGGACATCGTCGACGCGCTGGGTCGCGCGCAGCCGCGCGGCGGCGCCGCAGACCCCCTTGTCGAGCGGGATGCGGATGCACGCCGCCTTGCCCTGGAACGGGCCGAGCACCAGTTCCTGCCCGTCGAAGCGATAGAAGCCCGCCCAGTTGAGGTCGGGGATCGCCTGCCAGATGAGCGCCGCGACATTCGCCATATTGGCGATACCGTCGGGCTCGCCCGCGACGAGAGCCGCAGCGGCGTCGCCCGCCTCGGCCCATAGCTCGACCGGATCGGTCGCGGTGAAGGAAAGGGCGGTGGACATTATTCGACGCTCAGCCCGGTCCACTTCGCCGCAAAGGCATATTTGTCGGCCGCCTCGGCGATGATTTTGTCGGTCGGCTTGCCGCTTCCGTGGCCGGCGCGGGTTTCGACGCGGATCAGGTGCGGCTTGTCGCCGGCCTTCGCATGCTGGAGCGCGGCGGTATATTTGAAGCTGTGCCCCGGCACGACGCGGTCGTCGGTGTCGGCGGTCGTTACCAGCACCGCGGGATAAGCCGTGCCGTCCTTGATATTGTGGTACGGCGAATAGGCGAGGAGGTTCCGGAAATCGCCTTCCTTCGACGGATAGCCATAATCGTCGACCCAGTAGCGGCCGGCGGTGAAGCGGTCGAAGCGCAGCATGTCCATCACGCCGACCGCGGGCAGCGCCGCAGCGAACAGGTCGGGGCGCTGGTTGGTAACCGCGCCGACGAGCAGACCGCCGTTCGACCCGCCCTCGATCGCGACCTGGCCTTTGCCCGCAATGCCTTCGGCGATCAGATATTCGCCTGCGGCGATGAAATCGTCGAAGACATTCTGTTTCTTGTCGAGGCGGCCGGCGTCGTGCCAGGCTTTGCCATATTCGCCGCCGCCACGCAGATTCGCGATCGCGAGCACGCCGCCCTTGTCGACCCACGCCAGCTTGGTCGGCGAAAAGCCCGGAGTCATCGACACGTTGAAACCGCCATAGCCGTAAAGCAATGTCGGCGAGCCCTTGCTGCGGTCGAGGCCCTTTTTCATTACGACGAACATCGGCACCTCGGTGCCGTCCTTCGATTTGTAGAAGCGCTGTTCGACCGAGAAATCAGAGGGTTTGAAGGTCAGCTTCGGTTCGGCGAAAATCTCGCTCTTCCCGGTCTGCGTGTCGAAGCGGTAGATCGTCGTCGGTCGCGCATAGCTCGAGAAGCTGTAGAAGGTTTCGGGATCGCTCGACTTGCCGCCGAAGCCCGACGCGGCGCCGATGTCGGCGAGCTTGATGTTGGCGACGGGCTTGCCGTCCAATGCGACCATCCGCGCTTCCGACTTCGCATCGCCGAGGTAGGAGAGGATCAGCCGGTTGCCGACGCGCGAGGCGCCGACGAGCGTCGCCTCATTTTCGCCGACGAGCTGGGTCAGCGCCGCGGGCTTCCTGATGTCCATCGACACTATGCGTCCGCGCGGCGCGCCCTTGTTGGTGACGAACGTGAAGCGCGAGCCGGTGTTGGTCACATATTCCCAGTTGTTCGCATAATCGTCGACGAGGATGATCGGCTTCGCGCCCGGCTTGCCGATCGGATGGAGCGTCAGGCCATAGCGTTCGTCGGTCCCCTCGGACGAGACGACGAGCAGATATTGCCCGTCGTCGGTGACCACCGCGCTGTTGTTGAGTTTCGGCTTGTCGGGGGTGGCGTGGATCAGCACGTCGGCGCTCTGCGGCGTGCCGAGCTTGTGGAAATAGACGCTGTGATTTTCGTTCAATGACTGGAAGGCTTCGCCCTCTTTCGGCTCGGGAAAGCGGGAATAATAAAAGCCGCTGCCGTCCTTTGCCCAGTCGAGCGCCGAAAATTTGACCCAGCGCACCTCGTCAGACAGGTCCTTGCCCGTCGCGACGTCCTTGACGCGAACGATGCGCCAGTCGGTGCCGCCGTCCTGCACCGAATAGAGGAGATGCTTGCCGTCCTCCGACGGGTTCCACTCACCGAGCGCGGTCGCGCCGTCCTTCGCCCATGTGTTGGGGTCGATCAGCACACGGCCTTCGCCCTTCAACCCTTCGCGGACGTACAGCACCGACTGCGGTTGGAGTCCGTCGTTGCGGCTGTAGAAATAACGCGTTCCCGCCTTCGTTGGCAGGCCGAAGCGTTCGTAATTGTAGAGCTCGGTCATCCGTTTCTTGAACGTATCGCGGCCGGGCAGCGTTTCGAGATAGCTGTCGGTGACCTTGTTCTGCGCCGCGACCCAGTCGGCGACCTTCGGATTGACGCGGACGTCGTCCTCCAGCCAGCGATAGGGATCGGCGACGTCGACGCCGAACTGCGGATCGACCGTATCGCCGCGCGCGGTGTCGGGATAGGCGAGCTTCACCGCCGATGCCGCGACCGCGTCGGCCGCCTGTGTTGCCGTTGGGGCCGTCATCAACAGAGCGAGCGCCAGCGGGGCGGACAGGGTTTTACGGGACATGGCAAGGCGACCTCATCGTCTGGGGAAATTATCGTGCGCCTTTATGTAAGGATGGCAAAGGCAGGGGCAAGCGATTTGGCGCTCACGCCGCGATCGGGAAGTCCCGGACGGCACCTTCCGATCCCGTTCGCGGCAACAGGGGCGGCGCATTGCCGACGATCGTGTCGAGCGCTGCCTCGATGGTCGGATAGGCAAAGGCAAAACCGCTCTCGATCGCCGCCTTGGGTACGACATATTGCCCGCTCAGCAGGAGCTCTTCGGCAAAGTCGCCAAGCAGCCAGCGGAGCGGCGCGCCCGGAACGGGCATGATCGCGGGCCGCGCCAGTGACCGGCCGAGCGCGGCCGTAAAATGCGCGTTCGTGACCGGGGTCGGTGCCGTCGCGTTGACGGGGCCGGCAAGGCTGGGCGTCGCGATCGCGTGGATGATCAGCCGGACGATATCGTCGCGGTGGATCCAGCTCATCACCTGCCGGCCGTGACCGAAACGTCCGCCCATTCCGAATTCGAACGGCGCCAGCATCCGCGCCAGCATCCCGCCTTCGGCTGCGAGCACCAGTCCGGTGCGCAGCGATACGCGGCGGATTCCGAGATTCTCCGCACCCGCTGCGGCCGCTTCCCATGCGGCGCACAGGCGGTGCGAAAAGCAAGCCGTGCCCATGTCGCTTTCGAAGAGCGGCGTCGCACCGCGCAGGCCATAGATGCCGATGGCCGAACCCGAGACAAGCACCTCCGGCCGCCGCTCCAGCCGCGCGGCAAGGCCGAGCACATCGCGCGTCACGGTCAGGCGCGACCGCAATATTCGCCGCCGCTTGCGTGTGGTCCACGGCGAATCGGAAATCGGCTCGCCGGCGAGATTGACGATTGCGTCGATCGCGCAGCGGGCGGGAAGTTCGTCGAGACTGGCGACGAGGCGCACGGGCGCGGGAAGCGCGGCCTTTTCTGGCGCACGGGTCAGCACGATGACCTCATGCCCCGCGGCGGCGAGCGAGGCGACGAGCCGGCGGCCGATGAAGCCCGTACCGCCGGTTACAAGGATCGTGTGACGGTCGAGCAACGCCGCCGCGAGGCTGGCGGGATCGGCTTCGACCAGCCGTGCCGCGCGGCGCGCGGCGGCGAGGTCGCGCGCGCCGCACACGACGACCCCGACCGATCCGGCGAGGCAGGCCCACGAGAGCCAGCCATGGTCCGCAGACGGCAGCGCGGTCGGTTCAGCCGCCCAGCCGAGCAACAGCGGCACAAGCAGCGCGAGGATCACGCCATAGTTGAGCGTGAGCAGGGTGTGCGTCACCCGCTCGGTCGCTGGCAACAGGCGCGAGCGATCCTCCTCCACGAAATCCCAGAGCGTGATGAACAGTTCGACGAACAGGAGCCCGATCAGTGCAATGGCCCAGGCACCATGCGGCTCGGCCCAGCCGAGCGCCATGAACAGCAAGGCGTAGAGCAGGTTGCGGACGCCGTGGAGCATGAGTTCGGTGCGTTGCGATGCGCGCCACGCCAGCCGCTCGGTGCCTTCGTGATGATAGATGGTGTCGAATGCCCCCATCGCCATCTGTATCATCACGAGGATCCACAGCCCGTCCGTCATCGCACGTCTCCCTCTTTGTCATCGGCGGGATCGCGAAAGCGCCCCACCTGATGCATAAGTTCGCCGAACCACGCGTGACGCAGCGTGAGAACGAACAGGAATTCGCCGTTGTCCTGATCGATATGGTCAATTGTCAGCGCGCCGGGGCAAAGCCATGCGGGTAGGCGGATACGTAGCCTGGCCACCTCCCAGAAATAATCGGAAGAGCGAAAACAGAGGCCGTCTGCGTGCGCCGTCACCGTAAGCGTCATGCCAACGCCCATGCCGACATGTTCCTCCAGCCCCGTTTCGCCGGCAAAACGCTTGGCGCTGTGGATGACCTGCGGAAAGCCGCGGCGGCGGCTATATTGCCGCGTCCAGCACTGGCCCCCGCCGCTATCTTCGCCAACGGTGACGACCGCCGCGACGCCCGTGTCGCGTGATAGCGGCAGCGGCGCGCCGATGATGCGGCAGATTTGCGCGAGCAGCCAGCCGGCCGCGGAGCGTTCGGACACGATGATCTCGCCGCGATAGATGGCAAGCCGCAGCCCCGTCAGTCGCTTCGAGAAGCGGTGGCGAACCGTTATGGGGAGTCGTGCCCAATCGTCCGGCGCGATCAGGCGACGGAAGCGATAGTCGTACAGGCTGTCGTCCGGGTCGGGCGGAGCGGGACAGGCGCCGGGCGCGTCGTGCAAGGATATTGCTTGTTCCCTCATCGCCTGCCCCTCCTACCGCGCGTCCTTGCCCTTGCCGGGACGCCAGTTGATCAGCTTCGTTACCCCGGCGCCGAGCTTGATCAGTCGCATCAGCGCCGGTTTGGGGACGTTCAGCATTTCGTCGTGCCAGCGGCTCATCGTCGTCACGAAATCGAGCATGTCGGCGAGCCGCGCCTTCGCGTCGGCGCTGAGGCCGGGGTCGGTCGCCGCGCGCGCGACGCAGGCTTTGAGCGCCGCCTCGGCGGGATCGACCTCGCGCGCCTTGCGGCCCGCGGCGATCCGCGTGACCATCTCCCAGATATCCTTCTCGGCGGTGAAATGGTCGCGCCGGTCGCCGAGCAGGGGGACGCGGTCGATCAGACGCCAGCCGAGCAATTCCTTGATCGAGTTGGACACGTTCGAACGTGCGAGGCCCAGCATCTCGGCAATTTCTTCGGCATGAAGGGGGCGGTCGCTGACGAACAGCAGCGCATGAATCTGCGCGACCGACCGGTTGACGCCCCACTGCCCGCCGAGATTGCCCCAGTGGAGGATGAACTCGGTCGCGGCCGGGGACAGGTTCGAATCATGTTCCGATATTTCTGTCATAACAGAAATATCGGATATAATGGAAGGCGAGTCAAGTCGCGTGGAGGTTGCGGCTTGCGATCGCGAAGCGGACATAGAATCCTCCCTGCGGCGAAGCCGTGGGGAGGGGGACCATGCGAAACATGGTGGAGGGGGTGCGAGTTTGCGCCAACGGCCCTCCGTCAGCGCTTCGCGCTGCCACCTCCCCGTCTCTACGCGACAGGGGGGATTCTCCCACTCGTCACCCCGGACTTCATCCGGGGCCCATGACGACGGTGCAGCAATGGATCCCGGATCAAGTCCGGGATGACGAAAGAGGGGAACGTACGCCTTACTTCTTCAACCCGATCTCGCGCAGCCGTTCCTGCAGATATTCGTCTGCGGTGATCGGCGTCGGATAGAGGTCGGGATGCGACGCGTCGATGCAGCTTTCGAGCGTCTCGATCGGATAGTCCGAACGGAAGTGCAGGAAGAAGGGCATCGAATAGCGCGCAAGGCTTGCCCGGCCTTCGTCGGGGTTGCGGACACGGTGGGTGGTCGAGGGCAGCTTGTTGTTGGTCAGCCGCTGGAGCATGTCGCCGACATTGACCGCCATCGCGCCCGGTGGGGGCGACACCGGAAGCCAGCTCCCGTCCTTGTCGAGGATTTCGAGCCCCGCTTCTTCGGCGCCGAGCAGCAGGGTGATCGTATTGATATCTTCATGCGCCTCGGCGCGGATGCCCTTCGCGGGGGCCTCGACGGGCGGGTAATGGAGCAGGCGCATCACGCTGTTGCCGTCGGCGACGGTGTCGTCGAAGAAATCGGGGGCGAGGCCGAGATAGCGCGCGATCCCCGAAAGCAGGCGGCCGCCGACGCGGTCGAATTCGGCGAAGAGCTTGTCGTAAGCGGTCCGGAAGCCATCGACTTCGGCGGGCCAGACATTGTTCGGCTGCTGCGCGGCGAGGCGGTGGCCGGAGGGCAGGTCGCGGCCGACGTGCCAGAATTCCTTGAGGTCGACTTCCTTTGCGCCCTTCGCGATCTCGGTCCCGAACGGGGTGTAGCCGCGCGCGCCGCCGCCGCCCGCGATATGATAGGCACACTTGGTTTCTTCGGGGAGGGCGAAGAAGGCCTTCGCCTTCTCCCAGGCTTCGTCGATCAGGTCGGGGTCGATGCCATGGTCGGTGATCATCGCGAAGCCGAAGCGTTCGAACGACGCCCCGAAATCCTTCGCAAACTGGTCGGCGGGGAGCGACATGGAAATGACGGGAACAGCAGCGGTCATGAAAGATCAGTCCATTTGATAAGGGGCGGCGCCCGTGGGGGGGGGCGCGTCATGAGTCGCGATTTAGGCGCTGCGCGGCTGCGGTAAAAGGGAAAAAGGCGGTTTCGTCCCGCGCGCCGCTCGGCTAAGCCTCCGGCCATGGCAAAGCAATATTGGCTGATGAAATCCGAACCCGACGCTTATGCGTGGGACCAGCTCGTCAAGGACGGTACGGGGATGTGGGACGGGGTGCGCAATCACACCGCGAAGCTCAACCTGATGGCGATGAAGGTCGGCGACGAAGCGCTCTTTTATCACAGCAATATTGGCAAGGAGTGCGTCGGGATCATGGAGATCACCGAGACAGCTTCGCCCGACCCGACCGCCGAAGAGGGCTCGCCCTGGGTCATCGTGCGCGTGGCGCCGGTCCGTGCGCTGGACCATCCGGTGACGCTCGCGGCGATCAAGGCCGATCCGAAACTTGCCGACATGGACCTGATCCGCCAGTCGCGGCTGTCGGTCGGGCGCGTGACGCCCGCCGAATGGAAACATATCCTGAAAAAGTCGGAGAAGCCCGGAGGCTGAGCCCCCCCGCGGCGCTTCAGCGCAGCTTCACCTGCAAATGCGCCGCCACCGACGGGTGGAGCGGATGGACGAACTCGCAGCCGTACTCATTGCCGTCGGAACGGCGGACGATGGCCTCGAGCGGCTGCAGGCCGGGCAGGTTCACCCAGATATGCTTGCCGAGTTGTGGCCGGAAAAAGGTTACCATGCGAAAGCCGGTCGACGACAGGTCGAACAGTTCGACGTCGAACGGGTTCAGCCCCGGTTCGCGGTAGCGCGCGCGCGCCTTGACCGGCGTGCGTTCGGCACGGCGTGCGGACGTGGGTGCCTTCCTGGCTTCGAGTGTGCGATTCCCCAACACGGATTTGGTCCCGATGCTTGTTGCCTGATCGGCCGCTTTTAGGGTTCCACTGGTTACCTCAAAGTGAAGCGATATGGTGAAATTCGTCTATACCGGAGGGGCTTCGCCGACCGTCATCAACCGGCCGGGGAAGGGGGCTGCGAGCGCGACCGCGGCGCGCCATTCGCCGCCGAGCCAGGTGGCGTGATCCCCGGGATGCAGGATTACCGGCATGACCTTCGGCTGATGATGCGCGACCAGCCGGTTCGGTTCGGTGGTGACGATGGCGAAGCACGGCCAGTCCTCGCCCTGCCGCAGGATGCCGGCGAAGGCGAAGACCGGCTGCGACGGTACGGAAAACCAATGCTGGCGCCGCGCGCCGGTGGCGTCCGACCAATAGGAAAAGGCGGTCACGGGAACGAGGCAGCGCAGCTCGGCATGGCGCAGCGTACCGATCCAGAAGGGGCTTTCAAGGTTGCGGACGGCGGTGACCGCGCGATCGCCCTGCGGTGGCGGCGGGACGCCCCACAGCCGGGGGCGCAGGAAGCGCCGCGACCCGGAGCGCCCGTCGCTGACGATCACCGGCGCGGGGCGCCCCGGCGCGACATAATCGCCGGTCCACGGATCGCCGCCCGCTTCGGCATCGAAAGCAGCGGCGATCGTGCCGGCCGAAGCGTCGAGACGATAAAGGCTGGTCATCGCGCCACGGTCGCGATGCGCAAGGCGGCTGTCAATCGGGGCGATGCGCGCGGGCTAACGCCGAATCATTTGTCCCAGGGCGACTTCTCGCCGCTGTCGCGGGTGTCGTTGTGGCTCGCCCGGTCGGCGGCGCGATCGGCTGCGACGATGACGCCTGCGCCCATCATGCCGCATCCGACGAAGCTCAGGATGCTGAGGCAACCGAGACCCATCAGGATCGATTTCAATATTTCGCTCATGTGCGGCTCCGCTGAACTGGTCACTGGCAGCCCTAGCGCGCGAGAGTAAAAATGCCGTTTACTCTGTGCCGCGCACGCGCCCGCGCCCGGCCTTCACCGTGCTGCGCGCTTTCTTGCTGTCGACACGCTTCGCCTTCGCCGCCTTGCTCGGTTTGGTCTTGATACGGCGTTCGGGGCGCACCAGCGCGGCGTCGACCAGCTCGTTCAGCCGCGCGCGCGCGTCGGCGCGGTTCGCTTCCTGCGTACGAAAACTGCGCGCGAGGATAACGAGTTCGCCCGCGGCGGTCATCTTGCTTCCCGCCAGCGTCTTGAGGCGGCGATAGGCGTCGGGCGCGAGGCCCAGCGCAAAGACATCGACGCGAAGCTGGCACGCGGTCGCGACCTTGTTGACATTCTGGCCGCCCGGACCCGACCCCGCGAGGAATTTCTCGGCTATCGCGCTTTCGGGGATATCAGCCACGCGTCGGTGCCGCTCCCTCCGGCGCGGCGAAGCCGAGCGCGACGAAGGCATCGGGGAACGGCGCTTCGGCCATTATCGACGGCTTGACGTCACGTTTTACGACCAGCCTTTCGGCGTGAAGCAGCGTGCGCGTTTTCGTGCCGCCGCGGCCGTAGACGGGATCGCCGACGAGCGGAAAGCCGAGCCCTTCGAGCGCATGGACACGCAGCTGATGGGTGCGGCCGGTTTCGGGGCGGAAGCGCAGCAGGCTGCGTTCACCGACCACCGCGAGCTTTTCCCAATGCGAGACCGAGGGCTTGCCCTTGGGGTCGCCGACCATGCGCCAACCCTCTTCGGCGGTCGATACCTTGGCAAGTGGCAGGTCGATCGTGCCGCCGTCGCCTTCGGGCACCCCGTCGACGATTGCGAGATATTGCTTTTCAACCTCGCGGCTTTCGAAGGCGCGGGTAAAGCGGCCGTGCGCCTTGGGGTTGCGCGCGAGGAGCAGGCAACCCGAGGTGTCGCGGTCGAGCCGGTGGACGGGGAGCGGCCAGCGCTTGAAGCCGAAGCGCAGCAAATCGAGATGATTCTCGAGGCTGAGGCTGCCGTCGCGCGGGGCGTCGACCGGAAGGCCGGCGGGTTTGTCGATGACAAGGGCCTCGCCGTCGAGGAAAAGGACACGATCTGAAAGGAGCATGGCGGCGCTATAGGGCCTGATCGGTTGAGGGGGAAGCGCCTCGCGCTCTTCCCGATGCCGTGAATCAGGCCCTCAACGAAAACGCGCGGCCCATGGCTCAGTCGAAAGCGTAAACGTCCATCGCCAGCACGGCGTAGGTCGTGCTCGCGTGCAGGCGTTCGGCCTTGAGCGGCGTGCCGCCCGCGCCCATCGCGACGAACAGCGGCAATATATGATCGGGGGTCGGATGATTGTCGCGCCCGTGCGGCGCGCGTTCGACGCTGTGGAGGATATCGTCGACCGCGCTTGCGGCCATGCGCCCGGCGACCCAGTCGGTGAAGTCGCTCACCCACGCGGGTGCGGGCGCGTCGATCGGCGGGCGCGCGGTGAAATAGGCGCGCAGGTTATGCGTGATGCTGCCCGATCCGACAATCAGCACGCCTTCGTCGCGCAGCGGCGCGAGCGCCTGGCCAAGCGCATAATGCCATTCGGGCGAGGCGTTCGACGCGATCGAGAGCTGGACGACGGGTATGTCGGCTTGCGGGTAGATCAGCGACAGCGGCACCCACGCGCCATGGTCGAGGCCGCGGGTCGTATCGGCGGTGATATCGAGGCCGTGACCCGCGAGCAGCGCGACGACCCGGTTCGCCAGCGCCGGATCGCCCGGCGCCGGATAACGCATCGCGAACAATTCGTCAGGGAAGCCGCCAAAATCGTGGATCGTCGGCGGGGCGGGCGAGGCGGTTACGGTTGCCCGCCCGCCTTCGAAGGCCGCGTCATGATGCGCCGACACGACGAGGATCGCGCGCGGGCGCGGAAGTTTGGCACCCAGCCCGGCGAGGAAGGTCCGCGCCGGGCTGGGCTCGAGCGCCATCATCGGCGAGCCGTGCGAAAGGAAGAGGCTCGGGAGACGGCGCATCGGTTCAGGCCGCCAGTTTCGCGGCGGTGCGCGCGACGCGTTCGCCGAGGTAGCGGGCACCGCCAAGGTCGGCTTCGCCCGGCTGGCGCGATCCGTCGGCACCGGCGATCGTCGTCGCACCATAGGGTGCGCCGCCCTTGACCTCGTCGACCCCCATCTGACCGGCAAAGCCATAGTCGAGCCCGACGATCGTCATGCCGAAATGAATGAGGTTGGTCAGGACTGAAAACAGCGTCGTTTCCTGGCCGCCATGCTGCGACCCGGTCGAGGTGAAGGCGGCGCCGACCTTGCCATTGAGCCTGCCCTGCGCCCACACGCCGCCGGCGGTGTCCCAGAAGCTCGCCATCTGGCTCGCCATGCGGCCGAAGCGCGTCGGGGTGCCGACGACGATCGCGTCATAGTTTGCGAGTTCATTGGGGTCGCTCAGCAGCGGATGCGCGGTGTCGGTCTTGAACCCGGCGGCCTCGACGACTGCCTGCGGCGCGGTTTCGGCAACGCGGCGGATATCGACATCGGCGCCCGCGGCGCGCGCGCCCTCGGCGACCGCGTCGGCCATCTGTTCGATATGACCGTAACTCGAATAGTAGAGCACCAGAACCTTTGCCATCGTAACTGTTCCTTTCGTGGATTGAACCGGGAATAGGGGGTGGGCCGCCGCCGGGGAGGGGGAGGGAGGCGGCGGCCCGAGGGGGTCAGGCGGCCTGCTTCAGCCCTTCGATCGCCGTCGTGGCGCGGGCGATCGCCTCGCCGTCCATCTGGTGGCCGTCGGCAGCGACAATGGTGACGTCGGTGATGCCGATGAAGCCGAGAACATGTTTCAGATAACCACTCGCGAAATCGACCTGGCTGCCGAGCGGCACGCCGCCCGAGGCGAAGACGATATAGGCGCGCTTGCCCTTGAGCAGGCCTTCGGGGCCAGCCTCGGTGTAGCGGAAGGTGCGGCGCGCCCGCGCCACCTGGTCGACCCAGGCCTTCAGCGTCGCGGGGATCGCGAAATTATAGATGGGCGCGGTGATGATGATCGTGTCGGCGGCTTCGATCTCGGCGATCAATTCCTCCGAACCGGCGAGCAGCGCCTTCTGTTCGTCGCTGCGTTCGGCCTCGTCGGTGAAATTCGCGCCGACCCAGTTTTCGGTCAGGAAGGCCGGCGGCGTCACATTGAGGTCGCGGCGGGTGACGGTGGCACCGTAGCTTTGCTCGACAAGGCGGCCTTCGAGCTGGTCGGCGAGCAGGCGGGTGGTCGAGCCCGTATTGCGGGCGCTGGCATCGATGCGGAGAATCTGGCTCATCTTACGGTTCCTTCGATTTCGAAAAGAGGGTGGGCCGCCGCCGGGGGAGGGGGAGGGCGGCGGCCCGGGGGCTCGTCAGAGACTGTCGACGAGCACCAGTTCGGCGTCATCGACGGCTTCGACCTCGATCGTGCCGACATCGCGGAGCGCGATGCCGTCGCGGGGATCGGCGTCCTTGCCGTTGACACGGATACGGCCCCTGGCGGCGACGAGGTAAGCGTGGCGTCCGGCTTCGAGGTCGTAGGAGACGCTTTCACCGGCGTTCACCGTTGCCGCCGCGACGCGGGCATTGGCGCGGATCGGCAGGGCATCATCGCCCTCGATCCCGCTCGCCAGCGTCACGAACTGGCCCGACCGGTCGGCCTGGGGGAACTGGCGCGCGCCCCAGCCCGGATTGCCGCCGTCACGGTCGGGCATGATCCAGATCTGGAACAGCGTCGTTTCCTCATCCTCGAGGTTGAATTCGCTGTGCGTCACGCCGGTGCCCGCGCTCATCACCTGGACGTCGCCCGCTGCGGTGCGGCCGGTGTTGCCCATGCTGTCGCGGTGCGTGATCGCGCCGGTGCGGACATAGGTGATGATTTCCATGTCGCGGTGCGGGTGCGGGGGGAAACCCGCCTGCGCCGCGATGGCGTCGTCGTTCCAGACGCGGAGCGCGCCCCAACCCATGCGGCCTTCGTCATAATAGTTCGCGAAGGAGAAATGGTGGCGGGCATCGAGCCAACCATGGTTGGCGTGGCCCAGCGTGTCGAATTTGCGAATGTCGATCATGGCCTTGTCCTTTCTTTCGTCGCCGGTCCGGATCCTTGTGTCCGGCGGCGTCGTTCGTTGAGGACAAAATAGGGATGTGTATCGTTTCGAAAATAGCGTAGATGGAAAATCATCGTTTCCAATTGAGAGGTATTGCGTGGCGCTTCCCGATTATGAAGGCTGGGCCTGTTTCGTCGCCGTGGCAGAGGGCGGCAGCTTCACCGCTGCGGCGGCGTCGCTTGGCTTGTCGAAAGCGAGCGTGTCGAAAGCGGTGACGCGGCTCGAGGCATCGCTCGGCATCACTTTGCTCCACCGCAGCTCGCGTGTCGTGGCCGTGTCGACCGCCGGGGCCGGCCTGCTCGACGAGGCGCGCGCGATGGTCGCGGCGGCGACCGCGGCGACCGAGGCGGCGCGCGGCGATCGCGTCGACCTCGCGGGGCCGATCCGCCTCGGGGCGCCGATGAGCTTCGGGATCAAGGTGCTCGGCCCGCCGCTGGCGGTGTTCCTCGAACGCCATCCGTCGGTCGAGATCGAGGTGCTGCTGAGCGATGCGCGCAACGACCCGGTGGCCGAGGGTATCGACCTGACGCTGCGTATCGCGCCGCTCGCCGATTCCAGCCTGCTCGCGCGCACGATCGCCCCGGTCGCGGCGTCGGTGATCGCCAGTCCCGCCTATCTGCAAAAGCATGGCACACCGAAACATCCGCTCGAACTGTCGGGGCACCGGCTGATCGGGTACGGCCATCGCCAGCGCGCGATGCCGTTGCATTTCCATCGCAAGGGCGAAGAGGTCACGGTGCTGCCGACGGGGCCGCTGTTCGCGAACAATGGCGACATCGCGGTGCCGCTGGTCGCGGCGGGCGGCGGGATCGCGGTGCTGCCCGACTTCATCGCCGCCGACGAACTGGCGTCGGGGGCGGTGGTGCCGATCCTCACCGACTGGTCGATGCCGCAGGCGCATCTGCATCTGTTATCGCCGCCGTCGCGGCTGCGCCCGGCGCGCGTGAAGGCGCTTTCGGATCATCTTGTCGACACGCTGAAAATCTCGTGCACCGGCGCACACGAGCAATATCTGGCGCTGCATAAAGCATAGGACGCGGTCAGGACACTGTTGCAAATAGGCCGCGACTCGTGGATTTCCGCGGGTTAAATCAAAATTAACCTTTTCCCTTCATTGGTTTCATGGTTAATGTTCCGGCAGTCCTGCAACGGGGGTTGGTCGGTGACATCCTTGATGGTCATGCGATCGGGTTGCGGGATCATCGTGGGAAACAGTCAAGGGGTGCCCAATGCGCGTACTGCTGATCGAGGACGAGCCGACGACCGCGAAAGCGATCGATACGATGCTCACGACCGAAGGCTTCAATGTCTATACCACCGATCTTGGTGAGGAAGGCCTGGACCTGGGTAAGCTCTATGATTACGACATCATCCTGCTCGACCTGAACCTGCCCGACATGCACGGCTATGACGTGCTGAAAAAGCTCCGCACCGCCAAGGTGCAGACGCCGGTGCTGATCCTGTCGGGCATTTCGGAAATGGATTCGAAGGTGCGTTCGTTCGGCTTTGGCGCCGACGATTATGTCACCAAGCCGTTCCACCGCGACGAGCTCGTCGCGCGCATTCATGCGGTCGTCCGCCGGTCGAAGGGCCACAGCCAGAGCGTCATCAAGACGGGCAAGCTGGCGGTCAATCTCGACACCAAGACGGTCGAGGTCGACACGACGCGCGTGCATCTGACCGGCAAGGAATATCAGATGCTCGAGCTGCTGAGCCTGCGCAAGGGCACGACGCTCACCAAGGAAATGTTCCTGAACCACCTCTATGGCGGGATGGACGAGCCCGAACTGAAGATCATCGACGTCTTCATCTGCAAGCTGCGCAAGAAACTCGCGCTCGCCTGCGGCGGCGAAAATTATATCGAGACGGTCTGGGGCCGCGGTTATGTCCTTCGCGACATCGACGACGAAGGCAATGAGGTGCGCCGCGTCGCCTGACGCCGCGCCCGTTCTGACGAGCTAACCGAGGGAACCCGGCGCGGAGCGATCCGCGCCGGTTTTCTTTTGTGTTGCAGGGAAATGTAAGTAGGCCAACGGCCGCTTGCGGACACCAGTCACTTGCAGCCTGGCGTTTAGGATGACACCTATTGGCGATCGCGGCGGCCGTTTTGGGAGCAGAAAACTGAGTTTGTTCTCTCAGATGAGGTCTTATTGGCACACCATGGGTGCGCTTCGTTTCATTCTCTTCTTTTGGGGATTGTTGGCCCTTTTCATTATTTATGGCGTCGTTGGCTGGTGGACCGCGAACAAGATAGGATGGCCTGAAGCTTACGGCTTTCATTGTCGGGGAAAAGGCTGTTTATGGGTGAGCCTAAGTTATAGCCATAAATTGCTTCACGCGGCCACACTATATGAGCTGCTGCATTTCGCGTGGCTTTGGTTCATTCCAGCGTCCACATTTACCGTCGTTGCTTCGGCATTGACACGGAGATGGATAAGGCGTCGGCGGAACAGGATCAGGCCCATGCTGTGATTTGATCGGCGTGGATCCCTGATCGAGTCCGGGAGGACGAAGCTGGGTGACCTGGCGACAGCTCACCACCCGTAAGCAGCTCCCCTACCGCGCATGAAAAAGGGCGGCAGTCCTTGCGGACGCCGCCCCTGATCCTGTGCAAGGCGGTGAAGCTTATGCTTCTTCCAGTGCCTCGTCATATTGTTCGACGGGGCCCGAATCCTGGCCCTTGGCGTCGACGTCGCGGTCGACGAATTCGATGATCGCGATCGGCGCCGCGTCCGAGGCGCGGATGCCGGCCTTGATGACGCGCGTGTAGCCGCCGTTGCGGTCCTTGTAGCGTTCGGCGAGAACGTCGAACAGCTTCACGAGCTGCGCGTCGTCCATCAGACGGCTCATCGCGAGGCGACGGTTGGCAAGGCCACCGCGCTTGGCGAGCGTGACGAGCTTTTCTATGTAGGGACGCAGTTCCTTCGCCTTGGCGACGGTCGTCGTGATCTGCTCATGCTTGATGAGCGAGGCCGACATGTTGCGGAACATTGCCGCGCGGTGCGCGCTCGTGCGCTGCAGCTTCCGGCCACCCGATTTATGACGCATAATCCATTCCTTCGTTTGTCAGAGGGGCCGTTCAAGGTACCCCAAGCCAGGTCGATGTGCGGGCCGACCCCTTCCCGTTGTGAGCCCCGGCCGAAGCCGGGGCGCAGGATCAGCCGAGAAGTTCCTGTTCGAGCTTCTTGGCCATTTCCTCGATATTTTCCGGCGGCCAGCCGGGGATGTCCATGCCGAGGCGCAGGCCCATCGACGACAGCACTTCCTTGATTTCATTCAAGGACTTGCGGCCGAAGTTCGGCGTGCGAAGCATTTCGGCTTCGGTCTTCTGAACGAGGTCACCGATGTAGATGATGTTGTCGTTCTTGAGGCAGTTCGCCGAACGGACCGACAGTTCGAGCTCGTCGACCTTCTTGAGAAGGAAGCGGTTGAGCTGGTTGACGTCCGATTCATCGGCGGTGGTCGGCGATGCCGCCATGCCGATGAGGCCGCTGTCGTTCATCGCTTCTTCGAAGTGGACGAAGACCTGCAGCTGGTCCTGAAGGATGCGCGCGGCATAAGCGACGGCGTCTTCCGGGGTCACCGTGCCGTCGGTTTCGACGGTCAGGTTCAGCTTGTCATAGTCCAGTTCCTGACCGATGCGGGCATTGTCGACCTTGTAGGCGACCTGACGCACGGGCGAGTAGAGCGAGTCGACCGGGATCAGGCCGATCGGCGCGTCGATCGGACGGTTGGCGGTCGCGGGGACGTAACCCTTGCCGGTGTCGGCAACGAGTTCCATGTTCAGCGTCGCACCGTCGTCGAGGTGGCAGATGACGTGGTTCGGGTTCATCACCTTGATGTCGCCCGATACCATGATGTCGCCGGCCTTGACGGTCGCGGGACCGGTCGCCGAAAGCTGGAGCCGCTTCGGGCCTTCGCCTTCCATCTTGAGCGCGATCTGCTTCACGTTGAGGACGATGTCGGTGACGTCTTCACGCACGCCGGCGAGGCTCGAGAATTCGTGCAGCACGTTCTCGATCTTGATCGACGTAATAGCCGCACCCTGGAGCGACGAGAGCAGCACGCGGCGCAGCGCGTTGCCAAGCGTCAGGCCAAAGCCGCGCTCGAGCGGTTCGGCGACGAAGGTCGCCTTGCGCTTGCCGTCGCTGCCAGCCTTGATTTCCAGGTTGCTGGGCTTCTTCAATTCCTGCCAGTTCCGGATATTGACAGTCATAGACTTCCCTTTGCTTTGGGCGGGACGGGCAGGGGTCGACTGCCGCGTCCAGCGAGGATTTTATGCGGGCGACGCCCCGGCGGGGCGCGCCCGAAGAGACGTCAGACGCGGCGGCGCTTGGCCGGGCGGACGCCATTGTGCGGGATCGGCGTCACGTCGCGGATCGACGTGATGTGGAAACCGACCGCCTGCAGGGCGCGCAGGGCCGATTCACGACCGGCGCCAGGGCCCTTGACTTCGACTTCCAGCGTGCGGACGCCGTGTTCGGCGGCCTTCTTGCCGGCGTCTTCGGCGCAAACCTGCGCCGCATAGGGGGTCGACTTGCGGCTGCCCTTGAAGCCCATCATGCCGGCGCTCGACCAGGCAATGGCATTGCCCTGCGCGTCGGTGATGGTGATCATCGTGTTGTTGAAGGTCGCGTTGACGTGGGCGACGCCCGACGAGATGTTCTTGCGTTCGCGCCGACGAAGACGCTGCGGTTCACGAGCCATGATATATTCCTAACCTAATCCTGAATGGCCGGTGGCGGGCGGTGCGCCGCTGCCCCGGCAGGGGAAAGAAACAAGGAAGCGCGCCCGGGAGGACGCGCTCGACCTTACTTCTTCTTGCCGGCGATCGGCTTGGCCTTGCCCTTGCGGGTGCGCGCATTGGTGTGCGTGCGCTGGCCGCGGACCGGAAGGCCCTTGCGATGACGCAGGCCGCGATAGCAGGCGAGGTCCATCAGGCGCTTGATGTTCATCGCCGTGGTGCGGCGAAGGTCACCCTCGACCGTGTGGTCGGCGTCGAGCGTTTCGCGGATCTGCAGGATTTCGGCGTCCGAAAGGTCCTGAACGCGACGCGTGTGGTCGATGCCCAGCTTGTCGGCGATGTCGACCGCAGTCTTGCGACCGATGCCGTGGATGTAGGTGAGCGCGATGATTACGCGCTTGTTGGTGGGCAAATTGACGCCCGCGATACGTGCCATGGGGTACTTTCTCCTGCTCCACAGGGCCGGTGGCAATCGGCCCCATCTCAAAGCGTCTGATTTTCCAACGCAAAAAACGGACCACGATGCGCACGCAGGCGCTTCGCCGTCCGGTCAGGCTGTCGGAATGCTCGCGCAACTAAGGTGAGTCGCCTCGATTGTCAAGCGAAGTGCGGTGGTTTGCGCCGCGGATCGGCGGTCAGGACGACGATGTAAGAGCGACGGCGCGATCATGCAACCGGGCGACGACGGCCCGGTGGATTCCGGGGGCGCAGGCGATGACGCCAAAGGCTTGCGCGCGCGGGGTATTGAACTTCAGCGGCTCGCCAAAGGCATCGGTGACGGTCGCGCCGGCCTCGCTCGCGATCAGCGCCGCCGCGGCGACGTCCCACTCGAAGCCCCAGCGCAAGGTCGCGACCAGATCGGCGCGGTCGTCGGCGACGAGCGCCATGCGCAGCGCGATGCTGTTCGGCTTGGTCACCATGATCAGGTCGCGGTCGATCTTGGGCAGGCTGTCGGCGGGGACGCGCGATCCGTCGAAGATCATCCGCCGGCTCGCGCGCAGCGTCTCGCCGTTCAGGGTCGCGCCCTTGCCCTTTTGCGCGACCCACAATTCGTCGAGCGCGGGGGCGTAAAGCACCCCGAGTTCGGGGGTGCCGTCGATGACAAGTGCGACCGACACGCACCAGCCCGGACGCCCACGGATGAAGTCGCGTGTGCCGTCGATCGGGTCGACGCACCACATCGCGCGGCACGACAGGCGGTCGGCGTTGTCGGCGGTCTCTTCGGACAGCCATCCCGCCTCGGGCACCATCGCGCCGAGCACGGCCTTCAGGCGCGCGTCGACGGCGAGGTCGACGTCGCTGACCGGGTTGTCATGCGACTTGTGCCAGACATCGACCGGCCGCCCCTCGCCGCGCCAGCGCGCCATCGCCATGTCGCCGACCTCGCGGGTCGCGGCGATCACGGCTTCGAGGTTGCGGCCCGGCAAGGGCTCAGCTCGACGCGACGGTCATGCCGTCGATGCGCAGCGTCGGCGCGTTGGTGCCATGGCGGAATTCGAGGTCGTCCGCGGGGACAAGCGCGGCGAACATGTCGATCAGATTGCCCGCGATCGTGAATTCGGCGATCGGCCCGGCGAGCGCGCCATCCTTGATCAGGAAACCCGATGCGCCGCGGCTGTAGTCGCCGGTCACCGGATTGACGCCCTGGCCGATCAGCTCGGTGATATAAACGCCGTCGGCGATGCCCTCCATCAGCGCCGCGGGCGTCACGCTGCCCGCCGCGAGGTGGAGGTTGCTCGCGCCGACCCCGGACGCGCCGCCGCCGCGGCTCGCATGACCCGTCGGCGTCAGACCGAGCTGTTTTGCCGAGGCGGTATCGAGCAGCCAGCCGGTGATCTTGCCGCCCGCCACGATATCGCGCGCCGCGGTCGGGAGCCCCTCGCCGTCGAAGGCGCGGCTGCGGAGGCCGCGTGGGCGGTGCGGTTCGTCGCGCATGACGATGCTGCTGTCGAACAAGATCCGGTCTTCCTTGCCGAGCAGGAAGCTGGTGCCGCGCGCGATCGCGGGTCCGGCGATCGCGCCGAGCAAATGGCCGACGATGCCGCCGCTGACGCGCGGGTCGAGCAGCACGGGAAGCTTGCCGTTCGGCGCCTTGCCGGGGTTCAGCCGCGCGACGGCGCGGGTGCCCGCACGATGGCCGATGTCGGCGGCGCTTTCGAGGTCCGCCAGATGGTGCGCACTGTGCCAGCCATAGTCGCGCTGCATCGCGGCGCCTTCGCCCGCGATGACGCTTGCCGACAGGCTGTGGCCGCTCGATCCATAGCCGCCGGCGAAGCCGTGGCTGGTCGCGAGGGCGAAGCGCGTGCGGCTGTGGCTCGCGCTGCCGCCTTCGCTGTTGGTGACGCCATCGATCGCGCGCGCGGCTTCCTCGGCGGTCAGCGCGGCCTCGCGCAGCGCCTGCGGATCGGCTTCACTGCCGTCGTCGAGGTCGAAGTCGGGCGCCGCCCCCTTGAACAGCAGTTCCTCGGGAGCAAGGCCGGCATACGGGTCCTCGGGCGCTTCGCGCGCCATCGCGACGCAGCGTTCGACCAGCTTCGCAAGTTCACCCGCATCCATGTCGGCGGTCGACACGCTGGCGCTCCGCTGGCCGACGAAGACACGGAGCGAAATATCCTGCCCCTCGGACCGTTCGACATCCTCGAGCGCGCCGAGCCGCATCGAGACCGAGGTCGCGGCGTTGCAATAATAGAGCGCGTCGGCGGCATCGGCGCCGGCCTTGGTCGCGGCGTCACACAGCATCTGTGCGCGATCGAGGGCTTCGGAAACGGTCAGCATGTCCGCGCCCTATACGGCGCGCGGCAAAGCGTCAAAATCTAAGTCTGATCAGCGGGCAATCGCCGCAATCGCGTCGGTGGCCGCCACCGCGCCGCTGATCCACAGAAACGGCAGCGTCAGTGCCGCGACCCACAGGCGGCGGACATCGCGGCGGAAGCGTGCGTGGAGGCCCCAGCTGGCGAGCGCCTGGCGGCTGAGGCGATACCAGCGGCGTTCGGTCGAACGCGCGACGGGCAGCGCCAGCGCCAGCAACATGACCAGCGCAACGACGATGAGGGCTGAGGGCGCGCCGGCGGCGATCGCGCCCATGACGAGCCAGACCTGGAGGGCGGCAAAGGCGAGGAGGGCGGTTGCGGCGTGCCAGGTCATTCGGCGGCCGAGACTCCGTGCCGGCGGCACGCTGACTGCCGTGCGCCTCCACAGGCGCGGTCCGAATGCTGATGCCATGTTACAGCCCCCTTAGGCCGGCGATTCCCAGAACCGCACGTTTTGCCCCAAAAATTCCCAAGTCAAGACAGGTTGCCATCGATTCGTTAATTTTTGCACTCAACTCGGCGCGGATTCGCAACCAAATCGCGCCGGGCCGCGAAATTGCTGCAAGAACGGCGATATTGATCGCCTTACCGGCTCACAATTGCGGTCAATGGTCGAGGCGGGTGGGCGGTTGGTCGACTTGCTTCCGGCCCCGGCGGCGCTAGCATCTACGCGAAATCCATCCATTTCAGGAAACCGGGGAAATCAAACATGCGTCATCTCGCCGTTCTGGCCGCCCTTGTCTTGCCCTTGGCACCCGCGCTGGCTGCGGGGGAAGATGCGCCGGCCGTCGAACCGAAGCCCGCCGCGCTGGTCGCCGACGGTGTGCCCGCGGTCCCCGCGGCGCTGGCGGCGGCGACCCGGCCCTATCTCGAATATCGCACCGCGGCCTTTGTGGGCTGGAACCCGGCCGACCGGTCGATGCTCATCGCGACGCGTTTCGGCAACACCGCCCAGCTTCACCGCGTCGCGCGGCCGCTCGGCGCGCGCGAGCAACTGACCTTCGAGGCCGAACCGGTTTCGCACGGGCGCTGGTCGCCCGGCGCCGGCGACCTGATGCTGGTCGAAAAGGACATCGGGGGCAGCGAATTCTATCAGATTTTCGCGATGAAGGACGGCCGGCTGGCGATGCTGACCGACGGCAGGAGCCGCAATTCATTCGACGCGTGGAGCAAGGACGGCAGCCTGATCGCTTTCACCTCGACCCGCCGCAACGGCCGCGACAATGATATCTATGTCATGGACCCGCGCGATCCCGCATCGGCGCGGCTGGCCGGGCAGGTGGACAGCAACGGCTGGTCGGTTGCCGCCTTCGCGCCCGACAAAAGCTGGCTTCTCGTCACACGGTCGGCGTCGGTCGAAAAGACCGACCTGTTCCGCCTCGACCTCGCGAGCGGAAAGATGGCGCCGATCGGCGACCACCGAAAGAAAACGGCCTTCAGCGGCGCGTCCTTTGCGCCCGACGGCACGATCTGGGTGACAAGCGACGGCGATGGCGACGTCCAGCGCCTCGGCACGCTCGACCCCGCGACCGGCAAGTTCACGCCGCGCGGCCCGGCGGAAAAATGGGATGTCGAGGCATTCGATATTTCGGGCGACGGGCGCTTTGTCGCCTATGCGGTCAACGAGGCGGGGGTGAGCCGGCTGCGCGTGCTCGACGTCGCGAGCGGGCGTGCGCGGACGGTCGACGCGCTGCCCGCGGGCGTCATCGGGCATATCGATATTGCGCCGTGGGGCGCGATCGGAATCGGTTTTACGTCGGCGCGCAGTGCGGCCGATGCTTACAGCATCGACCCTGAAACGCTTGCCGTGACGCGCTGGACAAAGAGCGAGACCGGCGGGCTGGATGTCGCGCGCAACGTCGAACCCGAGCTGGTCAGCATCAAGAGCTTCGACGGCACTGCGATGTCGGGCTTCCTCTATCGCCCCGATCCCGCGAAATTTCCGGGCAAACGGCCGCTGATCATGCACGTCCATGGTGGGCCCGAAAGCCAGTGGCGCCCCGAATATCTCGGCAGCACCAATTATATCGTCAATGAATTGGGGGTCGCCTATTTCTATCCGAACGTCCGCGGCTCGACCGGTTATGGCAAGCGCTTCGTCGGGCTCGACAACGGGCCGTTCAAGCGCGAGGACAGCGTCAAGGACATGGGGGTGTTCCTCGATGTCCTTGCAAAGGATCCGCGGCTCGACGCGTCGCGCTTCGGCCTGACCGGGCGCAGCTATGGCGGATATATGTGCTATGCCGCCGCGACGCATTTCGCCGACAAGCTGCGCGCGAACCTGTGCGTCGTCGCCATCTCCGACTTTGTGACCTTCCTCGAGAACACGCAGGAATATCGCCGCGACCTGCGCCGCGTCGAATATGGCGACGAGCGCGATCCCGCGCAGCGCAAGAAGCTCAAGGAAATCTCGCCGCTCACGCGCGTTGCCGACATCCGCAAGCCGCTGTTTGTCGTCACCGGCGCCAACGACCCGCGCGTGCCCGCGTCCGAGGCCGATCAGGTCGTGGCTGCGGTGCGCAAGGGCGGCGGCACCGCCTGGCATCTGGTGGCGACGAACGAGGGGCATCAGTGGGGCAAGAAAGAGAATGTGGACTACATATTCTGGTCGTCGCTGTTCTTCTGGCAGACCTATCTGCTGAACTGACGGCGCGCGTCACCCCGCACGCGGTCGCGCGGCGGGGAACGACGCGCGCGGGCGCGCGCCGGAAAGCCGGGTCAGTTCTTCGGCGGAACCGGCAGGTCGGCCGCGTCGGCTTCGTGAGGCGCGGTTGGGGCGGGCGCCTGTCCGCTGGCCTGACGTTCGAGTTCCTCGGCCGCCTTCTGGCGTTCTGCGAGCGCGCGTTCCTCGGCGACCACGGCGGCTTCGACTTCGTCCGCCGCTGCGTCAATGCCCGCGATGCGCTTGGCGCGCTCGTCGGCGATCATCGCCTGCCAGTCGGTCTTGTCGGCCGCCTTGCGTTCGGCCTTCGCCCCCGCAACGAGCGCCTGCGTGCAGCCGGTGAAGCCGCCAAGGCCGGTCGGCGAGCAGCTGTCGGTGCCGAAACGGCCGACGCGTTCGAGCGCGACGACCTTGTTCGCCCACGCTTCGTTGCGCACGTCGAGCGGATTGCCGCGGAGCATCGGCGGGACGCGGTAGCGTTCGGTTTCGGGCAGACGGTTACACACGACGATTTCGTCGGGGCTCGACTGTTCGCACTTGTCGTTGCCATAGACGATGACCTGGTTGATCTTTTCGGCATCCACCGACTGCTGCGCCGCGGCGGGCATGGCGGCGGCGGCGCCGGCAAGGATCAGCGCGAACAGGGGGAGGCGGGTCATCGGATTTTCCTTTGTCGTTTCAGGCGGCATGGCAGCCCCTGTCTGCATCCGTCATGAACGGCGACGGCTACTCTATCAGATACGTTTCGACAGCGCGATGGCTGCACGGCAACCGGCGCGGATAGCGAAGCTGAGGACCGGGTAGCCGGGGGCGCTTTCGGCCCCTGCCGCCAATGCGGCTTCCTTGTGCTCCAGCTCTTCGGCGCGGAATTCGTCGACCGCGGCGCTCAGCTCGGGGTCGCTGTCGCCCAGTTCGTCGAGCTGGTGCCGGTAGTGGCGGTCGATCTCGGTCTCGACGGCGGCGGTGCACGCCATGGCGGCGCGCGGCCCCATCGCGGCGGTGACGGCGCCGAGCGCGAAGCCCGCGACCTTCCAGACGGGCTGGAGCGCGGTCGGGCGCACGCCGCGCGTCGCGATCATGTCGTCGAAGAATTTGCGGTGCCGCTCTTCCTGCTCCGCCATATGCGCGATCTCGCGCGCCATCGGATGGCGGTCGCCCATCACCGCGAGCTGGCCGGCGTAGATGCGCGTCGCGCCATATTCGCCAGCCTGATCGACGCGGATCATCGATGCGGTGCGCTTATTCGTCATACCGCAGATGTGGTCTTCCGGCGCAGCAAGGTCAAGACAAGTGCCGCGGCGCCGAGTGAGAAGATGGCGTTGAAACCCGCGAGCGAAATGCCGAAGAGCGTCCATTGTGCGGTGTCGCAGCGGATCAGCGGCGCGTTCATGATCGAATCGAGCGACACCGGGCCGGCACTGCCGGTCGCGCAGGTGGTGACGCCTTCCCAGAAGCCATATTCGACCCCGGCGTGGAAGATGCCGATCGCGCCGCTGATCGCGATGGCGATGGCGGCGAGCAGGGTGAGCGCGCGCATCGCCTTGTCGTTGCGGCGGAGCAGCAGCGCGAGCAGCGCCAGCACGATCGCCGCCTGATGCGGCCAGCGCTGCCAGTAGCACATCTCGCACGGGTGCAGCCCGAAGCCATATTGCGACACGAGCGCGCCGCCGTAGAGAAGGAGCGGCGCAAGAAATGCGACGACGGGCGCGGAAAGCCGCGAGTTCAGCATCCCGGATGATCCCTCAGTTGCGCGCGGTCGGTTTGGCAGCGGGCTTGGCCGGCGGCTTGCCGCCCTGCGCCATGCGCGGGGCGCCCGGGTTGATCCGCCCGATCGTCTGCAACGCATAGTGGAGCTGGAAGTCCTCGATGCCCTTCGCCTTCAGGTCGGCGGCGCTTGCGGTGAAGCGCGGGTCGGCCTTTTCGTCCTTTTCGAGCAGGCTGTTGTCGACCTTCTTCTCGTTGACGAGGTGACGGCGCAGATCGCTTTCGCGGAACTTGGGCCGCGACGCATAATCGGGGTCCGACAGCTGCGGCACGCGGATATCGGGTTCGATCCCGCCTTCCTGCACGCTGCGTCCCGACGGGGTGAAATAGCGCGCTGTGGTCAGGCGGAGCGCAGTGGTGTCGGTCAGCGGCAAAACCGTCTGCACCGATCCCTTGCCGAAACTGCGTTCGCCCATCACGACCGCGCGGTGCTGGTCCTGCAAGGCGCCCGCGACGATTTCGGAAGCCGAGGCCGATCCCGAGTCGATCAGCACCACGACCGGCGCGCCGCCGGCGAGGTCGCCGGGTTCAGCGAAATAGCGTTCGATATCGCCCTTCTTGCGGCCGCGTTGCGAAACAATCTCGCCGCGTTCGAGGAACAGGTCGCTGATCCCGACGGCTTCGTCGAGCAGCCCGCCGGGGTTCGAGCGGAGATCGAGGATCCAGCCGCGCGGTTTCTTGCCGAGCGATTTTTCGACCGCCATCATTGCGGCCTTGAGGTCGGTGGTCGCATCGGCCGAGAAGCTGGAAACGGTGAGCACGCCGACGTCGCCGCTGACTTCCCACTTCACGGGCTTCAGGTCGATGATCTCGCGCGTCAGCGACAGTTCGATCGGCTTGTCCTGCCCTTCGCGCACGACGGTGATGTCGATCTTGGTGCCGGGTTTACCGCGCATCTGTTCGACGGCCTCGTCGAGCGTCATCCCGAAGATGAGTTCCTTGTTGATGTGGGTGATATAGTCGCCCGCCTTGATCCCCGCCTTTGCGGCCGGGGTGTCCGCGGTCGGCGCGATCACCTTGACGACGCCGTCTTCCATCGTGACCGAGAGGCCGAGCCCGCCATATTCGCCATCGGTCTGCGTGCGCAGGTTGGAAAAGCCGCGCGCGTCGAGATAGCCCGAATGCGGGTCAAGGCTGGCAAGCATCCCGTTGATCGCGCCTTCGATCAGCTTCGAATCGTCGACGGGTTCGACATAGTTCGACTTCACTTCAAGGTAGACGTCCATGAAGCGCGAAATTTCTTCCTGCGTCTTCGAATCGACGGTCGCCATCGCACCGGTGGCAAGCGGGACGAGCGCGAGCGTCGAGAGCGCGGCAGCGCCCTGCCACAAGGCAAAGCGGCGCTTCGGGGAAGGGGCGATTCTGGTCGAGTCGGTCATCTGCATCTTTCACTCAGGCGAGAGCAAGCGCGCCTTATAATCCCCGGCGCGCCATCCTCCTACGCAATTCTGCGGGCGTCAAGCGGTGCATCGCGATACAGGATGGTGCCATAATGGGCGACTAACCGGCAGATCAGCCGATCATCGCGACAATATCGACGGGGTGTCCGGCGCGGCGGAGCTCGACGGTGATGCGGCTGTCGTCCGACCCCGCGCGGCCGACCGGGGCCCCGGCGTCGAGCGTGTCGCCGACCCCGACCGACAGCGCGATCATTCCGGTGAGCAGCGAGACCCAGCCGCCGCCATGGTCGATGATCACGATCTTGCCATAGCCGCGATAATCGCCCGCAAAACCGACACGGCCGGGCGCGGGCGCGACAACCTGTCCGCCCGGACGCGCCGCGATCGTGACGCCGCGCGATCGCACCCCGCTTTCATTGACCTCGCCGAGCCCCGCGACGATGCGCCCGACGACGGGCAGGCGGTACGCGCCGCGCGCCAGCTCGGCTTCGGCGGCTGCGGGCGGCGCGGCGGCGGTCACGCTGCCCTGGGGATTGCGCGGGCGCGGCAGCGGTCCCGCGAGCTGCGCGAGTTCAGCGCGCACCGCGCCATCGGCTTCAAGGCTGTCCATCAGCTCGACGATATCGCGCGCCTTTTCGCCAAGCCCCAGCGCGCGGTCGGCTTCGAGCTGCGCGCTGCTCATCAGCTCGCGCGAGCGCAGCCGCCCTTCGTTTTCGAGCCGGGTCAGCGCGTCGCGTCGCGCGGCGAGTTGCGCCTTGCTCGACGACAGCGCTTTCAGCGCCACCGCCTGCTGGCGCCGCGTCGTGTCGAGCAAGGTCAGTTCGCGGCGGACCCCGGCGGTGCGGCGTTCGATCACCGGCATCGCGGCGTCGATCACCGCGCGCGCGTGCACCATGTCCGACAGCGATCCCGGCTGCGCGAGCACGCTGACCGGTGGCTGGCGGCTCAATTGCTGAAGCGAGGCGGCGAGTTCGAGCAGCGGCTGCTGCTGCCGGGCAAGCTGCGCGCGCTGCGCCGACAGGCGGCGGCTGACGAGCGCGACGCGTGTCTCTCCGGCGCTGATATCGGCCTCGGCCGACTGGATGCGCGCGGCGAGCGCGGCGCTGCGTTTCTGCAGCCTGTCGGCTTCGCTGCTCGCAGCCAAAGCCTGTTTTTCGAGCATGGCGCTGCGCGCCATCGCCGACGCCGACTGCTGCTTTGCGTCGATCAGTTGCGCACGCTCGCGCGCGGCGATCGCCCGCGGGTCGAAGATGTCGCTCTGCGCCAGCGCCAGTGCGCCACCGGCAAAGGCCGCCGCGAAGGCGAGGGCGACGAACGCGCGCCTCACTGGCGGCCCTCGCGGTGATAGGGGTGGCCGGCGACGATGCTCGTCGCGCGCCACAATTGCTCGGCGAGCATCGCGCGCGCCATCAGGTGCGGCCAGGTCGCGCGGCCGAAGGCGATGACCTTGTCGGCGCCTTCGCGCTCTTCGGGCGTGAAACCGTCGGCGGCGCCGAGGCAGAAGCGCGCCTCGCGCACCCCGCCGTCGCGCCATTTTTCCAGCAATCTGGCAAATTCGAGCGACGACATCTGGTCGCCGCCCTCGTCGAGCAGGATGGTGCGGCTATTCTCTGCCGCAGCGGGCAAACGGCCGCCCGTATCGGGAAGTTCCGAAATCTTCTGCGCCCAGGTCACGCGCTTCATATAGCGCTCGACCAGTTCGGCCTCGGGTCCGCGCCCGATGCGCCCGCGCGCGATGATGTGCAGCAACATGACGTTTTCATTCACCTTCGGTGAAAGCGGCACCAGCCCGCTCCGCCACCCGGCCTCCCCGACGATAGTAGCCTGTGGGAGGCCGGGTGGCGGAGCGGGCTGGTGCCGCTTCTGTTCGGGCTCTAGGCCGAACAGAACAAAACCGTCAATTCGCTGCTGCAACCGGCGGCGCGTCGCCGAACGACCACATGCGCTCGAGGTTGTAGAAGCTACGCACCTCGGGACGGAAGAGGTGGACGATGACGTCGCCCGCATCGAGCAGCACCCAATCGGCGTTGGGCAGCCCTTCGACGCGAACGCTGCGGCCCGCTTCCTGCTTGATCCGCTGCGCCAGTTTCTCGGCGATCGCCGAGACATGACGCGTCGAGCGGCCGCTCGCGATCACCATATGGTCGGCGATGCTGCTTTTGCCGGCAAGCGGGATGGAGATGGTTTCCTGGGCCTGGTCCTCGTCCAGCTGGTGGAGGATCAGCGCGTGGAGCGCGTCCACGCTGTCATTGGCGGGTGCGGCGCCGGAGGCGGCCCCCTGGGTGGCGGAGATCAAATGCGTCCTTTCCTGTTCGGTTCCACCAGCCATGAACGCGTCAGCGGGTCGCGCAGGGCGCGGCCTTCATAGCGTTCGAACCAGCGGGGGTTGGCCTGCCGTATCGCAGTTGCGGATCGCACATCGGGCGAAAATCGCAGGAACACGAGGGCGGGCGGTCTCCAGTCTGTCCAATGCTTCTTCTGGTCTGCGGGCCGGACAAATCGCCGCAGCCATCCCATCGCACGTCTTGCATGGGCACGGTCGTTATAGCCCGGACGCGCGATAACCGCAATCGGCATGAGTCGGGCAATCCCCCGCCAGTCGCGCCACTGGGGCAACTGGACCAGATTGTCGGCGCCCATGATCCAGATGAACTGGCGATCGGGGTAGCGGCGGACGAGCTTTTTGAGCGTGTCGATCGTGTAGCGGGTGCCCAGTTCGGCCTCGATGGCGGTGGCGCGGATCGGCGACCGCCGCGCCGCCCGCTGCGCCGAACCGAGCCGCGCCGGGAGCGAGGCCATTCCCGCTTTGGGCTTCAGCGGATTGCCCGGCGAGACGAGCCACCACAGTTCGTCGAGGCCCAGAGCGTCGATCGCATTCAGGCTGATCGCGCGGTGTCCGCCATGCGCGGGGTTGAAGCTGCCGCCGAGGAGGCCGGTGGGGATGCGCCGCGTCAGGGCCGGACCTGTCCCGTGCCGCGCACCAGCCATTTATAGGTGGTGAGCCCTTCGAGCGCGACCGGGCCGCGCGCGTGGAGGCGGCCCGTCGCGATGCCGATTTCGGCGCCGAGGCCGAATTCGCCGCCGTCGGCGAATTGCGTCGAGGCATTGTGCATGACGATCGCGCTGTCGACGCCCGACAGGAAACGCTCGGCGGCGGTGGCATCTTCGGTGACGATCGCGTCGGTGTGGCGGCTGGAATGCGCGTCGATATGCGCGAGTGCGCCCGCAAGGCCGTCGACCATCGCGATCGAGACGATCGCGTCGAGATATTCGCAGTCCCAGTCGCCGCTGCTCGCGGGTTCGACATGCGGGCTCAGCGCCGCGACACCCTTGTCGCCGCGCACTTCGCATCCCGCCGCGACCAGCGCGTCGACGATCGCAAGCGGTGCGGGGTAGGCGCGGTCGAGCAAGATCGTCTCGGTCGCGCCGCAGACGCCGGTGCGGCGCATCTTGGCGTTGACCGCGAGTTCGACGGCCTTCGCGGGGTCGGCGGCGCCGTCGATATAGAGGTGGTTGATGCCGTCGAGATGCGCGAGCACGGGAACGCGCGCCTCGTCCTGCACGCGCGCGACGAGGCCCTTGCCGCCACGCGGAATGATGATGTCGATCAGCCCCTGCGCGCGGAGCATGGCGCCGACCGCGGCGCGGTCCTGCGTCGGGACGAGTTGCACCGCATCGGCGGGCAGGCCGGCCTCGACCAGCCCCGCCGCAAACGCCGCGTGGATCGCGCGGTTCGAATGCACCGCCTCGCTGCCACCACGCAGGATCACCGCATTGCCCGACATCAGCCCGAGCGCCGCCGCGTCGGCAGTCACATTCGGCCGGCTTTCATAGATGATGCCGACGACGCCCAGCGGCACACGCACGCGGGTCAGCACCAGGCCATTGGGGCGCTTCATGCGGTCGATCTCGGCGCCCGACGGATCGGGCAGCGCGGCGACCGCGTCGATCGCATCGGCGATCGCGGCGAGCCGGTCTTCGTCGAGCCGCAACCGGTCGAGCATCGCGCCCGACAGGCCGTTCCTCTTTCCGGCGGCCATATCCTCGGCATTGGCGGCCAATATGTCGGCACCGCGCGTGCGAATCTGTCCTGCGGCAGCGCGCAGTCCCGCGGCCTTGTCGGCCGTCGGCGTCAACGCGAGCCGCTTTGCGGCGGCGCGCGCGTGTGCACCCATCTCGGCGATCAGGGCGGCGGCATCGCCGGGCATCGGCGGGGCGGTCAGGGCTTCGGCGTTCATCGCGCCGCCCTATCACGCTTTGCTCGGCGGACGAAAGTCCCGTTGCGCCGCTCCCCGCACCTCTTTAGGCAGGGCGCCATGAGCGGGGATATCGAAGGCATCGGGGCGGCGGTGACCGCCGGTTTGGCAGGACATGCGGTCGAACCGCGGCATGGTGGTCGCGGGGGCGGGACGCGCGCGGCGCATGGCGGCGCGCGCTGTCTCAACTGCGGCACCGTGCTTGCGGGCTCGCATTGCCATCATTGCGGACAGCGCGCCGACGTGCATCGCAGCTTCGGCGCGATCGGGCACGACCTCGTACACGCGATCTTCCATTTCGAAGGCAAGATCTGGAACACTTTGCCCTTGCTGAGCTGGCGGCCGGGCGACCTCACGCGGCGCTATATCCACGGCGAGCGCGCGCGCTTCATTTCGCCGCTCGCACTGTTCCTGTTCGCGGTCTTCCTGACCTATGCGGTGCTCGCCATCGTCGGCAGCGGCGGCAGCGTGGGTGAAGGGATCACCAAGGCCGCTGCCGAACAGACGCGCTCGAACGCACTCAAGGAAAGCTTTCACGAGGAAGCCGATCGCATCGATGTACGGCTGGCCGACAAGGGCTTGCCGGTCGCCGAGCGACGACTGCTGGAGGAGGAGCGCGAAACGCTCCGCAAGAGCGCCGACTATCTTGGCGTCGCCCGTCGCCTGAGCGACAAAGAGCGCCGCACGGGACCACCGGTGCTCGACGACCCCGCCAAGCAGATGATGACGGGCGTCGAGTTCGTGTCGCGCACAAAGTTCAATACCGGGGTGCCGTTCATCGACCATGGGTTGGAAAAGGCGAACGCGAACCCCGCACTCATATTATACAAACTCCAGGCAAACGCCTACAAGTTCGCGTGGGCGCTGATCCCGCTGTCGTTGCCCTTCATGTGGCTGCTCTTTCCGTTCAGCCGCCGCTTTCACACCTACGACCATTTCGTCTTCGTCACTTACTCGATCAGCTTCATGCTGCTCCTGTTCGTCGTCGTGCGCCTGCTCAACCTGACGATATTCGGCGACATCGCGACAGCGTTCGCGATGCTCTATGTACCCTTCCACATGTATCGCCAGCTTCGCGGCGCCTATCGGTCTTCGCGATTCGGGGCGCTCGTGCGCACGAACCTGCTGCTCTTTTTCAGCCTCTTTTCGGTCATCACCTTCATGCTGCTGCTCGTCGCGCTCGGGGTGATGGGATAGCGCGATAACGTAACAAAGACCGGGCACAGACCCCGGCGAACAGAGGGAGACGCGCGATGCACGAGCTTTGGGGCGAAATGGACCGGCGCCTGCTGATCAAGCTCGGCACCGCGGGGCTCGCGGCGCTGTCGCTGCCCGGCGCGGCGCGCGCGATGATGGCGCAGGGCTTTACCCACGGGGTCGCGAGCGGCGAGCCGGGGGCGAATTCGGTGCTGCTCTGGACGCGTTACGCCGCGGCGAACGACACGGTGCTGACCGCCGAATTGTCCGAAAGCGCCGACTTCGCGCGGATCGCCGGGGGCGGCAGCGTCACCGCCGGCGGAGAACGCGATCATACGGCGAAGATCATGGTCGGCGGGCTCGAACCCGGGCGCTGGTATTATTATCGCTTCATCGCGCCCGACGGGACGAAGTCGGTCACCGGCCGCACGCGCACGCTGCCCGCCGGGCCGACGAGCGCCTTCACCATGGCGCTCTTTTCCTGTTCGAACCTGCCGTTCGGCTGGTTCAACGCCTATGCCCACGCCGCGGCGCGGAACGACATCGACCTCGTCGCGCATGTCGGCGATTATCTCTATGAATATGGGGTCGGCGATTATCCGTCGCTCAAGGACAGGCTTCCCGGCCGCGATATCCAGCCGACCCACGAGATGGTGAGCCTCGCGGACTATCGCCTGCGTTACGCCGCCTATCGCAGCGATCCCGACCTCCAGCGGCTGCACCAGCTCTTCCCCGTGATCGCGCAGTGGGACGACCATGAATTCGCGAACGACGTCTGGAAGGGCGGCGCCCAAAACCACAATGAGGGCGAAGGCGAATGGCGCGTCCGCGAGGCGGCCGCCGAACGCGTGCACGGCGAGTGGATGCCCGTCGCGGATACACGCTGGCGCCATTATCAGGCGGGCGACCTCGCGACGATCTTTCTTCCCGAAACGCGGATCACCGCGCGCGACAAGGTTTTCGACCTCGGCGAGATATTGAAGGGGCAGCGCGACACCGCCGCGACGCTCAGGCAGTTCGCAGAGACCGGCTATCGCGATCCCGCGCGGCAGTTGATGGGCGTCAGCCAGGAAAGCTGGCTGTTCGACGGCTTTGCGCAATCGGTGAAGGCGGGCACGCGCTGGCAGGTCTGCGCGCAGCAGATCGTGATGGGGTCGCTGTTCACGCCGCCCGAATCGCGCGACTGGTTCGGCGCCGACCAGCCCGATTATGTGAAACGCCGCGTCGAGGTGTCGCAGCTTGCGGCCAAGGCGGGTCTGCCGCTCAACATGGACAGCTGGGATGGCTATCCGGCGGCGCGCGATCGCCTGCTCGGCGCGGCGCAGCGCGCCGACGCCGACCTCGTCACGCTGTCGGGCGACAGCCACAATGCCTGGGCGTTCGACCTGACGTACGACGGCCGCCCCGCCGGAATCGAGATTGCGGGACATAGCGTCACCTCGCCGGGGTATGAGGCCTATACGCGCGGCATTTCGGATGCGGCGCGCGTATCGGCTCTGCGTACGGCGTCGCCGCAGCTCAAATGGGCAAACACCGCCGACCGCGGCTATGTGACGGTGCAGCTGACGCGCGACCGTGTGACCGCGAACTGGCACAATATGGAAACGATCCGCGCCCGCACGCCCGCGATCAGGGATACGCACAGCATGACGGCGACACGCAGAAGGCGCAAATACGACGCTGTTTAACGGGTGCTTGACATATTCATAACTAAATAGTTATGGGATTACCCATAGCCGCGGAGTTATGGATTAATGCAATCGTCCCCCGACCTTCTCTTCAAGGCGCTCGCCGATCCCAGCCGGCGTGCGCTGTTCGAGCGGCTCTGCCTCGAAGGCGAGCAGACCGTCGGCGCGCTCACCGCGGGCGCAGGCATCTCGCAGCCCGCGGTGTCGAAGCATCTCGGCATTCTCAAGCAGGCGGGGCTGGTGCAGGGCCGCGACGAAGGCCGCCAGACGCATTATAGCGCGCAACAACGCGCGCTCGCGCCGCTCGTCGACTGGACGGGGCGCATGAACCGCTTCTGGGAAGCGCGGTTCGACGACCTCGAAGATTTGCTCAAAAGGATGGATCAATGACCGATACCGACGTGCGTAGCGTGACCGTGGAGCGCGAGATTCCGCACCCGCCCGAAAAAATCTGGCGCGCGCTGACGACGCGGCATCTGATCGAGGAGTGGCTGATGAAGAATGACTTCGGCCTCGACCTCGGCCACCGTTTCCAGCTGCGCGGCGACTGGGGCCATGTCGATTGCGAGATTCTCGAGGTCGAGCCCGGCCGCACGCTGTCCTACGCATGGAATCACCCCCACGACGATCCGGCCTATGCGCTGGAAAGCGTCGTCACCTTCACGCTCGAACCCACCGATGGCGGAACGCTGCTCCGCATGGAGCAGGTCGGTTTCCGCCCCGACCAGAAGCAGGCGTTCGGCGGCGCCAGGGGCGGCTGGAAGATCCATCTCGAAAATCTCGAAAAGGTCGTGGCCGGGCTCGATTGATCAAACAGGGAGAGAATGATGAACTGGAGTTTGTGGATCCGGCAGTTTCACCGCTGGGTATCGATCCTGTTTTCGGCGATCGTGCTTGCGATTTTCGTGATGCTCGGAGCGGGGCAGGAGCCCGCCCAGTGGGTCTATTACCTGCCGTTGCCGCCACTCTTCCTGTTGATATTCTCCGGCCTCTACATGTTCTTCAGGCCGTATTTCAGGAAGCGCGGCGGCGCGGCGGGCTGAGCCCTCAGCTATAGGGCGGCGTATCCTCGAACTCGGCGAACCACGGATAGTCATTCGCGACGCTGACGGTGAAGTTTGCGGGACGCTTTTCGAGGAAGCTTGATACGCCCTCGGCGGCGTCGGCGCTGCGTCCGCGCGCAAAGATCGCGCGGCTGTCCCAGCGGTGTGCGCTCATCGGGTGCGGCGCGCCGAGCATCCGCCACAGCATATGGCGGGTGAGTGCGACCGACACCGGCGCGCTGTGATCGGTCAGCTCGCGCGCCTTGGCGATCGCGGCGTCGACCAGTTCGCCGGGGGCGTGGACCGACTGCACGAGGCCCTTTTCATGCGCCTCGGCGGCGTCGATCAGCCGCCCCGAATAGCACCAGTCGACCGCGTTCTGGATGCCGACCAGCCGCGGCAGGAACCAGCTCGACGCGGCTTCGGGCACGATCCCGCGGCGCGCGAAGACGAAGCCGTAGCGCGCGGTGTCGCTCGCGAGCCGCGCGTCCATCGACAGCGTCATCGTCGCGCCGATGCCGACCGCGGCGCCGTTGATCGCCCCCAAAACCGGCTTTTTGCAGTCGAAGATGCGCATCGACACGCGCCCGCCCGAATCGCGGATCAGCGGGTGCGACCAGTCGATCGTGCCGTCCTCGGCGACCGGGCTCGCCGACAGGCCATCGGGCAGGATCGCCTGCTTGTCGGTGCGCTTGTCATAATCGAAGGTCGCCGCGCCCTGACCGAGGTCGGCGCCCGCACAATAGGCGCGGTCACCCGATCCGGTGAAGATCACCGCGCGCACGCCATCGTCGGCGTCGCACTCGTCGAGCGCGGCAACGATCTCCAGCATCATTTCGGTGGTAAAGGCGTTCATCCGGTCGGGGCGGTGCAGCGTCAGCAGCGCGATGCCTTCATGCTTGTCGAGGCGAATCTGGTCGAAGCTCATCTGTCTCTCCCTTGGTTATCAGCATCGTTGCAAGCGATGGCGGGGAGCGCAAGCGCTAGTTGACGTAAACGTAAGGCGAGGGGTGTCATGGCGGGGATGACGCGCCCGACCTTTGTCGCTATAGGCGCCCCATCGCCCCGGCGGCGCGCCTCCTGCTGAGTCGCTTTGCCGGGGTCATTCATTTGGTTCCGGCAGAAAGTTTGAACGCCATGTCCCGTCGCCGCCAGATCTACGAAGGCAAAGCGAAGATCCTGTACGAAGGCCCCGAACCGGGCACGCTGATCCAGTATTTCAAGGACGACGCGACCGCGTTCAACGCCCAGAAAAAGGGCACGATCAGCGGCAAGGGCGTGCTCAACAACCGCATTTCGGAGCATGTCTTCACGCTGCTCGGCAACATCGGCGTGCCGACGCATTTCATCCGTCGCCTCAACATGCGCGAACAGCTGATCCGGCAGGTCGAGATCGTGCCGATCGAAGTGATCGTGCGCAACGTCGCCGCGGGCACGCTGTCGAAGCGCCTCGGGATCGAGGAGGGGACGCAGCTTCCCCGCACCTTGATCGAATATTGCTACAAGGACGACGCGCTCGGCGATCCGCTCGTCGCCGAGGAGCATATCGCCTGCTTCAACTGGTGCAGCCAGGACGAGCTTCACGACATTCAGGACATGGCGATCCGCATCAACGACTTCATGTCGGGCATGTTCGCCGCGGTCGGCATCCGCCTCGTCGACTTCAAGCTTGAGTTTGGCCGCCTGTATGAAGGCGATTTCAGCCGCATCATCCTCGCCGACGAGATCAGCCCCGACGGCTGCCGCCTGTGGGACATGACGACGAACGAAAAGCTCGACAAGGACCGCTTCCGCCGTGACCTCGGCGGCGAAGTCGAGGCCTATCAGGAAGTCGCGCGCCGGCTCGGCCTGCTCCCCGAGGGCAGCGAAAATGCCGTTCTCGATCTCGAAAGCCACCGCAAGAAAAAGGGCAGCTAAGGCTCTATGCACCCCGGCGAAAGCCGGGGCCTGGCAGAACGAAGATAGGAACCCCGGCTTTTGCCGGGGTTCTCATTTTTTGCGCCTTCAGATGTTGATGCTCGTCGGGATCAGGCTCGGCTGCAGGTACGGATAGGGCTGCATCCGCTCGCTATTGCGCGCGACGATCTCCGCCTCCACGCCCTTGAGCGCCGCCTGGAACCAGACGAGCGGGCCCTCGGTCGCGGTCACGCGCGGATCCTGGAACCAGAGCGGGTAGGGAGAGGCGTTGCTGCGGTAGTCGCCGAGCGGGCGGTAATGCACAGACCCCAGCAACTCGAGCACGTTGAGCTGTTCGAGCGCGAGCGCCATCGGCGGCATCATCGCGAGCCAGCCTTTCTTGTCGTGCCCGCGCTGCCCGTTGGGCGCGGCCTGCCAGCCCGCGCCGGTGACCGCGGGCGCGAAGGCCATGATGTCCTTTTGCGGGAAGTTGACCGCGGCGTGCTGCGCGCTCGCGGTGAACATCACCATCGTGCAGATTTCGGCGAGCTGCCCCCGCGTGGTGACCGGGCCAAAGCCCTTGATCTTCGCTTCGCCGGCAAGGCACGTCGCCCATGCGGTCAGCTCGGTATCGGCGACGACGTCGGCGTCGTGCGCATAATAGAGGTCAACATATTGCCGCGCCCATTCGTGGATCGCGTCCCACACCAGCAGCGCGTCGTCGCGATACGGATAATCTTCGAGCGTCGAATCCACACCCACGCCGCGCGCGGCAAAGTCGGCGCGCGGCATCTTGCCATAAAAATCGAACGCGAGCCGCGCGTCGACCGCAGCAAGCTGGCTCGATGTGATCGTGCCCGCAAAAATATGGTCGATCGGGCCGTTCGCGGCGATCAGCGAGGTCGCGGCCTGTTCGTTGATGAACAGCGTTCCCTCGAAATGCGGGACGAGCAGCGCCCAAACCGGATGCACTTCGGCAAGGTGGCGGTGCGTCGCCACGGCAAAGGCCTCGATCACGAGGTGCGTGCGCGCGAGGTGGGTGAAGAGTTCGTGATAATTGCCGTCGGCGACCTCGACGACGAATTTCGCCATCTCCCATCCCCATTGCTTGTCGGCGACGGGAGAGGGGGTGAAGATCGCAAAGTCGATCGGGTCCTGTCCGCACTGGATCGCGACGGGAACCAGCGACGATCCGCCCGGCGGGATCGCGAACAGCGCCATCGGTTGCCAGGCATATTTGGCGAGGCCGCCATAGGTACCCGGATCAAGGACTTCGAGCGGCTTGTAGTCGAGCAGGAAGAGGCGTCCTTCGGCGAGCGCGGCGCCGAGCGTGTCGCCATTGACCACCGCGCTATATTTGGCGGCGCTGAGCGGGAAATTGACGGGCAACGCCTCGCCGACCGCGGCGATCAGCATGTTGTTCGGGCCTTGCACGCGCAGCCGCGCAAATTCGCCGTCGCTCTGAAATGTGTACGAGATGCCCGGAACCGGCAGCGTCGCGAACAGCGCGCGATAGGCTTCGACGCTGCGCGGGGTCTTGCTCCCGAGTCCGGCAACTTCTTCTTCGTCGACCTTCATCAGCTCTTCGAGACGGTCCCTATAGCCCTTGAGCAACGCGACATGCGCGTCGCGCTCGGCGGCGGCGACGGCATTTTCGACATCGCCGATCAGGCGTTCGAAAATATTGCCGCCGGTGTGGACGCCATGGTCGGTCGCGACCTTTGCGACCGAGACTTCGATGGCGTCGCATTCGGCAAGCGCGGCTTCATAATCGGCGCGCGGGCCGACGAGTTCGCCCCTGTCCACCCCGCCGAGCTTCACCGTCAGCGCGTTGCGCACGATGTCGAGCCCGACGCCGATCAGAATCACGAACCATGCGATCGTCGGCTCGTCATTCTTTGGTACTGCGGTCGCGAGCGGGACGCCGGGCAGCGTCGGAACTTCGGTCGTCCAGGTATAGACCGCCTGTGTCGCGGTCAGCTGTGCCGCGCGCGCCGCCTGCTGCGCGGGGGTGTCGTCCTGCGGCAAGGTCGGGTCGGCCGACGGCATCGGGGCAGCGGACATAGCGGTGGGCGAGGTTAGCGGCGGCATCGGATAGGACATGGCGTGGCTCCTGTCGGGCGCGGAAAATTTGGCGCCGCTTGTCGCCGGGCATGGTTAATATTTCGCAAGTCATCTAAACAGGCTGCGCCCGTAGCTATGTGATAAGACGAGGTTTCGATCCTTAACCCCTGCTTTACTCGCGCTTGCTATCCCGGCCCTATGACGGGGGTCTATCATTGGCTGCGCACGCGGTTTTTTCCGCCGATTCCGGACGCGATTCGGGACGATGTCGCATTGCTGCGCGCCAATCGTATCGAAACGCTGACCCCGATGCTTTTCCTGATGCTGGCGGCGACGACTCCGACCGCGATCTACGCGGGCGTCGAGACTGTCCATCCAATCGTTCGTATCGGCTTTCCGGTGACGCTTGCGGTCATCGGCGTTCTTGGCTTCGCCGTGCTGATGCACAATCGCGGGCGGCGGATGAGCGTACGCCGCGCGCGGCGGATGATTGTCGAATCGACCTGGCTGTCGGGCACGACCGGTGCGATGTGCAGCAGCTGGACGGTGATGAACTGGCTCGCCGCGCCGCCCGAAACGCACAGCTATTATGCGATGGTTATGGCGATGGGTTCGCTGGCGACCGCCTATTGCCTGTCGTCGGTCCGCTTTGCGACCTTCGTCAACCTGCTCATCGGGCTCGTTCCGATCTCGTTCCTGATGCTGACGTCGGGGATCGCGCCTGAAATCGCCGCGGGTACCAGCCTTGTCGTGGCGACGATCTTCCTCCTCCGCATGATCCTGCAACAGCATGACCAGCTGATCGACCTGCTCGAGCTCCAGCACCAGATGCGCGACCTCGCCCACACCGACCCGCTGACCGGCGTCGCCAATCGCCGCGCGTTCGACATGCGGCTCGACGAAGAAATCGCGAAGGCCGACGACGCCTGTCCTTTTGCGATCGCATTGCTCGATCTCAACGGGTTCAAGCCGATCAACGACCAGCATGGCCACGCCATCGGCGACGGCGTCCTGTGTGAACTCGCCGAGCGGTTGCGCCGCGCATGCGGCGACCACGCCGTGGTTGCGCGGCAGGGCGGTGACGAGTTTGCGATCCTCGTGCCCGCCGGATCGCCGCTGCTCGAAACCGGGCTGGCCGACCATATCCTCGCGGCGCTCGCCGCACCCTATCGTATCGGCGGGCAGACGATCGGCGTCGGCGCGGGGATCGGCACTGCCTATTGGCCCGAACATGGCGACAGCGCGCGCAAATTGCTCGAAGTCGCCGATCGCGCGCTTTACGCTGCCAAGGCCGCCGGTCGCCGCCCGATGTCGTCTGTCGAAAGCGTTGGCCGCGTCGCGTAACACTGGCTTGACCGGCTGCGGGGCGGCGGCCACATCTTCGCCATGACCAAATCCCTTGTCCGGCGTGCTTCGACCGCGCTGTCACCCCTCGTCTTCCTCATCGCCAGCACCGCCCCGGCTTACGCGAAGGAAGCACCTGCCAAGGCCGCGGCGCCCGCGGCGATCAACCCGCAGAGCGAAGCCGCCAAGGCGTGGAATTTTGCGCCCAGCGACGTGCCGGTCGATTCGAACATCGTCTTCGGCGTGCTGCCCAACGGGATGAAATATGCGCTGCTGAAGAACAGCACGCCCAAGGACAGCGTCGTGCTGCGGATGCGCTTCGCGGTCGGCAGCTTCGCCGAGGCGGAGGACCAGCGCGGGCTTGCGCATTTCCTCGAACATATGGCGTTCAACGGATCGAAAGGCGTTCCCGAGGGCGAGATGATCAAGCTGCTCGAGCGCAAGGGCCTTGCCTTCGGCGCCGACACCAATGCGTCGACCGGGTTCGACGAGACGATCTACAAGCTCGACCTGCCCAATGCGTCGGACGATCTGATCGACACCGGGCTGATGCTGATGCGCGAGACGGGGAGTGAGCTGACGATCGATCCCGCCGCGGTCGACCGTGAGCGCGGGATCATCCTGTCCGAACGTCGCGCGCGCGACACCTATCAGCTGCGCAACCTGATCGACCAGCTCGATTTCCAGATGAAGGGGATGACGGTCGCGAACCGCATCCCCGTCGGCACCGAAGAGGTGATCAAGACCGCGCCCGCTGCGCGCCTGCGCGACCTCTACGACCGCTATTACCGTCCCGAACGCGCGACCTTGGTGATGGTCGGCGATTTCGACCCCGCGGCGGTCGAGGCGAAGATCAAGGCGCGTTTTTCGGACTGGAAGGGGCGCGGCCCCGCGGGCGCCGACCCCGACATCGGCAATGTCGACTACAAGCGCGCGGCGGCGGCCGACGATTTCATCGATCCCGCGATCCAGGATTCGGTGACGATCGCGGCCTTCAAGCCGTGGACGCTCGATCCCGACACCAAGGCAAAGCGCGCGCGCAAGCTGGCCGAGGATATCGGCGAGGCGATCGTCAGCCGCCGGCTCGCGAAGATTGCGCTGAACGAGGATTCGCCGATCCTCACCGGCTATTTCAGCGATGCCGAGGGCTGGAAGAAATTCGACCAGGTCACCGTCGGCGTCGTCGCGAAAGAAGGCGCATGGAAAGACGCGCTCGCGCTCGCCGAACAGGAACAGCGCCGCGCGGTCCAGCACGGCTTCACGCAGGCCGAAGTCGACGAGCAGCTCGCGAACCGGCGCACCGCGCTCAAGAACGCCGTCGCGGGCGTGACGACGCGGCGCAGCGATGCGCTGGCCGACACGCTGATCGGCGCGGCAGAGGGCGACTTCGTCGTCGTCCGCCCCGAAACCTCGCAGGCGCTGTTTGAGGCCGCCGCGCCGTCGCTTACCGCCGCTGCGGTCACCGCCGCCTTCCGGGCGCGCATGGAAGGCTTGAGCCCGCCGCTTGCGCGTGTGTCGGCGAAAAAGCCGATCGACGGCGGCACCGGCGCGATCCTCGCGGCGCTGCGCGCGTCGACCGAGGTCGCGGTCGCGGCGCCGACCGAGGCCGCCAATGCGGCCTTCGCCTATGACAATTTTGGCACGCCGGGCAAAATCGTCAGCGACGAACGCATCGACGACCTTGGCATCCGCCGCATCCGTTTCGCCAATAATGTGATGCTCAACATCAAGACGACCGATTTCCAGAAGGACAAGGTCATGCTGTCGCTGCGCGTCGACGGCGGCAGCCTGCTCGCGACGCGCGATGACCCGACCAAGGTATCGCTCGCCAGCTCGATCATGCTCGGCGGGCTCGAGGCGCACAGTGTCGATGAACTGCGCTCGGTTCTCGCGGGCAAGACGGTCAGCCCCGGTTTCGGGATGGATACCGACGCCTTCGGCGGCAGCGCGCTGACCTCGCCCGAGGATTTCGGGCTTCAGGCGAAGCTGATGGCGGCGTTCCTGACGCACCCCGGCTACCGCCCCGACGGCCTCGCGCTGATCCGCCGCGTGCTGCCGCAGCAATATGCGGCGAACGATGCGACCCCGGCGGCGGTGCTCGGGCGCGATGCGGGCGGCATTCTTGCCAACAATGATCCGCGCTCGCAGACCCCGCCGCTCGACAAGATGATGACGCTCGACTGGGCGCAGCTCAAACCCGTCGTCGCCGACAGCTTCGCGCACGGCGCGATCGAGGTCGGTGTCGTCGGTGACATCGGCGAACAGGCGGCGATCGATGCGATTGCGGCGACCTTCGGCGCGCTTCCCCAACGCCGCGCCGCGTTCGACCCGCGGACCGATGCGCGTGTTCGCCAGTTCGCGGCCGACCGCAGCGAGCGGACGCTGATCCACAAGGGGCCGGCCGAACAGGCCGAGCTGCGTGTCTATTGGCCGGCGCGCGACGACAGCGACCTCGGCGAAGCGATGCGGCTCAACCTTCTCGCGCGCGTGATGCAGCTGATGCTGACCGAGGAGCTGCGCGAAAAGCTCGGCGAAAGCTACAGCCCCGGCGCGGCGGCGAGTCTGTCCGACGAATTCCCCGGCTATGGGCACATGTTCGCGGCGAGCAATGTCGATTATAAGGACCTCGCGACGACGCGCGCCGCCATCTTCGCGATCGCGAAAGAATTGCGCGACAAGCCCGTCGACGCCGACCTGATCGACCGCGCGCGCAAGCCGCTCGTCGAGGCGATGGTCAAGTCGCGGCGCGAGAACAGCTATTGGCTCAATTATGTCGCCGAGGCGACGAGCCACGCCGACCGCCTCGACCGCAGCCGCAAGGGCATCGGCGAGGTCGAAGCCGCGACACCCGCCGAACTGCAGGCGCTCGCGAAGCGCTATCTGGTCGACGACAAGGCGCTGGTTATCAAGGCGGTGAGCGACAAGGCGGCAAAGTAGCGCGCGAGGTTAGGGCGATGCCACGTCTGCGCGCGATGGCGGCCGGGGCGATGCTGTTCGGCTTGCCGATGACGGCTGGGGCTTCGGACACCGCGGTTGCCGAAGCCGGTCCGGACGCCGTCGCAATCGTGCGCGAGCTGGAGGAGCTGAAGGCGGCCGCGGTTGCCGGGATCACGCCTGACGCGGCGATGGACGCGCGGCATATCGGTGCGCGCGTGCGCTGGGCCGGCGGCGTCTACGCCGTCGACGGGCGCTGCCTGACGATCAATTTTGCGGGCAGCGGCGACTATGGCGAGCCGCGCTGGACGCCCGAGCCGACGTATCAGAGCTTCGTCGCTTGCGGCGACGGCATGTATGATCCGGAGCTTGTCCACCCCTATACCAATGTCACGGTCATCGGCCGCGTCGCCGGAAAGCGCTATATCGGCATGGGCGGCGGCGGCTCCGACGGCGTCGTCATCGACATCGAGAAACTCTACCGCTGGTCCGACTGCCTTGCGGGCGACGACAGTCCCGTGTGCCGGCGCGGCTTTCTGACGCCCGAGCCGGTTTTGGAGGAGTGAAGGGGGGAGGCCGCTAACGACCGATTGCTGACATGCGTCAATTGCCGGCGAGCATCTCTTCGGGATCGCGATCTAATGAGCTTCCCTCTATGAG
>JAIUPN010000013.1 GCA_020160755.1 Pseudomonadota bacterium
TTGCCATCCCATCAACCAACCATCATGAAGGAGCCGGACTCTACCTCTGACTGGTAACAATCAGGGGAGCACGTCACTGTCAGCCCTGCGGGCGCGGCTCGCCTCGTTCGACCACGCCTATGCCGTTGCGATTCAGCTCCGCGGCACGACCGGTCGTGGTCAATTCATCGTGTGGACCGGCAATCCAATCCAGCCATTTCGTGTTTCTCCGACTTTGCCGCCGCTCGGTGAGCAACTGCTGGTCTGGGTAGCCTGAAGCGGCCATTTCCTGATCTTACATTTGGCGTAGGTGCCATTCGTATCAGGTCAACGACGTCACGAGATGCATGTCGCTCCGTCAGATTCCTAAGCCAAGCGCCCAGAGGTCGAGCTTCGAAGGAATTTGGTCGGGAATGCGCCTGATGTCGGCCGTTCGGCCACGCCGGGCACGTTGCCGAAAGCGGACGCCGAAATGATCATTGCTGAGCGGCATCAATGTTGAACGTACCGGAAAGCCACCTTTCAGGAACACTGACAGAGATCATGGACATACCAAGAAATGAGTTAGCGCGTCAGTTCCGCGCCCCGTGGCTTTGCCACGCCAGGGGTCGTCGGCGTGAAATGAACGTTGCCGTGCTTTTATGCTTGACGCGATGGACACGCCGGTCATGCATAGGCGGGCTTATGAAACCGGAAGTCGGTAACTCAGACCTTGCATTCTCTCTGGCTGAATGATCAAATCGCGGACATCCGCTAGCCACAGGCACTCACTAACAAATGAAGCCAGCTATACGACAGTTTCTTACCGACTATCTTGGCGAGGTCGTGGTTGGCGATGCTGCAGTATTTGCAGGCGCAGGTCTTTCGATCCCTTCCGGTTATGTCGACTGGCGTGAATTGATACGCCCGCTTGCTGAAGAACTTGAACTAAGGATCGACCTTGAAACCGATTTGGTAGGGGTGGCGCAGTTTCACGTCAATGCCAACGGCACCAATCGGGACAGGCTCCACAAGGCTGTTATCGAAGCAATTGCCCCGACCAATCCACCGACAAGAAATCACGAACTCCTCGCGCAGCTACCGATTCGTACTTGGTGGACAACGAATTACGATAAGCTCATTGAAACCGCCCTCCGTAACGCCGGGAAAGTTGTTGATGTAAAAAGCGCGGTACCGCAGCTGGCCACTAGCCGTCCAGGCAAACAAGCTACGCTGTACAAGATGCACGGGGATGTTGATCGGCCTGACGAAGCCGTGGCGACCCGCGATGACTACGAACGTTATCAGACTGATAGAGGTGCTTTCACAAGTGCGCTTGCAGGCGACCTAGTCTCGAAGACGTTTCTTTTTTTGGGATTCAGTTTCACAGATCCGAACTTAAATCATGTACTCTCTCAGGTCAGGCTGACTTTCAAGAGCAATCAACGGCGCCATTACGCGGTCTTCAGGAAGCGTGCGAAACTACCTGAGGAGACAGCCGAGGATTTTAGGCACCACAGCCTTCGTCAAGAGTTGATAATTGAGGATCTCAAACGCTTCAATGTGAAGGTTCTATCAGTTGACGAGTACGATGAAATAACGGAGTTTCTCGAAGAGCTTGTTGCCCGTTACCGCCGTCGAACTGTATTTGTTTCCGCAAGCGCTGCTAACTTTGAACCCTGGGGGAAGGAGGCGGTCACTAAATTCGCCGAGACGCTTGGACGCCAGCTGATTTCAAGCGGGACTCGCCTCGCGACCGGTATCGGCCTAGGCTTCGGCGACGCTTTGCTTTCGGGAGCATTGAGGGAAATCATGCGGTCCGACAGCAGCATTGAGGAAAATTTGGTGCTGCGACCGTTCCCGCAAAGCGGCGATCCAGAAAATCGAACCGCTGTCTGGAAGGAGTACCGCCAGGAAATTACCTCCCACGCCGGAGTCGCCGTCTTCTTGTTCGGGACGAAAGAAGGGGATGACGGGGTGATTTCGGCTCAAGGTATGAAAGAGGAGTTCGAAATTGCGCGAACACAGGGTCTTGCCGTGGTACCGATCGGGGCGACTGGAGGGATGGCGAAAGAGCTTGCAGATTTAGCCCTCGCGGATCCGAGCCAGTTCATTCCTGAACTCGGCGCAGATGGTCCGACACTTATTCAGGGTTTGGCGGAGCATACCGACGATTTGTCCACGCTGATCCAACCAATCATTGCGGTGATCCGTAAGCTTCAGGAAGGCAACTCTTAGTAATGCGCAAAGTGTTTTTTAGCTTCCATTATGGACGCGATGTGCGTCGTATTCAGCAGGTGCGCAATTCGTGGGTTGTGCGCGAACAGGGTGCAGCACAGCCGTTTTATGATGCCGCAGAATTTGAAGATGCCAAGCGCCGGGCGGGTGGGATACAAAAGTGGATAGACGACCAGCTCGCGGGGTGTTCGGTAACCGCAGTCCTGTTTGGGCGTGAGACTTACGGTCGTGAATGGGTCAAGTACGAAATTAAGCGGAGTCACGAGCGCAAGATGGGAATTTTGGCCATCGACATACACAATGTGAAAGATCCACTCAGTGGTGTTGATTTACCCGGCCGCAACCCTCTTGAGCACTGGAAAGTGGGTCAAAGGCCGTTCACTGAATTGTATCATACCTATGACTGGGTAAGAGACGATGGCTACAACAACATAGGCGCGTGGATTGAGCGAGCTGCCCGAAATGCCGGTAGGTAGACTACCTTCACCGCTTATGATCGGCGCGTCAGTGTAGCGGCGGTCTGCACCTTTAGCCGCGACTCTCGCGGCGCTGCGAGCCGACAGTGACGATGAAACCAACTGCCGCCTGTCGGCTCGCCATTACACTCCATGTTTGGCGGAGACTTCCGGTCCTATATAAAATGGGTGTTCGCGATATTCAGATGTCCGCGTCCCAGCCCTCATCCCATGCGCCGTCGACCTGCATCGCAACCATCAAGCGACTGACAACGAGAATAGCCTCTGCAAGGCGGACCGGATCGACGGGGCGTGCGTGCATCGTGGGACGACGGCTTGCGTTGAGGCGCAGAATATCGACGCGTAAATCTTCGAGCCTGCTGAACACGGCCTCGAAGGCCGCGCCCCAGTTGTCGGTGCGTCCGATGATCGAGATCAGGTCGGCGAGATCGACATAGTTGATGAGAGGCAGCGACGCCTCTCCGCTGCGCTGAGCTTCCAGGCGCCGCTCTTTCGCCCGGCGCGCGACGTCGCCGGGGACGCGTTGCTTGAACCATTGGGGTCCTGCGATCGCTTCGAGCTTCTGGGTGATGAACGCTCGAAGCGCCATCTCGAAGCCGTCGATAACGGAGTACGATGCCACTCTTGCCTGGCGGGCTGAAACGCGCATCCGGATCGATCCGGCTTCGACAAAGGCGGTCACCACGCCGGCGCGCGATACTGCGCCCTCAACGACGCCCCCTTCGATCAGGAGCGCGAGCGTTTCGCCGATATTCGTCTCGACGAAGCCCTCGTCGACATCCATGTCGCGATAGACGCGGGCGCGTTCAGCGGGCGAGCGGCGCAGATCGACGTCGCTAAGCGTCGCCGAATTATAACCGCCCATAACGCTGTCAAATGCCGCTCGGCTGGCGAGCGATGCCGGACCCAGGATATCTGTCGCGCCCGCGAACATCGCGAGTTTCGCAGTCGTGCTGCCATAGCCGGCGATCGCGGCTTCGATTTCCCGCTGCAACTTGCGGGCGCTGCCGAAACTGCTCGTCATCTCGGTGATGCGCTTGGCCGCCAGGCCGATCGCATTGATTTCCTTGGAGGCAAGCGCGTTGGACCCGGTTATCGCCTCCATATCCTTCGGCGACAGGCTGCTCAGTCCGTTGGCCCAGTGACGCGAGCGGCCGAGCGCGCTCAATCCGGCAGAATCAAGACCAAGAACCACGCGCTCGGCCGAGGAAAATGCCCCGGAGGAGAGTGACGCCTGAATCTTATCGAAAACGCCCGCGCCCAAACTGCCCTTCGTTCCGCAGAGTCCAGCGCTGATCGCAGCAAGCCGTTCGGCTGTTTCGGTCGCCATGCCGAAAGGCCGTTTAGAGCCGAGGCCGATGCGCTCGATGGCATCTCGCAATGCCTTGTTCTGCTGGGCGAACGGGCCGAAGGGATGCTGAATTTTGAGCGCCTGCTGAATCTCGGACTGCAGGGTGACCGACTTGGTCCCGAACATGGCGAGCCGATCCATCTTGGCATAATCCGCCCTGATCTGCTCGATCAGCTTGTCGGTTGCCGTGACGGGCAAGCCCATCGCAAGCCGCTTTGCGGGATTGCTGAACAGCGGATCGAGCGCCGCAAGCGCGGTGACGCTTTTTTGGACCTCCGCCGCGCGCCGAACGATGTCGCTTCCTCCAGCCAATTCCTGCGCGCGGCGTGTCAGTTCAATGCTCTTCTTATTCGCGTCGGTCATGCTCGATCCCCGGTATGGTCACGCGCGAATATAGGTCGCATGCGCCCAAGTTCACCTCGCCGCCTTCGAATGAACCGCCACTGAGGATTCCGTGCAACGCCAAGAGGCCAGGCTTCGGATGTCCCGATTGGGGCTGCTGACGCCGACGTGCACGCCATGACTGAGAAGATGGGCGCAGCGACATCCCCGGAAATCATCGGCGTCCGAACTATCTCCCAATCGGATACAATTTGACTTAAAGGTTCCGTTGATGCTGTCGGCGAGCGGTCCATATCGCTATTATCGGCACCTTGAAGGCTGACGCGGATTGCTGCCGCGTCATTCGACGGCGCATAAAAATGGTGGGGGCGACATGGCACGTCGGGTATTTTTCAGTTTTCACTATGCGCGCGATGTGCGCCGCATTCAGCAAGTTCGGCAGAGCTGGGTCGTCAGGCCCGGGGGCGAAGCGCAGCCCTTTTACGACAAGGCCGAGTTCGAGGAAGCGAAGCGGCGTGCGGGCGGTATCGAAAACTGGATCGAGCAGCAGCTCAAGGGCACGTCGGTGACGGTTGTGCTGTTTGGTGCCCAGACCTATGATCGGCCTTGGGTCAAGCACGAGATCAAGCGCAGCTACGAGCTGGGCAAGGGACTGCTCGCGATCGACCTGTTCGGCGTAAAAGACCCGCAGACGGGTATCGATGTGCCGGGGCGCAATCCGCTCGACCACTGGAGCATCGACCGCGGCGGCATCAAAACCGCTTTTTCGAAAATCTATCCGACCTACAGCTGGGTGGGCGACGACGGGTATCACAATATGCCCGCATGGATCGAGGCGGCCGCCAAGGCAGCGGGCCGCTAGCAATGGCAATTGATCTGTCGACGCTTACCGAAGCCTCCACGCGCTTTCGGGTCCATGTCACCAAGGCCATGGTCGAGGAAGCGCGAACCCGAAACGCCAAGACTGTCTTTCTCTGTCACAGCCACAAGGACGAGCAATATGTTAAAGGCTTCGTCCAGCTGCTGAACGATGCCGGGTGGGACGCCTATGTCGACTGGATGGACCACGATATGCCGCCGCATCCAAACCGCAAAACTGCCGAGAATATCCAGCGACGGATCAAGCAATCGACCTATTTCATGTTTCTGGCCACGCCCAACGCCATGAAGTCCCGCTGGTGCCCTTGGGAAATCGGCTATGCTGATGGTGTCAAACCCATTCGCAGCATCCTTGTAGCAACGACGCGCGACAATGCCGGCACGACGCACGGCAGCGAGTATCTGGACCTTTATCGAAAGGTCGATTTTTCGAAGTTCAACCGCTTGGCGGTCTGGGAACCTGGAGAAGAAATGGGCGTGGCCCTCGCATCGATGTAGTATTCGCCGGGGCGGATCGCGCTCAGCCAATACTACCGATGCTTGTTCAAGATGGCCGCAGAGCCCGATTGCTCTTGCTCGCGTGCGATGGCTTTGACGATCCGCCGCCGCGATTGCGCGCAGGCGAGCAGGGCCGCCGCTTCGCCCGATTGGTCGATCCAATCGAAAAAGCGTTGGGCGCTAAAGCGGGTCGTTGTTCGGTCGCGGCAATTCTGCAGAAAGAGGAACTGCACTTTCTGGAGGGGGTCGGCGACATAGACACCGAAGGGCGCCGCCACCACCGTCGCGTCGGGAAAGCCGAGCATCGCGATCGCCTGGCTTTCGGTAGCGCCTTTCTGGCAACCGATCACATGAACGGGGCCCGCCGCGGCTGCGAGCGCCGCCTCATATTCGAAGTCGCGCAAAAACGGTTGGCCGACGAGCTCGCGCGCCGCGGCAATTGTCAAAGCCGCCGGGATCGCGTGGACGGCGAACAGCACGGCTTTTCCCGCGACCGGTAATTCGACGCGGTTTCCCACGCGCTTGCCACCGGGGCGCGCGGCAAAACACTCGGCGAGCGTGTCGACCATTAGCGCCTGGCGATCGCGAAAGTTGAGACTGCTCCACTGCAGCGCCTCGCCGGTGTGGAACTTGCCCTTGCGCGCCTCGCGCACGCCCAAGCGCGCAAGTGATTGAACCGCGTCGAAGACGGCTTCGCGGATCCTCTCAAGCGCGTCGTCGCGGGTTCGTACCGAGCCGCCACGAAAGAAATTCTGTGTCTGAAGATATTCGCGGAACCGCGCATTGCGGGCGATCTGCGAAGGATCTTTAGGATCGTCGGCGATGTCGTGGAGCGCAACGAGGCGAACCTTGCCCGCCGCCGTTGCAACGCCGCGCATCAATTCGGCATGGCAGATGCCGATATCCGATGCTCCCGCCGCCCAGCCGGCGTTACCATTGCTCAGGACAACGACGATGTCGGCTTCGTCAACTTGCGCAAGGCAAATGTCGATCGAATCGCCCGCGGCGTCGTCGGGCGGGGCGTCCTCGTTGATCCAGACATCGAACATCGGTTTCCCGAAGAGGCGCACGGCTTCGAGTTCGCGCTTCGCTGCGCGGCGCAAATCGCTGAGCGGCGACCCGCCCTCGGGAAACGGGTCGTTGCAGCGGCTCGATATCATCACGCGAAGCTTTTTGTCGGGCATCGACGACTCCATGTTGGGATCAGCGGGGTGGCGGATGGCGCACGACGAAATTCTTCTGTTTCGACAAATATGGCGCGATGCCTTGCGTCGCGGGATCGAAAAGGCGGGGCTTGTGCTTCTTCTCCCATTCCTGCGCGCGCACCTTGTCGATGTCGGCGGGGGGATATGTCAGCTCGACGATCGTCTTCGCGTCGGCGCGCGCCGCCGCAAGATATTCGAATGTTTCGCGGTCGGGATTTTCATGCTTGCCGTCGCCCGAAAAGACGTAGTGCTCGGCGGGGAACATCGCAAAGCATTCTGCGCTGTTGTTTCGGTCGCTGCCGTGATGCGGCACCTTGAAAATGTTGACCGATAAGGGTTGCGACTTACTGGCGAGACCGAAGGCTGCGGCCGCTTCCATTATCTTGTCGCCGCGCGCGTCGCCGGTGAGCAGGAATCGCTTCTTTCCCTTTTCGACGAGGAGAACAATGCTCGACAAATTGGCGACCGACGTGTCGGTGAAGCTCGCGAGCAGCGATGCAGGGGTCGCTTGACCCTTGTTCCGCGCCTTGAGCCAGGCTGCGAAATCCTTTCGCAAGGCGTCAAGTTCGGACTTTCGCGGGCCGAGGAGCCGGATCGACAGCCCGTCGATGACGAGCGGCGCGGCGCTATGCGCTTCGATCGTTTTACCCTTAAATCCGGGGTTGATCGCGATGCCGAGCGCCTTGGCCTGGGCAAGCAAATTATAGCCTTGGGCAATGCTCGCAAGCACCATTTCGAGGTCCTCGGCGCCCTCCTTCGCGGCCTCGGGCGCCATGGCGCCGAGACTGGCGATGATGGCATCGCCCGCCCCGGCGAGCGCGGCAACGTCACCGCTTTTGGCGTCGACGAGACTCAGAAAGCTGTTGTGCCACAGGCGATCGACCCGAAAATCGGGCTTATGCGTGCCCCCCTGCGCCGCGATATCGTCGAAGAGCGCCTCGATGCCGTTGATATGGTCATCATCGATGTGGCTAACGATTATGAGGTCGATGACGAGCGGATCGGACTTGCCGATCGCGCCTTCGGCGATCCGCTCCTTGCGTAGTTCGAGCAAGCGCGGCTTGAGCGACTGTTTGTAAACGCCGGCAGGACCGCCGTCGATCAGGATCAGGCGCTTATGTCCATTCTCCTCATGGTGGAGGAGCAGGCAATCGCCCTTGGCGGCAGGCAGGACCTCGAGTTCCATATTTTCCCCCTCTCCCTTTTCGCATCTGCAACCTCACCACCCTAGATTCGCTGCATTGCGCGCAAGATATCGAGCATGCCTGCCCCCTGAAAGCTGCGCTCGCGTCCGAGATCGGTGCAGCTTTCGCACAGGATCGCCTTGATCTCGGCGGCGCGGCCGACGAACTCGGGATTACGCGCCATCAGCATCGCCGCCGCGCCGCTGACGTGCGGCGCGGCCATGCTCGTGCCGCTGAGGGCGTCCTCGCTCGGGCCGGGGATCATGCTCCATATTTTCTCCCCGGGCGCGACCAGATCAGGTTTCTGGCGACCGTCGCCCGTGGGCCCGCGGCTCGAGAAGAAGCTGACGCCATAGCTGTGGGGCGAGGTGCGATGCGTTGCACCGACCGTGATCACCGCCTCGGCGTTGCCCGGGTCGGTGATACTCGATGGCGCGTAGGATTCGAAGGCGCCGCCGTCGCTGAGATGGTAACTTTGAAAGCCGCGATTGCCGGCGGCCGCGACGACGACGACACCCGAAGCAACGAGTTTGCTCGCCTCTTCGCAAACAGGAGTTTGGCCGCACGCATAATTGCGCACATCGTGGTGAATCGACAGGCTGATATTGGCGCCATGAATTTCGGTGTGATAGGATCTTGTGTTGAGATAGCGGATGAACTGCAAGGCGCCGACGAGCGCAAATTCGCTATCGTCGCCGCCTCCGGTCACGACACGGAAATCATAGAGGCGGATGTCGGGACACACCCCGCGCTGCGCAGTCGGTGCCCCGCCTGCGAAGTCGGCCGCATCCCAGCCGCCGCCGATAATCCCCGCGACATGCGTACCGTGGGGGTGCGCCGGCACGCCGGGCGAGGCTTCGAGAACATATTTCTCGGCGCGCATCCAGTCGACAGGCCTGCGCTCGCGTGCGTCCTGCGCGAGCGATAACAGATCCTCGATGACGAAGCCGAGCGACAGACCCGTGCGCTCGGCGAGGAACCGCGCATTGTCGCGGAGGATGTCGCCATCATAAAGATGATCGACCAGCACGGCGCGGCGAAGCTGCGTAAAATCATAGGTGGCAACGACCCGGCTATTTGGCGGATCGCGCAAATCCTTGAAGGCGGGATGGCTCGCATCGATCCCCGTGTCAAGGACCGCCCAAGCAAGCCGCTCGCAGTTCACAGAAAAAAGCGTCGCGGCCGCGTCGCCCTTGATCGCCGGCACCGAGCGGTCGATCGCGAGCTCGACCGGGCGGTTCAGCGATACCGCGAATATATCATAATCGCTGCCTAGGCCGATGGGGCGCAGCCGCACCAGATGCTCGCCAATCTCGCCGGCAAGCGCCGCGATCGCCTCAATGTCGGCGCGGCGATAAAAGTCGGCGGGCGTCCCGATTTCGGCAGCGTCGGCGGCCTCGGCGCCTTCGGCCCATAGCAGCGATGCCAGCACGCGCAGCGTCGCGGCGAGACGTTCGATCCCGGGAGGCGTCTCGATGGTCGCGCTTTCCCAACCGCGTCTGCGGCGCAGCTCGTGCAGTTGCCGCGCGACGCGCTCCTCCACGCCCGCTGCGACACCATCGTCGGCAGCGAGACCAAGCGACCGTGCCCAGCGGGTGAAAGGCAGCAGCGAATAGGCAAGTTCCTTGATGCGCAGGCGGGCCGCCACAAGACCTTCGACGAAGGACAGGCCGTAACCGAGCCGATGGCCGGCGTCGCCGAAGCCGGGGCGCTCGGGCGTATCGTAAAGTCGCGCGGCGATGCGCGCCGCGACAAGCCCGGTGGGCGTGTCGCGATAGGCCTCGACCAGGAGATCGAGCGCTTCGCCTGGCGCCCCGGCATAGCCCGCCCAGACGTCGCTCCGGACCGGCGAATCCTGCACGAGACGCCCATCAGCGTCGGGACCAAGAACGAGGCTGTTGACCACCTCGCGACCCAGAATGATCATGTCCCCTCCCGTCACGGCCGCGCGAGCATCGATGCGGCGCGAACACGCGACACGCCGAACATGCTCGAAGGTGCGAGGGCCGTACCCGGCTGTCAAACATTATCGCATCGGCTTTGGTAAGGATTGCCGGGCCGGGCGCACGCTACCGATAAATAGCATATCGGGGAAGATTGCGCTTTGCAGCGCGCGGCCATGAGCTATCGTGCCGGTCTCGAAAATCAGGGAGAGGGCCTGTGGAGGGCAAGCGGCCGCGTAACGTCATTGTCTGCTGCGACGGCACGTCGAACCAGCCGGCAAAACACCAAACCAATGTCGCACGCCTGGTCTACGCACTCGAAAAGGACATTGAGGCGCAGCATGTCTATTATCAGCCGGGCCTTGGAACGCGCGCGTCGCCCGGTTTCCCGCTTCCCGTCGGCAATTATCTGGCGCGGGTTGGGGGCATGGCGTTCGGCTACGGGATCAAAGACGACCTGCGCGACGCCTATGTGTTCATCATGAACCATTGGCGGCCAGGCGACCAGCTCTTCCTGTTCGGATTCAGCCGCGGCGCCTATACCGTCCGTATCCTCGCTGCCCTGCTCTCCACTTACGGCGTTCCGATGCCCGGCAACGAGGCGCTTCTACCCTATGCGATCAAGATGTTCTGGCGCGCCAATGGGGCCGAAGGCGCAGCGTTCGACACGGTCATGACGCTCGCTAGGCGTTTCAAGGCCAATCTCTCGATGGCCGAATGCAAGCCCCATTTTGTTGGCGTTTGGGATACGGTGAGTTCGGTCGGCTGGATCGGAACACCCGTGGCGCTACCCTATACGGGCGCCAATCCGGATATCGCGCATATCCGGCATGCGATTGCGCTCGACGAGAAGCGGGCCTTTTTCAGGACAAACCGCTTCCGCCCGCACGCCCGGCAGGATTGTGCGGAAATGTGGTTTCCGGGCGATCATTGCGACGTCGGCGGGGGTCATGCCGAATCGGCATCCGGCCTCAGCAAATATTCGCTCCGCTGGATGGCCGACGAAGCCGCGGCGAAAGGGCTTGGCATCGATAAAGACCGCCTTGCCGACATACTCGGCGAGAGCGAGGGGAGCCATTTCACGCCCGCCTCGCCGAAGGCTGAAATTCACCGCATGCCCTTCTATTGGTGGCCGGCAGAATTTCTTCCCAAGAAGCGCTGGGACAACAAGACCCAGCGAACGACACGCCGCCTCAATCTTTTCCGTCGCCGGCGCCCACCGAAAAACGCGCTGATCCACCCAGTCGCGTGGGATATCGACGGCTATGCCGAACGTTATCTTAAGGACTTCCGTCGTCCAGAGGCGCCGCAATGATGCGGTTGGCATGCGTTCCCTTTCGACGCGAGGAGAGACCGCAATGAGCCATTACGAACTCGCCATTCTCGGTTCGCCGACCGAGGCCGAGCGAGCTGCGCTTGTCCGCGCGATTGCCACGCTCGTCGGCGATTTCGGCATGGAGATCGGCCGCGAGCTAATTCTGCACAACGGCGCTAGCGTGGCCGGGCGCAACCCCCGTGCCGCCTTCGTTGCTGCCTATTTTGGGGGCGTCCCCGCATGCGATGTTGAAGCGGCGCGGATGCTCGTTGCGCAAAGCGCGCCCGTGGTCCCGACCGTGGGGCCAACCCAGGAATTTGGCGCCTGCATTCCCGATTTCCTCCAGTCGGCAAACGGGCTTCGCCGGCGGGGTGACGACGAAGCGATGCGCGAGCTCGCAGCAGCGCTCCTCGAATGCATCGGCTTGCTTCGTCAGCAGCGGCGCGTCTTTGTGAGCTACCGCCGTACCGAGGCGCGCGCCGCAGCGCTTCAACTCCATGACCTGTTGTCGGCACGCGGGTTCGACGTCTTTCTCGACACGCACGACATCCGTCCCGGCGATCCCTTCCAAGAAGTGCTGTGGCACCGCCTTGTCGATTCGGATGTCATGGTCATGCTCGACACACCGACCTATTTCGAGAGCCGCTGGACCCGGCATGAAATTGGCCGCGCTCGCGCTAAGGAAATCCATGTGCTCCGCGTCATATGGCCAGGGCTCGAGCCGAACCGCATGACGGACCTCGCCGAGACGGTCTATCTCGATGCTAACGAACTGACGGGTTCCGACGGTCCGATCGTCGATACCGCCGCCGATGCGATCTTGCTGCGGGTCGAGGATTTGCGCAGCCGGAGCATCGCCGCGCGCTTCATGTCGATCACTGGCAAGCTCAGGGCCGACATTGTGAAGATTGGGGCCGAGGTGGAGGGAATCGGCGCGCATCGGGCAATCGCGGTGCGCCTGCTCGATCAACGCAAGGTCTGGGCCTATCCGATCGTCGGAATCCCGACCGCTGAAATTTTGAACGATGTGGTTGAAAAGGCGCGGCGCGCCGAGCAGCAGGGCATACCGGTGCTCGTTTACGACCATATTGGAATCCGGCAGGCTTGGACGGCGCATCTGAAGTGGCTCGACGAACAGATTGCGGCCGTGCGCGCGATCAAGGTGTCCGACGCCGGTTGGGAACTGGCCGGATGGGAGGCTTGATGATGGATGCAATTTTCCTGTCCGCCGGCGTCCCCGATCCGCGGCGCGGTCCCGAATATGCCGCAACCGCCGATACGGTGGCGATTACCGCCGCGGTCTCGGCGCTAGTCTATGTCACGCTCGGACGCCGTCCGCTGATTTGGGGCGGCCACCCTGCGATCACCCCGATGATCTGGGTCATAGCCGAAGACTTAGGCCTCGATTACGGACGGTGGGTCGGGCTCTATCAGTCACGCCATTTCGAAGACCAGTTTCCGCAAGACAATGCACGGTTCGGCAATGTCACGCTCACCGACGATATCGCCGGCGATCGCGCGCAAAGCTTGCTGCATATGCGCCGACGGATGTTCAGCGAGCATCGCTTCGCCGCCGCTGTCTTCATCGGCGGCATGGGCGGGATCATCGACGAATATGACTTGTTCCGGGAACTTCAGCCCGAGGCCGCGATCATCCCGGTGGTCTCGACCGGCGGCGCCGCGATCGAAGTCGGCAAGCGGCTCGATGCGCTCGTACCCGATCTCGCTGACGATCCCGACTATGTCGCGCTGTTTCACCGCCACCTCGGGGTTTCGGCCAGGGAGCAGCGTTTCGCCAACCCGGATGCGCAACCGCGCGATATCGAAGCGCGTTATTGGCGGCCGCCGGAATGAACCGCGAGCCGTTCCCGATTTGCACGGCCGACGACAGGGCACGGGTCAGTCCGAACCGCCATATCGCATCAGGATTTTTTCCTCGTCGCCGTCGCCAACCACGAGCGACCAGTCCGAAAAGCCGAGCCATCCATCGGGCAGCGACGTGGCGGCCTGCATGCCGCTGGCGAGGTCGATCGTGGCTCGGCCAATCCCGCGCTCGAACGGAGCGATGACGAAGCACGAATGGCCCGCCACGAGAAGCTGTCCCTTGAAGGACTGCCCTATGTAAGGGCTGGCCGCCGCAGCGACGGGATCCACGCGCACGGCGACGGGGGGCAGCAAGGCGACGGGTTCGCTGTCACTTGGAACCTGAAGAAACGGCCCGCTCTGATCGGGACGGTCGAAAACGAGTTCCCAGCGATCCTGCGACCCGCCATCGCCCGCCGCCGCTCCGACGCAGAGCGCGAGCCAGCGCCCGCCGGCATAATCGGACCGAACATAAAATTGTCCCGGTTTTAGCGCGGCGGGATAAACGACACCGACAATTCCTCGCAGCATCGCTCGATCTCCCTAGTGCTGCAGCGGCCGGATGAAAGCCGCCCAAAACATTTCCGATGCCCCCTCGAAAGTAAGCTTTGCGGCGCGATCACGGCCGACGTTCATACCCATCGCGCGAAGAAAGCAACTTTGATCGTCGGCCTCGACATGGAGGCATTCGCTAAAGCTATTGGTATCGCTCGTCTGCCCTTCGAGAAAATGAATCGCCCGGCCCAGCATGCCGCCCATGAAAATCGTGCAGCGCGCCGCTGCCGCGCCATCGCGATAAACCGTCGCAAAAAAGCGATCGGCATCGATGCGGCGGATACTCCCCTCAATGCCCTGGTTGCGCGCCCCTAGTTCGTCGAGCGATGTTTCGAAAAACCGCACCATATAATCGAAGGCACCGTGCAGGAACTCATCCTTGTCGCGGTCGGAAAATGTCTTGGCGAGTGCCAGATTACTCGACCGCGGTGCCTCGGGCACGACGGCGCTTCTCTCCAACGGCAAAACCGACCGCATCGCCGGGCTTTCACGTGTTGCCATTTGCGGCGTAAGCGACGCCGCCGCGGTGCGAATGGCGTTGGCAACCTCGAGAAATGCCTGGTCACGGTCAGGCCAAAGCGTCACCGGCTTGCCATCGGTGGGAACGGCAAGGAGCTTGCCGAACGGCGCATGTTTCCAATCGCAGGCCCGTAGAATGACGGGAAGCACCACGGCTTCGCCTGCTTCGTGGCGCTCTATCGCGCGCATCATCTCGACTTCGTAGCAATAATCCGAGGCGAGAAAATCAGGGCTCACGAGCAGGAGAAGGATATCATCCCGTTCGACATGCGCGCCGATGACCTTGTCGAACGCGGTTCCCGGCTCGATCTTGCGATCATGCCATGTCTCGATGATGCCCTGACGTTGGAGCATCGCCAGTTGCGTCTGCAACTCGTCGCGCAACGCCTCGTCGCGATGGGAATAGGAAAAGAACAGCGTCGCCACGTGCAAAACTCCTTTCCCTGACCTTTAGCGTTCCGCATCTGTTCCAACAAGCAGGATATAAAAACCACCATTCCAGTTCACGAGAAGTGCGTGCGTCGGAAACTAGCAATCAGGGACGCGACAAAACCGCGTTCGGAATTATCGTCGACGGATCGACCCTTGTGAAGCTGGCGTGGAATCGCACGCCCTCGGCCGAACTAGCGTCCGCCACAGTGGCCGGCCCCGCGACTACGGTGCTAATCATGGTCAGGGACAGCAAACGCTTCACCAAATCCCGAGGCTTGGGGTTCGGACGATTTCTCAGCTGCTAGCCTGCCGATGAGGCCCAGCACCGAGCCCGCTCCGCCATCACGATGCTAAGGTGTCCGACCGGGACTGGGTGTTTACTCGCTATAGTGAATGGTCAGAGCGTCGATGTTGATGTGGCCCCGGGCGGATCGTTGTCATCTGTCGCTGGCCACGCGTCTACGAGCGCAGACGTCCGCTTTACGCGACCGCTGCCCTGAAACCCGCCAGTCCAAAATCGGCCACGAGCTTCTATCGAGGGCGATAAGGTTCGCAGGCGATTCCGTCGCCATCGCCATCCATCTCGGGGCGATAGCCGGGCTGCCCTCGATATATCGGCGCGGCACCAGCAGCCCAAGCTTCCTTGCAGTTGCGGAAATATGCGTTGGATGCTGGAGGCGGCGTCGCCGGTCGGGGGCCGTCTGACACGCGCGCGGTCGGCTGGCGCGGGGCGGGGTTGGCGGCCCGATAGTCGGCGGGCATCTGGAACTCGCCGCTCCAGAGACCGAGTCTGCGCTCACGCGCTCTCGCTTCATTGGGAACATAGGCGGCCGTGAATTTGGGCAGGGCGACGGCAAGGCCCGCATCGACGATGGCGGCCGAGAGGTCGGTCCGTCCAACCCGGCACATCGCGACGGTACGGCCATAGCCGTCGATGTCGCGCTGTTCGCAGCGCACGGTCTGGCCATCGATGAGCGCGGCAAGTTTGTCGGCCGCTTCCCGGCCGCAGGCCCAGCGGCCGTCGCCGCGCATGCAGGTCTGCTTCAGTTCTGGCGCGTCGATCCCGTAAAGCCGGACCAGGACACCTGTGAGGTTGAGCGTATCGCCGTCGGAGACCCGCGCGGGGCCGCTCACGTCCTGTGCGACCGACGGGATAGGGGGCAGGGCGAGCGAGAGGGTGATAGCGGCGAGCGCGGAGCGCGTGGTCGGGCGTGTCGCGCAGGTCGGGTTTTTCGATGTCACAGTAGGGTTGCGGCTGTGGGCGCCGCATCTTTCCTGGTACGACCCGCGTACCAGAGCTCGGGCGTGTGATCGATGACGAGACGATCGGAGGGATATTGGGTGACGAGCTCCATCGCCTCCTCGGCCGGTGCGTGCAGCCAGGCCTCATGGTCTTCCGGATGCAGGATGACGGGCATGCGGTCATGGACTTCGAGCATCTCGGGGACGGCATCGACCATCACCATCGTATAGCTGTCGCCCCATTCGTCGGTCGGGCGCCAGAAACCGGCACAGGCGGCGAGCGGCTGGTCGGCGATGCTTATCCATGTGCGCGTCATCTGGCCTTCGGCACCGACGGCTTCGGCAAAGGCGGTGATCGGAATGAGGCAGCGCTGTTCGGGCCGTACGAACCAGTCGCGCCAGAGACCGTAGTGGTTCATCAACTGGTCGTCGCGCGCATTGTTGACGTGCGTCGGCTTGTTCGGCTTGCCTGTCTTCTTGTTCTTCGAGTGCCGTGGGAAGCCCCAGACCATCGCGTCCAGCTGCCGTTCGCCCGCGACGTCGCGGACGATGAAGCCCGTGCCGCCCTTCCATACGTCGCCCGAGCTCGCGTTGGTCTCCTTCTTGCGCTGCGCCTTGAAATGCGAGGCGACCTCGTCGACCGACGCCTTGAGTGTGATCTGGTTGCACATCGGCGCCTCCGCGTCAGGCCGCGCCGAGCAGTCCTTCGAGACTGTGCTGAATCGGCGGCATGATCGTGAAGCTACCTTCTGCGAACGGGCGCAAGATGTCCAGCGGGGCCCGGGCCTGTTCGAGCCAGTCATACCAATCGTCGGGGTGTACGACCGCGACGTGACGATCCTTGTATGGTTCCAGGTCCGGATAGGCGGGGACGGTCAGCGCCGCGAAGGCGTCGGGATAGTCGCGCGTGCCGCGCTGCCAGACGCCCGCGATGCAGAAGAAGGGAATATCGGTGACGAGGCTCGCCGCATAGAGCGTCTTGCCATCGCGCTTGATGCCGAACTCGTTGGCGAGGATGAGGCAGGGGCTTTCGATCCGCGCGGTTTCGGACTTGAGAAGCGGAATCTGCCCGATCTCGGGGTCGCGTGATCGGAGGCCCCAATGCGCCTCGATCTGGCGCTCTTCCTGGCCATCCCAGATCATGATCCGGTGCCCGCCTTTGCCGACACCCTGCAGGACGTCGTCGAAATCTCTCTCCATCGTCTAGCTCCTAGCTCCGGTAGCGGCGGATCGCGCGCTTCCATTCGCGTTCGTCGACCCGCTCCTTGATGCAGATCGCGTTCTTGTCCCAACTGACGACTTCAAGGCGGAGCGGTTCGACGCGGCGGCCGGAACTCCAGGCGCATTGCCGGCACCAGAAATGGCGGCACGCCTTGCGAAGATTGTCGTCCCAGCCTTTGCGGTGAAAGCGGTACCAAAGCAGCCCCGCATCGAACTTGGCGTGATGACCGCAGCGGCAAACGGGCTGCACCGCATAATGCCAAATTGCGGCTTCGAAGATGTGCGTGGCGCGCGGAACACCCGATTTCGTATGCTGCACGTCACAGCGCCAGCACCAGCTGATCGGCGTCGGCGGCGGCTGTGGTCTCACCGTGGATGCGCGCGATCATCAGCGCCAGTTCCTGCGCTGCCGCTTCGCGTATGATTTCCGTTGGCGCGGTGAGGCCGACGCGCGCCCATCCTGGGGCGTCAAGGAGTGCGCGTGCGACTCGGTCAGGGTCGATTCTCATCATGGATCAATGAGAACATAAAAAGAACAACTGAGCAAGCTGCGGTACGCGCGCGCGGGCCCGGCTTCGCGATGCCGCCGCCACGCAAGCGGACCCGGCGCAAGCCGAACGGACGGGCTCGGCCGTCCGGGCGTCCGCCCATTTCGGCATTTTCCAAGAAACCGCCCAATAGCAATCGGCCCGAAACGCCAAAGCCGGTGTCTTTGGAGCCCAGGATACCCTGTGTTAAGCTTGGCTGTGCGGGGCGCACGCTGGTCGATCATGCTGTGCGCCGGGTCAGTGACGCCGAATCATAGAGAGGAAAGATTACTCCAGATTGGCAAACCTTGTACGGAAAAGACAAACTATCCCGGCTGCAGGAAAGTTTTGTTTTCGAGAATGGCGAGGTTTCCCTAACGGCGGCCGCGTCGGTGGAGGGGCCTCTGGTGCCGATAAAGGGACCGGTCTCATCATTCCGATAACAGTCGGCCGGGCACGCGACCCGCTTGGCCGTATCTGGGCGGCGCTCCGCGTCCAGACCCCGGTTTTCCGGGCGCGGGGTGCCGTCATTTTCAGGGGCTAAGGTCACCCGGGGCTGCGCTCGGAATATTCGCTTCGGCGAGTGCGCGCCTACAAGCTACCTGACCGCCATATCCAACGGTCAGAAGCCACGCATTAACCCGACGTGGCAGCGCGGAGAGCCCGCGAGCCGCATTGGTCGCGCGAGGCCGGTGATGGGGTGAGGGCGCCGCGCATCCATGCGGCGTGGTGCACGCAGAGCTGACGTCGCCACTGCTATCTCATGGCATTGCTGCCCGTCAGTTCGGGAGGCCACCTCCCCTATATCGCTCCCCTTCTTTCCGCTGACCGAGCCAGTCCTCTCAGTGACACAGTGATCGGTTTTCGGCTTCCGCACGCCCCGGCGCGGGCGGCGAGGTGAGCGCGCGCATGCGGGCGGCGGCGAGGGCCGAGGGAACGGCGCCACAGAGGAGAGAAGGGTCGGGAAGAGTGTCGCCGGGAAATGGTTCGCGCGCGACATTCGAAAGTAAGTGTCATGAATATCGGTGAAATCAGGAATGTGAATGATCGTCTGACCGGCTCGATCGCGACCCGCACGATCGACCTCCCGCGCATCGGTTTGCGCAAGGTCGAGAGCATGAACCCGCGGGCACCCGTTTACGAGGTGCTGGCGCTCAACGTCGCCCGGCGCTGGGTGCAGGTCGGGGCGCTCTGGGAAGCGGCGTCGAAGAAGACCGGCGAAGTTTTCCTCGCGGGCAATGTCGACGACCCGAGCCTCCCCGAACCGCTGCCGGTGGCGCTGTTTCCGTCCGAAGACGGCGGCTACACCATCGCGTGGCGCCGCGAGACCGTCCGTGCCGAGTTCGGCGGCGGCTTCGGCGCGAGCACGCGCAGCTATGACGAGCAGCCGCAGGACCGCGGCTTCGGCGAGAGCACGGCGGGCTCGAACGGCGCGCTGATGGGCGCCGGCGCCGACCTCGACGACGAGGTGCCCTTCGGCTGACGAAGGCGCCGCAACCGGGCCGGGAGGCGCTGCTGCGCTCCCGGCCCCTTTTTCATTCAAATGTGAAGGAGGCCCATCATGGCCACTACTTCTTCCGCACACCGCGTTGATAGCTTTGCAGACCTTCGCGCCCTCTATGCCGAGCAAATCGCCACGCCCGAATTCCAGGCATCGTTCGGCGATCCCATCCCGCTTTCGATCATCGAACCCGGTGACGAGCCGGGCGAGCATGAGATGCCCGAACCCTTCGCGGCGCAGGCCGAATGCGGCGGGATCATCGCGACGATCTTCGACCTCTTCAACGACACGAGGCTCGCGCCGCTTTCCGCCGAGATCGCCTGGGGGGTCGTGAACAGTTTCCACTTCGTCGCCGGGAAACTCGAACGCCGCGAGGATGCGCTCGCGGCCGAGATCGGCGACATGGTCCGGCGCCCGGACATGAGCGAGGTGTTCAACAGCGAGCTCGAGGAAAAGCGGCTCCTGTGCCAGTCGACGGCCGAACAGCGCGCGGCGATCGAATGCATGCGTGACTATGCCGCCGAAATGTATCGCGCCCAGTCGGGATGGCCCTGGTCGCCGGCGCGCGGATCGCGGGCATCTTCCGCTTCGACCGCAAGCCAGATCGCGGCGCAGGACTTCCTGCGCGAACGCGCGCTCGAGGCGCGCGAACGCTATCTGCCGCAGGGACCGGTCGTCGTCTTCTCCGGGCCCGCGCAATGGCACGACTGGGAGATGCTTTGGCGGCGGCTCGACGAGATCCGCGCCCGCGTGCCCCATATGACGCTGGTGACGACCGGGCAGCGCAAGGGCGCCGACGCGATCGCCGCGGCATGGGCGGCGCGATCCGAAACCCGCGTCCCCGTCGTGGCCTTCGGCCTCTACGGGACGGGGCGCAAGACCGCCTTCACCCGCAACCGAAAGCTCGCCGAACTTCGCCCCGTCGAGGCGGTGGTTTGCGAGGGATCGGGATTGCAAGCCAATCTCTACCAGACGCTGCGTCAGGCCAATGTCCCGATCCACGCCTTCCGCAAGACGGATCAGGCGCCCGCGAAGGAAAGCGCTGCTCGTCGCCCCACCGCGCATGGCGCGATGAAAGCGGTCCGTGCCGATCCGATGTTCGCCGCCGCCTGACATCGGCCGGGCCAGAGGCCCGACCGTCAGCTTGTTTCCCTGAGCCGGTGCGCTGACGCGCGCCGGCTTTTCTTTTGCTGCGGGGGATTGCTGCACGCCCCCATAGGCCGCACCGAAAGAGACGCACCGCAGTGCTCGCATATCGCGCCGCGTAAGGCCGAGAACCTTTGCGGTTTGGGGGCATCGAGCCCCCAATCCGCAAGTCTCTTCCTCTCTCTCAAGTCGTCTTAGTGTGGCACGGGGCCGCATCGGCCTCAAGGACGGCGGGGCCCCACCATTTTCCCTGGCGGGTCGGACGCGGGGCCTTCTCCTTCTACGGGCGGCGGCCGCCAGCGAAAATCGTGACCCCCACCGCCGCTTCGCGGTCGGGCTTCGCCCGATCCTTGACCCCGATGCTCGGAGCCCGTGCAGGGGGAATGACCTCTCAATCTAAAGGAGGTCAATATGACGACGTTCAAACGCAGCATCAGGGATTTTTCGGAAATCGCCGCTCTCATCTCGGAGGAGACGGGAGACGCGAACGACAGCTTCAATGCCGCTTTCGACACCGATCTCGAACGCAGTAGGCTGGGGCGCAGCGAGGAGGAACTCACGTGCGATATGCCCGATGCGATGCAGGTGCAGCTTGCCGTCGAGCTTATGATCACAACCCTATTCGACGTGTTGCGCGATACGCGCATCGAAAGCGCGGCCGAACGGATCGCGTGGGGGATCGTCCACAGCTTCCACCGCGTCGCCGGACAGTTCGCGGGGCAGGCTGACCGGGCGGCGCAGGAGGTGCGCGAGCTGCTGCGCTCGGCCGATGGCAGCGAGATCCACGGGACCCAGTTGGAGGAACAGCAGCAGCTTCTGGAATCGCTGGATGAAGCGAGCGATGCGATCGCCTGCATGCGCGACCATGCCGCCGAAATCTTCCATGCCGAGACGGGGCGGCCGTGGTCGGCGCCGAAGGCGACGCTGGTATCGTCGAAGCGCACAGCGTCGGTTATCGCGGGCACCGATTATCTCGCCGCGCGCCGCCAGCGCCGCCTCGCGCAGCATTTTCCAGCTGGGCCGCTGGTGGTCTTCTCCGGGGGTGCCCGCTGGGCCGACCATCGCCCGATCTACAGGGCGCTTGATGACATGAAGGCCGCCCGCCCCGACATGGTGCTGGTCACTACTGCGCAGGACAGGGGTGCCGATGCGATTGCGGCGGCGTGGGCGGCAAGGACCAGAACGCCGCTGGTCGCGCTGGGGATCGACAAGGCACGTTGGGGGAACCGGGCCGGGTTCGTCCGCAACGACCAGATCGCGCGGTTGCAACCGGTCGATGCCGTGGTCGCTGAAGGAACCGGAGTGCAGTCGCAGCTCGTGCGGGTGCTGCGAGCAGCGGGGATCGACCCGGTGCTGCTCCCGCATCAGGGCGAGCCGCGCGAGCGGGCGCGGGGCTAGGAAGGCGAGGGGATCGCTCCGGGCGCAGGCTCGGACCGATCCCCTTTTTTTCATCGAGCGTCCTGTCGCCGCCCTCGGGGAACCGGACGCGGGAGCGCCCGGTCCCGTCGGGCGGCGATGCGGTGCGGGTCGCACCGGCCTCCTGCGCGCGGCTCCGCCGTGCTCGTCGCAGGGACCATCCCTTCGGGATGGGTGTCATTTGTTGGGGGTTGCTGACGACAGGGTTTTGAGCGCCGCAATTGCGGCGCCTCCACCGGCGCGGATCGCAAGCTCGACGACTTCCCGAAACTCCCGCTCTGTGAGGGTCTCGACGGGGTGCTCGGGCACGATCGCGGCATATTTGCCGCGCAGCGCGCGGCGGGCTTTTTCGACGTCTTCGGCGACCTTGCGCTGGCGCGCTTCGAGGTCGGCGAGACGTTCGCGTTCACTCTTCTTGGGCATGTCCATCTTCCTTTCGATGGTCTGCCCGCCACGCAGCTTTCTATCGAATGGATATCCCATGAATCAACCCTTCCGAGAATATGCCCGGCGTGCCGCCGGGAAGGAAGAAATCCCCCTGGCGGGGGAGCCCGCGCGCCTTCCGGCACGAGGCGTCGCAGCGACACGGTCGCTGCGGTGGGCGGACGCACGCCGTTGGCGTTTGTAATGCACCCTACGCACGGGTGCTGCGCCGCGCTCTGGCCTGCAAAATGGCGCATTTTCGCGCAAATTCACGAGAGCGCCGTCGGGCGCCACATGTCGGACGTGTCGGACAAGCCCGGCGGACTTTGTCGGACATCGCCGCTAACCCGTTGATCCCCCGCGCCATCTCCTGTCCGACGCGTCGGACGCATTAGCCATTGGAATATAGGGCCTTTTCGGCTATGATGGAGCCGCTTCACAACCTCATGTCCAAAGGCTCCACTTTTCTGGAGCATCACTTTGGCAAAATTGTCTCTCCGGCTCGACGACGCTCTTTACGATCGTCTGCTCGCCTCGGCGGACGCGGCGGGCATGACCCCGTCCGCCTATATCCGCGAAGCACTCGAACAGCTTAATGGCGCCGATCCCTTTGGCTTCCACGCCCGCTTCGATGAACTTCATTCGACCGTTATCCAGATCCTCGCGATCCTCGCGTCCGACGTCGGCGCGCGCGAGCCTCGGGCGCTCGCCAAGGGGATGGAGGATACCCTCCGATTGCTCCGCGAACGGGGGCTGCCGACGGGCGACGATCGTACCCTCACAAGGGGAGGGCCGCAGTCATGAGCATCTTCCGCAACGACACGCTCGGCAGTTGGACGCGCGGCGGTCAGGCCATCGTCCATAATGTCCGTATGACCACCCAGGTCTTCTTCCAGACCGTGATGGCGGGAACCGCGATCTGGATCATCGGTGCCATCTGGTACGCGCTCGAAAAGTCGGGCGACTATCAGCGCTACCTTCTCCTCAAATATGCCGAGGCCATGTTCAAGGCCGATACCGCGCGGGGGACCACCGACCCGGTGCTTTTTCGTACTCCCGAGGGGAGTGAATATTGGACCTCGGCCGACTTGCTCATCGGTGCGCCGATCATGAAAGAGGCGCTGAAGACGCTCGAGAGCGATATCATCACCGGGGCGATCCTCTCCGGCTTCTTCGCGCTCGGCGCACTCCTTGTCGCCTGGTTCTATTTCACCCGGATGGGGCGCGGGCTCGGCTCGAACGAATATCTGCGCGGCGCGCGCTTCGGGTCCGTCTGGCAGATCCGCCGCGCGCTCTGGCGCGAGCGCAAGGGGAGTTTCGCGATCGGCGGGGTCAAGGTTCCGCTCGCCTTCGAACCCGAACATATATTGATCTGCGGCGCTCCCGGCACGGGGAAGACCAACATGATCGTCAAGATGCTCGCCGGTATCCGCGCCTCGGGCCGGCGCGCGATCGTCTATGATACCGCCGGCACCTTCGTCGAGAAATTCTACCGGCCCGGGAAGGACATCCTCCTCAATCCGCTCGACGAGCGCACCGCCATCTGGTCGCCCTGGGTCGATGTCCCGCGCGACTATCATTATGACCAGATCGCGGAATCGATGATCCCCGACAAGCATGGCGATCCCTTCTGGTCGAAGGCGGCGCGCGGCACATTGGTCGCGGTCATGCGCAAGCTTGCTACCGAGAAGCGCACCTATGTCTCGGCGCTCCTCGAGACCATCGTGCGTTCGCCGCTGAAGACCCTCGGCGCCTATGTCGCGGGGACCGATGCGGCGGCCTTTGTGTCGTCGGAAGGCGAGCGGACCTCGGCGGGGGTGCAGGCCGAGCTTGCCTCGGTAATGCGCAGCTTCGCCTATCTCGACGATACCGACGATGGTCTCTCGATCCGCGACTGGGTGACCACCGAGGGGGATGACAGCTGGCTTTTCATCACCGTCAAGGCCGACCAGCTTCCCTCGCTCCGTCCCCTGATCACCGTCTGGCTCGACATTGCGATCAGCGCGATCATGAGCCTTGAACCCGATCAGGCCCGGCGCCTCTATTGCGTGATCGACGAGCTGCCGAGCCTCCAGAAACTGCCCTCGCTTTCGGACTTTCTTGCCCGTGCCCGCAAATATGGCGGCTGCGGCATATTGGGGTTCCAGTCCTATCCGCAGCTGAAAGCAACCTATGGCCAGGAGGAAGCCGCCGCTGTCACCGGCTATTGCTCGACTTGGGTCGCGCTGAGGGGCAATGACGGCGACACCGCCGATCTCGTTTCGAAGAATCTGGGCCAGGTCGAACAGGTCGAAGCCAATGAAGGGATGAGCTACGGCGTCAATGATATGCGCGACGGGGTCAATCTCTCGCGCATCCAGGTGACGCGGCCGCTCGTCCTCAACACCGAGGTCACGAATCTGCCGAACCTTGCGGGCTTTTTGCGGTTCGGCCGCGGCTTGCCGGCGATCCGTTTCGACGATCGCTACAATCGGACGCCGTCCCCCTCCGACGCCTTCATCGAACGAAGCGATCCCCCGCTGCGCACCGCGCCGACGCCTTTGCTGCCTGCTCCCGCTGCTCCATCCAAACCGCCTGCCATGCGCAAGCGTTCCCCGAAGCGAGCCTCCGGTTCGGCGGCGCCCGAGCTCCCGTTGGGCCCGATGGCAACTGCTGGCGATGGCGACAAAGGCGACGGAAAGGCACCGATCGCTCCTGCCGGTGTGACCGGCGGGCATGACGCCGACGCGCCGCTCGCGCGCCTCGAGATCATTGCCACGCCGTGGACGCACTCGCTTCGCCAGCACGGCCGCCCGGGTGGTCGCCGCAGTCCGGCGAAGCCGGCATGATCCATCCGCGCCGCCTCGGGGGAACGCCCGCCAACGTCGCCCGATATTACACCATCGGGGACTATTATACGAAGGGCGGTAACGAGCCCTCCGCGTGGGGCGGGCGGATCGCCGCCGAACTCGGCCTTGAAGGTGCGGTCGAGCGCGGGGCGTTCGAGAATCTGCTCGCCGGCAAGGTCGGCGACCAGTATCTCGGTCGTCGCCGCCACGGAACCATCGAGCATCATCCCGGCTGGGACTTTTCGGTCAATGCACCGAAGTCGGTGTCGATCATGGCGCTGGTCGCGGGCGACGAGCGCATTGTCGCAGCGCATGAGAAAGCGGTCGGCACCGCGATCGGCTGGATCGAGGAACATGCCGCGCTTCGCCGCCGGATGAACGGCGACATCGTCCATGAGACGACCGGTGGGCTTCTCTACGCGCGCTTCACCGAACATGCCTCGCGCGAACTCGATCCCCATCTCCACACCCATGTCGTCATTCTCAACATGACCCGGCATGCGGGCGATGAGCAAATGGTCAGCCTCGAGACCCGGGCCATGTTCGCCGAACAGATGACCGCAGGCCAGATCTACCGCAACGATCTCGCCCACCGCCTGCGTGAACTAGGATATGATATCGACTTCGACCCACGGCGAGGTCTCTTCGAGATACGCGGCGTGCCGCAGGACATGATCGCCGACATGTCGCGGCGCGCCGAACAGATCGACGCGCACGCCAAAGACCATGGTCTGGAGGGGCAGGCCGCACGCACGCGGTCCTTCTTCGAAACCCGCCGCGCGAAGCAGAAGGTCGGGCTCGAAGACCTTCATGGCCAATGGTCGATGCGGTCCGCAGCGCATGCACCGACGCTGGACGCCATTCGCAGCCGCGCGGACGAACGCGGCGAACGGGAAATAGGCGTCGATCGGGCGACGGCGAGCCGGGCTTCGCTCTTCGGACTTCGCCAGTCCGAGACGCGCGAGGCCGTCAACAATCTAGGGCGGCTCATTCGCGCCGGGCTGGCCTCGCATGTCGGCGAGGTGCGGCCGCAGGATGTCCGCCCCCTCTTCGAAGCGCATGAGGAGCGAATAAAGCTTCTGCGGACCAGGGAGCAAACGGGTGACGGTGTCTTGACGCGCGGACGGACCTCGCGCCGCACCGCGCGCCTCGAGATCGCGCTTTCGGGCCAGATCTCGCTCAGCCTCGACGACACTGTGCCGCTCGCTTCGCCGGAACGGATCGATGCGGCGCTCCGCGGCAGCATCCTCAACGACGATCAGCGCAAGGTGCTGGCCTGGCTTGCATTGTCGAGTGACCGAGTCGTCAGCGTCGACGGGGTCGCGGGCTCGGGCAAATCGACGCTGGTCCAGCAATTGAAGTCGGCGGCCGATCCCGATTGGACGTTCGTCGGTTTGGCGCCAACCTCGTCCGCAGCGGGCAAGCTTGGCGCCGATGCCGACATTGAATCGCGAACCGTCGCGGCGCTGCTCGCGGGCGGCGGTCATGACGTCACCGATCGCCACGTCCTCGTCCTCGACGAGGCCGGGCAGCTCGGCAGCCGGCAAGCGCTGCGCGTGCTGCAGGTCAGCCGCGACACCGGCGCCCGCGTCATCTTGCTTGGCGATAACAAGCAGACGGGGGCGATCGAGCAGGGAAAACCCGCCTGGCTCATGCAGCAGCTCGGGCTTCCGACCGCGCGTCTGACGGTCGCGGTGCGTCAGGAAACCAAGTCGATGAAGGCTGCCGTCGCAAGTGCGCGGCGCGGCGATTATGCCGCGTCGCTCGATGCGCTCGACAAGGTGGTGAGCGGCGAGCGCGCCGACAAGCTTGCGGAATCGCTGGTCGGCGAATGGACAAGGCTCAAACCCGGCACCCGCGAGGCGACCAATATCCTCGTTCTCGACAATGCGACGCGGCTGATCGTCAACAACCGGATCCGCGAGGTGCTCAAACGGGAAGGAGCAATTGGGCTTGAGGATCTGCGGCTCTCCGTCCTCACATCGTCGGGCATGACCAACCAGGAGAAGCGCTTCGCGCGCTTCTATTCGCGCGGGCAGGTCGTCCGATTTGCGCGCGATGACGCAGAGCGAGGCATTGCGAAGGACACAGACTATCGTGTCGACGGCATCGAACCGGACAGCAAGGGCCGCCAGTGGGTGCGGCTGGCGGACGAAGAGGGCCGTCAGCTTCTCTGGAATCCGAGGCTGGGACGGGCGTCCGAGGTCGCCGTCTTTATCGAAGATATACGCGATCTGGCAGCGGGAGACCGCATCCAGTGGCGCCTCGCTGCGAAGGAGCTCGATCTTAAAAATGCCGAACGCGGGACGGTCGAGCGCATCGACGGCTCGGTCGCGACGATCCGTTGGGATCGCAAGGCCGAGCCGCAGGCTATTGATTTGGCGCGCCACCGCACCTGGGATCATGGCTATGCCGAGACCGTCTATTCGGCGCAGTCCAAAACCTATGACCGCGCCTATGTGTTGGCACCGCTCGGATCGGGCCTCGTCAATGGCCAGAATTATTATACCGCGATCACGCGTGCGCGCTTCGGGGTCAAGCTCTGGACCGAGGATCCGGAGCACCTCGTCAGCAAGCTCGAGGCGAATTCGGGCGAGAAGACATCGGCGCTGGAGGGGCTGGGGCGCCTCGCGCGCGACAGCCACCGAATGCGAAGCCTGCGCCACTCGGGCACGATCGAACGCGAGCGCGCCGCAATGCTGCAGTCCCGGGCCGAACGCGCTCAGCGGCGGGCGGACCAAGAGCGCGCGTGGGCGGAGATGTTCCGTCCTGCCAGCCTCGCCGAACGGCTCGCTGGACGCGCTCACCGAGCGGCAGGTCAATTCGATGACTATCTGCGCGGGCTGTTAAGCGCAGGCAGGCAAGCGTCTCCCGAACCCGTTCCCGAACAGCAGCGCCACCACGAGCCTGACCGCGGAGGGCATGATCGATGAATTGCGATGGTGCCGGACCCGGCCACGAAGACGGCGGACCGGCGAGCGGACGTCACATCGGACGGATGGCGATCGAACCCATCGCCATCGGCCGCCTATGATTGTTGGAGCGCCGAGCCTTATGATGAAATCCCCTTTTGTCTTTCACTTGCTGACCATCATTGTCGCGGCTTCCACCATTGCCGGGTTCGGAACCACGGCTTCGGCCAAGCCGCAGGTCACGCCGCAGGATACCGATCTCGCCACCTGCATACGCAAGGCCGCGAAAGGCAGGATCTGGCTCGAGCGCACCTTGTGGGGCCTTCGCGACCAGGAGGGCGGCTGGATCGGCGCCGCCGTCGCCAACAGCAACGGCACACATGATCTCGGACCGCTTCAGGTCAACAGCTGGTGGGTTCCAAAGATCGCCAAACTCGTCGGACGTCCCGAGGTTCACGTCCGATCATGGCTGCAGAACGATGCCTGTTTCAACGCCGAGGTGGCGCGCTGGATATTTCTGTCCGGGCTGGCCGCCACAGGCGACTATTGGAAAGCGATCGGCGTCTACCATAGCCCGACGGGCTGGCGGCAGGCGCGATATGCAAACAGCGTCGCGGCCCATTTGCAGCGACGTTTTGGACGATCGATATGGTGACCTCGATCATGGGAAGACCCGCGTTTTGGCGCCTCAGCGGAACCACGGCCCGCTAAATGGATCGGTGAGGTACTGCTGCGCGGCCTTGACGAGTCGCTGAACGCGCGAGCGGTAGGATGCACTTTCGACCCGCCAACGGCGCGCCGTGACACTCTCCCCGAACAGGACCTCGGCGATTCTCTTCTGCGATGCGCCTGCGGCCAGCGCATCGGCGGTTCGCAGCTCGAGTATCCAGCGCGCCGCCCGGCTTTCGCGCGGACGCAGCGGCGCCGGCATCTCGCCGCGCGCCGTCAATGCAAGAAACTGCTGCAACACCGCGATCTTTGGGGCCGCCGAATCCAGGCCTTCGATCTCATGCACGAGCAGAGTGGATCGGCCGAGCAAGGTGCCATCATGGTGCATAAGCCGGATCAGCCAGCGACCATCCGAAATGAGCCAATGTTCTCTGTTCGCCTGATCGACCGCGATCGAGACATAGTCGGCGAGCGCGAGGACATCGAAATAGTCTCCGGGGCGAGGCGCGCGGCGTCCGGCGCGCGTCTGGAGAACCTTTGGGTCGACGTCGGGCGACCAGATGGGACGGGCTTCGGGAGCGGCAATGGCGGGGTCGATCCAGGCAAGCAGACCGACCCGGATCGATGCGTCCACCGGAAGCCGTTCCCTAGCCGCCCATAGGCGGCGATAACGGGGTGTTCGCCGGAGCCATTCCCACGCGAAGGCGCGGCGGTCGCACAGCATCAGCGCCGAATATTCGCGTGCCACCTGCCAATCGGCTGCAGGCGGACCGCCATTCATACAATATAGCCGGAATATATTCGAAATATTTTCATGAAGCGTCGTTCTGGCCCTTGTCGATATCTCTCAGAGTATGGAAGCTTGGAGGGTCGTGTTGTCGTGCCGCACGGCACGTTCCGGTTGCGTCAGGCGAGGTGAGTGCAAAGCCGCTTCCCCTGCGGGGAGCCGGACCGGCATTGTCCGGGTCCGCAGGTCTCCGGCGCGCGCATGCGGCGCCGGGGGCGGGGCTAGCCGGCTATTCGGCACCTTCCGCAAAATAGGCGCTAAGCCGATGCATGATCTCGGGCTCGATTGTCATGATGCTCCGCCGCCCGTCGAATGTGTCGGGCTGCCGCCGTAATATGCCTGCTTCGCAGAGCTTTTGGGCGAGCCGTAGCGCGCTGCTCATCGGAATGCCCGATGCGACGCACATGGGATATAGATGGAGCACCCGGCCTTCGCACTGGTGGATGAACAGGTCGAGCAGCATGTCCCAGGCAGGCTCGACGAAAAGATATTCGGCGCCAATCAGTTGCCGCCGCAGAAAACGGCGACGCTGCGCGAGCCGCGCGTTGGCCACGACAAGCGCCTGGGCATGACGGTCGGCGGGAGTATCGGGGCTCTTCAGGGTGAAGGAGAAGGTGCCGCGCGGGACCGCATTATCGACGATGATCCGTGATGTCTGGTTTGCGGTCACGACAATATGACCCGACAGCCGGATATCGAGCGCGTGCCCGATATCCGCGAGCCGGCGCGTAGCTTCGATATCCTCGTCGCTCGGATGCGGATTTCCGCTAGGATGATTGTGGACGAGCAGAATCGCGGCGGCATTGAGTTCGAGCGCGCGGCGGAAGATGACCCGGGGATAGAGCGCCAAATGCGCGAGGCTACCGCTTTGCAGGCATTCATCGGCAATGAGGTGCCGCGACCCATCGAGGAACAGGATACGCAGATGCTCGTCGGCGAGCGACCCCATGGATGCGATGAGATAGTCTCTGAGTTTCGCATCGTCCGGATCGATCCGCCTCGAATGGAGCTTGCCGCGCATCGATGCGAGCATCGCGCGCCGGGTGCAGAGGAGGAGCTCGATCACCGCTGCGTGGTCGCCGAGAATGCGGGCCAGGGCTTCGGGCGTTTGGGCCCAGATCCTCTCGAGGCTGTGAAACTCCTCGAGGAGCGCGCTTGCTATGTCTTCGCTGTCGTCCGGAGAAATCGCAGCGATGAGCTGTGCCAGGACGGATAGTTGGCGTTGGTGCGAAGCCGTCTTTGGTGCCGCCAGGTTGCGAAGAGCAGGAGAGGGGGAACCGCCCAGGAGGCCGCGACCTGCATGACCATATAGGCCGCCGGCTCCATCGCCAGATTGAGGGCGCGGCTCGAATGGGCCAGCAGCGGCAATATATGGAGAACAGCCGCGATCATCGGCCAGAAACGATAGGCGAAAAGGGCGAGCAGCAATGTCGCGGAGGCGCCGAAGCCATCGATGAGCAAATGCCCGAAATCGAGAACTGCATATTCGGGCGCGACGAATTGGTGCAGCAGCAGATCCGAGCCGACCATCGTCGCCGCGATCCCCGCCATCACCCTTTCGGGGCCGCCACCCCGCCAGGCGGCGTAGCCAAGAGCCGCGAGCAGGAACAGGGCGAAGATCGCGACACGCATTTTGCACCTGTTTCACGCTCGCGGCCCCCGGTCAAATTCTTACGTTGCGACCGCATGAAGCCGGTGGACGGCTGCCCGCTTCGGGCATTCCTCGTGCAGGTCATAACCTGCTGTCTCCTGGCCGATGGCGACAAGCTCGCCATGGACGCGCAGCACATCGCCGCCGGCGTCGATGAGCGCCATTTGCGCTTTGGCGAGGCGCTGGATCGTCGCCTGCCCCTTGGCGGGCGGCACGCCTTCGGTGTCGCGCCGCGCCGTGACGACGCTCGCCATGAGCGATGATACGGCAATGAGGGCATCGTCGATCCGGAATTCGGCTGACGGGAGTTGCTGCTGCAAGCTCGCGGCAATGGATATGAGATGTTCGGACATGACTTCTCCTTTGCCGGAAGCGGAGCTCCCGGCTGTTGCTGTAGGGCAAGATGAAGGGATTTAGCCGGACATGAGGCGCGTTAGCGCCTCGGCAATACCGAGCCCGCCGAGCAGGGCGAACACCACCACCATGAGCATGATAGCGATGATTGTGGCCTTTGCCGTCGGTGCATGGTCGTGCCTCCAGATCGTCCCGGACGGTGGGCGTTCGCCCGATAATCCGGCCATTGCCCCTTTGCCTTCGCGGACATCGAGATAATGGGCCGGATCGCCGTCCGGGAAATCGGATGGCGCGAGGGAGGGCATGATGGGAAGCTCTACCGGATCATATGCGATCCGATCGCATATGCTTTTCAGCCGGGCATAGCGGATGGCGGTATCGTCACGATTGACCGCGGCGAGCGTTTTGCGCGCAGCCGATATCCGCTGATCGACGGTGTACCTGGAAATGCCGAGCTCGCGGGCGATCTGCTTCGAGGTCTTGCGCTGGAGCACGAGGTCGAGGCACGCGCGCTGCTTGTCGGTCAAAAGCGCCCATAGCCTTGCATCGGCCGCGCTAGGTTCCTGCGCCCCGTCCATCCCGTCAGTTTCGTGACAATCTGGATTGAGGCAAGCCGCTTCTGAAATTTGGCTCCATCATAAAGCCCGTCCCCCAAGAGAAGTTGCCCGTTTCCGGGCGGTGACCTTTGATTGTCGGAGTGCTTCGACTTCGAAACAATCCCCAATCTGGTTCTAACTGACGAATATATTTGAAACATATGGCGCCGCCGATAGCTTCGCCCCCGTTCCGCGCTGCTGGTGGACCAACGGCAGGCGTCATGACCGGACCTTCGCCTGCTTGAGAGGGCTCAAGGGTCGGCACTGAAACAGGGGCTGTACCCGGCAGTCAGGCTTGAGGACGCTGCCGGTGCTGTCAATGGGTCGGAATGCGCACGATCGAGGCCGCACGGCAACTCGAAGACGACATCATGGCGGTCGATAGCGAGGACGCGCTCGTCAATATCCTCCGCGAGATTTGCGCTCGAATGGGCTGCGCCTGGTTTGCGATCAGCCATCATGTCGATTTTCTCGCCGCTCCCGACAGAGGCATCCGTCTCCACAATTATCCCGAAGGCTTTGCGCATTGGTTCGACCAGAATCGCCTCGGCGTCTCGGATCCCGTGCACCGATTCAGCCATCGACGAACATCGGGTTTCCGCTGGCGCGATATGACGCTCCATCGGCCGCGACCTCAAGATGCCGAGGTGCTGGAACGCGCCCGGCGCCACAACATCGCCGACGGGCTGACAGTCCCCGTGCATTTGCCGGGGGAGGCGCATGGCTCCGTATCTTTTGCATGGACGGAAAGCGGATCCATGCCGCCCGAAGCGCTTGTCTTCGCGCAAAGTCTCGGGGCGTTCGTCTTTGAAGCTGCGCGCCGGCTCGGCGACCCCGTGACGCCGGGTGAGCGGCCGCAACTCACCGATCGGCAGATCGAATGTCTGATGTGGGCGGCGCGGGGCAAATCCAATTCGGTCATCGCGCAGCTGCTCGACATTAGCGAGGAGACGGTGCGGGAGCATTTGCGCAACGCGCGGGCTGCCTATGACGCACCGACGCGGATAGCCCTCGCCATTCGCGCCCTGTTCGACAGCGCGATCTGTTTCGGGGATGTCGCCCGAGGCTGACACCCCCCCTTTGTGTTATGGCGCCGCCGCATTTCCCCGTTCATCTGGATTGTCTCTTTTCAATCAAGGAGACGATCTCATGCTTCTCACCATCGACCAGGATAGCCGGGACCGCGAACATATCGCGCTTCGTTCGATGTTCGCCGCGCGCAAACGCGTCTTCATCGATCTTCTGAAATGGGATATTCCGGCCCTCGCGGATCAATATGAAGTCGATCATTTCGACGATATCCATGCCACCTATCTGATCGTCACCGATGAAGCGGGCGAACATCTCGCTTCAGCGCGTCTGCTGCCAACCACGCGGCCCGCGCTGCTCGATGCGCTTTTTCCCTTTCTCGTCACCGGTCCCATCCCTCAGGGTCCAGCCATCTTCGAAATCACCCGCTTCTGCCTCTCGCCCGGGATCGGCGCGCGGCAGCGCCGGATCGCACGCGACATACTTCTCGTGGGTCTCGCCAAACATGCGCTCGCGAACGACATCCACACCTACACCGGCGTCGCCGAACTTGGCTGGTTCCGCCAGATTCAGACCTTCGGCTGGGACTGCCATGCGCTCTGCGAGCCGGTACTCCACCAGGGGCAGGCGCTTGTGGCGCTCCGGATCGACATTGATTGCTCCACGGTCGCCAAGCTTGCCGCTGCGGGCATCGCCGCCAAGTTCGCCGCGGCTTCCGCCGCGCGCGCCGCTTGAGGAGGGTGCGATGATCTTCAATCCAGCATCCTATGGAACCGAGTGTCGAGGCTCGCCGGCGGCCCGTGACCTCATGGCCAATGGCTTCGCCATCATCCGGGGCGCCGCGCCATCGCCCTTGCTCGGCCGTATCAATGCCGACCTCGATCGGCGTTATGCTGCCACACCCTTCTGTGAAGGCGGCTTCTACGGCGCGAGAACCAAGCGCTTCGGACGCCTGCTCATTCGATCTCCGCACATGGCGGACCTGATCATGAACCCGGCAATACTCGAATTGGCCGAGGTCGCGCTTGGCAATTGGTGCGAACGCATCCAGCTCAACCTCGCGCAGGCGATCGAGCTTCATCCCGGCGCGCTCGCCCAGTTCCCGCATCGCGACCAGGATATGTGGCAGGGTGCGCTCGGCGAGGTCGAATATCTCGTCAACGTCATGTGGCCGCTGACATCCTTCACCGAGGAGAATGGCGGCACGATCATCTGGCCACGCAGCCATGGGCTCGAAGCGCTGGTGGAGGAGCCGAAGGAGGCGCCCGTCGTCGCTGAGGCAGAACCCGGCGATGCGATCGTCTTCCTCGGGTCGACGCTGCACGGAGCCGGCGCAAACCATAGCAAAAATGTCCGCCGGGGGATCATTGTCAGCTACTGCCTCGGATGGCTCAAGCCCTATGAGAATCAATGGCTGGCCTATCCTCCGCATATCGCGCGATCATTTCCGAGGGAGATTTCCGAAATGGTTGGCTATGTCCAGCACCGGCCCAACCTCGGCAATTTCGAGGGGCAATGCCCGTCGGTCCTCTTCGATGCCGACCCCGAGGACGCGCGCGCGGCGGTCGATGCGCTTCGGCCCGATCAAGCCGCCATGCTCGCGCATCATGTCGCGTCCCAGCAAGCGGGCGCCTCGGGAAACAGACCATGAGTCCCGGCGCGACGATGGAGCTCGTCTATGCCGAGCTCAAGGCGAAGGTGATGCGCGGCGACTTCGCGCCGGGGGAGCGGCTCGAACCCGCGCAGCTTGCGAGGATAATTGGCGTCAGCCCGACGCCGGTCCGCGATGCCCTCTACCGCCTTTCCGGCGAAAGGCTGCTCGAAGCCTGGCGTCACGAAGGGTTCCGGCAACCGATACTGGCCGAAGCGGACCTCCACGACCTTTATGCCTGGGGCGCGTCGCTTCTGGCGCTGGCGCTCGAGGGGCAGCCGCCCGACCCGCATATCCCGCAGCGTTCGTTCAGCGACTCAGGCGCTGGCGACTATCCAGAGCGGGTTGCGGCGCTGTTTCGGTCGATCGCCTGGACCAACTCTAATCGAGAACTTCGATTTGCGACGGTGAGTTTGATCGAACGATGCCATGTGTTCCGGGCCGCCGAAGCACGCGTCGACCGGCGGTGCGACGCTGCGATCATCGCGATGGACGATGATTTTCGTTTCGGGCGCTGGAGCGCCTTGCGCAGCAAAATCACGCGTTTCCATCGCCGCCGTATCCTTCTCGCAGGCCGCGTCGTGGCGGAACTCAGGCCGCGCGAAGAGTCGCTCTAGAATATATTCGACGCATTTGGGCCGTATAAAATTCCTATATGAACGAAGGAGCATAGCCTTGGCCGTGTCGCAATTCCGCGACATTGACGAAGGAGGGTCCCATGGACCGCAATGACATTGTCGAAGACGGCATCGAGGAACTGGGCGTCGCGAGCATCGAGACGCGCGGCTCGCTCATCTACGTCGCCGAAATCGGCGGCTTCGAACGGCTCGTTCCGGCCATCCTGGCTGACTGAAGGCCGGGGAGGGCGCGGCACATCGCCGCGCCCTCCACTTGCTCATGACCTATCAGCTTCGACCTGGGCTTTCCTTTGGCTTCATCGGCGAACGCGCCGTTCTGCTCGACCTCGACATCGACCGCTATTTTCTAATCAAGGCCGAGGCCGCCCAGGCTCTGCGGGACCTGATGGTTGGGGCCATTGATGCCGGCACCTACCATCGTCTTCCCCGGCCCGGGGGGCGACCACTGCTGGTCGAGGGAGACAACGGGATCGATCCCGTGGAGGCCGCGCTGCCCGGTTCAAGTGTCCTCGAGACGGAAGGGCGTGAGCCGGCCCATCTTCCATTTCACCATGCCCTGCGCGCGCAACTGGAGGCGAGCGTCAGCTTGCCGATATTGGGCATCAAGCGCAGTATCGCGGCATGGCGCCGGGCGCGCCCGGTGGATATCGGGCGGCACTTCTCGAGCGAAACAGAGGACGTCGCGCGCGCCTTTGCCCTTCGGCGTGCCACCGTCCCAATCCGCCGAGGCTGCGTTCCGGACTCGCTCGCCCTGATGCGCCTCCTCTGGCGAAAGGGCCTCGACGCCGACCTCTATTTCGGCGTTCGCCTCGATCCTTTCGCCGCGCATTGCTGGGTGCAGGCCGAAGATTATCTGTTGTCCGATCCGCTGGCGAATGTCCTCAGTTTCACACCGGTGTTCAGGCTGTGACTTTGCGGATCGCCTTTGACGCGCGCGCGGACCTACAACCGGATGCCGGCGGGGGGCTCCACGAGATCGCGCGGCTGGGCCGTGTCCGACTGCTGAGCGACGCGGCGATAGAGCTTTCGAAAAAGGGCAACACGCTTCTGTTCGGCTGGGCGTTCCGCCGCTCGGACAATCGCGCCTGCCAGGAGCTCCGTGATGACGAAGCCCGTGAGATCGAAGTGCGCGGCGCTGATTGGGCCGTCAGAAATCTGTGGGGCAATTATCTTCTGGCCTGGCTGGAGCCGGCGGGCGAGGTGCATGTCCTGCGATCGCCGGTGACGGGACCCGCGCTCTTTTTCGCCGAAGACGGCGCCTGCGCATTTTCGCACCTCGACATTGGCAAGGCGATGGGGCTTCCCCTCGACAGGCTCGATCCCGCGGCGATCGATGCACAGCTTCGTTTCCCCATCCTGCGCGGCCCGGCAACCGGGATCGCCGGTGTGAGCGAGCTTCTCGCCGGCGAAACTCTGGCGATGGGTCCGCCCGCGGTCGTTCGCCAAGCCTGGTCGCCATGGTCCTTCACCGTGCGACCACCGGTCGAGGCCTCGCTCGACGAGCTGCGCCGACATGTCATGTCGGCGGTTGGCGCATGGTCGACGCGGTTTGAGCGCGCCCAGCTCGAGCTCTCGGGAGGCCTCGATTCCTCGATCGTCGCCGCCTCGCTTGCGCGGACGCGTGCGACGTGGCGCGCGGTGACGCTGGTGACGCGGCGTCCCGATGGCGACGAGCGCCGCTATGCCCATGCGGTCGCCGATCACGCCCACATAGCGCTTCTCGAAATATTGCTGAACAAGGCTCCGCCGGACCCGCTTGCCGCGCTCGGCGAACCGCGCGTCAGGCCCGGCGGCTTCGGGCTGATCGACGAGAGCGATATCAAGCTACGCGAAGCGGCTGAGAGCTATGGTGCGGGCGCGATATTCACCGGCGTCGGCGGCGATAATCTTTTCGGCTATATCATCTCCGCGGCCCCGGTGGTCGACGCGCTGCGCTTTGCCGGGATCGGCGCGGCCTGGCGAGCGGCCTCCGACCTTGGGCGCCTCACCAACACCCATATGCTCGACGCATGGCGCTTCGCTATCAGGCGCCTTCTGAAGCAGCCTCCGCCCTGGCCGCGCGATGAGCGGTTCCTGGCTAGCCGTCACGCTTCGACGAAACCCGAACACCCCTGGTTTGCCGATGCGTCCGCCGCCAGCGAAGGGCAGCGTGCCTATGTCGGCATGTTGATGCGCATCCTGCCCTTTCTCGACGGTTATGACCGCTCTTTTCATGTGCCTGTGATCGCGCCGCTGCTTTCGCAGCCATTGGTTGAATACGGCCTCGGTATTCCGGTCTGGCAATGGTCGGCTGGCGGGCACGATCGCTCGCTAGCGCGTAAGGCTTTCGCCAACGATCTTCCGGCGCTTGTTTTACAGCGCCGAACGAAGGGAGGGCTCGAATCGCTGTTTGTGCCGGCCTATGATCGAAACCGCGCGCATCTGCGCGACTTTTTGCAGGAAGGACTGCTAGCGGCGTTCGGCATCATCGATTGTGATGCCATTGGCACCGCGACCGCGCGCCCCGCCGGCGCGCTCGACAATGACTATGTTCGCATATTGCAACTCGTCGACATGGAGAGATGGGCGCGTTCGATTGCAGAAGCGCCGGCCTCTGGCGGCCAATAGCCCGTGCCGGACGTCCGCCGGGAACGGACGCCCGGCACGAACCTATGGCGCGGGATGTTGCAAGGGATGCCCCGCGCGCAATGCGCGCCAGCGCGCATATCGAGCCTGCTTTTGAGGGTTTGGATCCTCGAAATCCGCCAGCCAGAATTTATACCAGTCGAGGTTGCGCGCATTGACCGCATATTGATGCACAGGTTGGGTCTTGATGTGAGGCTCGTCGGCAAAGACGAAGAGCTCGGCGGGCTTTCCGGCCCGTTTGAGGCGCGTGTGAAACTCGATGACCAATCTGGCCTCGGCTTCGGGAAGTTGCATCAGGAGCGGGGTGTCGAGCGCGGCGGCATCGCTTGTCGCCGAAAGTCGCTTCCAGCCCTCGGGATCGGTGTCGGGATCCCCGAGGGCCCAACGGTTCGCCAGCGTGTCGGGTATACCGCTGCCGGGCAGCGCATTGGCCCAATAGAAATGGGGTTCGAACTGCGCCGACGAGAGCGTCGCGGCGGCGAAGCGATCCGACTTGCGGATCGCGCAAAGGGCGACCTGCGATCCGAAGCTGAGGCCGCCAATGCCGACATGCCGGGGATCGACGACGCGGTCCGCGGCGAGCGTATCGATGGCGGCGGAGATGCCCGAAAGCGCTAAATCATATTCTGCCTCCGCCTTGGAGAATTTGCCCTGGGCCTTTCGAATGCAGAGAACCGCGATCCCGGCGTCCGTGAGGGGCAGCATCGGGATCTCGTCGCCGACCCCGCCCTTCAAAAAGCCGTCGCAGTGGTAATATTGAATCACCAGCGGGACGGGGGGCGCGGTGCGTGCGGGGCGCAGGAGGATGCCGGTGAATTTTTGCCCACCGGCGATCGACCAGGACATAGGCGTGGCCTTCGTGGCGATCTTGCGCCGCAAATCAGCATTGGGGTCCGCCAATAATTTCCGTGCTCCGCCGTCATAGTCGATGCGAACGAGGCTGGGCGGCGAGATGGCCGAAGCCTCGGCGCAGACAAGGAAGGCGGACCCGATCGCGCAGCGCTCGGGATTGAACGGCGAGAAGGGCGCCCCTTCTGTGATCGCGAGCCGTTCAGGCACTTTGCCATTCAGACGCCACACCGAAATCGTCTCTTCGGATCCCGGACTGGCCTCGAAGAGCAAAAGCGCTTTGCCGTCGGGGCGCCAGCCAAGTGCGCGGAGCCGGGGGGACGCACAGGCCGCGATATCGCATTCGAGAGGTGGCTGACTGGGCTGCGACACTGCAACCCGGGTCTTGCCGCTATCGCGAACGATCCTTGCTTCCGCGCCATTGGGGGCGATGACATGCTGCCCGATCGTCGATGTTCGCGGCATCGAACGATGGGGATTGCCGGTCCCTCCGACCTCGGCCGATTTTTCCGTCAGCGGCGTGTCCGCGAGGAGGCGTACGCGTTCGAACCATCCTCCCCGTAGCCGCTGCATGACCCGCTTCCCGTCGACGATCGCGCCGCCGGCGAACGGCTGCATGACATCGACCGTTGGATCGACGAGGACCCCCTCATCATAGGCTCGTTTTTCCGCCGCCGCGATTTGGGTTCGCGTCGCGCCGACATGATAGATGACGCGGCGACCATCGTCCGCCAACCGGAAATCGACGATGTCGGCAGGATCGGAAATCGCGAGCCGGGCCTTGCCGCCCATGCGCCACGACCACACGCCGACCGCGCCGTCCTGCATCGCAAGAAAGTGGAAGCCTTTCGAATCCGCGTCCCATATGGGCGCATTCTCGATCAGCGTGCCGGCAAAGCTGAACCTCGCCGCGCCTCCATCCGCGACGCGGCGATGGTCGCCGCCATTGACCCCAACGATATGCCAGCCAAGTGCAACGCGGTTTTCGGCCACCGAAGGCTCGCTCACACGATAGGCAGCCCAGCGGCCGTCGGGCGATATGGTGACGCCGCTGATGTCGCGTGTCGCCACAATATCCTCGACGGTGACGAGCGGCGTGGCGGCGGCCATCGCCGCCGCCAGCATCACCATGTTACGATCCCCTGCAGCGCGATCGTTCGCCCTACAGCGCTCGCCTGCTCGGGGTCATAGCCGAGTACCGAGGTCGCCGTTCTGAAAAGGACATAAGGCGGGTCCCGATCGAAGAGATTGTTGACGTTGAGTGCCAGGCGGAAGGCTCGCCCACCTGGAGCGCCAGCGATGCGCGCGCCGAGCTGGAGGTCGAATGTCGTCCAGCTCTTCACCTTTTCGGCAGGCGTCGCGGTCTGGTTGCGATAACCCGACATATGGAGCAGCGACAGCCCGCCGTCGAAGGGCCCCGCCTCGAAGCCGAGGCGACCGCGCAGGCGGAGCTTCACGGGATTGCCAAGCGTCCCGACCGCGTTGATCGCTGGCGCGGAGCGCGTGACCTGCTGGTCGATGCTGAACAGGCGAGATCCGCCCAGCGAAAGCGTGAGCGCGCCATTCGGAATGGAATGGCGGTAGGAAGCGTCGAAATCCAGGCCGCGGATCGTCACCCGCGACAGGTTGAAAGTTCGCGCATCGGCGATGACCTCGATATCCGAAGCTTGGACACCGAGCGGATTTCTGAGGTTCGGATTTGCGAAATAGGCAGCGACCTCCGCCGGGTCGGGCGTCTCGTCGACAAGCTCGCCATAGACATCCCGCCGTGCGAGGAAGTTGAAAATATCGAAGGAGGCGCTCGCGATACGGTCGCGATAGGCAATGTCGAACCAGGTGGCTGAAAGCCTCAACCCCGGCAGGGCGACGGGTTCGAGGTCGACGCCCGCCGTCCAGCTCGTCGCCTTCTCGGGGCCAAGGTCGGGACGGAAACCAAGTAGCGCGAGCGCCAGCGTCTGGCCGGTCGGCGATTGAGGATCGGGCAGATAGACGGGCTGGTAGGTCGCATTGGCGGCGCCGACCAGTTCGGTGAAGAAGGGTGCCCTGAAGGAATGGCCATAGGAGGCCCGGACCACCACGCCCCGAACGGGCGTCCAGCGCAGACCCAGCTTGGGGTTGCTCGTGCTGCCGACGTCCGAATAATCCTCATGGCGTCCGGCGAGCGACAGCTGCAGCGCACCCGGGAGGCTCGTCCCTGCATCGAAGATGGGAATTACCAACTCGCCATAAAGGGCTCGAACCGTGCGCTTGCCCGGAAGCCCGGGCAGGCGCGAGGTGGTTGTGCTGTTACCGAAGAGGTCAAAGACCGACGTATAGTCGAGGCGTTCGCCGCGAATCTCGGCGCCGGCGGCGAGTTTCACTGTGCCGGCGGGAAGATCGAACAAACTGCCGTCCGCGCGCAGAGCCGCCGTCCAGACTCGCGAGCGCACCCGCGAGACAAGGCCGCCGCGAAGTCTGTCGACAAGCGCCGGATCATTGACCGCGCCGTCTCCGAACACGTTCAGCGCTGTTGCCGGGTCGGATAATACGAGCGCCTCGGAGCGGCGCGTGATGTGGATGATATTGATGTCGTCGGCGCGCTCGCGCTGCAGGCCGTAGCCGCCGCTGATCTCGAGCGACCAGTCGCCAACATTGGCGCGTGCCCCGCCTGAGAGGTTGAGGGCGCGCGCTCTACCGCGCGCGCCCTCGGGACCGAAATCGGCCGACGGGTCGTAGAATACCGTGATCGGCTGACCGGTGCCGATCGGATCGACATAATAGGGATTGGCGCTCGTGACGGTGACGGGAACGGGTCCGAACCGGCGCTGGTTCACACGGTAACGCCTGTCCGCATAGAGACCCCGCGCAAAAAGGGTGATCGCCCCGATCTCCTGTTCGGCTGAGGCATAGAAGCTGAGGCTGCGTTGGCGCGGCAGGATGTCGACGAGCCGCTGCGCGTCGGCGCGATTGAAGCTCCCCTCGATCAGATCGGCCGCGGTGAGGCCCCGCCCGTCCTGTCCAGGGGGAATTGCGAAAACGCGGCCATTGGCGGCAAGGATCGTCCCGGGATTGGCGAAATTCGACCGAAGGTCGGGGCCGCCTACGGGGCGCAGATCTTCGCTGGTGAAGCGCCGCTTCGTTGCGGGCAGGTTGCCGCGGCTGTAATATTCGGCGGCGAGTACGAGGTGACCGCTGTTCCATTTTTTGCCGAGCAGCTGGGCGATCTGCATCTCGCTGAAATCGCCGTCCGCCGTCCCGGCTCGCATGCGCGTCTCCGCACCTTCGAAGCGATTGCGGAAGCGAAGATTGACGACGCCTGCTACCGCGTCCGAACCGTAAATGGCCGACGCCCCGTCGGTCAGTATCTCGATACGGTCGATCGCGGACGAGGGGATCAAGGAGAGATCGGTAAACGCACCCCAGGCACCGCCCATGGCCGGGCGAACGCCGTCGAACAGGGTGAGCGTAGAGGCGCTGCCAAGACCGCGCAAATTGATCCCCGACCCGAAGTTGAGATTTGTGTTCGCATTGCCTCGCGCGGTCGCGCCAAATGTCGCCTCGCCGGGGCCACCTGAAAAATTCTGCGGGATGGTTTGAAGATAGTCGGCGAGCGTCGAGCGCCCGCTCCGGTCAAGCGCATCGCGATCCACGATCGTCACGGGTGAGCCGACCGGACCGGCTCCGCGAATGCGCGTACCGGTGACGATAATCTGGGCATCATCACTCTGCTCGGTCCCGCGAGTTGCCCAACGTTCGGCGAACTTGTCGCCCTTTCCCTCGCGAATGACGAGCGTACCGTCCACGCTTTCGGCGACCAGTCCGGTGCCGGCCAGAAGCTGCGCCAGGGCCGCATCGGCGGTGAAGGTACCGCTGACCCGGGCGCTTTTTTTGCGCGCCACAATCTCGGAATTGGCGATGACGTCCCGGCCCGAAAGCTCGGAATATTGCCGCAAGGCGTCCGCCAGATCCTGCGGCGCGATGTCATAGCTTTGTTGGCCCGTCTCAGCCGAGGCGGCGGGCACTGAAAGCCCAATCGTCGCAGCCGTCGAAGCCAGTATCGCTGCCAGAAGTCTCACTCTCATCTTTCCCTCCCGCGCGGCCGTGATGGCCGTCTGGAAGGGCGAGACGAGGCCGGCTGAATTATCCCCCCGTTTTTTTTCGGGACAAAATGATGGCTCCGCCACTCTCATGGGCCGAGAGCCCGAAAACCGCGCTGAGCTTGCGCGCGAGCGACGCGCTGTCGGTGACAACGAACCGGCCCGTGACCTCAAGCGATCCGAGCGCGGGATCGGCCAGCCGGATCGGATTGCTGTTCACCCGGTTTGCTTGATCGATGACCTCGCTGAGCGGCAATTTGTCGGCGACGACCCGAGGTGTCGGTGGGATGTTCGCCACGGGCAGCGTCATCGTCGTGTCGGGCGCCGACAGAGCGGCGGCGCCGCGCGCCAGATGAAGCGTTTCGCTGCCTCGCACCTCGACCGTGTCGCCGGGATTCAGTCTGACCGTGCGTCCGCCGGGCGCTGTCGCCCGCACATCGACCGAACCGCTGACCAGCCGGATGCTTGGGTTGGGTCGTGTCAGATCGACTTCGAAAATGGTGCCGAGTGCGACAATTTCGGATCCGCCGGCGACGACGCGAAAGGGCCGGGATGCATCGTGCGCGACGGTGAAACGGGCACGGCCGCCGGTCATGACGACCTTTCTCTCACGTTCTGAAAATTTGGTCTCGACCTTGGCTCCGTCGAGGAGTTCAACCAAGGTGCCGTCGGCCAGCCGAACGGCTTCGCCCTCGACGGACCGGGTCGCTATTTGCGGACTGGTCCCGGCGCGTCCGGCATACCAGGCGCCTCCGAGGGCAAGCATGACGACGAGAAGGACAGCCGTTGCCCAGCGCAACCGGTGTGACGCGGAAGGGCGCGGCGCACGCGCCCTGATCCGGTCCGCGACATTCACATCGAGCGCCGCCCAGCGTCTTTCCGCCTCGGCATAGGCGGCGGCATTTTCGGGATCGGCCATCCAGGCATCGAACTTCGCGCGATCAACCGCCGCATCGCTCGCGCGCATGCGCGCGAACCATTTTCCCGCTTGTACCTCGCGGCTCATGACCGCGAACCTTTTACGCGAAGGATGGCCGTCATGGCCTTGGCGATCTGCTTTTCCACGCCCTTCTCGCTCATTCCTGTTGCAGCCGCGATTTCGGCGTAGGTCATACCGTCGAACCGGTGCATCAGGAAGATGTCGCGCGTTTTCGGTTTCAGGCGCTCAAGACGATCCTCGACCCGGCGCATCATGTCCCTTGCTTCGAGCGCGGCGTGCGGGTCGGACCCTGGATGCTCGGTATCGTCATATTCATGGTGCGCCGAGGCGAAGCGACGCCGGTCGACATGGGCGCGTTCGATGAGCAGGTTGCGTGCCGCGCGCGCCAGATAGGCGCCGGGCTTTTCAATCCGCGACACAATATCCGCGCCGCTCGCGGCAAGGCGTTGGAAGCACTCCTGGACCAGATCGCCGACATCCTGCGAATTCGTCCGTCGGCGCAGGAACCGGGAAAGCTGCGTCTGGTGCTCTTGATACATGGCCTCGATTGCGGCGGTCTTTTGCTGGTTGCCCCAGTCGTCGACTTCGAACTGAAGTGCGGGCTCCGCTCGCCGGCGCGCCTCGGCAGCCTTTTCGTCATAATTCATTGTCTCGCCTTCCCGGACGGGAGGAAAGGCGGCCCAAAGCCGGGTGTTGAGAACACACTTGAGGCGCGTGCGCCGTCGCCTTTAGCCCGAAGGCTTGTACATACGCGACGGCCACCCGGACAGGATGGCGAACAGGTGTTTTTGCTCAAAGGGTTCTCAAGCCCCGGCATCGCGCCGCCTGCCAGCCCGATGCCCGGTGAACATAACCGATTGCTTTCCAAGAGCAAGACTTCCGCCGGACCCGGCAACATCGGGACGGGACACTCGAAAAACCAACTGTGGTGCGCCCGTACCTCTCGTCCGGAATTCAGGGAGGGAAGGGGGAGCCGGAGAGGTGATGGCAGCCGCTCAGGCTGCCGATCTGGCAGGAGGATCATCATGTCCAGCGACGGGAGCGGGAGTCAGCGGCTGCGGATCGCGCGCCGGGCGATCCGCCGAATGGAGCCGTTCGATCGCGCCATTTTTCTCGCAATCCGGTTCGAGAATGCGGGCTATGAGGAATTGGCCGAAAGACACGGCATGGGCATTCACGAGATCGAGAAGGCCTTTGCGCGCGCCGTCCATATCCTGATCACCACGCCGCCCCCGCCGTGGTGGCAGATCTGGCTCTATTGGAGGCCGCGCCTTTGACTGCGATACGCCTCCGTCCTGAAAATGGCGCCATGGGAAAATATGATGCGTTGGGTGCCTTCCTTAGGCGATGGAGGGTTCGCCACGATGCCGATGGCATCGAGCTCAGCTATTCACATATCGAGAGCATCATTGGCGCTGTTCTTCCGCGCGCGGCGTTCGGTGCCGATTGGTGGTCGGCGGCAGAGGTCTCGGAAGCAGAGCCTCCCCATCGACGTGCCTGGCTCGATGCCGGCTTCGAGGCGGTTGCCCAACCTGCTCGCGAATGCGTCTATTTTCGGCGGCGAAGCAGCGGCGACTAGATGGGACGGTAGCTGGAAAAGCCGGGTAAAGGTGATCAGGATTGATTGTCCATAATATTCCTCTACATTGTGACGGACGCGAGGTTTTTATGAACAAACAAACGACCCTGAATGTCCGTATTGGCGGCGCGCTGAGCGATTTCGTCGCGGCCAATGTTGGCGACGACGGCTCCTATGAGAATGTCAGCGAATATGTCCGCGATCTCATTCGGCGCGACAAGGAGCGCGCGGAAGCGGAGCAGTTCGCTCGGTTGAAGGCCGAATTGCATCGGGCCTTCGCCGCGCCGGACTCCGACTTCGTTCCTCTCGATGCCGATACAGTGATTGGCCGGGCGCGCCGGAACTGACGATGGCTAATTTTCGGGTTTCCGCGATCGCCGGGCAGCGTCTCGACGAAATCTATGCCTATACGCGGGAGAAGTGGGGAGATGCGCAGGCAGAAGCCTATGTGCGGGGTCTCTTCGACTGCTTTGGTCGGATCGCCAGGCGGGAGATTCTTTGGCGGGCTATTCCGGCAGAATTCGGTGTTGATGGACATTACGCCAAGTGCGAACATCATTATGTCTATTGGCGTTTGCTTGGCGACGGAACGGCGGGCATCGTGACGATCCTTCACGAACGCATGCATCAGATGGATCGTTTCCGCGACGACAGCGCGGCATAAGGGGCTGCGGCAGTTGCGAAGCGCAGGGCGAACATGAAAACAGAAATCGACCACCTTCCAGCAAAACAGCAGGGCGAACTCGAACGCATCAAGGCGGTGCTCATGGAGGAGTTCGCGCGGTCGATCGAGCGCGCGACGCAGCCTGGCAAGCGCAACGGCAAGATACTGAAGATCATCCTATTTGGCAGCTATGCCCGCGACGACTGGGTCGATGAGCCGGAGAACGGTTATCAGTCCGATTTCGACCTGCTGATCATCGTGAGCCATGAGGATCTCACCGATATCTCCGACCATTGGTATATTGCCGAGGACAAGATCCTCCGCGACCCTGAGGTCGGGCGGACGCTGAACATCATCGTCCATACGCTCGCCGACGTGAACCGCGCGCTCAGCCGCGGCGAATATTTCTGGGTCGACATCATCCGCGATGGAATCTTGCTCTACGACCTGCCGAACCACCCTTTGGCAACGCCGAAGCCGCTGACGCCAGTCGATGCCTATGAAATGGCCGTGGGGTATTTCGACAAGCAGGTCAAATCAGCGCAGAACTGGATGAAAATGGCTCAGCTTGCAGGCGATCAAGAATTGGATCAGGACTGGCTCAACAAGATAGCGTTCAATCTACACCAGGCCGTCGAGACCATTTACGCATGTTTCCTGTTGACGACGACGCTTTATTTCCCACGGTCTCACAATATCAAGTTCCTGCGATCGCTCGCAGAGAGCCGCGAGCCTCGCCTGGTCGAAGCCTGGCCTCGCGACAGCAAGATTGACCGCCGCCGCTTCGAATTGTTGAAACGCGCCTACGTTGAAGCTCGATACTCTGCCAGTTACGAAATCAGCGCTGCCGACCTGGAAGCGCTTGCTGCGTCAGCCGAGAGATTGCGCGCCATCGTCGAGGCGGTCTGCGGCGCACATATCGCCGATTTGAAGAAGGCTGCAGGAAGCAGCTAAATGCCTGGGTCACTGCCCGTGATCAGTTTCAGGAAATGCCTTACAGTGACGATCTGCGCCCCGGCGTGGCGCTCCAGGCTCAGCAGGTCAGCCTTGTCACCCGTGATGAGATATCCGGCTTTTTCCGCTTCGATCATCGCCAGCAGATAATTGTCCCATGGATCGCGGCTGACCGAAACGTCGGGCAGATCTTCGACCGTTGTGGCGGCGCCTTTCAATTCGTTGACCAATCGTCCGGCGACTGAAGGATTTAGCCGGGCGCGGATTTTGGGATAGCGAGTGGCGCGCCGAAGTTCTTCCAGTTGTTCGGCAGATGTGATCAGCGCGATCCTGCCCTGACGCCATAGGGCAATCAGCTGGTAGGGCAGGGACCGTTCATGCAGCAGGGCGCTGACGAGCACGTTGGTGTCGATAATGACGCGCATGCATCAGTTCCGACGCGCGTCGGCAACCGCTTCGTCGATCAGACTATCCATCTCGTCCGGTGACAGGTCATCGAAACCGGCGCGGGCCTCGGCCAGCGTCAGGTCGAGCAGGCGCCATTTCACCGATTCTTCGATGAAGCGCGACAGATCGCCCTTCTTCATGCCGCGCTGTGCAAGATAGGTTCGGACATCGATGTCGGTTTCCGGTGCGACATTCACCGTCCAGCGGATTACTTCGCCCATCGTCTACCGATCCTCACAGTCGCTTAAGTGGTTATACGCTTATCAGCTTTAGTGCCGTTCATCAACCTGCCAGCCAGCCGGGCGGTTTTAACGACCGCAATCAAACGTCTCGCAACCTCTTCATAAGCAAATGGGGGGCTCGATTTTGGCGGTGCCAATATTCGAGCCTCTGCAAGACACGCATCGGGCCGCAGCTTTCGTCTGCGGCGTCCGCCTGTCTGGCTTCTTGCGCCCGCAAACGCAGGGGCTTTGTCTGGGCGCATGTCGGATGTCGCGGCACATCAAGATGATCCGGCTCACGATGTTGAAGGCCGTCGGCTGCGTTTCTGCCGCGAGCTGCTCATGGAGCGGCGAATAATGGATCGCTATATCCGGGAAATCAGCCTGAGCCCTGCAAGCTGGATCATCTTGCTCGAGCTTTATTCAGCCGAGGCCGCCAGCAAACGACTGTCCGTATCCAGCCTCGGCTATGCGAGCGGCGTTTCGATCGCAACGGCGGTTCGCCTGACCCAAAGTCTCGAAGCGCGCGCGATCGTCGAACGCCAACGAGATCCTCACGATGCACGGCGAACAAATGTGGCGCTTTCGGCACGCGGGCGGGCAACTCTTCGGTGCATCTTCGATGATTGCGTGGCAAACAGGGCTGCATCGCCGGTCTGGAAGAATTAGCTTTCGTCTCACTCATCGCAAACGGAGGGAGGAGAGAGAGCGTGGCGAGCGAAGCAATCGAAATCGGCCAGGGGCACGTGTCGCCTGACTCCCGAGGAAATTCGTTCGATTTCAGCACCACTCCGAATTCCCATGCGTCGCCATGCATGGTATATTCGAATGCGAGGCAAGCCATGCAGAACAACCCTTCTTCAGCGATCCCGGAACCGGAAATTCCGCGGCCCGCTGCCGCCGATTGGCTGTGGCGCCCGTGGTATGCCAAGCTCTGGTGGGCAACGATCCCGATCTATTGGGCGGTGGCGGCAGCTTCGTTGAAGATCCCGGCCCTTCGGCCGTTCTTCGAGAGCGCTTTCGCTGGCTACCTGTATGTCCTTTTCTTCCCGCTTACGCCGCTGCTTGTTCTGGGGTTCGGATTTGCTCGCGCATGGCTCGAAAGGCCGCTGGTTGGCGATCCACTTTCGGATGAAGAGATTGAAGAGCTCCTGCAGATGAGAATGGAGGATGAGTGGCGGGAACGCCCCGGTCCACATTGGTCTGTGGATATCTACGACCCTCGATCCGGCGGTCTCTACATCGGCAATCCCAACAGCCTTCAGCATCCGGGACGTCGATACTAGCCCTACTTGCGGTTGTTATCGCCGTCGAATGGGCCGTTCGCCAAATCCGTAGAAAACCTCCCCTTGCTGAGGATCGTCGATTGTTCAAGCGAAGTCATCGGGCCAGTGACGTCAGCTGTACCGCGTGCGGAATCAGCTTGTCCAAGATAGCGATCCCGTATCCCCTCCTGTCCAAGAACTTGGCGGTGCAGTTCGCGAGTGAAAGTGGCTTCGGGGGTCGCCGAGCGCGCCGCTGCGCGCTCGGCTGCGGTAATTGCTCCCCGAACATCATAATTTACGATGTCGAGTGAGGCTTGGGCAGTTTCATTGCTTACGCCCACGTCCGTGCTGTTGAAGCCCACGCCGCCGGACACGCGACCTATTGACGACGTGGATGTCCGCGGGCTTCCTTTCGGCCCGCCGCTGCGAGAGGCGTAGTCACCGCTTTCGGCGCTCGCTCCCAAGTTTCCTTCGACTGAGGTGCCCATGGACACGTTGTCTTGCGCGGTGCGCACTATTGAGCGCTGCCATCCCGTTTGCGCCATGATGGCGGAGAGATCGCGCTGAAGCGTATCGGCCACCTGAGGATTGAGCCGCCACTCGCCGTTGCGGTCCATCTCGAACCCGCCCTTGAGCCAGCTCGCCATCATCGCCTGGCCCTGCTCGCTGCTCAGCATATTCTCGATCGTGTCGGGGCCGGCCTGCTTGCCCGCCTCATATTTGGTGCTGGTGTCGCTGCGCGCCGATTGCGAGAAGCCGGTACTGCTCGATACCAGCAGGTCATTATCCGCAAAGCTGAACCGCGCGCGGCCGCCGTCGGCGATCGCGCCATATTGGCTGTCGTTGATAAGTCCCGCCGCCCGGAGCTGGCGTGCGACATCGGGCGATACATTGAGATTGAGATCGCCATTCTGCGCCATCGCAAGCTCGCGCTTCGTCATGTTGATGCCTTCGCTGCGCAGCAGCCCCTGCATGCGCGTGAGCCGCTCATTGTCGACGATCCTCGTCAGCCGCTCGTTGCGCGCCCGATCGGCGATGCCCGCCGCACCGCCCTCGGCCATGTCGACCTGGTTGCCTGCCGTGCGGCCGAGCGCCCCGATGAAAGCATCGAGCTGCGCCGCCTCGCGCGTCGAAACGCCGGCGGCCGCAGCGCCTTCCGCAAACCCGAAATTGTCGCTTTGCCGGCGCTGCTCGCCGATCCGCGCCGCGCCGCGCACGCCCGAATGACCGATCTCGCGCTGCGCATCGAGCTTGCCCGACCGTTCGGCGAAATCATAGCCTGCGGCCTCGCGGGTGCGGCCATAGACGCTGGTGCCTTCGCGTCCGGCCTCGGCGGTCGCACCGTCGGCGGTGCCGAGCTGGACCGAGGCGTTATAGGTTTCCAGCGCACGCATCACTTGCGCCTCGTTGCGGCCCGTCGCGCGGGAGAGGGAGGAGATGGCCGAGGAGCGCGCCTCGCCCGAGAGAGTGTTGATGAAGGAGATGCGCCGCGCGGTCTCGTCGACGGGAAGGCCGAGCATCGCGGCGGCGTTCCGCTGACCCTCGTTGCTGCCGGTCCTATACGCCTGCTCGGTCGCGACATTGCCGCGCTCGACCGCGGCGACATTGTCGCCGGCATAGTCGCGCCGGCCTTCCATCGCGCCGACATTGACCTGCGCGGCGGTGAGGTCGTTCCGCAGCATCTGCTCCTGGTCGAAGGCATTGGCCGTGAGCTTCGCGAAGGTCGGGTCGGCTGAGGCTTGCGCGATCACGGTCGACGCCTTGAGTTCGGCATCCTTGCCCGAATAGCCATTGCGCTCGAAATGCCGCTGCGCGCCCTGGAACATCATGTCATAGGCGCGTGTGTCGCCGAAGGCCTTCCACTGGACGAGGTTCTGCGCGAAGCGCGCAAAGGCCTGTTCTCCTGCCTGCCCCTCGCCGAAATAGCTGGTGCCGAGACCGCGCAGCGCGTCCTTCTCGGCAAAATTGTGGATCGCGGCGGTCGTCGCGTTGGCACGCACGGCCGCAGCGGTCGCGGGATGGGTGATGTCGCGTCCCACGAGGGCAGGGGCGAGCCCGCCGAGGTCGCGCGCCGCATCGGTCGCGCCAAGCCCGAACGCCGGTATGCCCGCCGCGCTCGGAGTGCGATCGGCGAGATATCCTCCGGCCGCGCCGAACGCCCGGTTGGTCCCGAAGGTCGAGCGATCCCCGAAATCCCCGAAGCTCGACGCTGCGCTGCGCCGCGCCGTGGTGCCGGTCGCGGATGCCTGTGCCTCGAGCGCCTGGGCGCGGCCCTCGTGTGTCATGATCGGCGTCGCTGCCGCGGTGCCCTGACCCTGGACGCCGAGCGCGCCGCTGGTGAAAGAAGTGAAGACGTTCCCGCTGAAGCGGAACACGGTGAACACGAATGCGCCGGCGAGGCCGGCGGCGGCCGTGCGGAAACTGCCGAAGATGGCAAGCGCCTTCATCGCCGAGCCGGGCGCGAGCATCCAGGCGTTTGCCGCGACATGGTTCGAGCGCATCTCGGCGAGCACATCCATCGCGCGGCCGAGGGTGAGCTGATAGATGCCCGCATCGATCACGCCCCACATCGCGACGAAGACGAAGAGACCGAGCGCGAAGCTCGCAACGCGCAGGTTGATAGGTGTCAGGATGAAGAGAAGCGCGATCGGCATCATGAACAGCATGATTCCGAACACGGTCGCGCGGATCGTCGGCATCCACTCGTTCGCCGTCGACATGGTCGCAAGGCCGCTCGAGACAACTGCGCGGTTCGCCATCACGCGCGCGGCGGTCGCTGGGCTGTCCTCGAACAGCACGTCGCCGACGGCATTGCCGAGGTTGATATTCGTCATGAGCTGCTGGAGCGTCAGCGGCGTTCCCAGCATTTTGTCGCCGAGCGCGCCGAGGTTCGAACGGCAGCGCTGGAGCTGTCCCGCGTCGGAGACGTCATAGCCGGTGCGTTCGCAGACCTGCCGACTGTAATCCTCGAACAGCGCGGGGTCGGACAGGCGGCTCGAGATATGCTCCCACGCTGCAGTGCAGCTGACCGTCGTGCCGCCCTTGTCGCTGGCTGTGAAGACTGTGCTGAAAGTCGCCGGACCTGCCATCGCGGCGAAGGCCGCGGGAAGATCGGTCGTGGTGCGGAAGAGCTGATCGTCATCGATCCCGTACGCGGGCGACACGCGCGCGACCGGATAGCATTGTCGCACATAATCCTTGATCGTCGCGTCGAGGAAAGTGTCGGTCATGGGGCCGCGTGGACTGACTGCGTTGAGGAACAGGTCGAAGCTGTGACCGCCGGCGCCGAACTCGAGCTTGGCATTGGGATCGATGGTGTTGTCGTCGATCGTCTCGGCGATCGCGCGCTCCATCATGTTGGTGACGCCCGCCACCAGCACGATCAGGTTCGGGACGTCGCCGACCGGCTGATAGGCATTGCGGACGCGGTCATAGATATGGACCGTGCCCGTCGTCGATACCATGCCGATGAACAGGCCGACGCCGACGAGCGTCTGGAAGCCGAAGGCGACGATCCCCATGCCGTTGCCGCGCACGCTCGCCAGCAGCGCGCCGAGCGCGATGCCCGCGACCGCGACGATCAGCACCAGCGTCTCGTAGCGCGGATCGGCGAAGATCATCGACACGAGGCGGAACGCGTCGACCGTCTCGTTGAACCCGTCATAGGTGTGGAAGCTCGTCTCGAGGGCCAGCGCGGGAGCGGGCAGCAATGCGACCAAGGTGGCAACGAGCGCGGAAGGGGAGCGGGCGCGCACGGCGGTCAGCGATTGCGGTTGGCGGCAGCGCCGGCGGCGTCGCGCGCATCGCGGTCGCGCTGGCGGACGAGGCCCGCATAGTTAGCCGATAGGTTCGCCTGGTTCAGCGCGGCCATATAGGATTGGCGCATCTGCGCGCGCTGCCGCAGCACCTCTTCGCGGAGGTCGCGAAGCTGCTCGATACCCTTGGTGAGTATGCGCGTCTGGCAGATGTTCGTATTGCCCGCATCGGCGGCGCCGGCAGCGTTCGTACCGCGCTCGGCGTTCGACAGCGCAAAGTCGATGCTGCGCGTGAGGTCGTTGAGCATCTGGTAGGCGAGAGTGAGGGCGACGAGCTCGTCGGTGTCGCCGATCACCGACTCCTCGACGCCCTCGCGCACGCCCCATTCGAGCATCCGGTAGATCGGCAGCGTCTTCACATTGGCGACGAACTGGCGTTCTTCGGCAGTCAATGCGGCGCGGGTGCGGATCTTGGTCGCGATGGCCTGCATCCGCTCGCGTGCGAGGATCAGCGCGCCGCGGCCCGGCCCGTCTGTCGAACAGTCGGCGCCTGTCGGCGGCACGTTGAGCGCGCGCGACTGAACGCGCCCGGTCAGGAAATCCTCGACGCTCTCGGTATCCTGTCTTGGGCAGGCGGGGATCGCCGAGAAGAGCGGCACCTTGTCGGCCTGATCCCAGCGCATATAGACGTCGCCGACGCGGGCGCGCATGACGCCGGTCCATTCGCCCGCGCCGACGCGCGTTGCTGCATGCGCGAGCAGGGAGCCAGTGCGGAAGATGTCGGTGACCTCGCGCGGGCAGTTGGCGAGCGCGTCGCGAAGATCCTCAGTCGGATTGTTGTTGTTCGCCTCGATCTTCTCGCGGCTCTGCTGATAGCTTTTGGCATAGCCCTGCTTGATGGAGCGGTAACCGGTCATCTCCTCGATGATCCCCGACATATTGTCGTCGCCTTTGGCGATCTGGACCATGCGGTTGGCGAGGCGGCAGTCGTTGACCTGGATCGAGTTCAGATAGTTGGTCGCCGCCTCCATCTTTGAGATGATGTTGCCCATCTTCTCGTCGAGGGTTTCGAGGAGATATTGGAAGGCGACGGCGGGCGCGGCCTGCAGGATGCTTTCCAGCTTCTGGACGAGATACTCGGGATCGAGGAAGGACATGCCGCCGAGGAACATGTCGATCCCGCCGCAGCCGGCGCGCACTTTCGGCAACGTCACGCTCATGAGGTAATCGTTGTGGACGTCGACGCGGCCCGAGAAGCCGCCCGCGGTCACATAGCCGCGCGCCTGATCCTCGAAGCTGCCGGGCGAGGTGTAGGTCACATTGTCGAACCAATGCTCGGCCCAGCTTTGGGCATGAGCCGGCGCGGCCATTCCCATAGCTGATAGCGTAGTGAGCGCAGCGATCATCTGGCGGGATTTTGGCATGACTTGCTCCTTTCAATCCTCTCGGGCCGGGTTCGCCATGATCAGCATGTTATGCAAATTAACCTTGCAAAACTGGAATAGAACTCCATAAATGCAAGGATGATTGATCGCCGTATCTCGACGGAACTGGCGGAAAGGTTGGCCGAAGTGCCAGCTGTTGCGCTCATCGGCCCAAGACAGGTCGGCAAGACCACGCTCGCGGTTGAAATCGGCGAATCCAGACCCTCGATCTACCTCGACCTCGAGTCCGATGCGGATCGCGCCAAGCTGGCGGAACCCGAACTTTATCTTGCCGGACATGCGGACAAGCTGGTCATCCTCGACGAAGTCCATCGTTTGCCGGGACTGTTCCAGATCTTGCGCGGGCTGATCGACGCCGGTCGGCGTAGAGGCCAAAGGACAGGCCGCTTCCTGCTCCTCGGCTCGGCATCGATCGATCTTCTGCGCCAGTCGGGAGAGAGTCTCGCCGGACGTATCAGCTACCTCGAAATGCGTCCGCTCGACGGGCTTGAAGTCGGCGATGATCAAATTGACCGGCTTTGGGTACGCGGCGGATTTCCCGATAGCTTCCTTGCGGCGAGCGATCGGGCAAGCCAGCGATGGCGGCAGGATTTTATCCGCACCTATCTCGAACGCGATATTCCAATGTTCGGTCCCCGCATCGCGGCCGAGACACTCCGCCGTTTCTGGACGATGCTCGCACATCATCAATCCGGCCTTCTCAATGCGGCCGAATTTGCCCGGAGCCTCGGCGTCGACGGCAAGACGGTCGCTGGATATCTCGATCTTCTGGTCGATCTTCTCTTGGTCCGACGTCTCGAGCCGTGGCACAGCAACGCAGGCAAGCGTCTCGTCAAATCGCCGCGCATTTATGTCCGCGACAGCGGACTCGTTCACACACTGCTTGGGCTTTCGTCCTACGAAGATATTCTCGGCCATCCCATCGCGGGGGCAAGTTGGGAAGGTTTCGTCATCGAAACGCTGACCGCCGCTGCCCCGGAGGGGACGAAAGCCAATTTCTATCGGACGGCGGCGGGCGCGGAAATCGATTTGCTGCTGACGCTTCCTGGCGGCGAGCTTTGGGCAATCGAGATTAAGAGGAGCCTGCAACCCAAGCTTGAACGCGGCTTTCATCATGCCTGCGACGATCTCTCGCCCGCGAAGCGATTGCTGATCTATCCCGGCCGCGAGCGCTACCCGCTTGCCGATGGCGTCGAAGTGATGCCGGTTGTGGTCGCCGGTCATGCACTTCTCGCGGAGGTATAGGCGGGCAGTGTTCATGGCTTGGCACTGCGCTGCGATGGCGCTCCCGGACTGTTCCCGACGATCCCCGTAAACTTGGAAAGCGCACGCACGCCGACAGCGGGTTTCACCCCAGTCAGCATCTTGGCGGACAGATAAAGATTGCGCGCGAGGTTCGGACTATGGTCGGTGCCGACCGCGATCGGGATGATACGGTTCGCGTCCTTCACCGGGCGTACCCAGGCTACGGGATGCCCGACCCAGGGGAGGCCGACCCGACCCGAGCGCAGCATCGCTTCGTCGGCGCCGAGCGCCCGAACCCGCCAGCCATAACGGCGTCCGAGGTCTTGGAGCTTCGGCCAGAGGTCGGCGCAGGGGAGGCAGCCCGGCGCCGTGCTCATCTCGACGATGAAGGCGCCGCCCGCGCCGCGCAACTCCTCGGCGAAGTTAGGCGGAAAGGACCGCGTTACCGGAACGCGCGCGAGCCAGACGTTCATCTCGGCCGCGCTCGCAACCGGGTGGATCGCGGCGCGCGCCGCCTGCTCGCGCGAAGGGGACTGCGCGAGCGCCGGCAAGGCGAGGCCGACGCAGAGCAGCGAGAGGAGGGCGCGCGCCTTCATGGCCGAGGTTCGAGGCTCGAGGTGACGAGATCGCCGCCGAGTGCGCGGGGATCGGTCGCAGAGACCGGCCCCGCCGACAGGGCATCGAAGAAGCCGTCCTCTTCGCCCGCGCCGGTCAGGAATTGCTCGGGCCGGATATCGCCGAGCAGCAGCCGCACCGCCTGGTAAGCGGTCTGCGAAAGGTTCGGATAGGATTCGACGCCGCTCGCGATCACCATGCGCTGGGCGCTGCCGCGGCGGATCACCATCGTCGTCGGCGTGATCTCGACCCCGAACCGCGTGGCGAGTTCGGGCCGCTGGTCGATGTCCATCAGCGTGACCTGCCAACCGGTTTCCTCGCGGAAGCGCTCGATGATCGGCCACTGCACGCGGCAGTATCCGCAGCTCGAGCGCGAGAACATCACGAGCGCGAACTGCCCGGCCTGGCCGCGAAGATAGTGCCGCCGGACCTGCTCCTTCTCGGCCCCCATCGTGGCACGCGCGTCCCCGACCATCGGGTTGGCGGACTTGGCGCTGAGTTCGGGGTGATGAAGCATCGCGACCTGGGTGACGCCGGCGAAGGCGCGGGCCTTTCGCCTCGCAAAGTCCTGCAAGCGCCAGAAATCGGCGACGGCATCGATCGTGAGCACGGTCGCGGCATAGTCGCGCTGCGCCTCGATCAGCTTGCGGATCTTCGGCGGCGTTAGGCGCGCAAGCTCTGCCATCGGCGGAATCCGGGGCTTCGCCAGCGCTTCGGGGTCCGCATCGTCATCCTTAGGCGGCGGGGCCTGATACCACCAATAGCCTTGCTTGGGTTCGGGCTGAGCCGTGCGGGAAAGCTGAGCCGCAGCGGGCACCGCAACGCCGACGGCCAGCGCGACGAGCGAGAGCAGGGAAGCGCGCATCACAACAACTTCTCCATCCGCTTGAGCTCGCCGATCGGCACCGGGCCATAATAGCGGCTGTCGAACCCGCTCGGATGGTGCGAGCCGACATAGATGGTGCCGGGCAGAATCTGCCCATTGTCAGGCCGCCAATGCTCGAGCCGCTGGCCGTGCCGTCCGAACGGCTTGCTGATGCCAAGCAGCCTGCCTTCGCAGAAATACCAGCCGTCGAGCGCATTGGGCTCGAAAGTCGAGGGCTTCTCGATCAGGCTGATACGTTCACCCGGAAAGCAGAGCGCGAACTTGGTGACCTCGACCGGCTTCGGCCCCGCGAGCGGATGCGAAAGCGTGAACATGACGAGATCGCCCTTGGCGATCGGCCCCGGCGCGGCGCGCACCGCCCAGGCGTCGATCGACGGCGACATCACCCATGTCACCTGGTTCATCGCCCAGCAGGCGAAAAGGCCCGAGGGAATGACGATCGCGCAGGCCTTCCAGAGCCGCCCCGGGCGCGCGGGCTGCCCGAGCCCTTCGCTGCCGAGCGCGACCGCCGCGCGGCGCGGCAATTCTTTCAGCTTGATGGCGAGCTGCTTACCAGCCTTCCAGGCGTGACTGAGCATCGCGCACTTCCTCCTTTCCGCCGAGACGGGCAATTTCTTCGAGCAGGCCGGAGAGCGCCGCGTCGCCATAAACGACATGGACGGCGCGCGGGCTCTCCTCCTCGCGCTCGCAATAGGGGAGCGCCGGATCGCCCGGGATCATCGCGAGCGCAGGCACGCGGGCGACGCCGTGCTGGCGGAAGACCAGCGGGTCGACGATCACCTGGATGTCGCGCATCACGCAGGCCGGGCCTTCGCAGCCCGGATCGAGCCGCAGCATCTCCGCGGTGAGCTTCGCCATCGGCGCGACCTTGGTCATGCCGCCGGGCATGCCGCGGAACGCTATCACGCCGCGCGCCTTCTCGATCTGCGCGGCATAGGTTCTGAGCGTTGCCGTCGGCATCGACGAGGAGACGAACAGCACGGGCACCCAGCCCTTGGTCGCTTGCGCCGGCCCCGCATCGGCGATGGCCTTCATGTCGGGCGCTTCGAGGCCGAGCGCCTGGCCGAGCCGCTTCGCCATCGCCTCGCGCTCGGCAGCGAAGCGATCCTTGCCGGCCTTGAGCGCGTCGCGCGCACGTGATTCCATTGCCGGAGACTTGGAGTGGCCGCGCAGGGCTTCGAAGGCGCGGCGGCGCTCGGCCTCGGTCGGCTCCGGCAACTCCGATGGACCGTGAACAGGCTCGACTTTTCGCCGCGAGATTGCGCCGCGCAGCCGGTCCATCGCGGCATCGCCTTCGCGCTCGATCTTGCTGCGCGCTGACGGGGGCGGTGGATCGTCGGTCCCAGGGGTGATCTGCGCGGCCGCCGGGAAGATGATCCCTGCGCACCCGGCGAGCGCGATGAGCGCGAGAGGGCGCGGCCTATCGGCCGATGGCCTGCGTATAGGCATCGATACGATCCTTCATGTCGATCTGGATGTCGGCCTGCGCGCGGGCCTCGATCTCGTTGTAATATTCGGACAGGTCCATGCGGCTGAAGTCGAGCGCCTGGAATTCCTCGGGCGTGAACCCCCGGCAGTTCGGCGTCTTCACCGGCCCCCAGCCATCGGCAAAGGACTTGAGTTGCGGACGGCCCTGTTCCTGGATGATGCGGCCGAGCTTGGTGTTGAAGCAGCAATGGCTGCGCGATTTCTGGACGCAGATGCCGAGGATCTTCGACGAGCAGTAGCTGCCGACCTCGACGCACATGCCCGACCCGCGGAGCATGCCGACTTCCATATCTTGGCTGTCGCAGGAGGTGAGCAGGAAATCGATCATCACATTGATCGCGAGGCTGATCGCGATCGAGGTCGGATCGATGCCGACGATGATCGCATTGGCGCCCGCGCTTGCCGCCTGGCTCGCCGTCGCCCCGGCCTGGAAGGCAGCATAAGCGGCCTTGGCGCCGGTGAACACGCCCTTGGCGATCGCGATCTTGGTCTGCGTCGATCCGATCGAAGAACCCATGCCGTCCTTGACGATCTTGCCTTTGTCCGTGCAGCAGCTCTGGAAGCCGGTCTTGAGTCCGGCGGGTCGGCAGCGCAGCGCGCGGCCCGCGAAGATCTCGATATTGCCGAGGCAATTGCCCTCGGCATCGACCGGCCCATCGGCTGGTGCACCGGGATCGTCGATGACGGGTTCGTCCTCGATCGGGTTCGCGGCGGTATCGATGCAGCTATGCGGCGAGCAGGCGGGAACGCCGCCGCTCGCCGGCGTCTCGCAGCCATATTGGGCGCCGAGCGGACACGACCAGCCGCCGCCGGGTTCGGCTGCGCACCAAGTGCGCTCGAGCGGACATTGCCAGCTGCCGTTCGCCGTCCCGGTGCAGCTTGCCGTCTCGCCGGGACCGTCCGCTTCGCTGCTGCCGTCGAGATCGGCGGCGCAGATCTGCTGGGCGTGCGCGGGCGAGGCGGCCAGTGCGCTGCCTATTGCGATCCCCAAGACCAGTAAAAGGATCAACGCCGCGCGGTGCGGCCAGGGAAGATCGCGCCAGCTCATCGTGCGGTGGCCGTGCAAGCGAGATCGGCGCCGGCGAGCCGGACCGTCTGCATCATCACCACCGCTTCGGGGAAATCGTCGAGACAGCCGCACGGACTGACGATGGTTTCGCCGGGACCGGCCGGGCAGACATTATCCGCGCGGCAGACATGGTAGAAAGTGTCGAACCCGGTCGGGTTCGTCTGCCTGGCGCCGACGACGCCATCGGGCGCGGCATCGGCGTTGGCCTTGGGCGCGCGTGTCTTGCAGATCGCCTCGCATGCGGGGACCGAGCCGCGATCGGGAAGCGCGAACGGCCGCGTCGATGACGCCATGCCGCCATCGGCGGTCCGGACGCGGTCGGCGAGCATGGTCTCGGTCGAATGGTCGATGATCCACGCGCCGCGCGTGAGATCAGGCTCGGGCATGGAGCCGGTGTCGACGACGCATTTATAGCTGCGCCCGCGGCGGAAGAAATCGCGGGTGAGCTGGACGGTGCACGACCCGGTGCCGAAGAGACGGGTTTGCGGCAGGGGCCTCAGGCCAGTTCCGATGCCGTTTCGGAAGGTCTGGACGCCGTCGACATTTTCGCTGTCGAGCCGGCACTTCGGATCGCCGCCAGTGCCCGCGCACAGGTCGACGAGCCGCTCGCTGGGCTCGCAGCCGGGCGAGACACGGATCTCGACATCGACGAGCCCCCACTCGGTGGTGAGCGGCGCGCCGCCGCCACCGCCGCGCACACGCGCCGATACGGTCGCCGGACCTGCCCTGAGGTCGGCCGAAAAATCATAGGGCGTATAGTTGCGCGCCGCGCCGCCGTCGGTCCGGCAGTCGCCCGAGGGAAGCCCCGTCGTCAGCCAGGGGCGCGGCCCGGCCGAGCCGACGATGCGGCCGTTGACGCGGCCCTGGACCCAGTCGTCGGCCCCCATCTCGACGATCCGCGCAGAGACGAGCTTCGCGGCGTCGCTGACTTCGAAGTGCGCGGTAAAGATCGGCGGCGACCCACTGCAATCGCCATCGCCGATGACGCGATAGCGGCGGCAGTCCTCGCCGCAGTCGCGAACCGAGTAGATGGAGCCCGATGCCGAGACGATATCGTCATAGGTGAGGGGCTGGAATGAGACTTCGCGTTCGATCGTGCAGGCCCGGACCTGCTCGGCGCGACCTGCGCCCGCGGGCGAGCCGGCGAGTGACTGGAACAGGCTGTTCGACCGCGATGCGGCAAAGGCGTCGCCGTGGATCGCGGTCGGGTTCGCGCGATAGGCCGACTGGGGCAGGGCCGGGTCGGGGCTGCAGGCGGTCGATTGCGCGCCGGCATATTGGATGACGGGGCCGTTCACACGCGCGTCGGCGACGCCGATGCGCGGATCGTGGCTCGACAGCGCGCCGACCGCACCGCCGCCAAGATCTTTCAGCACCGACGGCAGATTGCCCATCACGAGGTTCGCGCCGCAGCTGTCGTTGACGCAATAGCAGCCGGCGAGTGCGGGCATCGGGGCTTCGGTGAGCTTGAGGTCGCCGCTGCTGTCGACGTCCCACTCAAAGCTGCGGCAATCGCTCCAGCTCCCGGGACGGCAGGAGATCACGCCATTGGCGCAGATCCCTGACACCGGCACGGGCAGCGTCGACACGCTGTCGAACTGGCCATCGATATCCTTGTCGCGCGCGATGCGAACGGTGCTGATATTGCCGCCCGCACCGGGCTGGATCAGGATTTCGAGGAAGTTCGCTGTCTTCTGGCACGCGAGGTTGGGCGTGAAGCTCTTGCTCTTGTCGACCGTCGCGACGGGCTGTCCGCCGAGGCCGGGATTGATGTAATTTTCGAGGATGGCCTCGCTGTCGCTGCTCCTGGCGCGCGAGGCTTCGGCCGCGGCGCGCGCGCGATCCTCGACCGTCTGGGCCGCCGCCACGCCGGGGAACATCGCCGACAGGGAAAGCAGAGTGAGGAACCGCGGGTTCATGAGCGGTCCCCGTCTATGGTGCGCGAGCCATGGGCCACGCGAAACAGGTCTCCCGCCCGGAATTCATCGCATCCGGGCGGGAGGAGCCGAAACGCCGCCTGGCCTTCGAAGGTGGTGAGCGCGGCCTTCACCCGCGGACGCAGCGGGATCGGGGCGCGGCTCTCCGCCGCTGGAGGCTCGGCGGCCGCTTCGGCTAAGGGTGGAGCGGCGCCCAAGGAGAGGGGGCAGGGCGCCGCTCCCGCCTCGCGCGCCTGCCGGGAGCCACCAGGGCTGTGGCGGGCAGACCGGGCCGATTCCGGGCTGCGCGCAAGGCGATCACTGGGCGCCGACATCGGCGCCATGTCAGAGTGCGCCGCGGCCGGCGCCGGGTCAGGGCGTCGAAATGCCGGCACAGCAAATCGCTTTCTCGAAGAGCATGAACTGGGCGTTGTCCTTGCCGGGCGCATGCTTGCCCGAGGTCCAGAGCGCGCCCGGGCGGCCGATGTTGACACACTTGCCGCCTTTGACCGGCTCCATGAGCTGGAGCTTGTATCTGGACTTGGTCCAGATCGGCTGCGGCTTGAACGAGCAGCCATCGGCCGAGTGAATGGTGAGTGCGCCCATGCGCCCCATCATGAAGGTGCCGCGCGCGGCGAGCCCCGCCCAGGCCTCGACGCGGTCGCCCATGTGGATGTCGCCGGCGACGGGATAGGTCGAGCCCCAGCTTCCCATGCACCAGAAGAGTGGATCGACGACCTTGCCTGCGGCGGCCGCGGCGCTATCCGCCATGCAGGCGAGCCCCGCGGCGGGGTTGCCGAACAGGATGCCCTCAGGCTGGATGATCGCGCCCAATGTTCCCGACTGCCAGGTCGGGAGAACTTCGGTCATCATCGCGACGTCGAACCCGTCCTCCTCGATGCATGGCAGATCGGTGAACATGTCGAGCATCTTCCAGACCGGCGCCTGATAATAATGCATCTGGGCGAAGAGCTTGGTGGTGTTGGTGCCGTCGGAGATCGACGACTGGCTGCCCTGCAGCTTGCCACCCGTCGGCATGATATCGACGCCGAGTGCCATCATGCAGCCGGGCTCGGTCACGACGTCGACCATGCGGTTGGGCGTCCAGAAGCTCACCTTCACGCCGAACCAGAAGCTCGCGCCGTTGCGGCAGGCGCATAAGGGCTTGGAGGCCGATTGCGCGTCGAGCGCCTTGTCGAGCTTGTCGTAGCTTCCAACGCGAACGCCGCCGATCGTGATGGGGAAGATGCAGTTCCAGCGCACCTTGGTGATCGGGTTGAAGATCGTGTCCGAGGGGCATTTGGAGGCGTGGGCGGGCATTGCGGGCAACGCGATCCCGACGAGGAGCGTGGCTGCAAGCGCTCCGAGCTTAAGCCGTCTCGCCCGGGTCGTGCCCACGCCGCGTGTCTCGGCGCCGGACGGCGTGTCGAGATGGACGGGGCGAGCGAGCATAGGATCTCCGTTGCGCCGCTCGGGGACGCCTGAAGGTTAGCGAATATTGGAAAGGCGGCGGTCGATGCTGCGATCTGCCCGCATCTCAGCCCTGTCCGAAAACAGGAATGCCGAGGTGATCGCTGCTGAACAACGGGTGGGGCGCAAACGTGCCGACGAGAGGCGCTGCCGTTCCGCATTTGCCTGCGAAAGGTTCAGGAAGCTGTCGAATTATCCGGATTTATTGCGAAGCGACGACCCAGCCGAACTTGCATCCAGCCGCGATCGCCCAAGGCGCTTTGATCATCGGCCTGCTCGAATGTCATTTCGCCCCGGTTTGTATTCTATGAATCTGGTTTGCCGGCGCAGGAATATCTTGTTCTGGCGGCCGTCGTCGCAATAGGTGGAAAGGACATGACCTTGCCGGCGACTCACAAGACTTCCCGCGTCATCCTCGCAAAGCCGCGCGCGATATTCCGCACGCTGCTCGACCCCGAGACGATTCCGGCATGGCGGCTGCCGGGCGGTGTGACGGCGCGGATCGAACATTTCGACTCTCGCCCGGGCGGGGCTTACCGCATCGCATTTCAGCAATCGCGGGAGGGGCCAGAGGAGAGCGAATCGAGCAAGGTTGCCGGTGTCGTCGACGGCAGGTTCGCGGAAATTCTTCCCGACGAGCGGATCGTCGAGAGCGTCCGCTTCGACATCGCAAACCCTCCCTCGCAGGGAGAATTGTCGATCACGACCATACTCGAGCAAGTCAAAGACGGGACAAAGGTTACGATAGCGGCGGCGGATGTTCCGTCCGGGATCAGCGAAGGCGATTGTCGCGCCGGGATGGATATGATGCTCAAGAAGCTCGCCAACTTCGTCGAATAACGATCAAAAAAATGACACCCACCCGGCCGAAGCCGAATGGGTGTCAAGATGAAGATCCCTGTCCTCGTTGCCGAGGGAGAGCTCTCCTGGGTCGCAGTGCCGGGTTATGCGCTCTGTTCGATTCGGGATTGGATGAAAGCGCCAAAAGGCCAGGACGCGAAAGATTGTTCCGCTCTGGGCAGCGAGCAATGGCCAATCGTTGCGAAGGGCGCGCGGTCTATTTAATCGGACGTCGACGTTCGATCTCGAACTCCTGCAGTTCGAGCTTCTGCCCAACCTGCTCCACGATGACGGGCGCGACGGTCAGTCCGAGCCGATCCCTGATACGCTCTTCGAGGATGAAAAGCGGTCGTCCCACCTTCTCACCGAGCGCGATCGGATCGGTCGATGCTGTCTCTCCCCCGGCCAGCAATATCCAGTCGATCGGACGGGCTTGCATGATCGCCCAGCCAATATCACGCGGATGCACGACCACGAGCCGCTGCGGCAACGATACATAGGCAAGGGGATTGAAGGTGTAGCCCTTCTGGTAGAGCAGCTTGCCATCGGGCAAGCGAATTTCGAAATCGAGCGTATGAAAGGGGATGACGGTGCGCCGCCGATCCACCGCCGCGACGCCGAGGGCCGCGGATTTCATAGCGCTCCAGCCTTCTCGTGGCCCGAACCGCTCGGCGATACTCGGCGGCTGCCGCGCCGCGCGCGCCTCAATCTCGGCGAGGGCGTCGGGCTCGGCAATCGGCCAGGTCCGGCCAATGATCGACGTCTGACCATGCGCTGACGCGCCTATGAAGACGGCGGCGGCGACAAGCCCTATCGACATCCCGAACTGCAAGGCCGCGAGCCGGATACGCTGGGCGTCATGGTCCACCGCGATTTCTCCACCTGTCCTTCGGATCGACCGCGCTTTCGCCGATGACCGCGCCGATGAAGCAGCCTAGGGTCAGCAGACCGAGGAGGATGATCAGCGACCTCGGGGATGGGATGTCCGTGGGGGCAGCGAGCAGGATTGCAGCCTGCACCACGCCGAACAGCAGCCCCGAGACCACGAGCCGGATGACGCCCGGCGAGGGCGCGTTGGAGAAGATGCCGTTCACCGGCGCCGCCCGCGCCACCGGATCATCACTCCGCTCGCGACGCTCGAAAGCCAGATCAGCAGCATCCCGCTCGCAAAGCAGGCGATGCCGACGGTCACCGACGCCTGGACAACGATGTTCGTTGGCTGATCGATGAGTAAGCCCGCGATCAATACCAGGCCCGACATCATAACGGTCTCGATCGCAACGAGACGAAAGCGCCAATAGAATGCCCGGCGTTCGGCTTCCGCCGCGACAGCTGCCTCGAAGCGTGTGCGGTCGCCCGGTAGCATCACGTCCAGATCCAACTTGAGTTGATGGGCGTGGCCCGTTCTCCGCCTCATGTCATGCGCCCCAGCTCGGGCGCAGGCGAAGACCGTTCGCCAAGAATCTCCCTCGGATCGACGCCGGCGAGTTCGCACACGGCTTCGAGCGGCGAACGGCCCGCGCGCATCAGTGCCTCGAACGCTGCGACCTCGCCGGGGGCGCTGGTGTTGATCCAGTAACTGAACGGATCGACGACGAGGCGCGCAATGCCGAGTCCGAGCGGACTGTCGATGAAGACCTCGCTGTAATTGGGCTTGTTGTTGCGGACGGACTTCAGGAGTTCGAGGACGAACCCCGAATAATCGAGGATCTTGTTTTCAACCGCGCGGTCATAAGTCGATCCCTGAAGTAGGAAGCGCGTCGCCGCATTTTCGAGGATGACCTGTCCCGTGCCGCCGAACAGGGTAAGGTCGTTCATCGACTGAAGGACGATGCCGAAGCTGCCCTGGTATTTGCGTGCCCGGCGATAGCCTTGAGCGAACGCTTCGGCCAGCCGCGACAGGTCCTGCCCGTCGCTCTTGGTCATGAACTGCGCGGCTTCGTCGCAAAGCACGAAGCGCGGACGGTCACGCGCGGACAGGTAAAGCTCCTGCGTGACTGCGTTCACGACGACCATGACGATGACGTTGAACAGATCGGGCATGGCCTTCAGCCGTTCAAGTTCGAGCACGACAAATTCGTCGGCGGAGATGTCGAAGGTCGATGGCCCGTTGAAGAAATGCCCATAGGCCCCGTCCGACCCGAAATCGCGCAAGTTGAACGCGAGTTCGCGGGCGACCGGCTTCAGATGGTCGACGCGGTCGAGATCGGCCGCGGCAAATTGCGGATAGGCGCCGAGCCAGACGCGGACCGAGTCGATGCCCTCGTCGGCATGGCCCTCGTCGATCGTCCACTGGACGGCTGACTTGATCAGGTTCCATTCCGAGGTCGAGACGCCTTTGCGCGTCGCGGCGTTCGCCATCTCGGCGACGATCGCGACCGCCATAGCGATCGCCGACTGTTTATCCTCGCCGTCGAGCGCGAGCCCGAGGTCGAAGGGATTGAGGACGAGCCGCTCTTCGCCGATGTCGATATAGCGGCCCGAGCAAAGCGTGCAGAGTTTGCGATAGCTGCCGCCGATGTCGATGATGCGGATGAGCGCGTTCTGCGCAAAATATTGGCGGCAAAGATCATTGAGCAGGAAGCTCTTGCCGGCGCCGCTCTCGGCGGCGACGATGAAATTATAATTGTTGATGCGCGGATCGAAGAGATCGAGCGTGATCAACTGCCCCTTGCGCCCGGTGTAGAGGAGTGCGGGGCGACCGCCGCCACGGAAATCGGTCTGGATCGGCGCCATCAGCGCGGTCGCCTTCACCGGCATCTTGAAATCGCGCTCGAGCATCTTGAGCGTGCGGCGTTCGGGATAGAGGCCGAACGGTAAGCTCGCGGTGAGCAGGATCGGGTTGAGGTAGGATTCTTCCTGCACCATCCATGGCAGCGGCTCGCTTTCCCATAGGCGCTTCGCGCGCGCGGCCATTTCGCGCGCCTGGTGGCGGTCGCGGCCGAACACCCAGACGCAGGGCATCACCGAGACGAAGCGGCTGTTGCCGGCCTCATCGAGCACCCAGCCGATTTCCTCGATCTGCTTGCCGACCTCGACCGCGAAGCTGCCTGCGGCTTTCTGCGCAGAGAGGATCTGCGCGCGCTTGTGAATCTCGAACTGCGAATGGTCGAAGAGGATGTTGAGGCAATAGAGAAAGGGACCGCCGATCTGGTCGCTGTCCTCGGCGCTTCCGCGCATCCCGCCCGTCAGGCGGTTAGCGCGCTCCGCGGTAACGCGCCGCGCCGGCGCCTTTGGTGTCAGGCAGCGCGCGACCTGATTGCCGAGAAAGACTTCGGGGCCATCGAATGCGAGATCGGGGCCGGCATCGACGATCTGCTTGCGGATCGGCGGCGCGGCGCGGCCGGCTGAGGATGCTGCATAGACGCCGGGCGCAGCATCGAACACGCCATTGAAGATGCGCCGGTAGAACGCAACCATCTCTTCCGGCGCGAGACGACGGATGCCGAGTTTGGCGAGCTGCTCTTCGATCTGGCGGCGAAGGTCGCTGTGCATCGGTGTGCGCGTCTTGACCGCTAGGAAGGTCCGGAAATCGCGCACCGGGATGCCATGAAGCGCGGCGAGACCATTTCGACCTTCGTTGAGATAGGCATGCGTCCGCCGCGCCGACGCCTGGATCAACGGGTCAAGCCGCGTCTTGAGATCGAGATATTGGTCGAGCGCGGGCGCGATTAGCGGGTCGGCGAAGCTGATCAGCTGCACGACGCTATTCTCGGGAAACTGGATATTGAGCAGGCCGAGCAGCGCCTGGTGAACATGCGCGAACATATAGGCCGCGGGTGTCAGCTCCCAGGCATAACCCCAACCGTCGTCGATGCAGAGGAACGCCCCTTCTTCCTCGACCCATGCGACGAGCGGCACGAAGTCGGAATAGCGGTCGCGGGCAACCGCGCGGTGCAGAGCGGCGAAGGTCAGTCCGCCGCCAGTTCCGGTTCCGGGCGCTTTCACGGTCGCGGGTCCGTGGCGGAGGGCGCGATCGATGTCAGACCGGGTCCCGGTGCCTCACGGATCTGTTCGAGCACAGGCGCGCGCGCAGCGGCCGAGACAGGCGGTACCAGAAATCCACCGACCACCCAGGAAGGGGTTTCGAGGACCGAGTAGACGAAGCGCGGCATGTAGAGCCGGTCAGGCCGGTTTCGGTCGGCATAGGGGAGGATCAGTGTCCGAACCGCCTGGGCTGGCCGTAGCATCGGCGTATCGGGCGCATCGATGAGGCCCTGGAGCTCGCGGTAAACGCTATCGCGATAACCCGCATAAGCCCCAGCATCATTGCGATCGCGGCGCGGGGCGCGGCTGTCTTTTCCCTTCAGCAGCGCCTTGTCGCGCGTCACCGCCGGGTCGGAGCGCGATGTTCGGCCAGCGGCTGCATCTTCATAGGCTCTCTCGGGATGGATACATTGGCCATGATCGTCATTCTTGCAGCTGAATGTCTCGCTGTAGGGAGACATGGCGGAACCCAGCACCGCACAGCCCGCCAGGGGTATTAGAAGGGAAACTGTGATCCCGCTGCGGAGCAGGCGATGGCGGTTCGTCAAATCAAACATAGACAATCCTTTGAGATCGAGGCGGTGCATTAGAACTTGCTTCCGGCGGTCGGTTTGATTTCGAGCGTGACGCCTTCCTGGATGACGACCACGACGTCCTTCGCGGCGCCGACTTCGACAATGGGGCCGGCCTGGCGCGCGAGATCGAGGTAGAAATCCGTCAGCTTGTCGGAGGATTTAGAGAGCCCGCCTGCGATCCCGGCCTTGGCGGCGTCGCCCGCATCGAGCGACCGCACCGAGCCAAGCGCCGAGGTCGAGACCTCGCCGACGGTATTCTCGACCGTCTGGCTGATACCGCTGATCGTACCGGCGATGAAGGCGCGCGCAAGGCTCGCACCGGCGCGCGTGACCACCTTGCCGCTCAGACCCTTTTTGCCGTCGGTATCGACAAAGAAGCCCTTGATGGGCTGGTCGACCACCGAGCGTTCGTCGAAATCAACGCATGACAGCGACACGAGCTGGACCTCGACACGTTCCTTGGCGAGACTGCCGGTCGCATTGCCGATGACGAAGCAGCCCGAGAGGTTGGCTTTAACGTCATTGGGCAGCACCGCCGGCGCCTGGACGCGGGCAATCAGTGGCTCGGGGTTCGAGGTCGCATCGCGGCTTGCGAGCGCGTCGATCCCGGTCAGCAGCCGCGCCTTCATGAAACCAGGCGGCAAATAGATCGTCCGGGACTTTTTTTTAGCGCCTCCGGGTGCGGCCTTCCCGTCGGCAGAGGCAACAGCACCGGGCGCCGACACCGCCGCACCGATCGCGCCGACGGTTTTTTCGACGGGAGGTGCGGGCGGGGCAGGGGGCGCGGCGGGCGGCATCGGCGGCGCCGGGATCTCGCCCGCCAGGGCTTCAGCCTCGCCGGGCGCCGGCGGGTAATCGGGTATGGCGCCGGGCAGCGCGGGTGGCAGCCCCGGATCGCCATCCGGAGACGATGCGGGTTTGCTGCCGGGGATGACCTTGCCTTCCTCGATCGCCGCGACGCGCTCTCCGAGCAGCGACTGGCCTTCGAGGATCTTCTGGAGGTCGCCGCGAAGCTTCACCTCGAGGCTGTCACCGCGGAGCCCCGCACCCATGTCGAGCTTGGTCGCCGCGGGCGCTTCGGGCTTGCTGTCGTCGCCGCCCGTGCTTGCGGTGTAGAGGCCGGTTCCGAGCAGCGCGACGACGCCAGCGACGCCGAGTTGCTTGGCGCGCAGCTTCTGCTTCGAACTCATCCGCGCCCAGCGCTCCTTGAGCGCGAGCAGGGCAGGGCCACGCTCGGGTCGCGAGAACTCGGGCGGCAACGGCTGGCCGATCTCGCCGAGATCGAGCGCCTCCTGTTCACCGCCGGCGGTCATTGTCCGTCTCCGCGCCGGATGACGATCAGCCGGGCGCTCTCGCCCGCCTTGAGGGTGAGGCGATCGAGCGTCACGGCGAAGATATCGACGCCGAGGGCACGGTCGAGAAACTGCCGTTCCTCCAGGATCGCATCGCTGTCGCTGGTGAGGCGATATTCGGAAGCCGAGAGGCCCGATCCTTCGATCTCGAGCCTGCGGCGCTCGGAGAGTGTCGCCGACGGGATAGCTTGGACCGTGATCAGGCCCGATCGCGGCGCGATCTCGGTGAAACTCGCCGGCACGCGATCCTGCAGCATCGCGAGGCTGATTGAGATCGCTCGCTCTTCCTCGACCAGCGGGCCGAGAAGGTCTTCGTTGGCCTGCGCGCGCTGCGGACGACCCGGAGCGAGGGTCACGGTCTGGGCCGGGATATCCGACGGTTCGGCGTAAAGCGGATAGATTGCCCCGTTGCACGAAATGAAGAACTCACTCGGCGTCGTCACATAGGTGCGGGTAACTGCTCCCATGTCGTCGATCTCCTTGACGAGGAACTTCACCCAGGCGTCCGATCCTGCGCGCTCGACGGCGATCGCCTTCTCGGCCGAGAACTTCACATCCTCGATCTCGCCGCCGACACAGACGATATGATTGACGTCGCGGTTCGACAGCCGGATCGTGCTGACCTGGTCGGGAAGCGCGGTGATCGGCTGCGCGAATGCGAAAGTCGGCAGCAGCGACGCGGCGCAAATGAGCGCCGCGCCCGCCCTAGCGAGCCTGGGCATCAAAACTCTCCTCGGTGAGCGAGACCAGCCAGAAACGGCCATTCTCGACGGCGTAGCGGATACGCAGATTGCCGCGGAACTTGCGGATGACGCCGCCGATGACCCGCACCTTCTCGACCGGCACGAGAATATCGCGGTCGGTCCATTGCACGGGCTGGTCGGGACGGATGTAGGTCGCTATCGACAATGTCGGATTGTCGGCCAGTTCGTCGAGAATACTATTCAGGCTGTCGCGCATGCTGTTGTAGGCCGACGGGTGGACGATTGAGAGCAGTTCCTGGAACTGCCGGTCGGCCGAATAGGCCGAATAGGTTCCCGCGAGCGCGACGATGTTGCGCGTGATCGTGCGGATATAGGCGGCCGATGGTTTCGAGCCCGTCACATAAAGATCGCCACCGGCGCCGAACGGCACGACGAGCGTACGCTGCTTCTGGTCGGAACTGTAAATGACGGCCCCGAGCACGGCGGTGATACCGAACAGCCCGACGATCGCGAACTTGAGCAGCCTATTCTCTTCGAACAGGTTCGACGATCCCTGGACATAGCGGTGGATGCCGAAGCTCGCCGGCTTGCCGACCAGCGGATCGACGGGAGCGGCTTTGCGGGAACGGGAGAACATGGGCGCCCTCATTCGTAGAAGCGGGTCTGGGTCGGACCCGGATAATGGCGGAAGCGCAGCATTCCCCAGCGCCACGCGAGATGGGCGAGGAAGCCGCGCGGCTGCGCGCGCTTCCACGGCAGGAAAAGGAGAAGGGCCGCAATGAACGCCCAGCCGACCAGTCCGCCGACGATGACGGCGACGAAGATGGTCGTAACCACCAGCACGAACTCGTCCGATCCGAACCAGAGGATCTGGACCGGCTTGTGCAGATACTGGGGCAGGCGTTCGTCCATCGACCCTTCTCCTCCTGCTTCACAACCCCACGTCCGCAGGCGCTAGCCACGGGGCTTTTTCCGGGAGCCATCCTCCCGATGACCGGATCGCGAGCAAACGGAGGAACCGGGCCGCCTGTCCGCGATCCGATGCCGTCAGATCACCATGCCGAAGGTCTGGAGGATCGAATCCGCCTTGATGAGGCAGACTGCTGCCACGATCGTCGGGATGCCGATCATGATGTTCGAGAACAGCCGCGACACGCCGAACAGGAAGGCGGCGACGCCGCCCACGAAGCCGAGCGGTCCCTTGACCCCCTGGTTCACGACGATGTCATAGATGTCGTAACCGAGGTCGCCAGCGACCGGCGCGGTAAACGCGTGTGCGCTCGCCGCGATGATCGACAGCAGCAGCACCGGGATGCCGATGTTGGCGACCGAGAGCGCATTGTTGCGGAGATGTTTGACCATATTGCTCACTTTCTCAAAAGTCGGGCTGTCCGCTGACCTGCCTGCCGGCATCGACGAGTATCGCTGTCGGCCGACGGCTGCGCTGGACGGCCCGTCGGGGACGCCGCCGCCGGCATTCCGGTGCGCCCGGGCGGAGAGCCAAGATGCTCCCCGCGTGCGGGCGTCCGCCATGAAGGGAAGGGCGTCAGCGAGGCGCATGGACTGCCTTCGCTGACGAGAGGAACGCCTCGATTTCGGCTTGCTGGAAGCCGGAGATCAACTTGCCGCCGGCGATCAACGTCGGCGTGCCGGTGATGCCGGCGGAGCCAACAATCCGCGCGTGGGCTTCGACCTTCGCACGGCCTTCCGGGCATGTTCGCAGCACCGCGGGCGCGGCGCCGACATAGACAGCCTTGAAAGCAGCCTCCTTGTCGGTCGAGCAGAGGATATGTTCGGCCTTGGCTGCTGCCTCGGGATGGATGCCGCTGACAAAGAAGACCAGGCGGCGGACCGGCTTGCCTTCCGCAGCCTTGGCAGCCCAATAGCGATCAAGCGCGCGGCAATAGGGGCAATCGGGGTCGGTGAACTCGATGACCATCGGCGCCCCTTCGGGACCGATCGCAAACGCGAGGCGTGTATCGATCGCCTTCAGTCTCTTCGCGGTTCCGGCTTCCTGCGCAAGTGCAGTCAGGTTGACGCCATTCTTGTCGAAGATTGACGCGAACAGGAGGTGCTCGCTCTCGGGCGCGTAATAGACGATGCGGCCACCAGCGCTCGCTTGGAAGATTGGGCCTTTCACGGGCGCCGGTCCGAAATCCTCGAACTGGAGATTGGTGAAGCTCTGCCGGAGCTGTTGTTCTGCGTCGGCAGCAGCTTTGGCCAGCGTCATGCCCTCGCTCATATCCTGCGCCTTGGCTGCAGGGCTGACGCTAAGCAGCGCCGCAGTAAGCGAAGTGCGCGCAGCGGAAATGAGGCGCGAAGACCACTTGTCGGAAAAATCGCTTGGCATGGGTCCTCCCTCAGCGCGGTGTGCGCCATTCGCCATCAATCGGAGCGGCGACCCGTCATGAGACCATCATGGCGCCGTGACCGCTGTAGGTGTGGGGAGTGGATCGCGGTTACGGCGCGGCGGGACAAGGCAGGGGGCACCGTGGTGCCCATAGCAGGCAGGAGAGTGCAAAACGGGTCCGCCGCTGAGCGCGCCCATTTCTAAGCGGAGCGGGATCCGGGCGATCCCAATCTGGCGACAAGCTGAACGAAACTTTCGGTCTGCAAGCAGTTCCCGTTGCCCGGCTCACGATGGCCGGTCAGCATTGCACCCGCCGATCGCACTCAATGCATGGCCATTTCGGGCAGGAATTATGATGACAATCGTAACCACCAGTCACGATGCGTTGCTGGCGCAGCTGAAGGAATCTTCAGGTCGACGGATTGAGGGAGAACGACGACGTCAATTCCTCTCGCAACGACAGTTCTCAGTGCGGGTTCGTATAAGCATTCGGTGGCTGCGCGAAATTGAGAGTGGCAATCCTGCCGTGAAGTTGGACGATCACTTACGCTGCGGGGCTGCGCTTGGACTGGCGCCAAGCCACATTTTCATCCCGCTGCTTTTTCACGCGCACGGCATGCCTTTGTCGGTTGATCCGTCACATCACAATCAGGCCGATCTCGAATATCGCTGTATCCGTCTGATCGCGCGGCACATACAGGGAAGGCGAACAACATCTTGACAGAACTAAATTGCCCACGGGTTGCTTTAGTTTGACGGTGCACCCTCGAAGGACTGCAGGGCCGCCGTGTCGATGTTCTGTAAGCTCAGAGGATCGATGTGACTGCCCCGGAAAGAGCCCCGGATAGGCGAAGCAAACGTCAAAGCATTGATGCGATCATCATCGACCGCGTGCCATAGGAGATTGATCAATGTTGCGCATCGTCAGTGCCGGTCGCGCCGCGATAGCTGGTCCCACGATGGCCGCGCCAGCGACGGGGCGTCCAGCAAGCAGATTAAGTATCGCTTTCCTGTCAGCAACGACGTGCCGAGCGGCACAATGACCGTCGAAGCTTCGCGTGGCGACAATGGTCAGTTCATCACGGTTGAGGACTTCGCCCGGATCGCAAAATTGTCGCGGCGAACTATTGACCGTTATAGGCGCGACCGTCCCACCAATTTTCCTCGCGAATATGACGTGAGCCGGGGGCGGGTGCCGCGGCCGCGGTTCAAGCTGGCAGATGTCCTTGCGTGGATGGAGACGCGGGCTCTCTGGTAGTCGCAACGATTGAGGTGAGGTGATCGAGTAAGGCAGTTTGCCGACGCCCTGCGAACCACGGAGTTCTGAGGTTTTCGTGTCTGCGTGTTCGTCCGGCACGCGGATTCATCATCCAGTCATCCTGTAAGCGGAATAATTCGAAAGTCCGGTTGTGGTGCGGATAATCACCGGAGGCTGCAGCCCGTCGAAATTACGATCATTCATGCGATCCAGTCCTTGCGCACGGATATGGCGGCTGAGGAACTATTGGCAGCTCGACGCAGTTCCTCGGCCAGATCGAGGCACCGCCCGTCGATCTCTTCCTGAGGCACCGGCAGGCCGATCAGCGACGCAAGCGTTCGCATGATGTCCGCCGTTTCGACGGCCAATGGTTGCTCGAAACTGGTCACTCCCTTCCACCACAAGATGATCAATACACGGCGGTCGTAATCCCATGGGTTGCCATGTGTCGCGACATAGTCCGATTCGTTGTCTTGCTCATCGTAGACCCTTCCTCTCAGGAGTTAGGGCCTTCGGCAATCGCGGGGCGGATCACCTCACTCCAAATTGTCAAATGGTCCCCCAACGCTGGGCCTGTCGCGCCGCGGGGATCATGACGTGACGGATGATCCGGTCCTGCTTGCCGATGTTCGATACCGCCGCGGGCTTTTCGAGCGGGAAGGGAAGGGCGGCGAGGTCGCCGCCTGCCAGGCCCTCAGCGAACAATTTGCCCATCAAGGGGGCCATGACATTGCCCCAGGCGTTGAAATACATCAGGCCGTAGAGGCCGGGCTGGACCTCGAAGACCCCGGGAAACTCACGGTCGCGCAGCGCGACGCGGCCGGTCCAGTAGGTTTCGAGCTCGATCGGCATCCCGCGCGTCTCAGGCCATATGTCGTGCACCCACGCCATCTGGTTCTCGAAGTGCCACTGCGCGTCTTCGGCGCCGTAGATTTTCGGAATCGACGACAAGACCATCCGGCCATGTTCGTCGATCACCAGCGGATTGAGGTCGATCGGCACCTGCGCCAGCGTCTGCCCGCCCGGCATGATCGCGCGGCGCGCTTCGGCGGGCAGGGGTTTCGTCGTCAGCGCATAGGCGGTGAGCGGGTAGAAGCCCTTGGTGAAGGCGGGAACGACCGCCGTCGCATAGGCATTGGTACAGAAGACCACCTTGCTCGCGGTGACACTGCTGGTCGCCGTTCGCACCCGCCAGCGCCCACCGGCGCCGTCGATGTCGATCGCGGGGCTTTGACCGAAGATCCGTGCGCCGGCGTTCGCCGCGGCGGCCGCGATCCCGTTGGTCATACGATAGGGATTGACCCGCCCGCCGTCGAGATAGACGAGCGCATGACTCCAATGCGCGCTGCCGGTCGCTTGGCGGAGCGCGTCGCCGCCGATCTCGGCGACGCGCAGCATTCCGCGCTCTTCCATCCATGCCGTCTGGGCGCGAAAGGAGGCGATGTCCTCGGCACTCGTTCCCGCATTGATATAGCCCGACCGGACCGCGTCGGCGGCAAAGCCGTGCTTCGCCTGGAGGTCGAACGGCAGGGTATGGTGTTCGGCGAAGGCGTCGAGGAAGCGGCGGCCCCGGTCGGGGAAGCCGTCGAACACCGACGGGTCGCGCAACGTCGGCAGAACATGGCCGGCATTGCGGCCCGACGCGCCCCAGCCGGGCTGGCGCGCCTCGATCACCGCGACCGATACCCCCGCTTCGGCGAGGTGGAGCGCTAGCGACGAGCCGGCAAGCCCCGCGCCCACAACGAGCACGTCGGCGGTGATGTCCGCCGCCAACGCCGGATAGGGCGGCTTGATCCCTTCGGGCATGGTCCATCCGCTGAGTTCGACCGGAACCAGCCCGCGGTCGAACAGCGCCGCTTTGTCGCGCGCCGCGCTATCGCCCTCGACGAGCGAAGGCGCGCCATACCACCAATGCGCGCCGGTCCCGCCGATGGCGGCCATCCCGGCTCCGGCCAGGAGCAATTTTCGACGCGATAGTGCCATCCTTGCCGTCCTCTTGCCTGGCTTCAGTCATTCGACCCAGGTTCGTGCCGCAGCGACTTTTCCGCCATCGTGCAATTTCCGAAAAAAAGGGCCGGGATCGCTCCCGGCCCCCCAATTTACGTCCTTGGTGATAATCAGTATTTGAAGCCGAAGGTGGCGCCGAAGGTGCGCGGGTCGCCGAAATAACCGCCGGCATAACCGAGCGGACCGAAATCGATGCCGCGTACCAGATCGTGCGAATTGGTCAGATTCTTGCCCCACAGCATGAAGCGCGCCTCGCCGCCCGCGAGCGGGATGCGGTCGAGCACGATCTGGGCGTCGACGAGGTCGCGGTCGTCGCCCTTGATTGCGTCGTTGAACGGCGACGAGATGCTGTTGTTAAAGCTGTAGCGGCCGTCCTCATGCGTATAGCCGACGCGGAAGCGCAGTTCGGCGTCGCCCCAGTTCAGCGGGAAGCTGGCATTCGCCGCGACGTTGGCGGTGAAGGGTGAGGTGTAGCCGGGGTGCGCGGCCGAGGCGATGTTGACGATCGGGTTCGCAGGGTTCACCGGCTGCCCGGCCAGCAGCCGCTTGTATTTCACATCGACATAGCCGACCGACCCGTCGAGCGAGAAATTGTCGGTAAGCCGCGCGTTGAAGTCGGCCTCGATCCCGTAATATTTGACCTTGCCGGCGTTGATGATCCGCGACTGGAAGGTGCCCGCGCCGGTCAGCACCGGAACGATGACGGCAAGATCGTCGTAGATGTTGTGATAGGCGGCGATGTTCAGGCGAAGGTGCCGGTCGAACAGTTCCGATTTCACGCCGGCTTCATAAGAGGTCACGGTTTCGGAATTGAAGTTGGGGATGGTCGTGGTTCCCGGAAGCGTCGGGTCCGACGCATTGAAACCGCCCGAACGATAGCCCGTCGCCGCGCGCGCATAGACGCTGACTTCGGGGTTAAATTCGTAGCGACCCATCAGGTTCCAGGTGAATTTGCTGAACGACGCTTTGCCGCGCTCGATAATAGCAACCGGGGCAACACCGTTCTGCGATCGCGTCATCCCCTTATGATCCCAGGTGTAGCGACCGCCGGCGGTCAGGCTGAGCCCGCTGTCGCGCCCGCCCGGATAGAAAGTCGCCTGGCTGTAGATCGCCGTCGATTCGGCTTCGGCTGTATAGACGAGCTTTGCGGGCGTTACGACGAGACGGTAGCGCGCGGGATTCGCAGCGGCGAACGACGGACCGAGCGCGCCGAAATTGGCGAGGAAGATATTGTTGGTGTCGAGTACGAAGCCGCTGGTCTGCGGATTGTCCTCCGACCCCTTTTCCCAGAAATAGAAGCCGCCAACGATCCAGTCGAGATTGTCGGTGTCGCCCGAAATTTCGACTTCGGTGCTGAACTGATCGTGCTTGCGGACGTTGGTCGTCTCGAACAGGTCGGCGGTCGTCGTCGGGACGGGGGCCGCCGCGATGAAGGGACGCGCCGCGGCCGGGATCGACGGGATGAACTGGAGCAGGCCGACGGGCATCCCGTTGAACAGCGAGGCGTTCGAAAAAGCGGCGCCGCGGATCGTCCCGATGCCGTCGAGGTCGCTGCCATTGTCGTTGCTGTTCCAGCTGCGATAGCCGGCGGTTGCCTTGACCCGGAAATCGCCGAAATCATTGGCGACCTGGAAATTATGACCCCAGTTCTTGTCGGTGTTGCCGCCGTCGCTATTGAGGCAGATCGTGTCGCGATAGCTGCGCGACGGCGTGCCGAGCGCGGCGCATTGCGGCTCGAGGAAGGTTGCGCCCGCCAGATATTGGGCGACGGGTGCCTGCTGCGTTTGCACGACCTGCTGGCCGTCGATCGTCACGGGTGGGCGGACCGCGCCGTTCGCGACATTGGTCAGCTGGAAGGCATAGGCGCGGCCGCTGACCTTTGCCCAGTCGAAGATGTATTGGAAATAGCCGGTGCCGCCGATGTCGGCGCGAAATGCGGCGCGGAAAGCGTCCGATTTGCGTGCGCCGGGATCCAGCGAATCCTTGGGCTGAAGGATGTTATCGACGAAGCCGTCGCGTTCGCGGTGCGAATAGGAAAAGGTCGAGCGCAGCCCGCCGAAGAGTTCGCCCGTGTCGATCGACGCCTTGGCGTTCCAGGCGTTATAATTGCCGTAACCGATTTCGCCGCGGAAACCAAAGTCCTTGTCGGGTTCGCGCGAGACGAAGCTGATCGCGCCGCCGGTGGTGTTGCGGCCGAATAGCGTGCCCTGCGGCCCGCGCAGCACTTCGACACGGGCAAGGTCGGCGACGTCAAGACCGCTGGCGCCCGAACGCGCGATATAGACGCCATCGATATAGACGCCATTCGCTGTGTCGAGCCCGAAGGTCTCGGTCGCCGGGGTGCTGATCCCGCGCATCGAGATCACCGCCGCGCTGTTGCTGGTCGTGCCCTGCGTGATCGTCAGGTTCGGCGCGAGGCCGCTGAGGTCGCGCGAATCCTTGACCTGGAGCTGGTCGAGCTTTTCCTCGCCGATCGCGCTGATCGCCAGCGGCACGTCCTGGAGATTCTGTTCGCGCTTTTGCGCGGTGACGACGATTTCGTCGAGACCGGACGACGCTGCGGCGCCCGCGTCCGGGGTGCTGCTGGTTTGGGCCTGGGCGGCCGCCGACAGCGACAGCAGGCTGACACTGGCGGCAAGGCCGACGGCGGCGTTGTTGAAGCGGAAATTCATATCATCCCTCCCTGCGTTGGTCGCTCATGCGAATGGCAACCCTGCGTGTATTGGGTCAAAATTCGTATAAAATGTCAACAAGAATTACGCAAATCGACAAGAATTGAGAAATTCAGCCTGTGAATGCGGCACGATTCCCCCTTGCTGCTCCCGGAAAATGGTGGCGCGAGAATGGTTTGCGCGGTCAGGCGGCATCGTCCCAAGGGTCGCGAAGCGTTCCCTTGGAGACGTAGGTGCCGTTAACGCGCGTCTGATATTGCGATGCCGAGGCGCGGGGGTTGAAGAACTGCTTGTACCAGATCCGCACCTTGTCGAAGGGGCCATCGCCGCGCACCATCATCGGATTTATGCAGGGGCGCTTGTTGCCCCAGATTTCGAAATCCTGGGCAAAGGCCTTGACGCCTTCTTCGCAATAGGCAGCCGCGATCGCTGTATCGGCTTCGGTCGGTTCGGCGGTCGGCGCCTTGACGAACAGGCCGTACCAGACCTTGACCACGCCATCGTCGACGGGCGTGTGTGCGATCAGCATGTGCGAGGGGTAATCGCCGACCATCGCCGATTGCAGGATCGCGGGGCCGGTGTACCAAGTGTCGTTGGTCATGCCTTCGTCGCCGCTGTTCAGCGTGCGATGTCCGGCCTTCAGAATCTGCCGGCAGATATGGTCGTCGAACTCATTTTCGAACAATTCCATATCCTGGCTGCCGTGAACCGGAACCAGGTGGCCCTTGTCGGCCATATTGTCCACGATTTCCTGCGGATGGCAGGCGAGTTGGCCCAGGAATTGGATGTCCCAGTTGATCCACTGCGGATCGTCCCACTGCGCAAAGTCGGGCAGGGGATAGTCTGCCTGCCCGCCTTCGGGGTCGTGCCAGACCCACAGGCAGCCGGCGCGTTCGGTGACCGGCCAGCTTTTCAGGCACGCCTTCTTGGGCGGCGGAAGTGGTGAATAGGGAATCTCGTTGCAGCGGCCATCGGGGCCGAAACGCCACGCATGGTAGGGGCAGCGGATATTGTCGCCTTCGACCTGGGTGCCGTCGAGCACGACATAAGAGGTGGTGTTGAGCGCGAGATGGGTGCCCATGTGCGGGCAATAGGCTTCCATCAGGAAGACGCGCCCGCTTTCGCCGCGATAGAGGACCAGGTCCTCGCCGAAATAGCGCACCGCTTCGGGCTTGATCGTCGCGTCCGCCGACCGTCCGACCATGAACCAGCCGCGGGGGTAGGCATATTCGCCGAGCCGATAGTCATTGCTGGTCGCCATGTGCGGTATCCTTCCCTGCGATTCTTTCGCGGAGAATATCACAAAGCGTAATCTATGCAATCAAATTTGCCATCATCTACGGGATGCGTGGCAAAATTTGGATCAAATGCGTAAGTGACTAGTGTTCCTTCTACGCATTAATCGCTGCCGTTGGTCCGCTGGACGTCAGTGATGCGGACGATCCGGCTGTTATATTTGACCGTCTTGACCACAACCGAGGTCTCGACGTGATGGACGCCATCGAGCGCCAGGATCTGATCCGACGCAACCGCATGGAGATCGGCGAGTTCGTCGAACAGGCAGATGGCGAGGATGTTGAACCGGCCCATCGTAACCAGCACGCTGGTCACGGCCGGAATGGCGGTGATGGTGTCGGCGATGTCCCGGAGATTCCCCATATCGGCCTGGACGCCGATGAAGGCGAGCTTGTTGGCGGTGCCAAGGTCGACACTGGTGATCGCGGTAAAGGACAGCAGACCATCGCTCTGCAACCGCTTGATCCGGCCGCGCACGGTGCCCTCGGTGACATCGAGATCGAGGGCGATCTTGCGATTGGAAATGCGCGCGTCGCGCGACAGCATGTCGATCAGCTGGCGATCCATATCGTCGATCAGGGACTCGCTCATCAAACTTCTCGCGCTTCGATCGGGGCGACATCGAACTGATATTTGACGATATCGACGGTGATGGCCGGGATCATCGACCGTATCCCGCGGATGCGGCCGAACTTGTTCATCAACAGATCGGGGAGCTCGTCGATCGATCCGAGAACGACCAGAAGGTCGATGTCATAACGGCCGGTGGTCAGATGGGCGGCGAACACTTCGGGCAGTTCGGCGAGCTCCTCGGCCACGTCGGTCGCGGCGCGATTGTCGACTTCGATCGCGACCTCGAGGAGGACATTATGGCCATGCGCGCGAAAATCGGACACGGCGACGACGCGCAGCTTGTTCGCCGCCTCCATCCGCCGGATCCGGCTCGATACCGTCGCGGCGGTCAGGTTCAGCCCTTCGGCGATCTGCTGGTTCGTCGCACGGCCGTTTTGCCGCAGCGCGCTGATGATCGCGCGATCGATGTCGTCGATTTCGAAGCCCTGTTTCATGCTGCTGCTTCTATGTTTTTTCACGCGCCAGTCCACCGCTTCCGCGTTGCGCGGGCTGCCCCGGCAAACAAGATTGCCTGATCAGACCGGCGCCGTTGCGCCCAGGCGCGCGCGATCGGCCTCGAGATGGCGCGCGCCCATCCATGCAAGCAGTGCGCCGACCAGTCCGGCCGGGATCACGATCGTCAGCGCCCAGCGTAGTGATTGCGCATCGTCGCCGAACGCCTGGCTGATCGCGCCGGCGAGCCACGGACCAAGAACGAAGCCGAGAAAGGTGGTGACCATGATGAACAGCGCGGTGCCGGTGGCCCGGAACCGATCGGGAAGCAGATATTGAAGCGAGGCCATGATCCCGATCGACCAGCCGCCGCCGAGCAGCCCCGACGGGATCGCGAACAGCTTGGCCATGCCGATATCGTCGCTCCAGGTAACGAGCAGGATCGACACAGATGCCGCGAACAGCGCCGCGCCTGCCATGCGCAGCGGCCATTCGAGGCCGCGTTTCGACGCACGATCGGCAACGATACCGAACAGCAGCATGCCGCACAGCCCCGCGCCGCCGAAATAGAGGCCGAAGGTGCCGCTCGCGCTCGCCAGCGGCAGGTCATAGAGGCGGCTGAACAGGGTCGGACCCCAGAAGCCGAAGCCGACGCCCGACAGCGTGCCAAGGCCCATGCCGATCATCATTAGGACAAAGGCAGGTGTTCGTACCAGGCGCCGCGTCAGCGGGGCCAGCGGAACCTGGTCGACCGCAGTCGGCGGAGCCTGCTGGCGGCGCGGCTCGCGCACCAGCAGCCACGCCGCCGCCGACAGGATCACGCCCGGTGCCGACATCGCCCAGAACGCCATGCGCCAGCTGTGCACTTCGGCGATCGCCGGACCCGCCGCATAACCGGCGATCTGGCCGAAATAGACGGCAAGACCCAGGACCGCGAACGCCAACCCGCGCCGTTCGGGGCGGAAATAGTCGGAGAGGATGGAATAGGCGGGGGCGACGAACGCCGCCTCGCCGACGCCGACCCCGACGCGCGCTGCGGCCAGCGTCCACGGTCCCGTTGCGAAACCCGACAATCCGGTGAACAGGCTCCAGACGAGGCAGCCGATGCAGATGATCGTGATCCGCGACGAACGGTCGGCAAGCCGTGCGATCGGAATGCCGATGGTCGTATAGAGCACCGCAAAGGCCGGTCCCATCAACAGGCCCATGAAGCGGTCGCCGACGCCGAATTCGGCCTTGATCGGATCGACCAGTCCCGAGATCAGATAGCGATCGGCATAGTTGAAGACATAGATGAGCAGGAAAACGGCCAGCACCAGCCAGGCGTTCGACTGGCGCTGCGCGGCTGCGGGCGTGGCCGTTGTCATGGGCAATTCACCCTTTCCCGAAAATTCGATTGCGCTCAGTCGCGCATCTGGGTGCCGCCGTTGACGTGCCAGACCTGCCCGTTGACGAAACCCGCATCGTCCGACGCCAGAAAGGCGACCGCCGCGGCAATGTCATCGGGATGGCCGAGGCGCGGCGAGGGCGTGCGCCGCTCGAGGTCGGCGACCTGCTTGTCCGACAGATGCTGCGCGACGGCCTCGGTCATGATGAGGCCGGGACAGATGACATTGGCGCGGACGCCTTCCTTGCCCCATTTGCTCGCGACGTGGCGCGCCAGCGCGTGAATGCCGTTCTTGGTCATCGGATAGGCAACCTGCCACGGCGAAGCGCCCGACGCGGCGCCGCTGCTGGTATAGATCATCGCGCCGCCGCCACGCTCGATCAGCGCGGGCAGCGCCGCCTGTGTCGCGAGGAAATGGCTTTTTAGGTTGATCGCGACCGATTTGTCGAACACCTCTTCGGGGCAGTTCAGCGCATCGACATCGCCTTCGGTCCCGCCCGCGAGGTTGGAATGGAAGATGTCGAGCCCGCCGAACAGATTGTGCGCCGCCGCGACGATCGCCGCCTGCGACGCCGCCTTGGTGCCGTCGAGGTGAACCCCGGCGGCGCGTCCGCCCTTGTCAATGATCGCCTGTGCGCTGTCCTTTGCCCATTGTTCGTTGATGTCGCCGACGACGATCGCCGCGCCCTCGTCGGCCAGTCGCATTGCGGTTGCCGCGCCGATGCCGCGCCCGCCACCCGCCACGATCGCAACCTTGTCCTTCAATCCGCGCATGATCTGTCCTTCCTTGATTGCGGTCAGGTGGGGCGGCGATCGGCCCAGGGGGCGGCGCGCTCGACCTGTCCGGCCAGCCGCAGCAATGTCGCTTCGTCGCCATAGCGGCCGGTCATCAGCACGCCGATCGGCAGCCCGTCCTTCGACATGGCGAGCGGCAGCGACATGCTGGGCTGGCCGGTTGCGTTGAACAGCCCGGTCCAGGGCGAAAAGGCGGCGATGGTCGCGCCCCATTTGGCGAAATTTTCGGGCATCAGGTCGAGGATGCCGAGTTCGATTGGCGGCGCTGCGAGCGTCGGCGACAGGATGATGTCATATCCGGCCATGAACTCGCCGACAGCGATCGCCTGCGTCTGAAACACATTGTTGGCCCGCGCGACATCGATGCCGCGAAATTGTTTGCTATATTCGAGGAAGGTCAACGTCACCTTTTCGAGCACCTCGGGCGAGGGCTGGATACCTGTCAGCTTGGCACGATCCTCGATGTCGGCGGCGAGCGCCGTGGAGATGGCGGCGAAATTGGCGGTGCCGAGCGCCGCGACGTCGACCTTGGGCGCGGCTTCCTCGACATGATGGCCGAGGCTTTCGAGCAGTTTCGCGGCACCCCGCGCGGCGGCGATGCACTCGGGGTCGATCGGCGATCCGGCGGGGGCGTTCAGCATCACCGCGACGCGCAGCTTGCCGGGGCTGCGCGTCACCTGCGACAGGAAACTGCCGTCGGGCGTCGGCGCGCCATAGCGCGATCCGGGCTCGATCCCGTGCGTCGCGTCGAGCATCGCGGCCGAATCGCGTACCGACCGGCTGATCGCATGCTGGGTCGACAGGCCGCCCCAGCCCTCGGTCCGCTTCGGCCCCATCGGAACGCGCCCGCGGCTCGGTTTCAGCCCGAACAGCCCGCAGCACGACGCGGGAATGCGGATCGATCCGCCGCCGTCAGAGGCGTGCGCCATCGGCACCACGCCGGCGGCAACCGCTGCGGCGGCGCCGCCGCTCGACCCGCCGGCGATACGCGCCGGGTTCCACGGGTTGCGCGTTTGCCCGCACGCGAGCGATTCGGTGGTCGCGGTCAGCCCGAATTCGGGGGTCGTCGTCTTGCCGAAAATGACGAAACCCGCCGCCTGATGGCGCCGCACCAGTTCCGACGTGTAATCGGCACGATAGTCGGCATAGAAGCGGCTGCCCTGGCCGGTGCGCTCGCCCGCGATATTCGTATGCAGATCCTTGAGCAGCAGCGGCACGCCGCGAAATGGCCCGTCGGGGAGGCCGGCGGCGATCGCCTTGCGGCCAAAGTCATAAAGTTTCTGCGCCATGAAATTGAAGCGCGCATTGCTCGCCTCGGCGCGCACGATCGCGCTTTCGAGCAGTTCGGCGGGCGACACCGCCTTGTCGCGGACGAGCTTGGCGAGGCCGAGCGCGTCGTGACGGTCGAGCAGTTCACCGGCGGGCGTGGACGGGGCGGACATGGCGGCGGCCTTTCTGGCTTTAGCGGCGGCGGGAAGGGCGAAAGTCGCCGCCGCGGCGGCACCCCCGGCAATTATGCTGCGGCGCGTCAGCGCACGAGCGCCGTCGCTCTCATGATTATCGTCCATCGTCCCGTTCCCCTCCCGCGCCGGTCAGCCGTTCACCGGCGCCGCGTCGGCGTAATAGCGCGAATAGAATTTGCGGAAGCGCGGGATCGGCCCGTCGCCATCGCAGATGATCGGGTTGGGTTCATAGCGCATCCGGTCCCAGATGACCTTGTCCTGGTCGAGCTGCTTGTTGACGTCGGCGATCACCGCGCGCGCGACGCCCGCGGCGGGGCCTTCGGCCTGGCTCTTGGGTTGGGTGTAGAGATAGCGCACCGAGAGGCGGTCGGCCTCGACCGGAGTGATCAGCGCCAGCAGCAAAGTTTCGCAAATGCCGGTGAAGCGCACCCAATTCTGCCCCGGTCCCTGCGACGCGGTGGTGATCGCGCCATCGATCTCGCCGCGCGGGGTGCCCAGCTTAACCTTGAGCACGCTCGACCGGTCATAGCCGCTGCCCCAGTCGAGGTCGCCCATCGGGACGTTCGCGGTGCCGTGGATATATTTGAAATGCGCGAAATCGACGCCGTTTTCGGCCATATTCTGAATGCTGCCGTAAATCGTCCATTCCTCGATCTGGAAATCGGTCCAGTCGGGGTCGGTCGCCTCGGCGATGTCGACGACGTCGAACAAGGGAGCGACGTCCTGCGGGTGATACCACATCCAGATCATGCGATTGGCTTCGCGGATGTGCCAGGTGCGGGTGCATTTGCGCTTCACCTGCGGCGGGATGGCCTTGGCGTACGGAATTTCTTTCACCACGCCTTTCTCGCCGTCGTAGCGCCAACTGTGGAACGGGCATTCGAGCAGATTACCGCTGACCTTGCCGCCATGCCCCATATGCGCGCCGAGGTGGCGGCAATAGGCGTCGACCATGCGGACTGTGCCGTCCTCGCCGCGCCACGCCGCGAGTTCGGTCGAAAAATAGCGCAGCGGCTTGACCTCGCCGACCGCGAGTTCGCTCGACAGCAGGATCGGATACCAGCCAAAGGGAAAACCGATATCGAGATTGCGTTCGGCCGCGGTGGGGGCGTTGTCGATCGGCGCGACGCGCCAGGCGACACGCTCTTCCTGCGACATATTTTCGAGCACGCGCCACACGGCGACGGGCGCGGTGCGGGCATCGGTGGCGGTATCGGTCATTTCTCAGGCTCCCAGTCCAAAGACCTTGATCGCGTTTTCGCGCAGGAATTTCAGCCACACCTCGTCCTTGAAGGGGACATTCGGCATGTCGGTGAAGATGCGGTCGAGGCTCAGCCCCATCGGGAAATAGCCGGCATAGATGATCTTGTCGGCGCCGCGGGTGTTGGCGTAATCGATGATCGCCTTTGGATAATGTTTCGGGGCAAAGGCGCTGGTCGAATAATAGAGGTTCGGCCATTTCAGCATCAGCTTGACCGCCAGCGCCTCCCACGGCTCGGCGCCGTGGCGCATCACGACCTTGAGGTCGGGAAAGAACCAGCAGACTTCGTCGAGATGCTCGACCTTCTGGTTTTCCATCGGGATGCGCGGCCCCGGAATGCCGACGTTGAGGCAGATCGGCAGGCCGAGTTCGGCCGCGGCGGTATAGAGCGGGAACATATATTTATGGTTGATCGGCACCTGCGGCATCGTGCCAGCGGGAAACACGCTGATCGCCGACAGGCCGACCTCGGCATGGATGCGCTTGATCCGGCGCACTTCCTCGACCCCCTTGTTGGGATCGCACGGCAGGTCGAAGAAAAAGCGGTCGCCGTACATTTCCTTGGCGCGGCGCGACGTCGCATTGTCGTTCCACCCGACCATCGCGCGGTCGATGTTGAAACGGTCCATTTGCTCGACCGTCCACTTGACGAAATCGTCGACCGCGCCGGTTTCGGGAATGTCCTTAAACATATATTGCGCGGGCATGGTGAACTGGCGGAGCGTCTCGGCGTCCTTGATGAGCGGTTTGAAGCTCTCGAACCAGTCCGACCGCGTCTCGCTCTCGGGAATGCCGAGCATGCAGTCGATGATCCCGATGTCGGTGGGCATGCCCATCAGGCGGTTCCTTCCATGGTCCTGATCCAGTCTTCGCGCAGCCGCCGTTTGTCGACCTTGCCGACATCGTTGCGGGGCAGGGGGGTGATGTCGACCCGCACCTCGGCGGGCGCCTTGTAGCGGGCGAGTTTTTCGGCGACTTCCGCGATCACCGCGCCGTCGTCGAGCGCATCGCCGACCACGCGGGCGACAAGCAATTCGCCCAGCCGCTCGTCGGGAATGCCGAACGCCGCGCATTCGGCGACGCCGGGCATCGCGTTGATGATGCGCTCGACCTCGGCGCAATAGATATTCTCGCCGCCCGAAATGACCATGTCCTTGACGCGGTCGACGATGAACAAATAGCCTTCATCGTCGAGATAACCGATGTCGCCGGTCCTCAGCCAGCCGTCGAGCGACAGCACCGCCGCCGTCGCCTCGGGCTGCTGCCAGTAACCCTGCATCACCATCGGGCCGCGCACGACGATCTCGCCCGCCGATCCAGTCGGCAGGACCGTGCCGTCGGGCGTCTCGATCCGCATTTCGACCAGCGACAGCGCGCGTCCGGCCGACGCGCTCTTGCGGATGAAATCCTCGCCCATCCCCATCGCGACGCTGCCCGCCGTTTCGGTCATGCCATAGCCGGTTCCCATCACCACATCGGGGCAGGCGGCGCGAAACTCGTTGAGCAGGCCGACCGACAGCGCCTGACCGCCCATGCCGACATTGCGCAGGCTCGACAGGTCGGCGTTGAGGTGCTGGCCCGCACGGACAATGTCCCACATCATCGTCGGGACGCCCGAGAACATCGTCACTTTCTCGCGCCCGATCAGCTCGGCGGCGGCTTCGGCCGACCAGCGCCCGACCATCACGATCTTCGACCCGGCGAGCAGCGGCGCGAGAAAGCCCGCGCCCAGCCCCGAAATATGGAACAGCGGCACCGCCAGCATCACCGCCTGCTGCGGCAGGTTGGCAAGGATCGTCTCGACCGGAATGCCGAGCTGCTTGGCGGTGTTGTGGAGCACCATCATCCCCGACAACTGCATTCCCAAAATGCCGGTCATCAGATTTTCGTGCGTCAGCACCGCGCCCTTGACGCGCCCCGTAGTGCCCGAAGTGAAGAGGATAGCCGCCGGATCGTCGGACCTTGCGGGGGCCACCACCGGCGGCTGCGCAGCACCGGGAACCGGAAAATCTGCCGCCGCGACGAGGCGACCGGCGAAGCCGCCCTCGCGCAGGCGCGCTGCGCGGTCGCGATCGGCAAGCACGACCGCGGGCGACACATCGTCGATCGCCGCGCACAGCTCGGCGGGCGATCCGCGGCTGTTGAGTAGCGCGGCAACGCCGCCGCAGCGGATCGCGGCCAGAAAGGCGATCAGCCATTCGGCGCGGTTGCGCATGCAAATGGCGACGCGGTCGCCGCGTTCTATGCCCAGCGTCGCCGCCAGCGCATCGCTCCGCGCGAACAACTCGGCAAAGCTCAGGCGGGTGTCGCCATCGACGAGCGCGACCTTGTCGCCATGCGCGCGCGCGGCATCGAGCATCTGGCCGATGTCGGACGGTGCGTTGACGAAACGCCGCATCCCGCCGCGCACCCCCAATTCAAACGGAGTGCCCGGCGCCGTGACCGCTTCAAAAATCGGGTCGCTTTGCGTCGCCATCTTGGTGCCTCAACCCCTTATTCCGTTCTCGACTCTCAATTGGTCGATAAATGCGTAATAAATGATGTCAGAATTTACGATATAATGCAACTATAAGGTTTCGTTGTCATTCCGTGCGTAAAATCAATAGACGGCAGCCGGGTTGGGCTCGTTCGGGCTACCCAGCATCTCGCGGTAGGAGGGGCGTTCCTTGCCGCGATCGGTGACGCCCAGGTCGCGCGCAACTTCGGCGCCGATCAGCGTCCGTCCCGACAGCGCGGCTCCCTCGTCCCGACTCGCGAGCGCGTGGATGATATGCCCGGTGAATTCAGGATTCTCGGCGGTTTCGATAAAGCTCTCATATTGTTCGGGGTTGACCTCGCGCGCGATCGTCGATCGTTCGGTGACCAGCGGCCCCATCCAGATCGAGACGGTGCGCACCCCGGTGCCGCGCAGATCATGTTCCATATCGTGCGCGAATTTATCGATCCCGGCCTTTTGCGCGCCATAGGCGGGACCGTGCATATAGCAGCTTGCGCCGAACGAACTGCCAAAGGCGATCAGCCCCGATCCCTGCGGCACCATCATCCGCGCTGCGTGCCAGCTCGCGACATAGGCCGACCGCAGCCCGACATCGAGGATGCTCGCGGCGGCGATTTCCTTTTCCCAAAAGGGTTTTTTCTCGATCAGCTGGTGATGGATATAGGTCGCGTTGTTGACCAATATGTCGAGTCGCCCCGCCTCGCGCTCGATCTGCGCGAACAGCGCCGCGACCTGCGCATCGTCGCTGTGGTCGCACAGTACCGCGATGCCCTTACCGCCCGCCTTCGTCACCGCCTCGGCGGTTTCGGCAACGGTGCCGGGCAGCACCGTGCCGTCCCAGCCCTTGGCGTCGCCGGGGGCAGTCGTGCGCCCGGTGACATAGACGGTCATTCCTTTTTCGCCGAGGCCGCGCGCGATGCCGGCGCCGGCGCCGCGGCTGGCGCCCGTGACAAGCGCGATTTTGGGTTCGGTCATCTTCGTCTCCATGATGTTGGGGATGGCTTGGGTTCAGCCGAAATTGGCCTGGCCGCCGTCGAGCGGCACGGTCGCGCCGTTCAGATAGCTCATTTCGGGTGCGCAGAGTGCGACCACCGCGCGGCCGATGTCGGCTTCGCACGCGCCGATACGGCCCAGCGGGATGGTGCGGAAAAAGGCGGCGGCCTCGACCGGGTTCTTCTCGATCCAGTTTTTCAGGCCCGGCGATTCGGCGTGCGGCGCGATGTTGAGCGCGCGGATATTGTCCTTGCCCCATTCGGCGGCGGCGGCGCGGGTCAGCGAGCGGATCGCCGCCTTGGCCGCGGCATAGGCGCCATAGCCGGTCATGTCCCAGCGCTCGACCACCGAGGAAATGAGGTTGATGATCGTCCCGCCGCCGCGCGCCGCCATCACCGGCTGCGCAAGCTTCATCAGCCGCAACGTCGCCAACGGCCCCGATTCGAAACCCGCGACAAAGGCGTCGTCGCTGACCGACAGCAGGGGCCCGTTTGGAACCTCTTGCGCATTGTTCACCAGCACGTCGAGGCCGCCGAAATCGGTGACGATGCGCGCCATCAGATCCTGTAGCGAAGCTGCGGACTTGACATCACAGGCTATCGCGAGGCCCCGCCCGTGACCGCGCTCGGCGATCATTCGCGCCGTATCGTCGAGCTTGGCAAGCGTTCGACCTGCGAGCACAACGGTCGCGCCATCAGCGGCAAAGGCGAGAGCTATTCCCTGGCCCACGCCCTGGCCGGCGCCGGTGACGAGGACGATGCGTTCTGCCACAATGCTTCCTCTCGATTCGTAGAATTTATGATCTCGGATTACGCATGACCTTGACATACTCGTGCATTAGCCGTCAATTGCGTTTCGACAACGCAAAGGAGAGGCATGATGTCTGAAGCGCCGGTTTCGGCCTTCCATCCACCGGCGATCGGGCCGCTGGCGCTGCGCAGCCGCACCGCCAGCGCGGCGACGAGGGAGGATATGACGAAGATGGGCCTCGTTTCCAAGGGACTGGCGCGATTTCACGCGCACGGCGACGACCGGTCCGCATGCATTGCGCCGCACCATGTGCGACCGTCGCGCGTCGATGATGAATCGGCCGGGCGGCACCTGTCGCATTTATATATCGGGGCGCGGCACGCGGCCCTCAACCAGATCAGAGCGGGAGCTTGAACAGATGAACGGAACATTCGAAGGCCGGGTGGCGATCGTCACGGGCGGCAGCGACGGGATCGGGCTGGCGACGGCGGCGCTGCTCGCGGCGCGCGGCGCGACGGTGGCGCTCTGCGCGCGGCGCGCCGACAAGCTTGCCGAAGCGAAGACAGCAATCGAGGGCGCCGGAGGGCGGTGCGAAACCCATGTCCTCGACGTTACCGATTTCGATGCGCTCGCGGCGCTGATCGCCGACGTCGCGGCGCGCCACGGGCGGCTCGACATGCTGGTCAACAATGCGATGTCGACACATTATGCGCCGCTCGCGAAACTCAGCCTCGACCATTGGCGCAAGGATTTCGCGGTTAACGCCGACGCGGTGTTCGTCGCGACGCAGGCGGCGATGGCGGTCATGGCAAAGCAGGGCGGCGGGTCGATCGTCAACGTGTCGTCGTCGTGCGGGATTCGCGCGGCGACCAATATGGCGAGCTATTCGGCGTCGAAGGCGGCGCTTACCCATTTCACCGCCTGCGCGGCGATGGAGGGGGCGCGGCGCGGGGTGCGCGTCAATGCGATTGTGCCAGGGCAGGTGCAGACCGCGGGGACGGAGGAATTCGCGCGCAAGGCGCCCGAGGTTGCGGCGCTGACCGCCGATGCGATCCCGATGGGACGCGGCGGGCGGCCCGAGGAACTGGCCGAGGCGATCTGCTTCATACTGTCCGACGCCGCGAGCTATATCAGCGGGGTCGCGTTGCCGGTCGATGGCGGCAAGGCGGCGCAGCTTTACATGCCCTATTCCTATCAGGGCTGACGGACGTTGGCAGGCGCGGCAGGGAAGGGCGGCGATATGGGTTGGGACAAGGAGGTCGATCTGCTGGTCGTCGGGTCGGGCGCGGGCGGCTTGCTCTCGGCGCTCGTCGGTGCGGCGAACCGCGCCGATGTGCTGATCGTCGAAAAGGAAAGCCAGTGGGGCGGCACCTCGGCGACCTCGGGCGCCGGCATCTGGATTCCGGCGAGCGACCAGGCCGCCGAAGCGGGCTTTCACGACACGGTCGACGACGCCTTCCGCTATGTCCGCGGCCTGTCGGCCGACAATGTCCCCGACGCCAATATCCGTGCCTATGTTTCGTCCGCCGCCGACATGCTGCGCTGGATGGGGGCGAACACCGCCATTCAATATTGCGCCTTTCCCTATCCCGACTATCACGCCGAAAATCCGGGGGGCAGCCCGACGGGCTATCGCACCCATATGCCGCTGCCGATCGACGGGCGCGGACTGGGCCGCGATGTCGAGACGCTGCGCTTCGCCTCGCCGGCCGCCAGCCTGTTCGGCTATCTCAACTGGCATTTCGACGAAACCTATGTGCTGCTGTTCCGGCAGAAGGGTTGGTTCCTGCACCTCGTCAAAAGCCTCGCGCGCTATTGGTTCGATCTGCCCTTCCGGTTCAAGTCGCGCAAGGACCGGCGGCTGACGCTCGGCAATGCGCTGGTCGGCGGGCTCCGCCTCGCGCTCAACGATCACAAGGTGCCGCTGTGGCTCGAATGCCCGATGCAGGAACTAGTCGTCGAAAAGGGCAAGGTGACGGGGGCGGTGGTGCGCCACAGGGGCCGCGATCTGCGCATCGGCGCACGCAAGGGTGTGATCCTCGCTGCCGGGGGCTTTGACAAAAATGACGCGATGCGCGGCGCCCACGCGCCGCTCTATCCCAACACCCTTTATTCGGGCGGCACCGCGGGGAACACCGGCGACAGCATTCGCGCCGGGACGGCGGCGGGCGCCGATACGATGAACATGCAGTCGGCGTGGGCGGCGCCGGTCTTTTACGTGCCCGGCGAGGATCGCGGGCGACTGTGCACGATCGAGCGCGCGCTGCCGGGCAGCCTGATGGTCAACCAGCGCGGGACACGCTATCTCAACGAAGCCGCCTCCTATCATATCGTGGGGCAACAGATGGCGCGGCGCGACGCCGAACATGGCGATGCTTCGCCGAGCTGGTTCGTGTTCGACCATCGCTATCGGCACAATTATCCGGTCGGCCCGCTGCTGCCGCTGATGCCCGACTGGTTCCAGCGCGGCGAGGTGCAGTCGATCCTGAAAAAGGGCAAGACGATCGAGGCGCTGGCCGAGGATATGGGCGTCGATCCCGCGGCGCTCGCGGCGACCGTTGCGCGCTACAACAGCCACGCGGCGGCGGGCGAGGATCCCGATTTCCACCGCGGGCAAGCCGCTTATGACAAAATGTATGGCGATCCGCGCGTGACGCCCAACCCGTGCCTCAGGCCGCTCGACAAGGGGCCGTTCTATGCGATGCCGATCTATCCCGGCGACATCGGCACCAACGGCGGCCTTCGCACCGACGACAAGGCGCGCGCGGTCGATGCCAAGGGCAAGGCGATCGGCGGCCTCTATGCCGTCGGCAATAATGCGGCGTCGGCGATGGGCGAAAGCTATCCGGGCGCAGGCGTGACGATCGGCCCCGCGCTGACCTTTGGCTATATTGCAGCGCGCGACGCACTGGGAGTGAATGAACAATGAGCGGACGTCTGGCAGGCAAGGCAGCAATCGTCACCGGCGCGGGGCGTGGAATCGGACAGGCGATCGTGGCGCGCTTCGTCGCCGAAGGGGCGAAGGTGGCGGCGATCGACCTCCGCCAGGCAGACGCCGACGCCGCGGGTGGAACGCTGGGCATCGCTTGCGACGTCAGCGACAGCGCTTCGGTCGCGGCCGCGCTGGCGGCGGCGCGCGCGGCCTTCGGGCGCCTCGACATCGCGGTCAACAACGCGGGGATCGGCGCGGCGCCCGGCGACGGCTCCGAACCCTTTTACGCCGCGATGGACCGCCGCAACGGCGAACTCGCCGAAAAGGGGGCGTCCGACGTCCACGTCGACCAGCTCATTCATATGGAGGATCGCGGCTGGCGCGGCGTGATGGCGGTCAACCTCGACGGTGCTTTCTTCGTGGCGCGCGAATTTGTCCGCATCCTCGCCGCCGACGGGCAGGGCGGCAGCATCGTGAACATCTCGTCGACCTCGGCCCAGTCGGGCGAGGGCTCGCCGCATTATGTCGCGAGCAAGGCGGCGGTGATCGGGTTGACGCGACAATTGGCGCGCGAACTCGCGCCGCGCGGCATCCGCGTCAACGCGCTCGCGCCGGGGCCGACCGATACCCCGATCATGCAGGGGATTCCGGGTCAGTGGATCGACGCGATGAAGGCGTCGGTGCCGCTCGGGCGGCTCGCCGACCCGGCTGAGGTCGCGGCGGCGGCGCTCTATCTCGCCAGCGACGATGCGAGTTTCGTCACCGGATCGGTGCTCGTCGCCAACGGCGGCAGCTATTGCTTTTGAGCGAGCTCAGTCGGCGCGGACCTTGACCTTCGGCGCCGCCTGACCGCGGCGCATCGCGCTAAGGAACTGGTCGAGCGGCGCGGGCGCGGGAACCGGATGCGACGCCGCGCCGTCGCGCGCCCAAAATTCGGCATAGCTCGGGAACAGCTTGTGGAAATTGCCCTCGGTCGCGTCCGACCCGGGCCAGCGCATCTTGTCCGGCCCGACCGGCGGCTTGTTGAGGTCGCTCGCGTACCAATAGAGCGGCAGACGCCGCGCGAAATACCAGCGCGGGCCGTCGGGCCCGTCGGCGCGGACATAATCATCGACATACATCATCTGCATGATGACCCATTCGTCCTGCCCGCCCGCGACCGGCGTTTCATGCTCATTCTTCGAATAGACGACACCATGCGCGTGATCGGCATCGTCGAACTCGATGATGTGGCCGCCAATATGGTGCGAGGTGCCGGTGAAGGGCGCGCGCAGCGTGGTATCCATATAGGCGCGTAGCGCCTCGCGCCCGCTTGCCTGTTTGCCGACGCGAACGTCGGCGGGGAACAACGACACCATCGCGTCCATGTCGCGCATGTCGAGCGCGAGCGCATATTTGGCGGGAAGCTGGCGGATTGCGTCGAGCGCCTCGAGGCGAGTGATCCGGTCTTCGATCGTCATCTGTGCCACGCCCCAATTTCCCGGTTGTAGAATGAGATGCAAATATGTCACTATTGCTCCGCAAATACAAATGAGAATTGCAATCATAACGTGATTTGCGTAATTGAGTCGCGATAAGAGGCTCAAAATCGTGGAGGGTGCTATGGGGAATGACTGGATGCGGATGACTGCGCTGCCGGCGGTAGCTGCTGGCCTGTTGGCGGGACCGGCTTATGCGCAGGATGCGGCGGGTGACCGTGCTGCAGCGACCACTACGGACGACGCGAACGTCATCGTTGTGACGGCTCAAAAGCGCGAAGAGAATCTGCAGGAGGTGCCGATCGCGATTTCGGCGCTGGGCAGCCAATATCTCGAGTCGCGCGAAATCACCTCGATCGACAGCATCGGCGCGCTCGCTCCCAACGTGAAGTTCGAGCGCGCGCCGGCGAGCGGCACCATCGCGCAGATCGCGATCCGCGGTTCGGTGACGATCAACCCGGCGGTGACCTGGGAACCCGCGGTCGGGCTTTATCTCGACGGCATTTATATCGCCAAGAATCAGGGCGCGATATTCGATGTCGCCGACCTGCAGCGCGTTGAAATCCTGCGCGGGCCGCAGGGGACGCTCTATGGCCGCAACAGTCTTGCGGGCGCGGTCAATCTGATCACCGCCAAGCCGACTGGCGAACTCGGCGGCAAGGTCGAGATCAGCTATGGCAATTATGACGCAAAGCGCGCCAAGGCGGTCCTCAACCTGCCGGCGCTCGGCCCCTTCTCGCTCAAATTGTCGGGTCAGATCACCAAGCGCGACGGGTTTGTGAAGGTCGTCGACAATCCCTTCCCGGCGCTGAATCCGATCACGCTGCCGCGGCCGGTCGATGACGCCCAGTCGCTCGACGGCAAGAGCGCGATGGTGCAATTGCGCTTCGAGCCGACCGACAATCTGACCTTCGACTATGCCTTCGACTATAGCCGGTACAAGCAGCACCCCGGAGCCGGCCAGTTGCTGCGCGTCAACCAGAATGGCGATCCGCGCGATATTTTCGATCCGGCCGGTCCCGGCTATATCGGCATTCCGCTCGGCCTGTTCGCCAACCCCGACCGGCAGGGGCAGGTCAGCCTTAGCTCGCCTATCTCGGAATATTCGCGCATCTATGGTCATGCGCTGACCGCGACGCTCGACCTCGGCGCGGCGCAGCTCAAGTCGATCACCGCCTATCGCGACCTGCGCTTTGTCGACACGCTCGAACTCGACGGGTCGCCGGTCGATATTGCCCAGACGACCCGCGCGACCGACATGGACAGTTTCAGCCAGGAGTTGCAACTGACCGGTGAAGCCTTTGCCGACCGGCTCCATTATGTCCTCGGCGCCTTCTATTATGACGAAAGCGCGGGGACGCTGAATCCGCAGAAATTCTTTGGCGTCTTTGGCCCCTTCGGCAATGTGTTCGATTCGCGCTATGCGTCGAACACCAAGGCGTGGGCGCTCTATGCGCAAGCCGACTATGCGATCACCGACGCGCTCAAGCTGACGCTTGGAGGGCGTTATACGAAGGAAAAGAAGGACATCAGCCGCTTCCTTCAGATCCAGAGCGACCCCAGCATCCCGCCGGCCGCGCTGCCGCTGACCGTGGCTGACGTGCGGTTCGGCGACCTGCCTGATGCGAAGTTCAGCAATTTCAGCCCCGCCGCGACGCTCGCCTATCAGGTCAACCGCGATGTCAACGTCTATGCCCGCTTCGCGCGCGGCTTCAAATCGGGCGGTTTCAATGGCGAGACCAACGTGTTCGCCGCACCGACCCCCGATTGCCCGACCGGGACGCCCGAATTGTGCAACCCCTATCGTCCCGAAAAGGTCGACAGCTATGAAATCGGGGTCAAAACCGTGCTCGGGGGCGGAGCGATGACGCTCAACATTGCGGGTTTTTACGACAAGCACAAGGATATCCAGCTGTCGGTGTTCACCGCGCAGGGCGCCGCCTCGTCGAGCGTGTTCAACGCCGCCGCGGCGACGATCAAGGGGCTGGAGATCGAGACCGTCATCCGCCCGTCGTCCTCGCTGACCTTCAACGGCTCCTTCGCCTATCTCGACGCAAAATATGACAGCTTTATTGAAGCAGGGCAGCAGGTCGCCGACAATCGCGCGTTCCCGCACACGCCCAAATATTCGATTTCGGCCGGGGTCGACTGGCGCGTGGCCGAAGGTGATTGGGGGCGTTTCAATCTGCTCGGCGACCTCAGCATGGTATCGAAATATTATACCTATCCCTATGCGCTGCGCGCGCCGGGCGCATCGGACCAGATCGCGCGCGACACGCAGTCGCCGGGGCGCACGATGGTCAATCTGACGGCGTCGGTCACGCGCATCCCGATCGGTGGAACCGAAGGCAAGATCAGCGCCTGGGTGCGTAATGTGACCAACGAGAACGCGCCGACCAACTTCATCGACTTCGGCCCTGGTTTTGGCGGCATCTTGCTCGGCTATTTCCCCGATCCCAGAACCTATGGCGTGACGTTGGGCATGGAGTTCTGACGGCCGACGATGTTCCGCGATCCGGCGGCTGATCAACCTCTGTTTTCACCACATGGGCGAGACAGAGGTTGACGCCGCAGGGGCGATCAGCGACCGGCATGGCGATCTCTGCGAGGATGGCGCGGCAGTCGCTGCGTCGATACGCGGTTTCGTGCGGCTGCACGGGCCTGCTCGGCTCACGGATCCGGCATCGAGCGGCCGCACGGCCCCGGAGCGATCAAAGAAACAATTTCACGAAGTCGTGGGCCTCATCGGTTCCTCTTTGTAACCGTCAGTGGCCCATAGGCGTCAGACCGATATGGGTTCGTTTCCGGCGGCCGTCCGGCCCGCTATTCTTCCGAACGCCAAGGCGTCGGCAATGTGAAATCCGCCGTCCTTGCACCAACTGTAGGTCGAACTGACGTTCCCAGCTGCAAAAAGCCCCTCGATTACCTGCCCGGAGACGCCAAGAACGCGGGCATTTGCATCACGCCGTGGACCACCATTGCTCCAGGCAAGAATCGGCTCCGAAACAAATCCGTAATAGGGCGCGCTGCGCAGGGGCACGAGTGTCGTGGGTTCCCGGTTGAACTGCTCGTCCAAGCCCGCGTCGCAATAGCGGTTGTAGAGCGCCACGCTTTTTTCGAGGCCTTCGGGATGCAGGCCAAGCTTGCCGGCCAAACCCGACAGCGTATCGGAAGCGACGATCCACCCTCTCTCGATCTCGGCGAGGTTGTCCTCGCTCCATACATATTTTTCCATCAACATATTCCACCCCACCGGAAGCTCCCCGGGTCCTGGAACCACCGGGCCGGCCAAGCGCGCCTGTTCGTCGAAAATCACGAATGACCGCTCTCGCGGGAAAAGCTGGTATCGGCCGTGGGTCAGGACGTGGCCGTGCCGCAGGTCGACATTCTCGTCGATGAATCGGGAACCGTCCGGCGCAACGAAGATGAAGCTCTTCGCGCCCACCAGGCCTAGTGTCGCGAATCCGGCGCCAAGTTCGGGCGCATCCACACCGTCGATCGCCATCATGTTGCTCATGTGCCAAAGATCGGCGCCCACCTGCATCGCCATGCGAATGCCGTCGCCTTCGGACGCCGGAGACCCCCAGAGGGGCGGATTGGCCAAACCGAGATAGTCTCGAACCATCTGCTTGTTGGCTTCAAAGCCGCCGGTCGCAATGACCACGCCCCTGCGCGCGCCGACCCGATAGGGTTTGCCGTCCTTTTTTGCTTCGACGCCTATCACGCGGCCGCTCGAAGGCTCAGTGATCAGTTGAATCGCGGGTGATTCATATATGACTTCGATATTCCGATCCTGAATCGCGCGCATCAAGGCGCGATAGAGAAGCTCGTCGCCGATCTTCCCATCGATCCCCAGATAGCCGCGATAGCAGTCGCTGCCAGCGAGCTCGGGATATTCAGGGATATAGTCGCCATAATGGGCGATGTTGGCACCAAGGCTTTGCAGCCATTCGCTGTTCAGCGCCGTTTCTTCGGCCCATGCGCGGACCACTTGAGGAGGCAGGGAGAAATCGCCGCACAGGCTCTCGAGATACACGGCGGCGCGCTCCGGGTTCCTGTTATCGAACCAGATGCCTCCCGATAGACGCGTGTTTCCACCGGCGTGTCGTTCGTTCATCTTTTCCAAGACGACAACATTCGCACCGCTGGCTTGCCCGGCGATCGCCGCGGCGATTCCTGCGGCGCCGCAGCCCAGAACCACTATGTCCGCTACTCTATCCCAACGCACGTCATACATAGGCACTATCTCCCTAGAACGATCCAGCCCGCGGACTTGCAAGCAAATTCCCCGATGATGAATTCTCGGCTGCCGGCCTGGATCGAAACAAACCGGCGGCGATTCTCGCTGGAGGGCAGAAGCGCACATTCGAACCGGGTTCGGAAATTGCGCTTCCTCCGAACGCAACCGGTTTGCAGGCTTGTAAATCGCGGGCGACCGGATTGACATTCAGGCCCAGTGCAAATCTGCCCTTCATGGCTTTTCAGAACCCCATTCTAAGGTCGATTCCCCATGTGCGAGGTTCGGCATAGCCGACGGTCGAAAAGCCCAGCGAGCCGAAGTCGACACCCCCGAGCAGGTAATCCTCGTTGGTGAGGTTCTTGCCCCAGATCGCGACTTCCACCTTTGCGGGCCCGATTTTGAGATCCGACCATGTCAGGCGTGCGTCGATGCGCCCCACCGGCCCGTCGGAAATGAAGTCGTTGTACGGGTTGAGGAATGTGGAGGCGTGCCAGTACATGCGGCTGCGGTAGGAATAGTCGACCCGCGCCGTGAGGCGGCCAACCTCAAGCGACGGCAGCCGATACTCCAAGCCGAGATTGGCGGTGGTGTCAGGCGAATATAAGAACCGGGCGGATTTCGCGATATCGACGAGATTGTCGGTGACCGGATCGCGAATCTCGAAAGACTTATATTTGCGATCGAGAAGGCCGACATTGCCGTTCACCGTCAGATTGTCGACGAGCAGGGCGGTGAATTCCACCTCGACGCCCCAATATTCCGCCTTTCCCGCGTTGACCGTGGTTCCCAGCGATCCCCCTGATCCGGCGAGGAACTGACCAACCTGCACGTCCTTGTGCGCGGCATGAAACAGCGCCGCATTCAAGCGCAGCCGGTGATCGAAAAATTCCGACTTTATGCCTAGTTCGTAGGACGTGAGATTTTCCGGTTCAAAGCCGTTGTTGGCGGACCGTGCGTTGAAGCCGCCGGCCTTGTAGCCCGTCGCCACCCGCGCGTAGGTCATCGCGGTGTCATTCAGCCTGTAATCAAGCGTGACTGCCCAGTTCAGCTTGTTGAATTCGCGATTGAGATCGCGAGAGAACGGGGTGGTCTGACGGAGCGACTTTTCGTCGTGGGTATAGCGAAGCCCGCCCGTCAGGCTGAGGCGATCGGCAACTTCGGTGGCGATCTGGCCGAAGGCCGCCTTGGATCGCGATTGATATCGGTAAATCATGTTGCTGGCGATGTTGACGCCAAAGGAATTCACCGAGACAGTCGGCGTAACGGCAATCGGGGCCGCGCTTGGCAAGATGAAGGTCAGGAAAGTCGGATTCTCCTCGTGCGCGACTTCATCGAAGTAAAAGGCGCCAAGAACGAATTTCGTACGCTCGCCGATGTCGCCGAGCAGGTTCAATTCCTGGGTCCATTGATGCTGCCGACGTTCGAACGTCAGGTGAAACAGGCTGATCGGCTGGACCCCGAGCGGTGTGAACGGACCGCCTGCAAACAGGATGGGATCGACCACGAAGCCAACCAGATTGGCGTTTCCGTCGAGGTCGTTGATGACGCTATTGTCCCATTTGCGATAGCTCGTGATCGAACGCAGGGTCAGATTGCTCGCGAGATCGAGTTCGGCCGTCAGAGCATGGCCCTGAACCTTGTCACTGATCGGTCCGTCATCGTCGAGGCTGAGACTGCCCAGCCGGTCGCGCGCGATCTGAGGGGTAGCACTTCCCAATGCCGATGACGCATTGATGTAATCGAGAATGTCGGGCCGCGCGCTGGCAAGCTGATAGGCGGTTGCCACGCTTTTGCGGTGATTATAGTCGAACACATAGTCGAGCCGCAGCGGGCCGCTCCTGTCATAGGCGACCGAGGCACGGATCGCGTCGACATTGTACGCGCCGGGATCCAGCTTGTCCGGGACCAGCAGATTGTCGGCATAACCGTCGCGGCGCTTCTGGAGGTACGTGAACTGCGCACGCAGCCCGCTGTCGCCGAGTTCTCCCGTATTAACCGCGGTCTTCGACTGGAAGAAGTCGAACGCACCGTAACTCAATAATTGATCCACGCCCGCCTCACGCGACGGCTTGCGGGAAATGAGATTGACCGCCCCGCCAATGGTATTCCGGCCATACAGCGTGCCCTAGGGACCCCGTAGCACTTCGATACGCTCCAGATCGACAAGATCGAACACTGCTCCGGAGCTGCGACCGAGGACTACGCCGTCGACGTAAAGTCCAACCGGCGAGTCGACGGTCAGAATCGTCTCGCTTTCACCAATGCCGCGAATGAATAAGGCAATGTTGGACGTACTCGAGCCAGTTGTGGTGATGCTGAGATTTGGCGCGACGGCGGTCAGGCTGGAAACATCCGCAATGCCGCGGCTCTGAATGGTTTCGCTCGTGACCGCACTTACCGCGAGCGGCGTTTCCTGGAGATTTTCGGAACGCTTCTGCGCTGTGACGACAATTTCTTCCAGTCCAGCGCCGCTTTCTGGGGCGCCTTGCGCAAAAGAAGGCGCCGAAAACAACGACGCCAGAGCGATTGAACTGCCAAAGCACAAGAAGCGACCGCGACAAGCTATCATAGCATATGACTCCCCCATGTTGATTATTTCCTGAATTCATCCGACGTACTCGCCGCGGAAAAAAGGGCATTGACGCTCATAAAGGGGGCGGCGATGATCAGTCCGAAGATTGATCGGAGAGGGCGCCCATGCACGCTATGAGACGCGCTGTTCCCGCGATCGCCGTGGTGACTCTGCTCGACGCATTGGAAGCGATCGGAGGGGATGGTGAGGCCGTCCTCAGAGCATCGGGCTTTGCCTGCACCGCGCAAGACTTGCGGGATGGGCGCATTCTGGATGTGCCGCGATCATCTTTCGCCCGCTTTGCTCAAGAGTGCGTCTTGCGCTTCGAGGATCATGGTTGCCGCCGCGACGCGCGCTTGAGATTCCCTGTGTCTCGCCTGAAGCTGATGTGCCTGGCGATGCTGTCCTGTCCTACGTTGGATACAGCCATCGATGTGGCGATCGAATTCCATCAGCTTGCCATGGGTGACGCGAAGATGCTGTCCTTCGCCGTCGAGGACGATCGGGCGATCCTGACCATGGATATTCCGTTCCGCGAGCGGAAGGTCGGAGATTTGCTGGTGACCATGTATGGCCTGGCAATGTTTCACCGGCTGCTTGGCTGGATGACTGGCGAAGAGATCGTTCTAAAGCAGGTCACACTTGCTTATCCGGCAAAGATGGAAGAACTGGCCTTCAACGAATTGTTGCAATTGAAGCCATGTTTCGATGCCAAGCATGACAGCATTTGTTTTTCCACATTCTGTCTGCGCCGACCCATCGTCCGAAATTTTTCCGATCTCGAGCGCCTTTTTACGTTGTTTCCCTTCGACTTGCTCCCTCCGGATTATGACGGTGGCCTGTTATCGGACCACGCCCGGACGGTGATGAAAGCGGCTTTCGCCAGGCGCGAAGCACTGCCAGGGCTGAATCGCCTGGCGGAGATTTTCGGGCTTACTACCGCGACCCTGCGTCGACGACTCGCAGGCGAGGGATGGACGCTTTTGAAACTGCGCGAGGGGTGCAAGCAAGACGTCGCGATCGAATTGATGGCTGGGTCGAGACTGAGCATAAAGGAGATCGCTGCCCGGGTGCAATTCAGTGATTCCGCAACCTTCAGGCGAGCATTCCGCAAGTGGACCGGCCAGTCGCCATCAGAGTATCGGAAAAAATTGACCGACATCGTTCACGTTCAAGGCGCGTGAGGCACGGGCGCGGCCGGGCGGCGTCTGGGTTCAGCCCCGTTCGGGCGGTCATGGCCGCCAGCTCAAGGATGGCGATGTGTCGATAGGGTGGAGTTTTTGTGCCGCTTATTGCAATCAATGTGCGATATTCTTGACTGCTCGCGTAATATTTGTCAGCGTAGTCTACGCAAGTATCGCCAGGAAGGCAGTCGCGAAATGACCTCGAACCGTTATCCTCACCTGCTCTCGCCGGGGCGAATCGGCACCATGGAGCTGAAGAACCGGATCGCCGTCACGGCGATGGGCATGAGCTTGTCTGAAGAGGATGGCCATGTCGGGGAGCGATTGATCGCCTATCATGAGGAGCAGGCGAAGGGTGGCGCCGGGCTTGTCATCATCGGCGTTGCGGGAGTCGCATGGCCGGTAGGCGCGGGGCTTTGGCGGCAAACGGCGATTTCGGACGACAAATTCCTGCCAGGCCTGATGGAACTGACCGAGAGGGTTCACCGTCACGGCGCCAAAGTGGCCGCGCAACTCCATCATGCCGGGCCGGGCTCGCTCTATTCGGCGCGCTGGAACCTTCCGATCTGGGCGCCGGCAATGCCGCAAAGGAGCGAAGGCGATCTATTCGACTATTTCCTGCCCGAGGAAATGGCTGTCTTCAGCGGTGCAGCGACGCCCCAGATCAAGATACTTGAGCAGGAGGATATCGATCTCGTCGTGCGTCAGTTCGGCGAGGCGGCAGGACGTGCCAAGCGCGCCGGGTTCGACGGGGTGGAGATTCATTCCGCGCACGGCTACCTGCTGTCGTCGTTCATCTCGCCCAAAACCAATACCCGCACCGACGCCTATGGCGGCCCGATCGAGAACCGGATGCGTTTGCTGCTCGAGGTGCTGGCCGCTTGCCGCGTCGAGGTCGGCCCCGACTTCCCGATCTGGGTCAAGCTCGACAGCCGCGAGGTCGGCAAGGTCGGCGGCATTACGATCGAAGACGCAAAGCGTTCGGCGAAGATGGTCGAGGCGGCCGGGGCCGATGCAATCACCGTGTCGGCCTACCACGATTCGATGCAGGCCAAACTCCATTCGGAATCCAATGTCCCGCATATCGAGGATACCAACCTCCCCGCCACGGCCGAAATCAAGGCTGCGGTTTCGATCCCGGTCATCGGTTCGGGCCGGATCGAAATGGACACTGCCGACCGTACGATTGGTAAGGGCGGGACCGACTTTGTGGCCATGGGCCGGAAGCTGCTGGCCGATCCGCACCTGCCCAATAAGCTCGCCGCCGGATTTCCCGAGCGGGTCCGGCCGTGCATCTATTGCTACACCTGCGTCAGCGCGATCTACACCGACGACCATTCGCGCTGCGCGGTGAACTCCGAGCTTGGCTTTGAGTATGAGCGCAAGGAACCCAGCGCCCCGCCCAAGCATGTCGCCGTGATCGGCGGTGGCCCGGGCGGCATGGAAAGCGCCCGGCAGCTTGCCGCGCGGGGGCACAGGGTGACGCTGATCGAGCGGAGCGAACAGCTGGGCGGCACGCTGCGCTTTGCCGCGCTGGCCTATGAACCCAACGAGCGGTTGCTCAACTGGCTGCGGAGTGAAGTGGCCGAGGTCGGGGTCGAAGTTCGCCTGGGCACCGCGGCAACAGCCGAGCTGCTGCGCGAGCTGGGCGTCGATGAAGTGATCGTCGCCACCGGCGCGATCCGCAGCATGCCGGACATTCCTGGCAACGACCTGCCCAACGTCTTTTCGGGCGACGACATGCGCAGGATGATGTTCGGCGAGAGCTCGGACGAATTGAAGCGCAAAACTGGCCTGTTCACGCGGCTTGCCATCAAGGTCGGCGCGGCGACCGGCGCCACCGCCAATCTCGACCTGGTCCGCAAGGCGACCCATGCGTGGATGCCGATCGGCGACAGGGTCGTGATTATCGGCGGCGAACTGGTCGGCGTCGAGCTGGCCGAATTCCTGATGGAACGTGGAAGACAGGTGACCGTGGTCGACGTGATGCCGCGCTTCGGCAAGGGGCTGACGCTGGTTCGGCGAATGCGGCTGCTGGCCGAACTCAAGGAACATGGCGTGGTGCTGGCGACCGGAGCAAAGGACATAGCGATCACCGCCGCGGCGGTTAGCTGGACCGATGGCGAAGGCCAGTCGCAATCGGCCGCCGCGGATACCGTGATCGTCGCCAAGGGCGCGGAAGGCGACCTGGCCCTGGCCGAAGACCTCAAGGCCGCCGGCTTCAAGGTCCATGCGATCGGCGATGCCAACGGCGTCGGCTATATTGAAGGCGCAATGCGCGGCGCGGCGAAGGCGGTGCGGGAGATTGCCGGAGGCTAGGGGCCCGCTTTCGCCGCCTATTGGAGAGTAGGCCCGGGAAGCGATTGAACGCAGGCTTCTGGCTCGCCACGGCGTCCCGGCATGAAAGGCGGAACACCGGCGCGCTTGTTATGCAGGCGGTCGGTTGTCCGCATGCGCGACAAGAAACGGCAGGATCGCGGCGTTGAATCGCGCGTTATCATCCCCGGCGATCATGTGGCGCGCGCCGGCGATTTCCGCCTGGGCGACGTCAGGCAAGAGTTCGCGCAGGCGTGTCATTGTTTCCCGGCTGAGCACGTCGCTGTCCTCGCCGCGCACGATCAGGATCGGCGCGGTGATCGCCTGGGTCGCCGCCAGAAGCCGCGCCTCGAATGCGGCGAAATCGGGATCGTCGTCGCGCGGCGTCATCAACGCAGGATCCCAGTGCCAGCGAAAGCGGCCGTCGGCCCCCTGGCGCAAATTCTTGAGCAGCCCTTCGGTGCGGCCCTGACGGGTTCGCCCGGAATAGACCGCGATCGCTGCGGCGGCTTCCTCGAGCGAATCGAAGCCGTCGATCGTCTTGCGCATGAACCCGCCGACCCGGCTCGACCCCTTCATTTCGATCAGCGGAGCGATATCGACCAGTACCACCCCGGCGCAGGCCGCGCGCGGCTCTTCGCCGCAGGCGAGCAGCGCCGCTATGCCCCCCATCGACGCCCCGACGATCACCGGCGCCGCATCCAACCCGCCGACCACGGCGCGGATATCGTCGGCGAAGGCATCGATGCGGTAATTGCCATCCGGGCACCAGCCGCTCTCTCCGTGGCCGCGCAAGTCGACCGCATAGGCGGCCAGCCGGCTACCATGCTGTCCTCCAATGCTGCGTGCGGTCCCCTCCCACGACCAGCGGGTTTGCCCGCTGCCGTGGAGAAGGAGGACCGGCGCGCCGTCTGCGGGGCCATGGCGATCCGCACGCAGCGAAATGCCAGTCGATACAGCGAAATGGACAGCTTCGGCCATCATTTGATCTCCAGTCCGTCCGAACAATGTCGGCGACGCGTGCGGGCAACATGGGAGGCCGGGTCGCTCCACGATGGTTTGGCAACCGGCCACCCGCGGATCAGCGACCCGGCGGGCTTCGGGCCGGCTCTTCAGCGACAATTTCGTGACTGGAAGGCGTGCGGATTATGGACAGGCCGATCGAGTTTGACCTCAATCAGTTCGCAAGCATCGACAATGCCTGTTTGTTCGACCTTCCGGACTCTGGGGCTTCCGCCGCAAACAGCTCGTCTAGATCGACGCCGATATATTCGGGGCGATAGAGCCCGAGCTTGTCATTGATGCGGCGATAGTGGCGGTAGCCGCCAACGGCTGTTATGACGACGCCCGCGACTTCCTTGTTCTCCTTGACATATTGGCGTCCGCGATGCGCCATCTCGGCTTCCTCCGCCCCGAGCAACTCGAGCCTTTGAAGCGTGTGTTCCAGGATGTTGAGGACTGTGTTCTCCGCGTTTTTGGGAAGGGAGAGTTTCGATCGTTCGCTTTCCAGCATCGCCTGCACCATCATGCCCACACGGTCGCCATATGCCGACGGCGCATAAGCGTTGCTCAGGAGCCATCGGAGTCCAAGCTGCATTCGGTCACGGCTCATCACGCGTGGTTCGAAGTTGAGCCACGTCGGATATTGCATAAAGGTATCATCCACCTCGCGGCCCTCCCGTTTGAGGCGGAGGTAAAGGTCGGTGTTATGGATCGCGCTGAGGAGTCCGCAGCGCACGATCGGCACGCCGGCTTCCCTGATGAAGGCGAGTTGTCGCTGAAATATGTCCGGCGGATCCGCATCGAAGCCCGAGGTAAGGCCAATCGACGGCATGATGCCATATTCCATGAACTTCCGGAGCTTGTCGACCATCGGCAGCCCCGACAGATTATGCCGTTTGTGGCTGTCCAGAAGACTTTGGCTGACAGGCGTTTCGATCCCGATAAAGATACTGCGAACATTGGCGTCGCGCAGGAGTTCAAGCAATTCATCGTCGCGCGTAGCGTTGATACTCGCCATCATGAAAAAGGCGCACTCGCCGAGCGTCTGGCGCGAGTTCCAGTCGGCCATTTCGCGAAGAAACTGTTTGGCGAAGCGGGTGTGCATCGTGAAATTGTCGTCAGTGAAATTGATGTACCGGTAGCCCATGCCGTATAAATTGGTAATTTCGGTGAGGAGCTGGTCGGACGTCTTGATGCGCATCTTGCTGCCGGCATATTTCGACGACAGGCAGAATTCGCAATTATACGGGCATCCGCGCGACGCCTGGATCGTGCCTTCCTTATGATGTGACGGGAGCAGGTCCCATCGCGGGAGCGGGCTGTTGACGGGGTTTGCCGTAACATAGACATATTCGTTCTTGTGGTCGCCGGAGGCGATCTCGGCGAAGAGTTCCCGATGGACGTCGTCGATTTCGCCTTTGACGAGGACATCGCAATGCGGGCGTATCAGCTCGGAAGACATGGTGGCCAATGGGCCGCCGACGACGACGAGAACGCCCCTCGACGAGAATTCCCGGTATAGCTCTGCGATGCGTTGCTCGTGGCCGGTTAGCGCGATGAGGAACGCGACGTCGATCTTGGCATCGCAGTCCACCAACCCGCAATCGGGTTCATCGACGACCGTCAGTTCGAACTGATCGCAAAGCATCGCGGCGAGCGTGGCAAGCGTGACCTTCCCATAACCATTGTCGGGAACGCCCGGATAGTGCGGGTAGATCAGATAGGCTGTCTTGTAGCGAGACTCAGCGGCTTTCATGCTCGGGGTTCCCTCCAGTAATCATAAGACAAACCAGATCGCTCTATCTTCGCGAGAATCGTTTGAGAGGATTGTGCGGCGTTCATACGGCGTTGTTCTTGGCAATCGTCGCGTAGCCTTGTTCGTCGCGCGGATAGGTTGGGATTCTATTCAATCGGCAGGTGCCGCCGAACAAGGGCGCGGCTGCGCAAATCGGAGTCATTTGTGCGCACGACGTGCCGACGATGCGTGCTGCGGCGGGAGGCGGGGCGGGGATTGGTCCCCACTCGCGCTGTTGAACCCGCGGCCCGCGGCTTCGGCCGTTCAACCGCCGAAATCTCCGGTCATTTCTCCCATCGCGGTGACGGTGGCGCGGCCGCTGTCATCGACCCGCTGGACGAGCGCGCTCAACCGGCGCGACCGCGTCTCGGCGATGCGCCAGCGGCCTTCGGTGCCGCGAATATAGACGTCGTCATATTCAACCCCCATTTGCGTCAGCGACCGCGCGGCGAGGTTGATATTGTGGAACAGCAGCGACCAGCGTCCGGTCGCGCGCCCGTCGCCATCGAAGACGACGACGCCGTTGGCGCCATGGTGGATGTCGAAGATGCCGGGGGCGCACGCCATGTCGCGATAGACCGACAAGAAAGCCTCGCGGTCGGTGAAAACCGGAAAGCCGTCGAAGGCGATCATCGCGTCGGCGGTAAAGCAGGCGCGCATCGCCTCGACATCCTTGGTGTCGGCGGCGCGCAGGTAGCTCGCCTTGAGGTCGCGGATCGCGCGGTCGTCCTCCAATCGCTGCAACCGATCTTCCATCTCCATAAATCTTCCTTTGCGTAGAGCGTTGGTCTACATACTACGCAAATTCAAATTTTGGAGACATTATATGCGATTTTCCGGCCGGACGGCGCTGGTGACGGGAGCTGCGTCGGGGATCGGGCGCGCGACCGCGTTGCGGCTGGCGAGCGAAGGCGCGCGCGTTATTGCCGCCGACCGCGATGCCGAAGGCTTGCGTGAAACGCTGACGCTCGAGGCGGGCGATATGCGCGCGGCACACTATGACGCGACCGATCTGGACAGTTGCCGAGCGTTGGTTGCGAACGCCGCCGCCGACGGGCTCGACATCCTCTGCAACATCGCGGGATTGCTCGACTGGGGGCCGACGCTCGATTTCGACGAGGCTCGGTTCGAGCGGCTGATCGCGATCAACCTGACCAGCGTTTTCGGGCTGTGCCGCGCGGCGCTGCCGCATCTGATCGAACGCGGCGGCAATATCGTCAACATGGCCTCGACCGCAGGCGTGCAGGGGACGCCTTATTCGATCGGCTATGCCGCGTCGAAGCATGGCGTCGTCGGGCTGACCAAGAGCCTCGCGGTCGAATTTGCCGCGCGCGGTGTGCGGATCAACGCCGTCTGCCCGGGCCATGTCGATACGCCGATGACGCGCCGCCCGCCGCCCGAGGGCGAGGTCGATTGGGCCTTGATGATGCGTAACGCGCCGAAGCTGGCGGATGGCATCTGCACGCCCGAGGATGTTGCGGAGATGGTTGCCTTTCTCGCCAGCGATCAGGCGCGCAAGGTGACCGGCGCGCTGTTCACGGTCGATGGGGGGCAATTGGCCGGTTGACGCGGCGGACGGCGAGCCAACCGCCGTCATTCTGGCGTTCAAGCTCCCAGATGTTGGTCGAAGCGCGCCAGATCTCATAACCGTCGCCCGACCGGCGCAGCACCGCCGAATAGCCGGTTGCACGCGCGCGGTCGCCGTCGAGGACGATATGGTGCGGCGACAATATATGCGCGCAGCCGGTCGCCATCAGCGCGCGGTGCGTGTCGCTGGCGATCAGTCCGGCGATCGCGGCGCGCCCCCTGGCGACGCCAAAGCCGCCGACATCATATTCGCCGTTCTCGGTCCACAGCATCGCCACCCCGTCGGCGTCGCCCGCGTCGGCGAGCGGGCCATAGGCGGCGATGAGGTTGCGGATCGCCTCGGCATCCTCCAGTCGCCCGAGGCGGCGGGCGAAGCTATCGGACATCGGCGGCCCGGCCCCCCGCGCGCCGCCCGAAGAAGGTGCAGTCGGCGAGGCTGAGTCCCGACGAATAGCCATGCCCCCAGGCCGGCAGGCCATGGGTGCAGCGACCCGCCGCGAACAGGCCGGGGATGGCCGCGCCGGCACGATCGAGCACCTCGCCGTCGGTCGAGGTGCTGAGGCCGCCCAGCGTGAAGAAGCTGAAGTAACTCGACTGGAAATTCAGCTCCAACGCGATGAACGGCCCTTGATCGAGCGGGGTCAGGATCGGCGTACGCTTGCCGAACAGCGGGTCGGCGCCGCGCCGGGCATGGTCGTTATAGAAGGCCATCGTTGCCGCGAGCGTGCCCTCGGGCATGTCCAGTTCGCGCTCGACCTCTTCCCAGTCGGCGCCGGTCGCGGCGATGCTGGTGCGGGCGAAGGCGAAGGGCTCGCTGTAATGCGCGCTGTCGAGGAGCAGATAGACCCGGTCGCCTGGCTGGTCGAGCATCGCGCGCGACACGCGGCCGTGATAGCAATCCTCGTTGATGAAGCGCTGACCTGCGATATTGACGAACACGCCGTTTGCCTGCGGTTCGGGGATCGTCCACGGGCAGGTGGTGAGAAACTGATCCATATGGACGGCGTCGCCGCCCGCGCTCATCCCCAGGTGGATTCCTGCGCCGTCATCCTTGTCGCCGATCGGATCGTTGATCTTGAAGGTCAGCGGGCAATATTTGCGGCGCATCGCCTCGTTCATCGCAAAGCCGCCGGTGGCGAGGATGACGCCGCGGCGCGCGCGGATGAAATGGTCGCGATTGTCGATCCGCATCACCGCGCCGACGACGCGCGTGTCCTCGACGATCAGTGCCGTGGCGCGGGCGTCGACCACGACGCGGACGCCGAGCGCGCGCACGCGGGCTTCGAGGATGTCAACCAGCTTGCGCCCGCCCCCCCAGCCGGTGAACTGGATGACATGGCCGCGCGGCGCGGGCTTGGCCGCGTCGCAAAAGGGCGCCGCCGCCTCGCTCCCCGACCAGATCAGCGTATCGTCGCCGGTCGGCTCTATATGCTTTCCGGGCAAATAATTGCCGCGATAGGGGATGCCTTGCGCCTTCAGCCATTCCCAGTGGCTCAGCGCCTCGCGGCCATAAAGCTCGCATTTGGCGTCGTCGGCGCACGGGCCGCCCGCCATTTTGAGATAGGCGGTGAAATCTTCGGTCGGATCGTCGAACCCGGCCGCGCGCTGCACCTCGGTGCCGCCGCCGCCGCCGATATAGATCTCGCCGCCCGACAGCCCCGATGCCCCGCCGCTGCCCGAGTTGCGCTCATAGAGCAGCACGTCGGCGCCGGCTTCGCGCGCCTCGATCGCCGCCGAGGCGCCGGCGGCGCCGAAACCGATGACGACTACATCGGCTTCATCGTCCCATCGCGGCACCGCCGTCACGGGGAGCGGGCGGTGCAGCGATGCGGCGGTCATCCGCGTGCCTTGACCATGTCGAGCGCGACGTCGACGATCATATCCTCCTGCCCGCCGACCATCTTGCGGCGGCCGAGTTCGACGAGGATCGTGCGCGTGTCGAGGCCATAGGTTTCGGCTGCCTTTTCGGCGTGGCGCAGGAAGCTCGAGTAAACCCCGGCATAGCCGAGCGCGAGCGTTTCGCGGTCGACGCGGACAGGGCGGTCCTGCAGCGGGCGCACCAGATCCTCGGCCGCGTCCATCAGCTTGTTGACGTCGCAGCCATGGTTCCAGCCCTTGCGGTCGGCGGCGGCGATGAAGACTTCGAGCGGCGCATTGCCCGCGCCCGCGCCCATGCCGGTAAGGCTGGCGTCGATGCGCACCGCGCCTGCCTGCGCCGCGACGATGCTGTTGGCGGTGCCGAGCGACAGATTGTGATGCGCGTGGATGCCGCGCTGCGTTTCGGGTTTCAGCACGCGGTCATAGGCCTCAAGCCGTGCCTTGACGCCGTCCATGTCGAGCGCGCCGCCGCTGTCGGTGACATAGACGCATTGGGCGCCATAGCTTTCCATGAGAACTGCCTGCGCTGCGAGCGCTTCGGGCTCGATCATATGGCTCATCATCAGGAAGCCCGCGACGTCCATGCCGAGGTCGCGCGCGATACCGATATGCTGTTTCGACACATCGGCTTCGGTGCAGTGCGTCGCGACGCGCACCGAGCGGACGCCGAGATCATAGGCGCGGCGAAGCTCCTCGACCGTACCGACGCCGGGCAGGATCAGCGTCGTCAGAACCGATTTGGTCAGGACCGAGGCGACCGCCTCGAGCCACTCCCAGTCGGTGTGTGCGCCGAAGCCATAGTTGAAGCTGGCGCCGCTCAGGCCATCGCCGTGCGCGACCTCGATCGCGTCCACGCCCGCGTCGTCGAGGGCCTTGGCGATCGCCTGCACATGGTCGATGCCGTACATGTGGCGGATCGCGTGCATCCCGTCGCGCAGCGTGACGTCCTGGATATAGAGCTTGTCGCCCGCCTCGACGTTGAATGTCTTCGTCATGCGACCACCTTCTTTCCGTCGCGGATGCGCTCGGCGAGCAGTTCGCCCGTCGCTTTCGCGGCCGCGGTCATGATGTCGAGATTGCCTGAGTAACTCGGCAGATAATCGCCCGCGCCCTCGACCTCGAGCAGGATCATCGTCTTGATCCCGGTGAACTCGCCGCGGCCGGGAATCTTCAGCGTGTTGTTGTCGCCGAAACGCTCGAACTGCACTTCCTGCTTCAGGCGGTAGCCCGGCACATAGGCCTGCACCTTTTTCACCATCGCCTCGACCGAGGCGCGGATCGTCTCTTCGTCGGCGCCCTCTGACAGCGTGAACACCGTGTCGCGCATAATCATCGGCGGCTCGGCGGGGTTGAGGATGATGATCGCCTTGCCCTGCGCCGCGCCGCCGACCTTTTCGATCGCGCCCGCGGTGGTGCGGGTGAACTCGTCGATATTGGCGCGGGTGCCGGGGCCAGCCGAGCGCGACGAGACCGACGCGACGATTTCGGCATAGTGGACGGTCGCGACCTGGCTCACCGCGGCGACCATCGGGATCGTCGCCTGGCCGCCGCACGTCACCATGTTGACGTTGCCCGCATCGAGATTGTCCTCGCCGTTGACGGTCGGGATCGTATAAGGGCCGATCGCCGCCGGGGTCAGGTCGACGACCTGCTTGCCGTCGGCGCGGAGCGCGGCATCGTGGACCTTGTGCGCGTAGGCGCTCGTCGCGTCGAAAACGATGCTGATCTCGGGATAGACGTCCATCGCCTTCAAGCCGTCGAGCCCCTCGTGCGTCGTCGCAACGCCGCGCTCGCGCGCCATCGCGAGGCCTTCGGACTTCTCGTCGATGCCGACGACCGCGACCAACTCCATATTCTGCGGATATTTGATCATCTTGATCATCAGGTCGGTGCCGATATTGCCCGAACCGATGATCGCTGCCTTCACGCGGGTCATGGCTGTTCCTTTATATAAAATTTGCGGCGCAGCGACCGATGGGCTGACCCGCATCACTCAGGATCATCTCGAAACGGTCGCCTTTTACCGCGGGCGCCAGCGGCACGAGGCTGCCCGACAATATGACATCGCCGACGTCGAGCGTGACGCCGTGCGCACCAAGCGTGTTGGCTAGCCATGCGACCGCCTCGGCGGGATTGCCTTGTACCGCGTGGCCAAAACCTTCGGATAGCGGCGCGCCATTCTTCGTCACCGCAACATGCAGGCCCGGCAGGTCGAGCGCGGCGGGATCGAGCCGTTCGTCGCCCAGGACATAGACGCCGCACGACGCATTGTCGGCGACCGTATCGACGATGCTGATCTTCCACTCATCGATGCGGCTGTCGACGATCTCGAAGCAGGGCGCGATCGCGTCGGTCGCGGCGATAACCTGTTCGGCGGTGACGCCGGGGCCGACGAGGGCGTCTTTCAGGATGAAGGCGATCTCTGCCTCGGCGCGCGGCTGGATCAGGCCCGTTGCCGCTATGTCGATATCGCCGTCCACATACATGGCGTCGGTCAGGAACCCGAAATCGGGCTGGAACACGCCCAGCATGTCCTGCACCGCCTTGGACGTCACGCCGATCTTCTTGCCGACGACGCGCTCACCCTCGGCCGTCCGGCGCGCGAGAAAATCGAGGCTGATCGCATAGGCGTCGTCGATCGTGAGCGCGGCATCGCGCGCAATCAGCGGCGCAACGGTGCGCCGCTCGCACAGCGCCGCGAACAACTCGGCGCCATATTGCTCAGCCCTGGTCATCGAGGAACGCAATCGAATAGAGGTTGAATTCGGCGGCGCGTTCGACCTGAACCCAATGGCCGGTGCGGGCAAAGGTCATGCATCGGGCATTGGCGCATTGGTCGAGGAAATAGCGCGCGCCGCTTTCGGGACAGAATTCGTCGTTCAGCCCCCACAGCACGAAGATCGGTTGAACGATCTTCCCGACTTCGGGACCCAGATTCGGGGTCCGCATCCGCGCCAGCACGTCCTTGGGCTGGGTGCGCGCGACCGCGAAACGCTCGGCAACCAGTGCGTCGGGAATCTTCGGCGCGAAATCGGGATGGACAAGGTTCGAGATCAGCCGCTTTTGTTCGTCGAGGTTGAAATCGGGGCCGCCATATCCCGACACCATTTTTGCGATCCCCGGCATGGTGAAATAGCTCGCCTGTTCCTCGATGCAGCCGGGTGCCATCAGCACCAGCGCGGTCGCGAATTCGGGGTGGTCGAGCGTCATCTGGATCGCGACGCCGCCGCCCAGCGAATTGCCGATCAGCGCCGCGCGTTCGATCCCGTGCTGGCGAAGCGCGCCATAGAGGGTGTCGGTGAACAGCCCGAGCGTATAGTCGATGCCCTCGGGCTTCGATGACGCGCCATAGCCGATCAGGTCGGGCAGGATGACGCGGTGGCCCGCCGCAACGAACGCATCGATATTGTCGCGGAAATTGGATGCGCCTGACGCGCCGGGGCCGCTGCCGTGGATGAACACCACAGGCTTGCCCGCGCCCTTTTCCTTGATGTGGATCGTGTAGCCGTCGACCTGATAATCGCGTTCGATAAATCCCGTCATCATCGGTTCCTTACATGAAGGTGAAGGCGGGCGGCTGGCCCAGCATCGTGCCGACGACGTCGGCGGTGCGATTGTTCGGGTCGTTGGCAACATGCGCGCGCGCGGCGTTGAGGTCGAGCCACGGCTGGATGATGTCGCTCGACATATAGATGGCGCGTCCGCCGAGCAATTGGACCATCTCGTCGACCAGCCGCGCGAGGCGGCGCACCACGGTCGAGCTTTGATAAGCGAAGCGCGCGCGCGTCTCCATGGGGATCGCCTCGCCGCGTTCGGCGAGGTCCATCAATTCCTCGAAACTGGCTTTGAGCGTCAGTTCCATCTCCAGAGCCTGCGTGTGCGCGGCGGAAATGGCGGCGTGGAGCATCGGGTCGGCCTTCGACGCCTTGCCGGTGTTGGTCGAGATGCGGCTTTCCATGATCGCCATCGCGGCACCCACCGCGGCGCGCGCGCCGCCGAACGCTGCGGTCGAGACCGAGCGGATGAACACCTGTGCCCAGGGGAGGGTATAGAGCGGCCCGTCATTCTCGCGCTGTCCCGGGTTGGTGCAGAGGAAACCCTCGACCGCGCGGTGGGTGCGATATTCGGGGACGAAAACGCGGTCGACGATGATGTCGTGGCTGCCGGTGCCCTGCAACCCGAACACCTGCCAGCTTTCGGGGTCGATACGGTAATCGTTGCGCGGGAGCAGGAAGGTGCGCATATCGGGCGCCTCGCCTTCCTTCGCGGGCGGAACGATCGCGCCGAGCAGCACCCAGCCGGAGTGGAGCGATCCCGACGAAAAGCCCCAATGCCCTGACAGATAGAAACCGCCGTCGGCATGTTCGACCTTGCCCACTGGCTGATAGGTGGAGGAGACGAGCATCGCATTGTCGTCACCCCAGACATCGGCCTGCGCCTGACTGTCGAACAGCGCCAGCTCATAAGGATGGCAGCCAAGCACGCCATAGATCCATCCGGTCGACATGCAGCCTTCGGCCAGCGCCTTCTGCACCTCGAAAAAGACATTAGGGTGCATTTCATAGCCGCCCCAACGTTTGGGTTGCAGGATACGGAAGAATCCGGCGTCCTGCATCTCGGCGATGGTTTCGGCAGGCACGTTGCGGTCGGCGACGCATTGACGCGCTCGAGTCTTGAGTGCTGGGATCATCGCCCGCGCGCGCGCAATGAGTTCCTGAGCTGTGGGGTTTATCGCCTCAGCGCTTCTGCTGTCCGCCAGTGTTGCCATAAAACTATCTCCATCTGTGCAGCCGACTCAAGCTGAGTGAGCGGTATGATCGTAAAATATGCTGCAATAAAATACGCAAATGGTCAATTGAAAAGCGATTTGCTTTCGGTTATCTCATGTTCATATAGATTCTACCGAGTGATTCACTGGGTGAATACCGAACTGGAGAGATGCGTGAATTTCGAACTGGCAGGGAGGATCGCGATCGTCACCGGCGGGAGCCGGGGGATCGGCGCGTCGATCGCTTCGATGCTGGCGGCGCAGGGTGTCGCGGTGTCGATCTGCGCGCGCACCGCGCCCGATGCTCTGCCCGCCGGGATTTCGTTCGACGCGGTCGATGTGCGCGACCCCGACGCGGTTCAGGCCTATGTCGATGCTGTTGCGGCCCGCCACGGTCGGCTCGATATTTTGGTCAATAATGCCGGCGGCTCGCCCGAAAGCGACGCCGCAACCGCCAGCCCGCGCTTTGCCGAGGCGATTACCCGGCTCAACCTGCTCGCACCCTATTATATTGCGCGCGCCGCGCACCCGCATCTGAAGGCGTCGGGGAAGGGCGCGATCGTCAACATCGCCAGCGTGTCGGGCATTCGTCCGTCGCCGGGCACCGCCATCTATGGCGCGGCCAAGGCAGGGCTGCTCAGCCTGACCAAGAGCCTTGCCGCCGAATGGGGGCCGGATGCCATTCGCGTCAATGCGATCATCGTCGGGCTTGCCGAAACCGAAGGGTCGGCATCGACCTATGGCGACGCAGCGGCGCACGCGCGGATCGCGCGCTCGCTGCCGCTCGGTCGCATGACGCGCGGTGACGATGTCGCGCGCGCGGTCCTCTATCTTGCGTCCGACGCCGCCGAATATGTGTCGGGCGCCCAGCTCAATGTCGATGGCGGCGGCGAACGCCCGCTGTTCCTCGACCTCATCAAAGGAGAATAAGCGTGGCGATCGAAGCGCTGGGCTATGTTGTCGTCGAGACGCAAAAGCTCGACGAATGGGATGATTTTCTGTGCAACATCGTTGGGGTGATGCGCGCCGCCGATCCCGGCGATGGCGCGCGCCATTACCGCGTCGACGCGCGCCCCTTTCGGTTCCGCATCGTTGCGGGCGCGACCGAGCGGCTGACCGCCGCCGCCTATCGCATCGATACGCGCGCCGCGCTCGATGATCTGGCTGCGCGGGTCGCGGCCGCGGGGCGTCCGGTCGCCTGGGCCGATGCCGCTGGCGCTGCCGCGCGCGGGGTCGATGCGGTGTTCGCGACGAGCGACCCGGCGGGCAATGGGCTGGAATTTTACTGCGGCGACAGCGCTGACGACGTCGCTTTCGTCTCGCCGCCGGGGGTGTCGGGCTTTGTCACCGGCGCGCTCGGCATGGGTCATGCGGTGTTCGCGGCGCCGAATTTTGCCGCGACCCATGCCTTTTACCGCGATGTCGTCGGCTTTCACGACACCGACCTGCCGCATTTCCATTTCTCGCCCGATCCGGCCGATCCGGGGATGCGCTTTGCCTTCATGCACGCCGACAATGGCCGCCACCATTCGGTCGCGCTCGGCGAATCGCCTGCGCCGCCGTCGGGCTGCGTCCATCTGATGCTCGAAATGACGACGCTCGCCGACGTCGGGCGCTGTTACGACCGGATGCGGATCGGCGGTGTTCCCGAAAGCGCGTCGATCGGTCTCCACACCAATGACGAAATGACGAGCTTTTACATGCAGACGCCATCGGGCTTTGACCTGGAGGTCGGCTGCGACGGGCTGGTGATCGATCCCGCGAGCTGGGCGCCGACCGCGCACAAGACGATCAGCGAATGGGGCCATGTCTGGGCATGGCAAAAGGCGATGGCCGAGGCCGCCGCCGCAGCGGAGGCCGCGCAATGACCCTCGACAAACGCATGAGCGCCGCCGACATCGTCGGTCGGCTGAAAAGCGGGATGACGCTGGGCATCGGCGGCTGGGGGCCGCGCCGCAAGCCGATGGCGCTGGTGCGCGAGATTTTGCGCTCGGACCTCACCGACCTCACCATCGTCTCCTATGGCGGTCCTGACGTCGGGATGCTGTGCGCGGCGGGCAAGGTGAAGAAACTGGTCTTTGCCTTTGTCTCATTGGACGCGATCCCGCTCGAACCCTGGTTCCGCAAAGCCCGTGAGGCGGGGGCGATCGAGGTGCTCGAACTCGACGAAGGCATGTTCCAATGGGGGCTGAAGGCCGCGGCGTTCGGCTTGCCCTTCCTGCCGACGCGCGTGGGGCTCGGCACCGACCTTGTCGAACTCGGCGGGCTCAAGACCGTGCAGTCGCCCTATGACGACGGCGAGGTGATGGTCGCGATGCCCGCGCTGAAACTCGACGCGGCGCTGATCCACGTCCAGCGCGCCGACTGGCGCGGCAACGTCCAGGCGCTCGGCCCCGACACCTATTATGACGAATGGTTCGCGAAAGCCGCCGACACCTGTTTCGTGAGCTGCGAGGAATTGGTCCCGGCGATGGAGGATAGCTATCCCGCCGATGCCAAGGCGAATATCTTTGAACGCTGCTTCGTCACCGGGGTGACCGAGGCGCGCGGCGGGGCGCATCCGACCTCGCTGCCGCCCGACTATGGCTGGGACATGGGCTGGTTCAAAACATACGCAGCCGCGGCGAAGGACCCGGGCGACTGGGCGGCGGTCGCGGACAAGATGGTGGGCGCGAGCGAAGCGGAGTATATCGCTTCGGTCGGCGGTATGGAGGCGGTCGGGGCGCTCCCCCTGCCGATATTCTGACAATGACGACCTTGGCTGAACTTTGCATCGCGGCGGTGGCCGAGGCATTTCGCGACGAACGCGAGATGATCGGCACCGGCATCGGACCGATCCCGCGCCTCGGCGTCGGGCTCGCCAAGCTGACCCATTCGCCGGGTCTGATGATGACCGACGGCGAGGCCTATCTGGTCGAGCAGCCGGTGCCGCTGGGCCCGCGCGGCTATGACGACCGCAAGGCCGCGGGATATCTGCCCTTTTCGCGCTTTTTCGACAGCGCGGTATGGACCGGGCGCCGTCATGCGATGGTGACCCCGACGCAGGTTGACCGTTTCGGGCAGACAAACCTGTCGGCGCTCGGCGGCACCCACGCGCAGCCCAAGACCCAGATGCTCGGCGCGCGCGGCTTTCCCGGCAACGGCATCTATCATGCGAACTCGATGTTCATCCCCGCGCACGGCCCGCGCGTGTTCGTGGCGGGCGAGGTCGATCGCATCTCGTCGCCCGGCTATAATCCCGCGCGGCGCATCGCGGGCGGCAATTACAGCGGCATCGATCTCCGCCGCATCGTCACCAATTTGTGCGTGATGGATTTCGGCGGGCCGGACCATGCGATCCGCGTCGTCGCGCTCCACCCCGGCGTCGCCTTTGCCGAGGTGCAGGAGGCGACCGGGTTTGACCTGATCGACGCGGCCCAGGGCGAAACCCCGCTGCCGACCGCCGATCAGCTCGCGATCATCGAGAGCCTCGACCCGCACGGCATTCGTCATACGATCTTCAAGGACAATCCTGCCGCCGAAAGGAGTGCAGCATGAGTGACGCCATCGTTCCGTTCGTCAACGAACCGCCCGTCTATGAAACGGGCGAACCGGTGCTCTATGCGGTGCAGGGCGGCGTTGCCACTGTCACGCTCAACCGGCCGCAGTTCCACAATGTCCAGAATAGCCAGATGACCTATGCGCTCGACGATGCGTTCCAGCGCGCCGTCGACGATGATTCGGTCAAGGTCATCGTGCTGAAATCGGACGCCAAGCATTTCACCGCGGGGCACGACATCGGCAGCCCCGGGCGCGATTTCCATTCGAGCTTTGAGCGGCGGCTGATGTGGTATGACCACGCCAACAAGGGCGGCGCCGAAAAAGCCTATGCGCGCGAGCATGAGGTCTATCTTGGCATGTGCAAACGCTGGCGCGCGATCCCCAAGCCGACGATCGCGCAGGTGCACGGCGCGTGTATCGCCGGCGGGCTGATGCTCGCCTGGGTGTGCGACCTCATCATCGCGTCGGACGATGCCTTTTTCCAGGACCCGGTGCTCCAGATGGGCTTTCCGGGGGTCGAATATTTCGCGCATTGCCACGAACTCAACCCGCGCATCGCCAAGGAATTTCTGTTCCTCGGCGACCGGATGAGCGCCGATCGCGCCTATCAGATGGGGATGGTCAACCGCGTCGTTCCGCGCGCCGATCTCGACGCCGAAGTCGCCAAGGTCGCGGCGCGCATTGCCGAACAGCCGCGGCTTGCGCTGCAACTCGCCAAGCAGGCGTGCAACCATATGGAAACGCTCGCGGGCAAGGAAGCCGGGATCGACGCCTCGTTCGGTTATCACCATTTCGCCCACGCCAACAACCAGTTGGTCAAGGGCGATTATATCGCCGGGTTCGACGGCAAGAAAATGGCCGAAAAGAACAAGGCGCAGGCGGAAAAGGGCTGACGTCAAATATGACCGACGCGCTTGCCACCCCGCTGACCGACCTGCTCGGTTGCCGCCTGCCGGTGATCCAGACCGCGATGGGCTGGATCGCGACCCCGCGCCTCGTCGCGGCGTCGAGCAATGCGGGGGCGTTCGGTTTCCTTGCCGGGGCGGTGATGACCCCCGCCGACCTCGCGGGCGCGATCGCCCAGACCAAGGGCCTGACCCCGCACCGCTTTGGTGTGAATTTTCACAGTTTCCAGCCCGGCGCGCGCGAGATTGTCGAGATCATCCTCGCGCATTCGGACCGCGTCGGCGCGGTCAGTTTCGGGCGCGGTCCCGACGCCGGGATGATTGCGCGCTTTCGCGAGGCCGGCATCGTCTGCATCCCGACCGTCGGCGCGGTCAAACATGCCGAGAAAATGGTCGCGCTCGGCTGTCAGGCGGTGACGGTGCAGGGCGGCGAGGGCGGCGGGCATACCGGCGCGGTCGCGACGACGGTGCTGTTGCCGCAGGTATTGGACGCCGTTCCGGTCCCGGTCGCGGCGGCGGGGGGCTTTGCCGACGGGCGCGGGCTTGCGGCGGCGCTGGCGTTCGGCGCCAGCGGGACCGCGATGGGCACGCGCTTCATGATGACCAGCGACAGCCCGGTCCCCGCGGCGGTGAAATCGGCCTATGTCGGCGCGGGAACCGGCGACATTTTCGTGACCGACAAGATCGACGGCGTGCCGCAGCGGATGATCCGCAACGCGATGACCGACCGGATCGAACGCGGCGGGGCGGCGGCGCGCTGGCGCCGCGGCCTGCTCGCGGGCCTCGCGATGAAGCGCGCGACCGGCGCAAGCTGGGGCGAGATGCTGCGCGCCGCGCGCTCGATGACCAGCCATGGCGACATGTCGCTGCCCGAAGCCATGCTCGCGGCCGCCGCGCCGGTGCTGCTGCAAAAGGCGGTGGTCGATGGCGACGCCGTCGAAGGCCTGATGGCGTCGGGGCTGGTCGCAGGAAGGCTCACCGACCTGCCGAGCTGCGCCGACCTGCTCGCCGGAATCGAAAGTGACGCGCGCGCGCGGATCTCCGCGCTCGCGGGCCGACAGATTGTGAATGCAGGGGAAGTCTGATGGGGATTGAAACCCATATCGAAAACCGGATCGCCGAAATCGTCTTTGACGTCCCGCCGGTCAACGCCTTTGACAGCGAAACCTGGCTGTCGCTGCCCGCGATCATTGCCGAGGCGGGGCGCAATCCCGAGGTCAACTGCATTCTGATCCGCGCCGCGGACAGCGCGCGCGGTTTCTGCGGCGGGGTCGACATCAAGGAGATGCAGGCGCATCCCGAGCGCATCACCCTGCTCAATCGCGGCAATTACCGGACCTTCAAGGCGATCCGCGATGCCGAGGTTCCGGTGGTCGTCGCGGTGCATAAATTCGTCATCGGCGGCGGGATCGGGATTTGCGGGGCGAGCGACACGGTGATCGCCGCCGACGACGCCTATTTCAGCCTGCCCGAGGTCGATCGCGGCGCGATGGGCGGCGCCAGCCATTTGTCGCGGATGCTGCCGCTGCACAAGGTGCGCGCGGCGTTCTTTACCGGCGGCAATATCCCGGCGGAGGAGGCGTATCGGCTGGGCGGCGTCGAAAAGATCGTCCCGCGCGCCGAGCTCACCGCCGAAGCGCGCGCCTTTTGCGCGGTGATCGCGGCCAAGAGCCGCAAGGCGCTGGTGATTGCGAAGGAGGCGCTCAACGGGCTTGAGCCGCGCGACGTCGATCGCGGCTATCGCTGGGAACAGGGCTTCACCCTCGAAATGTATATGCACGAAGACAGCCAGAAAAGCCGCGACGCCTTTGTCGATACCGGCAAGGCCGCCGAGTTCTGACGATGGACCTTGTTTACACCCCCGCGCAGCAGGCCTTCCGCGCTGAAGTGCGCGAATGGCTCGCCGCCAATATCCCCGATCGCCCGCTACGGACGCTCGAAGGCGAGGCCGGTTTCCACGAGCATGTCGCGTGGGAACGGAGGCTCGCCGAGGGCAATTGGGGCATGGTGACGTGGCCCGAAGAATATGGCGGGCGCGGGCTCGACCTCATCGAATGGCTGATCTTCGAGGAGGAATATTGGGGCGCGGGGGCGCCGCTGCGCGTCAACCAGAATGGCATCTTCCTGCTCGGCCCGACGGTGATCGAATATGGCACCGACGAACAGAAAGCGCGCTTCCTGACCCCGATGGCGGCGGGCGAGGTGATGTGGGCGCAGGCCTGGTCCGAACCCGGCGCAGGCAGCGACATGGCGGCGATCAAGACGACCGCGCGCCGCGACGGCGACCATTATGTCATCAACGGGCAGAAAACCTGGTCGAGCCGCGCGAGCTTTGCCGACTGGGGTTTCGGGCTGTTCCGCACCGAGGAGGGGAGCCAGCGCCACAAGGGGCTGAGCTTCATCCTGTTCGACCTCGACACGCCGGGGGTCACGCGCCGCCCGATCCGCCAGCTCCACGGCGAACCCGGTTTTGCCGAGCTGTTCTTCGACGATGTTCGCGTGCCGGCCTGCAACCGGCTGGCGGGTGAGGGCGAGGGCTGGAACGTCGCGATGGCGACTGCGGGCTTTGAACGCGGGCTGATGCTGCGCTCGCCGGGGCGCTTTCAGGCGACCGCGAAGCGGCTGGTCGAACTGTTCCGCGCCCACGAAGCCGATGCGTCGCCCGCGGCGCGCGAGGCGGTGACGCGCGCGTGGATGGATAGCCAAGCCTATGCCTATAACACCTATGCCGTCGCGGCGAAGATCATGGCGGGCGGCAGCATCGGCGCCGAGGCAAGCCTCAACAAGATTTTCTGGTCCGAACTCGACCGCGCGATGAACCGCACCGCGATGCAGTTGTTGGGCGCCGCGGCCGAACTCAAGCAATTTACCGACGGGCGGACGAACGACTGGCTCGACGGCTATATCTTCTCGCTGTCGGGGCCGATCTATGCCGGGTCGAACGAGATCCAGCGCAACATCACCGCCGAACGGCTGCTCGATATGCCGCGCGTCGGCAAGGGTTAAGGGGGGCTATCGATGGAATTTTTGATCGCACCCGAACGGCTCGAACTCGCCGACGCGGTTCGCACCTATCTCGCGGGAACGCATGGGGCAGAGGTGCTGCGCCGCCTCGACGCCGACGGCAACCGCGACCCCGCCATCTGGGCGGGACTGGTCGAAATGGGCTTGCCCGGCCTGCTCGTGCCTGAGGATCATGGCGGGCTGGGTTTGCGCCTGCTCGACGGCGCGCTGATCGCGCGCGAGGCGGGGCGCGTCTGCCTGGCCGAGCCGCTGGTCGACAGCGCGCTGGTGATGGTGCCGTGGCTGGCCGCGCGCGGTGAAACGGAGCGTCTCGCGGCGATCGCGACGGGCGAATATCGCCCGACGCCCGCGCACGCGATCAACGGCTGGCAGGCCGACGGCGACGGGCCTTCGATGGCGGGGGTCGATCCGCTGCGCAACCTTGCCGCGCTGCCCGCCGACGCCAGCGACGATCCGCTGCTGCTCGACCTCGGCGCGCTGATGAGCGCGGCGGAACTCGTCGGGCTGGCCGAGGCGATGCTCGATCAGGCGGTCGAATACTCCAAAATCCGCGAACAATTCGGCCAGCCGATCGGCGGCTTTCAGGCGATCAAGCACAAGCTTGCCGATGTCGCGGTCGCGCTCGAATTTGCGCGTCCCGTCGTCTGGCGCGCCGCGCAGGCGCTGGACGATGGGCTGGCGTCGGCCAGCCTCCACGTCAGCCATGCCAAACTCGTCGCCGCCGACGCCTCCTATCTGGCAGGTGAAAGCGCGATCCAGGTGCATGGCGCGATGGGCTATACCTATGAGGTCGATCTGCATTTCTGGATGAAGCGCGCGTGGGCGCTCGGTGGCGCGTGGGGCAGCCGCGGTTTCCATATGCGGCGCGTCGACGCCGCGGTGATCGGCGGCGGCCACGCGATCGGCCCCGAACAGACTTTTGCATGAGGATTTGAGTGATGGCCGAAGCCTATATCATCGACGCCGTGCGCACCCCGATGGGGCGCAAGAAGGGCAGTCTTGCGGGCCTCCACCCCGCCGATCTTGCCGCGCACCCGATCCGCGAACTCATCGCGCGGAGCGGTATCGACGCGAATGCCGTCGATGACTGCGTCTGGGGATGCTGCGACACGATCGGGCCGCAGGCGGGCGACATCGGGCGCACCGCGTGGCTGGTCGCCGGATTGCCGCAGCATGTCCCCGGCACGACCGTCGATCGCCAATGCGGGTCGAGCCAGCAGGCGGTGCATTTCGCGGCGCAAGGGGTGATGTCGGGGACGCAGGATCTGGTCGTCGCGGGCGGCAGCCAGGCGATGAACGCGATCCCGATTTCGGCCGCGATGTTCGCGGGACAGCCGTATGGCTTTGATAATCCGTTCAACACGTCGGCGGGCTGGGTCGCGCGCTATGGCGACGGCCTATTGAACCAGATCGCATCGGCGCAGATGATCGCCGACAAATGGGGGATCAGCCGCGAAGCGATGGAGGAATTTGCCGTCGCCAGCCACGCCCGCGCACATGCGGCGTCGGAAAGCGGCGCGTTCGATCGCGAGATCGCCCCGCTTTCAGGATTGGCGCGCGACGAAACGATCCGCCCTGCGACCACCGCCGAAGGGCTCGCCGCGCTGGGCCCCGTCGGCGGCGGAGGGACGATCACCGCCGGGATCGCGAGCCAGAATTGCGACGGCGCCGCCGCGCTGCTGATCGCTGGCGAACAGGCGGTGAAGGACCATGGCCTGACTCCGCGCGCGCGCATCCACCATCTGTCGGTGCGCGCCGACGATCCCGTCTGGATGCTCACCGCGCCGATCGAGGCGACGCGCCACGCGCTCAACAAAGCGGGGATGACCGTCGCCGACATCGACCTGTTCGAATGTAATGAGGCGTTCGCGAGCGTGCCGATGGCGTGGATGAAGGAACTTGGCATCCCGCACGAGAAGGTGAATGTTCGCGGCGGCGCGATCGCGCTCGGTCACCCGCTCGGCGGCACCGGCGCGCGCCTGATGACGACGCTGCTCCACGCGCTCGAGGACACGTGCGGCCGCTATGGCTTGCAAACGATGTGCGAGGGCGGCGGGCAGGCGAACGTCACGATCATCGAACGGCTGTAGTGCAATGACCGACGCCGCCATCGCCATTCCGCGCCTTCTCGCTCGCTACGCCGATCTGATCGACGCGGGCGATTTTGTGGGCGCCGCGACGCTGTTTGACGGCGGCTGTATTGTCGCGGGCGGGCGCGAGCTTCGCGGTGTGGATGCGATCCGGCGATTGTGGGAAGATTTTGTTCAGATTCACGCCGACGGCACGCCGCGTACGCGCCACCTGATCAGCAATGTTACGATCGAACTCGATGCCGATGGTGACGGCGCGGCATGCCGTTCGCAATGGACCGTGCTGCAGGCAATCGGGGCGGGGTCGCCGCAAATCGTCGGCAGCGGTCGCTATCTTGACCGTTTCATCCGCGCCGACGGGATCTGGCGCTTTGCCCGGCGTGAATATGGCCCCGTCGATTTCTGGGGCGACACAAGTGCGCATCTCAAGATCGCGCCGAAATTGAGGGACAATGAAGATGGGACTTTGTGAGGGACGCACGGTGATTGTCACCGGCGCGGCGCGGGGGCTGGGGCGCGCCTATGCGCTCGCCTTCGCCGCCGAAGGTGCGAATGTCGTGGTCAACGACATTGGCGCGAGCCTTGCGGGCGAGGGGCGCGACACCAGCGCCGCCGACGCTGTGGTGGCTGAAATTAACGGCGCCGGATCAGGCCGCGCGATCGCCAATTATGAGGACATCACCGATTGGGACGGCGCCAAGCGGATCGTCGATGCCGCGGTCGCGGCGTTCGGCGGGCTCGACGTCGTCGTCAATAATGCCGGGATCGTGCGCGACCGCATGTTCGTTTCGGCCACCCCCGACGAATGGGATGCAACGATGCACGTCCATCTGCGCGGCCATTTCTGCGTCAGCCGCCACGCGGTCGATTATTGGCGGGCGTGCCAGAAGGCGGGGCAGGCGGTCGATGCGCGGATCATCAACACGACGAGCGGCGCGGGGCTGCAAGGTTCGATCGCGCAGGCCGCCTATGCGACCGCAAAGGGCGGCATCGCCGCGCTGACTTTGGTACAGGCGGCCGAGCTTGGCCGTTATGGCATCACCGCCAATGCGCTTGCCCCTGCGGCACGGACACGGATGACCGAACAGGCCTTCGCCGAGAAAATGGCGACCGAGGGCGAGGCTTTCGACGTCATGGACCCCGCCAATGTCGCGCCCACCGTCGTCTGGCTGGGCAGCGCCGCGAGCGCACACGTCACCGGCTGCGTCTTTGAACTCGAAGGCGGCAAGATCATGCTCGAGGACGGTTGGCGCGAAGGCCCCGTCGTCGACAAGGGCGCGCGCTGGGGTGCCGCCGATGTCGGCGCAGCGGTCGACCGCCTGATCGCCGATCGCGTGCCGCCGCGTGCCGTATGGGGAACCGTCTGATGGATTTCGCCTTCACCGAAGAACAGGCGATGATCGCCGAGACCGCGCGCGCCTTCTTCGCCGAACAGGCAACGAGCGAGCGCACCCGCGCGGCGATGGCCGCCGATGGCTGCGACCATGATCTTTGGCGCGCCTTCACCACCGAACTCGGCCTCGCCGGGGTCGCGCTGCCCGAGGATTTCGGCGGTGCAGGCCTTGGCATGGTCGAACAGGCGATCATCGCCGAGGCCGCGGGTGCCGAAATTGCCGCGCTGCCCTTGCTTGGGCACGCCATGGTGTCGCGCGCGATCCTTGCCGGCGGCAGCCCCGAGCAGAAGGCGGATATCCTTCCCCGCCTCGCGGCAGGCGAATTGGTGGCAAGCTTTGCCGAAGCCGCGCCCGGTTCGGCGTGGATCGACGGCGCATTGACCGGTGCGGCCTTGCACGTTCCGCATGGCGCATGCGCGGACCTGTTCGTCGTTGCGGTCGGCGAGACCGCGCTGCTTGTCGAGCGCGATGCACCCGGCCTTGCCGTCACCCCGCTCACAAGCATGGACCAGACGCGGCCTTATGCGCGGCTCGATTTCGGCGCGGTCGCGGCGGCTCCGCTCGCCGACGCGGCCGCCGCGCTGGCCGCGGCGCGCGAGGCGGGGCTGGTTTGTCTCGCCGCCGAGGCGCTCGGCGGCGCCGAGGCGGCGTTAAAGCGCACCGTCGCTTATGCAATGGAGCGCGTCCAGTTCGGGCGGCCGATCGGCTCCTTCCAAGCCTACAAGCACCGGCTTGCCGACATGATGATCGAGATCGAACAGGCGAAAAGTGCGGTCTATTGGGCCGCGTGCACGGTCGATGAGGGGTCGGACGAGGCGGCGCTCGCGCTGCCCGCGGCCAAGGCCTTCTGCGCCGATACCTTCTTCATGTGCGCGGGCAATATGATCCAGCTTCACGGCGGTATCGGCTTTACCTGGGAGCATGACGCGCATCTGTTCTTCAAGCGTGCGCGCTCGATCCAGACCTTGCTCGGAACGGGCGATATGCATCGTGAGGCGATCGCGGCGAAGATTTTGGGAGACGCGGCATGAAACTGGGCTTTACCGCCGCCGAGGAAGCGTTCCGCGCGGAATGCGCCGACTGGCTGAACGGCCAGATGGCGGGCGAATTCGCCGACATCAAGGGCATCGCGACGCTGACCGAAAAGGCCGAGCGGCGTAAGGAATGGGAACAGCAGCTGGGCGCCCACGGCTGGTCGTGCATCGGCTGGCCCAAGGCGTGGGGCGGACGCGGCGCGAGCCTTGCCGAGCAGGTGATCTTTGCCGAGGAATATGCGCGCGCCGGGGTTCCGGGCCGCGTCAACCATATCGGCATCGAACTCGCCGGTCCGACGATCCTCGCCTTTGGCACCGAGGAGCAAAAGGCGCGCTTTCTGCCCGACATCGCAGCGGGCAAGACGATCTTTTGCCAGGGCTTTTCCGAACCCGGCGCGGGGTCGGACCTTGCCAGCGTGCGCACCAAGGGGCGGCTTGATGGCGATGAGTGGGTCGTCGACGGCCAGAAAATCTGGACCAGCCTTGCGCATATTTCCGACTGGATCTTCGTCGTCACCCGTACCGAGGAGGGGTCGAAAGGCCCCAAGGGGCTGACCTTCCTGATGATGGAAATCGACCAGCCGGGGATCGAGATCCGCCCGATCAGGCAGATCAACGGCGATGCCGAGTTCAACGAGACCTTCTTCACCGAGGCGCGCTGTCCCGCCGACAGCCTGATCGGCGCGGTCGGCGACGGGTGGAAGATCGCGATGGGGCTTTTGAGCTTCGAGCGCGGGGTTTCGACGCTGGGACAACAGATGGCGTTCCGCAACGAGCTCGACGCGATTATCGCCGCGGCGAAGGCCAATGGCCGCGCCGCCGACCCGCTGATCCGCCAGCGCCTCGCCAAGGCGGAGATCGGCCTGCGGCTCATGCGTTATGGCGCGCTTCGGATGCTGTCGAACAGCGATCACAGCAAGGTCGACGGCGCCGCGCTGACCTACAAGATCCAGTGGGCAAGCTGGCGCCGCACGCTCGGCGAACTGGCGATGGACGTGCTGGGACAGGCGGGCGAAGTCACCGACAACGCGCACTATGAATGGGACATGCTGCCCAATCTCTTCCTCTATTCGCGCGCCGACACCATCTATGGCGGCACGAACCAGATTCAGCGCAACCTGATCGCCGAACGCGGTCTCGGGCTGCCGCGCGAGATGCGGGGGGACAGCAAATGAGCCTGAACCCCGTCTATCCGCCGCCGCGCGGCCTGCTCAGTGGGCAGTCGGTCGTCGTCACCGCCGCCGCCGGAACCGGCATCGGTTTCGCGGTCGCCAAGCGCGCCGCCGAGGAAGGCGCGCGGGTGCTGATCTCGGACTTTCACGAGCGGCGGCTGGGTGAGGCCGCCGACCGAATCGCGAGCGAAACCGGGCATCGCCCCGCGACCTGCCTCTGCGACGTCACCGATCAGGCGCAGGTCGATGGCCTGCGCGACGCCGCGATCGCCGAATTTGGCGCGGTCGATGTCCTCATCAACAATGCCGGGCTCGGCGGCGAAGTGCCCGTCACGCAGATGAGCGACGAGCAATGGCACCGCGTGCTCGACGTCACCTTGACCAGCCTGTTCCGCATGACCCGCGCCTTCCTGCCGCACATGCAGGATCGCGGGCAGGGGGCGATCGTCAACAACGCCTCGGTGCTTGGCTGGCGCGCGCAAAAGGGGCAGGCGCATTATGCCGCGGCGAAGGCGGGGGTGATGGCCTTTACGCGGTGCAGCGCGGTCGAGGCGGCCGAATTTGGCGTCCGCATCAACGCGGTCGCGCCGTCGATCGCGATGCACGCCTTCCTCGCCAAGGTGACGAGCGACGAATTGCTCGCCGAACTCGCCGCAAAGGAAGCCTTTGGCCGCCCCGCCGAAGTGTGGGAGGTCGCCAATGCGATGATTTTCCTCGCGTCCGACCTTGCAAGCTATATGACCGGCGAAATTCTGTCGGTGTCGAGCCAGCGCGCATGAGCACGCCGACGATCTTCGCCGCGCCCGCCGACCTTGTCGGCGCCGAGGGCCGCGCGCTCGGCCCGACCGACTGGCTGACGATCGACCAGGCGCGCGTCGATGGCTTTGCCGAGGTCACCGGCGACCATCAATGGATCCACGTCGATGTCGAGCGCGCGAAGGCGGGGCCGTTCGGCGGCACTATCGCGCACGGCTACCTCACGATGAGCCTCGTCAATTTTTTCCTGCCGCAACTGATCGAGGTTCGCGGCTTCGCGCACGCGGTCAATGTCGGCGCCGACCGCCTGCGCTTCCTGTCGCCGGTCCGGGTCGGCGCGCGCATCCGCGGGGTCGGCGAAATCGTGACCGTCGAGGAGGTGAAGGGCGGCGTCCAGTCGGTCGTGCGCGTCACCGTTGAGATCGAGGGCGAGGACAAACCCGCCTGCGTCGTCGATGCGATCAGCCGCTATTATCCGGAGACCTGACACCATGCCGACGCCCGAGGCAATGACCGCCGTCGTCCATGCCTATGTCGAAGCTTTTGCGCGCGGCGATGCCGCGATGGTCGCCGCTCTGTTCGCCGACGACGCCAGCGTCGAGGATCCGGTCGGAACCCCGCCGCGTCGCGGCAAGGCCGCGATCGCCGAATTTTATCGCGCCAGCATGGCGACCGGTGCAAAGCTGACGCTCGATAGCCCGGTCCGGGCGGCGGCCGATCATGCTGCCTTTGCCTTTCACGTCGATCTCGACTGGGACGGCGTGCGCCAGCGGATCGATGTCATCGACCTGTTCCGTTTTGACGCCGTGGGCAAGATTACCGAAATGCGCGCCTTTTTCGGTCCCGCCAATATGGGGAAGGCCTGACATGACCGCGCTCCCCCCGACGATCCCGCATCTTGCCGAGGCGAGTGCGGCGCGTTTTGGCGATGCGCCCGCGATCCTCGACGGCGGGGAAAGCTGGAGCTATGCCCGGCTGTGGCGCGAAGTCCGCATCGCGGCGTCGGCGCTGATCGCGCGCGGCATCGGCGCGGGCGACCGGGTCGCGATCTGGGCGCCGAACCGCCGCGAATGGATCGTCGCGGCGATCGCCGTGCAGGCGGCGGGCGGCGCGATCGTGCCGCTTAACACGCGGCTCAAGGGACGTGAGGCGGCCGACATATTGGAACGGACCGCCGCGCGGCTCCTGTTCACTGTGGGCGAGTTTCTGGGCACCGACTATCCGGCGCTGCTGGCGGAGCACGACCTGCCCGATCTGCGCGCGATCGTCTGTTTCGATCGCGACTGGGATGCGTTTTGCGCGGGCGGTGCCGCCGACGACCCGCGCGTCGATACGGCGCTTGCGGTGCTGAGCGCCGACACCGTCAGCGACATCATGTTCACCAGCGGTACGACCGGGCGGCCCAAGGGGGTTGTCACCACCCACGGGCGGATCATCCCGATGTTCGCACACTGGATCGCGATGGTCGGGCTGGACGCGGGCGACCGCTATCTCATCATCAACCCCTTTTTCCACAGCTTCGGCTATAAGGCAGGATGGGTCGCAGCGTTGCTGGCCGGAGCGGTGATCGTGCCGATGGCGGTGTTCGACGTCGAACGGACGATCCGCCATATCGAGGAAGACCGCATCGCATTCCTGCCCGGCGCGCCGACGATCTATCAGTCGCTGCTCGACGCGCTGGACAACCGCAGCTTCGACAGCTCGTCGCTGAAAAGCGCGATGACCGGCGCGGCGACGGTGCCCCCGGCGCTGATCCGGCGGATGTATGACGAACTGGGGTTCGACCGCGTCCTCACCGCCTATGGCATGACCGAATGCACCACGATCACCGCATGCCGCGCGGGCGATGCGCCCGAACTGGTCGCGCAAAGCTGCGGCGTCGCGATTCCGGGCCTGGACGTAAAGATCGCGGGCGACGATGGCGAAACGCTGGCTCAGGGCGAGACGGGCGAAGTCTGCGTGCGCGGCTATGCGGTGATGGCGGGCTATCTCGACGATCCGGTGGCGACGGCGGAGGCGATTGACGATGACGGCTGGTTGCACACGGGCGATGTCGGCCATCTCGACGCCAATGACTATCTTCGGATCACCGACCGCAAGAAGGACATGTATATCTCGGGCGGTTTCAACTGCTATCCGGCCGAGGTCGAAAAATTGATGGCCGACCACCCCGCCATCGCGGCGGTCGCGGTGATCGGTGTCCCCGACGATCGGATGGGGGAAGTGGGGCGCGCATTCGTGGTGCTGCGCCCCGGTCAGCAGGCAAGCGAGGCGGACCTTCTCGCCTGGTCGCGCGAGGCGATGGCGAATTACAAGGCGCCGCGTTCGATCGTTATCGTCGATGCGCTGCCGGTCAATGCGTCGGGCAAGGTGCTCAAGACCGAGCTTCGCGATCGCGCGACGGTCAGCTGACCGTCGCGCCGCCGTCGATCACCAGAGGGTGGCCGGTGATGAAGCTCGCCGCATCGCTGCACAGCCACAGCACCGCGCCCGCGATCTCCTCGGCCTGGCCCATGCGCCCCAGCGGGGTCATCGCCTCCATCACCTTGCGGATTTCAGGGTTCTTCGCGACGGCGTCGGTCATCGGCGTCTCGATCACCCCGGGACAGACGGCGTTGACGCGGATATTCTCGCGCGCCCATTTCAGCGCGCCATGGCGGGTCAGGCCGATCACGCCATGTTTGGTCGCGACATAGGCGGGTTGGCGCGCATTGCCGGTAAAGCCCGCGATCGATGCGGTGTTGACGATCGCGCCGCCGCCGTTTTGCAGCATCGCCGCCGCTTCCTCGCGCATGCAGTGCATCACGCCGTCGAGGTTGATCGCCAGCGACCGGCGCCAGACATCGTCGTCCCATTCGTCGGCGACGCTATTGGTGATGCCGGCGTTGTTGTGGCCGAAATCGAGACGGCCGAAATGATCGACCGTGCGCGCGACCAGCGCTTTGACCGAAGCGGCGTCGGCAACGTCGCAGCGGTGGAAAATGGCATTGCCGCCCGCCGCTGCGATCAGCGCGACACTTTCCTCGCCGCCCGCCGGGTTGACGTCGCTGACGACCACCGACGCGCCCGCGCGGGCAAAGGCCAGCGCAGTGGCGCGGCCGATCCCGCCTCCGGCGCCGGTGATCAGCGCGACTTTGCCGGAAAAATCATAGGCGACGGTCAATTTTTCCTCCATATGCGTAAAATTTGTGTATAACTGTAACGCAAATACTGAAAACTCATAGCGAAAAGATCAAATATAGCATGACCGCATCGCTTTTTGAACCGCGAACCCTGGGCGCGCTGGCGCTGTCCAACGCTATCGTCATGGCGCCGATGACGCGCGACCGCGCCGGTCCGGGCGACGTGCCGGGCGACCTCTTGGTCGAATATTACCGCCAACGCGCATCGGCCGGATTGATCGTCACCGAAGGGGTGCAGCCGAGCGCCGACGGCAAGGGTTATTGGCGCACGCCGGGAATCTGGTCGCAGGCGCAGGTCGCCGGCTGGCGCCGTGTGGCCGACGCCGTCCATGGCGAGGGCGGCCGGATCGTCATGCAATTGATGCACTGCGGCCGCGTCTGCGTTCGCGCCAACAAGGGCGACGACAGCCGGACGATCGCGCCGTCGGCGATCCCCTGCGCCGACCCGGTTCCCGGCCCCGACGGCGTGCCGGTGGCAACCGAAATGCCGCACGCACTGACCTTGGCCGAGGTTCGGCAGGTGGTGGGCGAATATGCGGTCGCCGCCGCCAATGCCCGCGACGCCGGCTTCGACGGGGTCGAGCTACACTGCGCGAGCGGCTATCTGCCGAACCAGTTCCTCAACCCCGGCAGCAACCGGCGCGACGATATTTATGGCGGCAGCGCCGAGAACCGCATTCGCTTTGCGATCGAGGTGCTCGCCGCGATGGCGGACACGATCGGCGCGGGCCGCGTCGGCTTTCGCATCTCGCCCGGCAACCCCTATAACGACATGGCCGACCCCGATCCGCAGGCGAGTTTCATCCCGCTCTTGCAGGCCGCGAACCGGCTTGGCCTTGCTTATGTTCACTTGGTCGACGTCGCGGACAGCCTTGGCTGGGTGCGCGAAAACTGGTCGGGCAATCTGATCGCCAACAACGGGCTGAAGGCCGGCACGGCCGCGGCGCTGCTCGACAGTGGGTCGGCGCAGGCGGTTTCCTTCGGCCGCTATTTCATCAGCAACCCCGATCTGGTCGAGCGGCTGCGCCGAGGGGCGGAACTGGCGCGCGTCGATCGCGACCATATCTATGCCGGCGAGGCGAGGGGCTATACCGACTATCCGGCGCTCGCCGACGGCTGAGCGCGTCTTAGTTGCGCCAGCCGATCGGTACGTCGGCCCCTGTCAGTTCGATGATCCGGCGCAGCACCGCCTTGGTCTCGGCGAGTTCGGCGGGCGTGAAATGATTGGCGAGGTCGGCTTCCTGCGCCTTGCCAAAGGCCAATGTGTCGATCAGCCGTTCGCGCCCCGTTTCGGACAGGGCAAAGCTGTCGCCTGCGGGGGTGAGCAGGCCCGCCGTCACCATCGCGCCCAACGTGCCCGCTTCGGGGGCGTGTCCGGTGTGGGCAAGCTGCTGAATGATCGCGCTGCCGGTCAGTGGCTGGTCCATGCTGAGCACCGCTAGCGTGAGATATTGCGCCATGTTCAATCCCGCCGTGGCAAGCCGCTCGCGCGTCGGGCGCGAGGTCTGGAAATGCGCGCGCGAAATCAGATAGAAGAGGAAATCGTCGGTGAAGCGTCCATGCTCGATGTCGACCGATGCTTCGGCCGCGCCGGGGCGCGGCCGCCGTTCGGCATAGCGGCCGCCGTGGAACAGCAGCGGCGCGGCGTCGCGGGCGTCGTGCGCAACGACCTCGCCGACGAGGATGACATGATCGCCGCCCTCATATTGATGTCGGGTCCGGCATTCGAAAAGGGCTGCAAAATCGGCGAACACCGGCGATCCGAGCGTGCCCTTCCGCCACGGTGTTTCCGCGAACTTGTCGTCGCCGCGCCGCGCGAAGCGGTTCGACAAAGCTTCCTGTGAAGCGGCGAGGACATGGATCGCGAAATGGCCGCTGCCGCAGAACGCATCGTGCGACAGCGAATCCTTCGCAAGCGACCACAGGATCAGCGGTGGGTCGAGGCTGACCGAATTGAAGCTGCTCGCGGTTACGCCGACGGGGTCGCCCGCGCTGTCGAGCGTCGTCACGATCGTCACCCCTGTCGCAAAGGTGCCGAGCGCGTCGCGAAATGCGCGGATGGGCTCGTTGATGGGCGTCATGTCCGGTGCTCGCGCATATGGGTCCCAAAAGGCGATTGCCCAGTGGCAGCATGTTGGAACAGGTGGATGCTCATCATAAGAATCCTGCAAATGCGTAGGTGATATGTAGAAATATTACGCAATTATTGACTTTGTTCAACATATATCTCACATGATCGGAAATTTGCGGCTGGGACCGGAGAAGTCGAAGTCCAGCTCCACGAAGGTGCGCGCGCAGATGCGTGCAAGGGCCGCACGACGGGAGGCCGCAGGAGACGAAGGCGATGCAGTTCGACGTGGTGATAGTGGGCGCGGGTCATGGCGGTGCGCAGGTTGCGATCATGCTGCGCACGCAGAAGTTCGCAGGGACCATCGCGATCATCGGCGACGAGCCCGAACTCCCCTATGAACGCCCGCCGCTGTCGAAAGAATATTTCGCGGGCGAGAAGGAATTCGAACGCATCCAGCTGCGTCCCGCCAAATATTGGGACGAGCGCGAAGTCACGATGCTGCTCGGCAAGCGCGTCGCGAGCGTCGATCCGGCCGCCCATACCGTCACCACCGATGGCGGCGAGACGATCGGCTATGGCAAGCTCGTCTGGGCGACTGGTGGATCCCCGCGCATGCTCCCGATCCCCGGCGGCGACTTGCCCGGCGTGCAGGGCGTGCGCACGCGCGCCGATGCCGACGCGATGAAGGCGGCGTCCGAAACCGCGGGCCAGATCGTCGTGATCGGCGGCGGCTATATCGGGCTCGAAGCCGCGGCGGTGCTGAGCAAGGCGGGCAAGAAGGTCGTGCTCCTCGAAGCGCTCGATCGCGTACTCGCGCGCGTCGCGGGCGCCGACCTGTCGCGCTTTTACGAGAAGGAGCATCGCGACCATGGCGTCGACCTGCGCCTCGGCGTGTGTGTCGATGCGATCGAGGGCGAGACGAAGGTCACCGGCGTCCGACTTGCCGACGGGGAGGTGATCCCCGCCGATCTCGTCATCGTCGGCATCGGTATCGTGCCCGCGGTCGAACCGCTGATCGCCGCGGGCGCCGACTGCGCCAACGGCGTGCGCGTCGACCGCCTGTGCAAGACGAGCCTGCCCGACGTCTATGCGATCGGCGACTGCGCGGCGCATGCGAACGACTTCGCCGAAGGTGCCGAGATCCGCTTGGAATCGGTGCAAAACGCCAATGATCAGGCGAATGTCGTCGCGAAGGGCATCGTCAGCGACGAAGCGCCCTACCACGCCATCCCCTGGTTCTGGTCGAACCAGTACGACCTCAAGCTCCAGACCGCGGGTCTTTCGACCGGGCATGATCAGGCGGTGCTGCGCGGCGATCCCGCCACGCGCAGCTTCTCGGTGGTCTACCTCAAGGCGGGCAAAGTCATCGCGATCGACTGCGTCAATGCGACCAAGGATTATGTCCAGGGGCGCATGATCGTCACCGCGGGGCTGGTGGCGACGGCCGAGCAGCTCGCCGACACCGAAACGCCGCTGAAGGAGCTCATGGTTTGACGATCTGGGTGTGCTGCTGCGGCAAGGCGCGCAAGGGTTTCATGCGCTAATTTCGTTTGTTACGCGCTTACGCAGCAGGTGATTGCGCGTCTGCCCGACAACAAGGGCTATAATTTCTCGATGCCGAACTTGTCCTCATCAATATGTGCATGGGGAGAATGGTGCTTGATCGACATGTCGAAGCGCGACGAAATCGTCCTCGAGTTGAAGGGGCCGTAGGACGACGAGGTTATCACGACGGCCTCAGGATGGTGCAGCAGCGCCTCGTTTGGGCGCCGCTTGTGGGCTATCTCTCCGTTGCTGTGACCGGAACGGTTGAAGGGCTGTTCGCGACGAGGGAGGCTCTCCAGAAGCTGGCTGACAATTGGCGCGAACGCCGCAAGTTCGGGGGCCGGCTCTGCTTCGACCCGCGCGCTGGATCTCCTCGTCGAAGCAGGAATATTGGTCGAACGCACGGGCTACCGCCGTAACCGCGTGTTCGCAGCAGAGGCAGTGCTGGCCATCGTCAACAGGGTCTTCGGCTCGGCTCCCCCGATTGACGCAATTGAGCGAAAGCATCTGCCGCGTCATAGGGAGGGAGTGTGTAATCCCAATTCTAGTTTCATTTGGATGCTTTGTGTGCAGTCTTCGCGAGATTTAATGTGATTGAATCCAGTAGGACACTGAGATAGTATCGTCTGAATGGCAGAATTCTGCCGTTTTCGCCGCGAGGCGAGAAGTTGGCGCGAGTAATCATAATCCGCGTGTCTGAATTTTACGCCGACTCCCCCCAAATTGCTTGTTCCCCGATAGCCAGTGAGTTTGTGCGCTTCGAAGTGATATCCACGATTGCGGCATATGAGCGTAACCGGTGTTTTCAGGCCACGTCGAACCAGGGCATGAGATCGCCGACGCTTTGGATGGGATGACCGTTGGCAAGG
>JAIUPN010000014.1 GCA_020160755.1 Pseudomonadota bacterium
GGGTCTAGCAGGACTGGCCCATTTTTAATCCGGTGCTACCGGCCGATCCGTGGCCCCTTTTATTCCCGGTGTTCTCAGGCGAACGCCCTGCCTCTGTCTGCTTATGAAGGCCGCGATGGTCGCGGTTCAGACAGGGAGAAAAATCATGTCACAATTCATCGCCCCCAACGAACTGCACGGCATGAGCGAACAAGAACTGCGCGCGCTGCGTGGCCGCATCATGGCCGATCTGCGCAGCATGGGTCAGTCGGTCTTTCTCAACCCACATATTTACGCTTCACTGCAAAACATCGACGCTGCTATCCAGCGTCTGCAACAGCAGCCCAAGCCGCGTGGACCGAAGCCGCCGGGGTTCTAAGGGGTGCGCTGGTTCTCGCTGGCATTCTTGATCCAAACAAAAGTCGTTTACTATCAATTAGATAGAGTAAGGAGCGTGGCGAGCCACCTTGCCTTCGAAGCCACTCTGTGCCAGAATTAAGATATGGAACGAGAGGTAGCATTGGCCCGATTGAGGCCGTTGGAACAAAGGCTGCGCCAGCAAGGCGTTTCGGCCTTGTATCTCTTTGGCTCCACTGCACGCGGCGAGGCGGACGATAAATCGGACCTCGACCTGCTTTTTGAATATGTGCCTGATCGTGGGTTTAGTTTGTTCGATCAGGCTGGGCTTCAAGTCGAGCTTTCAGAGCTACTGAACACGAAGGTGGATTTCATCCCCCGCAGAGGATTACGCGATAGGGTCAGGCAGCGCGTAGAAGCTGACATGGTTCAGGTTTTTTAATGAGCCGCGACATAAGCGATTACCTCGATAATCTCCAAGTGCTGATTCAACGCATAGAGGATGGTTTGAAGGATAGGTCCTATGAGGACTATCTGAATGACCAAGACCTCCAAGATGCCACCACATATCGCCTGTCAATGCTTGGCGAAATATCGGGCAAGCTGCCTGACGACGTGAAAGAGCGACACCCAGACATACCTTGGAATAAGATACGCGGTTTAAGGAACGTCGCCAGCCACGACTATTTCAGCATCATGCCTGATATGGTTTGGGAAGGAACACGGTCGCTCGAACCTATCAAGCAAATGATCCACGAGGAACTAGCGCGCATTGAAGCGGAGCAACGCGAGCGCGACGGTGGCCGCAGGCGCTGACGGATTTCCGATGCGCCCCGTGGAGGCGCGGAACAGGACAGCATGGAGCAATGGATAGAGGACCAAGACTTCATCGCCGCTGACGTGATCCGGTGGAAAGAAGGCGTCTTTCACAACCGACGCAAAGGCAAGGCGCTTCGCATAGGCGAGCGGCAGGTTGCCGCTGAAGTGCTGGAACGTGGTGAAGATGGTTGGATAAAACTGCTCGTGCGGGGCTGCATCGTTACAAAAGATGAGGCCGCCGGAAAGACTGTCCAGACGCTCAAGGCAGGCGAACAGATACGGCGGGCAATCAAAACCGTCCTGCGTGGCAAGGTCGAGCGATTGCTATGGGACGATGAGACCGCTCGGGCGGCGGTGCTGGCGAGCAAGCCCGCCACTTCACGATTCACGGACATTCCAAATGACGAATAGGCATAAGCCATAAGCGGGGCGCACCGCGCCCCGCTCGCGGCGTCACCACCAAGAGTCGTAATAGACGGTCTTGCCTTGCGCGATGGCTTCGCGGGCCTTGGCGACGAAGGCCAGATCGTCGGCGATTTCCGTGCCATCGGATGATCCGAAGAAAAAACCACTGGTCTGCGGCAGGTTGCCAGCGCGAATGTCGGCCTCAAGGCGGTTAAGGTCGTCGGCAGTCAGCTCGACGGGCACGCAGTTGAACTCCTGGGCACCGCCCTTCTCGAAATAAAGGGTTTCCATCCAGCCATGCAGGTTCGGGTGTTTGCGCCAGTAGTGTAGCTCCGTGGCGTCAGCCACCTTGAAGTCAACCGGGCTGTCCGGCAGCGTGGTTGTGACCATTGCATACATATCGAGTCCCATGTTTTCGCTCCTATGGATTGGGGTTGATCGTCCCGAAGGACGCGGACCCGGAAGCGGCGGGATCGAGCTGCGGCTGTCATGGCCAACCCGGCCCGAAGGGGTGGTGCGGGCAGGCCATTGACGGCAAAGCGCCCGACGCAAATGTCGCGTCAATGATGCGAGGGCGATCAATTCCAAGCGGAGCGATCTGCGGACTCTTTTTCCGCAATGGTCACGGATGCAGCCGGATTGTGGAGCAAAGGCTGTGACGGAGAATGCTACCGTGAAGGTGCTATGCAGCGCCTACGGAGATGGATTGGTTTTCACCCCCAAGAGAAAGCTGCGCAGATATTCAGCGCGGGTGGCGACCAGTAGCGCATTGCCGGATGGCCAACCCCATACTACGCCTGTCACCTTCGCCATGTCGGGCGACCACGGGACGCCTGCCATTCTCGCCGCGACAAAGCCCGTATTCCAAACGGTCGAGCCGCTAAGTCCGTGAGGGTCAGGCAGGCCGTCGCGACCGATCACATCGGTTGCAAGGTCGGGGCGATATTCGATGCCAAAGTGAAAACGTGGCGAGAATTGATCGCTTTCGGGCAGCTCGGCTTCCCGTGCCGTGTAGCAGGTGCCTTGGGTCAGTAGGGTTCCGAAGCGGAACGACACCCGCTGACCGGCAAAGCCAGTGAAGGTTAGAATCTCACCCTCTACAGGATCGTGCGCAAGCGCGATCTGCTCGATCCCGATGGCCTGCGACAGATTGGACGGGTCAGCCCAAGCCGTCTGATTCACCGGCAACAAGGCCAAGTCCAGCGGATATGGGTATTCGACATGATTGCCGACGATCCGGCGAATGTCCTCTTGCCCGTCAAACTGGTGCGCCAGCACGCGGTTATCGGGGCGCACACAGGACACGTGCTCGTTCGTAAGAATGAAAACTTTATCGTCAAGCCGGAGATAGGAACCGCTGCCCCAGCCTGTTCCGTATTCTTCGTCACCTTCTGTGGCGGCGTGATGCTCATAGATCGAGGCACGATATGGCCGGAGATAGGCCGTCATGTCCGCGACCACTTTGGGCATCGCGGTGTTCCAGTCGTCCTCGGTGAATAGCAATTCGGTCATGGGCATCCTTCGGATGGTTCAGCTTGCAAGTCCTGCCCTCAAGATTGCCAGCGGCAACGGGCAGGCAGAAAGGCGGCATGGGGGCCGTGTCGAACTCGACACAGCTTGATTCCCCAAACCGCCAGCCGGTTCACAATCGAGAAGCGCCAGCGGCGCATTGTGAATCCGGCAGAACGCAAGGCTTGAAGCATCGGCAACCGGACCCGGTTGCTGGTTCGATACCCGCCTAGCGTTTGGGCCGCGACGGTTTATCCGTCTGCTTGGCCTTGATGGACTCAACAGCTTTCGCCTTAGCTTCCAGCTTGTCGATCTCCTCGTTCATTTCATTGTGCATGGCGTCCCATCCGCCAATGCCCATCAACACGCGGTCGGCGTGCTTGATGGTGTTCACATGCCCATAGTGCTGTTCGATCATTTTGACTGACGTGCCCATCTGCTGGGCGAGGATATAAACATCGACACCTGCGGACAGTCGCAGGGTGGCGTAGGTATGACGGAAACAATATGTCGTGCGGGGAATGCCGCTCGGCCCCTCTCGAAGGTCGGTATATTTTAGCAGTTCTTCGACAGTATCACGGTAGAGCCATTTGGCGGGTTTGCCGTTGATGATCGTGAATACGTGATCGTCCTGTTTGGTCGCCTTGGACAACTCCCGCACGCGATCAAGATATTTTCCGACGCTGATTGGAGCGATCAGTTTGCGGGTTTTGCCTTTACCCTGAACATAGAGGACAAGAATTTCCTGCCCGTCCTTGTCCTTGGCAGTTGTGATGTCCCGCCAGCGCAGGTTCTTCGCCTCGGGCGGGCGCATCCCTGTGTTGCACATGATGAGAATGAAATTGTAGCAAATCTGGCGATACCAGACGCCCTGCGGCGTGGTCGCCTCCTTCATCCATTTGCGCCCCTTCGTGTGCAGCTTGCGGTATTCCTCAAGCGTGAACTCGTCGCGGCGGTTGGATTTCAGCTTTGGCATACCTTCAAAGCGGTGGTGCGCGGGCACATACCGCTTGCTGATAGCGAAATTCATAATCGCAGCGAAAATGGTCATCTCAATACGGATGGTTGAATCGCTGATGACGCCTTTGCGACGGCCTTCGCCGTTTTCCCGTCGCCACAGCGGATAGTCGGCCCAGCGCTCCTGCGTCACCAGATGAATCTGTGTGCTGCCGACATAAGCCTTGAGCGGGCCGTCGATCTTGCTTCTGATATTTCGTGAGCGGGCTTTACTGACTTCCCCTGCGTTGGCGCGACGCTGCTGGGCATCGGCGTATTCCTCCGCCACCTGCGAGAAGGGGCGATTGAATACTGGAACGTCGTGTTTCACCCGAAACCGGATATCGGCATATTCGTCCAGTGCTCGGTCACGCGCCGCCTGCCTGTCAGCCGTGCGGAGCGAGATTGTCTTGTAGCGGTCCTCGTTCTGGATTCTGACCCGGCAATAGTAGTTGTCGTGCCCGACATCGCCACGTCGGAAGATAATGAGGCCCGGCTTGACCTGCTCTTTATCGAGGATGAAACTCATTTCCCTGCTTCCTACTGTGCAGAAACTGTGCAGAATAGCAGGGTAAGTGATTGATTCCCCGTGCCTGTGCAGGTTCTGTGTAGGCTATTATAGCAAAAAATAGTGAACAATTGTAGTGATTTATTGGAATACCTTCACCCGCTCCAGAATCCAGACATCGACAGAAAACTGCGACGGACCGTCATCGTGACGGTCCCATGCGTGTGTCGTTCCCGCAAAGCCGCTACAAACACGAATGGCGGGCAAGGCGACTGGCGGAAGAAGGATCGGACTGCTTTCGCAACCGTTCAACTATTCGCGAATTTGCCGTCTCCGGCGTCGCCGGCCAGAATCTCGGACGTGACAACGCTCACGAGCATCGCGATCATCAGCAGGCCGCACACTGTGCCGAGACCCGGCCATCCCCAGGCGGTCACGACCATTCCTCCCAACGGCGGCCCGATCAGCGCTCCGCCCGCGCCGAACTGCGTTATCAGCCCGTTGGCGGTCGCGATTCGTGGATCATATGACGATCGTGCGTTGGCGAGCCGGGGCAAACGTGCGAACATCAGCGCAGGGACGATGCCGCTGATCGCGACCGCCGACATCGCCCACGCGCTGCGCGTCAGGAGGGCGTCGGCACCGCTCCGGTAGACCATGACGATCAGAGGTACGGTCACCAGCAGCGCTATGCTGGCCGTCCGGATCATGATCCTGTTGGGCAAATCGCCGTCCCGCATCATTCTGATAGCCAAGGCCACGCCCGGAAGGCAGGCGAGCGACGTGAGCGCCGCAGCCAGGGCAGCTTGACCGAGCGTCGCGCCCGATTGTTCGATCAGAAAGGTCGGCAGGAGCATCGTCACGATGCTGACGAATATGGTGTAGAGGCCGAAACCCAATGTCGAGATCCAGGCTGCCGCGGCGGGCAGGGCGACCCGCTGTCGGGGAGACTCGGCAAAGCGGATTCGCATCGCGACCGGTATCGCGATCGCGAGCAACGCCGCCCAGAGCAGCATTGCCCCGGACGCGTCCATCATGGCGAGCATGATCCCGGTCAGCCCCCCGCCTGCCGCGATGCCGACCGGCACGAAAGTGCTCCAGAGCGCAAGCGCGCGCGGGCGCGTCATATCGTCAGCGGTCGCCGCGATGGCGGTTGGCGCGGCAATAACGACCAGAAGATAACCGATGCCTTCGATCGCGCGCGCCATGAAGAGGATGGAGAGGTCGGACGTCAATCCTTCGACAGCGCTCGCAGCCGCCAGCATGCCGACGCCGATCAGCAGAAAGCGCCGCAATCCGGTCCAGGCCAGCGCGAAGCTGGCGATGAGGCCGAACAGGGCACCCCCGACCTCGAGCAGCGAGATGAGCCATCCGAGCTCGGATAGCGACAGCCCCCATTCGGTACGCAAAAGCGGCGCGACGATCGACATCTTGGCGAATTGGGCGGCCGCCAGCACCCCAAGAAGCCAGAAGAGGATGATGCGGTACCATATGCGGTTCATGCCGCCGGGCTAGTCCGGGCGCGTTCTTCAAGCCACGTATAAATTATGCGTCAGGACCATCCGACCGTCGTGGTGATCCGGCCGACCCGGCCATCAGCCAGGGGCACGGTCTCCCAAAGCATCACACTCGGCTCGACCTTGATGATATCGCTTTCGTTTTCCCCCGTTCGGAAGCGAAGCTGCTTGAACGGCTGCTCGTACCAGCCGAGTGCCGCGAGGCTCGCCTCTGCCGATATGATTTCGCGGCTGGCGAAGCGCCAAAGCGACTTGCCGATAAACGCGTCGACGTTCGCTCCCCAGCTCGCCACGCGCGACGGCGAAGCGGCCAGCAATCTATGGGTTGCATCGCAGACCATGTGAACCGGCAGGGAGGACGTTTCGATCAACCGCTTCAGCGCAGCGTCCGCGGCGTTGCCGGAATGCGCCGCAACCATCGCGGCGATCGCCTCGCGGTGCTTCGCTTCGGGTTCCTGCGCGCCGCTTTCCCACCGCGAAATCGTGGCTTGCGAAACCTTGAAAAATTCGGCGGCGTGGCTTTGCTTGATCGCGTTCAGGCGACGAAAGCGGCGCAGCGCCCTGCCTATGGGTATGTCGTGAAGCACACGCCGATTATAACGGAAAAGCCGTTTTCGTCCACAGCCCGACCTTGCACCCGATGCCATTACAGTCGGTCTGCCTTTATGTCGACCGACTGGCTCGACCGCATCCGGCCCGACAGGCTCGTCAACTTCCAAAATATGCCGCGACAGGGCCGCGGGGCCTACCAGCTTCGTTTGTAGGCGACGGTCAACGTGGCGCCGTTGGCGGGAACACGGCTCGTGTTGGTGTTGCTGCGGAGCAGCTGGCTGTAGACCGGCAGATACTGGTTGTTCAGGAGATTCTCGATCCCGAGCGTCAGCTGATCCTTTTCGGTGACATGGTAACGCGCGATCAGGTCGACGAGCAGGTAGCTTTCGACTTCGCGCCGGCCGAAGCTGGCGACACCATTCAGGCGGTAGTCGCGGTCTCCCGAAAACAGCGTCTGGAGGCGGAGGTCCAGCCGGTCGGAAGGCGCATATTCGGCATAGGCGGTGACCTTGAGCGGGGGGATGCGATACCCGGTCATATTCTGCCAGCGGACTGCGGTTGCCGCCTTTTCACGGCCGCGCAAATAGGTGACGCTGCCGCCGAACCGCAACGTGTCGCCCGTATCGCCGAAGTCGAGCGATGCCTCGACGCCCTTGATCCGCTCGGCCGTGCGCAGCAGGATCAGCCCGTTGTTGAAGCTTTGCACATCGCCGAGATCGGAGGTGGTGCGGAACAGCGCGACCGCGCCCTTCACCCTTCCGAAATCGCCGCGCCATCCCAGCTCATAGCTGTCGATCTGGACCGGCTTCAGGTCCGAATTGTCGATGCTGAACCCGGCATTGGCGTTGCGCAGCTGGAGCCCGATGTCGGGAAGCTGGAAGCCCTGCGAGAAGGACGCGTAGACGCTCTGGTTCGCGACCGGGGTCAGCGTCGCGCCGGCGTTGAAGGTCCAGCCGTCGAAGCTGATCGTGCCACCCTGAACCGCGACGGGGTTCGCCGCGCGATATTGCGAGAGCGGGGTGAAGGTGTCGAACGACGCCTCGGCGCGATCGTAGCGAACGCCGCCCTCGATCGCGAGCAGGTCGGAAAAGCGATGCTGGAGCTGGACGAACGCTCCCTGCGTGTCGGTCGTGAGCTCGGGCATGTAGATGAGCGTGCCGGTGCGGTTGAAGATGAGCCCGCGGCTTGCGTCATACGCTGCGGGGTCGAAGATATCGAGCGGCATGTCGCTGACTTCGCGGCCGAGGTCGCCGCCCCAGCTGATCGCGGTTCGTTCGGCAACCGGCGTCTCGATGGTCAGCCGTGCGCCATAGGTCTGGCTGTTCTGGAAGACCTGGTCGACGTTGCGGCCGCGGGTGGCGACCCCGCGGGCGTCGAACGGGGTGAAGCGGACGAACATGTCGCGGTAATAGCCGAGCAGATCGACCTTGCTGCCGAAGAGGTCGCTGTTGCGGTAACCGAAGGTCGCCACGAGGTTGCGTACCTGGTTCTGGTTGGCGAGTTCGAGCCCTTTGATCGGGCGCGCGAGCACGCTCCCCGCAGGCAGGCGGCCGGGCGCGGGATCGGCGGCATAATCGCTGTTCTGGTCGGCGCGATAATAGCTTGCCGAGGCGTGGAGATAGCCGGTGTCGCCGAGCCGGTGCCCCAGCTTCCCGCCGACGTTCCAGACATCGCTGTCGATCAGGTCGCCCTGACTCGGTTCGGGCGCGCGGCGATTGCCATTGCCGTCGAAGCCCGCGCCGATGCTTTCATAACCACCGTTGACCGCGAAATCGAGCGAACCCGCAGTCCCCGATACAAATTGCTGGAGCCGCATGCCGAGGCTGTCGTCGGTCAGCTTCGAAAGCGAGGTCACCGCCGAGAGGGTCGTCTCGACCCGCAAGGGACCGCCGGCCCGGCGCGTGTTGATCGAGATGATGCCGCCGGTCGCGCCGCTGCCATAGATCGCGCTGCCGCCGCGCAACACTTCCACGCTCTCGATATTGTTCGGATTGACGCTGATGAGGTTGCGCGAACTGTCGCGATTGGTGTTGTAGGGAACGCCGTCGACGAGCACCAGCGCACCGCGCCCGCGCAGCGTCTGCCCGTAATCGGTGATGGTACGGCTCGAATCGGCGAGACCAGGGACCGCCTTGGCGAGGATCGTCGAGAGCGTGTCCGAAGCGGCGCGTGCCGTCTCCAGCGCTTCGCGGTCGATCGTCGTGATCTGGTGGGTGGGTGCGACGATGCCCGAGCTCGTGCGCTGCGCGGTCACGACGATTTCGCTGCCGGGGTTCTCTTCATTCTGTGCGAGAGCGGGCGCCGGAACGGCGGCGAGGGCGGCCGACAGGGTGAGGAAAGAAACCGGACGAACGCGCGAAAGGAACATGCAGGCACCTGAAAGCTGGGAGAGGAGGGTGCCCTTAATCGCAACTGCGAGTGAATTGCAAGAATCCGCCGGCGACGGGATTGAGCGACACCGCGCCTTCGAGGGATGAGGCGCTATTCGGAATCCTGCGTGGTTGTCGTCAACCCTGCGGGATGCCCTTCATATCGGGCAGATGGTGCGCGATGCCCTTGTGGCAGTCGATGCATGTCTTCTGGCCGGTGCCCAGATATTGCTGGTGGATCTGCCCGGCGCGCGGCGACTGACGGGTGAGGTCCATCGAATCATATTGATGGCAGTTGCGGCATTCGAGCGAGTCATTCGCTTTCAGGCGCGCCCATTCATGCTTGGCGAGTTCGAGCCGTTTATCGAGGAATTTCTCGCGCGATTCGATCGACCCGAAAATCTTGCCCCACACCTCCTTCGACGCCTGCATCTTGCGGCCCATCTTGTCGGTCCAGTTGTGCGGGACATGGCAGTCCGAGCAGACCGCGCGCACGCCCGAGCGGTTGTTGTAGTGGATCGTCGTCTTCAGCTCGGCGAAGACATTGTCGTTCATTTCGTGACAGCTGGTGCAGAATGCCTCGGTATTGGTCGCCTCCATCGCGGTGTTGAAACCGCCCCAGAAGATGATCCCGGCGATGAAGCCGCCGAGGGTCAGGAACCCCATGCTGAAATGCAGGCTGGGCCGCCACACCGTGGTCCAGAAGGGTTTGATCCAGCCCCAGACGCGCAGCCAGATCGTGCGAAGCCGCCCCCGGATCATTGCTTCTCCTCCTTCGCCAATGTGGTGTTGAGGCCTTCGTACCGGTTCGCGACCAGCGGCTCGGCGTCGGTCTGGACGACGTGGCACTGGACGCAGAAATAGCGGCGCGACGAAATTTCCTCGAGAACCTTGCCGTCGCGCGTCAGATAATGCGCGTCGCTGACCGGCGGTGCCTGAAATTTCTTCGCATTCGACCGCGTGTGGCAGAGCATGCAGCGATTGGTGTTCACGGTGAGCTGGTAATTGTCGATCGCGTGCGGGATCGTCGGCGGCTGCATCTCGTAATTCACCGGGCGGACGCGGTCGAAATTCTCGACGCGCGCCATCGGCAGCGGCGAGGCTTCCTTGTCGATCGGGACACCGCGGCGGATCGCGTCGATCTGTTGCCCGGCATTCGTGATGACCACCGGGGCGCTCGGCGCCTTGCGCGGCGTTTCCTCATGCTTCGACCCGCACGCGGCGAGGCTCGCGGCGGCGATCAACGGCAACAGCGCGCGCGTCAGAAGCCCGCTCATGCCATCACCACCTTGACCGCGCATTTCTTGAAATCGGTCTGCTTGGAAATCGGGCAGGTCGCGTCGAGCGTCGTCTTGTTGATGAGCTGCGCGGCGTCGAACCAGGGCACGAAGACCAGCCCGACCGGCACGCGGTTGCGCCCGCGCGTCTCGACCCGGCTGCGCATCTCGCCGCGGCGCGAGATCACCTTGACCTCGTCGCCGCGCTTCAGCCCGCGTGCCTTGGCGTCGTCGGGGTTCATGAAGACGACCGCCGAAGGAAAGGCCTTGTAGAGTTCGGGAACGCGCATCGTCATCGATCCCGAATGCCAATGTTCGAGCACGCGCCCGGTCGCGAGCCACAGATCATAATCGGCGTCGGGCGATTCGGCGGGCGGCTCGTAAGGCAGCGCCCAGATCACCGCGCGCCCGTCCTTGTTGCCGTAAAATTGCCAGTCGGTTCCGGGCTTCACATAGGGGTCGGTGCCTTCCTTGTAGCGCCAGCGCGTTTCCTTGCCGTTCACCACCGGCCAGCGCAGCCCGCGCGCCTTGTGATAGTCGTCGAAGGGCGCCAGGTCATGGCCGTGGCCGCGCCCGAATTCGGCATATTCCTCGAACAGGCCCTTTTGCGGATAAAAGCCGAACGCCGCGGCCTCGTCATTGGCATAGCCGGCTTCGACCTCGCCCGGCGCGAAGCGGTCGACCTTGCCGTTGCGGTACAGCACCTCGAACAACGTCTTGCCCTTATACGCCGGATTGGCGGCGAGCAGGTCGGCGGGCCAGCATTCGTCGGTGGTGAAGCGTTTGGAAAACTCCATGAGCTGCCACAGGTCCGACCGTGCCTCGCCCGGCGCCTCGACCAGCTGGTGCCAGAATTGCGTACGGCGCTCGGCATTGCCGTAGGCGCCTTCCTTTTCGACCCACATCGCGGTCGGCAGGATCAGGTCGGCGGCCTGCGCGGTGACCGTCGGATACGGGTCGGAGACGACGATGAAATTGTCGGGATTACGATAACCCGGATAACCTTCATTCTCGAGGTTCGCACCGGCCTGCATATTGTTGTTCGCCATCACCCAATAGGCGTTGAGCTTGCCGTCCTTCAGCATCCGGTTCTGTTCGACGATATGATAGCCGGCCTTGTCGACGATCAGTCCGTCGGGGAGTTTCCAGATTTCCTCGGCATGCTTGCGGTGTTCGGGATTGGTGACGACGAGGTCGGCCGGCAGGCGGTGCGAGAAGGTGCCGACCTCGCGCGCGGTGCCGCAGGCCGAGGGCTGGCCAGTGAGCGAGAAGGGGCTGTTGCCCGGCGTCGCGATCTTCCCCGTGAGCAAGTGGATATTATAGACCATATTATTGGCCCAGGTGCCGCGGGTGTGCTGGTTGAAGCCCATCGTCCACAGCGACATGACCTTGACCTTGGGGGCGGCGTAAAGTTCGGCGAGCTGCTTGAGCCAGCCCTTCTCGACCCCGCTGAGTTCGGCGGCATAGTCGAGCGTATAGGGCTCGACGAACGCCTTGAACGCGTCGAAGTCGATCGGGGTGCTGCCGGTCGGATCCTTCGCATTCTTCGCCTTGAGCTCGAGCGGATTGTCGGGACGCAGCCCGTAGCCGATGTCGTCATTGCCGCGCTTGAAGCTGACATGCTTGCGTACGAAATCCTCGTTCACGCGGCCGGTCTGGATGATGTGGTTCGCGATATAGTTGAGGATCGCGAGGTCGGTCTGCGGCTTGAAGATGATCGGGATGTCGGCGAGATCGAAGCTGCGATGCTCGAAGGTCGAGAGCACCGCGACCTTCACATGATCGTGCGACAGCCGCCGGTCGGTGATCCGCGTCCACAGGATCGGGTGCATCTCCGCCATGTTCGAGCCCCAGAGCACGAAGGCGTCGGCGGCCTCGAAATCATCGTAGCAGCCCATCGGCTCGTCCATGCCGAAGGTGCGCATGAAACCGGTGACGGCGGAGGCCATGCAGTGCCGCGCATTGGGATCGATATGGTTCGACCGGAACCCCGCCTTCATCAGCTTGTTCGCTGCATAGCCTTCCCAGACGGTCCATTGGCCCGACCCCGCCATGCCGATCCCGGTGCCGCCCTTCGCCTTCAGCACGCGCTTGAACTGCGCCGCCATCACGTCGAACGCCTCGTCCCAGCTGACGGGTTCGAAATCGCCGTCCTTGGAAAACTGCCCGTCCTTCTTCCGCAGCAGCGGCGTCGTCAGCCGGTCGGCGCCGTACATGATCTTCGAAAGGAAATAGCCCTTCACGCAGTTGAGCCCGCGATTGACCTCGGCATCGGCGTCGCCGTGGGTCGCGACGACGCGCCCCGACTGCACCGCGACCTGCACCCCGCAACCGGTGCCGCAGAAACGGCACGGCGCTTTGGACCATTTGACGTCGGCGGGCGCCGCGGTCGTCGCCGTTTCGGCAAAGCTCGCGGGAACCGCGATGCCGGCGGCCGATGCCGCGGCGCCCACCGCGCTGGCCCGGATGAAATCACGGCGCGTCGTCATAAACGGCTCCCCTGTTCGGCGCCGGGCTGGACGATGTCGCCCAGCCTGCTGCGCGGTTCGGCATGATGATAGACAAGGCTGACGCCGACGACCCCGGCGAGCGCCTGCACGGCGTCCATGCAGGCGAGCAGCTCGCGCGTTCCGCCGCCCTCGTGAAGCAGGATGGCGCGCCCCGCCTCGCGCGCCGCAATCTCGGCGCCGGGCATCGTTGCGGCGAGATGCTCGATCGAAGCGAGCGCATCGGGCCGGTGGTGGACGATGAAGCTTGCGATATGGACTTCGTCATCCATGGACCTGCTCCGGGTTCGCCAGCGAGATCGCCGCGACGGGGCAGACCCCGACGCACGCGCCGCAGCCGGTACAGCGTGCGGCATCGAGTTCGGGAAGCGCGCCGCCGACGGCGGGGCGAAAGCGGATCGCCGCCTCGCCGCACGCATCGCGACAGCTGAAACAGGTCACGCCATTCTGCGCGAGACAGGCGGAGGCGATGCCAGCCTTGATCGTCCATGGGCCGGGCAGCCGCCCGTCGAGCGCGCCGGTGTCGCACGCCTGGACGCATTTTTCGCAGAACAGGCATTCGCCGTGCCGCGGGTCGAACAGTGGATAGCCCCCGTCGCCGCGGACCAGCACCTGTTCGGGGCAGGCGGTGATACAATCGTCGCAGCCGGTGCAGAGATCGACGAAGCGCGCCTCGCCCAGAGCCCATGGCGGGCGCAGCGGGGATGGCGCGGCTGGCTGCCCGCGCAGAAAGGCGCGACGGTCGGACGAAAAGGCCGCCGTGCCGGTCACACCCCCGGTGGGCCGTTGAGGAGTTGCCACATCCAGACGAGGAAGCCGTAAGCGGCGACGGTGAGGACCGCGAGCACCGGAAACAGCACCACGGTCATAAAGAGGAAGAGGCGCAGTTCCCTTTTTCTCGTCCCTGTATCAGCATTTTGACTCATCGACGGTTTCCCCCGTTCATATGCTCAAGCTGTTGTTGAACCTTAACAGACCCTTCGTCGTTTTTCCATGCCGGCCGGCCGACTATCCGCCTGTTTCGAGGCCTCCCTTCGTCGCGATCGCGGCTTTGACCCGCAGAGTGTCATGATCCGGCACATCGGCGCGCTTTGCCGCATCGCGGCTAGTCGCCGACGACCACGACGTCGGGAATCTCGTACCGTTCGGTTCCAATCGAGATCAGGTTGAGGTCGGCGTCGCGTCGCGATTTGAGCTGTGCCTTCGCCGAACCGTCGGCCTGGCTGGCGTCGAAGCCGATCGGCTTGCCCGCCGTGTCGAAGAAGATCGCACGCTGTCCGCCGCCTGGCCAGAAGATCGTGACCGTCGCGCTCCCGTCGGCCGCACGCACGACCCCGAAACGGCATTCGGTGGTCGGTTGCCCGGCATTGCGCGCGCATGGCACGGTCCCCGTCGCGTTGAAGTTCGTTCCGGCGACGAGCGCGTCCCCGCGCTCGTCGCTTACCTCGTCGGCGGGCGCAGGAACCGGCGGGGTCATGCCGGGCGCGGCGTTGTGCGCGGCCGGGACGGAAATCAGCGTGATGCCGTCGACTTCGTCCACGACCTGGCCGGCAATCGTCGTGATCGCGGTGGCGGCCGGATCGCCGGGACGGCCGGGACAGCCCACGAGCGTCGCCGAATCGTCGAGAAAATTGGAGGTCGCCGCCGATTCGCCGACGCGGCGGCACGGCGCGCCGGGGGCCGGATAGCCGTCGCCGACGGTGACAAAAGATGCGGGCCAGACAAATTCGTTCGCGGATTTCTTCGCGTCGGGGCTGCCCGACCCGCAGGCGGACAAGGATGCGATGGCGCAGGCTGCGAGAAAGGGCAGGAAGGATTTCCGGACGATCATCATTGTCCTCCTCGAAACGCGATCAGGCAACATAGGAACAGCGGACAAGGTCGGGAAAAGCGATGTTTTCGTTCCCTGTGCTCCCATGTTCATCGCTTTTGCAAGTTTCGATTCAATGATACATGGATGGAAACCGGTTGCAAGTTCAAACCCGGCCCCAACTATACTGAATCTGTTCGCACGGACTGCATTTCTTGCCGGTCCCGATTCGAGGAGCAAAGGTGATGAGGAAGATCCTGATGGCCGCCGTTCTGGTGGCCGCGCTCGCCGTGCCGTCGCTGGCGCAGGCGCCGATCCGTACCGAACGCGTGCAATTTGCCAAAGGCGCTTCGTCCAAGGCGATCAAGGCGTCGATCAAGGGGTATCAGACGGTCGACTATGCGCTCGGCGTGCGCGCCGGCCAGACGATGACTGTTTCGCTGACGACGAGCAATGCCTCAGCCTATTTCAACATCATCGCGCCGGGCGCCGACGCCGCGTTGTTTACCGGATCGATCGACGGAAACCGTGCCAGCGTCCAGATCCCGTCGAGCGGCGATTACAAGGTCCGCGTTTACCTGATGCGCAACGCTGCGCGCCGGAACGAGACCGCCAACTACACGCTGACCATCGGTGTAAGGTGATCGTCTTTCGCGCGCTCGCGGCTCCCGGTCTTTAGGAGGAAGACGGTTTTGACGCTGCACCTGATTCCGTTCGGCCTGTTTGCGCTGTCGGTCGCCCTCCCGGCGAGCGCGCTCGCGCAGGGCGCGCATACGACATCGGCGGTCGAACTGGCGCGTGAGGCCGGGCGGCTGCAACCCGGACAGTGGGTCTGGGCGCCCGAAATTTCGCCCAGGGGTCCGGTCCTCGTCGTCGTCGACCTGTCGACGCAGGTCGCGACCGTCTATCGCAACGGCGTGCGGATCGGGGTCTCGACGGTGTCGAGCGGGAAGCCGGGGCATGAAACGCCGACGGGGGTGTTCACGATCCTCCAGAAGGACCCGCGCCATCGGTCGAGCACCTATAACAACGCCCCGATGCCCTATCAGGAACGGCTGACGTGGGACGGCGTCGCGCTTCATGCCGGCGGGCTGCCGGGCTACCCTGAAAGCCATGGCTGCGTGCACCTGCCGCTCGAATTTTCCAGATTGTTGTTTGGGACGACCCAGCTTGGCGGCACGGTGATCGTCAGCGGGCGGGCGGGCGAGCCGATCGCGGGCGTTTCGCCGGGCGTCTTCAGCCCGGCGGGCGAACGGCGCGGGACGCATGTGCCGCTCGCCCCCGACGAGAGTTATCGCTGGCAACCCGAACTGTCGCCGACGGGGCCGCTGACGATCATCCTGTCGCGCAGCGACGGGCGCGCGATCGTGATGCGCAACGGGATCGAAATCGGCCGCGCGCGCGTCGAACTGCCCGACCAGAATTTCGAAACGCACGTGCTGAGCTATATCGCGGGCGCGGGCGGCGCCGGGGGGCATTGGGCCTATGTCGCGGTTCCGGGGCACGACGGCGATCAGGGGCGGCCGCTCGATATGAGCATTGCCGACAAGGCGCGGATTCCGGAAGCGTTTCGCAAGGCGGTGCTGGGCGCGGTCGCGCCGGGGACGACGATGCTGGTGACGCAGGCGCCGGTGCTGCCCGCGTCGACCGGGGGCAAGCTGACCGTGCTGGCGAGCGAGGAAGCGAAATGACGCGCGCGCCGCGCATCGCGGGCCTCGCGCTGATCTTGCTGGCGGCGTTGCCGGCGCATGGACAGCCGGCCGCGGTGCCGCCGCCGCCCGACCAGCCGGTCATCGATTGCGCGCGACCCGTCTATGCGATCGACACGATGATCTGCGACGATCGCGATCTGGGCGCGGCGAATGCCGAAATGAACGGCCTGTTGGCGGGCCTGTCCTTCGCCGGGCTCGATCCCGACCGGATCGAACCGCAGGCCGACTGGGTGCGGCGCCGCGCGCTCTGTGCGTTTCAGCCCGACGGGCGCGCCTGCGTCGCCGGCGCCTTCGCCGAACGCCTTGCGATATTGCGGGCGCTGCGCGGTCCCGGCGCGGCGAAGGCCGTGAAGGCGCAGTGCCGCGGTGCGGGCGAAACCGGGGATCTGACGGTCGAGCGCTACCCGCCCGCAATCGTGCTGCGCGACACCGAAGGCCGTGTGCGCCTTGTCGCCGTGGCGCCGGGGGCCTCGTCGTGGCGTCCCTTCGTCGCCGTCGAACGCGACGCGGGCCGCCAGCTTGCGATGAAGGCGAAGACCGCGCAGGTCAGCTGCAAGATCGTTTCGCGCGGGCGATAGGCAAGACTGCGACCTATCCGGATGCTTTCAGCGTGAGCGGCAGTCCGGCGGCGAGCAGCACAACCTCGTGTGCCGACGCGGCGACCGCCTGGTTGAGCTGTCCTGCCGCGTCGCGGAACCGCCGGGCGAGCGCATTGTCGGGGACGATGCCCAGCCCGACTTCGTTGGCGACGAGGATCAACGATCCCTTGAACCGGTCGATCGCGGCGCACAGCCCGGCCGTCGCGGCGGGGATGTCGGCATCGGCGAGCAGCAGGTTCGACGCCCAGAGCGTGAGGCAATCGACGAGCACCACCGCCCCGCTGCCGTTCAGCGCATCGATCGCGGCGGGCAGGTCGCGTGGCGCCTCGACGGTGCGCCAGCGTGCGTCGCGGTCGGCGCGGTGTTGCGCAATCCGCGCGCGCATCTCGTCGTCGAACGCCTCGGCGGTCGCGACGAAGACGGGGTTTTCCCCCGCCGCCTCGGCCCGGGCTTGCGCATAGCGGCTCTTCCCCGAGCGCGCGCCGCCGATCACGAACAGCGCGGTCATGGGCCCGCCTCCGCGACCCGCAGCAGCGCGTCGATATCGGCGTGCGCGGCAAATTCGGCCGCGATTTCGTCGAGCGCGGCGTCGACGTCGGCGGCATAGCCGCGCCCGCCGCCCGCCACGCCGATCCTCGCGAGCCATGCCTGTCGCAGGTCGGACGATGCGAACAGGCCGTGCAGATAGGATCCTATCACATTGCCGCCGGGATTGACCGCGCCGTCGTGGGTGCCGTCGTCGAGCCGTGCGAAAGGCCGTTCGATGCCGGGGCCAGAGGTTTCGCCCATATGCATTTCATATCCCTCCATCGCGGCGCCGAGCGCGGTGCCGCTCACATGGCGCAGCGTCTTCGCCGGCGAGAGCGTCGTTTCGACGTCGAGCAGGCCGAGCCCCTCGACCTCTGCGGGCGGCCCTTCAATCCCGAGCGGGTCGGCGATCCGGCGCCCGAGCATCTGATACCCCCCGCACAGCCCGACGATCAGACCGCCGCGCCGGTGATGCGCGGCGATGTCGATATCCCAGCCCTCGGCGCGCAGCGCGGCCATGTCGGCGATCGTCGCTTTCGAGCCCGGCAGGACGATGACCGCGGCTTCGGCAGGGATGGGCCGGCCCGGCGGCACCATGACGAGTTCGACCCCGGGTTCGAGCTTGAGCGGGTCGAGGTCGTCGAAGTTCGAGATGCGCGGCACGATCGGGCAGGCGATCAGCTTGCGGCCCTCGCGCGGATCGGCGGGGCGTTCGAGGATTACCGCATCCTCGCTCGGCAGGCGCGAGGCGGCCTTCAGCCAGGGGATGACGCCGAATCCCGGCCAGCCGCTGCGCGCTTCGATCGCGCGATAACCGTCCTCGAACAGCGCGGGATCGCCGCGGAACTTGTTGATCAGAAAGCCGCGGATCATCGCGGCGTCTTCGGGCTCGATCACCGCGCGCGTCCCGACGAGCGAGGCGATTACGCCGCCGCGGTCGATATCGCCAATCAGTACGACGGGGACGTTCGCGGCGCGCGCGAAGCCCATGTTCGCGATATCGCCCGCGCGCAAATTGATCTCGGCGGGCGACCCGGCGCCCTCGACGATCACGATATCGCATTCGGCGCGCAGCCGGTTGTAGCTTTCGAGCACTTCGCGCATCAGCGCGCCGCGCGCTTCGCGGAAATTGCCGCTGCCGAGCGTGCCGCGCACGCGGCCGTGGACGATCAGCTGCGAGCTACGGTCGGCCTGCGGTTTCAGCAGCACCGGGTTCATGTCGCTGTGCGCCTCGGTCCGACACGCGATCGCCTGGAGCGCCTGCGCGCGCCCGATCTCGCCGCCGTCGGTGGTGACCGCGGCATTGTTTGACATATTCTGCGGCTTGAACGGGCGGACGCGAAGGCCGCGATGGGTGAGGGCACGGCACAGCGCGGCGACGAGCACCGACTTGCCGACGTCGGACCCGGTGCCCTGCAACATCAGCGCAGCCATAGCGCCCCTCCCGCGATCAGCCACAGGAGCAGACAGGCGCGCACATAGATGGCGAGCGCGCGGTCGATTTCCTCGCCGCCCGCATCGCTGTCACCGCCGCCGATCCATGGCTTGTCGTGCATCACTCCGTCATAGGCGATCGGCCCCGCGAGCCGAAGTCCCAGCGCGCCTGCGATCGCGGCTTCGGGCCAGCCGGCGTTGGGCGAGGCATGTTTGCGTGCGTCACGCCGCAGGATGCGCCAACCGCCCCCGCCCGCAAGGCACAGCAGGGCTCCCGACAGGCGTGCGGGAATCCAGTTGGCGAGGTCGTCGGTCCGCGCCGCCGCCCAGCCGAAGGCGCGCCAGCGGGGCTCGCGGTGGCCGATCAGGCTGTCGGCGGTGTTCACCGCCTTATACGCCCACACCCCGGGCAGGCCGAGGAGGAGCAGCCAGAAGAGCGGCGCCGCGACGCCATCGCAATAGCTTTCGGCGAGGCTTTCGATCGCCGCGCGCGAGACGCCGGCTTCGTCGAGCGCGGCGGTGTCGCGGCCGACGATCATGCCGACGGCCGAGCGCGCGCCGGGCAGGTCGCCCGCGTCGATCCGCTCGCCGACCGCACGGACATGGTCGAACAGGCTGCGCTGCGCGAGCGCCGGCCAGGCGAGGAGTGCGACACCGATCCAGCCCCACACGCCGAACGCGGCGAGCAGCAGATATTGCGCGGCCCACCCCGCTCCTCCGGCGACGAGCAGCAGGATGAGCAGCGTCACAATGCCGAGCGCGCGCCGCGTCGCGAAGCGATAGGCGCGCCGGTTCCACCGTGCTTCGCAGGCGCCGATGATGCGCGCGAACAGCCCGACCGGGTGGCCGATGCGGTCGTAGAACGGCCTCGGCCAGCCGAGCGCGGCGTCGAGTGCGAGCGCAGTGAGTGCGATCGGCTCAGCCATCGGCAAGCGCCGCTTCGAGCCGCGCGGAGGCGTCCGCGCAGGAGGGCAGGCCGATTCGCAGCCAGCGGGGCTGGTCGGCGAAAGGCCGCGTCAGGATCGCGCGCTGCGCGAGCTGTTCGAACAGCGCCTGTGCATCGTCGACTTCGATCAGGCGAAAGAGCGGGCAGTCGCCGACAGGCCGATGGCCCCGGCGCGCCAGCAGCACATCCAGCGCGGCGGCTTCGGCGGGCAGCCGCCGCCGCGTGGCGGCGATCCAGTCGTGGTCGGCATAGGCGGCGGAGCCGATCGCAATCGATGCGGCCGACAGTGGCCATGCGCCGAGCCGCTCGCGCAGGGCCGTGACGATGGCTTGCGGTGCGAGTACGAAGCCAAGCCGCACGCCTGCAAGACCGAAGAATTTGCCGAAGGAACGAAAGACGATCAGCTTTTGGCGGTCGTTGACGAGACCCGCGATACTCGCGGCCGGATCGACATCGGCAAAGGCCTCGTCGACGAGCAACCAGCCATCGTCGCCGCGTCGCTCCAGCAGCGTCCGCATCGCCGCTGCTCCGTTCACGCGCCCATCAGGGTTGTTGGGGTTGGCGAGGATCAATGTGCCGTCATGGCCTCGTGCCGCTTCGGGGTCGATGGGCGCGGAGTCCGCGACCATTTCGCCATGCGTGCGATAGCTCGGCGCAATATGTCGGGTGCGGTCACCCACCAATGCCCCGGCCAAGCGCAGACCGATCTCGCTTCCCGGCACCGCGCAGACATGACGGGCATCGACGCCGAAACAGGACGCGGCAACGGCTTCGAGCCGCGAAAGCGCTTCGGGATCGGGAAGGCGCTGCCAGTCGTATGACATCGCGGCGTCGATCGGCCACGGGTGCGGATTGATGCCGGTCGACAGGTCGATCCAGTCACCGGAACCGAAATGACGTCTCGCCGCCTCGATCCCGCCGCCATGCCAGGTCCAGCGCGTATTCACAGTATTTGCGCCAGCAGCAGCGCTGCGGCGAGGAGCAGGCTTTCGCCGATCTCGATCCCCGCGCCGTGCCCGTCGCCCGAAATCCCGCCAATCTTGCGCGAGAGCCACCAGCCCCAGAGGAGGAAGGCGAGCGGTGCGGCCAGCAGCGACGGCGACGCCCATGCCGCCGCGAACAGCAGGGCGGCCCAGATCGCGAAATCGACCGGGCGCACCGCGTTGCGGAACCGCGAGCCGAGTCCGGCGTGGAGATCGGGCAGCGCGCGCGACCATACCAGCGGGCCGATCCGCGCGGCAAAGGGTATGAGCGCGACGGCGACGAACGCCTGCCGGTCGAGCAGCGCGTGGAGCAGCACGAGCTTGGTCGTCAATTGCAGGACAATCGCGACCACCGCGAAGCTTCCGACATGCGGGTCGCCGAGCGCCGCGAGCAAGCGCCCGCGGTCCTTGTGCGCCGCGCCGCTCGCGTCGGCGATATCGCCGAGCCCGTCGAGATGGAGCGCGCCGGTCACCGCAACCCACAGGAGCAGCGCGGCGAGTGCGCCCGTCCACGGATCGATCCGCGCGCCCGCCCAGCCCGCGCCGGCGACGAGCGCGCCGATGATCAGCCCGACGGCGGGAAACCAGCGCATCGACGCCGCGAACTCGTCGCTCGACACCGTCACGCGCGGCGTTGGTAGGCGCGTCAGGAACTGGATCGCGACGATCAGCCCTTTCATGGGAAAAGCCCCGCAATCTGCGCGCCCGGCCGTTCGCCCGGCCAGATACGGAGCGAAAGCCGCGACGCATAAGGAAGGTCGAACGTCCAAAGCTGGCGCTGGTCGAACCCGCACAGCATGTGGAGCGCGGCACGCATCGCGCCGCCATGGGTGACGATGAGCGTCGGGACGGGGGAAAGGTCGGCGATGGCGGCGGAGACGCGCGCGGTGAGCGCCGACCAGCGCTCGCCACCCGGCGGCGGGTTCGCGTCGGGATCGTCCCAGAAGCGACCGAGTGCGCCGGGATCGAGCGTGCTTGCCGCCTTGCCGTCCCAGTCGCCGAAATCGAGTTCGCGCCAGCGCGGATCGACCGAAAGCACGGCGCCCGTCGCGGCGCCGATCGCTTCGCCGGCGGCGCGGCTGCGCCGAAGATCCGAGGCGACGAGTTTTTCGATGCCGAGATCGGCGGCTTGCGCGACGCAGGCCGCGATGCCTTCCGGCGTTGGCACTCCGTCGGTGCGGCCCATCAATAATCCGGGCGTTTCGGGCGCGCCGTGCCGCAGCAGGTGGAGCGCGAAGGCGGTCACAGCGACGCCGAAACCGCGGCCTCGGTGAAGGTCGCCATCTGGTCGTGCGCGGCGAGCGCGCTGCGGACGATGTTTGTGGCGACCGCCGCGCCGCTGCCTTCGCCGAGCCGCATGTCGAGCGCCAGCAGCGGGTCGAGGTCGAGGCGACCCAGCAGGCGCTTGTGCCCCGGCTCGGCCGAGCAATGACCCGCAAGGCAATGGTCCGCGATCGCAGGATTGTCGGCGGCGAGCGGCGCGATCGCCGAGGTGCAGATGAAGCCGTCGAGCAGCACCGGAATGCCGAGCTGGCGCGCGCGCAGGATCGCGCCGGCGATCGCCGCGATCTCGCGTCCGCCGACGCGGCGCAGCGTCTCGAACGCCGTGCGCGGGGCGTCGACATGGAAGGCGATCGCCCGGTCGATCACCGCGGCCTTGCGCGCGACGCCATGGCCGTCGATCCCGGTGCCCGGTCCAGCCCAATCGGCCGCGCCGCCGCCAAAGCTGCGCGCGCAGAGCGCGGCCGCGGCGGTCGAATTGCCGATGCCCATCTCGCCCAGCACGATGAGGTCGAGGTCGGTGTCGACGACCGCCGCGCCGCGGTTCAGCGCATCGAGGCATTCGGCTTCGCTCATCGCCGCATCGCCGGTGAAATCGGCGGTCGGCCGGTCGAGGTCGAGCGCGACGACGGTGAGTTCCAGCCCCGCCGCCCCTGACAAGGCGTTGATCGCGGCGCCGCCGGCCGCGAAATTGGCAACCATCTGCGTGGTGACGCTTGGCGGAAAGGCGCTGACGCCATGGACGGTGACGCCATGGTTGCCCGCGAAGATCGCGGCGCGAGCGCGTGCGATCTGCGGCCGCGCGCGGCCCTGCCATCCGGCAAAGAAGATCGCGAGCTCCTCGAGCCGCCCCAGCGAGCCGGCGGGTTTGGTCAGCTCGCCCTGTCTGATGCGCGCGTCGCTGGCGGCGTCGTCATCGGCATCGCGCAAATTCGCGAGCGCGACCTCGAAAGCTTGGACGGAGGCAAAGCTGGTCATTCGGCGACGAATCCTGGTGGCGGGGTACGTGTGATGAAATGCCCTTTGACGCCTTCGGGCCAAAGCGAAAAAGGGACGCGGCCATGCTCGCTCGCGGCATAGTGGACGGCATAGTCGAGGATCGCGGCCGCCGATGCTTCGTCGCCCGTGAAGCGGCCGAGCACATAGCCGACCTTGCCGGGTGCGCGCAGGTGAACGGTGCAATGGTCCTGACATGCGAAGAGGCACGCCATTTCCTGCACGTCGATGCCCGCGTAGCGCGGCTCGTCTTCCTTGAGGCGTTTCAATGCCTCGACGAGCCGCGCGCCACCGCGCATGCCTGTCGCGTCGTCCCGGGACGTGCGGCTGTGGCGACAGGTGTTGCACACCACCACCGCCGGACCCGGGTCGACGCGCGTCAGCATTATGCCGCCGTCGCTTGCGAAGGCGCCGGAACGCCTGCCGCGACCAGCGCCCGATAGAGGGCATAGAGCCCGATCAGGATTGCGCCGTTGCGCACGAACTGCTCGGCGAGCAGGTCGGGCGCCATCGCGGTGTGCAGCCCGCCGAGGAAAAGCGCCCAGCCGAGGATGATCGCCTTGAACGCCGTGAACCCCGCCGCATAGGCGAGGCCGAGCCGCGCCGCGACCGAGCGGTATGGGAGCGCCCGCAACGCCGCATAGCTTGCGAGCGCCGAGCCCACCGCCGCGGTGCCGATCCCGGCGCCCCACGCGAGCGTGCTTCCGTCGCGCGGATAACCGAGCAGGAAGAAGCCGACGAGCTGGCTCGCCGCCCACGCCAGAAGCATCAGCGCGATGCCGCCCCGGCGGTGCATATGCACCGCTGCAAGCGCCGCGAGCGACGGAAACGGCGTTGCGCAGCCAAGCGCGAGCGTTGTCACCGTGCTTGCTGCGGTGAGCAACGACACCCAGAGCGCCGACGCGCCGCGCTGCGACAACGCGGTCATCAGAAGCGCCCTCTTATGCCGGCATAGATGCTGCGGCCCAGCGAGCCATAACGGAACGCGGTCATATATTGTTCGTCGAAGATATTCTCGGCGCGCGTGAACAGCTTCACCTCGTCGGACAGCGCGAACTCGGCGCGCAGGTCGACGAGCGTGTAGTCGTCGAGTCGCTGGGCGTTGCTCGCATTGTCGTAGCTTTTGCCCGACCAGCGCACCGCCGCGCCGAGTTCGAGCCCGAAATCGAAGCCGTAGCTTGCCGAGGCATTGGCGGTATTGCGCGGACGGCGCGGTAGCCATTTGCCGAAATTGGCGGTGCCCGGCGACCGATCCTCGGCGACGATCCAGCTGTAATTGCCGTCGAGCTTCAGGCCACCGAGGGCAAGTGCGGCGGTGGCTTCGACGCCGTGCGCCTCGCTGCGTGCGACGTTGGAATAATAGCCGAAGCGCCGCGTCGCTGGATCGCCCGGCACGAAACACATCGGGTTGGTCGTGGTCGACGAACAGCTGTTATAGATGATCTGGTTTTTCGTCTCGCGGTCGAACCAGGTCGCGCCGACGACAAGCTTGCGGTCGAACAGATATTGCTCGATGCCCGCTTCCCAGCCATGCGCTTCTTCGGGGTCGAGCCCGACATTCCCATATTCGCTGAACTGCTGGTAGAGCGACGGCGCCTTGAAGCCCTCGCCATAGCTCGCACGCAGCACCGTTCCGGTCGACAACCGCCACACGCCGCCCGCAGCGAATAGCGTCTGGCTGCCAAAGCTGTCGTGATCGTCGTAGCGGACGCCGCCGTTGAGCGTCAGCCCGTCCACCGGCTCGATGCCGAGCTGGCCATAGACGCTCGTCAGCTCGGCCTTGCCGCGCGCGAAGGCGGGCAGCGGCGTGGCGAGCGAGGCGGCAGGCGAGCGGCTGCGGAAATCCGACCGCTCATTCTCCGCCCCGAAGATCGCGGTGATGCGGTCGGTAAAATCGAAGCTGCCCTGATATTCCCAGCGCTTGTTCTTGCCGTCGGCCTCGAAGCTCCGCGGACGCGCGCGGTCGGGGTTGAAATTGTCGCGGTTGGTGTCGGTATAGGCGTAAGCGACGCGGTTGCGGAAACGCCCGCCCATGAGGTCGAAATTGAGCCCCGCGTAGCCGACAAACTCCTTGTTGAGACCATAGTCGTTGCTGTCGACGTTGAACCCGTCGAATTCGACCCGGCCGCTCGAATAATGGCCGCGCACATCGACGCTGACATTGTCGGCGAGCGCCAGTTCGGTACGGCCCGACACGCTATGGTTGCGATAGCCGTCGCGCTCGATCCCGCCGAAGGCCTTTGCGTGCGACGAAATGCCGTCGGTGGTGAAGCGCTGGCCGCCGATGCGCCAGCTCAAGGGCCCGGTGCGGCCGCCGATGGCGGCGCGCGCGTTCACGGTCTCGCGCGATCCGGCTTCGAGATCGAAGCTGCCTTCGAGGCTCTTTTCGGGCGAAGCGGTCACGACGTTGACCACGCCGCCGATCGCCTGACTGCCCCACAGGATCGACTGCGGCCCGCGTAGCACCTCGATCCGGGCAATGTCGCCGGCGAGCAAATTGGTGAAGTTGAAGCCGCCACCCGTCGACGACGGGTCGTTGAGTTTCACCCCGTCGATGACGACGACGCTATGATCGGATTCGGCGCCGCGGATGCGCAGCGAGGTCGACGTGCCATAACCGCCGTTGCGCGAAATGCTGATGCCGGGGGTGCGGAGCAGGAGTTCGGTGACGCCGATATCCTGCGCGCGGTCGATCGCCGCCTTGTCGAGCACGGCAATCGACGACGGCACTTCGTCGAGCGTCAGCGGCGCGCGCGTCGCGGTGACGATGATGCTGTCGCCGTCGGCAGCGACGGCGTGCGCGGTCGCTGCTTCGCCGGCGGCCGCGGCGGAGGAGGCCGCAACGGCGGCAAGGCAGATCGAACTTCGGAAAATCACTTTGAACATTGGGTACCCCATCGACAAGGCCGCCCACGCGCACGGTCGATGCGGTTGTCCCGGGGACGCACGACATCGCCCGCGCCCATGCGCAGCCGCTTTTGTCGTCATGCGGGTTCACCCCCGTCCGCCCGGCACACCCTGTCCGGTCGAAAGACGACGGCGACGGGCAGGTCTCCTGGCTTGCGGGTCAGCGCCGGTCGGCCGCCTTCTCGGGACCGGAATCCCAATGGCAAGTGGCCGATGGCTCGCCGCGTACAGTTGCAGGGGCAGCCGGGGTTTTCCCGTTCCCTCTTAGTCCCCGTCGCCGGGGAACCTGTCGCTTGCCGCGGCCGTTAGCCCGATTTTCGGGGCGCGGTCAATTGCTGCAATGCGGGACGGCGTTCGTCAGAACAGCCCCGGCAGGTCACGTTGCGCTGCGCTTGGTCGGTCGGCCATCAGCATTTCGGGCCGCTCCGGCGCCAGCGATCGGCTGCTGCGCGCCGCCGCGCCGGTGCTCGCGTCGGCGATGCGCGTGGTGCAGGCGGTCCCCGAAAGGAAACCGATCGCCGCGCGCACCGAAGCTTCGCGGGGGTCGCCGAGCGGCAGGCTCAAATCGTCGTTCGCGGCGCAGCTGTTCGTGATCTTCGGCGCCAGCCCGTCATAATAGGCGCTCGCGCCTGCCGAGTTCGCGGTCGCGAAGGCGATCACGCGCATCCGGTCGTCGCACTCGGCGCGGTCGAGCGCGATCTGGCCGACGGGTTTGCCATAGGTATTGGCGCCGACGAGCGTCATATTGGTGCCGAGATAAGGCAGCATCGAATTGATCACGAGCTCGCTCGCCGATGCGGTCGATCCGGTGCCGATGAAGGCGATGCGCGTCGGGGCGATCGATTCGGGCTGCGCCGTGAAATAGCGCGTTTCGTTGTTTGCCGAGGCCTTCGACGGCCGGAAGACCATCTGCGAGAAAACCTCGCTCGACGTGCGATTGCGCCCGAGCAGGTCGCCCATCAACCCGGCGGTCGAAACGAGCCCGCCGCCATTGTAGCGGAAGTCGATGATGACGTCGGTCACGCCCTGGTTCCTGAAATTCAGGAATGCCGTCCGAAGCTGCGGGTCGGCCGACGAGATGAAGCTGCGCAGGTTGATATAGCCATAATTGCGCCCGCCCTCGCTGATGATCTTTGCGCCATAGCGGTCGGAAACGGGGTCGAGCGAATAGTCGGCCTTGGCCACGGTGACGTCGCGCGTGCCGGCGGCGTCGGTGATGCGCAGCACGCGGCTCACGCCCGGGTCGTTGGGGCCGAGCGCATTGGTCAGCCCCGCGGTCCCTTCGGACGCGACGATGCTGGCAACGGTGCGTACATTGCCGGCGGTCGTGCCGATCCCGACGATTGCAGTTCCGCGATCGATGCCCGCGGCAAAGGCGGGGGCGCCTTCATATGCTTCGGCGATGACGATCCGCTGGTTCGCTGCGTCATAGGCGAGGCGGACGCCGAAACCGGCGCTCGATCCGCTGGCATAGAAGGCGTTCTCCTCGGCGATTGAGGTGATGTAGGTGAAGAAACGGTCCTTGTTCAGCGCCCGCGCCGGCGCGACCAGCGCGTCGATATAGGACTGGACGGTGCCGTGGCTTGCCGGATTGACGCCACTCGCGACGTCGTTCGGGAACATATACCATTCGTCGATCACCGCCTTGGCGAAGGACTGGCGGGCGGAGAGGCTGCAGTTGGCGGTCGGTGTCGGCGTCGGCGTGGGAGGAGCGGTAACCGAACCACCGCTTCCGGAGGTGCCTTCGCCGCCTCCGCCGCACGATGCCAGCATCAGCGCCGCCAGCGTCACGGCCGCGACCGACTGCCTCGACTTACCCATCAATATTCTCTCCCCCGGATGCGACCCATTCGCGTGTCTATTCTGTTTCCACCCCGCCGCCGCGACCCTTGAAGCCCTGCGCGATGACATAAAGTTCGGGCGACCCCTTGCGGCTCGCCGGCGGCTTGGCGTGCTTTACCGTCGAAAAATGACGTTTGAGCAAAGTCAAAAGTTCGCGATCGGCGCCGCCCGCGAAGACCTTGGCGACGAAGGCGCCGCCGGGCAGCAAATTCTGCACCGCGAAATCGGCGGCGGTTTCGGCCAGCCCGATCGTGCGCAGATGGTCAGTCTGCGGATGGCCGACGGTGTTTGCCGCCATGTCCGAAATCACGAGGTCGGGGGCGCTGCCGAGCGCCTCGATCAGCGCGTCGGGCGCCGCATCGTCCATGAAATCCATCTCGAGGATCGCCACGCCCTCGATCGGCTCGCACGCGAGCAGGTCGATGCCCGCGACGCGCGCGCGCGGGTTCGCCTTGCGCACGACCTGCGACCAGCCGCCCGGCGTGATCCCAAGGTCGACGACCGCGCGCGCTTTCTTGAGGAAGCCGAACTTGTCGTCGAGTTCGATCAGCTTGTACGCGGCGCGCGAACGATAACCTTCGGCCTGCGCGCGCCGGACATAGGGGTCGTTGAGCTGGCGTTGCAGCCAGCGTGTCGACGACACGCTGCGCTTGCGCGCGGTCTTGACCCGCACGTGCAAGCCGCCTCGGCCGCTTCCGCCTTTCCCGCCGGCCCCGCTCATTTGCGATACTCGCGGCGGGTAACGGGGATGTCGCGGCCCTGCATCGCGAGGCAGCGCAAGATGCCCTCGCGAATCCCGCGGTCGGCGACGCCGACGCGCGCGGCGGGCCACAGGTCGATGATGCTTTCGAGGATCGCGCAGCCGGCGACGACCAGATCGGCGCGCTCGCGGCCGATGCACGCAATCTCGGCGCGGTCGGCGATGCTCGCATCGGCGAGGCGGCGGCTGATGTCGCGCATCGCGTCGGACGGGACGACGAGCCCGTCGACCGCACGGCGGTCATAGCGCGGCAGGTCGAGGAAAACGCTGGCGAGCGTGGTCACCGTGCCGCTGGTGCCGAGCAGGCGGAGCGGCTGGCCCGCGAAGCGTTCGGCGCGCCCGGCGAAGGCGGAAAAGGCATCACGCGTGACTTCGCGCATATGCGCATAGGCGGCCTGTCGGCCCGCAAGGCTGTCTTCGGGCAGCGGGGCGTGCTCGGTCAGGGATACGACGCCCCACGGCACGCTGATCCAGTCGTGGATCCTGACATCCTGATCGGACACATCGACGTGCATCAGTTCGGTCGAGCCGCCGCCGATGTCGAAGATCAGCGCGGGGCCGTCGCCGGGCTCCATGAGGTTATGGCAGCCGAGCACGGCAAGACGCGCCTCTTCGGCGGCCGAGATAATGTCGAGGACGATGCCCGTTTCGCGGCGGACGCGGTCTGCGAGTTCTTCGCCGTTGGTCGCGCGGCGGCACGCTTCGGTCGCGACCGCGCGCGACAGCGAGACGTGACGGCGGCGAAGCTTGTCGGCGCAGATCGCCAGCGCCGCGACGGTGCGATCCATCGCCGCATCGCTGATCTTTCCGGTGCCGTGCAGGCCTTCACCGAGCCGGACGATGCGCGAAAAAGCGTCGATGACGACGAGCTCGCCATTTTGCGGGCGCGCGATCAAAAGCCGGCAATTGTTGGTGCCAAGGTCGATCGCGGCATAGCTGCGCGGCCGGGTGACCGGCATCGGGCGCGGATCGCCACCCGCCTTGTTTCGTCCTTTTACCGCCGGGCCGGGCCGCGGCGGTCGCCTCGATGGCGCTGCCATTTGCCGCATGGCTATTATTACCTGTCTGCTCACGCGCCCGCAAAACCGCGAGCGTGCACTTGGCAGCAAACCTAGGCTTCCCCGGCCTTTATGGCAAGCTTCTCCTCCCGCGGCGGCACGGCGCAAAGAAAACCCCGCCCGGCACGGGGCCGGACGGGGTGAAAGGGGGAGAGGAATTATTGGAGGTCGGGACTGCCCCTTAACGGCAGCCGTCATTCCCCTTGTCGATCGCGCGGCCGGCGATGGCGCCGACGGCGCCGCCGATGATCGTGCCGACCGTGCGGTCGCCGCGGCCGGCGATTTCATGACCGGCAAGGCCGCCTGCGATCGCACCGATCACGGTGCCGCCGGTGCCCTTGTCGCACTGGCGATAATTGCGGCGGTCGCCACGATAATAGCGGCGGTCGTTGCGGTAATCGCGGCGGTTGTCGCGGCGATAGTCGCGGCGGTCATAGCGACGGTCGTCGCGATCATAGCCGCTGTAATAGCTCGAATAGCCATCACGGTCGTAATAGCCGTTCTGCGCTGCGGCGGGAGCCGCCATGCCCAGCGTCGCAGCGGACATCAGGGCGGCGATCGAGAGGGTCACCATCTTTTTCATTGTCGTTCTCCTTCGTCGTCATTGGCCCGACCGGGCTTTGTCGATGAAACAGTTTTGCCCGATTCGCATTGAGCGAAGCCTGAACATGGTTGTTGGCCAATGTTCAGCTTTCTGCGGTGAACCGCTTTCCTTTCCGGCAGCGGCGCCTTAACCCCGCGGCGATGCGCCGCCTGCTCCTCGCCGCCCTGATTTTCCTTGCCGTCGGGCCGGTGCCCGGCGCCGTGATGCGCTATCCGCAGGAAGATCTGACCCAGCGCGCCGCGGCGCGCCCGCTGATCTTCGCGCCCGAAGAAGGTGGTGGCATGCGCTTTGTACGCGGTTGGCATCTCGTCAGTCCGCACAGCCGTTTCGGGGGTTTCTCGGCGATTGCCCGGACCGCGCCGGGGCAGTTTCTGCTGATCGGCGACAATGGCTATTCGACCCGCCTGTCGCTCGATTCGCGCGGCGCGGTGGCGGCGGTCCGGGTCCGGGCGCTGCCGACGATCGATGGCCGTCCGGCACGCAAGGCGGCGGCCGATACCGAGGCGATGCTCATCGACGCGGCCAGCGGCAAGGTCTGGGTCGCGCTCGAAGGCGTCAACGAGATATGGCGGCTCGATCCGGGGCTTGCCCAGATCGAATCGCGCCGCAAGCTCCCTCGACCGCGCTGGCCCGCGAATCGCGGGCCAGAAGCGATGGCGCGGCTCGCAGACGGGCGGACGGTGGTATTTTCGGAGGATGCCGACGACGATCCGCGCGGGCGCGCGGCGCTGATCTACAGTGGCGATCCCGCCGCACCGGGGCCGGCACCCGTCCGCTTCTTTTATGATTCGGCCGGGCGTGGACTGGTCAGCGATGCAGCGGCGCTGCCCGACGGGCGGATATTGCTTGTCCACCGGCGGCTTGGCTTCAACCCCGTTTTTACGACGATCGTGGCGATCGTCGACCCGGCCGACATCAGGGAGGGTGCCGTTGTGCGCGCGCGGACGATCGGTCGTGTTCCCCGGCCGCTCGCCGAAAATTACGAAGGCGCGGCGATCTCGGTCGAGCAGGGGCGCACCTGGCTGTGGCTTGTCGCCGATGATAATTTCAATGTGTGGCAGCGCAGCCTGCTGCTCCAGTTCGAGCTGGTTGACCTGCCGCCCAAAAAGGTACCGGACAGCAAAAAGGCGGCCCGGGCTAACCCGGCCGCCTGATTGCTTCAGCGATTCGAAAGCGCTTAAGCGGCCTTTTCGGCCAGCTTCTTTGCGACTTCCTTCTTCACCTTGCGGGCCGAGGCCGACAGCTGGTCGTCGCCGGCCTTGAGCAGCCAGTTGTCGAGGCCGCCATTATGTTCGACCGTGCGCAGGCCGTGGGTCGACACGCGCAGCTTCACGCCCTTGCCGAGCGCGTCCGACAGCAACGTCACATTCTGCAGGTTCGGCAGGAAAGTGCGCTTGGTCTTGTTGTTGGCGTGGCTGACATTGTGGCCAACCTGGCGGCCCTTGCCGGTCAGTTCGCAGATGCGCGACATGGTCTTCGTCCTCGTCAAAAAATTTCGGATCGGCGTCCGGGCACTTCCCGCAAAACGGGTAGAACAGGACCGGAGTGAGCCGGGAAAGGCGCGCGCTTATCGGCTTGCCGGAGATTCGTCAAGCGAATAGGGCGCTTTTATGCCCTCGTTTCCGCTTCCCGAACCCATGCGCCGCGCGCTCGATCTCGCGCGTATCGCCGCCGAATGGGGCGAAGTGCCGGTGGGCGCGGTGATCGTCAAGGATGGAGCGATTATCGCAGAGGGGCATAACCGCCCACGCGAATCGCACGATCCGACCGCGCATGCCGAAATCGTCGCGATTCGCGTCGCAGCAGCAAAGCTCGGCAACGAACGGCTCGACGGCTGCGATCTCTATGTCACGCTCGAACCCTGCACGATGTGCGCGGGTGCGATCGCCCACGCCCGAATCGCGCGCCTCTATTATGGCGCCGACGATCCGAAGGGCGGCGCGGTCGTTCACGGTCCGCGCACCTTTGCGCAGCCGACGATCCACCACCGGCCCGAAATCTACGACGGCATCGGCGACGCGGAAGCGGCCGCGCTCCTTCGCGACTTCTTCGCGTCGCGCCGCTAGCTAGCCTGTCATTTCATCGACCCATTGCGGCACCAGCCGCGTCGCCGGGCCGTGTCGCGCTTCGTCGAACCAGTGGCTGCCCTGGCTCGGCTCCATGTTGAGCTCGAGCGTGCGCGCGCCCGCTGCGCGCGCCTCACGCACGAACCCCGCAGCAGGATAGACCGCGCCCGAGGTGCCGATCGACACGAACAGGTCAGCGCGGTTCAGCGCATGATAAATGTCCTCCATCCGGTACGGCATCTCGCCGAACCAGACGATGTCGGGACGCAGCGTGCCCACCGCGCCGCACGCCGGACACGCCGGCCGATCGAGCAGCGGCCCGGTCCATGGAATCCGCGCGTCGCACGCGGTGCACCACGCGTTCAGATGCTCGCCGTGCATATGGATCAGCCGCTTCGCCCCCGCACGCTCGTGCAGGTCGTCGACATTCTGCGTGACGATCAGCAGCTCGCCCGGCCATGCGGCGTCGAGCCGTGCGAGCGCTTCGTGCGCGGCATTCGGCGCCTTCGTCTGGATCGCCTCGCGCCGCATGTCATAAAATCGCAGGACAAGGTCGGGATCGCGCGCAAAGGCTTCGGGCGTCGCGACATCCTCGACGCGGTGCTGTTCCCAAAGGCCGCCGGCGTCGCGAAACGTATCGATGCCGCTTTCGGCCGAAACCCCGGCGCCGGTCAGGATGACGATATTCTGGATCGGGGACATGCTATCCTGTTCTTCTTGATTCGAGGGCCGCAGCCGTTAGGCGGGCGGGGGCTGAACGCGCTTCAGCATGACGGGGGCAGGAAAGGCAAGCCATGACCAGCATCGGTATTATCGGCAGCGAAGGGCGGATGGGCGTCGCGCTGGCCGCCGCCATATCCGAAGCCGGGCAGCGCTATTGCGGCGTCGACCGCGGCGGCAATGTCGTGAAGCTCGCGAGCGAGAGCGACGTGCTCGTCGACTTCTCGTCGCCCGCTGCGCTCGAAGCGACGCTCGACGCCTGCGTCGCGGCACGCAAGCCGATCGTCATCGGCACGACGGGGCTCGAGGAGCGTCATCATTATCTGATCGACGACGCGGCGCGCGATATCGCGGTGCTCCAGACGGGCAACACCTCGCTTGGGGTCACCCTGCTCGCACATCTCGTGCGCGAGGCGGCGGCGCGGCTCGACCCCGAATATGATATCGAGATCGTCGAGATGCATCACCGGATGAAGGTCGACGCGCCGAGCGGTACCGCGCTGCTGTTGGGGCAGGCGGCGGCCGAGGGGCGCGGGATCAACCTTGCGACCTGCTCCGAACGCGGCCGCGACGGCCTCACCGGTGCACGCGGGCATGGCAAGATCGGCTTTGCAAGTCTGCGCGGCGGCACCGTCGCGGGCGACCATGACGTGATCTTCGCCGGGCCCGAGGAAATGATCACCCTCGCGCACCGCGCCGAAAACCGCATGATCTTCGCGCGCGGCGCGGTGCGTGCGGCGCTGTGGTTGCTCCGCCAGAAACCCGAACGCTATACGATGCCGCAGGTGTTGGGGCTGTAGCGATGCCGGGGGAAGAGAAAATGCGGAGACGATTTCAGATCGGCGCTGACGGCCTGCCGGATTTGCCGGGCATGATGCTGGTAACGATTGAGGCATTGAGAGACCTCGGCGGATCGGCCACCATCCAGGAGCTTGATGAGCGAGTTATCGAATTGGAGGGTGTCTCCGAAGAAGAGCAATCGTTCGCCATGCCGCGCGACGAAAATCGCCCGAGAGTGAACTACTATCTTGCTTGGGCAAGAACATATTTGAAGCGTGGTGGCGCGCTGGAAAACTCTGCGAGAGCCGTGTGGGCGTTGACTGAGGCTGGCTCGTCCATTGTCACTATTGAAGAAACGCGCGCTATTTATGAGCTTGTAAATTTGGAGGAGAGAGCTCGCGCCAAGGCGAAGCGTGGCGCGGCCAAGTCGACTGGCATTGAAGTGGAAGAGGCCGTCGATACAGAGTCGGGGGATACGGAAGACTGGAAGTCTCAGCTACTTGGCGTGCTGGTTTCTATGGCGCCGGATGCATTCGAGCGTTTATCGCAGCGTTTGCTTCGAGAAGCCGGATTTACGAAGGTCGAGGTTCGAGGGAAATCTGGCGATGGCGGGATAGACGGCCTTGGAGTGTTGCGCGTCAATCTCGTGTCATTTCAAGTCTATTTCCAGTGTAAACGGTGGAAAGGCAGCGTTGGATCAAAAGAAATAAGGGACTTTCGAGGCGCGCTGCAAGGCAGAGCCGACAAGGGGCTTTTCATAACAACTGGACATTTCACGAGCCAGGCATCCGATGAAGCAACGCGCGACGGAGCGATCGCGATTGATTTGATCGATGGAGACCGCCTCTGCGATCTCCTGAAAGAGAATAAGCTAGGCGTCGAAACGAAAATGATCGAACGTATTAAGGTCGATACGCATTGGTTCGATGGCATTTGACCGTATAATGAAGAAAGCCGATATTTTCGAATTCTACCGCCGTCTCGCCGAGCTCAATCCGGGTCCGGAGACCGAGCTGGAGTTCGGCAACACCTATCAGCTGCTCGTGGCGGTCGTGCTGTCGGCGCAGGCGACCGACGTCGGCGTGAACAAGGCGACGCGGCTGCTGTTTCAGGACGTGAAGACGCCGCAGGCGATGGTCGACCTCGGCGAGGAGGGGCTGAAGCAGCACATCAAGACGATCGGGCTGTTCAATGCCAAGGCGAAGAATGTCATCGCATTGAGCGAAATCCTCGTCCGCGATTTCGGCGGCGAGGTGCCCGCCGACCGCGACACGCTCGTCGAATTGCCGGGCGTCGGCCGCAAGACCGCCAATGTCGTGATGAACTGCGCCTTCGGGGCCGAGACCTTTGCGGTCGACACGCATATCTTCCGCGTCGGCAACCGCACCGGGCTCGCGCCGGGCAAGACGGTGCTCGCGGTCGAAAAGAAGCTGGAGAAGGAGACGCCCGCGCCCTTCCGCGTCGGCGCGCACCACTGGCTGATCCTCCACGGCCGCTACATCTGCAAGGCGCGCACGCCCGAATGCTGGCGCTGTCCGGTCGATGACCTGTGCCGCTACAAGCCGAAGACCCCGGCGCCGAAGGCCAAAAGAGTGGCGGCCTGAAATTCCGCTCGACAAGCGCGGCGCGAACCGATTGAACACAGCCGTTCCAAAAAGAGGGTCGAAGATATGCGCCTTGTTTCCGCTTTTCTTGCTTCCGCCGCGTTGCTCGCAGCTGCGCCCGTCCACGCCAGGCCCGCCGATACCGAGACGGCGAAGAAAATCCTGAAGGACAGCATCGCGATCCCGACCGTCGAGGGGCGCGGGCAGGTGCCGAAGCTCGCGGCCTATTATGCGAGCGTGCTCAAGGCGGCGGGCTATGCCGACAGCGATATCGAGATCACGCCGATCGGCGAAACCGCGACCTTTGCCGCGACGCTCGCCGGAACCGGCAAGGGCAAGCCGATCGTGCTGCTCGGCCATATGGACGTCGTCGAGGCCGATCCCAAGGACTGGACGCGCGACCCCTTCGTGCCGGTCGAGGAAAATGGTTACATCTTTGGCCGCGGGTCGGAGGATAACAAGTTCGACGTGTCGATGATGGTCGCGACGATGGCGCAGCTCAAGAAGGACGGCTTCAAGCCCAGGCGCTCGATCATCCTGCTGCTGTCGGGCGACGAGGAAACGTCGATGATGACGACGCGCGCGCTCGCCGCCAAATATAAGGGCGCCGAATTCGCCTTGAACGGCGACGGCGGCGGCGGAACGATCGGCGAGGACGGCAAGCCCAAATATTACGGGCTGCAGGCGGGTGAGAAAACCTATGCCGATTTCACGCTCGAGGTCACCAACCCCGGCGGGCACAGCTCGCGCCCGTCGGACACCAATGCAATCGTCCAGCTGTCGACAGCGCTCGCGAAGGTCGGCGCTTATCGCTTCAAGCCGCAGCAGAATGAGCTGACGAAGATCGGTATGCCGATTGTTGCCGACCAGGTCGGCGGCGATATCGGCGCGGCGCTCAAGGCCTTCGCCGCCAATCCCGCCGATCCGGCGGCGATCGCGAAGATCCGTTCCGACCCCGAATATGTCGGACAGATCGGCACCACCTGTGTGCCGACATTGGTCAAGGGCGGCCACGCTGAAAACGCGCTGCCACAGCGCGCCACCGCGAACATCAATTGCCGCATCTTCCCCGGCGTCGCGGTCGAAACGGTGCGCGCCGAACTCGAAAAAGTCATCGCCGACCCCGCAATCAAGGTGAACACCGATCCCGACGCGAGCGCGAGCGACGCCTCGCCGCTGCGACCCGACGTCATGGCGGCGGTGACCAAGGCGGTCCATGCGCGCGCGCCGGGCCTGCCGATCATCCCGTCGATGAGCGCGGGGGCGACCGACAGCTATCATTTCCGTATTCAGGGCGTGCCGAGCTATGGCGTCGCGGGCCTGTTTTCAAAGGCAAGCGACAGCTTCGCGCACGGGCTTAACGAGCGCGCGCCGGTCGATGCGATCGCTCCGGCGCTCGCGCATTGGGACAGCTTGCTGCGCGACCTGTCGAAATGATCAGATGAGGGCGCCGACCGCGCGCTCGACCATCTGGATTGCCGCATCGGCGCCGAAGCTTTCGGCGTCGAGCGACAGTTCGAGCCAGAGCCCGTCGACCATCGCGGTCAGCATGATCGCGAGCCGCCTGGCATCGGCAGCGCCGCACGCATCGAGCAGCTCTCCGAGCCGTTCGCGATAGCCAGCGTAGCTTGTCGCATGGATCGCGGCCATCCGGGCATCGCTGCGGGCCAATGCCCAAAAGGCGGTCCATGCGCCGAGCAGTTCGGGGTCGGTCACCGGCGGGCGGAAGCTCGCGGTGAGGTACGCCATCAGCCGTGCGCGCGGGTCGGACCCCGCGCCCTCGACCGCCGCAGCGAAAATCGCATCCATCCGGTCGCTCGTCGCCGCGTAAGTGGCCGCGACCAGATCGTCGATTCCCGCAAAATAGTGCCGCAAAAGGCCGGGTGATACGCCTGCTTTCGCGCAGATCGCGCGGACGTTCGTCCCCGCCAGCCCCTGCTCGGCGAGCACCGCCGCGGTCGCCTCGATCAGGTCTGCCCGGCGGGCGTCGGCGCTTTCGCGCGTAAAGGCTTGGCGAGCGGCGGTCATCTTGTTATACGTGTGTATAACAAGGACGAGAATATGGCAACTGCACCGCTTCGCGATTCGAATATCGACCCGCTCGACGGCTGGTCGCTGCCGGCGTGGACCTACAGCGATCCCGATTTCTACGCGGCGGAAATGGAACGGATCTTCCGCCCGAGCTGGCAGGTCGTCTGCCACGACAGCGATATCCCGAACGTCGGCGACTGGCACAGCATCGACTATTGCGGCGAAAGCGTGATCCTCGTCCGCGGCACCGACCGGAATGTCCGCGCCTTCACCAATGTCTGCCGCCATCGCGGCTCGCGGCTCGTCGACGGCGCGGTCGGCTGCGCGAAAAAGCTCGTCTGCCCCTATCATGCGTGGACCTACGAGCTTGACGGCCGCCTGACCGGCGTGCCCGATAGCGCGAGCTATCCGACGCTCGACAAGAGCAGGGCGGGGCTCGTCCCGGTCGGGCTCGAACAATGGCGCGGTTTCTGGTTCGTGCGGCTCGAGGACGATGGCGGCCCCTCGGTCGCGAGCATGATGGCGCCCTATGAGGCGCAGGTCGCGCCCTACCGCTTCGAGGAGCTCGGCGCGCTCGGCCGCGTGACGCTGCGCCCGCGCGAGGTGAACTGGAAGAATGTCGGCGACAATTATTCGGACGGCCTCCACATCCCCGTCGCGCACCCCGGACTCACGCGTCTGTTCGGCAAAAGCTATGGCGTCGAGGCGGAGGAGCGCGTCGACCGCATGTGGGGCGATTTGATCGACCGGCCGTCGGTGAACTGGTCCGAGCGCATGTACCAGCGGCTGTTGCCTTCGGTGCCGCACCTTCCGCAAGCGAACCAGCGGCATTGGCTCTATTTCAAGCTGTGGCCGAACGTCGCCTTCGATATCTATCCCGATCAGGTCGACTTCATGCAGTGGCTGCCGACCGGGCCGACGACATGCCTGATCCGCGAAATCAGCTACGTGCTGCCCGATGAGCGCCGCGAGATGAAGGCCGCACGCTACCTCAACTGGCGCATCAACCGTCAGGTGAACGCCGAGGACACCGAACTCATCACGCGCGTCCAGCAAGGGATGCAGTCGAAAAGCTTCACCATGGGGCCGCTCAGCGACAAGGAAGTCTGCCTCAAGCATTTCTGTTCGCGGATGCGCGACATCATCCCCGAGGCGCGCCTTGAGTATGCGCCCGCCGCGGGGTGGAGCCACCGTTGAGCGTCGATGCACCCGTGGTGATCGTTGGCGGTGGCCCCGCCGGCATGGTCGCGGGGCTGCTCTTTGCGCGTGCCGGAGTGCGCGTCACCGTGCTCGAAAAACACGCCGACTTCCTCCGCGATTTCCGCGGCGATACGGTGCATCCCTCCACGCTGGAACTGTTCAACGAGATCGGGCTGCTGGGCGAACTGCTCAAGGAACCGCACGCCGCGATCGATACGATGACGCTCAACCTGCTCGGGCAGCGCTATACGATCGCGACGATGAAGCATCTGCCCGTTGCGGCGCGCTTCGTCGCGATGATGCCGCAATGGGATCTGCTCGATTTCATCGCCGGGCAGGGGCGGCGCTACCCGACCTTCGACCTGCGCATGTCGAGCGAGGCGACCGGACTGACCTGTGACGATACCGGCCGCGTCAGTGGCGTGACGCTGGCGAACGGCGAGACCCTGCCCGCGCGGCTCGTCATCGCCGCCGACGGGCGCCGCTCGGTGCTGCGCGATGCCGCCGAATTGCCGCTCGAAGATCTCGGCGCGCCGATGGACGTGCTGTGGTTCCGCATCCCGGTGCCCGCGGGCATGGATATGTCCGAAGTCGCGCTCGGCACGATCGACAGGGGCGGGATGGTCGTCGCCATCCCCCGCGGCGATTATTGGCAATGCGCGCAGATCATCGAAAAGGGCGGCTTTGCGCCGATCGAGGCGCGCGGGATCGCCGCTTTTCGCGACCGGATCGTCGCGATCGCGCCCGGCCTCGCCGCCGGTATCGACGCGATCCAAAGCTTCGACGATGTGAAATTGCTCTCGGTCGTGCTCGACCGGCTGACGCGCTGGTCGCGTCCCGGCCTGCTCGCGATCGGTGACGCCGCGCACGCGATGTCGCCTGTCGGAGGCGTCGGGATCAACCTCGCGGTGCAGGACGCCGTCGCGGCGGCGAACATTCTCGCCGCGCCGCTCGCCGCGGGCGCCGACCCCGATCCGCTGCTCGCCAGGGTGCAGGAACGTCGCTGGAAACCCACAACGCGGATGCAGGGGCTTCAGCGTTTCGCGCATCGGCGCGTGATCGAACCGATGCTGCTTGGGCAGATCACGCGCGTGCCCTTCGCGGTGCGCCTGCTCGACACCATTCCGCTGCTGCGCCGGATACCGGGCCGCGTTCTCGGCCTCGGCTTCGGCCGCCAGCATGTCCAATCCCCGCTTGCGAAAGAGTTTTCATGACCAAAGCCTATGACGCGCTGATTATCGGCGCCGGCCACAACGGCCTCGTCTGCGCCTTCTATCTCGCGAAGGCGGGGCTGAAAGTGCGTATCGTCGAGGCGCGCGACGTCGTCGGCGGCGCCGCGGTGACCGAGGAATTCGCGCCGGGCTTTCGTAATTCGGTCGCGAGCTACACGGTCAGCCTGCTCCAGCCGAAGGTGATCGCCGACATGAAACTCGCTGATCATGGCTACCGCGTGATCGAGCGGCCGATCAGCAATTTCCTGCCACAGGAAGATGGCGGTTACCTCAAGCTCGGCGGCGGGCTCGAGCGCACGCAGGCGGAGTTTCGCAAGTTCAGCGCGCGCGATGCCGAGGTGCTGCCGCAATATTATGACGCGCTCGAAAACGTCGCCGAACTGCTCCGCGACCTCGCGCTGCGCGTTCCGCCCAATGTCGGTGAGGGGCTGCGAACGCTTCTGGATGGCGCACGGCAGGGGCGGCGCTTTGCGGGGCTCAGCCTCGAACAGCAGCGCGACGTGCTCGACCTGTTCACGAAATCGGCGCGCACGATGCTCGACAGCTGGTTCGAGAGCGAGGCGGTCAAGGCCGCCTTCGGCTTCGACGCCGTCGTCGGTAATTATGCCAGCCCCGACACCCCGGGCAGTGCCTATGTCCTGCTCCACCATGTCTTCGGCGAGGTGAATGGCAAGAAGGGCGCGTGGGGCCACAGCGTCGGCGGGATGGGCAAGATCACCGAGATCATGGCGAAGGTGTGCCGCGACCTCGGCGTCGAGATCAGCCTCGAAAGCCCGGTCGACAAGGTGCTCGTCGACGGCGGCAAGGCGGTCGGGGTCAAGCTCGTCGGCGGCGAAGAGATCGCCGCCGCGCGCGTGATCGCGAACGTCGGGCCGAAGCTGCTCTACGAGCGGATGATGGACGCGAGCGACCTGCCCGCGGGCTACGAACGCCGGATCAAGGGTTTCAAGGCGGGCAGCGGCACCTTCCGCATGAATGTCGCGCTTTCGGAACTCCCCAAATTCACCTGCCTCCCCGAACCGGGCGAGCATCATCAGTCGGGGATTATCCTTGCCCCGACGCTCGACTATATGGACCGCGCCTTCCTCGACGCGAAACAGCATGGCTGGTCGAAGGCGCCGATCGTCGAGATGCTGATCCCCTCGACCGTCGACGACAGCCTTGCACCGCCGGGCCAGCATGTCGCCAGCCTCTTCTGCCAGCAGTTCGCGCCCGAGCTGCCCGATGGCCGCGACTGGGACGACGAGGAAGAGGCCGCTGCCGACTGCATCATCGACACGGTCGAGCAGCACGCACCCGGCTTCCGCGCGAGCATCATCGCGCAGACGCGCCTCTCGCCCAAGGGGCTCGAGCGCAAGTTCGGCCTCGTCGGCGGCGACATCATGCACGGCAATATGAGCCTCGACCAGCTCTGGGCCGCGCGCCCGGTGCTCGGCAACGGCGGTTATCGCGGGCCGGTCAAGGGCCTCTATATGTGCGGTGCGGGGACACACCCCGGCGGCGGCGTGACCGGCGCGCCGGGGCACAATGCGGCCGAGGTGATCCTACGCGACCGGGGTTTCTTCGCGCCCCGGTGGCGTTAGCGCCGGCGCCGCGCCGAAACCGATCGCCTGCGGTATCGCGGGACGCGCTGCCCGCTCGCGCCGCAGCCGGTCGAGCAGTGCCGCGTCGTCGAGTGCGCCGAGGAAACGCGCCTGACGCGCGACGACCGCGAAGTCGCCGAGCGTCAGCCCGTCGAGCCGGTCGAGCGCCACCGGGGCGTCGTGCCCGAAGAAATGCGCGAATGCTCGCCGCGCCCGCGTCTCGTCGAGCCGCCGCATCGCGACCTTGAAGACGAAGCGCCGCGCCGACGCCGGGTCGAGCTTTGCCGCATGGTTGGTCGCGGCGGCGAAGGGCAGCGGATGATCCTCCATCCACGTCAGCAGTTCGTTGACCTGACTCACTTCCCAGCCGCGCGTCGCGCTCCCGCGGTCGGCGAGGAGCGAGTCGACCTCGTCGAAGAAGAGCATCGCCCCCTGCCGCTTTGCGTCGGCAAAGGCCGCGGCGATCGCCTTCTCGGTCTCGCCCACCCATTTCGACATCAGGTCCGACGCGCGCTTGACGTGCAGCGGCCGCCCGAGCCGGCGCGCGAGCGCCTGCACCGCCTCGGTCTTGCCCGTCCCGGGCGGTCCGGTGAGGAGCAGAGAGAAATCAGCGGGCGCGTCCGCCTTCGCGAGCCTGGCGAACAGCGCGGGGAGGTCGGTGTCGGCGGCGAGCAGGCTCTCGTCGAACGCGCGCGGCGCGCGCGCCTCGACCGCCTCGCCGCGCATCGCGCCGAGGATCGAACCCGCAAAGCGGTTCGCGGCTTCGGGATCGCCGGCAAGCGCCGCCGCGCGCGCCGCGACGCGGAACAGCGACGCGGTTTCGGGCGCGCGCGCCGCGAGCGCCTGCAGCGCGGGGTCGACCGCAACCTGCTCCTCGGCACTGACGCGCGCGAGCATCGCCGGGCTGTGACCCTGACCGGGGAAATCCATGCGGATCGACAGGCTGAAGCGGCGCAGGATCGCGGGGTCGAGGTCGGCGATGCAGTTCGAGGTCCAGATCACGGGGACGACATTGTCCTCGATCAGCCGGTTGACGAACAGCTTCGACCCCGCGCGCCGGCGCACGCGGCCGCCCTGCTCGACGCGCGCGTCGCCGAGCATATCCTCCATCTCGTCGAACAGCAGCAGCGCGCGCCCGCGCTTTTCGAGCGTGCGCAGCGCCAGCCGCAGCGCGGCGAGACGGTCGAAGCGGCTCGGCTCTTCGCCGTCGCTGTCGGCTTCGCCCACCGCGTGCAGCGGTTCGCCGAGCGTCGCGGCGAGCGTGCGCGCCAGTTCGGTCTTGCCCGTGCCGGGCGGTCCGTGGATCAGGATGTTGATCCCGCGCGCGCCGTTCGCGAGCGCGCCGCCGAGCAGGGCGAGCGCCAGCTCGGCGTCGCGCTGCTGCGCGGGGAAGGCAGCGAGCGCGTGGCGCGCCGTCTGGCGACGGCCGAGCAGGCCGTCGATCAGGCTTTCATGTTGCCCCGGTCGCGCGTCGAGCAGGCGCTCGAACGCCCAGCAGAGGCCGAATTCGACCTTGCCTTCCTTGTTCGTCCAGCGCCCGACAAGATCGAGCCGCACCACTTCGGCGCCGCGGATCGCGTGCGGCGCGAAGCCGGTGAGCGCGCTCACCAGCGTCTCCATGTCGAGTGCTTCGCTCTCGACGAGTTTGGCGAGGCTGCGCGTCAGCGGCCCGCGCTCCATCGCCGTCGCGAGCAATAGCAGCGCACGCTCGTCAGCGGCGAGGTCGAGCGCGTCGGCCAGCCGGTTCGCCTTCACAAGGCTGTCTTCTTCGACCGCGCCTTCGGGTGCCGCTTGCGGACCCGCAAGCAACATGGCGCGATCGACCTCTTTCTCCGTCAGGGCGAACTGGCTTGCGCGCGTGCGGGCCCAGCCGAGCAGCGCGCGCCCGGCCTTGCTTCTGCCCGGATGATCGAGCGCGATAGCCCGCGCGAGTGCGCGAGCCCAATGACTGTCGTGCAACATGAATATCTGCCTGCGGCCGGCGCGCAGACGCACTGCGCCTGCCGGCGAAAATCAATATGGGGGATTGAGGGGGGCGGCGCCGCCAGCAGGCGCACCGCGTCAGGAAAAACGCGCTACGACAGCGGGCGGACGCCGCAGGGGTTCAATCCCTGATAGGTCTGGCGTTCCGACACGTTACGTCTCCGATAAGCCCGAATCCGGGCAGGTGGGTGCGGCCGTTAGGCGATTTTGCGCCATTTCGCAAGGCCGTCAGGCGGCCGCCACGCGTTGCCGCCGCATCGCGAAATAGATCGGCAGCCCCGCTGCGGTCATCGCGAGGCTCCACAGGCTGGCCTCGAGCCCGGCGCCGTAAAAGGCCCAGCAGCTATAAACGAAGCCGACGATCGTTGCCGCGGCGAAGCCCGCCGAGACCTTGATCGTACCCTGCCGCTCGAGGATCAGCGCCGCCGCTGCCCCGACAATATAGAGGATGATCGCGGTCGATGTGGTCACCTTGACCATGAAGGCGAACAGGTCGGCGAGCCCGCGCGAGTAATTGGCGTAAACGATCACGCTGGCGAGCCCGCTCGACACGATCTGGGTGATCCACGGCGACGCGAACTTGTTGTCGCGGGCGAAGGCTGCCGGAAGCAGGCGTCGGTGCGCAAGGTCGCGCGGAATGTCGCCTTGCAACAGCACGAAGCCGTTGAGCGCGCCGAGCGCCGCGATCGCCGCGAAGAGCGCCACGACGTCACCGGCGGCCGGGCTGACGAGGCGTCCGAAGAAGGTGGCATAAGCGGCGTTCGACTGGTGCAGCACGTCGAGCGGCACCATCAGCGTCACCATCGTGCACGACAGCAGGTAGAGCAGGCCGACCGCCGCGGCCGCGATCACCGTCGCGCGCGGGATCGTGCGTTCGGGGTCTTTGACGCGGTCGCTGACGACGCACGCGCTTTCGAAGCCGAGCAGCGCGAACAGTGTCAGCGTCGCGGCCGCGCTGACCCCCGACAGGCTGACGGGTTCGGTTCCCGCCATCGTCGGCGGCGGCGCCGCGCCGGTACCGAGCGCCCAGATCCCGACGAGCACCGCACCGACCACCGGGATCAGCTTGAGCCCGAGAGTCAGGAGCTGCGCGCCGCCGGCGCGGCGGACGCCGAACAGATTGACCAAGGTGAAGAACCAGATGCAGCCGATCGCGATCCATGCGGGCAGGGCGCCCTTGTCCGCGAGCCATGGCATCAGGATCGACATATTGCTGATCGCGGCGACCGCGAGCGTCGCGACGACGGTCCAGCAGCTGATCCAGTAACTCCATGCGACGATGAAGCCGGTGCCGGGGCCGAAAGCCGCGGCGCCATAGGTGAAGGCCGCGCACCCTTCAGGCAGCCTTTTCGCGAGCCGCGCAAACACCACCGCAAGGCAGAGCGTGCCTGCGATCGACACACCCCAGCCGATAATCGCATTCCAGCCGAGCGGCGCGAGGTCGCGCGGGAGCAGGAAAACCCCCGACCCGATCATATTGCCCATGCCGAGCGCGATGCACATCAAAAGGCCGAGCTTTTGGCCCGGCCTTTCGTTGCTGGTCGTCAAATCGGTCACCCGGTCAGAATTCCTTGCTGACCTTGATCCCGATCAGCCGGGGCCGCACGACCGTGTCGTAGAAGACACCGCCGTTCGGGGTCACGCCGTCGGGATCGCCGCACGTGGTTTCGAGGCACTGGACGCCGGCATTGATCGTGCCGTTGCTGTCGAACAAATTGGTCGCGAAGACCTCCGCCTTCCAGCTTTCGCCCTTCACCCCGACGCTGACGTCGGCGGTCGTATAGGCGTCGAACATGCCCTTGATGCCGTTTTCCTGCGTGCGAAGATCGCTGCGCCGCTTGCCGATATGATTGACCGCAAACTGGACATGCGCGTTGAGGTCGCCGACCGGGAATTCATAGCGCGCGACGATATTGCCCTTGAACTTCGGCGTGACGGGCAGGCTGGTGCCCTTCGGCGCCAGCGTCGCGTTGATTTCGCTGTCATCGTCGATCGCGCCGCTTCCGTCGAGGTCGGCGTTGATCGAGCAATCGAACTCGGGATTGGCGATGGCACAGAAATCGCGGCGGATCTCGGCATCATTATAGCTCATACCGGCGTTGATCGAGAAGCCGTTCTGCCGGTAACCGAGGTCGAGTTCGATGCCGCGAATGCGCGCGACGCCCGCGTTGCGGATTTCGCTGAGCCCGTTGAGCCCGAGGAATGAGAGCTGGATGTCGTTCCAGTCCTGCTGATAGATCGCGCCGTTGAAGCGCACCGGTCCCCAGCTCGTTTTCCACCCGAATTCGTAATTGTCGAGCGTATCCGACCCGTAGGGCGGCAGCGAGCCGCGACGGTTGATCCCGCCGGGGCGGAAACCGCGCGACCAGGTCGCATAGACGAGCGCATCGTCGCTGAACTTGTAGGTGAGGTTGAGCTTGTGGATGAAGTCGGTCTTCTTCGTCCTTTTGTCGAGGTTGGTGCAGGGTGACCCGTCGACCACCGGAGGGCCCTGGCAAGCATAGACCGGATTGCTGCTGAAACCGGGGTTGTTGTACCCGAAAAAGCCGACGAGGCTGTTGTCGAACTTGTACACGCGGCCGCCGCCGGTCAGCGTCAGCTTGTCGGTGATGTCGAAGCTGACTTCGCCGAACGCCGCATAGTCGCGGTCGACGCGGATTTGCTTGGTCAGCCAGATATTGTCGACGGTGCCGGGGACCTGCAAGTCGTCGGACAGGTCGTCGATGATATAATGCTGTTCGATATTATGTTTCTGACGTTGCCAGAAGACGCCGCCGATGAAGCGGATGCGGGCGTCGGCCGGCGAGGCGACGCGCGCCTCGAAGAAATTGCGGCGGTACCGGTCGATGCCCCTGATATACTGGTTCGGGCTGATCTGGTCGCCGGCATTGTCATAGAGATAGACCGCCGATCCGGCGAGCGCGTCGTAGAAATAGGCGTAATCCGAATAGTCGCTCTCGACATCGGTCTTGCGGCGGAGGTGCCCGCCGGTAACGGTCAGATCCCAGTTGCCGAGCTTGCCCTCGATCGTCAGCGCGGCCTGCAGCCATTTGTCCTTCGACGATTCGGGATTGTACTGGACGGTCTGCAGCTTGCCGGTGACCGAATTCGACCGCTCCTGCGCGAAGCTGCCGTTGGTCTTCTGGATCTGGCCCATGATCGTCGGGCGGAGTGTCCAGTCGTCGTCGAGATCGATGCCGAGCGCGAGGCGCGCGCCATAGGTATCGGCGTCGTTGTAATTCTTCTTCGCCAGATCGGCGTTGGTCTGGGTGATGTCGTCGCCCGGTGCATCGACGAGCGTGTCATTCTTGCCATCGCCGTCGGTGTCGGTCGGCTGCCAGATGCGATAGGTGCGGCTGCCCGGAATATTGTCGATATAACCCGCGTCGTGGCGGTACCAGCCGACGAGGCGCAGCGCCGCGCGCTCGCCGAGCGGGGCGTTGATGAAACCCTCGACGACGCCGCCGAAATCGCCGTGCGCGACATTGTTGAGCTCGACCCCGACTTCGCCATAGGTGCCGCTGGTGTCGGGCTGGTTGGTAACGAGCTTGATCGTGCCCGCCATCGAGCTCGCGCCGTAGAGCGTGCCCTGCGGTCCCGCGAGCGCCTCGACGCGCGCGAGGTCATAGGCGTGGATATCGAGCGCGCCCTGAATGGTCGTGATCGGCATTTCGTCGAGATAGGTGCCGACGGTCGGTAGCGACGCCGAATGGTTGGCGTTCTCGCCCGACGCGACGCCGCGGAAATAGACCTGGCTGAATCCGGGCGCGGCGGTCTGGATCGTCACCGACGGCAGGAATTTGACGACGTCCTGGAATTCTTTCACTTGCAGTTCGTCGAGCCGCTCGGTCCCGATCGCGGTGATCGCAAGCGGCACATCCTGCAGATTCTGTTCGCGCTTCGACGCGGTGACGACAATGTCCCGGTCGTCGTTGGTGTTGCTTTGCTGGGCCAGCGCGGTTCCCGATGTGCACAGGATCGTGCTGCCGAGCAGGAAGGCGCCGCTTTTGGTCAATGCTGCCGATAGTTTCCGCATGGAATCCCCCTGACATGACAGTCCTGTGACGGAGCATGACGCGGCATCGCGCAAGCGCAAGCATTGTTGGTGCGGGACGGTAGTCGCTGGTCGAAAATGTCGTTCGCTGTTGCCCAAAGGCCACGTTTTGTCGTGGGGCTTCAGCCGAAATCGGCGGGGCTGGCCGGATAGGCGTCGAGGACGGGGCCGAGCGCCTGTTTCAGCGGGTCGAGCCAGCCTGCATAGGGCTGCCACTGGCCGACGCCGTCGCGATTGATCGGGCGGCGCACCTGCTCGCTCGACGCGGTGCGGACCGCGCGCGCATTGCTGTGAAAGGCCAAACACGCGTCCTCGAAGGGCAGGTCCAGAAAGGCCAGCATCGCGCGCACCTCGGCCTCGGGATCGTCGAGCAGCGCCTCGTGGATCACGCGGTGGACGCGGCCCGGCTGCACGGCGTCGATATGCGCCATCAGGCGGACATAGTCGCGGTAATAGGCCCCGACGTCGGCGAGGCCGTAGCTGAACGCCTGCCCCCTCGCATAATGCTGGCGGAAGTTCGAAAAACAGCAATCGAGCGGATGGCGCCGCGCGTCGATGATCTTCGCATTCGGCAGGATCAGGCGGATGAAGGCGGTGTAGAGCCAGTTGTTCGGCAGCTTGTCGATGTAGAAGGGCTTGGCGGTCTTCCGCTGCACCGCGGTGCGCTGGAGGAACGCCGTGCCCAGTTCGGCGAGCCGCGCGGGCGGCGTTTCGGCCAGCGCCTCGATCCAGCGGCGCCCGTCGCCATATGCCTCGCGGCCGAGCCCGAGCGCGAGCGCGGGAATATCGGGCAGCTCCATCGTCCCCTCGATCGCCGAGTGGCAGCTGAGGATCTGTTCGATCAGCGTCGATCCGGCGCGCGGCATGCCGAGGATGAAGACCGGATCGGGCGCGGGATCGCCCGCGCCGGCGCGGGCGGCAAAGAATTCGGGGGTGCAGGCGGCAATGATCGCGTCGACCGCGGCGCGCGTTTCGGCGGCGCGATAGCCGAGCTGGGCCGAGCGGATCGCATTGCCCGCAGCATAATGGCGAAACGCCGGCTCGTGCCCGGCCACATCATCATATGCCTTGCCGAGCGCGAAATGCAGGTGCAGCCGGTCGTCGGCGCGCGCGTCGCTGTCGGGCTCGGCGGCGACAAGCGCATCCTCCATCGCGGCGCGGTCGCCTTCGTCGAAGCGGATCGTCTTGAGGTTCGCGAGGCTCCACCAGATTTCGCCAAGCCCGGGGTCGGCGGCGAGCGCGCGGCGATAGGCGGCGACGCTGTCGTCCTGTCGTCCGACCGTTTTCAGCATATGGCCATGGCTCATCCACAGCTTCGCATGATCGGGAAAGCGGCGCGTCAGCTCTTCGTAGAGCGCGAGCGCCTCGTCATAGCCGCCGATGCGGCCGAGCGCGGCGGCGCGCAGGTTCACGTGCGCGGGGTTGTCGGGATCGTCGCCGAGCACCGCTTCGAGCGTCTCGGCCGCCTCGGCGAAGCGGTTCTGCTTGTAATAGACCGTCGCAAGATTGGCGCGCGCGGCGCCGAAACCGGGGGCGAGCTGGAGCGCGCGCGCCAATAATTTTTCGGCATCGTCATAGCGTCCGATGCGTCCCGCAACCTCGGCGAGCATGCGGATCGCCGCGACGTCGGTCGCATCCTCGCGGAGGCGCTGGCGGAGCGCACCCTCGGCGTCGGGGAGCCGGTCCTCGGCGAGCGCAAGCGCCGCGTCGACCATCGCTTCGTCGTGAATTGTCGCCCCGACCGCGGCAAGCGAGGCGGCCTGTGCCTCCTCCTCGCGGCCCAGCGTACGCAAGGCATGGGCGGCGAGGCGGTGCGCGGCCGCCGATGTCGGGACGGCTTCGATGATCGCCTGCGCCTGCGCGAGCGCCGCGCCGGGCTCTCCGCTCAACAGGCGGCGGGCGTTGGCGAGCGCTTCATCGTGCGAGACGGTCGCCATGCCCGCGCCGTTCAGCTTTTCGCCGCGCGGGCTTTCGCGACGGCTTGCTTCAACCCGTCGTAACCGATCTGTCCCTGGAACAGCTGGTTGCCCACGATCCACGTCGGGGTGGCGTTGAGCTGCAACTGGGTGGCGATCGCGAGGTTGCTGTCGAGTTCGCGCTGGAAAAGCGCCTCGTTCGCGGTCGCATCGGCGGTGCCGTCGGTGACCACACCCACCTTCGCCGCCGCCGCGGCGATCGCCGCCTTGTCGAGCGAGCCCGCGGCGAACATCGCGTGGTGGAAAGCGTCATATTTGCCCTGCCGCGCGGCGGCGAGCGCCATGATCGCGGCGTCGCGGCTTTGCGGCGCGATAATCGGCAGTTCGCGGAACACGACCTTCAGCCTCTTGTCCTCGCGGATCAGCCGGTCGACGTCGGGCACGCTCGCGCGGCAGAAACCGCACGCATAGTCGGTAAATACCACCAGCGTGACGTCGCCGTCGGCATTGCCCGCCCACGCCCCGGCATAGGGTTTTTCGAGCGCGGGGCGGATCGCGTCGATCGCCTTGGCGACTTCGCGCCCGCGCTGCGCTTCGAGCGCCTCGGGAATGAGCTGCGGGTTCGCCTTGATATAATCGGCGACGATGGTCTCGACCTCGCTCTTGCTCATGCCGCCGCCGAGGCGGCCGCCGAGCCAGAAGACGGCGGCGAGCAGTATCAGGCCACCGATGGCAAGCCCCCATTTTTGCGTAGAAACGCCTTCCATCCCGGTCCCCTCGATGCGTGGCAGGCGCTGCGACGCCATGGCTTTGGCGCCCGCGGTTTTTTTCGGCGGCTGCGTGACGGGCGAACGGTCGTCGCCTTCCATGGCATTCGTACCGCCCGCTGCCGCGGGCCTCGCCACGGCCGGGATCGCGGCATCGCCCGCGAACAGCGGCAGATCCGGTGCGGCGCTTGCGACCGCGGCCGCTTTCGCCTCCGCCTCTTCGCGTGCGAGCAATTGTTCGAGTCCCGAGGGCGGCGGTGCCAGTTCCTCGCGCGGCGCGGGGCGCAGCTTGCTTGCGGCATCGCCGATGCCGTCGCGCAGGCTTTCGCTGCTGGCCTTGGCGATATCGACGACCCCCGCCTTGGTCTTTTCGGCGACTTCGCCGAGCCCGCGGCCGGCTTCGCTCGATAGCTTTCGCGCCTTGTCGCCGAGTGCCATCTTGTCCCACGCCTCGCTGCTCGCTTTGGCTGCAGCGCGGCCGGCCTGCGCCGATCCGCGCCCCGCAGCGCGTGCGGTACGCGCGGTCAGGGCGCCGGTTTTCGCGGCCAGTTCGCGCGAGCGGCGCGGAATTTCCATGGCCTCGACGCGCGCGGGGATGTCGGCGCGTTCGCCGATGCGGATCGTCCATTCGGCAAAGCTGCTGCTGCCGTCGCGCAGCGCGCGCCATAGCCCGGCAGCGCCCGACCTGAGCTGGTCCGACGTGACCATGGGTTTGCGCGCGGGCGCGTCATGCGCGGGATAGCGCGACACGTCGATGCCGATGGGGGGCGTTTCGCGCGGTTTCGCCAATCCCTCGTCGGGCGCCGCGGGCGGCGTCGGCGCTGCCCCCGGCGTCGGCGCGGGATCGCGCAGCCATGGCTGGTAATAATCGTCTTTTCTATCAGTCACTTGTTGCCCTTGCGCATCATTGGCGATGCGGTTCCCGCTTTATCTCGATTGAATCTAACGCCGTTTGCGCTCGCGTTCCACCTCGGCGCGAGCGACCAGCGAAATATCCTGTGCACGGATCCAGTCGGGCGACCCTTGGGGCAGGCCCTGCATCGCGGCTTCGGCATTACGCAGCGCGAGCCCCGACTGTCCACCCTCCAAACTGTAGCGTTCCGCCGAGGCGAGCGCCGCGCGCGCCTGATCGCCCTTGTTCGCATAGACGATCCCGAGCTGGTACCAGGCGAACGGGTTCTGATTGTCGAGCGCCACCGCTGTTTTCAGAACATCTTCGGCTTCGGCGAAATTGGCCGGATCCTCGGTCGCGATCAGCGCATGGCCGAGCGTCGCGCTGATCAGCGGCTGCGATCGCGATTGGGCGACCGCCTTGCGCAGCGCGGGGATCGCCTCCTTGGGGCGCCCCGATTCGAGCAGAACCTGGCCTTCGAGTTCGAGGAAATAGGGGTCGTTCGGATTGGTCGCGAGCAGCCCTTCGACCTCCGCCAGCGCTTTTTGCGGATAGGCGCTCTTGTGCCAGGCATAGGCGCGGGCATAGCGCGCCGGAATGCTGGTGTTGCTTTCGGGAAATTTGCGCAGCGTCCGTTCGGGCTCGGTCATATAACCCGACAGCTTTGCCTTGATGCGCTGGAATCGCTTTTCGATCCCGGGGTCGGCGGGTTTGGCCCACGCCGGGTCGATCACATAGACCTCGCGCAGCGCCTGGATACGGTCGCCCGACATCGGGTGGGTGCGGCCATAGGCCTGATCGTCGTCCTGCTTCACGGCATAGCGGAATTCGAGATTCTGCAGTTTCTTGAAGAAAGCCAGGCTGCCGCGGCCGCTGATCCCCGCCTTTGACAGATATTGCGCGCCCGCGGCATCGGCGGTCGATTCCTGCACGCGCGAAAAGGCGAGGAACTTGCCGAGCGCGGCCTGCTGGCCCGCCATCATCACGCCCATGCCGGCCTCGCCCGCGCCCGCCGCGATCGCCGCCGCGCCGAGCAGCAGGCTGAGCAGCGAGATGCCGGTCGCGGTCTTGGCGCCCTCGTTCACGCGGATCGCGTGGCCGCCCATCACATGGCCGAGTTCGTGCGCGAGCACGCCCTGTACCTCTTCGGCGCTATCGGCGGCCTCGATCAGCCCGCTGAAGACGTAAATGTCCTGGCTGCCCGCGACAAAGGCGTTGATGCTGCGATCGCCGAGCAGGTGAACGCGCACCTGTCCGGGCTGGAGCCCCGCGGCGACGAGCAGCGGATCCATCATGTCCTGGAACAGCGCCTCGGTTTCGGCGTCGCGCAGGATCGACTGCGCCATCGCCGGGCGCATAGCGATGGCGAACATCGCGAGCAATGTCAGAAGGATACGGAAAATCGGGCGCAGCCTTTGCGCCCCGGGCACGGGCTGCGGCGGGAAAGCGGTCATCCCCGCCTCTCTTGCGCCGCGCGCCTGAACCCCAAGTGAAGCCATGTGGGCTTATTGGGGGTCAGTGCGCGCGGACGCAAGGTCAGCCTGCAATTTCTGCGACGGGTGGCTGCCAATCAGTTGCCACCCGATCGACGTGCACGATCAATTGCCGCCCGATCGGCTCGGCCGATCAATTGCCGAACGTGCGCTGCCACCAGCCGCGGCGCGGTTCGCCGTCGGGGCCTTCGCTTTCGTCATCGCCGTTGGCGGCAACCGGTTCGGCCTCGCGCGTGGCGGCGGCTTCCGGGGCGGCTTCGGCAGCGACGGCCTTTTTCGCCCGGCTTGCGCGCTTCTTCGGCGCGGGCTTGGCGGGTTCGGCTTCGGGCTCGGCGACGGCGGTTTCGACCGGAGCAGCTTCGACCGGGGCCGGGGCTTCGGCCGCTTCGGCGGCTGCCTTGGCGGCTTCGGTCTCGGCTTTGGTCTTGCGCGGTGCGCGTTTGCGCTTCGGCTTTTCCTCGGCGGCGGGTGCTTCTTCGGCAACCGCTTCGACGGCTTCGACCACCTCTACCGGTGCCGTGTCTGCCTCGGCTGCGACCTCGTCGGCGTTCTCCACCGCATCGGCCTTCTTGCGGCCGCGTCCACCACGGCGGCGGCGCGGCTTGGCTTCGGCTTCGTCGGCGTCCGCCTCGGGCGCAGCCTCAACGGTCTCGACCGGTGCGGCTTCGCTTTCATCGGCGTCGGCACTGTCGCCTTCGCGCTCGGACTCGCCTTCGCCTTCGCTACCTTCGGCGATTTCATTGCCTTCGTCGTCACGGCGGCCACGACGGCCACGGCGGCGGCGGCGGCGGCGCTTGCGGCCCTCACCATCGCCTTCGCCGTCTTCGCGCGCACCTTCTTCGCGGTCACGCGAACGTGCAGGACGCTCTTCGGCGGCCTCTTCTTCGGCTTCTTCTTCCTCGTCCTCGGGATAATCGTCGTCGTCATCGTCCTCGATCGGTGCGATCGGGGCGAAGCTGCGGCGTGCGATCGGCGGCGGACCGCTGACCTCGACCGCCATGCGCGCGCCCTCGGTTTCGCCATCGGGCAGGATTTCGACCGTGACGCCGTAAAGCTCCTCGATCTCGCGCAGTTCGCGGCGCTTTTCGTTGAGGAGGTAGAAGGTCGCTTCCTGGCTCGCGCGCAGGGTGATCTTGTTGCCCTTGCCGCGCGCGGCTTCCTCTTCGATCAGGCGCAGCGCGCTGAGCCCCGCCGACGAGGCGGTGCGGACGAGGCCGGTGCCTTCGCAATGCGGACACGGGCGCGTCGAGGCTTCGAGCACGCCGGTGCGCAGGCGCTGGCGGCTCATCTCCATCAGGCCGAAGCCCGAGATGCGGCCGACCTGAATGCGCGCGCGGTCGTTCTTGAGCGCATCCTTCATCGCGCGCTCGACCTTGCGGACGTTCGAGCCATGATCCATGTCGATGAAGTCGATCACGACGAGCCCGGCCATGTCGCGCAGGCGGAGCTGGCGGGCGATTTCGTGCGCAGCCTCAAGGTTGGTGCTGACCGCGGTCTGCTCGATATTATGCTCGCGCGTCGAGCGGCCCGAGTTGATGTCGATCGACACCAGGGCCTCGGTCGGATTGATCACCAGATAGCCGCCCGATTTCAGCTGGACGACGGGATTGAGCATCCCCGCGAGCTGATCCTCGACGCCGTATCGCTGATAGAGCGAGACGGGATCGGCATATTGCTTCACGCGGCGCGCATGGCTCGGCATCAGCAGCTTCATGAACTGCTTCGCCGCCTTGTAGCCCTCGTCGCCTTCGACGAGCACTTCCTCGATATCCTTGTGATAGATATCGCGGATCGCGCGTTTGACCAGATCGCTGTCCGAATGGACCAGCGCCGGTGCGCTCGATTCGAGCGTCTTTTGGCGAATTTCGTCCCACAGGCGCGCGAGATAGTCGAAGTCGCGCTTGATCTCGACCTTCGTGCGGCTCATCCCCGCGGTACGGACGATGCAGCCCATCGTCGGCGGCAGTGCGAGTTCGTCGATCATCGCTTTCAGCTTGCGGCGATCGGCACCGTTCGAAATCTTGCGGCTGATCCCGCCACCATGCATCGTGTTCGGCATCAGCACGCAATAGCGGCCGGCGAGCGACAGATAGGTGGTGAGCGCGGCGCCCTTGTTGCCACGTTCTTCCTTGACGACCTGGACCAGCATCACCTGACGGCGGCGGATGACGTCCTGAATCTTGTAGCGGCGGCGCAGCGACATACGGTTTTCACCGTCTTCGTCGTCGTTGCGGCGGCTGCGTCCGCGGCCACCCTTGCGATTGTTGTTGCCACGTCCACGTCCGCGACCCCGGCGATCGCCGCGGCCGTCCCCGGTTCCTTCCGAACCTTCTTCGGTACCGTCTTCGCTTTCGCCGTCCCCGGCATCGCCATTTTCGGCGTCGCCATCCTCGTCGCCGTCACCGTCTTCGCCGATGGTTTCGGGGGCGGGCGCGTCGCCATTTTCGTCTTCGTCGTGATATTCGACGTCGGCGACATCGCCTTCGAGCTCGTCGAGGTCTTCCTCGGCGCGCTGCGCGGCGGCGGCGGCATGCTCGGCCTCTTCGCGCAGCAGCGCGTCGCGGTCTTCCTTCGGAATCTGGTAATAGTCGGGGTGGATTTCGCTGAACGCGAGGAAGCCGTGGCGATTGCCGCCATATTCGACGAACGCCGCCTGCAGCGACGGTTCGACACGGGTTACCTTGGCCAGATAGATATTGCCCTTGAGCTGCTTGTGCTCGGCGGACTCGAAATCAAACTCCTCGATGCGGTTTCCCTTGGTGACGGCGACCCGGGTTTCTTCCCGGTGCCGCGCGTCGATCAACATGCGCGTGGTCATTAGATACACTCCAAGCGCGCCTCGGCGCGCCCTCAAAAAATCCCGCGACCCTTCCCGAGGAAAAGCCGCGGCGGATACGGGTGAAAGGATAAAAGACGTTATTGCCGAAAAGGGCCTGCGTCCGGTCGTGGACGCGCATGCGGTCTTCAAATCCGGCGACGGCCGGGGCGAAAGCGCCCGCGTCGGGATTCAAAGAGGGCATGGCAAGCCTCATGCGGCATCAACCTGTTACGGGATGAGCGGGCGGGCAGGGCGGGCGCCAAGCGAACGCCCCGACTGTCCGGTCAACCGGGTGGACTGACGGCAGGTCGCCCTTCCCCGTATGTCCGGCGCCAAGGCGGCCATGTTCCGCAACTTTGCGGAGCAGGCCTTCCCCTCAAAAGGCCGGACGGCACCGGGAACGACACCGTCAGTGTGGGCGTGCTAGCATCGGCACGGGCCGACGGCAACCACAACCACGGTGCAAAGATGGGATGGCGGCGCGCTGTTGCAAGAATGTCATCATCGTGAAACCGATTGAATCGCGGGCGAAGCTTGCCCGTCGGCCGGCCGCCGCGCGCGGTGGCTAATGCATGGTTCACGACATTCTGCCGCCGCGGCGCGGGTGTTTTTCAATAAGCGCTGGACCATCGCGCATCGCGGGCGGCATAGACGCCGCATGGGCCACCTGCTTGTCCTGCTTGGCATGATCGGGATTCCGTCGGCGGCGCTGGCGGGACCGGTCGCGGCGCGCGATTCGGGCGGCGAAGTCCGCCTTCTGGCTACCGGTTCGGCGGATGCGTTCGAACGCGCCACGCGCGGCGCGCGCGCCGAACGCCAGCCGTCTGCGGGTTTTCGCGCGAAGCGGCCTGGGAAACGCTACAGCGTCACCGTCCCGATCGGGAAGCCCAGACCGTCGGTGACGCTGCCGCGGATCGAAGGGCCGGCGGACGGCCGCCTGCCGCTCGTCGTGATCGATGCCGGGCATGGCGGGCACGATCCCGGCGCGATCAGCCCGCACAGCGGTGCCCGCGAAAAGGACATCACGCTGGCGCTCGCCCGCGCGATCCGGGCCGACCTGCTTGCTTCGGGGCGCGTGCGCGTCGCTTTGACCCGCGCCGATGATCGCTTCCTCGTGCTCGAAGAGCGCTTCGGCATCGCGCGGCGGTTGAAGGCGGACCTGTTCATTTCGGTGCACGCCGACGCCGCCGAGAACCGCGAAGCGAGCGGGGCGTCGGTGTACACGCTGTCCGAAGTCGCCTCGGACCGCGAGGCGGCGCGGCTCGCGGCGCGCGAGAACAAGGCGAATATCATCAACGGCGTCGACCTTGGCGCGCACAGCGGCGATGTGTCGTCGATCCTGCTCGACCTGACCCAGCGCGAGACGATGAACACCGCGTCCGATTTTGCCCGGCTGCTCCAGCGCGAAGCGGGCGAAGCGGTGAAGTTCCGCACCCATGCGCACCGTTTCGCGTCCTTCGTGGTACTGAAAGCGCCCGATACGCCGTCGGTCCTGTTCGAAACGGGCTTCATCTCGAACAAGGGCGACGCCGAGTTTCTTGCGTCGCCGGCGGGGCAGAAAAAGCTCGCGCGCGGGGTCCGCGACGCGGTGCAGATCCACTTTGCGCGACGAATCGCGACGCGCTGAAACCGCGCCCGCATGAATATATAGTCTTGACTAACTTTTTGTGTGGCGACAGCTTTGCCGACCAGGGAGAGCGGCATGGCGTGGAGCAACTGGTCAGGAAGCGTCACGGCAAACGCCGCGGTCGCGCGCCCGCAAAGCGTCGATGAACTGGCCGCGCTCATTTGCAGCGCGAACAGGCTGCGCGTCACCGGCGCGGGGCACAGTTTCATGCCTTTGTGCGAATCGGGCGAGCTGATTGTCAGCCTCGACGACATGGTGGGCACGATTCATATCGCCGCCGATCGCCGGACCGCGCGCATTCCCGCGGGGTGGAGCATCCGCCGGCTGACTGCGGCGCTGTGGGAGGAGGGATTGGCGCTCGCGAATCAGGGCGACGTCAACCCGCAGTCGCTAGCCGGGGCGATGGCGACGGGCACGCATGGCACCGGCGTCGATCTTGGTTCACTCGCGACCTTTGCGCGCGGGTTCGAGCTTGTCGGGGCCGATGGCGAAACGCGCTGGTGCGATGCGGCGACGAACCCCGACCTCTATCAGGCGCAGCGCCTGTCGCTGGGGCTGTTCGGCGTCGCGACCGAGATCGAGGTCGCGGTCGTTCCCGCCTTTCACCTCGCCGAACGCATCGAAAAGCGCCGCTGGGCCGAAGTCCGCGAGAGTTACGACGAACTGGCGCAGCAGCACCGGCATATTGAATTCTGGTTTTTCCCGTACAGCGACGATGTGATCCTGAAAACGCTCGATCCGTGCGATCCTTGCGACCCGCCGCCGACGACGACCGACATGGAGGAAGCGAGTTTTCGCCGTATCCTCGATATCTCCGCGCGGCTGCCGTTCCTGACGCCCTTCCTCCAGCGGCTGATGATGAAAAGCGGCATTTCGGGCCGTCGCCGCGGCCCCGCGCACAGCATCTTCCCGTCCGACCGCACCCTCCGCTTCGAGGAGATGGAATATGAAATGCCCCGCAGCATCGGGCTTGAGGCGTTGGCAGAGGTCGTCGGCTGGATCCGGCGGAAACGCCTGCCCGTGACGTTCCCCTTCGAATATCGCACCGTTGCCGCCGACGATATCTGGATGAGCCCGATGAACGCGGGGCCGGTCGCGGCGATTTCGATGCATCAATATGCGAAAATGCCGTGGACGGCGCTGTTCGCCGATGCCGAAGCCATCTTCCGCGGCGCGGGCGGGCGTCCGCACTGGGCGAAGCGGCACACATTGGGCCGCGCCGACGTCGCCGCGCTCTATCCGATGGCGGGGCGCTATGTCGCGGTGCGCCGCGCCGCCGATCCGCACGGCAAATTCCTCAACACGCATATGGAGAGCCTGTTCGCATGACCACCGACCGTGAATTGCACGACCATCTGATCGGCCGGCAGGGCTCGCGCGCCGACCTTAACACGCCGGTGCTCGTGCTCGACGTCGACGCGCTCGACCGCAATATCGCGGCGATGGCGGCGCTCGCCGCAGGGCACGGCGTCGCGCTCCGCCCCCACGCCAAAACGCACAAGAGTGTCGATATCGCCCGGCGCCAGCTCGCCGCGGGGGCGGTGGGTGTGTGCTGCGCCAAGATCGGCGAGGCCGAGGCGCTGGCCGGGGGCGGCGTGACCGGCATCCTCATCACCTCGCCCGTCGCGGCGCCCGCCGCGGTCGATCGTCTCGCCAAGCTCGCGGCAACCGCGCAGGGCTTGATGGCGGTTGTCGACCATCCCGGCGTTGCCGCGCGGATCGACGCGGCGCTGGCGGCGGCCGGGGCAAGGCTCGACGTGATCATCGACATCGACCCCGGCATCGCGCGCACCGGCGTCGCGTCGGCGGAGGCCGCGGTCGCGCTGGCGCGCGCAATTTCGGACGCGCGGAACCTAGCATATCGCGGTGTGCAATATTATTGCGGATCGCAGCAGCATATCGAAAGCTACGCCGATCGCCGCGCCGCGATTGTCGAGCGCACCGCCTATTTGCAGGAGGTGATCGCCGCGCTCTCCGCTGCGGGCTTCGCGCCCGGCCTCGTTACCGGATCGGGCACCGGCACCCACCGGATCGACCTCGACCTTGGCGTCTTCACCGAATTGCAGGCGGGTAGCTATGTCTTCATGGACAAGCAATATCTCGACTGCGACATCGCGGGCGGTGGCGAGGTGCCCTTCGAGGTGTCGCTTAGCGTCGACGCGCGCGTCGTCAGCGCCAACCATAGCGGGCTCGTCACCATCGATTCGGGCTATAAATCGCTCTCGACCGACGGCGGCGTCGCGGTGGTGCAGCGCGGGGCGCCCGAAAGCGCCTTCTTCGCCTTCATGGGCGACGAACATGCCGCGCTGATCGCGCCGGGCATCGGGAACGAACTTCAGCCTGGCGATCCGGTCAGCCTGACCGTGCCACACTGTGACCCCACGGTGAACCTCTACGACCATTACCATGTCGTCGCGGGCGATACGCTGGTCGATATCTGGCCGGTGAGCGCGCGCGGCGCCGCGCGGTGACGCTCGCCAGGCGCCGCCCGCCGCAGCAGGAACGCGCGCGCCAGACGCAGGGCCGCCTGCTCGACGTCGCGGGCGAATTGCTCGCCGAGGTCGGGGTCGAGCGCATCTCGACCAATATGATCGCGGCGCGCGCCGGGCTGAGCCCGCCGGCGCTCTACCGCTATTTCGGCGATAAATATGCGGTGCTCGAAGCGCTCGGGCGGCGGTTGATGGAGCGCCAGAACGCCGTGCTCGACGCCTGGCTCGCGCGCCATGCACCCGGCGGGATCGCGATGATGGCCGACCATATCGGCGACCTGTTGACCGAAAATGCCGCGGCGACGCGCGCCGAGCCGGGGGCGGTGTGGATCCTGCGCGCGCTCCACGCGTCGCCGCGCCTCGTCCATATCCGGCTCGAATCGCACCGCCATGTCACCGGCCGGCTGGTCGATGCCTGTGCGCCGCACCTTCCCCGGATCGACCGCGAAACGCTGTGGCCGCGTCTGCGCCTCGCGGTCGAACTCGGCTTTGCGGCCGACGAGATGCTCTATGAAGAGGACCGGGTTTCGGCCGCTGCCGTGCTCGCCGAAGTTGCTTCGATGCTCCGCACGGCCTTGCTCGACCTGACCGCTACCGGCTAGTCGCGCACCTCGCCGCAACCATGCTTCCCTTTCGGCGAGTCAGGCTTTAGAGGCGGAGACATATGGCCGCCGACAGTCCGCCCGATTTCCGCCTTCGCCTCCGCCGCGACGGCAATGCCGTCATCGCCTGGGTCCGCGACATGTGGACGCGGCGCTGGTTCCGCTGGCTCGGCTATCTCGCGCTCGCGGGGCTTCTCGGCATCGCGTTGATCTGGGCGGTTTTTGCGCGCGACCTGCCGTCGGTCGACCAGCTTCGCGACTATGAACCGCCGCTGCCGACGATGGTCCGCGACGGCGAGGGCAAGCCGGTGCACAGCTATGCCCGCGAACGCCGCGTTCAGCTCGAATATAGCGAATATCCGCAGCTTTTGGTGCGATCCTTCCTCGCGGCCGAGGACAAGACCTTCTTCAGCCACGGCGGCATCGACTATCCGGGGATCGCCTCGGCGATCCTGACCAACCTGACGAACAGCGGCCGCCCCGTCGGCGCCTCGACGATCACCCAGCAGGTCGCAAAGAACCTGCTGCTGACGAACGAGCTCAGCTATCGCCGCAAGGTGCGCGAGGCGATCCTCGCGATGCGCATCGAGGATGCGCTGACCAAGGAACAGATCCTCGAACTCTATTTGAACGAAATCCCGCTCGGGCGCCGCAGCTTCGGGGTGCAGGCGGCGAGCCGCGCTTATTTCGACAAGGACGTCGACCAGCTTCAGCTCCACGAGATGGCCTTTCTCGCGATCCTGCCGAAGGCGCCCGAAAAATACGGCCGCGCGCGTAACGAGGCGGAGGCGCTCGCGCGGCGCAATTTCGTGCTCGGGTCGATGGAGAGCAATGGCTGGATCACGGCTGCGCAGCGCGACGCGGCGCGCGCGATGCCGCTCGGCCTTACGAACACGGGCAACACCGCGATCGCACAGGTCGGCGGCTATTATATGGAAGAGGTGCGGCGCCAGCTGATCGCCCAGTTCGGCGAAACCGCCGAGGACGGCCCGCTGAGCGTCTATGCCGGCGGCCTCTGGGTGCGCACCCCCTATGACGGCAAGATGCAACAGGGCGCGACCATGGCGCTGCGCAAGGGGTTACAACGCTACGACGCGGGCAAGGGCTGGTCGGGTCCGATCGCGACGATCGAGGCCGACGATCAGTGGCAGAGCCGTCTCGCATCGAGCTTTATCGGTATCGACTATGACAATTGGCGCATCGCCGCAGTGCTGTCGAAATCGGCCGGCGCCGCGCGCATCGGCTTTGCCAACGGCGACACCGGCACGCTGCCCGCGAGCGCGGCGACGATGGGCTATCGCAAGACCGGCGGCAGCGCCTTTTCGGCGATGCGCCCCGGCGACCTGATCGCCGTCAAATCGAACGGCGGCAGCAGCTATGCGCTGCGCAACATCCCCGAAGTGTCGGGCGGCATGGTCGTCGAAAGCCCGCATTCGGGGCGCATCTATGCGATGCAGGGCGGCTTCGATGTCCGCCTCTCGCCGTTCAACCGCGCGACGCAGGCCGAACGCCAGCCGGGTTCGACGATCAAGCCCTTCGTCTACGCCGCGGCGCTCGACAATGGCATGACCCCCGCGACGATGATCGTCGACGGGCCGTTCTGCGTCTATCAGGGCGCGCGCTTCGGCAACAAATGCTTCCGCAACTTCGGCGGTGCGGGCGGATCGGGCGAACATACGATGCGCTGGGGCCTCGAACAGTCGCGCAACCTGATGACGGTGCGCACCGCGAGCCAGGTCGGTATGGAACCGATTGTCGACACGATCCGGACGATGGGCATCGGCAAGCACGAGCCTTATCTGTCGACCGCGCTCGGCGCCGGGTCGACGACGGTCGAAAAGATCACCAATGCCTATGCGATGCTCGCCAACCACGGCCGCGAGCTGAAACCGCGCGTGATCGATTACGCGCAGGACCGCCGCGGCAAGGTGATCTTTCCGAAAAACTGGCGGCCGTGCGAAGGCTGCAACAAGAAGGATTGGGACGGTCGGCCGATGCCGCGCTTCGCGCGCTCGGGCAAGCAGCTGATGGACCCGATCACCGCCTATCAGGTCGTCCATATGCTCGAAGGCGTCGTCCAGCGCGGCACCGCGGTGCGGCTGCGCGACCTCGATGTGCCGCTGTTCGGCAAGACGGGCACGACCTCGGGGCCGAACGACGTCTGGTTCGTCGGCGGCACCCCCGATGTGGTCGCGGGCATGTATATCGGCTTTGATCAGCCGCGCAGCATGGGCGGCTATGCCCAGGGCGGCAGCTATGCCGCGCCGATCTTCAAGGATTTCGCGCTCGCCGCGCTCGCCGACCGCCAGCCGATACCCTTTTCGGCGCCGAAGGGCGTGCGTATGGTGCGCATCGACCGCCAGTCGGGGCGCCGCGTCTATGGCGCATGGCCGGGCACCGATCCCAAGGCGTCGATCATCTGGGAGGCGTTCAAGCCCGAAAGCGAACCGCGCCGGACGATCCGCGAAGACGAAATCAAACCGATCAAGGCGCCGAAGCGGCAGAGCGCACCGACGCAGAAGGGGTCGTCGGGACGGACCGACAGCGACTTCCTCGACGACCGCGGCGGCATTATCTGACGCCGCGCACCGCCTTCCCTTGCGGCTCGCGAGGCCGTAAGGGCGGGACCAACATATTTCAGGAGCAAGGACATGCGCGCCGAAGCGCAGGATCATATCGACAAGATTGGCGCCGCGCTGGCGCTGTTGCGGCGTTTCCTCGACTGGGACCGCGCGGTGCGGCGCCTCGACGAACTGAACGCAAAGGTCGAAGACCCGACGCTGTGGAACGATGCCAAGGCGGCGCAGGAGGTCATGCGCGAACGCCGCCGGCTCGACGAAGCAATCACCGCGACGCGCGCGATCGAAACCGAATGCGCCGACACCGCCGAGTTGATCGAGCTCGCCGAGATGGAAGGCGACGAGGCGATGGTCGACGAGGCCGTCGCGTCGCTCGCCGCGCTGGCCGAACGCGCCGAGGAAGACAAGATCAAGGCGCTGCTCGCGGGCGAGGCCGACGCCAACGACTGCTACATCGAAGTCCATGCCGGCGCCGGCGGGACCGAGAGTCAGGATTGGGCCGAAATGCTTCAGCGCATGTATATGCGCTGGGCTGAAAAGCGCCGGATGAAGGTCGAGCTGGTCGAATATCAGGCCGGCGAACAGGCGGGAATCAAGTCGGCGACGATGCTGGTGAAGGGCGAGAATGCCTATGGTTATGCGAAGACCGAAAGCGGCGTCCACCGCCTCGTCCGCATCTCGCCCTACGACAGCTCGGCGCGGCGCCACACCAGCTTCTCGTCGGTGTGGGTCTATCCGGTGATCGACGATAATATCGAGATCGAGATCAACGAAGGCGATCTCAAGATCGACACCTATCGCGCCTCGGGCGCGGGCGGGCAGCACGTCAACACGACCGATTCAGCGGTGCGCATCACGCACATCCCGACGGGCATCGTCGTCGCGAGCCAGAACGACCGGTCGCAGCACAAGAACCGCGCGACCGCGATGGGGATGTTGAAGGCGCGGATGTACGAGGCCGAGCTGCAAAAGCGGGAGGCCGCGGCATCGGGCGAATATCAGGCAAAGACCGAGATCGGCTGGGGCCACCAGATCCGCTCCTACGTCCTCCAGCCCTATCAGCTGGTGAAGGACCTGCGCACCGGGGTGACTTCGACCGCACCCGGCGATGTACTCGACGGCGCGCTCGACCCCTTCATGGCGGCGGCGCTGTCGCAGAAGGTGACGGGCGAAAAGGTCGAGGTGGAGGATATCGATTGATGAAGCGCGCCGCCGTCGTCCTGCTGGCGCTTCTGCCGCTGCTCAATGGCTGCGACGCGCCGTGGGACGATGACAGCGACCGGACCGAGACCGCGCGCGACTTTCCGCCCGCCGACCGGCCGGTGGCGCCGACGGTCTCGACCAAATGGTCGACCGAGGAAGCGCGCGACCGGGTCAACGAAGCCGACGATGTCATGGATTCCGCCGACGTCCGTCCGAATATGACCGTCGCCGACATCGGCGCGGGCGACGGCTATTACACCGTGCGCCTCGCGCAGCGCGTCGGCGCGGGCGGCCGCGTGCTCGCGCAGGACATCATTCCCGAGGTGATCGAGCGGCTGGCCGACCGTGTCGCGCGCGAGCGGCTCGATAATGTCTCGCTGAAGCTCGGCGCGGTCGACGATCCGCGCTTGCCCGCAGCCAGCTTCGACCGCGTCTTCATGGTCCATATGTATCACGAGATCGGCGAGCCTTATGCCTTCCTGTGGCGATTGCGTCCGGCGCTGCGCAAGGGCGGGCAGGTGATCGTCGTCGACGGCGACCGGCCGATCGCGCAGCATGGCACGCCGTTCCGCCTGCTCGTCTGCGAGTTCGAGGCCGTGGGGTACAAGCTCGTCTCCTACGACGACAAGCAGCACGCCGGCGGCTATCTCGCGCGCTTCGCGCCGGAGGGGAAACGCCCCCGGCCCGACGCGATCAAGGTGTGCGATAATCCCTGACGGAATCGCTCCTTCCGCAGGCGGGAGGGAGGCCTTTCAATAGACGATCAGCCGGTCCTCGGCGCCCACTTCGGCGAGAAAACTGACCAGCCCCGCGGCGCGAACGTGCGGCACCAGTTCGGTTGCCGCGATGCCGACGAGCGCCATGCCCGACTGGCACACGAACAGCGCGACCTCCATCGCGATCGCTTCCTCGACGAGCCACGCAAGGTCGGGCTGTCCCGCGGCGCGGCGCGCCTCGTCGCCGGCAAAGGACACCGGATCGCGCAGCAGCGCCGCAGCTTCGCCCTGCAGGAAGATACGCACCGCGCGGCCGAGCGCCGCCGCCGCCATTCCCGCCTCCAGCGCCGCGTATAGTCGCCGTCCTTCGGCGACCGCGACGATGATGTTCAGGCTTTGCATATCGGGCACTCGGGATCCTCGGGCACGCCGACTTCACGCCAGCGCCGCTCGAGCATATCGACGATCGCGAGGCGGCCCGTCAACGGCGCGCCCCAGCCGGTCAGCGCACGCACCGCCTCCAGCGCCGCCATCGTCCCGATCATCCCGGCGAGCGCGCCCATTACGCCGGTTTCGGCGCAATTGATTCCCTCGCGGTCGGGATCGCTCCCGACAAGGCAGGCATAGCAGGCCTGTCCGGCGCGCCAGCCTTCGTAAAGCGCGACTTGCCCCTCGAACGCGCCGATGGCGGCGCTGAGCAGCGGGACGTGCAGCGCGATCGCGGCGCGGTTTACCGCGAGCCGCGTATCGAAATTGTCGCAGCCGTCGAGGATCAGGCTGGCGCCCGACAGCAGCTCTTCGGCGTTCCTGTCGTCGAGCCGTTCGGCGACCGCGACCGCCTCGGCGTGCGGGTTGATCCGCCGTGCCGCATCGGCCGCGACCTCGGCCTTGCGCGCGCCGATATCGGCATCAGTGAACAGCGGCTGGCGGTGCAGGTTCGACAGTTCGATCACGTCATGATCGACGATCGTCAGCTTGCCGACGCCCGCCGCCGCCAGATAGGTGATCGCCGGACAACCGATCCCGCCCGCGCCGATGACCGCGACATGCGCGCCTTTCAGCTTCGCCTGCCCGGCGCCGCCGAACGCCGGCAGGATGATCTGGCGCGCGTACCGGTCGAGTTCGGCGTCGCTCAGCAAATTATTCTGCCGGTCGGCGCAGCTTGATGCCCGACAGCGATCCGACATTTTCGGGGATGCTGTCTTCGACCGCATCGTCGGGATCGCTCGCAACTCCGGTCGAACCGAAACCGCCCGCGCCGCGCGCTGTCTCGTCGAGCGTTTCGACTTCCGCAAAGGCGGCGCGCTGGACGGGGGCGGGGACGAGCTGCGCGATGCGGTCGCCGCGCTTGATGTCGAACGGTTCGTCGCCGAGGTTGGCGAGGATCACCTTCACTTCGCCGCGATAGTCGCTGTCGATCGTGCCGGGGGTGTTGAGGCACGTCACGCCATGCTTGAGCGCGAGGCCCGAACGCGGGCGCACCTGCACCTCGTAACCCGCCGGGATCGCCATCGCGAAGCCGGTTGCGACCGCGTGGCGCGCACCGGGACGGAGCGTCAGCGTTTCGGCCGCGACGACGTCCATCCCCGCCGCGCCATCGCTCGCATAGGCGGGCAGGGGCAGGCCGCCGCCGTTGGGCAACCGCTGGATAGCGATTTCAATCTCTTTGAACGGGTGCACGGGTTTCGAGCTCATCGGCGATCTTTTCCATCAATTTGCGGGCGACGGCGTCCTTCGGCAGCCGGTCCCAGCTGTCTACGCCGTCTTTGCTAACGATATGCACCCGGTTGTTCGCGCCGCCCATCGGGTCGGCGGCGACGTCGTTGGCGACGATCCAGTCGCAGCCCTTGCGCGCAAGCTTCGCCTGCGCATGGGCGATGACGTCGTTGGTTTCGGCGGCAAAGCCGATCAGTAGCGGCGGGCGGTCGGCGCTTTTGGCGACGGTCGCCAGAATGTCGGGATTTTCGGTGAGCGCGAGCGGCGGGACCTGCCCGCTGCCGTCCTTCTTGATCTTTTGCGGCGCGGTGTCCGCGGCGCGCCAGTCTGCGACCGCGGCGACCATGATCGCGGCATCGACGGGCAGGCCCCCGGCAACTTCGGCCGCCATTTCGACCGCGGTCTCGACATCGACGCGAATCACGCCGGGCGGGGTGGGCAAGTCGACCGGCCCCGCGACCAGCAGCACCTCGGCGCCGGCTTCGGCGGCCGCGGCGGCGATCGCAAAGCCCTGCTTTCCGCTCGACCGGTTGGCAATGTAGCGCACCGGGTCGATCGGCTCGTGCGTCGGCCCGGCGGTGATCAGGATGCGGCGGCCGTACAACGGGCGCCGGTTCGCGGGAGCGAAGTCGGGTTGTCCGGCTAGCGCCTCCGGAGCGTTCAACGCCACCGGCACCGGCGCACGGGCCAGCGCCGCATCGATCGCGTCGATGATCGCCTGCGGTTCGGGCAGGCGGCCGGGACCATATTCGCCGCACGCCATCTCGCCCTCATCGGGTTGCATCACCGTGACGCCGTCGCCGCGCAGCGTGGCGACATTGCGCTGTGTTGCGGCGTGCAGCCACATGCGCACATTCATCGCGGGCGCGGCGAGCACCGGCTTGTCGGTCGCGAGGAGCAGCGTCGTCGCGAGGTCGTCGGCGATCCCTGCCGCCATCTTCGCCAGCAAGTCGGCCGTTGCCGGCGCGACGACGACGAGGTCGGCCTCGCGGCTGAGCTGGATATGCCCCATTTCGACCTCGTCCTTGAGGTCGAAGAGGTTGGTGTAGACCTTGTTTTCGCTGAGTGCCGCGAGCGTCAGCGGGGTCACGAACTGCTCGCCCGCGCGCGTGATCACGCAGCGGACGATATGGCCGCTCTTGCGGAGCAGGCGGACGAGTTCGATCGATTTATAGGCTGCGATACCGCCGCCGACGATGAGCAGGATGCGAGGCTTGGTCACGCGCCTGCATATGGCGTGAAAAAGCCCCGCCGACTAGGCCCTGTTCGCCGCGACACGATCGGCTATTTGTTGCCGGCGAGCGTGAAGGGGGTCGAGTAGAAAATCGAAATCACCGTCGCCTTGTCTTCGCCGCCGCCCCATTCGTGGGAGAGCTGCACGCCGCCATTCAACCCGTTTTCCTTGTCAAAGGCGACATAGAAAGGAGCGACCGCCTTATAGCGATCTTCGATCTCGCTATAGGTGAAGGACGGTGCGAGGCCGATTTCGGGCAGATAGCGGTGCAGACGGGTCAGCGGGATGCGCGTCCGGACCTCCGCGCCCAGTTCGAACCCCGAATCGCGCGACGGCGGCAAGATGTTGAACTTTTCGCATTTTCGGTTGCTCGCCCCCGCAACGGGCGCTCCGCCGACCAGCGGCGGATCGATCGTGCAGAATTCGACGTCTTTCGCCGCCTTTTCGATACTCCATTTCCGACCGAATTTGGCGCGGGGGATGAGCGTCAGGCCGTCGAGCAGGGGCAGGTCGACGGGCCAGTGATAAAAGACATATCCGTTGAGCGACCAATCATAGGTCACCTTTCTCGCCCCGCCGAGCGTTTCGAACTTCAGTGTGGAGAGCAAAGGCGGATTCGTCGCCGGGAGGAGGACCGCGGGCGCAAAGCCCGCGGGGTCGATGAAGGAAAAGCGTTGCCGCGTGAATTCGCCCGACACGCCGAAGCCGAACTCGGGGAGTTCCTCCTTGCCGGGGGTAATCCAGAACCCGGCATTATAGGCGTCGATCGCCTCCGGCCGTTTGAAGGCGCCGTGCTTTTTCGTCGCGAATGCCCAGCGCAGCAAATTTTCGTAGCGGCACGGATCGTCGGCACCGGCGCTTGCTGCGTCGCCGCTCGCCAGCGCGCCGCTCGCCGGTCGCGGATCGAAAATATCCGCCTGGAGTCTGGCGTCGTCGGCCTTCTTCTTCACATCGGCACGGCACAGCGCGACAAGCGCCGCAACCTTCTCCTTGCCGAGCGTCGCGAGCGTCGCTTGGCCCTTCTCGCCGGAGGACTTCGGCCGCCATGGATAATATTGCATGCTGAAACCCAGCGACAGGCCCAGCGGCTTGTCGGACAGGTCGGAGAAGTCGCCGATATAGCCGCCATTGTCCTCGTCGAAGGTCGCGCTCGCGCCGAGCGAAAGCGTTCGCGTAATCGCGCGCAGATTCCCCTCCTCATCGTCCTCTTTCAGGCGGCTGAGCGGGAAATCGTTGACCAGGCCGACATTCGTGCCCTTTTTCGAGGCGGTGATCGCGCCGCGGAAGTTGCCGGTCGAGCTTCCGAGGCTTCGGGGCGGCGGGCCGCCGGTGCGCCAAACCTCCGTTCCGTCCGGCTCCCTGATCCTCGTCGCCAGATGCCCGAGGAGCTGGTCTTCCTTGGCGTCGGTTCGCTCGACATAGTCGCGGAAGCTGTGGTCGCAATCGAGATAGGGCGTCGCCGACAGTTGGTTCGGCGGCACCGGCCGGGCGCATTGCGCGATATCTGCCTGTGTGGTTTCGACCGGGCGCGGGGATGACCCGGATTGCCGATCGAGCAGGTCGCGGATCAGCGCCTCGGCTCTCGCCGCGGACTCTTCGGCCGCTTTGGCATCTTTGCGCGCCTGCTCGGCGGCCTTGCGCAACTCGGCGATCTGCGCTTCGAGCGATACGGACGCATTTTCGGCGGACACCCGCGGGGACGGCTGTGCGCCGCCGGGGGTTGCCCATGCCGCAAACGCCAGGCTCGTGCCGGCTGCCAACCACCCCGATCGCACAGACGTGCGTGCCCATCCTGCCATAACACCCCCCGATGTTTGCCCCATGAAATGGAAGGACTAGGGCGTGATCATCGGCTCCGATAGGATCGATGCGTCAAAAATGGACCGAATTCAGGCGAGCCACCACATCGCGCCGACCCCGGCGGCGGCGCCGGCCAGCGCGGTCAGCGCATAACGCCACCAGCGCTTGCGTTCACCCTTGTCCCACATCAGCGGAATTTCGGGCAGCGGCGGCGCGGGCGGCGCACCGCCCGGCTTCGGCAATTGCGCATCGAGGCGGCGGATGATGTCGGGAATCAGGGCGAGCGTCTTGCCCTGTTCGCGCAAACCGTCGGCGAGCGCGGCTTCGGGACCGAGTTCGTCGCGGATCCATTCGCTGACGAAGGGCCCAGAGACGTTCCACATGTTGATCCTGGGGTTCAGCATCGTCGCGACACCCTCGACCATCACCATCGTCTTCTGGAGCAGCAGCAGGTGCGGCTGCGTCTGCATGTCGAAATCGCGGGTGATCGCGAATAGTCCGTCGAGCATCTGGCCGACGCTGAGCTCGCTCACCGGCTTGCCGCGCATCGGCTCACCGACCGCGCGCAGCGCCGTCGCGAATTCCTCGACGCTGTGATAGGCGGGCACATATTGCGCCTCGAAATGGATCTCGGCGACGCGGCGATAATTGCCCGTGGTCAGGCCATAAAGGATCTCGGCGAGCCAGTAGCGCGCCTGCCGGTTGATCCGCCCCATGATGCCGAAATCGACCGCGGCGATCGTGCCGTCGGCCTTCACGAACAAATTGCCCTGGTGCATGTCGGCGTGAAAAAAGCCCTCGGCGATCGCCTGGCGCAGGAAGGCGTTGACGAGGTTCGCCGACAAAGCCTCCATGTCGTGCCCCGCCGCGATCAGCCGGTCGCGGTGCGAGATTTTGATGCCGTCGATCCAGCTCATCGTCATCACGCGGCTCGCGGTGCGGTCCCAGTCGATCGCGGGCACCTCATATGTCGGCACCCCGACCATGGCATCGGCGAGCTCGGACGCCGACGCGGCCTCGCGGCGCAGATCAAGCTCACGGAGCGTCCAGCGGCGGAAATTGGCGATCACTTCGCGTGGGCGAAGCCGCGTCGCTTCGCCGCCGAGCGCTTCGAGATGCGCGGCCGCCCATTCATAGGTGTCGATATCGCGCGCGAACTGCTTGTCGATGCCGGGACGACGCACCTTGACCGCGACCGTGCGGCCCTCGGTCGTCACCGCGCGGTGGACCTGCGCGATCGATGCCGAGCCGACGGGTTCGGGGTCGAATTCGCTGTAGAGGCTTTCGAGCGGGACTTCGAAGACCGCCTCGATTTCCTGCTTTATGCGCTCGAACGCGACGGGCGCGAGCGCGTCCTGCAAGCTCAGCAGGTTGCGCGCCGCCTCTTCGCCGACAAGGTCGGGGCGCGTCGCGAGCGTTTGCCCCAGTTTGACCGCGGCGGGGCCGATCGCCTGGAAAGCCGCCGCATAGTCGGGTACCTTCGGCTGGATCGTGCCAAGGCGTGCGATCCGGCACAGCCGCTTGACGCCGGGCGGGGTCTGCGGCGCACTCTCGATCCCGCGCAGCGCGCCGTGGCGCGCAAGGATGCGCCCCCACTTCAGCAGGCGGACGATATGGGTGACGGGTCGGGTCAAGCTTTCCACCCGCTGTGGATCGCGACGAGGCCGCCGAGGATCGGCTCGACCTTCACCGCAGTGAAGCCCGCGTCGCGGATCATCTGGGCGAATTTGGGCATCGGCGGGAAGCGGCGGATCGATTCGATCAGGTAACGATAGCTGTCCTCGTCGTCGGCGATCAGCTTGCCGAGCTTGGGGACGAGGTGGTGCGAGTAAGCGTCATAGGCCTGTGCGAAGCCCGGCCATTCGTTGGTCGAAAATTCGAGGCAGAAGAAGCGCCCTCCATAACGCAGAACGCGGTGCGCTTCCTGCAGTGCTGCGGGAATGTCGGTGACGTTGCGGATGCCGAAGGCGATCGTATAGGCGTCGAAAAACTGGTCGGGGAACGACAGCTTCTCGGCATTCTGCTCGGACCAGACCAGCGTGTCGATGCCGCGCTCGGCGGCGCGTTCGACGCCGACGCCCAGCATGTCGGGGTTGATGTCGGCGACGGTGATGCTCGCGCCGAACCGCTCCATGCGAAAGGCGATGTCGCCGGTGCCGCCCGCCATGTCGAGGATCGTCTCGCCCTCGCGCGGTTTGACGCGGCGCACGAAGCGATCCTTCCACAGCCGGTGCATCCCGCCCGACATCGCGTCGTTCATGATGTCGTACTTGCGCGCGACGCGGCTGAACACCTCGCCGACCATCGCGGTCTTCTCGCCCGCGGGAACCTGTTCATAGCCGAAGCTGACGGTGTCGGGAGTGGCCATGGAGTGCGCGCCTTTGCGGGGGAGAGGTAAAGTCGAACGGCCTTTAGCGGGGCCTTGCCGCCCGCGCAAATGGCGCGTAGCCCGATGCGCGATATGCCCGAACTCCCCGAAGTCGAAACCACCGTCCGCGGCCTCGCGCCTTTCCTCGAAGGGCAAAGGCTGACCGCGGTCACGACCTTCCGTGCCGACTTGCGCCGCCCCTTTCCCGCCGACCTTGCGCAACGGCTGACCGGCGCGACGGTCACGGGGCTTTCGCGCCGCGCCAAATATGGCGTGATCTCGACCGACCGCGACGATCATATGATCTTTCATCTCGGCATGTCGGGGCGCTGGCGCACCGAGGGCGGCGAGGCGGGCAAGCACGACCATCTGTTGCTTGAAACGGCAGGGCACCGGCTGTTCCTGCACGATCCGCGGCGTTTTGGTTCGGTCGATCTGGTAAGCGGCGACCCGCTGACCTTGTTTCCCGCCTTTGTCACGCTCGGCCCCGAACCCTTGTCCGACGCTTTCGACGCCGCCTATCTGGCGCGTACGCTCGCCGGGCGCCGCGCCCCGATCAAGGCGATGCTGCTCGACCAGACGGTCGTCGCGGGGCTCGGCAATATCTATGTCTGCGAGGCGCTCAACATGGCGCGCATCGCGCCGACGAAGCCGGCGGCCGATGTATCGAAGGCAAAGCTGGCGACGCTGGTGCCCGCGATCAAGGAGGTGCTGATCGCGGCGATCGCCGCCGGCGGCTCGACCCTGCGCGATTTCCTCAGCCCCGAGGGCGATCTCGGCTATTTCGCGAAGGACTGGCGCGTCTATGGGCGCGAAGGCGAGGTTTGCGAGTGCGGCGGGACGATCGCGCGGATCGTGCAGTCGGGCCGGTCGACCTTCTTTTGCCCCAAATGCCAGCGGTAAGGCGGGGCTTTCCCGCAATAGGCATTGACCAAAAGAGCCAAGCTGGCTATGCGCGCACCCTTCGAGCAGGGTCCGGTCGTCCGGAACCGGCCGCATCCGGACATTGATTCGCCGCAACTCGCGCGATTCGGCTGCTCCGCTGAGGCTGTGCTCCGACCATGTAGACCGTTTGAAAGACTAGAGGAATTTATGGCCAATACGCCGCAGGCAAAGAAGCGCATCCGCCGCAACACCGCGCGCACCGTCGTGAACAAGAATCGCGTTTCGCGCATTCGCACGCTGGTGAAGAAGGTCGAGAACGCCGTCGCCGCCGGTGACAAGGATGCGGCCGCGACCGCGCTGAAGGCTGCGCAGCCCGAAATGGCGCGCGGCGTTGCCAAGGGTGTGCTGCACAAGAACACCGTGGCGCGCAAATTCTCGCGTCTGACCAAGAGCGTCAACGCGATCGCCTGATCCGGCTGTCCCGAAAGGGAACAAAAAGGACCCGCTGGCGTCATGCCCGCGGGTCCTTTTTTGCGTCCGCTATTGTGACAGCGCGATGGCAATAGTGTTGCAGCGCGGTAAGTGACGGATTTACGGCGATTCGTTGCCCCGCCGTGCATTTTTTGTAAATAAGATACTGAAGTAGAAGGACAAAATGGGGCTTTGGCGCGATTCCGGCACCCCCAATGAGTCAAGATTTTTATTTCAGTATTTTTACATGGCCAGCCCTTGATCGACTCGCCGCCCCCTGACTAGACAGGTGCGTCGTCGGCCTTCGCCGGTGGCCGCCACATCGACATGATTCGCGACTTCCCGGGCTGCTTGCCCCGGATAGTATGCCTGCGTCCTGCGCAGGCGACGAATCGGCGCGTGGCCGGCCGCCCGATCGCGCGGCGCGCGGGGACCTGAGGGGGCGGCACGGCGTGACAGAAAGCGGTAATCAGCATGGGAATGACGCAAAGGGTGGAGCGATGAGCGGTGATGCCGCAACGCTCTGGCCGCGCGTCGCCGAAGGGCTGCGCCGCGACCTCGGCGTCCGCACCTTCGATCATTGGCTGAAGCCCGTGCGCTTTGCCGATTATTGCACCTTGTCGGGCGTCGTGACGCTCGAAACCGCCAGCCGCTTTTCGGCGAACTGGATCAACGAACGCTTCGGCGACCGGCTCGAACTGGCGTGGAGGCAGCAACTGCCCGCGGTTCGCAGCGTCATGGTTCGCGGCGGCGCGGCGGCGAACGAGCGCGCCGCGGCGCTGTCGTCGCAGCCGCTGCCAAGCTTCGAACCGCCGCCGCCGGCTCCCGCCGCCAACCCGGCGCTGCTCAACTTCGATCCGCGCCTGTCGTTCGGCCGCTTCGTCGTCGCGCGCAGCAACATCCTTGCCGCCAACGCCGCGCGCCGCATGGCGATGGTCGAAGCGCCGCAGTTCAATCCGCTCTACCTCTGCTCGGGCACCGGGCAGGGCAAGACGCACCTTCTTCAGGCGATCGCGCAGGATTATGCGGCGGCGCACCCGACCGCGAACATCATCCTGATGTCTGCCGAAAAATTCATGCTCGAATTTGTCGGCGCGATGCGCGGCGGCGACATGATGGCGTTCAAGGCGCGGCTGCGCGCCGCCGACCTCCTGCTGCTCGACGATTTGCAGTTCGTGATCGGCAAGAATTCGACGCAGGAAGAATTGCTCCACACGATCGACGACCTGATGACCGCGGGCAAGCGCCTCGTCGTCACCGCCGACCGCCCGCCGGCGATGCTCGACGGGGTCGAGGCGCGCCTGCTGTCGCGCCTGTCGGGCGGGCTCGTCGCCGACATCGAGGCGCCCGAAGATGACCTGCGCGAACGCATCATCCGCCAGCGGCTTGCAGCGATGCCGATGGTCGAGGTACCCGACAATGTCGTCGCCTATCTGGTCAAGCATTTCACCCGTAACATCCGCGAGCTTGAAGGCGCGCTCAACAAACTGCTCGCCTATGCCGCGCTCACCGGCACGACGGTCGACCTCGCGCTCGCCGAGGACCGGCTCGCCGAAAATGTCCGCACCGCGCGCCCGCGCATCACGATCGACGAGATCCAGCGCGCGGTCTGCGCGCACTACCGGCTCGACAAGTCCGAAATGGCATCGAAGCGCCGCGTCCGTGCGATCGCGCGTCCGCGGCAGGTTGCCATGTACCTCGCGAAGGAGCTGACGCCGCGCTCCTACCCCGAAATCGGGCGCCGGTTCGGCGGGCGCGATCATTCGACGGTGATCCATGCGGTGCGGACGGTCGAGGCGCTGCGCGTCAACGACAGCGAACTCGACGCCGAAATCGCCGCGATCCGACGCAGTCTCAACAGCTGATCCACAGACTTGTCCCGGGGTTATCCCCGGATATGTCCACAGCAACAAAAAAGGCCCGCCTTCCAAATGGAGGGCGGGCCTTTGTCTTTGTCTTCGAGGCGCCTCAGCCCTTTTGGGGCGGGGCCACCGTGATCCGCACCCGCTCGCCCGAATTGCCGGGGAAGCCGGTGAACATCGCCTCGACAAGGTTCGGGACGATCGTTTGCAGATTATTGTCGCGCGACTGCGCCTCGGCATGGCCTTCGAACAGGCGCGCGCCGTCGGCGGCACGGTTGATCTGCAGATTGAGGCCGCTGGTATAGACGGTGTAGCTGCTGACGTCGGTGCCGCCCCAGCCGGGTCCGAAACCGCCCCACAGGAACGGATCGCGATAGCCATAGACATAGCGGCGCCCACCGCGGCCGGTGACGATCACCGGGCTATAAAAGCCGCGGCCATAGTAGCCGCCGTACCAGGGGTCGCCGAAGCTGGGGCTCGACACGACGCGCTCGCGCCCCTTGTCGACCCCATAATCCATGCGGACGACCATGTCGGCGCGCTCGCCATTGGCGGCGGGGCGATAGCCGTAGCGCGTCAGCTCGCCCGCGACGAGGTTCGCATATTGGCCAAACTCGATCCCGCCTTCCAGCGCGGGGTTGCTCGCTTCGATAACGAAGCTCTGGCCTTGCGGCGCGGGAAGCTGCGTCTGGAAGCGGGCGACATCGGCCTTGAACGGGGTCGCGCAGCCGGCCAGCGCCAACGCCGCACCCGTCATGGCGGCAAGGCCCAGTCGCCGGAAATTGATCTTGCTCATCGTCTTGGCTCCGTGATTCGGTGCGCGGTCAGGCCGCACTTTCATACCATAGACTATGCCGATGCGACTTAACCTTGGTTGAACCCGTTTCGTCGCACGGCGGTTCCACGTCCCGATATGGGGACGCGGGCCGCAAAAACAAGAAATTTCGTGCCGAAACAGCGGCGTGTCAGCGGCACAACCCCAGCGCGGCATAAGCGGTGTCGAGCGTCGGCTTCGCCAGCGCACGCGCCTTCTCCGCCCCCTTTTCGAGGATCGCATCGAGCGCGGCGGCATCGTCCTTGAGCGCCACGAAGCGCGCGTTGATCGGACCCAGCTTCTCGATCAGCAATTCGCCGAGCGCGGGCTTGAAGGCGCCGAACCCCTGACCCGCATGGTCGCGCAGCACCGCCTCGACACTCGTGTCGGCGAGCGCGGCATAGATGCCGACAAGGTTGCGCGCCTCGGGGCGCGTGTCGAGCCCTTCGGCTTCGGATGGCAGCACCTCGGGGTCGGTCTTTGCCTTGCGGACCTTCTGCATCATCGTGTCGGCATCGTCGGTCAGGTTGATGCGGCTCATGTCCGACGGGTCGGACTTGGACATTTTCGCACTGCCGTCGCGCAGGCTCATGATACGCGCCATGCCCGCCGGGATGATCGGTTCGGGCAGGGTGAAGACGGGCGCTTCTTCGCTCGCATAGTCATTGTTGAACTTCTGCGCGACGTCGCGCGCGAGCTCGAGATGCTGCTTCTGGTCCTCGCCCACGGGCACGTGCGTCGTCTGGTAGAGCAGCACATCGGCCGCCTGCAGCACGGGATAGGTATAGAGCGCCGCCGATGCGCTTTCGCGATTCTTGCCCGACTTGTCCTTGAACTGGGTCATGCGGTTAAGCCAGCCGAGCCGCGCGGTGCCGTTGAGCAGCCATTGCAGTTCGGCGTGCGCGGGAACACGGGCCTGGTTGAAGAGGATCGAGCGGTCGGTGTCGATGCCGCAGGCGACGAGCGCCGCGGTCATCGCGCGCGTGTTGGCGGTGAGCTCGGCGGGGACGTGCGGCATCGAAATCGCGTGCAGGTCGGCGAGGAAATAGAGTTTGTCGCCCTCCATCTCGTCCTGCATCCGCACCCAGTTGCGGATCGCGCCCAGATAATTGCCGAGATGCAAATTTCCGGTGGGCTGGATGCCCGATAGCGTCCGCATGATGAACTCCTGTTATGCGGCAGGTTTGCCGCGCCGCCGCGTGAGCATGGCGACCAGATCCTTGTCAAGCGCGCCGACGAGGAAGGCGACCGCGAAGAACATGGCGCCGCCCGCGGCGCACAGCACGGCAAGCGACCAGATGCGGTCGAACACGCCGCCGCCATAATAGGGCGCGAGCCGAGGCATCATCCACCAGAGCAGCGCCGACATCGCCGCGACCGCGACGAGCTGGCGCGCGATCCGTCCGGCGAGCCGCGCGGTGAAATGGAACCAGCCGCGGCGGTGGAGCATGACGTAGAGCAGGATGCAGTTCAGCGACGCCGATGCTGCGGTCGCCCCCGCAAGGCCGACGATGCCATAGCGTTCGACGACATAGAGGTTGATCGCGATGTTGACGATCAGCGCTGCGAGCGCCGTCCACACCGGCGTGCGCATGTCCTCGCGCGCGAAAAAGCCGGGGTTCAATATCTTGACGATGACATAGGCGGGCAGGCCCGCGACAAGCGCCGCGACGATCTGCGCCATGATCGCGCCGTCGGCGTCGGTGAACTTGCCGCCGACGAAGAAGGCGGTGACGAAGGCAGGGGCGCAGATTGCGAGCGCGGCCGCGGCGGGCAGCGTCAGCAATGTCGCGATCTCGAACGCATTGCCCTGGAGCCGCTGCGCCTCGGCGGCGTCGCCCGAATGGATATGGCGCGACAGCATCGGCAGGATCGCAGTGCCGAGCGCGATGCCGACGATGCCGAGCGGCATCTGGTTCAGCCGGTCGGCGAGCTTGAGCAGCGTCAGCGATCCCTGCGGCAATGAGGTGGCGAAGAAGGTGTCGACGAACTGGCTGATCTGGTAAATGCCGGCGCCGAAGGTCGCGGGCAGGATCAGCAGGCCGAGCTTCTTCACCTCGGGGGTGAACTTCGGAAAGCGCCAGTGGAGGCGAAGTCCGGCGCGCCGTACCGACCAGATGAGGTAGGCAAGCTGGGCGACCCCGGCGAGGCTGACCGACACGGCGAGCGCGATCGCGACGATCCGGTCGTCATGGCTGTCGCCGCGTAGCCACCAGCCGAGCGTGATGCCCGCGATCAGCACGATGTTGAGCAGGACGGGGGCGAAAGCGCCCGGTGCAAAGCGCGATCGCGCGTTGAGCAGCCCCGACAGCATCGCGACGAGGCTGATCAGCCCGAGGTAGGGAAAGGTCAGCCGGCTGAGGAAGACGGCGAGTTCGAACTTGCCCGGCACCTCGTGGAAATCGCGCGCGAGCAGCCAGACGACCCCCGGCATCGCGATCATCATCACGGCCGAAAAGGCCAGCAATACCCAAAGGAAGACCGAGAGCACATCGTCGGCGAATTTCGCCGCCGCCGCCTCGCCGCCGCCTTCGTCTTCGGCGCCGTGGAGCGCGCGGCTGTACATCGGCACGAAGGCGACCGAGAAGGCACCCTCGGCGAACAGGCGGCGGAAGGTGTTGGGCAGCGTGAAAGCGAGCTGGAACGCATCGGCGGCAAGGCCAGCGCCCAGCACGCGTGCGAGCAGCATGTCCCGGGCGAAACCGAAGATCCGGCTGACCATCGTCAGCCCGCCGATCGTCCCGACATTCCTGATCAGGCTGCTCACCCCGTCAGCCCGCCCGGACTATTACGTCAGGCCTGGCCAACCGGTGCGACCTCGCCCGCCTGTTCGGCCTCGACCTGCTGGACCTGCTGCATGAACAGGCCATGGAAATCGATGGGTTCGAGCAGCAGCGGGGCGAAACCGCCGTCGCGGACCGCATCGGCGACGACGCGGCGCGCGAAGGGGAAAAGGATCCGCGGCGCTTCGGCGAGGAAGAAGGGCTGAAGCTGGTCATCGGGGACGTTGCGGACGCCGAACAGGCCGGCATATTTGAGGTCGATGACGAAGCTCGTGCCCTGGTCGGTCTTCGACGTCACGTCGATCTTCAGCGTCACTTCGTACAGATTTTCGCCCACGCTGTCGGCGGCGATGTTGAACTGCACATCGACCTGCGGCGCGTCCTGCCACTGATAAACGGCGGGGGCGTTCGGGTTTTCGAACGACAGGTCCTTCACATATTGCGAAATCAGGCCGATCGCCGGGCTCGTGTCTTCGCCGTTGGGCTGCAGGGCGGGATTGTTGATGTCGGCGCTGGTCTCGTCGGCCATGATGAAGATGCTTTCGCTGGAAAGATGGAAACAATATCCGCATCCGCGAGCCGTGTCGGGACCGCGGCGGACGGTTGCCGCGGCGCTTAGCAGCGCCCGGCGACCAGCACAATGGGGCCCCTATCCCGGCGGATAGTTAAGGCCGAATCGTTGACCCGCCGCGCGCCAGCGGCCATGGTCATTTGAAACCGGCGCGCGTATCGCCTATGTATCAGTCAGATTGTTTCCGCTCTTCCGCATTGGACAGTTGCCCGTGACCGCTTTTTCGATCGTCCTGCTCGCCATGATTGCCGCCTTCCTGGGGATGCGGCTCTACTCGGTGCTCGGCAAGCGCACCGGGCATGAGCAGGAACCCGTGCTGCCGCGCGAGCGCACCGCCGCGGCGCCGGTCCGGCTCGACGAGAATGACGGGTCTCAGGCCGTTGCCGCCGCGCCCGCCGACACGTCGGGGCTCGTCTATGAACCCGCCGCCGAAGCCGGTCTTCGCCAGCTGCTCGCGACCGACCGCAATTTCGATGCCGGCCGCTTCATGGAAGGCGCCGAGGCGGCGTATCGCATGATCCTCGAAGCCTATTGGAAGGGCGATCGCGACACGCTGCGCGACCTGTGCGACGACGACAGCTACGACGCCTTTGCCGAAGCGATCGCGGCGCGCGAGACACGTGGTGAAACGCTCGACAACCGCCTCGTCAGGATCGATTCGGCCAAGATCACCGCGGTCGAACTGAACCGCGGTGAGGCGCGTGTCACCGTGCGCTACCATGCCGATATCAGCGCGGTGACCCGCGACGCCGACGGCAAGCTGATTGCCGGATCGATGAGCGACGCTTCGCAGACCGACGACCTCTGGACCTTCCGCCGCCAGATCGGCAGCAACGACCCCAATTGGGTGCTCGACGAAGCCGAATCGGCCTGATCGCATGATCCGGGCGGTGGGGGCGCCGCGCGCGCGGGCTTTCGGATTCGCGCTCCTCGCTACCCTGCCGATACTTTCGGGATGCGCTTCGGTGGTCCCGGCGGCGGATAATCGTCCCGCGACTGCAACCCCGGCACCCCCGCGCCCGACAGGGACGCCGCGTGTCTATGTGCCGCGGCCGTCCGAACGCCCCGGTCCCGCTGCGCAGCCGATCCCCGCAACCCCGCGCGCGCCGCTGCCCGCGGCGGCGGTGCCCGCCGACGCGACGACCGCTGCAGCCAGCGGCGTGATCGCCGCTCCCGACTTCGCGACGCTCGGCGTCTCCGCCGAACAGGCGGCGGCGGCGCTCGCCGCCTTCCGGCTCAGCTGCCCCTCGGTGCAGCGCCGCGCCGATGCGAGCGGCCTGACGCAGGGCGCCGACTGGACCGAAAGCTGCACCGCCGCGAGGAACTGGGCGGACACCGACGCGCTCGCCTTTTTCACCCGCTATTTCGGGACGGTGCAGGTCGGCGCGGGCAGCGCGTTTGTGACCGGCTATTATGAACCCGAAATCGCGGGCTCGCGCACGATGCGGCCGGGCTTTGACGTTCCTGTCTATCGACGCCCGACCGACCTCGTCGAGGTCGACCTTGGCCAGTTCTCCGACGATCTGAAGGGCAGGAAGGTCCGCGGCCGGGTCGATGGCGGCAATCTCCTGCCCTATTATGACCGCGCGGCGATCGAGAGCGGCGCGCTCGCCGGGCAGGGGCTCGAAATTGCCTATGCCGCCGACGCGGCCGAATTCTTCTTCCTGCAAGTGCAGGGGTCGGGGCGCCTGCGGCTGCCCGACGGCGGCATCATGCGCATCGGCTATGATACGCAGAACGGGCGCGGTTATGTCGGCATCGGCAAGTTGCTGCTCGATCGCGGCGCGTTGCAGCGCGGGCAGGCGTCGATGCAGGGCATCCTCGATTACCTCCGCGCCGACCCGGTTCGCGGCGCGGCGGTGATGAACGAGAATCCGAGCTGGGTCTTCTTTCGCGAACTCACCGGCCCCGGCCCGCTCGGGGCATTGGGCGTGCCCGTCACCGGGCGTGCGAGCGTCGCCGCCGATCCCAAATATGTGCCGCTTGGCGCCCCCGTCTTCCTCTCGCTCGACCGCGCCGAACCCAATGGTCTCTGGATCGCGCAGGACACCGGCGGCGCGATCAAGGGCGCGAACCGCTTCGACAGCTTCTGGGGCGCGGGCGACGATGCGCGCGCGATCGCCGGGGGCATGGCGGCGCGCGGTTCGGCGCTGCTCTTGCTGCCGCGCGCCAGCATCGCGCGGCTGATTCCGCCGGCCGGCTGAGCCTGCATGCCGCGGCGTCTCGCCCCCGAGGAAAGTGCGCTGTGGAAGAAGGTCGCAGCGACGGTAAAGCCACTACCCAGGGCGAAGGCGCCGCTCGCGCCCGCCGCGCCGCCGACCGTAAGCCCGCCGAAACCGACCCCGCGCAGTACCGCCGCCCCCGCCGCCGCGCCGCGGGCGTCCGCGAAACTGCCGCCGCCGCGGCGGACGCATCAAGCCGCGACGCTCGACGGGCATTGGGACCGCCGCCTGCGCAAGGGGCTGGTTCGCCCCGACCTCAGCATCGACCTGCACGGCCATACGCTGGTTTCAGCGCAGGCGCTGCTCGACGAGGCGATCGGACGCGGGCTGATGCGCGGCGCGCGGGTGTTGCTGGTGGTCGCGGGGCGGCTGCGCCCCGGCGCCGACCGCCTGCCGCAGATGCATGGCGACCCGCGCCCGCGCGGCGCGATCCGCGCGTCGCTGCCCGACTGGCTCGCTTACTCGCCCCACGCCGACCAGATCGTCGCGCTGCGCCCCGCGCATATCAGCCACGGCGGCGCGGGGGCGGTGTATGTCATCCTGCGCCGGACGAGAGACGATTAGGAGCGCGGATCAGGCAAGGGCGCGGATCAGGATGCCCTGATAGATAGCGGTCAGCGTGCGCAGATCCTGAACCGCGACCGCCTCGTCGAGCTTGTGCATCGTGGCATTGGTCAGCCCGAATTCGACGACCGGGCAAAGCGCGTGGAGGAAGCGTGCGTCGGACGTGCCGCCCGTCGTCGACATTTCGGGGGTCACGCCGGTCTCGGCGTGGATCGCTTCGGCGACGAGCGCCGACAGGTCGCCCGGCGGGGTCAGGAAGGCTTCGCCCGAAATCTTGCCGACGACCCTCGCGTTCGGTTCGACATCGTGCGCGATGCGTTCGACCATCGCGACGAGGTCGGCGCCGCGATGCCGGTCGTTGAAGCGGATCGACAGCCGCGCGCGCGCAGAGGCGGGGATGACGTTGGTCGCGCCATTGCCGACCTCGATATCGGTGAATTCGATGTTCGACGGCTGGAACCAGTCGGTCCCCGCATCGAGGCTGACCGTATCGATCGCCGTCAGTATCTTGACCAGCTTCGGGATCGGATTGTCGGCGAGGTGCGGATAGGCGACGTGGCCCTGCGTCCCCGGCACGTCGATCCAGATATTGACCGACCCGCGCCGCCCGATCTTCACCATGTCGCCGAGCTTGCTCACCGACGTGGGTTCGCCGACGACGATCATGTCGGGCTTCACGCCGCGCGCGTCCATATGCTCCATCAGCGCGCGCGTGCCGAAGATCGCGGGGCCTTCCTCGTCGCCGGTGATGATCAGACTGATCGTGCCCGCTTCGGCCGGCGTCGCGGCGGCGGCGGCGACAAAGGCAGCGATCGAACCCTTCATGTCGACCGCACCGCGCCCGTAGAGCAGCTCGCCGCGAATCTCGGGCGCGAAGGCGTCGCCGGTCCAGCCGACGCCCGGCGGCACGACGTCGAGGTGCCCGGCAAAGCCGAAATGCTTCGGCCCCTTGCCCGTGCGCACCGCGAGCAGATTTTCGACCGGTCCATCGGGTTCGATGCCGTCGATGAAGCGCTCGACGGTGAAGCCGAGCGGGGTGAGCGCGGCTTCGAGCGCGTCGAATACCGCGCCGGTGGCGGGGGTGACGCTCGGCGCGGCGATCAGCGCCCTGGCCAGTTCGACGGGATCGACATGATGGGTCATGCCGCTCCCTTACTCCCTCGCGCTGCGGCAAGTCGAGGCTTTGCATCGCGCCGCCTTTGTGCGAAACAAAGGCAGAACAAGTTCATGAGGACTGCGATGCCCAAGCTCGATCTCGATACCATCCCGCAGACGAACACCACCGGCTATCCCGCGCCATATGATGCGCCCGTGCAGGGCCGCTGGTATCGCCGTCTTGCGCCGCCCACGGGGCTCAGCGATTTCGCCGCGAGCCACGTCGTGCTCAAACCCGGCGCCTGGTCGTCGCAGCGCCACTGGCACGACGGCGAGGACGAGATGCTGGTGATGATTTCGGGCGAAGCGGTGCTGGTCGAGGATGACGGACGCCATCCGATGCGCCCGGGCGACATCGCGGTCTGGCCGAAGGGGAGCACCAACGGTCATCACTTGGTCAACGAATCGGGTGCTGACTGTGTTTTCGTCGCGCTGGGCGGCGGCAAGAAATATGATACCGGCGGCGGCTATTCGGACATCGACATGATGTTCACGCCCGACGGCTATTTCCACAAGGACGGCTCGCCCTATCCGACGTCGCGGATTCCCTAGAGGATCCGGAAGCTCAGCAGCGTGAAACGCGCCGGCGCGGTTGCATAGACGCCGTGGCCGCGCGCCGCCGTGGATCCGAAGACCAGCCCGATGCGATCGATGTCGGCGAGCGCCGCCTGCAGTGCGGTGGGGTTGGATCCGGCGGTGCGGCCCTGGACCGAAATCCAGTCCGGATCGTCGAGCCGCACGCTGATTTCATATTCGCCCGGCGCGATCTCGCGTACCGTCGTGTCTGGCGCATACCAGCGGAAATATTCGTACCGCCCCTTCGCGCTCCAATTGTCGCCGCGGCGCTGGAAATAGAGCGAGACAGTGCCGCGAAGTTCGGGCCTTTCCTGCGGCACGAAGCGCGTGCCCGCACGTGCGTCGACGCGGTAGCGCACGACGATGCGCGACGTCGGTGCGACCGGGCCGGGGCGGAAGGTGACATAATGGACATGCCCCGCTTCGCGGCTGCCGACCGGAAAATTGAACGACCAGCCGCTGCGTGTCGGCTGCGGGCGTAGCGGCATTCCCTGTGAGTAATTCTTGCCGCGGATGATCGGGCCGATCTCCCAGCTCGCGGCGTTCTGCGCTGCGGCCGGGCCGGCGCCGGCGAGCAGGGTGAGGGCGGTCAGGGCGGCGAGGGCATGTGTCTGCATCGGCGCGCCTTAGCAGATTTGGGTGGCCGCGTCGTGAACGGGCGGTTCAGCACGGCGACAACCGGCCGTTCAGCCCTCGACCGGACCCTCGAATTTTTCGATCACCCAATCCTCGGCCTGCGCGCCGCCGATCCATTCCTGCATGCACGGATAGCTGATCACCGCCTGCGCATAAGCGGCGGCGAAGCGGGGGAGCGGGATCGAGTAGGTGATGAAGCGCGTGACGACGGGCGCGAACATGATGTCGGCGGCCGACCAGTTGCCGAAGAGGAAATCGCCTTCGCCGCCGAAACGTGCGCGCGCCTCGGCCCAGATCTGGAAGATGCGGATGACATCGGCCTGCACTTCGGGGAGCAGCTCGGCGGGGGGATAGATGCGGCGGATGTTCATGCTGTGGTTGCGGCGGAGCGCGGCAAAGCTCGAGTGCATTTCGGCGGCCATCGACCGTGCCATCGCACGCGCGGGCAGGCCGTCGGGCCAATAGCCCTTCGTTCCGCCGGTCTTTTCATTGAGATAGTCGATGATCGCGAGGCTGTCCCACACGACGATATCGTCGCCGTCCCACAGGATCGGCACCTTGCCGCCCGACGGCGCGAACTCGTCGCCCTCGCGCCGGTTCGACCAGTCCTCATCGTAAAGCGGGACGGTGACTTCCTCGAACGGCAGGCCGCTATGCTTGACCGCGAGCCAGCCGCGCAGACTCCAGCTTGAATAGGCCTTGTTGCCGAGAAACAGTTTCATAGGGTCTCCTTGGCCCCACCCTCAAGGGGAGGGAGGAAAAGGTCAACTCTCGACCGCTTCCAGCACCGCGGTGCGCAGCTCGGCGATGCCCATACCCTTTTCGCTGCTCGTCGCGATCACCTGCGGGTGCGCGGCGGGGTGCTTGCGCGCTTCGGCCTCGGTCGCGGCCTGTACCGCTTCGAGTTCGGTCGCCTTGATCTTGTCGGCCTTGGTGAGGACGAGGCGATAGCTGACCGCCGCGGTGTCGAGCATTTCGAGCACGTCGCGGTCGACGTCCTTGATCCCGTGGCGGCTGTCGATCAGCACCAGCGTGCGTTTCAGCACTGCGCGCCCGCGCAGATAGTCGTTGATCAGGAAGCGCCATTTCTTGACGACATCCTTCGGCGCCTTGGCAAAGCCGTAACCGGGCATGTCGACAAGGCGGAAGATCAGCGGATTCTCGCCGACGTCGAAATAGTTGAGCTCCTGCGTTCGCCCCGGCGTGACCGAGGTGCGGGCAAGCCCGTTGCGGTTCGTCAGCGCGTTGAGCAGCGACGACTTGCCGACGTTCGAGCGGCCCGCGAACGCGATCTCGGGCACGCTCGGCACCGGCAGATGCTGGAGCGCGGGCGCCGATTTCAGGAACGTGATCGGTCCCGAAAACAGCTTGCGCGCGCGCTCCGCCCGTTCGGGGTCGGCCCCCGGATCGAGTTCGGTATCGCTCACTTCGCTACGGCCGCCTTCAGCGCCGGGAACTTGCGGTACATCCACTGCTGCTGCGCGATCGACAGCAGGTTGTTGGTGATCCAGTACAGCAGCAGGCCCGCCGCGAACGGCGCCATGATGAACATGAACAGCCAGGGCATGATCTTGAACACCTGCTGCTGCACGGGGTCGGTCGCCTGCGGGTTCAGACGGAACTGCAGGAACATCGTGATGCCGAGGATCACCGCGAGGATGCCGATCGAGAGAATCGACGGCGGGGTGAAGGGCAGCAAGCCGAACAGGTTCAGGATGTGCAGCGGGTCGGGCGCCGACAGATCCTTGATCCACAGGATGAACGGCTGGTGCCGCATTTCGATCGCCAGCATCAGCACCTTGTACAGCGCATAGAAGATCGGAATCTGGATCAGGATCGGCAGACAGCCGGCGAGCGGATTGATCTTCTCGTCCTTGTAGAGCTTCATCAGCTCCTGCTGCTGCTTCGGTTTGTCGTCCTTGTAGCGTTCCTGCAGCGCCTTCATCTTCGGCTGGACGAGGCGCATCTGCGCCATCGAGCCGAACTGGCGCTGTGCGATCGGGAACATCAGCGCGCGGATGATCAGCGTCAGCGCCATGATCGCGAGGCCGAAATTGCCGAGCTGCTGGAACAGCCAGTGCAGCAGTTTGAAGATCGGCACTTCGAAAAATTCGAACCAGCCCCAGTCGATCGCGTTCGACAGGCGGGGGATTCCCTGATCGTCCTGATATTTCGACAGGATCTCGACTTCCTTCGCGCCGGCGAAGATGCGGCTGGTCGTCGTGACCTGCTTGCCGGGCGCCACCTGTGTGAAGTCGCGCGCAAACAGGGTCTGGTAATTGTTCGCCGCGGGCGAGCTGATCGCCGCGGTCACGCGCTCGCCCTTTGCGGGGACGATCGCGGCGAGCCAATATTTGTCGGTGAAGCCGAGCCAGCCCGCCGAATTGTAGCGCACGGTGCGGTTCGGGGCTTCCTCGACATCGTCATAATCGGTGTCGAACACCGACTTGCCGTCGAGATAGCCCGTCGGGCCGATGTGGATCGTCCAGCTGTCCTGTTCGTGCGGATCGGTCGGCTTGCCAAGGCGGTCGATCAACGCGAAGCTGCTCGCGCTCACCGGCGCGGCGCCGGTGTTGGCGATCGTCTGCTTCGCGGTGATCAGGTAGTTCGCGTCGACGCTGTACTCGATGCGGAAGGTCTGGCCGGTCGTGTTCGCCCAGCTCAGCGTCACCGGGGTCGCCGGAGTCAGCTTCGTCCCGGTCGCGGTCCAGACGGTGTTTGCGTTCGGGACCGCGATGCCCTGTGCCGCCCAGCCGATGCTGGCGAAATAGGCGGCCGGCGTCCCGCCCGGCGCGAACAGGCGCACCGCGGGCGAATCCTTCTTGATCGTCTGGCGATATTTGGTGAGCGTGATGTCGTCGATGCGCGCGCCGACGAGGTTGATCGACCCCTTGATCTCGGACGTTTCGATCGGGATGCGCTTGCCCTCGGCCAGCACGGCATCGACCGGGCGGATCGTCGTGCTCGCAGGCGCTGCGGGCGCGCCGGGCGTCGGCAACGCGCTCGGCTGGCCCTGCGCTGCCGGGGTGGCGGCGGGGGCGCCGTTGGCGCCGGCAACCGTCTTGGTCACATCGGGTTTATCGGGCGTCGGAAAGAATTTCTCCGAAACGAAGTTCCAGCCGATCAGAATGGCTACCGACAGCAAAATCGCCGCGATCATGTTACGCTTGTCGTCCACGCTCTTCGGTCTCTCTTCGTCTCAAAATGTCGGGGATGGCGCCTTACGGCACCGGGTCGTGGCCGTGGCCGCCCCAAGGATGGCAGCGCAATAGCCGCTTTGTCGCCAGCCAGCCACCCTTGATCGCACCGTGGCGCTGGAGCGCGGTGATCGCATAGGCGCTGCACGACGGTGAATAGCGGCAGGTGGGGGGCAGGATACGCGACGGGCCGATTTGCCAGCCGCGCGCGATCAGGATCAGCAGCTTCGCGATCATGACGCTTTCGCCGCGAGTTTCTTCGCCGCGCGCTTCAGCGCCGAATCGAGATGCTCGCCGAGCTCGGCGAAGACGATGTCGTTGCCGCCCGGCCGCCCGATCAGCACATGGTCGGCGCCCGCGATTCCCGATTCGGGCAAAGCGGCGCGGCACAAGGCGCGCAGCCGCCGCTTCATCCGGTTGCGCGTGACGGCGTTGCCGACCTTCTTGCTGACGGTATAGCCAATGCCCAGCGAATCGTCGCCGTCGCCGCGCTGGCGGACGAGCAGGACAAAGCCGGGCATGGGAAAGCGAAGGCCACGGTTCGCGGCCAGAAATTCGCTGCGTTTTGAAAGCGTTCGCACCAGCATGACTGGCGCAGAAGCGTCAGCGATCAGGCCGACAGCTTCTTGCGGCCCTGGGCGCGGCGGTTGGCGAGAACCTTGCGGCCGCCGACAGTCGCCTTGCGGGCGCGGAAACCGTGGCGACGCTTGCGAACGAGGCGGCTCGGTTGATAGGTACGCTTCATCGCGGTATCCCCAAATTCTCTTTAAAGGCTCTAACAGAAAAGGGCCGCCAAACGTGGGCGGCCACTGATGGAGGCGCGGATAAGCGAGAGTCGGCGCAAAGTCAATCGCTCCCGATCGCTCTTGGCGATCAATCGCCCCCGATCGTTCTTGGCGATCAATCGCCATCGCGGCGGCTTTCCGGTGCCTTGCCACGAAATGCTGCGGACTTCATCGCGTCGAGGGCCGCGCGTTCGCGCTTTCGCGCCGCGCTCGCACGCTGCATCACGCGGTCGGTCCACGCGGCATAGCGCGGGTGACGCCATTTGAAGCGCACATAGATGCGTTTCGCCCACGCGCTGTTCTGGAGGCACAGCATCAGGCCGAGCGGGAAGAGGATGATGAAGCCGGGGCCCGGCAAAATGCCCACGATCGGCGAGATTGCCATCATCACGACGCCGAGGATGAACAGCGCCAGCCGGACCTGCGCGGTCGATCGCAATCGCTGATAGAGGCTCCGCTTCGCCATGGAGCGCGATGTGGGGGAGGGTGCGGCGTGTTACAAGGGTAAAGCAGCGCCGACGCGATGCCACGTCAGTTGAGCGTGACGAAACGTGCCATATCGTCGCGCGTCAGATAGCGGACGTCGTCGAACGGGGTGCTGTTGGTCAGCGCGTAAAAGGCGCGTGCCTTGGCGGTATCCATGCCCATTTCGCGGTAATAGCCGAGATACTCGGCATGCACCGGATCGTTGGCGGGATAATCATTCGCCTCGCGGCCATATTCGTCGGCCCAGCTATGGACGCCAAATTCGGCGTCGGGCGCGGCGCGGCGGGTCACCCCGGCGAGCCACAGCTCGACCGCGCCCGAGCGGATCGAGCCGCCTGCGGGAACGATTGTTTCCATGCCCGCGCGGCGGACTGCGCGCGCGAGGATCAGGTTCGCCGCTTCGTCGAGGCTGCCCGGGCAATCGACCATTTCGAGCCGCTTGAGTCCCGGCCAGGCGGCGAGCATCGCGGCGAACTGGCGCGGGGTCGCCGAGGTGACATCGCCCGCCATGCGAACGGTCGTGCCGTCGATCACCGAAAAGGGACCATAGGTCGCTTTCGCATGGCCGAGCGTCGCGAGCGCGGCATGTGGCGCATAGCGGCGGGTCGCGGCGAAATCGGCGTCCTCGGCGAGCGCTTCGTCATCGAGGAGCGCGGCGTCCTCGTCGATATAGTCGACGCCGCCATCATCCTCGGCGTCCTCGTAGGTCCATGTCACAGTCGTGGTGGTGACGGTCACCACCTGCTGCGCGTGCGCCGGCGCGAACGCCAGCACCGCCGCGAGCGCGGCGACGATGAGCGTACGGGCAAAGGCGTACATAGGGGCGGACGGCGAAACCATGCGTCCGCCTTCGCGCGTGCGCGCCTATCAAATGGCGAACGGGCAGCGTCAGCGCGCCGTTAACCCCGTTCCGGGACACGCGCCTTCAGTCGCGGTCGGGCGCGCCGAGCGGGAAATAGGCCCGGTACGGCCGCGCGTCCTCGACGCAGCGCGATATCGTCGGATGCGCGAGCAGCCGCGCGCGATAGGCGCGCAGATTCTCGTGTTTATCCGGGATCTGATGCACCCAGTCGGCGTAGAAGAGCGACGGCGCTGCCGCGCAATCGGCGAGAGTGAAGCCATAGGGCGTCGCCCAGCCGCCGCCCGCCAGCTCCTTGTCGAGCCAGCCATAGATGGTCTCGAGCTTCGCTTTCGCGCCATCGACGATCGATTGCACATGGCCGCCCGGACCGCGGATGGCGTCGTTCACAACATGCTGCATCTGGCCCATCACATGATTGTCGAACACCCGGTCGAACAGCCGGACTTTCAGCGCTGCCTCGAAATCCTCGGGTATCAGGCGCGGTTCGGGCACCAGCCGGTCGAGATATTCGATGATGATCGACGATTCGAACCAGGGCACGCCGTCGTGGACGAGCAGCGGGAACTGCCCGACCGGCCAGTGTGCCCTGAGTTCGGGCATATGGTCGGGAAACGCCGGATCGACCGAGCGGTAATCGAATTCGATCCCCTTCTCATAGAGCGCGATCAGCACCTTCCATGTGTAGGACGAAAAGGGGTGGCCATAAGTGATCAGCATCAATTGCTTCCTTTGCGCGTCAGCCAGGCGAGCGGCCAGCCGACGAAGAATATATGCGGAAAGAGCGCGATCGCACCCTTGGTGAGGTCGGTCGGCGGGAAAGGAATTCCGAAGCGCAGCGGCAGCACGATCCCGTTCATGATGACATAGAGCAGTAGCCCGTAGAGCGTGCCGGTCAGCCACCACGGCCATGCGGTGAGCGCGGACCAGCGCCGCGCGACGAAGAACCACGCCGCGACCATCGCGCCCATGATCGCGAAGTGCGTCGCGAGGCCCGCGATATCGCCGCCGATGCCCCATCGCTGCGCGCCGTCGCCGAACGGCCCGCTCGCAACCGCGTGGAGCATCGAGGAGACGGTGCCGCCGCGCAGCACGCTCGACACCGCCGCATAGACGATGTCGAGCGTACCGCAGAGCGCCCATGCGAAGAGCGCCGGGCTACGCCGCGCCAACGGCTTCGCCCCGCACCGCGGCCTCGATCTTCGCGATGTCGATCTTCTTCATCGTCATCATCGCTTCGAATGCGCGCTTGGCGGCGGCGGGGTCGCCGCCCATCGCCGCGTCGGTCAGCGCGCGCGGGGTGATCTGCCAGTTCAATCCCCATTTGTCCTTGCACCAGCCGCACATGCTTTCCGCGCCGCCATTGCCGACGATCGCGTTCCAGTAGCGGTCGGTTTCTTCCTGCGTATCGGTGTGGACCTGAAAGGAAAAGGCCTCGCTATGTTTGAAGGCGGGGCCCCCGTTGAGCCCGACGCACGGGATTCCCAGCACGGTGAAGTCGACCGTCAGCACGTCGCCTTCCTTGCCGCTGGGATTGTCGCTCGGCGACCGGTGCACCGCACCCACGCTGCTGTCGGGGAAGGTCGCGGCATAGAATTTCGCGGCTTCCTCGGCATCCTTGTCGTACCAGAGGCAGAGGCTCACGGGCTGGCTTGTCGGTTGGTTCGTCATCATTTCTCTCCTTTGATGGGCCCGCCGATCGACCATTGATGGCCGAACGGATCTTTCACCTGGGCATAGCGGTCCCCCCAGAACATATTGTCGAGCGGCATGACGACGCTTGCGCCCGCGGCGACCGCGCGCTCGAACCACGCGTCGGCATCGTCGACCTGCAAGTGCAGGGTCACGCCATCGGGTTTGCCCGATGGTTCGCTGACATATTCGGGAAATTCGTCGTGCATCATCAGCGACGCGCCGTTGATCGTCAGATGCGCGTGCATCAACCGGACGCCGTCGTCGGCGGGTACGCGCATATTCTCGGTCGCGCCGAACGCCTTGATATAGAAATCGATCGCCTCGCTCGCGCGCTTGTCGGCGATCGCTATGTGGGGCGTGAGGCCGGTCGTCGGACCCTGGTTGTCCATCGTCTGTCTCCTGCTATTTGCGCGGGCCGACGAAACCGACCGGCGCGCCCTGCGGGTCGATCGCGTTCATCGCATATTCGCCGCCGGGGATTTCCATCGGTTCGTTGGTGACGGTGCCGCCATGCGCTTTCACCGCGGCAAGCGCGCGGTTGATATCGTCGACGCCGATGTAGAAATTCCACACCGGCACCGGATAGCCCTCCATCAGCGGCATCACCGCGCCGATGCCGACGTCGCCGCGCTGGAGGAAGCGGTACGCGCCGAGCTCGCCCATCGGCATCTCGCCTTCCTGTCCCCAGCCGAAATGCTTCTGGTAAAAGGCGATGGCAGCGTCGGGGTCGCTCGTCGCAAGCTCGTTCCAGCGCACCCGCTGCGCCTCGGTAACCGAAAAGACGTCGCTTTCCATGCCCTCGGCGCCTTCGGGCGGCTTCGGATCCATGACGTAGAAGGGCGCGCCCTGCGGGTCGGTGACCATCGCGATGCGCCCGACGGGAATATCCATCGGCGGCATCTGCACTGCGCCGCCGTCGGCCTTGATCGCCGCGACCGCGGTATCGACGTCGCCGACGTGAAGATAGCCGATCCAGACCGGCCGCGCGCCGCCCGCGATCATGTCGGAATTGAGCGCGAGCACACCGCCGGCATGGCCGCCGTCGCTACGCCCGATCATGCGATAATCGACGCCGCCAGCGGTCTGCTCGCCGGTGTCGGCGATCGTCCAGCCGACGACTGGTCCGTAAAAGCGCGCCGCACCCGCGGGGTCGGGGGTCATCAGTTCGTACCAGATGAAGTTCGATGCCTTATTCATCGTCGCTCTCCTCGTTGGTGTCAGTCGATCGGGCCTCGAAACCGGTCGCCGCCGGGCAAGTGCATAGTGCGGGCCATCACATATTTTGCGCAAACCCCTTCGTCGCTTCGATCGGCGGCGCGCGAAAGCCCATCGCGGCCCATGCCGTCAGCAGCCGCCACATGAACTTGCCCGACGGCGTCCGGTAATTGGGAATGTCGCCCGGCAACTCGACGCCTTCGGGTCGGTCGCCGACGATCGTCCGCATCTCGGCCGGCGGGCGCTCATCCTCCGGGATGCGTCCCGAATAGACGCTCAGCCAATGCCCCTTGGTGAATTCGAGCGCGACCGGCGAGTTGCAGCAACGCGCCACGAACCGCCGCGTCGGCGAATCGGGTTTCAGCCGATGTTCTTCGAGCCGCTCCGATCCCGACAGCCATTCGATACGATCCTTGCGCATCAGGACATAGGGCGTCCCGCCGTCGCTGCCCACGACACCGGGTGCGCCGGGCGCCGAGGCAAAAGCCCGTCCCGCCGTCTGGCAGCTATGGCAATAACAGGTCGCCGCCATGATCGGCTTGCCGGTGAGTTCGAGCGTCACCGCGCCGCACTGGCAGGAGGCGGTCCGCATTTTGGTTTCTTGCGTGCCGGGCATTGGTCTCTCCAATGCCCCTCCCTTCAGGGGAGGGGCTGGGGTGGGGCCAGCGAGATTGTGCAAGGTCGCTGAGCCCCACCCGCTACGACCAGCGAACGAGTTCGCAAGTCTTGCTGCCCTCCCCTGAAGGGGAGGGTGAGAAGGTCACGCCTCGACGATCGGTGCAAAACCGCCATAGATCATGCGCGCGCCGTCGAACGGGTTGTTCTCGGGATCATGCTTCATCCGCTCGTCGGTCATCATCTTTTCCCAGCCGGCAGTGCGCGCTTCCTTGCTCGGCCATTCGACCCAGCTGTAGACGACGCTCTCGCCGTCCTTCTTGTGCGCCGCGCGGGCATAGTCGGTGACCTTGCCGTCGGGGACGTCGTCGGCCCACGCTTCGACGACGCGCGTCGCGCCATAGTCGCGGAACACTTCGGACGCCTTCTCCGCCATCGCGCGATAGGCTTCCTTGTTGCCTTCGGGAACGGGGACGACATAGCCGTCGACATAGGCTGTCGAGCCAGCGGCCCGATCGTCGACGATCGAATCGAAGCCGCCGATGATCATGCGCTTGCCGTCGAAGGGCATATCGCCGCCCATCGCCGCCATGCGCGGGTCGCTCATCATCTTTTCGTTCGCGGCGTCGCGCGTCGCCCGGTCGGGGTATTCGAACCAGCTGAACACGACCGTCTCGTCGTCCTTTGCCTGCACCGCGCCCTTGAAATCGTTCACCTTGCCGTCGGGGACATCGTCGCCCCAGCATTCGACCATGCGCGCGACACCGAATTCCCTGAACAGCGGCGCGGCGTCGGCGGCGTGCTTGCGATAGGCTTCCTTGTTGGCGGTTGGCACCGCAACGACAAATCCTTCTACATAGGTCATCTTGTCTCTCCTTAGGGGGGTGGGGATCAGGCGGCGGGTGGGCCCGCGTCTTCGCTGAAGGCTGCCAGCTGCGCGTCCATCGCGCGCTGGAAGGCGGGGCGGGCGAGGCAGCGGTCGAGATAGGCCTGCAACCGCGGCTGCTCGGCGATCAGCCCCGCTTCGACGGCTTCGCGCAGCACGGTGGCCATCGCGATGTCGGCGACGGTGAATTCGCCCGTCAGATAGTCCTTGTCGCCGATCGCATCGTTGAGGCGGCCGAGCCGGCCCTGGATGAATTCGATCAGGCTCGGGCGACGCAGCTTCGCCCATTCTTCTTCGGTCGAAAAGATATCGACATTGCCGAGTTCGAACAGCATCGGCTCGACGCTGTTATAAGCGGCGAACAGCCACGCGAGCGTGTTGGCGCGGGCCTGCGGATCGCGGGGCATCAGCCGCGCGTCCTTCTCGGCGAGATGGAGCAGGATGGCGCCGCTTTCGAACAGTCGGATACCGCCGTCATTGAGCACCGGCACCTGCCCCCACGGCTGGAAAAGGAAATGGTCGGCGGGGCGGTTGATCGCGCTGATCAGATGTTCGGCATAGTCGAGCCCGATTTCCTCGCACGCCCAGCGCGGACGCAGGTCGCGGACATAGCCGCGCGCGAAATCGGGGACCCAGTCGAAGGCGGTGACTTCTATCTTGCTGTCGGGGTTCACAGGCATGGCGATGTCTCCTCGGTTGCGGGGTTCAGGCAGGTAGCGGTTCGCCGACCGCGCAGTCGGCCAGATGCGCCGCCATGGCGCTCTGAAAGGCAGGGCGGGCTTTGCCGCGCGCGACATAGGCGGTCAGATTGGGGTACGGCGCCAGCAATTCGGGATTTGCGTTGCGGAGCACATCGACCATCACGATGTCGCCGATCGAAAAATGATCTTCCAGCCAGTCACGGTCGCCGAGCGCCTCCGACAATCGGGCCAGCCGCTGCTCGGCAAAGGGTTTCGCCGCCTCGATGGCACCGGCGAGCCAGTCGGTGCCCTGTCCCTTGACGGTCAGCACGACCAGCGTCTGGATCATCGGTTCGACGCTGTTGAGCGCGGCGATCATCCAGCTGATCGCGCGCCCGCGCCCTTTCGCATCGCGTGGCAACAGCCGTTCGTCGGCTTCGCCGATGTGGATCAGGATCGCCCCCGTTTCGAACAGGGTCAGATCGCCCGCCTTGTAGACCGGAACCTGCCCGAAGGGTTGATCGGCAAGATAGGCCGGCGCCTTGTCCTCGAAAATGCCGCCGATCAGCCGCATGCGATAGGGCTGGCCGATTTCGTCGAGTGCCCAGCGGACGCGGATGTCCTTGATGCGCCCGTGGGCGAAATCCGGCACCGATCGGTAGGCGGTGATTTCGGGCACGGCTTGCGTTCGGGCGGCCATGATCAGCTCCGCTTCCCTTTGATCCACGCGACGATCGACATCGCGTGGCCGTGGCCGAGGTCGAAGTCGCTCTTCAGCCAGTCGATGATCGCACCGGCTTTCACGCCGGGGGCGAGGCCGTTTTCGTCGGCGAGGCCCTTGTCGATCGCGATGGCTTTCAGCGCGTCGGCCGATTTGCCGGTCTTCGTCTCGACATTGTCGATATAGGCCTGGAAGCTCATGCGCTCGCTCCTGCCCGCAGCGGGATCAGCGCGCGGAGGCGCGGATCGCGCAGCCACAAGCCGCCCCACAGCATCAGACCGAGGTAGACGCCGAACAGGCAGTGGCTGAACAGCGGGCTGCCGATCCGCACATGCGTGGCGATCGCGCCGCCGAGGTAGCCGGTGATCAGGATCGCGCCAAGGATTGCGGTGCGTGGCCAGATATAGAGCAACGTCGGAATCAAAAGCAGGGTCGCGAGCATCGTCATCGTTGGGACGTCGAGCGGCCATCCGAGGCCGGGCGGGGTGTATTTGATCGCCGTTTCGGGCGACACCAGCTTGAGCCCGGCATCGAAGAGCAGGAAGAGGATCACAAGGCCGCTCAAAATATGGCCCGCGATCAACTGACCCTTTCCGGTTCGTTGGTCCGTCATCCTCTTCCTCCTCCCTTGTCGTCTTTTATGCGGCGGCTTCGGCGGGTTCGCCGGCGGGGATGGCGGTCGGGTCCATCCACATCACTTCCCAGATGTGGCCGTCGGGATCTTCGAAGCTGCGGCCGTACATGAAGCCGAAATCCTGCGTCGGGGTCGGGTCGGCCTTGCCGCCCGCCTTGACCGCCTTGTCGACCTGCCCGTCGACATCAGCGCGGCTGTCGGCCGAGACGCAGAGCAGGACCTGTGCCGCCGTGTGTGCGTCGGGGATCTTCTTCGACGTGAAGGTCGCCCATTTTTCGTGGGTCAGCAGCATCACGTGGATCGACCCTTCGGTAACGACCATGCACGCGGCGGTGTCGTCGGTGAAGGCGGGGTTGTTCGTCGCGCCGACCGCTTCGTAAAAGGCTTTTGACTTGTCGAGGTCGGTGACCGGCAGGTTCACGAAAATCATCTGGGGCATCTCTTCTCTCCTTGGGGGGTGGTGGTTGCTTGAAGTCAGCGTGTGCGGTGTGCGGCGGCAATTACCTGTCGCATCATGGCGTGCCGTCGGCGCCGAACAGCATCCGGACATAACGCTTCAGATGGGTGACGGTGCCGCGCGCAATCGCCGGATCGTTCGTGGTTTTGGCCAGGACGAAGGCGCCCTGCAAAACCGACTGGACATGCTGCGCGAGGCCGAGCGCGGTGACGTCGTCGGGCACGCCGTGAATATCGATCGCCGCCTGGATGTCGGGGGCGAGCGCCTGGCAATAGGCGTTGATGCTCGCCTCGCACGCGGCGCGGATGCGGTCGTTCGTCGCATAGGCTTCCTGCACCATCGTGCCGACGAAGCAGGTGTAATCCTCGGTCGGGCCGTCGAGCATTGCGAGGCGGAAATCGATATGGCCGAGCAGACGGTCGAGCGGGTCCTCCAGCCGGACGTGCGGCGGCAGTTCGAACATCGGGCGCGCGCGGTCGGTCCAGCCTTCGGCTGCCGCGACCGCGAGGTCCTCCTTCGATGCGAAGTGATGGAAGAAGGCGCCCTTGGTGACGCCCGCGGCGGCGCAGATCTGGTCGACTGTCGTCGCCGAATAGCCCTGCTTGCGCACGGTGGCGTGCGCCGCCGCAATCAGCCGCGCCCGGGCGCTGCCGCGCGGGGCGCGGGCGTCCGGGGCGCCGCCGCCCGCCGAGGGGACGCGGGCGGCGGCTGCGGGGATCGAAGGAGGCTGATTCGTCGTCATGCGAATCGACATACCGACTAGTTGGTATGTTGTCAAATCGGCGATCGGCCCCACGCTGCGCGGCACTTTCGCCAACTTCCGAAAAAGACTCGACCTTCCCGCCGCTTCGCCTAAACAGGGAATCGGAACAAAGGGGGCACATCGGTGCTGTTCCGGGGGGAATATGGTCGCAGTCGTCTCAACAACGGCCTATCTCGGCATCGAAGCGCGCGGGGTCGAGGTGCAGTGCCAGATCACGCCCGGCGTGCCGCGCTTCGTCGTCGTCGGCCTGCCCGACAAAGCGGTGGGCGAAAGCCGCGAACGCGTGCGCGCCGCGATGGCGGCGATCGGCCTGTCGCTGCCGCCCAAGGTCATCACCGTCAACCTGTCGCCCGCCGACCTGCCCAAGGAAGGCTCGCACTACGACCTGCCGATCGCGCTCGCGCTGCTTGGCGCGATGGGCGTGATCGATCCCGAGACGCTGGCGTCATATGTCGTCGTCGGTGAACTCGGGCTCGACGGTCGCGTCGCGCCGTCGCCCGGCGTGCTCCTCGCCGCGATCCACGCGGGCAGCGCCGGACTCGGGCTGATCTGCCCGGCGGCGCAGGGGCCGGAGGCAGCGTGGGCGGGCAATGTCGAGGTGATCGGCGCCCCCGACCTCCTGTCGCTGCTCAATCATTTCAGGGGCCATGCGTTGCTGTCTCCGCCGATACCGGGCGAGGTCGAAGAGCCGGTGCGCTCCGCCGACCTGCGCCAGGTGAAGGGGCAGGAGACTGCCAAACGCGCACTCGAAATCGCGGCCGCCGGCGCGCACAACCTGATGATGTCGGGCCCGCCGGGTGCGGGCAAGTCGCTGATGGCGGCGTGTATGCCGGGAATCCTCCCCGACCTCACCCCCGCCGAAGCACTTGAAGTCTCGATGATCGCCTCGGTTGCAGGAAATCTCGAGGGCGGGCGTCTCGTCCGCGCGCGGCCGTTCCGCGCGCCGCATCATTCGGCGTCGATGCCTGCGCTCGTGGGCGGCGGTCTGCGTGTCCGGCCGGGTGAGGTCAGCCTCGCGCATCTCGGTGTGCTCTTTCTCGACGAATTGCCCGAATTCCAGCGCGGCGTGCTCGATTCGCTGCGCCAGCCGCTCGAAACGGGCGAGGTCAGCGTCGCGCGCGCCAACGCGCATGTGACCTTCCCGGCGCGCGTCCAGCTTGTCGCCGCGATGAACCCGTGCCGCTGCGGCCACCTCGGCGATCCCGCGCTCGCGTGCAGCCGCGCGCCGCGCTGCGCCGCCGATTATCAGGCAAAGCTGTCGGGGCCATTGCTCGACCGCATCGACCTGCATGTCGAGGTGCAGGCGGTGAGCGCCGCCGACCTCGTCCTGCCGCCGCCCGCCGAGGGTAGCGCAGAGGTCGCGGCGCGTGTCGCGGCGGCGCGCGATGCCCAGACCGCGCGCTATGCCGGGCACAAGGCGCGGACCAATGCCGAGGTCGACGGCGAGCTGCTCGAAACCGTCGCGACCCCCGACGAGGCCGGCCGCAAGCTGCTCGCACAGGCGGCCGAGGCGATGCGGCTGTCGGCGCGCGGCTACACCCGGATATTGCGCGTCGCGCGGACGATCGCCGATCTGGCGGGCGCCGCCGACATCGGCCGCATCCATATTGCCGAGGCGCTCAGCTATCGGCGGCAGGCGCCGAGGAACTGATGCCCGTGGATGACGCGATCATCTTCGAAGCCGCGATCGTCGAATGGCGCGGCCCCGCCCCCTTTCTGTTTGCCGCGATTCCCGACACGCATGTCGGCGCGATCCGCTATGCCGCGATGACCGAGAGCTATGGCTGGGGCGTCGTGCCCGTGGTGGCGACCGTCGGGAAGAGCGAGTTCGCGACCTCGCTCTTCCCGCGCGACGGAAGCTATTTGCTGCCGATCAAGGTCGCGATCCAGAAGGCGGAGGGCGTCGGGCTGGGCGACCGGATCATGGTGCGGATGCGGGTCGGCCGCCCCGACCGGCATTGAACCCGCGGTTTTCCGGACGATGGTAAACATTTCTCGAACAGTTTCATGCGATAGGGATGGCATGACTGCCGCCGGCGATCTTGTGACAAAGCTGTGCAGCTGGCTCGTGCCGGGCCTCGCTGCCCTTCTGCTCGGCTGGCCGGCGGCGCCGGCGACCGCGCGGGCGCTCGATGTCGATCGTGATGTCTGTCATGCGGTCAGCGATACAACGCTTCCCGACAAGAGCCTGTCTGCGCTACGTTTTTCCTGTCAAGGGACGCCCGCGGGGTATCAGCAGGGCAGCCTCTGGCTTCGCGCGCCATTGGGTGACGCGGCGGCGCAGCGCGGCGATGTCGCGCTGATGGTCCATCAATCGCGGTTCGACCGGCTCGCCGTCGCCTTTACCTACGCCGACGGTACGACGCGCTGGAGCGGCGTGCGCGCGGGCGATTATGGGTCGCACTGGCGCGCGGGCGGGCAGATATTGTTCGAGGCGCCCGACCGTAACGTCCCGCTGACCGCGGTGACGATGCGCTTCGACAGCCTTTCGGACATCGAGTTCGTCCACGCGCGGGCCATCCCGAAGGCGGACGCGGGAATGCAGTCCGCGGGTATGGCCGCCGCGGTCGGGGCGGCGCTCATGCTGCTGCTCATCAGCTGCATCTACAGCCTGTCGCTCGCCGTCGCCGTGCGCCGGCAATATCTGGCATGGCAGGCGGCGTGGGCGGGTACGATGCTGCTCTGGGGAACCCTCTGGTCGCAAGTCCATCTTGCGCTCGTGCCGGGGCTGGCCGGGACGGTGACGACCCAGATCTGCACTTTTCTTGCGTGCCTTGCGATCGCGCTCGCGACGGTCAGCGCGGTGACGGCCGTCGATCGCGGCAGAGTGCCGACGTGGCTGCGGACCACAGCGCTCATCCTCGGTCTCGGCGTCGGGGTCGCGGGTCTCCCGCTCGCGCTGATCCGCGGCGACAGCCTCGGACTGCTCGCCGACATATTGGGATTGGTCATCATCGCCGACCTGCTGGCGGTGACCGCCTGTATCGGCTGGGCGTGGCGGCGCGGATCGGTCGAGGCGCGCGATTTCCTGGCCGCCTGGGGGCTGCCGATGGCGATGCTCGCCATCATCCATATCGTCGATGTCGAGGATGGATTCTGGGGCGGCGGATCGAAGCTGATGGTCCTCGTCGCGGCGACCTGGCAGGCGCTGTGGCTCGCCGCGGCGGCGACGCGGCGGCTCGCGCACCTTCGGATCGAACGCGACCATGCGCGCAGTGCCGCAGCGAAAGCGCAGCAACTCGCGCGGCGCGATCCGCTGACGGGCTTGCCCAACCGCCGCGGTTTCGTCGAGAGCGTGACGCCGCTCCTCGACCGCGCGCGCGCCGACAATCTGCCCGCGGCCTTGCTGCTCGTCGATATCGACCGGTTCAAGTCGATCAACGACATCCACGGCCATGATGCGGGCGACGCGGTGCTGTGCGGCATCGCGCGGCGGATCGAGCGGTGGGAGGGGCCGATGTGCACCGTCTCGCGGCTCGGCGGGGAGGAGTTCGGGTTGCTGACGATCGGGATGGAAGGGATTATTCTCGCCCGCTTCGCCGAAAGCATCCGGCGCGGCATCGCCGCCTGCGATCACAATGAAGCGGTGGGTGACCGGCTGGTCACCGCCAGCGTCGGGGTCGCCGAAGTGCGGCCTGCGTGCGATTTCCAGCAGCTGTACCGGCTCGCCGATGAGGCACTCTACGATGCGAAGCGCGGCGGGCGGAACAAGGTCGTTGTCCAGCGGCACCATGACGTAACCGGAAGCGCGCCGGACCGTGAGGTCGCGCGGTCGAATTGAAAAGGCCGCGCCGTGGCGCGGCCCCTTAACGGTCCGGACGGGTCAGAGGCCGGCGGACGCCGACTTGTTTTCGATGACCTCGAGCGGCGGCGGGGCTTTTGCGGCGCCATGGCGGCGGTGGCTGAGCTTGCCTTCGACCTTGCCGCCGTTTTCGATCGTGATGCTCTCGTAGGTCACGTCGCCGGTGATCCGCGCGGTGGCGTGGACGATCAGCGTTTTCGCCTCGATCGCGCCGTCGAGCAGGCCCGCGATCTTCGCGGTTTCGGCGACGACCGAACCCTTGATCTCGCTCGCCTCGCCCTGGACGAGGTTGGCGCATTTCAGGTCGCCGTCGATCTTGCCATCGACATGCAGGTCGACGCTGGCGGCAACATTGCCGGTGACGACGACATCCGATCCGAGGATCGAAAAGGTCGTATGACGCGCGCCGGTCGCCATCTTAGCGGGCACCACGGACGGCAGCGACGGAACCGACTCGCTGGCGGGCGTCGTCTTTGACTTCGAGAACATCGGCTTTGGCCTCCAGGAAGCGGCGCGGGTTGACCGCGACGCCGTTCAAACGGACTTCGAAATGCAGGTGGCTGCCGGTCGAACGGCCGGTCGAACCCATTTTGGCGATCTGCTGCCCCGCGGCGACCTGCGCGCCGACGGTCGAGGTGAAGCCCGACAAGTGGGCATAGCGGGTCAGGATGCCCTGGCCGTGATCGACTTCGACGACATTGCCGTAACCCGACTTCTGCCCGACATAGACAACGCGGCCGGGGGCGGCGGCGAGGATCGGGGTCCCGATCGGACCGGGGAAATCGAGCCCCGAATGCATCGCGCCCGCGCCGGTGAAGGGATCGCTGCGATAGCCGAAGCTCGACGAGAGCATCAGGACGTTCGCGGGCTGGCCCGACGGGATCGCGACGAGCGTGCGTTCGAGCACTTCCATGCGAAACAAGGCGCTTTCAAGCGCGGCGAAGGATTTGCCGAGCGTGCTCGCACGGCCGGCGCGGCCACGATAGGGGATGAACGGACCACCGCGGCCGGCCGCGGCGTTGCGAACGAGCGCTGCGGGGTTCATGCCCAATTTGGCGACGGCGCCCTCGGCCTTTGCCGCGCGCTCGTTGACCGCGGTCAGCAGGCGCGTCGCGAAATCTTCCTGCCGCGCTTCGAGGCGGGCGAGGATCTGCGCTTCGGGCGGCAGGTTCGGATCGATCATCGCACTCGTCTTGAGCGGTGCCTTGTCGGCGGCGGCCGGGGCCGCGCCTTCGGTGCCAATCTCGGGCGTCACCGCTGCGGGTTCGACGCCGAAATGGACTTTCGACCATTCTTCCAGCTGTTCCTGCCGGTCTTCGAGGTCGGCTGCGGTTTCGGCGACATTGTCGCGGTATTTCGCGATACGCGCTTCGGACGCGGCGGCCGCGGCCTGTTGCTGCGCGACCGCAGCGCGCTCACCCGAGGTGAGGAGCTGGTTGACGAGCACCGCCAGCGTCGCGCCGGCCCATGCGAGCAGGACAACAGCGGCGATCAGCGCGACGCGCTTTTGCCAGACGGCGCTGACGCGCAGGAAACGGACATGGCCGTGCGTGCGAACGAAGATTTCATGGTCCTGAAACAGCGCAGAAAAACGCTGGCGCAAATCGCGCAGGCCCGTTGTTTTCGATGACAAGTGGCGACCCCATCTTGTGTTTTATTGGAGCCCTCCGCCCCGATTGATGCGCGCTGTATCAGGCCGATCGGGGCGGTGCGAATCTTTGCGCGCCGAGTCGCGCCGAGTCGAAACCATCGCGCGGTGAACGGTGTCAAAGTGCCGGAACACTGCCAATCTGGCGGGAAATGGCGGGCGAATCGACCTTTTGTATTGACGGCTTGCTTACCATTTTCGGCTAGGGCTAAGCGGGTGAATATCATGGTCAATTCTGCTCAACCCAGCCCGCACGAATCGGCGGGCGACCCGTCGGTGCCGGCGGACACGCGCCCGCGTTCGGCGGTCAGCGCGGGGGTCGGTATCGTCGGGCTCGCGGGGCTGGTGAGCTATTTGCTCATCGCGCGTTTCGCGCCCGAGATCGCAGCCTTCCTCGGGATCGACTGGGGAACCCGCGGACCGATGAGCGGGCCGAACTCGGCGATCGCGAGCGTCCTCGCCTGCGGTATCCCGATGGTTTTATGGTCGGTGTTCGTTGACAAGGTGCACCGCAATCCGTCGACCGGCATCGACTGGGCGCAGCGACGTCCCTGGCGCGAGACGGTCGATATCGGCCTGACCAAGCTCGCCGGACTTTGGGCGACATGGGGGCTGATCGCGCTGACCTATGCGACGATGCGCTATTATTGGGAGGGCAATTACGCCTTCTCGATGCAGCTCCTCGAAACGGTGATTCCGTGGCTGCTGCTCGTTTCGGTGCCCTATATGTTGTGGCTCGACCGCCGCATGGTCGAGCCGCGCGACGGTTGCTACGCCTTCGGCCGCTGGTTGATCGCGCCCGGCCAGCCCGTCGACGGCCGTGCCATCGGGCACCATCTGCGCGCTTGGGCGGTGAAGGGCTTTTTCACCGCTTTCATGCTCTCGATCGTCCCCGGCAATTTCTCGGCGCTGGTCACCGTGCCGATGAGCGAGATCCTCGCCAATCCCTACAGGACGGGCATCTGGACGATCAATTTCCTCTACCTGATCGACGTCCATATCGCGACGGTCGGCTATATCCTGACCCTTAAGCCGCTCGACGCGCATATCCGCACCGCCAACCCCTATGGCATGGCGTGGGTCGCGGCGCTCATCTGCTATCCGCCCTTCATCCTGATGAGCGGCGGGCCGCTCGATTACCAGATGTACGGCTCCGACTGGGGCTATTGGCTGGCGGGGCATGACGGGTTGCTGACCGTGTGGGCGATCGCGCTCGTGCTGCTGACCGCGGTCTACAGCTGGGCGACGATGGCATTCGGGATCCGCTTTTCGAACCTGACGCACCGCGGCATCATCACCCACGGGCCCTACGCCTTCACGCGCCATCCCGCCTATATTTCAAAGAATATGACCTGGTGGATCGGGTCGCTGCCCTTCCTCGTCACCGCGGGTGGCTGGGTCGAGGGCGCGCGCAACGTCGTGCTGCTCGGCCTCGTCAGCGGCGTCTATTACTGGCGCGCGAAGACCGAGGAGAAGCATCTCCTCGCCGATCCGGCCTATGTCGCTTACTGGAACTGGGCGCAGGCGAATGCACTGGTGCCGCGCCTGTTCGCGAAGTTGACAGGGCGGACGCGTCCGCTCATTCGGCTCGAACCCGACCCGCGTATCGGGCCGGTCGCCTAATCCTTCAGCGGATCGGTGGTGGCGCTCGCGGCTTCGGCGGCGCGGCGCGCCTGCAATTGAGCATAGCCGTCGGCGATGATGCGCCACGCGTGGTCGCAGCGGCGCTGGTCGGACCGCAGCTTGCTGTCGCATACCGCTTCCAGCCGCTGCAATAGCCATTTGCGCTCTTCCTCGCGGGTGCGGGGGTAGATACGGACGGCATTGCCATAAGCGCTGGCGCCGAAGTCGGCGGCCGAATTCACGTCGCTGGCGAAAACGGCCGCCGGGCTGGCCAACAGGCCGACGGCGACAAGGCTGGCGGTCAAACGGGACATCATCGTCTCCCACATCGTTGCAGGGCGATGATAACATGGAAATATTCGGATGCGAAGGCCGGTCCGCGCGAAAGGAAAACCCGCGCGGACCGGAAGCATTCCTAGAATTTGTAACCCGCCTCGATGCCCCAGATGCGGGGCTCGTTGACGAAGCCGGTCAAATTGTTGAAATCGATCGCACCCACCGCCGACACGTCGTTCGTGATGTTGCGCGCAAAGGCGGCGATGTCATAGCGGTCGGTGCGATACCCGACGCGCAACCCGCCCTCGAGCATATGATCGTCGTTGAACTCGGCCGATTCATAGAGGAAGAAATTGACCTTCGAACGGTATGCCCAGTCGGTGAAGACATAGACTTCGCCGTTGCCGACCGGCACGCCATAACCCGCGGTCCAGTTGATCGACCATTTCGGCGCCTGCGGCAGCTGGTTGCCGTCGATCGAATAGATGCCCGGCGATCCGGGGCGAACCGGATCGAGCACGGTACAGCCGCCGCCGCACCCGGTGATGAAGGCGTTCGGATCGTCGATCTTTGCGTTGTTGTAGCTGATGCCCGCGGTCAGGACCATATTGTCGACCGGACGCGCGTCGAGTTCGGCTTCGAAGCCATATCCGTGGACATTGTCGACGTTGATCAGGCGGGCGGTGTTGATCGTGCCGCCGACCGCGGTGAGTTGCGCATCCTTGAGGTCGTAGACGAAGCCCGACAGGTTGAAGCGGACGCGCCGGTCGAACTGGGTCTTGATCCCGGCTTCGTAGGACATGATCGTTTCGCTGTCGGCGGTGCTGATCGCGTCCTGCACCGTCGTGAAGACGAACAGCGCGCGGCCCTGGATGCTCGGCGCGCGATAGCCTTTGGCGACGCGGGCGTAGAGGTTGACCGCATCCGACGCTTCGTAGGTCGCCGACAGGTCCCACGTCAGATTGTCGTCCTTCACCGCGGCAAAGCCGGTGCCGATCGCGCCGAAGAAGCCGTTGCGGTCGACCGTCATGCGACGGCGATCCTCATTATAGCGCGCGCCGGCGGTCAGCTTGAGCTGCTCGGTGACGGGAATTGTGACCGACCCGAACAGGCCCCATGCGCGCGAATCCTGCCGCTGCATCGCGACGACGCTGGGCGTCGTGTCGGTGGGGTTGTCGTAATTGATCGAACCGATGTCGATATTTTCATCGAAGTAGAAGAAGCCCGCCTGATAATCGATCGCGCTGCCGGGGTTCGACGCGATGCGGATTTCCTGCGTGAGCTGGTCGAGGCTGGGCACCTGATCCTGCGACTGGGCGGGGAAGGGGATGATCCCCGGACCCGAATTCGGCAGGAAGGCGGCGCCGAACCCGCCATCGACGTCGCCGCGGCTGTCGTAATTGCCGTTCCAGTAAGCGGTGACCGAGGTCAGCGTGATGGGGCCGAAGTCATATTCGAGCGTCGCGGCGGCGTTATAGAGTTCCAGTTTCTGGAAATTGATCCCGTCGGTGCGCACGACATTGCGGTCGAAATCGACCGGTGCGGCGGGCGTCTGACCGGGGTTCTGCACGCCGGGGTAGAAGATCAGATCGTTGCTGCCCGGGCGGAAGATATTGGCGCGGAACACACGCGCGGTACCGTCGAAATTGCGATACTGGCCGGTGAAGCGCAGCTTGAGCTGGTCGGTCGGTTCGAACTGGAGCTGGCCGCGGACCGCGACATCTTCATAACCTTCGAGGTCGTTCTTGTCGGGGGTCGCGAGATTATCGACCCAGTCGCTGCGGCGCTGGTACATCGCGGAAAGGCGCGCCGAGACGGTATCCGAGAGGTGGCCGCCCGCGGCGCCTTCGAGATTGAGCGAGTTGAAGCGGCCGTAGCTCGCCTTGACATAGCCGCCGTCGCGGTCGGGACGAACGCTGTCGAACTTGACGATGCCCGCGGGGGTGTTGCGGCCGAACAGCGTACCCTGCGGCCCGCGCAGAACTTCGACGCGGTCGAGGTCGAAAATCGGGAAGCCCTTGAGAATCGGGTTTTCGAGCACGACGTCGTCGTAGACGAGGCTGACGGGCTGCGAGGCGTTGAGGTCGAAATCGGTGTTGCCGAGCCCGCGGATATAGAAGCGCGGGAAAGTGCGGCCGAACGAGCTTTCGATGTTGAGGCTGGGAACGCGGCCGGCCAGCGCGCGAATGTCGCCGCCGCCCGAATTGATCGCGTCGAGCTTTGCACCGCTGACGACGTCGACCGAAAGCGGGATGTCCTGGATATTCTGTTCGCGGCGCTGCGCGGTGACGATGATTTCGCCGAGGCCGGCGTCGTCGGTTGCGGCGGGCGCGTCCTGTGCGGTGGCGGGGACGGCCCAGCCGGCGGCGGCGAGGGCGGCGCCTATAGCGATAGTGGAAGGAAAGTGGCGCATGGGCGAGCTTCCTGAAACAGAGTTGACGATGGGAGAGTGGAAAAACCGGAGCCTCTTTGGCTTCGCGGGCGCGCGCAATCAATCGCCGAAGCGGGGTGCGCTGACGTTCGTGTCATCAGTGTTGCGCAATTGCTGCACTTTTACGCAGCGCGGCGCACGTCCTGTGCCGGGGCGGGTTAAAAGCTGAGTTCGTCGTAAATCTTCGTCAGATCGCCGCCCCACGGGCCTTCATACCGGTCGAGCAGGTCGTGCGCGGGCGACTTGCCGCTCGCAGCGATGCGGCGGAGCGGTTCGAGGAAGCCGACCTCATTGTCGCCCATCGAATTGACCTCGCCGCGCGCCGCGAGCCCCGCGGCGGCGATGTCGAGGACGCGGTGCGCGAGCTCGCCGACGGTGCCGCCGCCGGGCGCGGGGGCGTCGAGGCCTTCGCTCGGGACGGCATCGCGCAGCACCTGCTGTTCCTCGATGCCCCAGCCCTTGACGAGATCCCACGCCGCGTCGAGCGCGCCCTGGTCGTAAAGCAGGCCGACCCACAAGGCGGGCAGCGCACAGATGCGGTTCCACGGGCCGCCATCGGCGCCGCGCATTTCGAGGAAGCTCTTCAGCCGCACTTCGGGGAAGGCGGTCGACAGATGGTCGTTCCAGTCGGAAAGGCGCGGCTTCTCGCCGGGCAATGCGGGTAGCTCGCCCTTCAGGAAGTCGCGGAAGCTCTGCCCGGCGGCATCGATATATTTGCCGTCGCGGAAGACGAAATACATCGGCACGTCGAGCATATAGTCGACATAGCGCTCGTAACCGAAGCCATCCTCGAACACGAAGGGCAGCATTCCCGTGCGTGCGGGGTCGGTGTCGGTCCAGATGTGGCTGCGGTACGACATATAGCCGTTGGGCTTGCCCTCGGTGAAGGGCGACGAGGCGAAGAGCGCGGTCGCGAGCGGCTGCAGCGCGAGGCTCACGCGGAACTTCTGCACCATGTCGGCCTCGGAAGAATAGTCGAGGTTGGTCTGGATCGTGCAGGTGCGCAGCATCATGTCGAGCCCCATCGTGCCGACGCGCGGCATATGGTCGAGCATGATCTTGTAGCGGCCCTTGGGCATGATCGGGAGTTCGGCGCGCGTCTTGTCGGGCCACATGCCGAGGCCGAGGAAACCCAGTCCGAGTTCGGCGCCGACTTCCTTCACCTGTTTGAGGTGGCGGCCGGTCTCGGCGCAGGTCTGGTGCAGATTTTCGAGCGGTGCGCCGGACAGTTCCAGTTGACCCGCGGGTTCGAGGCTGACGGTGCCGTCGCTGCCCGCGAGCGCGATCACCTTGCCGCCCTCGATCACCGGTTCCCAGCCGAAGCGGGTGAGCGCCATCAACAGGTCGTGGATGCCGCCGGGCTCGTCATAGGAGGGGGCGCGATGATCGGCGGTGCGATACACGAATTTCTCGTGCTCGGTGCCGATGCGCCAGCGGTCCTTGGGCTTTTCGCCTTTGATCATGGGGACCGCGAGCTGGTCGCGGCTTTCGACGATGGGATCGTTGCTGTCCGAGGCGGTGCGCGTGCTCATTTTGCGCATTTAGACGGTTCGGTACAGAATGCAATCCGCTGTTGCGACGGCCCTATTTGACGCGCGCGCGCAGGTTGATCGTGAAGCTCGATCCCGGTGCCATTGCGCCCTTTGGCCGGACGCGGACGTGGGTGATGTTTGTATCAACCCCGTTGGCGTCGACGGTCGGAACATAGGTCCAGCTGGCGCCGCCATTGTTCGAGAATTCGAGATCGTCCGCGGTGCTGGAGAGGCTGGTGAAGCCATAGGTCAGCCCGCTGCCGCCCGGCGTAAAGAGCACCGGTCCGGGGCCCGGGCTGTAGGTGCCGACAAACAGGGCGAGGTTCGACGGGATCGCGTCGGTGACGATCACACTGTTGCTCGTGGGCGCGGTGCCCGAGGGAGCCGTGATCGTCAGGCTGTAGTCGGCAAAGCCGCCGGGGATCAGTTTCGGGTTGCTCGTGCCGTTGACGGGGTCGCTGTACGCGAGCGATGTCTTCGCGATGGCGAGCGGCAGCACATAGGCGTTGGTGTAGGTGCAGGTCGTGGCGGTTGTGCTGCCCCCGATCGTCAGCGTGCGGCCGGTCGCGCCGCTGGCAAGCGGGCTGCCGCCGGTGCATTCGACCGTCGCATTGTAGAGCGCGGCGACCGCGCCGCCGCCATAGGTTTCGGCGGGCAATGTAATCACGTCGCCGGCGCGTACGGTAACCAGCGTGCCGCTGGTTGCGGTGGGCGCGGTCGAACTGAAACTGGCGTTCGCCGTGCCGCCGCTCGTCGTTGCGCTTGCGGTGTGACCGGTCGTCGCGCCCGACCATAGTTTCGCCAGCCGCAATTGCTGCGCGATCCGGCTGTTTGTGAAGGTACAGATGATCGCTGTGTCGGCCGCGTTCACGGTCAGCACGCTGCCCGAAAGCGCGTTGGCGTTGCCGGTGCAGGCGAGCGCGGCGGTGTAGTTGGCGGCGCTGCCCACCGAGAAGGTCTCGGCGAGTGTCGCGGCCTCGGCGGCATAAACGGTGACCGCTGCGTTGGTATCGGTTTCGTTCGCCGAATTGGCGACCGAAAGGATGCTGGCGTTGTTGATCAGCCCGCTCGTGGCGACGGTGGCCGCGTCGGCGAGCTTCGCGTTGACCCATGTCTTGCGGACGACGAGCGTCGCCGACTTGCGGCTGTTCGTCCAGGTACAGGTAAGCGAGCTGCCCGAAGGCATCACCACCGTGCGGCTGAGCCCGCTGCCCGATGTTGCGACGACGGCATTGTCGCTGCTCCGCCGGCATTCGATGCTGCTGTTGTAGTTCGCGGCGGCACCCGTCGTATAGGCTTCGGTCAGCGTGAGCGTGCTGCCCGCCGTCGCGATCGCGGTCGCGTTGGTCGCGGTGCCGCCGACGGTCGAACTCCCCGCGGTCGGCAGCAGCCCGCCCGATATCGACAGGCTGACCGCGTCGCCCGTGATACCGTTCGTCCAGTTTTTGGCGAGCACGACGGGCGAATCATTGTCGGTGATCGTGTAAGTGCTGGAGGTGCGCGCCGCGCCGCCGCAGCTCGTAGTGCTCGAAACGGTGTAGCCGGTGCCGCTGTTCAGTGCGATCTCGATCGTCTCGCTGCCCTCTGTCGCGGTATCGTCGATGATCTGGATGCCGAGCGGAACGGCTGCGTTCTGATAGGTGCCCGCAGGAATGGTCACCGTGAAGGTCGCGCCGCCGCCGGGGGTCGTATAGTCGGTGCCGCGCGTGGCGGTGCCGCCGGTGATACTGACATTCACCGTGCGCGCGGCAAACAATGTTCCGTTGACGGTCAGCGTCGGGAGGTTCGTGGTCGCGATTGATTCGACGCCTGAAGCCGCGGCGGTCGACAGCTCGATGAAGGGATTGAGCGTGATCCGGATGTCGTCGAGGAAATTGCCGACGCTGCCGGCATCGGTCGTGATGAACTGGACGCGCTGGATACCCGACGCGCCGCTATAGGTCGTCGACCCGGTGTTGACGTTCCAGACATTGTTCACCGTCGACGACTGGCTCGCGAGGCTCTGGATCAGCGTGCCCGAACTGTTCGCGATCTGGAAACGGGCGGTCTGTGTTGCGGAGCCGCCCGAGCGCGCGCGGTGGGCGAAGGTCCAGCCGATCGTCTCGCCGTTGACCATGCAGATATTCTGATAGAGCGCGCCGGGGACGTTGGCGTTCATTTCGGCGAAGACCGAGCCTTCATAGGCGGGTACACCCTGGAAATTCGTATCCCACAGCTCGATTTCGCCCGACGCCGAATCCCAGCCGGTAACCGAGCCGTTCGAATAGATTTCGTAATTGGCCGCGCCAGCGCCTTGCGGATTGTTCGCTTCGAACGACGGATTGACGATCACGCGCTGCGCCGATGCAGGCGGAGCGATCGCCAGCGCTGCGGCAACAACGGCAAGGATGCCGCGTCGCGCGAGGCGGGTCGGGGGACGGCCGGACATCAGTTGACCGTCACGTCGAAGGCGACCGCCATCGCGTTCGCGGGAAGCAGCGTCGGCGTCGTCGCGGCGACGGTTGCGCCGCTGATCGAGGCCCCGAACGGGTCGCTTTCGTCGGCGCCGCTCGCATTGTCGTCCTCGACCGTTACGGCGCCCGCGCAGCTCGTGCCGCTGCGCAGCGAACCCGGAACGAAGGCCGTGCTCGCGGGCAGTGCGTCGGCGACATTGACGCCGGTCGCGGTGCCGCTGCCATTGTTGGTGACGAGGATGCAGTAACGCATCGTCGCGCCGGGGATCGCCTTGGGATTGGTCGCGCCATTCACCGGATCGCTGACGACGCTGCTCGTCTTCGCGATCGTCAGGTTGGTGGTCGGGCGGCAGAATGTGATGTCGTGTATCGCGGCGCCCTGCTGCCCCGGATCGGCAGGTGCGAGGCCGTGGCTGCCATAGGTAATGACGATGGTGTCGACCGGCGCGGCAAAGGTCACCACGACGTTCCCGTTGGCGCTGCCGTCGGCCGAAGTGGCGTCGCCATAAGCGCTGTTGCCGATGACATAATTGCTGATGCCATTGGTGAGCGTGGGCGTGACGGGAGCGCCGTTGAAACTGCCCATAACGGTCAAGCGGTCGGCGAACTGCCCGGCGGCATAATCGATGTCGAACACGCGGAACTGCACGCCCGGCACCGCGGTCGGCAAGGCGATCGTCGAGGTGATCGCGCCCGCCTGGCTGGTGAAATCGGCGATTTCGAATATCGAAAATTGCGCAGGCGCAAGCCCGCCGGTGACAACATTCTGGCGTGTCGGCGACTGGCCGCCATAGGTGGCGTTGTTGAGGAAGGCCCCGCCGCTGATCGCGATGTTGAAATTCATCGTGCCGATTGCGGTCAGGGCATAGCTGCCGCTTGTCGTCCCCGCGGACCAGCTGACGCTGTCCCAGTCGTGCACCGTCGTGCCGACCGGGCAGACGAGCGTCGGCGCCGTGCCCGCGACGCGGGTGCCCGACACAGTGAAGCTCGCGCTGTCAGTATCATCCTCACCCGCGGCGGCATTGCCGGCGGTCGAATCGGGGTCGAACGCCGACGAGGCGCTGATCTCGGCGATATTGGTGACGCTCGCTCCCGCGGTCGCGGTCACGGTGCCGGAAATCGTCAGCGTCCGCGTCGTACCCGGCGGGATGCTGCCGACGGTCCAGACGCCGGTCGTGCTGTTATAGCTGCCGAAGCCTGCGGCACTGGTGAAGGTGAAGCCCGCGGGCAGCGTGTCCTGCACCGCGACGCCGGTCGCGGTCAGCGTCGATGCGCCCGCGTTGGTGACACTCAGCACATAATCGATGCTGGTCCCGGACGCCGGCGCAGCATTGCTCACCGACTTGGTCATCGACAGGTCGGCGTAGGGCGAAGCCGGCACCGTCGTCAGCGTCAGGTCGGACCGCGTGAAGGCGCCGCTGTCGCCGTTCAGCGAATCGCAGATGGTGAGCTGCCAGGTGCCCGCCGAACCCTGTCCGTTGAAGCTTGCGAGCGAACCTTCGGGACGGAACGTCCGTTGATAGGGGGGGGCTGCGGTCGTGTTGTCGTTTGTGGTATGCGTCGTGATGCTCGCCGCTGCACTATCGTCGAACAGGACGTTCAGATTGTCGGCCGACGTCCCGACATTGGTGATCAGGTTGACCACTGTTCCCGCCGGCGAGATCAATGTGGCGCGCACGTCGCCGCGATAGCTGTGCGTGAACTGGACGCCGATATTGACGTCGGTGACTTGCGCGTTGGCTGCGACGGTGAAACTCCGCACCATCGGGCCGGTGCACGATGTTGCGCTTTCGCTGATCGTGCCGGTCGTCGTGTTGCTGTAACTGCTCGTGGTCTGTGCGGCGGCGGGATTCGCGGCCAGCCCGAAGGCCAGCCAGACAAGCATGATACATGCTCGCACAGACTGCAAACACTGGCCCCCACGCCAGCGGTATCGGCTCTGGTCCCGCCGTTGCATGACGCCGCTATGGCGTCCGCATAGCTAATATCCGGTTAAAATCGGTGACTTGGCCGCATTTCTGTTCGGCCGTGGGACAGAATTTCGTTATGCGTCCGACCAGTCGCCATGCTGCGCCATCCACAGGCTGACCGCGGCGATCGCGGCGGTTTCGGCGCGCAGGATACGCGGGCCGAGCGTGATCCGGCGCACCGCGGCGTGCGCCACCAGCATATCGCGCTCGCGTGTCGTGAAGCCGCCTTCGGGCCCCGTCAGGATCGCCGCGGGCGCGGGGGCTGCGATGTCCGCGAGCGGGACCCCGCCCGCCTCGTCGGCGAACAGCAGCGCACGGTCGGCCGGCCAGTCCTTCAATAGCTGCGGCAATTTGACGGGTTCGGCGATCGTCGGAAGCGCGGTGCGTCCGCATTGTTCGCACGCCTCGATGATCTGCGCTTCGATCCGCTCCTGCTTGACGCGCTCGACGATCGTGCGCTCGGTGATCACCGGTTGCAACCGCGCCACGCCCAGTTCGGTCGCCTTCTCGATGATCCAGTCGAGGCGCGCTTTCTTTACCGGCGCAAAGCAAAGCCAGAGGTCGGGAACCTTCTCGATTGCGCGCATCTGACGCTCGATGCGCAGCGTCAGCGATCGCTTCGCCGTGTCGGCAATGATCGCCAGCCACTCGCCGCTGCGATTGTCGAAGAGGAGGACCGGGTCGCCCGCCTTCATTCGCATGACGCCGAGCAGATAATGTGCGGCGGCACCGTCGATCAGCGGGGCGGCATCGGGTCCCAGCGGGAAATCGACAAACAGGCGGGGCGTGCTGGCGGGCGGCCAGGCGGGAGTCGCGGGCATCGCTGCGCGATAGCAGAAGGCGATATTTTGTGCATCCTTTGCCGCGGGGCGATCCCCTGTGTCCCGTTCCGGGTCAAATTCGCCGGTGTCAGCCGTCGCAGCCGCCCCGGATTAGCATTTTGGTAAGCAGTCCTCCCCTAGTGCGAGAATACCAGCGGCCCATCTGGTGGGGCGTGCCGCGGGCCGAAGAGGGGTTAAACCATGCGAGGGACCGTATTGAGCCGCTTGCGGCTCGGCACCAAAAAGCTTCTGCGCGATCAGGGCGGCAACGCCCTGATGCTGACGGCTGCCGCCGTCGTGCCGGTGATCGGGATCGTCGGTTCGGCAGTCGACATCGGCCGCGCCTATATGGCCCAACTGCGCTTGCAGCAGGCCTGCGATGCCGGGGTGCTTGCCGGCCGCCGCGCGATGGCGGGCGGGGACTATGCCGACCCCCAGAAGGCCGAAGCGAACAAGATGTTCAACTTCAACTTCCCGACCGACGTCTACGGCAGCAAGAATATCAGCTTCACTTCGACGGCGAGCGTCAGCAAGACAGACGTCAACGGCGTCGCCAGCGCGATCCTGCCGTCGGCGATCATGTTCATGTTCGGGACCGATCAGTTCAATCTGACGGCGAACTGCGCCGCCAAGCTCGAAATTTCCAACACCGACGTGGTCCTCGTGCTCGACGTCACCGGGTCGATGGAGTCGAAAAATCCGGGCGATTCGGATTCGAAAATCGTCGGGCTGCGCAACGCGGCGATGGTGTTCTTCGATACGCTGACCAAGGCCGAGATCGGCGATGGACGGTTGCGCTTCGGGATCGTTCCGTACAGCGGCACGGTCAATGTCGGCGCCATTCTGAACACCGCCAATCCGGCGTGGATTTCCGATTCGGTGACGGTGCCTTCGCGCACGCCGCTCTACAGATCCAACGGAACCTTCAGCCAATATCGCTACGAAAACCGCACCTTCAATGTTTCGGGCGGCAAGGGCGGTGCGAACATGACCTTCAACACCGGGACGAACGGCGCCGATCTCACGTCCAACTGGGACGGCTGCATCATGGAGCGCAAGACCACCACTTTCAACAAGAGCACGACCGCGCCGGCCGACGCGTACGACATGGACGTCAACATGGTGCCGACGTCGAACGACGACACCAAATGGAAGATGTTCCTCGCCGATTTTGCTTATAGCCGCTCGGGTTCGGCTACCAGCGACAGCACGAGCAACAACACCAGCTTTGGCAAGGCGGCCGAGGACCCGGACGTCGATACCGGCGCCTGCCCTGTCCCCGCGATGAAGCTGACCGAGATGGACGATGCGGGCAAGCAGAAGTTCAAGGACAAGATCGCCGAGCTGAAGCCGCAGGGCTTTACCTACCATGATTCGGGGATGGCGTGGGGCGCACGCCTCATCTCGCCCACCGGCCTCTTCGCGACCGAGAACAGCACGGTGACGAACAAGCGTCCGATCAGCCGGCACATCATCTTCATGACCGACGGTGCGATGACCGCGCCGCGCGCCAATTTCTCGCACCAGGGCCAGGAACGCGTAATTACGCGGATCGGCGCGTCGGATGATGGCGACGCGGTCGATCGCCACAACAACCGCTTCGAGCAATTGTGCGCCAGGGCCAAGAACATGCCCGTGGGCCAGAATGACGCGCCGGTGGTCATCTGGGTGATCGGGTTCGGCGTGACGCTGAACGACCAGCTCACCCGGTGCGCGACGACTGGCAAAGCCTATCAGACGGGCAGCAACAAGAAGCTCGAAGGCATATTCCAGTCGATTGCCGATCAGATTTCGCGCCTGAGGCTGTCGCAATGACCCGGCGGTTCACCGACCTCGCGCGGGGTCTCCGGGGGCATCAGCGTGGCACCGCGATCACCGAGTTCGCGCTGACCGCGCCGCTCTTCCTGCTCCTCCTGATGGGCATCTTCGACTATAGCTGGCAATTCTATGCCCGGCAGGTTTTGCAGGGGGCCGTCGCGAAGGCCGCGCGCGATTCGACGCTCGAAGGCAATGCCGCAAGCCAGACCGCGCTTGACGACAAGGTCCGCACGGCGGTCAAGAATGTGTTCGGCGACGCGACCGTGACTTTTACGCGCCAGACCTACGACAGCTTCGACGCGGTCGGCAAACCCGAACCGTTCAAGGACAAGAACGGCAACAACAGCTACGACGCCGGCGAATGCTTCGAGGATATCAATGCCAATGGCAGTTGGGACGCCGACCGCGGCCGCAGCGGCAACGGCGGTGCGGACGATGTCGTTCTCTATACCGCATCGATGGAGTTCAACCGCATCCTGCCGGTGTGGAAGATGCTGGGGCAGCCGCAAATGACGATACTCAAGCAGTCGACGGTGCTGCGCAACCAGCCCTACAACGCCGGCGCAAACGCCAATCCGGTGAAATGCACATGATCGCCCGGCTGATCCGGATACGCCGCGCGATGGCGCGCCTGTGGCGCGATTGCCGCGCGACGGTGATGGTCGAAATGGCCTTTGCCATTCCGTTCCTCGTGCTGGTCGGCTTTGCCGGTCTGGAAATCGCCAATCTGACGCTGACCAAGACGCGGATCAGCCAGATCGGCCTCAGCGCCGCGGACAATGCATCGCGCATCGCATTCGGAAGCGCCCTGTCGCAACCCTCTATCCGCGAGATCGACATCAACGAGGTGTTCACGGGGGTCGAAGAACAGGCAAAGGGGCTGAATTTTGCGACCAACGGGCGCATCATCCTCTCCAGCCTCGAACAGAATGCCGATGACGGGCAGTGGATTCACTGGCAACGTTGCTATGGCACCCTCAACGTCGCTTCCGAATATGGCCCGCAAGGGACGGGCGCGACGGGAACCGATTTCGCCGGAATGGGACCGGCTGGCAAGGAGGTTACGGCCGCGACGGGGACGGCGGTGATGTTCGTCGAGATCGTCTATGATTACGAGCCCCTGCTCTATGGCAAGGCGCTCGGAAAGCAGCGGATACGGTCGACGGCGGCTTTCAATATTCGCGAAGGACGCGACCTTTCGCAGGTCTATAATCCCTCGCCGTCGGTGACTGTTTCGTCCTGCCCCTGATCGCGGGCGGCCGCCGGATCGAATCAGCCATTTATCGCGGGCCCGGCGGCTGCTACACGCGCCGCTGCCGATGACTGCCACTCACCCTCCCGACAGCCAGCTTCGCGGTTTCGTGGCCATGCTACCATCCGCGGCGCAGCCCTATGCGCTGCTCGCGCGGCTCGACCGGCCGATTGGCTGGTGGCTGCTTTATTGGCCGTGCGCGTGGGCGCTGGCGCTCGGCGGCGGCGCCGTCAGCCACTGGCCGCTGTTTCTCTGGCTCCTCGCCGGTGCGATCGCGATGCGCGGCGCGGGCTGCGTCTATAATGATATCGTCGACCGCGACCTCGATGCGAAGGTTGCGCGCACCGCGTCGCGCCCGGTCGCAAGCGGCGCGGTGTCGGTGCGAAATGCGCTGTTGTGGACCCTGCTGCTGTCGCTCGTCGGTTTACTGGTGCTGCTCCAGTTGCCGCGCCCGGCGCAGATCGTCGCGCTCGGCAGTCTGATCCTCGTTGCGGGCTATCCGTTCATGAAGCGGATCACCTGGTGGCCGCAGGCGTGGCTGGGCCTCGTCTTCAGCTGGGGAGCGCTTGTCGCGTGGATCGCGGTGGGCGGACCCGACGGGCTGGCGCTGCCGTTGCTTTATGCGGGCTGCATCGCATGGGTGATCGGATACGACACCATCTATGCGCTCCAGGATATCGAGGACGATATGCTGATCGGCGTGAAGTCGAGCGCGCGTGCGATGGGGCGCCATGTGAAGGGCGGCGTCGCGATGTGCTACGCGCTCGCGCTCGCCTGCTGGGGCGGCGCCTTGTGGGCGGTGCGGCCCGACCCGCTGGTGCTGATCGCGTTACTCCCCGCCGCGGTTCACCTCACGGGGCAGGTGGTGACGCTCGATCCGGCGAACGGCGAGGATGCGCTCGCGAAGTTTCGCAGCAACCGTTTCGCCGGCCTCCTGATCTTTGCCGCGATGCTGGTGGTCGGCAGCGCACCCTGAGGGCTATTCGGCTGCGAGCAGTTCCTCGGCGCCGCCAAGGTCGACCGAGACGAGGCGGCTGATCCCGCGCTCGACCATCGTTACCCCGAACAGGCGGTGCATACGTGCCATCGTCACCGCATTGTGGGTGACGATCAGGTAGCGTGTGTTGGTTTCGCGCGCCATGCGGTCGAGCAGGTCGCAGAAGCGCTCGATATTCGCATCGTCGAGCGGGGCGTCGACTTCGTCGAGGACGCAGATCGGTGCGGGGTTGGTCAGGAACAGGCCAAAGATCAGCGCGACCGCGGTCAGCGCCTGCTCGCCGCCCGACAGCAGGGTCAGCGTGCCGAGCCGCTTGCCCGGCGGCTGTGCCATGATTTCGAGCCCCGCCTCGAGCGGATCGTCCGAATCGACCAGCTCGAGATGCGCCTGCCCGCCGTTGAACAGGGTGGTGAACAGGCGCTGGAAATGGGTGTTCACGGCCTCGAAGGCCGCGAGCAGGCGCACGCGGCCTTCGCGGTTGAGATTGCCGATCGACCCGCGCAGCCGATGGACGGCTTGCGTCAGCTCCTCGATCTCGGCGGCGTTCTTCTCGCGTTCGGTATCGAGTTCGACCAGCTCGTCGGCGGCGACGAGGTTGACCGGACCGAGCCGTTCGCGGTCGGTGATCAGCCGGTCGTGCTGCGTCGACTCGGCACTGGCGTCGCCGACGCTTGCGCTTTCGAACCCGGCCTTTTGCGGCAGCAGCGGCGGCGGGCATTCGAAGCGTTCGCCCGACAAGCGCCCCATTTCGATGCGGCGAAGTTCGGCATTTTCGGAGCGCGCGACGGCGCCCGCGCGCGTCTCACGCGCGGTGGAAACGCGCTCGCGGATTGCGCCCAGCGCGGTTTCGGCCTCGCGCAGCGCGGCTTCGGCGGCGCGTTCCTGCGCTTCGGCGGCGGCGACCTTTTCGCGCAGCGCAGCCTGTTGCGCTTCAGCGGCGGCGCGCTGTTCGGCGAGTTTCGCGGGCGCATCGGCAAGCTTGGCCGCTTCGGCGGCGAGCGTGTCGGCGCGCTTGTCCATCTCGGTCACGCGCCGCGCTGCTTCGCCCGCGCGCGCCTTCCAGCTCTTGATCTCGGCGCTGACGACCGCCTGCCGTTCGCTGAGGCCTGCGAGGGTGCGCTCGTGCGCTGCCAGTGCGTCACGCGCGGTTCCGGCGTCGGCGCGTGCGCGTTCGGCCGCCTGCTCTTCGGCTTCGAGCGCCGCGCGCGCGATACTGTCGTCGGGCAGTGTGGCGAGTGCGGCTTCGTGTGACGCGAGCGTTTCGGCGGCTTCTTTGGCGGCTTCGGCGATCTCGGCGAGGCGCCGGTCGAACAGCGCGGCGGCGTCGCGGTGCCGGTCGAGCGCGGCCTGCGCCTGATCCGCGGCGCGCAGCGCGGTCCGGCGCGCCTCGTCGGCAGCGGAGAGCGCCTTGCGTGCCGCCGCGGCGGCTTCGGTGAGTTCGGATGCCCTTGCCGCGGCGGCGTCGCGGCGGTCGCGTAGTTCCTGCACCCCCAGTTCGACCTGCGGGCGCTGCGCCGCGAGTGCGTCGAGGCGATTCTGGCGCTGTAGCCGCTCGGTCGCGGTCGCGCCGTCGCCGCGCGTGACGAAGCCGTCCCAGCGGCGCATCACGCCGTCGATGGTAACGAGGCGCTGACCGACCGCGAGTGGCTGGCCAGCGTCGGTTTGGGCAACTGCGACCTGACCCAGGCGACGGGTGAGTGCGGCGGGTGCTTTCACATATTCGGCAAGCGGGCTGGTGCCGGCCGGCAGCGCGGGGTCGTCCTTCGCCGCATCGGCGCCACCCCAACTGCGTGCCGCGTCCTTGTCCGTACCGGCATCGAGGTCGTCGCCGAGCGCGGCAGCGAGCGCGGCTTCGTAACCCGGCGCCACGCGAAGCTGGTCGAGGACGCGGTTTCCGTCGCTGCGCGCAGTAGCCAGCGCGCGTTCGAGCGTCGTCGCTTCACCCTCAAGCGCCGCCAGCGCGGCGCGCGCTTCGGCGAGTCCCGCCTCGACGCCTGCGAGGTCCGCGGCTGTCGCTTCGCGACCGGCCTCGGCCTCATGCAATGCCGCTTCGGCGGCGGCGATCGCCGCTTCGGCCGCTTCGGCGGTTTTCACGCTTTCGGCGTGCTTCGCGGCGAGCGCGGTGCTGTCGCCCAGCGCCGCGATCTCGGCGTCGACGCGCGCCTTGTCGCCGGCAACGCGGTGCACGGCGGCTTCGGCACTGTCGCGCGCGGACACCGCAATACGCCGGTCGGCCGCCTCGCTTGCGGCCCTGGCGCGCGCCTGCGCCAGTGCCACCTCGGCATCGCGCAGTCGCGCTTGTGCCGCGAGATTGGCTTCGGCGAGGGCGGTTTTTCCGGCGTCGTGCCCGGCGATGTCCTGTGCCAGCGATTTGCTTTCGGCGTCGAGTGCGGTCAGCGCGCCATGCGCTTCGCGTGCGAGCTCGCCTTCATGCGCGCGGTCATCGGCGATGCGGCGTTGCTGCGTCGCCAGATCTTCGAGCCGTTGCCGCGCCGCACGCTCCTCGCCCTGAAGGCGTACCTGCGTTGCGGTTGCTTCGGCGAGGGCATCGCGCTGCGTCTGTGCATCGCTGCGCGCCGCGGCGACGCGCGTTGCAACCTCGGTCTGCGCCTTCGATACGGTTTCGAGCTCGTTCTGCGCCGTCTTGACCGCGGCTTCCGCGGCGTCGGCATCGCGGCGCGCCTGATCGGCGGCGGCGGCGGCGTCGCGCCAGCGCGCATAGATCAGCCGTCCTTCGGCGACGCGGATATCATCGCTGAGTTTCTTGTATTTCTCCGCCGCGCGCGCTTGCCGCCGCAGCGCGTTGGCGCGCACCTCCATGTCGGCGACGATTTCGGAGAGGCGGGTGAGGTTGGTTTCGGTCGCGCGCAGCTTTTGCTCGGCGTCCTTGCGGCGGACGTGCAGCCCGGCGATGCCCGCGGCTTCCTCGAGCATCGCGCGGCGGTCGGTGGGCTTGGCCGCGATGACGTTGGCGATCTTGCCCTGGCTGACGAGCGCGGGGCTGTGCGCGCCGGTCGCCGCGTCGGCAAAGATCAGCGCGACGTCCTTGGCGCGCACGTCGCGGCCGTTGGCGCGATAGGCGCTGCCCGCGCCGCGTTCGATACGGCGGATCACCTCGAGATCGTCGCCGTCGCCGCCGTCGGACAGGCCCGCGACGAGCGCACCCTCGGTATCGCAATGGAGCGCGACCTCGGCAAAATCGCGCGCCGGGCGCGACGAGGTGCCGGCGAAGATGACATCTTCCATGCCGCCGCCGCGCATCGATTTGGGCGAAGATTCGCCCATCACCCAGCGGATCGCTTCGAGCAGGTTCGACTTGCCGCAGCCGTTGGGACCGACGACGCCGGTCAGCCCGGGTTCGATGCGCAATTCGGTGGGTTCGACGAAGCTTTTGAAACCGGTCAGGCGCAGCCGCTTTATCTGCACGGGCTATCCCCGTGCAGCGCATCGAATCGGAGCTGGTGCAACCTTGGTGTCACATATCCCCCTGCGAACCGTCATGCCGCGTGCCCGGGGGAGTCGCAAGGGGCAGGATGCGCCCGCCCCTTGCTTCAAATCAGGATCAGCGTGCGCCCATCGTCCGCAGGCGGTCGCGCAGCGGACCCCATGATGCGACGCCTTCGGCAACCTGGCCGTTGATGATGAAGGTCGGCGTGCCCGTGATCTGATATTTCTCGACCCCGGCGTTGGTGCCCTTTTCGATCGCCTCGACATTTTCGACCTTGGCGAGGCATTGCTGGATCGTCGCGGCGGGGACGCCGCGCTGCTGGTAGAACTGGTCGATGCCCCAGCCCTTGGCGAGCGCGGTGAAGCGCTGTGCCGGCGGCAGCTTCATCGCTTCCTCGATCCCCGGCTGCGGCTTCGACGCGCCTGCGATGAAGGCTTCATGTTCGAGGAAGGTCGCATCGGCGAGCGGGAAGAAGCGGTCGGGACCGGTGCATTTGACGATCGCGCCCGAAATCGCGTCGACCGGGTGGAGCATGAACGGCGTCAGCTTGTACGACACGCGGCCGGTGTCGACGAAATCGCGCTTCAGCTCTTCATGCGAGTCTTTGGCGAACTGGGCGCAATGGCCGCAGGTGAAGGCACCATATTCCTCGAGTTTGATCGGCGCGTCGGGGTTGCCCATCACGACCCCATCGCCCTCGACGCGCACGACCTGCGACCAGCTCTTGCCGGCGGGGGGCGCGACCTTGGCGACGACGTCCTGCTCCTTGCTCTGGTCCGTTGTGCCGCCGCCGCAACCGGCGAGGGCGAGCGCGCCGAGCGAAGACAGAAGGGCGATACGAAGCGATGCTTTCATTTTCAGTTTTCTCCACGAGATCGGGAATGCAGGGCTTTTACGAGGCCTTGAGCGCGAGGTCGAGTTTCGATTTAAGCGCGGGCCAGGCGGTGACGCCGGCATTGCGGCCGTTGACGAAAAAGGTCGGCGTGCCTTCGACGCGGTCGGCGCCGAGGCCGATGTTGGTCATGCCGGTGAGTTCGGCCTGCGCGACCTCGCTGTCGAGCGCGGCTTCGATCTGGGCCTGTGTATAGCCGCGCGCGCGCATCAGCGCGGCGAGGCCGGTGCCTGCGGCGATCTTGCGCGCGCGTTCGCCGGTGGTGCCTTCGAACCAGCTTTTCGTTTGCGCGTCGGTGGCCTGCTGGATTTTGGCGATGAGCGCGGGGAAGGCCGCGAAGATCGCCTGATGATTGCCGGAAAAGGCCTTGGGTCCGCCGCAACGCGCCAGCAGCGCCGCGGTCATGTCGACCGGATCGCGGACGAGGTTGCGATATTCGAGCAGGACGAGCCCGCGGTCGAGATATTGCGTCTTGAGCGGCAGCGAGCCTGCCTTCGCGAAATCGGCGCAGACGTGGCACGTGTAGCTGAAATACTCGACGAGCCGCACCTTGGCGTCGGGGTTGCCGACGAGGAAGGCGCCGATCGGGCTGGTGGTGACGGTCTGCGACCAGAGTGCGGGTTTGGCGGGCGTAGCGGCGAGCAGCGTCAACGCGGCGCCCGAAAGCGCCAGCACCGCGGCGCGGCGATCGAGAAGCGGGTCGTCAAAAGCGGACATCCGTCTTTCCTAACTGATACGGGGAAGCTTGGGCGGCGTCGCCAGCCCTGCCGCCATGCGTTCGAGCACGGTGCGCAGTTCCGGGTCGCCGATGTCGCGCAGGCTGTCCCCCAGTTCGGCGGGTACGGGCTTGAGCATTGCCGGCGGCTGAACGGGTGCGGCGGGGGTAACCTGTCCGTGCGTCATGCGGACGCCGGCGATTGCGGCATAGCCGAAGAAGCGGTTGACCGCGGCGATGATGTCGGGCGTGACATGCTGGAGCATCGGCGCGTGCGCGCCGCTGATCGTGAGATGCAGCGTGCCGCCCGCCTTTTGCCCCGCGGGAAAGCGGATCATCGCGGGCTGAGTGACGTCGGCGAGCCGGTCGCCGACGATCTCGCGCCAGCGGCTGACCACCGACGACTGGACGAAGCCGAATTTGCGAAAGGCGGTGCGGCCGATTTCGGGGACGAGGTCGGAAATCGAGCGTGCCTCGCCGCCGCGCGGGCGTTCATAGGGACGCGCGGCAGGCTTGGCGGATTTCGCCTTGCCCCCGGCCTTGACCTTTTTGGCCGGCCCATCTTCTCCCGCGTCTTTCGCCATGTCCGGCGCCATGCCATAGGCAGGGGGTGAGCGTCCAGACTTCCAGCATCCTTGAAGGCGCCGCGGACGACTTCGCGCTCCGCCTGCTCGACTGGTACGGCCGCGCGGCGCGCGATCTGCCCTGGCGTATCGCGCCGGGGAGCGACGCCGTTCCTGACCCCTATCGCGTGTGGCTGGCCGAGGTGATGCTCCAGCAAACGACCGTCGCCGCGGTCGCGGGCTATTTTGCGCGCTTCACCGGCCGCTGGCCAACGGTCGCCGATCTGGCCGCCGCCGCCGATGCCGATGTCATGGCGGCGTGGGCGGGGCTCGGCTATTATGCCCGCGCGCGCAACCTGCTCGCCTGCGCGCGCGCCGTCGTCGCGGATCATGGCGGACGTTTTCCGGATAGCGAGGCGGCGTTGCGCGCTTTGCCGGGGATCGGCGATTATACCGCCGCGTCGGTCGCCGCGATCGCCTTTGGCCGCCCGGCGGTGGTCATCGACGCCAATATCGAACGCGTGATCGCGCGCCACTGCCTGATCGAGACACCACTGCCGATGGCGAAGCGCGAAATTCGCGCCGCGCTGGCACCGCTTGTGCCAAAGGACCGGCCGGGCGATTTCGCGCAGGCGCTGATGGATCTGGGCGCGACCATCTGCACTCCGCGCGCACCGGCGTGCGCTATCTGCCCGTTGATGGCCGATTGCCGCGCGCGCGGGCGCGCCGACGTCGAACGCCTGCCGGTCAAGCCGCCGAAAAAGGCGAAACCGCATCGCCACGGCCTCGCCCACTGGATCGAGCGCGATGCGGCCATCTGGCTGATCCGCCGCCCCGACAAGGGAATGCTCGGCGGGATGCGCGCGCTGCCCGGCGGCGAATGGGGCGATGCGCCCCCCGCCGAGTCGGGAATCGTCAGCATCGACCATGGCTTCACCCATTTCGACCTGACGTTGACCCTGGTGCGCCGCGAAGCTCCTCCCCAAGCCCCCGATGCCGCAGCGGAAGGTCTGTGGTGGCCGATCGCGGACCTTGACGCGGCGGGGCTGCCGACGCTCTATCGCAAGCTGACCGACAAGATGCTGGAGAGAGACGCATGAACATGATGGTTTCGCGCCGCGCGCTGATGGGCGGAATGGTGCTGGGCGGTGCTGCCGCGCTGCTGCCGCGCGCCGCGCTCGCGTGGAAGGCCGACGGCGCCGCGCTCTATCCCGCGACCAATGCGTTCATCAAAGGCTTCGTCGATCGCCGCGAACTCGCCGGCACGCTCGCCGCGATCGGCAAGGGACAGGAGGCGCCGCTGTTCCTCGGCGCCGGGGTCCAGTCGAACGATTCGGCGACGCCGGTCGGGCCCGACACGCTGTGGCGCCTTTATTCGATGACCAAGCCGGTCACCGGCATCGCCGCGATGCTGCTGATCGAGGACGGCAAGATGAAGCTCGACCAGCCGATCGCCGATTTCCTGCCCGCCTTTGCGAACATGAAGGTCCAGAATACGCCCGACGGGTCGATCACCGATGTCCGGCCCGCCAAGGGGCCGATCACGGTGCGTCAGTTGCTCACCCACACGGCGGGGCTCGGCTACAACATCATCCAGAAGGGGCCGATCAAGAAGGCGTATGACGACGCCGGTATCGTCGGCGGGCAAGCGAGCCGCCTGCCGATCCCCGGGCTGGCGCCGGTGACCCCCGCGCCGAGCCTCGCCGCCATGGCCGACCGGCTCGCGGCGCTGCCGCTCGTCTACGAACCCGGCACGAAATGGAGCTATTCGATCAGCCTCGACCTTCTGGGCCGGTTGATCGAGGTTGTGTCGGGACAGCCGTTCGACGCGTTCCTGAAGGCGCGACTGTTCGACCCGCTCGGCATGACGAGCACGGGCTTCATGGTGAACGCAAAGGACGTCGGGCGCTTCACGAGCAATTATGCGCCGTTCGGCGGCGCGCTGATTCCCTTCGATCCCGCGACGAGTTCGATCTATCTGGACCCGCCGCCCTATCCGTTCGGCGGCGGCGGGCTGGTGTCGAGCGCGCGCGACTACGACCGTTTCCTCGCGATGCTGCTCGGCGAAGGCGCGACGGGCGGGGTGCGGGTGATGAAGCCCGAGACCGCGCGGCTCGCGATGTCGAACCTCATCGCCGACAGCGTCGACCGTAAAGGAACCTTCATCGACGGGCAGGGCTTTGGTGCGGGTGGGCGCGTGTCGCTCCCGACCTCGCCGGGCGGCGAGGGGATTTTTGGCTGGGCGGGCGCTGCGGGGACGATCGGCTTCGTGCACCGTAAACTCGGCTATCGCGCTGCGGGCTATACCCAGATCATGCCGCCTGACGTGGTGCCGTTCCAGAACAAGTTCGGCGAGGCCTTTTTCAAGGATGTGATGGCCTGATGCCTTTGCCGCTCGGCTTTACCGGGGCGCGGCTTGACCGCGCCGACCAGCTTCGCACCGATGCCGCGAGGTTCGCAGCGGCGGTTTCCGACCCGCGCGCGCGCTGCCTGCTTCTCGACGGCATCGACTTCGTGCCGGGAGAGGGTGGCGGACTCCGGTGGGAAGCGCTCGACCCGGCCGATGACCGCGCGCTGATGCTGCTCGGCATCGACGACGGCGGCATCCCGCATTTCGTCCGCGAAGCGCCCGCGGGCGCGCGGATCGACGCGCGCTCGCGCACCGTGATGCGGCTGCTTCCCTTGCTGTCGGCCGAAGAGGCAGCGCTATACGGCGGCGCGCGCAGCCTCGTCGACTGGCATGCGCGACACCGTTTCTGCGCGGTGTGCGGGGCGCCGACCGGCCTGTTCCGCGGCGGCTGGGGCCGGCGCTGCGATAGCTGCAACGCCGAACATTTCCCGCGCGTCGATCCCGTCGTGATCATGCTCGCCGAATGCGACGGGCGCGTGCTTGTCGGACGGCAGGGGGGCTTTCCCCCGGGCTTTTTCTCGGCGCTCGCGGGGTTCGTCGAACCGGGCGAATCGCTCGAGGAAGCCGTCGCGCGCGAACTCTGGGAAGAAGCGGGCATCCGCGTTTCGGACGTTAGCTATGTGGCGAGCCAGCCCTGGCCCTTTCCTTCGTCGCTGATGATCGGTTGCCGCGCGGTCGCGCACGATCCCGCGCTGACGCTCGACACGACCGAGATCGAGGCGGCGATGTGGGTCGACAGGGCCGAGGTGCGCGCTGCGCTGGCTGGCGACATGGGCGCCCCGTTCATGGCGCCGCCGCCGCTGGCGATCGCGCGTACCCTGCTGGAAGAATGGGCGGCTGGTTAGAGGCGTTTGCCGGTGATCCGGCTGATTTCCTTCGCCACCATCGCCTCGACGAGCGAGGGCAGGTTGGTGTCGAGCCAGTCCTTGAGCATCGGGCGCAGCGCGTCGAGGACGACGTCTTCCATCGTGCGGCCGGCGACGGTTGGGGCTGCAACGGTTGCTGCCGCAACCGCAGGCGTCACCGCGGCGGTCAGTGCTTCGAGCGACTGGCGCGCGGCGTCGGCGCTCGCTTCGGAGACAAGCTCTCCGTCGGCGGCTTCGGCCCGGTCTTCTTCATCCTGGAGATCGAGAATATCGTCGGCTTCGGGAACGCGAAGCTCGCGCACCGAACCCGGCGCTTCATCCCGCGCGATCACGCGCCGAATCGACGACAAGATATCTTCCATCGACGGTTCCCGCGACATATCGCCCATAACCCAACCCCCTAAACCATCGCGATTACCGGATGGTTAACCGACTTCTTACCGATTTGGGGCGTATCTTGCCAAGCCCTATTGTTTCGGCCCGACCTCGACATAGGCGGGGACGCTGGCGGTGGCGGCGGGAACGGCCTTGGTATCGGTCGCCACTTGCTGCGGCGCCGGATCGTCGGCCCAGTCCCAGATTTCGCCCTTCACGCGGCGATAATTGACTTCGGGGTCGTACAGCGCGCCGCCCTCGATGCCGAGATCGCGCGCTTCGGCCTTGCCCATCGCGGCGAGGACCGAAAAGGCGGCGACATAGCTATTGCGCCGTGCCGACACGAGCTGGACCTGCGTGTTCAGATATTCCTGTTCGGCGTTCAATATGTCGAGGATCGAGCGGGTGCCGACGCTGTTTTCGGCACGCACGCCTTCGAGCGAGAGGCTGTTGGCGCTGACCGCCTGCTGTGTCGCGGAAATGATACGTTCGTTCGCCTGCCAGGCCGCATAGGCCCCGCGCGTCTGTGCGATCACATCGCGTTCGATCGCGACATAATTTTCGATCGCCTGGCTCGTCTGGGCCTGCGCCTGACGCACGCGCGCCGAGGCGCGGCCGCCCTGGAAGATCGGGAGCGTCATCGACACGCCGGCGATCGTGCTCGTCGTCGTGTTCTCGGACGTCGTATTGGCCGCGGGGATCGAATTCAGATTGTTGTTGTAGCCGCCGGTGATCGTCGCCGACACTTTGGGCGCGCGGGTCGCCTGCGCGGCGCCGATATCGGCGCGCGAGGCACTGAGCCGCTGGTTCGCGGCCTCGATGTCGGGATTGCTGTTGAGTGCGATCGCCACCGCCTCTTCGCCCGTTGCGGGCAGGTTCGGCAGGACCGGCGGCGGCTGCAGATCGTCAGGGGCGTCGCCGACGAGCCGGATATAGGATTCGCGGCTGCGGATCAGGTTCGATTCGGCGGTTCGCAAATCGCCCTCGGCCAGCGCGAGCCGGGCCTCCGACTGGGCGACGTCGGTGCGCGTCAGGTCGCCGATTTCGAAACGATCGCTTGTCGCCTGCAGGTTGGTGCGCAGGACTGACACATTCTTCTGGTTGAGCTGGACGATCGCGATATCGCGGATGACGTCCATATAGGCGCCGACGACCTGCGAAAAGACGCTCGCTTCGGTGGCGCGAAGGTCGGCCTGCCCGGCCTCGACACGGAATTTCGCGGCCTTCACGGCGTTGCGCACCGCGCCGCCCTGATAGATGGGCACCGAAAGCTGGGCGCCGGTCGACAGCGAGCGGCCGGGCGTGAAGAAGCTGTTGCCGGGGACGACCAGATTTTCCTGAAAGTCGACGCTGACGCCGACCGACGGCAGTCCCGATGCTTTCTGGATCGGGACATTTTCGTCATTGGCGCGCTGCCCTGCGCGCGCGGCGGTCAGCGTCGGGTTGTTTTCATACGCCTTGGCCAGCGCGTCCTGCAATGTTTCGGCCTGCGCCGCGGCGGGCAGCATCAGGGCACCGGCCGCAAGACCGGCAAGCCAGCGGGCACGACGAAGAGTCTGTTTCTTATCGGTATCGATCATCGTGGTGTCAGCCTGAAACAAGGAGGGATGGGGCCTTCAGAACCGGAAACCCGCCGGGGCGGCAAAGCCGGGCAGGGGGGCGACGTCCATATCGGCGAAGCTGCGCAGCGCGACGGCGCCGCCCGTCTTCACGCCTTCGACCAGCCGCGTGACCGCGCCGTCGCGCTGCGCGGCCACCAACCGGCCGCCGTCGGCCAGTTGCGCGACGAGCGTGTCGGGCAGTGTTTCGATTGCGCCTTCGATGATGATGCGGTCGAACGGGGCGGCATCGGGCGCGCCGGCGTTCAGCGGGCCTTCGATCCAGCGGATATTGTCGCCGGTTGCGGCGGCCTGCGCCGCAGCCATCAGCTCGCCGGCTTCCTCGACTGCAGTCACTTCGGCGCCGAGCTGCGCGAGCAGCGCGGCGGTATAGCCCGTCGCGCTGCCGACCAGCAGCACGCGCTGGCCGGGGCGGATCGCCGCGGCGACCAGCATCCGGCCGGTGACGAGCGGCGCGTTGAGCGCGCGGCCCTGGCCGAGCGCGATGGCGCGGTCCATATAGGCGACGCTGGCCAGCGCGGCGGGGACATGCGCCTCGCGCGCGACCGCGCCCATCGCGCCGACCACCGCCGGGTCGATGACGTCGTTGGTCCTGAGCTGGCTGTCGATCATGGCGGAGCGCATCTCCGCAGCCGTGATTTCGCTAAACTTCGTCGCCATCAGCCTTTTCCGATTCTCTGGGCATGAACCTTTGCGGAGCAGCTCTAGCCGAAGCAATGCTGTATTGCAATAGTAATACAGCCCCGCAGCCGCATCGCCGCCGCGCATAGCTGTCAACGCCGATGGCGCCAACCCCGCATCGCGCGGTGCGTCGCCCATCGCGGGGCCGTTCCGGCGAATCCTTGACAAGGCGGCGAAACCCCCTCACTAGCGGCGCCGTTCCACACCCGGTCGGCCCGCAAACGCGCGGTCCGGCGTTCGGCATGAGGCCCGATGGCGGAGTGGTGACGCAGCGGACTGCAAATCCGCGCACGCCGGTTCGATTCCGGCTCGGGCCTCCAATATCCTGTCAGCAGATGGTTGCTGATGGTTGAAAAACTCCCGGTTTTCTGCTAGTTATGGAGCATTCACTGATTGCCGGTGATGGTCTCTGATTGCCCGTAATTGTGGCCGTTGGGGGCCTTTTTCGGGGCAGCCGAGGCCCCCATTTGCGCGAGGCCCCCAAATGGCACTGACTGATGCCGCAATCCGAAATGCCAAGCCCAGAGAAAAGCCTTACAAGGTTGCAGATTCGAAGGGGCTATACTTGCAGGTCAATCCGCAGGGCAGCAAGCTTTGGCGACTGAAATATCGCATCAATGGCGTGGAGCGGAAACTGGCACTCGGTTCTTATCCCGAAATCAGTTTGGCTGAAGCTCGCGAGGCGCGCGATGCTGCCCGCAAGCAAGTAGCGCATTCGATCGATCCGAACTTCGCCAAGCGCGAAGCGCGAATTGAAGCGAGCGTGCGCGCCCGCAACAGCTTCGCACATGTTGCAGACGATCTTATTCAAAAGAAGACGCGCGAAGGGCTGGCCGCGCCGACGCTGAAAAAGATGCATTGGTTCGTGAGGCTGCTGGGGCCAGAGTTCGGCAGGCGCCCGATCGCCGACATCACTCCGCATGAGATTTTGCATGAGCTTCGTAAGCATGAGCGTCGGGGTCGGCTTGAAACCGCCAACCTTCTCCGATCATTTGTCAGTCGCGTATTTCGATACGCCGTGGCGACCGCGCGCGCGGACCGCGACCCCGCGCACCTGTTGATCGGTGCGCTGACTATCCCAAAGGTAAAGCATTTTGCGGCGATCACCGATCCGGTCGCATTTGGCGGGTTACTGCGCGCAATCGACGATTATCAAGGTGACCCGGCCGTTATGACGGCTTTGAGACTCATCCCCCATCTGTTCCAGCGCCCCGGCGAGATGCGCCAGATGGAATGGAGTGAGATCGACTTTGACAAGGCGGTCTGGACGATCCCGGAAGCGAAGATGAAGATGCGCCAGCCCCATGCCGTGCCCCTTTCGCGGCAGGCCTTGGCGATCCTTGCCGACATGCGAATCCTGTCGGGCTCGGGCCAATATGTCTTCCCGTCAGTTCGTACGCGGTCTCGGCCCATCAGCGACAACACGCTGAACGCCTCGCTACGGCGAATGGGGATCCCCAAGGACCAGATGACTGCGCATGGTTTTCGTACGTCGGCATCATCGCTCCTCAATGAATCGGGCTACTGGAATCCCGACGCGATCGAACGTGCGCTGGCGCACGCTGTCGGCGGCACCGTCCGCCGCATTTACAATCAGTCTGCCTATTGGTCGGAACGCGTCGAAATGGCTCAGTGGTGGAGCGATTATCTGGACGATCTGCGTGAAGGAGGAAATCGATGCCCGTCGCCGAGACCTCAGCCCCGACCGGGATATGGCATCGGTCGGCCGATGCACATCGGAGTCTCCCGCGGATTGCCGCTCGCCTCTTATACGCCAAGGACAAGGAGGAGCTGGGGTTAGACGAGGTCGACCGCGTCGCGGTCGCCATCGAGCGCGCGGTCAGGCGCCGGTTCCTCATCCTCGCTACGTCGTTCCTGCTCTGCATTCTGCTTTTGTTGCTCGTCCTGATCGTTTGGGGCGCGGCGGCATTGGACGGAGAGGACATCGATCAGGCAGCTTCCGTCGCGGTGATCGCTTTGCTCGCGATGGCTGCCTGCTTTGCGGCGTATTGGCGGCACTTTCAGTATGGATTGGGTGTCAAACGGCGTTCAAAAGGGACCCCCGATCGGCGTCGAAGAGGGACCCCCTTTTCGGATAATATGATGCTGGTTT
>JAIUPN010000015.1 GCA_020160755.1 Pseudomonadota bacterium
AAATCCCCGGGATGAAGGGGTCCTTTTTGCACGCCGATCACCCCACGAAGGGGGTGCCTATTGCACGCTGATCCTCACCGTTTTGCGGCGTTGCAGGAACTGGTTGACCGACACAGCCGTTCCGGCGCACGAATAGAGCGATGGAGCGGGGGCATCTTTCAGAATATTTTTCCGGCATTGCCGTTAAACGACTGAGCGCGGTCGAAACGCGACCGTCAACTTCGAACCAGCACGAGTTCAATGCATCTGCAGAGCTGAAAAAGCTGCTCGGCGAAGACGACATGAAAGACATTGCTACCAAGTTCATATGGATCGGACACGAGCAGGAAACGGTCGAAGCAGAAGGTTTTGTAACTTGGTACGACGCCCGTCGGAAACATCCGACGCGATCGGAGTACCGGCTCTACTACTCCACCAATGACGTAGCCGCGATGATGGACGAAGGCGATGCCTTCTTCTTGGCAAAACGCAAGGAAGAAGGCTGCTTGGTAATTTTAACACCGACCGACAGCACGATGTACAACCAGTTGCTCTGGTTGTTCGGAGTTGATGTTCAGTCCGAATTTCAGTTCAGTTATCAATCCGTCGGCGGAAACTCTGACGCGGCGCTCGATTTTGTAGCGCGCTTCATTCTCGAAGCTCTGGATATTGATCCAGAGGAGCCCGAAGGCCCCGATCTGGACCGATTGATCGCCCCGTTTGGCCTTCTGATGCCCAAGGCACGGGTCCTCTCCGATCTCGCCCGATCATCCCTCGCATTGCCGTTTATCCGGGATGCGCCTGACTTGGCGCTCATGAAATGGATGGAAAGAGAGGACCAGCTGTTCCGGCGCCTCGAGCGCAAGATCGTCGCCGAACGGCTGCGCGCAGGCTTCCGGAACAGCGACGGAGAGGATGTTGAAGGCTTCATCGCTTTTTCGCTCAGCGTGCAGAATCGTCGCAAATCCCGCGCTGGTTTGGCGCTCGAAAGTCATATCGAAGCACTGCTGAACGCGTTCGGGATCAGCTACTCGCGTGGCGCTATAACCGAAAATGGCAACAAACCCGACTTCCTGTTTCCAGGCGCGGCCGAATATGGGAATCCCGGCTTCGATGCAGACCGACTTACCATGCTCGGCGCCAAATCAACGCTCAAGGAACGCTGGCGCCAAGTGCTTTCGGAGGCCGAACGTATCCGGATCAAACACCTGCTGACATTGGAGCCCGGCATCTCTTTGAAGCAGACGGCGGAAATGCAGGCCAAACAGCTACAACTGGTTTTACCTCGCGATCTTCACGCGACCTACAAACCGGAACAGCAGGCCTGGCTTATGGATGTCTCTGACTTCATTCGCCTCGTTCAATCCAGGCAAGCCTAGCCCTCACTCAACCTCGCGCCATTCCCCCAACCCCAGTTCCCCAATCTCCCACCCCCCGATGCGCCAGCGCACCAGCCGCAGCGTCGGATAGCCGACCGCCGCCGTCATCCGCCGCACCTGGCGGTTACGGCCTTCAGTGATCGTCAGCTCGATCCAGCTATCCGCCACGCTCTTGCGGTAACGCACCGGCGGGTCGCGGTCCCACAGCTTCGGCGGGTCGATGCGGCGGACCGCCGCGGGGCGCGTCGGGCCGTCGTTGAGCCTGACGCCGCGGCGCAGCGCGTCGAGCGCGGCGTCGTCGGGTTCGCCCTCGACCTGCGCGAGATAGGTTTTGGGGGTCTTGTGCTTCGGCGACGAAATGCGCGCCTGCAGCGCGCCGTCGTCGGTCAGGATCAGCAGGCCCTCGCTATCCCGGTCCAGCCGCCCCGCCGGATAGACGCCGGGGACATCGACATAATCGGACAGCGTCGCGCGCGGGCCGCCATCGCCCCCCGCTCTGCTCGCGGTCATGCCCTTGTCGGTGAACTGGCTGAGCACGCCCCACGGCTTGTTGAACAGGATCAATGTCACGGCATCACACTCCGCGCCACGGCCTCGGCGACCTTGATGCCGTCGACCGCCGCCGACAGGATGCCGCCGGCATAGCCCGCGCCCTCGCCCGCCGGAAACAGCCCCGCGGTGTTCAGGCTCTGAAAATCCTCGCCGCGGGTGAAGCGCACGGGCGACGAGGTGCGCGTCTCGACCCCCGTCATCACCACGTCAGGATGGTCGTATCCCGCGATCTGGCGCCCGAACACCGGGATCGCCTCGCGCATCGCCTCGACCGCGAAGGCGGGCAGGCATTGCGACAGGTCGGTCGGGGTGACGCCGGGGCGATAGGAGGGGATGATGCTGCCGAGCTCGGTCGACGGGCGGCCTTTCAGGAAATCGCCGACGCGCTGCGCAGGGGCGCGATAGTTCGATCCGCCCGCGACAAAGGCGAGCGATTCCCAGTGGCGCTGGAACGCGATGCCCGCGAGCGGGTCGCCCGGATAATCGCGCGCGGGGTCGATCGCGACGACGAAGCCCGAATTGGCGTTGCGCTCGTTGCGTGAATATTGGCTCATGCCGTTGGTCGCGACGCGCCCCTCCTCCGACGTCGCGGCGACGACGGTGCCGCCGGGACACATGCAGAAACTATAGACGGTGCGCCCGTTCCGGCAGTGGTGCGAGATATGATATTCGGCGGCGCCGAGGATCGGATTGCCCGCGTCGGCGCCGAAACGCGAGGTGTCGATCCACGATTGCGGATGCTCGATGCGGACGCCGATCGAAAAGGGCTTCGCCTCGACATGCACCCCCGCCGCGAGGAGCATCGCAAAGGTGTCGCGCGCGCTGTGACCGATCGCCATGACGACGCGGTCGGCTTCGATATACTCACCATTGGCGAGGTGCACGCCCTGCACGCGGCGTTCGCCCGCACCGTCGGTCACGATATCCAGCCCGTCGACCTTGTGCTGCCAGCGATATTCGCCGCCCAGCCCCTCGATCGTCTCGCGCAGGCTTTCGACCATCGTCACCAGCCGGAAGGTGCCGATATGCGGGTGCGCCTCGGTCAGGATTTCGGGCGGCGCGCCCGCCTTGACGAATTCGGTGAGCACCTTGCGGTCGAGGTGCCGCGGGTCCTTGATCCGGCTGTAGAGCTTGCCGTCGGAAAAGGTGCCCGCGCCACCCTCGCCGAACTGGACGTTCGATTCGGGGTGGAGCACGCTGCGCCGCCACAGATCCCATGTGTCCTTGGTGCGCTCGCGCACGACCTTGCCGCGGTCGAGGATGATCGGGCAGAACCCCATCTGCGCGAGGATCAGCCCGACGAACAGCCCGCACGGCCCCGCGCCGACGACCACCGGCCGCTTGATCCCCTTCGGCGCCTGCGTGATGAATTTATACGCGGTGTTCGGGGTCTGCTGGACGTTGCGGTCCTTGCGAAAGCGCGCGAGCACCGCGCCCTCGTCCTTCACATTGACGTCGACCGAATAGATCAGCTTGATGTTCGTCTTGTCGCGCGCATCGTGCGCGCGGCGCGCGACGACGTGGCGGATCAGCTCGCGCGGCGAAATGCGCAGCCGCCTGCAGATCGCGGCGGGCAAATCCTCCGGCGCGTGGTGCAGCGGTAGCGTGAGTTCGGTCAGGCGAAGCATCGGACGCCTGTAATGCTGAAGGCGGCCGGGGGGAACGCCAATCGAAACGGGGTTCGAAAAGAAAAAGGGGCGGTCATCGCTGACCGCCCCCTCTTGATCCTTACGCCGCTTCCTTCTTGCGCGACGCTTTCTTGCGCTCGTGCGGGTCGAGCAGCGCCTTGCGGATGCGGATATTCTTCGGGGTCACTTCGACCATTTCGTCGTCGTCGATGTAAGCGATCGCCTGCTCCAGCGTCATGCGGCGCGGCGGGGTCAGGCGGATCGCGTCGTCCTTGCCCGTCGAACGGAAGTTCGTGAGCTGCTTCGACTTCATCGGGTTGACTTCGAGATCGTCGGGCTTGGCATTTTCGCCGATGATCATGCCCTCATAGAGCGCCTCGCCGGGCGAGACGAAGAGGATGCCGCGCTCTTCGAGCGGGCCGAGCGCATAGGCGACGGCTTCGCCATTGCCGTTCGAGATCAGGACGCCATTCTTGCGGCCTTCGATCGGGCCCTTGTGCGGGCCGTATTTCTCGAACAGGCGGTTCATGATCCCGGTGCCGCGGGTGTCGGACAGGAATTCGCCATGATAGCCGATCAGGCCGCGCGACGGACCGCTGAAGGTGATGCGCGTCTTGCCGCCACCCGACGGGCGCATGTCGGTAAGGTCGGCCTTGCGGATCTGCATCTTCTCGACGACCGTGCCCGAATGTTCGTCGTCGACGTCGATGACGACGGTTTCATAGGGTTCGGTGCGCTTGCCGGCTTCGTCTTCGCCGAACAGCACCTTCGGGCGGCTGATGCCGAGTTCGAAGCCTTCGCGGCGCATCGTTTCGATGAGCACGCCGAGCTGGAGCTCGCCGCGGCCCGCGACGTCGAAGCTGTCCTTGTCGGCGCTTTCGGTGATGCGGATCGCGACGTTGGTTTCGGCTTCGCGCAGCAGGCGGTCGCGGATCATGCGGCTCGTGACCTTGCTGCCCTCGCGGCCCGCCATCGGGCTGTCGTTCACGGCGAAGCGCATCGACAGCGTCGGCGGGTCGATCGGCTGCGCGGCGATCGGCTCGCTGACGCTCGTGTCGGCGATCGTGTTCGCGACGGTCGCGTTGGTCAGGCCCGCGATCGCGACGATGTCGCCCGCCTTCGCTTCCTCGACCGGAACGCGATCGAGCCCGCGGAACGCCAGCAGCTTCGACGCGCGGCCGGTTTCGATCACCTTGCCGTCCATGTCGAGCGCGTGGATCGCCTGGTTGACCTTGACCGTGCCCGACTGGACGCGGCCGGTCAGGATGCGGCCGATGAAATTGTCGCGGTCGAGCAACGTCGCGAGGAAGGTGAAGGGCGCGTCTTCGGGCAGGCCCGGGGTCGGAACGTGGCTGACGATCGTCTTGAACAGCGGCTCGAGCGTGCCTTCGCGCGCGTCGGGGCTGTCCGAGGCGAAACCGCCGCGGCCCGAGGCATAGAGGATCGGGAAGTCGAGCTGTTCGTCATTGGCTTCGAGCGCGAGGAACAGTTCGAACACCTCGTCGAGCACTTCGGCGGCGCGCGCGTCGCTGCGGTCGATCTTGTTGACGACGACGATCGGCTTCAGGCCGAGCGCGAGCGCCTTGCCGGTCACGAACTTGGTCTGCGGCATCGGGCCTTCGGCCGCGTCGACGAGCAGGATGACGCCGTCGACCATGGAGAGGATGCGCTCGACCTCGCCGCCGAAGTCGGCGTGGCCCGGGGTGTCGACGATGTTGATCCGCGTCTGGTCGGCGCCTTCGCCCCACTCGACGCTGGTGCACTTCGCGAGGATCGTGATCCCGCGCTCCTTTTCGAGATCGTTCGAATCCATCGCGCGCTCTTCGACGCGCTGGTTGTCGCGGAAGGTGCCCGACTGGCGGAACAATTGATCGACGAGAGTGGTCTTGCCATGATCGACGTGCGCGATGATGGCGATATTGCGCAAAGACATGCGGATAAGCCTTGATGTAAGGGGGCAGCGCCCGGAGCGCCGCGAGACGCCGCGCCCCTAACAGAAGTGGTGCTGCGGCGCAACATGATTGCCGAAGCCGCGCTCTATCGCAGCGATTGCGCCAAATGCCCCGTATCGTAGAGCGAGCGATGCTCGGCGCGGCGCAATCGCTTCGCCGCCTCCTTGTCGAAATCGACCTTCCAACGGTCGAGAGCGGCTGCGAACCGGGGAGGGTCGGATATATCGCCGATTTCGCGCAATTCACGCGACGCCGTGAGCAGCGCCGCCCGCTCGCGGACGAAACCCCGCCCCGCGTAGCGCTCGGCGATCAGTCCCAGTTGATGGCGTATCGCCGCGATCGACAGCGCCGCGCCTTGCCGGTCGCCGCGACCAATCATCAGTTGCGCCCCCGCGATGCCGTCGTCGAGCGCACCAAGCTGGTCGTCCAGCCGCCGCGCAGCGGTGCGTTCGGGTGTGCACGGCCGCACCGCGCGGACATAGGCGGCCAGCGCTTCGAGCGTCGCCGGGGTCGGCTCCTGCCCGCCGAATTCCTCGACCACCAGATTGCGGATGAAAGGTTCGAGCGCGCGCGTATCGGGATCGCGCGAGATTTTTCCTAGCATCGCCAGGTCGGGAATGACCACAGGGTCGAAGCGCGCATTGCCGCGTACGGCGCTGAAGAAGCTGTTCGTGACGTCTGCCGTTCCCGGCGCGGCGGAGACGCCGGCGAGCAGGAAATGCGGATTGCCGCGCCCGTTGATATGGCAGCTGGCGCAGCTCAGCCCCGCCTTGGCCGCCTGCCCGCCAAGCAGCGTCGGGGCGCTAAACAACGCGCGCCCGCTCCGGACCAACGCATCGTCGCCGGGCGCAAGGCAAGCCGCGGGCTGTCCGGACAACAACACCAACTCGGCACCCGGCGCGGTCCAGCGCAATTGCTCGAAAGCCGGCGGCGCATCGCCGCGCGTCGCCGCCACGCCGAGGAGCAGCGCCGCGAGCACGATCAGCTGGCGGATGCGCGCCCCGCCGCGATCCAGCGCCGAAGCTCGTCGACCTCGTGGCATCCGAAACCGCAAATCGCCTCTAGCTTCGCAAGATGCGCTCTGGCGCCCGCGACATCGCCGCGTTCGAGCTTCAGTTCGCCATAATATTCGAGCGCACCGCGATGCGCCGGCGCGATCGCGAGCGCCTCGCGATAATAGGCCTCGGCCACATCATAGCGCTTCAGCTTGCGGTTCGCGAAGCCGAGGTAAGTGAGCACATCGGGGTGCGGCCCCGCCGCCCACAGCGCCGCGTCGAGCTTCGCGATCGCGGCTTCGTAGCGATGCTCGTTGATCAGCCCGACGGCGGCGACATAGGTCGCGTCGAGCGTCTCCGCCGCGGCGAGCCGCACCTCGGGCTCGACCGCGCTTTGCGCCTGCGGTCCCGCGGCGACCGCCGCCTCCAGCCTGGTGATCGCATCGGCGAGCTTCGCCGAATCGGCGCACGTCCCCGCGCACCCTTCCTGCATCGCTTTCAGCGCGCCGAGCTGTTCGTCGGCCTTTTCCGACTTGCCGAGCTTCGCCTGCGTGATGCCAAGGTCGCGGCGCGCGTCGACCATCTTCTCGTCATAGCGAACCGCAGCTTCGAGCGGCTTCACCGCGCGCGAGAAATCGCCCAGCGCCATATAGCTCGCGCCGAGCAGATAATTGGCCTGCGGGTTTTTCGGCACCGCCGACACGACCTTTTTAAAGGCTTTCGCCGCGTCGTCATATTTGCCGGAGGCGAAGGCGTCGGCGCCCTTCTTATAGTCGACCGTCGGGTCGTAGCTGCTCTGGCTCGGCGGCGCGCTGCTGCCGCCCCCGCCGCTTCCCGCCGCCAAGGCAATCGGCGCAGCCAAGACCGCACAGGCAGCAAAAATGGCTAGTGAAGATCGATACCGCATGGCGAGTCTCTCCCTCGGTCGATAGGGTATCAGCCTATCATAAACGGCGCGCGCGCGGAACGGCGAAGCGCGGGTCAGATCATCGCGACCAGCCGCTCGATTTCCCGCGCCGCCGCACGCGCGGCGCGGACGAGGTTGGCATGGAAATCGCCCGCGCTGTCGCCGTTCGCCTCGTCGGTCACCGCCTTGATCGCGCCCCATGGCTTGCCGAGCCGCGCCGCGACCTGCGCCACCGCGCCAACCTCCATATCGACGAGCGTCGCGCCGAGCGCCGCGAGATCGGCCGCCGCATCGGGGCAGGCGACAAAACTGTCGCCGCTCGCGATCCGCGCGCGGGGCAAGCCGAGTCCGGGATCGGCCATCGCCCGGAAGTGCGCCTCTCCCGCCTCGCCGATCGGCCACTCGCCCGCGCGGTAGCGGCGAAACAGGCCCGGTTGATTGGCACCATAGTCATGCTGCAACGCCTCGGCGATCCAATAAGCCCCCGGCGCCGCGCCGAGCGACCCGCAGGTGCCGGTCATCAACAGCAGATCGGCATCGCGCGCGAGCGTTCCGGCGCAAAGCGCGGCGTTGACCTTGCCAAGCCCGCAGGTCGCGATGGTCAGCCGGTGCCCGGGACCGTCGAATCGTCTTGCCGCGAACGGGCCGTCGACGGACGCGCCCGCGCCTGAAAACAGCGCGTCAGCCTCTTCGGGCAAGGCGGCGAGGATCAGAATATCGGACATCGTGCCTGTCTACCGTCTCGCGCGACCTTGCCAAGCGCGCGCCGCGACGCCATCGCTCAGACCAATGCTTGCTCGCATCTTTCCCGACCGCTTCGTCCCCGTCCTGCTCGCGACGATCCTGCTCGCAAGCGTGGCGCCGGTGCGCGGCGCAGCGGTGCCGGTTGCGGGGGGGCTGTCGACCGCGGCGATCGTCTTCCTCTTTTTCCTGAACGGCGTGCGACTGCCGCGCGACGAAGTGCTGCACGGCATCCGCAACTGGAAGCTGCAAGGCGCTGCGCTTGCCTTCTGCTTCGGCGCGATGGCGCTGCTCGGCCTTGCGGCGCAGGCGGCGATGGCTCCGCTGCTCCCTGCAACGCTTGCGCTCGGCTTTCTCTTCCTCGGCATTCTGCCCTCGACCGTCCAGTCGGCGACCGCCGCGTCGAGCCTCGCCGACGGCAATGTCGCGGCGAGCGTCGTTGCCGCGGCGCTGCTCAACCTGTCCGGCGTCGCGCTTTCGCCGGTCCTGTTCGCGCTGCTCGCCGGAAGCGCGGGCGAAATCCACGGGGAGGCGGTGCTGCGGATCGTCTCGATCCTGCTTGTCCCCTTCGTCGCGGGGCAGCTCGTCCAGCGCTGGCTGCGCCCTTGGGTGCTCGCGCACCGCGGCCTTGCGACCTTCATGGATCGCACCGCGATCGCGATCGCCGTCTATGTTGCTTTCTCGGCAGCAGTCGTCGCCGGGATCTGGGGTCTGCTCGACGGACGCGAAATCGGCATCGTGCTCGCCGCGGTCGCCGCGGTGCTCGCGCTATCATTCAGCGGCGCCTGGGCGCTCGGCGGACTGCTGAAGCTCGCGCGCCCCGACCGCATCACCCTGCTCTTTTCGGGCGCGCAAAAGAGCATCGCGGTGGGCGCGCCGCTCGCCGCTACGCTTTTCCCGCCGGCGATCGCCGGCATGGTGCTCGTCCCGATCCTCGTCTATCATATGGCGCAACTGATCCTGTCCGCGTGGATCGCGCCGGCGCTTCGCGACGACAAGGTGTAGTACTTGAATAACACAGGACCGCATGCCATATAGGCAGGCGGTCCTGGATCGTAACTTGGGGCTGGAAGGAAGACGAATGAGCGAACTGACTGCAACGGCGACCGCGACCGATGAGCTGAAGCTGACCCCGCCCGAGCCGATGCCCGCGATCACGCCCGAAAAAGCGGCCGGCCTCGTCCCGCTGTCGACCGACCAGAAATCGAAGCTCGAGGAACGCGTCGACGGCTTTATCGACGACCTGATCGCGCAGGATGAAAATTCGCCCGAATTCGGCAAGCGGATCGACCAGATCACCAACATGGGCCGCAAGGAAATGCTCGACGCGGCGAACCAGTCGAACCGCTTCCTCGATCGCCCGATCAAGGCGATGGACCGCGACACCAACATCGGCCAGAGTCTGATCGAACTGCGCACCACGGTCGAAAAGCTCGACCCGTCGGCGAACGGCAAGCTGCTGACCAAACGCGGCTTTTTCGACAAGATCTTCGGCAGCAAGATCAACAATTATTTTGCCCAGTACCGCAGCGCGCAGACGCATATCGGCGGCATCCTGACCGCCTTGTCGAACGGCAAGGACGAGCTCCTCATGGACAATGCCGCGATCGACGTCGAACGGCGCAAGCTGTGGGAAGCGATGGGCAAGCTCGAACAGATGATCCACGTCGCAGGCACGCTCGACCGGCGGCTCGAGGAAAAGGCGGCCGAACTCGACAGCAGCAACCCCGCGAAGGCGAAGGTCATCCGTGAAAACGCGCTCTTCTATGCGCGCCAGCGTACGCAGGACCTGCTGACGCAAATGGCGGTGACGGTGCAGGGCTATCTCGCGCTCGACCTCGTCAAAAAGAATAATGTCGAGCTGGTGAAGGGCGTCGAACGCGCTTCGACGACCACCGTCGGCGCGCTCAAGACCGCGATCACCGTCGCGCAGGCGATGACGAACCAGAAGCTGGTGCTCGAACAGATCACCGCGCTCAACACGACGACCGCGAACATCATCGACGGCACCTCGCAGATGCTGAAGGACAATACCGCGCGCATCCACGAGCAGGCCGCGTCGAGCACGATCCCCGTCGAGACGCTCCAGCGCGCCTTCCAGAATATCTACGACACGATGGACGCGATCGACACCTTCAAACTGAAGGCGCTCGACACGATGAAGGCGACGGTCACCACGCTCGAAGGCGAGGTCGTCAAATCGAAGGGCTATATCGCGCGCGCCGAAGGGGCGACGCAGGCACAGTCGAGCGTCAGCGGCGCGGCCAGCCCGCTTGCCGCACTCGAAGGCTGAAGGATGACGATGAGCGAAGTCGACAAGGTCCGTATTTCGGCGGCTTCGGCGATCGAACGATCGCGCGAACGCCGCCGCCCGATCGGGACCAAGAGCGTCGCGCTGCGCCGCCAGCATCTCTACAAGAAGCTCGGCCGCGTGCTAATCGCGGGCGGGATCGTGCTGCTCGGCGCCGCGGTCTTCGGCGCGCTGATCCAGCCGCTCGGCTTCACCGGCCTGCTCGCGCTGTTCATACTGCTGATCGGCGTCGCGGTGCTGTTCGGCCGGACGCCCTTCCCCGAACCGCGCCAGGCCGATTTGCCCAAGGTCGATCTGAAGCAGCTCGCCGGCCGCACCGAAATCTGGCTGGAGGCGCAGCGCCCGGCGCTTCCAGCACCCGCGCGCCAGCTCGTCGACGGCATCGGGGTCCAGCTCGACCTGCTCGCGCCGCAGCTCCAGACACTCGACGCGGCAAGCCCCGCAGCGGCGAATATCCGCAAGCTCGTCGGCGAAGACCTGCCCGAACTCGTCGCCGGCTATCAGCGCATCCCCGCAGGGCTGCGCACCGAAGCCCACGCCGGGCGCACCCCCGACGACACGCTGGTCGGCGGATTGAAGATGCTCGAAAGCGAGATCGGCAACGCCGCGCGGAACCTCGCCGCGGGCGAGCTCGACAAGCTCGCGACGCGCGAACGCTATCTCCAGCTCAAATATCAGGGCATCGACGGCGAGGACACGCCCACGGGCTAAAGCAGGTGCGTCAGGTCTGGCGCCAGCGCTGCGTCCCGAACCACAGCAGCAAGATGAGTAGCAACGGCGGCGCCAGCCCCCAGTGCGCGGACCCGGCATAGGGCGCGAGCAGGGGCGCCGACGACAAGAGCCACAGCGCCACGAGCAAGGCACCGACCGCCAGCGCCTCGAACGCAAAGCTGCGCCAGAAACGCCCGCGCGCGCGGGCATAGGCGGTCTGCGCATCGATCGCACGCTCGACACCGCCGGCGAAGCCCCGGTCGCCCGGACGAACGGCCGGCGCGAGCATCGCGGCGAGCAGCGCGTCGGTTTCGCGTTCGTCGGGCGTCGTCATGCGTCAGCTCCTTCGCCCATCATCTTCTGCGCCTTTGCGCGCCCGCGCAAGACCAGCGATTTGAGCGTGCCGAGCGGTACTCCCATAATCTCCGCCGCCTCGCCGTGCGACCAGCCATGGCCGAAGCACAGCGTAAGCGCGGCGCGTTCCGGTGGCGACAGCGCGGCGAGCAACCGATCGGCGTCGATCGCGGCGTCGCTTGCGGGGCGCGGGTCGGTCGATGTTGCAGGCTCCTCGCCCGCCGCCAGTCCTTCGCGCCGCCGCGCAGTGCGCCGCTTGTCGAGGAACAGGCGCCAGCCGATTCCCATAACCCACGCCGCATAACTCCCCTGCCCCCGATAGTCGCCCGCGCGCTGCCACGCGCGAACGAAAGCTTCCTGCGCCAGATCGTCGGCATCGCATCCGGCGGCGCGGGACAGGAAGGCGCGCAACCGCGCCTCGTGTCTCAACACGAGGAGCTGGAAAGCGGCGCGATCTCCCCCGGCAACGCGCTGGTTGAGGGCCCAATCTTCATCGGCGCTGACCTCATCACGCAGCGTTGCGCTCCTCAAGCGCCGCGGCGCGCGCGAGGCGGCGGCGGACGAGGAGCGCGATGCCGACAAAGGCGGGAAAGAGCGCGGCGCCGGCCGAAATGCGGACCAGCTCTTCATGCCCCTGGATGATCCCGAACCCGGCCATCGCGAGGCCGATCGCCAGCAGCACCAGCGCATTGCGATCGTCGCCTCCGCTGACAATTTCCTTCTCGCCCTGTCCGCCGAGATGCTCATACGGCTTGTTGAGCTTGTCGATCAACGGACTCACCGCGTCCGACTTGGCCTCGAGCGCGCGGCGGATCGAGCGATGCAACATCCACGCGTGGAGCAGCCGCGCGAGCAGGAAGAAGCCGACGACGAACAGCGCGACGACCGTGATATTTTCGAGCCAGCTGAAGAAGGCGTCGCTGACCGCGACCAGCTCGGTGGTCGGCGGCGGCGCCGGCACATAGGAGGCGACTTCGCGCGGGCTGATATAGGCGGCGACCTGTTCGGCGCTGATCGACTCGCCGGCCGGCACCGTGATCGTCGTGACGGCGGGAGGCACCGCCGCGGGGGTGGTCGCAGTGGCGGCGGCGGCCGCGGCGGCAATCAGAATATCCATCGACATATTTCTCCGTCATGCCTCATTTGGCATGGTGAAACCACAGGCGGCGGCCTCCGGCAAGGCGGAGATGATCTGCACCGGGGAGCACATATCAATCGCCGCAGGGCGCCGCCGCCCGGACCGGCGCAGGGGCCGATCAGGAACTGGACGGCATCAGTGGCCTCAGCGGATGCACGGCCGGCAATTTTTTTGCAGGAAGGGCTACAGCCCCTCGCCGCCGGTCCAGTGCGCGTTGACGAGGCGGCGCGCGAGCGCGCTGACCTGGTTGCGGATGTCAGGCACCGCGACGACTTCCCACAGGTCGCCGCGCGTCATCGGCCCGATCGCCAATATATGCTCGGACGCCTTGCCGGCAGCGTCGACAATATGCCCGTCGCGATCGATATCGAGTCCGAGGCGCAGCGCATCGGGGCGGATACGCCGCGCACCGAGCAGGCGGCGTACCAGCGGATCGGACGAGCGCAGCAGGTCGCCTTGCGGTCCCGTGCAATTGATCATCCGCGCCGCGCGGGTCGTGACCCGTTCAGCCTCACCGCGCGGCAGCCACCAAACCGCGAGCGCATCGGGTTCGACCGCGACATTCGCTATCTTGCCGGCGCGAAAATGGAGCTGGCCCGACGCGATCAGCGCGTCGATCCGGTCGGCAACCTCTGGGGCGAGGCGGTGGCGGTGGACGTCCCAGAAGGGGCGCAGGTGCCGCAGGAAACGCGCGCGCTTTTCGGCATCGGCCGCCGCCCACATCATTTGCGTGATCGGGCGGATCGAATCGACGACGAGCCGCCAGTCGCGCGCCCTGGCCTCGTCGCGCGCCCAGCGCACCAGTTCGGAAAGGTCGGGCGCGGGCTTTGCGAGCACGGGCTTCGGCCGCGGCAGTCCGTCGATATGGCGATGCGGGCGCAACCCGCGGCGCGACAGCGCGGTGATCGGGCCTTCATGACCGTGCGACACGAGCCGCAGGATCACGTCGACCGCGGTCAGCCCCGTGCCGATCACCAACACCGGCGCCTGCTTGCCCAGCCCCTCCTCGAACGCGCTCGCCCAAGGATCGCCGATATAGCGATGCGACGGCAGGTGCGCGCCATGAATCGCCGGCGGATCGTGCGGCGGCAGATTGCCGATCGCGAGCACCGCGCGGTCGGCCTCGATCAGCCCGCCGTTGACGAGGCCGAGCGTCACCTGCCCGCCCTTTTCGGCGATATCGAGCACCTCGTCGTCGACAAGCTTCAGCCGCCGGCCGTATTTCTCCATCGCCGCGCGCAGCGTCTCGCGCAGGTAGCGGCCATAGGTCGCGCGCGTCACAAACGCCGACGCGCAGCCGAGGCCGCGCGCCGCCAGCCATTCGCAAAAATGGTCGGGCCGGTCGGCAAAGGCGCTCATATTGCCCGCGCGGACGTTGAGCAGGTGCGACGTTTCGGTGCTGCTATACGCGACTCCGGCGCCCATGCGATGCCGGTCGCGCTCGATCAGCAGCACCTCTACATCGGGCTGTTCGAGCAGATTGATCGCGAGCAGCGTGCCCGAAAAGCCCGCCCCGACGATCGCGACACGCGTCGCCGTACGGAAACGCGGGCGCGGCGAATGAAGCTGCGCTTCGATCAACGTGTCACCACGTCGCCCGACACGGTGACGCGTTCGAGCAGGCGATATTCGGGCCAGTAATCGCCGACGGCATAATGCTGGGTCGACCGGTTGTCCCAGATGCCGATCGCGTTCGGCGTCCAGCGGAAACGCACCTGATATTCGGGCACCTTGATCCGGTCGAAGAGCAACCGCAGCAGGCTGTCGCTTTCTTCTTCGGGCAAGCCGATGATGCGGCTGGTGAAGGTGTAGTTGACGTAGAGGATCTTCTCGCCCGTTTCAGGATGCGAGCGGACGACCGGATGGCGCACCGTCGGGAAATCGCGTGCGAGCTGCGCGCGCTTTTCCTCGCTGACGCGCCCGCCGAAGCTGCGCACGATATCATGCTCGGCCTCGAGCCCCTCGATCCGGTCCTTCACCGGTTGCGGCAGCCCGGCATAGGCGGCGACGGTGTCGGCCCACATCGTGTCGCCGCCGAGCGGCGGCAGGTGCCGCGCACGCAGGATCGAGGTGATCGACGGCTTCTGGCGGAAGGTCACGTCGGTGTGCCACTTATTATACGCCTGGAACGGCGCGAGCGTGTCGGCGGTGAGCTGGACGCCCTCGACGCCCTCGATCCTGAGGATTTCGGGATAGCCCTCGACCGAAGGGATCACCGGATGGCCTTCGAGTTCGCCAAAGAAGCGCCCGAGGCGGACATGGCTTTCGTGGCTGATGTCCTGATCGCGAAAGAAGACGACCTTGAAGCGCAGCCAGGCAGCGCGCAGCAATTCGCCCTCGGCCGACGTCAGCGGGCGGTCGAGGGCGAGCCCGCCGATCTCTGCACCGATCGTCGGGGTCGCGGGCGAAATCGACACGCCGAGCGATCGCGCGGCCTCGAACAGGTCGGGGGTGTTGAGCTGCGTGGCCATGCGCAATCCTTTCGGTCGTTCGATTCGGAACAAGTCCCGGAAGGCTCGAAAATAACTCAACTAAAATAATTGACAAGACCTGACGCGTCGAAGCGCGCGATATGCGCGACCTATGGCCGATAGGGGATCGCGTCGGGCAGGACCACGCCCACATCCAGCGCATAACGATCCCATGCCGCCGCAAGCTCGGCCGCGCGGTCCGGATGGACGAGCGACAGGTCGCGCGTCTCGCCAGGGTCGCGCGCGATATCGAACAGGCGCCAGACTCCATCGCCGATATCGGTGAGTTTCCAGTCGCCGCGGCGATACGCGCGCGATCCGAACAGCTCGGCGCCGACCCCGTCATCCGCACCATAGACGCGCGTACCGGCGTCCTTCAGCCAAGCCACCCATGACCGGCCGGTGATCGGCACGACCTTGCGCCCCGCGACCTGCGTCGCCTTGCCATCGGCACCCGCGAGGTCGAGCAGGGTCGGCGCGATATCTGCGACCGACAGATATTGCGTCTCGGCGCCCTTGCGCGCCGCGACCCCTGCGCCGCTGATGAATGCGACCGCGCGCGTTCCGCCCTCGCTCTGATAGCCCTTGGTCAGCCACGACGGCGCGGTCGCCGCCTGCGCCCAGCCCGCGCCATAGGTGAGATAAGAGGTCGCCGTACCACGATTGGCCAAACCATTGTCGGCGCCCTTCAATTGCGCGGCCAGCATCTGCGCGCCGGTGGTTTCGACGTCGAGCCCCTCGGCGCCATTGTCGGCGAGGAAGATGATCACGGTGTTGTCGAGCTCTCCCCCGGCACGGAGCGCTTCGACGACGCGCCCGACATTCTGGTCGAGCCGGTCGACCATCGCGGCATAGATTTCCATGTTGCGCGCGGCGAGCCGCTGCTGTCCGGCGGTCAGCGAATCCCAGCTGCCGTCGCGGTTGCGCGGGGCATGCGCGGCGACATCGGGACCAAGGATGCCCAGTTTGCGCTGCCGCGCCAGCCGCCGCTCGCGCAGCACGTCGAACCCTTCGTCATAGCGCCCCTTGTAACGCGCGATGTCTTCAGGATGCGCTTGCAGCGGCCAATGCGGCGCGGTGAAGGCGAGATATCCGAAGAAGGGCCGCGCGGTTTTTCCCTTCGAGGGTTTCTCGCCCAGGAATTCGATCAGCCGCGTCGCAAACGTGTCGCTCGAATAGAAATCGGCGGGAAGCTGCGTCACGCGCTTTCCCTGCTCGGTATAGGTCGCCCGGCCGCCCTTTTCGGGGTCGGCATCGGTGCCGAAATGATTGTGCCCGCCTTGCAGCAATGCGAAGCTGCGCTCGAACCCGCGCGCGTGCGGATCCTGTTCGGGGGTCAGACCAAGATGCCATTTGCCCGACAGCAAGGTACGATAACCATTGGCGCCCAGCCGCTCGGCAAGCGTCGCAACGTCGCTGCGCAAATAGCCCTCGTAACCCGGCTTTCCCTGCTGGTTCGGGCGGATCATCTCGGCCATCGTGCCGAGCCCGGCGCGATGATTGTCGGTGCCCGACAGCAGCATCGAACGTGTCGGCGAACAGGTCGGCGCCGTGTGGAAGCCCGCGAGCCGGATGCCGTTCAGCGCGAGCTTGTCGAGGTTCGGCGTGCGAATCTCGCCCCCGAACGCGCCAAGGTCCGAATAGCCGAGATCGTCGGCGACGATGACGAGCAGGTTCGGCCGCCGCTCCTTGGCCTGCACCGGCCCGACAGTCGCGGCGGCGCCGATCAGCGCAACAAAGAGCAGGCGGGCGAAACGCGAACCATGGATCATCGAGCGGTCTTTCAAAAAAGGCCGGCGCGCCCGGCGAATGGAACCGGGGCGCGCCGCAGACAGGGCCGGCGCCAGTCACAGGAAGGAAAAGGGAGAACCCAAACGCCGGCCGATTTCGTCAGGCTGGTTCGTATTGAACCGCCTTTTCCTTGCGGACGGTGCGGCTGCTGCGCCCGTCGATTCCGACCGGCACCTCACCCGAAATCGTCGCACGGCGAAGCGTCCGGCGCTGCAACCCGAAGTCGGCGGTCGCGCGGTGCTGGGTGGACTGATTGTCCCAGATCGCCACGTCGCCTTCGCGCCAGCGCCAGCGCACGACATTTTCGGGCTTGGTGATATGGTCCTGCAGCGTCTGGAACAGCCGCGCGCTGTCGGCGGCGTTCAATCCGACGAACTGCTTGACGAAATGGCCGAGCAACAGGCTGCGCTGGCCGCTGACCGGATGGACGCGCACGACCGGATGCTCCGTCTCGTACACCGTCGACGCAAAGACATTGCGATGCTCCTTGATCCGCTTCGCCGCGCTTTCACCATCGGGCGCCGATTGCAGGATCGACGCATAATCATAGAGGTTGGTGTGCGTTGCCCAAAGATTGTTGACGAGCTGGCGCAGCACTTCGGGCAGGCCCTCATAGGCTGTCTCGCCATTCGCCCACTGCGTGTCGCCGCCGGCTTCGGGGATCGTCAGCGCGCGCAGAATCGACGCCTTGGGATAGGCATCGACGAAGGTCACATCGGTATGCCAGCTCGACGCCGCATAGCCTTCCTTGCTGTCGAGTTCGAGCAGATAGCGCGAACCTTCGGCGACCGGCACCGTCGGATGCGCGACCGGATCGCCGAGCAGTGCGGCGAAATCCTCATGCTCCTGATCGGTCAGATGCTGCTGGTCGCGAAAGAAGAGCACCTTGTGCCGCACGAGTGCAGCCTGAATCGCCTGCACCACCGGCGCGGGCAGATCGCCCGACAGCTCGACACCATGGACGATGGCGCCGATCGTGCCGGTCACCGGCGTGATTTCAAGCGGGATATTCTTGTCGCGCGCGTTGGCATAGCTGTTGCGAAGGTCCGTCATGTCAGTCTCCTTTGGGGGTTGGACGGCGGGTATTCGGCGCAGGCGCGTCCGGCCGGTTCCGGCTGTCGTCGCGGCGAATTTCTGTGGAAGGCGGGGCGCATCAGATCTTCGTCCGCAGCGTCGCGCCGATCGTGCGCGGCTCGCCGATCAGCGAAGTGACGATCCCGGTGTTCTGCGCCGACAGCGTCTGGAAATAATCCTTGTCGAACAGGTTGCGCGCCCAGAGCGACAGGTCGAACAGCCCGTCGTCGGTCTTGAAACCGATGCGCGCGTTCGCGATCCCGTAGGCGGGAACATCGGCGTAGATGCTGTCGCTCGACGAGGTGTTGAACGACGAGCGGTGCGAATAATCGGCATGGGCATAGATCGACAGGTCGCGCCCGCCGAGGTTGCCGAGCGGCGCCGAGACGTCGCCGCCGAGCGTATAGGTGAACTTCGGCACGCCCGGCAGCTGCTCTCCGGTCAGGTCCTGGATCGCTCCCTGATTGAGCCGCTCGGGCGCCTGCGGCGCGGTCCGGTAATCGCTGTACGTCGTGTCGGCATAGGCGACCGACGCGTAAAAGCTTGCACGTTCGCTGGGTGCGTAGCTCAAATCGCCCTCGACCCCGCGCGAGCGGACGCCCGGGATGTTCGCGATATACTGGCGGACGTTGACCGTGTTCGGTACCTGCTCGGTGATCGCGGTCTGATAGTCGCTGATCTCGGTCCAATAGCCCGCGACGTTGAGCGTCACGGCCTTGTCGAACCATTGCGACTTGATCCCGAGTTCGTAGCTGTCGACCTTTTCGGGTGCGACGTCGGGATCGATCCCGGCGGGCAGGTTGGTGAGGTTGAGCCCGCCTGACTTGTTGCCGCGCGAATAGGTCGCATAGGCGAGCGCATCGTCGGAGAATTGCCAGGACAAGGTCGCGAGCCCCGATACGCTATTGTCCGTAAAGCCGGTCGAGTAACTGGCGACCGGGTTGAACTGCGCGCGGAGTGCCGCCGCCTGCGCCGCGATTCCCGCCGGCAGCGTGGACAGGTTGGTCCCCGCGACGTGAATCTGCGAGAACGATCCGCTCTTCTTCTCGTGTGTGTAGCGGAGGCCTGCGGTCAGCGTCAGCCGGTCGGTGAACTTCCAGTCGAGCTGGCCGAACAGCGCATAGCTTTTGGTGCGCGGGTCCGAGGTCGAATTCGCCTCGAAACCATTGAGCGCAGCCTCCCATGCGGCGAGCGGAATCGGCGAGGTCGCGGGGCGGTTCCATAGCGCGGCGGCGGGACCATAGGCGCTCGCGCCTTTGCCGCGGATCACCTGCCAGAAATAATAGGCGCCGACGACATAATCGATCGGGCCGTCGTTATCCGACGCCAGCCGGATTTCCTGACTGAACTGGCGCTGGCGGTTCGCCTGCTGCGCCTTGGTGGTGACCGGAAGCGAGGTCGAATCGCCGTCGTTCGCGGGGTTCCAGTCCCACCAGCGATAGGCGGTGATCGAGGTCAGCTTCGCCGCGCCGATGTCCCAGTCGAGCTGCCCCGACACGCCATAGCCGTCCATGTTCGACTGATAATGGCTGTTGGCCTCGCCGCGCCGCGCGAAGGGATCGATCGTCGGGAAGCTGTAGCCGGGGAAGCGCGCCGCGCGTTCAGCAAAGCTGTTCGGAATCGCCGCGCCATTGTCATAGGTGCCGAAATAATCGGCGAAGACATTGAGAACATGGTTCTGCTTCTGGCGCGAAAAATCGCCAATAATGCGCGCCTCGAGATTGGGCGTCGGCGTGAACAGCAGCTGCCCGCGCACGCTCCAGTTCGAATAATCCTGCGCGCGCTCCTTCTGCGTATCGTTGTAGAGGAAACCGCGGCGCTCGGTGGACGAGCCGCTGATGCGAATGGCGAGCAGATCGTCGATGATCGCCCCCGACGCCGAAGCGCGCAGCTGGTAATAGCCATAGTCGCCGACACTGGCCTCACCCGAAAATTCAGGGTCGAAGCTCGGCTTGCGCGACGTGATGTTGATCGCGCCCGAGGTCGTGTTCTTGCCGAACAGCGTGCCCTGCGGTCCGCGCAGCACCTCGATCTGTTGCAGGTCGACGAGGTCGAACTGCGACTGGCCGGGGCGTCCGTAATAGACATTGTCGACATAGAAGCCGACGCCATTCTCGAGCCCGTCGTTGGTCAGCGCGACATTGCTGCCCAGCCCGCGGATGTTGATATTGGTGTTGCGCGGGTTGAAGCTGAACACCTGCAGGCTCGGGACGATCTGCTGGATCTGCGTCAGCGAATAATTGCCCGTCGCCTCGAGCTGCGACGCGCCGACGACCGACAGCGCGATCGGCACATCCTGCGCGCTTTCGTCGCGGCGGCGCGCCGACACGATGATTTCGGCGCCGTCATAGGAGACCGCCGCCGCGGCACCGGCGGCGCCTTCGTCCGCGCCGGTGTCGGTTTCGGCGGCAGCGGCGGGTACGACAGGCAGCAACAGCGCGGCGCCGAGAAGAAGCTTCAAACGATGATCGGGAGAGAAACGGTTCATTAGATATGGTCCCCGGGCGGTGCCCCCGCCCCCTTTTTGATGTGATGGATGGTGGCGCGGTGCGCCGCGCCCGATCGGGCCGCCAGCTGAGCCCCCCACAGCGCACGGGCGGCGCTGCGCAGGGACGCAGGATAGCGAGCCAGATCCGACAGGTCGGATTGGGTCAGCAAAGGCATGGATTTTCCCCGCGCCGGCGCTCGGGTGCCGGACGTCAGGCCGCAAACGTCTCGCGTGAGGAGGCGCGGCTGGAGAGGATGGAGAGCCGCCGTGCACGGCGGGGCGCGGTCGGTCCGCTACCCCGCGCGAGCCGCGCGGCGACGTTCTAGTTGATGCTGTTACACATACGCATCGCAATACCCCTTCTGGGGGAACGCAATGCCTGGCGCTGTCGCCCGAGCATCACGCGCTTTAGCCGTTGGTAACGCGGAGCAAGCTGCTTCCCGGTCAAAAGCCGCGGGTCGAGGGGGAGAGCCCGTCATCCGTCTCGACCAGTCCCGAATGACAATGTCAACTTAATCGATTGATTTTAGATTCGTCAACAATGCAAGCGGCCTTTTGCGGTGAAGAAATTCTTTTGGCCGACGAGCCACGGCTTATCCGCCGCTCTTCCGCTGCGCGCGATATTGTCGTTGCAAGCCGTGCCTGGCTGCGTCAAAGCCGGTCGCAGAAACGATAATCCGGGATATTCTCCCGCAGGTGAGGCGATTTTCGTTGATGGGACACCGTCCGAAAAATGAAAGCGGTGCTCGCCTCGCGCTAATCGATGCCGCCTATGCCTGCGCGGTCGATCCCGAACGATGGGCCGAGTTTCTCGATCAGATCACCCAAAGGCTATCGGGCCTCTCCACCATCTATCGCTGGCCCAGCCGGAATCCGCAGGACAACCGCCCGCTGTTCGACAATTTCGGGGAATTCGGGCGGCTGTACGAAGATTATTATCATAGCCGCAATCTGTGGGTGACTGACGTAGACGAGCCGACGCGCGCACGCGCGATCATGCCTTCCGAAGGCCTGGTCAGCACCGACCGGCTCGAACGGAGCGAATTTTACAGCGACTGGATGCGGCCGCAGGGGCTAAAGCATGGCGTGTCCTGCCTGCTGCACGACGGCCGCGACTTTTCCTATAATCTGGGGATCATACGCGGACCGGAGTTCGGCGCCTTTACAGGGGACGAACAAGGGCTGCTGGCCGACATCCTGCCGCATATGCGCCGTGCGCTCGAACTGGGGCAACGGCTGGAGACACTCCAGCAGCGCAGCGCGGGAATGCTCACCGCGTTCGACACGCTCGGCGTCGCGGCCTTCCTCGTCGATGCCGATTGCCGGATATATTTCGCCAACCCGCTGGCCGAACATATGCTCGCCGCCGAAGCCGCATTGCGCGCGCCGGGCGGCCGGCTCGGGCTGACCCGGGCCGCGCTCGACACGGGCTTTCGCGCTGCCGTCGACGCCGCAACCGGGGGCGGCCGCGAGGCCAGCGGACGGACGGGCAAGATCATGTCGGTTCCGCGCAGCAGCAGGTCGCCGCTCTCGCTGAACATCGCGCCGCTCGACGAACGCGACCGGGCGATGTTCGGCACGGGCCCCCTCGCCCTGGTCGTCGTCAGCGATGGCGATCGCCCGGCCCGCCTCGACATCGACGCGCTGCGATCGGCTTTCGATCTCACCGCAACCGAAGCACGGCTGGCGGCCGCCATCGCGGCGGGGATGACTCTGGCCGGCTATGCCGAATCGGCGGGGGTGAGCCTCTCGACGGCCCGGACGCATCTGGCCGCGATATTTTCCAAGACCGGCACGAACCGGCAGGCCGATCTGGTCCGGTTGCTCACCGGCAATCCTTGGCTGCAAACCCCCGAATAGCCCGCGCAGCGTCAACGGGCCAGCAACAGGACCGGATCGTTCATCAACCGGCGGATCAGGTCGGCCTGCCGGTTTTCGCCCGACTTCAGGAAAATCGACGTCAGATGCGTCCGCACGGTCGTCAGCGCGACACCGCTTGCGCGCGCATGATCGGCAAGGCCCGTGCCGTTGCACAGCGCCACCGCCAGCCGCGCCTCGGCCGGGGTAAAATCATAAAGATCGCGCAGCGCCTCGACGGGAAACGCCGCGCGCCGGTCGGGCATCCCGACGATGACCAGCGCCAGCGGGCCGCCATCGAACAGCGATCTGCGCTCTTCCGGATAAGGGCTGACCGCGACGGATAGCGGATTGGGGCTGTCCTGACGCGGCACCGCGACGAGCGTTGCGGTGCGCCCTGCCGCATACCGGCCTTGCCCCGCGGCATTGGCAATCGCGCTGGCCAGACGCTGATCGCTGGCGCCGCGGGCACAAAGCCTGCCCGCCGTCGAGAACAACCCGTCGTTCGCCTCGAATATCGCTTCCGCGACCCGGTTCGCAAAACGGATCGTCCGCCGCGCATCGACGAGCAGGACGCCGGCCCCGAGCCGCTCGAAGGCGTCGAGCGACGCCGCGTCGGCGGCATCGAAGACATTGAGCCGGCTCGCGATGATGATCGCCCGGCGCAGATGGGGTAACAGCGCATGACTGAGCGCCTGCTCTTCCTCGCTGAACGCCCCCGCGCTTTCGGGACGCAACAGCAGCAGGTCCATCACCCCCATGGGGGCATCGATGCGCCACCGCATCGAAAGGTCGAGCCCCTGTGGCCGCATCCAGTCGGCGTGAAACTCGGTACGCCGCAGCTCCGCCATCGAAATCAGCGCCTCCTGGACGACGATCGGCGGCGACGCCGCCTCCCGGTCGCGTTCGGACATCGGATCCTTGCCGGCATAATGTTGGTAATATCGGCCCAGATAATCCGGGTCGATCGTCGCTTCGGCCGACCGGACATCGGCCAGATCGGCGCTGCTGGCGATCCGCATCGCGGCAACACTGCCGAAGGTTTGCGACACCAGATCGAGATAGGGACGCCAGCCATTCTTGTCGGTGGCGGCCTTGTAGAGAGCGTCGATCAACATCGCGAAGCGGCCGTCGTGCGGCAAGGTGGGATTCATAGACTGGTATCCTGATCAAGGTCAGGATCGCCCCTCCGCGCGGCCGGCGGGATACGGACGAAGGTACCGGAAGGACGATCCGCCGTCCCCAGACACGCAAAAAAACTGCTCCGCCTCATTCGTTCATACGAGGCGAGCGAGTGCGCGCGCCGACTATGCGGCCATCCAACGGGGCGCCCAACGTCGCGCGGGAAAGCCCGGCACAGGGATCGCACCCGTAAAGAAGAACCTGATCGCAATGCGCGGAAGGTTCGCATGGCCCGTCCGCCACCCCCATCCGGCGGGCGGGCCATCATCTCGTCATGTGTATCAAGGAGGCCGGCTCGCGCCGGTGGAAAATCTATGAATTGCAAACCCCATCTTCTGGGCGCTTCGGCGCTCTATGGCACGCTTGCGCTCGTCGCGTTCGGCACGGCGCAGCCCGTGCAGGCCGCCTGCACAACCACGGTCGACGATCAGCAGCGCAAGATTCAGACCTGCAGCGACGACAATCAGGGACCAGTCGCGCTGCCCGGCGATATCGACCGGTTCCGGAACAGCGGTACCATCGCTCCCCCGGCCGGGGCGTTCGCGTCGGGCGTGACCGGCGGCCCCGGCAGCGCGGGGATCGTCAACGACGGCACGATCCGCGGCAATCTGGCTTCGGCCATTTCCGTCAAGAGCCTGCGCGCCGGCGCGCGGATCACCAACAACGGCACCATCACGGTCGACAACAGCCAGTCGCAGGGCGCCAATAATTTCGGCATCTATGTCGAACAGACCCCGGCCGGCCTGACGACGATCGTCGAAAATGCCGGGCGCATCGAAGCCGATGGTCCCTATGGCGGCGGCATCCTCGTCCGTGGCAATTCGCGCATCCTGCACGGCGGTTCGGGCGCGCTGATCGACGTGCGCGGCTTCGGCGGTAGCGCGATTAGCGGCGATCGCGCCGATATCAGCATCCTTGCTCCCGTTCGCGCGGCGGACGGCAGCGGCGTGGTCGCGAGCGACCGGTCAACGGTCGATAACAGTTCGGAAGTCATCGTTGGATCTATCGGTATCTATTTCGGCCGCGGCGGCAGCATTATCAACCGCGCCAATGCGGTTATTCGGTCGACCGGCAGCACCGACCCCGCGCTCGACCTGAACGACGGCAATGTCGAAATCGTCAACGAAGGGACGATCGACGTCGCCGGTATCGGCGCCGGTAGCGGGGTGATCGAGTTCAGCAACAACATCGGCGGCCCCGAAATGGTGCATAAGATCGCCAATGCGGCGCTTGGAACCATTGGCCACGCCGGCATGGCCGACGGCGCGCAGGCGATCCGCGGCGACAAGGGCATGCGCTTCGAGGTCGTCAACGCGGGGAAAATCCACGGCAACATCGCGTTCGCCGATGGCGGTGACCGTATCGAAAACAAGTCCGGCGGCGTGATCGACGACGATATTTCGACCGGCACCGGCGACGACGGCATTCTCAATGAAGGCACGATCAACGGCGACATCGACATGGGCGAGGGCGACGACGGCCTGCTTCTGCTCGACGGATCGGTGCTGAACGGCAACGTCCGCATGGGACCGGGCGACGATGGCGTCACCATCCGCGGCCGCCCCACTATTGCCGGCGGCAAACGGATCGAAGCGGAGGGCGGAAGTCTCGACAAGCTTATCTTCGCCGGAAACGCCGACAATGGAACCTGGGATTCCGAACAGTTTGGCGGCTTCGAGCAACTCGAAAAGATCGGTTCGGGCACGGTCACGCTGACCAGCGCCTGGGGCGCAATGCCCGCCGGGATCGACATCGAAGAAGGCACGCTGATTCTCGCAGAGGGCCTCGAAAACGAACTGTTCAGCGACGAACGCGCGACCAATGTCCGCGGCACCTATGTGCTCGGCGGCCGCCATATCGGCAGCATCGAGGTCGGATCGCAGGGCCTGCTGCGCGGCAACGGCACGATCGGGACACAGGGCCGTTTCAACGGCGGCACGATCGACCTGCTGCGCAACAATGGCATCGTCGCGCCGGGCGGCCCCGGCGGCCTCGGCACGCTCACCATCCTCGGCAACTATGAGCAGACCGCGGTCGGACGGCTCGACATCCGCCTCGGCGCCCCGGGCCTGTCGGACCTCATCGACATCAAGGGTGCGGCGACGCTGGCGGGAACCGTGCGCTTCATCCCGCTCGACCTCGCCAACACCGGCACCTACACCTTCATGAACTATGGCTCGCGCAGCGGCCAGTTCGGTCAGGTTCAGGACGGCCACGCCAGCCCCGGCCTCTTCTTCTCCTACGCGGTCGAATATCTTGCCGATCGCGCGATCGTGAAGGTGGTGAAGACGGGCAACGGCCCGGTCGAACCCGAACCGGTCGATACCGCCTGTACGCCCGCCAACCCCGCATCGGGCACGACGGTGATCTGCGTCCCGCCGATCACCCAGCCGCAGTCGTTCATGGCACAGGACCTGACCGTCGACGTGCGTGGCGCGCTCGAACTCGACAATGCGAACCCGGTCATCCGCACGACCGGCAGCAACGCGCTGGTCACGGTCGGCGCAAGCGGCGCGATCGTCAATCGCAACGCCGCGTCGAGCGCGCTCGTCATGGACGGCGAGACGAACCGGCTCGTCAACGGCGGCACCATCGCCTCGCGCAACGCGTCGAGCGGATCGAGCGCGGCGACGGTCGAGATTCGCAGCGCCAACGGCAAGACGAGCAGCATCCGTAACCTTGCGGCGGGCGTGATCGGCGAAAGCAGCGCCGAAACGACGATCCGCAGCGTCGGCGGCGGCATCGTCACGCTCGACAATGCGGGAACGATCAGGGGCGACATCGATTTCGAAGCCGCCGAACAGGCCTTCATCACCAATGCCGGCACCGCCGAGCTCGGCGAGAACGGGGCGAAGCGTATCGATGGCGACATCTTCACCGGCGCGGGGAACGACCGCCTGATTAACGCGGGCGCAATCAATGGCCGGATCGATCTGGGCGCAGGCGCGGACGAGGTGGAAATCCGGGAAACCGGACGGATCACCGGAAATATCGGGACGGGTGCGGGCGCCGATGCGTTCATCCTGACCGGCGAGCTTCGCGGTAACCTCGACATGGGTGACGGCGTCGATGAAGCCGATTTCGACGGCAAGCTGACCGGCACCGTCACGATGGGGGCAGGCAACGACCGCGCCAATGTCCAGCGGCTGACCGTTGGGCAGGCGCCGCCAGAAGGGGCCGCCGCCTATATGATCAGTGGCGGCGATGGCATCGACCTCCTCGCCTTCCAGGGCGAGAATGGCACCTTCCATGCGTCCGACTTCAGGCAGTTTGAAAGCCTGCTCAAGGAAGCAGGTGGGCTCACCCGGCTCGAAGGCGACTGGACCGATATGGCATCGGGGGGCAGCAGGATCACCTCGGGGACGCTCGAACTCGCGGCGGGGTCGACGCTGTCGGGGCTGACGGCGATCGAAACCCGCGGCGTCTATCGTCTGCTCGGCAACAATATCGGCGATGTGCGCGTCGATGCCGAAGGCCTGCTGACCGGCACGGGCGCGGTCGGCACCGCCGACCTGTTCGCTGCGGGAACGCGCTACAATCTCGTCAACAACGGGATCGTCCGGCCGGGGCTGGCGACCGACACGCTCACCGTGTTCGGCAATTACACGCAGGGCGCCGCGGGCCGTCTCGACATCATACTCGGGGCGCCGGGCGCGGGAAGCGCGGCGGGCCTGTCGAACCTTATCGACATCAAGGGCAGCGCAACGCTCGCCGGCGCGGTGCAGTTCATCCCGATCGACCTCGCGACGCTCGGCAAATATACGTTTCTGCGCGCGGCGCAGGGCGTGACGGGCACGTTCGCGACGGTCAATCCCGACCAGACGCAGGCGCAGGGCCTGCTGCTCACCTATGCGGTTGATTACAGCGATCCGAAAGCAGTGTCGGTCAATGTCACCAAGACCGGGAGCGGAAATCCCAATCCCAACCCCGACCCTAACCCTAACCCTAACCCTAACCCTAACCCTAACCCTAACCCTAACCCTAACCCTAACCCTAACCCTAACCCTAACCCCAATCCCAATCCGAACCCGAATCCTCCGATCATCGACGTGATCAACGGGCTGACGGCGAACCAGGATGCGGTGCGCGATGCCTTCCTGTCCGACGGAGCCTTCTCACTCGACCTCGCGACCGTACGGGCCAATCTCGACAAGATCGATCCGGCAAGGGCGGCGGCGGCACTCGATTCCTTCTCGGGAGAGATCCACGCGCTGACCCCCGCGATCGCGGCTCAGGCGGGAAGCCAGTTCGCGGGCCTGCTCGGCCATCGCCTGACGGCGCGCCGCGCGGGCTTCGCGCGCAGCGAAGCCGAAGTGCGGTCAGGCGAAAGCGGTCATGAAACGGCGATCTGGATGCAGGCGATCGGCAGCTTCGCCGATGTCGAGGGCAACCGCCGCACCGCGTCGCACGATTATGACACCAAGGGGATGGCGATCGGCATCGACCGGAACGTCGGCGAAACAGCGCGGATCGGCATTGCCGGCGGCTATTCGAGCACCGACCTCGACCTGTCGCGGCTCGAATCGCGCGCGACGATCGAAAGCTATCACGCCGGCGCCTATGCCACGGTCGATGGCGACCGCTTCTTCGTCGATGCGCAGGCGAGCTATGCCTGGCACGACCTCGGCACGCGCCGCGGGGTCGTGACCGGCAACAACAGCGGCCGGATCGCAACCGCGAAGGATTCGGCGCAGGAGCTGCGCTTTGCACTCAAGACCGGTACCGAGCTCGATCTGGGGCGTCTCGCGATGCGCCCGCTCGTCGGCCTCTCCTACGCCCATGTCGGACAGGACGGCTTCGTCGAGCGCGGCGCGGGCGATGCCGGCCTTGCGGTGCGCAGCAACAGCTATGAAGCGCTGACCGGCCAAATCGGCGTGGAATATGCCGTACGCCTCGAACCGGGTCAGGACGGGATCGCGCCCTATGCCAATTTGTCGCTGACGCACGACATGGTGCATCACGGCTGGCGCGTGACGCCGCGGCTGATTGGCGGCGGCAACGCCTTCCGCGTCGAGGGACACGATCCCGGCCGAACGGCGGGCCTTGTCGACCTCGGCGTCCACGGCCGCCTCGGGGGCCTCGAATATCGGGTCAGTTATGAACTCGAAACGCGCGGCGACCTGACGAAGCACGCTCTTGCCGGCGCCCTGTCCCTTCGCTGGTAAGGCTCGGCCCCGGTTCGGCATTTGTACCGAACCGGGGCCATTTTGCGACTGGAACGGGCCGGCTGCGGCCTGTCGGCGTTCGGGGTCGCGGCGACATTGATCGTGCAAAAATCCGTGACCTCGCGCCGGATGCCCGAATCTTTCGAAATTTCCTTTTGGCGTTACTTTGCGCGCTTGGGCGAAGCATAGTCTATCCGCCCCACGGTCGAACGCGCGACCCCGATGTGGGAATAGCAAGATTCACACGGCCAAAAAATCGACCGAAATGCAAGAATTTATGGAAAAGTTATGGATGCCCCGTGAGGATTCGAACCTCAATAGACGGAATCAGAATCCGTAGTCTTACCATTAGACGACGGGGCAAAGAGGGGCGCGCAATATGACCCGGCGGACCCGCTGTCAAGGCCGCTGGGGCGGGCCGAACAAGTCCGCTTGCCCTGACGCATTTCGCCGCTAGCATCGCATCAACAACAAAGGGGGCTGCGCCCCGGCGCAGAACACCCATCAGGAGTGGGCTGATGCGTCACGTCGCGATCGTCGGGTCTGGCCCGGCGGGCTATTACACCGCCGAAACATTGCAGAAAGCAGACGATATCGCGGTCGACGTCATCGACCGGCTACCCGTCCCCTATGGCCTGATTCGTACTGGCGTGGCCCCCGACCATCAATCGATCAAGGCGGTGTCGCGCCGTTACGAAGGGGTCGCGCTCACCGACAATGTCCGCTTCGTCGGCCATGTCGCGGTCGGCACCGACGTGACGATCGACGAGCTGGTCGCGCTTTACGACGCGGTGATCCTCGCTACCGGGGCGCCCAACGACCGGCCGCTCGACATTCCGGGTGCCGACCTGCCCGGCGTGATCGGCAGCGCCGCCTTTGTCGGCTGGTACAACGGCCACCCCGATTTCGCCGGTCTGAACCCGCCGCTCGACGCCCCCGGCGTCGCGGTGATCGGCAACGGCAATGTCGCGCTCGACGTCGCGCGTATCCTCGCCAAGACCCCGGCCGAGTTCGCGGGCAGCGATATCGTCGCGCATGCACGCGATGCGCTGGGGGCGAGCGCGGTTCGCCATATCCATATCCTCGGCCGCCGCGGCGCACATCAGATTGCCATGACCCCGAAGGAACTCGGCGAGCTCGGCCATCTCGAGCGCGCCAGCCCGCGCGTCGACCCCGCCGACCTGCCGCCCGAGGGCGACGACGCGCTGCTCGAGCCCGGGATGCGCAAATCGGTGACGCATTTGCGCAGCTTTGCCGCCAACCCCGTCGCCAAGCCGGTAACGATCGATTTCGATTTCTTCGCGATGCCCGTCGGAATCGAAGGCGACGGGCGCGTCCAGCGCGTGATCGTCGAACGCACGACGCTCGATGCCGAGCTCAGGAGCCATGGCACCGGCGAAACCTATGCGATCGAGGCCGGGCTCGTCGTCAGCTGCATCGGATACCAGACGCCGCCGATCCCCGGTGTGCCCTATGAACATGGCCGCGGGCGTTTCGCGAGCGACGACGGGCGCATCCTGCCCGGTCTCTACGCCGTCGGATGGGCGCGGCGCGGCCCGTCGGGGACGATCGGTACGAACAAGCCCGACGGCGCGCGCATCGGCGAAATGGTACTCGAAGATATCGGGCGCGGCGCGGGCAAGGCGGGCCGGGCCGGGCTCGACGCGCTGCTCGCGAGCCGCGACATCGCCCCCGTCACCTTCCGCGACTGGCGCCGGATCGAGGAGGCCGAGGTCAAGGCCGCGCTCGACGGCAACCCGCGCGAGAAATTCACCAGTATCGAGGCGATGCTCGCCGCGCTCGGTCGTTAGGAAGCCGCTAGGGCGCTTCGGCCAGCAACGGATCGACCGCGGATTTGAATTCGGTGGCGGTGAAGGCGCCTGCTCTGGCGACCCGCACCACTCCCTTGCGGTCGATGATATAGGTCGACGGCACGGCGTTCCCGATCGCCCCGTAATTCCCGTTGATCCTTGCAGCGAGCGGGTACGACAGTACCGCGGAGACTTTCTTCAGGCGATAGGGCGGGACGCTATCCTGCGTCGTCACTCCGAACATCTCGAGACCGCGCGCCTGGTTCTTCCGGAAATAGTCGTGCATCATCGGCATCTCCGCCTTGCACGGCGCGCACCAGGTTGCCCAATAATTGATGATCACCACCTTGCCGCGCAATTCCGACAGCCGGACCTTTCGCTTGGCAAAAGTCGTGAGCGTGAATTCGGGCGCCGCCACGCCGACCTTTGGCGTCGATTTGCCAGCGCCGACAAGAAAGGGTGCCATCAAGGCGACCGCGAATACCATCCCCCGATGGCGAAATATTTGCCCCTGCATGAGCAGACTGTAAGCGGGAGCACGCAAGGGAGGCAATATGAAACAAGATTCCGTCCGAGCCCTGTTCCGCTGGCTGCTCGCGCTCGCCTATGGCTATGCGGGTTATCGGCACCTCGCGACGCCCGCGCCGTTCCTCGCGATCACGCCGCCGTGGGTGCCCGCGCCCGAAATCGTCGTCGCCGCAACGGGAGTCGCCGAGATCGTGGGGGCGATCGCATTGCTGACCCCGGCGACGCGCAAAGCCGCGGGCTGGGGCCTTGCGCTCTATGCCTTATGCGTCTGGCCCGCCAACTTCCATCATGCGCTCGCCAATGTCGCGATCGGCGGCGAGACGCTCGGCTGGTGGTATCACGGCCCGCGCCTCGCCGCGCAGCCGCTGATCATCTGGTGGGCGCTATGGGCAAGCGGCGCGACCGACTGGCCGTTTCGCCGCCGCGCCTAGGCCTATTTCGCGACCGGCGTCTCGATCGGCGGCTGGTCTTTCTGGCTCGCCGCATAGGCCTCGACCGCCTTCAGCACGCGCAGCATATTGCCACTTGAAATCTTCTCGAGCTCGGCCTGCGTATAGCCGCGCCGCGCGAGTTCGGCGAACAGCCGCGGATAGCCGGTGACATCCTCCAGCCCCACCGGGGTCGCGTCCATGCCGTCATAGTCGCCGCCGATTCCGATATGATCGACGCCGATCGTCTTCTTGATATGATCGATATGGTCCGCGGCAATCCCGATCGGCGTCTGCGGCGCCGGGTTCGCCGCGTCCCACGCTTTCAGCGCCGGGGCGACGGCGTCGGGATTGCCGACGTACTGCGCCTCAAGCCGCGCCTTTTCCGCCGTCCGCGACAGACCGTGCGCGCGCAGCTTGGGGTCGAGGAAGGCAGCATAGAGAACGACCATCACGACGCCGCCATTGGCCTTCACCGCGGGCAGCACGCTGTCGGGCACGTTGCGCGGATGGTCGTTGACGCCGCGCACGCCCGAATGGCTGAACATCACCGGCGCCTTCGTCACTTCGAGCGCGTCCTTCATCGTCGCTTCGCTGACATGGCTCAGGTCGACGATCATGCCGATCCGGTTCATTTCCTGCACGACCTGCCGCCCGAAATCGGTGAGCCCGTCATATTTGGGCGCATCGGTCGCGCTGTCGGCCCAGGGGGTGTTCTTGCCGTGCGTCAGCGTCATGTAGCGCGCGCCCATGCCATAGAGCTGGCGCAGCACGGCAAGCGACGAGCCGATCGACTGGCCGCCCTCCATGCCCAACATGCCGGCGACCTTGCCCGCCTTCATCTGGCTTTCGAGTTCGGCCGAGGTCGACGCAAAGCCAAGGTCGTTCGGATAGCGGGCGATCAGCCGCTTCGCGACGTCGATCTGCTCGATCGTCTGCTGCACCGCCTGCTGCTCGTTCGTGTTCGACGGCACATAGACCGACCAGAATTGCGCGCCGACATGCCCCTTGCGCAGGCGCTGGATGTCGGTGTGCATCACCGTTCCGTCGGGCTTGGGCTTGGTGGTATCGCGAAAATCGAAATCATTGATCACATTGCCGACCTGCCCGCGCAATTCCCATGGCACATCATTATGCCCGTCGAACACCGGCGCTTTTTTAAGTGCCGCCTCGGCGACCGCTTCGGGCGACTTCTGCGCCATGGCGGGGGTGGAAATCAGGGCGAGTGCGGCGAGGCCGGCGAGCAGGTGCGACTTTGTCATGGCGTGCGACCTTAAGTCGTTGGGCGGAGGGCGCAAGCCCGACTTGACGGGAACGTCAACGCCGCGCAGCATCGCGGCATGACAGCCTTCGACGACTGGCGTGCAAGATCGCCCTATTACGACGAAACGCACGAGGCGCTGGCGCAAAGCGTCCGCCGCTTCGTCGAGCGCGAAATCGCGCCGAACATCGACCGATGGGAGGCCGAAGGCGAGCTACCGCGCGAACTGCACAAAAAGGCGTCCGAAGCGGGCATCCTCGGGCTGCGCTATCCCGAAGCCTATGGCGGGCACAGCGAGGGTTTCGACAATTTCCACGGCCTCGTGCTGACCGAGGAACTCGCCGCGGTCGGCGCGGGCGGGCTGGGCGCGTCGCTGATGACGCACGGTATCGGCCTGCCCCCGGTCCTTGCGCTCGGCTCGGAGGAACTGAAGCAGCGCGTCGCGCCGCCGGTGCTCGCGGGCGACAAGATCATCGCGCTCGGCATCACCGAGGCGGGCGGCGGCAGCGATGTCGCCAATCTCAAGACCACGGCCGCGCGCGACGGCGACCACTATATCGTCAACGGCGGCAAGATGTTCATCACCAGCGGCATGCGCGCCGACTGGCTGACCTGCGCGGTGCGTACCGGCAGCCCCGGCGCCGCGGGCATCTCGCTGCTGCTGATCGACATGACCGCGCCCGGCGTCGAGCGCACGCGCCTCGACAAGATGGGCTGGCGCTGCAGCGACACCGCCGCGATCCATTTCAGCGACGTCCGCGTCCCCGCCGATAATCTGATCGGGCCCGAGAATGGCGGCTTCATCGGCATCATGCGCAACTTCAATTCGGAGCGGCTCGGCATGGCGATGGGCTGCTGCGCCTATGCCCGCGTTGCGATGGCCGAAGCCGCCGAATGGGCGCAGAACCGCGAGACTTTCGGCAAGCCGCTCGTCGGCCACCAGTCGATCCGCATCAAGCTCGCCGACATGGAACGCCAGATCGAGGCGACGCAGGCGTGGGTCGACCTCTGCGCCTGGCAGGTCAAGACCGGCAAGGACCGCCCCGCCGACTTTGCGATGCTCAAGGTGCAGGCGACACGCATGCTCGAAGCCGTCGCACGCGAGGCCGCGCAGGTGCTCGGCGGCGCGAGCTATATCACCGGCAGCAAGGTCGAACGCATCTACCGCGAGGTGCGCGTCAACGCGATCGGCGGCGGCAGCGAGGAAATCATGCTCGATCTGGCCGGACGGCAATTATTCGGCGGAGGAAAGAAATGAACGAGATCACCCGTAGCTGGCCCGCCGAGGCCGAAACATTGCTCGACGACCTCGTCGACCTCCGCCGCGCCATCCACCGCGAGCCCGAACTTGGCCTCCAGAACCCGAAGACGCTTGCGAAGATCAAGGATGCGCTCGCGGGCCTGCCGCTCGAATTTCGCGAGGGGCCCTCGACCACGGGGCTGGTCGCGATCCTGCGCGGCCCCGCGAACGGACGCACCGTGCTGCTGCGCGGCGACATGGATGCGCTGCCCTTGATCGAGGACACCGGGCTCGATTTCACCTCCGAGATCGCGGGCGCGATGCACGCATGCGGGCACGACACGCATGTCGCGATGCTCGTCGGCGCGGCGAAGCTTCTGTGTGCCGCACGCGATCGCTTGCCCGGCACGGTGATGTTCATGTTCCAGCCGGGCGAGGAAGGCCATCATGGCGCACGCTTCATGCTCGATGACGGGATCATCGACCCGTTGCCCGATGCCGCCTTCGCGCTTCACATCATGCCCAACGCGCCGCACGGGATTTTCGCGGGGCGCGCAGGGCCGCTGCTCGCCTCGTCCGATGTGCTGAACATCACCGTCAAGGGTGCCGGAGGACACGCCTCGATGCCGCATGACAGCATCGACCCGATCCCCGTCGCCTGTGCGATCGTTACCGCGATCCAGACGATGGTCACGCGCCGCATCTCGGTCTTCGACCCCGCGGTCGTCACCATCGCGAAGATCGCGGCAGGAACGACGAACAATATCATCCCCGAGACCGCCGAGATGCAAGGCACGATCCGCACCCTGTCGCCCGAACGCCGTGCGATGGTGGCGCGCGAGTTGAAGCGGCTCTCTCCGGCAATCGCCGAGGCGCATGGCTGCACCGCCGAGGTCGAGATTATCGAGGGCTTCCCTGTTACCGTCTGCGACGCGCGCGCAGTGACGTTCGGCCAGTCGGTCGTCGAGGAGACCTTCGGCGAGCAAGCCTGGCTGACGATGGACAATCCGGTGATGGGCGCCGAGGATTTCTCCTACGTCCTTGAAAAGGTCCCCGGCGCGATGTTCTGGCTCGGCGCGAGCGAGGCGGGCAGCGACTGGCGCCAATGCTGCGGGCTCCACAGCAACCATATGGTGCTCGACGAGAGCGTGATGGCGCGCGGCGCCGCGCTGCACGCTGCGCTCGCCGAACGCTTCCTCAACGAAGGATTCAATACATGATCAACATCATCGGCGCGATCATTTCGGGCCTGATCATCGGCGCGCTCGCCCGCTTCTTCTATCCCGGCGCGGTGCAGATGGGCTGGATCGCGACGATCCTGCTCGGCATCGGCGGCTCGCTCCTCGCCGGCCTCGCAACATCGCGCGGCCGCGGCGACTTCAGCCGCGCGGGCTGCCTCGCCTCGGTGATCGGCGCGATCGTGCTGATTTTTGTCGGGCGCCTGCTCGGCGTCGGCGGTTAGGGGACCAGCACCGTATCGACCGCCTCCGGCAGCATGTCGGGATAATCGAGCGTATAGTGCAGCCCGCGGCTTTCCTTGCGGTGAAGCGCGCTGCGCACGATCAGCTCGGCGCATTGCAGGAGGTTGCGAAGCTCGATCAGGTCGGTTGTGACGCGGAAGTGGCCGTAATAATCCTCGACCTCGCCGGTCATCATCTTGATGCGGTGCTGCGCGCGTTCGAGGCGCTTGGTCGTGCGGACGATGCCGACATAGTTCCACATGAAGCGGCGGATTTCGGTCCAGTTCTGCTTGATCACGACCTCTTCGTCGGAGTCGGTCACGCGGCTCGCGTCCCACGGGCGGATCGCCGGCGGCGGTTCGAGCTGGTCCCAGCGCGCGATGATATCCTTCGCCGCCGCCTCGCCGAAGACGAAGCATTCGAGCAGGCTGTTTGACGCGAGACGGTTCGCACCGTGAAGCCCGCTCTCGGTGCATTCGCCCGCGGCATATAGCCCGGGAAGGTCGGTGCGGCCGTCGAGATCGATCAGGATGCCGCCGCACGTATAATGCTGCGCGGGCACGACCGGGATCGGCTGCTTGGTCATGTCGATGCCGAGCGTCAGCAGCTTTTCATAGATGTTCGGGAAGTGCCCCGCGACGAAATCGGGATCGAGATGACTGATGTCGAGATGGACATAGTCGAGGCCCGAGCGCTTGATCTGGTCGTCGTTCGCGCGTGCGACGACATCGCGCGGCGCAAGTTCGGCGCGCGCGTCATAATCGGGCATATAGCGGTGTCCGGTGACAGGATGCTTGAGGATTCCGCCCTCGCCGCGCACCGCCTCGGTAATCAGGAAATTCTTGACGTCGAGATTGTAGAGGCAGGTCGGGTGGAACTGCATCATCTCCATGTTCGAGACGCGCGCGCCCGCGCGCCACGCCATCGCGATGCCGTCGCCGGTCGCGCCACGCGGCGCGGTCGAGAATTGATAGACACGCCCCGCCCCGCCGCTCGCGAGGATCGTCGCGCGCCCGACATGCGCGCGCACCTTGCCGCTCTTTTCGTCGAGCGCATAAACGCCCCAGACGCGCCCCGAACCCGAATAGCGTTCCTCGTGCCGCCCCGTGATCAGGTCGATGCACGCCTGCCCCGGAAGAAGGGTGATGTTAGGATGCGCCTCGGCGGTCTTGAGCAGCGCCGCCTGCACCGCCCAGCCCGTCGCGTCGTCGACATGGACGATGCGGCGGTGCGAATGCCCGCCCTCGCGCGTCAGGTGCAGCGCTTCGGCATCCTTGTTGAACGGGACCCCCATTTCGACGAGCCGTTCGATCGCGTGCGGCGCATTCTCGACGACGAACTCGACCGTCTCGCGCCGGTTCAATCCAGCGCCCGCGACCATCGTATCCTCGATATGATTTTCGAACGTGTCGCCCGCGTCGAGCACCGCGGCGATCCCGCCCTGCGCCCAGGCAGTCGAACCGCCGGTGAGTTCGCCCTTGGCGAGCACCAGCACGCGGCAATGGTCGGCGAGCGCGATGGCGGCGGTCAGCCCGGCGGCGCCCGATCCCACGATGATGACGTCGTATTCACTCATGCCGCCTCTGTTGCACAGCAAGGCGCCGCATGACAGGGGGATCGAAACCGCAGGTCACGGGAATTTTTCAGGATGCACAAAGCGAAACTTGACCGGCGCACGCTGCTTGCAACCATCGCGGCGCTCCCGCTCGCCGCCTGCGCGCATCGTCTGCCGGTCGATGCAAAACCCGGCATCGGTGTCGCGACCTTCAATATCTGGCACGATGCCGGCGGGCACTGGCCCGTGCGGCGCGCGCTGCTTGTCGCGACGCTGCGCACTGCCGACGCGGACGTCATCGCGCTGCAGGAGGTGCTCGAAGACGCAAAGAAAGGCCTGCCAAATCAGGCGGAAACGCTTGCCCGCGATCTTGGATACACCGGGGTCCACTTCGTCGCACCCGAGCCCGAGGATGCGCCCAAACGCTATGGCAATGCGGTCCTGACGCGCCTGCCGGTGATCGAGGTCGCGCGCCGCAGGCTCGAACCGTTGTCGGACTATCGCACCGCGATCCGCGTCCGCGTGCAGACGAGAAGCGGCCCGCTCGATATCGTCGCGACGCATCTCGCCTGGCAGCCCGAAGCGGCGGCGGTCCGCGCGCAGCAGCTGGGCGATCTGCTCGCCTGGTTACCGGCCGACGGCACCCCGCTCGTCATCATGGGCGATTTCAACGCCCCCCTCGACGATCCCGGCCTCGCCGCGATGGGGCCGCCACGCTTCACCTCGGCGCTCGCCCCCGGCGCCGCGCCGACGACGCTCAACCCCGCCCGCGGTCATCCGGCGCGCGTGATCGACCATATCTTCGTCGACACCGCCGCCTTCGCCGTCTCCGGCGCGCGCGTCATCGGCGACACGCCGGTGGATGGCGAGTATCCGTCGGATCATTTCGGGGTCGCCGCGCGCCTGACGCGGCGTTGAGCCTCAGGCGACGCTGCGCGTCAGGTTCAGGAAAACATCCTCAAGGTCGGCCTCGCGCGTCGAGACGTCGACGATGCCGTGGCCCATCGCGTTCACCGCAGCGAGCACTTCGCCTGCATTGACGCGATCCTTGTTGTAGTGGATCGCGAGGCCCCGTTCACCCTCGCGCTCGACCTTGTCGAACGCGGGATGCGAGGGCAGCTCGGTGACATCGGCGTCAAGCGTCACGACGACGATCTTTTCGCGCGCCATGTCCACCAGCTCGCGTGTCGGCTTGTTCGCGATCAGCTTGCCATGGTTGATGATCGCGATGCGGTCGCATAGCTCCTCGGCCTCTTCGAGATAATGCGTCGTCAGCACCACGGTGACGCCGCGATCGTTGAGGCTCTGCACATATTCCCAAAGCTGCTGCCTGAGTTCGATATCGACCCCTGCGGTCGGCTCGTCGAGCACGATGATCGGCGGCGAGTGCACCATCGCCTTCGCAACGAGCAGGCGGCGCTTCATCCCGCCCGACAGCGTGCGCGCATAGGCGTCACGCTTGTCGCTGAGGTGCACCGCGGCGAGCAGCGCGTCCGAAATGCGCTTGTCCTTCGGCACCCCGTAAAGCCCCGCCTGATTCTCCAGCGTCTCAAAGGGCGTAAAAAAGGGATCGAAGACAATTTCCTGCGGCACGATGCCGATCGAATATTTGGCGTTGCGCGGGTCGGCGTCGATGTCGAAGCCCCAGATGCTCGCATTGCCCGCGGTCTTGTTGACGAGGCCCGCAAGGATGTTGATCAGCGTCGACTTCCCCGCACCATTCGGTCCCAAAAGGCCGAAAATCTGGCCGCGCGGCACGTCGAAACTGACGTTGTCGAGCGCCTGCTTGCCGCCGGCATAAAGTTTGGAGACGGCGTCGATGCGGATGGCGGCTTCACTCATGGCCGCTTCCATAGCCGCCCGCCTGCCCTCGCGAAAGCCCGCTAATTTTTCGTCAGCGCGGCATTAACGCTAAATTGGAAATTCGCCTCTAGAGCGACATCTGTGAGGACCAGCCACATCATTTGCCCGCTGTCGATGCAGCGCGGTCTAGCCGCCTTTGCGCTTTGTCTCGTGCCCGCCGTCCCGGCGCTGGCGCAAGCGAACGCGCCGGCCCAGGCCGAAGCCATCGTGCTTCGCCCGCTCAGTTTCTTCAAGGTCAACGACCTCGATTTCGGCGACATCATCCCGTCGGCGACCGCCGGCACCGTGACGATCGAACCCGACGGATCGCGCAGCCGCACCGGCGGCGTGACGCTCGCGGGCAATGGCGGCGAACCCGCCCGCTTCGCGGGGCTCGGCAGCTTCAATCGCCAGGTCAATATCTCGCTTGGATCGAACACAATCTGGCTCACCGGGCCGGGGGTCCGGATGCGCGTGCACGATTTCGAGATCGGCAGCACGCCGACCGCGATCCTGTCGACGACCCCGACGCGATTCCGGATCACGTCGCCGCTCGGCAATTATAATTTCCCGGTCGGCGGCACGCTGGAGGTCGGAGCCAACCAGGCGCCGGGCGATTACAGTGGCACGTTCACGGTCACATTGAACTATCTCTAGGCCTTCTGTGGGGGGAGGACGGCACCGGGGGACCACTTGCACCCGAAAGGGTGCCTGCGCCGGTGCCGTCATGGCCCTCCGATGATTGTGCAGACCCGATTGCCGAGCCTTCGCGCGCTTGCTATGGGCGCGATCGATGACCCAGCCCGCCCCCGAAACCATCCGCACGCCCAAGACCCGCATCGCCTGTGACGGCACCGGCGACGGCCTCGCCGATGCGGCGCTCGGCCACCCGCGCGTCTGGCTCGAAATCGACACCGACGACGGCTTTGCCGACTGCGGCTATTGCGACCGGCGTTTCATCCTGATCGGCGGCATCGCCGACAAGGCGTAAACCTGCCGCCAGAAGTAAACGGGCGCTTTACCAACCCCATGCATCACTGATGAAGGTCCCGCTGGCACAAGATGTGCCAGACAGGAGCAGAATCTGTGGGGATTCAAGGGACCAGACTCGGTCGGGGGGCCATGCGCACCCTGACCATCGCCGCCGCAGCGGCGAGCGCGATGCAATGCGTGCCGGCCTATGCAGCCGATATGGCGGGCACCGCCAACGCGGCGGTCGTCCGCCCGAACACGCTGATCAAAACCGACGATCTCGATTTCGGCACCATGACGAGCGGGGCCACCGGGGGTACGGTATCGATCAACGCCGTGACCGGCACGCGCACCACGACAGGCGGCGTAACGCCGGTTGGCGCCGGAACGCAGCGCGCGGTGTTCCAGGGAACGGGGGGCATCCTGCTCATCACCGTATCGGGCGACACCAGTGTCACCCTGACACGGGCCGGCGGCGGCGCACCCAATATGACCGCGAGCCTCGTGCGCGCCGCGAGCACCAGCGGCGGCGGCGTGGCGCTGCTCGGCGCGACGCTGCTACCAAGCGGTGTGCAGACCTATTATATCGGCGGCACACTGACCGTTCCGGCGAACCAGCCCGCGGGCGACTACAGCGGGACGTTCACACTCACCGTCAATTATCTCTGACCGCTGGCGTCGGGGGACGCGCGTGCCTATATCGGCGCCATGACCAGTCTCGATCCCCGCCGCTTCCTCTATCGCGCCGACGCGCTCGACCCCGATCTGGCGCAGGCGCTCGCGCGCGAAGCGCTCGCCAAGGCCGACGACGGCGAGCTGTACCTGCAATATCGCGCGACCGAGAGCTTCGGCTTCGACGACGGGCGCCTCAAGACCGCCGATTATTCGACCGACGCCGGTTTCGGTCTGCGCGCCGTGTCGGGCGAGATGACGGGCTTTGCCCACGCGAGCGACATCAGCGCCGGCGCGATCCGCCGCGCCGCGGAGACGCTCGCGCTGCTCGATCCGTCGAATCAGGCGCACGCCGCGCCGCCGCCGCGCACCAACCGCCATCTCTATGACGAGGCGAACCCGCTCGACCTCATCCCCTTCGCCAAGAAGGTCGCGCTCTGCCAGGAAATCGACGCCGCCGCGCGCGCGCGCGATCCGCGCATCGTGCAGGTGTCGGTCGCGCTCGCGGGCAGCTGGTCGGTGGTCGAGATCGTCCGCGCCGACGGCTTCCTCGCGACCGACATCCGCCCGCTCGTCCGCCTCAACGTCTCGATCGTCGTCGAAGAGAACGGCCGCCGCGAAACCGGCTATTTCGGCCTTGGCGGCCGCTACATGTACGATCATCTGTTCGAACCCGTACAGTGGAACCGCGCGATCGACGAGGCGCTGGCACAGGCGCTCGTCAACCTCCGCGCGGTCGACGCCCCTGCGGGCGAATTCACCGTATTGCTCGGCCCCGGCTGGCCCGGCGTCCTGCTCCACGAGGCCGTCGGCCACGGGCTCGAGGGCGACTTCAACCGCAAGGGCACCAGCGCCTTTTCGGGCCGCATCGGCGAACGCGTTGCGGCCTCCGGCGTCACCGTGGTCGACGACGGCGCGATGGAAAGCCCTGTCGGCGGCGGCCGCCGTGGCTCGCTTTCTATCGACGATGAAGGCACTCCGACCGGCGAGACGGTGCTGATCGAGGATGGCATCCTCAAGGGTTATATGCAGGACCGCCTCAACGCACGCCTGATGGGGGTCGAACCCACCGGCAACGGGCGGCGCGAAAGTTTTGCGCACGCGCCGATGCCGCGGATGACGAACACCTTCATGCGCGGCGGCAACGACGATCCCGCCGAATTGCTCAGCCGCGTCAAGAACGGCATTTTCGCCAAAAGCTTCGGCGGCGGACAGGTCGACATCGTGTCGGGCAAGTTCGTCTTCAGCTGCACCGAGGCGTACAAGATCGAGAATGGCAAACTTGGCGACTCGATCAAGGGCGCGACGCTGATCGGCGACGGGCCGAGCGTGCTGACCAAGGTCACCGGCATCGGCAACGACATGGCGATCGACGAAGGCATCGGCATCTGCGGCAAGGGCGGCCAGAGCGTCCCCGCGGGCGTCGGCCAGCCGACCTTGCTCGTGAACGGGCTGACGGTGGGCGGCACGGCCTGATTGGAACCCCGGCGAAAGCCGGGTTCCGTTTCGACCAATGGAACACTGGTTTCTGCCGGTGAATGTCGCCTGTGACCCTGCTCACTTGGCGTCCGGCCCTCCCGCGCATATAGCTCTCCCCAACAAAAGAAGAATCGGGTCGCATCATCCGCGGGGGGCACTCCCTGCAACAGGGAGGATAATATGCGTTCGAGTCTGCGTTTCGTTTCCGTGGCCGCCGTCGCCGCGATGCTCGCCGCCGTTCCCGGCTCGGCGCAAAAATCAACCGGCCCCAAGGAACGCTATGAAATGGACGTCGCGACAATGTCCGGCTTTGCCGCGATGGGCGGCGGCAAGGGCGGCATCGGCGGCGCGATGGGGATGATGTTCGGCGGCGATCCGTCGAGCAAGGTCGCGCACCAGCTCCTCCTCCGCCTCGGTTCGAACGACGCCGCCACCGCGCCGCCGCCGAAGGGCGACCATTTCTTCCTGCCGCAGGCGAAGATGGGCAAGTCGGTGCCGCTCTTCTGGGAGGAAGGAAAGGAAGCGCCCGGCACGGAGACCTTCGAACGCCCCAAGGGCCGACTGCTCCTCTATTGGGGATGCGGCGCCAAGGCCGGCCCCGGCCAGCCGGTGGTGATCGATTTCGCCAAGGTCGCCGCGGGCCAGATTCCGCCGAACCTGTTCTCGAGCGCGGTTCCGGTGATCCGCGAAGTCAGCAAGGCGAACAGCCGCTCCTATATCGACTGGCCGAACAAGAAGGGCGGCCGGCAGCCCGGATCGGGTTCGTCGCTGATCGGCGCGCACCGCGTCGCGAGCAATATCGGTCCCGACATCAATTTCACCCTCGCGCAGGATTATATGCAGGGCCTTTCCGCCTCGACCGCGGTACAGGGCGACCAGTCGGTGATGGTCCGCTGGAATTCGGTACCGAACGCGACGGGCTATGTCGCGTGGACGATCGGCGGCATGGGCAATGGCGGCGGCAAGAACGACATCGGCGACATCGTCTGGTGGACGAGCAGCGCGTCGAAGGAATTCGGTGGCGGCCTCTGGGACTGGCTGCCTCCCTCGGTGGTCGCGAACCTCATCACGAAAAAGATCGTGATGCCGCCCGCCCAGACGAGCTGCCAGATTCCAGCCGAGGTCAAGAAGGCGTCGGGCGAGATGATGATCGGCAATTTGAACGCCTTCGGCCCCGAAGCCAATTTCTCCTACCCGCCGAAACCCGCGGGCAATGCGGTGTGGAATATCGACTGGACCGCGAAGGTGCGTTTCCGTTCGCACACGATGCTGCTGGTCGGCGCCGATTTCGGCGGCATGGGCGGGGCATCGACCGGCGGCAGCACCCCCGTCGAACCCGCGAAGAAAAAGAAGTGCAAGGGTCCGCTGGGCATCCCGCTCCCCGACGGGGCGTGCTGAAACGGCGGCGAGTCAGGCCCTGTTCACGCGGCGGGGCGTATGAAGGCGCCGGGTAGGGTATGATGAAGACAGGAGTCGAACCCATGCGTCACCTCATCCCGGCGCTTCTGGCCGCAGCCGCGATCGCGGCCTCACCCGCCGCCACCGCGCGCGAAAAGCTCGCACCCGAGGACCAGCTCGCCAAGCTGCTCGAAGGTCGCGTCGCGGGCGAGCCGCAGGATTGCATCTCGCTTTCGAGCGCGCGCAGCTCGCAGATCATCGACAAGACCGCGATCGTCTATCGCGCGGGCAGCACCCTTTGGGTCAACCGGCCGAAAGGCGGCGCCGAATCGCTCGACGACGACGATATCCTCGTGACGAGGACGACGGGCAGCCAATTGTGCAGCATCGATCCGGTCGAGCTGCGCGACCGCACGAGCCATTTCTACACCGGCTTCGTGTCGCTCGGCGAATTCGTCCCCTATCGCCGCGCCAAGGGCGAATAGCCTCATCTTTGCGGGCGCAGCGAAGCGATCCGGGCTTGCGTAAACCGCTCCGGATTGCTTCGCTGTACGCACCATGACAGATGACACCGAAACGCCCGCCCCTCCCCCCGCCGACTGGGCACAGCAATTGCTGGACTTCTGGTTCGACGCGCACGGCATGGACGACTGGTACGGCGGCGGCCCCGAATTCGACGCCGAGGTCCGCGATCTCGCCGAAGGCTGGCACGAAGCGCTCCGCTCGCAGCCGCCCGCAAGCTTCCTCACCGATCCCGACACCGCGCTCGCCGCGGCGATCCTGTTCGATCAGGTGCCGCGCAACCTGTTTCGCGGCCACGCCGATGCCTTTGCGACAGACGAGCTCGCGCGCGCGATCGCGCGCGGCATCGTCGCCAACGGATGGGATCGGGGCTGGCCCGATGCGCGCCGCCAGTTCGCCTATCTTCCCTTCGAGCATAGCGAGGATATCGCCGACCAGCGCGAATCGCTGCGCCTGATGGGCCAGCTCGCCGACCCGATGTTCGCCGATTTTGCCAAGAAGCATTTCGACATCATCGACCGCTTCGGCCGCTTCCCGCACCGCAACGAAGCGCTCGGCCGCACGAGCCGTGCCGACGAAGCCGCGGCGATAGAAGAGGGCAGGAATTGGTGATAGGGCCGGTTCGACACGGAGAAGAGCCATGGCCGAATTCACCGACACGCTGACCGACAAGCATATCGCCTTCATCGAAAAGCAGCCGGTCTATTTCACCGCGACAGCAGCCGCCGATGCGCGCATCAACCTGTCGCCCAAGGGCTATGCCGACAGCTTCCGCATCCTGTCGGACCGGCAGGTCGCTTATCTCGACCTCGGTGGATCGGGGAACGAGACGCACGCGCACCTCGCCGCAGACGGGCGCATCACGATCATGTTCTGCGCCTTCGACCGCAGCGCGCTGATCCTGCGCATCTATGGCCGCGGCCGCCCCGTGCTGCCGCAGGATGCCGGGTGGGAAGCGCTCGCCGCGAACTTCAATCTGATCCCCGGCACGCGCCAGATCTTCGTCATCGACATCGAAAGCGTGCAGACGAGCTGCGGCTGGGGCGTGCCGATGATGGAATTGCAGCACGAGCGCGACACGCTGCAGAAATATCACCGTCAGGCCGACCGCGCGCTGTGGGTCGAAAAATTCCAGGGGCGCACAAAGAGTATCGACGGCCTGCCGACGCGCCCGACCGACCGTTTCATCGCGGGCGACGCCTGATGCCGCTGGTCGAACTGGCGCGCCTCCCCAATGGCGCCGAGGCCGAATTGCTGCGCGGCCGCCTCGAAAGCGCGGGTGTTCATGCCGTCTGTTTCGATGCGGGCATGAATATCGCCGAAAGCGTCGGACTGCTCATCCCGGTGCGCATCATGGTGCTCGACGAGGACCTCGCCGAAGCGCAGGCGCTGATCGCCGAATTCGAGGCCGTCGGGAACGGAAACGCGGACTGAGCGCTTGAAAAGCAAGTCATGATCAAGGTCGCCAGTTACAATATGCGCAAGGGCATCGGGCTCGACCGCCGCCGCGATCCCGGCCGGGTGCTCTCGGTGCTGCGCGAACTCGATGCCGATATCGTCGCGCTGCAAGAGGCCGACCGCCGTTTCGGCACGCGCGCGAGCGCGATCCCGCCGCACATGTTCGAAGAGCATAGCGACTATGTCCCGGTCGACCTGCTCGACGGCCGCCCTTACGCGATCGGCTGGCATGGCAATGCGCTGCTCGTCCGCAAGGGCGCCGAGGTCGAGGAAAGCCACGCGCTCCACCTGCCGACGCTCGAACCGCGCGGCGCGGTGGCGGCGACCGTCCGCATCGGCGACACGCGGCTTCGCGTCGTCGGCATGCATCTCGACATTTCGGGCTTGCGCCGCCGCCAGCAGGCGCGCGCAATCCTGAACCACGTCGCCGAGGGCGAAGATCTGCCGACGATCCTGATGGGCGATTGCAACGAATGGCGTGCAACGGGCGGCTGCCTGTCCGATTTCGGCGCGCACCACCGGCCGGTCGACACCGGCCACAGCTTTCACAGTCGCCGCCCGGTCGCCCGGCTCGACCGCATCTTCGCGACCCCCGATCTCGAGGCGGTCGACGCCGGGGTGCATCGGAGCGCGCTCGCGGCACGCGCATCGGACCATCTGCCGATCTGGGCGCGGTTCAGGACGGTCGCCGATCCTGCCTAAAATTTAGGCAATCCCCTGCTGCACCTGCCCAGCGAACGACCGATTCTTCGCTGTGCCGCTTCAAAACCGTCACAAAATGTTAACTTTCGCACGCCCGGCGCAATCTGGCACGGCTGTTGCAGTGCAACATGGTGCCATTAGCAAAAGGGGGCGTCATGAAGCTGATCCTGGCCATCATTAAACCATTCAAGCTCGACGAGGTGCGCGAGGCGCTCACCGGTCTGGGCATCGCCGGCATGACCGTGACCGAGGTCAAGGGGTTCGGCCGGCAAAAGGGGCAGACCGAAATCTACCGCGGCGCCGAATATGCGACCAACATGGTGCCGAAGGTGAAGATCGAGCTCGTCTGCGACGACGCGCTCGCACCACGGGTCGTCGAAACGCTCCAGCAAAGCGCCGGCACCGGCTCGATCGGCGACGGCAAGATCTTCGTCCTCGACGTGGGTCAGGCCGTGCGCATCCGCACCGGCGAGACCGGCGAGGCGGCTCTGTAATGACGAAGGGGGAAAATATGACGTTCGCAAACAAGATTGCGGCGGGTGCCGGGGCCGCGGGCCTCGCACTGTTCGCCGCGCTGCCCGCCTGGGCGCAGGAAGCGGCGCCCGCCGTCGCCGAAGCCGTCAAGCCGACGCCCGACAAGGGCGACACCGCGTGGATGATGATCTCGACCGTGCTGGTCATGGCGATGATCGTCCCCGGCCTCGCGCTCTTCTACGGCGGCCTCGTCCGCACCAAGAATATGGCGTCGGTCCTGACGCAGATCCTTGCCGTCGCGGCCCTCGCGATGATCATGTGGGTGATGTTCGGCTACAGCCTCGCCTTCGGCGGCGACGCCAACCAGTTCATCTCGTCGGGCAAGGCCTTTCTCGCCGGCGTCACGGCGGATTCGACCGTCGCGACCTTCACCGACGGCGTCGTGATCCCCGAATTCGTGTTCATCGCCTTCCAGATGACCTTCTCGGCGATCACCGTCGCGCTGGTCCTCGGCGGGCTTGTCGAGCGCATGAAATTCTCGGCGGTCATGGTCTTCGCGGTCGTCTGGCTGACCATCGTCTATTACCCGATCGCGCACATGGTCTGGTATCTGGGCGGTGACGAGGCTTCGACCGGCCTGATCTTCGGCTGGGGCGCGCTCGACTTTGCGGGCGGCACCGTCGTCCACATCAACGCGGGTATCGCGGCGCTCGTCGGCTGCCTGATCATCGGCAAGCGCACGGGTTACCAGAAGGAAATCATGGCGCCGCACTCGCTGACCATGACGCTGGTCGGCACCGGTCTCCTCTGGGTGGGCTGGTTCGGCTTCAACGCCGGCTCGGCGCTCGAAGCCAATGGGTCGGCCGGCCTCGCGCTGATCAACACCTTCACCGCAACCGCCGCCGGCGTCCTCTTCTGGATGCTCACCGAACGCGTCCTCGGCCACAAGGGCTCGCTGCTCGGCGCCTGTTCGGGTGCGATCGCCGGCCTCGTCGCTGTCACCCCCGCGGCAGGCAATTCGGGCCCGTTCGGGGCGATCCTGCTCGGTGCGATCGCGGGCATCGTCTGCTGCTGGTTCGTGATGAAGCTGAAGGCCAAGCTCGGCTTCGACGACTCGCTCGACGTGTTCGGCATTCATGGCATCGGCGGCCTGATCGGTTCGATCCTGACCGCGGTCACCATGCTGCCCGCACTCGGCGGTCCGGCGGGCGACGACTATGTCCTCGGCAGCCAGCTGTGGATCCAGATCAAGTCGGTCGGCGTCGCCGTCCTCTGGTCGGCGGTCGGTTCGGCCATCGCCTTCAGCATCGCCAAGGCCGTCACCGGCGGGCGCGTCTCCGAGGAAGTCGAACGCGAAGGCCTCGACCTCGGCGAGCATGGGGAGCGCGCCTACAACTACTGACAACGAGACAGGATACCCGTCGCCGCACGCTCTCTCTCCTTTCAAACGGCGGCGGCGGGGTCCTCACCAGGTTCCTCCTGCGAACCACTGGCCGGGGCTTGCCCCGGCCTTTTTTGTCACTTTCTTACTGTGGCTGGCGTGCAACATGTCGCGACCATTGTTTCGCGCAATATTCATGCGTCATTGCGTAATGGAAACAAGAGGCGCACCTTCTCCGGCGGACCAACGCAAGATTGGCCATCAGGAGGAGGATAACCATGTACGCACGTGCACATATGCTCGCGGGCCTGTCGCTGCTCGCGCTGACGATCAGCGCTCCAGCAGCGGCGCAAAACGCCCCGGCCGACGAAGACAGCAACATCATCATCGTCACCGCGACCAAGCGGGACGCCAATCTTCAGGACATCCCGTTCTCGATTAACGCGCAGACTGCGGAGGATATCCAGAAATCGGGGGCGGTGACGCTCGAGGATCTCTCGCGCAACGTCGCGGGGCTATCGGTCCAGAATCTCGGGCCCGGCCAGAGCCAGGTATCGGTGCGCGGCGTCTCCGCGGGCCAGGTCGTGCGCGACCAGCCGGGGGTCAAGGAACAGGTCGGCGTCTATCTCGACGAAAGCGTGATCTCGCTCTCGCTCTTCACCCCCGACATCGACCTTTACGACCTCAACCGCGTCGAAACACTACGCGGTCCGCAGGGAACGCTCTTCGGCTCGGGCTCGGTCGGCGGCACGATCCGCTACATCACCAACCAGCCGAAGCTCGGCACGACGGAAGGCAGCGTCGAGGCGAATCTCAACCTTGTCGACGGCGACGATTTCGGCGGGCACCTCAAAGGCGCGATCAATGTCCCGATGGGCGACAAGGCGGCGATCCGCGCGGTCGGTTATTACACGCGCTACGGCGGCTTCATCAACGCGATCGGCCCGGCGGGCAAGGACGATATCAACAGCGGCGAACGCTATGGCGGGCGCATCGCGCTGACCTTCGAGCCGACCGACAATATCTCGATCACTCCGCGCATCGTGTATCAAAAGGTCAAGGCCGACGGCTTCAACCGGCAAGACATCTACAATCTCTATGCCAACCGGTTCACGACGACGCGCCCGCAGGTGACGTTCGACGAGCGCGAGCAATATCTGCTGCTCCGCGAGTCGTTCGAGGACGAAACGCTGATCGCCGACCTCAAGCTCGACGTCGCCCTCGATGGCGTCAAGGTGACCGCGGTGACCAGCTATACCAACCGCGACATCCTCGTCAGCCGCGATGCAAGCGCGCTTACCGGTTCGGTGTCGGTCGACCTCGGCTTCCCCACCGCGGGCGTGCTGTTGCCATCGAACCTCCTCGACACGACCGATCTCAAAAGCTTCACCCAGGAAGTGCGGCTCGCGTCGGATTATGACAGCCCCTTCCAGTGGGTGTTCGGCGGCTTTTATTCCAGCACCGATCGCTTCTATCGTCAGCGGCTGCCGACCCCGGGCTATGATGCCGTTACCGATGCGACGCTCGGCGCGGGAACGTCGGCGGCGGTTGCGAACGGTTTCCCGGCCAACTCGCCCTATAATGCCGACCTGCCCTACGACATCAAGCAGCTCGCGATCTTCGGCGAAGGCACCTATTCGATCACCGACGCCTTCGACGTGACGGTCGGGGGCCGCTATTACGACTTCCTCGAAACCCGCCGCTTCGTCACCGGCGGGTTGTTTGCCAACGGCGACCGCCGCCGCGACAAGACGCGATCGAACGGCATCAGCCCGCGCCTGCTGCTTAGCTATGACGTCGCCGACAATGTGTCGATCAACGCGCAGGCGTCGAAGGGATTCCGCCTCGGCGGGGTCAACGATCCCCTGAACCTGCCACTCTGCTCGCCCGGAGACGCCGCGCTGTTCGGCGGTTTTCAGGACTATGACGACGAAACGCTGTGGAACTACGAGCTCGGCGTCAAGTCGCAAGGCCGCGGCTTCACCTTCAACGCGGCGGGTTTCTACAACGACATCAAGAACCTCCAGGTCACGCTCGACGCCGGGACCTGTTCATCGCGCATCGTCTTCAACGTGCCCAAGGCGCATTCGATGGGGGTCGAATTCGAACTCGGGCTGTCGCCGGTCGACGGGCTCGATCTCAACCTGTCGGGAAGCCTGATCGAGGCCGAATTCGACACAACGCTACCCGGCGCACTCACCGCCGCAACGGGGATCCGCGAGGGGAACCGCCTGCCGTCGGTGCCCAAGTTCCAGCTGTCGGCGTCGGGCAGCTATGAATTCCCGGTGTCGGACAGCGCGTCGGCGTATCTTTCCGCCTCTTTCCAGCATGTCGGAACGCGCTATACCCAACCGGCCGATCAGGAAAACAACCCGCGCACGTTCGTCCACGGACTGCCGTTCGGCGGCGCCCCGGCGAACGCCGCGACGACCGTCAATCTGCAGCTTCCCGACTATCAGCTGGTCAATCTCAGCGCAGGCGTCGATTTCGAAAACGGGCTGTCGCTGATCGCCTATGTCAACAATGTCTTCGACGAAAATGCGCTGCTGTCGTTCGACCGCGAACGCGGCGGTCGGGCGCGTCTCGGCTATACGGTAGGCCAGCCGCGCACCTTCGGCATTACCGCGCGCAAGACGTTCTAGCCGACCGGGAAAGGGGCCGGATGTGACGGCGTTCCGGTCCCTTTCTACCCGCTGAAATGCTGCACAAATTTTGTGCAGCATTGCCGCAATTTTGCCCTTTTCAACATGACATTAATATGGCATTCATTGCGTCAACAGTTTCAGGAGGGGAGAGCCTGAAAGGCTGGGCCGGGACGAAAGTTCCGGCCCTCTTTTTTTGTGCGCAGCAAAAGTGCTCTCCAAAATCGGCAGTTTTCAGGGTCTTGTGCGCCGATAGCGCAGCATGGCAAAGACGCGCCAGCTGCCATCTTCCTGCAACACCGAATCGTTCACGACGAGCGTTCCGTCGATCTCGAGGTGATAGGTCGAGCGGCCAATCTCGACGTCGGCGCTGCCCCAATGCGTCCACCATTTTGCCGCGTTCATGCCGCCCGCGACAGCGCGCGTCCGGCCTGTGCTGTCGGTCCAGTTTCCGCGCACGCGCCGCTTCGCATCGAACACGTAATCTGCCTCGGCCGAATAGGTCATCGGCGGCGTTCCCGCGACGCGCAGATGATAGGCGAGCCTGGTCGCCCCCGCCGCGCCCGGCGTGATGTCGAGCGTCGCAGTCGCGGGCTTGCCGAACGCCTGCCCCTCCCCGACCCAGCTACCATGCCAGGCAGCGAGTGTCGGGGCCGGCGACGGAGCTTCGGCGGGCGCCGCCGGTGCCGCCAGCACCGCCACCGCCCACCAGGGCGGCGTCATGCCGCCATCTCGGATTGCGAAAACATGAAGGCATTGCCGTCGAGGTCATAGAAGGTGAGCAATTTCACCAGCCCCGGTATATGCTGGATATCGCCGTCCTGCCGCACGCCCTCGGCATCGAGATGCGCCTTGGCCTCAGCGATATCGGCGACCTCGAACACATTGGTCGCGCCGCCACCCTGCACCACGCTCTCGACCTGGCTGAGGCCGATATTGACCCCCGCCATCGGGGTTTTCATTTCGCACCAGCCGATCTCGTCGGCGCGGTAGAGCAGCTCGCACTGCATCACCCGCTCGTACCAGGCGATCGACGCGGTCATGTCCTTGACCCCCATCGAACAGGTCAGCTCGGATCCGATCTTGAGCGCCATGCCATTCCTCCCTTTTTCGTAGCATTCGACCGGACGGAGAATCGCACGGTCCATATCGCTTGCCTCTACAGTCTGGTTTGTATAGTTAGTTGCAAATGCCGTCAACCGCGCCCGACCCTCTGCTCGTCCAGCTCGGCAGCCATCGCTGGCTGGTGCCGCTGCTCGCCGACCTCGCGACGCACAAGGGTGCGCGCTTCGTCGAGCTGATCCACCGGCTGGAGCTGCCCCGCGACAGCTGCGTACGAACGCTGGAGGCCGCGGCGGCGATCGGCTGGGTCGAGCGCAACCCCGGCCACGGCCATCCACTCCGCCCCGAATATATCCTGACCGAAGCAGGCGCGGCCGCCGCCGCGCGCGCCGCGACGATTGCCGAGGCGCAGAGCGCGATCGGCCTGCCGCCCGGTGCCGCGACGCGCTGGGGTCTGCCGCTGGTTGCCGGGATCGGCGCGGGTCACGACCGGTTCAACGCCCTCTCGCGCCTGCTCGCCCCCGCCACCCCGCGGGCGCTGTCGCAGGGGTTGACTGCGCTTGGCCAGCACGGGCTGGTAACGCGCCACGTGCTCGATTTGCGGCCGCCGGCCAGCCGCTATGATTTAACGCGGACCGGCGCGCTGCTCGCAGCAGCTTGCGCTCAGTGAACCCCGGCTTTGGCCGGGGCGCAGTCAGGCCAGCGCCGCCTTCACGAAGTCGGCCGCGCGTTCGCCGATCATGATGCTCGGCGCATTGGTGTTGCCGCTGACCAGCCGTGGCATCACGCTTGCGTCGGCGACCCACAGCCCCTCGATCCCGCCCACCTTCAGCGTCGGATCGACCACCGCGTCGGCGTCGTTCCCCATCCGGCACGTACCGACCGGGTGATAGACGGTGTCGGCGCGGCCGCGGATCAGCGCGTCGAGTGCCGCATCGTCGTCGAGATTCACCGGATGCCGGTCGACCCCGGCATAGTCCGCCAAGGGCGGCGCGGCCGCGATGCGGTGCATCATCCGCACCCCCGACCGCAAGGTCGCCATGTCGCGGTCGTCGGTCAGGAAGCCCGGATCGATCGCGGGCGCCGCACCGGCGTCGGACGAGGCGAGCCGCACCGTCCCGCGGCTTTCGGGGCGCAGCACGCAGGCGTGGCACGAAAAGCCGTGCCCCTTCACCTTGGCGCGGCCATGGTCCTCGAGCATCGCGGGGACGAAATGATACTGGATGTCGGGCGCAGGAAGGTCGGGGTGCGATTTCCAGAAGCCCCCCGCCTCGGCGAAGCAGGTCGTCATGATCCCCGTGCGCTTCGTGCGATGCTCGAAGATCGCCTTCACCATCCGCCAGGTACCGCCGAGACTGTCGCCGAACGGCTCGGTCGAGCGCGTCTCCCAGCTCGACACATAATCGATATGATCCTGCAGGTTCGCGCCGACGCCTTCGCGGTCGGCGATAACCTCGATCCCCTTGTCCTTCAGATGCGCCCCCGGCCCGATCCCCGACAGCATCAATATCTGCGGGCTGTTGAAAGCGCCCGCCGACAATATGACCCCGCCCCGTGCGCGCAGCGTCTCGCGTCTCGCTCCCCGCCGGATCACCACTCCCGTCGCGCGCCCGTTCTCGATCAGGATTTTTTCGACCAGCGCGCCCGTGCGCACCGCGAAATTGCCATGGTCGCGCAGCGGTTCGACATAGGCGCGCGCCGCCGACCAGCGTTCGCCTGCCTTCTGCGTCACCTGATAGAGGCCGAAACCTTCCTGCTGCGCGCCGTTGAAATCGGCGGTGCGCGGCAGTTGCAGCGACGCCGCGCTCTCGATGAAGCGCTTGCTCGTCACATTGGGCCAGCGCTGGTCCATCACGTTGAGCGGCCCGCCGCTCCCGTGGAACTCGTCGCCGCCGCGCTCATTGCCTTCGCTGCGCTTGAAGAAAGGCAGCACGTCGGCGTAGCTCCACCCCGTCGCGCCGAGCGCCGCCCACTGGTCGTAATCGAAGGCGTGCCCGCGGATATAGACCATCGCGTTGATCGCGCTCGACCCGCCGAGCCCACGCCCGCGCGGCTGGTATCCGGTTCGGCCATTAAGGCCCGGCTGCGGCACCGTCTCGTAACGATAGTTCGACGCATCGGGGATGAATGGCATGAAGCCCGGCGTCTTCACGCGCACATTGTCGTTGGTCCCGCCTGCCTCGACGAGGCACACCGTCCGCGATCCATCCTCGGCCAGCCGCCCCGCCGCCGCGCTCCCCGCGCTGCCGCCGCCGATAACGATGATGTCGAACTGATCCATGCTTGCGACTCTCCCTCGCGCCGCCTGCTGGCGGTCGTCCGCGTGCTTACATGAATGTCATTAGCGGGCGAGGCAAGCTGCTAGATAAGGCAGCTCTAGTCCGCCGGCTCTTCGGCCGGCCGTCCCGCCGCCCAGCGTTCCTTGATCATCGCGCTTGTCGCGCGGCTGCCGTCGTGGCTCCAGCCGGGTTCGCGCCACATATAATCCGCCTTATGCTTCCACGGCGCGTGCCAGACGTCTTTCGCGATCCCGACCCATTCGTGCATCGCGGCCCACAGGATGTTGAAGCTGCCGAGCTGCTTGACGATCCCGTAGCGCACCGGCTCGTCGTCGCGTTCGGCGACGAAGCTGCCGAACATCTTGTCCCAGATGATGAAGACCCCGGCATAATTCGCGTCGAGATAGCGCGGGTTCACCCCGTGATGGACGCGGTGGTGCGACGGGGTGTTCATCACCGCCTCGAACCATTTGGGCATCCGCTTGATCGCCTCGGTGTGGATCCAGAATTGGTAGATGAGGTTCAGCCCCGCGCAGAAGAACACCATCGCGGGCGGAAAGCCGATCAGGAACAAGGGCAGGCGGAACAGGAAGGTCAGGCTGAAGAAACCCGTCCATGTCTGCCTGAGCGCGGTCGAGAGGTTATAATGCTGGCTGCTGTGGTGGATGACATGGCTCGCCCAGAACCAGCGCACGCGGTGCGCGCTGCGATGGAAAGCATAATAGGCGAGGTCGTCGAGGAAGAAGCAGAGGATCCACGCCCACCACCAGCGGCTGAACTCGATCCCGATGTCGAACAGGTGGAACTGGTAGACCCAAACCGACATGCCGATCACCGCCGCGCCGACGAGCGCGCCGGCGACCTGGCTCACCGTGCCGAGCATCAACGAGGTCAACGTATCGCGCGCCTCGTAGCGGCTCTTGTCGGCACGCAGCGAGATCAGCATCTCGGCGATGAGCAGCAGGATGAACGCGGGAACGGCGTAAACGACCGGATCGGGCAACTTATCCACGGTCAAACTCGCGCATCCGGCTCGCCCACATCCCCGCATCCTTTCCCAATTGCAGCGTCACCGCGCCGAATGTTTTCTCCGGCGTCGTCAGCGTCAGGAAATCCTTGTCGAGCCGGCCCTCGACGCTGGCATCGACCGGCCGCGCCGCAAAGAAATTGCCGTGCGCGCGCACCAGCATCATCCGCCCCTCGGCATTTTGCACGATCGCGGCAAAGCCCGCGCGGTCGCGCGCGACATCGACTCCGTTAAACCCCGCCTCGGCCTCTTCGGCGAGCCGGATCGCGTGGGCCGCGTCGGCGATCCGCGGGTCGCTTCCCAGCCCGATTTTCCCGACCAGCCAGGCAATGAAAAGCACCGCGACGAGCGACGCGCCCAGCTGGATCAACGCTGCCTGATTCATTTTTCCCCCGCGAGCGCGTCCAGCATCGGCCGCAGCCCCGAAAGGTCATATCCTGCCTTCGCCGCCGCCTGCACGATGCCGTCGACATCGTCACCCGCGCGCGCGCGCGTCAGCGCCCACAAGTGCGTCGAGCGTGTACCCGAGCGGCAATAGGCGAGGATCGGCCCCGTCGCATCGCGCAGCAATTTATCGAGCGCATCGATCTGCGGATGGCTGAAACCCGCATGGCCGATCGGGATCGCGGCATAGGCCAGCCCCTCGGCCGCGGCGGCATGTGCAATCTCGTCGCCCTGCGGCGCCGACGGCTCCTCGCCATCGGGACGATTGTTGACGAGCATCGCAAAACCCGCGGCCTTCGCTTCGGCCACATCCTCGATGCTGATCTGCGGGGCGACGCTATAGTCGGCGGACAGGGTTCGAAAATCGCTCATGCCAGCGATCTACTCCCGCCGCGCCCGTGCTGACAAGGGTGAAGGTGGTGCCGGAAATGCGATGCCGCTTCCCTTGCTCCGCGCGTCGCTTATGGTCGCGATATGAACGATCATTTCCAATGGGCTTTCGGCTATTGCGCGGCGCGCGGCTATGCTCACCCCGTCGCGGCCACGATGTCCCCGGCCTTGTGGTTCGATGCCGGGAAACCCGATCAAGCCGGGCGCTTCATCCTCGGCGACACATCGGGCGAAGCCGTCGCCGCCGCCTTCGCCGCGGTCGATGCGCCCTATATCTACGTCGATATCGCGGCCCCGCGCGACACGATTCTGCCGCATGTTCCGCCGCGCTGGCAGCCGCGCGATCCGATGTGGCTGATGGCCGCCGGAACCGACATGTCCCCCGCGCGGCCCACGCCCGATTTCATCATCGAGGTCGATGAAGGGGACGACCGTTTCGAAGCGGTCGCGCGGCACAGCGACGGTTCGCTTGCCGCGCGCGGCGTTCTCGGCATCCATGGCACCGTCGCCGTTTACGACCAGATCGTCACCGAAGCGCAATTCGGCCGCCGCGGGCTCGGCTCGGCAATCATGGCCGAACTCGGCCGCCGCGCCCTTGGTCGCGGCGTCACCGACTGCCTGCTGGTCGCGACCGCCGACGGCAAAGCGCTTTACGAACGGCTCGGCTGGACGCTGCGCAGCGACATCGTTTCGGTCATTTCGCCGCCGGCCTGAGGCCCTGCGACCTCGCGCACCGGCGCGCGCGACACGATAGCGTGAAACCGCTCGGCATAGTGCGGATGCTCGGTCCCCATCCATTTGTCCCACCAGGTGAAATAGAGTCCGTAATTGCGGTTGAACCCGCCGCTGTGGTGCAGGTCATGGTGGGTCGTCGTGTTGATCCAGCGCGTCAGCGGCGTCGCCAGCCACCAGCGCGGATGCAGTTCGAACCCCGCATGTCCCATCGCGTTACGGACGATCTGGAAATTGATCCAGAGAAACATCACCCACGCCGGGGTCGCGACGAAAAACAGCCAGATCGGCACGAAGGCGATCATCACAAACGCCTCGGGAATCGCGAAACTATAGGCTGCCCACGGCGTCGGCGTCACCGAACGATGATGCGCGCGGTGGAATATCCTGAACAGCCGCGGATGATGCATCGCACGGTGCACCCAATAGAAATAGGCGTCGTGCGCGACGATGATCGCGGCAAGCAGCGCCATGTCGCCGATCACGCCATAGCTGCCCTGAAAACGATGCAGCACGCCGCTGTCGGCGCCCCAGACGATGAACAACGACACGAAAAGATAGACGCCGACGGTCTGCAGCGATTGCAGGACTTCGCGGCGGCGGTCCGCCGCCGTCGCCTCGCGCGCCTGGATCTTGCGCGCTGCGAGGCTCGACCGGCGCAGCCCCCAGACGATCGCGCTCGTCACCCCCGCCGCGACAAGATAGCGGCCGAAGTCGAAGGCGAAGATCGCGGGACCCTTTTCGAACAGGATCGCGAGCGGCGGCAGGTCTTGGATCATGCGGACATCCTTCCAATCAATGTCCGCCGTTGACCAGCTTTTCTGCGCCGCCGCGCCGCAATGTCGAAAATCGGCTAGCCGATTCCGGAATCGGCGAGCCGTCTGGCGCGATAGGCGCTCGGCGTCATCCCCTCGGCATCGCGAAACGCGCGGTTGAACGGTCCCAGCGAACCGAAACCCGCGTCGATCGCGATCGTCAGGATCGGCACGTCGCGCTGCGCCGGGTCGGCGAGCGCGGCGCGAATCTCGTCGAGGCGGAAGCTGTTCAGAAACGCGGTGAAGTTGCGAAACCCCATCTCGCCGTTGATCGCGCGCCGCACGCGATATTCGGGCTCGCCGAGCTGCGCCGCGAGGATCGTGATCGAAAAGCCCTCGGCGCGATAGGCGCGCGCCTCGGCCATCACCGCGTGCAGCCGCTGCGCGAGCGGCGACGGTGTGGCCAGCGGCTCCGCCTGTTTCGGCGGACGCCCCGGCGCCGCGAACAGTTCGGCCAGCCGAAAGCGATACAGGCCAACCGAAACGATGAAGGTGGCAATCAGGATCGCGACGAGCGTCACCGACCGCCCCGGGTCGGACGCCGTACCATGGCCGTCGAACATCTCGACAAAGGTCGCGAGCAGGATGAAGCCGCCGATCGCGCAAACGAGCGCAGCGCGAAATCCGCGCCGCGCTTCGATCAGGTCGTTCGCGCGCCCGCGCCAGGCGATCCACATGCCCGCCACCGCAAAGGCGAACATGCCGATGCGCACCAGCACCCATATCTCGAAGCTGAACGTCCCCGTCGCCGCCATCAATATGATCTGGGTCAGCGGCAGCACCCCGAATGCGGCAACAAGCAGCCAGCTGCGCCAGCCGATCCGTTGCTGGTCGTCGAACCACAGCCGGACGAACAGCCAGAAAAAAGCCGGCACCATCACCGACAGCGCGTCGCAGATGGCGAAGGGAAAGTGCGCCCGTCCCCCGGGGCTGAAGACCGGCACAAGCAGATAGGCAATGATCGCAAGATTCATCGTGATCGCGACGCGCGCGGGGAGGACATGACCATGGTCGCGCGCGAGGATGGCGATCCACAGCAGGAACAGCGCGATGGCGCCGCCACGAATCATCGGGTCGAGGATCATCAGCGACGCCATCGCGCTCTGCTACTGCAAGCCAGGTCGGCGCGCCACCATCGCCGCCGCACGGCGCCGGGTCATTGCGCCGCCAGTTGCTGGAGCTGCCGGCCCTGCAATGTCCGCATGGCCTGCTCGCGCGTCGTCTCGCGGCATTGCCGGGCGGTCCGGCGCGCCTTGAAGCTCAGATGCTCGACATCGCTCCGGCACGCGGTCCTGACGGCCCGCTCGATCCGGCGCTCCGCCGTCTTCACGTCCGCGGGCGCGCGCAGGTCGAGCGCGCGCATGTCGACCCGAACGGTCGGCGGAGCATCGGACGCATGGGCCGTCGTCGGCGTCGCGGCGAGGCATCCGGCGACGAGCGCCGGGATCAATCCTTGTTTCATGGTCGAGATCCTTTCATCGATCGGCGCCGCAAAGGGAGAGCGGCCGCGATGAAAGCGGAGGTGGCGACGATCGGCGCAACGGTCGCGCCGCGTTCGGAATATGGCTAGTCGTTTGTGAAATCGGCCAGTGTTGCGGCCCGATACCGGTTCAAAATTGCCGGATCACATTCAGGAACGCCTCGCCCCATGCGTCGAGCTTCTTGCCGCCGACGCCGGGAATGTCCGCCAGCGCCGAGCGCGTCGCGGGCCGCTCGCTCGCCATCGTGCGGAGCACCGCGTCGTGAAAGATCACATAAGGCGGCACATTCGCTTCGGCGGCGAGCTCGCGCCGCATCGCGCGCAGCGCGTCGAACAGCGGATCGCCGACCGGGTTCGGCGTTGCATTCGCGCCGCCGCGCGTGGCCCTTTGCGTCCGCCTCACCGGCGGCTCAGCCATCAGCACCGCCGTCTCGCCCTTCATCATCGCGCGCGCCGCGGGGCCGAGCATCAGCCCGCCATGCTCGGTCGTGTCCAGTGCCTCGCGTGCCATCAGGCTGCGGACCAGCGGCTTGATCAGCCGTGCCTCCTCGCCCGCGACGATCCCGAACACCGATAATTTGTCGTGCCCGCGGCTCGCGATCCGCTCGTCGCTGCGCCCCGTCAGCACCGCCTCGATATGCCCCGCGCCGAAACTCTGCCCGGTGCGGTACACCGCGCTCAGCAGCTTCTGCGCGAGCACCGTCGCATCGACCTGCGCTGCCGGTTCAAGGCAATTATCGCAATTGCCGCAGCGCTCTGGCGGGTTCTCGCCAAAGTGTCGCAGCAACAGCGCGCGCCGGCATTCGACCGTCTCGACCAGCGCCGCGAGCGCATTCAATCGCACCCGCTCGCCCGCGACGCGCGCCTCGGGTAATTCGGACAGCCGCATCCGCGCGCGCGCAAAATCGTCGGCGCCCCACAGCATCATCGCCTCGGCGGGGTCGCCGTCGCGCCCCGCACGCCCGGTTTCCTGATAATAGCTTTCGATCGATTTCGGCAGCCCGGCGTGCGCGACGAAGCGCACGTCAGGCTTGTCGATCCCCATGCCGAAGGCGACCGTCGCGGTGACGATGCCGTCCTCCGACGCGACGAAATCATGCTGCACCTGCGCGCGCCGCTCGGGATCGAGCCCCGCGTGATAGGCCGCGACACTGCGCCCGGTCGCCGCCGCGATCTGTTCGGCGAGCCGCTCGGTGCCGTTACGCGTCGGCGCATAGACGATTCCCGGTCCCGGATTGGCAGCGATGAAATCGACAAGCTGCTTCGCCGGGCTCACGCGCGGGCGAACCGCATAACGGATGTTCGGCCGGTCGAACCCCGCGAGGACCAGCCCGTCGGAGGGAATGCCGAGCTGGACAAGGATATCCTCGCGTGTGTGTTTGTCCGCGGTTGCCGTGAGCGCAAGCCGCGGCACCGCCGGGAACGCATCGAGCAACGGGCGCAGCAAGCGGTAGTCGGGGCGGAAATCATGCCCCCATTCGGACACGCAATGCGCCTCGTCGATCGCGAACAGCGCCGGCGTCTGCGCTTCGAGCAGGGTGCGGAACCCCTCGCCTGTCGCGCGCTCTGGCGCGACATACAAAAGGTCGAGCTGGCCGTCGCGATACGCCTGCCGCGTGTCGGCCCAGTCGGCATCGACGCTCGTCAGGCTCGCCGCGCGAATCCCCGCCGCGCGCGCGCCGCGCAGCTGGTCGTGCATCAGCGCGATCAGCGGCGACACGACAACGACACAGCCGTTCAACGCGACCGCGGGCAGCTGGTATGTCAGCGACTTACCAGCCCCCGTCGGCATCACCGCAAGCGTCCGTTCGCCCGCCATCACGCGATCGACGACCTCGCCCTGACGCCCGCGAAAGGCATCGAAACCGAAGGTGGATTTGAGCAAGGGGAGGAGAGCGGCGGCGGACATTGTGCCGCCGCGATAGGCAAGATGGCGGAGCGGGGGAAGCCCCTAAGCGAGCGTCAGCATCGCCCGCTCGGCCATCCGCGACGCCGTCTCGCGCTCGGCCATCACAACATGGTCGGCACCGCGGCGGACAAGGTCGGTGACCTCCTCGTCCGAATGCGCGCGCGCCACGATGACGAGCTTCGGATTGATCGCGCGCGCACGCCGCACGATGGCGCCCGCCTCGACCCCCTCGGGAATCGCGATCAGCAGGGTCGCCGCTTCGTCGAGTCCGGCCTGCCGCAGGATGCTTTCCTTCGTCGCGTCGCCGACGATCACCGTCGCGCCGGCCTCGCGCGCGGCGGTCGCCATGTCCTTCTGATCCTCGATCACCGTCAGCCCCTCACCGCGCCCGCAGATCAGACTGCCGATATGGCTGCCGACGCGGCCATATCCGATCAGCACGACGCCGGCGTTGCACGCGGGGACTATCTCTTCGTCCGCCGCCACCACCGCCGCCTCATCGGCTTCCTCGGCGCGAAGACGCTTCACCGCGAGCGAGAAGAGAATGGGGTTGAACAGGATCGAGAGTAGCGATCCCGCAAGGATCAGGTCGCGCCCCGTTTCGGGCAGCACCTTCAGCCCGACGCCAAGCCCCGCAAGGATGAACGAGAATTCGCCGATCTGGGCGAGGCTGACCGAAATCGTCAGCGCGGTCTGCAACTTGTGGCCAAAGGCGCGGACGAGCGCAAAGGCGGCAACCGACTTGCCAACAACGATGATCGCGACGGTCGCCAGCACCGGCCCCGGCTGTTCGATCAGCACCTTGGGATCGAACAACATGCCGACCGAGACGAAGAACAGCACCGCGAACGCATCGCGCAGCGGCAGCGTCTCTTCGGCGGCACGGCGCGAAAGCTGCGTCTCGCCGAGGATCATGCCCGCAAAGAAAGCCCCAAGCGCAAAGCTCACATCGAAAATCACCGCCGCGCCGAACGCGACGCCGAGCGCGATCGCAAGCACCGCCAGCCGGAACAGCTCGCGCGATCCCGAATGCGCGACCCAGTGGAGTACCCACGGCAGCACGCGCCGCGCGACCACGAACATGAAGGCGCCGAAACCGACGACTTTCAACAGCACGATCGCGGTCGATTGCAGCAGCCCCGCGCTTCCGCCCTCGTCGCCGCGCGATCCGAACATCGCGGGGAGCAGCACAAGCGCGAGCACCATCACCAGATCCTCGACGATCAGCCAGCCGACCGCGATCCGCCCCTTTTCGGTCTCGACCATGTCGCGCGCCTGCAGTGCGCGGAGCAGCACGACGGTACTCGCGACCGACAGCGCCAGCCCGAAGACGATGCTGCCCTCGACCGACCAGCCGAGCCACAGTCCGAGCATCATGCCGAGCGCGGTCGCGACGGCGATCTGCAGGATCGCCCCCGGCACCGCAATCTTGCGCACCGAGAGCAGGTCCTTCAGCGAAAAATGAAGCCCGACCCCGAACATCAGCAGGATCACGCCGATCTCGGCGAGCTGGAGCGCGAGCCCGGTATCGGCGACGAACCCCGGCGTAAACGGGCCAACCATCACCCCCGCAAGCAAATATCCCGCGATCGGCGAGATTTTGAGCCGGTGCGCGAGCGCCCCCATCAGGAAGGCAACGCCCAGACCGGCGACGATGGTTCCGATCAGGCTGGTGTCATGTGGCATGGCCCCTTGCGTAAAGGGCGCGGGCGCGGAGGGTCAACCCAAGGCAAGTAATTTAGTTGCGATTGCCGGTTACGCCGTCAGGCGGCCCGCGTCTCGCCCGCCGTCTCACATACACCGCCGTCCGGAACCGCGCGCCCCGGACGCCCGATCAGGAAGCCCTGCGCCTCGTCGCAGCCTTCGCGCCGCAGCACGTCGAGCTGCTCGCTCGTCTCGATCCCTTCGGCGAGAATCGGAATCGACAGGCTCTTGCCGAGCGCGAGCACGGCGCGCAGGATCGCGGTCGACTGGATATTGCCATCGAGTTCGGCGGCAAAGAAACGGTCGAGTTTGATCTTGTCGAACGGAAAGGCGCGCAAGGTTTCGAGCGACGAATAGCCGGTACCGAAATCGTCGAGCGCGACCCCGACGCCCAGCGCCTTGATCTGACGCAGCACGTGCAACGCGCGTTCGCGGTCGGCGATGATCGCCGTCTCGGTCAGCTCGATCTCCAGCCGCCGCGGCGGCAGGCCGGTATCGAGCAATATCTGGTGGAACAGGCGCGGCAGGTCGACATGCGCAAGCTGGAGCGGCGAGACATTGACCGCGACCTTGGTGTCGTGCGCCCACGCCGCCGCGTCGCTACAGGCGCGCCGCATCACCCATTCGCCGAGCGTCAGGATGAAGCCGTTCGCTTCGGCGATCGGGATGAACACCGTCGGCGGAATCGGCCCGCGAACCGGGTGCGTCCAGCGCAGCAACGCCTCGTAACCCGTGACCTCGCCCGTCGTGACCGAGGTCTGGACCTGATAATGGACGTCAAGCTGGTCGCAATCGATCGCGCGGCGCAGGTCGGTGGCGAGTTCGCGCTGGTCGCGGATCGCCTCGTCGAGCTGCCAGTCGTAATAGCAAGGCGCCGTCGCGGCGTCGGCCTTGGCGCGGTACATCGCAAGATCGGCATTGTTCGCCAGCATCTCGGCGGTCGCGGCATCGTCGGGGAAGACCGCAACACCGATGCTCGCACCCAGCCGCGCGTCGAAATCGGGAAAGACCAGCGGCGTCTTGAGTTCGGCATCGAGCCGCGCCGCGAACGCGGCCAGTTGCGCGCGTTCGGTAAAGCGCGTCAGCGCGACGAACTCATCGCCGCCAAGCCGCGCGACGAACTCGTTGTGACCGAGCGTATCGCGCATCCGCTGCGCGATACGCGCGAGCACCTCGTCGCCCGCCTTGTGGCCGTGGACGTCGTTGATCTCCTTGAAGCGGTCGAGGTCGATCGCGCAGAGGCCGACACGCTCGCCGCTCACCAGCGCGGCGCCGATCTGCCGCGATAGCTCCGCGCGAAAGGCGGTGCGGTTGGGCAAGCCCGTCAGCGCGTCGTTCATCGCCATTCGCGTCATTTCGCGTAGCGCCTCGGAACGAGTCTGGCGATCGAGCATCGCGGCGAAGACGCCTGCCGCGATCACGATTCCGCCGACAAGCACGGTGGCGAGTGCGAGCGCGCTGAACTCGGCCGGGCGCAGCGGCGTTGCGTCGAGCGCCATCGGCGTGATCCGCATCGCGGTCATCGCGAGAAAATGGAGCGAGGCGATCGCCAGCACTATCAGCAGCGTCGCGAGCGGCACACGATGGCGTATCACCCGGCTCGTCCGCAGCACGGTCAGCGCCGCGGCGGCAAGGGTCATGCCGCTGATCACCGCAGCGGCGATATAGTTGCCGTCCCACGCGACGATGCCGTCGACGCGGTACGCGGTCATGCCCGTGAAATGCATCGCGGCGATCGCGGCGCCGAACAGCGCCCCGCCGATCGCGCCGAAAACCTCGTCCTTGCCCCACGCCGCGACCGCGAAGCCGATAAAAGAGCCGACCATCGCAACCATCAGCGAGGCGACAGTCAGCACGGGGTCGAGCGTCACCGGCGCCTTGGCCTCGAACGCGAGCATGGCCACGAAGTGCGTGCACCAGATCGTCGCGCTCGCGGCGACCGCAACGAGGAACGCCCAGGCGATTCCCTGTGCGCGTTGCGCATCGCGCGCGCGTTCGAACATCTGCACGATCGCGAAAGCGCCGATGCCGCAGACCGCGACCGCCAGCGCGACGAGCCACGGATCGTGGTCGATCGCGATACACATCGCCAGCCTGATCAAAACCCCACCTTTCGTCTCGGCGCCCATCCATATGACGGGCGGGTCCCCATGAGCTCAATTGGCGGAAATCACTTACAAAATTGTAAATGGAGGCTGCACGTCGATGCTTGGAACCGCGATTCGGGCAGCGTTGTCCGGAACGGCCGGCAGCGCCAGACCCGCGCGGTCATGCGTCGACCGTACCCTCGTCGCGTTCGGCCTGCTGCCGCGCCCACATGTCGGCGTAGAGCCCGCGCATCGCGAGCAGCTGGTCGTGCGTGCCCGTCTCGGCGATGCGTCCCTTTTCCAGCACGATGATCCGGTCGGCGCCCGTCACCGTCGACAGGCGGTGCGCGATCACGAGCGTCGTGCGCCGCGCCGCGATACGGTCGAGCGTGTCCTGGATCGCCGCCTCGGTCCGGCTGTCGAGCGCGCTCGTTGCTTCGTCCAATATCAGCACCGGCGGGTTCTTGAGCAGGGTGCGCGCGATCGCGACGCGCTGTTTCTCGCCGCCCGACAGCTTCAGCCCGCGTTCGCCGACCTCGGTGTCATACCCCTGCGGCAACAGCGCGATGAAACCGTCGATCGCCGCACCCTCGGCGGCGGCGGCAATCGCGTCGGCGCTCGCGCCCTCGCGGCCATAGGCGATATTATAGCCGATCGAATCGTTGAACAGCACCGTATCCTGCGGAACGATGCCGATCTCCGCACGCAGGCTCTTTTGCGTGACCGCGGCGATATCCTGTCCGTCGATCAAAATGCGCCCGCCCTGCGGGTCATAGAAACGGAAGAGCAGCCGCGCGATCGTCGACTTGCCCGCGCCCGACGGCCCGACGATCGCCAGCGTCTCACCCGCGCCGACGGCAAAGCTCACGCCGTTGAGGATCGTCCGGTCGGGCTCGTAGCCGAACACGACATTCTCGAACGCCACCGCGCCGCCGTTCACGACCAGCGGCCAGGCATCGGGCGCATCGGATATCTCGGACGGCGTGTCGATCAGGCGGAACATCGCCTCCATGTCGATCAGCCCCTGCCGGATCACCCGATAGACCATGCCGAGCATGTCGAGCGGCCGAAAAAGCTGCGCGAGCAATGTGTTCACGAGCACCACGTCGCCGACCTTATATTCACCGACCGACCAGCCCCACACGGTATAGGCCATCGCCCCCGCGAGTGCCGCGTTGGTGATCAGGCTCTGCCCGATGTTGAGCCAGGCGAGGCTGTTCTCGCTCTTCACCGCGGCGCGCGCATATTGGTCGGCAACGTCGCGGTAGCGCGCTTCCTCACGCTCCTCGGCGCCGAAATATTTGACCGTCTCATAGTTGAGCAAACTGTCGACGCTGCGCCCGATCGTCAGCGTGTCGAGGTCGTTCATCCGCGTGCGCAGCGCGTTGCGCCAGTCGGTCACCTTGCGCGTGAAGATGATATAGACGGCGACCATCAGCGCGGTCGCGCTCGCGAGGCCGAAGCTGAACTTGGTCCAGAAGATGATCAGCACCGCCGCAAGCTCGATGATCGTCGGCGCGATATTGAACAGCAGGAAATAGAGCATCGTGTCGATGCTCTTCGTGCCGCGCTCGATCACCTTGGTGACCTCGCCCGTGCGCCGCGCGAGGTGGAAACGCAGCGAGAGCGCGTGGAGGTGGCTGAAGGTCGCGATCGCCAATTCGCGCGTCGCATCCTGTCCGACGCGTTCGAATACGACATTGCGCAGATTGTCGAACAAAATCCCGGCAAAACGCGCGCCCGCATAGGCGAGCACCAGCCCGATCGCGAGCGCGACGCCCTCCTCCATCCCCGGCGCCATCTTGTCGATCGCGGCGCCATAGAGGAAGCCCATCGACAGTTGCACGCCCTTCGATGCGAGCACGATCAGCGCGGCGACGACGATGCGGATCTTGTGCCCGCGATTCCCCGCCGGCCACAGATAGGGCAGGAAACGCTTCAGCGTCGCGAGGACGGGCGGTTCGCGCGAGGTGTCGGCGGAGGTGGAGGTGTCAGGAGGCATGGACGCCCCATGTAGGGGGCGAATGCCGTTCCGCCAACGGCTAGCGCGATTCGCGATACCCGGCGTGACGAATGATCCGGTCGATCAGGCGCCGTTCTTCGGATGTCGGGGTCGGGATGATCGCGGCGGGCGGCTCCTGACGCCGGCCGAATATCGGGCGCCGGGGCGGAACGAGGGGGGAAAAGCGCATGGGGATTCGCTTCCATTGAGCGGCCGCCCCCCGGCGCCGCGGTGATCTGGTCCCACGCCCTTGGTGAAGGCGCGTGGTTGCAGATCCGTCAATCGGTGTGGTTACTGCTTTCTTTCCGGTACCGTGAAGGTGCCGGTGACGCGTCCGCCGGTGCCGCCCGGCACCGGATTGCCGTCGGGGCCGCGCGCCGCGCCGCGTCCGTCGACCGTCGCCCGGCCGCTGTTGAGGTCGATCACCAGCCGCCCGCCGCGCAGATTGTTGCCGCGCTGACGCAGTTCGACATTCCCGACCATCGTGATCAGCCGCCGGTCGAGATCATAGATCGCGACATTGCCCTTCGCGGTCTCGTCACCCTTCACCACCGTCACACCGCCCGTCGCGTCGAGCCGGTTGACGTCGGTGCCGCCCGACCGCGTGTAGGCGACGGTCATCCGCGGCGCGGTGACGGTCAGCCCGGCCTGGGTGACGCGGACATTGCCCGCCAGCACGACGCGGTCGGCGCGGTCCTGCACCTCGATGCTGCCCGCCGCGAAATCGACCGGCGCGTTGCTGTTGTGGTTGGCGAGCGCCTGCGCGTGCGCAGCGTCGCCGCCGCCCGCCGACAGGAGGGCGAGGCTGGTCAGGGCAAAGCTGCCCCCCGCGAGCGCCATGCTCTTCATGGTCCAAAAACGGTTCATTTGAGCGCTCCCTGATTGATCCGCAGCCGCGCATTGCCCTGCAGGCGCACGACGCGCTGGTCGAGGTCGGCGGATAGCTGGTTGGCCGAAAACTGCCCGATGTTCAGGCTGCCGTTGACGCCGCCCTGCCCCAGCAGGGTGCGCGTCTTGAGGTCGACCGCGACATTGCTCGCGTCGATGCGATAGCCGTTCGCGCTCTTGACCTGCACCGTCCCCGGCACCGCGACCTTTTCGGTCTCCATATTATAGGCGCCGTCACGCGCGACGATCGTCGCCGGGCCGTCGGCGAGCTTGATCGCCCCCGACAGGTCGGTCATCCGCACGATCGGTTCGGCCGAACTTTTCTGTACCGCGCTGCCCGCGAGCAGCGCGAACGGCTGCCCCTTCGCGTCCTGACCGCGATATTCGGCCCGCGTCACCTTCATCCGCTCGCTCGCCATGTCGACCTTGTCCTTCGACAACAGGAAGCTGATTTCGGCGCGCTGGGTGAAGGGCGAAAAGACGAGCACCGCGGCGACGACGCCGATCACGAGCGGCAGGCCGAAACGCAGGATGCGCACCAGCCGGTCGTGGCTCGACCCGCTGGCCGCCCACATCTGGCGCATCGTGCGGTCAAGATCGGCGCGTTCGGACATCCATCAAAGCCTTGTGCGAATCACTTTCAGCTATGCGCGAAAATATCGGTTTCGGGCCAGCCGGCGAGATCGAGTGCGGCGCGCGTCGGCAGGAAATCGAAACAGGCCTGCGCGAGTTCGGACCGCCCCTCGCGCGCGAGCCGCATGTCGAGGATATCCTTCATCGCGTGCAAAAAGCGCACGTCGCTCGCGGCATAATCGCGCTGCGCGTCGCTGAGTTCGGCGGCGCCCCAGTCGCTCGACTGCTGCTGTTTCGACACTTCCTGGCCGAGCAATTCGCGCACCAGTTCCTTGAGACCGTGACGGTCGGTGTAGGTGCGGATCAGCTTCGACGCGATCTTGGTGCAATAGACGGGCGCCGTCACGACGCCGAGCGCCTGTTGCAGCGCCGCAATATCGAATCGTGCAAAGTGAAACAATTTCAAACGGTTGGGATCGGTCAATATCGCCTTCAGCACCGGCGCGTCATAGGTGCTGCCGGGCTTGAAGCGCACGAGATGCTCGTCGCCCGACCCGTCGCTGATCTGGACAAGGCACAGCCGGTCGCGCAGCGGGTTCAGCCCCATGGTCTCGGTATCGATCGCGACCGCGCCGGGGCCCAGCACGCCCTCGGGCAGATCTTCTTCGTGGAAATGAACAGTCATAGCGCCGCCTTAGGCCAAGCCGCCCTGTCGCTCAATGACTGGTTTTCGCGGGGGCCACCGGCGTCGCCAGGGCTGCGGCAAATCGTGCAAAATCCGGCATCGCCTTCATGAAATTTTCTGTTCGCAGCCTGTGGACAATTAGGCTATATCTTGCGCCCTTGGTGGCATGGGGCGAGTCCGTGCCTGAGGTGAACTGCGTCCCCGTCCGGCGCAATGAGCCGGTTGAATGGGGTGTGGACGACCGAAAGCGACTAACAGACTATGAGTTTCAACAAGGATCGGCGCGGCCAGCGTGGACGCGGCAAGCGCGATGATTTCGGCAATTTCGACAGCTTCGAACCTGCACCCTACGGCGGCGACAGCTATGGCGGCGGCAACCGCGGCGGCGGCTTCGGCGATCGCGGCGGTTTCGGCGGCGGTGATCGCGGCGGCTTCGGCGGCGGCGACCGCGGCGGCGGTGGCGGCGGCTTCGGCGGCGGTGACCGCGGCGGCTTCGGTGGCGGACGCGGCGGCGGCATGCCGGCGCAGGTTGTCGGCGAAGGCAATGGCACGGTAAAATTCTTCAACCCGTCGAAGGGCTTCGGCTTCGTCGCGCGCGACGACGGCGGCGAAGATGTGTTCGTCCACATCAGCGCGGTCGAGCAGGCGGGGCTTCAGGGCCTTGCATCGGGCCAGCCGCTCGGCTTCACGCTCGTCGAACGCAACGGCAAGGTGTCGGCCATCGACCTGAAGATCGAAGGCGAACCGATGCCGGTCGAGGAATTCGCTCCGCGTCGCGATGATCGCGGTGACCGTCCGGCTCCGGGCGGCGCCCGCGGCCGCCGTCAGCTCACCGGTGAACGTACCTCGGGCACGGTGAAATTCTTCAACACGACGAAGGGCTTCGGCTTCATCGCGCGCGACGACGGACAGGCCGACGCCTTCGTCCACATCAGCGCGGTGCAGCGCGCCGGCATGGCAGGCCTCGACGAGGGCGACCGCGTCGCTTTCGACATCGAAGTCGACGACCGCGGCAAGTTCGCGGCGGTGAACATCCAGCCGCATCAGGACTGATCGGCGGGATAATCGGACAAACGAAAAGGGCGGCCCTCGGGCCGCCCTTTTTGTTTGGGGTGTCGCGGCCTGCTGTTTTCCGGCCGGTGTCTGCCGCTGATTTCCCCTCCCGCTCGCGGGAAGGAATCGCGCGCCATCAATAGCCCAGCGTGGCCTCGAGGAACCAGATGCGCTGCTGCGTCTCGTCGGCCCAGCCGTCGACCAGCCCGCTCGTCGCGATGTCGCCGTCGGCTTCGGCCGCCGCCTTCACCTCCTTGAGCTGGCCGAGCAGGGTCCTGTTGTCGTCCGCGAGCGCACGGATCATCGCCTCGGCACCCGGATTCGCGCTGTCATCGTCGCGGATCGACGTCCGGCGGCCGATATCGCCGATCGAACGCAGCGTCGGCGCGCCATTCTTGCGCACGCGCTCGGCGATCAGGTCGGTCGTCGCGAAAATCTGCGCCGCCTGTTCGTCGAACAGCAGGTGCAATTCGCGAAACTGCGGACCGTGGACGTGCCAATGATAGTTTTTCGTCTTGAGATAGAGCGCGAAACTGTCGGCGAGCAGCGCGTTGAGCGCGTCGGCGACAGCGGGAGCATTGTCGGCTTTTCTGGACATGGGAGCATCCTTTCTTTGCTCCCCTGAATATAGCGAAGCGGCGGGGCGCTTTCCCATTGAACCTTTGGCTAAGCTTCATCGATAAAAACGATAAGAACTATTCGCCTTCGTCAATCATCCGATCAATCCGAACGCACCCAGCGCCATGCGGAGGCCCCAAAGCGCCAGAATGACCGCGCTCGCCCACCGCACGATGCGCGCCGCGCGCCGCTCGGCCAGCGCCGGGCCAAAGGCGAGGAAGGGCAGCATTGCAAGCGTCCAGCCCACAAGCCCGCCCGCCGCGGCCCATTGCCCTGCGCCGCTCGTTGCGGCGAGCGCGCCGATCAGGAAATGGCTGCGATCGCCGAACTGCGCGGCGAGCATCCGTCCCGCCAGCATCACCGGCGGCGCGTCATCGGCGCCCGCATCGGACAGGAGTTTTACGCGCCAGAGGAGCGCCGCCGCCGCCGACAGCATCGCGAGCGCGGCGAGCAGGGCAGCCACCCCCTGCCCGATCAGGCCGTTCGCGATCGCCCCCGCGACCGCAGCAATGCCAGCATTGATGATGAAGGCGCCGAACGCGATGACAACCGTCATGCGGCGGTCGGCGCGAACGCTCAGCAGCCGCGACAGATATATCCCGCTGCGCCCGTCGGCGTTGGCGAGCAGCACCGCCACCAGCGCAAGCATGATTGCATCCATCGACTATGTCTGAATCGTCGGCGCTCTGGCGTCAATGCCCCAGACGCACCGCGACCGACGCCAGCCAGGCTTCGTGCGCGGCGGCTGGAAGGGTGCCACGCGGCGCACTCGCGGCGTCGCTCATCGCATCGAGATAGGTCAGGATCGCCGCGCGATAACCGCCCCCCGCGACCGCCGATTCCAGCCGGCTCGCCAGCGTCTCGACCGCGGCAAAGCCATTATCGCGCGCGAGGCAGCGAATGTCGTCGATTCCCTGAACGATCTGCGCCAGCGCGCAATGCGGCAGCGCTTCGGCGAGCGCGCCGATCTGGCCGGTAATCCGGTTCTGCATATCGAGATATGGGTCGGTCTGGTTTCGCATCGTCCACCCCCTTGTTCGCACGGGGAACGATGCGCTTTTTTGGTTAACGCGTGGTTAGCGGTGGCCGGGGAGGCCGCCGAGGCTCTGCTTGCTGCGATACATGTCGCGGTCGGCGGCGGCCAATATGTCCGATTCGGTCATGCCGGTCTGGAGCATCGCAATGCCGAAACAGGCCGACAGCGCAATCTCGTGCCCGTCATAATGCGTGGGCGCGGCTGTCAGCACCTCGCACAATCGGGTCACCTGCACGCGCGCGCCCTCCTCGCTCGACTGGTCGAGGATCAGGCCGAATTCATCGCCGCCGATGCGCGCCGCGACGTCAGTCGCGCGGATCGACGCGGCGAGCCGCTTGGCGATTTCGAGCAGCGCGAAATCGCCCGCGGCATGACCGAAATTGTCGTTTATATATTTGAGCTGGTTGACGTCGACAAAGACGACCGCGGCGCGTTCGGCATGACGTTCGAAGCGCGCCATGCGGTGATGGATCGCGGTCAGGAAATATCGGCGGTTGAACAGCGGGGTCAGCGTATCGCGCTCGGACACGCGTTCGAGTTCGGCGACGGCGATCTTCAATACGCGGTTTTCGCGGCGCAACGCGTCGCGTTCCCGGCGTATGTCACGCAGCTGGTCCTCGATGGAGTCAACGGATACGGCGCCGAACTGGTCGACTGCGATCCGTGCCCCCCCTACGCTATCCATGCCTGATCCCCGGCGCGCCCTAACCCTCCGCCGGCCGGACGCCAACGGATCTAAGTCCGGCGACCCTAGCCGCGACTTGATACCAATCGGTAAACGACCCCGACATCAATTGCGCGGCGTTGCCCGCGCGGGACACAGCCGCTAGGGGGAGGGCGGCGGCGATTCATCGTCGCCCGCAGGAGGGATGGGTGATGGGCGAGAACGCACCGCAAGTCGGTGTCATCATGGGCAGCCAGTCGGACTGGCCGACGATGGCGCACGCGGTCCAGATCCTCGAAGAATTCGGCATCGCGCACGAGGTCCAGATCGTCTCCGCCCACCGCACCCCCGACCGCCTCGTCGCCTATGCCAAGAGTGCAGCGGAGCGCGGCTTGAAGGCGATCATCGCGGGCGCCGGCGGCGCGGCGCACCTGCCCGGCATGGTCGCGTCGATGACGCGCGTCCCCGTCCTTGGCGTCCCCGTTCAGTCGGCGGCATTGAGCGGCGTCGACAGCCTCTATTCGATCGTCCAGATGCCCGGTGGCATCCCGGTCGCGACCTTTGCGATCGGCAAGGCGGGCGCAACCAACGCCGGCCTCTTCGCCGCCGCGCTGCTCGCGAACAACGATCCCGGCCTCGCTGAAAAGCTCAATGGCTGGCGCGAAGCCCAGACGAACAGCGTCGCCCCCATCCCCGTTCGCGAAGGCTAAGGACCCTATTTTGCTCCCACCCGGTTCGACGATCGGCATTCTTGGTGGCGGCCAGCTCGGCCGTATGCTCGCCGTCGCTGCAGCGCAGCTTGGCTATCACGTCCATATCTACGCGCCCGACCGGGAAAGTGTCGCCGCGCAGGTCGCCGCGCAGCACACGCAGGCGGCGTGGGACGATGAATCGCGCCTCGCCGCCTTTGCCGCGCATTGCGACGTCGTCACCTACGAATTCGAGAATGTACCCGTCGACACCGTGCGCTTCCTGTCGGGTCATGTCGCGGTCCGCCCCGGCCACGAAGGCCTCGAAATCGCGCAGGACCGGCTCGCCGAAAAGAGTTTCGTCGCCGGACTCGGCGGCCGCCCCGCGCCCTTCGCTGCGGTGCCCGACCGCGCGGCGCTCGACGCGGCGCTGGACCGGATCGGTGCCCCCGCGATCCTGAAGACGGTGCGCATGGGGTATGACGGCAAGGGGCAGGCGCGCCTCGCCACCGCCGCCGACGCCGATGCTGCCTGGCACGCAATCGACCGCCACGCCGCCGTGCTCGAAGGCTTCGTCACCTTCGCGCATGAATTTTCGGTGCTGCTCGTGCGCGGCATCGACGGCGAGGTCCGTTTCTGGGACTCGCCCGTCAATGTCCACGAAGGCGGCATCCTCGCGACCTCGACCCTGCCCCCGCCGGGGGCCGTGCTCGACCAGCAGGACGAGGCGCGCGCGCTGATGGCCCGGATCGCCGGGGAACTCGATTATGTCGGCGTCCTCACCGGCGAATTTTTCGTCGGCGACGACGGCCCGATCTTCAACGAAATGGCACCGCGGGTCCACAACAGCGGCCATTGGACGATCGAAGGTGCGGTCGTCAGCCAGTTCGAAAATCATATCCGCGCCGTCGCCGGCCTGCCGCTCGGCAGCACCGAAACCGCGACCTTGCCCGTGGTCATGCACAATCTGATCGGCGGCGGGATCGAAACTCTTCCCGACCTGCTCGCCGACCCCGCCTGCCACGTTCACCACTATGGAAAAGCCGAGGTCCGCGACGGCCGCAAGCTCGGCCACGCCACCTGGGTTGGAACCTCTCCCGCATGAATCATCCCGAAATCACGCTGGTCCTCGCGCGCGCCGCCAATGGCGTGATCGGCGCCGATGGCAAGATGCCCTGGCACCTGCCCGCCGACCTTCGCCGTTTCAAGCAGCTCACGATGGGCCGCCCGATGATCATGGGGCGCAAGACCTTCGACAGCCTGCCCGCTATTCTCGAGGGGCGCCGCCATATCGTTCTCACCCGCGACCCCGAATGGCAGGACGAGGGCGCCGAGCCCGTGGCGACGATCGACGAGGCGCTCAGGCTCGCGAACGCCCCGCATGTGATGGTGATCGGCGGCGCCGAAATCTATCGCCTGTTCCTGCCGCTCGCCGACCGGATCGAGCTGACCGAGGTCGCACTCAAACCCAAGGGCAATGCGATCATCGATTATCCGGCCGCCGCCGACTGGTTGGAGGCGGCGCGCGAAGACCATCCCGCCGACGATGCCGGCCGCCCGGCCTACAGCTTCGTCACGCTGACAAGGAAATAGGCCGATGCGCCGTTGGGTCCTGAGCATTCTCATCCTGATCGCGCTCGCTGCGGGCGCCTTTTTCGCCCTCGCCCCCGGCCTGATCGAAAAGGATCTCAACAAGATCGACGGCAAACCGCTGCCGGCTGTCAGCGCCCGCGCGCAGGCGCTGCACAAGACGCTGACGATCGTCGACCTCCACAGCGACAGCCTGCTGTGGGGCCGCAGCTTCCTCGATCGCGCCGACCGCGGCCATATGGATCTGCCGCGGCTCGAAGACGGCCATGTCGCCTTGCAGATACTCGCGAGCACGACCAAGTCGCCCAAGGGCCAGAATTACGACGCGAACAGCGGCGACACCGACAATATCACCAGCCTCGTGATTGCGCAGCTCCAGCCGGTGCGCACGTGGAACTCGCTGCTCGAGCGCTCGCTCTGGCACGCCGAAAAACTCCACCGCGCGGTCGCTGCATCGAGCGGCAAGCTGCGCGCGGTCACCACCCCCGAAAATATCGACGCGCTGCTCGCTTCGCGGCGCGGCAAAATGCCCCCGGTCGGCGCGATGCTCAGCATCGAGGGACTCCATGGCCTCGAAGGCAAGCTCGCCAACCTCGACAAGCTCTACGCGGCGGGCTTCCGCATGGCGGGGCTCACCCATTTCTTCGACAATGATCTCGCGGGATCGATGCACGGCCTCAAAAAGGGCGGGCTCACCCCGATCGGCCGGCAGGTGGTCGAGGCGATGGAAGCGAAGGGCATGATCGTCGACATCGCGCATTGTTCGAACGCCTGCGTCGCCGACATCCTCAAACTGGCGCGTCGCCCCGTCGTCTCGAGCCACGGCGGCGTGCAGGCGACGTGCAAGGTCAACCGCAACCTTTCGGACGAACAGATCCGCGGTGTCGCCGCCACGGGCGGGCTGATCGGCATCGGCTATTGGGACGCCGCGGTGTGCGACACCTCGCCCGCAAGCATCGCAAAGGCGATGAAGCATGTTCGCGACCTCGTCGGCATCCAGCATGTCGCGCTCGGCAGCGATTATGACGGCGCGACCACCGTGCGGTTCGACACGTCGAAGCTGGTGCAGGTGACGCAGGCGCTGATCGACGCGGGCTTTAGCGACGACGAAATCCGCGCTGCGATGGGCGGCAACGCGATCCGCGTGCTCAAGGCCGGGCTCGTGCCCCTCACCCCGCCCCCTTCCACTAAAGCCACACCATGACCCGCCTCGACGGCCACGAGCGGATCGACGAACCCTTGCGCGGCGGGGTGATCGCGCTCGGCAATTTCGACGGCTTTCACGCCGGGCATCAGGCGGTCGTCGGCCGCGCGGCGCGCCACGCGCGGGACGAGGGCCGCCCCGCGATCGTCGCGACCTTCGACCCGCATCCGGTGCGCTTCTTCAAGCCCGGCGTCCCGCCCTTCCGCCTGACGACGCTCGACCAAAGGCAGCAACTCTTCGCCGCCGCGGGCGCCGACGCAATGCTCATCCTGCCGTTCGACGCGACGCTTGCGGGGACGACAGCAGAGGATTTCATCACCGGGCTGCTCCTCGACCGCTACGGTGCCGCGGGGGTCGTTACCGGCGCCGACTTCGTCTTTGGCAAGGGCCGCGGCGGCAATGTCGTGACGCTCGCCGATCACGCGCGCCGCCTCGGCTTTTTCACCGAAATGGTCGCCCCCGTCGACGATAGCGCGGAAGTGATTTCGTCGAGCCGCATCCGCGAAGCGTTACAGGCAGGCGACTGCGCCACCGCGACGCGCCTCCTCACCCGCCCCTTCACCGTGCGCGGACAGGTGCAACACGGCGACAAGAACGGCCGCCTTTTGGGCTTTCCGACCGCGAACCTCGAAATGGGACAATATCTGCGCCCGCGTTACGGCATCTACGCCGTCACCGGAACGCTTCCCGACGGCCGCATCCTCAAGGGCGCAGCAAACCTCGGCATCCGCCCCAGCTTCGACCCGCCGAAGGAATTGCTCGAACCGCATTTCTTCGACTTTGCCGAAGATTTATACGGGCAGGAAATCGACGTCGCCTTCCACGCCTTCATCCGGCCCGAGGCGAAGTTCGACAGCATGGACGCGCTGATGGCGCAGATCGCGGCCGATTGCGACGAGGCGAAGCGGCTGCTGAGCGACTTATAGCGCCCTCGTCACCCCGGACCTGTTCCGGGGTCCAGACGGGGGCACGGGGGTGGATGCCGGATCAAGTCCGGCATGACGAGGGGGTGTGATGACCAACAGCGAAGACTGGGCCAGCGCTCTCGAAGGCCCGAAGAAAAAGCCGATGAAGCGGCGCACCAAAATCGCGCTCTGGATCTTCGCCGCGATCGTCGCCTGGCTCACCCTGTCGAACGCCAGCTTCCTCGCCCCCGATCCGCAAGGCAAGCCCAAGCTGATCGCGCATCGCGGGGTCTATCACCTCTACGACAAGCGCGCCGCCGTCGGCCGCGACACCTGCACCGCCGCCTTCGCCTATCCGCCGAGCCATGAGGTGTTCGAAAACACCCCCGAATCGATGCGTTGGGCGGTCGGGCTCGGCGCCGCGATGGTCGAGGTCGACGTCGCGCCGACGAAGGACGGCAAGATGGTCCTGTTCCACGACTGGACCGTCGATTGCCGTACAGACGGCAAGGGCGAAACGCGCGACCTGACGCTCGCTGAGCTGAAGGCGCTCGACATCGGCTATGGCTATACCGCCGACGGCGGCAAGAGCTTCCCCTTGCGCGGCAAGGGCGTCGGCAAGATGCCCACGGTCGAGGAAGGACTTGCCGCGCTTCCGGTCCACCCGATCCTGTTCAACTTCAAATCGAACGACGCCGCCGAGGCCGACCAGCTGTTCGCGATCCTCAAAGCCGCGGGCCGCGACAGCCAGAAGATCGGCGACGCCTTCTACGGCGGCACCCACCCGGTAAAGCGGATGCGCGAACTGCTCCCCGCCAACTGGTCGTTCGACCTCAAGGGCGGCGCCAAGGCCTGCACGAAGGATTATGTCGCATATGGCTGGACCGGCATTGTCCCCGAAAGCTGCCGGAACGGCGTGCTCGCCATCCCGATCAACTATCAATGGGCCTTCTGGGGCTGGCCCGACCGGCTGATCGCACGGATGGACAGCATCGGCGCGCGCGTCATCGTCCTCGGGCCGTACGAGAGCGGCAAGTCGAACGAAGGACTCACCACGCCGCAGCAACTCGCCAAAGTCCCCGCCAGCTTCAACGGCTATATCTGGGTCGAGGATATCCGCGAGGTGGGACCTGCACTCAGGCCGCGCCAAAGATAGATACTCCGCCCATAACCTCATCGTCACCCCTGACTTGATCCGGGTGACGACGTGGGTAGTATCCTCCTGCTTCCAATTTCTTTGCGCACACGCAAATCTGCGCTAAGCGGCCGCGCATGACTGATACGCCCTCCGCCGCCGAACAGCGCGATTATCGCGACACCGTCTTCCTGCCCAAGACCGACTTTCCGATGAAGGCCGGCCTGCCGCAGAAGGAGCCGCTGATTCTGGCGAAATGGCTGGAAGGCAATCTGGAGGGGCAGATTCGCGAAGCGCGCCGCGGCCGCGACCAGTTCATCCTCCACGACGGCCCGCCCTACGCCAATGGCGACATGCACATCGGCCATGCGCTCAACCATATCCTGAAGGACATGGTCGTCCGCACCCAGACGCTGAAGGGCAAGGATGCGCCCTACGTCCCCGGCTGGGACTGCCACGGCCTGCCGATCGAGTGGAAGGTCGAGGAGCAGTATCGCAAGAAAAAGCTCAACAAGGACGAGGTTCCGGTCGAGGAATTCCGCGCCGAATGCCGCGCCTATGCGCAGCATTGGGTCGACACCCAGCGCGAGCAATTGAAGCGCCTCGGCATCGGCGGCGACTGGGACCACCCGTACCTCACGATGGATTATGAGGCCGAGGCCACCATCGTCCGCGAATTGCTCAAATTCGCCGCAAACGACATGCTCTATCGCGGCGCCAAGCCGGTGATGTGGTCGCCGGTCGAAAAGACCGCGCTCGCCGAGGCCGAGATCGAATATGAGGACATCGTCTCGACCCAGATCGATGTCGCGTTCGAGATCGTCGAGAGCCCGATCGCCGAACTGGTCGGCGCGCATGCGGTGATCTGGACGACGACGCCGTGGACGATCCCGGTCAATCAGGCTTTGGCCTATGGGCCGGACGTGGAATACGCGCTTATCCCCTACGGTGGAAAGAAGCTGCTGATCGCCAAAGACCTCGCCGAGGCGACGATGGAGCGCAGCGCCAACGCCTTCGATAACAATCTGACCAGCTTCTCCGGTTCGTTTGAAAAAAACCATCCTACGAAGACCATCATCGGCGCCGACCTCGCCGGCACCATCGCCCGCCACCCGATGCACGCGCTCGGCGGCTTCTTCGCGCGCCCGCGTCCCTTCCTCGCGGGCGATTTCGTCACCACCGACAGCGGCACCGGGCTCGTCCATATGTCGCCCGACCATGGCGAGGACGACTTCGACCTGTGCAAGGCGAACGGCCTCGATCCCGTGTTCGCGGTCGAGGGCGACGGCAAATATCGCGAAGACTGGGGCTGGCTCGGCGGTCAGGGATCGGTGATCAACCCCAAGTTCAACGCCCCCGACGGCCCGATCTGTTCGGACCTCCGCGAAGCCGGCGGCCTCCTCGCGGCTTCGGCCGATTACAAGCACAGCTACCCGCACAGCTGGCGCTCGAAAGCGAAGGTCATCTATCGCTGCACCCCGCAATGGTTCGTGCCGATGGACAAGGTGATGACGCATATCGAGCCCAAGACCCCGCGCGAAAAGCGCTGGGAGAATGAGGGCGGTGCGATCAATCCGGCCGAGGAGGATCTCTGCGCCGCGCCGACGCTGCGGCAGGCGGCGATGCAGGCGATCGACGACACGCGTTTCGTCCCCGCCAAGGGCCGCAACCGCATCGGATCGATGGTCGAAGGACGCCCCGACTGGGTGCTCAGCCGCCAGCGCGCATGGGGCGTGCCGATCACCCTCTTCGTCGACCGCAAGACTGGGCAATATCTGAACGACCCGGTCGTCAACGACCGCATCGTCGCGGCGGTGAAGGAAGGCGGCGTCGACGCGTGGAACGACGCGCGCGCGCAGGAATATCTTGGGCCGGACTATGACGCCGCCAATTACGAACGCATCGTCGACATTCTCGACGTCTGGTTCGATTCGGGCTGCACCCACGCCTTCGTGCTCGAAAGCGGCAAATGGCCCGCGCTCGTCCGCCACGATGGCTCAACGCACAGCGCAGACCTCTATCTCGAAGGCAGCGACCAGCATCGCGGCTGGTTCCAGTCGTCGCTGCTCGAAAGCTGCGGCACGCGAGGACAGGCGCCGTACAAGGCGGTCCTGACCCACGGCTTCACGATGGATGCCAAGGGCTTCAAAATGTCGAAGTCGCTCGGCAACACGATCAGCCCGATCGACCTGATGCGCGACTATGGCGCCGACATCCTCCGCCTGTGGGCGCTGAGCGTGGACTTCACCGAGGATCACCGCATCGGCAAGGAAATCCTGACCGGGGTCGCCGACCAGTATCGCAAGCTGCGCAACACCTTCCGCTATCTGCTCGGCGCGCTCGACGGGTTCGGCGAGGAAGAACGCATCACCGATGTTTCGGCGATGCCCGAGCTTGAGCGCTATATGCTCAGCCTGTTCGCCGACCTCGACGCGAAGATGGCGCGCGCGGTCGATGATTTCGACTATAACAGCTATACGCGGCTGCTCGCCGATTTCTGCAACGAGGACCTCTCGGCCTTCTATTTCGATATCCGCAAGGACGTCCTCTACTGCGACCTCGGCCCCGCCGCGCCGCTCGGCACCGCCACGCGCCGCGCCTACCGCAGCGTGCTCGACACGCTCTTCCACGCGCTCGTCCGCTACGCCGCGCCGGTGCTGGTGTTCACGAGCGAGGAAGTCTGGGGCACGCGCTATCCCGATGCAGGCAGCGTGCATCTGCTCGAATGGCCGACGGTCGATGCCGCATGGAATGACGCCGCGCTCGCCGCGAAATGGGCGGGCGTCCGGACCCAGCGCGAGGCGGTGACCGAAGCGATCGAACCCTATCGCCGCGAAAAAACGATCCGTTCGAGCCTCGAAGCTGAGGTCACGATCCCCGATCCGACGCTCGATCCCGCGGCGCTGGAGGAAATCTTCATCGTGTCGGTCGCGCGCGCCGGCGACGAGCTGGCCGTCACCCGCACCGAAAACCACAAATGCGGCCGCTGCTGGCGGCACCTGCCCGAAGTCGTCGAGGACGGCGCCTTGTGCAATCGCTGCGACACGGTATTGACCGCGGCATGAGCAGCACCCGTTCCCCGCACCTGCGCTTCGGCCTGATCTTCGCCGCGGTCGCCTTCATCCTCGACCAGATTACCAAATGGGTCGTCACCGTCCCCTTGTCGCTCGAACCCAAAGGGCAGATCGAGATCACGAGCTTCTTCAACCTGACCTGGGCGGAGAATTGCGGCATTTCGCTGTCGATGTTCGCCAGCTGCACCGACACGACGCGCTGGACGCTCGTCGCGGTGACGGGGATCGTCGCCGCCGCGGTCGCCTTCTGGATGACGCGCGAACAGGCGAAGGGCGACGTGATCGCGCTCGCGATGATCCTCGGCGGCGCGCTCGGGAATATCGTCGACCGCGTGCGTTTCGGCTATGTCGTCGACTTCGCCGACCTGCATTTCGGCGATTTCCGCCCGTTCATGATCTTCAACGTCGCCGATGCATGCATCACGCTCGGCGTGCTTTTGCTGGTTGCGCGCGCGCTGCTCTTGGGCGAAAAGGCCGGGAGCACGGACGGCCAGCCGTCCGCCGAGTAACGGGGCGCATAGGAGAATATATAAGTGAACCGGACCACCGCCATCCTGGCCGCCTCGATTCTTGCCACGACGCTGTCGGCCTGCGGGTCGAACAGCCTGTTCAGCCGCGACCGTCCCGACGAGATGATGGTCTCGCGTCAGGCGCCGCTCGTCGTGCCGCCCGATTATGCGCTGACCCCGCCCGCGCCCGGCACCGCGCGCCCCGGCGGCGAATCGACCGCCGAACAGACGCTGCGCGCGCTCTTCGGCGGCCCGTCGGCGCGTAGCCCCGGCGAAACGCAGATCATCGGCAGCGCCGACGGCGCGCGCGCCGATCCCGGCATCCGTAGCCAGGTTGGCAGCCCCGACACGCAGGTCGTCGACAAGGGCCTCGTCGTGCGCGATATCCTCGCCGCGCCCGAAGGCGACGGCCGCGACGCTTCGGCGGCGATCCCGACCGCCTGAGCGACCCTGTGAACCGATGACGAGGACGGCCCGGCAAAACCGGGCCGTTTTCTTTTGGCGCTCAGCTGAACAGGTTCGACAGCAGCAGCACCGCGACAAGGCTTTCGACCATCGCGCGCGACGCATGGCCGAACGCGCGCAGTCGGCTGCATTTCAGGTGCTGGACGAACCAGGCGGTCTGGAGGGTGCCGAACCACAGCAGCGCCGCCAGCCCCAGCAGCGCGCCCGTCAGGATCGACCATTGGTGCGTCAGCCGGATCAGCACCTCGCTGGCGCCGAGCAGGATCGCGAGCAGCGCGACGACATAGCATTGGCTGTAAAAGGGTGCGCGCAGCGTTGCGCGCGTCAGTTCAACCTTGCGCGCACGCAGCAGCCGCGTCGCCATCATCACCGCGAACAGGCTGTATGAGACGATGCGCAACATGATCAGGTCGGTGTTTGTGCTCACCAGCGCCGACAGGCCGACCTTGCTCGTCACCACCGCATCATTGCCGACCAGCGCGAGTTCGGCGGCATGGACGAGGATCAGCGACAGCAGCAGGAACAGCGGCGGCGACAGCGTGTCGGTATATTGCTGGTCCTCGGTATCGCCCTGCTCAAGGTCCGAATAATCCATCATCTTTAAGGGACGGACGAGCGTGCGCCACAGCGTGATCGGATAAAAGACCAGCCAGGACATGACCTCGTAGAGCAATTCGTCGAGCGATTGCAGGAGGTTGAAGAAATTCACCTGTCTACCCCCCTGCCGCATTCATCCGCGCAAGGCGGAGAAAGGATCTGCTATTTGAAGACCTTCTTCGGCGTCAGGTCCAGGCACTTCTTCCAGATCGGTTTCGCCTTGTCGGCATCAATCTTGACCACCAGATGCCGGATATAGACGGTGTCCTTGTCGAGACCCAGCTTCGCACCGCGTCGTTCGCTTTCGGTAACCCAGTAGCGGGCAAATTTGTCGCCGGTGGGCGATGGCACAGCCATTGCCGCAAACTGGCTGTACGCCCGGCATTCCATCGCTTCGTCCAGTTGAGCTTCCTTTGCGACCATATCGTCGGCCGCCGCCGAAGCCAGCAACAGCATCGCAGCAAGCACGGTGCCGCCGCTCAAGCCCGCACGCCCGCTTCCTCGACGCCCGCGCTGTTGTGGCGCAGCGCCTTCAGCACGGTATCGACGATCTGCGGCGCATTGAGCCCCGCCTCGTCATATTGCAGTTCGGGCTTGTCCTGATCCTGAAAGACGTCGGGCAGGCGCATCGTGCGCAGCTTCAGCCCCGCGTCGATCAACCCCTCGTCGCTCGCGAGCGTCAGCACATGCGCGCCGAGGCCGCCGACGCTATTCTCCTCGATCGTCACGCACACTTCGTGAGCGGCAAGCGTCTTGCGGATCAGCTCTTCGTCGAGCGGCTTGGCGAAGCGGAGGTCGATCACGCTCGTCGACAGCCCGCGCGCCTCCAGCGTATCGGCGGCCTTCAGCGCCTCGGCAAGCCGCGTGCCGAGCGACAGGATCGCGACGGTCTTGCCGGATCGCACGATGCGTCCTTTGCCGATCTCCAGCTTTTGCGGAACATCGGGCAGCGCCACCCCGGTGCCGTTGCCGCGCGGATAGCGGAAGGCGATCGGGCCATCGTCATATTCGGCCGCCGTATAGGTCATATGGACCAGCTCGGCCTCGTCGGCCGCCGCCATCACCACCATGTTCGGCAAGGTCGCCAGGTAAGTGACGTCGAACGAGCCCGCATGGGTCGAACCATCGGCGCCGACGAGCCCCGCGCGGTCGATCGCGAAGCGCACCGGCAGATTCTGGATCGCGACATCGTGCACGACCTGATCATAGGCGCGCTGGAGGAAGGTCGAGTAAATCGCCGCGAACGGCCGCATCCCCTGCGCCGCGAGCCCCGCGGCAAAGGTCACCGCATGTTGCTCTGCGATCCCCACGTCGAAGGTTCTTGTCGGATGTGCCTTGGCGAATTTGTCGACTCCGGTGCCCGACGGCATCGCCGCGGTGATCGCGACGATGCGCTTGTCGGTGTCGGCGAGCTTCGCCAGCGTTTCGCCGAAGACATTCTGATATTGCGGTGGTCCCGGCGGGGCCTTCGCCTGTACCCCGGTGACGACGTCGAATTTCTGTACGCCATGATATTTGTCGGCGGCGGCCTCGGCGGGGGCATAGCCCTTGCCCTTCACCGTCACCGCGTGGATCAATACCGGGCCATGGTCGCTGTCGCGGACATTTTCGAGCACCGGGATCAGATGCTCGAGATTATGCCCGTCGATCGGCCCGACATAATAAAAGCCGAGTTCCTCGAACAAAGTCCCGCCCATCGCCATGCCGCGCGCATATTCGTCGGTCTTTTTCGCCGCCTTGTGCAGCGGCTCGGGTAATTTGCGCGCGAAGCGCCGCGCGATCTCGCGCAGCTCGATGAACGGCCGCGATGACACCAGCTTCGCCAGATAGGCCGAGAGGCCCCCGACGGGCGGTGCGATCGACATGTCATTGTCGTTGAGGATCACGATCAGCCGGTTGCCCGCCGCGGCGGCATTGTTCATCGCTTCATAGGCCATGCCCGCCGACATCGACCCGTCGCCGATCACCGCGATCGCGCGGCCCGGTTCGTCCTTCAGCTTGTTCGCGATCGCAAAGCCCAGCGCGGCGCTGATCGAGGTCGACGAATGCGCCGCGCCGAACGGGTCATATTCGCTTTCGCTGCGCTTGGTGAAGCCGCTGAGGCCGCCGCCCGTGCGCAAGGTGCGGATCCGGTCGCGGCGTCCGGTGATGATCTTGTGCGGATAGCATTGGTGTCCGACGTCCCACACGATCTTGTCGCGCGGCGTGTCGAACACATAATGGAGCGCGGTCGTCAGCTCGACGACCCCCAGCCCGCTGCCCAGATGCCCCCCCGTCGTGCCGACCGCCGAGATCATCTCGGCGCGCAGTTCGTCGGCGAACTGGCGGAGGTCTTCGGGCTTCAGCTTGCGGAGGTCGGCGGGGACATCCACCGTGTCGAGCAGCGGCGTATGCGGACGGTCGGTCATGCCGCCGTCATACTGGTAACCGCATGGGGTGTCGAACGAAAAGGGGACCCGCCGGTCAGCGAGCGGCCGCCGGATTTCGTATGTCCTCGGCCAGTCGCCAGCAATCGGCCGTGCGCCGGAAGCGTAGCGACCCGCCCGGCCCGGTCTTTTCTATCAATGTGCCGGGACCGTCGCCCTCACCGGGTTCGAAACGCCCCGGCACCCAGTCGGCGCGTTCGCTTCCGTCGGGCGACGACCTGAAATCGACCTGGACATAGACAAGCTGGCGCGGGTCGCCGTCCTTCGCCTCGAACAGCCGCGCCGACGCGCTGGTGACATAGCTGTAGTCGATCATCACGATCGGAAAATCTTTCGCAGCGCCCGCGCCATAGCGCGCGCGCACGGCTTCGCTGTTGGCAAACGGCCCCAGGAAAGCGGCGAAGTCGCCATTGCGGCACGCCCCTTCGGCCTCGGCCAGAAAGAAACGGTCGCTCTCGCTCGCCGTCTCGTCAGCCGCCGAAGCCCCCGCCGGCGCGGGCAGGCACAGCGCCGCCAGCATCGCCAGGCCTGCACGCACATCAAACGTCATCGTCACCCTTTGTCTCCTCGTCGCCCGCGGCCGCCTTCGCCGCGCCGACCTGCGCATAAAGGCCGCGCACCATCAAATCTGTGAACACGAGCATAACCCCGACCATGCCCAGGAACAGCGCGACCGCGACCGCGGGAAGCGGACCGATATTCTCGACCCCGTCCCGCTTCATCACGACCGCGACAAGCGCCGCGGCCACCATCAGCGCATAGCCTATAAAACGCGGCACGCGGCTCATGACGCCGCGCTCACCGAGGAACCAATGCCGCAGCGGGGGGATATGAAAGCGGCGAAGGCGTGTCGGTGCATGAAAGGTCCATGCGGCCAAACGCATCCTTCGGCAAGACGAAGCCGTTGCAATGGCGGGTCAATCACTTACACCCCCGATCAGAGGGGGCAAAAAAACAAGGATGCGGATGCTCATGCCCGATTTGACGATGTTGTTCCGCACAGGCGGTCCATTGCGCTCGATCCCGGCGCTTGCCCTTGTCGCCTTCGTCGCCTTTGCGTCCCCCGCCGCCGCCGAAGAAGCACCCCTGCCCTATGACGCCGTTCCCGTCACCGACACGCGCCTCGCTCCGGGTCTCGAACCGGGCATCGAGGAACCGGCACGCTATCTCCAGAACAGCGAGATCGACGAGAATATCATCCTCCCGCCCGCGCGACCGCAGGACGACGATCCCGACCGCAAATGGTCGCGCGACTATTTCGCGGTCGCGGCGGGGGTGCTCAACAACCCGCGCTACAACGGCTCCGACGATCGCCGCACCCTCCCCGCCTTTTACCTGCGCGGGCGGATCAGCGGTTATTCCTTTTCGACCCGCGGAACCAATTTCCAGATCGACCTGATCCGCCAGCGGCGCGGTCAAAAGACCGATTTCAAGTTCGGCCCGACGATCAGCCTGCGCGGCGACCGCAGCGGCAAGGTCGACGATCCGCAGGTTGCGGCGCTTGGCAAGCGCAAGATGGCGGTCGAAATGGGGCTGTTCGCCGGGGTTACCCACACCGGCGTGATCACCAGCGAATATGACCAGCTCGGCATCCGCCTGTCGGCGTCGAAGGATATATCGGGCCGCCACGGCAGCTGGACCGCATCGCCGACGATCGATTACGGCTCCCCGCTGTCGAAGCGCGCCTATCTGGGCTTTTCGGCGTCGGTGAACTTCTACGGCAAGGGCTTTGGCCGTTATTATTACGACATCGACGCCGCGGACAGCGCGGCAAGCGGGCTCCCCGTCTATGACGCCGCGGGGCGCAAGGCGACCGCGGGCAAATATACGCTCGGCGTCGCGGGCGCCTATGCGCTGTCGGGCGATCTGCGCAAAGGGTTCACGCTGATCGGCGGCGCGCAATATGGCCGTATTCTCTCGCGCTTCGCAAAATCGCCGATCGTCGCCGACGTCGGCAGCGCCGACCAGTGGGTCTTCGGCGGCGGCCTCGCTTATCAGTTCTGACGGGTCGGGACCTTCGTCACCCCAATCCAGCCATCCGCAGCCGCGCCTTCATCGCGTCGATGAACAGCCGCACCGCGGGCAGGGCGGCGCGCGACGGCTCGAACAGCAGGTGCACCGGCAGCGCGGGGGGCTGCTCGTCCGCCAGCAGCGAGATCAGCCGCCCCGCATCGACCGCCTCGGCAAGCTGATAACTCAGCAGGTTCGCGATCCCCAGCCCCGCTTCGGCAGCCGCCAGCACCCCGTCGACGGTGTTGACGACAAGCCGCGGCGGCGCGTCGAGCCGCCACCGGCTGTTCGCGAACTGCCACTCGCTCGTCCAGCGCGGCCCCATCGTCCCGATCAGATCATGGTCCGCGAGGTCGGCGACCGTCGCCGGCGCCCCGCGCCGCGCGAGATAGGCCGGGCTCGCGACGAGCATCTGCCGCACCGCGCCCACCCGCACCGCTTTCAGTCCCGAATCGGCCAGCGGACCGATCCGCACCGCAACGTCGATCCCTTCCTCGACGATCCGGACATTGCGGTCGATCAGCATCATCCGCACCGTCAGTTCGCGGTGCTGCGCCATCAGGTCGCCGACGACGGGCAGCACATGCAGCTGGCCGAACATCACCGGCGCGGTCAGGTGGAGCTGTCCGCGCGGTTCGGCCGCGGCGCCGCGCAATTCGCGCTCGGCGCCCGCCAGCTCGGCAAGGATGCGCCGCGCCTGATCGAGAAACGCCGTCCCCGCGTCGGTCAGCGCCACCGCGCGCGTCGAGCGGTGGAACAGCGTTGTCCCCAGCCGCGCCTCGAGCGCCGCGATGCCGCGCGTTACCGCGGGCGGCGAGCTGCCGAGCTTGCGCGCCGCCGCGGCGAAGCCGCCCTCGCTCGCGACCGCGACAAACATTTCGAGCGTAAGCAAGCGGTCCATGATTATTCCAGTTTCCGGAATTAACTCGTTCGACCTTCACCCATTATCACGAACGGCGCAACGGCATAGATCGCGCCCCGAAGGGAAACGGCCCATGGCGCAAAATTACCGGCACACAATGTTCAGCGACGCGGTGAAAGCGATGCAGGAACGCCGCGGCTCGCGCGCCGCCTATCTCAAGATGGATGCCTCAGCCGACGGCACCCCCGACGCGCTGACCGCCAAGGAAGTGGATTATATCGCACTGCGCGACAGCTTCTATATGGCCAGCGTCACCGCCGGCGGCTGGCCCTATATGCAGCATCGCGGCGGCCCCGCCGGTTTCCTGCGCCACATCGCGGGCAACCGCATCGGCTTCGCCGACTATCGCGGCAACCGCCAATATATCAGCACCGCCAATCTGGCGGACAATGACCGCGTCTCGCTGTTCCTGATGGACTATCCGAACCGCGACCGGCTGAAGCTCGTGGGCCATGCGACGATCGTCGAGCTCGCCGACGATCCCGCCGCGGTTACCGCGCTGATGCCCGACGGCTACCGCGCCACCCCCGAACGCGCCTTCTTCATCGATGTGATCGGCTGGGAATGGAATTGTTCGCAGCACATCACCCCGCGCTTCACCGAAGCCGAAATTTCCGCCGCGGTCCGCCCGATGGCGGCCGAGATCAACCAATTGCGCGCCGAAATTGCTGCCTTGCGCGCCGCCTCTTCCGGAGACTCCCGATGATCACGCTTTATGGCTCGCCTTTGTCAGGCAACACGCACAAGGTCCGCATGGCGCTAGCCTTTCTCGGCCTGCCGTGGGACGAGCGGCTGACCGACGCCGCGGCGCGCCAATCGGACGCCTTTGCGGCACTGACCCCGATGCGCCAGATCCCGCTGTTCGTCGACGGCGGGCTCACCCTGCGTGACAGTCAGGCGATTCTCGCTTATCTCGCCGCGCGATACCGCCCCGGCGATTGGGACGGCCACACCCCCGAAGAACGCAGCGCGATCGCGCTCTGGCTCTCGCACGCCGCGAACGAGATCGCGAACGGCCCCGCCGCGCTCCGTCTCGCGCGCAGGTTCGGCCTCGCGATCCCCGAGGATCACGCCGCCGCGGTCACCGCACGCTTCCTGCCCGTCATCGAGGCGCATCTCGAGCGCCGCGACTGGCTCGCGGGCGACCGGCTCACCATCGCCGACCTTGCGGCGAGCCCGTACCTCGCGCTGATGGAGGACGCGGGAATCGACCCCGCCGACTGGCCGGCGATCCATGGCTGGACGCGCCGCATCGCCGCTCTCCCCGCTTTCCCTGCCATACCGGGCTGGCCCGGCGAAGGAGCAAATTGATGCCCTACGTCAACATCCGCATCACGCGCGAGGGCGCGACCGCCGAACAGAAGGCCGAGCTGATCGGCGGCGTCACCGAACTGCTCCGGCGCGTGCTCGGCAAGAATCCCGCGACGACGGTCGTGACGATCGACGAGGTCGAGACCGCCAATTGGGGATTGGGCGGATTGCCCGTCCTCGACTATCGCGCCGCGCAGGCCGCCAAGGAGACCCAGCGATGACCGCGAACAATGCCGCCCCCGCCTTTGCCACGATCATGTTCCTGACCGGGGTCGGCATTCCGATCCTCGCCGCCCTGAACGGCGGGCTCGGAGCGCGGCTCGAAAGCCCGATGGCGGCGTCGGTGATCCTCTTCACCCTCGGCCTCCTCATCGCGGTCACCGGCGCGATCGCCACCGGCTCGCTCGGGCAGGTGCGGCTGTCGTCCGGCATTCCGGCGCATTTCTATTTCGGCGGCGCCTTCATGGCCTTTTACGCGATCTCGGTGACCTTCATCGCGCCGCGCTTCGGGGTCGGCAACGCGATCTTCTTCGTGCTCGTCGGCCAGCTGATCAGCGCCGCGACGATCGACCATTTCGGCCTGTTCGGCGCGATCCGCTCGGCGATCGACCTGAAGCGCGTCGCGGGGATCGCGCTGATGGTCGCCGGGGTTTATCTGGCGCGCCGCACCGCCTGACCTACATATGCGCGGTCACTTCGGGCGGGTTCCACCAATTATTGCCCGCGCCGTCCATATATTGGACCGGCAGCGCCGCCATTTCGGCCGGGGTCAGGTCGTCGAGGCACGCGATCGACACCGAATAATAGGCGCCGCCGATCTCCTCGACATAGCCATGGCCGAACGACGACACGCCGCACGTCTTGCAGAAGACATGATGCGCGCTCCCCGACCCGAACACATATTCCTCCAGCGCCGCGGGGTCGGTCAGCAGGCGGAAGGCGTCGGGCTTGATCTGCGCGCTCCAGTTCCTTTTCTTGGTGCAGATCGAACAGTTGCATTTGCCCGTCCCCGCTTCGAGGTCGAGGTCGGCCTCGAACTTGACGGCGCCGCAGTGGCACGAACCATGATGGGTCTTGAGCATCTTTCATCCTCCGGTCTGGCGGCGCTCGCTGCGCCCCTCACCCGAAGCGAATAGGCCCACCCCCCTGACAGATATTGTCAGGAGGCCGCATCCAGTCCGTTCTGCCGCCACCAGTCGGCCATCAACACCGCGCGCCGCCGTCCGAAGCCTTCGCGGCCGATCCGCGCCGCGGCGATCCGGTCGATGCGAAAGCTGCGGAAATCCTGCCGCAGCAGGCACCACGCCGCGATGATCTGCTTGTCCTCGAAATAGGCGAGCGCCGCGGGCCAGATCGCGCGTTCGGTCGCAGCGCCCCTTTCGTCGGCATAATCGATATGCAGCACCTTCTCCGCGCGCATCGCATCGCGCACCGTCGCCAGCAACGGCGCATTGCTTTCGCGCCAGCGGCTGTTCACCGGCCACAGCCCCGACTCGTCGATCCGCTGCTTCAAATCGTCGGGGCTCGCCGCCGCGATCTTCGCGAGCGCCAGTCCCGCGGCGCGCGACAGCGACCCGTCCTGCCGCCCCTCAACCCAGCGCGCGCCGAGCACCAGTGCCTCCAATTCCTCGGCGGTGAACATCAAAGGCGGCAGGAAGAAACCGGGACGCAGCATATAGCCGACCCCCGCCTCGCCCTCGATCGGCGCGCCGAGCGCGATCAGCGCCTGAATATCGCGATAGAGCGTGCGCACCGACACGCCCTGCTCCTCGGCGAGCGCTTCGGCGGTCACCGGCCGACGGCGGCGGCGCAGGCCGTCGATGATCGCGAACAACCGCCCCGTCTTGTCCATGCCGTCCTCTCGCCTGCCGTTTCGCCGGCCCGGCATAAGGCGGCATCAGCGGCGGCGAAAGGTCCAGCTGATCGCTTTCGACCCGTCGATCGCCGAAATCGTCGCGGTCATCGTCTCGCCGTCGCGCGCGTAATGGATGCGCTGCGGATAATCATGCGCGGCATTCTCGAAGGTCGCGCTCGTCGTGCCGTGCCTCACCAGCCCGAACGCGACCGGCGCGCCTCCACCCGGTTGCGCGATATAAGCGGGCACGCCATCCGCGCCCGCCGCAATCCGCAGAAATTCGAACTCGCGCAAGGCGTCGCCGCGCCCCGACCGGCTGTGTCCCAGCATCACCCCGCCGCGCGGGAACGTCCAGCTTTCCTCGGTCCAGCGCTCGCCCTCCTCGCGGCTCCACTGCCCCGCCATCCACGCGAGGTCGTCGACCTTCGCCGCCGGACTTGCCGCCGCCAGCACCGCTGCCGCGGCCATTGCCATAATCATCGTCATTCCCGCCTCCTGTCGCGCCCCGTCTGGCAGCATCGGCGCGCGCCGTCTTGAACCGACACGACAATCATCGTCTAACGCGCAGGATGGATTATCGCGAGACCCCGCCGCCGCCGCATCTCGCCGGGCTGGTCAAGGCCCGCTGGACGCTGACGGGCGGGGGGGCCGCGGACGAATGGCTGCCGCAACAGGCGACCCCCGACGGCTGCATCGAAATCATCCGCCGCACCCACGGCGCCTCGCGCTGGGGCGGCGACCAGCCCGCAAGCTTCGTCGTCGGCCTCGTCGCCCGCCCGCAGCCGTTCGAGATCGGCGGCGATGCGGCGTTCGAAGCGATACGCCTCTGGCCCTGGGCGTGGAGCGTCGTCGGCGATGTCGCGATCGGCAACCTCGCCGGCCGCTGGGCCGCATGGGACGCCCCCGCCTTCGACGTGATCGAGGCGCGCCTCGCCGCCGAACCCGGTCTCGAGGCTATCGGCGCAGCGATTCTCGCCGCCCAGACCGTTGCCGCCATGAGCGAGACGACGGCGATGCCGCCGCGCGCGCTCCAGCGCTGGTTCGCCCGCCACGTCGGCCTGCCCCCGCGCGGATGGCTGCGCCTCCGCCGTTTCCAGAGCGCCTTCGAAACCCTCCCCGGCGAAGACAGCCTCGCCGGCCACGCCGCCGCGCAAGGCTATGCCGATCAGGCGCATATGGCGCGTGAGTTCCGCGCCCTCGCCGGTGTTCCGGCAAGCACGGCCCGGCGGCGCGCTCGCGGCCCCTTTCTCGACTGATTGCCCTTCCCCTTCGCGTCCCCGCCGCCTATAAGCCTTCGCATCCCCGGGGAGCCGTGTCTGTGATGGCCGGTTGAGAGCGGAATAGACCGCGACCCGTTGAACCTGATCCCGGTAACTCGGGCGGAGGGAGGGCCGGCGTTTCCTACCGGAAAACCGTCTTTCGCTTCGACAAAAACGGAGCGACTGCACATGGCCGACATCGACGCGAAATTCGAAAACCCCGCCCCCATCGGCGTCACCACCGGGCCGATCCGTGGCAGCCGCAAGATCCACGTCGCGGCGCAGACCGGCAGCGGCATCCGCGTCGCGATGCGCGAGATCGACCTCGACCCGCATAGCGGCGAGCCCCCCGTCCGCGTCTATGACACCAGCGGCCCCTACACCGACGCCAACGCCACCATCGACATCAACGCCGGCCTCCCCGAGATCCGCGCCGACTGGATCCGCAGCCGCGGCGACGTCGAGGAAGTCACCCAGCGCGAAGTGAAGCCCGAGGACAACGGCCAGCTCGGCCCCGACCGTAGCGGCGGCGTCCCCGCCTTCCCCAACGTCCGCCGCCAGGTGCTCCGCGCCAAACCCGGCGCGAACGTCAGCCAGATGCACTATGCCCGCCGCGGCATCATCACCCCCGAGATGGAATATGTCGCCGAGCGCGAGAATCTCGGTCGCGCGCGCCTCGCCGAGTACAAGCGCGACGGCGAAAGCTTCGGCGCGAGCATCCCCGACTATGTCACCCCCGAATTCGTCCGCGACGAGGTCGCCCGCGGCCGCGCGATCATCCCCAGCAACATCAACCACCCCGAGAGCGAGCCGATGGCGATCGGCCGCAACTTCCTCGTCAAGATCAACGCCAACATCGGCAACAGCGCGGTCGCATCCGACGTGGCGGCCGAGGTCGACAAGATGGTCTGGTCGATCCGCTGGGGCGCCGACACCGTCATGGACCTGTCGACCGGGCGCAACATCCACGACACGCGCGAATGGATCATCCGCAACTCGCCCGTCCCGATCGGCACCGTCCCCATCTATCAGGCGCTCGAAAAGGTCGGCGGCATTGCCGAGGACCTGACCTGGGAAATCTTCGCCGACACGCTGATCGAACAGGCCGAACAGGGCGTCGACTATTTCACCATCCACGCCGGGGTCCGCCTGCCCTACGTCCCGCTCGCGGCCAAGCGCATGACCGGCATCGTGTCGCGCGGCGGCAGCATCATGGCGAAATGGTGCCTCGCGCATCACAAGGAAAGCTTCCTCTACGAACGCTTCGACGAGATTACCGAGATCATGAAGGCCTATGACGTCGCCTACAGTCTCGGCGACGGCCTGCGCCCCGGCAGCATCTATGACGCGAACGACGAGGCGCAATTCGCCGAGCTCTACACGCTGGGCGAGCTCACCAAGCGCGCCTGGGCGCAGGATGTGCAGGTGATGATCGAGGGGCCGGGCCACGTCCCGATGCACAAGATCAAGGAGAATATGGAAAAGCAGCTCGAAGCGTGCGGCGAGGCGCCCTTCTACACCTTGGGGCCGCTCACCACCGACATCGCGCCGGGCTACGACCATATCACCAGCGGCATCGGCGCCGCGCAGATCGGCTGGTACGGCACCGCGATGCTTTGCTACGTCACGCCGAAGGAGCATCTCGGCCTGCCCGACCGCGACGATGTGAAGGTCGGCGTCGTCACCTACAAGCTCGCCGCGCACGCCGCCGACCTCGCCAAGGGCCACCCCGCCGCGCAGGTCCGCGACGACGCGCTATCGAAAGCGCGCTTCGAATTCCGCTGGCGCGACCAGTTCAACCTGTCGCTCGACCCCGACACCGCCGAGCAATATCACGACCAGACGCTCCCGGCCGAAGGCGCCAAGACCGCACATTTCTGCAGCATGTGCGGCCCGAAATTCTGCTCGATGAAGATCAGCCAGGAAGTTCGGGAATTTGCGAAGCTGCAAAATCAGGACAGCGCGGGCTTCATCGCCGCCGAAGAGGCCGAAAAGGGCATGGCGAAAATGAGCGAGGTTTATGAGGAAACCGGGCGCGAGCTGTATATGGGCGCTGGCGGTCGGGAGCATGATTGAGTCAAAGCAATCCATGAGTGTTAGTGGCCGGTGAACCCCGCGCTCATGCATTGACAGCCTCAGTTTTTTGTGGACAATTCGTCACATGAATTTCGCTTCCGGCGCAACCCTGCGAACTGCCCGCGAGAAGATGGGACTCTCGCAAGCCAAGCTCGCAGAGTTGACCGGAATCCCGCAGCATATGCTCTCGGCATATGAATTGCAGAAGGCCGTTCCCGATAGGGCGCTAGCAGCACGCGTCACTGAAATCCTCGCCGATGTTGGCAAAGTGGAAGAACTCGCGCGGCGCAAAAAGCGTTATCGGGTTCATAGCTACGAACCGATTGCCCATGATCCCGTCAGGATAGCCCGACACAGCAGGACGGTTGGCAACATCGAGTATGTCGAGCTTTTGAACCGCCTTGGCACATGCGCTTCGCCTAAAACGCGCACCGCTTTGAGCCTGTTCGCCGGCTGCGGGGGGCTGAGCCTCGGGTTCGATTGGGCAGGCTATGCGATCAAGGGCTTCCTGGAACTGGACGAAGGGCTACGGTCAATCTACCGCGCCAATTTCGTCAGTTCGGTCGAGCTTGGCGGTGACATTTCCTTGCTGGACGAAGAAAAAATCGAGCATGCCGCCAAAGATTTGGGGTCGATCGACCTGATTATTGGCGGCCCCCCGTGTCAGGGTTTCAGCCTGTCCGGCAAACGTGCGGTCAATGACCCGCGCAATACACTTTTTCGGGACTATTTGAGATTTGTCGACGTCTGTCGTCCCCGGGTCGCTGTCTTGGAAAATGTGAGACTGCTCTCTTCAATGAAGTCGCCCAACGGCGGCTATGTGCGCGACGAGATACAGCGCGAGTTTGCGGCGAGGGGCTACCGCGTCGAACGGTTCGCGGTAAACGCAAAAAACTTTGGTGTCCCGCAGCATCGCGAACGGCTGTTCTTCATTGCCATCCGCAGCGATCTGAACCGCGACCCATCTTTTCCCTCTCCAACGCATGGGGCCGTGGCCGACGACCTCTTTCGTAACATCAGTCCACCGCGAACATTCGCCGACGCCTGTTCCGACCTGCCGTATCTGGAATCGGGCGAGCAATCGAACGATCCGCTGCATGCCGCGGTCACTCATCCGAAGCACAATATCGAGTGGCTATGGGATGTTGAGGAAGGGTACAGCGCCCATGAAAACCTTGACCCGGCCAAACGGCCGCCGTCCGGTTACAACACAACCTATAAGCGCCAGGTCTGGCTGGAACCCGGCGCGACGGTGCAAACCACCTTCGGCATGATTTCGGGATGCCGCAATGTTCACCCCATCGCGACCCGGGCTTTGACGGTGCGCGAAGCCGCCCGACTGCAATCCTTTCCCGACGATTTCTTTTTCGGTGAGGCGCTCGGTACGATGCGAACCGGGATCGGCAATGCGGTGCCGCCGCTATTGGCTTATCAACTTGCCGCCCACCTCGCCTCAGAGTTTCTCTAGTCGATAGAAATACCCAGCCTCCAGATTGAACTGAAGCTGCTCGGGATGTTGCTTCTGCCCACCACGCTGCATTTGGACGATACCGAACCGGGGCGCGAGGTGGGTAATGCCGGCGGGATCGCGATAGGCGCCCTTGCGAACCGAATAGGGCTTCGTAGCAAAACCCTGGTAAGCGCGCGATAGGCCGACAAGCTCCTCTACCGCGTAAATCGCCACTTCGGTTTGATCCCGGGCTGCCGCTCTTTTCGTCTTGTGGACGACAAAATCTGGCACAAAGGGATCGTCGATATAGGCCTTCTGAAGGAGCAACCGCGTCGTTTCATTCTGGCGATCGTGCAGGATCGTTTCCCATTCGGATCGAAACTGCCCCGGCAGCTCCTCCCAAAAATATCGGCGCGGATCGACTTGCCTGCCGGCGATCGCTGCGGGATTGTCGAGAGGCCGAAAGCCGACATCCCCGCAAAACTGCCGCAATGCCTCGACCGCGCCGTCGCTCACGCAAATGCCATTCTCTCTTAACAGCTTCGAAATGTCAAACGGCGTTCAAAAGGGACCCCCGATCGGCGTCGAAGAGGGACCCCCTTTTCGGATAATATGATGCTGGTTT
>JAIUPN010000016.1:0-90000 GCA_020160755.1 Pseudomonadota bacterium
CAGGTCGAGCCGCGACAGCTGCGCCGCCAGGGTCCCGCCTTTGCCGATCCGGGTCTCCTCTTCGAGGCGTGTCACCAGGCCATGGCGTTCGGGGCTGCACCAGACCTGGCCTTCGGACCAGATCGAATGCTGTCTGAGTTCCTCGACCGCGGGGTGGTCGTCGTCGGCGATCTGATCGGGAAGCGGGAGATCGGACGGGTCGAAGATGCGCGTCTCGCAGCCGAAAAGCTGAAGCAGGCGCGCCGTCTCTTCCACGACGAGGCGCGAATAGGAGCGTTCGCGTAAAGACCCGTAGAGGAGGAGGATGCGCGGCGCCGGATCGAGCGGGCCGAGGCCGAGGGCGGGTTGCGCGCGGAGATATTCGGGGCTGAGCGCCGGCAGATGGTCGGGATCGGTAAGCGTGCGCAGGCGATTATGGGTCTGTTCTGTCATGATACCCAGGCTTGTGAAGGAACGGTCGAGGGAAACCAGCGGCGTCCGAGGCGGAAAGCGACGCCGACGAGGAGAATGAGGATGGGAACCTCGACGAGCGGCCCGATCACGGCGGCGAAGGCGACCGGCGAAGCGAGCCCGAAGGCCGCGATGGCCACCGCGATAGCGAGCTCGAAATTATTGCCTGCGGCGGTGAAGGCGACCGCGGTGGTGCGCGGATAGTCCGCCTCGATGAGCTTGCCCATCCAGAAGCTGATGAGGAATTGGACGACGAAGTAGATAGTGAGCGGGATCGCGATCCGCGCGACGTCGGCAGGGATGGTGACGATCTCGCCGCCCTTGAGGCTGAACATCGCGACGATCGTGAACAGCAGCGCGACGAGCGTGATCGGGCCGATCCTGGGCAGGAAGCGCGTCTCGTACCACTCGTCTCCCTTCGCCTTCGTGAGAAAGCGGCGGGTGAGGTAGCCGGCAATGAAGGGAATGCCGAGATAGATGAGAACCGCTTCGGCGATCGTCCAGAAGCTCACGTCGATGACGCTGCCTTCGAGCCCGAACAGCGGCGGCAGGACGGTCAGGAAGAACCAGGCGTAGATGCTGAAGAAGAGGATCTGGAAGATCGAATTGAAGGCGACGAGCGCCGCGACATATTGATTGTCGCCCTTCGCGAGCTGGTTCCAGACGATCACCATTGCGATGCAGCGCGCGAGGCCGATCAGGATCAGGCCTGTCATATATTCGGGCTTGTCCGAGAGGAAGATGACCGCGAGCGCGAACATCAACGCCGGGCCGATGATCCAGTTTTGGATCAGCGAAATCGCCAGAACGCGTTTGTCCTCGAACACGCGCGGCAGCTCGTCGTAACGCACGCGGGCAAGCGGCGGATACATCATCAATATGAGGCCGATTGCGATCGGGATGTTCGTCGTTCCGATCGACATGGCGTCGATCGCGGCGGGCAGCCCCTTGAAGGCCGACCCGAGCAACACGCCGAGGCCCATGGCAAGAAAAATCCAGAGTGTCAGATAGCGGTCGAGGAACGACAGGCGTTCGCGTTTGGCGGCAGTGGTCAAGATGCCGGCCTCATCCCTGGACGCGATTGCCAGCGGCATCGACGACCCGTTCGCCATCTTCCTTGGAGAAGGCTCCAAGCTGCTGTGCGGGCAGGATGTCGAGCACGGCTTCAGACGGGCGGCAGAGCCTGACCCCGAGCGGCGACACGACGAGCGGGCGGTTGATGAGGACGGGATGCTCCATCATCGCATCGAACAGGATGTCATCGCTCAGGCTTTCGTTTCCGAGGCCGAGGTCTGCATAAGGCGTGCCCTTCTCGCGGAGCAATTCGCGTGGCTTGATTCCCGCCCGGTCGATCAGTTGTTCGAGCAGTGCACGAGCCGGCGGCGTTTTTAGATATTCGACGACATGCGGCTCGATCCCGGAATTCCGGATCAGCGCGAGCGTGTTGCGTGACGTGCCGCAGTCGGGATTGTGGTAGATGATGATGTCGGTCACACGCCGGTTCCTTCAGCAGCAGGTGAGTTCGGCCAGAAGCGGTTCGCACAGCTCGGGGCGGCTTTGGCAACAGTCCTTCGCAAGGAAGAGCATCAGTTCTCGGAGCGTATCGATATCGGCTCGCTGTATCTGCTGCCGCCCGAGTTTCTCGGATTTTACGAGACCGGCTTTCGCGAGCACAGCGAGATGCGTCGAGAAGGTGCTCTGCGTGAGACCCGACGCGTCAACAAGTTCACCGGTCGATAGACCCTCCGGCTCATGCCGGACAAGAAAGCGGAAGGCTTCGAGACGTGTCGGATGGGCGAGAGCGGCGAGAGCGGGAAGCGCGGAATCGATATTCATACATCGGAATTATCCGATGCGTTGACGCTCGTCAATTCCTATCGGAAATATCCGATGAATTTAGCCGAGTGTCCGCTATTACCCCACTCGTTGGCTAATAGCGGACAGTATCCAACCGGCCACTTTGGTCTTCAAATCGCCAATCTTTGGACGCCAAAAAAGACGCCCGCGCGGCCGAAACCGTGCGGGCGTCAGATGAACATCTCGGTTTCCTGAAAGGACGAGGTCTCCTGGGTCGCACGGCGCATATAATGTTGCGGGCCGGGTGATAATTGTACCGCTGCGCCAAAAAAGATGCCTTGGCGCGCATTGGACGTCGACCGCAGGTTGGTTCAAATAGGACCCGTTCTGCAATCGGCCGAGCCATGGCGGGTTGTTCAGCCGGGGTTCGGCTGCGCGCCGCTACGTCCGGTCCATGATTGAAGGAGACGGGTCATGAAAAAATATATCGCCGCCGCGGTCCTCGCTGCGCTCGCCGTTCCCGTCGGCCCGGCGCTGGCGGATCCGCCGCCCTGGGCGCCGGCGCACGGCAAGCGCGCCAAGGATCGTGGTCTTTATGACGGATATGGGCGCTATTACGAACCCCGCCGCATTTCGCACAACGACCGTATTTGGCGGAGCAAGGATGGCCGCTACCACTGCCGCCGCGAGAATGGCACGACCGGATTGATCATTGGCGCCGCCGTCGGTGCGCTCGTCGGGCGCGAACTCGATGGCGGGCGTGACCGCACGGTCGGCACGATCATCGGCGCGGCCGGCGGTGGCTTGCTCGGGCGGGCTATCGATCGCGGTGAACTGAAATGCCGCTGATGTGAAAGGACGGCGCGAGAGGGACCAGTCTGCTCGCGCCGTCCCCTGGACACCGCACGCAGTGGGGGTGCGGGCGGTGACGAAAAGTCTATTCGACAGTCTGATCGCGCAGGCGCCCCAACTTTGTCGCGCGCAGCCCGGGTATGCCCGCCCGGTCGATGGTGCGGCGCCACGATTCCAGCTCTTCGCCGCTGAGGCGGTATCTTGCGCAGGCGTCGGCCAGCCCGATTAGCCCGCCATCGATCGCGGCAAGCAACTCCGCCTTGCGGCGCGCGACCCAATAGCCTGCCGTCGATGAAGGCAAATCGTCGATTGTCAGCGGCCCGACCGGCCCGGCGACCGATGTCGGCCTCGTCGTAAATTCGAGCACTGCGAACTCTCCATTCGCTCGGCTGCTGCCGTATGAGTGCCCCCCGCGGCAAAGATGCGGTTTTGAGGTTAACAAAAGGTTGCGGAGGGGCATGGGATGCGCCCAACCGTTCGTCGCTCATGGGACGCGACGGGCCAATTTATGTGCGGGAGGGCGAGCCGCCTGCGGTCCTCTCAACGATTGCCGCTATTGCCAGGCCGGGCGGAATGCTGCAGCATTTTTCCATTAAAAGGGGGAAACTTATGCGAAATGCGAATATTTTTATGGCGATGGCGCTGGTGGCATCGCCGGCTCAGGCTCAGACGGTGCCGGACCTGCCCGCCAATCCGCTGAAGGCGATCGATGGCGAATGGTATGGCGTCGACCACAAGATCAAGTTGTCCGTGGCAAATGGCGTGGTAACGATCGTGGAGAACGACACCACTGATCCCTACCTCAAGAAGATCGCGGCACCTGCCGGAACCGTCATCGCTCGCATCACGGGCGTGGAATCGACCGGACCCAAGTCGGCGCGGTTCGTCGGCCAATGCCTCGAATTGATCGACACCTCGCGGTCAGACACGATGGCGTGCCCTGGTCACGCTTTCGTGCAGTCGGCGGCCTACGACGGCAAGCCCGGATTGAAGATCAATTTCTGGACCGCCGCTTTTCTTCGCAAGGGCAATATTCCCGAGTATCAATGGCAATATCGGAAGTGACGGGCGAAAGAGCGGAGCAATAATTTCCGGCAACAAAATCAGGGGCCGCTTGGGCCAGATCCGATGTGATAGCAGCCCGTCCGCTATCAGCCAATAACCGAGCTGTCGCGGTTCGGATGCCGCGCGGAGGTTTCAAATCCCGCCTGATGGGCCATGATCGGGGCAGGCCCACCGATAACCTTCATTTGTCGCGACCGGTATTTTCCGGAGCGCGTCGTTCCGTGGTGAATCCGTGCATGCCGAACCACCACTGTAATGCGATTATCGCGCCCTTGGCGGGTTGAAGGAACCCGATCATCAAAACGAGCATGGCGGTCACGATTATCGCGGCCAATGCGATGAGCGACAGCTTCGTGTCCTGAACGAGTGCAATGATGATCGGCGCCATAATATGCCCCGTCAGGAGGATCGCGATATAAGCCGGGAAATCGTCGGCTTGCTGATGCGTCCAGTCTTGCGCGCACGTGGAGCAAATAAGGACGGGTTTGAGAAAGCGATGAAATAGCTTCGCTTCGTTGCAGCGGGGACAGCGACCGCGCGCGCCGCGGAGCATCGCTTTCCAGGCCGAGGCAGGAAGCTCCGCGCTTTCCGTCTTAGGATTCCCGTGATTGGCGGAGATCGGTAATTTTCGGGCGTTGTCCGCACGATAAGAGCGATCCAGAGGCGTTTGCATGAAATCGGGCATCAGCCGCCTCCTGCGCGAAGGTGGGAGCAGCGAGCGGCTCCCGCCAAAGCAAGCATATTCGATATAATGGCGAGCATGATGTATATATACAGCATCGATCCATAATGTTAAGATTGATAAATGATGTATGAAACATCATAGGAGTCGATATGATCACATCGCAGCAGATGCGCGCGGCGCGCGCGCTCCTCGGGATCGACCAGCGCGAGCTTGCCGAACTCGCGGGTCTCTCGCTTCCGACGATCCAGCGCATGGAGGCGTCGAACGGCCAGGTCCGCGGTGTCGTCGATACGCTGGTGAAGGTGATTACGGCGCTGGAAAGCGCCGGCATCGAACTGGTCGGCGAATATTCATCGAGTGTCGGATCCGGGCGCGGCGTGCGGCTTCGCGAGCCCGCCGACGCCGATCCCAAGGCGCCCGGCCGCGCGCTTCTGTCCGCTAAATTTCCGAGCCGGCCCGCAATCCGGTGAAGTCCGAGGCCTATACGCCGAAGCTCTTCACGGTCTTTCGCGAGGGTTATTCCGTCGCCACATTTCGGGCCGATGCGATCGCGGGCCTGACGGTTGCCATCGTCGCGTTGCCGCTTGCCATGGCACTCGGTATCGCCAGCGGCGCCTCGCCCGACAAGGGGCTGATTACAGCCGTCGTCGCGGGTTTCCTGATCTCGGCGCTCGGCGGATCGCGCGTGCAGGTGGGCGGGCCGACCGGCGCCTTCGTCGTCGTGATCTTCAACGTCATCGCGAGCCACGGCTATGACGGCCTGTTGATCGCGACCCTGCTCGCCGGGCTCATCCTCATCGCGGCGGGACTGCTGCGCTTCGGCCAGATGATCAAATATATCCCGCATCCGGTGGTGACCGGCTTCACCGCCGGGATCGCGGTCATCATCGCCTCGAGTCAGGTCAAGGATTTCTTCGGCCTCGCCATCGACAAGGTGCCCGCCGATTTCCTCCCCAAGTGGCAGGCTTATCTGGGGGCGCTGTCCAGCGCGAACTGGGCCGCAATCGGCGTCGGGGGCGGCGCGCTGGCGATCATCATCGCGTTTCGCAAATTCGCGCCGCGCCTGCCGGGCTTCCTGATCGCGGTGGTGGTAAGCTCACTCGCGGTGGCACTTTTGAACCTGCCGGTCGACACGATCGGATCGCGCTTTCCCGACATTCCGGCGGGCCTTCCGTTGCCCTCGTTTCCCGACATCTCGCTCGTCAAGATCAATGCCGTCCTGCCGTCGGCCTTCACGATCGCCTTTCTCGCCGGGATCGAGGCGCTGCTGTCCGCAGTCGTCGCCGACGGCATGGCCGGTACGCGGCATCGTTCGAACCAGGAACTGGTCGGGCAGGGCGTCGCCAACCTCGGTTCGGCGCTGTTCGGCGGCCTCCCGGCCACCGGAGCGATTGCGCGCACCGCGACCAATATCCGGTCGGGTGCGAAGACGCCCGTCGCGGGCATGATGCACGCGGCCTTTCTGCTCGTCTTCATCCTCTTCGGCACGGACCTGATGGCCTATGTGCCGATGGCGGCGCTCGCCGCGATCCTGTTCATGGTCGCCTGGGGCATGAGCGAGTATCAGCGTTTCCTCGCGCTGCTGCGGATGCCGAACAGCGACCGGGCGGTGCTGCTCATCACCTTCGGATTGACGGTCCTCGTCGATCTGACGGTGGCGATCGCGGTCGGGGTGACGCTCGCGTCGCTGCTTTTCATGGCGCGTATGGCCGAAGCGGTCGAGGTCGATCGAAGCGGGCGGCGCGACGCCGAACTCGATGCCGAAGATCTCGACCAGCGCGATGACCTGCCGCCGGGCGTCGAGGTGTTCCGGATCGCCGGTCCCTTCTTTTTCGGTGTCGCGGGTGAGCTGCTCGACACGCTGCGCCGCGTCGGGCAGTCGCCGCGCGTCATCATCTTGCGGATGCGGCTCGTACCGCTCCTCGATGCGAGCGGCGCGCAGGCACTTGAGGAATTTGTCGAACAGGCCCGGCTCGCGGGCGCGCGGGTGATCGTCTCGGGGGTGCAGCCCCAGCCGCGGGCGATGCTCGGGCGGATCGGCCTTGGCGAAGCGGCGGGCCGCATCGCCTATGCGGCCGATTATGCGGGCGCGCAGGCGCTCGCGATCGATCTCGCGGGTGCGAAATGACAGCGGCCCCTGTGAGCGGCAGGCCATTCGCACGCGCCGTTTCTCGATCGGCCGGCGGCCGGGAAACCCAATTCTGACCAAGTCTGGAGAATGAAATGAGTGACAGTGACGACTATGTCTATGACGAGGAAAGCGGCGAGTGGATGCCGGCGTCGGAGCTTGCGGAACGCAAGGCCGCAGCCTCGCAGGTCGAGGTTCGCGACGCGGTCGGGAACCTGCTCGAGGATGGCGACAGCGTCGCACTGATCAAGGATCTCGAGGTCAAGGGCACCGGCAAGACGCTGAAGGTGGGGACGGTCATCAAGTCGATCCGCCTGACGGGCGATCCGCAGGAGATCGATTGCCGTCACGAGAGCATCAGGGGGCTCGTCTTGCGCGCCGAGTTCGTGCGCAAGCGCTAGGTTTTCCGCTTGCGAAGCCTTGTCGTGGCGGCAGCGGCGCGTGGCTCGTCGCCGGGCCGATCGGTGGAGCCGCAAAGTTCCGCCGGCCTGCCGGGGCCGGATCGACCGGGCCTCGCGATGACGTTCCACCACAATACCGAGAAACGGAACTTGCGACATGATTTCCCAGAATCTCAAACCGACCGCACGGAACAGCCGCTTCTATCTGGCTCGCATGCAGGCGTGTCAGACGGAAGCGAACGAGGCGTCGCTTCCGAATGTACGGGACCGGGCCCTTCGTGCGGCCGTTGCATGGCGCGAGATGTATCAGAAGGCACTGCAGTTCGAGCAGCGGCAAAGCCAATGATCCCGGCCGCGGTGATCATGACCCCGACGGGGTTTGTCTGGCGTTCGGAGGCGACCGGCAGCCTGGCCTTCGGGCAATCGACACATCCTTGCGGGAAGTGCGCATGACGATATTCCTGATCATTCTCGTCTCCGTCTTGCTTCTCGCCCTGTTTATCGGCGTCACCATTGCGGGCGGACGATCGCATGATCGGCAGAACGAGCGCCGCGACCATGACAGATAGGTCCGCGGAAGATTTCGAGGTCGAGATCGCTTGCGAACTCGAAACAGGGGCAGATTGCCGGAGCATCGATCAAGCGGAAACCGAACTCGATCGCTTTCTCGATCATCTCGACGATATCGACCGCGAACAGCGCTATTTTGAACGATATGGGACCGAACATCATCGCGCGTCTCCGATGGAGCCGGGCGAACTGGCCGCCCCGCTCGTCTTCGAGCTGGGCAATATACGGAGTCTCCTCGCAAACTGGGCTTTCGTGCAAAGCGCGATGAGTATCGAGGATCCGGACATGTTGATCCTCGACTATACGCGCCGGATGATGGGGTTCCTCCTGTTCCATCCCTCTCCGGGGACCATCGAGATCATCGGGCTCGGCGGCGGATCGCTGGCAAAATACTGCCACCGATATCTTCCGGAGGCGTCGATCGTCGCGGTCGAGATCGACCCCGACGTCATCGCGGTCCGGGAGCAATTCTTCATGCCGCCCGAGAGCGAGCGCTTCGAGATCGTCTGCGATGATGGCGCGGAATTCGTGAGGCGGGATACACGAAGCTGCGATGTCTTGCTTGTCGATGGCTTCGACAAGGACGGACAGCCTGCGCAGCTCTGTTCTTCAAGTTTCTATCGTGATTGCCATTCGCGGTTGAAGCCTGGCGGCATTCTCGTCGTTAACCTGTGCGATGATTACTGGAAGCACGGCTCTATCCTGGCTCGCATAAGAGAGCATTTCGAATGTACGATCGATCTTCCCATGAAGATAGGGATGAACCGGATCATCTTCGCATTCAGGGATGGGCGGCTCCCTTCGGATCCTGCCGCGCTATTGCAGACCGCCGGCGATCTCGATCGCATCCATCCGATATCCTTTTTGCTTTTGGCGAACGAAATATCGGACGGCATCAAATCGCGCGATGAAAGGCTTGGCGACAGTTTCGATAGCGACTTTCAGGAAGCGCAGTCGCTGTCCATCGCCTCGCTTTGGCTCGCGACTGAAATTGAGCATCTGCCGACAATCGACCCCTATATTCTGATCTGAATGGCCGTCTTGAGCACGCCGCATTGCCCGCATAAGGTCTTGGCGCGGTTATATTCCTCGCGCTGGCCGAGTTCGCGGGTTACGACATTGGCCTGGCTTCGAACCGACAGGTTCAGCCGATCGGTGACGCAGTCGTCGCAGATGGGCGAGCCACCGAGGTTCCCTATCAATTGTTCGATCTGTCCGGCTATCGTCATTCGGCGTGGCATGGGTCCGTCATAGTCGCGGAGACAGCACGAAGAAAGTGGCAGCCTATGGACGGCGGTGGTCGTTGCGTGGACCCACAGAAGTTGGCCAGCGGTTCCTCACGGGGTGGCGGAGAAACCTTGATCGGGCCGTCAGGGCTGCTTCTGTGCACTGTGTTCCAAAAGCCGCCTGGCCGCAAAGCGGTTCAAGAGCGGACGGTCCCTTTGCGGCCAGGTCATTTTGTAGCGGGGCCTTGACCGGTGTCAGGTCAGGGGTTGGCCCAAACGGGGTAAAAAGCTTACCGCATAGCGATCCGCGCGGATTGATGCAGATCAATGTAGCGAGAATTCATACAGGGCAATGTGATCGCAGGAGCGCCGCCATGACGATTGAGAAAAAATCCGATTCTTACAGTCGGCCATCGATAATCCTCCACTGGCTTACGGTGCTGGTCATCGCTGCGGTCTACGCCGCTATCGAGCTACGGGAATTCTGGCCAAAAGGCAGTGTGTCCCGTGAAGCGCTCAAGAATTGGCACTTCATGCTTGGACTATCCGTCTTCGGACTCGTCTGGCTCAGGATCATGGCGCGGCTCATATGGCCGGCACCAGCGCCTTTGGAAGGGCCGGGCTGGCGGAAACTGATCGCAAACGCCACTCACTTTGCTCTATATCTTCTGATGATCGGAATGCCGATCGCCGGCTGGCTCATCCTCAGCGCTGAGGGCAAACCCATTCCCTTCTTCGGTTTGGAGCTGCCGCCCTTGGCGGCCCCAAACCATGCACTGGCGGAAGAGGTCGAAGACCTCCACGGCCTAGGCGGCACAATCGGATATTGGCTAATCGGTTTCCACGCAGCAGCAGCATTGTTTCGCCACTATGTTCTAAAAGACAGTCTTCTCTTTCGGATGCGCTATGCTCGGATTTGAATGTCCGCGACCCGGTCGTTTCCTGCCATCCCATCTGGGTCAGCGGCGTACGTCCGCTTTTTGCGATCCGTGCCAAAAAGCGGACTGACCGCAGCCGGTCAGCTCAGGGCGACAAGGTGGCGGTCAATCCTTGCCTTACGGGAACGAGGGCGAGAGCGAAGGCGGCGGCGAACCCGATCTTGCGTCGGGAGACCAAGCATGGCTGGCCGAGCCGAAAATGCCTCCGCCGACGAGGGCTAGCCAAAGCAGCAGGTATGGATTCCAGGCAGTCGGGCTACCGCCCAATGCCGCACCGCAAACCTATGGCCGAGTTTGGCCAAGGTGCCGGTCATGAAGGTGACGCTGATACGGACCTCTCCGTCGCGGTGGAAGATCGTGATCGAGGCGCCCGCCCGACCCGAGAAACCCGATGGCATCGACAAATCCCGCCGGCCCGGCGAGGCAGAATGCCACTCTTCGAAAGCTTCTATCGTACCGGATCATGGAGTCTTCGATAGCATCGCCGTGCCGGCGATGTCTCTACGCCATTGTTCGGCGCGAGCGGCCATCACGCTTTCGGTCAGGGGCTGAGATCGAAAGCGGGAGCAAGAGTCCGCTTCTCTGACCGGAGCCTATAGGCCGACCCACATTTAGCCGACGTCCGTCGCCATCGGGCAGGCGTTACCCTTACGGATGTTTCCGAATTGGGGCGGTGCGCGAGGTAGGCGAAGATTTCCGAACCGAACCATCGGGTCCTGCCGGCCTTTGGCGGGTTGCGACCTTCGGACGAAGAGGAGACAGATGATGTTGAAGAAGACAGACGGGCAGTTGCAGCGCGACGTGATGGACGAGCTCGAATGGGAGCCCAGCATCGATCATGCCGACATCGGCGTCGCCGTAACCGATGGCGTCGTCACTCTCTCGGGCTATGTGAAAACCTATCCCGAGAAGATTGCCGCCGAGAAGGCGACGCGGCGCGTTGCCGGCGTCCGGGCGATCGCCGAAGAGATCAAGGTTCATTTCGCATCCGAGCCCAAGATGGCCGATCATGAAATCGCCAGGCGCCTGCTTGATATGATGGCCTGGACGGTGTCGATCCCGACCGACAGGGTTCAGGTCAAGGTCGAGCGGGGCTGGGTGACGCTCGGCGGCATGGTCGACTGGGACTATCAACGCAAGGAAGCCTTCCGGGCCGCCAGCCGCGTTACCGGCGTCGCGGGCGTGAGCAACCTGATCGAGGTCAAGCAGCACCCGGCGCCCGCCGACGTGAAGGAGCGGATCGTTTCGGCCTTCAAACGTCAGGCCGATCTCGACGCCGCCGCGGTGACCGTGACCACCGAAGGGGGAATTGTGAAGCTCGGCGGCAAGGTCAGGGCATGGGCCGAGCGCGGGGTCGCCGAGAGGGCCGCATGGTCGGCGCCGGGGGTCACCCGGGTCGAGGATAATATCACGATCGTCCTTTGAGCGGAGCGATCCCGAAAATACGCTTTGCGGCCGCCCTCGAAGCCGGGCGGCCGCTTTTGCGTCAGTGTCGAAGGGCCAGATAATCGGCGAGCCGGTCAAGGAACGGCTGCTGGCTTGGAAGCATCATGGCTTCTGCCTCCGCAACCGAGAACCATCGTGCCGCGTCGATTTCGGGAAACGATTGGTACAGGCCGCTGCGCGGTGGCCACTCGATCTCGAAGCGATTGCTCACGACCGCGGTAGCATCGAGATCCTGCTCGAGTGCGAAGCCTTCGACGATCTTTCCGCCAGCCTGCCGGAGCTGGCCCAGCGGAACAAGCGTAGCTTGCAGCGGTATGCCAAGCTCTTCCTGAGCTTCGCGCAAGGCGGCAGCCTCTGCGTTTTCACCCGCCGCAATTTCTCCCTTCGGTATCTGCCAGGCGGCGCGGTCGCGCCCACGCCAATAGGGTCCGCCGGGATGGACGAGCAAGACTTCCGCGCTCCCGCCCTTCAGACGATAAAGCAGTATCCCGGCGCTTCGCGCCATCATTGGCAGCCGCAGCTGTTCGTCGGCATCGGTCGTGTCTCCCGATCATCGCAGCGAGCGGTTCGGCCCGCGAGGCTTCTGATTCCGCCGCGATGGTGCGGCTGAAATGTAACGCGCCTTCGCGGCCGGGCCACGTGCGGAATCTACGTATTTCGCGGTCTCACGCTTTCGCTCAATCTCTGACCACGCTTAAGGTGAAGGAGGCCAATATGGATATGCCCGATGTCGACAAGTCGCTTGCGAAACTCGGCGTGCCGCGCCGGATGCGCAAGAAGATCGGCCGCGTTTCGCGATCGCCCACGCTTCGCGCGGCGGCGGCGCTGGTCCCCATTCTTACCGCTGGCCTCCTCGCGGCGCGCAGATTTGCACGCAAGGGGTCCTGAAAGTGGCGCCATCGAACCCCGAGGATCCGATTGAGCGTGACCGCGAGCACGCGGCTTCGCTCGGACTGTGGCTCGTCTATTTCGCTTTCGTCATTCTGGGTTCGGTCTGGTTCTTTCTCTTCCGGCTCTGACCGGCGCCGCCCACGCGGGTGCGGCAAATCCCAGAGCAGATGAGGCGACGGCCTGGTTGACCAAGGTCAATGACCTTTGCCGATGCGGTGTTCATGCCTTTCCAAAGATAGAAGTGAAGGGAGCTGTCGATGGCGGAAACTAGTCGTCGAGGGGGCGCGAGCCAGCCCCGTCCAGTCCATGTCGACGTGTTGATCGTTGGTGCCGGCATCTCGGGCATCGGCTCGGCCTATCATCTCCAGCAGGGGTGCCCGGGGAAGAGTTACGCGATCCTCGAGGCGAAACCGACGTTCGGCGGGACATGGGACACGCACAGATATCCCGGCGTGCGATCGGACTCGGACCTCTACACCTTCGGCTATCGCTTCAAGCCCTGGGTCGGCGCGCCGATCGCCAGCGGCGCCGAAATCCTCAAATATATGGGCGAGGTGATCGAGGAGAACGAGATCGGGGTCCATATCCACTATGGTCATCGCATTACCGCCTGCCACTGGTCGAGCGCCGCCAATCACTGGACGATAGAGGCGGTGCGCGCGTCGGATGGCGCGCCGGTTACCTTCACGGCCGGCTTCCTGTGGATGTGCCAGGGCTATTATGATCATGAGAAGCCCTATATCCCCGATTGGCCGGGACTTTCGGATTATGAGGGGCAGTTCATCCATGCCCAGCTCTGGGATTCGGCGATCGATTATGCGGGCAAGCGCATACTCGTCATCGGGTCGGGTGCGACGGCTGCGACCATCGTGCCGGCCTTCGCCGAAAAGGCGGCGCATGTGACGATGCTCCAGCGTTCGCCGACCTATTTCTACTGCAGCGAGAACAGGAACGAACTTGCCGATCGGCTTCGCGAGGTCGGAATCGACGAGCCCACGGTCCACCGCGTCGTGCGGGCACAGATCATGCACGACCAGGATCTGATGACACGGCGGTGCCAATCCGAGCCCGACGCGGTGTTCGAGGATCTGAAAGCGCTGATCCGGGGTTATTCGGGCGATCCCGACTTCAAATTCGAGCCGCATTTCAGGCCGAAATACCGCCCGTGGCAGCAGCGGCTCGCCTTCTGTCCCGAAGGCGACATCTTCAAGGCGGCGACCCAGGGAAAGCTGACGGTCGTCACCGATACGATCGACCATTTTACTGCGACGGGTGTCCACACGGTCGGCGGCGAGGAGATCGAGGCCGACATCATCGTGGCCGCGACCGGATTCAATCTGTCGGTGATGGGCGGGATCCCGTTCGATATCGACGGCGCACCCGTCGATTGGGCGAAGACGATCACCTATCGCGGGATGATGATGACCGGCGTGCCCAACCTCGCCTGGGTCATGGGCTATTTTCGCGCCAGCTGGACCCTCAGGGTCGACATGATGGGAGACTTTGTCTGCAACCTCCTCAACCATATGGACGACATCGGTGCGAGGAGGGTCGAGGTCGCGCTCAGGCCCGAGGATGAGGGCATGCAGATTCTGCCGTGGATCGAGGAGGATAATTTCAATCCGGGCTATCTGATGCGCGGGCTGGGCGCGATGCCGCGCCGCGGTGACAAACCCGAATGGCGCCACAATCAGGATTATTGGGCGGAGAAGGACGCCTTCCCGCGCATCGACCTGCGCGGAGCGGAGTTCGTCTATGACGGTGAGCGACCGGGGGTGTCCAAGCGGGCCACTACGGACGTTGCGGCCTGATGGCGTGGCCCCGCCGCAACATCGGCGAGGGGCATAGGCCTCCCATGATAGAGGCGGCCGCCCCGCGCAGTCCGTGACGCTCGCCCATCAGCTGGCTCTCGCCACGCTCGTCGTCGGCGTCACGGTCGTCGTGCATCTCGCCGGCCTGGCACTGTTGCTCGCCATTCTGCGCCGCTATCGGCGTGCTTCGCGGCGTTATCTCGTCATTCTTCTCAACGGCGGCGCGATCCTCGTCGCCGCCTTCGGGCTATTCGCGCTGCACTCGGCCGAAATCTGGATCTGGGCGGGAATCTACCAGCTCTTGGGCGCCTTCACAGACTTCGAGCATGCCCTCTATTTCTCGACCTCGACCTATGTCACCATAGGCTATGGCGATGTCGTCCTGCCCCCGGGGCTCCGCATCCTCGGCGCGATCGAGGGCGCGAGCGGTATCATCCTGATCGGCTGGTCAACGGCCTTCTTTTTCTCGATCGTCGATCGCATGAAACTCCTCGAACGCAGTTTCGATACCGATCATGGTGGCGGGTGATCTAGCGGTGATGCTGACGCGGTGTGACTGCTAGGCATGACCAATCGGTGCGGATGACACCGGATTTTCAGCTATGGCCGCGAGCCAGAGCGCGCCCAGTTCAAGATCGATCCAGTCCGCGGCAAAGGGATCAAGCCCGGAACCCGGATAGAGACAATATTCCCCGAAATAGGGTCGACCCCCGATGTCGTAGAAGTCGATGCGAAGAAAATTCATGTCGCCGGCCAGCGTTTCGGCCGCCTCCAGCATCGCAGGCAGTGACGGCGGCGGGGGCGGTTCGTCCGCGGCCCTGACGAGCTGTCGCCAGCTACGGTCGTGAAGGATCCATCGATGCCGGCGGCCCCGCCCGAGATGGACCTGGACATGCGTTGCGGTGCCGCCGAACACATAGATCTTATAGTCGATCGGGAGTGGGAGCGCGCCGCCAAGAAGCGGCTCGGTGAGGATGCCGCGCGGAACGTCGCGATAGGCCCATTCGTCGAGCCAGCGCCCGTAGGGTCTGCGCTGCCAGCGGCGGGCTGTTCTGCGCAGTTGCTGCCATCGCGCGCAGTCGGGCACGGCCGTGATGACCCTATATTGATTGCAGCCGTGGCGCGACTTGATGATCGCGGGGGCCGGGAACGGGATCAGCCAGGGCAGGTCCGTGCCTTGCCAGAGCGTCGGCACGATCCACTCCTCGCCCAGCCGCGTCCCCGCCAAGCGCTTCGCCGCGATCTTGTCCATCATCTGGGTCTGGAGCGGCGACCGATCGGTCAACTTTCTAAGCTGCACAAGTTCGGTGAAGCGGGTGGGATGGTTCCAGTCGATGCGGCGGCCATGGCGCCAGCCATAGAGAAGACCGACGCGCTGCGCGGCGGGCAGAAGCCTCCGATCGACACCGGGTTGGGTCGGCGCGGTAGCGACTGCCGCGGTCATGGCGCTCCCGTTCCACAACGACCGGCGCCCGGATTTTCATTTGCCTGCAGAGCCGCCCAAGCGGCCCGGAGCCGCAAATGCTTCGATGGTTTGTCCGCGGCCGTCATGAAACAGGTAACCGTGCAGGTGCGAAAAGGCTGCCTATCCCAATCATTCCTTCGAGGATCGGGGCGGGGTCCGCCCATGTCCGTCAGACAGCCGTGCCCACCAGCCGGCCGATTCCGGCCGTGATGGCCATCGCAAGCGCCCCCCAGAATATGACGCGTGCAACCGGGCGGGCGGGCGCGGCGCCACCTGCAAATGCGCCGAGCCATCCCAGCGCGGCGAGGAACAGCAGCGACCCGATGGCTTCGAGTGCAACGATCCCTGTCGTCGGCGTCAGCGCGGCGACGAGGAGCGGCAGCGACGCGCCGGCGGTAAAGGTGGCGGCAGACGCCAGCGCCGCGGTGACCGGGCGCGCGGCCGTCATGTCGGTGATATGGAGTTCGTCGCGTGCATGCGTCGTGAGCGCGTCGAACGCGGTCATCTGGTTGACCACGATGCGCGCGGTTTCCGGATCGAGGCCGCGTCGTTCATAAATGCCGGCCAGCTCGTCGCGTTCGGCCGCGGGGGCGCTCGCCAGCTCTCGCTTTTCGCGGGCAAGGTCCGCCCGTTCGGTATCGGCCTGCGAACTGACCGACACATATTCGCCGGCCGCCATCGACATGGCGCCGGCAACGAGGCCGGCAACCCCCGAAACCAGGATCGATTGACGGGTGGCGCCCGACGCCGCGACGCCAATAATGAGACTTGCGGTGGAGACGATCCCGTCGTTGGCGCCGAGCACGGCTGCCCGCAGCCACCCCGTCCGCGATACGAGATGGGCTTCGCGGTGATCGCCGCGTGCGGACGGCCAGGGACCGGGCAGAAGGTTGCCAGTCATCCGTCGTGCCCTTCGACCCACATCAGCGCGGCGCCGCGATCCTCGGGCTTGAACACCCTATAGCTGATATGCGGCAGAAGGGCGCTTTCGATCCGCGTGAGGGCCCGGATCCATAACTGGTCGGCGACCACCGCGACGCGTCCGAACCGGTCGAGCTTTGCGAAAAGCGGCGCGGCGCGTGCGATATGCGCGGCCAGCCCGCTGATCTCGATACCGTCGATCGACCGCGTCTCGGCATAGACATGCACCGTCTCATTCGCCGCCATCGCGGCGTCGAGCCGGTCCATGATTGCGGCCAGATCCTCTCCCGTGATGTTGCCCTCGATACGGACGGCGAGCACGTCGTCGTTCGTTTTGATCATCTCGAACATGCCGGGGCCTTTCCGGTGACGCTCGCCAGCATCGCCGCGACGGCGAGCAGGTCGAGCGCGAGACTTTGCGCCGCAGGGACGATCGAGGCGAACGGCCAGGCGAATCCGATAGCGAGCGAGACCATCATGCTGACTGTGCCCGAGAGATAGAGCCAGCCGCGGCCCGCATGGCCCCGCACGAGGGCAAGCGTCAGCCGCGCCGCCGCTCCAGCGGCGAGAATACCCGCCATCGCCATGGCGGTATGATAACCGCCGAGTAGCGGATCGACGAACAGAATGATCGCCTGAACAAGACAGGCGAGCGCGCTTGCCTGCCAGAGCCGCCGGTCCAGCCGGTCATTGCAGGTCGCTGCCATGCGGCCTTGGACGAGCGCGGCGAACAGCATCGCGGCGACCAGCATGTAGATGGCTGCGATCGTCTCGAGGAAGGTGCGCGAGAGGACGAACAGGATGAGGAGGCACACGGCCACCCCGATCTCGAGCACCGAGATTTCCTTCCAGAGGCCGCTCTGCACGGGTCGGCCGGGCGCATCGGTCGCAATCATTATCGTCTCCTTTGCGGAAATTGCGTCGGGAGCAGACATAACGCCGTGCCGGAAGCGCCGCATTGCGGGATTCTACGGACTCGCCCGTTCCTCCGCTTCCGGTCGCGGTGACGCGGCGCGGGTCCCTTTGGCAATATCGTCGCGGTCGGCGGCCAGCAGTTCGCGGAACGCGGCGAGGCGGGTCCGATACCCCTCGGCGTCGCCAAATTCGAGAAATTCATAATAGCGCTGATGCGGGTCGCTGATCTTCAGCGCATGCTTGATCGGGCACCAATATTGCTCGGTCCGGCTCCCGATCTCGCGGGCGTAGGCAATGACGCCATTGGCGTAGGCGCAATAGGCGCAGTTCAGCGCTTCGACCCAGTCGAGATAGGCAAGGCGCCCCCGGTCGAACGCGATATAGTCGCGCCGCTCGACGCGGACGATCCCATAGGCGCGAAAGCATACGGCCTGGTAGAAGCTGATCCAGATATCGAGGAGGAGCAGCGGAAGGATCATCGAGTAGATGAAGGGCGCGGTGATCACTGCACCGAAGGAGGAGCGGGCGAGAAACGCCCGCACGCTCGTCTTGAGTTTCCTCTGTTCGATCACGATGCCGCGTTCGAACTCCACAAGCCGGTCATGAACCCGCACGCCCAGCGTCCTTCGCCTAAATTCGATCTCGCGATCGAGTTCGACCTGCAGTTCGACGATGGTCCGCGCGATCTCCTGCATGCGCTGCGTCACGCTGCGGGCCTCGCCGTGCGCGGATCGTCGGCTTCGATGATGACCTTCAGTGCCTTGGTCTCGGCCGCCCGCGAGAAGACGTCATATGCGTCCATCATGTCGGCCATCGCAAAATGATGGGTGACAAGCTCTCCGGGATCCAATTGTTTCGCCTCGACCATCCGCAAGAGCTGCGGCGTCGAGACGGTATCGACCAATCGCGTCGTGATCGTGATATTGCGGGACCAGAGGTGTTCGAGGTGCAGGTCGGCCTTGGCGCCATGCACGCCGACATTCGCAATCGTTCCCCCGGCTGCGACGAGCAGCTGACAGAGTTCGAAGGTGGCGGCAACGCCGACCGCCTCGATCACCGTGTCGGCGCCGCGCGCATCCGTCATCTCCATCAGCACCGCAGCGGCGTCGCGCGTGCCGCTGTTGATCGTGTCGGTGGCGCCGAACCGGCGCGCGATGGCGAGGCGCGCCTCGTCCAGATCGATCATGATGATCCGGGCGGGCGAGAAGAGCTTCGCCGTGAGCAGCGCGGCAAGGCCGATCGGACCCGCGCCGACGATCGCGACGGTCGATCCCGGCGCGACCTTGCCGTTGAGCACGCCGCATTCGAAGCCCGTCGGCAGGATGTCGCTGAGCATGACCAGCGCATCCTCGCCGGCCTCCTCGGGGATGGCATGGAGGCTCGTGTCGGCATGCGGGATACGAACATATTCTGCCTGCGTGCCGTCGATGATGTTGCCGAGGATCCAGCCGCCCGTCGTGCAATGCGATGGCATGCCCCGGCGGCAATAGTCGCAGCGGCCGCACGCGGTTATGCAGCTGATCAGAACATGGTCGCCGGGCGCGAAAACGGTCACGCCCGTCCCGATGCTGTCGACGATACCGACGCCCTCGTGCCCGAGGATGCGCCCCGGTTCGCAGCTCGGGACATCGCCTTTCAATATGTGCAGGTCGGTGCCGCAAATGGTCGTCCTGGTGATGCGCACGATCGCGTCGCCCGCGTCCTGCACCTGGGGCACCGGCCGCTCCTCGACGGCTTTCAGGCCGGGGCCGTTATAGACGAGGGCTTTCATGCGATGTCTCCTTTGTATGTGGTGGCGCGTCCGGATCTTTGCCTTGCCGGTCTCGATCGCGTGCCTATGCCGCGCGGCGGCGCCGCTTCTGCTGGGAGCGCGCCGCCTCATAGCCGGCGAGCACCCGCCGCATCTCGTCGAGCGCCTTGCGCCGCCCTTCCTCGCTGCGGATGTGCGCGAGGTTGTGCTTCAGATTGGCAGCGAAATCGGCATAGTCATTCTGCCAGTCTTCACCCGCGAGCCGGGCGATATCGACGCGTCCGGTCCGGATTCGCCTGGGCGGTGCGCCGGGGGCGAGCGCGAAACTCTCCCCGATCGCCGGAGCGACGACGGCGAGGCGGGGCGTTTCGGATTGGACGAGCGTGCGCAGTGCTTCGATCGATTCGCTCTCGCCATGACCCAGAAAAAGTCCGCCACGGATCGGGTGACGTTCGCGTATCCATGCCGCGAGCTCGTCGCGATCGGCATGTGCCGAATAGCTGTCGATGCGCCGGACGGCGGCGCGAACATTGATGTCCTTGCCAGAAATCCGCACGCGCTCGGCTCCGTCGAGGATGACCCGCCCGAGCGATCCGCGCGCCTGGAACCCGACGAACAGGATCGTCGACTGGCGCCGATGAAGATTATGCTCGAGATGGTGGCGGATGCGCCCGCCCTCGCACATGCCCGAGGCAGCGAGAATGATGGCGCCCGACACGCTGTTGAGGCGGATCGATTCGGCGACATCCTCGACATAGCGGATCGAGGGGTGGCGGAAGATGTCGGCGCCTTCGACATCTTCGAGCTCGGAAGCATGGGCCGCGAACACCTTCGTCGCCTGGCTCGCGAGTGGCGAGTCCACGAAGATAGGCACATTGGGGATGCGGTTCGCGTCGGCAAGGCGCGCGAGATCGAGCAGCAGTTCCTGCGTGCGTTCGAGCGCAAAGCTCGGGATCACGAGATTCCCGCCCCTCGCGAGAGCCGCTTTGACTTCGGTTTCGAGTAGCGCGCGGCGTTGCTCGATCGAGAGTTTGGGCCGCGTGCGGTCGCCATAGGTCGCTTCGCATATGAGGAAATCGATGCCCTCCGGCGCTGCCGGATCGTCGTGAAACGCCTTGTTGTCGGGGCCGATGTCGCCGGAAAAGAGCAGATGCACCCCGCCGGCTTCCAGTTCGACCGAGGCCGAACCCAGGATGTGGCCGGCGTTCCACAGCCGCGCCCGGAAACCCGGCGCGGGTTCGAACCATGTCCCAAGTCCGACCGGCTCGGCAAGCCGCCAGGCGCGAAGGCCATCGGCCTCGGTATAGAGCGGCTCGAACATCGCTTCGCCGGCGCGGTCATAGCGGCGGTTCCGGCGCGCGGTGTCGCTTTCCTGAATCCGCCCGGCGTCGGCGAGCATATATTCGAGGAGGTCGGCGGTCGGCGCGGTGCACCAGACAGGGCCGCGATATCCCTCTTTCACGAGCTTGGGCAACAGTCCGCAATGATCGATATGGGCATGGGTCAGGACGACCGCGTCGATCTTGCCGACATCGAACCCGAACGCGCCATGGTTAAGCGTTTCGAGGCTTCGCGATCCCTGGAATAATCCGCAATCGATCAGGATTCTGTGCTGCCCGAGCGTGAGTTCCATGCACGAGCCGGTGACGGTTCCGGCGGCACCATGGAATTGGATCGTCAGCGGCGCTTCGGTATTGGCCATGACTAGCTGCCCTTCGTTCGCGGATGGGATCGATGACCGTGCATCGGCTCAGCGGCCCGCCGCGCCATGTTCGGTCATTGTCTCGAGCCACATGGTGCGGTGCTTGGGATCGCCCTCGACATTGCCGACGATGCTGCGTTCGGTCGGCGCAATGCCGACAAAGCCCAAAATATTGCGCTCGAGGCTGCGCAGGCTGTGCGCGCGAAAATAGAAACGGTAGAACAAAGCTGGCATCCCCATCGTTACGACGACATGAGCCGTCCGGCCTTTGAGGCGTTTTTCGGGCAAACCTCTCGCCTTGGGTTCAAAAGCGAAGCCGGGGCGCATCACCTGTTCGAAGAAGCCCTTGAGGCGGGCGGGCAGGTCGCCGAGCCAGAGCGGATAGAAGATCAGCAGATGCTCGGCCCAGGCGATATCGTCCTGCGCTTCGGCGATGGCACGCGGAAGCGGCCCCTCTTCCCATTCGGCGCGACTTTCGAGCAGATCGAAAGCGAGCCCCGCAACGGCGATGCGACGGACCTCATGACCCGCCGCCAGCGCCGCCGCCGCATAGGTATCGGCCAGCGCGTGAACGAAGCGCCCAGGATCCGGGTCGGGATGTCCGTCGATGAGCGTGATCCGTCTGGTTTGCATGTGACATCCTGAACGAAGGGCCGCTGCCGGATTTTAGCGCGGGAGCAATGGACCGCCGCGCCGCGCCGAGCTGGACGGGACGAGCGAGGCGCGACGATCCGCGTGCCGCTTTTGGTATCGCAGGCGGGTTCCTCCTATCCGTAGATTCCCGCATGGGCGCTCGGCGCACACCGCCTTAGCGAAGCGGGATGCCGCTTAAGGAACAATACGGACCGCGAACGCGCCGGGCGTTTCGCGCGTCGCCAAAAGCCGCTATGGACGGTGATCGGGGGAAGGCGCACCGAGAGGGCGGCGGCGCCTTTGCAGCGCGGGCGGAGGCCGCGCGGTCGATGTCGATGATGCAACGTCCTTTTGCGATACGCCTGGCGCTGGCGCTGCTGTTTGTCGCTGCTGCGGCGCTGCTGCGCTATGCGCTCACTCCCTGGCTCGGGGGCGATGCATCCTTCCTGCTTTTCGCACCCGCCATCCTTGCAGCCGCTCTCTATGCCGGTCCGATGGCGGCATCGATTGCGACCGCGCCGGCGCTTGCGCTCGGTCTCTATTTCGCCGGCTTCCGGGACGGCGGCAGCTATAATCTCGTCGAGGTCATAGTGTTTCTGGTCACCGCGGCCGGCATCGTCGCGCTCTCGCAAGCCTTCGAGCGGTTGCGGCGGCGCGTGCATGAAAGCGACCATCGCGCGGCCCGGCGCGATGCCGAGGCGGCGCTGGTCGCCGAGGAACTCAATCTGCTCATCGACGGCGCGCAGGGGCATGCGATCTACCTGCTCGATGCCGAAGGCCGCGTGACGATCTGGAACAAGGGCGCCGAACGCCTCAAGGGCTGGCGCGAGGAAGAGGTCGTCGGCAAGGATGCCGCGATCTTCTATCCGCCCGACGCCGTCGCGGCCGGCAAACCTGAGGGCGACCTTGCCGTTGCGGCGCGAGAGGGACGTCTCGAGATGGAGGACTGGCGCGTCCGCAAGGATGGATCCGAGTTCCTCGCCGATGTCTCGATCACGGCGCTTCGCACCGCGGGCGGCGATCTTCGCGGTTTCGCCAAGGTCGTCTCGGACATCACCGGACGGCGCGCCGCCGAGGAGGCGCTGCGATCGCAGGAAAGCCATCTCCGGTCGATTCTCTCGACGGTGCCCGACGCGATGGTCGTCATCGACGATCAGGGTTCGATCGTGTCCTTCAGCGCGGCCGCCGAGCGACTGTTCGGGTATCAGGAGGCCGAACTGCTCGGGGTCAATGTCAGCCGGCTGATGCCCTCACCCGATCGCGAGCGCCACGATGCCTATATCCGGCGCTTCCTCGAAACGGGGGAAAAGCGCATCATCGGCATCGGACGCGTGGTGTTCGCCGAGCGCAGGGACGGCTCGACCTTTCCGATGGAATTGTCGATCGGCGAGGCGTCGAGCGACAGTCACCCGCTCTTTACCGGCTTCATCCGCGACCTCACCGAACGCCAGCAGACCGAGGCGCGGCTCGAATCGCTCCAGTCTGAGCTGATCCATGTTTCGCGCGTCAGCGCGATGGGGACGATGGCCTCGACGCTCGCGCATGAGCTCAACCAGCCGATTACCGCGGTCACCAATTATGTCGAAGCGGTGCGCGACCTGCTCGCCAATCCCGATCCCGACGATATTCCGATGATCCGCGATGCGCTCGACGATACGGCGAAGGAAGCGTTGCGCGCAGGGCATATCGTTCGCCGCCTGCGCGACTTCGTGGCGCGCGGCGAGGTCGAGAAGACGATCGAGAAACTGCCGGTGCTCATCAACGAGGCGGCGGTGCTCGGACTGATGGGCGCGCGCGAGAAGAGCGTTGAGCCGCGCTTCGACCTCGATCCCTATGCCTCGCCGGTGCTCGTCGACAAGGTCCAGATCCAGCAGGTGCTGATCAACCTCATTCGCAACGCTGTCGAAGCGATGGCCGACAGTCCGGTGCGGCAGCTGACCGTCACGAGCCGTCCCGACCAGCGCGGCTTTGTCCGCGTGATCGTCGCCGATACCGGACCGGGCGTGACGCCGGAGGTCGCCGAGCAGCTCTTTACGGCGTTCGTCAGCACCAAGGCAGAAGGCATGGGACTCGGTCTCTCGATCTGCCGGACGATCGTCGAGGCCAATGGCGGACGTATCTGGATGGAGCCGCGCACCGGCGGCGGGACCGAATTTCACTTCACACTGGTGAGCGCGAAGGCGGAGGAAAATGATGTCGGATAGGAAGCTCGTGCATATCGTCGACGATGAGGAGGCGATCCGGCGGTCGGCGAGTTTCATGCTCAAGACCTCGGGCTATGCGGTCGAGACCTGGGCCAATGGCGCGCTGTTCCTGAAGGAAATCCGGCACGTGCCCGAAGGCTGTGTCCTGCTCGACGTGCGCATGCCCGAAATGGACGGGCTCGAGGTCCAGCAGGCGATGCTAGAGCGCGGCGTCACCATGCCGGTGATTGTCCTTACCGGGCACGCTGACGTCTCGATTGCGGTCCGGGCGATGAAGGCCGGCGCGGTCGATTTCCTCGAAAAGCCGTTCGAGAAGGCGGTGCTCATCGCCTCGATCGAGGCCGCTTTCGCCCGCATGGCGGCGGCCGATGGAGCGGTGGCGCGTGCCGCCGAGGCCGAGGTCGTTCTTGGCATCCTGACCCCGCGCGAGCGCGAGGTTCTCGAAGGGCTCGCGCAGGGACTGCCGAACAAGACCATCGCCTATGACCTCGGCATCTCGCCGCGTACCGTCGAAGTCCACCGCGCGAACCTCATGGCGAAGCTCGATGTCCGCAGCCTGTCCGACGCGCTGCGGCTCGCCTTCGCCGCAGGACTCGGTGCCTGAAATCTGCGGACATTACGTAACGACCGCAGGACGCCCGAGCGCTAGACGACTGTCCATCGGAGGATGGACCGCATGACGACAGCCCGCCGCGAAGACCCACAGGCCGCGATCCGCCGCCCCGCGCCGGACCGCGCTGCGCGGTCGCGGCATTCGCCCCCTCTCATCGAACAGCTCACACATCGCGAGCTCGAAGTCGTGGGCGGGCTCGTGCGCGGTCTCACCAACAAGCAGATCGGGCAGGAGCTCGGCATCAGTCACCGCACCGTCGAAATTCATCGCTCGCGCCTGATGCGCAAGCTCGGCGCCGCGACGCTCGCCGGGCTCCTCGGTATCATCCTGCCCCAGCGCGACCGGATCGACGCACTGATCGCGCGGCACGCCCGCGCCCCGCGCTAGATATCTCCCGTCACGAGGAAGAAGAAAAACAGCAAGGTTGCTGCCGTCATTACCGCGGTTGCCGCCCAGCCCGACCAGCTCTGGCGGCGCGAAATGACGAGACGGCCCATCGCGCGCGGATTGCGGGCGATCAGCATCATCACCAGCATGAGCGGCGCGGCGAGCACGCCATTGACCACCGCTGCCCAGTAGAGCGCGCGTGCCGGGTCGATGCCGATCGCCGAGAGCGAGGCGCCGGCAAGCGTGGTCGCGGCGATCGTTCCGTAGAAGAGACGCGCCGAAAGCGGCTTGGCGTCGAGGCTACCTGCCATTCCCGCCATCTCGGTGACGGCATAGGCGGCCGATCCGGCCAGTACCGGGACGGCGAGAAGGCCGGTGCCGATGATTCCGAGCGCGAACATCGCGAAAGCAAACGGCCCGGCGAGTGGACGCAGCGCTTCGGCGGCCTGCGCCGATGTGGCGATATCGCGTATGCCCTCGGCATGCAGCGTCGCCGCGGTCGCGAAGACGATCGCGAGCGAAATGAGCGTGCTGAACGCCATGCCCGTCAGCGTGTCGACACGAATGCGCCTGAACTCGCCATCGGCTGCCGCGGGCGTCAGGCAGAGCGGCTTGGCATGATGGCGATGCTGTTCCTCGATCTCCTGCCCCGCCTGCCAGAAGAAGAGATAGGGGCTGATCGTCGTGCCGAGGATTGCGACGAACGCCGTGGCATAGGCTGCATTGAGTTCGATGTCGGGAAGCAGCAGCGCCGTGAGGGCCGTGCCCCATGGAACATGCACCACGAACAGCACCGCGACATAGGTAAAGAGGGTGAGCGTCGTCCATTTGAGGATTGCGGCGTAGCGAGAATAGCTAAGGCCGACTTCGAGGACGATGCTGAGGATCCCGAACAACAAGGTATAGAGTCCGGCCTTGCCTCCGGCGAGCAGGGCCAGCGCCGCACCCATCGCGCCGAGATCGGCGCCGAGATTGATGATGTTCGCGACGAGCAGCAGCGACACCATCGACCAGAGCAGGGGACGCGAATAATGCCGGCGGAGGTTGCGCGCGATCCCTGCGCCGGTAACCCGCCCGATCTCGGCGGCGATCTCCTGGATCGCCACCATCAGCGGGAAGCTCAGCACGAAGGTCCAGGAGAGCCGGTAACCGAATGCCGCGCCGATCTGGCTGTGCGTTCCGATTCCGCTCGGATCGTCGTCGGCGGCGCCGGCGATCAGGCCCGGACCGAGCGCACGAAGAAATGTCCGCGGGTTTGACGAAAGGTTCGCCGGCTGGGTCGGCGGTCCTTCATTATGGTCTGTTGCTGCGGTCACCGAAGGCCCCCTTTTGAAACCATTCCACCTCTGGCCACTCCATGCGGCGTCCGATCGGGCTCAGACGAGAAGGGTCGGCAGGACCGCGAGGCTGGCTGCAACGCTCAGCACAAGCGGCAAGGCGAGCTTCCATCCTTTGCGCAGCCCTGCGATCGCCAGAGCGGTGGCCCCTTTGAACAGCGTGTTGGCGAGCACCGGGGCAATGATGACGATCGTCGCGATCTGGCCCTCGAGCAGACCCGGAGGTAGCGATCCCACCGTGATGATCGCCGAGTCGACGTCGGCCAGGCCCGAAAGCGCGATGACCAGCGCGAGGCCGCGTTCGCCCACCATCGCCATCATCCAGCGTGCGGCGACGGTCAGCACCATGACGAGCAGCATGAGGCCGATCGCCGGCGCGAGCCGGAACGGGTTCTTGAGCTCGACGGGACGGTTGGCAGCGCTTTCCTTGCGGCGGCTCCGCAAAGCCCAGAACATCGCGCCGCCGCTCACCAGCGCGGCGGGTGCCGCAAGCCAGCCGAAGGCCGGCATCGCTGCCGGCGCGAGGAACAGGGTCAGGATGATCGCGCGGATCAGCATGACCGCCGACGCCGCGCCGATGCCGGCAATGGCCATCGCCTCGCTTTCCTCGCCATCGCGCACGCGCATCGCGAGCGCTGCGGTCACCGCGGTCGAGGAAACCATCGCGCCGGTCGCGGCCATGACGAGCGTGCCCCGCGAGGCGCCAAAGCGTTTCGCTGCGATATAGCCGAGAAAGGAGAAGCCCGAGACGAACACCACGACCAGCCAGAGCTGGCGGGGATTCCAGGCGTCATAGGGCCCGAAGCGCTGGTCGGGCAGCAGCGGCAATATGGCGAGCGCGATGAGCGCGAACCGGACGATCGCGCCGACCTCGATATCGCTGAGACCGGAAACCCAGCGATGAAGCTCGGTGCGCAGCGCAAGCACCAGCGTCATGGCGACGGCGACCACCGTCGCCATCTCGCTCCGACCGCTGGCCGCGAGATAGCCGCAACCGAGCGTGATGAGGGCCGCGAGGCTCGATGTCCCGCTCAGCTGCTCGGGCGCCCGCGCGGTTTTCGCATAGCCGATGAGGGTGAGGACAGCTGCAGCCCCGGCGACAATCGCCGCGATCGCCGGGCTTTGAGATCCGGTAGCTCCCGCGATGCCGCCTGCAAGGCCGAACAGCGCAAAGGTCCGCACACCCGCGAAGCGGCTGCCCGCGGTCTCGTTGCGCAGGCTCCAGCCGCGCTGGATGCCGACGAGCAGCCCGAGAAGAAGCGCCAGTCCGATGCCGGCGAGCTGCTGCAGGTTGGCGTCGGGAAGGGATTCGATCATGTCGTTCGCCGGACGTATGTTCAGCCGCCGAACTCGCGCTCGCAGTCGATGCAATGCGCGGTGTGCGGAACGGCTTCGAGGCGCGCGGCATCGATCGGGATGCCGCACGCGGTGCAGAGGCCGTAATGGCCGGCATCGAGACGCGCGATCGCGAGCCGGATTGCCTTCATCTGCTCAGTTGCGGCGCTTTGCCGCGCATCGATCGTCTCGTCGTCATCGCGCTCGACAGCCTGCTCGGCGGAATCGTCGTCGAGCGGCACGCGCTGCTCGCTTTCCAGCCGCTCAACCTCCGCTGCGAGCTGGTCGAGGCGCACGACCAGGCCCGCGCGTATTTCGGAAAGACTGTGCATCACGCCTCCTCCTCGATCGCGATGAGCGCGGCAATCTCGTCGAGGGTGAACAGCCGCCGTTTCTTGAGGTCCTCCAGCTGGTCGTCGGCGACCGCCGCAAGACCGGCCTCGACTCGCTGAATCCGGCTCTGAAGGTCATGATGCTCATCGGCGAGCTGGCGAAAATTCGAACTGCCAAGCTTGAGCGCATGGAGCGCCGGTCCGTGGTCCGGAAACAGCGCATGAAGATCGTGGCCGGCTTCGCTCATCCTGGGTCCTTTCGTCGCGGATTTGTCTCGCCGGATTGCGCCGGGACGCGCGCCCTGTCGTTACGCAATAGCCCTTACGCCCCTGGCGGTTCGCGCCGGTCGGGCCTTTCCTCGCACCACATACGTACAGTTGCGTAATCACGGGCGCATGCAGAGCCGCTATTCCCGGCCGCATGAGGGGTCAGCCACATCTTTTCCGCTATCCAGGCCGCGACCGCCAAGCAACGGAGTGGCGTGCGGAGCGCGCGTCGCTTGCGGGCGCACGGCGATGAGCGATTGCGCATCCTGCGCCGTACGCTGCCGCGCCATCTGCGCCAGCCTTGCCGCCGACGAAGCCGCCGAACTCGGCCGCATGGGGCGGCGGCAACGCGTGAAGGCGGGTCACACCCTGCTCTGGGAAGGCGACGAAGCCCCGACGGTCGCAAATGTCCTGTCGGGCGTCCTGAAGCTGGTCGTCGCCACCGCCGATGGCCGCGAGCAGATCGTCGGGCTCGTCTTCCCTTCCGATTTTATCGGCCGCCCGTTCGGCAAGCAAAGCCCCTACCGGGTCACCGCTATGACCGACGCCGAGGTCTGCATCTTCAATCGCCAGCAGTTCGACGATTTCGCGGGTCGCCATCCGCATCTCCAGCAGAAATTGCTCCATCGCACGCTCGACGAGCTCGACCGCGCGCGGCACTGGATGATGCTGCTCGGCCGCAAGTCGGCACCCGAAAAGGTCGCCTCCTTCCTTCTCGACATGGAAGAGCGGCTGCCCGCCGATGCCAGCGAGACCCCGGGCGGGTTCGAGCTCCCCTTCGGCCGCCAGCAGATCGCCGACATATTGGGGCTGACGATCGAAACGACCTGCCGGCAGCTGACGCGCATGCGCAGCGACGGCCTCGTCGACTTGCCCTCGCGGCGCGCGGTACGGATCAACGACCGCGCCCGAGTGGCAGCGATGGCCGGTTGAGAAAGTGGGAACCTGGGCGAAGCTCGCCGGAAGGGCAGCGCTTTTGCTGGGAGCGGCGCTGCTGTTGCTACTCGCGGCCTCGGCCGAGCCCTCAAGCCCGCATGGGAGCGTGCTCGATGCCGCCGAGCGGTTGAAGCCCGGAGATTATATCTGGGCGCCCGAGATCGCGCCGCGCGGGCCCTTGATGATGATCGTGAGTCTTGCGACCCAGCGCGGCACGCTGTACCGCAATGGCGTCCCGATCGCGATTACCACTGTCTCGACGGGCAAGGCCGGCCATGAAACCCCGACCGGTGTCTTCACCATCCTCCAGCGCGACGTCGACCATCGCTCGAGCCTCTACGACGATGCGCCGATGCCCTATATGCAGCGGCTGACCTGGGGCGGCGTGGCGCTGCACGGCGGCACCTTGCCGGGCTACCCCGCTTCGCACGGTTGCATTCGCCTGCCGCATGGCTTCGCCCGTCTCCTCTATGGCGTCTCCCGGCTCGGCATGACGGTCATCGTCACCGATGCCGCAGCGGTGCCGCGTGCGGCCCCGACCGATCCGCTCGCCATGACCGAAACGCGCCCTTCCGATGGCGCGCTGCTCTGGACGCCCGAACGCGCGCCCAGCGGCCCCCTGTCGATCATCGCCAGTGCCACAGACCAGCGGATCCTGATCCTTCGCAACGGAACGATCATCGGCTCGGCGCCCGCGCGCATCAAGGGATCAATGACGGGCACTTCCGCCTTCATCCGGCGGTCGGGCGTCGAGGGGCCGGCAACCTGGACGGAAGTCCCCCTCCCGGGCGCGATCGCCGCGAGGACACCGACGTCGTTCGCCGGGCGCGTCCACATCGCGGCCGATCTGCGCGCGCTGCTCGGCCCGCTTCTGGTCGCGGGAACGAGCGTGATCATCACGCCCGATTCGCTGCGCGCCGGAAGCCCGGTGCCGGCGGAGATTCTCGGCGGGGACGAGGAAGGCGCGCCGGATCGCTAGGCGCCGACATCGGCGCGTCTGGTCCTACGGCCACAGCCGCGGAGCGAGCGACAGGATCAACGACGCGCAGATCACAAGCGAAAGCATCGCCGATCCGAGCTTGAGCCGAAGCAGCGCCTCGCCGTGCCGGTCGGTGTGAATACCAGGGGGCATGATATAACTCCGGTGCGAGGGAATCGCGCGAGATCGAGCGGGAGGGCCGGAGCCGCGTCTTCGGTTCCGGCCCGTTTGCCTAGCTGGCGATCTTGATCTTGCGAGCGTGATCGCGCGCCTTTTCGGTCTTCGCGATCTCGACGCTGAGCAAGCCATGCTTGAACTTCGCTTCGATCTTGTCGGCATCGGCGTCGGCGGGCAGGGCGATGCGGCGCCGGAAGCTGCCGTGACGCCGCTCGCTGATCAGATGTCCATCCTCGCGGCGCTCGGAGGATTCCTCCTTTTCGCTCGCGAGCAGGAGGCCCCCGTCGGCGACCTCGAGCCGGATGTCCTTCTCGGTGAGGCCCGCGAGCTCGGCGGTCAGCTTGTAGGCCGGGCCGGTATCGACGAGTTCGACCGCCGGGAGCGGGCTCACGAGCCGCGGGACATAGCTCAGCAGGCTGCGGCCGGGGAGAGCGAATTCCTCGAACATGCGGTCGAGCTCGCTGCGCAGCCAGTTCATCGCGCCAAGCTCCGCCTCAGCGGGCTGGCTACCCGCGGTGCGGGTCGGGGTCAGATCGTTCATCAGCTTGCTCCTTCTTGAAAATCGAGAGGGATCGCGGCGGCGGGCTGTGCCGGGCAGGACCCTCGTTGCCGCAATGCGCCGGAGCGCAACCCGGACCTAGCGAGCAGGCTGCGGAGGCAGAATCGGGGAAGTTCCCAAGCGGAGCTCTCCTTACGGAAAGTTGCGGATAAGCCGCATCCTTCGTCCCGGGTTAAGGCTGCCCGCACGCGCTGGCGGCTCTTGCCGATGTTCGCCGGCTTCGGTCCGCTCGCAATGCGAGCCGGATTTCTTTCGAAGGAGAATGATCATGCAGAAGAAGAGTGACGGCCAGCTGCAGGATGACGTGGTCGCCGAACTCGAATGGGATCCGAGCGTCGATCACGCCGATATCGGCGTCTCGGTCAATGACGGCGTCGTGACGCTGGCGGGCTATGTGAAGAGCTTTCCGCAGAAGGTCGCGGCCGAACGTGCGGTGCGGCGGGTCGCGGGCGTGCGTGCGCTCGCCGAGGAGCTGAAGGTGCGCTTCGCGTCGGATCCCAAGACCGCCGACCATGAAATCGCCAAGCGGATCGTCGACATGATCGGCTGGACGGTCGCGATCCCCGAGGGGCAGATCAAGGTGAAGGTCGAGCGCGGCTGGGTCACGCTGACCGGCACCGTCGACTGGCACTTCATCGCAAAGGAAGTCGCGCGCGCCGCGGGGCAGATATCGGGGGTCACCGGCGTCTCGAACCTGATCAAGGTCGGCGATATTTCCACCCCTGCCGACGTCAAGGCGCGGATCATGGCGGCATTCAAGCGCCAGGCGGGTCTCGACGCAAGCGGCGTATCGGTCACCACCGAGGGCAGCACGGTCACGCTGCGCGGCCGGGTCAAGGCGTGGGGCGAGCGGCGCATGGCCGAGCTCGCTGCCTGGTCGGCGCCCGGCGTGACCGACGTCGAGGATTATCTCGCGGTCGACAGCTGATCCCGCTCGCCTGGGGAAGAGGCGACCCCCCTGCGGCCGTCCGGACATCCGGGCGGCCGCCTTTCCATCCGTATCATTGCGCATATCGGCCTCGGCTGACGACACATAGTCTCGGTGCAGAAACCAAGGAGACGGCTCATGAAGAATATCCTGTTGCTCGTACATGACGACCATGGCCAGGAAGCTCGCCTGCAGGCGGCGCTCGATATCACCCGCGCGGTCGAAGGCCATCTGACCTGCATCGACGTCACGCCCTATCCGCTCATCGCCGGTGACGGGTTCGGCTTTGCCGAAACCGTCGTCATCCTCGACGAGCGCGAAAGCGAGGCGAAGAACAAGTCGGTGATCAGCGAGCGCCTGTCGCGCGAGGATGTCAGCTGGAGCTGGATCGACGCGATGGACGAGATCGCGAATGCGGTACTCGATGCCGCCGACCTCGCCGACCTCATCATCCTCAATCGCGCGCTCGACGGCTTTCCGATGCCCGACATGCGCGACATCGCGAGCCGCATTGTCGCGCGCGCGAGTGCGCCCGTGCTGGCGGTGCCCGAGACGCTCGAACGCTTCGAGCTCGAGCGCGCGCTCGTCGCGTGGGACGGTCGTCCCTCGGCGGCGGCCGCGCTCCGCGCCGCTGTACCGCTGCTCGTCTTCGCGAAAGAGGTCGAGATCTTCACCGCAGAAGGGTCCGACAATCATATCGTGCCCGAGGATGCCGCGGCCTATCTGTCGCGCCACGGCATAGCGGCAAATGTGCGCAAGACCGACATCGGCAAGTTTCACGCCGATTTCCTGATCTCGGACGAGGCAAAGATGTTCCGCGCCGATTATATCGTGATGGGCGCCTACGGCCGCGGCCGGCTGCGCGAGACCTTCGGCGGCATCACGAAGAATCTGCTGACGAAGAGCAAGTTCCCCCTGCTGATGAGCCATTGATCGATGGCCCCCGGCCCTGTTTTCCGGCTTCGGGCTCGCACCTCCGAAAGGCCGAGCCCGACGATTTTACAAGACTTTGGGGAAGCATGTGGCGGCATGCAAAGGCGTCGATAACGGGACCATGGACATGTTGATCGCCCGATCGGGTTGGAGCGAGGCACCGCCGACCATTCTTATCGTCGAGGATGACCCGGCAGTGCGCCGCTCGCTCCTCCTGCTTCTGCAGGGGCGCGGATTTGCGGTGAAGGCCTGGCCCGCCGCCGATCCCGCGCTCGCCGAGGCGGCGCGTGCCGCGCCCGACTGCCTGATCGTCGATTACCGGCTCGAGAGCAGCGACGGGATCGCGATGCTGCGCGCGCTGCGCGCGCAGGGCTGGGATGGGCCGGCCATCCTGATCTCCGCCTATCCGTCCGGGGAACTGAGCGCGCGCGCGCGCGAGGCGGGCTTCGCGCTCGTTCTGGAAAAGCCCTTGCGCGAGCATATGCTTGTCGACGCCGTGACGAGGCTCACGCGCAGCGGCACGCCGCCCGCAAGCCCTTGAGGTCTTGTCCGGCCGCGCGCAGCTATTCGGGATATTCGCGCGGCGTGGTTTCGGGATGGCTGTCGGGAAGCACCGGTGCCTCCGGCGACGTGCGCAGCGGCTGGCGATCGGGGTCCGGTGCAGGCGTCTCCGGATAGGCCTTGTCGGGCTGCGTCGGCGGGTCGCAATCGGGACATTCGGGAGGGCGCGCCGCGCTGGCGGGGTCTCGCTCGAAACGATCCATGGCAGTCTCTCCTGACAGGCCGATCTGGCCTTCGCCACTTTCGCGCCGCTGGTGCGGGCGCGCCATTAGGGATTCCCCCTAGCCGCGCCCTCGGGGACGAGGACGAGCGCGCCTTCGACTTCGCCGGCGCGCAACCGGTCGAGCGCGCGATTGGCGTCGGCGAGCGGTAGCGCGGTGACATGCGTCCGCACGCCGCAGCGCGCCGCGGCTTCGAGAAACGCTGCGCCATCGGCACGGGTCAGATTGGCGACCGACCGGATAGACCTTTCCTCCCAGAGATCGGCATAAGGAAAGGACGGGATGTCGCTCATATGAATGCCGGCGCAGATGACGCGTCCGCCCTTGCGGACATGGCGTAGCGCTTCGGGAACCAGTGCTCCGACCGGCGCAAAGAGGATCGCTGCGTCGAGCGGGTCCGGCGGTGCTTCGGTCGACGCGCCCGCCCAGGCGCAACCCAGGCGGCGGGCGAAATCCTGACCAGCGGTATCGCCTTCGCGTGTGAAGGCGTAGACATCGGTGCCGTCGGCGATCGCGAGCTGCGCGAGAATATGTGCGGCGGCGCCGAAACCATAGAGGCCGAGCGCCTTCGCGCTGTCCGCCATGCGATAGGCGCGGTAGCCGATCAAGCCGGCGCAGAGCAAAGGCGCCGCATGAAGATCGTCGAAGGCGGCAGGGATTGCGAGGCAGAAGCGCGCATCGGCGACGACATGCGAAGCGAAACCGCCGTCGCGCGTGAATCCGGTGAACTCGGGCGCGTCGCAGAGATTTTCATGGCCCGCAGCGCAATAGGGGCAGGTGCCGCAACTCCTGCCGAGCCAAGGCACGCCGACCCGCTCGCCAAGCCCGAACCGCGTGACGCCCGCGCCGAGTGCGTCGACGCGGCCGACGATCTCATGTCCCGGGACAATCGGAAGCCGGCCGCTGATGTCGCCGTCGGCGATATGGAGATCGGTCCGGCACACGCCGCAAGCGGTGATCGCGATCCTGATTTCGCCGTCCGCCGGGGCCGGCATCGCGCGTTCGACGCGGTGCAGCGGTGCGCCCGGCGTGTCGAGCTGCATGGCATGAAAGCCTTGGTCCATTGGGAGTGTCTCCAGCCGGCTGCCTGCCGGGCGCCGACCCGATGGCCAAGGTCAGCGAAGCTCGAGTTCGAGCAGAGCGAGCGTGGCGTCGCCATCATAGTCGCTCGCCTTGAACCCCAGCGTCCGCTCGACCTCCATCGCGCCTCGATTGGCGCGGCTCTCGATCGACCGCAACGTCTTGAGGCCGCGGGCGCGGGCGAGATCGACGGCATGGTTGAGGAGGGTCCAGCCGACGCCGCGTGTCTTATACGCCGGCGCGACCGAAATCGCGACCTCGGCGGTCACGAACGCATCGTCGGCAGCAATCAGCAGGCTCGCAATCAGCTCCGAGGTCGCGGCATCGAACGCGAGCAGATGCTCGCGATGGCGGTGATCGACACCGATCATCGCCGCGAGCTGGGCGCTCGACAGGTGCGACTGGCCGCTCAGGAAGCGGAACTGCATATCGTCCGCCGTCAGGCCGTCGAAGAAATGATCGACGATATCCGCGTCGCTCTCCGCGACCGGCCGGAGACGAAGGTCGACGCCGCTGCGGGTCTGCAGGCAGGTCTCGGTCGCCTCGCTGAGCGTGGTGTCGGGCGCATTGGTGAGCGTCATCCTCTGTCTCCTTGATTTGGATCGGACCGCCGGAGCGGCGAAGGGCGAAGGGTGAGGGTGCCCGCGATACGGCTTTGCTCGCGCCGTGGGTCCGCCGGCGCGCGATTCACCGGCGTCCGGCGCGGGTGCGCGCGAAATGGGGTCAATGGACTGGGTCTCGGCATCGCTTGCTCCTTTGCGACGTCAAGCTAACGCCCCGCGCGGTCGGCGCATTTCGTAATTATACGGAGCGACCGCAGTATGCCGCCCGGCCTGAAGGGCGCGGTTTATTGACCGGTGTCAATGAAGCTGGTGCGCATAAGCGCTTCCCTCTCCATCATGAAGGAGAGCAAGACATGCGAAATCTTTTGATTCACGCCGACGCGAGCCCGGCCATGGCCGCGCGCACCGAGACGGCGCTCGCTATCGGACGGCGCCTCGGCGCTCATCTCAGTTTCCTGATCTGCTCGCCCTTCCAGCAGTTCATCGCCTCCGATCCCTTTGGCGGCATGTATCTGGCGCGCGAACAGCTCGCCAAGGCGCAGCTTGCCGATGCCGAGCTCGAGACCCGGCTCGCGGCGCAGCTCGCGCGCGAGGATGTGCCCTGGGACGTCGCCATCGCCGACGGCGATGCGCTCGCGGCGCTCTCGCTCGCCGCGACGCTAGCCGATCTTGCCATCGTATCGCTCGGCCCCCGCGACCGGCGCGGCCTCGCGCAGCCGACGCTGGCGGGCGACCTCGCAATGACTGTGCCCGCGCCCGTGCTCGCGTTGCCCGCCGAAGGCCAGCCGCTCGACCTAGATGCCCCGGTGATGATCCTGTGGAACGGCAGCCCGCAAGCCGCGCACGCCTTGCGCGCCGCTGGGCCGTTGATGGCGGGCGCGGGCAGCGTGACGATGGTGCAGGTCGGGCCGGATGAGGGACGGGTGCCGGCCGAGGACGCGCTCTGCTATCTGTCGCGGCACGGCATTCATGCTGAGCTTCGCCGCCACGATCGCGGGGCGCTTACGCCCGAGGAGATACTCGAGCGAACCGCGAAGGAAATGGCCCCGGGGCTCATCGTGATGGGCGCCTATGGACGTCCGCGGCTGCGCGAGACCCTGTTCGGCGGGGTGACGCGTTATCTCCTCGAAGCTGCGCAAGCGCCGCTCCTCCTCGCCCATTGACCGCGCGATGCATATCGCAGCGGGGGCGCCCGGGTCGGCGGCGCAAGGGTAAGCTGGCGAGGTTCACAACTAGACGATGACCAACGATGCCAGTGCGGCAACAGTGGGCATTTTGAGACGGCTGGCGACCGAAGTCAGAGCAAGAAATCCGCAGAAATCCAGCAATATAGACCGAATTTGGGGCCCTTTTGGGGGCACCTCACTATTTCCAAATGGAGAAGAAGCGCGGAAAAATGGGATTTTTGGGGAGGTATTGGATTCCGGCTCGGCCTCCAAACTTCCCTCCCCTGTTCAGGCCGACGCTATGGATGTCGTAGCGCCGTTTCTTGACGACAGCCTGACGGGCCCGGTTTCCGCTTGCCGTTTCGGCAGCGGCCCGGAATATTGGCGCTATCCGCCCATCGGAAAAGGACGCGCAATATGGCTCATGGTACGGCTCGCATCGGCAACGACCATTATCGCACCGAAATCAATGTGAGCGGCCATGACCTGGTCGGCGACGAGGGGCCGGGGCTGGGTGGGCAGAATCTCGGGCCTGCGCCCTATGACTTCCTGCTCGCCGGGCTCGGCGCCTGCACCGCCATCACGCTGCGCATGTATGCCGATCGCAAGCAATGGCCGATGGAATCGGTCGAGGTCGGCCTGCGCCTGCAGAATTCCGACGGGCTGCGGATCGACCGGGTGCTGACGATCATCGGGCTCGATGACGAACAGAAGGCGCGGATGGCCGATATCGCCGAGCGCACGCCGGTGACCCTGACGCTGAAGGGCGGCCTGCCGATCGACACACGGCTCGCCTGATCGGCGCGCCACTGGACAAGTTGCGATCCGCCACTTATATACCAGACGTTATGGAAATCGAAACCGCCACCGCCGCCCATTCGCATAAGGGCCGTCCGCGCGAATTTTGCGTCGATGCCGCCTTGGCCGCGGCGCTGCGCGTCTTCTGGTCGAAGGGCTATGAGGGCGCGTCGATGGCCGACCTGACCGAGGCGATGGGGATCACCAAGCCCAGCCTCTACGCCGCCTTCGGCAACAAGGAGGCGCTCTTCAACAAGGCGCTCGACCTCTATGAGCGCGAAAAGGCCGACTATATGCACGCCGCGCTCGACGCGCCGACTGCGCGCGGCGTCGCCGAGCGGCTGATGTATGGCGCGCTTGACATGTACACCTGCCCCGAGAATCCGAACGGTTGTCTCGGCGTCATCACCTCGGTCGCCTGCGGGGCCGAGGCCGAATGTATTCGCCAGGCCGTGCTCGAACGCGGCGCGGCGGCGAAACGCGCGATGCTCGCACGCTTCGCGCGCGCCAAGGAAGAGGGCGATTTCCCGCCCGACACCGACGCCGAAGGCCTCGCCGCGTTCCTGACCGCGGTGAACCAGGGCATGTCGGTGCAGGCGGGCGCGGGGGCGACGCGCGCCGAACTCGAGCGGCTCGTCGAAACCAGTCTGAAGCTGTGGCCGGGACGCTAGTAGAAAAATTTTTACTGCTCGGTACAGAATGCGGTTGACGCAGCGCAGCACGACTTATATACCACCTAGTATACAAAGATAGGCTCTCCCCCGAGACCGACCGCTGCATGACAACATGCGGCGGTCGGAACCTTCACCACCGATTATTATCCCGGGAGCGGGTCCTGTTCCGGTCGGGCGCTCGTCGGCGTTCGTCCGCAAGACATAACAGGGAGCCGGCGCGCGCATTTTCGATGCGGGCGGCCGGAGGGGCGGTCGTCCTCTTCGAAGAGGGCCGTCCGGCAGCAAGGACTGTTTCAAGACTGGACCGAAGGCGTGCGCTTTCGGGGCCGAGACCCGCTGCGCCTCGCGCGCGGCCGAACCGAATAAAGAGAAGAGGGCACTCCATGACCGTCCACACCCCGATCGAAAGGCTCGACCCCGCCGATGCGAAGGTCCGCCGCGAACTCAAGACTTTGCTCCATCCGGCCCGCGGCCGCCGCGTTGCGTGGATCGGGGCGTTCCTCGTGCTCGTTATCGGCGCCTGGTGGCTGCTCCGCGACGGCGCTCCTCCCGCCGCTGCTGCGCCCGCGCCGGTGCTCACCGTGGCGGCGCCGATCGCGCGCGACGTAACGCTCTGGGACGAATATATCGGTCGCTTCGAGGCATCGAAGGCCGTCGAGGTGCGCCCGCGCGTTTCGGGTGCGATCACGGGCGTCCACTTCACCGATGGGCAGATCGTCCGTCAGGGTCAGCCGCTCTTCACCATCGACCCGCGTCCCTATCGCGCCGCGCTCGCCGAAGCGCGCGCTTCGGCAGCCAGCGCGCGCAGCGATCTCGCGCTCGCGCGCCTCGAACTTGAACGTGCCGGACGCCTTGTCGACGTCGAGGCGGTGTCGCAGAGCGAGATCGATCGTCTGCGTGCCCGCGTCAACGCGGCCAATGCTGCGCTGGCCGGGGCCGATGCCCGCATCGCGGCGCGTGCGCTCGATGTCGAATTCACCGTCGTTCGCGCGCCGCTGAGCGGCCGCATCTCCGATCGCCAGATCGACGCGGGCAACCTTGTGTCGGCGGGCGATGCCGGCGGCACGCTGCTCACCACGATCAACGCGCTCGATCCGGTGTATTTCACCTTTCAGGGATCCGAAGCGCTGTTCCTCAAGACCAAGCGCGAGGGCGGCGACAAGGGTGCTGCCGTCGAAGTCCGCCTGCAGGACGAAGGCGATTACCGCTGGAAGGGCCAGCTCGACTTTACCGACAATGGCCTCGATCCGCGCTCGGGCACGATCCGCGCCCGCGCCAGCTTCCGCAATCCGGAGATGTTTCTGACCCCCGGCATGTTCGGCAACATGCGGCTGTCGACCGGACAGACGACGCGCGCGCTGCTGGTTCCTGCTGCTGCGGTGCAGACCGATCAGGCGCGCAAGATCGTCTATGTCGTCGGCAAGGATGGAACCGTTGCGGCCAAGCCGGTCGAACTTGGCCCCGAAGTCGACGGGCTCAGCGTCATCCGTGCGGGGCTGACGCCGACCGACCGCGTCGTGATCGCCGGATACCAGTTCGCGCGCCCCGGTGAAAAGGCGGTGACCAAGGCCGGCAAGATCGCCGCTTCGACAACGCCTCCGAAGGGTGCAGCCGCCGCGGTCGAACCGGTGTCGGCGCAGGCGACCTTCGCGCGGTAATTTAACATAAGCTCCTCCCCTTCGGGGGAGGGGTTGGGGTGGGGGTTCGCGGCGTCCCCTCACGGCCGATGGCCCCCGCCCCGCTGCGACCAGGCAGCAAGCTGCCTGGTCTCGCTGCCCCTCCCTCGAGGAGAGGGGCTGGTTCAGACCGTTTACCTTCCAGACAGGGGCTCTCCCATGCGCCTATCCCGCTTTTTCATCGACCGGCCGATTTTTGCCGCCGTGCTCGCGGTCATCATCACCATCATCGGTGCGGTCGCCTATATCGGCCTGCCCGTCTCGCAATATCCCGATATCGTCCCGCCGACGGTGACGGTGACTGCGACCTATCCGGGCGCGTCGGCCGAAACCGTTGCCGAAACGGTCGCGGCGCCGATCGAGCAGGAAATCAACGGCGTCGACAATATGCTCTATATGAGCAGCCAGTCGACCGGCGACGGCGTCGTCACGATCACCGTGACCTTCAAGATCGGCACCGACCTCGATGCCGCGCAGGTGCTGGTGCAGAACCGCGTTGCGATCGCGACCCCGCGCCTCCCCGAAACGGTGCAGCGGCTGGGCGTCGTGACGCGCAAGACCTCGCCCGACTTCCTGTTGATCGTGAACCTCGTTTCGCCCGACAAGTCGCTCGATCGTGCATACATCTCCAACTATGCGCTGACCCAGTTGCGTGACCGTTTGAGCCGCATCGACGGCGTCGGCGACGTGCGGCTGTTCGGCAACCGCGATTATGCGATGCGCGTGTGGATCGATCCCGGCCGCGCCGCCGCGCTCGACCTGACCGCGGGCGAGATCGTCACCGCGCTGCGCCGCGAAAATGTGCAGGTCGCGGCGGGGTCACTCGGCCAGCCGCCCCATGCCAATGGCAACAGCTTTCAATTGAGCGTCGAGACGCAGGGCCGCCTGACCGACCCCAAGGACTTCGCGAACATCGTCATCCGCAGCGATGCCGACGGGCGTCAGGTCCGCGTGTCGGATGTCGCGCGCGTCGAACTTGGCGCGTCGGATTATAACAGCAACACCTACCTCTCGGGCGACCCCACGGTCATCCTCGCGACCTTCCAGCGTCCGGGCTCGAACGCGCTGGCCGCGGCGCAGGCGGTCGAAGCCGAAATGGCGGCGGCGTCGAAAAGCTTTCCCAAGGGGCTCGAATATCGGGTCATCTACAACCCCACCGAATTCATCGCCCAGTCGATCGACGCGGTGATGGACACGCTACTCGAAGCCGTCATCCTCGTCGTCATCGTCATTCTTGTGTTCCTGCAGAAATGGCGCGCGGCGATCATTCCGGTGCTTGCGATCCCGGTCTCGCTGATCGGCACCTTCGTCGTGCTCGCCGGGTTCGGCTACAGCCTCAACAACCTGTCGCTGTTCGGGCTGGTGCTGGCGATCGGCATCGTCGTCGACGACGCGATCGTCGTCGTCGAAAATGTCGAGCGCAACCTCGAAAAGGGGATGAGCGCACTCGAAGCCGCGCGGACGTCGATGGACGAAGTGTCGGGCGCGCTGGTGGCCATCGTGCTCGTACTCTGCGCGGTGTTCGTGCCGACGCTGTTCCTCACCGGCCTGTCGGGCGCTTTCTACCAGCAGTTCGCAGTGACGATCTCGACTGCGACGATCATCTCGCTCGTCCTCTCGCTCACCCTGTCGCCCGCGCTTGCGGCGATCCTGCTGCGCGGCCATTCGGCGCCGGTGAATGAAGGCAAGGGCATGCAATATGTCCGCCGCGCGGGCGATGCGTTCAACCGCGGCTTCGAACGGATGAGCGACGGCTATGCGCGTCTCACCGACCGGCTGGTGCGCGCGCCGAAGAAGATGATGGTCACCTATGCGGGGCTGATCGCCGCGACCGCGGGCCTGTTCTGGGCGACGCCGACCGGCTTCATTCCCGCGCAGGACCAGGGCTATTTCCTCGTCGTCGCCAAGCTGCCCTCCGGCGCTTCGGTCGAGCGCACCGATGCGGTGCTGAAAAAGGTCGCCGCGCGCGTGCTGCCGGTCGAGGGGGTCCTCGGCTCGGTGATGCTCGCGGGATTCGACGGCCCGTCGCAGACGCTCGCGCCGAACTCGGCCGCCGCCTATTTTCCGCTCAAATCCTTCGAGGAGCGGAAGAAGCTCGGCGTGACGTTCGAGGACATCATGGCCGAGGCGCACAAGCGGACCGCCGACATCACCGACGCGCAGATCGTGATCATCCCGCCACCGCTGATCCAGGGGATCGGTTCGGCCGGCGGTTACCGGATGGTCGTGCAGGATCGCGGCGGCCATGGCTATGCGGCGCTCGCGAACGAAACGAACAAGCTGATCGGCAAGGCGAACGAGACGCCCGGGCTCGCGAACGTCTTCACCTTCTTTGACCCCACCAATCCGCGCGTTTTTGCGGACATCGACCGGGCGAAGGCGAATGCGCTCGGTGTCCCGCCCGAGCGGGTGTTCGAGGCGCTGCAGGTCTATCTGGGTTCGGCGTTCGTCAACGACTTCAACCTGCTCGGCCGCACTTATCGTGTGACCGCACAGGCCGACGCGCCCTATCGCCAGACCGTTGCCGATATCGCGAACCTGCGCACCCGGTCCGATTCGGGCGCGATGGTGCCGATCGGGTCGGTCGCGAACTTCGAGGACCGCACGGGGCCGTATCGCGTCACGCGCTACAACCTCTTTCCCGCGGTCGAGATCGACGGCGACACGGCGCCGGGTTCGTCGTCGGGTGCGTCGCTGACGACGATGGAAAAGCTTGCGTCGGACTCGCTGCCCGCGGGTTACGGGACCGAATGGACGGGTATCGCCTTCCAGCAAAAGGCGGCGGCGAACACCGCGGGCATCGTCTTCGCGCTCGCGGTGGTCTTCGTCTTCCTCGTGCTCGCCGCGCAATATGAAAGCCTGATGCTGCCGCTCGCGATCATCTTCATCGTGCCGATGTGTCTGCTCGCGGCGATGATCGGCGTGAACTTGCGCGGGATGGACAATAATGTGCTGACGCAAATCGGGCTCGTCGTGCTGATCGCGCTTGCGGCGAAGAATGCGATCCTGATCGTCGAGTTCGCCAAGCAGGCCGAAGAGCAGGACGGGTTGTCGCCGGTCGAGGCCGCGGTGCGCGCGGCACGCGACCGCCTGCGCCCGATCCTGATGACCAGCTTCGCCTTCATCCTCGGCGCGGTGCCGCTGTTGATCGCGAGCGGGGCGGGGGCGGAGCTGCGTCAGGCGCTCGGCACCGCGGTCTTCTTCGGGATGCTCGGCGTGACGGCGTTCGGCCTCATCTTCACCCCGACCTTCTATGTCGTCGCGCGTTCGCTCAGCCAATGGCGGATCGAGCGGCGCGCGCAGCGCGGGTCGGACGACCACGGGGCGGCGCTGCCGGTCCCGGCGGAATAAGGGAAAAGATCATGATCCTCCGCAATATCCTCACCGCCGCCTCGGCGCTGGCGCTCGCCGCCTGCGCCGTCGGCCCCGACTACAAGGCGCCGCAATCGGCCTCGGCGCCCGTCGCGACCGGGCCGTTCGTCTCGGCAAACAGCGCCGCGGTGACGCTCGATCCGGTCGCCGCCGACTGGTGGCGACTCTATGACGATCCCGTCCTCGACGGGCTCGTCGGCGATGCGCTGGCCAGCAACAGCGACGTCCGCGTCGCGGTTGCGAATATCGCCCGCGCCCGCGCGTCGCTGCGCGGTGCGCGGGCGGACCGCTTGCCGCAAGGTGAGGTCGGCGCCGGCGCGAACTATGGCCGCAGCCCCGAAGGTCAGCGCCTGCCGGGCTCGCCCCAAGAGGATTGGGCGGTCGATGTCGGGATCAACGTCTCATACGAAGTCGACCTGTTCGGCCGTGTCAGCCGTTCGATCGAGGCGGCGCGCGGCGATACCGCTGCCGCCGAAGCCAATGCCGACGCGGTGCGCGTGATCGTCGCCGCCGACACGACCCAAGCCTATGCCGACGCCGCGTCGGGTGCCGCCCGGCTCGACGTCGCGCGGCGCATCGTCGGCCTGCTCGACCAGCAAGTGAAACTTACCGAACGCCGCAAGGAGGTCGGGATGGCGACGGGGCTCGACCTTGCGCGCATCACGACGCTGCGCGACCAGCGTTCGGCCGACATTCCCTCCATCGAGGCCGAGCGGCAGGCGGCCTTGTTCCGCCTCGCGACCCTGACCGGTCGTGCGCCCGCTGCGCTCCCCGCGATTGCGGCGGATCGCAACATCAGCCTCGAAATCACCGATCCCATCCCGGTCGGTGATGGGGCGGCGCTCCTGAAGCGCCGTCCCGACATTCGCGCCGCCGAGCGCCGCCTTGCCGCCGACACCGCGCGCATCGGTGTCGCGACCGCCGACCTTTATCCGCGCATCACGCTCGGCGGGTCGGCCGGTTCTACGGGTTCCGGCTTCGGCGACATATTCGGCGGCGGTCCGGTCCGCTGGCTGCTCGGACCGCTCCTCAACTGGGCCTTCCCCAATCAGGAACCCGCGCGCGCACGAATCGCGGCGGCCGAGGCCGACACGCAGGCATCGCTCGCCGAATTCGACGGCACGGTGCTGCGCGCGCTTGAGGAAACCGAGACGGCGCTGTCGTCTTATGCGCGCTCGCTGGAACAGCGGCAGGCGCTGCGCGCTGCGCGCGATCAGGCCGAACGCGCCGCACGGATTGTGCGCGCCAAGCGGCAGGAGGGTGCGTCGGACTCGCTCGAATGGCTCGACGCCGAACGCACCTTCGCCGAGACCGAAGCCGTGCTCGCCGCACAGGACGGGCAGATTTCGCGACGCCAGATCGCGCTGTTCCGCGCGCTGGCGGGGGGCTGGTCGAGCTAGCGCCATACGTCTGCATGATTTGCCAAGCCGCGGAATAACCGGGATAGATGCCTGTCCCGGTTGATCCACGAAGGAAGAAAGTCATGCGGAGCCTGTTGGCCGTTTTTGCGCTGCTTGCCGCTACTCCGGTCGCGGCGCAGCCGGCGCGCCCGTCGGAGACCGCGGCGTCGCCCGACGGCCAGATCGTTCTCACCGTCTCGACCGACAATGACGAAAGGCCGACGTGGTCGCTGTCGCGAAAGGGAAAGCTGCTGATCGCGCCGTCGAGCCTCGGTTTCCTGCTCACCGACGGCCCGGCACTCCAGCGCGGCTTCCGCATCGACAGCGCCGAACGCGGCAAGGGCGATGCGACATGGGAATTGCCGTGGGGCGAGCGCCGTTTCGTCCGCGATCGTCACAACGAACTGCTTGTCCGCTTTCAGCAGCATGAGAGCCGCGGCGGGCATGTGATGAACGTGCGTTTCCGCCTGTTCGATGACGGCATCGGCTTTCGCTACGAGCTGCCCGAACAGCCGGCGATGAAGACCGCGCGCATCGCCGACGAGGTCACCGAGTTCGATATCGCGTCGCCCGGCACCGCCTGGTGGATCACCGGCGGCGAATGGAACCGCTACGAGCAGATCTACCAGAAGACGCCGATCGACGGCGTCGCGACCGCGCACACGCCGATCACGATGCGGCTCGACGACGGCACGCACCTCGCGTTTCACGAGGCCGCGCTCGTCGATTATTCGGCGATGTGGCTGAAGCGCGCCGAGGGCCGCAAGTTTCGCGCGACACTGTCGCCCTCGTCAGGCGGGCCCCGCGTCGTGCGCGATCTGCCGTTCGCGACACCCTGGCGCACGATCCGGATCGCCGACGACGCGGCGGGGCTGGTGGCAAGCGATCTCGAACTCAACCTCAACGAGCCCAACAAGCTCGGCGACGTACGCTGGGTGAAGCCGATGAAATATATCGGCATCTGGTGGGGCATGATCCGCGGGCCGTGGAGCTGGGGTGAGGGGCCGAACCATGGCGCGACGACCGCGCGCGCTAAGCAATATATCGATTTCGCCGCGAAGCACGGCTTTGGCGGCGTGCTGGTCGAGGGCTGGAACACCGGCTGGAACGGCGGGCTGTTCGATTTCACGCAGCCTGCGGCGGATTTCGATTTGAAGGGCGTCGCCGACTATGCGCGACAGAAGGGCGTGACCCTGATCGGGCACCATGAAACCAACGGCCATGTCGCAAATTACGAGGCGCAGCTCGACGATGCGATGAAGCTCTACGGGCGGCTCGGCGTCACGTCGGTGAAGACGGGCTATGTCGCCGATGCGGGCGGCATCATCGCGCCGGGCGACAGGCCGGGCGAAACGCGGCGGGAGTGGCACGACGGCCAGTGGCAGGTGCGCCACCACCAGCGCGTCGTCGATACCGCAGCGAAATATCATATTTCGGTCAATGCGCACGAACCCGTCAAGGACACGGGCCTTCGTCGCACCTGGCCCAACTGGATCACGCGCGAGGGCGCGCGCGGGATGGAATATAACAGCTGGAGCGCGTTCGCGAACGGCGGCCCCGATCATGAACCGACGCTCGTCTATACGCGGATGCTGTCGGGGCCGATGGACTATACGCCGGGGGTGCTGAGCCTCGCGGGATCGAACGAGGTGCCGATGGCCTCGACGCTCGCGAAGCAGCTCGGCCTCTATCTGGCAATCTACTCGCCGGTCCAGATGGCGGCCGACCGGATCGAAAATCTGGCGAAATATCCGCGCGAGCTTGCCTTCATCGGGCAAGTGCCGACCGATTGGGCCGAAAGCCGGCTGATCGCGGGCGAGGTGGGCGATTACGCGATCTTCGCGCGCAAGGACCGCGCCAGCGCCGACTGGTATGTCGGCGGGGTCAACGACGGCACCGCGCGGACGCTGGCGCTGCGCTTCGACTTCCTCGAACCGGGCAAGAGCTACACCGCGACGATTTACCGGGATGGTGACGGCGCCACCTATCTGACCGACGCCCGGCACCGGATCGCTTATGAGACAATCCGGGTGAAGAAGGGCGATCAGTATAAACTGTGGCTGGCGCCCGGCGGCGGTGCGGCGATGCGCCTCCATCCGGGGAAATAGTGCGTCAGACGATATCGCTCGCTGCGCCGCCCGGGGACCAGAGATGCGCGGCGAGGCGGTGCAGCGCGCGCGACAGGGTGCGGCGGTCGATCGTCCCTCCAAGCGAGATGCGCAGCGCCTTCGGCGCTCCGGGTGCGACCGCGAAGCGGTCCGACGGCGCCGCCGACAGCCCGTCGAGCGCGAGCGCGGCGGCAAGCGTGTCGGGATGGCTGTCTTCGGCGAGCGGCAGCCAGAGGTGATAGCCCTGCGGGTGCGCGGCGTGGCGCGTGTCGCCGAGCACCGTGTGCGCCAGTTTTTGCCGCCACGCGGCTTCCCTGCGGACCGCGCCGACCAGCGCGTCGAAGCGTCCGTCGGCCAGCCATAAAGAGATCATCGCGGCGTTGAGCGGCGGCGCCATCACCGCGCTCTCGTGCTGGAATGAGGCGATCTGCATGGCCTGAGCGACGCTCGGCGCACGGACAAAAGCGACGCGGAGCGCGGGCGAGACGATCTTTGACATGCTCGCGACATACCAGCTGATTTCGGGCGCGAAGCTCGCGATCGCGGGGAGGGGCGCGTCGGGAAGCAGGCCGTAGGCGTCATCCTCAACGATCTGGATTCCGGCGCCGCGGGCCCATGCCGCGATGGCCTTTCGCTCGCCGGTTTCGATGGTCGCGGCGGTCGGATTGTCGTTGGTCGGGACGATATACAGCGCGCGCAGCGGCGCCTCGGCGTGCGCTGCCGCCAGTGCGTCGGCGGACATTGCCGCGAGCGGTGCCAGCGTCACGCCGATCCGGCGCGCAATCGCGCGAAAGCCCGGATAGATATAGAGCCCGCACGCAACGCGGTCGCCGGGCTTCAGGATCGTCGATGCGATCGCGTGCAGCCCGTTTTGCGCGCCCGCGCCGACGATGATCTGCTCGGCGTCGGACGCGAGGCCGGTGCGCGCCAGCAACGCGGCGCCCGTCTCGCGATCGGCGGCGCTGCCGCCCGGCCGCTGATAGTGGAGTCGCGCGAGACCGTCGCCGCGGGCCAGCGTGGCGAGCGCGGCGGTCATCGCCTCGACAAGATGGCTTTCGGCCGCGATCGGCGGGCTGTTCATCGCGATGTCGCTCTGCGCTGCGGTCGCGATCTCGCCCGTCCGCGCGTCGTCGCTGATGAAGCTGCCGGCGCGGCCGCGCGCGACGATCAGGCCGCGCTGCCGTGCAAGGTCATACGCCTTGGTCACGGTGGTGAGGTCGATGCCCAGCCGCGCCGCAAGGTCGCGCTGCGGCGGCAGGCGGTCGCCGTGCCGCAACTCGCCGCGCGCGACCGCCGCCGAAATCGCCGCGGTTACCGCCTTATATTTGGGACCCGCGGCGCCCGCGATGTCGGGCGCCCATGCGTCAGTCGCCACGCCGTTTGTCCGCTTCGTGCCTTTCGCGCGCATTCAGTTTCGCCCACAGGTGCTCGGTCCCCGATTCCTGCGCCTTGTTCACATATTGCGAGGCGACCAGCCAGCCCTTGATCGGTCGCAGCGGCAGTACGCAGCCGATGACCATGATGGGGATCGAGAAGACCAGATGGATCCACAGCGGCGGGCTGTAGGCGATCTGCAGCCAGACGATCACGAAGGTCAGCGGAAAGGCGACGATGCATTGCGAGAAAAAGGCGGGGCCGTCGTCGGGTGCCGCAAAGCTGAAGTCGAGTCCGCAATTCTCGCAGCGATCGGCGAGCTTGAGCCACGACCGGAACATATGCCCCTCGCCGCATTCGGGACATTTTCCGTGCCAGCCGGCCCACAGGATCCAGCGCAACTTTTCATTGCCGACATCACCGCTTGTCATTTTTGCCTCCAACGGCCGCATGAAATGCCATGCAGAATTCATATGGAACCGGACGATCGCGATGAGAAGGATGATAGAATATATATTTATTATAATAACTTAATATGAGTTTTGAAAAAATGCATGGCAATATGACAAAATTATATCATACATATTTCGATCTTCGGCCGACAAATTGCCCTGCATTGCGCCTCGCAGGGAAGCGCCGGCCGAGCCTCGCAAATCCGCCATCGTTTACGCCGCTTTTACCAGTTCCGGTGCATGGCATGTCCCGATGTTTGCGACTGGGGATAAATGATGGACAGCATGCGCGGACTGCTTTCGGGCAGCCACGGCCAGGATGACGGGGCGATCGACGCGCCCGCGGTCGTCGGTGTCGACGAACGGCGGATGCAGGTGCGCGCCTATAATTACTGGGCCTCGCTGCTCGCTGACCGCGCTTATCCCTCGGTCGAGGACCTCGACCTCGACAGCGCGGATTTCGGATCGCATTCGGTGCTGCTCGATTTCACTGCGGGGGTCGAGAACCCCGGGCTGGCTTTCCTCGGCGACCGGCTGCGCGAAGAATCGCAGATCGACGAGGATGTCCACTATATCAGCCAGATTCCGGGTCGTTCGCTGCTGTCGCGACTGACCGACCATTATCTCCAGATCATCGCCAACCGCGCGCCGATCGGCTTTGAGGCCGAATTCGTCAACGATCGCGGCGTGACGATCATGTATCGCGGCATCCTGCTGCCCTTCTCGTCCGACGACGACACGATCGATTTCATCATGGGCGTGATTAACTGGAAGGAAGCGGTTCCCGCCGACGAGGCCGAGGAGTTGCAGCTTTCGGTCGAGCAGGCGCTGCGCAGCGCCGCGCCGCTGACCGCGCCCGTGCCGGTCTGGGCCGATGGCCCCGACTCGGGGCATTTCGACGATGATGCCGTCCCGGGCTTTGCGGCGCTGGATGATGTTTTGAGCGCCCATGCCGACGCTCCCGCTGCGGCCCTGGACGATGAAGATACGGCCGGGCCGGACGACGATGCCGAACTCGCCGACTGGCTGGCGCTCGCGCGCGAAACTGCCGAACGCGCGATCGCCGCCGACAGTCGGAGCCGGGGTGCACTTTACCAGGCTGTCGGCAAGGCATGGGATTTCGTGCTCGCCGCCGAGCAGCGGCCCGATGCCTTTGCGGCCTTGCTCGACGACGCCGGGCTGAAGGCGCAGGATCGCGCGCCGATGACGCCGGTCGTGAAGCTGGTTTTCGGCGCCGCCTATGACAAGACGCGGCTGGCCGAATATGCCTGTGTGCTTGGCCACGCGAAGGAAGAGCAGGTCGGCCGCGGCGAGCTCGCTGCCTATCTCGATCGCTATCCGGGCGGGCTCAAGGGGCTGGTCAGGGATGCACGCGCGCGGCGCAAGCCGGCGAACGAAAGCAGCGATGGTCCGGACGAAAAGCTGGAAGTGCTGCGCCGTGCACACCCCGCGCTGATCCTCGAACATGACGCCGGCGATGCCGAATTCGTCGTGCTGATCGCGCGCGCGATGCCCGGCGGGCATATCGGGATCGTCGCCAAGGCGGCCGAAGATCCCGCGCTCGTGGCGAAGCTTGCGAAGAAGGCGATCGCGATTACACCCGGCGTGTGAGGCTGGCTGAGTGCGTTCACGCAACAGACAACCCAAAAATTGAAATAATTTTACGCGCACAGGCGAACGAGGCCTTGAGCCGCGCGCGCGTCGGGCGCATAGGGGGCGGAGCGAACGGACCCCCGCCGATCGTCGGCTGGGATCCCCCTCTTTTGGTTCGGGATGCTGCACTTTATGCCTGAAATTACGTCCGACACGCCGGAAACGGACACCTCCACCGCCTCCACCGCCAAAGTTCCCCCGAAAATCGCCGCCGCCTATCTGGCCGCGCTGCGCGGCAGCGCGCTGCCCGGCGAGGGCGACGATATGGACAAGGGCGCGCTTGCGGACGCCAGCCAGTTTGCCGCGCGCGCCGCGCTCGACCGCGACGCCGAGGTGCCGTCGCTGCTGCTCGAGCCGATCGCTGCCGACGGCACCGACCGCCGTATGCGGCTGGTCATCATCAACGACGACATGCCCTTCCTCGTCGATTCGACGTCGCAGGTCGTCGCGTCGCAAGGCCTTGCCGTGCACCGCATCCTGCACCCCGTCGTCGCCGTGAAGCGCGACGCAAAGGGGCATTTGCAGGAAGCTGGCGAAGGGCAAACCCGCGAGTCGGTCATTTATATGGAGCTTGAGCGCGGCGACGCGCGTGCGCGGCGGCGGTTGCTCGACGCGGTCGAGGGGGCCCTGCGCGACGTGCGCGCGGCGGTACGCGACTGGCGGGCGATGCGCGCCGCGATGCTGGCCGATGCGGCGATGCGCGTCGAAGGCGAGGCTGCCGAACTGCTGCGCTGGTTCGAGGGCGGGGCGATGACCCAGCTCGGCCATGAATGGCGCACCCGCGACGGTAAGGTGGAGAGTCCGCTCGGCATCAGCGAAAGCGCCGACGGCCAGCTCCTGTCGCCCGCGGCGCTCGAAGCGGCCTTCGCCTGGTTCGACAACGGAGGTACGGCCCCGCTGCTGATCAAGTCGAACCGCCTGTCGGCGGTGCACCGCCGCGTACTGCTCGATCTCGTCGTCGTTCCCGAAATGAAGGGCAAGAAGGTCGAGCAGCTGTCGATCCACGCTGGCCTATGGACCAGCGCTGCGCTCTCGGCGCGCCCCGACAAGGTGCCTGTGCTGCGCGCGCAGCTTGAGGCGCTGATGGCGAAGTTCGGCTTCGACCCGACGGGCCATGCGGGCAAGGCGCTTGCGCACGCGCTCACGGCCTTGCCGCACGATCTGCTGATCGCGTTCGATGCGGCGTCGCTCGAAGAGCTGGTGCTGACCTCGATGTCGATCACCGACCGGCCGCGGCCGAAGCTGGTGACGGTGCGCAGCGCGCTTGGGCGCCACCTGTTCGTGTTCGTCTGGTTGCCGCGCGACGAAGTGTCGACCGGGCGCCGTCTCGCGGTCGAGACGATGCTGGTTCGTGAAGCGAAGGCGGGCGTGATCGGCTGGACGATGGTGCTCGAAGACGGCGGCGCGGCGCTCCTGCGCTACACGCTCGATCTGCGCGCCGGCGGGGTCGTGCCCGACGTCGAGGCGCTCAACGCGCAGCTCGAACAGATGGTGCGCGGATGGCAGCCCGAGGTTGAAACGGCGCTGGCAAAGCGCGGCGATCCTGGCCGCGCGGCGGCGCTGGCGGCGCGTTTTGCGCCTGCCTTCCCACCCAATTATCGCAACCTCTACAACCCCGAGGAGGCCGCGCGCGACATCCTGCGCCTGCGCGATCTCGACGGCGACAATCCGCGCAGCGTGCGCCTTGCGCGCAAGAGCCTCGACGGCGACGATCGCCTCCGGCTCAAAGTCTATAGCGCGGTTGGTCCGCTCGCGCTGTCCGACGTCGTCCCGGCGCTCGAACATTTCGGTTTCGAGGTGCTCGAAGAGATTCCGACCACACTCGGCTCAGCGCGCGTGCCCGGCAGCGAGGATAGCGACGAAACACCGCTGGTGATCCACGATTTCTCGCTGCGCCTGCCCGCGACTGTCGATGAACTCGCGTTGCTTCCCTATGCCGAAGTGCTCGAAGGCGCGATTGCGGCGGTACTCGACGGCCGTGCCGAAAACGACGCGTTCAACGAACTGGTGCTGACCAACCAGACTGATCCCGGTGCGATCGTCTGGTTGCGCGCCTGGTTCCGTTACCTGCGTCAGGGCGGCTCCGCCTATGGCATGGACACGGTCGTCAGCGCGCTGCGCCACGCCCCCGCGCTGACCGCCGCGCTGATCGATCGCTTCCGCGCGCTGCACGACCCGAAGGCGCGCGACGCCAAGCGCGCCGAGGCGCTCGAAGCCGATATCATGGCGGGCTTTGCCGACATCAAGTCGATCGACGAGGACCGTATTCTCCGGCTCTTCCACGCCGTGATCGGCGCGACGCTGCGCACCAACGCCTTTGCGCCCGCCGCCGAGGAGGCGCTGGCGTTCAAGATCGATTCGAGCCTTGTCCCCGGTCTGCCGAAGCCGCTGCCCTGGCGCGAAGTCTGGGTCTATTCGCCGCGCGTCGAGGGCACGCACCTGCGCGCCGGCCCGGTCGCACGCGGGGGGCTGCGCTGGTCCGACCGCCGCGACGACTTCCGCACCGAAATCCTAGGGCTGATGAAGGCGCAGCGCGTCAAGAACGCCGTCATCGTGCCGACCGGCGCGAAGGGCGGCTTCTATCCGAAGGCGCTTCCCGACGCATCGATCGATCGCGACGCATGGTTTGCCGAAGGCACCGAATGCTATCGCATCTTCATCCGTTCGCTCCTGTCGATCACCGACAATCTGGTCGGCGGCAAAGTCGTGCATCCGAAGGGCGTTGTGATCCACGACGGTGACGATCCCTATTTCGTCGTCGCCGCCGACAAGGGCACCGCGACCTTCTCCGACGTCGCCAATGCGCTGGCGATGGAACGCGACTTCTGGCTCGGCGATGCGTTCGCGAGCGGTGGGTCGAACGGCTATGACCATAAGGCGATGGGCATCACCGCCAAGGGTGCGTGGCTGTCGGTCCGGCGCCACTTCGCCGAAATGGGCGTCGATGTGCAGACCGACACGATCCGCGTCGCCGGCTGCGGCGACATGTCGGGCGACGTGTTCGGCAACGGTATGCTGCTGTCGAAGGCGATCCAGCTCACTGCGGCGTTCGACCACCGTCACATCTTCCTCGATCCGAATCCCGATCCGGCGAAGAGCTGGAAGGAACGCGAACGGATGTTCGCGCTGCCGCGGTCGAGCTGGGCCGACTATAATGCCAAGCTCATCTCGAAGGGCGGCGGCATCTTCCCGCGCAGCCAGAAGAGCATTCCCCTGAGCCCCGAAGTGCAGGCGCTGCTCGGCCTGTCGGTCTCCGAAATCGATCCGGTGTCGCTCATTTCGGCGATCCTCAAGGCGCCGGTCGACCTCCTCTGGTTCGGCGGTATCGGCACCTATGTGAAGGCCGCGAGCCAGAATAACGCCGAAGTCGGCGACCCCGCGAATGACGCGCTGCGCGTCGATGCCGAGGATCTGCGCGTCAAGGCGGTCGGCGAAGGGGCCAACCTCGGCGTCACGCAGGCCGCGCGCATCGCTTTCTCGGCGAAGGGCGGACGGATCAACACCGACTTCATCGACAATAGCGCCGGCGTCGACTGCTCGGATAACGAGGTCAATATCAAGATCGCGCTCAACCGGGAGATGGCCGAAGGTCGTCTTGCCCAGGAAGATCGCGACGCGCTGCTCGTGCGGATGACCGACAATGTGTCGGAACTGGTGCTCGAGGATAACCGGCTCCAGGCGCTCGCGCTGTCGATTGCCGAAAAGGGCGGATCGGCGGCGGTGCCGTCGCTCGTCCGGCTGATGGAGACGTTCGAGGCGTCGGGCCGGCTCGACCGCAAGGTCGAGGGGCTCGCCGCGAACGACGAGCTGCTCCGTCGCGCCGCCGAAGGGCGCGGGCTGACCCGCCCCGAACTCGCGGTGCTGCTGTCGACCGCGAAGCTCGCGCTGCAGGATGCGATCGAGCATAGCGACCTGCCCGACGATCCGGCGCTCGGCAGCGACCTTGCCGCCGCCTTCCCCGACGAGATGCAGCGCGATTTCGCGCAGGCGATCGCCGACCACCAGCTCCGCCGCGAAATCATCGCGACGAAGATTGCCAACCGCATCATCAACCGCATGGGTATCGTCCATCCGTTCGAACTGGTCGAAGAGGAAGGCTGCGCGCTCGGCGATATCGCCGCGGCTTTCGTCGCGGTCGAACGGCTGCTCGAAATGCCCGCGATCTGGGACGCGCTCGACACGGCGAAGATCGACGAGGCCGTCCGCCTCTCGCTCTTCGCGCAGGCGGCATCGGCGATGACCTCGCAAATGGCCGACCTGCTTCGCGTGACACAGACGCTGGCGCAGCCGGGACCCGTCGTCGCGCGGCTTGAACCCGGGGTCGACCGCCTGACCGCTGGTGTCGATGCGCTGCTCAGCCCGTCGGTGAAGCGCCAGTGGGACATGCTCGCACAGCAGTTGCTCGACGCCGGCGCGCCCGAGGCGCTGACCGCGTCGGTCGTGCGGCTGTTCAAGACCGACGGCGCGATCGGCATCGTCGACCTCGCCGAACGGCGCGGCGACGACGAGATCGCGGTGACGCACGCCTTCACGCATCTCGGTGAGGCGCTCGGACTCGACTGGGCGCAGACGCTGGCGGCGCATATGAGCCCCGCCGATCCGTGGGAACGCCTGCTGGTCAACAGCCTGGCGCGCGATTTCCAGCAGATGCGCCTGACCTTCCTTGCGGGGCTGCCGAAGGGCGATCTTGACGCGGCGGTGACCAAATGGCTCGCCGATCATGCGCCGCGGGTCGAGCAGTTCAGGGCAACGGTCGACCGGGCGCGGATGATCCCGAGCCCGAATGGCGCGATGTTGTCGCACATCGCCGGACAGGCGCGCGGATTGCTGGGGAGGTAAATGCCTTTCCAGCCCCGCGTCGCGATCCTCGTCCCGGCGCCCGACTATTACGAGAAGTGGCAGCCCGCCTTTGCCCGCAAGGCGGCGGCGCTGACCGCGGCCGGGCTGGTCGTCGAGCAAAGGGTATGGAGCGATCCCGGCAATTTGTCGGGTTATGACCTCGTGCTGCCGCTATTTGCTTGGGGCTATCAGCGCGACGTTGCGGCCTGGTACGGGCTGCTCGACCAGCTTGAGACCCAAGCGCTGCCGGTCGCCAATCCCGTGCCGGTGCTGCGCTGGAACAGCGACAAGGCCTATCTCGCGCAGCTCGGTGCGAAGGGGGTGGCGGTCGTGCCGACGGTCGAGGTTGCCCAGCTTGACGATGCGAGCCTTGCCGCCGCCCTGTCCGAACTTGCGATCGAAGAGGCCGTGATCAAACCCGCCATCTCGGGCGGCGCCGACGGCACCCACCGCATCGCGGCGGGCGCGCCGATCCCCGCCGACGCGATCGGCCAGCGCCGACTCGTTCAGCCGCTGATGCCGGGTATCCTGACCGAAGGCGAATATTCGCTGTTCTTTTTTGCGGGCAAATTCAGCCACGCCATCGTCAAGCGTCCCGCGTCGGGCGACTTTCGCGTGCAGGAGCAGTTCGGCGGCCGCGAAACGGTGTGGGAAGCTAGCGACGCCGCGCAGGAACTAGCCGCCGCCGCGCTCGCCGCAGCACCCGCCCCGCCGGTCTATGCGCGCGTCGACATGGTCGGCGATGCGGCGGACAAGCTGCACATAATGGAGCTCGAACTGATCGAGCCCTCGCTGTTCCTGCATCATGCGCCCGACAAGGGCGCGGCGTTCGGATCGGCCGTCTACGCCGCCATCTAGTCGGCGCGCATCCGCCATAGCCATTGGCGGATTGCCGATGTCAGGTTGGGCGGATCGTCCGCCTCCATCCGCTCGACATCGATCCGCGCGACGAGCGCGTTGACGGGTAGCCCCTGCTGCGCGGCCGCGGCCTCAAGTGCATCCCAGAACATCGGTTCGAGGCTGATCGAGGTCGGATGCCCGGCGATCGTGACCGAGCGTTTTGCCGGGGGGTGGAGGGGGGAGGTCATGGTCTGAGGTTAGCGCTCAAACCGGCGACGGCAAAGCCGCCGCCTGCCGTCAAGCGGGTTCGGCGATCTTTCGGATCGCCGAACCCGCTGGCCGCGCCGGGCCGCGGCTTCGCCACCGGTTGCCAGCCTGTCGTTCACTTTGCGAACGCCATCGCTAGCGCCCTCGGCCCGTCAGTACATATGCTGCCCGCCATTGATCGACATCGTTGATCCCGTCACGAAGCCCGCATCCTCGCTGCACAGGAAGGCGACGCCGCGCGCGATTTCGTCGGCTTGACCCAAGCGTCCCACCGGGATCTTCGCGACGATCTTTTCGAGCACGGGTGCGGGCACCGCGGCGACCATGTCGGTATCGATATAGCCCGGCGCGATCGCGTTGACGGTGACGCCCTTCTTCGCACCCTCCTGCGCCAACGCCTTGGTAAAGCCGTGGATGCCCGATTTCGCGGCGGCGTAATTGACCTGACCGTACTGGCCGGCCTGCCCGTTGATCGACCCGATGTTGACGATGCGGCCCCAGCCGCGCTCGACCATGCCGCCAAAGGTCGCCTTCGCCATGTTGAAGCAGCCGCCGAGATTGACGCGCATCACATCGTCCCAGTCGTCGTAGCTCATGCGGGCGAGCGTGCCGTCGCGGGTGATGCCTGCGTTGTTGACGACGATATCGACGGGACCGAATTCCTCGGCGATTCGCGCGCAGCTGTCGAGGCACGCCTGATGGTCGCCGACGTCCCATTTGATCGCTGCGATGCCCGTGCGGTCGGTGAATTCACGCGCCTTTTCGTCGTTACCGCCATAGTTGGCGACGACGGTGACGCCCTGTTCCTTGAGTTTCAGGGAAATGGCTTCCCCGATGCCGCGGCTGCCACCGGTAACGATTGCGATACGTGCCATAAATCCAGCTCTCCCACAGAGTTATGGCCCTATGACTAGGCTGCGCTGACGGCGGCCGCAAGTTGACCGGAACGTCAATCGCAAAGCTATTCAGGGGAGCTGGCCGGTGCAGATCAGAATCTAGTTGCTGATCTGCACCCGGATCTTTGAAAAGTCGCCGATCGCGAGGTCGGCCTTGTCGATCGTCACCACCAGATTGTCGCCGTCGCCGAATCGCCGGCTCATCAGACCGCTGGTCGGCAGCTCGATCAGCACCGCGTCGCGATCTTCGTCAAAATCGGCGATGTGACGAAAGGGCTCGTGGCCCATAGCCGCCATCTCACGCGCCGCGAGCTCCTGCCACCAGGGCTCGTAAAAGGCGCGCGTCGGGGCCGAAAGATGGTCCGGGTTGGCGCACCATGCATGTTTGGCGCGATCGAACAGCATCGTCTGATAATCATGGACCCAAAGGTCCGCGTCAGCGCGGTGCGTGGTCAGCGGCAGGATGATCGTTTCGGTCCGTTCGACGCCCGTTTCGGGGTCGATCGTGCGAACCGCCGCGGCCCAGCGGATCGCGTGCAGCGCCGCCATCACCGCCGTCGCGTCGCCCGCTGCAAAGGTGTCGCGCGCGGCGCTGTCGTGGACGATGGCGATGATTTCGCGCGCGCGATCAACCGCTTCGTGATTGATCGCCACACGGCGCTTCGCGTCGTCTGCATCTTCGTCGCTTGCAGCGGCGGGGGGTGCATCTTCGCGTGCCAACTCGCCCAGCCGCATTTCGAGCAGCGCGACCATCGCAGTCGTGCTTCCCCAGTCGAAGGGATGGAACGCGGGGTCGGCGATGTCGTAGCCGCGATCATATAGCGCGCGGCCGGTTTCGTCCGCGTCACCCTCCTCGCGCGGATCGGCCTCGCCGGGTCGGACCGTGACAAGGTCGACGGGCCATTCGGGGAAGGCGCGGATGGCAAAGGGCGCGAGGTCGCCGGTGCCGAGGCCGCCATAGGGGCCGAACCAGCCCTCGGGATCGTTGAGCGTGAAGGGCGGTGCGACCCGGGTGCCCGCTTCGCGCAGGTGCAGGACGCGCATATTCTGTTTGCGTCGATGGATGAAGAAGGCGAGCGTGCCGTCGCGCGGCCCCAACCCGCCCCAAAGAGCGCGCGGCAAGCCGGCGCAATCGATCTGGGTAAGGAAATCGGCGGGCTGATCGTCGATCTTCGGCCATTCCGTTCCCGCGGGTAGCCGCGGACGGCCGCCGATCCAGCTGGTCGTCGATATCGCATCGCGCGGCGGGATCTGCGGAACGAGCCGCAGCGTCACCACTTCGGCGTGCGGCTTTTCAAGTCCGGTGGGCGGCGGCGCGGAGGCGGCACCGGATTTCTCCAGCCGGACAACCTGTCTTTCGACGTCGGCCACATGTGATTCGAGCGCGGTTTCGACCGCAACGGGTTCGACTTCAGGCGGCGGCGAGACTGGGGCGTCGCCCCATTCGATCGCGGGCGGTTGTTCGAGCGGCGCCTTGCCGCTGACGCGCGCGAGCCGCGAGGGGGCGATTTCGACATGCTCCGGTTCGGGCTTCGTCCCGCGTGAAAGACGCGGCAGGCGGCTTTCACGCGGCGTTCGCGGCGCCGCGTGTGCGGTGCGGGGGCGGCGCAGCCACCAGATCGCGAAGGCGATCGCGAGGAAGGCCAGGGTAAAGAGGACCAGCTTCAACGCGGCCGATTCGACCTGGTTCATCGCGTATCTCCAAGGGGCGCGGCCGCCGTTTCGGCGCCGGGCCGGAGGAATTTAGCGCATGGACCTAAACAGTTGGTAAGCGGCGACGGTCAGCGCCAGCCCGCGAGTTCGCGGCGCACCAGCGCTTCGATCATCGCCGATCCCGGCGCGCCGGCGTTGAGGCAGCCGAGATAGGCGAAGCGCTTGCCGCCCGCCGCCTCGAACTGGTGCTTGCCGCGGATCGCAAGCTCCTCGAGCGTTTCGAGGCAGTCGGCGGCAAAGCCCGGCGCGAAGATGGCGACGCTCTGCCCTTCGCGGCCCAATTGTTCGAGGCGCGTATCGGTCGCGGGTTCGAGCCATTTCGCGCGGCCGAAACGCGACTGGAACGCGACCTCGACCGGGCGGCCGAGCGCGTCGGACAGCAGGCGCGCGGTCGCCTGACACTGACAATGATAGGGATCGCCCAGATGCAACGTGCGCTCGGGCATGCCGTGAAAGCTCGCGAGCAGGACGTCGGGCGTGAAATCGAGCGTGGCAAGCGCCGACTCGACCGATGTTTTCAGCGCACCGAGGTAGGCGGCATCGTCGTGATACGGCGGCAGGAAGCGCAGCGTCGGTTGCCAGCGCAGCGTCTTCAGATGGTTGCCCACGGCGTCGACCACCGTCGCGGTCGTCGCGGCGCAATATTGGGGGTAGAGCGGCGCGATGAGGATGCGACGGCATCCCGCCGCCATCAGCGCGTCGATCGCCGGACCGATGGCTGGCTGCCCATAGCGCATGGCATGGGCGACTATCGCCGCGTCGCCGAGCGCCGCCTGCAGCGCCTCGCTCTGCGCGCGGGTGATCGCGGCCAGCGGCGACCCTTCGTCGGTCCACACCTGTGCATAGGCGTGCGCCGACTTTTTCGGGCGGGTGGTCAGGATGATTCCGCGCAGGATCGGCTGCCACAGGATTTGCGGGATTTCGACGACGCGTCGGTCCGACAGGAATTCGGCCAGATAGCGCCGCACCGAGCGCGCATCGGGCGCGTCGGGGGTGCCGAGGTTGACGAGCAGCACGCCGATGCGCGGCGTCGTCACGTGCGGATGGTCGGACGGAAGGGTCACAGCGGGTCCGCCGACAGGGGAATGCGGCGGATGCGGCGGCCGGTCGCGGCGTACATCGCGTTGGCGATCGCGGGCGCGACGACGGGTACCGCGATCTCGCCCAGCCCGCCGGGTTCGCGGTCGCTATCGACGAATTCCACGATGATCTGCGGCGTCTGCGACAGGTCGGGCAGGCCAAGCTGCCCGAATTTGCGCGCCGTCGCGACGCCGCCTTCATAGTCGGTGGTCGCGCCGACCGCGGCGGCGAGGCCGAAGATCAGCCCGCCCTCGATCTGCTGGCGCGCGACCGCCGGATTGACGAGGCGCCCGGCGTCGACGACCGCGACCAGCTGTTCGACCTGCAACCCCCGGTCGCTCTGCCGTGCGGTCGCCATCAGCGCGATATGGCTGCCGCGCATCGCGTGACAGGCGAGTCCCTGCGCGGTGCCCGCGAGGCCGCCTTCCCAGCCGCCAAGGCTGGTCGCGGTGAGCAGGCAGCGCGCGAGGAGCGGCGCGTTGCCGAGCATCGCCATGCGATAGGACAGCGCGTCGGTTCCCGCGCGCGCCGCCATTTCGTCGACGAAGCATTCGGTGAAAAAGGCGGTGTAGCTGTCGGCGTTGCCGCGCCAGCGCCCGGTCGGCAGGCCGATGTCGGCGGGACAATGATCGACCGCGCGGTGGCGGATGGCGTAGCTCGACGCGGCGCCTTCGACTGCGGCGGCATCGGCGTTGCCCGCCGCGGCGCGCTGCGCGACGTCGGCCGGCGCATTGTCGAACAGCCGCGCGCGCACCTCGTGGTTCGTTGGCGGCACCGCGATGCGTGTCACCAGCGCGTCGATCCCTCCGGCGGCGTCGAGCGTCGCGGTCAGCTTCGCCCGCGCCGGCGCGCGCGGCGGCAGGCGCATGATCTCCTCGGCGCGCGACCACGCAAGCTGGACCGGGCGTTTGATCTGCAGCGCGATGATCGCCGCCTGCACCGCGACGCTATGGTCGAGGCATGCGTCGAACGATCCGCCCGCCATCATCGGGAACAGCGTGACACTCGCGGGTGCCAGCCCGGTCGCGGCGACGATCGCGTCGCGGCACTGCGCGGGGGCCTGCGTTGCGACCCAGATGCGGAGGCCGCTGCCGTCGGGCGCTGCGGTCGCGGTGCGCGTTTCCACGGCGGCATGGAGCGCGGGGGCGACGGCATATTCGGCCGCGACTTTGGTGCGCCCCTCCATCGCTTCGCCGACATCGCCTTCGCTCGAGATGCGATAGCCGTCGCCCTTCAGCGCGGCCTTCAGCGCCTTGTCGATCCGGTCCGACGAAATCGGCGCGCCTTCGGTTTCGAACACCGGCGCGAAGCGGTCGAGCGCGCGGTTCGCCGCCCACCAGTTGCGCGCGACCGCCGCAACCCAGCGCTCGTGCGTGACCACGTGGAGCAGGCCGGGCGAGGCGAGCCCCTTCTGGCGGTCGATGCCCTTCAGCCGCGTGGTGCCGAGCGGACCCTGGCGGATCGCGGCGAACACCATGTCGGGCAGGCGGATATCGCCCGCATAATTGGCCGACCCGTCGACCTTTGCCGGCAGGTCGATGCGCGTGAGTTCCTTGCCGTAGAGCGGATCGGCGCTGCTCGCGCGGTAGACGGGTTCGGCGGGCGGCTCGAGCTGCGCCGCCGCGGCGGCGACATCGCCGAAGCGCAGCCGTTTCTTGCCGAAGGTGACGAAGCCGTCGTGGGTGTCGCATTGTTCCCAGTCGGCGTCCCAGCGCTTCGCCGCTGCCATCATCAGCAGCACGCGCGCCTGTGCCGCTGCGGCGCGGCACGGTCCCTCGAACATGCGCACCGACGAACTGTTCGCGGTGAGCATCACCGCGTGGCGTACCGCCCATTCGCGGCGCACCCAGCTGCGCACGTCGGACACGAAGTCGGGGACCCCCGCGCGCGGCATGAAGACGGCGCTATCCTCGTCGACGAGCAGCGTGTTGGTGTAGAGCGGGTTGATCGGCGCGGTCTCGACCGCGATCGTCCGCCAGTCGGCGCCGAGTTCGTCGGCCATGATTTGCGGCAACAGCGTCGTGACGCCCTGACCCATTTCGCATTGCGGGACGATCGCGCTGATATGCCCGTCGTCGCCGATCTTGAGGAACGCGTTGAAGATATGTTCGTCAGGTGCTGCGGTCAGGTTCGGCCGGTATTCGCGCGGCCACAGACTCCATGCAATCGCAAGTCCGCCCGCCGCGGTCGCGCCGACCAGCATCTGGCGGCGGCTGACGTGCGGCAGGCGCGATTTATCTTTCCCCACAGTGTCGCGAATGCCGGCCATGCCCGCTGCTGATAGTCCGCGCGAGTCGGCGAGGCAAAGGCTTTTGGAATGCGCGTCCGCTGGACTATAGGTCCGCGCGGGCGCGCGACTATTTCTCCGACAAGGCGAAGTCGACGCGGACCGAAACCTGCGATTCGCTCACTCCCGGATTGAAGGGCGGGGCGGCCGATTGCGCTGCGACCTCATAATTGGCGGCATCCGCAGCGTAAGGCATGGGCGGAGCATTGTCGCCGCCATCGCGGATCGTGAGCACGCGGTCGATCTTGAGTCCCGCGGCGCCCGCATAGGCGTCGGCGCGCGCACGCGCGGCGCGATAGGCGGCGGCGTAGGCCGATTTGGTCGCCGCCTCCTGATCGGACACGCGCAGCGTCGGACCCGACAGGACATTCGCGCCCGCCTGCGTCGTCGCGGCGACGGCTTCGCCCGCCTTGTCGACCGCGCGCATCCGCACCTCGACCTGATTGACCGCTTCATATTTGCCCTTGTTGGCGCCCCAGTCGATCCGGTTCACCGTGAGCTGGCGGGTCTGGAGGTCCTTGCCCGCGACGCCGAACGCCTTCAGCGCCTCGGTTACTTTGGTCATCGTTTCGTTGTTTTTCTGCGTGGCGGCTTCGGCCGACGCCGCGATCGTGCTCACCCCGGCGGTGAAGCGCGCCTCGTCGGGCTTGGTTTCGGAGCGACCGGTCGCCGAGACCGACAGCAAGGTTTCGTCATGCCCGACCCCGCGCGGGTCGGGTGCCTTTTCGCTGCACGCGCCGAGCGCAATCAGCGGGATGAGTATAAGGGTCTGGCAGCGCATATTTTTTCTCCCGTTCGATGCGGGGGGAGCGCATGGCGGGCGAATCGGTTCCCTACCAACCCCAGGGCGCGGGCGGTGGCGCAACCGGCTTCGCATAATCGAACGCGACGCGAAAATGCCGCCCCTGCCGGTCGAGGCCGTAGGTGAAGCCCGCGTCCGTCGTCTCGACCGACCAGATGTTGGTCGTCGAAACGCCGCGGCCGGTCGTCATGAACATCGCGATCGATTCGACGTCGACGGGGAAAGTCTGGCGCGTCGCAGTCCCGGCGGCGTCGGTGTCGCCGCCGTAAAGCGTGACCGCGTCGGGCGCGCCGTCGGCGTGGCGATGGTCGTGTTTCAGGCGAAGCCCTGTCGCCGTGCGGCTGATGATCCACGTGCGCGAGCGGTCCCAGCCGCCATCGGGGCCGAGCCCGTCGATGTGAAAGGGGATTTCGATCCGGTCCGCCGTGCAATGCCGGATGTGCATCACCATCGCCTTGCCGCGCATCTCGGCATCGGCCTCCTGATCGCTCGCGAGGCGGCCAGCATAGGCCTTGCCGCAGCGTGCGGCGAGGGCGTCGAAAAAGGCGTTTTGGGGATTCGCGTTGGTCGCTGTGGTTGCGCAACCCGCGAGCGCGGTTGCAGCGAGCAACGGCAGCAGCGCTCTCATTTCAGCAGGCCGAGGCGCGGGATCTCGATCTTGGGGCATCGGTCCATGACGACGGTCAGCCCGGCGGCGTCGGCGCGTTTCGCCGCCGCCTCGTTGATCACGCCGAGCTGCATCCACACCGCCTTGGCGCCATGGACGATCGCCTCGTCTACGGCAGCGCCCGCGCCTTCGCTGTTGCGGAAAATGTCGACGAGTTCGGCGGGCGGCTCGACATTGGCGAGCGTCGCGACGACCGGCGCACCGTGGATCGTCGACCCGGCGTGACCGGGATTGACCGCGATCACGTCATGCCCCTGCGCGACGAGGAAGGCGAGGACGCCATTCGACGGCCGCGCCGGGTTCGGCGAGGCGCCGATCACCGCGATCCGACGCGGCTGGCTCAGCAGGTTCCGGATTTCGGCCTCGTCATTGATCGCCATCATTTGCCCTTTCGTGCTTGCAGCCAGTCGGCCACCTTCGCCGCTATCGCATGGAATGGCTCGCCCGTGGGATCGGTTCCCGCCGCCGGGGGGACGCCGCCGTCGCTCGCGAGGCGGATACCCATCGACAGCGGCACGCGGCCGAGGAAATCGAGCCCCATCGTGCCCGCGGCTGCCTCGGCGCCGCCGCAGCCGAACGGGTCGCTGACCTCGCCGCAATGCGGGCAGGCATAACCCGCCATATTCTCGACGAGGCCGATGATCGGCACATCGGCCTGTTCGAACAGGCTGACCGCGCGCGTCGCGTCCATCAGCGCGAGGTCCTGCGGGGTCGAGACGATCACCGCACCCGCGGGCTTGTGGCGCTGGATCATCGTGAGCTGGACGTCGCCGGTGCCCGGCGGCAGGTCGACGACGAGCGTGTCGATGTCGCCCCAGCTTGCGTCGACGAGCTGTTCGAGCGCCTTGCCCGCCATCGGGCCGCGCCAGGCGATCGCTTGCCCCGGCGCGGCGATCTGTCCGGTCGAGAGCATCGGCACGCCATAGGCGTTGGGGACGGGGGCGAGCTTCGACCCGCGCGCTTCGGGCTTCACGCCTTCGCTGTCCATCAGGCGCGGCTGCGAGGGGCCATAGATGTCGGCATCGACCAGCCCGACCTTGACGCCGAGACGGTGTAGCGCGACCGCAAGGTTCGCGGCGAGGGTCGATTTGCCGACCCCGCCCTTGCCGCTGCCGACCGCGATGATCGTCATCGCCTTTTTCTCGGCGGTCATCGCGATGCGCACTTCGCGCACGCCCGCTTCGGCGAGCAGGCCGGCGCGCAGCTTGTCTTCGAGCGGCTTGCGGTCTTCGACCGCGAGCCCCGACACATCGAGCACGACGGCGAGCAGGCCCGAATCGTCGAGCAGGCGGAGGCCCGACGACCGCCCTTCGCTCAGCGCGGCGGCGGCGGTGGTCAGGCGGGCGATATCGGCGCTTTGTTCGGTCATGTCCGCGCCAGATAGGCATGATTGGCCTGTTTGCCAGCCATTTTCGCGCGCACCCCCTGTTAATCGCGCCCGCCGACCCTATAAAAGCCTTATGAACGACAAGATTGACGGCAGCATGGGACGCCGCAGCCCGAGAGGATTGCGGCAATTTTTCCATCAGATCAGCCAGATGGCGAACAGCCCCTGGGGCAGCGGCCCCAAAGGCGGCGACGGCGATGGTTCGGGCGACGGCAAGAAGCCCGGCCCGCGCAATCCGTGGGTGACCCCCGATCCGGCCGACCAGCGGCGCGGGCCAAAACCGCGCGGCCCGTCGGCGCTCGACGAGCTGCTGCGCAAGGGGCGCGGCGGGTTCGGCGGCGGCGGCTCGGGTGGCGGCAGCCAGTTCAATTTCGGCGATTCGGCCAAGCTCTGGAAATGGGTGGTGCTTGCGCTCGTCGTCGCGTGGGTGCTCTTTTCCTCCTTCCACATCGTGCCGCCCGAAAAGGAAGGCGTGATCACGCGCCTCGGCAGCTATTCGCGCACCGTCGGCCCCGGCGTGAAGCTGACCTGGCCGGCGCCGATCGAGCGCATCCGGCTCGAAGACGTCCGCGCGATCCGCACGATGGCGGTCGGTTCGCCGAACGCTACCGACGAGAATTTCGTGCTGACGCGCGACCAGAGCATTGTCGATCTTGCCTATGAGGTTCGCTGGTCGGTGCGCGATCCCGAACTCTTCTTCTTCCAGCTTGCCGATCCCGAAGGCACGATCCGCGAAGTCGCCGAAAGCGCGATGCGCGCGACGGTCGCGAACTTCGACCTCGTGCAGGCGATCGGCCCCGGCCGCGTCGAAATCGAGGCGCAGGTTCAGCAGCGGATGCAGGAACTGCTCAACCAGTATCGCGCCGGGGTGATGATCCAGGGCATCGCGATCCGTCAGGTCGACCCGCCGAGTCAGGTCGACGAGGCGTTCAAGGAAGTCACCGCGGCGCGGCAGGAACGCGAATCGGCGATCAACCTCGCGCGGGCATACCAGCAGCAGGTGCTCGAACGCGCCCGCGGCGATACCGCGGCGTTCGACAAGATTTACGAGCAGTACAAGCTGGCGCCCGGCGTGACCCGCCAGCGCCTCTATTATGAAACGATGGAGACGGTGTTGTCGAACGTCGACAAGACGATTGTCGAAGCGCGCGGGGTGACCCCCTATCTGCCGCTGAACGAGGTGCAGAAGCGGGTCAAGGCGCCCGAAGTCACTGCGAAGGGAGGCGAATGATGAATTCGCTGTTCCAGAACCCGATGCGGCTGCTCTTCGGCGTCGTCGTCCTTCTCGTCATCCTGTCGCAATCGCTCGCGATCGTGCCCGAGGACAAGCAGGCGCTGATCCTGCGCTTCGGCGAGATCGAGCGGACGGTGAACCGCTACAAGCCGAACGAGGATTTCGGGCGCTCGGGCGCCGGCCTCGTCCTCCGCGTGCCGTTCACCGACGGCATCCAGTATATCGACAAGCGCATCCTCGGCGTGAACATGGAGCGCCAGCAGGTGCTCTCGACCGACCAGCAGCGCTTGCAGGTCGACGCCTTCGCGCGCTTCCGCATCACCAACCCGGTGCGCATGTACACCGCGATCCGTACCGAGGATAAGTTGCAGGCGCAGCTTGCGACGATCCTCGGCTCGTCGCTGCGCAACGAGCTTGGCAAGCGTACCTTCGCGACCTTGCTGTCGCCCGAACGCGGCGCGGTGATGGATAATATCCAGGTCGCGCTGAACCGCGAGGCGAACAAATATGGCGCCGAGATCATCGACGTCCGGATCAAGCGCGCCGACCTTCCCGAAGGCGCGACGCTCGAGGCGGCGTACAACCGGATGCGCACCGCGCGCCAGCAGGAAGCGATCTCGATCCGCGCCGAAGGCCAGAAGGAAGCGCAGATCATCCGCGGCGGCGCCGACGGCGAAGCGGCACGCATCTATGCGGCGAGCTTTGGCAAGGACCCCGACTTCTATGACTTCTACCGTGCGATGCAGAGCTATCGGCAGACCTTCCTCGGTGAAAACAACCAGGGCGGGACGTCGATTATCATGTCGGCGGACAATGAATATCTGAAGCGTTTCCGCGGCAATTGAGGAGGTCGCGGCGGGCGGACGGTCCGATGAACGGGATATGCAAGCGCCGTTCATGTTCAAATGCCGTTCAGCCAGTCCGCCGCAGACCGCCGCAGCCGGGGCTGTTGAGTTTTCGAGAACGAAGAGGATTTCCGATCGTGCGTTATGTTTATGGCATCACTTCGGCCTTGCTGGCGGGTGGCACCGCGCTGGCGCTGGTCACCCAGTCTCCCGTCGGCGCGCAGGTCGCGCAGAATGAAAAGAGCGAAATCGCCAAGGCGGTCCCGCGTTCGGGCGCACCCGAAAGCTTCGCCGACCTCGTCGAACAGCTGCAGCCCGCGGTGGTCAACATCTCGACCAAGCAGGAAGTCACGCTCGGCGTCCGGCTGAACCCCTTCGCCGGGACGCGCGAACCGATCACGCAGGAGCAGCAGGGCGGCGGCTCGGGCTTCCTGATCTCGGCCGACGGTTATATCGTCACCAACAATCACGTGATTTCGGGCGGCCCGCGCGGCGAGGCCGTCAATCAGGTCACGGTGACGCTGACCAACCAGAAAGAATATAAGGCGACGATCGTCGGCCGCGACGTCGCGTCCGACCTTGCGTTGCTCAAGATCGACGCGAGCGGCCTGCCGTTCGTGAAGTTCGCCGACAGCAGCACCGCGCGTGTCGGCGACTGGGTCGTCGCGATCGGCAACCCGCTCGGCCTCGGCTCGACGGTGACCGCGGGCATCATTTCGGCGGTGCAGCGCAATATCGGGCAGGGCGGTGCCTATGACCGCTATATCCAGACCGATACTGCGATCAACCGCGGCAATTCGGGCGGCCCGCTGTTCGATCTTCAGGGCAATGTCGTCGGCATCAACAATATGCTGATCTCGCCCGTCGGTGCGAACATCGGCGTCAATTTCGCGATCCCCGCCGATGCGGCGATCCCCGTGATCAACGCGCTGCGCGCCGGCGAAAAGGTCCAGCGCGGCTATCTGGGTATCGGCATTGCGCCGGTCGACGAGGATCTCGCGGCGGCGCTCGGCCTGCCCAAGGACCGCGGCGAATTCATCCAGCGCGTCGAACCCGGACAGGCGGGCGAAAAGGCGGGGCTGAAGCGCGGCGACGTCGTGACCAAGGTCAATGGCAAGGAGGTCACCCCGCAACAGACCTTGTCGTACATCGTCTCGAACACCAAGCCGGGCACCCGCATTCCGCTCGAAATCATCCGCGACGGCAAGCCGATGACGATCCAGACGCTCGTCGGCACGCGTCCGCCCGAAGAGGAACTGGCAGGCAGCAACTTCGATCCCGAGGCCGAACAGGCCGAGCCCGAGGATGCGACCGGCGCCGCCGACAAGGCGATCCAGAACGAACTCGGCCTGTCGGTGCAGGTGGTGACCCCCGATATCGCGCGCGCGGTGGGGGTCGATGCCGGGACCAAGGGCCTCGTGATCGGCGCCGCGTCGGCGAGCAGCGACGCGGGGCGCAAGGGCCTGCGCCGCGGCGACGTGATCCTCAGCGCGAACCGGACGCCGGTGACGACGGCCGAGGCGCTCGCCAAGGCGGTTGCCGACGCGAAGAAGGCGGGCCGCGACGCGGTCCTCCTCGAAATCCTGCGTCGCGGCGGTCCGTCGGCTTTTGTCGCGATCCGCGTGAAATAGGCTTCGGCCCTTTCCGGCCAGGACAGGGGCGCCGCGACCTTCGGGTCCGGCGCCCTTTTCATTTGCGCGCCGCCGTCAATGTTCATATTATGTTCCGATAATATCGAGTCGGGAGAATGATGATGATTGGCTATGTGACGCTCGGAACAAAGGATATGGCGAAGGCGGCGGCCTTCTATGACGCGATCGCCGCCGAGCTCGAAACGCCGCGGATGATGGAATATGAGACGTTCATCGCATGGGGCAAACCCGACGGCGGCGCGGGCATCGGCCTTACCAAGCCGTTCGACGGCAACGAGGCGACCGTCGGCAACGGTGTGATGGTTGCGCTGCAGGCAAAGGACAAGGATCAGGTCCACCGCCTCTATGACATCGCGCTCGCCAACGGCGGGACGTGCGAAGGTCCCCCGGGACCGCGCGGCGAGGGATTTTACGCCGGCTATTTCCGCGACCCCGACGGCAACAAGCTCAACGCCTTCATCATGGGGTGAATCCCGGTCTTGGGGTGAGGAGCGGTCGTTTGCTCACCCTCTTTCGTCACCCTCTAACGAGCCACGTGGCTCGTTAGAGGGTGACGATGACGGGAAGGTCCACCACCGGTCGAAACCCGCCGTCCGGTCGCCATTGGGCCATCGCCCGTTTGCCGATTGCCTGACCCGCGCCGCCGCTCTAACCTTGTCGTTCAACGACCTAGTGGAGGACAACGGGTGAGCGACGGCAGCACGGCAAGCGAAATCTATATCGGCCTTGGCGGCGGCGGCGCACCCGATGGGCCGCGCCAGTCGCTCGTGCTGAAGCGTGCGAACCGCCACGGGCTGATCGCAGGTGCGACCGGCACCGGCAAGACGGTGACCTTGCAGGGCCTCGCCGAAGGTTTTTCGGCCGTCGGCGTCCCCGTCTTCGTCGCCGATGTGAAGGGCGATCTGGCCGGCATGGCGATGGCGGGCAGCCCGACCGCAAAGACGCACGAGATTTTCGCCGCGCGCGCCGCTGAGATCGGCGATAGCGAATGGGCCTATCGCGACAATCCGGTCATCTTCTGGGACCTGTTCGGCGAACAGGGGCATCCCATCCGCACGACGATTTCGGAAATGGGGCCGCTGCTGCTCGCGCGGCTGATGGGGCTCAACGAAGTGCAGGAAGGCGTCCTCGCGATCGCCTTCCGTGTCGCCGACGAACAGAATCTGCTGCTCCTCGACCTCGGCGATCTGCAGGCGATGCTCGTCTGGTGCGCTGAAAATGCCGACGAGCTAACGACCAAATATGGCAATGTGTCGAAGGCCACCGTCGGCACGATCCAGCGGCAATTGCTCACGCTCGAAAGTCAGGGCGGCGATCATTTCTTCGGCGAGCCCGCGCTCGACATTCAGGACATGATCCGGCTCGACGACAATGGCCGCGGCTATGTGAACATCCTCGCCGCCGACAAGCTGATGGCGAGCCCGAAGCTTTATGCGACCTTTCTGCTCTGGCTGCTGTCGGAGATGTTCGAGACGCTTCCAGAGGTCGGCGACCCCGACAAGCCGAAGCTCGTCTTCTTCTTCGACGAAGCGCATCTGCTGTTCGACGATGCGCCGCCGGCGCTGACCGACAAGATCGAACAGGTCGTGCGCCTGATCCGGTCGAAGGGCGTCGGTGTCTATTTTGTCACGCAAAACCCGATCGACATTCCCGAAGATGTCGCGGGCCAGCTCGGCAACCGCGTCCAGCACGCGCTGCGCGCCTTTACCCCGCGCGACCAGAAAGCGGTGAAGGCTGCGGCAGAAACCTTCCGCCCGAACCCCAAAGTCGACGTCGCGCGCGAGATTACCGAACTCAAGGTCGGCGAGGCGCTGGTGTCGCTGCTGATGGCCGATGGTGCTCCGTCGCCCGTCGAGCGCACTTTGATCAAGCCGCCCTGCTCGCGGGCAGGTCCGCTCGACGCCAAGGAGCGCGCGATCCTCAAGTCGATCTCGCCCGTCGCCGATAAATATGACACGCCGGTCAACCGCGAGAGCGCCGAGGAACTCCTCGCGGCGAAGGCCGAACAGGCGCAGGCGGCCGCCGTCGAAGCCAAGGCGCAGGTCGAGGCCGACAAGCAGGCAGCGATCGCCGCGAAGGAAGAGGCGAAGCGCAAGGTCGCCGAGGAGAAAGAGCGGCTGCGGCTTGAAAAGGCGGCGGAGCGCGAGGCCGCGAAGCCCAGCTTCACCGACAAGATGGTGCAATCGGCGGCGCGCTCGGCGGCAACGAGCCTCGGCCGGCAGGTCGCGGGCAAATTCGGCGGCCAGCTCATGCGCGGTATCTTGGGCAGCCTGTTCAAATGACCGGGGCGCCCGCGATGGAGGCGAGCCTTGCTGCCGTCGCCGACGCGGGCATCGATATCCGCCACGCCTTGTTCGACCGCTTCTTTGCGGCCTACCCCGAACGGCGCGCGAGCTTCATGGTCGTCGACGCCTCGTCGCGGCGGATGACCGACGAGACGTTGCAGATGATGTTCGGGCTGGCAAAGGGTGACGGCTGGGTGTGGCCTCTGGTCACCGAGCTGGTGCATACGCACCGTGCCTATGGTCCGCTGCCGATCGCCGAATATGACGCCTTCATCGACATGACGGTCGCCGAACTGGGCGCGGCGGCGGGCGCGGCGTGGACGAGTGAATGCGCCGCCGCCTGGACCGGGCAGGCCGAAGCCCTGAAGGCGATGATTCGCCGTGCGCGTGCCGAGTGGCAGGCGGCGCTGCCCGATCCCGCGACGGCGGTCTGACCTGCCGTTTCTGACGGCTCGACTCGGGCGCCGAATTGCGGCAGCTTCGTTTCATGACAAGACCTGTATTGCCCGGAGAGGTCGCCGCCGCCGTCGTCAATCCCGCCGCTTACGGGGCGTGGGATCCGTTGCACGAACAACTGGCATGGGCGCGCGCCAACGCGCCGCTCGCGGTTGCGGAGAATCACGATCACGACCCCTTCTGGCTCGTGACGCGGCATGCCGACATCATGGCGATCAGCCGCGATCCGCAGCGCTTTGCGAACGGTATCCGGCCGACGGTGCTGACCAATCGCGACGGCGAAGCGCTGGCGCGCGCGGCGACGCCGAACAATGACGGGCATCTGATCCGCTCGCTGGTCCAGATGGATGCGCCCGATCATATGAAATACCGGCTGCTGACACAGAGCTGGTTCATGCCCAAGAATCTGAAGATCGTCGAAGAGCGCATCCGGCAAATCGCGCGCGAGACGGTCGACCATATGCTCGAGGCGGGTGGGACATGTGATTTCGCACGCGATGTCGCGGCGCATTATCCGCTGCGCGTCATTATGGACATATTGGGCGTCCCGCCCGAGGACGAGCCGCGGATGCTGATGCTGACGCAGCAGCTGTTCGGGCCGACCGACCCCGAACTGAACCGCAGCCGCGAGGCGATCACCAGCGCCGAGCAGGCGATCGCGATGCTCAACTATGTCATCGCCGACTTCGAGAATTACTTCGGCACGCTCACTGCCGATCGCCGCGCCAACCCGCGCGAGGACATCGCGACGGTCATTGCGAACGCCATGGTCGGCGGCGAACAGATCCCCGACCGCGAACTCGCCGGCTATTATATGATCATCGCGACGGCGGGGCACGACACGACGAGCGCTTCGACGGCGGGTGCGATCATGGAACTCGCGAAGAATCCGGCACTGTTCGAACGCTTTCGTGGCGCCGAAAGCGACAAGGCCGGCTTGATCGAGGAAGCGATTCGCTGGACCACCCCGGTCCAGCATTTCATGCGCAGCGCTAGGCAAGATGTCGAAATCGGCGGGCAGACGATCCGCGAAGGCGACTGGCTGATGCTCAACTATGTTTCGGGCAATCGGGACGAGGCCGTGTTCGGCGACCCCTTCGCTTTCGATCCCGACCGCGAGAAGAACCAGCAGATCGCCTTTGGCTTTGGCGCGCATGTCTGCCTTGGGCAGCATTTGGCACGTATGGAAATGCGCATATTGATGGAAGAGCTGCTGCCGCGGCTCAAAAGCCTCGACCTCACGGGCGCGCCGGCACGCGTCGAATCGGTTTTCGTCGGCGGGTTGAAGCGCCTGCCGATCCGGTTCGAGGCGGCATAGACGATACTCCGGTCGCCACATGCGGCGTACCGTCGGCAGGAAATGGAACAAAGTCCGCGCCAGTGGCGTTTTTCGGCGGCTTGCTGAAAGGACTTCGTGATGAATCTTTGGAAAAAAGCCGCAATTTCAGTCGCTGCGACTTCGATGACGCTCTCGCCGGTGGCTGCGCTGGCGGCACCCGGCATCGGAGGTGCCAGCGCGGTTTCGGTCACCGAGGGTCAAAATGAACTCGAAGGTGCAAGCTGGATCGCAATCGTGCTCGGCCTCGCGATTATCGGCGGCGGCATCTGGCTGCTGGTCGACGACGATGGTGACGACGCTCCCGTCAGCCCGTAAATTCGCGCCGACGCCGGGAATGGCCTTCTCCCGATAAGGAGGAGCCTGTTCGTTCCCGAAGGCTAGGCTTTCTCGCCCGGAAAAAAGCGCGCGATGACGTCGCTCGCAAGCCGCGCGGGGCGCAGCGTCTCTGCATCGATGCAGCACCAGCTCGACTTCACCTCGGCGAGCACATCCTCGCCGCGCTTGATGATCGTTTCATAGAAGGCGCGCGCGCCCTGGACCTTTTCGAGGATGACGGTCGCAATGACCTGATCGTCGAGGAAGGCAGGGCGGCGATAGGTGATCTCGTGCTTCAGCGCGACCCACAGATGCGCCGCGACCGCGTCGGGCGGCGCGATATGGCGCCAGTGCGCGAGCACCGCTTCCTGCACCCAGCTCAGATAATGGGCGTTGTTGACGTGCCCCATGAAATCGATCTGATCGGCGCCGACTTTGATGTCGTGGTCGTGCGGGAGCGAGGCTGCGGTCATATCGCTGACACTAATGTCAATATTTTGTGACGGAAAGATGAATTATCATCGTTGAAGAGAAACGGTACCGGCCCGCTCCCCACCCGGCCGCCCCAACGATAGTAGCCTACAGGAGGCCGGGTGGGGAGCGGGCCGGTGCCGTCTCGAACTAGCCGCGCCCGCGATAGGGGGCGACGCCCTGATCGGGGAGCCACAGCCCCTCCGGCGGCGTGCCCGATTGCCAGAAAACGTCGATCGGAATGCCGCCGCGCGGATACCAGTAACCGCCGATGCGCAGCCAGCGGGGCTGCATCTCGTCGAACAGTCGCCGGCCGATGCCGACGGTGCAATCTTCGTGAAAACCCGCATGGTTGCGAAATGACCCGAGGAAGAGCTTGAGGCTCTTCGATTCGACGATCGTTTCGCCCGGCGCATAGTCGATCACGAGATGCGCGAAATCGGGCTGGCCGGTGACCGGGCACAGCGAAGTGAATTCGGGCGCCGCGAAGCGAACGAGATAAAGATCGCCGACGCGCGGATTGGGGACATAGTCGAGCACCGCAGCTTCGGGCGCGGCAGGAAGTTCACTCGATTGGCCGAGATGTTTCGGCGCGAGCGGTGTGGGGGTGGAATCGGTCATGGAAAGGCTCTAGTGCGCAGCGCGGCCGATGTCACCGATCTGTTGGACGGCGCGGCCGGGTTCAGCGCCAATTCAGCGGCGCCGGACGAAGAGTTACGGTTCGGGATCGCGGAAACAGAATGATCAAAAGGAAGAAGGGGCAGGCAAGCAGGGCGGCATCGCCGCTGATGACGCTCGCGCTGGTGCTGGCGGGCGCGGCGCCCGCGTTCGCTCAGGATGCGCCCGCGCCCTCGTCGTCGCGCCCGCTCGACTTCCGTCTGCCGCCGCCCACCGACGACAACCGCGCGCCCGGCGTGCAGGGGCCGTCGGACAATGGCCTGCCTCCGGTGGCGCCCGGCGAACGTCGCGGCCAGCCGACGCCGACGCCCGCACCGGCTCCGGTCCAGCCTGCGACACCGCCGCGCGTGACTCCGACGCAGCCGGTGACGGCGCCCGCGCCCGCCGCTGTACCCCGCGATACGCCGGCAACGCCGCGCCCGGCATCGCCCGGCGCCGCGACGCCGGCGGCGCCCGCCACGACGGACAACCCTGCGCTGCCGCCGCTGGAGACGGTGGTTCCGGCTGCACCCGCTGCGACCGAGGTGCCGTCCGTCGCCGCTTCCGATGACACGCCGGCCGCCGCTGCGCCCGCAAACCAGCCTTCGGGAACGCCGCTCTGGGCCTGGGCGCTGGCCGCGCTGGCCGCGCTGGCCGCGCTCGGTGCCGGTTACTGGTACTGGCGCCGCCGGTCGGCTCCGGCCGGTCCGCCGATCGACGAAGCGGACGAATCGCCGCTCCCTGCTACCCCGGCGCCCGCAACGCGCGCCGCAGCGCCCCGGCCCGCCGTGTCGCCCGCGCCGCGCCCGGCGCCGCCGCAGCCTGCGCGCGCACTCGCGCCGTCCGAACCGCGCGCCGCGTCGCCGCTCGTCACCCGTCCGACGGGGGAGAAGCGCGCGGTCGTCGGCATGGCGCTCGACATCCGCAGCATCCGCTTTGCCGCCGATCATGTCGCGGTCGGCTTTGCGCTCAACCTGCTCAATCAGGGGACGGTGGCGGCGACCGGGCTGATGGTCCGCATCGCACTGAATCAGGGGTCGGCGATGCCCGAGGCGGTGCTCGGCCGCTTCTACGACGGCGCGGGCGGAAGCGTCCTGCGCGACGACATGATGCTGGCCCCCGGCGCGGGCGAGGAATTGTCGACCGAAGTCATGCTGCCGCGCGCGGCGATCGAGCCGCTGATGATCGGCGGCAAGCCGATGCTGGTCCCGGTGATCGCGTTCGACGTCACCTATCATTGGGACGGCGAGGGCGAGGCGTTCGGTCAGAATGCCGGCAGCTTCGTTCTCGGCCGCGAACAGGGGGCGAGTGGCAGTGAAAAGCTGGCGCCGCTGCCGCTCGACCGCACCGCCTATGCCGTCGATCGCCCCGGCGCGCGCGCGACGGCGATCAAGCGCAGCCTGTAACCCGGTCCCAAAGGGCGCTGCTTTTTTGTTGCGGTGCAGCATCGGCTGGGGCAGGACGGACCATGCTTGAAAAAGCACAGGTGGGGGCATAGGCTTGTTGTCCCCAGGAAACAGAGCCACAGCAGGATGGCCGGGCGAGGGACAGGTAAACATGTTCCCGACCGGTCGCAACAGGAGCATGACATGGACGCCTTGGTCTCAACCGACTGGCTGGAACGCGAACTGGGGGCATCGGACCTGCGGGTCGTCGATGCGACGAAATTCCTTGCCGACGCAGGCCGCGATGCGCGCGCCGAATATGAGGCGGGGCATATCCCCGGCGCGGTCTTCATGGACCTGGCCGATCTGACCGACGCGTCGAACGCCGTCGACAATATGGCGCCGCCCGCCGAAAAATTCGCCAGCCGTATGCAGTCGCTCGGCCTCGGCGACGGCAGCCGCATCGTGCTTTACGACGACAGCCCGCTGAAGAGCGCGGCGCGCGCCTGGTGGCTGCTCAAGCTGTTCGGCGCGCACGATGTCGCGCTGCTCGACGGTGGCCTCGCCAAATGGAAAGCCGAAGGCCGCGCGCTCGAAATGGGCAAGCAGACGCTGCGCCACCGCCACTTCACCGTGTGGCGCGATGCCAAGGCGGTGCGCACCAAGGACCAGATGCTCACGAACGTCGACAGCGGCGCCGAACAGGTCGTCGATGCCCGTCCTGCCGCACGCTTCACCGGCGAGGAACGCGATCCGCGTCCGGGTCTTGCGCCGGGCCATATCCCGGCCTCGCGCAGCCTGCCGCACAGCCAGCTGTTCAACGCCGACGGCACCTGGAAACAGGGCGACGAACTCAAGGCGGTCTTCGCCGCGGCCGGGGTCGACCTCGACAAGCCGCTCGTCACGACCTGCGGCAGCGGCATGACCGCGACCGTCGTCGCATTCGGCGCGCATCTGCTCGGCAAGGACGATGTCGCGGTCTACGACGGCAGCTGGATCGAATGGGGCGCCGATCCGGCGGCGCCCAAGGCAACCGGCGCGGCCTGACCGCTCCGGCCCTGACATCCTTCATGTCGAAGGGTGGATTTTGGCCGGTGCTCCGCTAACAAGGCGGGGATGAGCAAAAGCGACGATGACAGCCTCCGCCCTGCAACGAAACTCGTGCAGGGCGGACGGCGACCCGAATGGACCGGCGACCCGCGCCTCGGCGGCGGGGTCGTCAACCCGCCCGTATGGCGCGCCTCGACGATCCTCTATGACAATATCGCCGACCTGAAGGCGCGCGGCCACGCGACGCACGACAAACTCTATTATGGCCGCCGCGGCACCCCGACCGTATGGGCGCTCGCCGACGCGTTGACCGGGATGGAGCCGGGCGCCGAAGGCACCCTGCTCTATCCGTCGGGGGTTGCGGCCAATTCGGCGGCGCTGCTCGCGCTGCTGTCGCCGGGCGATCATCTGTTGATGGTCGACAGCGCGTACGAGCCGACGCGCGCCTTCTGCAACGGGATGCTCGCGCGGATGGGCATCGAGACGACCTATTATGATCCGCTGGTCGGCGCGGCTATTGCCGAGCTGATTCGGCCCGAAACGAAGCTGATCTTTCTCGAATCGCCGGGCAGCCTGACCTTCGAGGTGCAGGATATTCCCGCGATCACGGCGATCGCGCGTACGCGCGGTGTGCTGACGATGCTCGACAACACCTGGGCGACGCCGTTGCTGTTTCCCGCGCTCGCGCACGGCGTCGACGTGACGATGATGAGCCTCACCAAATATGTCGGCGGACACAGCGACGCGATGATGGGCTCGCTCACTGCGACCAGGGCGGTGTGGCCGAAGCTGCGGAGCGCGGCCTATCAGCTCGGGCAGGCGGTTTCGCCCGACGATTGCGCGTTGATGCTGCGCGGGCTGCGCACGCTCGACGTGCGGATGCAACGCCACGGCGAAAGCGGCCTGACGGTCGCGAACTGGCTCGCTGCGCGCTCCGAAGTCGGCCGCGTGCTCCATCCCGCGCTGCCGGGTGACCGGGGCCACGCGATCTGGTCGCGCGATTTTACCGGTACCAGCGGACTGTTCGGTTTCACGCTGAAGGGCGCCGACGAGGCGGCGCGGACGCGCTTCATCGATTCGCTGACGCATTTCGGCATCGGCTTCAGTTGGGGCGGTTATGAAAGCCTCGTCGTGCCGAGCGATCCTGCGAATATCCGCACTGCGGCCGCGTGGGCCGAACCCGACCCGCTCGTCCGGCTTTCGATCGGGCTCGAGGACCCGGCCGACCTGATCGCCGATCTCGAACGCGGCTTTGCGGCGATGGCGGGATGAGCCGGATGGACGGGCTGCCCGGAGGCGTCCTCCGCACGATCGACGTGCTGAAGGCGATCGGGATCGACGTCGGATCGTACCGGCTGTCGCTCTACGGGCTGTTCTCGACGATCGTCGTCGCGGTGCTGCTCTATCTGGCGGTGCGAATCGCCCTGCGCTCGATCAAGTGGCTGCTCCGTCGCAACACGCAGATCGATGCGACGCAGCGGCTGCTCGCCGAAAAGCTGATTGCGATCGCGCTGTTCGTTTTTGCGATGCTGTTCGGCATCGATCTGCTCGGTATCGACCTCACCGCGCTCGCGGTCTTTTCGGGCGCTGCGGGTCTCGCTATCGGTTTCGGCCTCCAGAAGACCGTCGGCAATCTGATCGCGGGGATCATCCTGCTGATGGACCGGTCGATCAAGCCGGGCGATATCATCGTCGTCGGCGACGGCAGTTCGATGGGTGGATCGGCGCTGCCCGGCGGCGTGCCCAATGTCGGGCGCGTCGCGAAGATCGGGGTGCGCGCGGTGAACGTCATCACGCGCGACGGCAAGAAGCATTTGATTCCGAACGAACTGCTGATGACGCAGCCGGTCGAGAACTGGAGCTATGCGAGCCCCGAGGTGCGCGTGCGAATGCGCGTTCCGGTCGGATATGACTGCGACCTGCGCCTCGCGCAGCGGTTGATCGCTGAAACCGCGAGGGAAAATCCCCGCATCCTGGGCGAACCCGAACCGGCGGTGTGGATCACGGCGTTCGGCGAGCGCGCGGTCGAGCACGAGCTGCGCTACTGGATTTCGGATCCCGAGGCGGGGCTTGGCAATATCCAGGGCGAGGTGTTCCTGGGGATCTGGGATCGTTTCAAGGAAGCGGGCATCCGCATCCCCTATCCGCGAACCGACGTGCGGATCGTCGGGGCGCCGGACGAAGGCCCGGCGCCCGCCACCGTGAATTAGAAGCCGATCTTCTTCGCGCGCTCGATGCACTCGACGATGATGCGCTTTGCTTCGTCGACGTCGCCCCAGCCGTTGAGCTTCGCCCATTTGCCGGGTTCGAGATCCTTATAGTGGGTGAAGAAATGCTCGATCTGCTGGAGCACGATTTCGGGCATGTCCTTGTAGCTCGCGACCTTGTCGTAATAGGGGAAGGTCTTGTTGACGGGGACGCAGAGCAGCTTCTCGTCGCCGCCGGCATCGTCTTCCATCATCAGCACGCCGATCGGGCGGCACTTGACCACCGCGCCCGCGACGATCGGTGAGCGTGCGACGACGAGGGCGTCGAGCGGATCGCCGTCTTCGCCCAGCGTGTGGGGAACGAAGCCGTAGTTGGCGGGATAGCGCATCGGCGTGTGCAGGAAACGGTCAACGAACAGCGCGCCCGATGCCTTGTCGAATTCATACTTCACCGGTTCGCCGCCGATCGGCACTTCGATCAGGACATTCAGGCTGTCGGGCGGGCTGTCGCCGGCGGGAATCAGGTCGATACGCATGGGAGATCCTTTTGTGTTTTGGAATCGCGCGCGCCTTTAGCGCCGGAAAGAGCCAAAAGTCGAGGGCGTCGGTCGAGGTTGTGCCGCCTCGCGCTTGCGGAAGCGGAGTCTAGAGTGCGCGGCGCGGCGTGAGCAGCCGGTCGAACCAGTCGGGGCCGCTCGCCGTTTTTTCGAGGTGCGGCCAGCGCAGTCCGCCGTGATAGTCGATCTCGACCTGACGATAGCGGCCGCCGCGCTCGACGAGCAGGCGCACCGGGGTCCTGGCGTCGGTCGCGGCGCGAATCGCGCTTTCAATCCGTTCGCGGCTGTAACTCACTCCCTCGACCGCGATGATCTTGGTGCCGTTGATGATGTCGGCCTTGAACGCCGGGCCGTCCCACAGGATGCCGGTGGCGACACCATCCTTGTCGACCGACATCCCCAGCGAATGCGTCAGGTCGACATTCTTCGCCTGTGCCATGCGATCGCGGTCATAGGCGTTGGGCGCGTCGCGCCACACCAGCCGATACCCCGCGCGCTCGATGCCGCCGATGGGCGCGGGCCGTCCCGGCGCCTGTAACCGGTCGCGCAGGAAATTCGCCCAATCATAGGGGTGAACGGCGTTCAGCGCCGCGACGACATCGTCGAAATCATAGGTGTCCTGCCCCCAGTCGCCCTCGCGCCCGCCGAAAAAGGCGCGCGCGAAATCGTCGAGGCCCCGCGCATTGTTCGTCGCCTGGCGAATCAGCATGTCGGCCTCCAGCCAGACAAGCGATCCTTCGTTGTAATAATCTTCGCTCCGCGACCAGCTTGCGAAGGGCTTGGGCTTGCGCGCGGCGATGATCGGGTCGAGCGTCGTGTCTTCGACCGACCGCCACAGCCGCCCCGGCTGGACGCTGTAGTTGCCGGCGTTCGTCGCCCATTCGGCGAGGATCATCTCCTTCGACTGCATCCCCGACCGTCCGGCTAGGACGAGGTCCCAGAAACTCGTCTGGCCTTCGTAAACCCACAGCAGATTATCCTGCATCGGGGTGCGGAAATCGGGGGTCCACATCTTGTCGGGGCGGCGGTACTTGCCGTTCCAGCTGTGCGTCAGTTCGTGCGGGAGCAGCCCGCGCTCGCTGTCATTGTCGTTCCATTTGGTGAAATAGTCGGGATTGCGGCTGTTCTCGCTGCTGCGATGATGTTCGAGCCCGATGCCGCCGAGTTCGTCGGTCAGCGCGAGCAGGAACTCATAGCGGTCGAAATGGCGGACCCCGAACAAGGCGACCGCTTCGGAGACGAGTGCGGCGTGACGCGCGATATGGTCGGGGCTGGCCTCGAGATATTTGGGCTCGTCGGCGACGACGTTGAGCGTCACCTTGTTGCCGAGATCCCATTTGCGGAAATATTTGCCGGCGAACATCGGGCTGTCGACGAGCACCTCGTAACTGGTCGGCGCGAAGCTGTAGCGGTTGCCCGATGTCTTGAGCCCGTCGAGCGCCGAGGCGCCGGTCCAGCCGTCGGGCAGCGTCACGTCGAGCTGCACCGGAATATTGCGCGTGAAATAGCCCGCCGGATAGAGGCTGACCTGTTCCCATTGCAGATTCATCATCGACGGCGTGACGACGACGCGGCCTTCGCTCGTTCGCGTCGGCGAGAGAAAGTCGAACGCGATGTCGATGCTTTTGGTCCCCGCGGGCACATCGATGTCAAAGGCGTAGACGTCGGTCGGCTGGCGCGTCCAGACGAGCGGCTTGCCGCCCGCGCTGGGCCGGAAACCGGCCATTTCGGCGATTGCGCCGCGCGGCGCGTGCTTGCCGGGCAGCCATTCGGGATAAAGCAAGGTCAGCTTGCCCGATCGGGCGACGGGGATCGTCTGGCGCACGTGAAAGATGCCGCGCGCAAAGTCCGTCGCATCGACCTTCAATATCATCGTACCCGGATAGGGTTTGTCGGACGGCAGCGGGATGGTGAGCGGCTGGACGACCGGCTGCGGGCGGCTGTTGCCGTCCTGGGCGATGGCGGGGGAAAGGAGGGCGGGGGCGGCGATCACAGCCGCTGCGACGAACAGTGCTTTTTTCATGGGCAATACCTCTGCCGCCAAATGCCGCGAAGGTCCAGCGACCGCTCTGCAAGCGCGCTTTGCCTTTCGACGAAAAACCATTAGACGCGCGGCGCATGAGCAAGGACAAATCCGCGAAGATCCCGACGCCGCAGGCCGTGCGCGGCACCCAGGACATGCTCGGCGATTTCGCCGACCGTTTCGCGCATGTCGTCGACACGTTCGAACGCGTGCGCCGCCTCTACGGCTACAAGCGCATCGAGGTGCCCGTGATCGAGCCGACCGCGGTATTTGCGCGCAGCCTCGGCGAAACCACCGACGTCGTATCGAAGGAAATGTATTCGTTCGACGATCGCGGCGGCGAATCGATCACGCTGCGCCCCGAATTCACCGCCGGGATCGCGCGCGCCTATGTCACCAACGGCTGGCAGCAATTCGCGCCGCTGAAGGTCGCGACGCACGGCCCGCTGTTCCGTTACGAGCGCCCGCAAAAGGGGCGCTATCGCCAGTTCCACCAATTGGATGCCGAAGTGCTCGGCAGCGACAGCCCGCTCGCCGACGCCGAGCTGCTCGTCTTTGCCGACCAGCTTCTGAAAGAGCTGGGCGTCGCCGAGGGCGTGACGCTGACGCTCAATACGCTCGGCGATGCCGAAAGCCGCGACGCCTGGCGCGCCGCGCTCGTCGAGCATTTCGAGGCGCATCGCGGCGACCTCAGCGAAGACAGTATCGCGCGGCTCGACAAGAATCCGCTGCGCATCCTCGATAGCAAGGACCCCAAGGACCGTCCGATCGCCGACAGCGCGCCCGACATCGACGCATTCCTCACCAGCGAAGCGCAGGATTTCTTCGCTGCCGTCACCGCCGGCCTCGACGTCGCGGGCGTCGCTTGGGAGCGCAATGCGCGTCTCGTGCGCGGGCTCGACTATTATCGCCACACTGCGTTCGAATTCGTCACCGACCGGCTGGGCGCGCAGGGCACGGTGCTTGGCGGCGGGCGCTATGACGGGCTGATCGAGAATCTCGGCGGGCCGCCCACCCCGGCGGTCGGCTGGGCAGCGGGTATCGAGCGGCTGGCAATGCTGCTGGCCGATGACGTCATCGACAACCGGCTCGATGCGGTGATCGCGGTCGAGGACGATGGTCAGCTCGCGCTCGCGATGAAGGCCTTGGCGGCACTCCGCAATGGAGGCTTCTCGGCCGAAATCGTGGCGAGCGGTTCGCCGCGCAAGCGTTTCGACAAGGCCGCGAAGATTCCGGCGCACGCGTTGGTATCGGTCGGCACGCGCGACGGCGCGCTCCATATCAACGTCCGCGGCGATAGCGACCGCGCGAAGCAGGCCGAGGCGGTCGTCCGCGCGTTCTGATGGCCCAGGTTTCCTCCAAGCAGATCGACGCCATCATCGAGCGCCATGCCGCGCTGCAGGCGCGCATGGCAACGGGCGATATGGCGCCCGCCGATTTCGTCGCGGCATCGAAGGAGTTTGCCGAACTCGAACCCGTCGCGAAAGCAGCGGCCGAAGTGACGCGGCTGCGCGCCGAGCTTGTTTCGCTGACCGAAATGCTCGCCGACCCCGAGATGAAGGCGATGGCCGCCGAGGAAATCACCGCGGTCGAGGAAGCGCTTCCTGCCGCCGAGCATGATCTCGCGATCAAGCTCTTGCCCAAGGACGTCGCCGACGAACGCGCCGCGATGCTCGAAATCCGCGCCGGGACCGGCGGCGACGAGGCGGCGCTGTTCGCGGGTGACCTGCTCCGCATGTACAGCCGCTATGCCGACGGGCAGGGTTGGAAGGTCGAAATCATTTCGGCGAACGAGACCGATGGCGGCGGCTATAAGGAAGTCGTCGCGAGCCTGTCGGGGCAGGGCGTGTTCGCCAAATTGAAGTTCGAAAGCGGCGTCCACCGCGTCCAGCGCGTCCCCGCGACCGAAAGTCAGGGGCGTATCCACACCAGCGCCGCGACCGTCGCGGTGCTGCCCGAGGCAGAAGAAGTAGACGTCGCGATCAACGACAGCGACCTCAAGATCGACATCTACCGTGCGTCGGGGGCGGGCGGCCAGCATGTCAACACGACCGATTCGGCGATCCGCATCACGCATATCCCGACGGGGCTTGTCGTGATCCAGCAGGACCAGCGGAGCCAGCACAAGAATCGCGCCAAGGCGATGCAGGTGCTGCGCGCGCGGCTCTATGACCTCGAGCGCGAGAAGATTCACAGCGCCGAGGCGTCGGCGCGCAAGTCGATGGTCGGGTCGGGCGACCGCTCCGAGCGTATCCGCACCTATAATTTCCCGCAGGGGCGCGTGACCGATCACCGCATCAACCTGACGCTCCACCGGCTGCCCGAGATTATCGAGGGCCAGATGGACGAACTGATCGACGCGCTGATCGCCGAGGATCAGGCGCAGCGGCTGGCGGGGCTGGGTGACTGACGTCCGGTCTGCGCTGCGCGACGCGGCGCAGCGGCTGGAAGGCGTGTCGGACACGCCGCGTCTCGACGCCGAACTGCTGATGGCGCACGCGCTGGGCGTCGAGCGGCAGGCGCTGCTGCTCGATCCTTCACGTCATGCCGTGCCCGCCGAGTTCGTATCGCTGGTCGAGCGACGGATGGCGCACGAGCCCGTCGCCTATATCGTGGGATATCGGGATTTCTGGACGATCCGGCTGGCAGTCGGACCCGGAATGCTGATTCCGCGTCCCGACAGTGAGACGCTGATCGAGGCGGCGGTGGACTATTTCGGCGACAATGCGCCGAAACGGGTGCTCGATCTGGGTTGCGGTCCCGGAACATTGCTCCTTGCGGCGCTCGCCGAATGGCCCAATGCGCATGGTCTGGGTATCGACGAATCCGAAAAGGCGGCCGACTGGGCCGAAATGAACGCCGACGACCTTGGTCTGGACGATCGGGTGCGTTTTCGGGTCGGTGATTGGGCGGCCGGTCTCGACGGCCAGTTCGACCTCATCCTGTGCAACCCGCCCTATATTGCCGATTCTGAACAGCTCATGCCCGACGTCGCCGACCATGAGCCCGCAGGCGCGCTCTTCGCCGGTGCCGACGGGCTCGACGATTATCGGCGCATCATCCCCGATTTGCCGCGCATATTGGCGCCCGGCGGGGTCGCCATCCTTGAAATCGGGCACACACAACATATATCCGTAGGCGAGCTCGCCGAGGCGGCGGGGTTTTCGGTCGTCTGCAGACAGGATCTCGGCGGCCGCGACAGGGCGCTTTTGCTGACCCGCGCCTGACACCTGCACAAGAATTCGCTTGGTTTCCGCCGCAAAGCACGGTAGGGGCGGCTCACAGGCCCGACCGGGATACCTTAATTGGTCCGGCTAGCCTGCTTCCCACTTACGATGCTGGTGCGGACCGTGGGGTCCGGCGCAAGCGGTAAAGGGAACCGCGCTTGGAGGCGCGGGCGCGACGCGCATATGGCGCGATCGGCCAAAAGGGGTTGGCGTAGCTTATTAGCTTATCGACAGGATGTCTCAGTTGAACATGAACAACCGGCAGAGCGGTCGCCGTCGCGGCCGCAACAACAACAGCAACAATAATAACAATCGGTCGCAATCGGGCGGTCGCGGCGGAGTCGACCAGGCCAACCGCATCGACAGCCGCGCGCGCGGCAACGGCGCCCAGATGATCGAGAAATATCGCAACCTTGCGCGCGACGCGCAGCTTGCGGGTGACCGGGTCCAGACCGAATATTATCTGCAGTTCGCCGACCATTATTTCCGCGTCGTCAGCGATTTTCGCGCGCGGCAGGAAGAAAAGAACGCGCAGAACGGGCAGGAGCGCAGCCACGACCGCCAGCGCGAGATTCGCGGCGTCGAGGACTTCGACGGCCATGACGATACCGACAGCGATTTCGAAGCCGACACCGGCCGCGACGACGGCGACAATGGCGACGACCGCGGCGAACGGAATGATCGTGGCGACCGCAATGAGCGGAACGACCGCGGTCAGCGCGACAACCGCGGCAATCGCGACGACGACAATCGTGGCAACCGTGAACCGCGCGGCAACCGCGACGATGACAATCGCGGCAACCGCCAGCCGGCGCGCAGCCGTCCGGCGCGCAATCGCGACGAGGACGAGGCGCGTGACGATCGGAACGATCGCAGCGAAGCCCCGGCCGTACGCGAAGAAGCCGCCGAACAGGAACCAGCTCCGCGTCCCGCGCGCCGGCCGGCTCGCCGCCCGCGTCAGGACGACAGCGTCGACAAGGGTGATGCCGGGATCGACACTGCCGTTTTGCCGCCCGCGATCGGTCGTCCCGACCGCAGCGCCGAAAGCGATGCCGAAGGTGAAGCGCCTGCCGCCAAGCCGCGCCGTACGCGCCGTACGCTGGCGACGCGCAGCACCGACGTCGAAGCGGCCGAATAAGCCAGCGTTTTCACACTGGTTTTTCCGATTCGCATGACATAGCCTCCCCGCGGGACATATCCTGCGGGGAGGTTTTTTATGCGCGTGTTGGCCTTGGCCGCTTTGCCCTTGCTCGTCGGCGGGATGTCTTCTTCGGTTTTCGCGCAGGAGGCTGCGACCGGTAACGCGCAGGGCGATGTCGCGGTCACCATCTATAACAATGGCCAGTCGCTCGTGCAGGACGACCGCCAGCTCAGCGTCGCCGCCGGGCGCAACCGCATCGAGTTTCCCGACGTATCGGCGCGCATCCGCCCCGAAACGGTGACGCTCTCGGGACCGGGCATCGGGATCGTCGAGCAGAATTTCGATTTCGACCTGCTCACCCCCGACAAGCTGATGGACAAGGCGGTCGGCCAGTCGATCACCCTCGTCCGCACCAACCCGGCCACCGGCGCCGAACGCACCGAACGCGCGAAGGTGCTCGCGGCGAACGGCGGCATCGTGCTCCAGATCGGCGAGCGGATCGAGGTCCTTCGCGACGATGGCCTGCCGGTGCGCGCGGTGTTCGACCGGCTGCCGCCGAATCTGCGCGCGCGGCCGACGCTGTCGGTCACGGTCGATGCCGCGAACGCCGGCACCGTCCCCGCGCGGCTTTCCTATCTCACCCCGAACCTTGGCTGGACCGCCGACTATGTGGCGCTGTTCGACGCCGCCAAGGGCGCCATGGATATTCAGGGCTGGGTGACGCTCACCAACAGCACCGGCACGACGTTCAGCAATGCGCGCACCTTGCTCGTCGCGGGCAGCCCGGGCGGGGGTGGGGGTTTTCGGCAGATGAGCGGCGCGATGGATTCGGCGGGCACCGAATCAAACGACCGCGAGCGGCTCGGCGACTATTATCTTTATCCGCTCGCCCAGCGCACGACGATTGCCAACGCGCAGCAGAAGCAGGTGAGCTTCCTCGACGTGAAGGGCGCGCCCGCGCGCTCGACCTATGAATATGTCAATCGCTGGCTCGGCAGCAACACCGAGCCGGTGAGCACCGCGAGCGTGCTGCGCTTCTCGACCTCGCGTCAGGGCGGGCTCGGCGACCAGCTCCCCGCGGGCACGATCCGCGTCTATATGCGCGACGCGCGCGGCGACCCGCAATTTATCGGCGAGAACCAGATCGGTCACACGCCGATGGGCTCGGCGATGTCGCTGCGCACGGGCGATGCATTCGACGTCAAGGTTCAGCCAACGGTCGTGTCGCGGACGCGAAAGGGCGATTCGCGCTGGGTGACCAGAATGAAATATACGGTCAGCAACGCGCGGCCGGCGCCGGTCACGGTGCTGCTCGCACAGGACGGCCTCTATGGCGACGTCCGGATCAGCGACGAAAGCCTGAAGGGCGAGCGCATCTCGGCCGACCGTATCGAATGGCAGGTTCCGGTACCCGCCAATGGCAAGGTCGACCTGACCGTCACATTCGATTCGCGTTACTGAGATCCGCGCGATGCGGGCCTGGCCCCTGTCGATATGGGTCGCGGCGCTGCTCGCGCCCGCACCCTTGCTCGCGCAGGCTGCGCCGCCCGTGGTTGTGTCGGCGAAGATCGACGATGCCGCGGTCACCGTCTATCGCGCGCCGTCGCGCGGGAGCGGGCCGATCAATCCGAACTGGCCGCAGGGTTTCGCCTTCATCACCGAAACGCGCACCGTCACGTTGCCCGCGGGAACTTCGGTGCTGCGATTCGAGGGCGTGGCCGAGGGGCTGCTCCCCGAAACCGCCGTGGTCAGCGGCCTGCCCGACGGCGTGATCGAAAAGAATCGCGACGCGCGGCTGCTGTCGCCGGCGGGGCTCGTCGATGCCTATCTCAAGCGCAGTGTGACGCTGCGACGCACCAGCCTTGCGACCGGAAAGGTCGTCGAACAGGAAGCGGTGATCCAGTCGGGGCCGAACGGCGGCGTCATCGTCCAGACTGCGGCCGGAGTCGAGGCGCTCGCCTGTTCGGGGCTCCCCGAGCGGATGCTTTATCCGCGCGTGCCCAAGGATCTTTCGGCGAAGCCGACGCTATCGGTGCTCGTCGAGAGCAAGGCGGCGCGGACGGTGAAGGTGCAGCTCCTTTATCTCGCCGAGGGGTTCGACTGGGCCGCCAACTATGTCGCCGACCGCGGTGCCGACGGAAAGACGCTGGGGCTGACGGGGTGGATTACCGTCGCCAATGGCGGGGTGACGAGCTTTCCAGGCGCGCAGCTCAATGTGATCGCGGGTCGACTCAACAAAATGTACAGCCCGCCGCTGCCGCGCAGCACGCCCGGCGCGCTGATGCTGAAATGCTGGCCGATGGATATTACGAGCACGCATCCCTTGTGGGAGCTGCCGCCGATCATCGAGGTCGAGCAGAATTTTGGCGGCGTTGCCGAAGAAGTCATGGTGACGGCGCGGCGGCGCGAAGACCGGATGATGTATGCGATGGCTCCGCCTCCGCCGCCACCTCCTCCGCCACCGGCGCCGATCGCGCCGCCGGCGGAAGACCTCGGCGACCTCAAATTCTATCGGATCCCCTTTCGCGTCGACGTGTCGGCGAAGGGACAGAAGCAGGTCGCGCTGCTGGCGAAGGACAAGGTCGCGGTCGAACAGCTATATGCGGCGACGCTCTATAATTTCGGCGACGGGCGCCCGCAGCCGCTGACGATGCGATTGCGGGCGCAGAATCGCGAAGCGGACGGGCTGGGGCTCGCGCTTCCCGCGGGCATGGCGACGATATTCGAAACGATCGGCAGCCGCCGCCTGCTCGTTGGTGAGGCGAGGATCGGCGACAAGGCAAAGGATGAGCGGGTCGATTACGACATCGGCTCAAGCCCCGCGGTCCAATATAAGGTCGCGGTCCAGAACGATCCGAACCCCGACTACCGCCTGTGGCAGGTCATGCTGACCAACGCCCGGCCTTTCGATGCCGAGGTCGAAATGCTGATTCCCTTCGCGCTCGATCCGACTCCTGCGGGGTGGGAGCGGCGCGGGTCGAGCTGGGTCTGGCGCGTCCGCGTCCCTGCGAACGACAGTCTTGCCCAGACCTTCCGCCAGAAATTGAAGGGCGACTGATTCGTCCCGATGGCCCGCGTCAGGCCGGCGGCAGCGGACGCGGACGATGATTTTCATCGAGCGCGACAAAGGTGAACACGCCCTCGGTTACTTTCACCTCATTCTCGCCGCGATCGCGCGTCGCAATCACCTCGAGCCGGATAGCCAGCGAAGTGCGGCCGCGCCGTTCGATATGCGCGTAGATGGAGATGATGTCGCGCAGCAGGATCGGCGCGATGAATTCCATCGTCTCGATCGCGACCGTCGCGACCGCGCCCTGCGCCTCGCGTCCGGCGACGATGCCGCCCGCGATATCCATCTGACTGAGGACCCAGCCGCCGAAGATATGGCCGTTGGCATTGATGTCGGCGGGGCGCGGTACAACGCGCAGGATCGGATCGCGCGGGCAGTCTGGCTTGTTATCGGTCATGGTTCATATCCGGATCGTCTTCGAACGGGTCTTCGATCGCTTCGTCATGGCCGCTGCCGCTCGACAGGAAGACAAGCCCCATCAACGCGGCGCCGAGCAGGACCGACAGGCCCACCCCGGCGGCGGTCGCGATCATCATGTGGATAGTCAGCGATTCGCCCATCGTGAAGCGAAGCCAGCCGAGCGCGCCGACGACTGCGAGCAGCGAGACCAGCGCCATGCCCTTCATCAGCCGGCGATAGCGCGCCCAGGCAATTTTCGACGTGTCGCCGTCGTCGAGCGGAGAGCGTTTGACCATGGCGGCTTCCATGGACCAGCCCGGAGGCAAGGCCAAGCGCGAATGGGATGCGGCCGGGTGTTTCGGCTTTGCCGCGAATCATGATAGGCTTTGCCTCGACAGAATCGACATGGGGAGCGGCAAGCATGACGATCGGAGCGATCCTTCACGGACGGACGGGTGCAATCATTTCGGCGCGCAAGGAAGATAGTGTTCGCGCGGTGCTCGACCTGCTTGCGCAGCACCGTATCGGCGCGGTCCCGGTGATGGAGGGTGAGGCGATCGTCGGCATATTTTCCGAACGCGACCTCGTCCGGCTGATGTCCTCCTATGGTCCCGAAGCGCTCGATCGCCAGCTCGACGAAGTGATGACCAAGACGCCGGTGACCTGCGATCCGGGAACGGCGGTCATCGCGGCGCTGTCACAGATGACGCAGCGCCGCATTCGCCACCTGCCGGTGGTCGACGGCGGCCGACTCGTCGGATTCGTGTCGATCGGCGACCTCGTCAAATATCGCATCGACAAGATCGAGGCCGAAGCCGCGGCGATGCGCGACTATATCGCGTCCTGAGCGGGGGCGTCGGCCGCGGGCGGCTGGCGGCGTAATACAAGGCGAATCACTTCGGCGAGCGCGTCGCGTTCGAGCATCCACAGCAACGCGCCATAGAGCGCGACCCCGAGCCCGACGAGCGCCGCGAGCCGTATCGGCGCGGCAAGGCCGAGCGGCGCGATCGCTTCGGCGGCAAAGCCGACCCCGATCGCCATCACCAGCGCGGGCGCGAGCCCCGGCAGCATCGCCCGCGCGATGTCCCACAGGGTGACCCGGATCAGCGGGGCCGACAGGCGCGCGGTCACAAGCAAAAGCAGCGGCGCGGCGATCAGCCAGGCCCACGCCATGCCGA
>JAIUPN010000017.1 GCA_020160755.1 Pseudomonadota bacterium
TGATAGGTTTCGTATTCGTCATGGGCTGCCATCGGGCAATCATACAACATTCGCACACGATGTCAGCTCACCACCCCGTTTTCGCCATTCGCTCCCGATCCGGATGCGATGGCGGCAATCGACCAATTGCGGACGTCGGTCATAGCCTCTACCGGGGCATATGCTTGGGATTGAAGCTCTTCTGATTATTGGTTTCGTGGTTGGATTTTTTGTCGGCCTCGTAATGCCAAGTCACAAGGTAGGATGTATCGCCTTGTTGCCGGTGCCAATCATCATGATTGCATACATAAGCCAGTGGCAGAGCCAACACCCTGAAAATCTGCGTTCCACAAGTGCGCTAGATTTTATCTTCGGCCCCCTCTGGCCATCGGCAGGAGCCATCGCAGGTTTCTACCTCGGCAGGCTTGTGCGCACGAGATATTTTGGGCTTTAGAGCGTCCGCTTCCCACCCCAAAGCCGACACTGACCCCATCCGCAAATTCGGTCAGGGCAACTCCGCCGCTATCGCCGCCAGCGCATTCTCCAGCCGCGCATCGCCTTCGCCCTCGACCCACGCCCATTTGAGCCCCCGCCGGTCGAGCTCGCCGATCGCGACCTCCATGAACTGCATCCGTGCGAGTTCGCTACCGAACAGGCGCGTGCCGTCCTCCTGCCAGGGCAGGTCCATCGCTGGGACGAGATACAGATCGGCGACCTCATCCCACAGGTCGATTTCGGGCAGACGGCGGCCGAGCAGCATGATCGCCCACGCCTGTGTCATCAGCGGATCGGTGTCGGAAATCAGCCAGTCGGGCCGTTGTGCGAGCGCGATCCGCGTTGCCGCGCGGTGGCCGTCGAAGATCGCGAGCAGGTCGACCTCGTCGAGGTCGGTGCCGTTAGCTTCGGCATAGGTGCGGCCATATTCGGGTACGACGAGCCCGCCGAGCCGGAGCGCGATCCGCGGCGCGAGCGTCGACTTGCCGGTGCTTTCGGCGCCGTGGAGACAGATGTGCCGCGTCATGGCGCCATCCTGCCCGTCGCGGCGGCGCGGCGCCACTGGATCAGCCCGTCGATCGACAGACCGAGCAGCACGACATAGACGGCGCTGGTCGCATAGAGGCCGCGCGATGCGAACAGCGGGATCGCGATCAGGTCGACGAGGATCCAGAGAAACCAGCTTTCGACCCGGCGGCGCGCGAGCAGCCATTGCGCGGTGATGCTGAGCATCGCGATCGCGCCGTCGATCCACGGCGCCGCGGCATCGGTGGTGCGGTCCATCGCAAAACTCCAGCACGCCCAGGCGGCGATCGTCGCCGCCGCCCAGCCGCGACGCGCCCGATCGGTCATCCAGCGCACCGGAACCCCACTGTCGTCGCGCGCGCGCACCCACGCCGCCCAGCCATAAAGGTTGAGCGCGAAGAAAAAGCCCTGGAGCAGCATGTCGCTGTAGAGCTTCGCCTCGAAGAAGACGAAGGCGTAGAGTGTCACGGCGACGAGCGCGAAGGGATAGTTCCACACGCTGCGCAGCGCGACGAGCGCGACATTGGCGAGCACGAAGGCCGCGGCGATCCATTCGAGATGGCTCATGCGGCCGCACCACAACGCGGGCGCGTCCAGAGGCCGTCGCGGCTGATCCGCCGCTGCGGCGGGCGGCGCAGCACCGACCAGCCCGCACGCGCGACCCAGCCAAGCTTGGCACCCAGGGAACTCGATGCGCGGTGGTCCCACGCATGGTCGCCGCGCGCCCGCACCTCGCGCGCGATGTCGCCGTAAATGCCCGCGGCGGCCAGCACCGCCCAGCGGCTGCGCGGGGGCAGCTTGCGCGCGCCCCAGCGCGCCGACGCCTCATATTCCTCCGCCATTTCGGCAAGCCATTTCGCCATCACGGCAAGACGCGGGCGGAAGGCGGGGTGCATATGCTGCCCCGGCGGAATGTCGAGTTCGACCATCCATTCGACGGGCAGGTAGCAGCGGTCGGCGGCGGCATCCTCGGCGACGTCGCGTGCGATATTCGCAAGCTGAAAGGCGATGCCAAGGTCCGAGGCGCGGTCGAGTGTCGTTTCATCGGCCGCGTCGATGCCCATCACGAGCGCCATTGCGACCCCGACCGCGCCTGCAACATGATAGGAATAGCGGAGCAGGTCGTCCTCACTGCGCGGGCGCCAGTCCTGCGCGTCGAGTTCGAACCCTGCGATGATGTCGTCGATCACCGCGCGCGGTATCGCAATCTCGGTGAGCAGGAAGCCAAGCGCGTCGAAGGCCATCTCGCCGGTCGGTTCGCCGGCAAAGGCCCGGTCGGTCTGCACGCGGATATGCGCGACCGCGGCGACCGGATCCTGCCCCGGCTTCATCGCGCCGCCATGGTCCTGTCCGTCGGTCAGGTCGTCGGCGGCGCGGCACCAGGCATAGAGCAGCCAGACACGCTCGCGCGTTTCACGGTCGAAGAGCTGGCTTGCCAGTGCGAAGCTTTTCGATCCGCGCGCGATGCTGTCGTGCGCGAAACCGTGGAGGGCATGTGCGTCATAGGCCCCCGCCGCGATCATTACAGATTTTCGGCCTTCATCGCGAAGATCGTCTTGTGTGGTTCGTAAGCCGCCATCTTGTCGAGCAGGTCGTCGAGCCCCGCATCGACGATCATGATGCCCGCGTGCGCGGGGCGGATGAAGCCGACCTCGACCATATGGCGGTTGAACGCGATCAGGTCGTTATAGAAACCCGCGGCGTTGAGCAGCCCGACAGGCTTGGCATGATAGCCGAGCTGCGCCCAGCTGATCGCTTCCCACAATTCGTCCATCGTGCCGACGCCGCCGGGGATGGTGAGGAAGCCGTCGGAGAGGTCGGTGAACATCTTCTTGCGTTCGTGCATCCCCGAAACGACGTGCAGCTCGGTGCAGCCGCGGTGCGCGACCTCGGCACCGACGAGCGCGTCGGGGATGATCCCGATCACTTCGCCGCCGGCTTCCAATGCGCTGTCGGCGACCGCGCCCATCAGCCCGAGCCGGCCGCCGCCATAGACGACGCCGATGCCGCGCTCGGCCAATGTGCGGCCGACGTGGCGCGCGGTTTCGATATAGATCGGATCTTCGGGGGTCGCGGACCCGCAATAGACGGCAAGGCGTTTCATCATTTTTCCAACATCAGACTGGCGGTCGCCTTGGCACTGCCGACGACCCCCGGGATACCCGCGCCCGGATGCGTCCCCGCGCCGACGAAGTAAAGGTTGGAAATCACATCGTCGCGGTTGTGCGCGCGGAACCACGCGCTTTGCCAGAGGACGGGCTCAAGACTGAAAGCGCTGCCGAGATGCGCCGACAGGTCGCGGCCGAAATCGGCGGGGGTGTAGTGGAATCGTGTGACGAGATTGGCCCGGAGGCCGGGGGCGACGCGGCGTTCGACTTCCTCGAGGATCGCATCGGCGAAGCGTTCGCCGAATTCGCCGTCCCAGTCGGCCTTGGCCTTGCCCAGATGCGCGACGGGGGCGAGCGCATAGAAGGTCGAGTGCCCCGACGGTGCCATGCCGGGATCGGTGACGCTGGGGTGGTGAAGATAGAGCGAGAAATCGCCCGGCACGACGCCGTTCCTGTAGATGTCGTCGAGCAGCCCCTTGTAACGCGGGCCGAACAGGATGCTGTGGTGCGCAACTTCGGGATAGGTGCCCTTCACCCCGAAATGGACGACGAACAGCGACGGCGACCAGCGTTTGCGCGACAGGCTGCGCGCGGCGTTCGCACCTCTCGGGTGCCCGGCGAGCAAATCCCGGTAACTGTGCATCAGGTCGCCGTTACACGCGACCATGTCGGCATCGCCGCACCAGCCGCTGCGCGTCGTCACGCCCGTGGCCCGGTCGGCGGTGGTTTCGATGCGCGTCACAGGATCGCCGAACCGCAGCGTGCCGCCCAGCCGCTCGAACAATCGCACCATCCCCGACACCAGCGCATTGGTGCCGCCGCGCGCGAACCAGACGCCGCCCTGTTTCTCGATCGTGTGGATCAGCGCGTAAATCGCGCTCGTCGTCATCGGGTTGCCGCCGACGAGCAATGTGTGGAACGACAGCGCCTGCCGCAGCCGCTCGTCCTTCACATAGGAAGACACGATCGAATAGACGCTGCGCCAGGCGCGATATTTCATCAGCGCCGGCGCCGCCCGGATCATCGACGCGAAGTCGAGAAAGGCGACCGCGCCGAGCTTGACATAGCCCTGTTCATGGACGCCCTTCGAATAAGTGAGGAAGCGGTCGTAACCCTCGACGTCGGCGGGGTGGAGCTTGGCGATTTCGGCGCGGAGCGCGGCTTCGTCGTTCGAATAATCGAAGCTGGTGCCGTCGGGCCAGTCGAGCCGGTAAAAGGGCATGACCGGCGCCAGCTCGACGTCCGCAGCCATGTCCTGCCCGGTCAGCCCCCAAAGTTCCTGCAGACACGGCGGATCGGTGATCACGGTCGGCCCCGCGTCAAAGGTGAAGCCATCCTTGACCCAATGATAGGCACGTCCGCCGGGCTTGTCGCGCGCCTCGACGATCGTCGTTGCAACCCCCGCCGACTGGAGCCGGATCGCGAGCGCGAGTCCGCCGAAGCCCGCGCCGATAACGATGGCGCGGCGCGTCACAACCAGTCGCGTTTCGCCAGCGCGGCGATCGCACGGCCGATGGGTACCGGGGGCTTGCCCGACAGGAGCCGCAGCTTGTCGGCGGTGGTCGAGCCGCCGGCATAGAAGCGCGCGATCAGGCGCGGCGACAGGCGGTAGAAGCGCTCGAAGGTGCGATATCGCGCATCGGGTTCGGCAGCGCGGAACAGCATCGCACCGAGCATCCGGTAGAAACGCTGGCGCCGCCAGGAGGCCCGGGCGCGGTCGCGCAGCACTTCGGCGAAAGCGCTGCGGTCGACAAGGGAGGGCAGCGCAGCGGCGGTGCGCACGGCGTGCGCCAGTGAATAGCCGGTGGTGGCGTGAAACATCCCCGCGCGGACGCCGATCCGCGCTGTCCGGTCGGATGCCGGCCACAGCCGGTCGAAATCGCCCGCGATCACCACCGGGAGCACGCCGCTTTCCTCGCGCGTCGTGGCGGCGATGTCCCAGCCGTGCGCGGCGGCATAAGCCGCGATGCGTTCGCGGATCAGCGAAGCATCGAGGTCGGGATCGTCGCTGTAATAAGTGTCCTCGACGAACAGCGTCTCGGCATCGAAGGGCAGCAGATAGACGAAGCGATAGCCGTCCTGCTGCTCGACCGTCGCGTCCATCACGACCGGATGTTCGACGCCATGCCCGCCGGTCACGGTCAGCGCCTGCCCGACGAACTTCTGCCAGCCGCAGTCGAGCGTCGGAAACTTGCCCGCGCCGCGCGCATCGATCACGCGCTTCGCCGAAAGCCGTCCGCCGCGCGCCAGCAGCAGATGGTCGGGCGCGACATGCTTCGCCTTGTCGGCGATGACATGGTCTTCGGGCAGCGCCGCCGCGACCGCCTCGGCCAGCGCCTCGCCGGTGATGCTCTTGTAGCCCATCCGCAGGGTGCGCTGATGCGCGGGGAAGGCCACGTCGTAGCGCGGCCAGTGATGGCGGACGAGCGGCGCGACGAGCCAGCGATCCGCTTTCGCGATATCGCTGTCGAAGAAGGACCAGACATGGTTGCCGCCGACCGGCCCCGGTTCGACCAGCCGGATGTCGAGGTCGGGCCGCTGCCGCGCCAGCGCGAGCGCCGCGAGCCCGCCGGCCAGCCCGCCGCCGACGATCGCGATATCGCATTTATCGATGCTTTGCCCCGCCATCCCCCTGCCCTAGCCCGCCTGCCGCCCCGGCGAAAGCCATTGCAACGCCGCGCCGAGCGACTAGCCTTGCGCGATGACCGGCTGGGCGATCCTGTTCTCCGCGCTCGCGATGACCGCAATCGTCGGGGTGCGTTACCTGATCACCAGCGGCGCCTTCGCCTTTGCGACGCGGTTGAAGCACCCCGGCCTCTATCGCGGCCTCGAACCCCAGATGAAGCGTGAGATCGGCTGGAGCCTTGCGAGCGCTGCCATCTATGGCATTCCGGCCGGCATCGTCGCGTGGGGATGGCAGGCGCAAGACTGGACGCGCATCTACACCGATGTCGATATCTTTCCCCTTTGGTATCTGCCGGTCAGCCTTTGCGCTTACCTCCTCCTCCACGACACATGGTTCTACTGGACGCACCGCTGGATGCACCGCCCACGCCTGTTCCGCCTCGCGCACAGCGTGCATCACGACAGCCGCCCGCCGACGGCCTGGGCGGCGATGAGCTTCCATCCGGTCGAGGCGGTTACCGGCGCGGTCGTCATTCCGGTGCTGGTCTTCCTCATCCCGATCCATGTCGCGATGCTCGGCCTCGTGCTTGCGATCATGACCGTGATGGGCGTCGGCAATCATATGGGGTGGGAGATGTTCCCGCGCGCGCTGGTGCATGGACGCATCGGGCGATGGCTGATAACCGCGACGCATCACGAGCAGCATCACGCCGCTTACCGGGGGAATTATGGGCTCTATTTCCGCTTCTGGGACAAGGCGTGCGGCACCGATATCGGGCTTGGCGATTTTGCTGCTGCTCACCGCCGCCGCGAGCGCACCGCCGCCGACGGTTGAAGTCAGCGTCACCGGGCTGCGCAATGCGAAGGGGCAGCTCCTCGTGTGTCTCACGACCAATCCCAAGGCCTTTCCCGATTGCAGCAAGGACAAGGGATCGGTTCGCTTGGCGGTAAAGGCCGCCGACGCGGGCGATTTTTTCGTCCATGCCCCCGCAACAGGCACCTATGCGATCGCGGTGGTCCACGACGAGAACAGCAACAACAAGATGGATACGGCGATCTTCCTGCCCAAGGAAGGCTTCGGCTTTTCGCGCAACCCGACCATCACCGTCGGCCCGCCGAGCTTCAAATCGGCGAGCTTTGTCGTCGCGGGCGACATGCGCCAGTCGATCAGGATGAAATATATGCTCTGATCGCGGCCTAGCCGCCCGCCATCGCGAAACAGGCGGCGCGCCGCGGTTCGGTAATCGCTTTGGGCAGCGCGTCGAAGGCTTCGGGATTGAACAGCCCGACCTGGTCGTTCAGCTCCATATCCGCAGCTTCGCCCGTGTCGCGATCGGCATAGTGACGTTTTTCGATACGCTCACGGATCGCTTCGAGCCTGCGCTGGTCCGGGCTGGCCAGTTCGGCGCGGTCGGCGAGGATGTTGACGATCGCATAGCATTGCGCGGCGTTCGGCCCGGCGATCGGGGTCAGTAGCTGCGCTGTGCCGCGCGACAGATCGATGCTGTCGAACAGCGCGCGACAGCGGCCGGTATCCTGCGTCATCGCGGCCGAACGCTGGGCCTCGCTGCGCTCCTGATTCTGCCAGGACATGGCTTCGAAATCGGCGTTGTAAATCGCGTTCACCCCCGCTTCGCTATAGCCATTCTCGACCATGATCGCCTCGGTCAGCCGCGCCGCGAGCATGTCGGCCTTCGCGGTGGTCAGACCAAGGCTGTCCTTGCGAAGACCACCGCCGACGTCTTCCAGCACCTGATCGGCGAGCGTCACGCAGCGCACCTCGCGGCGGCGCGTGTCGGGCAATGCTTCGAGCCAGCCCGGCGCCTGCATCGCATAGCCGGCGGCCCCGGTGTCCGTATCGGCCACCGCCGCCTCGGCGGCGTCGGCCGCCGGATCCGTCACCATGTCCGAATAGCTGCCCGCGAGCAGCATCGCCATCGCCCACCACATACGCGTCTCCCGCCCATGTCCTGCCCTGCGCGACCGGCGCGGAAATTGGACAAAGACGCAGGATTTGGCAAGCGCCATTGTCGGCATGACGGTGCCCGGCTAAAGCAGCGCGCGTGACCGCGACCTCCTCCCGCATCGCCGCTTTCGCCGACCGCTGGCCAAAGCTTCTCGCCCTGTTGCTCGGCGCCGTTTCGGCGACCGGCTTCGCGCCGCTCCACCTCTGGCCGCTGACCCTCGTCGCATTTGGCGGGTGGATGGCGCTCGTGGCACGGAGTCCGCGCGGCTGGCGCGCCTTCGGGCTCGGCTGGTCTTTCGGCGTCGGCCATTTCGTCGTCGGGCTGGGCTGGATCGCGACCGCTTTCACCTATCAGGCCGCGATGCCGGCATGGCTCGGATGGATCGCGGTCGTGCTGCTGTCGCTCTATCTCGCGGTCTATCCCGCGCTCGCGGCGTGGGGCGCCTGGCTCGTCGGCCGAACCGCACAGCGCGCGCCCGCAGCGACATTGTCCTTCCTTCTCGCTTTCGCCGCGTTCTGGACGCTCACCGAATGGCTGCGCAGTTGGGTGTTCACCGGCTTTGCGTGGAATTCGCTGGGGGTGATCGCGGTGCCCCATGTTGCGGCGCCCGCGCGATGGATCGGCACCTATGGCATGAGCGGCCTGATCGTCCTGCTTGCCGCCGCCCTCCTGCTGGCGTGGCTGCGCCGCCCCAAGGCCGCAGGCGGGCTGTTCGCCTCGCTGCTGTTACTGTGGGGTGCGGCATCGCTGGCGCAAATGGCGAGCAGCGCCGACGCCGCAGTCCGCTCGAAGGGCGCGCGCGGTATCCCCATCACCGTCGTCCAGCCCAATGTCGGCCAGCAGGACAAATGGGTCGGAGCCAAGGCCGACGCCAATTTTGCCAAGCTCGCGCGGCTGACCGCGCCGAAGGACGCCACCCCGCGCCTGATCCTGTGGCCCGAGGCGGCGGTGCCCGACTATCTCGAAACCGGTTATCCGGCCCCTTATTACGATCGCTCGCCTGCCGAAGCGCGCGCGCGGCTGGTCCGGCTGATGAACCCGCAGGACCTGATGCTGCTCGGCGCGCTCAAGCTCGAACTCGACGGGGATGGCGATGTCGTCGGCGCGCGCAACGCGGTGATGACGGTGCACGCCGACGGGACGCTCGGCCCGCGCTACGACAAGGCGCACCTCGTCCCCTATGGTGAATATCTGCCGATGCGGCCGATCCTGTCGGCGATCGGGCTGTCGCGCCTCGCCCCCGGCGACATCGATTTCTGGCCCGGCCCCGGCCCGCACACGCTCGACCTTGGCGCCTTCGGCCGGGCGGGACTGCAAATCTGTTACGAGATCATCTTTTCGGGACAGGTCGTCGACCGCGCCCATCGTCCCGACTTCATCTTCAACCCGTCGAACGACGCGTGGTTCGGCGCGTGGGGCCCGCCGCAGCATCTGGCACAGGCGCGGCTGCGTGCGATCGAGGAAGGCCTGCCCGTCGTGCGCGCGACCCCGACGGGGATCAGCGCGGTGATCGGCGCCGACGGCCAGCTGCTCGAATCGCTGTCCATGCACGCGGCGGGGCGCATCGACACGGTGCTGCCCCCCGCCCACGCGCCCACCCTCTTCGCCCGGTTCGGCAATATGCTACCCGTCGGATTTGCGTTGCTGCTACTCGCGCTGGCCATTGCCTTTCGTCGGCGCGGACGCTAACAGCACCCTCACATAAAGCTTCCTTTATATCCGTTCACAGAAGGCTCTCCATGCGCAACAGCTTCCTCTTCACCTCCGAAAGCGTGTCCGAAGGACATCCCGACAAGGTAGCCGACCAGATCAGCGATTCGATCGTCGACCTGTTCCTGTCGAAGGACCCCGAAGCCCGCGTCGCATGTGAAACGCTGACCACCACCCAGCTCGTCGTCCTCGCCGGCGAAATCCGCTGCAAGGGCGTGTTCGAGAACGGCGAATGGGCAGCGGGTGCGCTCGAAGAGATCGAAGCGACCGTGCGCAACACGGTGCGCGAAATCGGTTACGAGCAGGACGGCTTCCACTGGGAAAGCTTCCGCTTCGAGAATAATCTCCACGCCCAGTCGGCGCATATCGCACAGGGCGTCGACGAAAGCGGCGACAAGGACGAAGGCGCGGGCGACCAGGGCATCATGTTCGGCTATGCCTCGGATGAGACCCCCGACCTGATGCCCGCGACGCTCGATTACAGCCACAAGATCCTCGAGCGCATGGCGGCCGACCGCAAGGCGGGCACCGCGCCCTTCCTCGAGCCCGACACCAAGAGCCAGGTCACGCTGCGCTACGCTAACGAGCGCCCGGTCGAAGCGACCGCGATCGTCGTGTCGACCCAGCACGCGCCGGGCTATTATTTCCACAATGGCGAAGGCGACGAAGCGAAATACACCGAGCTGCGCAAATATGTGCTCGGCGTGATCGCCGACGTGCTCCCCGCCGAACTGCTGACCGCGAACACCGTCTATCACATCAACCCGACCGGGCGTTTCGAGATCGGCGGTCCCGATGGCGACGCGGGCCTCACCGGCCGCAAGATCATCGTCGACACCTATGGCGGCGCGAGCCCGCACGGCGGCGGCGCGTTCAGCGGCAAGGACCCGACCAAGGTTGACCGCTCGGCAGCGTATATCACGCGTTATCTCGCCAAGAACATCGTCGCCGCGGGCCTCGCGCGCCGTTGCACGATCCAGCTCTCCTATGCGATCGGCGTCGCCGAACCGCTGTCGATCTATGTCGACCTGCACGGCACGGGCAATGTCGACGAAGGCAAGCTGGAGGCGGTGATCCCGCAGCTCGTGCGCCTGACGCCCAAGGGTATCCGCACCCACCTCGGCCTCAACAAGCCGATTTACAAGCAGACCGCTGCCTATGGCCATTTCGGCCGCACTGCGACGGGCGAAGCCTTCCCGTGGGAACGCACCGACCTCGTCGACAAGCTGAAGGCCGCGACCGCCGCCTGAGGCGCCAACCAGCGCTTGCCAACACGACCCCGATCTGACAGCCTCGGCTGCTGATCGGGGGATGTGGCACATGGCAAGTCATTGGTTGAAGGCCCTTTTGGTGGCCATGACGGCGACATCGCTTGCTGGCGCGCCCGCGTCGGCGCAACAGCCGCTCCCGCTGAAAACCGGCAAGGCGTGGAAACACAAGCATAGCGGTATCGCCGTCCCAGCGACGCTCGGCGGCGCGCCGCGCGAGCGCGGCATGGCCTATGCCGCCGACGACCTTGATGTCGGCCTGTCCTATACCGTCGGCAACGCCGCCGAATCGCTCACCTTCTATATCTTTCGCAACACCAACGGCGCGGTGCCGGTGTGGTTTGCGCAGGCGCAATGGGGGATCGAGAACCGCAACACCTTCGGCCGTCCGGCGGTTGTCGTCGGGCCGCAGGCCTTCGTCCCGCCGGAGCAATCGAGCGCGTCGGGGCTGAAGGCCGTCTATGAGCCGATGAGCGGCCCCTATCGCAGTTCGGGGGTGATGATGCTTCCGGTCGGGGGCTGGTATGTGAAGCTGCGCGCCTCGTCGCAGACCCGCTCGCCCGCCGAATTGGCGCAGTGGATGGACGCCGCGCTCGCCGAGGTCCAATGGCCGCGCAAAATCCCTGCATCGCCCGACGCGGCGCCGGTGACCGATTGCCCCGCCCCGCTGATCTTTCCGGTCGCAGCGCAGGATGCGGCGAAAAACGGCGGCGCCGACCTGATGTCGGGCCTGCTCGGCATGGCGACGGCGCAGAGCAGGGCCAAAGCCAAACCCACCCCCGAATCGGCCAAAGCGCTCGCCGCGGTGCGCTGGTGCCGCGATCCGGATATCGGCGGCAATGCGGGACTCTATCGCCAGAACAGCGACACGGAAAATTACCTGCTCGCGATGGGGGACAATGGCAACGGGATCTGGGTCGGTCCCGACCCCGGCGCGAAGCTGATCGCGATGACCGAAAAGGACACGCCGGCGGCGCCGCGCTATTCGATCACCCTCATGACCGCGGCGCAGAACATCGGCTTCGTGACGCAGGACCGGCTGCCCTCGCCGCAGCGGGTCATCGAGATCGTAAAGGCCAACCGCCGCGTCACGACGGTTCCGACATGGGGCAAGAGCAAGTCGATCGGCGTCAACAGCGACGCGCTTTAACCAGCGCCGCCTTCCGGCGGGGCCTTGACGACGTGCCGCCTTGCGGCGGGCCTTGACGACGCACCGCCTTGCGGCAGCCGGGCCGTGGCGCTAACGCGCGCGGCATGACAGCGCACAAGCCCGGCGACCCGACCACGATCAACCGCCTCTATGGCCGCTCGAAGGGCAAGCCCCTGCGTGCGGGCCAGCAGGATCTCGTCGATACGCTGCTGCCGCAGATCGCGGTGCCGCTCGACGGCGACGTCACCGCCGAGCGTCTGTTCGGCTATGACCGCCCGCTGCACTTCGAGATCGGCTTTGGCGGCGGCGAACATATGGCGGGGCGCGCCGACATGCTGCCCGACCATGGCTTCATTGGCGCCGAACCCTTTATCAACGGCGTCGCGCAGGCGCTGGTCCATGTCGCAGGCGATCATGGCGCGAGCCTGCCGCTCGGCAACGTCCGCATCCACCATGGCGACGCATTGGAAGTGCTGCGGCGGATTCCCGACGGCGCGCTGAGCTTCGCCTATCTGCTCCACCCCGATCCCTGGCCCAAGGCGCGCCATGCCAAGCGGCGAATGATGAACGACGGACCGCTCGACCTGATCGCGGCCAAGCTGAAACCCGGCGGCGAGTTTCGCTTCGGCACCGATCACCCGATCTACCTCGCACACGCGCTGATGGTGATGCGGCGCCACCGCCACCAGTTCGAATGGCTGGCGGCCGATGCGCAGGATTTCCTCGTCCGCCCCGGCGGCTGGCCCGAAACGCGCTACGAAGCCAAGGCGCGCGCGCAGGGACATGAGGTCTGGTATTTTCGCTACCGGCGGCGTTAGTCCGTTCCGGGTTGGCGCCTTGCGGTGCGCGCCCGCCGCAGCCGGTTTTCGCGCATCGCCAGCTCTTCGTACCGGCAAAGCGGCACCGCGGCCTTCGCGGCCGGGCGATCGGGGGGCGTTTCGCGGCGGGGCGGTTTGCCGGACATGTCGCGGATGATCCTAACCCACGCACGCCGCACAAACAAATGGGGCGGCCTCTTTGCGAGTGCCGCCCCAGTTTTGTGGATCCGTCGGGGAGAGGGAGAGGACGGTCCGGAGATTGGTGTCAGTCTGTCTTGGCACCCCGAATTAACGGGAGGCCATCTGGCTGTCGGTTTCGACTTCGGCGACGCCGGCGATCTTCAGCGCGGCGCGGAACTGCTTGGCGGCGGCGCGTTCATTGCCTGCTTCGCACAGCTTCTTGCCGGTCGAAACAAAGCGCTTGGCGCTCGACTGCTTGCCGGCTTCGGCGCCGTTGGCAGCAACATGAGCCTGTTCGGCAAGGCCGGCGCAGCGATAGTCGCCACCCGACTGGGCGTAAGCGGGGCTCGCGGTTGCCATCAGGCCGGTGAAGGCGAGCGCCGAGGCGGCGACGATGGCAAAAGCGGCAGGAAAACGGCGATAAGAGGAGAGCTGATAGGCCATGGGAGAGAGTTCCTTTCGTTTCTTTGTGCAACCTTTTTAGTCGCGGTTGCGCAGATAGATAATCCTCTATAATCTGCAAGTGCTTTGAAGCAGGATTTAACAATCCCTCATGGGGCGCTCGACGGGATCGAAGCCTTCCTGCGTGTCGCGGAAAGGCGGAGCTTTTCCGCCGCCGCCGCCGATCTGGGCGTCTCACCCTCGGCGATCAGCCAGACCGTAAAAGCGCTCGAAGCCCGCGTCGGCGCGCCGCTGTTCATGCGCACGACGCGCAGCGTCGGCCTGACGCAGGCGGGCGAAATGTTCCTCGAACGCGCAGCGCCCGCCTATACCGGGCTGGCCGATGCCTATGAAGCGGCGCGCAACCTCGGCAACCGCCCCGCCGGTCGCCTCCGCATCAACCTGATGCGCGGCGCGGTCCAGCCGCTGTTCGAACCGATCATCGCCGGCTTCTGCGAAACCTATCCCGACATCGAGCTGGAGATTTACGCCGACGACGCGCTCGCGGACCTCAGCGCCGGCGGGTTCGATGCCGGGGTACGGATGGGCGAATCGCTCGACGCCGACGTCATCGCGGTGCGGCTGACCGGCCCCTTCCGCTTCGTCGTCGCCGCCGCGCCTTCCTACCTCGACAAACATGGCCGTCCCGAAACCCCCGAAGATCTGCGCGACCACCGCTGCATCCGCTTTCGCCTTGCGACGGGCGCGCTGATGCCGTGGACGTTCGAGCGGGGGAACCGCGAGTTCGACGTCGGCGTCACCGGACCGGTGATCGTCAACGACTGGATCGCCGCGCTCGTCGCGATGCGGACCGGCGTTGCCCTCAGCATGATGGCCGAACCGATGGCGAAGGCGATGGTCGAGACGGGCGAGCTCGAGCTGGTGCTCACCGACTATGCCGCTGCGACGTCGGGCCTCTTCCTCTATTACCCCGGCCGTAAGCAGGTGATGCCCAAGCTGCGCGCGTTCATCGATTATGTGCGCGAATATCTGCCCGACGAAATCACCGGTTGATGGGGGTTCGAAGCGGTTCGATCAGGCGCAGAAACAAATCCCTTTACCGCGCGCAGAAAAATTGGGCTGGCGCCGTGCTGTGAATCCCGGCAGCAGGTTGTCAATCAAAAGGGTTGGGATGAATTATGATCGATTTTGCGGCTATCGACTTTGCGTCCCTGCTGCCCTTCATCGTCATCGGTTTCGCCGCGCAGCTGGTCGACGGCGCGCTGGGCATGGCGTTCGGTGTCATCTGTAACACGTTGCTCGTGGCGGTGCTCGGCGTTCCGCCCGCGACCGCATCGGCGCGCATCCACGTCGTCGAAGTCTTTACCACCGCCGCGTCGGGGCTGAGTCACCTGTTCCACCGGAACATCGACTGGCCGCTTTTCTTCCGCCTGCTCATCCCCGGCGTGATCGGCGGCGTCCTCGGCGCGACCGTCCTTGCGTCGCTTCACGCCGAAGCCGTGAAGCCCTTCGTCCTCGCCTATCTGGTGCTGATCGGCGTCTGGCTGCTCGTCCGCGGGCTCCTTTACCCGCCGAAGATCCGCAAGCCGACGGTCATCGCCCCGCTCGGGCTGGTCGGCGGCTTCCTCGACGCCGCGGGCGGCGGCGGCTGGGGTCCGGTCGTCACGTCGAACCTGCTCGTCCAGGGCGGCGAGCCGCGCAAGGTCGTCGGCACCGTCAACAGCGTCGAATTCTTTCTGTCGGTCGCGGTTTCGGCAACCTTCATCTGGCATCTCGGCCTCGACGATGTGCTTGGCCCGACGCTCGGCCTGATCATCGGCGGCGTTGCGGCCGCCCCGCTCGGCGCGATGATGGCGAAACGCTTCTCACCCAAGGTCATGCTGGTCATGGTCGGCATCGTGCTGATCGCCACCAGCGCCTTCGGCCTGTATCGCGCGCTGACCTGAAACTTTCCGGCTGACGCCGGAAACCCTCAATTCGCCGGGCGAGTCTCGTCGATCTTGTCGACCCATTCGGGATAGAAGCTCGGCTCGCGCGCCGACCAGCCGGGCGCGGTCGCGGCGGCTTCGCTGATCGACTGGAGCAGCACGCGGCGCTTGTCGGGGTGCAGGTGCGGGAGCGACGCCGCGGCGCAGAAAGCGCCGGGCAGCCAAGGCCGCGCATGGGCGCCGAGCAGCCGCTCGTAGAGGAAGCGATAGGGCGCGAACGCGTGCAGCCGGTCCTGTCCGAGGTCGAAAGCCGACACCGCGATCAGCGGTGCCATGAAATGTTCGAGCGCGTCGAGGCCGCTGTCGTCGGGAATGTGCGCGCGGACGTCGACGAGCCGCTGATAGACGCGCGCCTGGACGCGGATCGCGGTTTCCTCGACCATGTCGCGCGACCAGCGCGCAATCGCATCGTCGCGTTCGAGCCCGATGTCGAGCGAGCGGCGGATGTAGCGCTGCGTCGCCGCAGGGAAGCTCGCGAATTCCTTGATTTCCGATATCGACAGGTCGCCTGCTGCCGGTCCCGAACGCGTCGCCATGGTCATGCTCCCGCACGGCGCCCGAGGAGCCATCCCCCCGGAGGCCTGCAATAGGCAGTCTGCCACCAAAATGGTTAGTGGCGGGTTAACCATATTGTCGGCGATCGTTCAGCCGGCGCGCGGGCGTTGCGCGATGCTGCGACGAAGCCTAATCAGCGTGTCTTGAATCGATAAGACACACGAGAGCCTTATGTCGCACACACCGCAGCCGGTCATTTCCGCAACCGGCCTCTTCACCCCCGCCGAACGCATCTCCAACGAAGAACTTGTCGCCAGTTTTAATGAATATGTTGCGCTGCACAATACGGAAAATGCAGCGGCGATCGCGGCGGGCGATGCACCCGAACTGACTGAATCGAGTGTCGAATTCATCGAGAAGGCGAGCGGGATCGGGTCGCGCTTCGTCGTCGACAAGGCGGGCATTCTCGACCCGCGCCACATGGCGCCGCGGATCGCCGAACGCAGCAACGACGATCTGTCGATCCTCGCCGAAATCGGCGTCGCGGCGGCGAAAGATGCGCTCGCTCGCGCGCGACGCGACGCGCGTCAGGTCGACGCCGTCCTCTGCGCCGCATCGAACATGCAGCGCCCCTACCCTGCAATGGCGATCGAAATTCAGGATGCGCTCGGTATCGACGGCTTCGGTTTCGACATGAACGTCGCCTGCTCGTCGGCAACTTTCGGCATCCAGACCGCCGCCGATTATATCCGTGCGGGCCATGCGAAGAGCGTGCTCGTCGTGAACCCCGAAATCTGTTCGGGCCACCTCAACTGGCGCGACCGCGACAGCCATTTCATCTTCGGCGACGTCGCGACCGCGATCCTCGTCGAGGACAAGGATATCGCGCCCGCCGGCCATTGGGACATTCTCGGCACCAAGCTCAAGACGCAGTTCAGCAACAACATCCGCAACAATTTCGGCTTCCTCAACCGCGGCCACGGCGGGATCGACCAGTCGGGGCCGAAGAGCGACAAGCTTTTCGTTCAGGAAGGCCGGAAGGTGTTCAAGGAAGTCGTGCCATGGGTCGCCAACCTGATCGTCGAGCAGATGGAGCTGCTGAAGCTGGAAGGCAGCGACATGCGCCGCCTGTGGCTGCATCAGGCGAACACCAACATGAACCGGCTGATCGCGCAGCGCGTACTCGGCCACGAAGCGAGCGAGGACGAAAGCCCGACGGTGCTCGACACCTATGGCAATACGTCGAGCGCGGGGTCGATCATCGCCTTTCACCTCAACCATGAGGATATGGCGGCTGGCGACACCGGGCTGATCTGCTCGTTCGGCGCGGGTTATTCGGCGGGAACGGTGTTCGTCCGCAAGACCTGACGAGCCTTACGGCACAAACGTCGTGAACAGGTAGATCGCGAACAGCATCAGGTGGATCACCCCCTGCAGCACCGTCGTGCGCCCGTTGGCAAGCGTCTGCACCGACACGATCAGCGACAGGAACAGGAGCACGGTCGACTTGGCGTCGAGGCCGAGGCTGATCGGCAGGTCGGTCATGATCGACAGGATCGCGACCGCCGGAATGGTGAGGCCGATGGTAGCGAGCGCCGACCCGAGCGCGAGATTGAGGCTGGTCTGAAGCCTGTCGGCCTTCGCTGCGCGAACCGCCGCGAGACCTTCGGGCGCGAGGATCAGCGCGGCGATCAACACGCCGAGGACCGCGGGCGGCGCGCCCCAGTCGGCGAGCAATGCCCCGATGATCGGCGACAGGTTTTTCGCGAGCAGAACGACCGCGACGAGGCTTGCGAGCAGCAGCGCGCCCGAAATCGCGGTGCGCTGGATGCTCGGCGGTGCGGCGTGCGCGTCGGGTTCGTCCTGCGCATCACCATCGGGAAGGAAATAGTCGCGGTGCCGAACCGTCTGCACCAGCGCAAAGGTCGCGTAGAGGATCAGCGACACCACGGCGACGAAACCGAGCTGCGTCGCCGAATAGAAAGGCCCCGGGATGCTCGACGTGAAATTGGGAAGAACCAGCGTCACGACCGTGAGCACCGTCAGCGTTGCGAGCGCGGCGCCGATCCCGGTGCGCTGGAAGCGTTGCTCATGGTGCCGGATCGCCCCGCTCAGCAAACATAGCCCCATGAGCAGGTTGAGGATCACCATCACCGCCGCGAACACCGTATCGCGCGCGAGCGACTGGGCCTTTTCGGGTTCGGCCTGCATCAGCGTGAGGATCAGCCCGACCTCGATCACCGTCACCGCGAGCGCGAGGATCAGCGTGCCGAACGGTTCGCCGACGCGGTGCGCGATCACCTCGGCATGGTGGACCGCCGCGACGACCGCACCCGCGAGGATGAACGCGACCAGCCAGGCATTGAGCGGCATCGCGAGGCTCGCCATCGCGGCGAGGAAGCCAAGGATCGGAAAGAGATCGTTGGTGCGGTCAGCGAGGCGGAGTTTGGAGGTCATGCGCTTCTATTGCAGCCCGCTTTCCGCATGACTACCCCCTCATCGCTCGCAGGAGGGATCGCGCCGGAAATCAAAAGGCTTTGCATCACGCTCGCCGAACATCGTGAAGCCGTTGGCCTTTGCCATATCGATAACGGTATAGCGCGCCTCCGGCGCAAAGCGGCGAAGGGTGAGATTGGGAATCCAGCGCGAATCCTTGCGGCTCGTGACCCGAAAAGCGGGGCCTTCCGTATCAATGGTGATGACCGCTTCCGGGACGATGGTCAGGCCGACCTTCTCCCGGCTGATGCCATAGGCGATGGGCGCGTGGTTACCCGGCAACAGGTACAGCCTGTCGGCCTCAAGCCGCAGCCCCAAGCCTTGAGGCGACCAATAGCATCCCGCAAGCGACGATGTATCGAAGCGTTCGGGCGATCGCGGCGCGCTGTTGAAAGCGACCCAGCCGAACATGAGGAGCGCGGCGACTGGCAGTATGACCCCGCGGAAGAGTTGTTCGCGCTCGACCATCGCGTCCAGCTCGGCATTCGACATTACCCCGCCGCTCTGACCGGCAATCCGGCCTTGGCGAGCCGCGCGTGCGCTTCGGCGATCGTCGCCTCGCCGAAATGGAAGATGCTCGCCGCGAGGACCGCGCTGGCGCCGCCTTCGATCACCCCGGCGACGAGATGGTCGAGGTTGCCCACACCGCCGCTCGCGATCACGGGGACGCTGACCGCATCGGCGATCGCGCGCGTCAGCGCGAGGTCGTAGCCGTCCTTCGTACCGTCGCGGTCCATCGACGTGACGAGCAACTCGCCCGCGCCGAGTTCGGCAAGGCGGACAGCATGGTCGAGCGCGTCGATGCCGGTCGGCTTGCGGCCGCCATGGGTGAAGATTTCCCAGCGGCCGTCCGTCACGCGCCGCGCATCGATGCTGCCGACCGCACACTGGCTGCCGAAGCGGTCGGCGATGTCGGCGACGAGTTCGGGCCGCGCGACTGCGGCACTGTTCACCGCGACCTTGTCGGCGCCCGCGAGCAGCAACGCGCGCGCATCGTCGGCGCTGCGCACCCCGCCGCCGACGGTGAGCGGCATGAAGCAGACTTCGGCGGTGCGGGCGACCATGTCGAGCAGGGTGCCGCGCCCCTGATGGCTTGCCGAAATATCGAGGAAGCAAAGCTCGTCGGCGCCCGCGGCGTCATAGGCACGCGCCGCCTCCACCGGGTCGCCCGCATCGCGCAGATCGACGAAGTTGACCCCCTTCACGACGCGCCCGTCGGCGACGTCGAGGCAGGGGATGACGCGGACGCGGACGGTCACGCCGCCCCCGCCGCGATCGCTTCGGCGAGGTCGAGCCGGCCGTCGTAGAGCGCGCGTCCCGTAATCACGCCCTCGACGCCGTTGACGACATGCGGGCGCAGCGCATGGATATCGCCGATATCGGCTACGCCGCCACTGGCGATCACCGGGATGGCGACCGACCGCGCGAGCGCGACCGTCGCCTCGACGTTGCAGCCCTTGAGCAGGCCGTCGCGGCCGACATCGGTAAAGAGCAGCGCCGCGACCCCGGCATCCTCGAAGCGCCGCGCGAGATCCTCGACGCGCACGTCGGAAACGTCGGCCCAGCCCTCGGTCGCAACCATCCCGTCGCGCGCGTCGACGCCGACGACGATCCGTCCGGGCAGGTCGCGCGCGGCGGACTTCACGAATTCGGGGTCTTTCAAGGCTGCGGTGCCGATGATCACGCGCTCGACGCCAAGCGCGAGCCAGCGGTCGACACCCGCGCGGTCGCGGATCCCGCCGCCGACCTGCACCTTGCCCGGAAAAGCCGCGATGATGCTCTCGACCGCCGCGCCGTTGACGCTGGCGCCCGCGAAGGCGCCGTCGAGATCGACGACGTGCAGGTGCGAGGCGCCCGCGTCGGCGAAGAGGCGCGCCTGCGCCGCCGGATCGTCGCCATAGACGGTCGCGCGCGCCATATCGCCCTCGGCGAGCCGTACGACCTGCCCGCCCTTGAGGTCGATCGCGGGGAAGATAGTCAGGCCGGAATTTACGGGCGCCATGCGAGGAATCTTTCCAATGTCGCGAGGCCATAGGCCTGGCTTTTTTCGGGGTGATACTGGACGCCCACGATATTTTCCTTCGCCACCGCGGCAGTGAAGGTCGCGCCATGGCTGCTCGTCGCGGCGACATCGACCGCGTCGGCGAAATGATAGCCGTGGAGATAATAGGCCTCGCCTGCGGCGATCACCGGATGCGCAAAGGCGGGCACGACGTCGTTCCAGCCCATGTGCGGGATGCGCAGCCCCGGCTGCGGGTCGAACGCGCGCACCGTGCCGCCGATCCAGCCGAGCCCGGCATGGCGGCCATGCTCCTCGCCCGCATCGGCGAGCAATTGCATGCCGACGCAGATGCCGAGGAAGGGCGCGCCGTCGCTCCGCACGCGTCGCTCCATTGCCTCGACCAGCCCGTCGATCGCCGAAAGCCCGTTCATGCAGGCAGCGAACGCGCCGACGCCCGGAAGCACGATCCGGTCGGCCTGTGCCACGACATCGGGGTCGGCGGTGACGGCGACATTGTCCGCGCCCGCCGCGACGAGCGCATTGTGCACCGAGCGAAGATTGCCCGCGCCATAGTCGATCAGGGCAATAGCGCTCATGAATGGCCTCTAGAGAACGCCCTTGGTCGAAGGGATCGCGTCGCCCTTGCGCGGGTCGATCTCGACCGCCTGACGCAAGGCGCGCGCGAGCGCCTTGTACATACTTTCGGCGATGTGATGGTTGTTCTCGCCGTACAGCATCTCGATGTGCAGCGTGATGCCCGCGGTCTGCGCAAAGCTGTGGAACCAGTGCGGGAACATCTCGGTATCCATCTCGCCGAGCCGCGGCTGCGAGAAGCTCGATTTATAAACGCAGTGCGGGCGCCCCGAAATGTCGAGCACGCAGCGCGTCAGCGTCTCGTCCATCGGCGCGTGCGCCTCGCCGTACCGCGCGATGCCGCGCTTGTCGCCAAGCGCTTTCGCCACTGCTTCGCCGAGCGCGAGCGCGCTGTCCTCGACGGTGTGATGCTGGTCGATGTGGAGGTCGCCCTTCACCTGCATCGAGATGTCGATCAGCGAGTGGCGCGACAATTGCTCGACCATATGGTCGAGGAAACCGATGCCGGTGGACACCGAATAATCGCCCGTTCCGTCGAGATTGACGGCGATCGCGATATCCGTTTCCTTGGTCGTGCGCTGGACGGTGGCGGTACGCATGGCGCACGCCTTAGAGCCTGATTTTCACGTTGCAAGGCGATTCTCCCCCCTTGACCGGCGTGCGGCGCGCGTTCATCCCGTCGCGCATGAGTGACGATGTCCGCGACAGCCTGATTCCCTATGACGAAATCGTGCAGGACGCGCTGCGCGCCGTGGTTGGCCGCGTGCTGAGCCAGATCGAGGGTTATGACAGCCTGCCCGGCGACCATCATTTCTATATCACCTTCAAGACGCAGGCCCCCGGGGTCGACATCCCCGCGCATCTGATCGCCAAATTCCCCGATGAAATGACGATCGTGCTGCAGAACCGCTTCTGGGACTTGAAGGTCGAGCAGGATCATTTCAGCGTCGGCCTGTCGTTCAACCAGACGCCGTCGATCCTGACCATTCCCTATGCCGCAATCACCGCCTTCGTCGATCCGTCGGTCGATTTCGGGCTGCAGTTCCAGGTCAGCGACGATGACGAGACGCAACCCGAGCCCCATGACGAGGCCGACAACGACCGTCCCGAGGTCATCAGCGAGGATGGATCGAACGTCGTGACCGTGGATTTCGGCAAGAAGAGGTAGCGTCATGGGTGGCCCCCTCTGGCCCCCGAGCCGTTTCTGGCAATATTGGGCGCTCGCGGGGATGCTCGTGCTCACCGCCGCCTTCTGGTGGGGTGTCGAAGGCTATGCGCTTGCGCAAAGTGCCACCCCGCGCGGGCAGATCGCCGACGGACTGCTGCGTTTCAGCGTGCTGATTCTGACCCCGGCGCTCGTCGTCGTGTGGCTCGCCGCGGCATGGCTGCGCCGCCGCGTCGGGGAAGGCGGATTTTGGCAGTTGCTCGGCCTCGTCGCGATGATCTGGGCCGGGTCGGTGCTGGTGACAAGGATGCTGGTGGCATGAATATGCGGATCGAAAGCGACAGTATCGGTGAAATCGAGGTCGCCGCCGACGCCTATTGGGGCGCGCAGACCGAGCGCAGCCGTCACAATTTCGCTTTCCCGGCGCATGAGCGGATGCCGATCCCGATCGTCCACGCGCTCGCGCGGATCAAGGGCGCGGCGGCGCGCGTGAACCGCGCGCATGGCCTCGACGGCCGCCTCGCCGATGCGATCGCCGCGGCCGCCGACGCGGTGGTTGCGGGCCGCCATGACGACCAGTTCCCGCTCGCGATCTGGCAGACGGGCAGCGGCACCCAGTCGAACATGAACGCCAATGAGGTGATCGCGGGGATCGCCAACGAAAAGCTCGCGGGCACGCGCGGCGGCAAGACGCCCGTCCACCCCAACGATCATGTCAACATGGGCCAGTCGTCGAACGACAGCTTCCCGACCGCGCTGCACGTCGCGGTCGCGGTCGAGACGACCGCGCGACTGCTGCCCTCGCTCACCGCACTCACCGATGCACTCGCCGCCAAGACCGCAGCATGGGATGACATCGTCAAGATCGGCCGCACCCATTTGCAGGACGCGACCCCGCTGACACTCGGCCAGGAATTTTCGGGCTATGTCGCGCAGCTGATCGCGTGCCGCGCGCGGATCGAGGGCGCGCTGGCGCACAATATCTGCAAGCTCGCGCAGGGCGGCACCGCGGTCGGCACCGGGCTCAACGCTCCCGCGGGTTTCGACGTCGCCATCGCGGCCGAACTCTCGAAAAGCACCGGAATCGCGTTTGAACCCGCGCACAACAAGTTCGAGGCGCTCGCCTCGAACGACGGCCTCGTCTTCTTTTCGGGCGCGCTGAACACGCTCGCGGTCGCGCTGACCAAGATCGCCAACGACATCCGCCTGCTCGGTTCGGGCCCGCGCGCGGGCCTCGGCGAGCTCGACCTGCCGGCGAACGAGCCGGGCAGCTCGATCATGCCGGGCAAGGTCAATCCGACGCAGTGCGAGATGCTGACGATGGTCGCCGCGCAGGTGATCGGCAACCATCAGGCGGTCACCGTCGGCGGCCTGCAAGGCCACCTCGAACTCAATGTGTTCAAGCCGCTGATCGGGTCGAATGTGCTGCGCTCGATCGAGCTGCTCGCCATCGGCATGGCGGGCTTTACCGAGCATTGCGTGATCGGAATCGAACCCAATCTGGCCCGCATCGACGAGCTGATGAACCGCTCGCTGATGCTCGTCACCGCGCTCGCACCCGAAATCGGGTACGACAAGGCCGCCAAGATCGCGAAACATGCGCACGAAACCGGCAGTACGCTGAAAGAAGCCGCGCTCGATCTCGGCTATGTCGATGCCGCGACCTTCGACCGTGTGGTCGATCCGCGCACGATGCTGGGGCCGGAGGGCTGAAGAACGGAACCCGCGGTGCCTTCCGGGGATTGATGAAGCGAAGGAGAGAGGAAGATGATCGGTCGTATCGTAGGCGGCGTTCTCGGCAGCGCCATCGGACGCACGAAGGGCAATCATCCCGTCGCGGGTGCCGTTATCGGCGCCGGAACGCTCTTCGCGGCGCGGCGCCTGTTCCCGCAGCGTTACGCGGTGCTCGCGGCGACGGTGGCGGCGGGATACCTCACCAAGAAATGGGCCGAACGCGCCGAAGCGCGCAAGGCGGCCGAAGCGGCGCACGCGCTCGATCCCGCGCTGGCGAATGCGGGCGTCGTCGACACCTATGCCGGAACCGCCGGCGCGCCGCCCGACGGTCAATCGATTGGTGACGCCCTGCCCCCCGCAATCCCGCTCGACGCGAACGGACGCAGCGGCGCGCTGCATTGACGGGCAGGACGACCGGCCGGGGCGCCGGTTAAGAATATTCTTATCCTGATCGGCTATGATGCCAGCGATGACGATCCACCCGCCTGGTTTCCGCACTATCGTACTGATTTCGATCGGCTTCGCGCTGATGAAGCTGAGCGGCACGCTTGAGCTCCGGGGCGATCTCCAGCCCTTTGCCGAAAGCGGGGTCTCGTCGGGGCGGCTCTATTATCATTTGCTGGCCCTGACCGCGCTCGTCGCGGCGCTTGGCTGCTTTATCTGGGCGCTCAGACGCATCTTCGGAAAGAGGCCGGGCGGCCCGTCCGATCCTGTGGCCAAACCGAAGAAAGCGCCCGAATATGTCGATATCTACGGGGAGACGGAATTCGACCCCGACGCCGCCCTCGCCCGTTACATGAACGGCCGGGAAACTCCCCGTCCTGACGACGCGCCCGCCCCGAAACCGGGTGGATTCGGCCGCAAGGGGCTTTGACGTCCGGCGCGGCGCGTCAGGTGAGGACTTAGCCGCCCGCCTGCCATTCCTTGATCGCCTCGACGGGCGAGACCAGCATCAGGACATTGAGCGTCAGATTGTCGCGGATCGTCCACAGGGTGAACAGTTCAAAGACGATTGCGATTGTCACCGTCACCCACCAGCGCATTTTGCTTGCGGCGAGGAAGCCGAGCATCATGAACAACGCGTCGCTCACCGAATTGAGGATCGAATCGCCCGAATAGCCATAAGCCATCGTCACCTCGCGATAGCGGTCGATGATGACGGGCGAGTTTTCGAGTATCTCCCACGCCGCCTCTATCCCGATCGCCAGCGCGAGTGCGATCCACAACGGCTGGCGCGGGATCAACCAGCGTGACAGGCCGAAGAAGATGAAGCCGTGGATAATGTGGCTGAAGCTGTACCAGTCCGAAATCTGCTGGCTGTTCTGGTTCGACTGCACCACGCCGTGCCACAGGCTGACAGTGCCGCAAGGGCAGATCGGCGGACGCCCCATCGCGAAGAGGATAGCGGCGAAGACCGCGAGCAGCGCTGCGGCGACCAGCCAGCCCGTCCGTGAAATTCCCGTCATCTGCGCCCCCTTGACCGCTGCCCCTCGTCAGGCGAATAGCGCGCATGGCTGAAAGCGTCCATCTGAACCGCCGCGGCGTGTTGTTCGTCCTCTCCTCGCCCTCCGGCGCCGGCAAGACCACCATCTCGAGGATGATGCTCGAGGCCGACAGCGACATCGCGCTGTCAATCTCGGCGACGACGCGCCCGCCGCGCCCCGGCGAAATCGACGGCGTCCATTATCATTTCGTCGATACAGAGACGTTCAAGAAGATGGCCGCCGACGGCGAGTTCCTCGAATGGGCGCATGTCTTCGGCCACCGCTATGGCACGCCGCGCGCGCCGGTCGAGGAATTGCTCGCAGCAGGCAAGGATGTCCTCTTCGACATCGACTGGCAGGGCGCGCAGCAGCTTTATCAGGAGGCCGGCCCCGACGTCGTGCGCGTCTTCGTCCTGCCGCCGACGATGGAAGAACTCGAACGCCGCCTGCGCTCGCGGGGCACCGACAGCGACGAGGTCATTACGGCGCGCATGGAACGCGCCGCGAACGAAATCAGCCACTGGGACGGCTATGACTATGTGCTGATCAACGACCATGTCGAAGGCTGCTTCGACGAGGTCCGCGCGATCCTGCGCGCCGAACGGCTCAAGCGCCGTCGTCAGATCGGGCTGATCGGCTTCGCGCGCGACCTGATCCGCTCGGTCCCCGATGCGGACAAGAATCTCTAGACCGGCTTCACCAGATTGACGTTGAGCTCCGTGACCATCTCGGCGCGGAGCGGTTTCGCCTGCCCGTCAGTGCGGCACACGACGACGGTGTCGCATGTCGCGATCGGACGGCCGTTCTGGAACATCGCCTGCACGATCGTCCAGCTCGACGTGCCGAGCCGGCCGATGCCGGTCGCGATCTGCACCGGATCGGGGAAATTACCCTCGGCGAGATAGTTGATTTCGACCGCGGCAACCATCGTGCGCTCGTTCGATGGGCGCTCATCCAGCGGGCGCACCTGCCGGTTCAGCAGCACGCGGCCGCTCTCGAACAACGCGGCAAAGGCCACGTTGTTCAGGTGACCGTTGATGTCCATGTCCTGAAACCGCGTCTGCAACTCGATCGCGACGGGGTAGCTGGCGGCGTCGAGCCGCCAGCTTTCCGGTTTCGGCATATCAGCGCGGCGCCATGCGGATTCCGCCGTCGAGGCGGACGTCCTCGCCGTTGAAATAGCCATTCTCGATCATGCAGAGCGCGAGGTTGGCATATTCGGCGGGGTTACCGAGGCGCTTCGGGTTGAGCACCGACGCGCCGAGCGCATCGCGGACATTCTGCGGCGCACCGGCGAGCAGCGGGGTGTCGAAGATGCCGGGGAGGATCGTGTTGACGCGGATATTCTCGTTGCCAAGGTCGCGCGCGATCGGGAGCGTCATGCCGACGACGCCGCCCTTCGACGCCGAATAGGCCGCCTGACCGATCTGGCCGTCCTCGGCCGCGACCGATGCGGTGTTGACGATCGCGCCGCGCTCGCCGTCTTCCATCGGGTCGAGCGTCATCATGCCCGCCGCCGACTTGGCGATGCAGCGGAAGGTGCCGACGAGGTTGATCTGGATGATCCAGTTGAACGCATCGAGCGGGAAATGCTTGATGCTGCCGTCTTCCTTCGAACGGCTCGCGGTCTTGATCGCATTGCCGGTGCCCGCGCAGTTCACGAGGATGCGCTCCTGCCCGATTGCGGCGCGCGACTTTTCAAAGGCCGCATCGACCGAAGCGTCGTCGGTGACGTTGCATTCGCAGAACACGCCGCCGAGTTCGGCTGCGAGGGCCGTGCCCTTTTCTTCCTGCAGGTCGAAGATCGCGACCTTGACGCCCTTCGAGGCGAGCAGGCGTGCGGTCGCGGCGCCAAGGCCCGAGGCGCCGCCGGTGACGACGGCGGATACGGTGGAATCGAGTTTCATGGGTTTCTCCTGAAAAAAGCCCTCCCCTGAAGGGGAGGGTTTGGGTGGGGCATGTCGGGGGAGTCGATAGCCAACGGGCCTCCCCCCGACCCCTCCCGCAAGCGGGAGGGGAGAAAAGTCAAAGCCGTTCGATGATCGTGACGTTGGCCTGACCGCCGCCTTCGCACATCGTCTGGAGACCATATTTGCCGCCGGTCGCGTCGAGCACGCCGAGCAGCGTCGCCATCAGCTTGGTGCCGCTGGCGCCAAGCGGGTGGCCGAGCGCGATCGCGCCGCCATGCTGGTTGAGACGGCTATGATCGGCGCCGAGATATTTCATCCACGCCAGCGGCACCGGCGCGAACGCCTCGTTGACCTCATAAGCGTCGATATCCTCGATCTTCATGCCCGCGCGCTTCAACGCCTTTTCGGTCGCGAACAACGGTTCTTCGAGCATGATCACCGGATCGCCCGCGGTCACCGACACATGGTGGATGCGCGCGCGCGGGGTCAGGCCATGGTCCTTCAGCGCCTGCTCGGACACGATCAATGCAGCGGAAGCGCCGTCGCAGATCTGGCTTGCCGAAGCGGCGGTGATCGAGCCGCCTTCCTGGAGCAGCTTGACGCCGGCGATGCCTTCGAGCGTCGCGTCGAAGCGGATGCCTTCGTCGACCAGATGGGTCTGGCGTCCCTCGGGGGTGTCGACGTCGATACCGACAATCTCGCGCTTGAAATGGCCCGCTTCGGTCGCCGCCGTCGCACGGCGATGGCTTTCGAGCGCATAGGCGTCGAGATCGTCCTTGGTGAAGCCGTGCTTCTTGACGATCATTTCAGCGCCCATGAACTGGCTGAACATGATGCCGGGATATTTTTCCTCGAGCCGCTCGGACTTGTAGTGACCCAGCCCTTCCTTGATGAACAGGGTCGCGACCGACCCCATCGGCACGCGCGTCATGCTTTCGATGCCGCTGGCGAGGACGATGTCCTGCGTCCCCGACATGACCGCCTGCGCCGCGAACATCATCGCCTGCTGCGACGAGCCGCACTGGCGGTCGATGGTGACCGCCGGGATCGAGTCGGGCAGGTTCGACGCGAGCACGGCGTTGCGGCCGAGGTCCATCGTCTGCTGCCCGCCCTGCGACACGCAACCGGTGATGACGTCGTCGATCGCCCTGGTGTCGAAATCATTGCGGGCGGCGATCGCGTCGAACACTGCCGCGCCAAGGTCGACCGGGTGGACACCCGCGAGCTTGCCGCCGCGCTTGCCGCCCGCGGTACGCACCGCATCGACGATATATGCATGAGCCATGGGAGAATTCCTTTCCTGCGATTTCAGACGATCAGAGCTTGCGCCCGATCAGTTCCTTCATGATTTCGTTCGTGCCGCCGAAAATGCGGGTGACGCGCGCAGCGCGCCAGGCGCGGGCGATCGGATATTCATTCATATAACCCGCGCCGCCGAAGAGCTGGAGGCATTTGTCCATCACTTCCCACTGGAGCTCGGTGTGCCACAGCTTCGCCGCGGCGCCCTCTTCGGGGGTCAGCTCTTTTTTCAGGTGCCGCGACAGTGCCCAGTCGAGGTGCGCCCAGCCGACTTGCAGCTTGGCCTTCAAATCGGCGAGCACGAAGCGGCTGTTCTGGAAATCGAGGATCGGCTTGCCGAACGCCTTGCGGTCGCGCGTATATTCGACCGTATCGTCGAATGCGCGCTGCGCCGACGCCTGCGCCGACACCGCGATCGAAAGCCGCTCCTGCGGCAGTTCGCTCATCAGATAGATGAAGCCCTGCCCCTCTTCGCCAAGGCAGTTGGTGATCGGCACGCGGACGTCGTTGAAGAAGAGTTCGGACGTATCGGCCTCGTCCTGCCCGATCTTGTCGAGGTTGCGGCCGCGCTGGAAGCCCTCACGGTCGGCCTCGACGAGGACGATCGAGACGCCCTTCCACGCCGGCTGCACATCGGTGTCGGTCTTGACGCAGACGAGGACCAGGTCGGCGTTCTGGCCGTTGGTGATGTATGTTTTCGACCCGTTGATGACATAGTGATTGCCATCCTTCTTCGCGGTCGTACGCATCCCCTGAAGGTCGCTGCCGGTGCCCGGTTCGGTCATCGCGATCGCGGTGATCACCTCACCCGACACCATCTTGGGCAGCCAGTGCTTCTTCTGCTCTTCGCTACCGTAGCGCGTGATATAATTGGTCACGATGTCCGACTGGAGCGAGAAGCCGGTCGTGACGCGGCCATAATAGGCGCTCTCTTCGTCGACGATCGCGTTGTAGCCGAAGTCGAGACCAAGCCCGCCATATTCCTCGGGAACCGTCGGGCACAGCAGGCCGAGCTCGCCGGCCTTGGGCCAGATGCTCTTCGGCACGATGCCGTCCTCGGCCCATTGCGCCTGATTGGGGGCGACTTCCTTTTCGAGGAACTGGCGCACGGTCGCGCGGAACGCCTCATGGTCTTCGGAGTAGGCGGAGCGCGAGAGGTTATCGAGCGACATATTATTCCTTTCCCTTGAAGCAGCCGAACGCAAGCGGGGAGTCGACCGCATCTTTCCCGGCCAAGAGACCTTACGTTTACGTCCACGTCAAGTAGAAAGACGCTACGGCACGAGACTCTTTCGCCACCGCCTTATCTTTCCTCGTCACCCCCGAAGGAGACACGTGGTTCGTTCGACGGTGACGAAGGCGGAGCCGCATCTTTTCGTTACAGCCGAATAGGTTTGCAGCCGCTGGGCAGCTTCGGCAGCGCGCGCTAAGACTTAGCCATGGTCCAGTTACTTCTCGATGCCGGCGCCCTGCTCGGCGAATCGCCCTTCTGGCACGCCGCCGAAGCCCGCCTCTATTGGGTCGATATCGAGGGCCGCAAAATCCATCGCACCGATCCCGCGAGCGGCACCGACGAGGTGATGGATTTGCCCGAGCAGGTCGGCTGCATTGCGCCGCGCGCGGGCGGCGGCCTCGTCGCCGCGCTCGAAAATGGCTGCGCGCTGATCGACGGCTGGGGCGTCGCGCCGCGCCCCTTCGGCCCGGCGGTGCTCGCGGACAAGCCCGAACAGCGCTTCAACGACGGCCGCGTCGATGCCGCAGGGCGCCTGTGGGTCGGCAGCCTGACCAGCGACAAGGCGAACCCTGCCGCTACGCTCTATCGCCTCGATCCCGACGGATCGCTGACCGAAATTTTCGGAGGACTCACGACGAGCAACGGCGCCGCCTTCAGCCCCGACGGCCGCACCTTTTACCACGCCGACACGCCGACCCATGCGATCCGCGCCTATGATGTCGACGCCGCCGCGGGCACGCTGGGCATTGGCCGCATCTTCCATCAGTTCGAACATGGAAACGGCCGCCCCGACGGCGCCGCAGTCGACGCCGAGGGCTGCTACTGGTCGGCGCTGTGGGACGGATGGCGCATCGTGCGCTTCTCGCCCGCGGGTGAATTGCTCCGGACGGTCGAACTTCCGGTGCAGCGCCCGACGATGCTCGCCTTTGGCGGCCCCGACCTCCAGACCGCCTTCGTCACCAGCGCGGGCAAGAACCTGACCGACGCGGAGCGTGCGAAGCAGCCGAACGCGGGCGGCATCTTCACCTTCCGCGTCGACGTCCCTGGCCTGATCCAGCAGGATTTTGGCGCCTAAGCGGCTTGCACCCCCCTGTCATATCCGGTTAAGACGGCTCCCGACATGGTTTCGTCCGAAACCTTATCCTCCGGGGAGATTTATCGATGTCGCGCGCCGCGCAGCCTTTTGCCAGTCATTTGTCGATCCTGCTTGCATCCACCGCGATGATGGTGGGTTATAGCCAGATGACCACCGCAACCGCCGCCGAACCCACCGCCGCCGCCAAGCCCGCGACCACCGCCCCCGCGGGTGAAAACCCTATGACCGCGCCGTGGACCGGCCCGTACGAGGGGGTGCCGCCGTGGGACAAGATGGATCCCGAACTTTTCCCCGACGCTTTCACCAAGGGCATGGCCGAAGTGAAGGCGCAGGTGCAGGCGGTGATCGACAATCCCGCGGCCCCGACCTTCGGGAATACGCATGTCCCGATGCAGCTCGCCGGCGACATGATGGACCGCGTCTATGCGCTGTGGGGCGTGCAGACCTCGAACAAGTCGAATGACCGCGTCGAGGACATCGACGCCGAGTGGAGCCCGAAGCTCACCACCTTCTACACCGAGCTGTTCCTCGAGCCCAAACTCTTCGCGCGCTACAAGGCTGTGTACGACAAGCGCCATTCGAGCGGTCTCAACGCGCAGCAGATCCGCATCGTCGAGCGCAGCTATGACGAAATGGTCCGCGACGGCGCCAATTTGTCGCCCGCCGACAAGGCGAAGCTCGTCGCGATGAACTCGAAGCTCGAAGGCCTGTTCTCGGCCTTCTCGTCGAAATTGCTCGGCGACGAAAAGCTCTACACCTTCGTCACCGACAAGGCCGAACTGGCAGGCCTCGAACCCGGCTTCGTCGCTTCGCTCGCGGCCGCCGCCGAAGCCAATGGCAAGCCCGGCCAGTGGGCGATCAAGAACACCCGCTCGTCGGCGCAGCCGGTGATGCAGGGCGCAACCAACCGCGCGCTGCGCGAACGCGTCTACAAGGCGTTCGTCAGCCGCGGCGACAATGGCGACGCCAACGACACCAATGCGACGATCGTCGAGATATTGAAGCTGCGCCAGCAGCGCGCCGAGCTGCTCGGTTTCGCGACCCACGCGAATTATCGTATGGCCGACACGATGGCGAAGACGCCAGAGGCGGCAATGGGGCTGATGATGAAAGTCTGGCCCGCCGCGGTCGCGCGCGTGAAGGAAGAGGTCGCCGACATGCAGGCGATCGCCGATGCCGAAGCCAAAGCCGGCAAGGGTCCGAAGATCACCATCGAGCCGTGGGACTATCGCTTCTATGCCGAGAAGGTCCGCAAGGCGAAATATGATCTCGATGAAAGCGAGGTGAAGCCCTACCTCCAGCTCGACAAGCTGGTCGACGGCATGTTCTGGTCGGCGGGCCAGCTCTACGACCTCGGCTTCCGCGAAAATACCGGCACGATCCCCGTCTTCGACCCCAAGGTCCGCACCTTCGAGGTCTATAATCTCAAGACGAACGAGAATGTCGGGGTCTTCTATCTCGACAATTTCGCGCGCGACGGGAAGCGTTCGGGCGCGTGGATGACGACCTATCGCAGCCAGCAGACGCTCGGCGGCGAGCGTAACGTGCTCGCGTCGAACAACAATAATTTCACCGAAGCCGCGAAGGGCGAGCCGACGCTGATCAGCCTCGACGATGCGACGACGCTGTTCCACGAATTCGGCCACGGCATCCATTATCTGCTGCAGCATATCTATTATCCGGCGCTCGCCGGGGTGCCGCGCGACTTCGTCGAATATCCCAGCCAGGTGAACGAAAATTGGCTGATGACCCCCGAAGTGCTGTCGAAATATGCGACGCACTATAAGACGGGTCAGCCGATGCCGCAGGCGCTGGTCGACAAGATCCTCGCCTCCGACAAGTTCAACCAGGGCTTTTCGACGGTCGAATATCTCTCGAGCGCGATCGTCGACATGAAGCTGCACGACCGCAAGACGCCGCCCGCCGACGTCGACAAGTTCGAGCGCGAAACGCTCGCCGCAATCGGCATGCCCAAGGAAATCGTGATGCGGCACCGCCTGCCGCAATTCGGTCACCTGTTCAGCTCGGACGCCTATTCGGCGGGCTATTACAGCTACCTCTGGTCCGAAACGATGGACGCCGACACCTGGGCGGCGTTCACCGAAGCGGGCGGCCCGTGGGACCGGACCGTCGCCGACAGATTCCGCACCATCCTGCTGATGACGGGTAACGAGACCGACCGCGCCGAAGCCTATCGCGCCTTCCGCGGCCGCGATCCCGACGTGAAGGCGCTGCTGAAAAAGCGCGGTTTTCCGACCGAGTAAGCGAACGATACCGGGGAGGCAAAGGGGGCGTTTTCGCCCCCTTTGTTTTGGGGAATCGACGCCGGACCCGGCCAATGGCGGATGCTTGGTGTTTGGCGGGAGCTGGCCTAGACATCCATTTGTTCATGCGAAAATCGCGTCGCGGGAGGGACTATACAAATGTTCGCGCTTGCTTTTGCTGCCGCTGTTTCAGCGCCTCCACCGCAGGATTTCGTATCGGACAGCCTGCTTCGGGTCCAGGTGCTTGCGGAGAACGGGCTTCCCGGCGAACGCCCCGTCAAACCCGGCCGGCCCTTCTATGCACAGCAAATCACATTCGACGGTTTTCTCGAATTCGCGGATCGGGAGCAGGAGAAGGAAGCGCGCCGCAAATATGACATGGATATGAGTGATAATTTCTCGCTGACCGAATGGATTGGCGTGTCGGCCAGGGATGGAAGTTTTCACCATAGAGGATGGCTGTACTGCGTGAGGCGATCTCGCTTTGGCACTGAAAAATGCTTTCGGGATGCCGATGGCGACGGGGCTTTCGATCAGCTCACGACGCTTGACCCCGACAAGCCCGATCGCTTCCTCAAATTCGATACGATCCCTGCCGTTGCCTATCGCTACATCCCCCGCGAACGAAAGCCGGCGAGAAGCGGCACCTACCGGCTGCCCGAGCTATTTCTTTCCTATGATCTGGTCGGTGGAAAACTCGAGTTTCGAGCTCTCGCTTACACGGGGCTTGCCTCCACGGTCGATTTCGGCCCGTTGGAGACCGTCGATCCCGGAAGTCTCCCGCGGACGATCAGCTTGGCCGGCGCACGCGTCAGGATAGTCGGTTGGGACGGCAAGCGCGCCACACTCGCTGTTGAAACACCGATGACCACCGCGGCAGTCCGGTTTGTCGCTCCCGACGACGGGTTTGTGCCGGGAGGGAATCGAAAGGGATGGAGTCTGGACTTTGTGGAGGCTCCCCTTCCGGCCCGATAGCCGGGGCGCTCCGCCTGCTACAGCCCCAGAACGGCAAAAAGCCCGCCATCCCATAGGGAAAGCGGGCTTTTTGATGGTTGCGGGAGTAGGATTTGAACCTACGACCTTCAGGTTATGAGGCTTCCAGCAACTGATACTTATCAATTACTTAGCTTCACCGTTCATTCCGAAAACACCCCAAATGCGGGGAAGTTTCGGAATGGATCTAGCCGTCTGGTGGCAGCAGCGGGTTGCCGCACACCGTATCGAACTTTGCATTGTGCGCGTCAATCTGTCGCACCGTCTCGTCGCTGTCGGCCGCGTTGCCTTCATCATGCACCGGGCGCCCCTCGGCCGTCGCGAGCTCGCGTTCCGCGATCGCGACCTGCGCGTAGCTGATTGCCGTGAACAGCGAGCAGCTTACGTCACTCGGCGGCGGGGCAATTCTCTTTGGTCCGGCTGTGGCGCACGCACCCAGCCCGGCGCACAACAGGATCCCGATCGACAGCGGCAGCAGCCGCATTCCCCTTCTCGACATTTTCAAGTCCCTTCGTTGCTGCGGCCGCGGCGGCCGTTGCCGCGCCCTTCCCTTCAGCCGCGCCGATCGCGACATCCGTCTTGTGGTTCGTGGTGGAGGTGCAGCTCTTGAACGCGGCGAAAATCGCAATCCCGATCAGGATGACGATGACGAACTTCGCGCTGCCGGAGATGGTATTCAGATATGCCCACATAACGATACCTCCTATTTTGCGATTTCAGACTCACTGGGCGGTATCGAGCAGCGGGGGCTACCCATGTGGCCCGATGGCCTGAAATCGATTCCTGCGACTCCCTCTGGCGATCAGGGGATGTTTTCGAGCGCGTTCAGCCGCTGCTCGTAATTGTGAAGCAGGGTGCCGAGCGCAGTTCCCGGGTCGACAGCTACCTCGATGACTTTTTCTTCGACGGCTGCAGCGACACTCGCCGACTGCACGGCCGCCGCCGCGATCGCCTGGCGCTGAACGATCGGCCGCGGGGGCAGAATGCTCGAAGTGAAGCGCGGCATCAGACGATTTCCGTTTCGGGTTGCGCGGCTTGCTCGGGTGCCGGCGGGGCTGGGGCGGCGGGCGCCGGCGTCGGCGTCGCATCGACTTTCAGCTTCCCGTCGCCCGCCTCGAGCTCGACGCCGCCATATTTGGCCTTCAGGTAATCGGCGCCCCACACGACAAGCCCGACGATCATCGCGAAACCAGCCGATATCGCGTTGTTATAGAACTGCTGCGAAAGCGCCATTTGCCCGAACAACGAGCCCGGCACCGCCCCCTTCAGGAACGAAAAGACCCAGTAGAGCAGCAGCATATTTTGAAACGACAGGGCGATGATGCCGAGCAGCATGGCGAGCGAGAAGATCGCCCGCACCTGTTGACGCGTGAGGTTGATGAGCGCGCGCAGGAAATTGCCGATCGCGCGGAACGGCGTGCCGAGCCAATGCACGAAGGCGCCGAAGCGGCTCATCGCAGCACCGCCACGATTGCGACGATCGGCATCCACGCCAGCACCGTAGCCAGAACGATGATCGCGGCACGGCGCCGCGGGCTACACTTGGTAACGGCCACGGTCATCGCTCGTTCGTCGACACGGTGCCGCCCGACATCGGCGGCGCGATCGTCGTCGACAGCGCGACGCCGAACGGCCAGCGCAGCCCGCCCTCGACCAGTCGCGACTTGGCGATCGGCATGATGCTGACCATATTCCCCTGGTTGCCGCCAAGGATATAATAGTGGGTCGCGCTCTGGCCGACGAGGATCCCGACGTGACCGCCGCCTTCACGACCGAAAACCGCGATCGCGCCGAGCACCGCGCCGCATGGCGCGCCCCATTTCGCCCAGGCTTTCGCCCGCACCGCCTCGCCCTTCTCGGGGATCGGCAGGCCGCACATGATCATCCAATACGCCATGGCCGCGCCGCACCAGGGCGTTTCGTCATCTTTGAACCAGGGCGCCTTCGCCTTTGCGAACATCTCGAGGATCTTGCTGTTGTGCGTTTTGCCGGGCTGCTCCCTCAGCCCGATCATCGGCCGTGCGAAATCGAGCCACTTGGGCTCGCCTGTCGCTGCAAAGGGCGGTGTCGCCGGCGCCATGCCGCCAGCTTGCGAACCTTGGATCGCCGCGATGATATCGGCGTATAGATCTGCGGGGACCTTGCCGCGCCGCTTCCGCAACGCGACCATGAACGCGTCGTGATTGAATGCCAGCGTCATCCCCGTTTCTCCCTCTTTTCAATTTTCGCTAGGTCGCGGCGCAGCTGCCTGGTCATCGGCTCGGCCAATGTGCCCACCGTGCCCATCGACACCGCCATCGACACAGGTCCGACATATTCGGCGCAAGCGAGCGTCAGCCCGAGCGCCGCAAGCCGCACTGTGCGGATGCCCTCGAGCTGCTCGCTCGCCATCATGCGCCTCTCGGCAGGTGCTGGATGGTGACGGTCAACGCCGCGAGCGCGGTAGCGATTTCCTTGTCGGCCGACGCCCGGGCCAAGTCGGCCTTCGTCTTCTCTTCTTCGACCTCACGACGGTGCTCGCGCTCTGCTTTTTTCTCGAAATAGAGAAACATCACGAGCAGCCCCATCGGACCGAATTGCCCGAACGCCGTGACCAGTTCGGGCGTCATCATTCGCCCCCGTCATTCCGTTGCCGGTCAACAACGATTGCGCCGGCGCAGACGAGCATGATCGCGATCACCGCCCTGATGTCCCCGGCTTCCATCATATTCTCCGCCGTGAGCATCAGGCGGCCGTTGCACCGTAGGTCTGGGTAATCCCATCATCGGTCGGTTCGAGCGGGCTTTTCGGATCAGCCATCGAGCATTCGGGACGCAGGTTCGTAATCAGCGCCTGCACCGACCAATATTCATGTGATCCCTTTTCGCCGCCATTTTCCGTGATCGTGACCTTCAACGCCTCGACCAAGGCGCAGTAAAGCTTGTCGTTCTTGTAATCGGCCATCGCGGCGCTCCTATCCACTGATGCCGTTTCCGGCGACGTAGGTGTTGAGAGTGATGTCGGGCGAGACACCCGTATTGTCGTAAAGATGCATGTCGGACCCCAGCGCCACCGCCGCGCCATCGATGCTTCCCGCTCGCGGATTTGTGACATTCGGGCGATGCAGGTTCCCGCGCGACGCAAAGGCGCGGTACGCCTTGGCGGTCGCTTTGCTGTCGTCGATATCTTCCCTGGCGTTCAGCCCGCAGATATTGTGCCCACCGCTTTCCTCGACGAAATAGGAGGAACAAACGGTCGCCGCGACATCGACGCCGCGATACAGCGCCTCCCCGCCCTTGCTGACGAAGAAGAGAGAGCCCGACACCGGGTTGCCGATAATCCCTGGCTGGGTCGATCCGACCGTCAACGCGGTGTTCGCCGGGTCGGCGTTGCGTACTTTCGGGCGGCCGTAATCGATGCGACCGCCGACCTGCGTCCGCGGCATCGTCACCCCGTCGCATGACACATCGGGGATGGCGCCGGTGCAATCGATCAGGAATAGTCCGTGCAAATAGGGGCCGAAGATGAATGTCCTGCTGGCGTTCGCCCCGTCGGGCTCAAACAGGAAATGACATTTCTCGCCCGAAATCCCATATTTTGGCAGGTTGGAATTGGGGGTCACCTTGGGGTGATATATATGAAGCTCGGTCGTGCCGTTCTTGTAGAAATTGCAGCCCTCGGCGAAAATCCCGCCTCCGTTGAGCGGGTAGGACAGCATGACGCGCGTGCCCCCGAAATACACTTGAACATCGATCAGGGTCAGCGTCCACACGCCGCCGATGGTCGCGCTGTTGACGAGGCTTACGCGGCCGCCGCCCTTTGTCTTGCTCGCATGGCTGCCTAGCCAGTTGACCGCCGCATTGTAACGCGTGTGATCGTCGAGCAGGATATTTTCCGTATTAAAACCGCCGATCGCCGAAATGCCATAACTGCCGTTCAGATCGTCGGCGCCTGTCAGATACATCGAGGCGCTGAAGCGATTGAGCAGGAACGCATAATCGGCCGCCTTCGCCGCCGCGAGGTCGGTCATATCCTTGCCCGGCATTTCGGTCGCCGTTGGAACAAGCGCGAGCGTCGGGCTCTTCCACAGGATGCGTGCCATCTCGGGATGCCAGAAATCGGCAACATCGAAGGCCATCGATCCGGTCGCATCGTTCGGTGTGTTTTTTTCAAGGCACTGAACCTCGACCGTCCCGACAATGCGCAGCTGGCGCAGATAGGGCATGACATATTCGCCGCGCTTGATCGTCCCAGCCGCGCCGACGCTGATCACCTTGGGAAAGAGGATGGTGGTCTGCCGGAAATCGAGAGTCCCCATCGTCGAGCTGATGATGCGCCCGTTCCGAAACCGGGCCTTGGCCAAGTCGACAGTCCCCACATAGGCATAATCCTTGCCCATCAGGTCGACTTCTTGCCCCGCGATATTGACCGCGTCGATAAACGCCTTGTCGTTCGCCGCGCCATCCCCAGCGGCGCCGATGGGATATGGTCCGCGGATGCCGTTGATGTCGTCCTGCGCGGTGCTGCCACCTTCGGTGCCGACGATGACCCCGCCATTGGCGGCAAGGTCGGCGCGCAGCGCGCCGTCGGCGCCGGTGCCCGATGCGGGCGTGAACCGGCCCATGCCGTCGCCGGCATAAAATTTGCCGGCAAAATCCTCGCGCGCGAGCCGCCTCAAGCGCCCCCCTTTGAAAACGAGAATATCATCCTCGATCAGCCCGGCGATCTCCAGGTCAGGCGCGACTTGCCCCTTGCGAACCTTGATCGCGCGGCGATCGGCTTCATTCAGATCGCGACGATTTTCTTGGAGGCCGATCATCGCGCGATCTAGGCCGCGCTCGTGGCTCTCTGCAGGAAAGTCATCGCCGGCGGTATAGTCGGTCGGCTGTCCCAGCGGCATGTAGCCCTCGATGCGCCAGTTCGTGCCCGCGGCGATCGGCGCCAACGGGGTGACACTGCCCCCCGCGGCCACGCCGGCACCGGCGACAGAATAGTGGGTGCCCCGCACAAGCACAGTTTCGGTGCCATCGGCGTTCGTGCGCGTCACCCGAAGATCATCATTGGCGAGAAATTTGAACGGGACCGGGCGAGGGTTCGCGCTGTCATCGCCAGCATATTCGCGGATGCGCAGATCATCGTCGACGCTGACTGTCATGTGGGAACCTTTCGCCTATTCGACGAGGTTCCCTACATCCGGCGCGCGGGCCTGCTCCAAATGATCGCCGGGCGACCAGAAGTAGTCCTGCCCCTGGTCGGCCGCATATCGATCGAGCCGCTTGAAGCGTTCCCGATAGTCGGGATCGACCATCTGAGACATTTCGTCGAGCATCAACCGTTCAAACGCCAGGCGCGTAAACCACAGCGACCCGATGCCAGGCGTCTCGCTTTTCAGCGTTTTGACTAGCGCCGCGCCCGGGTTGGTCTTTTCGCCCTGGATGGCCTTCAGCGGCTGCCCGACCGCCAAGCCGAGCGCGGCGTCGACTGTCGCGAACGCCGGTCCCGCCAACACGGTACCGATGCCGCCGCCGAAGCGCGACTGGCTCGATCGAAGGAAATCGCCATAGATGCCCAAGCCGCCGCCCTGCAGCACCGATGCGCCCCAAAATGCGGCCGTCGCGCCCGGATCTTCGCTGTCATAGATCGGGCGGGGATCGCGTCCCTTGGCGATTTCCTTCAGCTGCAGCGCCGTCGCGCCCATGATGGTCGTATAGATCGTCATCATCGCGGCATAGCGCGCGCGATCCCAGCCGGTCATCGCCATCGCGCGCTGCATCTGCATCATGGTCAGGCCGATCGCGAAGCTTTTGAACTGGAACGCCGTGCGCCCCATTTCGCCGACCAGCGTGCCTTTGGGCAGGATGCTGTTCACCGCGGCGTTGAGCGCGATCGACGGGACCGGCACGGCATAATCGGTTTCGGTCAGGATCATCCGCATCATGCGATCGCGCAAGCCCTGGTCGCCGATCGCGTCGGGCAGGATCCAGTCGGCACCGCGTGCTTGCGTCAGATTGGTGGCGCGGATCTTGTCCCATTCGGCCGCGCCCATGCCATAGCGTTCGAAGCTGTTGCGGAACGGCGCGTCGAGATTGTCGAAAGCCTTGGCCCGCTCGCTGGTGATATGCGCGAGGAAGTCCATGCCGAAGGCCCAGCGGCCGCTCTGCGTCACGGCGCCGAGGCCGGAGATCCGCATCGTTCCCTCGGCGAGCCGGCGCGACCATTCGCCGGTCAATTCCTCGCCGGTCATTCGCGCGGTCGACGCGGCCATCTGGCTCGCTTCCTCGGCGATGAGCCCCATCCGCATTGCCAACGCCCGATCCTCGAGCGCACCAGGACGGAGCAACTTCAACTGCGACGACAGCTGCGACACGATCGGGATCCCGTTCATCTGGCGAGCGAGCAGCTGCGTCGCCTGGTCCGACGTCGTCGACAGCACGGCCGATCCCAGCTTGGTCGCGATCTGCCAGCTGCGCAGCGTCGAAAAGCCGAGCGCCATGCGCCGACCTTCGGGACGGCGGTTCGCGCCCGAGATCTCGTCATAGATGCGCTGGATACGCTTGCGCGCCGAAAAGCCCGCGTCACGATGTTTCTTCGCGCCGGCGCCGCCGGCGGCCGCCTTCAAATTGGCGTCCTTCTCGATCGTGTCGGTCAGCCATTTCAGCGCCTGCGCGGGGTTCGGGCCAAGCCGCTCCATCAAGGCAATGTCGCGCGACATGGCATCGATATGCGCCATCATCGTGTCGAAGGGGCTGGCGCCGCCACCGTATTTCGCCTGCATCGCCATCCACGCATCGGCATCGGTGAACGACAGGAAACGATGATCGGTGCGGCGGTTCGCCAGACTGCCGACGCCGGCCTGCCCGCCGGGGTCGCGGTGCGCCCAGCCATCGGTCGATATCGTGTCGAACACGTCGCGCAGCGCGGCATCGAGCCCCTCGTCGGTAAACGGTGCCCCGGTGGCGCCATCGATCATCTTCGCACGATCGAGCGAGGCGAGCATGTCACCGCGCCACGTCTCGAAACCGATCGACGCGACCGCGTCGGGATCCCAGCTTTGCGGCATCCCCCAATCCTCGAGCTTGCCGATGTGGCCGCCAGCAGCGTTGTATCGCTGACGCAATGCCTCGCTCGCTTCGCGCCAGGCGTCGGCGAGCTCGCGCGCCGACAGGTTGCCGGTCGAACCCGGGACGAACAGTTCGCGCACCATGTCGTCGAGCTCGGCCTTGTTGCGCACGCGGCCGAGCAGGTCGCGGCTATGCTTCTGCAGCACGCCGGTCATCGTCGCATGCGCCTGCCCGCGCACCGATTTCCATAGATATTCGACGTTGCGATACGGCGCATATTCGCTGCGTACGAGCAGGGCCTCGGCCGCTTTCGCCAGTCGATCGGGCGCAGCGTCGTCGATCGCGCGCACGCCGCCGGCCCCGCGGCCGAACGCCTGCATGTCCAGCCAGGCGGTGCGCTGCCCCTGCACCTGCAGCAACGCCTGGCGCTTGCGCTGCAGCTTCGTCGTCGTGAGCTGATCGATCGCGCGGGCGCTCGCGAGCGCATCGGCTGCGTCATCACCCATCGTCTTGCGATATGTGGACGACAAGGAACCGAACAACGACATCATCTCATCAGCTTGGCGCTGGTTGATGTCGCCGTTGGCGAGCAGATCGGGGATGCAGGCAGTGAGCGACATGGCGCCGATCTACGGCGCATCGCCCGCCCTGCTCCAAATGATCGCCTAGTCGTTGTGCGCGCGCGGGACCGGATGATTATTGCCGATCTTCGGCATCGCCGAGCAGCAGACGCGGTTGAGCACCATGAGCAGCGGAGCGAGTTCGGACACCTTCATGGTCCAGTCAGGGTCCGCACCGACCGCCAACTTTTCCACCGCATCGAGCGCGCCGCACGCAAGGTTGACCCGTTCTTCGTCGTCGAGATCGTCAAACATGGTCGCCTCCCATTTCGTCCCAACGCGGCGTCCCCGGCGCGCTGAACATGCGGAACGTGCGATGGCCGTCGCGCGCGACATGCGTCTGGCGCCACCCGAACATACGAAGAAGGGCGCCGATCCGGCGCCCTATGCTGTGATCGTGAACTATATTGAGGCCGACACAAACCTCTTCGCAGCTGACTTCGTTGCGACCCGACAGCCATTCCCGCACTTCTTTCGCGAGCGGGTCATCCTCTGCAACCGCCCGCGAATGCGCGATCGGAACCGGCAGACCGATCTGCACCCATATGTCGCGGGCGCCGCGCGTACCGAAGAGGCGTAGCGCAGTGCGAACGACCGAAACGCGCGCCTGCAACTCGACCGCCTGCGTTTCGTTCGGCATGGTCGGCGGAGGCTCATGGCCGGGCATGGAAAAATGCCCCGTCTTGCGCAGCGTCGGGAAGATTACACTGGTTGCAAACTTCCGCCAGCGGACCGCTTCGGGCTTCGTGCTCTTGAAGCTAGCATTCCACATGCCGCTTTCCGAGATGACCTTCATCTCCTGATCGCCGCCCGGGGTACTCACAATATGAGTACCCTTTTCGTCGTCGTCCAAGAGGCGGGCCATCTCCTGCTGCCGACTGTAACCGAGCGCGCGCGCCAGATCGGCAGCGACCCACCACGGCTCGCCCGCAATTACATGAACTCGGACTGCCTTTTCCTCGAAATCGAAGGGTATCAATTCATTCAATGGTCGAACTCCTGTAAGTTCGTCCGACCCGGGAGGCTAACCCCTTAAAGGGGGTGCATATTGTGCACCCCCTTGGTGGCCGGACGCGCCACGATTAGCCTTACCGCCTACAGGAAGCGGCGCACCTCACGGTGCCCGCAACGCGCCCGACCATAAAAAACCGCGCCCACACGGGGCGTGTGGCGCGGGCTGCGCCTGTAGTTGCAGGGAGGCTAATCCCTCGACCGGAATTTGCCGGTCGCCGCAGCATATGCCATGTAAGCAAGGATTTTACAAGGAGGAGGGGATTGTGACGCTAATCGCGTTCTTTGCTGCGGGGTTTTTCTGGCCAGCCCTTCCATGGGGGCTCGTGGTCGCCCTGATAATGGGCTGCATTTATCTGTATGGCGACAGGCCCCGTCGACAGCAGATCGGCGATTGGTGGGCTTGCCGGTCAAAGAGTGCCGCCGTCCAAATTGCGGCCATTCATATTGCCGGCCAAACCATCGGACACACCCTAGCCATGTTGCTAGGGAATTGGGTGGAGACGATACTATGAACGGCGCCATCATTATGCTGTTTCTGCAGATTGCGCCGATTGAAAAGATCGCCGAGCGCGCGAAATCTCAGGCGGCAATGAACGACTGCGTGGCGCAGCACGTGCTGGCGCTAGCCGACGACACACCCCTCAGCGACGCGATCGATCTTTCGTATCGCTCTATGCTGACGGGCTGCCGAGCGGAAGTCGCTCTGTTTCGTAACAAGGTGTTCGAGACGATTGCTAAACCAGATGACGCTGCGAATTTCGTAATGGACGCGGAGAACGCCGCCATACGCAACGCGGTCGCAGCACGCCCCATTAGAGGCACGCCGCCGCAGCCTTGAGCGCCGCGTCATCCGCATCGAATTCATCGAGCAGTTCCGCGATCGTGCGCTCGACCGGCACGCCGTCGCCTAAATCGACGAGGAAGCTCGGCTGCTCGGCTTCGTCGGCCGCGTCGCGCAACTGAGCTCGCGCATCATGCGCCAGGCTATCGCCCTGCAGCTTTTGCCCCTCACTGGCAGCGGTGTCGAACATGCGGCCAACCTCGGGATCTAACGGAGCAAACCCTCGATCACCAATCTCCGCCCGGGGCGGCCAAGCGCCATCTAGTCCATCCGGCTCGCGCGAATAGCCTTCGACTGCGCGCCCGCCGCCGAGCGTTTCGACACTTTCGCTCGGGCGTCCCCGTCGACCAGCATCGCCACCATCGACAGCGTCAGCGCGCGATTTCGCCATTTCGGTTCGGATTGCTGCGACATTCTTGATACTCCCATCTTCGGCAAAGCCGCCCTTGATCGCGCGCTTAATAACCTTCTCGGCCTCGCCGCGCGTCGCGGGCTGCAGCTCGATCAGCAGATCGATCAATGCCCGCTGCTCGCCCGGATCGGCCGCAAGGCGCCCGACGATCGACGCCTGTCCCGGATCAACCAATTCGGTCGCGACCTCGAAAGCATCGTCGCCCAAGCGGATCAGCCCATCGGCATCACGCGCGATCGCCGACTGCGGCGGCAGAAAATCGGCAATCTCTTTCGGCGAAAGGCCGCGCATGAAGCGCGCTGCGTCGGCGACGTCGGCCGAGCCCTCAACGACATTCTTCAGCGCGGTCCACACGCGAACGCTTTCAGCATCCCAGCCATCGGCCGAGCGCAGCACCGTCGCGTCGATCGAGGCGCCACCCGTCCGCTTCGCGAGCGCAACGCGCTGGTGACCATCCGCCACGATCAGGCGGCCCTTGTCATCCTCCCACAGCGTAACCCGCCCCGCCTTTTCGGCGTCCCAACGATCGACGCCGCGCAGAGCGTCGGTGACGCCGGCGCCATCGGCGCCGCGCTTGAACTGCATTGCGGCCGCGTCGACACCAATCTCCGCGGGGTCAAACCTGCGCGAAAAGATCATGCCGAGCTGGCCGTCGCCATCGGGCATGTTCATCGCTTCCTGCCGCAGCCGCATCGCCTCATCGCGCAACAACGCGGCGTCGCCGATCCCATCGGCGTCAGCACCCATGCCGCCACGCCCCGCCGGCACGCTGCCCGATCGGCCGCCGACAACGCGGTGCATGGCGGCGATCGCCTCGCTCGCCGACTTGTTACCGCCAAAATAGGTCGGGTTGCCCCGGATCACATCGGCCGACAAAATCTCGGAAACCGGCGTGTCCGGGCGGGCGCGCAGCAACTTGGGACCGTCGCCGCTGCCGAGCACGTGCATGACGTACATATTGCCCGTCGTCGTTTGGACGCCCATGCGGCCAAGCGCAGCGGCATTGTCGGCGATCAGCGCATCCATCAGCCGCTCCTGCACGGCGACGTCGAAGCGCTGATTTTTCCATGCCGCGTCAGCGGCGGCCGCGCCGCCACCATAGACCTTGCGGTAATAGCCTTTGAAGGTGCCCTCGACGAACTGGTAACGGCCACTCGCCGTCGATCCCATACGATTTACGGCACCATCATCACCCCCGCTCTCCGGCCCGCGAATAGCTGCCTTGAGCGCCTCGGGATCGACCGGCCCACCGGGACCGGAAAGCCCCGACGAACTGCCGCCGACGCTATCGACGGTGCGAACCGGCTCGCCGATCGCGCGCGATGCGGCGGCGGCATAGTCGGGGATCTCGGTCGATCGCAGAACGTCCTCGAGCGCGAGCGACAGCCGATCGGCGTAGGTGTCACCCGATCCGGCGATATAGGGGTTACCGGCATCGATCTCCGACTGGCGCTCGATCGCCGTCGTCGCGGCCGCAACGTTCGGGTCGCCCTGTGCACCCATCTGGCGCGAAAGCGCAACGAGCTCGCCGTCATCGAGCGTGCCAAGGATATCGCTAATCACCTGGCGCTCAAGCTGGGTCGGTGCCTTGATCTCAGCCGCCTCGAGCGCGCGCGCCAGTTTCTTTTCGATCGGGGTAAGAGCATCGAACGCGCGGCCGCCATATTTGCCGGCGGATGCGATCAGCCCGCCCAGGACAAACCCGCCCGTAACGGCGAAACCAGCGCGGGCCACCGACTCCCCGAGCGTCAGCTCTTCGCCAAGCAATTCGCGATTGTCGGCCACCACGGGCTGTGACAGCACTTCGACCAGGCCGTTGGCGAGCGCAGATCGCGCCGCGATGCCGAGGATCGTCTTGCCGCCCCCGCCGACCGGCAGCGTGATGATGTTCCACGGATCCTCCATGGCCTTCGTCACACCGCCGGCAAGATTGGCCGCGGTGCCGCCGATCCCTTCGCTTCGATCGAGCACGCCGCGCGCGCGGCCGCGCTTTGCCTGGTCGCGGGCGAGATAGGGTGCGAGGATCTGCTCGCGCGATCCGGGCAGGTCTGACATGAAACCCGGGCGGCCCTGCCGGATCCGGGCGACTTCGGCGACCAGCGCATCGCCGACCTGGTCGCGGCTGCCATCGTCGAACAGGCCCATGGCCGCATAGGCGTTCATCGGCGCGGCCGATCCTACCGTCTGGTTGCGGCTGATCTTGCCATAGGAGGGCGGAAGGAACAGCGGCAAGCCTTCCTGCCGGCGCACCGCGTTAACCGCCTCGAGCGTGCTGCCGAACGCTTCGTCATACAGCCGATCTTGATAATCGGTGTTGTCGGCGTCCTGCAGGTCGCGCGCGGCGCGATAGGTTTCCGAAAGCGTCGACGGCGCGCCGCTATCGGGGCGCTTATATGTCGGCGCCTCATATCCCTCATATCCGGCGAACGGACTGCTAGCCATTGTCAGACCCCTGACGCGCGCGGCCGCGGGCCTTTAGGCACCACCGCGTCTTCATATCGCATCGTCCCCGGAGCCGCGCCATAGAACGCACCCTGCGGCTTCACCGGCTGCGCCTTCGGCTGCACCCGTGGCCGCGCCAGCTTCGACACATCGACCTCGAGCGGCGTAAGGCCATCCTCGACGACAGCATACTCGCCACGCGCGCTGCGGAACTGATAACGACCATTGGGCTGCAGGACTGGCGTGAAGCGCGCGCGCAGCTCGGTGCCGCTAATCTTGCTCTTGTCGGCGCGATAGGCCCGCGTCGGCTTCCAACCACTTAGGCGCGCATCGAACTGCTGCTGCGACATGTCCGACGGCAGCAGGATCTTGGCTCCGTTCCATTCACCGACGCCGCCGGTGCGATTGCTCGGGTTGCCACCCAGTGCCTCGCGCACGGCGCCACGATAGAGGACCGGGTCAAATTCATCCTTGCCCTTGCTCGACGCCGCCTGGCGATACAACTCTTTCGCCGTCAGATAGGCGGCCTCGCGCGAAGCCGCCGGCATCGATGCCAAGGCATTGCCCGTCGTCTCCCGCCAGATCTGCTGCGCCTTATCCTCGGCGACAGGGAACTCTTTCCGAAGCCCGACGCCGCGATAGACGCTCGCTTGCAGCTCGGGGCGCAGACCCATAGAATAGGCGAAGAGACTATCCCCGGGCAGAACTTGCTGTGCCGCGGCTGTCGCCGCGCGAGGTCCGAGCTGGCGAATTTGCCGGGCGATCGCCAATTGCCCAGCAGGCGTCGTTGCATTGGCGCCGAGCTCCGCGGCTTCCTCATCGGTAAAGTACTTCGCAGGGACACCCATCGCGCGCGCGGTAGCATCGGCTGCCTTTCGCCGAGCCGCGACCGAAGCCGGATTAGCCCAGTCGATCGGCTCGACGCGGATACCCATGGCCGCGCCGACTGCGAGCGGATCGTTGGCGACCTGCTTTTTCCGTTCGGTCAGCAGCTTATCGAGCGCCGCGCGCTCAGCAACCAAGGTCGGGCTACCCTTGTCGCCCGCCTTCGCGAGATCCGCATCGATAACCTTGATCCGCGCATCCATTTGCGCCGGCGTCGCATTCTGCCATTCCTTGTTAACCTGTTTGCCGACGAACGCATCGTCGAGATCGCGGCCTCGCTTATCGAGGCCACTCCGCGTCGTGCGCGTTTTGGCCTCCGCATATTCCTCATCAGCAACCGGATAGCCACGATTGATGCGATCGAGCACATCGTCGACATATTCGACGTCTTCAGCCTTCGCGACGCGCGCGGCCGCTTCGGCTTCATTCTGTTTTCGACGAATATCACTGTCCGCTTCATTGCCTAGCGCATTCACCTGTTCGGGCGTCAACCATTCGTCGAGCACATGACTGTCTAACACCGCCTTGCGCCTCTCCGGCTCCTCGCCGCGCAGGCCGCTTATGAGTATTTTCTGCGACCCTTCCCGCACCAGCACCGCCCATGCGTCCTGCGGAACGCCGGTCGGTGGAGGGGCCTTTAGCCACCCCTGAAGCGTGCCCATATATTTCTCGAAGGGCTCCCCTGCCGCCTTGTTCGCCAATATATCCGACGCCGTGTCGCCCTGCGTCACCTGCAATTTGGCCGTCTGACCTCGCTCAAAAGCGTCAGCGGAAACGGCTTGCCCCGCAAGCCACTCCTCGACCTGCCCGCGATATTTGCCACGAAGGCCCGGATGCGCAATTGTGCCGAGAAAGTCGGTCGCAGCTTTTTCCGCCCGCTCACTCATAGCCTTTGCGTGCCCCGCCGCACCTGGTGCAGACGGCGCCGCGCGGGCTTCATTGTCGGCGAGACTAATTAACTCCTGCGTCTTCGCCCAATCGACCATCGCGGCCATCGCCTGCCGGTCATACTCGCGCTCGGTTTCGAGCTTGGTCTGCCGGATCGCCATGTCGCCCGCGACATTTCCTGCACCGGACAGGGCTTCGCCGATGCCCGCACCATAATCTTCCGGTGCAGCGGTCGGCAGCGCCGTCGCGATCCGGTCGGGAGCGACCTGCGGCGTATAACCGCCAAAAAGGGGTTGCGATGCCATATCAGATTTTCCCTGATTTCGCGGTGACCGGATAGTTGTCGACGTTCTTCGCTCCGGCGTAATTGCCCATATACCCCGCGATCTGCCCGGCTGCGCCGATCAGCCCCGATACCACCCCCAGCGCCGCCGTGCGCTTGATCTGTTTCGCCTGCATATCGAGACCGCCCGCGCGGCCTTCGCTCGTGCGGCGGGACATCATCACATCGAGCTCGCGATTGATCAGGCTCTCCTCGATCGCGGTGCGCGCCGAACCGGTGCCGGGCTGGAAACCACTTTCAGCGATGCCCATGATCTGGCGCCCCATCGCCGCACGTGCGCTCGAGCGGATCCGCTCGACCTCGGCGACGCCCAGGCTGCGCTCCTCGGCCGTCTGCGCCTTGACGACGCCGGCGTTGTGCTGCGCGGCCTGGTAACCGCCGACCGTCTTCACCAGCGACCCCGCGACCATCAATGGAATTGCGGCTTGCGCCATCAGCTCACCCTCTCGAAAAGCCAGTAATCCTCTGAATGCGGCCCCCATTTGCGGAGTAGCACCCGACGTTCGAACCCGACCCGCTCGAGCCAACGGCCCTCGGCGGGATAGCAGTCACGGCATAGCGCCTCGATACGCTGCCATGGTCCCGCGGCGATCTGCACGCGCATGAACTGGATAACAGCCACCTGCGCCCGAACGCTCTCTGCGAACTTGCGCGAAAAGATTGCCCAAGCGGTCGCCTGCACATCGGGGAAGATCTGACCGAACCCAGCACAGCACAGCACCTCGCCATCGTCTGCGATCGCCGACCAAGCGGGGCCCATCGCCTGCAGCTCGATCCCGTGGCGGATATTCTTGACCGGTTCGTATATGCCGAACTGGCCCTCGACATTCGGTTGCTGGTCGAGCGCAAGCACGTCGAGCGGCAGCAGCTGGCGGATCTCGATCTTCATTTGTCACCCACATCGATTTTTTTGACCAGCGCCGGCATCACCCAGGGGAAGGGCGACCGATCCTCGAAAGTCACCTGCCCGCGGCGAGAATATCCGCCGCCGATCGACTTCGCCTCGGTCCAGTCGGAGAAAAGCGACGGGCCGCTATCCATCGGATCTGCGGCGGCTCGATTGACCAGGCGATCGAGTTTGCCGCCGCGATCGCCCGCACGAACGCCGAAGCTGTCGAGCAGGCTCGCAACCACACCGATCACTCGCTTGAGGCGACCGATCGACGTGCCATCGCGCATCGGCACGTCGGGACGCAAAGTGATGTAGCGCGCCGTATAGAGGCGACCGATCAGCACGCGGCTGCGCGCCTGGGGCAGCGTCAGGGTGCCATCGCCCTCGACAGTCATCACCGGCAGCTCGGCGCCGTCCGCGAGCACGCCGACCTCTTTTCCTGCCAAATGCTCGAGGCCGCCAAACACCGTCGCCGGCGCACCGTCATAAGCGAGCGCGCTATCGAGGTGGCAGCCGTCTTGCGCGCCAAGCCCCGCATCTTCGTCCCACCAATCGGCCAGCTGCTCGATCGACTTCTCTCCGTCGCGCTCGACAAGGATCCACACGTCGTCGCGCTCGCCATCGGGCGAGGGGGTCGATACCTGGCTAAGGATTGCGGCGTCCTCGAGCTCGAGCGTCGGGCACCAGCCTTTCGTGTCCTGCGCGGGATTGTAGGGATGTGACGCGGCGGTGCCATCGTTCTTCAGCATCCACAGCAGCTCCTCGGGCTCAGCCTGATAGCAAAGCTGGCGGATCCCGCCGCGTGTGATCTGGCGCGCCCAAAGCGTCATATTGTCGGCGAGGTAGCGATCCTGGCCGAAATCATAGGTCGCTGCGCGAAGCTTGCGACCGCCCCGCTGCGCGAAGATCAGCTCGGCCGCCGTCGCCAGCGGCTCGACCTGTTTGGATCCGTGTCCGCTTTGCGGCACGATCTGCAGATTGTCGGCCGAGATCCGCTCGCTCGGATTGATCGGGCCGATCGCATATTCTCCGCTTGCCGTGCCGATGATCATCGCCTGGCGATCGGGCCGCACCCATAGCGCGCGATCGGGAATATCCATGCGCAGCCGGATTGCCTGGTCGGGCGAGGCGGCGCCGCTTTCGTCGAACTCGCTGAAATCGCGATATCCGGCGGACACGCTGCCGGCGAGCTCATTGTCGCGAAACAGCCACATGCGGCCGCGCCAGAGACAGCAGAGCTGCGGATAGCCCGCGTCGGCCGAGAACAGGCTGTGTGCCCAACGGCGCGTCGCCGTCGCGGCCAGGGACAGCGGGATCGCGCGCTCGACAATGCCGGTCAATGTGTTCGCGTCGGTGTATCCCGTGATGCGAACGACACCATAGCGATCATGGCGATAGCGCCATTTGACGCCATAGGGGCCCTTGCCGTTGATGTCGGTGCCGACATTGTCGCCGTCCCACTGGTCACCGCGAAGGTGGAAGGGTGCCTCGGTCCCAGTTCGGCCCGCCGTCAAAGCCTCATACACGCGACCCTCGCTGCGACGAAGATTGCCGATGCCGATGTTATCGAGCCCGGTCTGCCAAGCCATGACATCAGCAAAGTCCGCGGCCTCGACGAGCATATGCCCGCCGACCATATTGGCATTGAAGCGATTGGTGTTGGCGTCGATCGTCACCGCGCCGCCGACCGTCAGCACCCCCGACACGGTGACCGTTTTCGTATCGTCGTCGTTGATGTCGCCGAACGGCCCGCCCTTCAGCTGCTCCGCCTGATAGCTGAAGGCGTCGGCCGCGGTGCGGCGAAGCGATGCAAACGGATAGCTGCCGTGCGCGAGATACTGGACGTCGAAGCTTTTCCAGCGCCAGATCGTCGGCGCATGCGCGGCGGTATAGGGCACCACGACCTCAACCGGATTGCCGCCGACCTCGAGGAGCGCATTGTTCGTGACGAAGCGGATCTTGCCCTCGCTCCACACGAGAACATAGGATTGCGTCGCGCTGAAGGTGTAAGGCGAAAGCCATGCCGACGATGCGAGCGCCGCGGCGCGAAACCATGTGCCCGGGCGCTTGACGATCGCTCCCTCGACCGAGGCGGCCATGTTGCGGATCTCGGCGCCGGCGATGTTGTAGATCGACAGGCTCGGCCGCGACTGAAGCCGGCGCGACACTTCGCCGCCGTTGAAGCTGTCCTGCAGCCGATACGCGGTGGTCCCCATCAGCCGGGGTAGCTGCCCGGGTAGGACGGCCCTCCCTCGTGGCGCGCGGTGACCCAGCTGCTATCCATCATGTCGACCGGGGGATTTTCGCGGCCGTCGACGCCAGTGGCTTCGCGGATCGCCGACACATAAGACGACCAGCAATCCTGTTTGCGGCCGCGATCGCCGGTCAGCCGGTCGCAGACCTGGAAGGCCAGGCGACAAGCGAATGCCTCAACGAAAAGCGCGTCCCAATCGCCAGTCTCGGCGATGCGCGCAACATAGCGGACCTCGATCGGCCCGGTCGCGTCACAGAGCAATCGCCGGCTGCCCTCGAGCGACCATTTGCGCAGCACGTTCGTATCGAGCTCGTCGATATCGAGGCGGATGAAATCGTCGGGGAGCTGATATTGATGCGCAAAGCCGAAGGCTGGCGCCGCGACCAGGCGCGAGAGCAAGGCGCGCTTCATCGCGAAATTCCAGAGGTGGCGGCGAAGCACCGCGTCGCGGACGCTATTCCAGACCGCCTTGATCGATCGCGCGGGCTTGGTGTCGTCGTCGGGATCGATCAGCTGATCGTCCTCGCCCAGCTTCGACAATGCCAGGTTGGAAATCTCGACGCGATCCATGTCACCCCCGCCTCACCTCGAAAAGGCAAACCGGGGCGGCTGGAGGTGTATCAGCCGCCCCGGACGCGCCTGGCAAGGTCAGACGGCGTCGGAATAGAAGATGTCGACAACCAGGTAATCGGCGCTGTTCGGAGCTGCTGCGGCGCCAACGGTCGCGATCAGCGTCTTTTCCTCGCTGAACGGGGCCGCCGCGATGTCTGCGGCAATGCCGAACAGCGTGGGGGTATCAGCGGCCGTGAAAATGGCGGCGGCGCGGAACGCCGTCGCATCCCCAACGATGCCGATCGCGAGCGTCGCCGCCGCGCCAAAGGTCGCTGTCGCGGTAATGACGCCATAGGCGAACGTCGCACCCGGGGGCAGCTTGCCCAACGTGATGGTATCGGCGGCCGCCTGGCCGTCATAGTCGATCGTGGCACGAACGCGCTTGAGCTTCGCCTGGTGATGGCGGCCATCCGACTTCGAATAGTTGCCGGTGCCGAGCGACTGCGCGGTTTCGCGAGAGAAGGTGTTAGCCATGATGCTGCTGTCCTTTTTAAAGTTGACCCTTGGGGGACGCCGCTAAGCGGCGCCCCGCCCGGTGCGACCCAGGCCTAAGCCTCGAGACACTCGATGTAGCCGACCTTGCCCTCTTCGCTGCGGGTCGCTGCCACCTGACGGCGGGCATAGACCTGGGCGGAGAAGTGCTTCGTCGGCAGCTGGTCGATGCTCGAGAAGAGCTCTTCCCACATCACGCCGTAGATGCCGCTCTTGGGATAGAACGGCACCTTGCGGTAACCGCCGCCAGTCAGCGACAGCGCGGCGGCTTCCTTCAGCCGCGGGTTGCTGAGCTCGATATGGGCGAAGTTGAAGCCGAACAGCTTGCGGACCATGCCGTTGGTGATTTCGGCACCGGTGGCGCCGTAATCCTTGTTGACCGTCTCGATCTGGCCGAGAAGGTCGCTGTTCTGCTTCGCCGTGATCGGCATCCACAGCTCCTCTTCGTCGAGATCGACGTCGTTGGCACGGAGGATTTCGTTCGCGGCGTTGAGCTTTTTGATCGTCAGGCCGACGTTGCCGCCGCCGCCCTCATTCACCGGAACGACATTGTTGCCGTCGAACGGTGTCAGGATCGTGCCCTTCAGCCCGGTCTGTGCCGTGCTGAAAATGCCGGTGATGATTTCGGCATCGGTGCCGCGGCCGATCGCCGCCGAGCCGGCGCGCACATAGGCGCCCTCGATGTCGATGCCCGACGCCAGCTTGTCTTCCTTGTCGACCAGGTCGGCATAGACGATCGGATCGGGCATAGCGATCCAGCGGCCATCGTGCGGCGTGTCGACATACTGGGTGTCGGCGTGGCGGGACTGTTTCTTGTAGTAATCGGCCTCGCCGATCAGATCGTCGAGCTTCATAAGCTCGCCCGACCCGGGAACGACGGTAACCGTCTTCAGCAGCCGGCTATCCTTCTGCTGCAGCGCCAGCTTAACGCTGTCGCGGTACTTGGTGCGGTGCATCTGCGTAACGAACTGGGACATGGTGGCCTCCTCAAATTTCTGGAATTTGCGAAGGGCTTGGCGGCGCTATGGCCGGGCCTCTCTGGCGGGTGACGTCCCGCTTGGACGGGGCCCTTTCTCGTGCCCCTTAGTCCGGGCCTGGCGATGCGGATGCACGCTGGCTTGGCGAACAGGGGCGGCATAACTCGGCATGCCGCCCCCGCTCCAAATGATCGCTAACCTTGGGCCTCGCGCTCGCGCGTCTCGGCGGCCGCGACGATCGAAAGCAGATGATCGCGCTCGGCCTTCAGCTTGGGATCGGATTTCAGTTTCTCGAGGTAACCATCGGTTTTACCGAGCATGTCGAGCTTCGCCTGGGCTTCCTCTTTCGAGAGGCTGAATTTCGGCCGCCCGCCCGCATCGAGCAAGATGTCCTCGCCCATGCCCATGCCGAGCTTCGCGAACAGCGCGAGCGTCTTCTTGGTGCCGAGCCCGGCCTCGATGCCGGCGATATCCTCGCCCGTCATCTCAAGCAGGCGCATCGCTTTATTGCCGGCGGCGATATGGGTGTTGAACTTGTCGCCGACCTCGGCCTTATATTCGGCGACGCCGGCGTCGCGCTGCTGCACCTGGCCCGCCTCGTGCTGCTCCATGACGCTGCGCATATAGGCGTTGAACGGGTCGGCCATCGCCGCGAACATGCTGGCAGGAACGCCGGCCTTGAACGCGGCCTCGCGCATGACCTTCGCCAGATCCTCGTTGACCTCCTCGCCCTCGCCGAGTTTCAGGTCATATTTGTCGGGCGCTTCGGGACGGCCGATCGCCTTGTGGAACGCCTCGACGGCTTCCGGGCTATCACCTTCCTTCGGCAGCACGATTTTCTCGCCGTTGCGCAGCTGGTTTTCGAGCTCGCGATAGGACGACACCATCGCGTCGGGATCCTTGAAGCCCTTCGACTTGACCCAGTCGCGGCTCGCGGTCTGACCTTCGCCCGCGGGCTTGTCATTGAAAATCCCGATCCACTCGGGCGGCGCGTCGCCAGCGCCCCCTGCAGCTGCAGCCGCGGCCGCCGCAGCGGCTGCGTCATCGCCGCCGCCCTGGCCGCCGAGCAAACCCGCAGCACCGCCCGCTGCAGCTGCAGCAGCGGCCGCCGCTGCGCCTTCACCTTCGCTCCCGGCGGCCGCAGCCGCCCCGGTTCCATCACTCATCGCTCACCTCCACAAATGGGGCGATGTCTTCGCCCCGGATACCCAACATGGTCAGGATCCGCAGGGCGACCTCGCGCCGCCCCTCGAGCAGCGCATGCGCGCGCGGATCCACTTCGAACGTCGACCGATCGACGCGACAAAATTTTCGGAGATCGGCGAGCACCTTGCGCGCCGACAGGCTGGGCGTGCCGTCGTCGTCGAGGAACACGCGCTGATAATGCATAGCGCGACGCGCGTTCACCGCCTTCTGCAACAGCTCGAGGACGTCGGGCGCCGACTGGTCAAATGCCAAGCGCCGTCTCCTCGCCGCGCGCGGCCGACAGATCCTTGACCGCGCCGGCGCCGAGCGCGAGCTGCTTCAGCGTGTTGTCGACCTGCTGCTGCTGTGCGCGCGCTTCACCCTTTGCGGTGACTTCGTCGGGGGTCGACAGATACGCCTGGCGCACGGCGAGCGATTTTGCGAGCTCGCGCGGGGCGCGCTGCCAATTGACGACATCGTAAACCTCGGGCCCGGCGATCGAGGCCGCGGGCGTGAGCATTTCGATGAACCGGCCAAAGCCAAGCGCCTCTTCGGCCTTGGCTGCCCGGGTGAGCGGATTGTCATAGACGAGTTTGACCTGTGCCCCCTCCTCGCGCATTTCAGGCGGGGGCGGCGGGATCGTTCCACTATCGAGCAAGATCTCGAGCTCGCGAGCAGTCTGCGGCGAAAGCCACTCGGTTTCGCCGCGGCTCGCGCTGGGCGACATCAACATGCCGACCATGCGCGTATGCTCGAGCACTTCGGTGGCCGTCATCCGGTCGCGGCGCTCGAGCACGAGCGAAAAGACCGTTTCGAGGAACGCGTCGCGGATCGGCTCGCGCTCATTGTTGAGGAGCTCCATGCCGAGCGGCAGATTGCCGCCGGTCTGCAGCGGCACGACCATCGGGCTACCGTCGAAGCCGAGCCCGCCGACATTAATCCCGCCAGGCTTGGTCTGGATCCGCGACAGCACGCCGTCCTCGGGCGTCAGCAGCGGCGGATCGACAGCTTTGTGCCCCGCGCGCAGCAGCGTCTTGACCATTTCGTTGACGGTGCGGATCGATCCGAGCACCTGCATGGCAGGCGATCGGCCATAGCGCTCGCGAGGGCCGGTGACATATCGCGCGAACGCGATCGGCATCGTCTCATATCCGCCTTCGCGCAGCTGCGCCTTGTCCTCGACGCAGATATAGCGGCTTTCCCAAGCCATGCGGCGGAAGTCGAAGCGCCCAGGGTCGCGCTCGGCACGCGGGCGAATAACGTGCAGGAAGGTGAATTCCTGGCTGAGCTTGTTTTCGGCGATCGCCTTCTGGATCGAGGGCGTGAGATTATCGGGGCCGAACATCTGCCGAGCCTGGCGCGCGGTGCGCGTGAACTTGCGGTGCACCGTGTCGATACGACCGGTAAAATCCTCGTCGACGAACACCTCGGCGAGGTGGAGCGTCTTGTAAAACATCCCCAGGCCAGGCCGATGATCGGTCCACAACGGCGCGTTGCCGTATGTCCCGATCGACCGAATGCACATTCCCGCCTCGGTTTCGAAACCGGCGATCGGTCGATATCGAGCACCGAACAGCAAATCGGTGGCCCTCTCGGCCCACTGCTGAAAGGCCGGAAAATCGTTCAGCGACGTGCTGGTCGACTGGACCAGCTGATATCGCTCGCCCCGCGGAATGATCATCCCGCCATAAGCGGCCTGGAAACGATTGAGCCCGGTCGAGGCGGTATGGTCAAAGATCGTGGTCCCGCGGACCCCGCCCTTTGCCGCCTGGGTGAAACCGCCCTCACCGAGCGGATTGACCCGCTCGTCGATTTCACGCCAGGCAGGCTCATAGGGCAAGCGATCGCTTTCGAGCTCGATCTGCCTTTGCAGGATCTCTTCGACGATCGCGTTGTCATTCATCGCTCGGCCTTCCTCAAATCAGCCGAACGACAGCTGACCGCGCTTGAATTCGAGCTGCTGCCCGGGATTGAGCCCGACCGGCGAACCCAGCTCGTTCACGTCGAGCGGCCGCTGCCCCTGCATCAGCCAGACATGCGTGACCTGCGTCGTGCGCGGCAGCGTGTGCGTTTTGTGGACGACGGCGCGCGTCACCTGGAAGCGGCCGCCGCGGCGCGTCGCGCTCGGCTCGAGTGTGACGCTCTCGGGCTCGATCGACTTGCCCGGACCGCGTTCGTTCCCGAGCGCGACGGTCAATTCGTCCCCTTTGGCGATCGCCGCTTCGATGTTTTCGCCGGCCTTTTCCTTCAGCTTGGCGATCTGCTCCGCGGCGTCGACGGTCTTGGGTTTCACCTTCGACTGGCGCGGCTTGGCCGCTGCCGCCTTCGTTGCCGCAGCCTTCGTGCTGGCGTCCGCGAAGCCTTCGCGTTTCGCGTTGGTTTCATCGGCTGCAGTCGATGCAGCGGGTTTCGCCGCTGCAGCCGCCGGGGTCGGGGTCGGTTTCGTGTCCGTCATCGTCGTGCTCCTATTGGCCGACTAGGGTCTTGACGCTGGGGGCCGCGGCCTCGGCCCCGCCTGCGCCGGTGAGCATGTCCGCGGCGCCGCCACGGCGTTTGCGCAGATTGTCTTCCTTGATCGCTTCGCGGGCGACGTCGTCGCGCGTCGGCGCGGCCACGGGCGCCGGGATCTTGGGTTTCTTGAACAGGCCGACCGCCGCGCCGAGCGGGGAGATCAGGGCTTTCGCAACTTTCGACATGGGGCTAGCTCCCGAACGGGTTGTAATCGGCGTCGACCGTTACGCCGGTTCGCCGCCCCTGCTCCAAATGATCGGCGACGCCGGCGCCGGCCATGCGACCCCAGCCGCTGCCGACCATCAGATATTGGGCGGCGTCGTGAACATGGCTGAACTGGTTCTTGACGGGCTTGTTTTCGTACCGGCCCTCTTTCCCGGCCAGCATCGTGCGCCGATATTTGTACCCGCTGTTGAAGCCGCGCCGCAGGATCTTGCATGTAGGGCAGATCAGCAGCGCGGGCTGGCCCCCTTCGATCGTCTTGGTGAGCGGACGACGCACCGCCTCGAGGCGGATCGTCAGATCATTGTTCGGAACCGGTGCCGGGCGGATCTTCAGCTTCGATACCTTCGCGGCGGTCTGCAGCCAGGACAGCTCGTTGCCCGATCCGTCGACGCCCTTCGCGGCCGACGGATCGGCGAAGGCGAATTCGACCGGCATCCCGGGGAAGCGACTGGCGAGCAGATCGGCGAGCGCTTCGCCGAACGCCGTGGGCCCGACCGCCGCAAGCTGGTCATCCTCCTCGAGGAAGGTCGCGAGCTCGGCGAGCAGACGCATCTGCCCGAACTTGGTTTGCTGACCGATCACGGCCGCCGGGGTCAGGCCCGCATCGATCCCGATGCGCAACGGCAAGCCCCTGATCGGCTCGAGCGGCGCTTCGGCAACATGGCGCGCATTGCTGAACTCGGGATAGACCGGCATGCCGTCGCGCACCGCGCCGAACTTGTTATGGACCATGCGCCGGCATTTATCGGGCGACATCAGCGCGGCCTGTTTGACGTAGTAGTTGCGGCCCCCCTTCAGATTTTGCAGGTTTTCCGCTCCGGGATCCAGCCCGCCGGGCTGCTCGAAGAATTCGATCAGCTTCTGTTCGCCGCCCGTTTCCTCGGCGATCACCGCCGCGAGCTCGGGGTCGATTTGCTTGTCGACGAACAGCGAATACATGTGATTGTCTTCGTCGGGAGCGTTGAAATCACCCCAGATCTGGGCGAGCGTGCAGCCGCCTTGGACCTCGGCGGGATATCGGCCGACGCGGCCGACGCCGAACTCGAGCAGGTCCGGCGGCAGCAGATCCCATTCGTTGCCCCACAGCCCGGTGAGCTCGAAACCGCGCAGCACGTCCTCGACACTATGGTCGCCGATCGCCGTGAAGATCATCTCCATGTCGATCTGGTGAAAGCCGCGCACGCCCGGCCGCCCGACATTGATCGTGAACGTGTGCGTGCGAGGCGCTTCCCCCGACCATTTGCCGATTTCCTTCGGCACCCACTGATGCCAGGTCTTGATCAGCGTGCGATCGAGGTTCGGATAGGTGTCGCGAACCGCGGCGATGCGGCACCGCTTAACGAAGCACTTGCGCGTATCGTCCCAAACCGGCTTCTGCGCGTTCGCCAGGCGAAAACAGCGGGCGATGCCTGCAACCGTCTTGCCACCGCCGACCGGCCCCATTATGCCGCTGATAAATGCCGTGCTCGCGATGAAGGCCGACGCCTTCGGCCCCACCGGCATCATCTGCCTGATCGACGCCATTACACCCCGACCCCATTTGTCGGGCCCGGGAATTGCGCGACCGATCCCTTACCCCTACCCGATCCGTCGGCGTTCGCGTTCGCGGATGCAGCCAAGTGGCCGAGGCGAGGGAAATCGAGCCCGGCGCATGCCATCGAGCCTCCGATCGGCCCGAAAATGTGAAATGTCTCGGGCGCGACCCCGGGACCATATCGGGAAAGGCCGATGGGGGGGGCCGGGGGGTGGCGCGCCGATCGGCCCAGGCAAAGGCCCCCCGGGGTGCGGCCAACGTGAAGGTGCGAAACCTGACGGGACAGGCCAGATTGCCGCGCTAGATCAACGCGATAGCGCGAGCGTTCCGAACTTGTCATTCCGAATGCCCTTCATCGACGTGCGAAAAGTCCACGTTTTCCGCCGTTTCTTCGCCCGCGAAGCCCATGCCGCCGAACAGGTCTCCATCGCTGCCATCGGGCACCAGGTCGCCGCCGTCGAGCAGGCCGCCGCCCTCGACGAAATTGATCGTCACATCGCCCTGCACGCGATGATCGACCGCGATCGGCATCTTCGACGCGAAGAAGGGCAGCAGGTTGTCGTCGCATCGGATCTGCAGCTGCGCGGCCTCGAGCTTCGAGCAGCCGAGCTCGCCGGCCAGCTGCTCGACCGAGCGCCCCAGGAAGCGCATTTGCGTCACCCCAGGCTGCGGGCCGAACTGGAGCAGATATTGCTGGAAGGCCAGATTTTGCCGGTTCTTCGACCCCGGCTTGCGGCCGCCGTCGCCCTTCAGCCGCCGGTGTTCCGCGATCGCGCGGTGCAGGTCGCCGCCATTGGCCATCTGCAGCTGCACGATCTCAGCCGCGTCGGGCAGCGACACATAGGCGTCGTTTTCGGCCAGGTCGGGCAGCTCGGGCGCGTCGCCATCGGGCAGCAGCGGCAGCTGCTCGCCCGCACTGGCGGCCTTCGCCTGGTCGAAATCGGCCCGGGCCGCGTCGATCGACGCCCGCGCGCCAGCGGCATCGCCGCCGAAAATTTCGCCCGCCTCGCCCGTGCTCGACACCCCAAAACACCCCTAGATCGACGTTGAGGCGAAGCGGCTAGCATGCGCTCGAAGGCGCGCTCCAAATGACGACGATCATGGAGAGGAGGCTTTGCGTTACCGCGTTACCGGTCGAAGATCGGCGCGGTAACGCAAAAGGTAACGCCTAAGTCACTCTAAATAGGAAACAAATCCACACGTTACCGTTGTTACCATATATATCCATATCTCCACACATGCGCGCATGCGCGTGCGAGCGCGTGTGTATTACGCGCGCGCGAGGACGGTAACGCCGGTAACGGCGCAATTCTGGCAGCGATTTCAGGAGGTTAAGCGTTACCGATTTCGTTACTTTGGGCGTTACACCCCCGGACCCAAGGCGGTAACAGCCAATCGGCGCGGCCAACCCCAGTTGAATGCCTCGAAAGGGGTAGGGGCGCAAGGGACTATGCACAGATTGTTCGATCGTCACGGGTCGGGGCACGATCGAGGACGGGAAAGGCGATGATGACGCGGCCGCACCGGCGCGCTGCGCGCACCTGGCCGCGAAGGGAAAGGACAAAAGGACAGCGGCCGCACCGCGCCGCATCCCTTATCGATCTTCGATCGAACGGGACGCGACGCTGGCCGCTGAATTTATATGGAATTTACGCGCTCAAGGGCAGCGATAGGCCTCGGCGACCTCATTGCAGACAGCGTCGGCGCTGCGGGCTGCCTTGCGGGCCTGGTCGGCCGCCGTGCTGGCATTCTCCTGCAGCTCGGCCGCCCAGGCTGGCCCCTCGACCTGGTCGCTGGCATCCGGCGCCATGTAGGACAGCTCGCCCTCGATCGCGTCGACGCGCATCACCGTCCAGATCTGCAGCCCCAGCGACACGATCAGCAACGCGATCGCGCACCAGGGCAGCCATGCTTTCAATCGGTCCATAAACCCTCCCGCGGCGCCTAGCTGCCACAGACGGGTCGGGGCGGTCAACGCTTGCGCCATGCCTCAAGCAGGCGCGCGCTCGCGCGATCGGCAATAGGATCGCGCTTCTTCCGCATGCTGCGAACATCGAAGAAAAACCGCTCGACCAGGAGCGACGGCGCATTAGACGGCGCCGGCGGCCGCCGCGCCGGATAGAGCGCGACCTGGTCGGCCGAGCTGCAGGAGAATGCCAGCACGGCGGCCGACCGCGCGCCTCGAAACGCTGCCACATGATCGTATCGATCACCGCGCCGCGCGCGCAGCGAAAGCACCAGGCGCGCACGTCCTGGCGCCGATCGTCGAGATCCTTGAGAGTGATCGACTCGCGCAGCATCGCGCGAGCCTAGAACATTATAGGAACATCAGCACCAGGGCGGCGGAGCGCGTACCGCCAAACACCCTCCGCTCCAATCGCGGTCACGCTCGGTGCTGGGCTGTAGTGGCTCACCGGCGCCTAGGTCAAATTCGAGTGAAACCATGGCGTCTGTCTCATAGTTAAACTGGCGATCGCCGTAAGGGATCGGACCATAGATGGCGCGTGGCGCCGTGTCGGCCGCCGGGTAACACACGGTAATAGGCCACATGCAGAACTGACAGTTGTCGCCGAAAATCATTCCATGCGCGGCGGGCGGCGCAGGGTTGCCGTCATAGCGAGCCTTATTCCAACTATCGATGCCGGCGGCGCCGCACTTGCCGCAAAGCCAGCGTGTGAACTGGTCGAACCCGGTCATAATAATTGCCCCGGCGCCGCGACCGATTGATTGGCGCGCTCGAGCAGCACGTCGGCATGACAATCCGGGTATCCGGTCGGGCACCAGCACGCGACATTGCGGCCGCGCAGCGGGGTCAAGTCGATCGACGGAACATGCCGGCGGAACAGCTCCACAGCGCGTGCATGCACGTTCGCCCACGTCGTCGGGCTGTCCCATCCCGCATCGTTAAAGATCTCGCCGCCCGGACCGAGCAAAAGCGGCTGCCCATCGGCGCCGCGCTCGACATACCAGGGATTTTCCCACTCGGTGCCCCGATGCACCCGCGTCGTCTTGTCGGGCATCCGGTAATTTCGTGCATTGGAGAGCTGCACCCGCTCCGGTCGACTGGCCATCACACCTTCCCCTTGCCGCGCAGCCGGCGGCGCCGGCGCTTCGAGATCCTTTCGTCGCCGATCGCGTCGACCAGGTCGCGGCGATCGACGGTGCGGAGCAGCCCCAGCCATGCCCAGGGCGCCATGACGGCGGCACGCCAGCGCATCAAACGCGCTCGAGCTCGGCCGCTTCGTCCTCGTCCACCGGATCGTCGGCCGAGGCGAGCTTCAGCACGTCGACCGGGATCAACGTGCATTTCGCCGGCGCATTGCCGATCCGCTGTGTCTGCCCGGGTATGGCGCCCTCGAGGCGCTTGACGGCTTGCGACCAGACGCCGCCCGCCCATCGCTGCCCTTCGAATTGTCGCGCGAGGCCCTGGTGCGCGCTCGCGATCGCGACATACTGCCGTCCCGGCGTCGGCCGCGGGCGCCCGTCGTCGACGGCGTCGGCCTTTGGCAACCCCGCCGTCATGACGCGAAGCCCGATCTTCTCGAGCATCTTGTTCGCCGCGCGCTTCTGCCCGGCAATCTCATCGTGATTTTCCGTGCCCCATGCCAATTCGGGTAGGGGCTGCGCCGCCTGCCACAGCCAATCGGACACAAGGCGCGGCTGACCATGGCCCTGCAGCTGCACAAGCGTCGATAGCAGGTGCCCCATGCACAGATCGGCTTCACTGACATTGTCGGATGTCTCGGCGAGCGTCGACACCTTCAGCCTGTTGCCCCACTCCCAGACATCGCTCATCGTCGTGTTGAGATCGATGACCATATGCGCGCCGGCAAGCAGCGTGCCGAACTGATCCGCGACGCGGCCGCCGTGCCCGCCGACATCGATCAGCGTGTTGCGGTATTTCTTCAGCATGTCGGGCCAGTAACGCCAGTTATCGACGAACTCGCGACGCAGCTGGGCGCCGAGCGCTGCGATCTCGCGCTTGTCCATTGCCGGTTCGCGCAAATCGCCCGGCAAGGTGCCGAGCTCGAGCACCGCCAGGCGGTTCTTATCCTGGGGCGGGATCGGCGGCACTAGGATCGACGTGAACAGGAAACAGGTGCGGGCCTTGAAATTGTGCCCCTTATGGTCCTGCCCGCCGCGCACCAGGTCGCCCTGCGATGACGCGGCGAGGCGCGCCAGGCGCACCAGGGCCAGGATCTTGCTGTTGTTCGCGTCGGCCTCGGCCTCGTCGATCGCGACGGGCAGCGTTTGCTGGCCAAGGATCTGGCGCACGCCCGCCTCGGTCGCGTCGGGGGACTGCAGCAGGCCGCCTTCGCCGAGCAGAAAGCCGATCAGCTTCTGCAGCGCCGATTTGCCGGTCGCGCTGTCGCCGGTCACCCAGACCAGCGGGCGATAATCGAACGCGCCGCCGAACGGTCCGCACATCAGCCAGCCCATCAGCAGATAGGGATCGATGTCGGGCCGCTGCCAATTCCACGTCTTGAGCAGCTCGAAAACGAGCGCGCCGGCGCTGATATCCTCCGCGATCTCGATGCCACGCGCGCGAAGGCTGCCGACCAGCAGCGGCGCGAGCTCGATCGCGGGCTTGACCACGCCTGCAGGTTTCGGGCCCGGGGGCGCGGTCGGATAGACCAGCCCCTCATATTCGCCAGGCCGACGCCAGCGGCCCTCGATCAGCACATGGTTGCCGCTGTGCAGGATCAGCGCGCCATCGTCGCCCAGCCAGGCGCCGCGGCCGCGCACCTTTTCGCGCGCGTCCCAAACGCCCTTGCGCGCGGCGACGTCCATCAGCAGCATCGCAACGTCGTCGGTGCGCCAGCCGGTGATGATCCACTCGGTGACTTCGTCGCCGGTGTCCTTGTCGACCGTCTTCACTTCCTTTTTGCGCGGCCAGGTATCCATCAGATACTGGCTGTCGGGCGCGAACATCGCGACGATATGCTTGTTGGCGACCTTGTCGGCGGGAAGGCCGCGCAGCTCGCCGAGCGTCGTCAGGAAATAGAAAATCCCGTCGTGCGTGCCGACCGGCACGACGGGGCATTCGTCGGGCATCGCGCGCATCGGCCCAAAGCCGCCGCCCTCGCCGTCGTCGATCTCTTCGTCGAAAGGTGCCTCGTGCAGATCTTCCAGTGCTTCGCGCACCTGGTCGATCCCGTTCCTCCCCGCCATATCAGGCCGCCCCTCTCATATCGGTAAGCACATTCAAATCCTTCGCGCCCTTCGGCGGCTCGACCAGGAACACGCGCCGGCCTTGTGCCCGGTGGTGCGCGATCCCGCGTTTCTTCGCCTTGTCGGCCTTCGATCCGATCGGATCATTCTGGTTGAGCAAAATCAGCCGCCCCATTTGCGGGGGCAGCTGCAGGTCGACGAAGTTGGACAGCGCGATCATCGCGATGATGCGGAGCGAGGGGTCGGCGATCGCCGCGGTCAATCCATCCTCGACGCCCTCGCTGACATAGACGTCGGTGCCTGGCGCAATATCGCGCAGCGGGCAGCTCTGCGCGCCTTTCCAGATCGGGATATGCCCGCCCAGGTAACGGCCCATCACCTTCTTGGCGTCCCGCGGCTTGCCCCGATGATCGAGGCCGAGCTCGTCGACGCCGGCCTTGTCGGTGCCGTCGCGCTTCAACCAGGTGCGATGCGTCGCAATATGCTCGCCCGCCAGATTGGTGATCATGCTGACCATCGCCGGCAGCACGACGGCGTCGTCGCCGAACCCATATTGCAGCGCTTCGTGATAGCGAACGGCGCCAGGCGCGCGGCCGAGCAGCGACAGATCGATGCCGCGGCGGCCAAGATAGGTTGCGACCAGGTCGCCGCGGACTAAAGCCTTGCCCTGGTGCCAACGCCGGCGCGCACCCTGCCGCGCCCGCTCCTCCTCGGCCGCGGCGTCGCGTGCCTTCTCCTCGACATGCGCCTTCGCCTGCAGCTTGACGCGCTCGATCTTCGCGGGGTCGCTGTCATCCAGGCCGAGCCAGCCTTTCGACCAGGCGACGGCGCGCTTGATGTCGCCGCCGAACAGCACGGCAGAAACCAGCTTCAGCGCGTCGCCCTTGTCCTGTTCGCCGGCGCCGAAATCGCGCCACCATCCGCGTTTCGCTCCGCCGATATGGATGCGCAGGCTCTGCCCGGGTTCGCCATGGATCGACCCGACGCACATTTCCTTGCCCTCTTTGCGCGCATTGGGGAGCAGCTCGCCGACCAGGCTTTTGATCCGCTGCTCGAGCAGCGCCTCGATCTCTTTGACATCGATCAACGGCCGTGACGGCATTCCAGCCATGATCAGGCTTTTCGCTCGAGCGCGATATGCGGGAAGAATTGCCGGATCCGCGCGGCAAGCTCGGCGCACGCGTCGCGCTGCGCCTGCAGGCGCTTGCCCTCATAAATGTCGGGCAGATCGTCCAGATAATCCGTGATGTTGCGCACCGTCGCCAGCGACATGCCGGTGCGTAACGCGATGTCCTCGCGCGTCAGCCCCGCGTCCCACAGATCCATAACCGCGTGCTCGCGCGGCTGCAGCGGATCCTCGCCCAAATTTTCATAGTCGCCCGTTCGCCCGTCGATGCGGAACCGTGCCGGCGATGCTTTCCCCCCGGCGGGCACTAGCTGCTGTCCCGGTCGAACGCTGCCAGCGCCGCCGCGCGGATGGGTATATCGATCGCCATCGACAACGCATCGCGGAGCGCGATCGCCGTCTCGAGGGGGAGCACACAGACTTCGCCGTTGTGGGTCAGACAAACTTTGCGATCGAGTGCGCGATATCCGGCGCCGATGCGTGGCACCTTGAGCGGCGAGCCATCCACGACGATGCTATCCGCCGCTCGGGGGGCATCGGGGGCCGCCATCATGCGGCTTCCGATTGGGACACCGCGATCGCCGCTGGCGCATCGCGATAGAAATCTCCGGCATCCAGCTCGGGCACCAGGCCGACAAGCTTGGGCATATATTCGCGGCTCGGGATCCGATTGCCGTTTTCCCAGCCATGCCAGGCCATGCGCGTCGCGCCGATCTTACCGGACACGGCCTCTAAAGAGCGTTTCCCACGGAAGGTTTTGAGCTTGGCGGCACCGGCGTTAATCATAGGACGGTGCTTGTAAGCGTTTCATTTACATTTTGACAAGCCCCCGTAAGCGCTCCATTGCTCACAAAATGTCAGCAGATGTTTTACATTTCGCGGTGATGGACAGAAATCCTAACCGTATCCGCGAATTGCGACTGGCAAAGGGGTGGTCACAAGACCGCCTCGCCGAAGAAGTTGGCTGCAGCAAAATGCAGATCTCCGGCCTCGAGCGCGGCCGCCCCAAACTCGACCTCGAATGGATGCGCCGCCTTGCCGTCCCGCTGGGCGTCACGCCCGCCGACCTTTTGCCCGTCGACGACAACCCGCGGGCGCTAAGCGAGGAAGAGTGGGCCCTCATCCAGCAATTCCGCGCCGGCGACGATCGCGGTCGTGATGAACTGCAGCGCGTCGCCGACGTCTTGCTGCCTTTCCGCGACGATCGCAGCGCCGACGGCAGAGACGCTGCCTGACCTGCACGTGGCTGGTCGCACGAATTCACTGCCAAAATGGCAGCAAATCATCGATATCGTTACAAATATGGCTCGGTTCGTCGCAAAAGCGTTCGTGCCTCGTTCCGCTTTGTAAGCGAAACGCTTATTTTCACGCTTGACGTTGTAAGCGTTTCGTTTACGTAATCGCCTCCGTAATCAACGGAGGCCAAAATGAATTCTCCCTTTTTCGTCCAGGCGGCGCGGGTCGCGCCCACCTACGGGATCGGCGACGTCGTGCGTCGGCTCGGACAGGAACAGCACGGCTCGCGGCCGCGCAGCATCCAGTGGCAGATCGGCTACATCGCTGACCTGGTCGCCAAATGCGGCTTTCCGGCGCCGCTCCCGCTGCGGGTCCGCGATCGCGCAACCGGCGAACATCGCCTGACGACGGCCGTCCAGCGCGGCAGCCGGTGGCAGCGCGCAGCCGTCGACCAGTGGTTCGAGGATCTCTTGCCGCCTGGCGCCGCCGGCGACGTCGGCGACCAGCGCGCCGGCGATGCCATCATGGACGAACGTGCAAAGGCGATCGGGCTTCACATGATCGAAGGCGGTCGGCCGTGAGCGCGACCGGCGTCCAGCTCGACCCGCACGGCCACAGTGGCCTAACCGCGCTCGAGACAGCAATCATGGCCGAATGGGACGGCGGCCTGTCGGTGAAGCGCATCGCGCTCAAGCTCCGCTGCCCGCCGCGCCGCGTCGAAAGCACCATCAGCAACTACGACGGCAAGGCCGATCACGCCTTTGCCTGTCGCGCCGCGCGCGCCGGCAGCGAACAGCTGCTCGCCGCGATCGCACGCCATCACCCCGAAAGGATTGCAGCATGAACGGCGGACTTTCCCAGGACTATCGCATCCTTCGCCTGGTCGACGATGAATATCGCGCCGGCGATCATCAGCGCGACATCGAGGCGTTCAATCGCGCCTCCCACAGCGACGCCCTGCGCGAGCTGCAGCTTGTGCCGGCGGAAGATTGGCAGGTTGAAGACCGCCCGCCGACCCCGCGCGAAGTGCTTAGCACCGTTGGATGGGAGCGCATCGCGATCGCCGCGATCTTCGCCACCGTCGTCTGGTGCAGCGCCGCTGCCTTCGCCGTCGCGTTCGGCGGCCCCCGTTAAGTTTTCAACCCAAGCCTGAAGGACAAAAGCATGGCTTTTCTTGCGTACCAGAATGACCCCGAAATGATGGCGGGGTTGCACGCCCAGGTCGACGCCCATGTCGCGGCCGATGCCGTCGTCGGTGGCCGATACGGCGAAACCGATCGCGCCGGGAAATTCACCGGCTGCTTCATCGGCTGCGCCGTCCACAGCCACGCCGTGTTGACGAACACGGTCGGCGAGGGCGTCAAATATGACGACGATCGCGCCGTCGCAGCATCTTTCGGCTTTCCGCCGCCGCTGACGCGGATCTGCGAGAATATCTTCGAAGGGCTGCCGCGTGCGGAGCAACCCGGCTTTTTCAAGGCAGCGACGAAAGCTGCCAAACTTGGCGCCGATCTCTCGCTCGTTCACTGGCGCTTCCTCGACTGGGTCGTAACCGACGCGCTCGCCAAATACGGCACCGACGATGTTCGCAAGGGATGCGAGGCGGCGGTCGCGCTGATCAAAGATCTCGCAAACGGCAAAACAGTAACCAGCGAACAAGCTGATGCTGCTGCTGCTGATGCTGCTGCTGCTTATGCTGCTCGTGCTGCTGCTTATGCTGCTGCTGCTGCTCGTGCTGCTGCTTATGCTGCTGCTGCTTATGCTTATGCTGCTGCTGATGCTGCTGCTGATGCTGCTTATGCTGCTGCTGCTGATGCTGCTGCTGATGCTGCTTATGCTGCTGCTGCTGCTGATGCTGATGCTGCTCGTATCGAGCAGGCCGCGAAAATCGTTCAATTTATCAGCGAAGCCGCGTGATCACGATGCCGTCGCGCTCGCCAATTTTGGACGGCAGGGGCTACACCCCTGCCGTCAACGCTGGCCTGCCCTGCCGCCACCAGCGCTCGCGTCGCAAGGGCACGCGCACCCCCGAAGGCGTGCTCTACTGCGGGCGGCCGACGATCCGCGGAAATCCCTTCAACTGCAAACGTGTCGGCGGCCATGCGCGCAGCGTCGGCATCTATAAAGCATGGCTTGAGCGCCGCATCGGCGCGATGACGCTCGGCCGTCTTGGCTATTGCCCGAACGAAATCGATGCTCTTTTCCGTCTGCGCCACAAGCTCGAGGCTGAACTACCTCGCCTGGTCGGCGTCGACCTTCAGTGCTGGTGCCCGCTGACCAGCCGCTGGTGCCACGTCGACGTGCTGATCGCGTACGTCCATCGCATCTATGGCGAAAGGCTGGCCGCATGAACCGCCTCACTGTCAACACGCGGATCTGCACCAAGGCTCTGCACGGCAAGCCCGGCATTTGCCGCTGCGCCCGCTGCCGCCCCGATATTCACCTTCCCCCCGCATCCGGCGCGATTGGTCCCGCGCCGGACGCTGCCGCCGTCCGCGTCCTTCCCCCCGCCGCGGACGGCGGCACATCGATCCCGTCCGACGACGCGCTTGTAGTTCGCGCGTCGCTGGATCCTGCCGCCGATCGGAGCCTTCCCCTTTCAGGATATCCGGTCGGCGGCCTTTGTGATGAAGGCCACGCATAATGCCGGCGCGAAAGCCTCCCCCTTGGACGTCGGAAGAGCGCGCGATCCTCGCCGAGCTCTACCCGACCGAAGGATTGAACGGCGTCACCGACGCGCCGCCCGAACGCAGCTGGCATGCGATCCAGCAAATGGCGCACAAGATGGGCTTGAAGACCGCGATTGTCGGTCAGGCGCCGAAGGCTAAGCTGCAGGGCGAGCGCCTCGCCGAGGCGGTTCGCTTGCGTGAAGTGGAAAACTGGTCGTTCGCGCGGATCGGCGCAACGCTCGGTGTCAGCGAAGCTGGCGCATGCAACGCCGTGATGATCGAGCTTTGCGCGAAGAGCGGCAATCGTCCTGCAGCCCGCGATCAATTCGGCCGAATGCTGCCAGCGGAAATCGACCGGTTGCGCCTCATGCTTCGCAAGGGGCTGAAGGGCATCGATATTCAACTGCGCATGGGTATCTCGGCGGGACGCATCGCCGAAGAGCGCCGGCGTTACAACCGCGAGCTGAAGGCGAACGGCAAAGCGCCGCTGCAGCCGCCGGGCGCGGGCGCCGCCTATTCGGGCGTGAAGCTGTCGAAGGCGAAGCGCACCGAAGTCGAGACCCTGTTTCTCGAGGGGCTCGGTACCGCCAAAATCTCGGAACGCACCGGCGTATCAAAGACGAGCTGCACGCGCATCCGCAACCGCCTGGTGCGCAAGCTCGCCCGCAAGGGTCAGACGCTGACCGGCTGCGACGCGCGCGGAACGCGTCACACTCAGGCTGAAAGCGCCCGCTTCATTACCGACAGCCAGCGCGAGGCGCTCCGCGCTCTGCTGCTCGCCGGCTGGCCCTGCGCCCGCGCCGCTCGCTATACCGTCATCGGCAACAGCTCGGCCTATCGCATCCGCGACGCGCTCGAGGCCGAGCTCGCGCAAGCCGGCAAGCCACCCTTGCAGCCGCGGCTCCCCGGCAAATCACGCGACGGCCTGACGGTCAGCCCCTTCTGGCCGCCGACCGGCGTCAAGCAAATCTACGCTTTCCGGCAGCTGCTCGCGACCATGAGCTTCGACGACGCCAAAGCCGAATGGCGCCAGGCCCGCCGCGCTGAAGCGACCCGCCCCAAGACATTCGAGGAACAGCTCGCGGCCGTCGCCGCCGGCGCAAAGCTCGTGACCCGTCAACCGATCCGCAAAGCCGATCCGACCTACACCCTCGGCGGCGTGGCGACAGGAGCATTGTGACATGAACCATGATCGCGAAATCATAGCAGCCGGCGGCGAGGATCTCGCGCACCAGGCGCTCGCCGCGATCCAGTCGCCCGCCGTCTCGCAGCTGCTGCAGCATCGCTTGGCGCATTTCGACAAGGGCCACGACGCCGCGGCCGACGACGCGGTCGGCTACGCCGAAATGCTCCGCCGGGTCGAGGCCTATTATCTCACACCGATGCGCGAGCGCACCCACGGGCACGCGACGGCCGTCGAGCTGCAGGGCGCCAGCCGCGCCGCGCTCAAGCTCGCCGCGCTCTGCCTCGCCTTCGCCGACAAAATCCAGCGCGATCCGCGCAGCCAAGAGGAGAACGAAGTATGACCGACCGCCCATGGTCGCCCGACATGGTGATCTATCATCACCCCTGCCAGGACGGATGGGGCGCCCGCCTCGCCTGCTATCTGCGCTGGCCCGACGCCGACTATGTGCCGGCCAACTACGGCACGCCGCCGCCCGACGTCGCAGGCCTCAATGTTCTGATCGTCGATTTCAGCTACAAGCTGGACGTGCTGCGCGACATGGGGCGCGTCGCCTCGAGCATCATCATTCTCGACCATCACAAGACGGCCGCGGAGGATCTGGCGCCGTTCAGCTTTGCCAGCGATCCGGCGCGCTTCACGCTCGCCACCGTCGCGTCGATGTTGGGCGACCTGCAGCGCGGGAACTACCCGCCGATCGTCGCCCTTTTTGACATGGAGCGGTCGGGCGCGATGCTCGCGTGGAATTTCGCGCACCCCGATGAACCGGCGCCCGCGCTGATCGCAGCCATACAGGACCGGGATCTCTGGCGCTTCGAGCTCGAGCACAGCAAGTCGCTGGCGACGCTTTTGCGCACCGTGCCGGATGACGTCTTGAGCTGGGTTTCTCTCCTCGAGCTGCCGTTCCAGAAGCTGGTCGACGAAAGCCAGGCAATGCAGACCTACCACGAGAGCATCGTCGAGGCGCTCGCCGACAAGGCCGAGAGCGCGTTCATCGACGGGCACGCCGTCGTGCGGTGCAATGCGCCCTACATGTTCGCCAGCGACGTCGGCCACCTGATGCTCGAACGATACCCGGGCACGATCGCGATGACCTGGTCGGACGGCGGCGGTTATCGCCACGTCTCGTTGCGCAGCCTCGACGATCGCCCCGACGTTTCCGAATTCGCCAAGAAATATGGCGGCGGCGGCCACCGCAACGCCGCTGGCTACCGCGTCCCGCTCTGACCATATCGCCCTCACGGTGAGGCGATGGCCGGCGGCGTCCCGTTCGCCGCCGGCCTTTTCATTCCAAGGATCCGACATGACCCATCAATTTTCGAAAGGCACGCTCGAGCTGATCAGCGACGCGGCCGTCAACGCGATCGACGAAACCCGCCGCGCCGGCATGCCCGATTGGGATGCACGCGAAGAATTTCTGAAGGCAGCCGGCAGCGCCTTCGACGCGATCGCGGCCGACCAGGAAGACGCCGACCCCGAACAGCGCCCGGAGTTCCTCGGATGAAGCGGGTACCGAACGCGGAGGATCTGCAGGTGCAGATCGGCGGGACGGCGATGGTCGAACGCAAATGCAGCGGATGCGGCTGCACCGACTTTGACGCTTGCGTCGACGAGCCGCGCGGCCCTTGCTGGTGGGTGCAGGCCGAGCTCTGCAGCCATTGCGAGATCCCGACCGAAAAATTCGTCGAGCGTTCGGCCGTGCTCTCGGCCGTGCGCGCGATCGGCGTGCCCTGCCTATCCAGCCAGATTGAGAAGCTGGTCGAGTTCAATCCCTTCATGGCGATCAGCGACCTGGTGCGGGCGAACGGCCCTTTGACGTTTGTCTATCCGGAGGCAAAGCCCGGCGACACTGGGCGCCAGTTCATCGACTATCGGTTTAGGGGACCGCGGCCGTGACCGCACCCGAAGATTTCAGCTTCGACCAACTGACCTTCGCGCCGATCGACGACGCGGCCAAGGTCGAGGGGCAGCGGCGCCTGGTGCGCAAGGGCGAGTGGTATGCGGCCGCGATCTGGACCGGCGACATGTGGGCCTATCCCCCCGAAATGGAGGGCGGCGCGATCGTGCAGCTCTGTTTTGAACCGACGCACTATGAAGTGAAACCCTAGCTTTTCCGCCAAACTTGACACCGGCGCAGCGCCCGCCGGATAAAATGGCGCCAGAGGTGTTACATGGAAATCGAAGTCAAAGGGCTTCGCGGTAAGAAAACCGCGGGGGGGATCCGCTACTATTGGGAACCGAACGGGCCGCAGCGAAAGGCCGGATGGGAGCCGCTAAAATTCGGCTTCGACCTGGTTGCGGCGGTCAAAGGATCCGAGGCGCGCAATCTCGAGATCGAGGGCTGGCGCGCCGGCGGTGCCAAGCCCGCGGCCGTCAAGAAGATCGTCAAGCGGCAGACCTTCGGCGCCATGCTGAAGGCGTATCGCGAACAGCGATTGCCGATGCTCGCCGCGTCGACGCAGCGCACCGCCAAGACCCCGCTCGATCGCCTCGAGGCGTGGGCCGGCGACATGCCGTGCGGTTGGGTGACGCGCCAGCGTGTGCGGAAACTACGCGACGCGATCGCGCCCTTCGACGCCGAAACGAAAACCTATGGCGGCCTCGGCCACCAGGCCGCTTTCCATGTGCTCGAGCAGGGCCGCACCGTCTGCAAATGGGGCGAGGCCGAGGGCTGGCTCGAGAGCAATCCCTTTACCTCGTTCGGCCTGGGCAAGCCGCCGCCGCGGCAAATCATCTGGGAAGATCATCACCGCCAGTCGTTCGTCGACGGGGCGATCGCGCTCGACCCGCCGCTGCCATCGGTCGCGCTCGCGATCGAGATCGGCCTCTACATCGGGCAGCGCCAGGCCGACGTGCTCAAACTGTCGCGGAGCAGCTGGCGGCCGATCCCCGAACGCAAGTTCCGCAACCGCCCCGATCTCTATCACCAGCTGCTGCAGGATCCGGCGGCGATCGATCCAAACGGACCCAACCCGGGCGAGGTGATGGGCCTCTATGTTCGTCAGGGAAAGACAAGCCGGCACGTCGGGATCCCGATCGAGGGCGATATGCGCCGGCGCATCGAGGCGGCGATCGCCGCCAACACTACGTCGACGGCAATCGTCGTCTGCGAGCGCACCGGGCAGCCATGGGCCCAGGACAATTTTCAGCACAATATCGTGCGGACGCGCGACAAGGCGATCGAGCTCGCGACCAAGGCAGGCGATGCAGATCTCGCGGCCGAGCTTGTCGAGCTGCAGTTCAAGGATCTTCGCCGCAGTTGCGTCGTTGTCCTGGGCGAGCTCGGCCTCGAGCCCGGTCAAATCTCGGCGATCACCGGCCACAAGCTCGCTACCGTTATCGCGATCCTCGAGATCTACATGCCACGCACCGAGGCAATGGCCGCCGGCGCCGTCGTTGCCCGCCTCGAGGACCGCCGCCCGCCGGCGGCCGAGCAAGAAGAACAGGAGAACGTGGCATGAGCGCCCGCCGCTATAAGCCGCGCGACCTCGTCACCTATGGCGATCGCGCATATCGCTGGCAGGTGCAGGTCGCGCATCGCGACGGTACAGTGTCGCTGCTCGCCACCTTCCGCCTATCCGCAGAAACGGGGCGCGACCTGCCCGACAGCGAAGGCGGCTACGTCGGCGATCAACAGATTCTTGCGCGCGTTGCGGCGAGTGAATTGGAGCCGTGCGAATACCCCGGCGCGATAAAGTTCGGAATTCCGAATTCGGATCGTTCGGAATAGCGCCAGCGCCAGAAATGAAGAAGGCCGCGAACCCATTGGGAACGCGGCCTTTTCGTTGGTTGCGGGAGTAGGATTTGAACCTACGACCTTCAGGTTATGAGCCTGACGAGCTACCGGGCTGCTCCATCCCGCGCCAACCAACGGCGATCGCCTTGCGGGATCGCCGAAACAGCAAAAGGCCGGCATCGCTGCCGGCCTCTAACTTTGTGAATGGGTTTCCGTTTCGACCTTACGTCGGCTGCAATGCCTGGCGACGTCCTACTCTTCCAACGCTTAAGCGGTAGTACCATCGGCGCTGTCAGGTTTCACGGCCGAGTTCGAGATGGGATCGGGTGGGTCACTGACGCCATGGTCACCAAGCAATGAAGCCGGCGTAGGGTCAAAAAGGGTTTCAATCGATGTCCGTGCAATATTGTCTGATCAATCATCCGTCATTCGCGGACAAACCGGTCAGGCTTGTCGTTGATGGCGGGACTCTTAAGTGCGAATAGAGCAATTAGTATCGGTTAGCTCCACGCGTTACCGCGCTTCTACATCCGATCTATCAACGTGGTGGTCTTCCACGGCTCTAAGAAATCTTATCTTGAGGGAGGCTTCCCGCTTAGATGCTTTCAGCGGTTATCCCGTCCATACATAGCTACCCTGCTGCGCGGCTGGCGCCACGACAGGTACACCAGAGGTATGTTCAACCCGGTCCTCTCGTACTAGGGTCAACTCCTCTCAAATTTCGACGCCCACGGCAGATAGGGACCAAACTGTCTCACGACGTTCTGAACCCAGCTCACGTACCACTTTAATTGGCGAACAGCCAAACCCTTGGGACCTGCTCCAGCCCCAGGATGTGATGAGCCGACATCGAGGTGCCAAACGATTCCGTCGATATGAGCTCTTGGGAATCATCAGCCTGTTATCCCCGGCGTACCTTTTATCCGTTGAGCGATGGCCCTTCCACTCGGGACCACCGGATCACTATGACCGACTTTCGTCTCTGCTCGACTCGTCAGTCTCGCAGTCAGGCAGGCTTATGCCATTGCACTCTAACAGACGGTTTCCAACCGTCCTGAGCCTACCATCGCGCGCCTCCGTTACTCTTTAGGAGGCGACCGCCCCAGTCAAACTACCCGCCACAGAGGGTCCCTGATCCAGTTTCATGGATCGAGGTTAGACATCAGAAAACAACAGGGTGGTATTTCACCTATGGCTCCACACCGGCTGGCGCCAGTGCTTCAAAGCCTCCCACCTATGCTACACAGTTCTTTCCTAATGCCACTCTGAAGCTGCAGTAAAGGTGCACGGGGTCTTTCCGTCTAACCGCGGGTACTCCGCATCTTCACGGAGAATTCAATTTCGCTGAGCATCTCCTGGAGACAGTGGGGAAGTCGTTACGCCATTCGTGCAGGTCGGAACTTACCCGACAAGGAATTTCGCTACCTTAGGACCGTTATAGTTACGGCCGCCGTTTAC
>JAIUPN010000018.1 GCA_020160755.1 Pseudomonadota bacterium
GGCATCAGCCCCCTCGCGTTCGAAGCCAAGGTGGCATAATGAGATAGGTGACCGGCACAAAACCGTTACAAGTCCAGGCACGTCGGTTTCCGTCGGCGGTAAGACGATGGCCAATCTCGAAACGGCTGTATTCGCCACGATCCAGGCGCTGCCCGACATCCCCGCCTCGGTCGCTGCTATCATCGAAGCCCGCAAGAACGCTGTCCTTCTCGCCGCCTTCGACGATGATGACCCGATCGGTTTCGAGGCATGGCTTTCGTTCGTCGCCAATGCTCTGGTCGTCGCGGAGTCTACGGGCGGACCATTTTCCGCCGTGACGTGGCCCAGTACGCCGGCGCCCAGCGTCGCCGATCTGCGTTGGCTCGTCGATCGCCTTCGCATGGCGATTTTCGCCGAGTGCGCGCTTTCGCTCCCTGATACGGGGCTGGCCGCGTCCGCTGATGGCATCGTGCCGCATCTTGCATTTCTATCCAAACTCGTGGCTCGCGATAGCAACCTCGGACGCACCCATCTCTTCACGCTCAATTACGACACGCTTTTCGAGCAGGCATTGGAGCTGCTCGGCGTCCAGTATTTTGACGGTTTCACCGGCCGCGCAGCCGGCCGGTTCGACCCTTCCGTTTATGGTTTGGACATCTACTATCCGGGCGAGGTGGCGGAGGGCCGTGTACGGCGCTTCGACAAGTTCCTGCATTTCTACAAGCTCCACGGCTCGATCCACTGGTTCGAGCAGGGCACCGAGATGCGCGCGCGTCATCCTGATCTGACCCCTTTTCAGACCTACGCCGCCATGACGGCCGAGCAGAAAGCCGCGTCGCTTCTGTCTCTGGTCGGAGGGACGCCTTCGGTCGGGATTCTACCGACCGCGAACAAATTCGCTCAGACGCTTGCGATGCCCTACGCTCACCTCTTCCGGTCCTTTCAGGTGCGGCTCGGCATCCCCCAGACCTTCCTCCTCGTGCTGGGCTATGGCTTCGGCGACGATCATGTCAGCCGGATCATCGAGAATGCGCTCATGAATCCGTCGCTTGTGATGCTGGTAGTCGAACCAAATCCGAACAGTCCGGTGATCGCACGCATCCGGCGATACAAGGATCTCGGTAAGCGCGCCTTCGTCCTATGTCCGACGACGGATGCCTTCTCAGCAACACCATTCAAGCTCGCGACCTTCGACGACTTTGCGCGAACGGTGATGCCCGACGTGCAGTGGCTCGACGACTTCCTTCGCTTGCGCCGCTTCGAAAAGCAGATCGCTTCGTCCGCAACATCAGCCGGAGCGGACACGGAGGGCGCGGATGGATAATCCGCGCCTCGTCGGGCACATCGTGTCGGTTCAAGGCTTCCGAGTGAAGGTCGAATTGCTGCCCGAAACTCGGTCGGCGTTACGCGCCACGCTAGACGGCGTGCAGGCGGCCATCGCAATCAACGCCTATCTGACCTTCTCGCTCGGTGCGGGGGAAACGGTCATCGGCATCATCACCGATCTGGAAGCTCGCGAGACCTTCGATCCCGGTAGCGGGGACGATCTAAACCTCGAACTGATGAAACCACGCCGCGTTGCCAGCGTACAGCTGCTGGGCACGATCGAGCACAAGGACGAGGAGCCTACCTTCAGTCCAGGCATCTCGGTGCTGCCAACACTCGACACTCCCGCGGAGATCGGATCGCCGGACATCCTTCGCGCGGTGTTCGAGATACCACCGCGGCGCAACAAGCCAGAGGACTATGACGCGAAGGATTTCGATTGCGATCTGAAGATCGGATTCCCGACCGGCCAAGACCGCAACGTCGTGCGGGCCTCCTATAACGACCTGTTCTCGCGGCCGCTCGCGATCGTGGGCAATACCGGCTCGGGCAAATCCTTCTCGGTGTCGAGCCTGATCCAGAAGGCGATGGCTGCGCTCGATGGCGCGGCCGAGGAGCCGCACGTCTTCATCCTCGACATCAATGGCGAGTATGCCAAGGCCTTCCCGACGGCTGAAGCGGCGCAACGCTTGCCGGATCGCATCTACCTCAATGGCAAGGAGTTCAGCCTTCCGCTCTGGTTTCTGAACGCCGAAGAAATCTGTGCGTGGCTGAGCGCGTCGGAGCAAACGCAGGAGCCCGTGCTGAAAGACTGGTGGGCGATTGCCAAGGGCGGCAGTGCCACCGCCGCCGCCAGCATGGGAGCGTTTCAGAATGGCATGAGCGCGCTCGACCAGCTCTTGAGCGAACTGACGAAGATCAAGAAGAAGGCAGCCGGCTCCTATTGCGATGCCGTGGTCGGCCACCTCGCCGATACAGACATTGATACAGACCCGTTCGCTGGCCTGTTTACCGCTCATAGGTCAGCTAACGATTTCAACACCGAGGTCATGAACAATCAGGCCGCCATAGCTGCGGAGGCGGAGAAGCTGAAAGACGCGATTCGCGCCAAGATCGTCGGTGGTAGCGGCACGGCGGAGGCCGGTGCACGCACTGCGGACTCTCCGTTGCCGATCGCCCGCGCAACCCTGACCGATCCATCGCTTATCAATCGGGCCGTATCCAAGGAGGATACGTTTCGCGTCGATGCCCACCTGACGACGTTGAAGCTGCGGCTGAAAACCCGCCTCGACGACAAGCGATGGCGCGCCTTCCTCAACTATGAGGAGACCGATACGAAGATCGAGAAGCTGTCCTCATGGTTCGCACGCTTCGGGCTTGGTGCTGCAACGGGACCGAAAGTCTCGGTGCTCGACCTGTCAATGTTGAGCAACGAGGTTCTTCCCTATGCTTGCGCGGTGATCGGGCGGGTGTTGCTGGAGGCGCGTGAGCGCCTGCCCGCAGCCTCGCGCTATAAGCATCCGTGGGTGCTTGTTCTCGAAGAGGCGCACAACTATGCCCGCCCGGCCCGCTCAGACGAGGATCGCGGTCATCGCCTAGCGCGGTTGACATACGAGCGCATCGCCAAAGAGGGGCGCAAATTCGGCCTTTCACTCATCATCGCCAGCCAGCGGCCGAGCGAGATCAGCCAGACGATCATCAGCCAGTGCGCCAACTTTATCAGCCATCGCCTACAAAATCCTGACGATATCGACCATTTCCGGCGCATCATTCCAATGCAGGCGAGACGGCTGCTCGATCAGGTGACTATCCTGTCGTCAGGCGAGGCAATCGTATTCGGTAGCGCCTTTCATATTCCGACGCGGGTTCAATTCGACCGGCCTCAACCCGGCCCTTATAGTCAGACGGCCGCGCCCTATCATGAGTGGCGCAAGGAACAGAATCCGTTCCCGCTGTCGCAGGTCATCGATGCGTGGGGTGCCTGACGCGCAGGTTTCGCCAGCCCTGCTCATGGCATTGTGCAGCGGCTCATTTCAAAACACTAGAAATGGGGACCACCTAGGCGAACAGGCCGCTGCCCTCTACGGCGACAATCGGCGGAGAAAGACGCTACACGGTGGCCCAATCATAGTGCGATAGCGTAGGTATAGTGCCCATCCTCATCGGGCGTGGCCCGCCATCGAAAATAGCTGAACAGAATGATTCGGGGACGAAGCAGCCCCCGGGAATAAGCATTCGGGTTTTCAGAAGACGGCGACCGGCGCGAAAGTCCATCGCGTGTTAACCAACCGAAGCTACAGTAGCGACCGAAAGCGGTTCGGGGCTGATTGTCGATGATCAAATTTATCAGAGCGCTTCGGCGCCGACGACTGCTCCTTCAATTTCGCGCCTCGCCGGAGCATGTCGTCCACATCTACGAGCGCCCCGGAGAATGCCTGCCCCCGGACGATCTCGAACGGTTGATCGACCAGTGCCGCATCGTCGTGCGTGCATGCCTCGACGGACGCGATCTGGATTATGGCCTGTTCGCGCCGGGCAGCAGCGCCTGGTCGCGCAGCGTCATAACGCTCGTCTGCCGGAGCAGCGACGGCGCGCCCGTCGCGTTCAATGCGATGCCCCAGCTTGCGGTGACACGCGCAGGACGTGAAGAGCATGTGTTGCACCTCGGGCTGGTGATGGTCGACCCTGCCGAGCGCAGCGGCGGGCTGTCATGGATTCTCTATGGCCTGACCTGCTTCGCGCTCTTCCTGCGTGGCGGGCTTCGTCCGCTGTGGGTCAGCAGCGTAACGCAGGTGCCCGCCGTCGTCGGCATGGTCGCCGAGACGTTCAACAACATCTATCCGGCGCAACAGGGCACGCCCCAGAGTTTCGCGCACCGCCATCTCGCGCACCAGATCATGCAGCGCCACCGCGCCGCCTTTGGCGTCGGCGAGGATGCGGGTTTCGACGCCGAGCGCCAGGTTATCACCAACGCCTATACCGGCGGGTCGGACAATCTGAAAAAGAGCTTCGATATCGCCGCAAAGCACCGGATCGAAAGCTATAACAAATATTGCGCCGCCGCGCTCGACTATGGCCGCGGCGACGATGTGCTGCAGATCGGCACGATCGACCTTCGCGCCGGGCAGCGCTTCCTGTCGCGCAGCATCCCGCGCAGCGCGCTGCCCCAGCTCGCGGTGCAGGCGCTTGTGCTTGCAACCGGCGCGGTGATCGCGCCGCTGATCCAGTGGCTCGACGCGAGCACGCCCTTTGGACGATTGAGACCGGCCCGATGACCGATTTTGCCTATGCCGAGATGACCACGCGCAACCGCGGCTTCGTGACGGAAACCGAGCAGGAAAAGCTGCGCGCGGCCACCGTCTTCATCCCCGGAGTCGGCGGCATGGGCGGCGCGGCCTTCATGGCGCTGGTGCGCGCGGGCGTCGGGCGCTTCATCATCGCCGACATCGACGTGTTCGAGGTATCGAATCTCAACCGCCAGCTATTCAGCCGCGCCGACACGATCGGCCGCCCCAAGGTGGAGGCCGCACGCGATCTGGCGCTCGAGATCAATCCCGAACTCGTCATCGAGGCGCTCGGCGGCGAATGGACCGACGCGCTCGACCGCATTCTGCCCACCGCCGCGGTCGTCATCAACGGCACCGACGATGCCGCCGCGGGAGCGGAGCTTTACCGCAAGGCGCGGACGCACGGGCGGACGCTGATCGACGCCTATGCCTCCCCCCTCCCCTCGGTCACCGTGGTGCGCCCGCACGATCCCCGGATCGAGGAGCGGCTCGGCTATCCGACCTGCGGCGTCGACTGGCGCGCGATCGACCGCGACATGGCAGTCGAGTGCCTGATGCGCGAGATCGAATATGTGCTGACGCACAGCTCGAGTCACAAATATGTCGATCTGGATGTCGCGGCCGAGGTCGCGGCAGGAAAAAGATCGCGCTTCTCCTTTTCGACCATGGTGACCGAAGCGGGGACGATGATGGCCGAGGAAGCAATCCGCGTCATCCTCGCCCGCCCCGGCGGCACCGACTGTCGCGGCTATTTCTTCAACCCGCATGCGGTGAAGATCGAAAGGCCGCTGCCCGTCCCTGTGGCGGCGATGAAGGGCTGGCTGGTCCGCCGCTTCATGAAGAAGCTGATGGGATGACGCTGCCCGCCGCAACCCTGCTGACGCTGATCGCGCTCGCGGCGACGCTCGTCGCACGGCGCGGGATCGCCGCAGCCGCACGGCGATCGCCGGTCGCCGCCCGGCTGCGGCTGGTCTATGGGCTGACCGGGATCTTGTTGGCGCTGCGCCTGCTCTACACAGCCTGGCCCGTCGCGCCGGTCGCCGCCACCGTCATGATCGCCGCCGCCTGGTTGCCCGTAGCGGTACTCAGGCTCGCTGAGGAACTGGTAAGGCGTCACGCGTCGCGCCTCGTCAAATTCGCCGCGCTCGGCGGCGCGCTCGCCTTCACCTTTCTCGCGGTCACGCTCGGCCTTGTCTGGAGCGAAGCGGCAATCATCGCGCTCGCAGCTTTCCAGTCGCTCGCGATCGTCGCGGTGATCGCATTGCTGCTCGGTGGACGACATGATGTTACGGTCGCCGAAAAGCAGGCGGCCGATCTGTTCACGGTTGCCCTGCTGCTCACGATTCCGCTCGTCCTCACCGATTTCCAGCGCATCTTTCCCGACTTGCCCGTGCGCGGCGGCAGTTTCGCCGTGCTGATCCTCATCCTCGCGACCTCGCGGCTCGTCGCCGGCGAAGGACGGCCGCGGCAATTGTTCGCCGATATCGCCCTCGCGTTCGGCGGTGGGGGCATCGCCGCGCTCGCGCTGGCGAACTTGCCGCTGACGGGCGCGCAGGCGCTGCCCGTTGTCGCGTGCGCTATCGCCGGCGCCGCGCTGCTCCTGTTGATCGAACGCTTCGCGCGCGACGACGCCTCCGCGCCCGATCTCCTTTCGGCGCTCGCAGCATCGCCGCACCATCGCAGCGCGATGCTCGCGGCGCACCCGCTCCTCGATCGCGGGGTCGTCGTCGAAGGCGACGGGCTTGCCGATTATCCGCCCGCGCTCGTCGGACGGCTCGCCGAGCACCGGCTGGTCAGCGGAGCAATGGCGCGTCACGACCCGATGCTCGGCGAAGCCGCGATCGACCTGCTTGGCCGCCACGCCGCAAGTCACCTGATGCGGCTATCGCAGAACCCGCCGCGCTTCCTTGCAATCTCGGCCGGCGGCCTTGCCGAAACCACGCTCGACGAGGAACTCGAAATCGCCGCGCGGCTCATCGAGGGGGCGGCATGAGCATCGAATTGCGCACGGACGATGTCGATGCCTTTTTCGAGGCGCCGTTTCACGCCTATGATGCGTCGGTCGGTTACGTCTCGCCGCTCAAGAGCGACATCGTCCATATGCTGGACCGCGACAAGAACCCGCTATGGACCGCGGGCAATCCCTTTCGCTTCTGGACCGCGCATCGCGGCGGCCGCCCGATCGGACGCATCGTCGCACATGTCCATGGCCAGTCGAATAGGGCGCATGGCTGGAACCGCGCGCAATTCGGTTTCTTCGACTGCGCCGACGACCCGGAAGCCGCTGCGGCATTGCTCGGCGCGGCGGAGGATTTCGCCCGTACACAGGGCCTTTCCGAGCTGGCGGGCAATTTCAACCTCACCGCGATGCAGCAATGCGGGGTCATGACAGGCGGCTTCGGGCGCCGCGCCTATACCGACATGGTCGTCGGCGCGCCGCATGTCCCGCGCCTGCTCGAAGCCAATGGCTTCGAGGCCATATTCCCGATGACGACCTTCGAGCTCGACCTTGCGCACGCCGCGCTGCCCGACGAGGCCGCGGCGACGGGCGCGGCTTTCGGTTTCGCGCCGATCGAGAAGCGCAGCTTTCCCGAGCGGATGGAGGAAGCGCGCGCGGTGCTCAACGACGGCTTCGCCGACAACCCGATGTTCGTGCCGCTGACCGAAGCGGAGTTCCTGTTTCAGGCGGGCGAAATGAGCAGCATTCTCGACCCGCGGCTATCATCGGTGCTGATCGAGGGGGGACGCCCGGTCGGCACGATCATCTGCATTCCCGATCTCAACGGTTTGCTCGCAGCGACCCGCTCGCGCATCGGCCTTTCGACCCCCTGGCATTATCTGCGCTTTCGCCTGAAGCGGCGGCGCGCGGTGATCATTTTCTATTCGGTCGTGCGCGACCGTCACGGGCGCGGGCTGATGGGCGCGATGCTCGCGCGAACGATCCGCCGCCTCCGCGAAGCGGGCTATGAACAGCTCGGCATCACCTGGATCGCCGACGCGAACAAGGCGAGCCTGCGGCAGATGGAAAAGCTCGGCGCCGAGCCGCTGCATCATTTGAATCTGTTCCGGAAGACATGGGCATGACCGAACTTCCGCTTTACCAGCTCGTCGAAGCTACGATCGCGGCGCCCAGCGTCCATAACGTCCAGCCGGCGCGCTGGCGGATCGCAGGCGATGCGCTGCTCTTGTTCGAGGATATGTCGCGCCGGCTGGCGGTTGGCGACCCGACGGGCAACGACGCTGCCATCAGCCTCGGCGCCGCGGCGGAGGGGCTGCGCCTCGCCGCGTCGCGCGGGGGGCTGACCGCAATCGAAAGCCGGTCGGCACTGCCCGCGGCGACCGACGCGCTCCGCCCGGTCGCGCGGTTTCGCTTCGAGCCGGAGGCGGCGATCGACCCGCTCGCCGAGTGGCTCGATCAACGTGCGTCCTGGCGCGGCAGTTTCCTGCCCCCGACCGAAGCGGACCGGACCGCGGCCGCTGCGCTCGAAGCCGATGACGCGCGCGTCGTCGTCGAACCCGCCGCGCTCGCCGCACTTGCGAACGACTTCGACCGCGCAAGCTATGGCTTTACACGCCGGCGCGATTTTCGCGGCGAACTGCGCAGCTGGATGCGGCTGGGGCGCAGTCATCCGCTTTGGTCGAACGACGGCCTCAACGCCGAGGCGATGGCGCTGTCGCGCGTCGAGGCGGTCGGCGCCGGGCTCGTGCTGGGCCCGTTGTTCGGATTGCTCGAAAAGCTCGGGCTTGCCCGCATCCTGCTTGCAGAGGGCAGCAAGGTCGAGCGTGGTGTGGCGGTGATCCTGTTCCATCGACCGGCGGACGAAGGCCCTTATGAAAGCGGCCGCCATTTCCACCGCCTGTGGCTCGCGATCGAGCGTGCGGGGTTCGGCGCCGCCGTGCTCGCGGCGCTCGCCGACGACCGCGAAGCCGCGGGCGAGATCAGCGCCACGCACAATATTCCGTCCGGGCACCGGCTGGTCAGCGCCTTTCGCATCGGGCGCCGTTCGGGTCCCGGCTATCCGCGTGCGCGCCTGCCGCTGTCCTCGGTGCTAGTCTAAAGCAGCTTCAGATATTCGATGAGCGCCGCGCGTTCGGCCGGCAACAGTTCGGCGCCGAACAGATGCCCGTCATTCCCGCGCCCGGCCTTGCTCGTGTCGGTCCAACGCGGCACCGAATAGGGCCGGTACCCCTCGGGATATCCGCCGCCTGGTGCAAGGCGCAGCCCCACAACGCCGAAATCGAGCGCATGGCCGCCCGCAAGGAAGCGCGGCGGCCGCTGCGCGGGATCGAGCAAGGCGGCAAGGCTGGGTACCGAACCATTGTGCAGATAGGGCGCCGACGACCAGAGCCCGGCGAGCGGCGGCGCCGCATAACCTCGCCCGGCCCGGACGTCGATCAGCGTGCGATATCCGGTCGCATCGACCGCCTTGACGAGCCCGGCGTCGAACAGGCGCGCGCGCAGCGGGTCGGTGCCGACGTCACCGATCCAGTTCGGAAAACTGGCGAGCCGCGGTTTCTCGCCCTCGCGCCATCGATAGCCGCCGTGGCACGACGCGCAGCGTGCGGCATAGACGGCCGCCCCGCGCCGCGCCGCCGCGGCATCGACCGAACCCGGAAAGGGCTGCGGATCATAGCCGCGCAGCCATGCAAAGATCGCCTCGGTATCGCCCAGCCGGTGCCGCGCCTTTTCGGGGTGGACCCCCATGCTCGGCACGGTGAAGAAGCTCGTGATCGCGGTGAGCGCGCGCAGCCGTTCGGGTGTCAGATCGGCCTCGACGGTCGCTCCGGGCTTCGCGCCGGGTACGGCATAGGCGCCATCGGTGAGCAACGCGTTTCGCCATTCGCGGCGGCCGAGTTCGGGAACCGAAACCACTCCGTCGTCGCCCGGTCCGCCACCCGCGAGCGGCGCTCCGAGCGCATATTTCAGCGCCGCGACGCCGTTTGTGCTGCCCGGGGCTCCGTTCGGAAAGGGCAACGGACGTCGCTGCCCCCGAAGCTCGGCGAGCCGGCGCTTCGCAAGCGGCATGACGAGCCAGCGCAGGCTCTGCCGCTCGCGCCAGCCCATCTCCGGGTAAAGCGTTTCCGCCATCTCGAGCAAGGCGTCGGATCCCGTATGGCGCCGCATCGCGTCATAGACCGCCTGGGTATAGGCTTCGAGATCGAGTGCGCCGTTCGGCGTCCCAAGCCAGGCGCGATCGGGCCGCGCGGCGCCCGCAGCATCATAGGTCACCCCGGCGTGGCAAGCCGCGCAGCCCAGATTGGCGACCTCGACCGTCGCGCCGCCAACGGGGGCGATCGAGCCGTGAGTGATCCCCAGAGGCTTGTCCCCTTCCTGCCAGGCTATTCCCGGCGGCAGATTGGCGATCCTGTCCGGATAGAGAAAACCGAAGCGGCGTAGCACACGGCGCACGGTCGCCTGATCGGCGGCGGCCGACGGGTCGCGCTGCCGTTCGTCGAGCACGAGCGCTGCGGTGGCGAGCTTCCACGGGATCGCACTGCTATCGAGCGACTCGACCGAAATGCCGCCGAACCCGGCGCCAAGGAAAGCCGCAGCACCCCGCGTTCCGGCGTCCGCATCGGCGGCGAGAACCGGACGCGAAACAGCTTCGTTTTCAGGCTTCGCCGTCAACCAGCCTGCGGCTGCGATGAGGAGGATTATGGCGAGCAGCGCCAGAAAGGAGCGAACGATATGCTTCAACATGGTTCCCGGGCCTGCCCTGCAGCGTTGAGCTTCTCCAATGGACGATATTTCGGAAATTTCTCGCTAATATTCCATATCAATTCAACGCGGCACGAAGCAGATGCGCGTGCGCTGCCGACGCCCGCCCCATATGCGTTGTCGAAAACGGCCGCACGGATTCCGGATCGCGAAATCCGGCGCGCACCCTTGTCAAAGGCCGGGCACCCCACTACCCCTCCCGAACGCACCCTCCGGGCCCTTCGACCAGCGGACGCCGCCACAAAAGATTGCTTCAGCTGAGCCCTGTTCCAGCCACTCCCTACGTCGACCAGCTCAGCATCGGGGCGGGACGCCGCGTGCTTGCCATCACGCTGGCCGTCCTGATCCCGGCGCTCCTGCTGCTCATGCTGCTGTCCTTTGGTCCTGGAAAGCCACCCGGCGTCCGAGACGACCCCATCAGCGTCGTGAGCCTCTCGGCCACCGAGATTTCGGAAGAAGCGACCGAACCCGACAGCGCACAGCAAAAGCAGGCCGACGAACGGCCCGTGTCGCCGCAACCGGCAGCTGACCAGCCGCAGCCGCCGGTACCGCTGCCTCCGCCGCCCGTCGTTTCGAAAGCCGCGCCGCCAGTGGCGCCGCCAAGCGAACAGCCACCATTGCCCGCGACCCCCAAGATCCTCCCGCGCCCGCCCGGCGGCGCCGTTTACGGGCCACCCGATACAAAACGCTCCTCTTCCTCCTCCTCTTCCGGAGATACGGAGCGGGTGGGAACCGCTCCCAACGGCGAGCCGCTCTATGCCGCCGCATGGTATCGCGAGCCGCGGGACGACGAGCTGCGCGGCTATTTATCGACCGCCAGTGGCCCCGGCTGGGGGCTGATCGCCTGCCGCACCGCGCCCGATTACCGTGTCGAGGATTGCGTCGCGCTCGACGAATATCCGAACGGATCGCAGATCAATCGCGCGGTGCTTGCGGCGGCATGGTCGTTCCAGGTGCGCCCTCCGCGCCGCGGCGGACAGCCGCTGGTGGGGGCCTGGGTCCGCATCCGGATCGATTACGGCACCAAGCGGCGTCAGGGCCGGTGACGGCCGGCCGGATCGTGCCACCTTTGGCGGCATGATCAACCGCGCCCCGCCGCGCAGCGAAGTGGCTGCACCGATGCCTTCGATGAGGTAAGGAACCTTCATGTTCCTCGATCCGACTCGCCACCTGTCGGGTGCCGCGGCCAGCACCACCCCCGCGACGGCGTTTCGATGACGGCCGGGCAGGTCTGACGCGCGATGGCCGAATATGTCTTCAAACCGCACGAGCGCCCGACGCTGCCTGGATCGCCGGCCAATCCCGAGCATCCGACGCGGCGCATGGTGATCTATTTCCTGATCGGGTGTCTCATCGGGATCACCGCCGGGCTCGGCAACGCGCTGATCGCGGTCAACCTTAATTTCGCGCAAGGGACGCTGGGTCTCAATAGTGACGAAGCGGCGTGGCTGACCGCCGCCTATTTCATGACCAACGTCTCGGCGAACCTGTTGCTGATCAAATATCGCCAGCAATTCGGACTCCAGCCGTTCATCCGCTATACGCTGGGCGCCTATGCCATCACCGCGCTGCTGCACCTGTTCGTCCATGATTTCTGGACGTCAGTCGCGGTCCGGGCGATGAGCGGGATCGCGACGAGCGGGCTGACCACGCTCACCATCCTGTACTTCTTCCAGGCGCTGCCGGCGCCAAAGCGCCTCGCCGCGGTGATGATCGGTATCGGCATTCCCCAGATCGCCACGCCGCTCGCGCGCGTGCTGTCGCCCGGGCTGCTCATATGGGGCGACTGGCACAATCTCTACTGGTTCGAATTCGGACTGGCGCTCGCGACGCTGGCCGCCGTGATGGCGCAGCCGCTGCCGCCGAGCGAGCGCGAGAAGGTATTCGAACCGGCCGACTTCCTGACCTTTGGCCTGCTCGCACCGGGGCTGTGGCTGCTCATCGCAGTGCTCTCCGAAGGGCGCATCCAGTGGTGGACCGAACGCCCGTGGATCGGCTGGTCGCTGGCCGCAAGCGTTGCGCTGATCACCGCCGCGGTCCTCGTCGAGCATCATCGCAAGAATCCGCTGATCAACACGCGCTGGCTCGGCACGCGCGAGATGTTGCGGCTGATGGCGATCGCGGCGTCGGTGCGCATCCTGCTGTCCGAACAGGCGTTCGGATCGGTCGGTCTGCTCAGCGTCGTCGGTATGATCAACGACCAGATGGTCACGCTGAACCTGATCATCATCCTCGCCTCGATCGCCGGCCTCGTCACCGCTGTGTTGACCTTCCGCCCGGCCCATCTTTCGCAGCCGATCATCATCGCCGTGGTGCTGATCGTGATCGCGTCCTTCATGGATGCCAGCACCACCAACCTGACCCGGCCGAGCCATTTCTACCTCAGCCAGGCACTGATCGGCTTCGCATCGATGCTCTTCCTCGCGCAGGCGATGGTGATCGGCATTGCCCGGACATTGCTTGCCGGGGGCAAGAATTTCGTCAGCTTCATTGTGCTGTTCAGCCTGAGTCAGAGCATCGGCGGCCTCGTCGGCGGCACGCTGCTCGGGACGTTCCAGACCGTCCGCGAGAAAATTCATTCGCACGAGCTTGTGCAGAACATCGTCGCGTCCGACCCGCTGGTCGCGGCCAGACTTGGTGCGGGCAGCCGCGCGGTCGCCGGGACGATCGGCGACCCCGTGCTGCGCAATGCGGAAGGTGCCGCGCTGCTCAGCCAGCAGGTCACGCGCGAGGCGCATATTCTGGCGTATAACGACGTCTTCCTGCTGGTCGGCGTGCTCGCGATCCTGGCGACGATCTGGGGATTCATGATCAGCCGGTCGATCCGTCGACGGAACGAACCGTCACCGGTAATATTATTGGTCCAGCGCCTGCAATCACAGGCCCAACCGCAAGCTCAACAGGGGCAATGACATGAGCGACGAAAAAGTCGACGCACCGAAACCCGCGCCCGAAACCGATCCGCAGATCGATCCGCCCCCCTCTTCGTGGCACCCACCCGCCAAGTCGCGCGCAACCGTCACCGTCATCGTCGCGGTTGCGCTGCTCGCGATCCTCGCGATCCTCTATGCCTGGAAGCTCCCTCCCTTCGCGGGTTGGTCGGAAAGCACCGACAATGCCTATGTTCGCGGCCGCGTAACGATCATCAGCCCGCAAGTCAGCGGCTATGTTACCAGCGTCGCGGTACAGGATTTCGCCGAGGTCAAGGCGGGCCATGTGCTCGCGACGATCGACGACCGCATCTATCGCGCGCGTGTCGCGCAAGCCGAGGCCAATGTCGCGGCGCAGGAAGCCTCGCTCGCCAATTCTGCGCAGGCCCAACGGTCGCGCGAGGTCGCGACCGAAAGCCAGAATGCCGGGATCGCCAACGCGCAGGCGCAGCTCGCCAAAGCCGAAGCCGACATGCGCCGCGCCCGCGCGCTCGTCGCCGACGGATCGATCTCGACCCGCGAGTTCGACCAGACGCGCGCGGCGCTGCTCGCGGCGCAGGCGGGGCTCCAGCAGGCGCGCGCCAGCCGGGCAATCGGGACGCAGGATGTCCGCACCGTCGTCGTCGGGCGCGCCGGGCTCGAAGCTGCGGTCGCCTCGGCAAAGGCGCAGCTTCGCCTCGCGCAGATCGACCTCGACAATACGGTCATCCGGGCGCCCGCCGACGGGCAATTGTCCGAAATCGGCGTGCGCCAGGGCGCCTTTGTCACCGCGGGCACGCAATTGCTGTCGATCGTCCCGCACAATGTCTGGGTCATCGCCAACTTCAAGGAAGCGCAGACACGCGACATGGCGGTGGGTCAGCGGGTGCGGTTCCGCGTCGATGCCCTCGGCGGATCCGAACTGACCGGGCGGGTCGAAAATCTGTCTCCGGCGGCCGGGTCCGAATTCGCGGTGCTGAAGGCCGACAATGCCACCGGCAACTTCGTCAAGGTGGCGCAGCGGATCGCGGTGCGGATCGCGATCGATCGCGATCAAGCTCTGGCGAAGCGGCTGCGCCCCGGCATGTCGGTCGAAGTGCGCGTCGATACGCGCGGGGGTTCGCAGCGATGAAGGCGGCGCCCCTTGCGCTGACCGCCCTGCTCGCGACGGCACTCTCAGCTTGCACCGGCCCCAAAGTCGCGACGATAGACGTGCCGCCGGTCGCACCGCCAATCGCATGGCGGACCGACGCAGGGTCCGCGGCGCCGCTGCAACGCGACTGGTGGCGATCCTTCGGCGATCCGGCGCTCGCCGCACTCGTCGACAAGGCGCTTGCGAACAACAGCGATATCGGGATCGCCGCGGGGCGCGTGCGCGAGGCGCGCGCTAACCTGATGCTTGCACGCGCACAGACGCTGCCGAGCATCGACGCGGCGATCAGCGGCGGGCGGTCGCGGTCGGTGAGCGCCTTCGGCCAGCCCTCCGAACAGAATTTCGCGCAGCCGCAACTCCAGGTCGCTTATGAGGTCGACCTGTTCGGCCGCCTCGCCGACCAGCAATCGGCCGCGCGCGATTCTTTTCTCGCGAGCGAAGCGGCGCATGACGCGGTGCAGCTCTCGGTCGCTGCAGCAGTGGCAGGCAATTACATTACCTTGCGCAGTCTCGATGCCCGGCTGGCCGTCGCGCGGGCGACAGTGCAGGCTCGGTCCGAATCGCTGCGGATCGCGAAATCGCGTGTCGGGGCGGGTTATTCGCCCAGGCTTGAGCTCCAGCAGGCGCAGGCCGAATATGATGCAACCGCGCAGATCGTGCCGCAAATCGAACTGGCCATCGCGCGCGTCGAGGACGGGCTGAGCCTGCTGATCGGTGACACACCGCAGGCGATCGGGCGCGGCACCGAACTCGGCGGACTGACCGTTCCCGCGGTGCCTGGCGACCTGCCGTCAGACCTGCTGCGCCGCCGCCCCGATGTCGCGCAGGCAGAATATCAGCTCGCGGCGACCGACAAGAATCTCGCGGCGGCGCGCAAACGCTTCCTGCCGCAAGTGCGCCTCAACGCGACCACCGGCGCGGCCTTTTCGACCTTGCTCGCCGACCCGATCTCGATCTGGTCGATCGGCAGCAGCATATTGGCGCCGATCTTTCAGGGCGGCCGGCTGACAGCGCAGGCCGATGCAGCGGGGGCCCAGCGCGATCAGGCGGCCTTCGCCTATCGCCGCACCGCGCTGACCGCGTTTCGCGAGGTCGAGGATGCCCTCGCGGCGGTCCGCCGGATCGACGAGCAGGTCCTGTTCGCGCGGTCGCAGCGCGACGCGCTGGCCGAAGGCCTCCGCCTCGCCACCAATCGCTACCGCGAGGGCTATTCGCCCTATCTCGAACAGCTCGACGCCCAGCGCGGCCTGCTCGGCGCCGAGCTGTCGCTGATCCAGCTCCGCGCCGACGCCCTCTCCGCGCGCATCCAGCTCTTCCAGGCGATGGGCGGCGGATGGACGACGTCCCAAACCCGCGCGCGGGAATGACGCGCACGCGACGTGCTCGCCGCGATTTTTCTGTTTGATGGAAGTGAAAAATCCGGAGTTTCCGGCCCTGCGAAACGCGTCGGAGGGAAATGGCGCACCCGGAACGATTCGAACGTCCGACCCTCAGATTCGTAGTCTGATGCTCTATCCAGCTGAGCTACGGGTGCGTGGAGAGGCGCCTTTAAGACTCACTGCGCGGGGGCGCAACCCCCTATTTCAGCTTTGTGACCGTTCGGCACGACGATTGGCGGCGGATCGGGTCGAGCGCGCCGATTTCCGCGGGGTCTTTCAGCAAAATCCGGACGAGCGCGATGCCATGGTCATGATTGGTGCGGACGATTTCAGCGCCTTTCGGCACCGCCTGCCCCGGCCGCGCAACGATGATTCGGAACGGCTTGCCGCCCGCCTCGACATCGTTGCGCACGAAAATCACATCGGTCGCGGCGTCGAAGATGCTGAGCGAGCTGTAACGGCCCGGCACCGGGGTGACGTCGATCGCGATCGGCCCGTCCGAAATATTGTAGGGACAGCTCGAATAGGCAAGATCGGGGCTGGGCCGCACGACCGGCTGGCGCGCGGGGGTCGCGAGATTGCCATAGGACATGGTGTTGACACCCCCCTGCCCCAGCCGCTCGATCGCGACATTCATCAGGCCATAGGGAATCGCCCGGATCGCCGCATAGGCGGTGACGCTGGCGACGATCAGGCCGAAGGCGAGCGGGCCGAGCCAGTTCCGCATCTCAGCAGCCCTCCTTCACGATTTTCGGGAGCACCGCCTTCGCCGGATCGGCGCGGAACGCCTTGCCGGGATTGTACATGCGCAGCGTCAGGTGAAAGGGCTGGCCCTTGGTCCCGGGCAGCCATGCCCCCTCGGCGGGTTTTGCCGGCGCGATGGTCACGCGCCATTCGCCCTTGGCGTCGAGCGCGACATTCGCGCCGTTCACCGACCAGCTGTTCGCGGGATTGGCGACGAGATAGCCCGCTTCGTCATAGATGGTGACGCTCCACCAGCGCGCGTCGAGCGCCGTGCCCGACAGGCTGTAGCGGCAATTGCCGTCGAGCAGCGCGCCCGCGGCGTCGCTTTTTGCGGACCAATAGACGGTTTCCTTCGCGGGAAGCGCGAGCAGCCCCGCGCGCGCCACTGCGGCGCGGGTTACCGCATCGGTCGCCTTGGTGCCGTAGCCGAGCGAAGTCGTCCACGGCCCGTTGGCAATCTGTCCGTCCTGCAACCCGCCGCTGGTGAGCGCCCACGCCGCGCCGAGCCCCACCGCCAATCCGCCCACCAAGGTGATCGTATAGCGGTGCCAGCCCTTCATGCGCGTTCCCCCCGGTTATTTGCCCTTTTTCAGCGCAGCCTGAGCGGCCGCGAGCCGGGCGATGGGGACACGGTAAGGCGAGGCGCTGACATAGTCGAGGCCCGTCTGTTCGCAGAAGTGGATGCTCGGCGCGTCGCCGCCATGCTCGCCGCAGATGCCGAGCTTGACGTTGGAGCGCGTCTTGCGGCCGCGGTCGGCGGCGATCTCGATGAGCTGGCCGACGCCCTCGACATCAAGGCTGACGAAGGGGTCGGTCAGGAAGATGCCCTTGTCGACATATTGCGTCAGGAAGCGGCCCGCATCGTCGCGGCTGATGCCGATCGTCGTCTGCGTCAGGTCGTTGGTGCCGAAGCTGAAGAACTCGGCGCTCTCGGCGATCTCGCCCGCCATCAGCGCGGCGCGCGGCAGTTCGATCATCGTGCCGACGAGGTACGCGATCTCGCGGCCCTTCTCCGCGAACACCGCTTTCGCCTGCGCATCGACGACCGCCTTCATCAGGTCGAACTCGCGGCGCGTCGCCACCAGCGGGATCATCACTTCGGGGATCGGCGCCGCGCCGGTATCGGCGGCGACGTCGCACGCCGCCTCGAAAATCGCGCGTGCCTGCATCTCGTAGATTTCGGGGTAAGTAACACCGAGGCGGCAGCCGCGATGGCCGAGCATCGGGTTGAACTCATGCAGCTCGTTCGCGCGCGCCTTCAGCGCCTCAATTCCGACGCCAGCCGCCGCAGCGACGTCGGCGAAATCTTCCTCGCGCGTCGGCAGAAATTCGTGGAGCGGCGGATCGAGCAGGCGGATCGTCACCGGCAGCCCCGCCATCACCCCGAAGATCGCGGCGAAGTCGCCGCGCTGTTCGGGGAGCAGCTTGGCGAGCGCGGCACGGCGGCCGGCTTCGCTGTCGGCGAGGATCATCTCGCGCACCGCGGTGATGCGCGCGGCGTCGAAGAACATATGTTCGGTGCGGCACAGCCCGATGCCCTCGGCGCCGAAATCGCGCGCAACCTGCGCGTCCTGCGGCGTTTCGGCGTTGGCGCGCACCTTCATGCGGCGCACCTTGTCGGCCCACGCCATCAGCGTACCGAAATCGCCGACGAGTTCGGGGAGCAAGGTCTTGACCTCGCCCGCCATCACTTCGCCGGTCGAACCGTCGAGCGTCAGGATATCGCCTTCGCGCAATTCACGCCCGCCGACGCGCAGCACGCGCGCAACGCCGTCGATCGACAGCCCGCCGGCCCCCGAAACGCACGGACGGCCCATGCCGCGCGCGACAACGGCCGCGTGGCTGGTCATCCCGCCGCGTGCGGTCAAAATGCCCTTGGCCGCGTGCATCCCATGGATGTCCTCCGGCGAGGTTTCGACGCGAACGAGGATCACGGCTTCGCCCATTTCGGCTGCCTTTTCAGCGTCATCGGCGGTGAACATGATCTTGCCCGACGCCGCGCCGGGGCTCGCGGGAAGCCCCTTGGTCAGCACGTCGCGCGGCGCGTTCGGGTCGAGCGTCGGGTGGAGCAGCTGGTCGAGCGCGCCCGGATCGACGCGGCCGACGGCTTCCTCTTCGGTGATCAGCCCTTCGGCAGCCATGTCGACCGCGATCTTGAGCGCAGCCTTCGCGGTGCGCTTGCCGCTGCGCGTCTGGAGCATCCACAGCGTCCCGCGTTCGACGGTAAACTCGATGTCCTGCATGTCGCGATAATGCGTTTCGAGCGTGTCGAAGACGCGGCCGAGCTCGATGAAGGTCTCGGGCATCGCCTCTTCCATCGAGGCCGGCTTGGCACCCGCCTTTTCGCGCGCGATCTTCGTCAGATATTGCGGCGTACGGATGCCCGCGACGACGTCTTCGCCCTGCGCATTGATCAGCCATTCGCCATACCAAGCACGCTCGCCGGTCGCGGGGTCGCGCGTGAACGCAACACCCGTTGCCGAGGTGTCACCCATATTGCCGAACACCATCGCCTGGATATTGACCGCGGTGCCCCATTCGGCGGGGATCGAGTTCAGGCGGCGATAGACTTTCGCGCGGTCGCTTTCCCAGCTCGCGAATACCGCGCCGACCGCGCCCCACAGCTGGTCGTTCGGTTCCTGCGGGAATGGTGCACCCGTTTCGCGCTCGACGATCGCCTGATATTCCTTGACCAGAGCCTGCCAGTCTTCAGCCGACATCTCGGTGTCGAGGTAGAAACCCCTGTCTTCCTTCGCGATTTCCAGTGCCTCCTCGAACTCGGCATGGTCGAGACCCATGACGACGTCGGCGTACATTTGGACGAAGCGGCGATAGCTGTCCCACGCGAAGCGCGGGTCCCCCGACGCGTCGGACAGGCCGACGACGGTCTTGTCGTTGAGCCCGAGGTTGAGGACGGTGTCCATCATCCCCGGCATCGACACACGCGCACCCGACCGGACCGAGACGAGCAACGGATCGGCCGCGTCGCCGAACTTCTTGCCCGTGATGCCCTCGATATGCGCGATGCCCGCGGCGACGTCCTCGATCAGGCCCGCGGGAAATTGTTCGCCATTGGCGTAATAAGCGGTGCAGACGTCGGTGGTGATCGTAAAGCCCGGGGGCACCGGCAGGCCGATCGAGGCCATTTCGGCGAGGTTCGACCCCTTGCCGCCCAGCAATTCCTTCGAGCGCTCGGCCGTCGTGGCCGCGCCGCCGAACAAATGCACCATCTTCGTCATCATATGCTCCTGCTGCCCCGGGGAGGAGGTTGCGGCTGGATAGGGTGGAGAGTTGTTATCGTCGATTCAGTTTTACTTCGTGCGGTATAAAGAGAGGCACATAGCCGTAGCGTCAGCCCTCGATCTTCGAGAAATCAGCGACGCCATGCACCGCGCCGGTAAATCGGGCGAGCAGGCCGAGGCGATAAGCGCGGATCGCCTCGTCGGGGTCGTTGACCATCACGCCTTCGAAAAAGGCGTCGATCGGGGCGCGGAGGCTGGCAAGCGCGGCCATCGCGTCGGTGAAGCGTTCCTCGGTGACGGCGGCGGAGGCCGCGGGCTCGGCGGTGTTGAGCGCCGCGAGCAGCGCGGCGTCGGCGGCTGTCGGCGGCGTCGCGGCGGCGGTGCCGCTCACCTCGCCCGCCTGCTTCAGGATATTCGCGGCGCGCTTGTAGCCCGCGAGCAGGTTGGTGCCGTCCTCGGTCGCCATGAACGCCTGCAACGCTTTCACGCGCGCGAGCAGGCGAACGAGATCATCCTCACCGCCGAGCGCGAACACCGCGTCGATCAGGTCGTGACGGACGCCGGCTTCGCGTTGCTGGACTTTGAGGCGGTCGGCCACGAAATTCATCATTTCGCTGGAGACGGCGGCGGCCCGATCAAGTGCCTCAATCGCCAACGCGTCTAACTTCGGCAGAAGATGCGTCTCTTTGTAATCTTCACTTGGCTGACCAGATGAAGCCAATCCAGCGGCAACCAACGCGCTTTCAATCGCAAAGGCATGTTGAGCGTGCTGCGCACCGATGCGACGGGCAACAACCCGCCCAACCGACCATTTCATCGCATCCCGCAGGGAAAAACGAAGTCCGTTTGCAAGTACGATAGATGCAATACCAATTACCGATCGCCGCAATGCAAACGGGTCTTTTGAGCCGGTCGGCCGTTCATCGATAGCGAAGAAGCCACCAAAGCTATCCAACTTGTCAGCCAGACTGATTGCTACCGTCACCGGCGCGGTCGGCACGTCATCACCCTGCCCGACCGGCTTGTAATGGTCGCGGATCGCGTCGGCGACCGCATCGGGCAGGCCTTCGGCGCGGGCGTAATAGCCGCCCATCAGGCCCTGCAGTTCGGGGAATTCGCCGACCATTTCGGTGACGAGGTCGGCCTTGGCCAGCTCCGCCGCCTGCCGCGCGAGCGCGGGGTCGCAGTTCGGGACGATGCCTTCACTCGCCAGCCATTCGGCGAGCTTCGCGACGCGCTCGACCTTGTCGGCGACGGTGCCCAGCTTTTCGTGGAAGGTGATGTTTGCGAGCTTTTCGGCGTGCTGCGCGAGCGTTTTCTTCTGATCCTGTTCCCAGAAGAAGCGCGCATCCGACAGCCGCGCCGCGAGCACCTTGCGGTTGCCCGCGACGATCTCCGCGCCGCCGTCCTTCGCGTCGATGTTCGCGGTGCAGACGAAGCCGTTGGCCAGCTTGCCGTCGGCGCCGTTCACGACGAAATATTTCTGGTTCACGCGCGCGGTGAGCTGGATGACCTCGGGCGGGACTTCGAGGAACGCTTCGTCGAAACGCCCGAGCAGCGGCACCGGCCATTCGGTCAGCCCGGCATTCTCGATCACCAGCCCCTCGTCCTCGACGAGCGTCAGCCCGGCGTCGGCCGCGGCCTTGGCGGCGCCGTCGCGGACGATCGACTGACGTTCTTCATGGTCGACGATGACGTGGCACGCGCGGAGCTTCTCGGCATAATCTGCGGCCGAGCCGATGGTGATCTCGCCCGGGCAGTGGAAGCGATGGCCGCGCGTCGCGAAACCCGCAGAAATCCCGCTCACTTCGCACGGCACCAGCTCTTCGCCGAAGATCGCAACGATGCCCGACAGCGGGCGCACCCAGCGCAGGCTTTCGCTGCTGGCGCTCTCCTTCCCCCAGCGCATCGATTTGGGCCAGGCGAAGCCACGGACGATCGCGGGGATCGCTTCGGAGAGCACCTCGGTGGTGGCGCGGCCGGGCTTGTCGATCACCGCGAAGTACACGCCATCACGATCCTCGAGCTGGTCCTGCGTCAGCCCGGTCTTGCGGAGGAAGCCTTCGAGCGCCTGCGGCGGCGCGCTGCTGCGCGGGCCCTTCAGCTCCTCGCTGACCGCTGCGGTCGCCTCGGGAAGGCCCTTCGCGATCAGCGCGAGGCGGCGCGGGGTCGACCAGATGGTGAGGTCGCCCGCTTCGAGGCCCGCAGCGCTCAGCTGCGCCCGGAACAGTTTTTCGAGCTCAGCGCGCGCGCCGGCCTGCATCCGCGCCGGGATTTCCTCGCTGCGCAGTTCGAGAAGAAAGTCGGTCACAGCGTCCACCCCGGATATTTTGCGGTCCAGCGTTCGGACTGGCTGTCGATCCACGCCTTGCAGCTGCCCTTCGCGAGGTCGCGGACGCGCGCCATATAATTGGCGCGCTCCTGCACGCTGATCACGCCGCGCGCCTGGAGCAGGTTGAAGAGGTGGCTCGCCTCGATCGCCTGGTCATAGGCGGCCAAGGGCACATTCGCCGCGATCGCGCGCTTGCACTCTTCTTCGGCGGCCTTGAAACCCGCGAAGAGCGTATCGGTGTCGGCAACCTCGAAATTCCATTTCGAGAACTGCTTTTCATTCTCGAGGAACACGTCGCCATAGCTGACCGCCGCGACATCGCCGACCGCGTCCGAGAAGCGCAGGTCGTAAACATTGTCGACGTTCTGGATATACATGGCGAGCCGTTCGAGCCCGTAAGTGAGCTCGCCCGCGACGGGCTTGCAGTCGAAGCCGCCCATCTGCTGGAAATAGGTGAACTGGGTGACTTCCATCCCGTCGCACCAGACTTCCCAGCCCAGCCCCCACGCGCCGAGCGTCGGCGATTCCCAATCATCCTCGACAAAGCGGATGTCGTGGAGCAGCGGATCGATACCGATCGCGGCGAGGCTGCCCAGATACTGCTCCTGCAGGTCGGCCGGCGACGGCTTCAGGATCACCTGATACTGGTAATAATGCTGGAGGCGGTTCGGGTTCTCGCCATAGCGGCCGTCGGTCGGGCGGCGGCTCGGCTGGACATAGGCGACGTTCCACGGCTCGGGGCCGAGGCTGCGCAGCGTGGTCGACGGGTGAAACGTCCCTGCCCCGACGCGCATGTCATAAGGCTGTAGAATCGCGCAACCGCGCGCCGCCCAATAGGCGTGCAGCGTCAGGATCATGTCCTGAAAGCTGAGTGGTGTCTTGTCCGCCCCGTCGGCCACGGCCGCAATATCCTTCGCAGGTGCAAAAATCGCCGCCGCATTGGCCCAGCGGCGGCGCACGGTCAAGGCTCCCGTCCTTTCGCCATGGCGCGAAAATGCGCGCCTTGGTCAGGTCTCCAGAACTTTTTGTAAGGTGTTGTTGACATGGTCAGCGAATCGCGACATATAGTCATGCATACCTGACATGAAGACAGGCTAACGTGACCAAGTCAGCGAACAAGGAGACCCCAGACATGATGACCCGCACCCTTATCCTCGCCCTCTCGCTCACCGCCGCTGCGGCTCCTGCCGCCGCGCAGACCGAAGGCGCCACCACCGCCGTCAGCACCGCCGGCCTCGACCTGACCCAAGCCGCCGACCGCGGCCGCCTCGACACCCGCCTGAAGAGCGCCGCGCGCCGCCTGTGCCAGTCGGGCCTCCGGGGCACCGCCGAAAACGCCCGCCAGTCGGCATGCGTCGCAACTGCGCTCGCCCATGCCGCGTCGCAGGCCGAACGGGCGATTGCGCAGGCGCAGAACGGCACGCAGCTCGCGCTGCTGATGATCCCCGTCGCGCGCTGACGCACAGATTTCCGCGACCTTGCCGCCACAAATACAGGCGAGCGCGATACCCACCGATTGACCCAAGGAGATATTCCCATGATGCCCCGTACCCTGATCCTCGCGCTCTCGCTCACCGTCGCCGCGGTTCCCGCCGCCGCGCAGACCGAGGGCGCCACCGCCGCCGTCAGCACCCACGATCTCGACCTGACCCGTGCGACCGACCGCAACCGCCTCGACACGCGCCTGAAAAGCGCCGCGCGCCGTCTGTGTCAGTCGGGCCTTCGCGGCACCGCCGAAAACGCCCGCCAGTCGGCATGCATCGCGGCCGCGCTGGCCAACGCCGAACCGCAGGCCGAACGGGCGATCGCTCAGGCACAGGGCGGCACGCAGCTCGCGCTGCTGATGGTCCCCACCGCTCGCTGACGGGCAGGAAAGAACGGCTTCGTTCCGGCCGGACCTCCCCGGTGACGGCCGGCGACTTGGACTGGAGCGCTCTCTCCTCCCCGGTGGCAGCGCTCCAGTCTCTTGGCCCGGCAACCGAATTGTCGCTGCGGGCTCCGCCATCCGAATGCCCGCGAACAAATAATTCCCCTTCCCCGGCATCTCGATGCTCTATGGGGAACGATGCCCATCCGGATAGAAATGCTAGCGAGGTTCCCGTGAACAACAAACGAAACATGCTTCGCGCGCTATGCAACTGGCGCAGCGCCAATCGGGCCAATGTGGAGACGCGAGCCGCGAAGGCGATCAGAACAGGGGGATATGCCGTGCTGCCGCCAGCACTCAAACTCGTCCGTGGGCTCGCGATATGAGCCGCGCTTCGCCCAAAGCTGCGAAAGCCGGATGGAAAAGCTATTTCTTCTGGATCGACGTTGCTACCGCGCTCTGGATCATTGGCTGGGTTGCCGATCTGAGCCAGCCGGACGAAGGCCTGACGCTGCTGGCCGAGCTATCAATCGCGCTGCCGGCCCTGACTGCCTTCATCTTGACGGCACTCCTCGTATTGTTCGGCTGGAAACGCGACGAATTCGCCGAATATTGCTGGCAGCGCGCGAGCGGTTTTACAGTCAAGGCGCTCTTCGTTCTGCCCCTCATAGGGTCGTTCGCGCTGGGCATGGCCGACGGCTGGCAAAGCGCGGGCAGCGCGCCATCCAGCACGTCGGCTGGCAGGAGCATCATCCACACTCCAGTCGAGCCCGCCATCTGGTTCTCCTATGGATGCCTCCTCATACTCTCGCTGTTCCTGATAGGATTCCAATGGCATCGCCTGCGGGGGGTACGATGAACAACAAGCTGAAAGTCCTGCGCGCAATGCGCAACTGGAGCCAGGCGGAACTCGCCGACCGGCTCGATGTCTCGCGGCAGGCGGTGAACGCAATCGAAACGGGAAAATACGACCCGTCGCTGCCGCTTGCCTTCAAGCTGGCGCGACTGTTCGAAATGCCGATCGAGGACATCTTCGACGACGGCCACGAAGGAAGTGACAATGACTGATGCCGATATTTCGAAACCGCGCCGCCGCATGTCACCGCGGCAAAAACGCTACTGGACCTCGCTCGGTCTAGCCGGAGTGATCGGCGGCATCGTCGGCGGCTGGATGGTCGCCGATCAAGGCAATGCGCCGCAGTCGGTCGCGACATTGTTCAGCGGCGCGCTGACGCCGGGGTTCGCAGTCGGCGCCTCGGCGGCGTGGACGATCGGCCTCGCGATCTGCATGATCATCTATCACCGCGCGATCGACGATCATGAGGAACATGCCTGGCTTTGGGCCAGCACGGCCGGATGGTACGCGTTCATCTTTCCCGCGCCCGTCTGGTGGGTACTCCACCGCGCCGGCATGGCGCCGCCCGCCGATGCGATGATTTTGTTCGTTTTTTCGCTGGTCGTGAACTGCATCGTCTATCTATGGCTGAAGTTTCGCTGACCCCTTCCGCTTTCCCCGCAAATGTTTAAGCCGACCCAAGAAAGGCCGACTTCGATGAAAAACTGGTTCAGGACGCTCGCCGCCACATGCGCGGTCATTCCCTTTGCTCAATGCGCGCTGCTCCCCGGAGGACAATCGGCCCGCGCCGCCGAGCCTGCTGCGGCAACCGCCCCGACAGCTATCGTCGCGACAACCGACGCCGACCCGGCGCTGTGGGTGGTGAAGGACGAGGACACGACCATCTATCTTTTCGGCACCGTCCATGTGCTGAAACCCGGCCTTAGCTGGTTCGACGAGGCCGTGAAAACGGCTTTCGACAAATCCGACCAGCTGATGCTCGAGATGGTCCTGCCTGACGACCCGGCGCAGGTCGGCAAGGAGATGATGCCGCTGGCACTCGACCAGAACGGCAAGACATTGTCGTCGCGCCTCGACCCCGACCAGCTTGCGGCCTATCAGGCCGCAATGGCCAGCGTCGGCCTGCCTGCGGCACAGTTCGACGCGTTCGAACCCTGGTTCCCCGCGATCACCCTGTCGATGCTGCCGCTGACCAAGCTTGGCTACGACCCCGAACAGGGCGCCGAAAAACAGCTCACCAGCATGGCCAAGGCCAGCGGCAAACCGGTCGCCGGGTTCGAAACCTTTACCGAGCAGCTCGGCTTCTTCGACACACTGCCCGAAACGCAGCAGGTCGCTTTCCTGAATTCGGTGGTCAAGGACCTCGACAAGCTGGGACCGCAGCTCGACAAGATGGTCCTGCTGTGGACGAAGGGCGACCCCGACGGGCTGGCCGCGGCGATGAACGAAAGCATGGCCGCCACGCCCGAGCTTGCGAAAGTCTTGCTGTGGGATCGCAACGCGCGCTGGGCCGACCAGATCAAGACGCGGATGGACAAGCCCGGCACCGTTTTTGTCGCGGTCGGCGCGGGCCACCTCGCCGGCGAGAAGAGCGTGCAGGACTATCTGAAGGAACGCGGGCTGACCGTGAAACGGGTCGCATATTGATCGGCAACGCCGCTTTTTCCGGGCAATCGGGTCGCCGCCTTGCGGCGGCCCTTTTGCCGCTGCTGCTGGCCGCGTGCGGTACCGCCGAAACCGGGCCGCAGGCGCGGCCGGCGATGTGGCTGGTCGAGGATCACGACACGCGCATCTATATCCTCGGCACGATGCACGCACTGCCGCGCGGGACCAGCTGGAGCGATGGCAAGGTCGCCGCCGCGATCGACGCGGCCGACGAGCTGGTGCTCGAACTGCCCCCCGCCGAACTGGCCGCTGCCGGCAAAGTCTTTCAGGAACTCGCCCCGCGCCAAACCCCGCTCGCGATCGAAGCCCGTCTCTCGGGCAAGGCACTGATCGGCTATCGCGCACTGGAAGCGAGCGGGCGCGGCTTCGGCGGCGATGGCTTCGACGATTGGGCGGTGATGGTGCTGATGGGCCAGCGCGTCGCGGAAAACGCCGAACTGTCACCCGCTGACGGCGTCGAAACCCGGCTGACCGAGACATTCGAAGCTGCGGGAAAACCCGTCGGCGGCCTCGAAACCGCGCGCGAGCAGCTGATGCTGTTCGAGACCCTCGACGCCGCGGCGCAACGCGCGCTGCTGGTCCGTTCGGCCGAAGAGGCCGGCATCGCCGTGAAAGAGGTCGGCGCGCTGGCCGCGGCATGGGGCCGCGGCGATATCGCCACGCTGGAAAAGGTGATCAACGAAGATATCGACGCCATCCCCGCAGCGCGCAAGGCGATCCTCACCGACCGCAACCGGCGCTGGAGCGCGTGGGTGAAACAGCGTATGGGGCAGCCCGGAACGGTGCTGATGGCGGTCGGCGCGGGCCATCTGGTCGGCAGCGACGGCGTGCCGACAATGCTCGAAGCCGAAGGATTGCCCGTCACCCGCGTGCAATAGGCGCACCAGCGCTTGCATTTTTGCCGTTCCCCCGCTAAGCGCCGCGGCTTCCGTCATGGTCATCCCTGGAGGCGTGGCGGAACTGTGTAACCGAATCTCGGAGAAATATGATGAGCGATCAGCTGACGCTGACGGCCGAGACGCGCGAACGCGGAGGCAAGGGAGCCTCGCGTGAACTGCGTCGTGAAGGTCGTGTCCCCGCCGTTGTCTATGGCGGCAAGGAAGAACCCCTGATGATCCACGTCGAAGAAAAGCTGCTGATGAAGCAGCTGATGACGGGTCACTTCATGAACTCGGTCGTGATGATCGAAGTGGGTGGCAAGACCATCCGCACCCTGCCGAAGGACGTCGCGTTCCACCCGGTCAAGGATCGTCCGATCCACGCCGACTTCCTGCGCATTGCCAAAGGCGCCACCGTCCAGGTCGCTGTGCCGGTCGTGTTCGCGAACGAAGACGCCTCGCCGGGCCTGAAGCGTGGCGGCGTGCTGAACATCGTTCGCCACGAACTGGAGCTCGTCTGCGACGCGGACAAGATCCCCGACGAGATCGCGATCGACGTCACCGGCTTTGACGTCGGCGATTCGATCCACATCAGCAACGTCACCCTGCCCAAGGGTGTCGAAAGCGCGATCACCGACCGCGACTTCACCATTGCGACCATCGTTGCCCCGTCGGCGCTCAAGTCGAGCGACGGCGACACGACGAAGGACGAAGGCGAAGCTGCCGAAGGCGGCGAAGCCTAAGCATTTCGGACCGCCCCTCCCCCAAGCGGGAGGGGCGTTTCCACTGGCCCCGGGAAAGGCAGATTCATGCAGCTCTGGGTCGGCCTCGGAAATCCCGGGCCTCAATATGCGATGCACCGTCACAATGTCGGCTTCATGGCCGCCGACGTCATCGCCGATTTTTACGACTTTCCGGCGCCCGCGAAGAAGTTCCAGGGCTGGGTCCAGGAAGGCCGTATCGGATCCGAGCGCATCCTGCTGCTCAAACCCGGCACCTTTATGAACGAAAGCGGCCGCAGCGTGCGCGCCGCGCTCGACTTCTATAAACTGACCTCGCAGGACGTTACCGCCTTTTACGACGAGCTCGACCTTGCGCCGATGAAGGTCAAGGTGAAGCAGGGCGGCGGCGCGGCGGGCCACAATGGCATCCGCTCGATGATTCAGCATATCGGTGAGGATTTCCGCCGCGTGCGTATCGGCATCGGCCATCCGGGACACAAGGACCGCGTCACCGGCCATGTCCTCGGCAATTACCACAAGAGCGAGATGGAACCGCTGATCGACCTGCTCGGCGCGATCGCGGCCGAAGCAAAATGGCTCGCCGACGGCGACGATGTGCGATTCCAGAGTGACCTTGCGCTGCGTCTGCAAGGCTGACGCAACGAAGTTGGCGCTTTGTGCCGACTGATGCATGATGGCTCTCCGAAAGGAGCCCCGCATGTCCGATCGTCACAGCCCCAGCCGCCGCGAGCTTATCGCGGGTGCTGCCGCGCTCACCGCAGCCACGCCCGCCCTGCTCCATGCCACGCCGCCAGCCGCGGTGCCGTCGCTGAAAGGCCGCACGGTGCTGATCACCGGAGCATCGAGCGGTTTCGGCCGCGTCGGGGCGCTCTATTATGCCCTCCTTGGCGCGAAGGTGATCGCGACGATGCGGAACGTCCCGCGACCCGAGGCGAATTCGCTCTCCGCCGAAGCCGCGAAGGACAAGCTCGACGTGCAGATCGTCGAGATCGACGTCACCGACGACGCCTCGGTCGCGGCGGGGACCGCCAGGGCGCTTGAGCTGGCGGGCGGGCACATCGACACACTGATCAACAATGCAGGGATCGGGATTACCGGACCGGTCGAGGTGCAGGACATGGAGGCCACCCGCCTGATCTTTGAAACCAATGTCTTCGGCATCCAGCGAATGGTGCGTGCGCTGTTGCCGCAGATGCGCGCGGCAAAGGGCGGGCAGATCTTCAACATCTCGTCGCAGCTCGGCCGCGTCATCGTTCCCGGCGGCGGCCATTATTCGGCGACCAAATTCGCGGTCGAGGCCCTGTCGGAACAGCTCGCCTATGAACTGGTGCCGCACGGGATCGACGTCACGATCATCCAGCCCGGCGGTTATCCCACCAAAGTGTGGGTCAATCGCAACGCCTATACCGGCGCGCTGCGCGATCGCAGCGACCCCGCGCTGCTTGCCGCCTATGAACCTTTCACGCGCGGGATGGGCACAGAGGACGGCAGCGGCCGTAGCGCCGAGCCCGTCGACGTGCCGCGCGCGATCGCCGAGATCATGGCGATGCCCGCCGGCAAGCGGCCGCTCCGCCGCGCAGTCCACCCCGGCAACAAACCGCAGGAAGCGATCAACCGCGTTTCGGCCGAAGTCCAGCTCGCATGGCTCGGCGGCGGGCAGCTCGGCCCGCTGGTCAGGGCGGTACACGACTGACACCCGTCACAAGTCCGTCATATAAGTCGTTGCAATTCGACGCGTTCGAGCAACGCGGGTGACATCAACCTCTGCAATCGGTGCGCCACCTCCAAACCGGGATGTTCGAGTCCCGGGGCCCAACCGAAAAACAGGGGAAACTGCATGTCACATCTTACCGATGACGCCCGCGCACCGTATCGCGGCGAAACCGATAGCCTTCCGGGGCCCGGCAGCCTCGAGGCGATCGTCGCCGAAAACCCGTCGCGCCGCACGCTGCTGAGGAACGGGCTGTTCGGGCTGTCGGTCATTCCGGCCGCCGTACTCGCGGGCTGTGACAGCGACGGCGCCACCCCGCCCGTCACGGTTCCGCCGACGCCTACCCCGACGCCCACGCCGACCCCGACGCCCCCGCCCGTCAGCTATGCAGTCAATTTCGCCGCGGTCGCCGCGAACCAGGACGACAAGGTCACCGTACCCGCGGGCTACACCGTCGACGTGCTGCTGAAGGCCGGCGATTCGGTCGAATCCGGCACCGCCTATTCGGGCAGCTTCCCGACCCCTGCGGTCGCCGAGAAATGGGCCGGCGGCAACCATGACGGGATGGAATATTTCACCCTGCCCGGCGTCGACGCCAACAATGGCGGCCTGCTCGCGATGAATTACGAGTATCCCGATTTCAACATCCTGATGGCGGGCAATTACAACGCCGCGACCGCGACCGCCGACCAGAAAGCGCTCGCGCTGTCGGCTGTCGGCATCGGCGTCGTCGAGATCGCCAAGGGCTCCGACGGCAAATGGGCGGTGAAGGCCGGATCGACCTATAACCGCCGCTATACCGGCAACAGCAGCTATCGCGCGGGCGGCCCCGCCGCGGGCCTGCTGTCGGGCAGCATCAAGGGCATGCTCAACAATTGTTCGAGCGGCCGCACCCCGTGGGACACTTATCTGACCTGCGAAGAGACGACCGACAATTATCTCGACCCGACGCAGCCCGCGACCAACTACGGCTGGGTGGTCGAGATCGACCCGCTGCGCGAACTCGCACAGCCGACGAAGCGCACCGCGATGGGTCGTTTCAGCCACGAGAATGTCGCCTATATGGCGAACGCCGATCGCCGCGTCGCATTCTATATGGGTGACGATTCGACTCCGGGCTGCATCTACAAATTCGTCCCCGATCGCGCGTACAGCGCATCAAACCGGGCGGCGAACACCGATCTGCTCGACTATGGCACGCTCTATGTCGCGCGCTTCAACGGCGACGGCACCGGCGAATGGCGCGCCCTCGTCGTTGGACAGAACGGCCTGACCGCGGGCGCATCCGATCCCGGCAACACCAGCCAGAGCACGACACCGCCGGCCCCGACGATCGTCAATTTCAACAATCAGGCCGATGTGCTGATCAACACGCCCTCGGCGGCGCGCGTCGCGGGCGGCACGGTGATGGATCGCCCCGAATGGGTCACCGTCGCGCCCGACAACAAGGCGGTGTTCGTCACGCTGACGAACAACAGCGGCCGCCGCGTCACCAACCCAATGAACCCGCGCGTCAGCAACCTGCACGGGCACATCATCAAGTTCCGCGAAGAAGGCGATTCGCCGCTGGCGACCAAATTCAGCTGGGAAATCTTCCTGACCGCGGGCGATCCGTCGCTTTCGGCGGGCGGCAGCAACCTTGTCGGTAACATCAACGGCGACACCTTCTCCAGCCCCGACGGCCTCCGCATCGACCCGCAGGGCCGCCTGTGGGTGCAGACCGACCACAGCGTTCCGGGCAATTCGGGTGTCGCGGGCCGGACGATCGATCAGGCTTTCGGTCATAACGCGATGTTCTATGTCGACCAGACGAGCAAGCAGTCGAAGCGTTTCCTCGTCGGCCCGCTCGGCTGCGAGATCACCGGCCTCGCCTATACGCCCGACCTCAGAACCTTCTTCGTCAACATCCAGCATCCGACGGGCAACTGGCCGGTCGCGGGCGAGCAGCCGCGTTCGTCGACCATCGTCGTGCGCCGCACCGACAACCAGCCGGTCGGCAACTGATTGGCGCACCGTCCGCTCCCGCCTTTTTCCGGCGGGAGCGGACGACCGTCAGGGTGTGCGCCTGGGCGGAGGTGGCGGCGAACCGTCACGCGTCTGCGACATCAAGGTCACGCACATCGTCCGGTGCACCGGATGCCGGCCGCACGCGATACCCGCATAGCGGTGCGTCGGGCGCAGCAGGCTGTGGCGATGCCCGCGACCGGGCACGCCGTCGTCGATCAGCAGCTGATCGACAACGCCTTCGGGCGTGTGATGGCCATAGGTGATGACTTCGTTCACATAAGGCCCGCCGCCGCGCGCCTTCATCCGTTCGCCGGGGCCGCTGCCCCGCGTATAATGGCCGACCGCGCCCGATCGCGACTGAACCGCGACATGGTCCGCCGCCGCGCGCGCGAGCGCATCGCTCCATTCCAGTTCGGGTAGCGGCTTTTCGCGGCGAAGATCGCGGATCGCCTCGTCGACCGCCGCGACTCCCTCGTGCGTCATGATGTCGATCTCGCTGTCGTCGTCGCTAACCAGCAGCTTGCCTTCGAAGCGCGGGCGATAGTCGCGCAGATATTCGGCATAGGCTGCGGGATCGCTGCGGAAACGATTGAGTTCGGTGAAGACACCCTCCTCGAAGCGGCTTGGCGCAGCGACGGCGGCGGTCGCACCGAGAGCGAGAAGAATACCGGCGACGAGGAGGCGCGAGCGTGTCATGGCTGGTGCGATAAAGGCGCAAGTCTGAACCGGGCGCAACGGCAAAGACTGGCATCCGGCGCGACTTGGCGCTAGGGGCGCTGCAACACCGGCGCCCACTCAACGGCGCGCCGAACCTCACGGAGTTTTTATGGGTTTCAAATGCGGGATCGTCGGCCTGCCCAACGTCGGCAAGTCCACCCTGTTCAACGCGCTGACCGAAACCGCGGCAGCGCAGGCGGCGAACTATCCGTTCTGCACGATCGAGCCGAATATCGGCAACGTCGCGGTGCCCGACGCGCGGCTCGAAAAGCTGGCCGGAATTGCGAACAGCAAGAAGATCATCGCGACGCAGCTTGCCTTCGTCGACATCGCCGGCCTCGTGCGCGGCGCGTCGAAGGGCGAAGGTCTGGGCAACCAGTTCCTCGGCAACATCCGCGAAGTCGATGCGATCGTCCACGTCCTGCGCTGTTTCGAGGATGACGACATCCAGCATGTCGAGAACAAGGTCGACCCCGTCGCCGACGCCGAAACGGTCGAAACCGAACTGTTGCTGTCCGACCTCGAAAGCCTCGAAAAACGCGTCCCCGCCTTTGCCAAAAAGGCCGCGCAGGGCGACAAGGAAGCCAAGATCGCCGCCTCGGTGCTCGGTCAGGCGCTCGACCTGCTCCGCGAAGGCAAGCCCGCGCGCCTGGTCGAACCCAAGGACGACGAGGAAGCTCGCGTGCTCCGCACCGCCCAGCTCCTGACCTCGAAGCCCGTCCTGTACGTCTGCAACGTCGACGAGGGCAGCGCTGCGAACGGCAACACCTTTTCGGAAAAGGTCTTCGCCAAGGCGGCCGCTGAAGGCGCGCAAGCCGTTGTCGTCTCCGCCGCGATCGAAAGCGAGCTTGTGACGATGGACATGGCCGACCGGCTCGAGTTCCTCGAAGAGATGGGCCTGCACGAAACCGGGCTCGCGCGCGTCATCCGCGCCGGGTACGAGCTGCTCCACCTCATCACCTTCTTCACCGTCGGGCCACAGGAAGCGCGCGCGTGGACCGTGCACACCGGCGCGACCGCGCCTGAGGCCGCCGGCGAAATCCACAGCGATTTCCAGAAGGGCTTTATCCGCGCCGAGACGATCGCCTATGACGATTATATTGCGCTGGGCGGCGAAGCGAAGGCGCGCGAGGCGGGCAAGCTGCGCGCCGAGGGCAAGGCCTATGTCGTGCACGACGGCGACGTGATGCACTTCCTGCACAGCTGATCCGAATTCGGCATGGCAGGTCGCTGGCGGCTTGAGGTCCTGTCCGTCGCATTTTCCGGCGGGCGGTTTCAAGCCGCGGCCAGAAGGTGCGTCAGCCGAAGTGGCGACGAAACCAACCCCGCTTTTTCGGAACGACCGGGGGCTGCCCCGAAAGCTGCACCAGATAATTGCCCAGGATAGCCGCTTGCTGCCTGGTCATGAGGAACCGAAACAAATCGGGGTCGTGCTTCCTGGCCGCTTCCGAAGATTGAACGCTTTCGAGCCGAAGCATGATGCGGTCGCCCGCATCATGGTGTGTCCAGCCGACCAGTGCCCCGAAACTCTCCATCATCTCGCCCTGCTCCCTCACGATTTCCGCACGGCTGGCGCCCACAGGCCGCAATGGCTGGTTACCAGATATCTAAATATCTAATGGTATGTCGTCTAGGGGGTGGGGAGCGGACGTTCGATCCCAAGCTTCGTCACCCCGGACTTGAGCCGGGGTCCATAACGATGGTGCGGCTATGGATCCCGGATCAAGTCCGGGATGACGATAAAAGGGAGGTCAACTACCGATCGGCGGCGGTCATTTCTGCAATAAATTCCGATAACACCCTACGGCTCGAATGCCGCCAGAATCGGACACGGCCCCTTGTCGCTCGCGGCGCATTGGTCGGCGAGACGCGCCAGCGCCGCGCGCGTTGCCGTCATCTGCGCGATCTTTTCGTCAAGCACCTCGATCCGCGCCCGCGCCAGCGTGCGAACGCGGACGCGATCGTCGCTTGCTTCGAGCGCAAGCAGTTCGGAGATTTCGTCGAGTGTGAAGCCCGACGCCTGCGCCGAGCGGATGAATTTCAACCGACGCAGGTCATCATCGCCATAGCGGCGAATCCCCCCGCCCCAGCCGTCGCCGCCACTGCGCGCGGGCGTGTCGAGCAGCCCGCGGCGCTGGTAATAGCGCACCGTTTCGACGCCGACATCGCCCGCAGTCGCCAATTTCCCGATCGTGAATTGCATCGCTTGACTCCGTACCATGGTACGGAGGCTATATGGGGCGCATGACAAAGCAAGCAACCCTCCATCGCATGGTCATGCCAGGGCACACCTGCCCTTATGGCCTCAAGGCAAAACATCTGCTCGAAAGCCGCGGTTTCACGGTCGACGACCGCTGGCTGACGACACGCGAAGAAACCGACGCGTTCAAGGCCGAGCATGACGTCAAGACGACGCCGCAGACCTTCATCGACGGCGCCCGTATCGGCGGCTACGACGACCTCCGCCGTCATTTCGGGCTGAAGGTCGCCGACCCCGATGCGACGAGCTACACACCGGTGATCGCGCTGTTCGCGATGACTGCGCTGATGACGCTCGCAACCAGCTTTTCGGTCTATGGCGAACCCTTCACCCTCCGCGCCGCCGAATGGTTCATCTCGTTCAGCATGATCGTGCTCGCACTGCTGAAATTGCAAGACGTCGACAAGTTCGCGACCATGTTCCTGAATTATGATCTGCTGGCCAAACGCTGGGTTCCATACGCCAGCATCTATCCGTTTGCCGAAGGCCTCGCCGGCGTGCTGATGACGGCGCACGCATTCAACTGGCTCTCGATCCCCCTAGCGCTGTTCATCGGCGGCATCGGCGCGGTGTCGGTTTTCAAGGCGGTCTATATCGACAAGCGCGACATCAAATGCGCGTGCGTCGGCGGCAGCAGCAAGGTGCCGCTGGGCTTCGTATCGCTGACCGAGAATGTGATGATGGTCGCGATGGCGCTGTGGATGGCGCGGATGTGGTTCTGATCGCGTCCTGCATCGGTCATTGATGAAACATATGGCTGGGCTATCAGGGGCATCGATTCGCCCCACGGAGCCCAGCCATGTACAACCGCCGCCACTTCCTTGCCGGGGCCACCCTCGCCGGCCTTGCCACCCCCGCGATCCTGCGCGCCGAGGGCGGCATTTTCCGTGAGTTCCCGTTCAGCCTTGGCGTCGCGGCGGGCGATCCGGCGAGCGACGGCTTCGTCATCTGGACACGCCTCGCCCCCGAACCGATGGAACGCCACGGCGGGATGCCGCTAGCGAACTTTCCGGTCGACTGGGAGGTCGCGAGCGACAGCGGCTTTCGCAGCGTGGTCGCGAAGGGCACCGAACTCGCGCGCCCCGAACTTGCGCACAGCGTCCATGTCGAAGTTGCCGGGCTCGAACCCGACCGCCCCTATTATTACCGCTTCACCGCTGGCGGCGAACGCAGCCTGCGCGGCCGCGCGCGCACCCTGCCCGCGCCCGGCGCGAAGACCGACGCGCTGAAATTCGGGGTCGCCGGGTGCCAGCATTTCGAAGCGGGCTTTTTCGGCGCCTATCGCCACCTCGCGCGCGAAGACCTCGCCTTCGTCTATCATTATGGCGACTTCATTTACGAATATAGCGAGGAATATCTGTTCAACACCGGACTGCCGACGCGTCCGGTGCGCAAGCACGCCTTCCGTGCGCTCGTCGACGTCAATGATTTCCGCAACTCCTATGCGCAACAACTCGGCGACATCGACCTGCAGGCGGCGCGTTGCACTCACGCCTTCCTGTCGAGCTTCGACGATCATGAGATCCGCAACGACTGGGTCTCCGACATCGACAACTGGAAGCTCGGTCTCGAAGTCAACGACCCCGAAGCCGCGCCGCCCGAAGTCTTCATGCTGAAGAAGCAGGCCGCGATGCAGGCGTGGTATGAGCATATGCCGGTGCGCAAGGCGCTGCTGCCGCGCGGCGGCATGGTCGCGATGAACCGCGAGTTCCGCTGGGGCGACCTGATGGCGATGCAGTTGCTCGACACACGCCAATATCGGGGCGACCAGCCGTGCGACGATGGTTTCAAGCCCGCCTGCCCCGGCGTGTTCGACAAGAATGCGCAGGTGCTCGGCAAGGCGCAGGAAGAATGGCTCGGCCGCAACCTCGCGGAGGGCGGCGCGACGTGGAACGCCTTTGCGCAGCAGATCACGATGATGTCGCTCGACCGGCGGCGTAAGGCCGACGAGCCGAAGAAGATCGTCAATCTCGACAGCTGGGCGGGGTATGAAGCGCCGCGCGAGCGCATATTGTCGCGCATGGCAGGGCTGAAGAATAATGTCGTTCTCACCGGCGATGAGCATCAGAATTTCTGCGGCGATCTGGTGTCGAAGGACAAGGTCGTCGGCGCCGAATTCGTCGCGACGTCGATCTCCTCGGGCGGCGACGGCAGCGATCAACGCAACGGCACCGACACCTTCCTCAAGCTCAACCCCGAACTCAAATTCGCGAACGACCAGCGCGGCTATGTCGTGTGCGAGGTCAATCGCGACGCCTGGCAGACGCATTTCATGGTCGTCGACAAGGTGACGACGCCGGTGAACACGCTGTCGAAGCGTGCAACGGGGGTGGTCGAGCGCGACGTCGCCGGGATCAAGATGGCGTGACGTGTCGCCGGACGGTCACACAAACGCCATAGCGGATCCGGCATGAACCGCCTCCACTCGCTGCTGCTCGCCCTGCTCCTTCCCCTCGCCGCGCATGCGCAAGAGGGAAGCGAGCGCAAGCCCGTCACGATCCTGATCTCGATCGACGGCTTTCGTGCCGATTACCTCGATCGCGGAATCACGCCGACCCTGTCGCGGCTCGCGGCCGAAGGCGCGTACGGCAAGCTGCGCCCCTCCTTCCCGACCAAGACCTTCCCCAACCATTATGCGATCGTCACCGGCAAGCGCCCCGATACGAACGGCATCGTGGGCAACAATATGATCGATCCGCGCCGCCCGGATGTGCGGTTCAGCCTCGGCGATCCGAAACAGTCGCTCGATCCCTTCTGGTGGGACGAGGCCGAACCGGCGTGGGTGACGGCAGACAAGGCGGGCGTGCGCAGCGCGACGATGTTCTGGCCGGGCAGCGAGGTCGCGATCCACGAGAGCCGGCCGCCCGACTGGATGCGTTATGACGCGCATGTCGGCTATACGCAGCGGGTCAACACCCTGCTCGACTGGATGCGCCGTCCCGCCGATATCCGCCCCGCCTTCGTGACACTCTATTTCGAGGCGGTCGACGACGCCGGGCATAAATTCGGTCCCGACAGCGCCGAAGTGAACGCCGCGATCGCCGAAGTCGATGGTCGCATCGGCGACCTCACCGCCGGCCTCGTCGCAATGGGGCAACCCGCGCGGATGATTGTCGTCGCCGACCACGGGATGCGCGCGATCGACGAGAGCCGCGTGATCCAGCTCGCCGACCTGATCGATCTGCCGAGCATCATCGCGGTCGAGACCGGCCCTTACGCCGCCATCGAACCCGCCGCCGGAACCGATGACCGCGTGTACAAGGCGCTGCTGAAACCCCACGATCATATGGTCTGCAACCGCCGCGAAGAGCTGCCCAAACGGCTGCACTACGGCCAGAACCCGCGCGTCGCCGCGATCATCTGCATCGCCGAGCCCGGCTGGTCGATCATCGCGGGCACGCCCAGCTGGCCCGTGAAGGGCGGCGCGCATGGCTATGACAATCAGGATCCCGAGATGCTCGCGCTGTTCGTTGCGAGCGGCACCGGCCTGACGGGCGACGTCGGGACGATCGACAATATCGAGGTCTATCCGCTGCTGATGCGGCTCATCGGGGCCGCACCGCTGCCGAGCGATGCGACGGGCGTGCTGGTCAAGCGCCTACCGTAGCCAGTCGCGCAGCACTGCCATCGCGTGGATCGACGCGGTCGGCGCGTTGACGACCTGAAGCTGGTAGCGCCCCTGCGTCACGTCGAATTCGACCATCTTGCGGATGCCCGAACAGGCGGGGCCATGCCCGTGGGTGAGCGACTTCACGACCGCGCCGTCGCGGACGAGGTCGATCCACGCGCCCGCATCGAGCGCGACGACCAGCCGCCCCGCCCTCTTCACATCGATCGGGATCATCCCGCCGAATTTATGGACATCAGGCTTGCGCTCGGGCGCGATGCCATAACGCAGGCTTTCGAACTTGTGCAGTGGCAACGCCGTCCGCGCCGCGCCGAGCGGCGACCAGTCGGCACCAAGGTCGTCGCCATAGGCATAGATCGTCTTGCCCGACGCATCGCGCCCCCAGTCGGCGAGTTCGGGCGGCAGGACCGGCGCAGCCGGGCAGGACACGTCCTTTGCGGCGGGCGCGGCGAATGCCGGCCCCGTGGACAGGGCGATAGCCAGCAACGCGGCCATGATGCGAAACCCCATCCTGTTTCCTTTCACATTTCCTGTTTCAAAACCACATTACCCTGGCACCAACAGGAACAGCAAGGCGCACAACAACCCTCCGACGAGGCCCAGAACCATGCCAGCCCCTGCTCGACCGCGGCCTCTGGTTGTAAGGCCAATCATACCAGCGACAACGGCAAGGAAAGACGTGAGCAGCCCCAAAACGAGCCACGGAGAGAAGAAAAACAGGAAAAACGTCAAGATGCCAAGCACCAGCGCGGCCGTTCCCGGCACATGGGAAGCTGATATCCCCGGTGGCTGGTTTTGCTCGTCCATTCCTGTGCCTCCCGCAACTCAACCGCCCGGCCATCCGGAAAATGATCGGGCCATTCATTTCCGTCCGAAAAGCCGTTCCACATCGTCCATCGCGAGCTTCACCCACGTCGGCCGCCCATGGTTGCATTGCCCCGAATGCGGGGTGACCTCCATCGTGCGCAAGAGCGCGTTCATCTCGGCGACGCTGAGCGTGCGCCCGGCGCGCACCGATCCGTGGCACGCCATCGTCGCCGCGACCAGTTCGAGCCGCTCGCTCAGCCCCAGCGCCGCGTCATAGCCCGCGAGATCGTCGGCGATATCTGTGACGAGCTTGCGGCAATCGATCGCGCCGAGCATCGCAGGGGTCGCGCGGACCATCACTGCGGCGGGGCCGAAGCGCTCGATTTCGACGCCGAGCGCGGCGAGCTGCGGCGCGGCCGCCTCCAGCCGGTCGCACGCGGGTTCGTCGAGTTCGACGACCTCGGGCAGCAGCAGCCCTTGCGAGGGGACCGCCTGCCCGCTCATCCCGCGGCGGAGTTGTTCGAGCACGAGCCGTTCGTGCGCCGCGTGCTGGTCGACGATGACGAGGCCATCCTCGGCCTCGGCGACGATATAGGTCCTGGCGATCTGCCCGCGCGCGATGCCGAGCGGGTGCGCTTCGGCGCCGGGCGGCGACAGCGTTGCGACCTCGGCGCGCCCGGCAAGCGGCGCGGCGGACGCAAAGGGTGTGATGCGGTCATAGACGCGCGCGACATCCTCGCCCGGCGGCGTGATGTCAGCGCCGAACAGGTGCACCGCGGGTTCGCTGCGGTGCCCGAACAGGAAGCCCGTCGCGGGTTCCGGCGCCACGGGTTCCTGCTGCCAGGCGGCGAGTGCCGCTTCGGCCGGGCGCTGGACGCTGCGGAAGCCATGTTCGTCGAGCGCGCGGCGGAGGCCGCCGACGATCATCCCGCGCACGAGCTGCGGATCGCGGAAGCGCACCTCGGTCTTCGCCGGATGGACGTTCACGTCGACCTCGCTCGTCGGCACGTCGAGGAACAAAGCGACGACCGGGTGCCGGTCGCGCGCGAGCAGGTCGGCATAGGCGCCGCGCAAGGCGCCGACGAGCAGGCGATCCTTCACCGGACGGCCGTTGACGAACAGATATTGATGGTCGGCGATGCCGCGATTGTAGGTCGGCAGACTGATCACCCCGCCGAGATGCACCTCGCCGCGGTCGATATCGACCCCGATACTATTCGCGGCGAGATCGCGCTGGGTCAGCGCGGCGACCCGGGTCAACTGGTCCTGTCCGCCCTGCACGTCGAGCACGCGGCGCCCGTCATGCTCGACGGTGAAGCCGATATCGGGACGCGCCATCGCGAGCCGCCGCACGACATCGAGGCACGCGGCATATTCGCTCCGCCCGCTGCGGAGAAACTTGCGTCGTGCGGGAACGCGCGCGAACAGATCCTCGACGACAACGCGGGTCCCTTTCGCGAGCGCTGCCGGCCCCTCGGCCGCCACCGCGCCATTGTCGACGACGCGGCGCCAGCCGTCGCCCCCGGAAACGCGGCTTTCGAGCGTCAGCCGCGCAACGCTTGCGATCGAGGGCAACGCCTCGCCACGAAAGCCGAGTGTCGTGACATCTTCGATCGCATCGTCGGGCAGCTTCGAGGTCGCGTGACGTTCGAGCGCGAGCGCCATGTCGGCGGCGGTCATTCCGCACCCGTCGTCCTCGACCTCCAGCCGCGAGATCCCGCCCTCGGCGATTCGCACCGAAATGCGAGTCGCACCGGCGTCGACGGCGTTTTCAACCAGTTCCTTGAGCGCCGCAGCGGGTCTTTCAACCACTTCACCGGCTGCGATCCGATTTACGAGCTTTTCCGGCAGGCGACGTATTGACATGGCCGCTCTCCTAGCGCAGTCGAACGCAAATCGCGACCCATCCGCACAGCCCTGATCATTTTGTCCAGCCACCCCCCGTGGACGAGCCGGAATCTCCCCCTGATTGTAGCTGTCGCCGGCCGGGCGTACGGATAAAATCACGACAGGGGCGTGTCCATCAAGGGCGCGGCTTCGATGACAGGAAGCAGTATCGATGTCCTTCTTTTCCCGCTGGTTCAAATTCAATTCCCAAGACATGGCTATCGACCTCGGCACCGCGAACACGGTTGTGTACGTGCGCGGCAAGGGGATCGTGCTGAACGAACCCTCGGTCGTTGCGGTCGAGACGCTGAACGGCATCAAGCGGGTGAAGGCCGTCGGCGACGACGCGAAGCTGATGATGGGCAAGACCCCCGACAGCATCGAGGCGATCCGTCCGCTGCGCGATGGCGTCATCGCCGACATCGACGTCGCCGAACAGATGATCAAACACTTCATCACCAAGGTGCACGGCGGCAAGCCCAACGCGTTCCGCAGCCCCGAAATCGTGATCTGCGTTCCTTCGGGTTCGACCAGCGTCGAACGCCGCGCGATCCGTGACGCCGCTTCGAACGCAGGCGCGAGCGAAGTGTGGCTGATCGAAGAACCGATGGCTGCTGCGATCGGTGCCGACATGCCCGTCACCGAACCGATCGGTTCGATGGTCGTCGACATCGGCGGCGGGACGACCGAAGTCGCGGTGTTGTCGCTCCGCGGCCTCGCCTACACCACCTCGGTCCGCGCGGGCGGCGACAAGATGGACGAATCGATCGTGTCCTACGTCCGCCGACACCATAATCTGCTGATCGGCGAATCGACCGCCGAACGGATCAAGAAGGATTTCGGCATCGCACGCATCCCCGCCGATGGCGTCGGCCTGACGATCCACATCAAGGGCCGCGACCTCGTCAACGGCGTCCCCAAGGAAATCTCGATCAACCAGGCGCAGATCGCCGAGGCGCTGTCCGAACCGATCGGCACGATCGTCGAAGGCGTGCGCATCGCGCTCGAAAACACCGCGCCTGAACTTGCGGCCGACATTGTCGATCAGGGCATCGTGCTCACCGGCGGCGGCGCGCTGATCGCCGAGCTCGACGAACTGCTGCGTGACGCGACCGGCCTGCCGGTCACGGTGGCCGAAGATCCGCTGACCTGCGTCGCGATCGGTACCGGCCGCGCGATGGAAGACCCCGCCTTCCGCGGCGTGCTGCAGCAAGCCTGATACCAAGGCGCTGAACCATGGTCCGCCCGGCACATCGGCGTCCGGGGCAATCCCGAAAGGCCCAGTACAGCCTGTTCGTTGCCTATGTCATTGCGGTGACAGGGGCAGTGGCGGGCCTGTTGCTGGCCGTCCTGTCGGTTGTTGACCCCGTCGGCTTCGCCCAGTTGCGCGTGGCGAGCCAGGAAATTACGGCGCCGATCGCGCGCGCGTCGCGGTCGGCGATCGGATCGATTTCGGGCATCGACGATACCGTCGGTGCCTATGTCGCCGCAGGCACGCAAAACCGTCGACTGCGCAAGGAGCTCGCCGACACGCGCCGCGAGCTCGTCGCGACCAGCTCGTTGCAGGAAGAAAATCGCCAGCTGAAGGCGCTGCTCAAGCTGCAGGAAACCGACAAGACCGCGCTCGCCAACGGTTATCTGCTGACCTCGACCTCGACGAGCAGCAAGCGCATCGCCCTGCTCAGCATCGGCCGCAATCTTGGCGTCGCCGCGGGCCAGCCGGTGCGCGGCGCCGACGGGCTGATCGGCCGCGTGCTCGGTAGCGGTCCGTCGGTCTCGCAGGTGCTGCTGCTCACCGACGTCGACAATATCGTCCCCGTGCGCCGTGCGCGCGACGGTCTGCCCGCGCTCGCCTATGGCCGCGGCAACGGCGACCTCGATATCCGCACGCTGAACATCGCCAACAACCCGTTCAAGCCCGGCGACATCCTCGTCACCTCGGGCACAGGCGGGCTCTATCCGCCGAACATTCCCGTCGCGATCGTCGTGCGGCGCCAGGACGACGGCGCGCTCGCGCGGCCGCTCGCTGATCCGGGCAAGGTCGATGCGGTGTCGGTGCTGCGCCCTTATACCCCCGACAATATCGAAGCGCAGGGGCTGCCGGGTCCCGCGCAAGCCCCCGCCCCTGCCGGCGCGCCATGAACCAGAAAGGTCCGCGCCTCGGCGAACCGGCGTCGCTGTGGCGGATGCGCATCGTGCCGGTCGCGAGCGTGATGTTCGCCTCCGCGCTGCCGCTGATGCTGCCGCTGATCGCCAATTCGCCGGTGCTGCCGCCGCTCGGCCTGTTGTTCTTTCTGTGCTGGCAGCTCTTGCGCACCGAAATGTGGCCGGTGTGGATCGGCTTGCCGCTGGGACTGTGGGACGATCTGTTCAGCGGGGCCCCCATCGGCACCGCGGCGGGGCTGTGGACGATCGCCAGCATTGCGATTCACTATTCGTCGCAGCGCATCTATTGGCGCGGCTTCCTTCACGACTGGGCGATCGCCGCGCTGCTGATCGCGATCATCCAGTCGCTCGCGGCGCTGATCATCCATCCGCACGCCGATACCGGGCGCGTTCTGGGGCTGATCGTGCCGCAGATCATCGTCTCGGCGCTGCTCGTTCCCCTGTTCATGCGCCTGACCGGCACGTTTGACAATTTCCGCCTGAAACGCCGATAAAATCCCGATGCCCAAAAAGAAGAGCCCGCCGATTACCGAAGCCTGGAGGGGCATAACCTTCACCCGCCGCGCGCTTGTCGTCGGCGGCGCGCAGGCGGCCGTGGGCGTCGCGCTCGCGGCGCGCATGGCCTATATATCGGTTATCGACAATGACAAATATGTCCTTGAATCGGAAAGCAATCGTGTCAATCTGACGCTGGTTCCGCCGCGGCGCGGCTGGATCGTCGACCGCCATGGCAAGGCGCTCGCGAACAACCGTGTGTCCTTGCGCATCGACATCATTCCCGACCGGCTGCACAACAAGGAGCTGGTGCTCGGCCAGCTCCAGACGCTGCTCCGCCTCGACGGCGACGCGATGGAGCGGATCAATCGCGACCTGAAGGCCGCATCCGGGTTCCAGCCTGTCGCGGTCAAGGAAGACATGACCGAGGCCGAGTACAGCTCGATCCTCGTCCGCCTGCCCGAACTTCCCGGCGTCGCGCCGCAGCGCGGCTTCGCGCGCAACTATCCGACCGGCGCCGCGGTCGGCCATCTGATCGGCTATGTCGGCGCACCGACCGCCGAGGAGTATCAGAAGGTCAAGGACCCGCTCTACATCACCCCCGGCTTCCGCACCGGCAAGGACGGGCTCGAGAAATATTTCCAGCCGATGCTGCGCGGCAAACCCGGCGCAAAGCGCGTCGAGGTCACCGCGCGCGGCAAGGTCGTGCGCGAGCTCGGCGGCACAGACGACGTCCAGGGCAAGACCGTCCATCTGACGATCGACGCCGACCTGCAGGAATATGTCGCGCGGCGCATGGGGCGCGAATCGGGCGCGGCGGTCGTGATCGACTGCCACAATGGCGATATCCTGTCCTTCGTGTCGATGCCAAGCTTCGATCCGAACAGCTTTTCCGACGGCATCAGCAGCAATGAATATGCCTGGCTGCGCGCCGACGATCACCAGCCGCTGATCAACAAGGCGACGCGCGGCCTGTATCCGCCGGGCTCGACGCTGAAGCCGATGGCGGCGATTGCGGCGGTCGAACATGGCGTCGACCCGAGCGAGCGGCACACGTGCGTCGGCGGCTACCGCCTCGGCAGCCGCTTCTTCCGCTGCCTTGGCACGCACGGCAGCCTCGACATGCCGTCGGCGATCATGAAAAGCTGCAACAGCTATTTCTACTGGCTCGCGCATCGTCTCGGCTATGACGCGATGGCCCCCACGGCGCGCCTTCTCGGGCTCGGTGAGGAATTCCAGCTCGCGGGCAGTAACCAGCGGTACGGAACCATTCCCGACAGCGCGTGGAAGATGAAGAAATACGACCAGGCCTGGTCGGCCTCGGACTCGCTCAACGCCGTCATCGGGCAAGGCTATGTCAGCGTGAATCCGCTCCAGCTTGCGGTGATGGCATCGCGCATCGCATCGGGCCGCCATCTCTACCCGCGGCTCGTCAACCGCGAATTCAAGAACGAAGCCCTGCCCTTCTCGCCCGAAGCGCTCGCCGTCGCACGCCACGGCATGGACCTTGTCGTCAACGGCGCTGGCACCGCGGTGCGCAGCCGCCTGCCGCTCGACGGCATCACGATGGCGGGCAAGACCGGCACCGCGCAGGTCCGCGGGCTCGGCACCGGGAACGGGAAGAGCGGGACGTGGAAATTCCGCGACCACGGCCTGTTCATCGGCTTCGCGCCGGTCGTCAATCCGCGCTATGCAACCGCCGTCGTGATCGAACATGGCATGGGGGGCAGCCGCGCCGCGGCGCCGGTAGCCAAGGATTTCATGACCTTCCTTTTCGACCGCGAAAAGGCGATGGAAGCGCTCGAAACTTTCGAGGCCGGCTGGGGCGGTACGATCAAGGAACGCATGGACCGCGACTATGCGGCGTGGAAGGCGGGCGCATCGAGCGATCCCGACCCGGGCGTTCCGCAATGATCCCCGTCCCGCCCGCCATCCAGCGCATTCCGTGGAAGCTGATCGCCATCCTTGCCGGGATTACCGGCTTCGGCCTGCTCGTCCTCTATTCGGCCGCGGGCGGCAACTGGTCGCCCTGGGCCTGGCAACAGGGCGTGCGCTTCCTCGTCTTCCTCGGTGTCGCGCTCGTGATCGGGCGCTTCCCGCTGCGGATATTCGAGGATTTCGCCTATATCGGATATATCGGCATCCTTGTCCTGCTGATCGCGGTCGAACTGCTCGGCTTCGTCGGCGGGGGCAGCCAGCGATGGCTCAATCTCGGCTTCATGAACCTGCAGCCGTCCGAGCTGATGAAGGTGGCGATCGTGATCGCGCTCGCCCGCTTCTACGCCCAATTGCCGCCGGGTAATACGCGCACCTTCACCGCGCTCTGGCCGGCGCTTGTCATGATCGGGCTCCCCGCCGCGCTCGTCATGCTGCAACCCGACCTCGGCACCGCGCTCGCGATCTGTATCGGCGGCGTCGTGGTGATGTTCGTCGCTGGCCTCCCCTTCTGGTGGTTCGGCAGTACGGCCGTCGCGGGGCTCGCGGCGCTGCCCGTGCTCTTCTCCTTCCTTCACGATTATCAGCAGAAACGCGTGCTGATCTTCCTCGATCCCGAAAGCGACCCGCTCGGCGCCGGCTATCATATCAGCCAGTCGAAGATCGCGATCGGTTCAGGCGGCATCGGTGGCAAGGGCTTTCTCAACGGGTCGCAAAGCCACCTCGATTACCTGCCCGAAGGCCACACCGACTTCATCTTCGCGACGATGGCGGAAGAATGGGGACTGATCGGCGGGCTCGCGCTGCTGTTCGGCTTCTTCCTGCTGCTGCGCTGGTCGACCCGCGTCGCGCTGCGCGCGCGGACGCGCTTTGGCCAGCTCACTGCGGCGGGCCTCACGATGACGATCTTCTTCTATATCGCGATCAACCTGATGATGGTGATGGGCCTCGCCCCCGTCGTCGGCATCCCGCTGCCGCTTTTCTCCTATGGCGGCTCGTCGATGCTGACGATCATGACGTGCGTCGGCATCATGCTGGCGATCGAAAACGACAGCAAAACGGGCAGCCGTCGCTTTCATTGAGAAAAAAATCGGCAAAAAGGCATCGGAGGCATTGCCAACCCCACAGGGGCATGATAGCGGGCCGCTCGCTTCGCAGCAAAGAGGGCTCCTCTTCGCCGCAAGGCAAGCCGGAAAACGGCAGTGGACGCATAGCTCAGTTGGTAGAGCAGCTGACTCTTAATCAGCGGGTCCTAGGTTCGAGCCCTAGTGCGTCCACCATTTTTCATTTCCTTACAGTGCCTTATACAGAGTCAGCAGAACGCGTTGGCTTCGGTTTTCGCCGTTAGGTAGCTTTCTAGGTAGCAGGCACGGTTAGCGATGAATTTGCCGCTGCTGATGGACTGACCGGCCCCCACCGAGTGGTCCGCTGGGATTGTTAGTGCATTGACGCCTCCATCGCCAGTGTTGGCCGCAGGTGGAGCGAAGCGGAACCGGCGGGCGACACTGGCGATGGAACGGCCTCCGGCGCCGGTGGTCGATATCCCAGCGAGCTGTGCGGCCGGACGGTGTTGTAATGCCGCCGCCAAGCCTCGATCAGGATCCGGGCCTCCGCGAGCGAGTAGAAGATCTCGCCGTTGAGCAGCTCATCGCGCAGGGATCCGTTGAAGCTTTCACAATAGCCATTCTCCCATGGCGATCCGGGCGTGATATACAGCGTCTTCACGCCGATCTGGGCGAGCCATTGCTGCACCGCCGTCGCGATAAACTCCGGGCCGTTGTCCGACCGGATATGCGCCGGCGGCCCACGCGTGACGAACAGCTCGGCCAGTGCCGCGAGCACGTCGTCGCTCTTGAGCTTACGCGCCACCGGCAACGCCAGGCACTCCCGGCTCGCCTCGTCGATGATCGACAGGATCCGGTATTTGCGACCATCGTGCGTCCGGCCCTCGACGAAGTCGTAGGACCAGACATGGCCGGGATATTCTGGCCGCAGCCGGATGCACGATCCGTCGTTCAGCCACAGACGCCCGCGCTTCGGCTGCCTTTGTGGCACCTTCAGCCCTTCGCGGCGCCAGATACGCTCAACCCGCTTGCGGTTCACATGCCACCCCGCATCGCGTAGCAACGCCGTCACCCGGCGATAGCCATAACGACCATATTGCCGGGCCAGTGCGATGATATCCTCAGTGAGGGCCGCTTCGTCATCCGCCCCGCGTGGCGCCTTGCGCTGCGTCGATCGGTGCTGCCCGAGCACGCGGCACAGCCGCCGCTCGGACACCGGCATCATCATTCTGATGTGGTCGATACAGCGCCTGCGGCGTGCGGGGCTCAGAAGTTTCCCCGGGCAGCCTCCTGCAGGATCAGCTTGTCCAGCGTCAGGTCCGAGATCGCACGACGAAGCCGCGCATTCTCCTTCTCCAGATCCTTCATCCGACGCGCCTGATCGGTCTTCAGGCCGCCATATTCCTTGCGCCACCGATAATAGGTCTGCTCGCTGATCGCGATCCGACGACACGCCTCGGCGGTCGTAGCGCCCTGCGCAAGCACAACCTCCGCCTCACGTAGCTTGCCGATAATCTCTTCCGGGCGATGCTTCTTGCTCGGCATTCGATATCTCCTTCGTCGTCCAAAATATCATCAATTTTGGACCACTCAGAAGGGGGCAGATCACCCTGCCAATTTTTCTTTAATGCCCCGATGTTTTTCGGCTAGCTTTGGCGCACAACTACAATGGAGAGGACGCCATGGATTCCGTTCAAAATTCCGGTGCGAAAGCGAGGCGTGCGTGGGGCTGGATGCTGGCATATGGCATCTTGCTGATCCTGGCCGGCTGGTTCGCAGCCTTCAACCCTATAGCGACCAGTGTGGCAGTAGGAATCATGTTGGGAATCGCGCTGCTCTTCGCCGGCATAGCCTCAATCATCGCGGCCTTTCGCGAATTCGGCTGGCAGGCTAAGCTGGTCGATGTCCTGTTCGGCGCCCTTGCCCTCGGCGGCGCCTTCCTGGTTCTCGCGATGCCGGTGTTGAGCGCAACCAGCCTTGTTTGGGCAGTGGGCATCTTCTTCATTGTCAACGGCGCGTTTGAACTCATCAACGGCTTCAAAGCGAGCGAGGACAAGGTGTGGCTGATCCTGATGGGCGTCATTGATTTGGCGCTTGGCATCTACATTTCGACATTCATGCCCGTAGGTGCGCAGATTGTGACGCTTGCTTGGTTTGTAGGCCTTGGCTTCATCATCCGCGGAATCATTCTGTCGCTTCTCGCCGTGAGGGTGCGTGGTCTGATCAACCAGCCTTCGTAGGCTTACGTCTGTTCATTATTGTCCGGTTCAGTTTGGGGAGGGGATGCGTGTCAGCCATCACGTCAATCGTGCGCGTCTACAGCGATATCCGCGACGTCTTGCGGGCAAGCAGCATGCCGCATTCGCATTTGCGCGATCGACTGGCAGCGGCCCTTTCCCTCACTCTGATCGTCGACCTCCTCGCAAGTGTCGTGTTGTACCGGCTGGAACGGAATGCCCCGGGAACGGACATCCATACATGGTGGGATTCTTTCTATTATGTCAGCGCACAACTGACGACGATTTCATCGTCTATGGCCAATCCGGTCACCTTTGCCGGCGAAGCTCTCTGCCTTGTGATCGATCTGTATGCGATCACGGTAGTCGCATCGGTAGCTGGCATGTTCGGCGGATTCTTTGCCCATCGGACAATGGACATACGCACGCAAGCTGATGGCGAGGTGACCGAATAGGATGACAGATCCCTATGACATCCTGGGTGTGGCGAGATCGGCTAGCAACGATGAAATCCGCAAAGCCTATCGATCGTTAGCCAAGCGTCTCCACCCCGACCTCAATCCGGGCGACCCGACTGCCGAAGAAAAGTTCAAGCAGATAACTGGCGCCTACGATCTGATCGGCGATCCAGAGAAACGTAAGCGGTTCGATGCTGGCGAAATCGACGAAGAGGGGCGTGAACGACCTCCCCAATGGGACGATCGTTCCTACTATCGCGATTATGCTGATTCCGGTTCTTCTGGTTATGGCGAGTCGCAGGGCTACGGCGATTTTGGAAACGAGGACGACTTCCTCGCGGAGTTCCTTCGCCGCAATGCGCAAGCCCGCGCCAATCGGCCGGGCGAAGATCTGCATTACCGGCTCGGCGTAACGCTGGCCGAAGCCATAAAAGGCGGGCAGAAGCGGATAACCATGCCTGGCGGCAGCGTTCTCGATGTCACGATTCCCGCCGGGATCACCGATGGCAAGATGCTCCGGCTTGCCCGCAAGGGGACTGCTGGGGCCGGAACCGGAAGTCCCGGCGACGCACTGATCGAGATCGAGGTGCTGCCGGACGCCCGATTCTCGCAGGAGGGTAGCGACCTGACGATGGATGTCGCCATCTCGATCTCTGAAGCTGTTCGCGGCGGCAAAATCCGCGTGCCGACACCGACCGGGACGGTGGAGATGACCATCCCCGCCCGATCGAGTAGCGGAACGAAATTGCGGCTCAGGGGCCAGGGTGCACCGATGGGGGGAGGCAAAAGGGGCGATGAATTTGTCCGTCTTTCCATCGTTCTGCCCAAAGAGCCCGATCCTGCGCTCGAAGAGTTTGTCGAAAGATGGGAGAGCGGCAAGGCACACAATCCCCGCGAGGTAACGTCATGACCCTCGAAGAATTTTCTACGCAGTTCGGCATCGAAATGGGCACATTGCGTTTGTGGATCGAGAAGCGCTGGGTTATCGCCGAAAGCGGAACTCTTCGTGAAATCGACGTGGCCCGGGCCAGACTGGTCCGCGACATGCAAATCGATTTGGGCGTCAATGACGAAGGGGTCGATATTGCGCTTCACCTCATCGACCAGATTCATGACCTGCACCGCGCGATGGCAGAACTGCAGCAAAAACTGAAGCTATAACGGGGAACGGCATATGGATTACACGGAATTGGCCAAGGCTTTCGGCGCATTTTTCGCGATCATGAACCCGTTCATCAACCTTCCAATCTTTCTTTCGCTGACTGAAGGCTATTCGGTCGGACAGCAGCGAACGCTCGCCACAAAGATCACCGTTTTCTCCGCGATCATGTGCGTAGTCATCCTCTTCGCAGGCCAACAGATCATCGGCTTCTTCGGTATCTCGGTGGATGAATTTCGCGTTGCGGGCGGCGCGGTTCTCGCTGGGATAGCATGGTCGATGTTGCACGGCGGCGGAGTGCCCTCGCATCAGGGGAGCGCCAGCGAACAGACGCAGATCAAGGATGTATCGGGGCTCGCGTTCTATCCGATGACCTTCCCGATGATCGTGGGACCCGGCACGATCGCCACGCTGATCATCTATGCGGGCCACGCACAGGGCATGGAGGGAATGCTCTGGCTCGTCGGGATTGTCGGGACGATCATGATCCTGCTGCTCACGGTTCTGTTCTTCGCGGCGCAAATCGGCAGGATCATGAGCCAGACTCTGCGGACGATTACCACGAGATTGATGGGCATGATTCTGCTAGCCATCGCGGTAGACATGATCATCGCCGGGCTTACAAAACTACTGCCTGGCCTGGCAGGGGGAGCTTGATTCAATATCATGGACCGACTGGACGACATCTTCACCGAACAGGATCCGATCGATCCGGATGCTCTCGCCAACATGGGCCCCCTGCGGCGCCTTGCGGGTATCTGGGAAGGCAAGTCCGGAAGAGATATAGCCCCCAAGGCACATGGTCCCGAACGCAAGCCATTCACCGAAAGAGCCGAGTTTCAGCCGATCGATCCGCAATCCAATGGTCCGCAGCTGCTCTATGGCCTGCGCTATCATACTCACATCAACAACCCGGACGAGGACGTCACGTTTCATGACCAGATGGGCTACTGGTTGTGGGAGCCGGCGACCGGATTGATCATGCAGACTCTCGCCATTCCGCGCGGCCAGGTGGCCCTGGCGTGCGGTCATGCCGATGCGGACGCGAAGCGGATCGTGGTCGAGGCAAAGCGTGGCCAGACGGATTACGGCATCTGTTCCACCACGTTTCTGGAACAGGCCTTCCGCACGGACAGCTACCGGATAGAGATCACTTTCAATGACGACGGATCCTGGAGCTATACCGAGGATACGATCATGATAGTGCGCGGTCAGGATGAACCGTTCGTCCATCGCGACATCAACCGGCTGACGAAGATTGGCGAGCCCGATCTCAATCCCTGGCTGAAAATCGTGCAATCGAAATCAGCGGGTTTGAGCTGACCTCCGGCGCTAATAACCAGCGTTAGGCATCTTGTTATTCATACGTGCTCTCGCACAGCACGTCATGCAAGACCACGGCATCATTGTGTACCTCGTCACGCGCGCTGAAAACGAGGGTCACGGTTTGCGTGCGGGCGAGGTTGCGAATGTGGTCCAGGCAGTCGGAATGCTGAGCAAGTTCGATCCGGTAGCGGTGCTGGAACTCTGTCCAGCGCGCCGGATCGTGACCGAACCATTTGCGCAGTTCGGTACTCGGGGCGACCTCCTTCAACCATTCGTCAAGGTGTGCCTCTGCTTTACTGACCCCGCGCGGCCAAAGACGGTCAACAAGAATGCGGATGCCGTCGCTGGGCGCCGCCGGTTCGTAGGCCCGTTTTAGTTTAAGGTTGTCGGCGGAAAACGAAGGTGTGGTCATTCTGACCGGCCTATCAGGATAACATGGCGAAAACGCCCTGCGGATGCCCACCGAACAATGCGAGAGCACCTGGACCAGCTGCCGCCAAGCCAAAGAAGCCGCCGCATAGACCTGTATGGGCCAGCATCTGATTGGTGTCGCCCTTGTGCGCGACAAGGGCCGTCACGACACACCACAGGCCCAGAAGAACACTGAACGTGGCGAGCGGATAACCGAGCACGACTCCCACGCCGCCGACCAACTCGCACAAGCCGACAAGGTAGGCCAAGGCTTTGACATCGGGCAGCCCCATCGCGGACAGCACCGGCACCAGCTTGGCTTTGCCACCTCGTAGCTTCATCACGCCCCAGACGATGAAGCACCCGCCCATGATCAGACGTGCGATCACAATCCAATGTCGTGCATGTGCTCTCTCCCAATTGCCTTGTCAGCGCTGTCTCTGGTCAGGAAGGTGCGAGCACCAGCCTGATCACCCAGCCGACAGCGCCCAGCACTGCGACGCTGCCCAGCCAGATCGCCGCCATCCAGCCCAGACGTTGCCACAGGGGGCGCCGCACGGTTTCGTCAGTGGTAGCCATGCGCACCAACCTTTCCGCGAAACACCCAATACGCCCACGCGCTATAGGCGAGGATGAGCGGCACAATGACAACTGCTCCCACCAGCATGAACGCCAGACTGGAATCCGGCGCGGCTGCCTGCCAGATGGTAATGTTCGGCGGCACTATGTTGGGATAGATGCTGATGCCAAGGCCCGCAAAGCACAGGACGAACAGCGCCAGCGCCATCAGGAATGGCAGCCGCTCGGAACCGTTCTTCAGAGATGTGAATAAGACGAGAGCGCACGCTGCAACCAGCAACGGCACTGGAGCGGTCAGGATGAGCCCCGGCATCTCGAACCAGCGGTACCAGTAGTCGATACTAAGAAAAGGAGTGGCCAGACTCACCGCGCCCATCCCCGCGAGCGTCAACACTCCGAGCAGGATCGCGTTGCGCCGCGCGCGGTCCTGCCCTGCTCCTTCGGTCTTCCAGACGAGCCAGGTCGAACCGAGCAAAGCGTAGGCACAAACCAGCGCGGCGCCGGTCAGCAGGCTGAAGGGACTGAGCCAGTCGAGCCATCCTCCAGCATAGGCGTCGTTCTCGACATGGATGCCTTGAAGTACGGCGCCGAGTATGATTCCTTGGGAAAGCGCTGCAATCAGTGAGCCTGCGGTGAAAGCCTTGTCCCACATGGGTTGATGAGCCGGGTCGCGCCAGCGGAACTCAAAGGCGACGCCCCTGAACACCAGTCCCAGCAGCATGGCGATGATGAGCGGATATGTGGCAGGCAGGATGATCGCATAGGCCAGCGGAAATGCGGCAAGCAGTCCGCCGCCGCCGAGCACCAGCCAGGTTTCGTTGCCGTCCCATACCGGCGCGATGGAATTCATCGCATGGTCGCGCTCTTTACCGGGTGGCAACGTGTGGAACAGTATGCCGATGCCTAGGTCGAAGCCGTCCATCACCACATAGGCGAAGATCGCAAAGCCGATGATCCCGGCCCAGATCAGCGGGAGATCGAGAGCGGCCATGGTTCAGCCCTCCCCGGCTTGGCTTGAGGCCACACTAGCGCCAGGCGTTATCCCTGCCGCATGCTGCGGCAAGTGTTCGGCTTCGGGTTCATTCACGGCGGGCGGCTTCGCCATCAGCCGCAGCATGTAATGAATGCCCATGCCGAACACGGCAAAATAGACGACGATGAATGCAATCAGCGACACCGCAATTGCGGGTGCGGCAATGGGTGAGGCCGCATCCGCCGTGCGCATCAGGCCATAGATCACCCAGGGCTGTCGTCCGACTTCGGTCGTTACCCAGCCAGCAATCACCGCGATGAAACCCGACGGCGCCATGACCACTGCCGAACGGTGCAGCCAGCGCCAGTCGTAGAGTTTGCCCCGATGCCGCGCCCACAGGCTCCAGACGCCGAGGCCCAGCATGGCGAAGCCCAGACCCACCATGACGCGGAACGACCAGAAGACGATGATGACAGGCGGCCAGTCTTCTTTCGGAAAATCCTTGAGACCCGGCACCGGAGCATTCCAGTCATGTTTGAGGATCAGCGATCCCAGATGCGGGATCGCCACTTCGTAGTTCACGCGCTCGTCAGCATTGCTGGGAATACCGAACAGCACCAGATGCGCGCCATCGGGACTGGGGTCGAAGTCACCTTCCATCGCCAATACCTTGACCGGTTGATGCTCCAGCGTGTTGAGCCCATGTTGGTCACCCGCAAGGATTTGCACTGGCGTAACGAGCGCGGCCATCCACATCGCCATCGAAAACATCTTGCGGGCGCCGGGATTGGTACTGTCCTTGAGCAAATGCCATGCCCCAACCGCGCCGACCAGGAACGCGGTTGTCAGGAAGGCTCCGAGCGTGGTGTGGGCAAGACGATAGGGAAAGCTCGCAGTGAAAATGATGTCGATCCAGGAAACCGGCACGAAGCGTCCAGTCGTATCGATCGCATGACCCGCGGGCGTCTGCATCCAGCTATTGACTGCGATGATCCAGGTGGCCGAAATTAGCGTGCCAATCGCAACCATGCAGGTGGCGAAGAAGTGTAGGCCTTTGCCCACCTTGCTCATGCCGAACAGCATGACTCCGAGGAAACCTGCTTCGAGGAAGAAGGCGGTCATCACCTCATAGGCCATGAGCGGGCCGATGACGCTGCCGGCCCTCTCGGAAAACACCGACCAGTTGGTTCCGAACTGGTACGACATGACGATACCCGACACGACGCCCATGCCAAAGCCGATGGCGAATATCTTGATCCAGTAATGGAAGAGATCGAGATAGACCTGCTTGCCGGTCTTCAGCCACAGCCCTTCAAGCACCATGAGGTAGCTCGAAAGACCGATGGAAAGTGCTGGAAAAATGAAATGGAACGAAAGGGTGAAGGCAAATTGCGCGCGCGCCAGGATAAGCGGATCGAAACTCTCAAACACTAGCGCCCCCTCTCTCGTCGCTGTCATCCGTTGTCCGACACCGCCCTGACCGGGATCGATTTTGCCGCCGGCGTGCCGCTGATCTCATCGAAGTAGTCCAGCGGAAGCAGTGGATTGAGTTCGGGATAATAGCCGGCGATGGCACCGGGGGCGATCGGGTAATCGATCACGGTCAGCCCGCCTACCCGCCGCGAGATGCCATCGCTGGTGATCGATTCGAGCGCGATCAGTTGCTCCTTTTCGAATCCGCGCGCTTCGCGATCGCTGACATTCATAAGTACCACCATGCGATTGTTGTAGACTCCGCGATAGCGATCCGAATTGGAATAGATCGTGGTGTTGAACTGATCGTGCGAACGCACCGTGGCGAGGCGCAGCATGCCCGGCTCCGCGACCGGCCGGTTGGCATCAAGACCCTCGAACAGAAGGAAATTCGCCTTGCCGTTGGGGGTCGGCCAGACAAGCCGGCGCGGCGGCACGTCGAGATAGAATCCGGCCGGGTCAGCGATCTTCCGGCCGAAATCTGCGTAGATCGCAGGATAAACCTCGGCGATCTTGTCGCGGATCAGGCCGAAATCGCTGGCATAGGCTTCCCAGTCAATCTTGCTGTCTGGCAGGGTGGCACGGGCCATCCCGCAGACGATCTCCACTTCCGAGAGCGTATCCGGGCTTGCAGGTTCCAGCACGCCCTTCGATGCCGTGACCTTCGAGAACGAATCCTCGATCGTCACGAACTGCTCACCGGCAGCAGTCTCGATGCGTTCGGAACGCGAGGTCACGGGCAGGATCAACGCTTCCTTGCCATGTATCACATGGCCGCGATTGAACTTGGTCGATATCGCCACTGTCAGTTCTAGCTGCTGCATAGCGGCGTAGGAACGTTCGGTATCGGGAATGGCGCGTACAAAATTGCCGCCCATACCGACGAACACCTTGGCGGTGCCGGCCATCATCGCTTCCACCGCTTCCAGTGTATGGTGACCGTTCTCACGCGGGGGATCGAACCCGAACACCGCTTGCACCCGGTCGAGATAATCCTGCGACGGCTTTTCATCGATGCCCACGGTCCTGTCACCCTGGACATTGGAATGGCCGCGGATTGGAACGATGCCAGCGCCAGGTTTGCCAAAGTTTCCGCGCAGGAATAGCAGATTGCAAACCTGCTGAAGCAGGCGCGAGCCTTCCTGATGCTGGGTCAGCCCCATGCCATAACAGATCATCGTCGCGTCCGAACGGATGTAGATTTCGGCGCAGCGGCGAATCTGGTCTTCGTCCAAACCGGAAACGCGGGTAAGGTCAGCCCAGTCCTGCGCCAGCGCATCAGCCTTGACAGCTTCGATGCCGGTGGTGTGGGTGTTGACGAAGCCCCAGTCGATCACGCTCTTTTCACCTGCGGCATCGCGTTCGAACAGAACTTTCATCATGCCCTTGAACAGGGCAATGTCGCCGCCGATCCGGATATGCACGAATTCGCTGGCGATTTCTTCCGACTGGAATGTAGCCATCTCGAACACGTCCTGCGGCGGCGTGAACCGGATCAGCGCGCGCTCGGGCATCGGATTGACCGCCACGATCGGCACCTTGCGCCGATGCGCTTCGACCAGGTCGGTCATCATCCGCGGGGAATTGGTGCCTGTGTTCTGACCGATGACAAAGATCGCCTGGGCATGTTCCCAGTCCGACATCTGCACTGTGCCCTTCCCGACCCCGATCGAGGGCGGCAGGCCGCGGCTCGTCGGTTCGTGACACATATTCGAGCAATCGGGAAAATTGTTTGTCCCGAAGGCGCGCACGAAAATCGAATAGAGAAATGCGGCTTCGTTCGGCGTGCGCCCCGAGGTGTAGAACTCGGCACGGTGCGGGCTGTCGAGTGCTCGCAGGTGCTTCCCGATCAATGCGAAGGCGTCGTCCCAGTTGATGGGCACATATTTGTCGCTCGCCGCATTATAACGCATCGGTTCGGTAAGGCGCCCTTGCCGTTCGAGCCAGTAGTCGGACTGCTCGGCGAGTTCGCTGACGGTATGCTGCGCAAAAAATTCCCGAGTGACGCGGAACTTGGTCGCCTCGTGCGCCAAAGCCTTGGCACCGTTCTCGCAAAACTCCAGTGTCTGACGGCAATCGGGATCGGGATAGGCGCAACTGGGGCACTTGAAACCACCGGGCTGATTCATCGACAAAAGCGCACGCGATCCTTTCGCGATGACGCTTTCCTTCATCAGCGTCTTGGCCGTTGCCGCTGCCGCGCCCCAACCGCCTGCCGGGCTGTCATAAGGTTCGTAGCGCGGCTTTTCGTCAGGCATATTCCGCTCCTCTGCATCCAACCTATACTCTGAAGAATAAAACACAAACCGCAATCAAGGCAGAAACCCGATCATTCAAAGCAACCTGTCCCCCGTCAGCACCTATGGCACAGATTAGAGGTTGTGATTTAAGGAGGATTTGGGCTTCGTCGTAGTGACGAA
>JAIUPN010000019.1 GCA_020160755.1 Pseudomonadota bacterium
CATAGCACCAGCTTCCTACCCCACGATCAGCGCGCGGACACTCGGCGCTGCGCGTCACTCCCGCAAGGTGGGGTCACGCCTCCGCTTACCCTAGATGTCGAGCAATCGACTCTGAGCCGGGCTATCCTGAAGCTGGAACACTCTATCGGCATGTCTATTTTTGAGCGCTCGCGTTCAGGTGTCACAACAACGCTGGCTGGAAGCACCTTCATCCGCAGCGCTAAGCCGATGGTAGACACAGCCGATAAGTTGGTAAAAATGATGCGTGCAGCAGGTCAGGGCCGTGCTGGTGGCCTGATGATCGGACACAACAGTTCCGTTTCTGCCGGCAATTTGCGTGCAACGATATTGAATTGGATCGAAACTCACCCGGATGTTGATGTGGAGTGCGTTGAATCCGACAGAAGTCTACTTCTGGCCGGACTGAATACTGGAGAAATTGACATCGCAATCTTGATGGGCGTTGCGGGGCAGAACGGATTTCGCTGCGAACCGGTGTGGAGCGAGCGAATGCTCGTTGCATTACCCGAGTCGCATCCACTCGCGAACCAAGATGTCGTGCACTGGACTGATCTTCGGGAAGAGCGCTTCCTATTACCAATCACCGACCCTGGCCCAGCTATTCGCGATATGCTGCTTGGCCGTCTGGCGTTGTCCGGCAGTAAGCCCGATATTCGAGTATTGCGGTCGAGCCGAGAGACTGTGTTGAGCATGCTAGGCGTTAGCTCTGGCGTGAGCATCGTTTGCGAAGGTTCGACCGGCGCACTGTACCCTGATGTTGTGTATCGGCCAATACACGGGGAACAAGGGCCGGCACTAACTGGCTTTTCCGCCTATTGGTGCGAAGACAATATCAATCCGACTATTCACCGTTTCCTCGGATTCATCAAGAGTCGCTACGCGCTAACCTTTGATTTCTCGACAAAAATACAGTAATTTACACAGAATTTTCTGGAGATATCTACTATGTCTCACAGCAAGACAATCATTATCGTGTTAGTCAACTTGGCCATCGGTTTTGCGGGAGGCTTTGCCTTACGACCGCTGATTGCGCCGATCCCTCAAGCGAGGATTACCGCCACCGGGGCAGCGGTGGCCAAGGCATCGGACGACGCACGCGGCACACAGTATTTCGTCGCTCATATCGACGAGGCTCGACAGTTGGTGGCCGGATGTCGTGACGGCTCGGTCCGTGGCGGCGAATGCGCCACGGCCGAAGAAGCGATCATCAAGGTGGATGCTCAGGATCGCCGCCGACGCTTCCTGGGTAACTGATGGCAGCGAGGCGGTCAGCTCTTCGAGGTATCCCGTCGCCGCGAGAATCCTCGGTCGCTCGCCATGAACTTCGCCAGCATTGGCGAGACGAGCTTCTCAGGAACGATAGCATCCCCGCCGGTCTCGGCCGCAAGCGCGGCGGCGTAGGCCGTGAGATCGCGGTGAACAGCGGCAGGCAACTCCACCGTGAGCTTGACGGGGCGATCGTCGGCCAGCGGCCCGAGCTTCAACTTCGTCATCGCGTTACTCCGATGGGTTCGAGCACCAAGTCGCGGGTCAGCACCACGCGCAGCGGATGCCCCGGCCGGATGGTGAGCGTGGGCGGCACATTGAGCTGCCGACGCACGATCTGCTGGCCGGTCTGGTTGATGGTGTCCTGCGAGCCGCGTCGCAGTGCGCGGGTCAGGTCGTCCTCGCTGTCTGCGCCCAGCTCAGCACCGACCCCCAAAAGCGTCGAAACGGCCGCCGCCTTCAGGAGATTGCCCCAATGCTGGTTGACGCGGTCCTGTAGGCCCGCAAACCCTGCGCCATCGGTGCCGGGCTGGCGCTCGAGAACGATCGAACGTCCGTCCGGCAGGATGAGCCGGTCCCAGGCCAGCAGCACGCGTGTCTGACCCGCGGCGACCTCACTGTCATACTCGCCAATCAGCCGCGCGCCCTGCGGGATGAGGAGGATGCGCCCCGTAGGGCTGTCATAGACGTTGGCCGTTACCTGCGCGGTGATCTGGCCGGGAAGGTCGGAGCGGATGCCGGTGATGAGGGCAGCCGGTATCAAGCTGCCGGCCTGCACGATGTTGGGTGATGACGGCGTGGTCAGCCTCTCGACACTGACCGTGCGCTGGTTCGGCGCCTGCGCCATGAAGGTGCGCCTTCCCGCTTGATCGCTTTGCGCCGACGCATCGCCCGTCGCCGCAGGCGCTGGAGTCGGCGCTGCGAGAACCGGCGTAACCGGGGTGTCCGGTGATGCGGCGCTTCCGCTGCCGCCGAGGAAGACCGAGCTGGTGCGGGCCGCGTCGCGCTCCTGAGCGGCACGCTGCCGAGCCGCCTCCGCCGCCTGAGCGCGCGGATCGGGCGGACCTGGCTGCGCGCCGACCGGCGGCACGGTGACATCCTCGCCGCGCTGCTGTGCCGATACGATCGGTCGGCCGAGGTCGCCGGGCAGCGGCGGGCCGAGCCGGGGCGCTTGGGCATAGTCGCGGGGCCCCGACGTGATAGTCTCGGCCGTGGCGCGGCTATCGGTGTTGTAGAGTTCCTGCGCGGCCCGATCGCTCGGCGGTCGTAGCGCATAGATCAGCGAACCACCTATGCCGAGGCCGGCGGCGACGCCGACGACGGCGAGCGCTTTACGGGAAAGCCGCATGACGCGGGGCGGATCGCCGCGAAGCTGGAACGCCGCCGGATCAGGGCGGGCCGACTGTGCGGCGGGCCGATCCTCGACGGACGGATCGTGGCTGTCGGTCACGGCCGCCCCCTCCGTCCATCGTCCCGCACGATGCGGACACGCTGCTCGGTGCGCCGGTCGCCCAGGCGCAGCTCGGCGGCAGCGAACAGGCGATCGACCACCATGTAGCGGCTTTGCACGCGGTAATTGACCAGCTCGGCGTCGCCGGCCACGCCGGTCACGAAAAGCGGTGGCATCTCGCCCTGCGAGATCCCGGCGGGAAACTCGATGAAGACCTGCCTTCCGTCGTCGAACGCGCGGGCCGGACGCCACGGCGCTCTATCGCCGTCGATGCGATAGCGGAAGTTGAGCGCCGCCACGTCCACGCCGGTCGCTACCGGTGCAGCCGCAGCAGCAGCCGCGTTGCGGCCTTGCAAGGCGATGAGCTGGTCGTGCGGATAGGTCCAGGACACTGACGCCATGTAGGTCACGGGGGTGGCGCGCAGCTCCAGATGGTAGGTGCGCCGATCCGTATTGATAATGAGGTTGGTGGCGAGGTCGGGTCGGGTGGGCTTTACCAAGATATGCACGCGGGCAGCTGCTCCGCTGCCGCTCACCGTATCGCCGATGATCCACCGCACCGTGTCGCCCGCCGCGACCGGCCCCGGCCCGACAAGCTGCTCGCCTTGCTGCAAGGCGATGTCTGTCACCTGACCGGGCGCGGTATAGACCTGATAGAGCGCGCCTTCGGTCCACGGGTATTGCTGGATGGCGTTGAGGAAGCCGTCGCGCACCGGCTGGACGCGCGCGGCATCGTTGGCGTCGCCGACACGGCGGCGCGGATCGGCGGGCTCCGGCGGTCGCGCGCGCTCCGTCACCGGCTTCAATTGACCGGGGAGCGGCAACGGCTCGGGGATCGTGACGATCTCGACCGCGCGGGGCGGCTCGGCCGCGGGCGTCGCGGCGATCGCCGGGGGCGGATCGTCCAACGCGATCACGGGCGGCCTGGCCGACGTGGTGGCGCAGCCGGCGAGCGCGGATGCGGAGACGAAGAGCGCGGCCGTGGCCACGCGGCGGATGAGTATGCCGGTCATTGCGACAGCTCCTTCGACCAATTGAGGGCGTTGACGAAGACGCCGAGCGGATTCTTGCGCAGGGCGTCGGGGGTGCGCGGCGGCTGCACGACGATGGTGAGGATCGCCGACCAGCGTTCGGTGGCGGCAAGGCTGCCGTCCTGATAATGGCGCTCGATCCAGGCGACGCGGAAGCTGTCGGGTGAGGCGCGGATGACGCTCGACACTTCCACCGCGACCTGCCCCCGACCGACATTGGCGAACGGGTCGTTGGCCCTCGCGTAATCGTTGAGCGCGAGCGCGCCGCGATCGGTGGTGAAATCGTATGCTCGAAGCCAGTTCTGACGGACGATGACCGGATCGGCCGGTATCGCGCGGACCTGCTCGATGAAGCGGGCGAGATGGAACGCGACCTGCGGGTCGGTGGGACGGTAGCCGGCCTCGGCCGGCGCGACCGCTTGGGCCTCGCCGAGCCGATCGACCTGCACGACCCAGGGGACGATATGGCCGCGCGTCGATTGCCAGACCAGACCGCCGGCCAGAACGCCTGAGAGGGACAGCGTCCCGAAGAAGGCGAGCCGCCAGTTCTTCGCCTGCACGCGCGCCGAGCCCATGCGGTCGTCCCATGCCTGCGCCGCGCGCTGATAAGGGGTGGTCGGCGCGGGCGTCTGGCCGTAGCGGATGCTCGGTCGCTTGAACATGGGTCAATCCTTCTGGCTGGTGTCGACGGACGCGCCGCTGCCGCCGCCATCGCCGGAGCGCAGCGTGTGGGCAGCGATGGTCGCGCCGTGGGTCATGGTCTGGCGGTTCTTCATCGCGGACGCCCAGGCGGGCGCGCCGGCCGGTGCGTCCGGCGACGGCGTGGAGCTGCCGCCCGAAATGGTCCCGCCGGTCGCGGTGACGGCGGCACGTCCGCCGGAACGGTAGCTATCCTTGAGCGAGGCTGCCGCCTTGCGCAGCGGCGACATGGCTGCGCCGACGGCGGCTTGTCCGACGCCGCCTGCGCCGCCAGCGACTGCGGCCGCGCCGGACTTGCCAGCCGAACCAAGCGCATAGGCGCTGTTTGCGGCCCCGGACGTGAAGGCGGCGCCTCGCGCGGCGCCACCGGCCGCGCCCACCGCAGCGCCGACGCCGAGCCGGGCCGCAGCGGCGCCACCGGCCAGCGCACCGCCGGCCGCGAGCACGGTCCCCGCTGCGGCCCCTGCGCCAAGCGCCGGGCCGCCGGAGACAATGCCATTGGCGATCGACGGGCCGAAGATGCCAAGGCCGAGAAGGCACAGCGAGGCGAGCGCGACGGCCAGCGCGTCCTCGATGCTGGGCTGCGCGCCGCCGAAGCCGGCGCGGAACTCGTCGAACAGGGTCGAACCGATGCCGACGATGACGGCGAGCACCAGCACCTTAATGCCTGACGAGATCACCAGCCCCAGCACGCGCTCGGCCATGAACGCGGTCTTGCCAAACAGGCCGAACGGGATGAGCACGAATCCGGCGAGCGTCGCCAGCTTGAACTCGATCAGCGTCACGAAAAGCTGGATCGCCAGAATGAAGAAGGCGAGGATGACCAGCAGCCAGGCGATCAGCAGCACCGCGATCTGGATGAAGTTCTCGAAGAACGCGACCCAGCCCATAAGGTCGGAGATGGATTCGAGAATAGGCTGGCCCGCTTCCAAGCCAACCTGCGCGACGCGGCCCGGCTGGAGCAGTTCGGCCGCCGTAAAGCCGGTGCCCGACGCTTTGAGGCCGAGCCCGGCGAAACTCTCGAAGACGATGCGTGCCAGGCTGTTCCAGTTGCCGATGATGTAGGCGAAGACGCCGACGAACAGCGTCTTCTTGACAAGGCGCGCAATGATGTCGTCGCCCTCTCCCCACGTCCAGAACAGGGCGGCCAGGGTCACGTCGATGACGATCAGGGTGGTGGCGATGAACGCCACTTCGCCGCCGAGCAGGCCGAACCCACTGTCGATGTAGCGGGTGAAGACATCCAGAAAGCGATCGACGACGCCGGTGCCGCCCATGTCAGTTCTCCTGTGGGGTCGCGCCATCGGCGATGCGGGCAGCGGGAAGCGCACCGGGCGCGAGGAACCGGCGACGGTTCTCGGCCCAGGCACGCAGGCAATCCGGGTCACTCGCCCCGGCCGCGCCGATCGACTGGCAGCGGCGCAGCTCGATCAGCAGCGGGTCCGTCGCCGATGTCTCGGCGACGGCCGCCGGCCCCGCGCGCGGTGGCTCTGGCGCACGGCTCATCTCGATCGCCGTCATGGTGATGGCGATGGCGACGAAGATGACCGCGCCGATGCGCGCGAGGAGCTTGCTGTCCACGGGCGTTAGTCGTGGAACATGCGGGCGTTGCCCGGCTGATAGCCGGTGGACCGCGTCAGGAAGCGGCGCAGACGTTCGCGGCTCTCGGCTTCAACGGCCGCGTTGCGCGCCGAATCCAGCGCCTGCGCCCGGCCCTGCGCGGCGAGCAGCGCCGTCAGGTCCGCGAGCTGCTGCGATTGCAGCGCGAGAAGCTGGTTGCCCGCCTGCGCGGCTTGGAGCGCGCCGGTCGCCGACTGACTAGACGTGACCACGCCGTCCATCGTCGTCCGCGCGCCGTCGATATTGCCGACGACGCCAGCCTGCACACGCAGCGCATCCTCGAACGCGCCGACGCTATCCTCCCAGCGCGCATTGGCGTTAGCGACCATCTGCGCGTGGGTGCCGGTGAGCGCCGCGCCCTTGTAGCGGCCGTTGAAGACCTGTTGGACGTTCTGCACGTCGTAGGCGATGCGCTGGGCTTCGCCGAGAAGCTGCTGGGTGCGCTGCACCTGCTGCTGCAACTGCTGGAGCGAGTTGAACGGCAGCGACGCCAGATTGCGCGCCTCGTTGATGAGGCTGGTCGCCTGCTGCTGGATTTGCTGGATCTGGTTGTTGATCTGCTGGAGCGACCGCGCGGCCGTCAGCACGTTCTGCGCGTAATTGGTCGGGTCATAGACGATCCCGCCGAACTGAGCGTGCGCCGGCGTGGCGGCGGTGATGCCGATCATGCTCGACGTGGCGATGGCGCCGGCCAGCATGGCGCGGCGCAGGATATTGGGCTTCATGGGGTCATGTCCTTCAAGGCAAGGGGAAGCTGGCCGGCATCTTCCCGGCGACCGGCCAGCGGATCAGGTTGGGGGTCGGGAAGGAGATCGACCGCCCAGGCCAAGCCGCGATGGCGCAACCACTCGGCGGCGAAGTGCTCGCGACCGTGTGTCTCGACGAGTTCGGTGATGCGGAGCTGATCGGTCTTGGAAGAAGCGGCGGCGAAGGCCAGCGCGACCTCGCCAAGCCCCAGCTCAAACAGCCGGTTGCCGCGCCGCGACTGGCAGTAATAGTCGCGCTTGGGCGTCGCCCGGCTGAGGATTTCGATCTGTCGGGCGTTGAGCCCGAACCGCTCGTAGATGGCAGCGATCTGCGGCTCGGCCGCGCGCTCGTTCGGCAGGAAGATGCGCGTCGGGCAGCTTTCGATGATGGCCGGCGCGATGTTCGAGGTTTCAATATCGGCGAGGCTCTGCGTGGCGAACACAACGCTGGCGTTCTTCTTGCGCAGCGTTTTCAGCCATTCGCGGAGTTGCGCGGCGAACTGCGGGCTGTCGAGAACTAGCCAACCCTCGTCGATGATGATGAGCGTCGGCGAGCCGTTCAGCCGGCCTTCGATCCGGTGGAACAGATAGGACAGGACAGCGGCGGCCGATCCGGCGCCAACCAAGCCCTCGGTCTCGAACACCTGGACAGACGCCTCGCCGAGACGCTCGACCTCTGCGTCGAGCAGCCGACCCCACGGCCCGCCGAGGCAATAGGAAGCGAGCGCCTGCTTGAGCTGCTGGCTCTGGAGCAGCACGGCCAGCCCGGTCAGCGTGCGTTCCGGCGCGGGCGCACTGGCAAGCGACCCGAGCGCCGACCACAAATGCTCTTTCGCCTGCGGATCGACCGCGACGCCTTCGGAGACGAGGATCGCCGCGAGCCATTCCGCCGCCCACGCACGCTCGGACGGATCGTCGATCCGGGCGAGAGGCTGGAGCTGCACGCCGTCACCCGCCTCGTCGGCGAGCATCCCGCCCAAGTCCTGCCAATCGCCGCCCATGCCGATCGCGGCGGCGCGGATGCTGCCGCCGAAGTCGAAGGCGAAGACCTGGCCGTTCTCGTAGCGGCGGAACTGCATCGCCATCAGCGCGAGCAGCACCGACTTGCCGGCGCCGGTCGGGCCGACGATCAGCGTGTGGCCGACGTCGCCGACGTGAAGGGAAAACCGGAACGGAGTCGAGCCTTCGGTCTTGCCATAGAGCAAGGGGGGCGCACCGAAATGCTCGTCCCGTTCCGGCCCCGCCCATACTGCTGACAGGGGGATCAGGTGGGCGAGATTGATGGTGGAGATCGGGGGCTGGCGGACATTGGCGTAGATGTGGCCGGGCAGGCTTCCCAGCCACGCCTCGATCGCGTTCATGCCCTCGGGAATGACGGTGAAGTCGCGGCCCTGGATGACCTTCTCGACCAGCCGCAGCTTCTCGGCGGCGATGGCGGGATCGCGGTCCCACACCGTCACCGTGGCGGTGACGTAGGCCATGCCGGCATAATCGGCACCCAGTTCCTGCAGGGCGGTGTCGGCGTCGGCGGCCTTGTTCGAGGCGTCGCTGTCCATCAGGACCGACGCCTCGTTGGTCATCACCTCCTTCAAGATCGCCACGACGCTCTTGCGCTTGGCGAACCACTGGCGGCGGATGCGGCTCAGCAGCTTGGTCGCGTCGGTCTTGTCGAGCATGATCGCCCGCGTCGCCCAGCGATACTCGAAGGCGAGCCGGTTCAGCTCGTCGAGCAAGCCGGGGAACGTCACGCTCGGAAAGCCGACGATGGTGAGCGTGCGGAGGTGATGGTCGCCCAGGCGCGGTTCCAGCCCGCCGGTCAGCGGCTCGTCCGCCAAGAGGGCGTCGAGGTGCATCGGCGTTTCCGGCACGCGCACGCGCTGGCGGCGGGTCGAGACCGTGCTGTGCAGGTAGGTCAGCGTCTCGGCGTCATTGAGCCAGCGGACCTCGGGCACGAATCCCTCGACCAGATTGAGGACGCGGTCGCTGCGATCGGTAAAGCCCTTGAGCAGTTCCCACGGATCGACGCCGGTCGTGGCCCGGCCCTCGTAAAGCCAGCCTTCGGCGCGCGCCGCTTCCTCTGCGGGCGGCATCCACAGCAGCGTCAGGAAATAGCGGCTCTCGAAGTGTGCGCCTTCCTCGCGGAATTGTTCGCGGCGCTCGAACTCGACCAGCGACGACACAGGATCGGGAAAGTGGCCTTCCGGATAGTCGAGCGCAGGCGTGCGCTGCGCCTCAACGAAGATCGCCCAGCCTGAGCCAAGCCGACGCAGCGAATTGTTCAATCGCGCAGTCGTGGCGACCAGCTCGGCCGGCGTCGCGCTGTCGAGATCGGGGCCGCGAAACCTCGCAGTGCGCTGGAACGAGCCGTCCTTGTTCAACACGACCCCTTCGCCGACCAGCGCGGCCCAGGGCAGGAAGTCTGGCAGGTTTGCAGCTTTGCTACGATATTCGCGCAAGCTCATCATGGCCGCATCCAAACAGGCAAGCGGAGGTGGCGGCGGGCCACGTCCACGAATTGCGGGTCGCGGCGGGCGGCCCAGACGGACAGCCCGTGGCCGATGGCCCAGATGACCAGGCCTGCGATCCACAGCCGCAGGCCGAGGCCGATCGCGCCCGCCAGCGTTCCGTTGACGATGGCGAGCGCCCGCGGGGCACCGCCGAGCAGTATCGGCTCGGTCAGCGCCCGGTGAACGGGAGCATGGAAACCCGCGATCGGTTCGGCCACGTCGAGCATCAGACCAGCGCCCCGCCGCCGAAGCTGAAGAAGCTCAGGAAGAAGGAGCTGGCTGCGAACGCGATCGACAGGCCGAACACGATCTGGATCAGCCGGCGGAACCCGCCGCTGGTGTCGCCGAACGCCAAAGTCAGGCCGGTCACGATGATGATGATGACCGCCACGATCTTCGCCACCGGCCCCTCGATGCTTTCGAGGATCGACTGGAGCGGCGCTTCCCAGGGCATCGACGATCCACCGGCACGGGCCGGAACGGCGAAGGTCAGCGCGACCACGCCGGCGGTGGTGGTAAGCATGGCGCGGCGTGCGCCATGCCGAATGGCATGGATCATGGCAGGTCTCCCGATTGGGTGGTGGAAAGGGATGCGAGGCGGTAATCGCCGGTCGTGGGATCGAGCCCTTCAACGCGGGCCAGCTCGGTCAGCCGACGCCCGTGCGCGTCGCGCACCAGCACGGCGATCAGGTCGATCGTCTCGGCGATCAGCGCGCGCGGGACCGTGACGACGGCCTCCTGGATGAGCTGCTCCATGCGGCGCAGCGCGCCTAGCCCGGTGCCGGCGTGGATCGTGCCGACCCCGCCGGGATGGCCGGTGCCCCACGCCTTGATGAGGTCGAGCGCCTCGGCACCGCGCACCTCGCCGATCGGGATGCGGTCGGGACGCAGGCGCAGTGATGAGCGGACCAGCTCGGCGAGAGACACCACGCCATCCTTGGTGCGCATGGCGACGAGGTTGGGCGCGGCGCATTGCAGTTCGCGCGTGTCTTCGATCAGGACGATGCGATCGGCGGTCTTTGCCACCTCGGCGAGCAGCGCGTTGACCAGCGTTGTCTTGCCCGCGCCGGTCCCACCAGCGACGAGAATATTGGCGCGGGTCTCGACGCCGTGGCGCAACGCCTCGGCCTCAACTGCCGACATGATCCCGGCGCGTGCGTAATCGTCGAGCGTGAATACGGCGACGGCGGGCTTGCGTATAGCGAAGGCCGGCGCCGCGACGACGGGTGGCAGCAATCCCTCGAACCGTTCGCCCCCCTCGGGCAGTTCGGCCGAGACGCGGGGGCTGCGAGCATGACCCTCGACACCGACATGGTGCGCGACCAGCCGGACGATGCGTTCGCCGTCTGCGGCGGACAGCATCTCGCCGGTATCGCTAATCCCCTCGCCGAGCCGATCGAGCCAAAGTCGGCCGTCCGGGTTCAGCATCACCTCGATGACGGCGGGGTCGTCGAGCCAGGCTGTGATCGACGGTCCCAGCGCCGTGCGCAGCATCCGCGCGCCGCGTGATTTCGCCTCGGATCGGATTGGCTGGACGGTCAACGACTGGCCCCTCGATTGGGCCGGGCGAACCGCCGCCCGGCGTCAGGGGCACATCAAGAGACGCAGCAATGCTCGCGTCGCAACAGCTAGTTATCGGCGTAGTAGAGGGGGCGGTAGATACGGTGCCGGAGGCGAAGTCTCTTGCAGACTACATCAAGGTCGGCGCGCTTCTGCTACTCCGACTCGGGCGATGTTGACCGCGGCCAGACATCCTCCGGTATTTCGTCCATGAGGGTCTTGCCGCTGGCGAAGCGCCGACCAAGCGTCTCGATAAAACCCTCGTAGCGTTTACGACCTTTGACCTGCGCCGCTGCCTGATCTTCGTCGGGCAGCGGCGGGGTCACGGACAGCCAGAAACGGACGAACAGGCTCAGTGCCTCGGTGCTCAGTCCGGTATTGCGCTCCAGCCGCTGCACCTGCCGCGACAGGCGATCGAGCCGGCGCGCGAACGCCGCCTCCATCCGGTCGGTGCCGTCCGGCGACAGGTAGGACGCCACCGCCGCCTCCACGATCGCCGAGCGTGATATGCGTCGCCGGATCGCCAGCTCGTCAACCTGTTTGGCGAGCGCGGGCGGGAAATAGACGTTGAGCCGGGTCCGCATGATCGCCTCCTACAGCTCGATGCCGTCGCCGGGGTCGAGCGACGCTTGCCGCGCAAGTCCCTGCATCCGGCGCCGCACGGCCGCCTGCCGCGCCGCGTCGTCCCGTTCGTCATCGACGATGGCGAACTCCTGGGCTGGCGGTGCTGCCGTTTCGGGCGCGATGGCGACATGCTCGGGCAGTTCGGGCTCCCGGCGCAGACCGGCATTGGCCGCGTCTTCCGCATCGCGGACAATCCGCGCGACCTGCTTTGGATCGGCGGCCGCCTGCCGCCCGGTCCAATCGTCGGGACGGATCGTGGCAGCCACGGACGCCGGCGCCGCCATGATCCGCTCGGACAGCCGCCGGTCCTGATAGTAGCGCGCCTTCTTCGCGCGGATCGGGTGGACGCCCGCCACCATCACGATCTCGTCGTCGGGCGGGAGCTGCATCACCTCACCCGGCGTGAGGAGCTGGCGGGCGGTCTCCGACCGCGACACCATCAAGTGCCCCAGCCACGGCGACAGCCGGTGCCCGGCATAGTTCTTCATCGCCCGCATCTCGGTCGCGGTGCCGAGGGCGTCCGACACACGCTTGGCGGTCCGCTCGTCGTTCGTGGCGAAGCTCACGCGGACATGGCAGTTGTCGAGGATCGCGTTGTTCGGGCCGTAAGCCTTTTCGATCTGGTTGAGAGACTGCGCGATGAGGAACGCCTTGAGTCCATAGCCGGCCATGAACGCCAGGGCGGATTCGAAGAAGTCGAGCCGGCCGAGCGCGGGAAACTCGTCGAGCATCAGCAACACCCGATGCCGGTTGCCCTTCGGGGTCAGCTCCTCGGTCAGCCGGCGCCCGATCTGGTTGAGGATGAGGCGGATCAGCGGCTTGGTGCGGGATATGTCGCTGGGCGGCACGACCAGATAGAGCGTTGCCGGCCGATCGCCCTCGACCAGATCCGATATGCGCCATTGGCAAGCGCGCGTGACCTGCGCGACGACGGGATCGCGATACAGGCCAAGGAACGACATCGCCGTGCTGAGCACGCCCGATCGCTCGTTGTCGGACTTGTTCAGCAGCTCGCGCGCGGCGGAAGCAACGACAGGATGCACGCCGGCTTTGCCCAGGTGCGGCGTCGCCATCATCGCGGCCAGAGTCTGCTCGATCGTGCGACCGGGATCGGACAGGAACCCGGCGACGCCCGCCAAGGTCTTGTCCGGCTCGGCATAGAGGACATGGAGGATCGCGCCGACCAGCAGCGAGTGCGAGGTCTTCTCCCAGTGGTTCCGACGCTCGAGGCTGCCTTCGGGATCGACCAGCACGTCGGCGACATTCTGCACGTCGCGCACCTCCCACTGGCCGCGCCGCACCTCCAGCAGCGGGTTGTAGGCAGCGGACGCCGCGTTGGTCGGATCGAACAGCAGCACCCGGCCGTGGCGCGATCGAAAGCCGGCGGTCAGCGTCCAGTTCTCCCCCTTAATGTCATGCACGATCGCCGAGGCCGGCCAGGTCAGCAGTGACGGCACGACAAGGCCGACGCCCTTGCCGCTGCGCGTGGGCGCGAAGCACAGCACATGCTCGGGACCGTCGTGGCGCAGATAATCGGCGGCGAGCTTGCCAAGCACCACGCCGTTCGGCCCTAGCAACCCGGCTGCGCGCACCTCCCGCTCGGTCGCCCAGCGAGCCGAGCCATAGGTCTCGGCGTTCTTTAATTCGCGCGCCCGCCACACCGACATGCCGATCGCGACCGCGATCGACACGAAGCCGCCCGACGCGGCGATGAAGGCGCCGGTCTGGAAGATCGCGGGCGCATAGGCGTCGAACGAGAACCACCACCAGAAGAAGGCCGGGGGCGGATAGACGCGCCAGCCGAACGCAGCGAACCAGGGCGGCCCCAGCTCGGGCTGATAGGCGAGCGCGGCGGCCGTCCACTGCGTCGCACCCCACACCCCGGCGAGCACGATCAGGAAGACGGCGAAGACCTGGCCCCAAAGAATCTTGGTGGCGGACATTGAGGACTCCTTTTCGGGGTTACAGACCGAGGCCGCGTTTGCGGCCCAGCGCGAGGTCGAGGCCGCCGCCATCGCGGATCACGCCCGCGACTTGTCGGCCAAGCTGCTGTTCGAGGGCGCTGGCCCAGGGCACGAGGCGGAAGCCGAGACCGTCGTCGATCATGGCGAAGCGGCCGGAGGCGAGCACGAGACGCTGCCGCACGACACCGGCGATCTTCTCGCCGGCCTGCGTCGGCCGATAGGCCAGCCCGGTTTCGCTGGCGATCTTCGCGCCAACGGCGTCCAGCTCGCGGCGGCGCAGCGTGTCGATCAGTCCGCGCTCGAACACGGTCCGCTCGCCGTAGCGGCGCGCCAGTCCTTCGCGGACAAGATGATCGGTGCGCGCGTCCATCGCGCGGCGCGCCTCGGCGCCGAACCCTCTGTCCGCGACGCTCGCGCCGCGCTCGATCAGCCGATGGTCGAGCCACGTCGCGCCGGGCGCCTTGATCTGCGCGGTGAGGTCGAGGTCCGACCGCGTGGCAAGGATCAGGGTCGGTTTCGGCTCACCGGGCTTGCCGATTGCGCGCAGCTCGACGATACCGCCGATCGCCGGGCTATGCTCTAGCGCCTCGATGCCGGGGAGCCGAACATGATGCGTGCGGCCGTCTGTGCCGTCGATCACCGCATAGGCCGTGCCGGTCAGCTCGTCGTGCAACCCCTTGTCGATCAACCGGCCGGCGATCGGCTTGTCGGGCGCGCCGCTGAGGACCGCGTAGCTGTCGAGCGACCGGTCCTGCCCGCGGTCCTTGAGCGCCGCGCCGATCGTGCGGATGATGTCGCCGCGCGCGCCCAACTCGCGGAGCTTCGCCTGCGCGCCCTCGGCGACGGCCCATTGGCCGGGCTCGCCCTCGGCAGTGAGGCCCATCGTTTCCAGATGCTGCAACCTGCCGACCATCAACCGGCGGAGGCGCGGATCGTCCGGGCCGGGCCGCTCGGCGCGCAGGTCGATCACGCCCAGCTCGTCGGCAGAACGCTGGATCTCGGCATCGAGCCGGGTCCAGCGTTCTGCCGTCACCTCGCGGTCGAGCGCGCGCTGCACCTCATGTTCGGGTTTCGGCCCCAGCTCGGCGAAAGCCAAGTCTTGCGCGCGCGACCGGAGATTGTGGCTGATGTAGTCGCGGGAGATGACGAGATCGGCACCCTGGTCGGTCTGCCCGCGCACAAGCAGATGGACGTGCGGATTGTCGGTGTTCCAATGATCGACCGCGACCCAATCGAGCCGCGTGCCCAGGTCCGTCTCCATTTGGCGCATGAGGTCGCGCGTGTATTCGCGCAGGTCCGTCAGCTCGGCCGCATCCTCTGGCGATACAATGATGCGGAAGTGATGACGATCGTCCTTGCAACGGTCAGTGAAGGCGCGATCGTCTGCGTTGTCGCCGGCCGCGTCGAACATCCGGGTCGGCGAGCCATCGCGGGTCACGCCCTCGCGCTTTAGATAGGCGACGTGCGCGGACAGCGGCGCCATGCGCCGCCCGCCTCGACTGCGCGTGGTGACGGGCAGCATCTTGACCATCACTCGCCGGCCCGAGCCGAACAGGCGACTGCGCGCGAACGCCGTGCGGCCCCGGCCGAAACTCGACTGGCCGCCACGGCGCGGCCCGCCCCCGGTGCGCCTGCCGCTGCTGTGGATCGCCGCGACGCGCAGCACCTCAGCCACCAGACCGCGCGCATTGCGCCCCTGCGCCTTGCTACGCTTGGCCTTGCCCGGCCGGACGCAGAACTCGCTGTCCTCGCTCACGGCCGGGGCGCTTTCCGCCGAAAACGGCCCTTGGTGCCGTTCGGCGCATTGATATTGCTGCCTTTTTCCTTCCGCGCGGCACGCGTGCCGACCGACGCCCCCGCGTGAAGCCACGGAAAAGCCTTGGCTTTTCGACGACACGGGGTGCGGCTTATATCTTGCCCTCGTCTGTCCCTGCCGTTTTCCTCCTCCCCAGCGCCATTGCTGCTTCGGACGGAGGATGGCGCTCCCGCGCGGATCATCGCGGTCGGCCCGCGCGGACGCGGGGCACGAACAGCGTGTCGCGCGGCTCATTAGCGGACGGCTCAGCCGCGCGAACGTCGCCGGACGTCGGCCGGTCGGTCGGTGGTTCGGATGCGGCTACTTCGCCGCCCGACTCCCCGGCGACAGTTTCCGAAGCGGCGCTAGCGGTGCGGACGAACAGCGCCGCACGACGCCATGCGAACGGATCAGGCGTAGCATTCGCCGCCACCTCCACCGCGCCTGATACGCCCGTAATCGGTGCGAGCTGGTCGAGATATCCGACCGTTTCCGGAGGCAGAGGACGGCCGCGAGACACGAAGTCGTCGTAGCGGCCCGGTCCCGCATTATAGGCCGCCAGCATCGCGCTCGCGTTGCCGTAGCGGTCGTGCATCTCGCGCAGATAAGCGGCACCCGCTATGATGTTGTCGCGCACGTCGAACGGATCGGGGCCGAGGCCGTAACGGGTGCGCAGGCCCGCCCATGTCGCGGGCATGATCTGCATCAAGCCCATCGCCCCGGCGCGCGACACGGCGCGGGCATTGCCGCCGCTCTCGACGCGCATCACCGCCCATATCCACGCCTCGGGGATGCCGAACCGCCGCGCGGCCGAGGCGACATGAGCGGCGTATGGATGCACAAGCGCCGATCGAGCGACCGGCATCTCCTGCGCCATCGCCGGGGCCGGCGCGACGCCGCCGGACAGCAGGACGACGGCGAGCACCACTGCAGATCCGACTCCGCTCCGTCGCCAGCCTGCCGGCGTGCTCGCTGCGGTCAAGGGTGCGCGCAAAGCGCCGGCCTTTGGCCGCCCTTGACCTTCGCTGCGCGCCCCGGCCGGCCTGCGACCGAGCGGGACGAAGGGATGAGACGGCTTTCCCGCGAACAAAGGGATGATGATCGGCCGCACGGGATCAGTCCTGCTCGCGCGACTTTGGCTGGCGGTTCCAGCGCAGCGACCAAGCCGACTTGTCGGCGGCGTTCTGGAACAGCGCGGCGCGGATCGGCTGCGCAAACGCGGGATCGTCGATGCGCAGCGAGACATAATCCCCGGCGCGCTCGCCGCTCTCGTTCCAGCCGGCGCCGATCTCCGGGCCTTCGCCGCCGTCGCCGCGGTGAACGCGCCAGTCCGGCGCCTTGTCGGCGTCGCTCTGCTCAGCCGGAACGATCGAGATACGGATGTCGAGGGTCGCCGTCTCGATGATGCCTTCGTAGCCTTTGGCGGTGCGGAAGAAGCTGCCGATCTGCATGATGATCTCCTTTGAGTTGGCAGGCGGTGAAGCGGATCAGCGCCAGACGAGCGGCGCGGTCGGGGAGTCGCGGGTGAGGATCGGGACGGCGCGGCCGAGCACCGTGGCGGCCGACAGCGGGCCGAAATATCGGCCGTCCATGCTGTCGGCGTGATCGGGGTTGAGCATCAGCAGCTCGCCGGCGCGCAGCGTGCGGCAACCCTGCCAGACCGGCAGCGGACGGCCTCGGCCGTCATGCTCAAGGGCGACGGCGACCGGCCGCGCATCGACGCTCACGACGGCGCCGACGCGGCAAACGCGCTGCCCCGACCGCGCGGCGACATGCTTCAACAGCGGCACGCGCTCGCCGAGATAGCCGCGCTCCGCCAGCCAGCGCGCCAGCGGCGCGGGCGGCGTCACGGCGACCAGCGGACCAACGGCAGGGTCGCGCTCGGGCTCGATCCGGTAGAGACCGAGCGGTGCGCTGGCGCTGGCGTTCCAGACGAGACGCGGCAGAGGATCGAAGACCGCGATGGCGGCGAAAGATGCGCCGAACAGCGACGCGGAGGCAGCCGTGGCGATGGTCCAGCTCCGGCGGGTCATCCTTCGATCTCCCGGCGCTTGAGCCAGGCGCGATGACGCTCCAGCGTGTAGGGGCGCGGCGACTGACCGGCGGAGATGCGGTTGGCGACGTGGCGCCAATGGTCGGGCGCGGCGTCGCACGAATCGACGCCAGCGGCTTCCGTAGCGTCGATCGCTGCGAGAACCTGACTGACCTTAGGCCAGCCCTCGATCGTCAGCAGGATGTCGCCGCCCGGCCGCACGAACGGCAGCGTCGTGAACGGCTCACCGGCGCGGACCGCGCGCACAATGTCGATGCGTGAGCTGACAGTACCGTAATCGTTCGCCGCCCAGCGGACGAACGCGAAGATCGCGTCGGGCCGGAAGCGGACGATGCGGCGACGGCGGTCCACGATCTCGTCCACGGCGACCCGGCCGAACCTGATCCAGTGCTCGATCCGCTTCTCGATCCAGGTCAGCTCGACGCGGGTCATGCCGTCTTCGGACGGCTGGCGGTGGCGCATGGGCGAAGGCGGGACGGTCATCGCCGGCTCCGGGCGATGGCCGAATCCGCGCGCGGCATGAGGTCGTCCTGCCCCGGATCGGAGGTCGAATGCTTGATGCCGATGTCGGCCCAGGCACGCAGGTCATCGACCGAATAGACGACGCGGCCGCCAATCCGGCGGTAGGCCGGGCCGGTGCCGAAATAGCGGTGCTTCTCCAGGGTGCGCCCCGAGAGGCCGAGAAAGCGCGCGGCTTCCGGCGTGCGCAGGAAGCGGGGCGGCAGATTGGAGGGCGTATCGGACAAGTGACGGCTCCTGCGGGCGGTGGCGGCAGGAGGCGTAATTGTCAGAACCGAGGCGGCCGGGTGGGGTATGAAGATGTGCGGCTGCACGGATGCGACCACCCCCTAGAAGGTGTCGCTGGGGGAATCGGATCAACGGATGCGGAGCAGTTTGCGGTAGTCGCCGTTCATCATGGCGATGCCGTCGCGGACCAAGCGCACCACGAAAGAGCGCGACGCCGACATTTTCCAGTCGCTCGCGGACAGCCGGGCGGCGTCGTCGCGGCCCAAGGCGGTCGCGATCTCGCGATAAGTTGCGCCCTCATCGCGCAGGTCGAGCGCGCGGAGCATCAGGTCGAGCCGCGCCAGCCGATAGGCGGTGAGCGGCCAGCCGCGCGGTAGCGGCCCGGCCGCCCGGCCGAGCAGGCGACGGTGGAAACGCAACAGGCTGGCGATGCGGGTGATGAAATCCTTGTCGAGCGGAATGACGGCAGCGAGCGGGCGGCCAGGCTGCGAATCACGCAACCACAGCCGATGCTCGCCGGCCGCATCGGCGACGACAACATGCCGTCCATCGATCCCGGCTAGGTCGGCGAGCAGCGCGCCGAGCGCGCGCGGATCGACCGGAGCGGCGGTCTCGAATCCATCCGGCGCGGCGTCGAGAATGACCGTGACGGCGGTCAGCTCCGGGCGCCAGACGACCGGGTCTGAAAGGTCATCCGGCGCAGTGGCGAAAGGATAACCCCCAGCGCCGCGCGAACGCCGTCTCGGCGGCGTCCTTGACGACGGCGCCGTCCGCGATGCGTTGTTGCATCTGCGCATATTCGGCGCGATACGTGTGGTTTCGCCGCAAAAACTCGGCGGCTATATCGGCGCGACCAAGCGCGTCGGACAGATTGCCGCCGCGCCGCTCGCGCCGGCGCTGGGGCGTCGGCATGGCATCCTCCCAACCGCACTAAGGGCGGATTGCGGGGGACGAACATCTCCGGCTCGACCGACGCACGATAGCGCCAAGGTTGCGCTCAACCGTGCCGCGCGCGCTGCGACGAAAGCAATGAATCGATACCAAAATGGATTAAACTTAACGCCTTAGCGGGCGCTCGCAGCCGAGCAGATGCGCGTAACCAACCTCCGTCATCCACCGCGCGCGCGCAAGGTGGCTATCGTGCATCGCCTTGGCTCGTTGCGGCTCGGCGGCTGGGTCTACGTCGAGGATCGCGGTCGCCGCCTCGCGCCAGTCCGCTCCTACTTCGTCCGCATCGAGCAGCCGCAAATAGACATTGAGATGGCTTTCGTCATAGGCCGTGAGCTGCGATGCCTCCGGCGCGCGATCAGCGAATTGGCTGGTGCTCATGGTGTCCCCGTTAACCAGTCTAGCTCAAAAAACAGAACCGGATATGCGCAAGCCTTGCATCGCTAGATGCACATCCCGCAGCGGCGGATAGTGCGATTTAGCCAACACAACTGATATGGGATAAACCGGATGAGATGTAGCGTCCAGCTTCGCGCGCATGGATATGCGCCGCCTAGTGGGATTGAACTTCGCCAAGCTGAGGAAGGATAAGGGCTTTACCCAGGAGCGCTTTGCCGAGACGTCCGGTTTTACCCAACAATATGTCAGCGATTTGGAGCGCGGCCTGCGCAATCCAACGGTCGTCACCTTGTTTCACTTGGCCTCCGCGCTTGGTGTCACGCCCGCCGATCTTATCGCCCAACTCGATCCCTCCGAAACCGACTAGCTTCGCAAAACTTGAGCGCGAGCCGGGCGCCAGCCCGGCGAGCGCGCCGTTGCGGCCGCGCGGACCTTGGGACGCGCGGCAGCCGCCGATCCGACGCAGCGGATCGGCGCGAAAATGGCAAAGCCGCAGGGCCGGAAACTCCGGCCCTGCGGTAATTATGGGTCAGGCCGCTTTGAGGCGCTGCATCCCTTCGGCCAGCGTCCAGAGCGCGCGGTTGAGCGTCACATTCTGGTCGATGCCATTGATCGCGCGGGTCTGCGCGCGGCGGATACGGCCCTCGGCGTTGCGCTTACGGCCCTGCAACCCGCCACGAACGACATTCTCCTGAATGACGTTGAAGGTGGTCCACAGGCTGCGGTCCACATCATCGCGGCGGCGCGGCTCGATGATCTGCTCGGGCCGAACCGGGCTTTCGTCGTCGCCATAGCGCGCAACAAGGCTAACCTCGCTAAGCAAGCGCTGCTCATCCGGCGAAAGCTGGATCGCCTTCATCGATTCGCTGGCGTCGATCAGCCGGGGGAAGTCCTCCGCGACCGTGTAAACGCCCTCGATGATGTCATGCTCGATATTGCCTTTGTGCGGCACGCGGACCTCCTCGAACCGCTCACCGGCAATCATGCTGTTGGTGCAGACGAACCGCAGCATTCCGGCGAACATCTGATAGGCGCTGGTCCCGTCATGGCTGTTGACGATGATGACTTCGGCGGCCTCCGGCTTGCCGATGCCGTCATCCCTGCGCAGGCGAAGCATATGCTTGGCGTGGCCGTGGCGGCTGCCGTCGCGGGGGACGGACTGGACGGCGAAGAACGGGAACCATCCTTCCCGGCGCAGCCCCTCCACGATGTCGATTGTCGGAACATAGACGTAGCGATCTGAACGGCTGTCGTGCGCCTCGCGCGCGAAGATGGACGGGACGTGGCGGTACAGCGCCTCGTTGTCGAGCGGCTCCCGGCCGCTGATCTGGTGGGCGTTGCGGCCGAACCGGGTGGCAAGCTGATAGTGCATTTTGGCCTCCTTGGGCTTGGGTTTCCGCGCAGCGGAGCGCCGCGCTGAAACCCTGCCCGTCGGCGAGACCGGGGGTGCAAACGGAAAGCAGCTTCGCGGGGAACCGGCTGCACGGAACGCGCTCGCGCGTGGAGGAAGCTGGGCGGAAGCCGCTTGTAGTGCGCCGGGGGCAGAGCCCCAAGCACCGCGTCGCCTGCGGCGCCCGCAAACAACGCTTGTCATTTGTTCCTGTTTTGATCCAAACCGCCAATAAGGAGTCGGTATGAGCATCACCATAACAGGACAGCCCGGCCAGCGCATCGCGGTCGCGGGCGACATCACAAAGACGCTGCGCGTTCCCTATGACGAGGTGGAGGAGCGTTTCCTGTTGGCGGCGAGCGACGGTTCGCTGATCGAAGGCCGCCTCGAAGCCGAAAAAGATCGCTTCGACTTCCGGGTCGTGGTGGACGGCGCGGGGATCTCGCGTGTTGGTCACGGCGAGCTGACGCTGGACTGGCGCGTCGAATGGGTGACAATCGCACCCTATGACGCCGGCGCGCTGCCGGAGCGCAGCCCGATGCCGCTGCCGCTATTCGATTCGCTGTCTGGTTAGTTGCCCTATTCAACGCGAGAGGCGCCCCCGCTCCGGTGGAGCGGGGGCGCCGTATGGGGTCAGCGGGACCAGATGAGCACGTATTCTCCGCCGGTCTCCGTTTCGGATAGGGTGGCGTAGATCGGAGCCGGGAATGTCGGGTCGTCGAACTTGACCGAAATGTAGTCGCGGTTCTCGCGGCTGGTCTTCTTCCACCCCGCGCCGCACTCGACCGTGCCGACCGTCAGCCGGTAGTCGGGCGCCTTGTCGCCGTCCATGTCGATCGGCCGGAGCGTCGCCTTGAGCTTGAGGGTCGCGGTGGTGATGGTGCCGTTGAAGTTGCCGTTGTCGGCTTTGGTGAAGGTGCCGATGGTCGCCATGTCGAAGTTCCTTTCGCTTTCGGGCCACGACCGCCGCGGCCTCGATGGCGATCGGTGAAGCGGGGACGATCGGACGCGCACCGCTTGCGGCCGAAGCGCAGCGGAGGATGGCGACGCGCGGCTTTTTTGCTTCGCGATGCAAAGCCGAAGGCGGCGGAAAAAAGGCCGCGCGGCGGCGTTGCGCCAGGCCGAGCGAGGCGAAGCCGGCCCCGGTTAGATCAAGCCAATCGAGAGGCCGCGCGGTCGCGCCGATGCGGGATGGATCGCCATGCGAACTGCGGCACCACCCGGTCGCTAGCGGCTCATTGACCCGAGGGCTCCAGTAGCACCGCGCCGGCTCCCGTTTCCGAGAGTCGATCGCCGGGATTGCGCAACGGGCAGTCGCTCAGCGATAGGCAGCCGCAGCCGATACAGCCGTCCAGTTCGTCGCGAAGCTGCGTGAGCGCGCGGATCCGCGCGTCGAGTTCGGCCCGCCAGGCCGATGACAGCGCACCCCAGTCCAGTGCGGTCAACGTGCGGCCGGCTGGCACGGCAGCGAACGCGGCGCGGATGTCGGCGAGTCCGATACCGGCGCGCTGCGCGACGCGGATGACCGCAATTCGGCGCAGCACGTCGCGCGTGTAGCGGCGCTGATTACCGCCGCTGCGCCAGCCTTCGATCAGCCCTTTGGCCTCGTAGAAATGCACGGTCGAGATCGCGACGCCGCTGCGTCGCGCGACCTCGCCGACGCTGAGCGCCCTGGTCGTGTCGATCCGCTGCGTCATAAGGGGCTTGACCTCAACAATGGTTGAGGTTTTATCAGAGATGTCGGCCGTCAATCAAGCCCGCGGCGAGTCCCGCCGGAAAGGAGCCGATATGGACATCACCGAACCTGGGCCCGCACCCGTAGCCCGGTGGGCCGACCTGCTGTCAGGCCGCAACGGCGTTCGCTCGCTGGCGCTGGCGGGCGGCGTCGCGCTACACGCTGTCAACGTCTACATCGCCACCACCATTCTCCCCTCGGTCGTGCGCGACATCGGGGGTCTCGACTATTACGCCTGGAACACGACGCTGTTCGTGGTCGCCTCGATCCTTGGCTCGGCGACCTCGGCGCGGCTGCTCGGCGCGGCCGGGCCGCGCGGCGCTTACGCCGCCGCCGCTGCGCTGTTCGCGCTCGGCACACTAATATGCGCCGCCGCGCCGTCGATGCCGGTGCTGCTCGGCGGGCGGATCGTCCAGGGGCTGGGCGGCGGATTCCTGTTCGCGCTGTCCTACGCGATGATCCGGCTGGTGTTCGCTGAAGGACTGTGGCCGCGCGCGATGGCGCTGGTCTCGGGAATGTGGGGCGTCGCCACGCTCGTCGGTCCCGCGATCGGCGGGGTGTTCGCCGAGCTCGATGCGTGGCGCTGGGCGTTCTGGTCGCTGCTGCCGGTGGTCGCGCTGTTCGCGTTCCTCGCGCTAGCGGTCCTGCCCCGGCGCAGTGGCGATTCGAACGACCGCACGGCGACGCCGACGACTCAGCTCGTGCTGTTGACCGCGGCGGTGCTCGCCGTATCTGCGGGCAGCGTCTCGAACGTCCTGGCGTGGAACGTCGCCGGGATTGTCGCCGCGCTGATCGCCGCCGGCGCGCTGATCGTGGTTGAAGCCAAGGCCCGCCACCGGCTGCTGCCGCGCGGGGCGTTCCGGCTGGGTGCGCCGCTCGGCGCGCTCTATGCGACGATGGCGCTGCTCGCGGTCGCGGTGACCTCGACCGAAATCTTCGTGCCGCTGTTCCTCCAGGTTCTGCACGCGCAGACGCCGCTCACCGCCGGCTATCTCGCCGCGCTGATGGCAGCGGGCTGGACGCTGGGATCGATCGCGAGTTCCGGCGCGGGCGAGCATGGCGCGCGCCGCGCGGTCCAGGCTGCGCCGATCATCGCGCTGATCGGGATGGCGGCGCTGACGGGGCTCGTGCCCCGGCCGAGCGATGGCGCCTGGAATGTGCTCGCCCCAATCGCGGTAGCGCTGGCGGCAGTCGGATTCGGGGTCGGCCTGGGCTGGCCGCATCTCCTGACCCGCGTGCTCAAGGTCGCGCCCGACGACGAGCGGGATCTGGCCTCGGCCTCGATCACCACCGTGCAACTGTTCGCCACCGCCATCGGCGCGGCGCTCGCGGGCATGGTCGCCAATCTCGGCGGCCTGACCGACCTGGGCGGGGTCGCGGGCACGTCCGCAGCGGCATTCTGGCTGTTAGCGGTGTTCGCGCTAGCCCCGTTCGCTGCGCTCAAGACCGTGGCGACGCGATAAGGCAAAGGCGGCCGCGCCCCTTACGGGCGCGGCCGCAAATTTTTCTGGTCAAAGCGCGAAAAGGCCGGGACCGCTCGCGCGGCCCCGGCCCGCTGCCGCTATTCAGCAGCGACGGCGTAGGCGTCCTCGTCCGCGTCCTGCGGCTTAATCGCTTCGCCCTCGGTGGGCTGTTCGCCCTCCGGCTGCGGCGTCCGCAGCACGGCGGGAAGCCAGCCGGTCCCGGCCAGGAGCTGCTCGGCGGCTCGCGCCATGTCCGGCTTCTTCATGTCCGCGATACGGCGAGCGGCGTCCTCCGACACGCCCTCCGCGACGGCCTCCACGATATACGCCTTGGTGACGCGGCCAAAGTAGCTGTCCACGGTGGGCGTCCAGCCCTTCGCCACGTCCAGCGCCAGCGCGCTCGCCAGCCTGTCCGCCGTTTGCAGCGTCCGGGGCTTGCGGTCCCACGGCAGCCGCAGGGCGTTGACGGTGCGGGACGCGCAATGCGCCAGCAGCGCCAGCCGCTTCTCGTCGTCCAACGCGACGATGAAGCCCCACAGGTCCGCCACGTCGCGCGGCATACGCTCGGCCCATGCCTCGCGCTGCTCACCCGCCCGCGCCGCCAAGGGGGTGTCCTCGATGCTGTCAGCGTGGCTCCCCAAGGGGGGCACGGTCGGACGCACCTCAAGGCAACCCGCCTCGGCATAGCTGTAGAACAGTTGCGCGGTGAGCGTGTGGGTGAGCGCGACCAACGCCATATCGATCTGGTCGGCCAAGGCGACGCGCAGCGCCAGCGTCCGATAGGCGGACAGGTTGCGGGTGAGGCTATCGGAAATCGGCTTGCCCGGTTCCTCGTCCTCGTCCTCGATCTCCTGCACGTCCTCGTCGCCGTTCTCGGGCTGCTCGTCCGCCCGGGCCTGCGGGTCGGTCGTCTCGGCGTCGGCCTCCGGTTCTGGCTGCGGGTCCGCCAGCACCTCGTCCTCCGCCCGCACGAAACCTCGCTCGATCCTGACGGTCCCGTCATGATGAAGCACGACGAACGCGCCGCCATGCGCGATCACACTCGCGTCGTAGGCCGAACGCTTAGCCGAAATCGCGTCGATCTCGTCGGACACCGCCTCCAGTTTCGTCGCCACGTCCTCGGGCATTTCGTCATAGGACGAATAGCCTTCGGCAAGCTCGTCATGCTCGATGGACAGGGCGTCCAACCGCTCCTCGTCCTCGTCGGACAGGGGAATGGCCTGCGGATAGAAGCGCCGCATCCCGTGGGCGTGGGGATAGTCGATATGCGCCTCGGTCCATTTCCAGCCCTCGGCCTGAACCTCGCCCGCGATCTCGCGCAGCTTCTCGACAGCAAGCATGTCGAGCAAGCCCGCATCCTCGAAGAACCCGCCCCGGTCCTCGCTGAACAGGTCGCGGATGATGTTGCCGCCCGCCTCGACATAGGCGTCGGCCCCGACGAACAGCGCGCGCCGGTCGGTCGCCGGAACATTGCTGGCGGTCATGTCGCGCCGGATGATCCACGGCTCGCGGTTGTGGTGCAGCCCCTCGAAGACCTGCTCCTGCCGGGCATGGTCCTCGGTGATCGCGAAGGCCATAAGCTGATCCAGTGTAAGCCCGTCCTCCCGATAGACCTGCAACAGCTTGGGGCTGACCGCGCCCAAGCGAAGCCGCTGCTTCACCACGGAAGCCGACACGCCGAAGCGCGCGCCGATCTCCTGCGCGCCCCATCCCTTGTCACGGGAAAGCTCGGCGAACCGCTCGAACTGGTCGGCGGGGTGCATCGGGGTCCGGGTCACGTTTTCGTCCAGCGACACCTCGGCGGGATCGTTGGCCGTATCCAGCCAGCAGCGCACGGGTTCCGATTTCCTGATCTGCTTGCGCTTGGCGCGCAGCAGCATTGCAAGCCTGCGGCCCTCGCCAGCGGTGACGAGATAATAGCCGGTCGGCGCCCCGTCATCCTTGGTCTCGGGCTCCACGACAAGGTTCTGGATCAGCCCCTTGTGCTGGATCGAAGCGGCCAGCGCCTCGATTGCGGCTTCCCCATGCGGCACCTTGCGGGCATTGCGCGGGGACTTCTTGAGCTTGGCGAGCGGCAGGAAGATTTCCACGCCCGACACAGGCTCGGCGGCTGCGGTTTCGGTAACAGCGTTCATCACACTTCTCCTAAAAACCGCACTCACCCCGGAATGGGGTGGGCGGCGAAAAAGCGGATCGGCAGGCCCGCCGACGGAGCCGGGCCGCACCCTCCGGGCCGGAACATCGTGGAGGACGCGCGTGCGCGTTGCCGCCCGGCGCGGCGGGCCTAGAGAGAAGCGTCGCCCACCCCACCGACGGGGAGAGAAACAAACAATGCGATCGGGACGGCGTAGCCCTGGCCCGATCTCCGTACTCTCGAACAACTGCAATCCGCCCGGCGGATTGGCTTATCGGCGCGCCAGCGCCGGCTCGCCATGCTGATCGTCACCCGGTAGGGCCGAGACCCATTGGGGCTCGGTCGGAGCGCAGCGAAGATAGAGCGGCGGTCCCGTAGGGAGGCGCCAACTTGCTTCCCATCGCCTTTTCGATTATATTTTAATCACACTGATAGAGAGTGCTACTATGGCCATAGACACTAAAGTTTTGACCGCGCACGTCCCCATCGGACTGGCGGAAAAGGTCGAGGCGATGGCCTTGCGGCTCGAACGCTCGCGCGGCTGGGTGATGAAACAGGCGCTCGCCGCCTGGGTCGATCAGGAAGAGGAGCGTCATCGGATGACGCTCGAAGCCTTGGCGGATGTGGACGCGGGGCGGGTGATCGACCATCAAGCGATACAGGCTTGGGCTGACAGCCTCGGCACCGACACGCCGTTGCCGCCGCCGTCAGCATGAGGATCAAGTGGACCGGCAGGGCGTCCTCAGATCTCGTGCGACTAAACGAGCACCTGCGCCCGGTTGCTCCAGAAGCTGCGGCGCGGGTCGTGCAGCAACTCGCACGCGCGCCGGATCGGCTGCTCGACTATCCCCGGATCGGCGAGAAGCTGGAAGCCTACGAGCCGCGCGAGGTCCGGCGGATCATCGTCGGCAACTACGAGCTGCGCTACGAAATCGCAGACGCAACGATCTTCATTCTACGCCTCTGGCACTGCCGCGAGAACCGCAGCTTTGAGTCGGAAGACTGACCATGCCGACTGATGCACATCGGTTGATCCTGCCGCACGCCGCCCTCGGCTCCTATCTGCGCTACGCCTACGTTGCGGCTTTGCGCGCGGGGCGGGTGGACGGCACCTTGTCGGAATGGCCGCGCCTCGCAAGCTCCGTCGCCGAACCCCACGCCGTCTCCGGCAATGCCCGGACGATCTACTCGACTATGCCGAAATGGCGTTTGTTGTCCGGCCGGGTGCCGGGCGACCGCCAAAGGACGATCTTTCGGCCTGGACCGTCACAGACGACTGGCCAGAGCGCATCCCGGTCACGACCGCCGAGGTGGATGTATTTGAGGCATGGTTCGGCGATGTCTTTGACGAGTTGTTCGGGCCGTGCCAATGATGTGAGGAGTTCGTTGCCATGACCGTGCCGCTGCGCGCCGCCCTCTATCTGCGCGTCTCGACGGCGCGGCAGGCGGAGCATGACGTGTCGATCCCCGATCAACGCAAACAAGGCGAAGCCTATTGCCTGTCGCGCGGGCTGGAGCTGGTTGAAACCTTCGTCGAGGCGGGCGCGTCGGCGACCAATGATCGTCGGCCAGAGTTCCAACGCATGATCGAAGCGGGCACGTCCAAGCCCGCGCCGTTCGATGTCGTCGTGGTCCACAGCTTCTCGCGCTTCTTCCGCGACCATTTCGAGCTGGAGTTCTACGTCCGCAAGCTCGCCAAGAACGGGGTCAAGCTGCTGTCGATCACCCAGGAGATGGGCGACGATCCGATGCACGTGATGATGCGGCAGATCATGGCGCTGTTCGACGAATATCAGTCGAAGGAGAACGCAAAGCACGTCTTGCGCGCGTTGAAGGAGAATGCCCGGCAGGGCTTCTGGAATGGCTCGCTGCCGCCGATCGGCTACCGCGTCGTGGCGGCCGAGCAGCGCGGCGCGAAGGTCAAGAAGAAGCTGGAGATTGACCCGCTGCACGCCGATACGGTGCGGCTGGCGTTCAAGCTGGCGCTGGAAGGCGACGGCACGTCCGGGCCGATGGGCGTAAAGACGATCACCAAGCACCTCAACGAACGCCGTATCTGCACCCGCGACGGCGGACGTTGGGGGATTGGCACGGTGCATCGGATGCTGACCCGCGCGACCTATGCGGGTCGGCATGAGTTCAACAAGCGCGGCAAGTCGAAGGAATTGAAGCCGGCTGACGAAGTGATCGCGGTCGAGGTTCCGCCGATCATCGACCAAGCGACCTTCGACGCGGTTCAGGCGCACTTGAAATCGCGCAGCCCAAAGGTCGCCCATCCGCAGGTCGTCGGTGGCCCGACGCTGCTGACGGGCTTGATCTATTGCGGGAAGTGCGGCGGCGCGATGACAATCCGCACGGGCAAAGGTGGGCGCTACCGCTACTATACGTGCTCGATGAAGGCGCGGCAGGGCGCGACGGCTTGCGAAGGAATGACCGTCGCAATGGAGCGCCTAGACGATCTCGTCGCCGGCTATCTCTCGGAACGGCTGCTCGATCCTGACCGGCTGGAAGATGTGCTGTCCGATGTGCTCGATCGTCGGCAGGAGCGATCCGACCGGCGCCGCGAGCATATCGCGCAACTGAACAGGCGCGCCTCCGAAACGGAGCTGCGCTTGAAGCGCCTCTATGATGCGATCGAAAGCGGCATCGCCGATCTGGATGATCCCGCGCTCAAGGATCGCATTGACGGCCTCAAGGCGACGCGCGACCAAGCGCGGGCGGATTCCGAACGCGCCTCGGCACTGCTTCACAGCTCGGCGCAACAGGCAATCACGCCGACGATGCTGCACAAGTTCGCCTCTACCGCGCGGCGACGCATTCGCGTGGAGGGCGGCGGCTACCGCCGCGACCATCTTCGCGCGCTGGCGCAGCGGGTTGAGGTTGATCGCGGGGAAGTTCGAATCATGGGCTCAAAGAGCAGCCTGCTACGGTTGCTCTCGGCCAACGGCGTAGCCACGGCGGCGGGCGGAGTGCCCACCGTTGTTCCGAAGTGGCGGAGCGGGAGGGATTCGAACCCTCGATACGCTTTTGACGTATACTCACTTTCCAGGCGAGCGCCTTCGACCACTCGGCCACCGCTCCGCATGCACTGGAAGGCGCGCCCTAATCGCTTGGCGGGGGTTTCGCAAGCCGATTGGGCGTGGCAGACATCGGCCATGAAACATCTGCTCCTGACGGCCGTCGCGGCCGCATCGCTCATCCTGCCTGCATCAGCCGAAGAGCCTGCGCCGATCCCGTCGCCGGGAGAGATCGCTGCCGCTGCGCCCGCGGGAGACTGGGTCGCCATAGCGCCGTCCGATCTGTTGGTGATGGACCTCGCCCCCGATGCGAAGGGCAAGGCGCGCCGTGTCGTGATCCAGCTGATGCCCGCGCCGTTCAGTCAGGGATGGATCGGCAATATCCGCAAGCTGGCGGCGGCGCACTGGTGGGACGGGACGAGCGTCAACCGCGTGCAGGACAATTATGTCGCGCAATGGGGCGACGCGACCGAGAAGAAGACCTTGCCTGTGGGGGTCATAACGGTGCCTGAGAGCGAATATGTGGTGAAAGCGGAGCATGTCCTGATCGGCACCAGTCCAGTGGTTCACAATCCGGATATCAGGAGCATCGCCCGCGAAGATCGATATGCGACAGGCACGGGATTCACTGAGGGCTGGCCCGTCGCGTTTCTCGATGAGAAGCGAAAGATATCCGGGAAAGATCGCGCAAAGGAACCTCAATTGGGAATTCATGAAGCCTGGCCGGTCCATTGTTACGGCGCGGTCGGGGTCGGCCGCAACCTGTCGCCCGACACGGGCAGCGGGGCAGAACTCTACGCCGTTATCGGTCACGCTCCGCGCCATCTGGATCGCAACATCGCCGTCGTCGGCCGCGTGATCAGCGGGATCGAAAATCTGTCGAGCCTGCCGCGCGGGACCGGGGCGCTCGGTTTCTACGAAGATGTGAAGGAGCGCGTTGCGATCGCGTCGATCCGGATCGCGACCGAGCTGCCGTCCGCCGACCAGCCGAAGTTCGAATATCTTTCGACCGAAAGCGGCAGCTTCGCGCGCTACGCCGACGCCCGCGAAAATCGCCGCGACCCCTTTTTCATCAAGCCCGCGGGCGGGGCGGATATCTGTAATATCCCCGTACCCGTGCGCCCGGTCGCCGCGAAATAGGGCGTGGAGGCTTTTACGACCACGACGCCGCTCTGGCGCTGGCAGTCGGCGACCGCGCCGGCTGCATGGTTTTTCGTGACGATCGCGGGCGAGGCGGCGGACGGGATTCGCCTTGCCGCCATTTCCGGGCAATGGCTCGACGGCCGCAAGGGGTTCGGTTCGGCGCGTGTCGATGTGCAGATCGGCGATACGCGTTGGAAGACCTCGGTTTTCCCGCACAAGGAAAGCGGGGGCTGGCTGCTCCCGGTGAAAGCGGCGGTCCGCAAGGCCGAAGGTCTCGCCGAAGGCGATGAGGTGACGGTGACCGTCAGTCTTTAGGCGGGTTTTCGGCCTTGCTGTCGCGCGCCTGCGCCTTGCGTTTGCGCAGATTGGCGCGCAGCGCCTCGGCGAGGCGACGTTCGCGTTCGACGTCGGCGGGGGAGGGCGGTTTGCTCACGAGCGGCCAATCTCGCGAAATCGGTCCGCCGTCAAGCCTCGCACCTTGACAGGCGAGGGGCGTCCCGCCATAGGCCGCGCCTGCCCGGCGAACATGCGTTTGCGGGCGATCCGGTTGCTGCTGTAGCTCAGTGGTAGAGCGCGTCATTGGTAATGACGAGGTCGACAGTTCAATCCTGTCCAGCAGCACCATTCCCCTTCCATCATCGACGACGCCCGCGGGCGGCACACTGTTTTCGGTGCTTTGCCAAACCCGTTGTTCGCGATAGGAAAAAGCAGCTTATCTGGCGCAAGAGGGGTGGGGCATGACGGACAAGGGAAATTACCGCGCGGCGGGCGATCGCTGGTCCTTCCTTGGCATTCTGATCGCCGTTACGCTGGCGTTCGCGCTGGTTCTCGCGCCCTTCTTTGCGGCCATCCTGTGGGCCGTGATCGCCGCGATCCTGTTCACGCCCGTTTATCAGCGTCTGCTCGACCGTATGCCGCAGCGGCCCGGCAGCGCAGCGCTGCTCACCTTGCTGCTGATCATCGGTATCGTGATTCTGCCTGCTGCCGTTCTGATGGGCGCGCTGGTGGGCGAGGCGACGACCATTTATGGCCGGATCCAGTCGGGGGAGATCAACGTCGTGCAACTCCTCGCCGATTTCAGGGCGGGCTTGCCACAATGGGCATCGGCGGCGCCCCAGCGGCTCGGCATTACCAATTTTGCGGCGGCGCGGGACATGTTGGGCGGCGGGGCGGCCGACGGCGTGCGCGCGATTCTGGGTCAGGCGCTGCTGCTGGGGCAAAGCCTGTTCGGCTTGCTGATCAAGCTCGCGGTGATGCTCTACCTCACCTACTTCCTGATCCGCGACGGACATGAGATGCAGCGGCGGATTGCCGCAGCGGTGCCGCTGCGCACCGATCATCTCGAACTGCTCGTCAAACGCTTCATCATCGTGGTGCGGGCGACGATCAAGGGCAGTATCGTTGTCGCGATCCTGCAGGGGCTGATCGGCGGGCTGGTGCTGTGGGCGCTCGGTGTTGAGGCTGCCCTGCTCTGGGGCGTGCTGATGGGGGCCGCGTCGCTGCTACCCGCCGTCGGGACCGGGCTCGTCTGGGTGCCGATGGCGCTCTATCTGTTCGTTACCGGCGCTATCTGGCAGGGCGTCGTCCTCGTCTTCTGCGGACTATTCGTCATCGGTATGGTCGACAATGTCCTCCGCCCGGTCCTCGTCGGCCGCGAAACGCGCATACCCGACTATGTCGTGCTGATCACGACACTGGGCGGGCTGCAACTCTTCGGGTTTCACGGCATCGTCATCGGCCCGGTAATCGCCGCGATGTTCATCGCCGTCTGGGACATCGCCGCCGACATGCGCCGCGAATCGGCGGCCGCAGCAAAAGCCTGACGCTGCGGATCAGATTTTCGCGGCGAGCAGCCAGTCGTGGAACAGCTTGACCGCGGGCTGGCGCAGCGCGCGCGGACGGCACACGAACCAATAGCTGTAGGGGCTGTCGACGTCGAAATCGAACAGGCGGATGAGCCGCGGATCGTGCGCGTCGTCGAGATGATGCCCGTGCATGAAGGCGACCCCGATACCCTGCGCCGCGGCCTCCAGCATCAGCGGGCCCGAATCGAAATAATCAATCCCTGCGGGTTCCAGATAGGGCATGCCGATCGCCTTCTTCCACTCCGTGAAGGTCTCGGGCATTTCGCGGTGAAGGAGGACGGTCATCCGCTGCATCTGTTCGGGCACCGTAATCGCGCGATTGCCGTCCGCCAGCGTCCGCGAGGCGATCGGGAACACCTTGTCCTGGTCGAGGCGCGCGGCGTAAAGCGCCGGGTCGATAGAGCGGGCGAGCGCGATCGCCGCGTCGATCCCGTCGCCCAGCCGCGCCTCGGCGTGCGACATGGTGTCGATGTCGATATGGAGTTCGGGGTGCTGGCGCCTGAGTTCGGGAAGACGCGGGAACAGCCGCTGCTGTGCAAATAGCGGCAGGACGTTGAGGTGGAGCCGCAACGATGCGTCGGGGCTGCCGACCTGACCGATCACCGTGCGCAATTCATCGAGAATCGGCGAAAGCTGTTTGTGCAGCGCGCGCCCCGCTTCGGTCAGGCTCAGTCCGTGATGATGGCGATTGAACAGCGGGCGGCCGACGGCATGTTCGAGCGTCTGGATCCGGCGCGACAGCGCGGGCATCGACAGGCCAAGCTCGGTCGCCGCGGCCTTGACCGTGCCATGGCGGGCAACCTCCAGAAAGGCTTCCATGCTGCTGATAGGGGGTAGGCGTGGCATATCGGTTGCCGATGATGACATGACCGTGGCGGACATGCCAGAATTTTGTGCAGTGCGTCATAAGATGACGTGGCGGCAGAGCGGGCGAGGGGTCGTAAATCGGGAACGACCATCCTATCTTCGGCATTCTGACCTTTTTGAGGGAGACGCGCATTGGCCGACGCAGCGGTAAAAGAAAAACAGGTGAAACTGCAGGTGGCGAATGCCCGCGCCGAAGAAAGCGGCGGCGGAATCGCGCGCATACCGCGCTCGGCGATGGCCGAACTCGGTGTCACCGAGGGCGATATCGTCCAGATCAGCGGCAAGCGTGAGACCGCTTCGCGCGTCGTGCTTCCCTATGCCGAGGATGAGGGGCTGGAGGTCATCCGCCTTGATGGCCTCCAGCGTGCCAATGCCGGCGCGGGCGCGGGCGATATGGTCGTGCTGAGCCGTGTCGAAACGCGCCCGGCGACGCGCGTCGTGTTCGCCCCCGCGCAGGAGAATCTGCGGCTGCAAGGGTCGGCCAACGCACTGAAGCGCAGCTTTTTCGGCCGTCCGCTCGTCGCGGGCGATACGGTCGCGACCGCCGGGCAGCAGCGGCTGCCGTCGGGCGACATGCCGCCGCAGCTCCGTCAGATGCTCAACGCGCCCGCCTATGCGCTTGCCGAGGTACGCCTGCTCGTGGTGTCGGCGAGCCCCAAGGGCGTCGTCTTCATCGACGAGAATACCGAAATCGAGCTGCTCCCCGAATATCAGGAGCCGCAGGATGCACGCCGCACCGACGTCACCTATGACGACCTCGGCGGGCTGGGAGAGACGATCGACCAGCTTCGCGAGATGGTCGAACTGCCGCTGCGTTACCCCGAACTCTTCCGCCGTCTCGGCGTCGATCCGCCGCGCGGTGTGCTGCTGCACGGGCCGCCGGGAACCGGCAAGACACGTCTCGCTCGCGCCGTCGCGAACGAAAGCGAGGCGCAATTCTTCCTGATCAACGGGCCGGAGATCATGGGCAGCGCCTATGGCGAGTCCGAAAAAAGGCTGCGCGATATTTTCGAGCAGGCAGCGAAGTCGGCGCCGTCGATCCTGTTCATCGACGAGATCGATTCGATCGCCCCCAAGCGCGGGCAGGTGCAGGGCGAGGCCGAAAAGCGTCTTGTCGCGCAATTGCTGACGCTGATGGACGGGCTTGAACCGCGCACCAACCTGGTGGTGATCGCGGCGACCAACCGTCCGGACGCGATCGACGAGGCGTTGCGGCGTCCGGGCCGGTTCGACCGCGAGATCGTTATCGGTGTTCCCGACGAAAAGGGGCGGCGCGAGATATTGGGCATCCACACGCGCGGTATGCCGCTCGGCGAGGATGTCGACCTCGACGAACTTGCGCGTACGACCTTCGGTTTTGTCGGTGCCGATATGGCGGCGCTCACTCGCGAAGCCGCAATCGAGGCGGTGCGGCGGATCATGCCCAGGCTCAACCTTGAAGAGGGGACCATCCCGGCCGAGGTGCTTGAGGAGCTGCGCGTCACGCGCGACGACTTCAACAATGCGCTGAAGCGCGTGCAGCCGTCGGCGATGCGCGAAGTGATGGTGCAGGCGCCCAAGACACGCTGGAGCGACATCGGCGGGCTCGACGCCGCGCGCGACAAGCTGATCGAGGGGATCGAACTGCCGCTGAAAAATCCCGAAGCATTCCGCCGGCTCGGCATTCGCCCGGCCAAGGGCTTCCTGCTCTATGGCCCGCCCGGAACCGGCAAGACCTTGCTGGCGAAAGCGGCGGCGCGCGAATCCGATGCGAACTTCATTTCGATCAAATCGTCGGACCTGCTCTCCAAATGGTATGGCGAGAGCGAGCAACAGATTGCGCGCCTGTTCCAGCGCGCGCGCGCCGTCGCGCCGACGATCATCTTCATCGACGAACTCGACAGTCTGGTGCCCGCGCGGGGCAGCGGCACCTCGGGCGAGCCGCAGGTGACCGAACGCGTCGTCAACACGATCCTCGCCGAGATGGACGGGATCGAGGAGATGCAGTCGGTCGTCGTGATCGGCGCAACGAACCGCCCGAACCTGATCGATCCCGCGCTGCTGCGCCCCGGCCGCCTCGACGAGTTGATCTATGTGTCGGTGCCCAATGCCGAGGGCCGTAAGCGCATCCTCGAAATCCAGACGGGCAAGATGCCGCTGGCGCAGGATGTCGACCTCGGCGTGCTCGCCGAAAAGTCCGATCGTTTCACCGGCGCCGACCTCGAGGATCTGACCCGCCGCGCGGGGCTTGCCGCGCTGAAGCGTTCGATGGACAGCGACACGGTAACGATGGAGGATTTCGAGACCGCGCTGAAGGACACGCGCGCCTCGGTGACCGAAGCGATGGAAAAGGATTATGAAAAGATCCAGGGCGAGATCAAGCAGGCCGCGATGAGCGTCGACCCGATCGGTTTCTTCGCACCGGGCATGCTCAAGCCCGTTCGTGAGCGCAAGCACGAGGAACCGAAAGACTGAGCTGTGACGAATCCTAGGGCTGGTTCGGCTTCAACGCCGACCAGCCCCACAGGACCAGCCAGCCGCAAAAACCGGCCATCAGGCCGTATGCGACCATCGGGTGCCAGTTATAGAGCAGCACGCCGACCGCAGGGGACACGATATAGGCCGACCCGTTGATCGACGCGGTCATGCCCGCGACGCTGCCCTGATCGCGGCGCGGCACCGACAGCGATGCACCGGCTGTAAAACCCGGACGGAACAGGCCGAAGCCGAGCGAGGCAAGCGCGAAACCGATCACGATGCCGTGAAAGTCGAAGGAAAGCCCCGTCATCACGGTGCCGATTCCGCCGAGACTCGCGCCGCTGAGTACTGCGGCGCGCGGCGACATTTTCATGAGCGGGATCAGTCCCCATTGCGAGAGCAAGGTCGCGAAGGCGCCCGCCATCAGTACGATTCCGGTCATCGCGGCGCCCTCGTCGGGGCGAAGGCGGAGGTGTAGCCGGTCGAGGATCAGGAAGCCGATCACGCCGAGCATCATCGCCTGCGCCTGCCCGCCGAACAGGCCTGCGAGCAGCCAGGGGCGCACGCGCGTATCGGTCCAGCGCAGGGCAGGGGCGTCGGGTGCTTGATCAAGAACCTGATCCTCGGCCTCCTCTGTGGCAGTCTGCGGCGAGCCGCCCGTGGTGGGGTAGGAAACGATCGCGCCGCGCGCTGCGAAGCGCGGCACGTCGTCGGGCAGGCGCCAGCGCAGCGCGATGAGCACCGCAAGCCCGATCAGCGCGAACACCAGCAACGGCCCGGCAAGACCCACGATCGGCAGGATGAAGAAGGGCGCGATCGCGGGGCCGATGACGGTGCCGAGCCCGAACGACGAGGATACGAGCGACAACGCCTGCGTGCGCTGGTCAGGGTCGGTGCGCGCGGCGACATAAGCCTGCACCGCGGGCGGCGCCGCCGAACCGAGCCCGCCATAGAGGCTGCGGAACAGCGCAAAGAGGATGAAGGTCGTCCCCGCCGCGAGCCAGCCCGCGAGGCCCGACCACAGGACGAGGCCGCACAGCGCCATCGACGACAGGAAGCCAACGACGCCGAGCGCCATCAGCGCCTTGCGCCCGCGCTTGTCCGACTGGCGCGCCCAGTGCGGCGCGGTGAGCACCCAGAGCAGCGCCGACCAGCTGAAGGCTAGGCTGACCCAGACGTCGGGAATGTGCAGTTTGGCGCCGATCGCGGGCAGGATCGACTGCATCGCGGTGTTGCCCGCGGCAGCGACCAGCATCACCGCAAAGAGCACCGCCATGCGATCAGAGGGGATGGAATGCGATGTTGTCGCCATGTTCGCCCCCTCCTTGATTTTGGTCGGTAATGCCGCCTCTCCCTACACGCGGGCGCCCCGCTGTCCAGAGTCAAGACAGACTCTTTCCTTGCGCCCCGGCGTCGATTTTGCCACGCCTTTGGCAACCGCAACAACGCGAAAGCCATCATGACCAATCCGCGGGCGCAGGCCCAAGAAACAAAAGCTCCGCTGGCCCGCCGGGTTCGCGAGGGCCTTCAGCGCTTTTTCGGGCCGTGGGGCATGTTCGTGCGCGGCTTCATCAAGCATCCGGTCATGGTGGGATCGATCGTGCCGTCGTCGCCGACGCTGATCCGCCACATGCTCCGTCCCGTCGATTGGAAGAACACGAAGCTGTTCGTCGAATATGGCCCGGGCGTCGGCACCTTCTGCCGTCCCGTGCTCGAACAGATGGCGGGCGACGCGATGCTGATCGCGATCGATACGAACGAGGATTTCATAGACTATCTGCGCAAGGATATTCGGGACAGCCGCTTCGTTGCGGTCCACGGATCGGCCGCCGATGTCGAGGAAATCGTCCGCGCGCACGGGTTCGAGCACGCCGATTATGTCCTTTCGGGCCTGCCTTTCTCGACGTTGCCGGCGGGCGTTGGCCCCGCGATCGCCGCTGCGACCCACCGCGTGTTGCGCCCCGGCGGCGCATTTCTCGTCTATCAGTTCCGCGCCCGCGCGCGCGATTTCCTCGCCGTGCACTTCAACCGCATCGACAATGCGTTCGAATGGGTGAACGTCCCGCCGTGCTTCCTGTTCTGGGGCTGGAAAGACTAGGATCTAAACTTCCGGATCGGGATCGCCGAGCCCGAAGTTCAATTTTCGCGACACCGTATAATCGACGAAACCGACGACGAACCAGGCGAGCGTCCAGCGGATGCGCGTCAGCCAGTTGCCGCGCGCCTTGTGCGAATCCGGGGTGACGATGTCGCAGTCGGGCTTCAGGCTGCCGAGGAAATTGCGCATCTTTTCGGCAAAGCCCGCGTCGGCGATGCGCACCATCATCTCGACGTTCACGAACAGGCTGCGCACGTCGAAATTCGCCGATCCGATATAGACGATATCGTCGATGACGATCAGTTTCATGTGCAGTCGGCACGGTTGATATTCCCAGACATCGGCGGTCTTGCGCAGCAGATAGCCATAGAGCAGCCGCGACGCACCGATCGTCGCAGGATTGTCGGACTTGCCCGCCATCACGAATCGCGCCCGCCCGCGCCGCGCCACGCGGCCGAGCCGGCGGAGCAGGCCCTGACCGGGCGAAAAATAGGCCATCGCCATATCGAGCTGGCGCGCGTCGGCGAGATCGGCGCGCACCGCGCGCGCCCATGGCGACAGGCGCTGGGTCGGGCCACCGACGAGCCACGATACCGCCCCGCCGTCGACCGGCCATTCGCGGATCATCCGCCGCAGCATCAGCAGCTTGCCGTCGTCGTTGACCGCATAATCGTGGATTTCGTCGAACCAGCGCGCCGCGCGCGCCACGGTCGGTCCCTTGACGATCATCCCGATATCGAACCAGCAATCGCTACGCGGCGGGCTCAGATAATCGTCGGCGATGTTGAAGCCGCCGGTGACCGCAACATGATCGTCGATCAGGATCAGTTTCTGATGGTTGCGGATCAGATAGGTTGACCGCCAGCGGCGCGAAAAAAAGGTGACACTGCCGCCCGCCGCACGCAGCGGCGCGAAGAGGCTGTCGGGCGTATCGCCTGACCCGAAGCTGTCGATGACGGCGCGCACGCGGACGCCGCGTTTCGCCGCCGCCAGCAGCGCGTCGACGATGCGCGTTCCCGCCGCGTCGCCCTCGAAGATATACATGATGATGTCGATGCTGTGCGCCGCGCCGTTGATCAGGTCGAGCAGCCGTATCAGCCTTTCGCCGCCGTCGAAGATCAGTTCCAGCCGATGACCGGCGACATCTGCCGTCAGCCTTGGCGACAGGTCGACGGGGGCGCAGGCTGCGGTCATCGCCCGCTCATAGGCTGGCGCCCGTGCGCGCCGCAAGGGGAGGGCGACGCGAAAGCGGCGCTTTGATTGACATCGGCGCGCCGGGCTGCTAGCGCGCAGCGCTTGCCGCCACGCCCCCAAAAAGGCTGGCCTCTCCTATATCTAAGGAAACAATATGGCCCGCGTTACCGTCGAGGATTGCGTCGACAAAGTTCCCAACCGTTTCGACCTGGTTCTGCTGTCGGCGCACCGTGCCCGCGAAATCTCGGGTGGCTCGGAACTGACTGTCGACCGCGACCGCGACAAGAACCCCGTCGTCGCGCTTCGCGAGATCGCCGAACAGACCGTGCGTCCCAAGGATTTGCAGGAAACGCTCGTCGGCGCGATGCAGAAGGTCGTCGTCGACGATGACGATACGCCCGATGAAATCAGCTCGATCAGCCGTTCGGCCGAAGCGCTTCGCCTGACGGCAGCGGCGCCGCCGCGCAGCCCCGCAGGCGGTGGCAGCGACTTCGAATAAGCGCTGTTTCGACGATATCACCAAGGGGGCCGCAGGAAACTGTGGCCCTTTTGTTATGCGACGTGCGTCAGTTCGGCGATGCGGATCGCTTTCGACGCGAACATCGGATCGAGAATGCGCTGGATACGATGCGCGCGCGGCGAACCGATCGTGACGTTGAACAGGCTGTTCGCGATGACATCGGCGATCTGGACGCCGTCGCTGCGGCGGCTGTCGGCGAGCGATGCGCGCCCCCATTGGCCGAGCCCGGCCTGAATCTCCTCACGCACATGCGCGAGAATCTTGGGGTCGTAGCGCCCGTCGTCGATCACCACGTCGGTGCACACGCCGCCCGTTTCGGGAAGCCAGCGCCCGATTGCGAGGTTGAGCAGCGCGGCATAGAGCGCGAGGTCGCTCGGCAAGCTGCCGTCGGGATTATGCGCCAGCTTGTCGCGTGTCGCGACGGCAACCCACGCGCGTCCGCCGGCGCGGTCGAACAGTTCCAGCAGGTAGGCGCGCTCGACGAGGCTGATGCGACTGCCCTTCAATTCGCCGCGCAGCCCCGTGACGCTGCGAAAGCGCGCATGGATGTCCGCCGCTGCCTTCGGCGTCAACATCACGGCGGAAAAGGTCATCGCGCCCGCGTTGAGTCCGCCCGATTCATCGCAATAGATCGTCATTGCAGCGGGTTACCGCACGCGCCCGAAAAAGGCGACCGTGCGGCTCTGCCCCGGGGCGATCGCATCGGACCACAGCCAGCGGACATGCGTGACGTCGGCGGCCGTCGCGGGGCGCGGGGCCGTGTTTGCAGCCGGCACCGTCAGTGCGGCCAATGCGCCGAAATTCTTGCCGCCATCGGTCGAGACGCCGAAACCCGCGGTGTCAGCTGTGTCGTCGTAGACAAGGCCATCGGGGATCGGGTTGACGAGATTGACGCCCGCGGCGGGAGCGCTGCCCTTGTTCGTGAAGGTGAGGGTCACACGAACACGGTCGCCGGGGACGACGACATCGGGGGTAACATAGGTCTTTCTGGCAGGCTGTCCTTCGACGGCGGGCGTCGACTTTTCGAGCTCGATCTTGCTCGTGAGCGCACCGGCTCCCTGCGCCGCGGCAGGCTGGGCGGCTGCGGCGAGAAGCGCCGCCAGTATCAGGGCATTCCGCATCTTGCCGATCATCGCCGTCTCCTTTGGTCCTGTTCGCACCTTTGGCGCATCAGACCGGGCAGGGATAGCGTTTCTTCATCAGCGCATCGAACGCCGAATAGACGCTGACCGACTTGCGTGCGGGGACGGGATAGCTGCGAAGATGGGCGAGCCATTGATCGGGGCTCAGGCTCCCCGATTCGGGCGGGCAACTCGTTGTCTTGCGGCCGGCGCGGCGTTCGGCATCGATACGCGCCTTGTAACGCTTGCCCGCGGCGACGACTTCGCCCTTGAGCTGGTTGCCCTGCGGGGTTGCGAGTGCGAGCGGACCCAACCGTTCGAGCGATGCCGCGCGCGCGAGGAATGCGGCGACGCTCATGTCGCCCGGCGCCATCGCGCACAGCAAGGGACCGGCGAGGAGGGCGGGCAAGAGGCGTGCATATGTCCGGTTGGTCATATGCCGCAACTTGCCTCTACCCAATGAATAGTCCCTGAATCGAAGGAGCTAGGCGCGAGGCCTAGGCGCCTTGCGGATTGGCGTCGCCGAATGGGCGCGGCTTGCGCTTGATCTGCGGGATGCCGCCGGCATGGCCCGAAACGGGCTTGCCGCGCTTGTCGGCATCGTCCTCGCGGCCGATGTCTTCGCCCTTGATCGCGCGCTTGGCTTCCTCGCCCGACAGCGTCTCATACTCGAGCAGCGCGCCGGCGAGCAGGTGGAGTTCGTCGATATTGTCGGTGAGCACCTTGCGCGCGACCTTTTCGCCTTCCTCGACGAGGCGGCGCACTTCGGCGTCGATCAGCTTGGCGGTCTCTTCCGACATATTCTGCGCGCGCGACACGCTGTGGCCGAGGAAAACCTCGTCCTGATTGTCGCGATAGCGCAGCCAGCCGAGCTTTTCGGACATGCCATATTCCATGACCATCGCGCGGGCCATGTCGGTCGCCTGCTGGATGTCGTTCGACGCGCCGGTGTTGAGCTCGTCCTTGCCGTAGATGAGCTGTTCGGCGATGCGGCCGCCGAAGCAGAGCGCAAGGCGCGCCTTCATCTGCTTCATATTCTGCGAATAGCGGTCGCGTTCGGGCAGATTCCACGTCACGCCCAGCGCGCGGCCGCGCGGGATGATCGTCACCTTGTGGAGCGGGTCGTTGTGTTCGACATGCAGCGAGACGAGCGCGTGACCTGCTTCGTGATAGGCGGTCGCCTTCTTTTCGTCCTCGGTCATGACCATTGAGCGGCGCTCGGCGCCCATCATGACCTTGTCCTTGGCTTCCTCGAACTCGTCGTTGGCGATCAGGCGCTTGCCCTTGCGCGCCGCGAGCAGAGCGGCTTCGTTGCAAAGATTAGCCAGATCAGCGCCCGAGAAGCCCGGGGTGCCGCGGGCAACTCGGCGCAGGTCGACGTCGGGGGCCAGCGGCTTCTTGCGCGTGTGGACCTCGAGGATCTTCTGGCGGCCCTCGATGTCGGGGCGCGGCACGACGACCTGACGGTCGAAGCGGCCCGGGCGGAGGAGGGCAGGGTCGAGCACGTCGGGGCGGTTGGTCGCGGCGACGATGATGATGCCTTCGTTCGCCTCGAAGCCGTCCATTTCGACGAGCAGCTGGTTCAGCGTCTGCTCGCGCTCGTCATTGCCGTTGCCGAGGCCGGCGCCGCGATGGCGGCCGACCGCGTCGATTTCGTCAATGAAGACGATGCACGGCGCGTTGCGCTTCGCCTGTTCGAACATGTCGCGGACGCGGCTCGCGCCCACGCCGACGAACATTTCGACGAAGTCCGAACCCGAGATCGTGAAGAAGGGTACGCCCGCCTCACCCGCGATCGCGCGGGCGAGCAAGGTCTTGCCGGTGCCCGGCGAGCCGACGAGCAGCGCGCCCTTCGGGATCTGGCCGCCGAGCTTCGAAAATTTGGTCGGATCGCGCAGGAACTCGACGATTTCCTCCAGCTCTTCGCGCGCTTCGTCGATTCCGGCGACGTCGTCGAAGGTAACGCGGCCCTGCTTTTCGGTGAGCATCTTGGCGCGCGACTTGCCGAAGCCCATCGCGCCCGAACCATTGTTCTTCTGCACCTGGCGGAAGACGAAGAAGGCGATGCCGAGGATCAGCAGGAAGGGCAGCGACTGGACGAGCATATACATCCAGAAATTCGGCACCTCGGCCGGCTTGCCGTCATATTTGACGCCATTGTCGTTGAGCATCTTCAAGAGCTCGGGATCGCGCACGACGTTCGCGGTGAAGCGATCGCCGTTCGACAGCGTACCCGCGACCTTGTCTTCGGAGAGGACGACTTCCTTGACGGCGCCTTCCTCGACCTTCTGGCGGAACTCCGAATAGGCGAGCGGATTGCCCGCGGGCTGCGATCCGCCGCCGAACATCGAGGCGACGAGGAGCATGGCAAGCAGGATGCCGCTCCAGATCATCACGCTCTTCATCCAGGGGTTGCCCTGCGGTTCCTTGTCGTCCTGCATTCGGAATCTTTCCTCAACGGCGCGGCAATGCGCTCCTATCCGCACAAGATAGGATAATCGGGTTAAATGACAATGAGGCAATCAGCCCTTTTTAGGGACTTTCCGGCGCGGCGCCGCGGAAATACGCCAAATCGTCCCTTCGAGACCGCGCACCGCGTCGATCAGCAGCGCCCCGACCATCGCGCGCCGCCCTTCGTGCATCGCGGCGATCACACCGTCGAGCGAGGCGCCGCGCAGCACAAGTTGCGGTGCGTTTGCGCGCAGCCGCTGTGCGACGATGCGGCGAAACATCTCGGGCGGATAGCCGTCGTCGCGGATGACCGCGACGTCCGATGCGTCGGGCCAGGACGCGATCAGCCGCTCGACCGCCCAGTCGAGCGCCTCGTCCGCCTCGGCAAGCCATGCGGCGGAGCGCGCCGCCGCCACGGGATCGAGCGCGGTTTGTGACCGGAGCGCATGGCGCAGCCGCGCGCGGTCGAAGCGATTGTCGCTGTTCGATGGATCGTCGACGAAGGGCAGGTCGTTGTCGAGCGCCAGATGGACGAGTTCGCTGCGCCGCCAGTGCAGCAGCGGGCGCAGGATGGCCCCGTTACGCGCGCGGATCGCGGCAAGCCCGCCGACGCCGCTGCTACGGTTGAGCCGCATGACGATCGTCTCGAGTTGATCGTCGGCGTGGTGCGCCGTCACGATATGTTTGAGCGCCTTGGCATCGCGCCATTGTTCGAGCAGGCGGTAGCGCTCGGTGCGCGCCGCCGCTTGCTGCGACCCCTTGATCGGAGTCGGCGGACGCAGCGTCGAGTGCGGAATATGCTCGCGTTCGCAAAAGCCCGCGACCATGCGCGCCTCGTCGTCCGAGCCCTTTCGCAGGCCATGGTCGACCGTCGCTGCCCAGACCTGTCCGGGCAACAAAGATGCCATCAGCCAGAGCAGCGCCATGCTGTCGGGCCCGCCCGAAACGGCGACACCATAATGTAGGCGGTGCCAGTCGGATCCGACGAGCGCGGCGAGATCGCCGGCAAGCCGGTCCGCGGCGTCGCGGTCAGCAACCTGCTTTTGTTTTTGCGGCGGCAGCATCGGTCCGGACATCCTGCGGCGCCTTGTCGCCATAAACTTCGTCGAGTTCGCGGAACGCCTTGCAGGCGTCGGCCTTGCGGCCGAGCTTGTCGAGCGCGACACCCATATACATCAGGCTGTGCGGCGCGCGCGCGCCGCTCGGGCGATCCTTGTAATTATTATAGAAGGCGACGGCGGCGAGGCTGGGTTTGCCTTCGTCGAGATAGGCGCGGCCGAGGAGGTTCTGCGCAAAGCTCGCCTGGCTGCTCTTCGGCCATTTGGTGACGACCTGCTTCAGCTGGGCCTGCGCTTCGGGGTAAAGCTTGGCTTCCCACAAGCGGTAGCCATAGTCGTACGCGTCCTTGGTCTCGTTGCCGCTCGCCGGAACCTCGACCTTCTTGACGAGCGCGAGGCGCGCCGCGTCGGAGGTCGCGGGTTTTGCAGCGGGCGTCGTAGCGGGCTTCTTCACCGGGGTTGCGGCGACGGTGGTCGCGGCCGCGGGCGGCTTCACGACCGGCGCGAGGCTGGCTGGCGTTGCGGTCGGAGCGGCGACCGCAGCGGGATCGGCGAAGCGCTTGTCCATTTCGGCCTTGTACGCGGTAAACTGCTTTTCGAGTTCGCGGAGCTGGAAGGCATTTTGCTCGGTCTGGCCGGTGAGCGTCTGGAGCTGCGATTCGAGCGCATCGACGCGCGCGGTCAGGTCGATCACCGGGGCGTTGGTGCGCGCGCGCTCGCCGGGTGTGTTGTCGGGCGCGATCTCGCCCTCGAAGAAGGTCGGGCTGCCGCCCGGGAACACCGAACGCTGGACCGCGCGCATTTCCTTTTCGAGCCGTTCCACGCGCTTGCCGATCGTGTTGTCCTGCGCCGCGGCGGGCATTGTCGCTGCGAGGGCCAGCGTTGCCGCTCCGAGGAAGGTAATCTGACGCATCATCATCTGCCGTAAGGTCCCCACAAATTAACCATTTTGCTGTCCATAACGCGGCAAAGCGCAGCAGCGCAAACCCATTTCGGTGCGCTGCCGCTCGAACCGGCCCGAATGATCGGCGTTTCAGCCCTTGGGCTGCGCCCGTGCCGCCGGTGTTGTCGCCGGTGCCGCAGCGCCGGTGCTTCCATTGCCTTCAGCGCGCGCGACAAGGTCGGCGGGCTTCAGCGAGACATTCTTGACCAGCGTGTCGGCGGCGCCGATCGCGCCGACGTCGCGGCCACCGACGGTGACCTTCAAGGCCTGCGGGATGCTCGTGCGCAATGTGAACTTCTCGATATAGTCCGGCGGCACCTGATAGGTTTCGCCGGCATCGAGCGTCCGCCAGTTTTCGGTCTTGCCTTGCGCGTCGTCGAAGCCGATCCAGACCTCCGACAAGCCCGTCAGCACGACGGGTGCGTTCGCTGCGATGGCGGCCGCCCCGGCCTTTGTCGCGGGCGCCGCGGCGGCATCATTCTGCGGCGCCTCGGACGCATCGGCGTCGCGATTCTGTGCGGCGATCAGGGCTTCGTCGGGTTCGACCGAGAGGAAACGCCAGACGCCGTAAGCCGACGCCAGCAGCAAGGTGACGATGACCAGCGTCCAGGTCAGCCGCGCGGTGGGCAGGCGCGCCGGATCGGTCGGCTCATAGGCTTCGTAGAGCGGCCGCGAACCATAGGCGTCCTCTTCGAGCTCGCGGCGAACCGCAGCGCCGATCTCGGCCTCTGGAAGGTCGACGGCGCGGGCGTAGGCGCGCGCGAAACCGGTGACATAGGTCCGGCCGGGAAGCTCCGAAAAATCCGATTTTTCGATCGCGGCCAGATGGCGCTGGGTGATGCGCGTGCGCGTCGCAACATCGGCAAGCGACAGCCCCGCGGCCTCCCGCGCCAGCCGAAGCCGATCGCCGGTGCGCGTGATCGCCAACTCGCCCTGTTCCGGGGCGACGTCCTCATCCGTCATTGCTGTCTCCGTGCCGGCCGTTTGACCCAGATCGACCGTGTCACTCGTTCATCGCATTGCCGGCGCGGGAAAGTCAAATGAAGTTCGGTAAACGGACGGTTTGAAAAGACGCGGATTTTGGAGTTGGGGAAACTGGTTCTGGATCGAACTGGACCCGCAGTGAGAGTTGCCCGAGCAGGCGCGCTGGCCAAATGGGCTCAGCCTCGCACGTCTGCTTACGACCATGCGTCTGGTTTCGAGCATTCCTCGCACAGGGCGTGTTCGTGAACGCGAGGCGGCGGCTCCATGAGCGGCGCGACATAGGCCTTCCAATCTTCCATCAGCGCAGCCGCGTCTATAGGTTGTCTACATCTGATGCAGACGGGTTTTCTCGCGCGCCACGCCTCGTCCTTTGCGTCCGCTTCCTTTTTGAGCCTGCCCGGGCGCTTCCCAAAAAGTGCGCGTGCTCGGATCGATTCAAAATCATAGCCCGCGCCATAATTGTATATCCGCTTTATCGCCCCGTTCCTGGCCTCGGTCGGGCCATTTGTAAGTCGCCCGTGGTCGAAGAAGTTCAATATTTCTGTCCGCCAATTGTCGATCACACCCGCGACGCCCGCGAAAACATGCTTGTCATCGTCCGGTACGCGAGCGCGCCACTCGTCGAGGGCCGCTTCTGCGGCGGCGCGGTCATGTAAATCCCAAATGCTAAGCAGCGCCTCTTTTGCCTCGTACGCGGCATAGATCTCCTCTGAATTTGCGAGCCAGCCTCCGAGTTCGATTTTCTCGCTCCCACTTAACTCAGCCCTTCGTTTGAGAAAAATCCCGTTTACGCGTGTGAGAGCCTTTGAAAGATCAAGGTGAATGGTTCGCTGATAACGACGGCGTGCTTCATCCATAGCATCATTCACCTTATCCGCTATGTGCCATCGGTCGACGATGATGGCAGCTTGTGGCATCGTTCTCTTTACAGCCGTCCTATAGTAATCGCACATGTCCATCGTAACTACCTCGACTTCCCCGCGGTTGGGTAGTTTCCTGAGAAAGCTCTGCACAGACTTCAGAGTTCGATCGGGAAGTAACTCGAACGGCCAACTGTCATCAAGATTTATGAAGATCGCCCGCATCTGTTTATTAACCAGCGCCAGTTCGTCGATTCCGATGTGGCGGGGCGCGCGTAATTTGCGCGCATGATGTTCGGACAATCTAGCGAAATACGCCTTGCTGATCTCTCCGACAGTTGTCTCCGACACGCCAGTGTCTTCGGCCACGTGAGCGATTGGCTTTAACAGGGATTGTTTCTCGATATATTGAACCAGGCGCGAGGTCATCCGGCGGGTGTGATGCATTCCTGGCAAGATCTGCCTGAACGTCGCTTCGCATGTGCGACAAGTATATTTGTTGTGTCGGACATGGATGAAGGTGTGCCTGCCATGAACCGGTGCATCTACAAAAATCCTGGTTGTTGCGCCCCGCTTGACCAGTCGGGCAGGGGCTTCACATCGTGCGCACTCGTCGGGTGCGAGGTCATAGGTTGCGGTGATTTGGTAAGTGTCATCCTCGTCAACAAAAACGTCGGAAACTGACCAGTCTGGCATTAAAATAGCATTTGTCATGCTCGAATTAGTGGTTTGAATTTACTTAATAATGTATTTATTGACACGAGAAATTGCTGCCGATTTGGTTGCATTGGATGTGTTATCGCGCCGGGTCGGTTGCCGGATTGTACATTTTGCATCATGATGACGTCTATTCCAGTAGACCAAGGCCGCTTGCTGGTGATCTGACCGATGCCGAATGCGAGGGTTGGCTTCCTTTTATCCGCCGCCCTCGGGCACCCGCGTAAGTGGTCGCTGCGGCGGATTATCGAGGCAGTGCTTTACCTGCTGTGCGGCGGGTGCCGTGGCGGATGCTACCACGAAATTTCCCGCCGTCTCGACCTCCTGTGCTGGTTTCATCTATGCGCGACAAAGGGCTCAGGTTCTCACCTAGCCATGAGTTCCGCTGGCATCGCGCGCTGCCATCGGATGACGAGTTGACTGCCTCGTACCGCCTTGCGGAGCGCCACCTAATCCGCTGCTAATAGATAAAAAATTTACTTCCGAGGTTCAGGGACCGGATCGAATGGAGGCCGAATGACAGCTCTTAATTTTTCGATCACCCACGAGGGCATTTTTCTTGCGACCGATACGCTCGTCACCCGCGATGGCCGGCCATTAACGTTTACGGCTAAGGTCTTGATGCTGCCTCACATGGACGGTTTTGTAACTGGGACCGGTTCGATAGCTCTGTTTCAACGCTGGTCGCATGAAATCCTTAGCGAGGGCATGGCCCATATGCGCGTGCTCGATGTTTCTACGCCTGACCGACTTCGGAAAATTTGGGCAGAAATGTCGGACGCGGAGCGTGACATGGTGACACGCCTCGAAGAGGAGACCCGGATCGGCAAAGGCGGGACCCTGGCGGCGCAGCTGTCGCGGCTCGACCTG
>JAIUPN010000020.1 GCA_020160755.1 Pseudomonadota bacterium
GTTCGCGCCACCCGACAACCGCACAAGGCCCGACAAATCTCCCGCGCCCCCAACTCGCGCCATCAACGCTGACAGCAAATCCGAAAATGTCCTCATGCACGGATCGTGCGGGCGATCGGGCGCGAGTGCAACCCGGCAAACGCGTCAGCGGGGCCCGCGATCAAGAAAGCGCCAAAAGCGCGGCAAGCTGTGACAAGACCGGCGGACAAGCCACCGTTTACATGTGGAACGTCACCGAGTTCAGCCAATAGGAAGCGATCGGGCTGCCCCCTGAATCGAGCGCGGGTTCGAATTCGGCGTTGCGCATGATCGCCTTGCAAACCGCATCGTCGAACGCCTTTGGCCGCGTCGATTGCTGGATATGGCACGCCGTCGGCTTGCCCGCGGCATCGACGTTCAGCCGGAACTGGACGATCGCCCGCTTTCCCTGCATCCACATATCGGCCGGATAGTCGCGCGATGTCACCCAGTTGCCCGGATTGCCCTTCGCCTTCACCTTGCGCGACAAAGCGGCGTGTTTCGCCACGTCGATACCCCAATGGCCGAGCAATTCGTCGGTGCATTTTTCGAGCGCCGCGAGCGGCGCACCGAGCGACCCGGTTTCGAGGATAAAGGGGTTCCGGATCGCGCGCGACACCTCGATATAGGTGACCGCTGCCTCTTGCTCAGGCGTAATATCCGACCATTCGAAGTCGAAACGCTTCGCCTTGATCGACGCTTCATAGGCGGCGATTTCTTCGGGTGAACGCGGCACGATTCGCACCCCGCCACGGATGATCAAAGTCGGCGTCCTGTCGGAGAGCGTGGCGGGGTAGAATTGCACCTCCTGCTCGGTTTCGGCGGGTCCGAAACGAAGCCGCACAACACCCTCGTTCATACGTGTATAGGCCGGCTTGCCGATGAAGCTCAGCCGCAGTGCATCGCCGGGCTGATAGCGGTCGATCATCAGAACGACCTTCTGATCGCCCTCGCCGAAGCTGCGCCCCATGCGGCAGCTGTCCTCGGCATAATGGACGTTCCACTTGGAACCGGGTTTCAGCCGCAGCGGCTCTTTTGCGGTGCCCACGCCGGGCAGCGCCAGCGCCGCCAGCAAAACGAAGATCGCCCGATCGCGCCCTGTTTTCCCCATGCACGCCTTCTTGCCGACATGCGTACATAAGGCAAGTCCTTCAAAAGAAAGGGGCCGGCTTCCACCGACCCCTTTCCCATTCGTCGCACGAGGCTTAGCCGCGCAGGTGCACCAGGTCGTTGAGCAGGCCTTCGGTGCCGTTCGTCACCGTCAGCCGCTCGACCTTGCCCGCGATGCTTTCCAGCGCTTCGAGCTCCTTCAGACGAAGCATGACCGGGTTTTCGGCCATGACCTTCGCCGTGTTGAGCAGCGAGCGCGTGGCATTCGTTTCCTCGCGCCGGCGGATGACATTCGCCTCCGCCTCCTTCTGCACCGCGACCACCTGGTTCAGGATCTCGCGCATCTCGCCCGGCAGGATCACATCCTTGAGCGAAATGTCCGAAACCTCGACCCCGATCATCGCCATGTCGGTACGGACCTTGTCCGCCGCCTCGGCATCGACCATCCCCTTCTGTTCGAGGATCTGGTCGAGCGTCAGCGCACCGATCGTCTTGCGGAAGGCCAGCTGCAGCGCCCGGTAGAGCGTATCGGCGAAGTCCTTCACGCTCGTCACCGCGAGCAGCGGATCGACAACGCGATATTCCGCGCTGATGTTGATCCGCAGCGTCACGCGGTCGCGGGTCAGCACTTCCTGACCCGTGACGTCGAGCGCCTGGCGGGTCAGATCGACCAGCTTCGCGGCGATCTTGCGACCCGGGTTCCAGTAACCAGTGACGCCCGCCTCGAGCCGGTCGGTCATCCGCCCGTCGATGCTGACGAGCGCGGTCTTGCCCTCGTCGACCTCGACGCGCGTGACGAGCTGCGTCTTGCCGGCCTTCTGCAGCCGCTGAAGGAGCTTCGCCTCGACCCGCGGGCTGTCCGCGATGTCGACGCGCGCCGCCTTCCACGGCCCCGCATCGGTCCACAGGATCAACTTGTCGTCGGGACCGAGAATGGTGTTGATGATTCCATCGCGTTCGATGACAGCAATCTCATTCTCGGCCGTGCGAACCACCGTCAGATGCGTCGCCGCATCGACCGGCAGTTTTTCGAGCACCGCCTGCTCATAGGCCGACTTGAACAGCATCTGCGAGAGCGGCTGGCGTTCGATGCGCAGCGAACCGTCGCGGTTCGTGAGCACATGTTCGCCGGCACCAAGGATGCCCCGGACCTCGCCCTTGTAGAGCCAGATCGCCCGTTCATTTTCGTCGATGAGCACGCGCTTGCGGCCCATCAGGCTATCGATCAATTGCTTCATCATTTCATTCACCATTCTCAATCCGCGTCACGTCACGCCGATTTCCTTTCTTGTTTGCACTTCACATATTCCCCGCAGCCCAAAGGGTCCGGGGATCGGCGGCATGGCGAAAGATGGACAGGGCGCGAGCGGGCGTTGCGGCGCCAGGGCGGGGATGCGCCGTTCGAAAACAGCGCGTCCCGACTCCGGTGCAGCGCGGCCATCACCGCCTGTCGGATCTTTCGGCATGACGTCCGGGAAAAGCCGGTCCCGCCCACCACCCAAAGGCGGCGTGCAGGCGACGACATTGCCCTTTCGCAAGCCGATCCCCGAGCCCATGTTAAGGAACCAGAACCTAAATCTGGCGGTCTTTTCAGGACCGTTGTGGAGGGGGAATCGAACCCCCGACACCTAGATTACAAGTCTAGTGCTCTACCCGCTGAGCTATCCAGTGGGACACCTAACGGGAATCGAACCCGCGACCTCCGGCTTTTCGGGCCGGCGCTCTGACCACTGAGCTATAGACGCCATGGTCCCTGACCAACGTGGCGGCATCCGTACAGCGACCCGGCAGGGCCGGTCGATGCGGGCGGGCTTCGCGAAACCCCGATCCGTCGATGTCCGCCCCGCCGACTGGCCGGGGGACGGCGCCGTTAGGCCCGGTCAAAATATCGTGCAAGTAAAAAATAGCATATAAAGAACATTTTATATGGATTACTGTCTATAAGTCGCCCCACGACACATAGTCTTCGACATGGGCGTTGGGCCGGCGAAAGCTCGTAAAACTCATGCTGGCGGACAGGTCTAGTGCTTCGACCTGATGCCACCAGCCGACCGGCAAAAAGATCGCCTCGCCCGAACCAATGACTGTTTCGAGGACAGGCGGTACGGCCGAATCGCCGTGGCCCGCGGGCAGCGCTTCATTGCTCCAGTCGGAGAAGCAGTGGCGACTGTTGCGCATCCGCGCGAACGCCCATGGCGGCGCCATCCGCACGCGTTTCCGGCCCATCACCTGCACAAGCAGATTGTTGGTGAGATCGTGGTGCCAGGGGGTCAGCGTGCCGCGCGGCCCGAGCCAGAAGAAACCGTCGCGCGGGCGCGCCTCGTCGAGCAGCGCGATCGGCGCCATATCGTCCCACAGGACGCTAAGCGCCGCGGCGTTGGTGCCATTGTTATAGGCGGTGAGATAGATGTCGTTGCTCGGCGTGTCGCCCCGAAGCCATTCGATCAGTTCGCCGAAACGCACAAGCCGGCGGTGGTCGTCCTTCGCGAGCTCGTAATCGGGATCGCGCTCGCGTTCGACCTGCGCTTCGACGACGGCATCGCCCGCGACGCCCGCGAAATGGTCGAGCGACCAGCGCGACAGCGCGGGCCAGTGATCGATGAGGCCCATGAGCTTCGCGGGGCGGTTCGCTTCATAGTGATGGCGGTAGAAATGACCGGCATCGGGCGCGTCGAGCGTGTCGAGCACAAAGCCCCCGTCGGCCTCGCGCGCCAGCCGCTCCTGATTGGCGAACAGCCAGCCCTGCTTGGCCATCCGCGCCGCCTGCCGCCGCAGCATCGCCGCCATCGGATCTTTCGCCAGCCGGTCGACCTCATATTTCGCCGCCGCCGCCGACACCCCTGCAGCGACCAGCCGCGCGTGAAGCGCGCCGTCATCGTCCCCCGAGGCAAGGCCGTCGGCGAGCAAGGCGCGTTTATCGGGTTGGGACATGGCAGATTCTCCTCGCTCAGCCCAAGGCTATGTCGATGACACTCCGATGACAATCCATCGCCCGCCGGCCCCTTATAGTCCGGCCCATAGACCGCCGCCCGAAAATCGCGGTGGAGCGCGCCCTCATAGGGGACAGTCTGGACGAAGAAGGCCACGGCCAGCCGAGATTCGATCCGGAACAGCGTCGAGGCGAGGCTGAAGCCGTCGAGGGAAAGCACATTGTCGCGGCAAAGCGCTATTCGGCGGCGGCCGTTTCTTCGGCAGGGCTTTCCGCGATGGTCAGGCTGCCATTCTGGACCAGCCATTGCGGATAGCCCGCCTGCACCGACGCCATGATGCGGTCGATCGCCGCCGCAACCTCGACACCCTCGGCCTCGCGGTCGCGCTGGACAACGACGCGCCGCGCCTGTGCATCGATCAGCACCCGGTCGCGCGGCAGCAACGCTCCGACAGTCAGTCCCGAAAGGATGGCGCGGCTGTCCTCCTCGCGTTGTTCGAGCGCCGAGAGACGGCGATTGAGCTGCTCTTCGACCTGGACCGCGGCATTGGTTTGCTGCCGGAGCTGGACGATGCCGACGCGGACGTCGCGGTCGAGCTCGCTGCCGATTCTGGCCGCAAGCCGGTTGTCGAGCTGCGCCGCATAGCGATCGACAAGGACCACACCATCGATGGCGATCGCATCGCGTTCCATTCGTACATTCAGGCTGTCGACGCGGTCGCTTTCGCCGAGCAGCGCGCGGAGTTCGGTCTGCACGACCGACCGCGCGCGCACTTCGCCGGCGAGGCTGTTGAGCGTCAGCGCGAGCGGAATCGAAAGAATGCCGAGCGTCGCCACAATCCCGACCACCTGCATCGCGGTATGCTGCGGGGTCAGCGAGGGGCCGAAATGATTGAGCCGTGCGACGATCGTCGCGGCAAAGGCGATGGCGAGCGTGTTGGTAAGGAACAGCAAAGCCGCGCCCATGGCAAAATCGAACCGGCCGGTGACAAGGCCGAAGCCGACGGTCGACAGCGGGGGGACGAGCGCGGTCGCAATCGCGACGCCGACCATCACTCCCGACAGCTTCCGCATGATCGCATAGACGCCGGCAATACCGCCAACCACCGCAACGCCAAGGTCGAGCAGTGTCGGCTGCGTCCGCGCGCGGAGTTCGGGGGTGACGTCCTTGATCGGAGACAGCCAGATGACCAGCATCGCGACGAGGATCGCGACCGCCATACCGGCGGCGAGAGTCACGAGCGAGCGGCGGATCAGATTGGTTTCGAGCGTCGCGAGCCCAAAGCCCACGCCCATGATCGGCCCCATCAGCGGCGACACGAGCATGGCGCCGATAACGACCGCGGTCGAGCTTTGCAGCAAGCCCAGCGTCGCGATCATCGCCGCGAGGATGATGAGTAGCAGGAATTTCTTGTCGAGCCGCGCGTCGCGCGCGACGCTCGCCAGAATCAACGAGCGGTCGAGGGCATCGTCGCCCTCGACCGCACCGTAATGGTCCTCGTTTCGTGCCGCGCGGCGACCGCCGGCGTTGAACGGCGCTTCGCCCGGTCCGGGCACTCCGGGATGGCTACCGGCCATTTCGTCTGCCGGTCAGATTTTGCCGGTCAGTTCGGGAACGGCATTGAAGAGATCGGCGACGAGGCCGAAGTCGGCGACCTGGAAGATCGGGGCGTCTTCGTCCTTGTTGATCGCGACGATCGTCTTCGAATCCTTCATGCCGGCGAGATGCTGGATCGCGCCCGAGATGCCGATTGCGAAATAGACCTGCGGCGCAACGATCTTGCCGGTCTGGCCGACCTGATAATCGTTGGGGACATAGCCCGCATCGACCGCGGCGCGCGAGGCACCGAGCGCGGCGCCGAGCTTGTCGGCGAGCGGCACGATGACTTCTTCGTATTTCTCGCTCGAGCCCAGCGCACGGCCGCCCGACACGATGATCTTGGCCGAGGTCAGTTCGGGACGCTCCGACTTGGCGATTTCGGCGCCGACGAAGCTCGAGATGCCCGCGTCGCTGCCGCTACCTACGGCTTCAACCGCACCCGAACCGCCCGAGGTGGCAGCCTTTTCGAATGCGGTGCCGCGGACGGTCAGAACCAGCTTCGCATCGCTGCTCTCGACGGTCGCAATCGCGTTGCCGGCGTAAATCGGGCGGGTGAAGGTCTTCGGACCCTCGACCGACAGAATTTCCGAAATCTGCATGACATCGAGCAGCGCGGCAACGCGCGGCGCGATATTCTTGCCGGTCGTCGTGGCAGGCACGACGAAGGCGTCGTGGCTTGCCATCAGTTCGGCGACGAGCGGCGCGATATTTTCGGGCAGGTTGTGACCGAAAGCCGCATTGTCGGCGACATGCACTTTGCCGACGCCCGCGATCGCCGCGGCTTCCTTGGCAACTGCATCGACGCCCGAACCGGCGACGAGCAGATGGACTTCGCCGAGCTTCGAGGCGGCGGTCACCGCGGCGAGCGTGGCATCCTTGACGGCGCTGCCGTCATGTTCGACCCAAACGAGCGTTTTCATGAATGCACTCCCATCGCCTTCAGCTTGGCAACCAGTTCATCGACATCGGCGACCTTGATCCCGGCCGAGCGGGCGGCGGGTTCGCTGACCTTGACCACCTTGACGCGCGGCGCGGTGTCGACGCCGTAATCGGCGGGCGACTTGGTATCGAGCGGCTTCGACTTCGCCTTCATGATGTTCGGCAGCGAGGCATAGCGCGGCTCGTTCAGACGCAGGTCGGTGGTGACGATCGCGGGAAGTTTCAGCTTCACCGTCTCGAGACCGCCGTCGACTTCGCGCGTCACATTGACGCTGTCGCCTTCGACATTGACTGCGCTGGCGAAGGTGCCCTGCGCCCAGCCCGTCAGCGCAGCAAGCATCTGGCCGGTCTGGTTGTTGTCATCGTCGATCGCCTGCTTGCCGAGGATCACGAGACCCGGCTGTTCGGCGTCGGCGATCGCCTTGAAGATCTTCGCGAGCGCGAGCGGCTCGACGGCATCGTCGGTCTGCACGAGGATCGCGCGGTCGGCGCCCATCGCGAGCGCGGTGCGCAGCGTTTCCTGCGCCTTTGCCGGGCCAACGCTGACGGCGATGATCTCGGTCGCGACGCCCTTTTCCTTCAGGCGGATCGCTTCTTCGACACCGATCTCGTCGAACGGGTTCATCGACATTTTGACATTCGCCAGGTCAACGCCCGTACCGTCGGCCTTGACCCGCGGCTTGACGTTGTAATCGAGCACCCGCTTTACGGGGACGAGGATTTTCATAGCTTCGACAGCTCCTCTCGAAAAATTGTGCACTGCGCCATAATTGGCGTTTACGTAAACGTCAACCAGCAGTCCCGCACCCTCCCCTTTTGGGGAGGGTGTCTGTTATCACGCCGCCTTGTTCACCTCGGCGACAATCTTCTTGGCCGCATCGCCCAGATCGTTGGCCGCAACGATCGGCAGCCCCGAATTGGCGAGGATGTCCTTGCCCTGCTGGACGTTCGTGCCTTCGAGGCGGACGACGAGCGGAACCGACAGGTTCACTTCCTTCGCCGCGGCGACGATGCCGTCGGCGATGATGTCGCACTTCATGATGCCGCCGAAGATGTTGACGAGAATGCCCTTCACGGCGGGGTCCTTGAGGATGATCTTGAACGCCGCGGTCACCTTTTCCTTGCTGGCGCCGCCGCCGACGTCGAGGAAGTTGGCGGGGAATTCGCCGTTGAGCTTGATGATGTCCATCGTCGCCATCGCGAGCCCGGCGCCGTTCACCATGCAGCCGATGTTGCCGTCGAGCTTGATGTAGGCGAGGTCATATTCCGACGCCTCGACCTCGGCCGGATCTTCTTCGGTCAGGTCGCGGAGGTCAGCGAGATCCTTGTGGCGGAACATCGCATTGCCGTCGAACGCCACCTTGGCGTCGAGCACGAGCAGTTCGTCGCCATTCGCGCCTTCGCAGACGGCAAGCGGGTTGATTTCGATCTGTTCGGCGTCGGTGCCGAGGAACGCAGCGTACAGGCCGGCGAGGGTCTTGGCGGCCTGCTTGGCGAGATCGCCCGACAGGCCGAGCGCCGCAGCGACGCTGCGCCCGTGGTGCGGTTGAAGGCCGGTCGCGGGGTCGATGACGATCGTGTGGATCTTTTCCGGCGTGTCGTGCGCGACGGTTTCGATGTCCATGCCGCCTTCGGTCGAGGCGACAACCGCGATGCGGCTGGTAGCGCGGTCGACGAGCAAAGCGAGGTAGAATTCGGACTTAATGTCGGCGCCGTCGGTGATGTAGAGGCGGTTGACCTGCTTGCCGGCTTCGCCGGTCTGGATCGTCACCAGCGTGTTGCCAAGCATGTCCTTGGCATGCGCCTCGACTTCCTCGATCGTCTTGGCGAGGCGGACGCCGCCCTTGGCGTCGGGGCCGAGCTCCTTGAACTTGCCCTTGCCGCGGCCCCCCGCGTGGATCTGCGACTTCACGACATAGAGCGGCCCGGGGAGCTGCTTCGCGGCTGCAACAGCCTCTTCGACACTCATCGCGGCAATGCCCTTGGGGACAGCGACGCCAAATTTTGCGAGCAGTTCTTTCGCCTGATATTCGTGGATGTTCATGAGGTCTGCCGGGCCTTTCGACTCTGGAGCGGGGAGAAGTTTGGCGCCGCATAAGCACAAGTTCGCCCGCAAGGCTACCCCTGCCCCCCCCAGATATTCTTGTGCGTGGCAAAGGCTTTCGGCAGGCCGGTCCGTCTTCGGGATGACGCCCCCGACCCAAGCTGGTAACCGGGGAGCGCGGGGGAACGGGACGAGGGAGCCGAAGATGCGGATAAAGCTTCTTGTTTTGGTGTTGCTGGCCTTCACCGGCCCGGCTGCGGCCGCCGCGCAAACCACCCAGTCGCTCGACATGCGGATCGGCGAGGCCCCGAAAATCGTGCGGATCGGCGAGACCAACCAGCTCGTCTACGAACTGCACCTTACCAATTTTGCCAGCGTTCCGTTCCGGCTTGACGGGTTGGTCATCGAAGCGGGCACGCCGATCAAGACCTATGAAGGCGACGAACTGGCCGCGGCATTCGCAATAGCCGGGCCGAAGGGTGAAGCCGGGCCGCGGGTGATCGAGCCGGGCCGCCGCGCGGTGATTTATGTCAACACGCCCGTTCCCGCCGCCTATTCGCGCGGGTCGATCTCGCATCGGCTGACGCTCGGCAAAATCGGCGGCGACGATGCCAGCTTCTCTATTTCCGGTGGGACCGCAACACCCGAGTCGGCACCACCGCGCCTTGCCCCGCCGCTGCGCGGAGGACCGTGGGTTGCGGTCTATGATCCGGGCATGGAGCGCGGACACCGCCGCGTCTTCTATGCCACCGAAGGATCCGCCACCCTGCCCGGCCGCTTTGCGATCGACTGGATGAAGGTCGACACGAGCGGCAAATTGTCGTCGGGCGACGCCGACATCCCGTCAAATCATTATGGCTTCGGCGCCGATGTGCTCGCGGTCGCCGACGGTACGGTCGTCGCGCTGCGCGACGATGTGCCCGATCCCGCCACCGTGTCGGGAAGGCCGAGGCCGGGCATCGCCGACGCGAGCGGCAATTTCGTCGCGATCGACATCGGCGGCGGCCGCTTTGCCATTTACGAACATCTGAAGCAGGGTGCGCCGGTCGCGGTCGGCGACCGCGTCAAGGCCGGACAGGTCGTCGGCTTCCTCGGCTTTACCGGGCAGGCCAGCGCGCCGCACCTGCATTTCCACCTCGCCGACCGCGCGTCGATCCTGGGTGCCGAGGGGCAGCCCTATGTCGTCACGTCGCTCACGCGGCTGGGGCAATATGAGACGATCGGCGATTTTTCCCGCGGCGAGACATGGCCGCCCACCGACCGTTCCGAAGAGGTGCGAGACAGCTTCCCGCCGCCGAACCTCGTCGCCCGCTTTCCGGGCGACTGACCTAGCGCAACGCGCAGAGCGCCGCCGAGCTGGTCGAGACAGTCAGGATTTCGGGATCCTTGAGCGCGCGGACCTTGTGGAAGAACTGGTCGAGCGAGAGGTCGGTGACGCGCTTGTCCTTGAGGCTGCCGAGCGCCGACAGGCGGCGGAGCTGGAGCAGCGAGAGCCGGTCGACCATGCGTTCGGCCATGCACGCCGACATCGCCTTCGACAGACCGGCGTTATTGAGTCCGGTGCGTAGCCGCGTCTCGGGCGTCGCGCATCCGGCGAGCGCGAGCGACAGCGCAAGCAGCGGCAGGGCAGCAAGCTTCATCGGGGATTACCTTCCGTGATATTCGGCGACGGCCGACGAGACCGACTGCATCAGCGCCATGCGCGCGGGAATGCCCGCGGTCGTGCTGCCCATCATCACGACGATCGCATAGCGCGTGCCGTCGGGCGCCGTCGCGATTCCGATGTCGTTATAGCCCGCGGTCATGCCACCCAGATTCTGGCCGGTGCCGGTCTTGTGCATGAACTGCCAGCCCGGCGGCAGCCCTGCCTTGAGCCGTTTCGGCCCACTCTTCGTACGGCTGAGCACACCCTGCAGATAGTCGGTTGATTCGGGCGACAGCAAGGTGCCGCGCGCGAGGCGCGTCAACGCGCTCGCAATCGCCGCAGGGCTCGCCCCGTCGACCGGGTTGGCGAGGTAATTGTCCATCGCGGTCTGCCGCGCCGCAGCGGGCAGTGCGGCGCGGGCGGTCTCGAAATTGCGGCCGACCGAATAGCTTTGCTGCCAGGTCAGCCCGGCGGTTCCAGCCTGCAACAGGCGCTCGCCGGGGCCGAAACGGATCGATCCCAGATCCTTTTTCGCAATGAACGCGCGCACCGCTGCGGGTCCGCCGACGGTACGCAGCAGGCTGTCGTTCGCCGTATTGTCGCTGTGGGTGATCGCGGTTTCGATGAGATCGCGAACGCTCATCGTCACCGAGCCTTCGGCGCGCACGCGCGCCGCGAGCGGCTGGTGGAACAGGGTGAGGTCTTCGGGGCCGATGCGGACGCGCTGGTCCATCCTCAGCCGGCCCTGGTCGACCGCGTCGAGCACGGTCAGCGTGACCCATAGCTTCGACACGCTCTGCTGCGGAAACAGGTCGGGACCGCGCTGCGCGAGCGCCCATTCGCCGTCGATGCGCTGAACCGCGATGCCGGTCTTGCCGGGGAAGGCACGCCATAGTTCAAAGATGCGATCCTGAAGACCGGCGGGCGCACGGCGGAAACCGGGATCGAGCGGACCGGCGGGGCGCGGCATCTGCGAGCGTACGGGCTGACCGATCGGCACGGTGACCGCACCGGCCGGGCCACGCACTGCCGCGGGCTGCTGCGCGCGCGGCTGCGGCACGATCGCGGCGCTGCTGACGCAGCCCGCCAGCACCGCGGCGCTCATCGACACAGCGAGGAGCGGCTTGCCGGATAACCTGAATTTCATTCGAACCCCGCTGACGTGCTCCCCTGAAATGTGACCGATTTTGAGTAGAGTCCGACGCGAAGGAGTCGGACAGAATGAAGCGAAGCAG